>NZ_CP150356.1:10110000-12479487 GCF_051521505.1 Sorangium sp. So ce1014
AAGGACCGAGCCCGTTCGGCGTCCGGTATTTGCTACCGGCTTCCTTCGGGAGAACGGGGCGGTATATGCTACCACTTCCGTCCTTAGTCAACCCGTCATCGAAGTTTCTTTGAAGCGTCGCTTCGCTGAAACTGCCCGCCTGGCAAAAATCGCCGTGGCGGGGTGACGGACAGCCCCGTTCGCTCGGCTCGCATGACGAGCCGCTCTCCCGAAGCTTTCCCGCCGGGCCGCCGCCGAAGCAGCGTGTCCCGAACAGGGCGCGCTTTCTACGTCCACCCGCCGAGATGCGCAAGCACTTTTTTTGAGGCAGCGACCGACCTCCCTGAAGGGTCCCTTCGAGAGCTCGTTTTGCGGCGATTTGAGCGCGCTCGGCCGGGCGGCCGGAGCGCTGCACCGAGCAGCCGCGCTCGCCCGTGCCGTCAGTCCAGGAACTGCACGCCGGTCGCCTCGAGCTCGACCTTCGCGACCCGCCCCGTCTGCTTCTCCGCCTCGCCCCGGCAGTTGTCCTTCGCGCCGCACGCGGCGCCCTCCTCGGCCTCGGCGGCGACCAGGTTGCCCTGGACGACCGCCCGGTGGCCGGAGGCGTCCTTCGGCACGAAGAAGCTGTGCCCCGCCATCTTGATGTGGGCGCTGCCGGACTCGTCGGCGATTTCCATCCAGCAGCCCATCGACTTGCACACGGCCGAGACGACCCCCTCGGTCCGGACGGTCTTGCCGCTGAATTTGCTCGGATCCTGGAGGAGCGCCGGCAGCGGCGTGGTGGAGGTCTCCGTGATGGGCGCGCCGAACTGCTTCTTCTGGAGCGGCGCGATCCCGGACGCCGACGCCTGCATCGGCGAGGGGCCCTCGGCGGCAGGAGCAGGCGCAGCCCCGGGCGCCAGCTCGCTCCCGGGCTTGCGATCGGTGGAACAGCCGAGCTGCGCGAGGATCAAGACGGACAGGGAGGCGATGTGCTTTGCACGCATGAACACGAGTTTGCCCGACAGCACGGGCCCCTGCCACCCGCCCGAGGGGAACGGTGCGGGGGCGCCGACCCGCCCGCTGCCCCGCGGCAGCGGGCGGGTCGCGCGAGCGCAGCTCGGGGCTCGGCCGCCGCCAAAGCCTGCTACAAGGGCGGGCATGCGAACCGCTCGCGCCCTCGTGGGACGAGGCATGGCAGCGGGCGCGGTCGCGCTCGCCTGCGCCGCGACCGCGCGCGCCGAGGAATCGACAGCCGCCGCGCCCGCCCACGGCGCCGCTGACGCCGAGGAGCCCGCGAAACCGCCGCGGCCGCCGCTGCCGCCCGCGTCCCCGCCACCGCGCTTGCCGTGGGACCGGCACATCGAGATCGGCGCGGACGCGGCCTTCGTCAGCTGGCTCGGGACGCGCGACGACGCGGGCCGTCTGACGCGCGTTCGCCTGGAGCCCGCGATCGGCCTCGGCATCCATGCGCGCTGGGAGATCCTCGAGCTCCTGCGCTTCTCCGCCTTCGTCGTGCTTTCCCGGCACGAGCTCGCCCTGCAGCAAGGCGCGCTGGGGCAGCCCGGCGCCATCACGGCGGAGCCGCGCGAGGACGGCGCGCCCGGGGTGCGCGCCCTCGCGCTCGGCGCGCGCCTCGCGCCGACGCTGCCGCTCGGCGAGCGCGCCCGCGCGTGGGCGTCGGTCGGCGTCGGCTACGACCGGTTCGACTTCGACCGCATGCGGGTCTCGGATCCGGGGGGCGAGTTCACCATCCGCGAGCGCGGGGCCTCGTACGTCGCCATCCCGCTGGGGCTCGGGGTGTCGCTCGACCTCATCCGCGACTGGCTCACGATCGAGCTGGAGACCTCGGGAGCGTTCGTGCTCGGCCGGGGCGGCGACGCAACGCGGGAAGGCCAGGCCATCGACGGCCTGGGGCTGCGGCGCACCATCGGCGCGCTGCCGCAGGCTCGCGGCTCGTTCATCCAGACCCTCGGCCTGTCCCTGGTGCTGTGATCGCCGGCGTGCGCGCGCGCGGTCGCAGGCGGCTGACCCTCACCGCCGCGCTCGCTCTGGCGGCCACGGCGTGCGGCGATCCGGCCCCGCGGGGACGCCCTCCAGCGCCGCCGCGATCGCCCGCTCCCACGGCGCCTTCGGCTCGCTCGCAGCGCGGCGACGGCGGAGCGCCGCACGCGGGACGCCAGGGCGATGCCCCAGCGGGAGGCCAGGGCGACGAGCCGGCGGGCTCCAGGAAAGACGCGGCCGCAGCGCAGCCGCGGGAGCGGCCATTTCCGGCCGCCTGCGGGGGCGACGCGGACTGCGGTTACGACCCCGCGAGCGAGCGCTGCGGCGCCGATCCCCGGCTGAACCGGCAGCCGCCCGTCACGGATCAGGGGATCGTCTGCTACTGCGACGCGGGCGCGTGCGCGCTGCTCCGCGTGCTGCCCGTGCCGTGCGAGGGGGACCACGACTGCGCCGTCGCCCACGAGCCGCGCCCCCACCCGGTCCGCGCGACCCGCGAGCGGCCGCACGAGAAGGGGCGCCCCTGCCGCGACCTCACCCTGTCGACGACGTGCGAACGGACGAACATCTGCACCCTGCACCGCCACGCGTGCCCGGAGCGATGAGCCGCGTCGCGAGGCGAGCTCAGCTGAGGGCCAGCATGCGATCGATCGGGACGCGCGCCCGCTCGCGCAGCTCGGGCGCCATCTCGAGGCGCGGGGCGAGGTCGCGCAGCGCGAGATAGACCTTCTCGAGCGTGTTGAGCCGCATGAACGGGCACTCGTTGCAGGCGCAGTTGCCCTCGGGTGGCCCCTCGATGAACTCCTTCTGCGGCGACGCCTTGCGCATCTGGTGCACGATGCCGCTCTCCGTCGCGACGATGTACTTCGTGGCGTCGTCCGCGATCGTGTACTTGAGCAGCGCGGTCGTCGAGCCGATGTAGTCGGCCATCCGCAGGATCGGCTCCTCGCATTCGGGGTGCGCGATGAGCTTCGCGTCCGGGTGGCGCTCGCGCAGCGCGATGATCTTGCGCAGGCTGAACGTCTCGTGCACGACGCAGCTGCCCTGCCACAGGCGCATCGGGCGTCCCGTCCTCTCCACGAGCCAGCGCCCGAGGTTCTTGTCGGGCGCAAAGAGGATCTCCTGCCCCTCGGGGATCGCGCGGACGATCTTCTCGGCGTTCGACGACGTGCAGATGTAGTCGCTCTCCGCCTTCACCTCGGCGGAGCAGTTGATATAGGAGATCGCGGCCGCGCCGGGGTACCGGGCGCGCCACGCGCGGAAGCGGTCGGCGGGGCAGCCGTCGGCGAGCGAGCAGCCAGCCTGCATGTCGGGCACCACGACGATGCGCTCCGGGTTCAGGATCTTCGCCGTCTCGGCCATGAAATGCACGCCGGCGAACAGGATGACGTCCGCCGTGGTCTTCTTGGCCTGCTGGGCCAGCTGCAACGAGTCGCCCAGGAAGTCGGCGAGATCCTGGATCTCGCCATCCTGGTAGTAGTGGGCCAGGAGGACGGCGTTCCTCTCCCGCTTCAGGCGGCTGATCTCGTCGTGCAGATCCAGGCGCGGATCGATGGCGGCAGGCTGGGGCGCGGCGCTCGTCATGGGGTCCTAAGGTAGGCACCGCGCGCCGCGCTGACCAGGCCCCGCGGTCCGGGCCGCGCTCGCAGGCGCTCCAGAGCCCGCCGCGTCCAGCGTTGACAACGGCCGGCACCGGTTCACGATCCTGGCCCGCGGTGAGCCTGGGGGAGGCGCGCTCGTCGTGGGCAGCCTCCCCATGTCCTTCCTGATCCCCCTCGCCCTGCTCGCGGTCGTCGTGCCGCTCATCGTGGCCCTCCTCCGCGCGAATGAGCTCTTTTACGTGCGCGTCGAGGGGCGTAACGTCCGGCTGCTCCGCGGCCGGCTGCCGCAACGCCTGCTCGACGACATCACGGACGTCCTCCGCGCTGCGCCGGTCGGGCGGGGCGCGGTGCGGGTCGTGGTCGAGGACCGGCGGGCCCGGGTCCATGTGCAAGGGGACATCTCCCCGGAGCAGGCTCAGCAGCTGAGGAACACCGTCTCCCTCTGGCCGGTTCCGAAGATCCGCGCGGCCCCGAAGCGCCGCATCGGCGCCTGACCTCTCCGCGCCGACCCACGCTACCCTGACGAGTCAGTCCCGCATGGCCCACGACAAGCCCAGAGACAAACCGCCGACCTCCAAGCTGGCGCGCCTGGCGCGCCTCGCCGGCCTCGCGCCCCGCACCATCCCGTTCGCCATCGAGGGCGCGAGGCGCGCCCTCGGCGCGACGCGGACCGAGGAGGAGGAGGCCGAGGCGCGGCGGAAGATGACCCAGGAGGTGAAGAAGACCGCCGAGGCGATGCTGAAGACGCTCGGCGAGATGAAGGGCCTGCCGCTCAAATTCGGCCAGATGGCGAGCTACATCGACGGGCTCGCGCCGCCGGGGTACGAGGAGAAGTTCCAGGCCACGCTGAAGAAGCTGCTCGACAAGGCGCCGCCCCTGTCGCCCGAGGCCGCGGAGCAGATGGTCCTCCAGGAGCTCGGCACGCCGCCGCACGAGGTGTTCGCGGCGTGGGAGCGCGAGCCGTTCGCCGCGGCGAGCATCGGACAGGTGCACCGGGCCACGACGAAAGCGGGGGAGCGGGTCGCCGTCAAGGTGCAGTACCCCGGCATGGACAGGGCCATCGAGAACGACCTGAAGAGCGTCTCGATGCTCGAGGCGATGATGGCGCCCATCGCCAAGAAGCTGCACGCCCGGCAGACCGTCGACGAGCTCCGCAAGGTCTTCCTGTCCGAGCTCGACTACGCGCGCGAGGCCGAGATGGCGGACCTGTTCCGCCGCATGAACGCCGGGGACGAGGACATCTACATCCCCCGGATCCACCACAGCCTCACGACGAGGCGGGTCATCACGCTCGAGTTCGTCGACGGCATGAGCTACGCCGAGTTCTGCGAGCGCGGCAGCCAGGAGGCCAAGAACCGCGCGGGCCTCGCCATCTGGCGCTTCACCTTTCGCTCGATGCTCCGCTACGGCTGGCTCTACGCCGATCCGCACCCCGGCAACTACCGATTCCACGAGGACGGCCGGGTCGGGATCCTCGATTTCGGCTGCGTGAAGCAGCTCCCGCCCGACCTCGTGGAGGGCATGAAGCGCTACATGCGCGCCGCCATGGACGCGGACTGGAAGGAGTTCGACCGCGCCTGCGTGGAGGAGCTCGGCTACGACCCGAACGACGAGAGCTGGGACCTCTACCGGAGCTACACGATGGAGCTCATGGTCCCGCTGTGCGCGCAAGGGACATGGAAGTGCTCCCCGGAGAAGGCGCGCGAGACCGTGGCCTACCTGACCCGCGGCATCCGGGGGCTCGCCTTCAAGCAGGGGGAGAAGATGCCCACCATCCCCCACGTGCCGAAGATGCCGCAGGACTTCACGTTCGTGAATCGGCTGCAGTGGGGGCTCGCGTCCGTGCTGGCGGGGCTCCGGACCGAGGCGGCGTTCCGGCCGACCATCGATCCCTGGGTGCGCGACGGGGTGTACCCGATCCCCGATTGAGCCGGGGACGCTGGCAGGCTCGTCGGCAGGGGGAAGCGTCACGATGTCGCCCTCGCCGCGGCTCTCACCTTGACCTCGATCCCGCACGCTGTGACATTCGATCGGGGCATGGACGACGAGAGGGCGACCTGCGAGAGGCGCGTGGGGACGACCCTGCGGGGCAAATGGACGATCGATCGCCTCCTCGGGATCGGCGGGATGGCCGCCGTCTATGCCGCGACCCACAAGATCGGGCGGCGCGAGGCGATCAAGATCCTCCACCCCGAGGTCGCGCGCTCGAAGGACCTGCGCGCCCGGTTCGAGCGGGAGGCTCAGGCCGTCAATCGCTTCCGCCACCCCGGCGTGGTCGAGATCCGCGACATCGACATCGCCGAGGACGGCGCGCCGTTCCTCGTGATGGAGCTCCTCGACGGCGAGTCGCTCGCCGACCGGCTCCAGCGGCTCGGCCACGTCGAGACGGGCGAGATGCTGCGCCTGATGGACGAGCTGCTCGACGTGCTCGGGGCGGCGCACGAGCAGGGGATCATCCACCGCGACATCAAGCTCGACAACCTCTTCTTCGAGCGGACCGGGCGCCTCAAGGTGCTCGACTTCGGCATCGCCCGCATGCGCGACGGCGTGAAGACGGCGATGCGGACCCGGACGGGCGCGACGCTCGGGACCGTGTCGTACATGGCCCCGGAGCAGGTGCGCGGCATCTCGGTCGACCACCGGGCGGACCTCTTCGCCGTCGGCGCGACGATGTTCCGGCTGATCGCGAAGCGGCGCATCCACGAGGCGCGCACGGAGTCCGAGCTGCTCGTGAAGATGGCGACCATGGCGGCGCCGCCGCTCGCGAGCGTCGCGCCGGAGACGCCGCCGGGGCTGTGCGCCCTCGTGGACAGGGCGCTCGCCTTCGATCGCGACCGGCGCTACCCGGACGCCCGCACGATGCAGGCGGACATGCGCGCGCTCCTGCGCGGAGAGGCGCCGCCGTTCGCGTCGGCGCGCCTCGCGGCGGGGGACTCGCCGTCGGCGGGCGCGCCGCAGGTCTCGCCGATGCTCGCGGCGGCCGCCGCTTCGATGGAGGCGCCGGCCGAGCCGCCGCCGCGGCCGGCGGCCCCCTCGGGCGCGAGGTGGAGCGAGAGGGGCTCGGCGCCCGCGCTCGGGCCGGAGCCCGGCTCCGGCGGAGCGACCGCGTGGGAGGCCCCCACGATGGCGGCGCCCGGGGCCCGGGGCGGGAGCGTCATGGATGCCGCCCAGGCGCACGGAGGCCACCCGAGCATGGCGCAGGCCGGCCCTGGAGCGCCGAACGGACCGCCGTCGTCCCTGCACAACACGGGAGCAGGTCACGCCGGAATGCACGGCCCGCCCGCCTCACGCCACGGCGCCAGCATGCCCCACAGCGCGCCCGCCTCGCTCCACAACACCGGCGCGTCCTACGGCGCGCCCGCCTCGCTCCACAACACCGGCGCGTCCTACGGCGCGCCCGCCTCGCTCCACAACACCGGCTCGTCCCTGCACAACAGCGGCGCGTCCTACGGCGCGCCCGCCTCGCTCCACAACACCGGCTCGTCCCTGCACAACAGCGGCGCGTCCTACGGCGCGCCTGCCTCGCTCCACAACACCGGCTCATCCCTGCACAACAGCGGCGCGTCCTACGGCGCGCCCTCGTCGCCGCACGCCGCCAGCGCCCCCTACGGCGAGCCGTCGGCTACCGGCTGGGCGCCGCGCCGCGCTCAGCCGAAGCAGCCGTTGAAGCTCATGATCCTGCTCGCGGTCGGCGGCGTGGCGCTCGTGATCGCGAGCGTCGTCGCGGTGTGGATGGCGCTCCGCGACGAACCCCAGAGCGACGCGGTTCGACACGATCTGCTGCCGGCGCAGGGCGCGAGCGCCGGGCCGACCCAGCTGTCCCCGTCCGAGAGCACCGACGAGCCGCCGCGCGACCCGGGCGAGCCGGAGACGAGACGCCCGGCCCCGCCGAACGCCCCGGCGAGCGCGCCGCCGCCCGTCAACACCATCATCATCGACTTGACCAAGACGAAGAAACGCCAGACGAGAAAATCGCATCAGGATTGAAGTCAGAATCGCCGAACATGGAGCTCCGTCCCCTGATGGTCACGAGGACAACCCTGCGCGCTCGATCGATGCTCGTCGGGTCTGCGCTCGTGCTCACGCTCGCGGGAGCGTGCTCGGAGCCGGCGCCATTCAATCCGGGGCCCGGTGCCGGCGGCGGCGGCGGCGGCGGCGGCAGCGGCGGCAGCGGCGGCAGCGGCGGCAGCGGAGGTGGCACCGGAGGCGCGCCGTTCTGCAGCGGCGGCGAGGAGCAGCCTTGCTATCCCGGCCCGGCGGACACCGAGGGCGTCGGCGTGTGCGCGGCGGGCGTGCGGAGGTGCCAGCCGGACGGCCAGAGCTTCGGCGAGTGCGAGGGCGCCGTCGTCCCGGGGCCGGAGGACTGCAGCACCACCCTGGACGACGACTGCGACGGCGAGACGAACGAGCCCGACGCGGGGTGCGTGTGCACCCCGGGCCAGATCGAGACCTGTTACAGCGGCCCCGAGGGGACGAACGGCGTCGGGCTCTGCGCGGCGGGGCTGCGAATGTGCGACATCTCGGGGACGTCGTGGCGGCCGTGCGACGGCCAGGTCACCCCGGCGAGCGAGACGTGCGCGGACGACACCGACGAGGACTGCAACGGCTTCGCCTGCAGCGCGCCGCTCTGGTCCGCCCTCTACGGCGATTCGAACATCCAGAGCGCGACGAGCGTCGGCGTCGACGCGAACGGGAACATCTATATCGGCGGCACCTTCTCGGGGACCATCCACCTGGGCGGTGAGACCCTGGTGGCCATCGGCACCGCCGACGTGTACGTCGCGAGCTTCGACGCGACCGGAGCCCACCGCTGGAGCGCGAGGTTCGGCGGCAGCGGCGCCGAGACGCTCAACGCGCTCGCGGTGACGCCCGACGGCAACCTCGTGTTCGGCGGGACGTTCTACGGATCGTTCACGTTCGGCAGCGCTACGCTGAGCAGCGTCAACGCGCTCGACAGCTTCGTGGCCACGCTGCGCGGAGACGGCACCCCCGGCTGGGCACGCCAGATCGGAAACAGCGCGGATCAGACGCTGCGCTCCATCGCGGTGGACACGGCCGGGAACATCGTGATCGCCGGCTACTTCAGCGGGTCGCTGCTCTGCTCGACGGGGCCCGTCCCGGTCTGCGTCGACAGCGCAGGCGGCACCGATATCTTCGTGCGGAAGTACGATCCGCTCGGGGCCGTCCTGTGGACCAGGATCTACGGAGACACCTCGAACCAGTTCGCCACCAGCGTGGCCGTCGACGCCGAGGGCAGCGTGTTCATCACCGGCCGGTACAACGGCACGCTGATCGTCGGGACCCGGCAAGTGAGAAACACCGGGCTCGGGCCGAACCTGTTCGTCCTCAAGCTCGACAGCGGTGGGCTCGGCGTCTGGCTCTCGGACTACGGGGACACGGCCTCGCAGGCAGGCACCGGGATCGCCACCTCCCCATCCGGCGCGGTGCTCGTGACGGGGACGTACGCGGGCGAGCTCGACTTCGGCGCTGAGAACCGGATCCGTGCCAACGGCGTACAGACAGCGTTCGTTGTGTCGCTCGACCCGAGCGGCACGCCTGGTTGGGCGCGGTCGTTCGTCGGTGATGGCTCGCAGGAGAGCACGGCGGTCGTCGCGGACGCAGAGGGCAACGCGGTGGTGACCGGCGCGGCGCAGGGCGTGATCGCCCTCGGCGACGAGGCGCTCCCGAACGGCGGCGGCTTCGACGCCTTCATCGCGAAGCTCGACCCGCAGGGCAAGACCGTCTGGGGGAAGGTGCTCGGCGCCGCCGGCAACCAGAAGTCGAACGCAGCGGCCATCTCGCCCGGGACCGGCACCATCGTGCTCTGCGGTACGGCCGAGGGGAGGATCGACTTCGGCCTCGGCGAGCACGAGGCGAACGGCACCGACGCGTTCGCCGCGAGCCTGTCGCCGTAGCCGCCGCGGACGCCGCGGGTGCGCGCCGCGGCCCATGTCACGCGGCGCCGCGAGCGCCCGCAGGGACGAGGTCGACGCGCCCGAGCTCCTCGTTCGTCGACGCGATGGCGGCGCGGATCGGCTCGCCGATGCCGTAGCGACGGGTCGCGCCGATCAGCGCCTGGGCGGCGGCGTCGAGCCGATAAGGGCCGTCCGGCAGCGCCTCCAGCGCGATCGTGCCCGTCGCGCCGGACTCGAGCATCTGGACGACGAGGCCGAACGGCTTGATGGACACGATGTTGCCCTCGATCTCCTCGCCGATCCGGGTGGCGAACAGGCGCGCCACGAGCATGCGGTGCCGCTCGGTCTCGGCCTTGCCAGCGCTGCGCGCCCGCGCGTTCAGGTGGTGGGCGAGCGACGCGAGCACCTCGGAGTCCGCGCGCGGATCGCGGTGGCCCTGGAGGTAGCGCTTGACCACGCGATGCACCGCGAGGTCGGCATAGCGGCGGATCGGGGAGGTGAAGTGCAGGTACAGCGGGGCGCCCAGGCCGAAATGCAGGCCCGGGACGGCCGTGTAGCGCGCCGGGCCGAGCGCCTTGCCGAGCACGGTGCGGATGGCGGGCGCGAGCTCCGAGCCACGGAACTGCGCCTCGAACGCCGCGAGGCCGAAGGGGCTCAGGCGCGGGCCGAACCCGGCCTCGACGCCGAAGTTGTGCGCGAAGTGCTCGAGCGTCCGGACGCGCTCCTCGGTGGGCTCGTCGTGGACGCGAAAGACGCAGGGGAGGCCGCGCGCCACGAGCCAGCTGGCCACGGCCTCGTTCGCCGCCACCATCAGCCGCTCGATGAGGCGGTGCGCGCCCGTGTCGGCGCGCGGCGAGACGCCGGTCGGCTCGCGCGTCTCGGCGTCCAGCGTCACATAGGCCTCCTCGCGGTCGAGCTCGACCCCGCCGCGCGCCGCGCGCACCGTCGACAGCCGCGCGGCCGCGGTGCGGAGCCAGCGCACGACCGGGCGGGCCGCCTCGGGGATGACGGCGGAGCGGCCCGTCGTCAGGAACTCCTCGACGGCATCGTACGAGAGGCGGGCGTGCGAGCGGATCACGCTCTCGTGAAGGTCGATCGAGGTGACGCCGCCCTCGGGATCGACGCGCAGCTCGATCGTGACCGCGAGCCGATCGACCCCCGGGAGCAGGCTCGCTCCCTCGCTGGAGATCGCGTCGGGGAGCATCGGGATGACGCGGCCAGCCAGGTAGACGCTCGTGCCCCGGGCGCGGGCCTCGAGATCGAGCGGCGAGCCCTCCGGGACGAACGCGTCCACGTCGGCGATCGAGACGAAGACGCGGAGCGCCCCGTCGGGCCCGGCCGGCAGCACGGAGACGGCGTCGTCGATGTCCGTGGTGACGGGCGCGTCGATCGTGACCGTGATGAGCTCGCGCAGGTCGCGGCGACCGCGCGCGAGCTCACGCTCGACCGACGTCGCTGCCACCATCGCGCGCGACGCCTCGACGACCTCGCCCGGGAACACGGCGCGCACGCCGTTGCGGGCGAGGCAGCGCTCGATGCCGAGATCGGCGCCCGGCGCGACGACCCGCGCCGGGACGACCGTCGCGCCCTCGATGAGGGCGACCACCGACGTGCCCTCGGCGAGGTCGTCGGCGGTGCCCGGCTTGAACGGCCAGTCCGTGTTGGAGACGAGGCGATCCACCCGGAGGTGCGGCCGCTTCGCGTGCGAGACGACCGTCCCGAAGAGCTCGGCGCGATCGCGATGGACGAGCGCGAGCTGCGACGCGCCGTAGCGACCCGGCTCCGCCTCCACGACCACCGCGTCCACGACGTCGCCGTCGAGGAACGGGTTCAGATCGGGCGGCGTGATGAAGGCGGTCGCCGGGGCCAGGGCAGCCCCGCCCGGCCTGCCCGGCGCACCGCCCTTCTCCGGAGAGGCCTCGATGTTCAGGAACCCGAAGCCGCGTGGGTTGACCGAGATGCGTCCACGAACCAGTGCGTGCATGGGCGCGGAAGGTACGCCAGGTTCCGGCGTTTTCGAGCGCAGTCTGTCCGGCGAGCCGCCCCAGCCGCCTCATCGGTGCTCGGTGCTCACGAATTACCGCGGAGCGGTAATCAGAGGTGGCGCGATCCCAGGACACCGCGATGCGCACACATCGGAACACCGACTCGGGCTCAGGGAGCTTCGCGCCGCGCCGCGGAGAGGCGATGTGCCCCAGCTCGACGGTCACCGCGAGTCCACGCTGCGGAAAGGTGGGTGATTCGCGGCAGCAAAGTGCGTCCACCAACGTTCCGCTCCTCGGGTTCGGCTTATACTCGGCACATCGTGGAAGAATCAGGGGACATCATCGAGCTTGCGCGTGTGATGCCTCGGGACCGCTTCGTCCGCAGGGTGACGAGCCTGCTTCTCGTGGTGTCCGATGCGGGTCCGGACAGCCAGCCATTTGCCTTCCGGACCGTCGCCGCCTCGCCGGCGGCGCACCGGAAGCCGCCGCCTCCGCCCGGTCCGACCAGCGAGGTGTTCGAGGTCGTCAAGGCGAAGGGCAATCCCTATCCCGATCAGATCTCGGTGGGCCGCACGCGCAATTGCGACGTGGTGCTGCGCCACCCGTCGGTGTCGAAGCTGCACGCGCACTTCCGGCGGCTGGATGCGCAGGGGCAGCTCGCGCTCATCGACAACGGCTCACAGAACGGTACCCGCGTGAACGGCGCGCTGCTCTCCGAGAACGAGCCGCAGGAGGTCGCGGTGGGCGATGTGATCCAGTTCGGCCGGCTCACGGCCTCGCTGCTCGACGCGTCGCGCCTCTTCGAGCTCGTGCGCGAGCAGGCGCGCCTCGCGCGGGACCAGGCGAGCCGCTGAGCGCCGCGCGCGGCGGCGCTCAGAAGCGGTATCCCGCGGCGATGTTCGGAAAGAACATCGTGAACGTGCCGTGGGCCAGCTCCTCGAACACGACCTTCTTGCCCGGCGCGCAGTCGACCGTCGGGTCCGCCTCGTTGCATTCGGCGTCGACCACGTAGGTGTTGCCCGTCTCGAGCGGCGGGCCGTCGACGAGGAAGAAGCCGACACCCAGGCCCGCGCTGGCGGTGAGCCGCCCGAGCTTCAGCCGGAGCCGGAGCTCCGGCATCGCGAACGGGGCGGCGGAGCGGACGGCTCTGCCCGCGTTGTACACGGCCACGCGGACGGTCCTCCGCGCGTCGGACGCCGTGCCGGTCACCTCGTCGCTCATCTCGGCCAGCACCACGCCGAGCCCGAGCGCTCCGCCGACGTCGAACCAGGAAGACAGCCCGTAATGGTAACTGCCGCCGACCATCACGGTCACGCCGGCCAGCTCGATGTCGTCCTGGAAGGTGTACCGGATGGGGAGCCGGGCCATGCCCCCGTCCGGCGCGGCGTACGTCGCGTCGAGCGAGCGAGCGAGCGCCGTGTGAAGGCTCAGGTACCCGGCCGTGAGCTCGATGGCGGCGCCGGTGGGGAACTCGTAGCTGCCGCGCAGGCCCGCGAGGACGCCGGAAGGGCGCGAGACGTTGGAGCAGCGGTAGCTGCCGCAGCTCAGCTCGGCGTCGCTCTCGAGCGACGGGGCGAAGGCATAGCCGCCGACCGCCTCCAGCCGGAAGACACCGACCCTCCGCCCCCAGCGCGGGTGGGCCTCGTCGGTGGCGAGCGGCAGGACGATATCGCCCCTGGTCGTCCGGTCGACGGTCGTGCGGAGCGTGCGCGCGAAATAGCCCGGCTCGTGCGCCTCGAAGGTGTGGCGCCCGAGCGGCAGCGCCCCCCGCCACTGCCCCTTGCCGACCGGGACGCCGTTGATGGTCAGATCCGCGCTCAGCGGCTGGACGACGACGTGGACCTCGTCGCCGAGCGGGCCCGCCTCGACCGTGGCGACGGCGAGCTGCCCCGCGACGACGTTCGCCTCGCGCGGCGCGGAGCCGAGATTGCCTCTGCGCACCGAATAGAAATGCGGACCAGGCGCGAGCGCTCCCTCCCACGGCAGCTGCCCGATCAGCGTGCCGTCGATGATGAGATCCGCGCCGACGAGCCGTTCGTCCTCGACCTTCAGCCGGCCCGTGTTGGCGAGCGGCTCGAGCTTCGCGTCCACCGCGGTGGTCTCGGCGACCCGGACGGTCAGGATCGTCTCGAACGTGCGCCAGCCATCCTTGACGACGCGGAGGGTGTGGCCGCCGGGGAGCAGCCGGATCGGGCCGGAGACGGGGAGCTGGCCGCGCGACCTCCCGTCGATGAGCACCAGGCCATCGACATTCGACGAGACGAGGACGCTGCCGATCCGCCCCCGCAGCCCGGCGATCGTGGACGCGACGCCCTTGCGCTCCGGCTCGCCGAGCTCCGCGCGGAAACCCGTGAGCAACGCCTCGTAGAGCTCGAGCGCCTCGTCGTAACGCCCGAGCTGATCGAGGCAGAACGCGGCGTTGAGGGTGTTGGGCACCGACGCGACAAGCTGGCGCGATCTCACATAGAGCTCGAGCGCACGCTGGCAGTCGCCGATCTTGCGCAGCTCGTTGCCCTCCTGAAAGAGCGCCTTGGCCCGGGCGAGCGTCGCGTCGGCAGACTCGGAGGGCTCAGGCGGCGTGGAGGGCGCGGGCGCGGTGGGCGGCGCGGGCGCGGCGGCGGGCGGTGTGGAAGGCGTGGAGGGCGTTGCCCGCTCGGGCTGCGCGAGGGCCGGAGACGCAGGCGCCGCGAGCGCCGCGGCGAGCGCGCACACGGCGAAGGAGCGCCGCGGGGCGGTCGTGGTCAATGTTGCCCAGAGAGAGTCCACATGAAGGCGGTAAAATGGGAAGATCATTGATCTTTTCTTCCCGTCTTCCCGCCTTCACGTTCAAATTGGACCACGACCCGCGGGGCGCGCGGCGTCCGGATCACCACCGGTCGACCGGCATCACCGCGGTCGGGGCCGGCGGGGCCGCGGGCGCCCCCGTGGAGGACGAGGAGACATCGACCGGAGGGGAGGCGCCGCGTGGCGCGCGGCGCGTCCGGTCACGGCGCGGGGCCGGCTCGGGGACCGGGGCCGAGGCAGAGGCCGGCGCGAGCGGCTGGAGCTCGATGCGATCGGGGCGGAGCCGGCCATCGCTCAGCATGAACACCGTCTCCCTCGTGGTCGCGCCGTCGCGGCTCACCTCGAGCTCGAACGTGTCGCCGGCCTTGCCGGTCAGGTCGAGCCGGCCATCGCTCACCGGGCGCGCCGCGCCGTTGACCCGCACCGTCGCCTCCTTCGGGAGCGTCACGGCCGCGGTGAAGGACGCAGCTGTCGGCGCGGGCGCGGGGGCAGGAACGGCGCGCTCGCCCTGCGCGGCGGCCGGCGCGCGCGCCTCGCCGCCCGTCGAGGCGCGCAGGGCGAAGCCGCCGCCGATCGCGGCGAGGGCGACCGCCGTGACCGCCGCCCCGACGAAGCGCCTCCGCGCGGCGCCCGCGGGCGCCTGCGCCGCCGTGAAGGAGCTGCCGCCGATCGAGCGCTCCTCCCCCTCGACGGAGCGGGCGAGCCTCGACTCGCGGCGCAGCGCGGCCATCGGGGTGGCGCCGGCGCGCCGCTCGGCGTCGATGCCACGCAGCTGTTCCAGCGTGACGATGTCGGTGCCCTCCGCGTGCAGCTCGAGCGCGACGATCAGCTCCTCCATGCTCTGCCAGCGCTCCCCGGGATCGCGCAGGAGGCCGCGGTGCACGACGGCGGCGAGGGCTGGATCGAGCCACGGCGCGGCCGCGGCCAGCGGCGGGACGCGCTCGGTGCAGATCGAGAGCAGGAGCTCGGCGAGCGAGGCGTTCGGATCCCAGGGGCAGCTCCCGCAGAGCGCCTGGTAGAGCGAGACGCAGAGGCTCCAGATGTCGGAGCGGTGATCGACGTCCTTCGCCATCTTCGCTTGCTCGGGCGACATGTAGATCGGCGACCCGAGCACGCCGCCGGCGCGCGTGAGCTCGTGCGAGACGCCGTCGCCGGTGCGCTTCGCGATGCCGAAATCGCAGACCTTGACCACGAGACGGCGATCGCTCGAGGAAGGCGGGCGGATCGAGCCGGACGAGCGGCGGGTGGAGGGCGGCGGCCTGATCGAGCTGGACCGGCGCTGGCCGGACGGCGGCGGCCTGACCGAGCTCGAGCCGCGCCGCGTGGACGGCGGCAACGCCGCCGAGAGCGGGGCGCGCTGGGTGGACGGCGGCGGCGCGATCGAGCTCGGCGCCCGGCAGGTCGCGCCCTCGAACGGCGCGTGCAGGAAGAGGTTCGCCGGCTTGATGTCCCGGTGCACGATCCCCGCGGCGTGCGCCGCCGCGAGCCCGCGCGCCGCCTGGATGAACACGCGCACGACCGGCGCCGGCTCGAGCGGCCCGCGCATCCTGAGGAGCTTGGCGAGGTCGACGCCGTGCAAGAGCTCCATGATGATGAACGGGGTGGCGAGCGTGAGATCCGTCCCGAGCTCGAACGTCTTGACCACGTGCGGGCTCTGGCTCGCCGTCACCGCGCGCGCCTCGCGGATGAAGCGGCGCACGGCGTGGTCGTCCTGCCCGACGGCGCTCTTGAAGATGACCTTGGCCGCGACCCGCCGCCCCTCGGGCGACTCCGCCTCGTAGACGGCGCCCATCCCGCCGCGGCCGATCAGGCGGCGCACCGCGTACCGGCCGCCGAGCTGGCGGCCGACGAGCGGATCGGTCTCGGCGCCGGCGCGCTCGGCGATCGCGTCGCGCAGCTCGGGATCGAGCGGCCTCAGCATGTCGATCGTGAGCCCCTCCTCGCCGCCGGAGGCAGCGCGCAGCGCCTCGGCGAACGCCTCGATCGACGGGTAGCGCCGGTCCACGTCGCTGTGCAGCGCGAGCGAGAGCGCGGTCGCGAGGCGCGCCTCGATCCACGGGGCGCGGTCCTGGATCGACGGGAGCTGCGCGAGCGTCGGCGGCGGCGCGTCCGCCCCCGAGTCCGCCGGGCCGAAGTCGGCGGTGTCCGGCGTGACGTCGAGCTCGGCCCACGGCGAGACGCCGCAGAGCATCTCGTAGAGCGTCGCCGCCAGGCCGAAGACGTCGCCCCGGACGTCCGCGGCGCGATCCCGCGGCCCCGATTCGTCGCGCGGGCGACCGGAGCTCCTCGCCTTGCCCGGGTCGGAGGTGGCCGTGTCGTAGCCCTTCGAGAGCCCGAAGCCGAAGACGCGGACCAGGATCTCGCCGTTCGGGAGGTGCTCCAGGAAGAGACGCGGCGAGCGGACGTCGCGGTAGACGAGGCCCGCGGCGTGGGCCGCCGAGAGCCCCGCGGCGGCCTGGAGCGCGATCCGCACGGCGACCTCGGGCGCGAGCGGCCCCGTCTCGGCGAGGAGGGCGGCGACGTCGGTGCCGTCGAGCAGCGGCATCACGAGGTAGGCGAGATCTCGCTCGAGGTCGTGACCGGCGTCGGCGATCGGGACGACGTGGGCGTTGTCGAGCTTCGACGTGACGCTCGCCTCGCGGCTGAGCCGCGACAGCGTGTCCTCGGTGACGACCTCGGGCCGCAGGACCTTCAGCGCGACGCGGCGGCCAGAGGAGCTCCGGGCCTCGAACACGACACCGAACCCCTGCGTGGAGAGGACGCGGGCGATCCGATATCCGCCGGTGAGCGCGCCCCCCACGAGCGCGGTCGGATCCGCCAGAGTTGCTGTCCGGCCCATGACCTCAAGCATACGACGGCCCCTCGCTCCCCACAAAGCATGAGTCTCAGGCGACCTCGGAGGCGCGCTGCGCGAGGGCGCCGCACCGACGCGGAGCGCCGGCCACGCACCTACAACGGTGCCACGCCGCACCGCGAGCGGCCACGCCGCGCCGCGAGCGGCCACGCCGCGCCGCAGCGTCGCCGCCGAATGTAGGCACGACAACCGCAGATAGCGCGGTGACCAGACCCTCGGACACGCAGTAAGCCTGTTGAATCAGGGAAGATTGTTCTTGCCGGCCACCGACTCGCAACATTAGATTCCCATCATCGGATTCACAGCCGCTCGGTCAGGCTCTGGGCAGGACTGGTTGATCTCACCGACGCACAGCGATGTGCGCCTCCCCCGCCGGGGGAGCTGGAGGCACCATGACCCTGCGATGGATCGGGCGGGCTCTCGCCGCCCTGGCGGCATGTCTCGTTGTCACGCTCCTCCTCGCGCGCCCGGCGCGCGCCAAGGGCTCCCGCGTGGATGAGCGGCTCGCGGAGACGCTCGCCCGACACGGCTTCACCGGAGAGATCGAGTCGACGCTGGAGCCGCGGCTCGGGCGCAAGCTCGACAAGAAGCTGGCGAGGCTCGGGCGTGAGCTGTTCTACGACAGCATCCTCGGCCTGAACGAGGACAACTCGTGCTCAGGGTGCCACTCGGCGACAGCGGGCTTCGCCGACACGCAGTCGATCTCGATCGGCATCGAGAACAACGGCGTCGTCGGGCCGCGCCGCGCGGGGCCCCGCAACCAGCGCCGCGCGCCGTCGGTCATCAACACGGCCTTCTATCCCACCCTGATGTGGAACTCGCGGTTCTCCGCCGTGTCCGGCGACCCCTTCGACAACAGCGAGGGGTTCTCGTTCACCTCGCCGGAGGGGATGTCGCTCTCGTCCTTGCCGCACCTGCTCACCGCGCAGGCGTTCATCCCGCCGACCGAGATCCCCGAGATGACCGGGTACCAGGCGCCGACGTCGCACGACGTCGTGCGCGAGGAGGTCGCGGCGCGCGTGAACGAGGTGAAGGCCTACCGCCGCCGGTTCGGCAAGCAGTTCAACGCGGTGAAGCGAGGAGAGCCCATCACCTACGAGATGATCGCGACCGCCATCGCCGAGTTCGAGCTGTCGCTCACGTTCGCCGACGCGCCCATCGACAGGTTCGCCCGCGGCCGCCGGAAGGCGATGACGCTGGAGCAGAAGCGCGGCGCGCTGCTCTTCTTCGGCGAGGCGGGGTGCGTCCGCTGCCACGCTGTGTCAGGGCCGTCGAACGAGATGTTCAGCGACTTCCAGCAGCACGCCATCGGCGTGCCGCAGATCGCGCCGACCGACGACCCGGCGCTCTCGAACGTGATCTTCGACGGCCCGAACGCCGATGAAGACTTCGGCCTGGAGCAGGTCACGGGCGACCCGGCCGATCGGTACAAGTTCAGGACGTCGCCGCTGCGCAACCTCGCCCTTCAGCCCACGTTCTTCCACAACGGCTCGTTCACGTCGCTCGAGGGCGCCATCCGCCACCACCTCGACGTCTACACGTCGGCCACCGAGTACACGAACGCTCACCTCGCTCCCGACCTGCGGGGCGACATGGGCCCGCTCGCCCCGGTCCTCGCCGCCGTCGATCCGCTGCTGCAGGAGCCGATCGAGCTCACCGAGGAGGAGATCGGCTGGCTCTGCGCCTTCGTCGGGGAGGCGCTGCTCGACCCGCGCGCGACCCCGAGGCGCCTCGAGGCGCTCATCCCGGACGAGGTCCCGAGCGGGCATGCGGTCCACCACTTCCAGTAACCGCGGCTGGGTAGCCGGTGCTCACCGGGCCCTCCAGCTCGCGGGAGCCTCCTCTCAGCGGCGAGCCAGGCAGCTGTTCAACGACTCCAGCTGGATGCTGCACTCTTCGTTGTAATTCTCCGGAACGCAGTTGTCGTCGGCGTGGTTGCGGCACTCGAGGTAGGACTCCCACGCGTCCTCGCAGCCAGCCTCCTCGGCCGCCTCCGTGTCGGCGCCGCAGGCGTCCAGACAGGCGTCCTCGGTCATGGGGGCGCCCGGGCACTCCACCGCTCGCTCGCAGAGCTCAGGGCACCCCTCCTCGCCGTGGCCGTCGCTGCAGCTCAGGGCGGCGAGGGCGAGCCCGACGAGCGCCATGCTGGTCATCACCTTCATCGGGCCATCGTACCATGAGCGCGAGGCGGCGCGCGGCCCGCGCGGGCTCCGGGGGGAGAGGCCCCGCCGCCGCGGCAGCGCCGGGGGTCGCGGCGCCCTCCCCGGAGAGGACGCGGCTCAGGGCAGCAGCCGGGAGATGAAGCTCCACTTCGCCGAGCGGCCGGACTTCATGGCGAGGACCGTGGTCACGCCGATCACCCCCGCCGTGAGGGCGATGTTGAGCGGCCCCATGACGTTGAGGAGCTGCTGCAGCCCCGCGGCCTTCGCGGGCGTGCGCGGCGACGGCGTGTCGCCGTCCCGGACCGGCACGGCGCGGCCAGGCGCCTGCTCGCTCATCTGACGTCCGCTCACCATGTTGACGAGGCTCGTCGCGAGCGTCGCGCCGAGCAGGACGTCCTTCAAGCGCACAAGATTGCGGGTCTCCTCGTCGATCGACCGCCCCGAGATCATCGTCCGCCCGATAAACCAGGTGGCCGCGGCGGTGCCGAGCGAGATCGCGTTGACGAGGTTGTATCGCTGCCAGGCGTCGGCGAGCACCTTGCCGCGCTCGGCCTCGGAATGGATATCCTTGACCGCCTGGTGCAACGCCAGCCGGCCGAAGAGAGGGCCGCCGAACCCCGCGGCGAGACCGAGCTCATGTAATACCCATGCAGACGTCGAGAGTGTAGCCATGTCGTTCCACCTCGTCGCGACGCACCAAGCAAGATCGTGCCCAGGGCCCGACCGCGCTCCGTGCTCCAGGCCGTCGCAGGCGCGCCGGCTCAGCAGCGCGCCCGTGCGGGCGCTCCGTGATCGTTGGCCCCCCTGCGAGGCAATTTGCCTCACGCGCCGGCGATCCGGCCACGCGGACGCAGCAGGTTGCGCCGCGCCGCCCCGTTCCGCGCCGCGTCGGCCCGCGTCGGCCCGCGTCGTGCTTTCGCTCCCTGGCCAGGACAGGCGCGGCCAGGTCGCGCGGACGCGGGAGAGGAGCACCATGGACGAGCGAAATGGCAGGCTGAGGAACTTCAAACCGACGGAGCTATCCAGGTCGCCCGGGACCTCGGCGGACGCGAGCCCGCCGCCCCACGGCGAGGGGCGAGGACCGGAGAGGTTCGTGTCGGCGTCGGCGACCCGGGACGTGTACGGCACGCAGCCGGCGGCGCTCGGCGACAGGACGGCGCTCGAGTTGCACTCGGCCTTCTTCGACAGAAACCACGATGGGGTCATCACGCTCCGCGAGACCTACGAGGGGCTGCGCGCGCTCGGGATCGGGCGGGTGATCTCCGCGTGGTTCGCGCTCGCCATCCACGGGGCGCTCGGGCCCGCGACGTCCCGATCGTTGGTTCCCACGCTCTCGATCACCCTCGAGAATATCCACCGAGCGAAGCACGCGAGCGACACAGGCGTCTACGACAAGGACGGCAGGTTCGACCCGCAGAAGTTCGACGAGCTGTTCGCGCGCTGGGACAAGGACCGCGACGGCGCCCTGAACGCCCGCGAGCTCGTGGCGCGCGCGCTGGGAGATCGCGACCTGGGCGATGTGCTCGGGTTCCTGGCGTCAGCAGGCGAGTGGTCGGTGCTCTACGCGCTCGCCGGCAAAGGGGGGAAGCTGACGCGCGAGCAGCTGCGCCGGATGTACGACGGGACGCTCTTCTACGAGCTCGAGCAAGAGAGGCAGGCCGCCCGAAGCAGCGGGAGCGCCGCGGCGTGATCCGCCGAATCGGCGGAGCTCTCGCCCCGGCCAGGACACTTGACGTCCTGGATTGACACCACAGAACGTGAGCGCCGTGACCGCGCTCGCAGCCGCCGTCAAGAAGCGCCTCTCGGGAGAAATCCCGTGTTATATCGCGATCTTCGCGTTCTCCACGGCTGCCGCCTGGCTCTGCGTCCTCGACATCGTCCTCGAGCAGGCCGTCGCGATCGATTTCAAGTCGTTCTACGCCGCCGCCGTCGCGGCCCGCCGGGGCCTCGACGTGTACGACGTCGAGGTCCTCGAGTCGATCGCGACGGAGATGCGGCTGCCGCACGACCCGATGTTCCCTTACCTGTATCCGCCGTTCTTCGCGCACACCTTCTCGTGGCTCGCCCGCCTGCGCCCGAACGCCGCTCAGCAGGTCTGGTCGAGCATCGCCGTGGTCAGCTACGGCCTCGCCGCGACGTTCGCGGTGGTCGCCGTCCGCCGCGCGACGCAGGGCTCGCTCGCCGCGGCCCGCCGCGTCGCGGTCCCCACCGTCCTCATCGCGCTCATCGCCTTCCTCGCGTGGGCGCTCAACCTGCGCAAGAGCCTGGCGATGGGGCAGGTGAACCCGCTCGTCCTCGCGTTCATCTGCGCCGCGCTCGCGCTCTCGGTCGCGCGCAAGGACACCGCCGCGGGGCTCGCCCTCGCGGTCGCCGCGGGGATCAAGGTCACGCCGATCCTGCTCGCGATCCCCTGGGTCATCGAGCGGCGCTTCCGCGCGCTCGCCGGCCTGGCCGCAGGGCTCGCCGCCCTCGTCCTGATCAGCCTGCCGTTCGGCGCCGCGCCGGCGTGGCTCGAGTTCCTGCGGCGGCTGCCGCGCATGTCCCACGGGGCCAAGATCCCGGGCCTCTTCGACCCGGGGACGGTGCAGAATTTCTCGGTCGCCGGCTTCTACGCGCGGCTCTTCGGCCACGACACGGCCGCCATCAAGACCGCGTCGGCGATCACCCTCCTGCTCCTCCTCGGCGGCGCGCTCGCGCTGGGAGGCCGCTCCCCCTCCCCGTCGCGCTCGCTGCGGCGGCTCCTGCCGCTGCTCGTCACGATGATCGTGGCGAGCCCGTTCGCCTACGTGCACCACGTGCTCTACCTCTTCCCGGCCGCGCTCTACGCGCTGGACCGCGCGGCGGAGCAGGAGCGCCGGCTCGAGATGGGCGCGCTCGTGGTCCTGACGTCGCTCGCCACCATCGATTTTCCGTACGTCTATGAGCGCTTCAAGGGGCCTTTGCCGCGGCTCGCGCTCTCGATGAACCTGTACGTGCTGCTCGCGCTCTACGGGTTCGGCATGTTCCTGCTCTGGCGGGAGCGGCGCGAGACAGCGACAGGGCGCCAGCCGCCCGCGCCGACCAGCCCACGCGTAGGGGCGTTCCTTGACGCGAGCTCACGCCGACAGGTACGTCGTGCCGGTGCCCAGGATGACATTCCCGCAAACACCGCCGAACTCTCGGTCCGGTGACGAAAGCGCGAGGCAGCGCATCCTGCGGATCGTGCTCGACAGCTCCGTCGCCATCGCCTCGATGAAGCCCGCCGAGGCCGGGCACGCCGACGCGCTCGCCTTTCTCGAGCGCGCCCGCGCGGCCGTGGCCGCGGGGGCGGCGCAGGTGCTCGCGCCGCCCGAGCTGTGGCTGGAGGTGTACGTGGCCGAGCAGCGGCTCGCGACCTCGCGCCGTGGCGCGCCCGCGGCCGCGAGCGCGCTGGGAGGCCTCGAGGTCGAGCTTGTCGCGCCCGCGGACGAGGGCGCCGTCACCGAGTTCCTCGCCCTGCTGACGAAGCGCCTGCGCGGCCGCAGGCCCTTCGCCAACGCGACCGACCTCGTGTACCTGTGGGCCGCCCATCGCACCGACGCGACCGTCGTGACCCTCGATGAGGGCCTGCTCAAGTACCACGGTGTGGTCTGCGACGTGACGCGGCCGCAGCACGCCCGGCTCGCGTAACGCGCTAACGCGCCGCGCCGAACGGCGACGCGCTCCGCGACACCCGCTGTCCCGGCGGCGCCGAAGCGAAAACAGCGGCGGGATGGTCGATGGTCGATGGTCACAGCACAATATTTCGCTCTGCGCATACGCGCTTGTCGTGCCCGGCGAGGGCGGCTATCCCTGAGCTTCGCAGCGGAGCGCGCGGAGCTCGCGAGCCCGGTCTGCGCGGCGAGACGCATGCGAAGTACATCGCTTTCTTCACCGGCCCTCTCGGTGAGCGTGGCCCTTTTGGCCACGCTGGTCGCGTCGCAGGCCCATGCGCGCCGCAACGGGACGGCGGTGGAAGGGTGCAACGGCTGCCACAGCGGCGGCGCGGCGCCCGATATCACCATCGACCATAGCCCGAAGAACCCGGCGGCCGGCGAGGCAGTGACTCTGCAGGTGCAGATCCAGGCCGCCAACGCCGGCGGCATCTATCTCCGCACCGGGACGGGTCGGCTCTCCCCCATCGCCGGTCAAGGCACCCACCTCATCGACGACCGGCAGCTCGTCCACGACGCGCCGAAGCGGGCGAGCGGCGGGGTCGTTCGCTTCGACGCGCAGTGGATCGCGCCGGGAGCGGCGGGCGGCGTCGTCGTCGAGGTGTGGGCCGTCTCGGCCAACGGCGACAACGGCTCTCGCGGAGACGGCGCGTCGGCCGCCAGCGCCGCGTTTGCGTACGGATGCGAGGGGACGACGTATTACCTCGACCGCGACGGAGACGGATACGGCGACTCCGGCGTGCCCAGGGTCGATTGCTCCCCGCCCGCCGAGCACGCCCCCCGCGGCGGGGATTGCGACGACTACAGCGTCAACGTCCACCCCGATCAGGGTGAGGCCTGCAACGGGCTCGATGACAACTGCAATGGCCAGGTCGACGAGGAGCTCACGGTGAGCACCCAGTACGAAGACACCGACGGCGACGGGTACGGGTGGCTCTTCGGCGCGACGGTCGAGGCGAAGTGCCCCCCCGACGGCTACGCGCCGAGCTCGAACGATTGCAACGACAGGTCCCCTGACGTCCACCCGGACGCGGCCGAGACATGCAATCTGTCCGACGACGACTGCGATGGGCGGGTGGACGAGGGCGTGCGCGAGGTGTGCGGCGTCGGGATGTGCGCGCGCGAAGCGATCGCATGCACCCCTGGGTCGTGCACGCCCGGAGAGCCGAGCCCCGAGGCGTGCAACGGGGTCGACGACGACTGCGACGGCGAGACCGACGAGGATCCCGGCCTCTGCGAGCCCGGCGAGGGCTGCCCGAACGGCACGTGCAGCGGTGGGACCGGCGGCGGGACCCCCGGGAGCGCCGTCAGCGCCGTCAGCGCCGGCAGCGCCGGCAGCACCGGCGTGATGTCCTCCGGCGCCTCGGGCGGCGGCCCGCCGGACGAGGGCGGCACGAACGGCGGCGGCTGCGCCGTCGACCCCCGGGGCGGGTCTCCGTGGCGGCTGCTCGCCCTCTCGCCGCTCGCCCTCCTCGCGTTGCGGCGCCTGCGGAGGGCTGTCACGGTGCGGTAGGTCTCCCTCCCGAGGCCGAGGTGACACGCATGCTCTACCGCCGCTTCGGTCGCACCGAGATCGAGATGCCCGTCCTCTCCTGTGGAGGGATGCGGTACCAGCACTCCTGGAACGACAAGGACCGGAGCTCGCCGGAGAGCCAGCGCAACGTCGAGGCGTGCATCGCGCGGGCGCTCGAGCTCGGCATCCATCACATCGAGACCGCGCGGGGATACGGCACGAGCGAGGAGCAGCTCGGGCAGATCCTGCCGGAGCTGCCGCGCGAGCGGATCATCGTCCAGACGAAGGTCATCCCCGAGGCAGATCCGAAGGAGCTCCTCGAGAGGTTCGAGCGATCGATGAAGCTCCTCCGCCTCGATCACGTCGACCTGCTCGCGCTCCACGGCGTGAACGACGAGACGCGCCTCTCGTGGTCGCTGCGCAAAGGGGGCTGCCTCGACGCGGCGCTCGAGCTGAAGAGGCAGGGGCGCGTGCGCGCGGTCGGGTTCTCGACGCACGCGGCGCTGCCCGTGATCCTGGCCATGGTGCAGGACGGCCGCTGCGACTACGTGAACCTGCACTGGTATTACGTGAATCAGATCGCCTGGCCGGCCATCCAGGCTGCCGCCGAGCGCGACATGGGGGTCTTCATCATCAGCCCCACCGACAAGGGAGGGAGGCTGTACGAGCCGAGCGACAAGCTCGTGCGGCTCTGCGCCCCGCTCTCGCCGATCGTGTTCAACGACCTGTTCTGCCTCGCCCGCCCCGAGGTCCACACGATCAGCGTCGGGGCGGCGCGCCCGTCCGACTTCGACGAGCACATGAAGGTCCTGCCGCTGCTGGAGCGCGAGGGCGCCGCGCAGGCCGCGCTGGAGCCGATCCTGCGCCGGCTCGACGAGGAGCTCGAGCGGGTGCTCGGCCGCGCGTGGCTCGACACATGGCACGTCGGCCTGCCCGAGTGGGAGGCCGTCCCCGGACAGGTGAACCTCCGCGAGATCCTGCGGCTGTACAATTACGCCAGGGCGTTCGACATGATCGCCTACGGCAAGATGCGGTACAACCTCCTCGGCAGCGGCGACCACTGGTTCCCCGGCAACCGCGCCGAGCGCGCGCGGGAGCTCGACCTCGCGCAGGCCCTCGTGAGCGCGCCGCAGCGGCACCGCATCCCCGAGGCGCTGGCGGAGGCGCACGCGCTGCTCGCGGGACAAGAGGTCAAGCGCCTCGGCAAACACTGAGTCTGGGCCGGCGCCGGCTCGAGGCGCGCGGTCCCCGCGTGACCGCGCGCGGCGCCCCCTGCGCGGTTGACCGTTGAGCGTTTGCCGATCTTCATCTTCCGGACGGCGCGGCGGGGCGCTATGAACGGGGCCATTCCCATGCCCAGCACCTCACGCCTCGCTTCGGAGCACGTCGCCGCCTCGTACCCGCTCGTCCCGCTGGCGTGGGAGGTCGGATTCACGAGGGATCCCTCCGTCCCTCCCGCGGAGCTCGTCCCCGCGACGGTCCCGGGCGCGGTGCAGCTCGACTGGGCCAGGGCCAAGGGGCTCCCCGACTACACCGTCGGGGACAACTTCCGGCAGTTTCGCTTCGCCGAGGACGTCTACTGGGTCTATCGCGCGCGGCTCGAGGTGCCGCGGACCGGGGCGGGCGAGCGCGTGGTCTTCTATTGCGGCGGCGTCGACTACCGCTTTCGAGTGCTCCTCGACGGCGAGCTCTGCCACGACCAGGAAGGCATGTTCACGCCGTTCGAGATCGATCTCACCGGTCGCGCAAAGACGGGGGATGAGCTCTCCATCGTGATCTTCCCCGCGCCCAAGGCCACGCCGTCTCCGGAGGACCGGACGCAGGCGCGCCTCTCGAACAAGCCGCCCGTGAGCTACGGCTGGGACTGGCACCCGCGGCTGATCCCGTGCGGGATCTGGCAGGAGACAGGCATTCAGGTGCGCCCGGCGCGCCACTTCCGCTCGGTGGATTTCCGTTACCGCCTGTCGGACGATCTCACCACGGCCGATCTCGACGTGCGGATCGAGACGAGCGACCCCGGCGCGGGCGCGGCCGGCGCCTCGTATCGGCTCCTCGACCCGGAGGGAAACGAGGTGGTGTCGAGCGAGCGGCCCGAGGCGCGGCTCCCGGGCGTCCGGCTCTGGTGGCCGAACGGCGAGGGCAAGCCGGAGCTGTACACGCTCGAGGTGCGCCTCGACGGCGCCGTCGTCCACACGCGCAAGGTGGGCTTTCGCCGGGTGCGGCTCGTGATGCACGAGGGCGCCTGGGACGAGCCGGCGCGGTTCCCGAAGAGCCGGAGCCGGCCGCCGGTGACGCTCGAGGTGAACGGCCGGACGATCTTCGCGCGCGGGTCGAACTGGGTCTGCCCCGAGATCTTCCCCGGGATCATCGATGAGGGCGTGTACCGCCCGCTGCTCGAGCTGGCGCGCGACGCCCACTTCAACCTGCTGCGCACCTGGGGCGGCGCGATCATCAACAAGGAAGTGTTCTACGAGCTCTGCGACAAGCTCGGGCTCATGGTCTGGACGGAGTTTCACCTCGCGTGCAACCTGTACGAGGGCGAGCCGAGCTACCTGCGCGTGCTGCAGCAGGAGGCAGAGAGCACCATCCGGCGCGTCCGGCAGCACCCGTCGCTCGCGCTCTGGTGCGGGGGGAACGAGCTCTTCAACGTCTGGTCCGGCATGACCGACCAGTCGCTCCCGCTGCGCCTCCTCAACAAGCTGACCTACGAGCTCGACCGCGACACGCCGTTCATCCCGACCGCGCCGATCGACGGCATGGGGCACGGGGACTACCGGTTCCGCGACGAGCACGGCCGGGAGCCTCACCAGATCTTCGCCACGGCGAGCAACACGGCCTACTCGGAGTTCGGGTGCCCGGGGCCGTCGGACGTGGAGTACCTGAAGACGTTCATCCCCGAGGCCGAGCTCTTCCCGCCGCGGGAGGGCACCGCCTGGGAAGCGCACCACGCGTTCGCCGCCTGGAGCGCGGACCCCGGGAGCTGGCTTTGCCAGGCCACCCTGGAGCACTACTTCGGCCCCGCGAGGACGCTGGAGGAGCTCGTGGAGAGAGGGCAGCTCCTCCAGCGTGAAGGATACAAGTTCATCTTCGAGGAGGCGCGCCGGCAGAAGCCGGTGTGCTCGATGGCGCTGAACTGGTGTTACAACGAGCCGTGGCCGTCGGCCGCGAACAACAACCTCATCAGCTGGCCGCGCCGGCCGAAGCCCGCGTACCACGCGGTGAAGGCGGCGTGCAGGCCCGCGCTCGCCAGCGCCCGGGCGCCGAAGTTCGGCTGGAAGAGCGGGGAGGAGTTCCGCGCCGATCTGTTCGTCCTCAACGACGCTCCGGAGGGCGTCGCGTCAGGCACCGTCGAGGCCCGCATCGTCTGCGCGGGCCGCGCCGTGGTGCTCGTCAGCTGGCGCTTCCCCGACCTCGCGCCGCGGCGCAACGAGAAGGGGCCCACGCTCTCCTTCGTGCTCCCCACGTTCGAGGGCGACACGTTCCGGCTCGAGCTCGTCGTCGCAGGCCAGGAAGCGCTCGACTCGAGCTACACGTTCGCGTGCGCGAGCGTCTCCGAGCCGCGCAAGGCCGCGCCCGGAGAGCGGTTCCTCAACGGCTGAGCGAGGCGCCCCGCGGCGCCGATCACGAGGCCCTCTTCTGGCGCTTCGGCCAGAAGACGTGGAAGGTCGCGCCGGCGTACGGCGCCGACTCGAGCGCCACGTGACCGCCGCGCGTCTCGACGATCTTCTTCACCACCGACAGGCCGATCCCGGTGCCCTCGAGCTTGTCGCGCGCCTCCAGCGTCTGGAAGATGCCCCAGATGCGCTCCTGGAACTGCGGCGGGATCCCGGGACCGTTGTCTTTTACCGTGAAATCATAAAATTCCCCCGCGTCGGCGCACGCGATCTCGATGACGGCGTCGGCGCGGCGCGCGTGCTTCAGCGCGTTGCCGATCAGGTGCATGAACACCTGCTGCACGGGCACGCGCTCGGCGAGGAGCGTCGGCATGCCGTCGCCGACGACGATGCGCGTCTGGGGAGGCGGCGCGTGGAGCTCGATGCAATCGGCGATGAGCGCGCCCACGTCGACGGGCGAGAGCTTGTCGCGGATGCGCCCCGCGCGCGAGTAGCTGAGGATGCCCTCGATGAGCGCCTCGAGGCGGTGCACGCGGCCGCGGAGCATGCGCATCTGCTGGCGCGCCTCGTCGTTCATCTTGTCGGCGAGCCCCTCCTCGATCCACTCCGACAGGCTCGCGATGCCCCGGAGGGGCGCCTTGAGATCGTGGGAGGCGACGTAGGCGAACTGGTCGAGATCCTGGTTCGTGATCGCGAGCGCGTGGGCGAGCTGCTCGGCGCGCCGCCGCGCGCGCACCTGGTCGGTCACCTCGAAGGCGAGCACGGCGACGCCCTCGACCCGGGCGAGAGCGTCGTAGATGGGCTGGTAGATGAAGTTGAAGAAGCGCTCCTCGATGTCGCCGCCGTGCGCGAGCATCACCGGGAACTCGTCGCCGAAGAGCGGCTCGCCCGTGGCGTACACGCGGTCGAGCAGCGGGACGACCGCCGGCTCCGCCTCGGGCAGCGCGTCGCGCAGGCGCTTGCCCAGGACGTCGCGATCGCCGATGAGCTTCACGTACCGGGGGTTCGCGAGCTCGAAGACGTGCTCGGGCCCGCGCAGGACGCAGATGCCGGCCGGGGCCTGCATGAACAGCGTCTCGAGGCGCGACCTGTGCCGCTCGGCCTCGGCGAGCGCCGCCTGCTCGCGCGCGAGGAGCTCGGCCCGCTCCTCGGCGCGGAGGCGCTCTTCCTGGTAGGCCCTGGCGCCGGAGATCGTCG
The DNA here is from genome assembly GCF_051521505.1 of Sorangium sp. So ce1014. Classification (NCBI taxonomy): domain Bacteria; kingdom Pseudomonadati; phylum Myxococcota; order Polyangiales; family Polyangiaceae; genus Sorangium; species Sorangium sp. So ce1014. Next base: position 10,139,256 of record NZ_CP150356.1, read on the forward strand.
TGGCGATGTGGCCGGCCGCGAGCTCGAAGAAGTCGCTGTAGGCGGCGTCGAGCGCGCGGCGCGGGCTGACGCCGACCACGAGGAAGCCCTGGAGCGCGGCCTGCCCGGACCGCGAGAGCGGCAGCACGACCGCCTCGCGGCAGGGCTCGGGCCACCGGCCGCCGGGCAGCTCGCCGAACCGCTCGGCGGGGGTGTCGACGCGCAGGCACCGGCGGCCCCGCGCGACGTCCGCGAGGGGCCAGCTGCCGCCGTCCTCCGCGAGCGGGAGGCGCTCGGGGCTCGCCCGGCCGCCGGGAGAGAGCCCCTCGGCCGCCGCGAGGCGGGCCGCCGCCCCGCCCGGCTCGATCATGTACACGAGCGCGAACGGCACGTCCGCGGAGCTCTCGGCGAGCGTGCCCACCGAGCGGGCGAGGGTCTCCTCCGGCGAGACCATCGCCGCCGCGGCGGCCTGGGCGCCGAGGGCGCGCAGCGCCCGGAGGCGGCGCTCGCCGAGGACGCGCCCCGTCGTCTCGGCGCAAGCGCAGAAGATGCCTCCGACGGTGCCGTCCTCGATCAGGACAGGAGCATAGGAGAACGTGAAGTACGTCTCTTCTTGATAGCCATTGCGCGAGAGGATCAACTGGAAGTCTTCGGACCACGTCGCCTGCCCGGTGGCGCGCACCCCGTCGAGCATCGGGCCGATGACGTCCCATATCTCGCTCCAGCACTCGCGCCCCGGGCGGCCCAGGAACTGCGGGTGCTTCGTCGCGCCGAGGATGGGGCGGTACGCGTCGTTGTAGAGGCGAGCGTGCTCGGGCCCCCACCAGATCTCGATGGGGTGCCGTGACGCGAGGCAGATGCTGACCGCCGTGCGCAGGCTCTGCGGCCACCCGTCCACGGGGCCGACCGGGGTGAGCGACCAGTCGAGACCGCGCATGAGCTGCGCCATCTCACCGTCGCCGGCGAGGAACGGCGCGTCGCCGGGCCGGGCGGCCCCGGGGTGGTGGCTGTCCTGCATGGCTCTCCGTATACAATACATGTGCATGACGCCCTGTCACACTTCCTCACCCGCCCCGAGGAGGCCTGCCCCGATGAGCCCGGCAGCGCCTGGGCAGCCCGCCCGCTCGCGCTGAGCCCGCTGAACCGCTGCTGGGGCCTGCGACACGAACATGCTAGAGAGGGCAGGGTCGGCGAGAGGCCCACGCCCGAGAGGAGCAGCGAGCTGAAGGGCGCGAGCGGATCGCGGGAAGTGGGGAGTCACGCTTCGCGCGCCCTCGCGGCGGGGCGCGGGGGCACGACCCGTGGAGACAGGAGGTCACCATGAGATTGCAAGGCAAGATCGCGCTCGTCACCGGCAGCAGCCGGGGCATCGGCCGCAGCATCGCTGTTCGCTTCGCCCGCGAGGGCGCCGACGTGGCGCTCACGTACCACAAGAGCAAGGAAGGCGCCGAGGAAGCCCGGGCAGAGGTCGAGGCCGCCGGACGGCGAGCTCATCTGTTCGCCGTCGACGTCGCCTCCGTCCAGAGCGTGCAGCAGCTGATCCAGGACGTCGTCGCGCGCTTCGGCCGGCTGGACGTGCTGGTCAACAACGCGGGGCTGGAGAAGCGGGCGCCGTTCTGGGAGGTGACCGAGGAGGACTACGATCAGGTCGTGAACACAAATCTCAAAGCGGTGTTCTTCGGGAGCCAGGCGATGGTCCGTCACCTGCGCGAGGCGGGGCGCCCCGGCAAGATCATCAACATCAGCTCGGTGCACGAGGATCTCCCCTTCCCCAACTTCGCGGCGTACTGCGCCAGCAAGGGCGGCGTCCGCATGCTCACGCGCACGCTCGCGGTGGAGCTGCGCGGCACCGGGATCACCGTGAATGCCATCGCGCCGGGCGCGATCGCGACGGAGATCAACGCCGATCTGCTCAAGGATCGCGACAAGCTGAGCGCGCTGCTCGGGCAGATCCCGCTCGGCCGCCTGGGAAAGCCGGAGGACGTGGCCGGGCTCGCCGTGTTCCTCGCCTCGGCGGACGCCGATTACGTGACGGGCTCGACGTACTTCGTCGATGGCGGGCTGACCTGGAACTACGAGGAGCAGTAGGCGAGACACCGGCCCCGCGCCGAGAGGCGGGGTCGCTCGGTCAGCCCGGACACCGAGAAAAGTTCTCGACAGAAGGCAATGCATGACGCCGGAGCCCGGCGCCGGCGACCTGCCGCTGCAGCGCGGGGCGCCGCGGCGGTTCGTGTTTTTGCGGCACGCGACAGGCCGCCTGTGGCACCATGCGCCCATGACGGAGCTCAAGACTTATACAGGTGGCTGTCACTGCGGGAAGGTTCGCTACGACGTCAAGGCGGACCTGAGCGCTCCCGTGGGCGTGTGCAACTGCTCGCGCTGCGCGAAGCTGGGCGTGGTCCTGGCCTTCGTGCCGGTGGACCATTTCACGCTCAAGCAGGGAGGAGACTTCCTCACCGACTACCAGTTCAACAAGAAGGTCATTCACCACATGTTCTGCTCGGTCTGCGGCATCGAGTCGTTCGCACGGGGAACCGGGCCGGACGGGAAAGAGATGTGCGCCATCAACGTCCGCTGTCTGGACGACGTCGATATCGATGCTCTCAAGACAATGAAATTCGACGGCAAGAGCGTGTGATCACGGCCGGCGCGGGGTAGACTGCGCGCCTGATGTCGATCGAGCAAGCAAGCGCGCTTCTGGCCTCGGCCCGGTCAGCCCTCTTCATCACCGGAGCTGGCGTGTCCGCGGCCTCGGGCATCCCGACCTACCGCGGGATCGGAGGGCTCTACGGCGACAAGGCGACCGACGAGGGGCTCGCCATCGAGGACGCGCTCTCGGGCGGGATGTTCCAGCGGCGCCCCGAGGTCACGTGGAAGTACATCCACCAGATCGAGCGCGCGTGCCGGGGCGCGCGGTTCAACGCCGCGCACGCGGCGCTCGCCCGGCTCGAGCGCCGCATCGCGCGCTGCTGGGTGCTCACCCAGAACGTCGACGGGTTTCACCGGATCGCCGGCTCCACGAACGTCATCGACATCCACGGAGATATCCGCCACGTCCTCTGCACGCGCTGCGCGTACGAGGCGCACGTCGACGACTACGCGGCGCTCGCCCCGTGCCCGCGCTGCCCGGAGTGCGCCGCGGTGCTCCGGCCCGATGTCGTCCTCTTCGGGGAGATGCTCCCCCTGGAGAAGGTAGAGGTCCTCCGGCGAGAGCTCGCGCGGGGCTTCGATGTGGTCGTCTCGATCGGCACATCGAGCCTCTTCCCGTACATCACCGGGCCGGTCCTGGAGGCCGCGCGGTCAGGGGTGCCGACCCTCGAAATCAACCCGGAGCCCACCACGATCTCGACCGCGGTCGCGGTGCGGCTGCCAATGCGCGCCGTCGAGGCGCTGGAAGGGATCCTCTCCCGCATCGAGCCCAGCGGCTGACATGCGGACGGATCACGTCCGCGACGTCCAGGAGCGCCAGCCTGGCGCGCAGCGCAGGTGCTCACTCCGTCCTGCACACCACGTTGATGAACGGGAACGTGCCGCCCCCCGGTGTCGCCTCGTCGATCTCGGAGAGCTCGATCTCGCCGTGCGGACCGAGCTCCCGCCGGATCGACTCGGCGTCGTAGAAGAACATCTGCACGCCCGGGTGGACCTCGTACAAGTCGTCTCCGAGCTTTGACCCCCGGACCGGGCATCGAGCCCTGGAGTAACAAGGGTGTCGGGATTCCGATGGACTCGCGCCCAAGAGACTCCGTCACCACGGGAGCCGTCCGAGTGTTGCGTGCGAGAACGTACTCGCCTGGAAAGGACCGGACATTGCATGGCTGTCGTCTGCCCGGATCGCCGAGATGTCCGATTTTTCCAATCGGAGGTGGCGGGCGCGTCGCATGAACACCCCATGACCCACCTCGACGTCACGATGAGCCGCTCCCCCCTCCGATCGACGCCGCTGGGCAAGACCGGGCCCAGCGTCTTTCCCGTCGGCCTCGGCTGCATGGCGATGTCCGGCGCCTACGGCCCGGCCGAAGACGCCGAGGGCGTGGCGACGATCCGCCACGCCATCGAGCGAGGGATCACCCTGATCGACACCGGAGATTTCTACGGCAACGGGCACAACGAGCTCCTCCTCCGGCGCGCGATCGAGGGGGCGCGCGACAAGGTCCAGCTCTCGGTGAAGTTCGGCGCGATGCGCGGCCCGGACGGCGCCATGCTGGGCATCGACACCCGCCCGGCGGCCGTGAAGAACTTCGCTGCGTACAGCCTGCAACGGCTGGGCGTGGAGGTCATCGATGTGTACCGCCCCGCGCGTCTCGACCCGCAGGTGCCGATCGAGGACACCGTCGGGGCCATCGCCGACCTCATCAAGGCCGGCTTCGTCCGGCATATCGGGCTATCCGAGGTGGGGGTCGAGACGATCCGGCGTGCGAGCAAGGTGCACCCGATCGTGGACCTGCAGATCGAGTACGCGATCGCGACGCGCGGGCCCGAGGCGTCCATCTTCCCTGCCCTCGCGGAGCTCGGGATGAGCGCGACGCTCTACGGGGTCTTTTCGCGAGGGCTGCTCACCGGCAGCAAGCCTTCGGGAAAGGGGGACTTCCGACAGTACATGCCACGCTTCGCAGGCGAGCAAGGGGCAAAGAACGCGAGCGTCGTCGAGAAGCTCCACGCCTTCGCCGGCGAGCGAGAGATGACGCCGGCTCAGGTCGCGCTCGCGTGGGTGCTGGCGAAGCAGCCCACGCTGGTGCCGGTCGTCGGGGCCCGCACGCGAGCCCAGCTCGACGATGCCCTCGTGGCCCTCGACAAGCCGCTGTCGGCGAGCGACGTCGCGGCGCTCGAGAGCATCGTGCCAGCGGACGCGATCGGCGGCGCGCGCTACCCCGCCCAGCACATGCAGGCGCTCGACAGCGAGCGGTAGCCGATCGATGCGGGCCCTCGCGTCGGCTTGAACGGCCGCACGAAAGGCGTAAGAGTCATGAACGTGGTCGCAGCGATGGATCTCCCCACCCTCGCGCTCCCGCGCTTCATCGAGGACGTCCGTGCGGTCGCGCCACCTCCCGGTCAGGCGCTCGACCTCGAGTGGCTTCCCGACGGCAGGACGATCCTCCTTTTTCGAGCGCTCGAGGGCGGGCGCGAAGGGGACGTGTGGGTCGCGGGCCCCCGAACGCACGCGATATTCAAGAGCAAAACCGGCTTCGCGCGGACGGTCACGGTTCGGTTCAAGCCAGGCTGGTCGGTTCCGCTGCTCGGCGTGGCAGCGAGCGAGCTCACGGACCGGATCGTTCCGCTGGAGGACATGTGGGGCCGCGCGGGGCGCGAGCTCTGCGGTGAGCTGCTCGCCGCGAGGAGCCGCGCGGACGTGATGGACCGCGTCGCCCGGGCGCTCGCCCCTCGTGCTGGCCAGTCATTCGAGACGGCATCGGGGCAGCTCGCTCGTCGTGCGGTTTGCTTGCTCGAAGGGGGCGAGGTCCGCGTGGAGCGTGTTGCCGACCGGCTCGGCGTCACGACGCGGCATCTTCGCCGCGCTTTCACCGAGAACGTCGGCATCGGCCCGAAGGAGTTCGCGCGGACCGTCCGCCTGCAACGCGCGGTGCGAATGGCAGCGACCTCGTGCGACTGGGCGCGCATCGCCGCCGACGCGGGCTATTACGACCAAGCCCACCTCATCGCCGACTTCCGTCAGCTCGTCGGGCTCACACCGGGCGCGTTCTTCAAACGCGCGGGCGGCCGGATGACCCGAGCGAGGCGGATCACGTCGGATTTTCCTTTGCCTGTCCTGTAGCTCGGGCACGACGACGGGGTGTTGCTCGCGACGTCAAGGCGCCTCCCGTGGGCTACACTTCTGCGCCGAACGTTCGAAGTCGATGTAACTGGCTGATCGAGGCGAATCGCACGCTTCATCAGCCATCTCCATCACCGAGCCATTCGCGGGCGAGAGCGAGTATCCGGCGGTTCTCCGGGACGTTCTCGAAGAAGCTCGCTCGATAGGCGGGATCGGCGATCTTCACGGCGATCGACAGGAGGCGCACGCGGGCGCGGGCGAGGGAACACAGGGGGCACCGGGCAAGGGCATCGGGCGCCTCACCGAGACAGGATGGGAGGGCGACACGGGGGGCGAGGGCACCTGGGGCACGCCGGGCCAGGGCGGCGGCGGTGGTGGCGGTCGCTGGGGCGGGCTGGCCCTGTGCGGCGTGGCCTCCAAGGGAGGCCCAGGAGGAGGCTCGGGCGGGGCCGGCGGGCCACCCGAGGAGGGCGGCAGAGGCGGCAGAGGCGCACGGGGCGGAGCGCTGGGGGATGGGTTCTACTCCTGTCTCGGCGGCCATGGCGGCGACGGGGGGCCCGGCGGCTACGGCGGCCCAGGGCGTGGCGGCGACTCGATCGGCGTCGCCTACCTCGACGAGGACCAGCTCACGCTCGAGGGCGTCACCTTCGAGATCGGACCGGCGGGCCCGGGCGGCACGAGCTGGAATCACGATGGCGGCACGACGGTGGGAGAGAGCGGCAAGGCCCACGAGACGCTTCGGTTTTCTGAATAGTCGCCAATCGCCTCCCGGGAGGACGACGGCACGGATCTCCATGACGGCTACGAGGGAGCTCCGGGCTCGGCGTCTACGAGCCAGCCATCCAAGAAGCGGGAGGCCCACGCGACCATGGCGGCCGGCGGGTCGCCTTCACCGTCCCACGACGCGACCAGCGTTTCGAGCTCGCGCGCTGCGGCTTCGAGCTCGCGCTTGGAAGCGATGCCGCGGGGAGTCGTCGGCGGATCCATGAGCACGCGAATTTTTACAAGTACCCTCAGTACTTCCTCTTTGCGCAGGACCCCATCCGTCGTCACCACCCAGTAGGAAGAACCGCTCTGCACCTCAGGCATCAGGGCCCATGCGATTTGATAGAGCGCCGCGAGCACGGTAAGCACCGCAACGAGCGAATCTGTAAGCTTGCTCGCTTCGATAACTGCACCGGGCGCCGACACTTCAGACGGCGATGGCTTCACCCATGTATGCTGGTTCGAAAACAGGCAATCGTAGAGTCTTACCTCCCCGGGAAGCCGCAGGCCCGCTGTCACGTCCGGCACGAGCACGGTCTGCTGACACTCGCGGACGACAGCGGACGACAAGCCGCACTGCGCCGCGCCCGATGCCGGTGGCCTTTTCGCGGCCGACCGGGGACGCCGCGTCGAGCTGCGTGCTCATCAACCTGTCGAGCGATATCGTCTCCGAGACGCGCACGCAGTTCCCCGGGGACGAGGACTACTACCTCGGCAACACCTTCCTGCCCGACAAGGGCGGCATCATGACGTCGGGGCATATGGCAGTCGACGTCCCGGGGAGCCCAGGCGAGGCCGACGCGCGCGCGCCCGCAAGCCAGCGCCGACGTCGGTGGTCACGGACCATCAGCGCCCGGGCGCGGCGGCTTGCGTCTGGACCTCACGGACACGACGCTGGCAGCGCTCGTGGTCGGCGCGGGACTGATCCTCCGGGAAGCCGAGCAGGCGCTGGCGGATGTCGAGCGGCATGCAGTAGTTGGTCGCGGTCCACAGCTTCGGGTCGTCGGCGCCCGAGAGCGGCTCGAGGTCGCTCCACACGATCACCGTCTTGTCGTCCGAGGCCGTGACGATGCGCCTTCCATCGGGGCTCCACACCGCCGTGTTGACGGCATCGTCGTGCCCAAGGAGCACGAGGGGTTGTCCCGTGCCGTCGGCCTTCCACACGCGCACAGTCTTGTCCTGCGACGCGGAAGCGATGCGCTGGCCGTCTGGGCTAAACGCCGCCCCATAGACGCTACCGTCGTGACCACGGAGCACGAGGGGCTGGCCCGAGCCGTCCGCCTTCCACACGCGCACCGTCCTGTCCTCGGACGCGGAGACGATGCGCAGGCCATCGGGGCTCCACGCCGCCCTATAGACGACACCGTCGTGACCACGGAGCACGAGGGGCTGGCCCGAGCCATCGGCGTTCCACACGCGCACCGTCTTGTCTTTCGACGCGGAGACGACGCGCCCGCCATCGGGGCTCCACGCCGCCCCATAGACGACAGCGTCGTGACCACGGAGCACGAGGGGCTGGCCCGAGCCATCGGCGTTCCACACGCGCACCGTCCTGTCTTCGGACGCGGAGACGATGCGCTGGCCGTCAGGGCTCCACGCCGCTGGATTGACGCCACCGTCATGGCCACGGAGCACAAGGGGCTGGCCCGAGCCGTCCGCCTTCCACACGCGCACCGTCCCGTCCCACGACGCGGAGGCGATGCGCCGGCCGTCGGGGCTGAACGCCGCCCCAAAAACGATATGGTCGCAACCACGGAGCACGAGGGGCTGGCCCAAGCCGTCCGCCTTCCACACGCGCACCGTCCTGTCAGAAGCGGCGGAGACGATGCGCTGGCCATCGAGGCTGAACGCCGCCGCGTTGACGCAGTCGCTGTGACCACGGAGCACGAGGGGCCGGACCGAGCCGTCGGCGTTCCACACGCGCACCATCCTGTCTTCGGACGCGGAGACGATACGCTGGCCGTCGGGGCTCCACGCCGCCGTAGGGACGCGGTCTGCGTGACCACGGAACACGAGGGGCTGGCCCGAGCCGTCGGCGTTCCACACGCGCGCCGTCTTGTCAAAAGACGCGGAGACGATGCGCTGGCCGTCGGGGCTAAACGCCGCCCCATAGACGCTACCGTCGTGACCACGGAGCACGAGGGGCTGGCCCGAGCCGTCGGCGTTCCACACGCGCATCGTCCTGTCTTCGGACCCGGAGACGATGCGTCGGCCGTCGGGGCTCCACGCTGCCGTAAGGACGAAATCGTCGTGACCACGGAGCACGAGGGGCTGGCCCGAACCGTCGGCGTTCCACACGCGCACTGTCTTGTCCATCGACGCCGAGACGATGCGCTGACCGTCGGGGCTGAATGCCGCCCCATAGACGCGGTCGTCGTGACCACGGAGCACGAGGGGCAGTCCCGAGCCGTCACTGTTCCACACGCGCACCGTCTTGTCCCACGACGCAGAGGCGATGCGCTGGCCGTCAGGGCTAAACGCTGCTGCATAGACGACAGCGTCGTGACCACGGAGCACGAGGGGCAGTCCCGAGCCGTCAGCGTTCCACACGCGCACTGTCTTATCTGCCGACGCGGAGACGATGTGCTGGCCGTCGGGGCTGAACGCCGCCGCGAAGACGTGGTCCTCATGACCACGGAGCACGAGGGGCAGTCCCGAGCCGTCACTGTTCCACACGCGCACCGTCTTGTCCCACGAAGCGGAGACGATGCGCTGGCCGTCGGGGCTGAATGCGGCAGACCAGGCCAAATCCTCGTGGAGGAGCACCATCGTGGCGACGCCTGCACCCCGTGCCCACCGCGCAAGCTCGCCCCATCCCGGCGGCGCCGGGCCCGGCTCGATCTCGCGGAGTAGCGCGAGCATCGTGGTGGGGTCTCCCTGGCACTCGCGGGCCGCGGCCATCCGCGTGGCATTCCGGGCGCTCGCGGCGCTGCGCTCTGCCTCGGCCCTCTCCGCCTCGGCCCTCTCCGCCGCCCGCTTCGATTGGACCGCCAGAGCGGAGACCAGGAGCACGACCAGGCTCAGGGCACCGAACAGCACCGCGACGACCTGCCTCCTCCTCCGTCGTTCCCGCTCCCCCAGCGCCACCACCGCCGCGAGGTAGCGCGCCTCCCGCGCGCCCTGCTGCGCGCCCGCCGCCGGGCCCTGCCGCTTCTGCCAGCGCCGGGCTTCCTCCGCCGCCTCGCCTCGCCAGAGCAGGCCGTCGGCGCAGCCGCTCGCCTCCCATTGCTTGGCCGCGGGGCGCACCCGCGCGAGGAACTCCGCCGCCTCCTGGTTGTCGTCCAGCCATCGCCCGAGCTTGGGCCAGCTCTCGATCAGCGACTCGTGCACGAGCTCCACCGTCGGGAACGCGCGCTCTTCGGCGGTCTCGATCAAGAGCAGCCGCGCCTCGCAGAGGCGGAAGACTACCCGGTCCACGGCGTCTAACTGTTCGTCGAGCTCTCGCAGGTCGGGCAAGCTCACCACGGCGCGCGTCCGCTCGGGTGAGACCAGCCGGAGGAAGATCGCCCGGCAGAGGCTCTGCTCGATCCCCGAGAGACCTGCGAGCACCGCGTCGGCATGGGTGGAGAGCGCGCCCGCGACACCCCCGAGCTTCTCGTAGCTCTCTTGCGTCAGGAGCCGGCGCCCACGATCGCGCGCCTCCCACAGCTTGGTCGCGGTGAACTGCAAGAGCGGCAGGGGGCTCGCCGCGCTCTCCAGGGCGCGGAGCATCGCTCGCGTCATCTCGGCGGTCTCGAAGCGATAGCCGAGAGCCTCGACCGGCCGCATCAGCGCCGCCACGAGGCCGTTCGGGTCGAGGGGCGGCAGGAACCAGAGCCCGCGGGTCACCTCGGTCATGAGCCGGCGATCTTCGGCCAGCCGGTCGAGGAAGTCCGAGCGCATGCAGAGCACGACGCGGAGCGGGGACAACGCGTCGTCGGCGACGCCCTCCAGGCACGCGACGAACGCGGCCCGCTCCGCCGGATCGATGCCCTGCGTGTAAAGCTCCTCGAGCTGATCGACGAAGACGAGAATCTTGTGCTCGGCGCGCTGGCTGCGGCAACGCGCGCGCAGCCGGGCGCCCAGGAGGCCGGGCTGGGCGCGCAGGGCCGCGATGAACGCATCGGGATCGCTCGCCGAGGAGAAGGCGTGCGAGCTCGACGCGTCGGGTGGAGCTCCCGTCGTCACCGGCGTGGCCGCGATCTGCGCGAGCAGGTCGGCGAGCGCGTGGAGCGGCCTTCGCCCCGGCCTGCGCGTGAACGCCTCCCAGGGCTCGCCCGAGCGCTTCAGCGCCGGGATCACGCCCGCGCGCACGAACGACGATTTTCCCGCGCCGGACGGCCCGGCAACCATCACGAGCGGCTGGCTGCGAAGACGTCCGACGAGCGCGGCGACGTCGTGATCGCGCCCAAAGAAGCGCCCGGCGTCCACCTCCTGGAACGCGCCCAGCCCGGCAAAGGGGCTCTCGTCCTCGCGGAGCGCCGGCGCCTTCGCGCCCGGCAGCAAGGGCTCGAGCGCCGCGATGAGCTCCTCGGTTCCGCCGAAGCGCTCGTCCGGGCGCTTCTTCAGGCAGCGATCGATCACGTCGCCCAGCGCGCCCAGGTCGGGACGCGTGTCGCTTGCGCGCGGCATGGGCACGTCGAGACGCCGAACCTGCCCGAGTTGCCCCACCGCGAACGGCGCGAGCGGGTGCGTCCCGGTGCAGAGCTCGAAGAGCATGATCCCCACGGCCCACAGATCCGTCCTGGGATCGACCTTCTCCGCCCGCCATTGCTCCGGCGCCATGTACGGGACGGTGCCGACGAGCGCTCCTTCCTGCGTCAACGCCGGTAGCCAGCGCGAATTCTCGCCCTGGGCCGCGAGCCGCTCGATCTCGTCGGCGTCGAGCTGCTTGGCGATACCGAAGTCGAGCACCTTGATCGGCCCCGCCTCGGTCAAGAAGACATTCTCCGGCTTGAGGTCACGGTGCACGATCCCGAGCGCGTGGGCGCAGCCCAGCGCGCGCACCACCGGGAGCATCAGCTCGACCGCGAGGCTCAGCGGCAGCGGCCCTCCTCGCTCGACCAGGAAGGCGCGCAGCGTGCGGCCCTCCAGGTGCTCGAGCACCATGTAAGGAACGCGGTCGACCTCGTCCACCTCGTGGATCACCACGATGTTCTCGTGCTTGCAGCGCGCCGTGGACCGCGCCTCGGCGAGGAAGCGCTCGGCGCTCCGGCCGTCGGACTCGAGGAGGACCTTGACGGCGACCAGTCGGCCCAGCTTGGTGTCGCGGGCCAGGTAGACCACGCCCATGCCACCCTGGCCCAGCTTGCGGATGATCTCGTAGTGCTTGAGGGTGGAGTCCACCTGCGGAGCCGCGACCGCCGGGTGCAGGGGTCGCGACCGCAGGGCTGCGGTGGCGATCCGCGCGCGACCGAGGGCGCCCGTCGCGTCGTCCTGATCGCTGGTCTGGAGGACCTCCCCCGGCGGCGATCCCTTGGCGACGCCACGCAAGGATTCTCCCGGAGGCGCCGCCACGCTACTGAACTCCAGCTCGGCCAGCCGAGCGACGATGACGCGGCAAACCGCACATCCGTCGATGTGGAGCGCGATCGCCTCGAAACCTGACGGATACGCGGCGTACTCTGCGAGCTGGTTGTCCGTGGGGCAGTCCGACGTCGGCTCGATGGTGCCCGACTCTACCACACGGAGCGGGACTGTCAGGCGACACGCCTTCTTGACGGCCCGCGCCGACATCAGCCATTCTCCGCAGGTGGATCGAGCGAGCGGCCTCTCCTCTGCGTTCGCGGCGGGCCTCGGCGGGGGCGGGGTGATGCCCGAGGCCGATCCCGGCGCGACGATCGCGGCGCTCTTCGAGGCGGGGCAGGCGGCCTTCCCGGCCATCGCCGTCGAGGCGACCGCGCTGGCGCGCTACCTCGGCGAGCGTTGCTCGGCCGCGGGCGGCGCGCTGCCGCCTCCGTCGCTCGCGGCGGACGTCTACCTGGCGTGCGCCTGCGTCCTCGGGGTACCGGGTGCGCACGCCGCGTTCGAGCGGGAGTTCTCCGGGGTGATCGCGCGCGCGGCGGCCCGCGTCGAGCCGTCGCCCGCCTTCGCCGACGACCTCCAACAGGTGGTCCTCGAGGGCCTCTTCAGCGCGCCGCCCTCGGCCACGCCGAAGATTGCCGGGTACGCGGGGCGCGCGCCGCTCCGGACTTTCCTGCGCGTGATCGCGGTACGCACCGCGATCAACCTGCGGCGGCGCAAGGCGGACATGGCGAGCACCCCGCTCGACGAGGAGCGGGAGATCGCCGCCTCCGTCGACGTGGAGGCCGCCTACCTCGAGGCGCGCTACAAGCCCGAGTTCGAAGAGGCCGTGCGCGTCGCGATGGGGCGCCTCTCGCCGAAGCAACGCGCGCTGCTTCGCCTCCACCTGCTCGACGGCCTGAGCATCGACGTCCTGGGCGCGCATTACCAGGTCGGGCGCGCCACGGCGGCGCGCTGGCTTGCGGCCGCGCGCGAGGCGCTGCGCGAGGGCACGCGCGCGGAGCTCGTCGCCAAGCTCGGCCTCACCGAGTCGCAGTACGCGAGCCTGGCCAGGTTGATCCGGGGCCGGCTCGACGTGAGCGTCGCCTCGCTCCTCCGCGAGTAGGCACACCTCGCCAGACTATTTTTGAGACTTCGTCCGCCTCACGGTGACTTCCCGGTAGGCACGCGGGTGTGAGCCCCCGGCCCTCCTGGCGAAGGAAGGGTCTGGCACCACCGCGAAACGCTGTGGACCGTTCGGCGACGTCGCACGTCGCACGTCGCACGTCGCACGTCGCACGTCGCCGATAGAGCGTGACGAGAAAAATGCAACCGGAAAGGATCAAGAAAGACGCGATCACCCGCACGCCGCGTCCTCCTCGAGGGCCTCTTTAGCGCGCCGCCCTCGGCCACACCGAAGATTGCCGGGTACGCGGGGCGGGCGCCGCTCCGGACTTTCCTGCGCGTGATCGCGGTTCGCACCGCGATCAACCTGCGGCGGCGCAAGGCGGACGCGGCGGGCACCCCGCTCGACGAGGAGCGGGAGATCGCCGCCTCCGTCGACGTGGAGGCCACCTACCTCGAGACGCGCTACAAGGCCGAGTTCGAAGAGGCGGTGCGCATCGCCATGGGGCGCCTCGCGCCGAAGCAACGGGCGCTGCTTCGCCTTCACCTCCTCGACGGCCTGAGCATCGACGTCCTTGGCGCGCATTACCAAGTCGGGCGAGCCACGGCGGCGCGTTGGCTTGCGGGCGCGCGCGAGGCGCTGCGCGAGTTCACGCGCGCAGAGCTCGTCGCCAAGCTCGGTCTCACCGAGTCGCAGTACGCGAGCCTGGCCAGGCTGATCCAGGGCCGGCTCGACGTGAGCGTCGCCTCGCTCCTCCGCGAATAGAGCTCCTTTCGCAAACGTACGGCGGGAGGGCTGCGCTTCGCGTAGCGCACGTGGGGTGCCGCCTTGTCTCGGGAGACAAAAGCTAGCCCCGCGCGCGCGAAGGACGTTTGCGGCCGTCGGGGTAGCCATGCCCTCGCCAAATTATTTTTGAGACTCCGTCCACGTCGCAGTGACCTTCAAGCGGGCAGAGCGATGTGGGCCCCGGTCCTCCTCCCGAGGGGAGGGATCTGGCCACACCGCGGGGGGGAGCGCTGTAGACGAATCGGCGAAATCGCCGAGAAAAACAACGAGAAGCATCATGCAATCGAAGAGCATCAAGAACGACGCAATCACCCGCGCGCCGCGTTCTCCTCGCTGGGTGCCGATGGGCACGCCTTCACGACCTGCTCGCCCTCGCTTCGCCTCCTTCCTCGCCACCGCCGCCCTCCTCGCGTCGGCGCCGCTCGCGTGCTCGCCCGCCCACGATGCGACAGGATCAGATAGCTCGGACGCCGCGAGCGCGGCGCCTTCATGCAGTCCGGCGGAGGCCTCGTGAGCGCCGGCCTCGCCTGGTGGTGGGCACTTCGCACACGCAAGCCGCCGAGAACTACCCTGGCAACAAATACCTGCGCACGGCGGTCGCTGAATACGATCCGCTAGACAGAAACGTCGCTGAAATGGATTTGAACAGCGTTGAACACCGTTGGACAGCGCCAGGCAGCGCCAAGCAATGACGATGGAAGCTCTCGCCTCTCGGCCAGCCGTGATTGCCCACGCGAGCCCTCACATCGTGCGAGATCACACGCCTCGTAAAGGAGACACCATGAGAAATACATTCGCCTTCGCCATGTTCGGAGCCACGCTTCTCGCCGCCACGGCGAGTGCCCAAGCGAGCACAAAGAGTGTTCGTGTCCTCTACGTCGTGCCGAGCGACGCGCAGCGAAGTGACCGCGCCGCTCTCGTCGCGAACGCCGTCGAGCACAACCGTCAGACATGGCACAACTACGGCGCCACGATGACCACGGACGACGTCGTGACGGTTCAAAGCCATCATGACGAGAACTGGTTCCTGACCAACCCCGACGGCTTTCACGGCGCCCTGGCAGAGTGGTACTGGCTCGGAAACGCCTGCAACGCGGCCAGGGACGTGTACCCTGACGCCTGCACGGGGGACGCCAACCACAAGTACATCATCTTCCTGGAGGCCGACATCTCGAGCGTGTCCGGCAGCGTGGCGGCCGCCAACTTCGGCGCAGCCGTCATGCCCAAGTGGATCATCGATGGAGCCGAGCAGGGGGACCTGCGCAGGGTCGGAAGCATCGGCCACGAGCTCGGGCATACGTTCGGCATGCCGGAGCCCGACTGCGCGTCGCAAGGGCCTACGAAAAACATCATGTGCAATGGCGGCTACTACCCGCACAACCGGCTGAACCACCTCGACTACCCCTACCTGTTCAGCGCTGAGAGCAGTGCCTATTTCGAAGAGACTCCATCTGATTCGTTCGACGTCGGCCAGGGGAAGGTCCTCGCCGGAGAGGTCTGGAAGACCCAGCTCGGGCTCGACCTCGAGGGGTGCGCGCTCTCCTGCCTGAGCGACCCTGACTGCAGCTCCTTCGTTCACTTCGGCACGACGTGCGAATTCAAGGGAGGTCGCCTGAGCGAGGCCTGGGATGTCCCTGGGTATACCTCGGCTCAGATCAAGATACCCGCCGACGGCGCCGTCGAGAAGAAAGTTGCGCCGATCTGGGACCCGAATCACGCGACGCAGGTGTGCCGGCAGGTGTGCGACATCTGGACGAACGTCCCCTGGACCGAGTCGAGCTGGACGGGGTCCTGGTGGACCACCCCGGCGAATGAATGGTCAGTTTGCCTCTGCGACTACAATCCTGACTACAATCCGTGAAGCGATACGCCGGGGCATGCGCTCGCGCATGCCCCGGCGGTGGCCGAGCTCGGCGCGAGCGACGTTGGTATGAATCCCGCTATCGACCCCGGTCCGCCCTACTCCACAGGAGTGTTCATGCACCTTCGTTATGCCTCCAGGTTCCCGTTTGCCGCGGCGGTCATGTGCGCCGCGGCGTCCGCCTCTCTGGCCGCGTGCGGCGACGCGGGCGCGCCCGGCGAGGTCGCCGGCATCGACGCCGAGGAGCGCGCCGCGGAGCGCCGGCAGGCGCTGTCGGCCCCGCTGGATATCGAGCCGCTGCGATCGCTGATCCTCACGAAGGTCACCGACCCGCAAGCCATGACCCGGTTCCCGCTCCAGTTCGTCCTCAATCAGCTCATCATCAGGGCGGGGACCTTCGATGAACAGACCCCCCTCGATCTCTACCGCCGCTGGTGGGACTTCTTCAACCCCTCCGTTGGAGCTCAGTTCCCCGACGCCATCCATTGCGACGACCAGACCAACAGCGAAGGTTTTCCCGCGCTCAACGGCTACCGGATCTCGTGCGGCCGGAGGGAGGGCCGCCTCGCCACGAGCGATCCGTTCGACCCGGATTCGCCGCACTTCGTGGAGCCGATCGCGGTCGTGAACCGCTTCGATCTGGCGCCGCTGGACGGTTCGCACTGCGGCGAGTACCGGATCGTCTACGCCAAGAAGACGGCCGGCATCGCCGACCGCAACCTGTTCATCTTCGAGGCCCAGCTCCCGAACCCCCACCCCGAATGCGGCCTCGCCGCATGCCTCCCGGTGGCCGAGTTCTGGGCGCGCCTCTCGACCCTGGACGCGGCCGAGCGCGCCAACGAGCTCGAGACGTTCTTCACCGTCGGCCTGCTCGACGCCGGCTTCGGTCCGGTGCTCCACCCGGACAACTTCGCCGACGCGGTCCACGGCCCCGGAGGCCGCCGCGGCACGGGCCAGATCCGCACCAACCAGTTCATGGGCAACCCCGGCGCCCCCGGGCAGGTCCAGCCCGGCCAGATCTGGCAGCTCCGTGAGTTCAAGATCGCGAAGACCCCCGACGGGCCGAACGGCGGGGATCGGCTCACCTTCAAGCCGGTCACGGTGAAGGAGAACCCCTTCGGCGAGCTGTTCGGCACGAACTTCGACCAGAGCGACTTCCGCTACACGTGGTTCATGGACGACTTCCTCGAGTCGGTCGACAAGCTCACGACCCTCAGCGGCGACATCAACGACATCCAGCTCAAGAACTCGAGGGAGGCCCTCTACAACGCGGGCCAGAGCACCGTCGACGACAGGAACGACTACCTGAATCAGCTGCTGCCGGAGTTCAGTTGGCTGCCGAACCTCGATCTGCGCGACCGGATCCAGGCCGAGCTCGTGCGCCTCGGGCGGGACAGCGTCTTCACGCCCGCGGACGTGGCCAACCGCGCCACCACCCAGTCGTGCGCCGGGTGCCACCAGCTGAGCGCCGGCGACTCGCTCGGCAACAACGTGACGTGGCCCGTGGAGGATACGCCGCGCCGGTTCGTCCATGTCAAGGAGGACGGGGAGCTCTCGACGGCGCTCACCGATTTCTTCCTCCCGCACCGCGAGGGCGTGCTCGAGGATTTCCTCGCGGCGCACGCGGACGGGAACACGTGCTCCACGCCGACGACCTCGGCCGCGCTCGCGGTGGAGAGCGACGAGGCGGTCCCCACGCTCGGCGGCGCGACGACGCACTGAACGCTACGCGCGTGTCAGCGCGACGACGAACTCCAGGAACGCGCGGACCTTGACCGACATGAGCTGCGCGGAGTGATGGTACGCGTAGAGGGGATACGGCTCCTCGGCCCACTCCGGGAGCACTTGAACCAGCCGTCCGTCGGCCAGGTGCTCGCGCACGTAGAGCTCGATCACCTGCGCGATCCCTTGGCCTGCGAGGCACGCCGCGAGGAGCGGAGCGGTCGGGTAGCACCGGGTCGTCGCCTTCCCGGGGCCCCCAGTCCCGGTAGGGACGACCCTTTCGGGTCGCCCCCCGGACAGAGCCCGGCGTGCAGATTTCCCGCACCGGGCTCCCACCTCCGGTCTACGGGCCAGCGAATCTTCGATCGGGCCAGGGGTGCACGACGCGCGGAGGCGGAAGAGGGTATCGAGCGTCGAGGTGCTTGAACTTGCTGACGGGCCATCGAGAGCGCTGGTCCCGTCGTTGAAGCTGACGGTACCAGCACCGCTGCACCTCTCGATGAAACGAGGCAAGCGCTCGATGGTTGGTGGGCACGCCGTAGTAATTGTCGTGCCCACGGATCACCGAGCAGAGCCACCCATGCTGCTTCTTCAGGGGCTCGTGCATCCGACGTCGCATCTCTTCGCGCAGCGAGATCATCTTCGCTGCGCGTTTCTTCCTGGCAGTGCGGCGCATCAGCATGAAACGCCTCAATCGCGACTCAGTCGCAATGTGGGTGAATCCAAGAAAGTCGAACGTCTCGGGCCGCGGGTGCCCGTCCCGCTCACTGTCCTTGCGGGCATAACGCCCGAACCGAAGCACCCGGGTCTTCTCCGGGTGTAGCTCCAGGCCGAACTTCGCGAGGCGTTCGGCCATGGCCGACTGCATCGCGCGCGCGTCCTGTTCGAACTGAAAGCCCAGCACCACGTCATCGGCGTAGCGCACGACGTAGACTTCACCTCGTGCGTGCCGCTTGCGCCATTGCTGAACCCACAAATCGAGCGCGTAATGCAGGTAGACATTCGACATCAAGGGGCTGATCCCACCCCCTTGCGGCGCTCCCTCCTCCACCGCGCGCAGCTCGCCTTTCTCCACGACGCCCGCGTGCAGCCACTTCATCAGCAGCCGCACCATGCGTCGGTCCGCGATCTTGTGCTCGAAGAACTTCTGCATCCATCCGTGCTCGATGGTGTCGTAGAACGCACGGATATCCGCATCGAGCACCCAGCTCACCTTCCTACTGATTGCCACCGCGAGAGCATCCAGGGCTCGGTGCTGCGACCGGCCAGGCCGGAAGCCGTACGAAAACCCGAGAAACTCTTGCTCATAGATGGGCTCCAGGATCATCCGCGCCGCTTGCTGGACGATTTTATCCTCCAGTGCGGGAATACCGAGCGGCCGCGTACGACCATCTCCTTTCGGGATGTGCACGCGCCGCACCGGTTGCGGATGATAGCTGCCGCGATGAACGCGGTCCTGAAGGTCGCGCAGTCGTGCGTCCAGATTCTCGCCGTACTTGCTCCACGTAACCCCATCGACGCCCGGCGCCGCATTCTTGTTCAGGCGTTCATACGCCGTCTTCAACAGCGGCACCTTGAGGTGGTTCAACAGATTGGTGAACCGCTCCCCTTTTCCTTGCTTCGCTCGCTGTCCGACCCGCTCCGTGGCCGTGAGCGCGCCTGCCCGGTCCTGAGCCCGGAGCGCGTTTCGTGGAGCGAGTTTCCCGTTGGCCGCGCGCTTTCCCTCCATCGACTCCTCGGGCATTACCCACGAGTTCGCCGACTTCTTGCAGGTTGGTACAGTGCGCGCGTCCGACTCCTTGAAGGACTGCTGCGGATTGCGGCCATTGCCTTCCCGCCCGTGCCACCGATCCACCATCGGATCGCCAGCCCCTTCGAGGTCTCCCGGTTCCCGTGCATGAGACATATGTGACCGTGCCGAACTCTTTGACCCCGGAGGGAGCGGCGGTTCCAGGTCCACGTTGTTCGGAACCTCGCCATGGCCATCCGCATGATCCGAATGCGTTGGCTCCCCCAAATGTAGTCGTTTCGAGGCTCGATCGCCCGGCTCGCTCACGTGCCCTCCTACGCTTCGCCTCGTGGGTCGCCCCACGCTGCGCAAGGAATGGACTTCCCAGGGGTGGACTCCTCCTGGGGTAGGACTTGCTCGATTCGTCGATGTTTCCTTCTCATCGTGCTCACCTACGTTCTCATGCCGGTTTTCCACCGGCGCACCGGATCCGGACGTGCAGGTTTCCCGCATCCGGCTCTTCGAAACACGGCTTCGCTACACGATTCGGACGGCGGTCGGCTTCAGAAGCGGGTAGCGCTTCAGGAGCCGATTCATTGCCGCCCAGGAGAGACCACGCTGGGAGCGGCGATGCAGCCACCGCCACCACACCCGCGTGGCCCAATGCAGAAGAGTCCAGAGACTCACCCGATTGCCAGGGCGGCCATAGTAGCCGTAGTGGCCTCGGAGCTTCAGGTTCAAGACGTGCTGCTGCCTCTCGAGTGGTTCATGGCGATGGGCCTTGTACCTCACCACGAACTGCACGCCCTTCGCTCATGGGCGAGCGCCTTGTGCGCGTGACGCACCCGTTCCACCCGCTCAGCGGACGGCAGTTCGTCTGCGTGGGCGAGCGGTACAACCGGTACGGGACGCGGCTCCTGCTGCGCGTCGACGAGGAGCATATCTGCTCCGTGCCGCGGCAGTGGACCGACGTCGTCGCGCCCGATCCAGAGGTCGTCATCGGCGAGGGCCGCGCTCTGCTCCGGGTAGCCGATCTCCTGGAGCTTGCCGGCCTGGTGTCGCACCTCGTCGAGCAGGAGCGCCGGGCTCAAGCGCGTAAAGGGAATAACACCGCACATGTAAAGCCAACTGTGCCGCATGCTAAAATGAGACGATCCGAACACGCGAGAAAACGCGACAAGTTTTGACCAATACGCATCGCGCAAATTTGACATCGGTCACTGGGCGCGGCGTAGTTCTCATGACTCACAGGTCGGAGATCCCATGCCAAAAAGAGGCGACCGGACAGATCCCAAGACCGCATCGCTCCGCGATGACGGCACGTTAAATCCGTCCCCCGAGAAGGTCGGCGATGCGAAGTTCCAGACGGGCGATTTCTTCGACTGTCGCGACCTGATGCAGGTGAGGTACGAGATGTTGCGTCGCGTGTCGATCGACAAGCTCTCAGTAACGCAGGCCGCCGCCGAGTACGGCGTCTCTCGCCCGACGTACTACCAGGCCAGAGCGAGCTTCGATGAGGCAGGGCTTGGCGGACTCGTGCCAAAGAAGAGAGGGCCCCGTGGGCCGCACAAGCTCCAGGGTGATATTCTAGCCTTCGTCGAGAAGCAGATCGTCCCGGAGAAACCGCTCCGAGCGCGCGAACTGGCGAGGCTGATCTGGCAGGTGTTTTTGGTCGAGATCCATCCCAGGACGATCGAGCGCGCGCTCGGCGGAAAAAAAACGACACAGCGGGCACCCGAGCCGGTGCTGAAGAAGCCGCTGCGAGGGTGAGAATGACCGAGCAGTACGAGACATTGCGAACGGCCGCTCTTGGCGAACGGCTCCCCCTCGAAGCGAGGAGCGGTCTTGCGCTCTTGCTTCGGCGAGGAATGTGGGCGTGGGCGCGGGCAGCGGCCGCCCAGAGCACGACATCCCGCCCGACGCAATCGTCGCATCCGAGCTTGACCCCTGATGACGAACAACGAGCCGTTGTTCACCTCTTCGCAGCGATGGCGAGGAGATCCACTCCCCCGAGGAACCATGAATGAATCGCGCAAAGTTCAGTCGCACCATCTCGAGCGTGACGCTTACCTCTACGTCCGACAGTCGTCGATGAAGCAGGTGATCGAGAATGTTGAGAGCACGAAACGCCAGTATGCGCTTCGGGCGCGCGCGACAGCGCTCGGCTGGCCCGACGATCGCATCGTCGTGATCGACTCCGACCAGGGAGAGTCGGGTGCATCCGCGGCTTGGCGCGAAGGGTTTCGGCGGCTGGTGACAGACGTCGGGCTCGGGCGTGCCGGCATCGTGATGGGGCTCGAGGTCTCGAGGCTCGCGAGGAACAACGCCGATTGGCATCGGTTGCTCGAGATCTGCGCCCTGGCGAACACCCTGATCCTCGACGAGGATGGCGTGTACGACCCGACGAACTTCAATGATCGTCTCCTTCTCGGCCTCAAGGGAACGATGAGCGAGGCGGAGTTGCACGTCCTGAAGGCGAGACTGCGGGGCGGGGTCCTGAACAAGGTCCGGCGCGGTGAGTATCGATGCGTTCTCCCCACCGGCTTCGTCTACGATGAGAGCGGGGCCGTCGTCCTCGACCCGGATGCGCAGGTGCGCGAAACGATCGCGCACCTCTTCGAGACCTTCGCCCGCGTCGGCTCGGCACACCAGACAGTCAAAGCGTTTCGAGACGAGGGCCTCCGCTTCCCGTCTCGCCTCCGCGCCCCAGCCGCGGGAGTGATCTTCCGTCCGCTCACGGCATCGGCGGCGATGCGGACGCTGCGCAACCCGCGGTACGCCGGTGCCTACGCGTACGGACAGCGCGTTTACAGTCGCACGGTCGATGGAAAGATGACGCAGCGGAAGCGCGCGAGCGATGACTGGCTTGCCTGCATTCCCAACGCCCATCCTGGTTACATCACGTGGGACCGATACCAGGAGAACCTCCGGCTCCTCGCGTCGAACGGTCGCGGGTACGACGCCGCGCGTGCATCGCCACCGCGCGAGGGT
The DNA here is from genome assembly GCF_051521505.1 of Sorangium sp. So ce1014. Classification (NCBI taxonomy): domain Bacteria; kingdom Pseudomonadati; phylum Myxococcota; order Polyangiales; family Polyangiaceae; genus Sorangium; species Sorangium sp. So ce1014. The sequence continues at coordinate 10,161,466 of NZ_CP150356.1, forward strand.
AGCGCGCTCCTGCAGGGGCGCGCCGTGTGCGGGCGATGCGGGCAGCATCTTCGCGTACGCTACAGGGAGGCGCGAGGGAAGCTCGAGTCCTGGTACGTCTGTGACCGCGCCACCGATTCCCGTGCCGAACCGAACTGCCAATCCCTCGCAGGGCCTCCCATCGACGAAGCGGTCGGGCTCTTGGTGACCGAGAAGATGACGCCTGCCGCCGTCGAGTTGGCGCTCGAGATTCGGAGAGAAATCGAGGCTCGATACGAGCAGGCGGATCAGCTTCGATGTCGCGCGATTGAGAGGGCGCAGGTCGACGCCGACCTCGCACAGCGCCGCTTCATGATGGTTGACCCCGCCAACCGTCTCGTCGCAGATACGCTCGAGTCCAATTGGAATGAGAGGCTTCGCGTGCTGGCGAAGGCGCGCGACGAACGCGAGCGCGCTCGACACGAGGATGGGATCGCGATCGACGAGGCGCTTCGCGATCGACTCGTCGCGATGACGACTGACTTTAAGCGGCTGTGGTTCGACCCGGCGACGCCGAACCGGGAGCGGAAGCGAATGCTCGCCTACGTGGTGGAGGACGCGACGCTCGTGAAGCAATCTGCCGACGCGACTACGAAGATCCATGTTCGCTTCCGAGGCGGTCAAACGACGACCATCACGACCGTTAACCCGAAAGCTTCCTGGGAGAAAGTGAAGACGCCGGCGAAAATTGTGGAGCTCGTCGACCGGCTGCTCGACCATCACATCTATGACGAGATCGCCGACATTCTCAACGCGCGTGGGCTCCATCCCGGCGGGGCCGCGTGGCCCGGCCGTGGCGGGGCCCGCTTCACGTCGAAGCGCGTGCAGTACATCGTGCATACGTATGACTTGAGACCGCGCTTCGACCGACTGCGCGCCCGCGGGCTTCTCACCAAGGAGGAGCTCGCCGCTCGCCTTGGAATTCACGAGTGCACCCTGATCAGCTGGGTGAAGCACGGCATCATCAAGGCGCATGCGTACAACGGCCACGCGTGGCTTTACGAGGAGCCGGCGACTCACCCCACGAAGCACTGCAGCCGCTGGGATCGCCTCAGCGACCGGGCGGCGGCAGCCCGTGCATCACGGAGCCGGAACCAACGTCCTCGTCTGAAATCGAAAGAGGTGTAGTGTGAAGACAGGTGGTTGCACCACTGCGAGATACCCTTCAATGCCCGTTGGAAGCGATCCGATGCCGTTCGCGTCTTCACTGCCCACTTGCCCGCGAGGCTCTTGCCCCAGTGGATGGTGAAGCCGAGGAAGTCGAAGGTGGCCGGCTTGTACGACCCCTCGTCAGCGTCGCGTCGACGCATCATCCGGTCCGGCCGCTCGAACGGCAGGAGGCGCCGTGACCCGACCGAGGTTGGGGAACCAACAGCCGGTGGCTCCGCGTGCTCCAGCGCGTTGTGCGGCTGCCGGAGGCGACGGAGATGCGGGCGGGGGCGGTGCGCTGGAGGCTTTCGGCCCGATGCGCAGGGGCGCAGCGCCCATCGGAGGGGCGCAGCGCCCCGCGATGGCTTACTCGTGGACGGCGGCGTAGCGGCCGCTGGGGGTGACGATGACGTGGGCCGTGAGCGGCACGTGCAGCTCCGAGCCGAGATGGCGCAGCTCCAGGGTCATGTCTTCGTCCTCGCGGGTCGGCGTTGGGTCGCCGCTCGGGTGGTTGTGGGCCAGCACGAAGCTGTGGGCCGCCATGTCCAGCGCCGTGCGCAGCACGGTCGCGCGGTCGATGTACAGCACGTCGGCGCCACCGCGGGCGAGCAGGCGCGTCTCGCGGACGCGGCCGTGGGTGTCGAGCGCCGCGATCCAGAGCTCCTCGTGGACCAGGGAGGCGAGCCTCGGGCCGAAGTACCGCGCCACGCGGGCGGCGTCGGTGAGGAGCGCGCCCCGGCGCGCGCGGGCGGCGTGGTAGCGGCGGCCGAGCTCGAAGGCGGCGGCGAGCCGGGTCGCGTCGAACAGCGCGATCTGGGTGCGCTCGGCCAGCGCCGCGGGCGAGAGGCGACCGAGCGCGGGGAGAGCGGCCGTGCCGAGCAGGCGCGGCCCGACGCCGGGCAGGCCGAGCACCATCTCGAGCAGGGCGGCCTCGGTCGCGGTCGGCAGCTCGGCCGCCGTCTCGGCGGGGGCGTCGACGGGGGCGCGGCTCATCGGGCTCATCGGGGCCACCTCCGAGCGCGGGTGAGGGCGCGGGCGAAGAGGCGGCGCGCGAGGCGCAGGCGGGTGGCGACCGTGGGGCGCGGGAGCTCGAGGGAGGCGGCGATCTCGCGCGAGGAAAGGCCGGTGGCGGCGAGCGCCAGGACGTCGCGCAGCTCGGGGCGGAGACGGTGGAAGGCGCGGAGCAGGCCGCGGGCGACGAGGCGGGCCTCGGGCGAGGGGGCGGCGAAGGCGGAGAGGCGGTCCGGGTCGACCGCGGGGAGCTCGTGGCGGCGGTGGGCCTTGTCGCGGTAGTGCGAGGCCTGCCGCGAGGCGATGCCGGCGAGCCAGCGGCGGAGGGCGTCGGCGGGAGGGAGAGCCGGGGACGGGCGGAAGCGGCCGGCGCGCAGGCTGCGCCAGGCGCCGAGGAGGGTGTCCTGGGTGAGGTCGTCGAGATCGGCGGGGAGAACGCCGCGGGCGCGGAGGGTGCGGCGGATGAGCGGGCGCTGTTCGAGGAGCGCGGCGGGGTCGAGGTAGACGGCGGGGTGAGGTGGCTGGTGAAGGGGTTTAGGCGGGCGGGCGAGGCGGCTGCGAGCTGCGGGGCGGGGGCGGCGATGGGAGGACGGATCGATCTCTTGGCCCTGGTCAGGGCGTAGACGTACGGTTTCCATGTCGGACCTCGTGAACGCGGGGTTCGGCCACGCCGCCCGGGGTGTTAGCAGCACCCGCGGGCGGCACTTTTGTGGTCTCGCCACGTTACGAGCTGACAGCCGGCAGGTCAAGGAAATCCGATCTGCTGGATCATTATTCTGAACCCGGCGCAGGGGTACGCGAACGGAGTGCGAACGCTCACGCTCGATACCCTCTTGCTCTACATTGCGGCGAACCTGCGGCGTCTACGCCAGCAGCGCGGCATCACGCAGGAGCAGCTCGCGGAAGCCGCCGGGATCGAGCTGCGGACGATGCAGGCGATCGAGGTTGGGCGGCAGAGCATGAGCCTCGGCACGCTCGTCAGGCTCGCGAACGCGCTCGATGTGTCGCCCGGGGTTCTTCTTCGCAGCGCCGCGATGCCGGAGATCAAACGCGGCCGGCCGCGCAAGCGTCCCGCCGGCACCTGACATTCAACCCCGGTGTCCGCACCTCGACAGCCCGCGGCCATCCGCGCGCTTCTCCACTTGGCTCACCGTCGGCGCGTGCGTTGTTGCGGCTTCGGACGCCGTCCCGCGTGGTGGAGAACTCGGCGAACTGCGGCAACCTGAACAGCCTCGTCGCTGATCGGCCGGGAGGTTGCAAGGGCACTCCTTCGCTTCGGAGGGGTAGGGCATCGAGGACCCGATAGCGCCTTCGTCCGGTGTAGAGACCGCACGGTCCTGCGCTGGCCTCCTTGACAAGATGGGGCAGCCGTCGGCTACGCTACCTTTCCACGATGCGTGGGGGCGGCACGTGGGGATGGGGTCGGAGTTCAAGGCGCTCCACGCGGAAGCGGCGGTCAGCGGTCGAGAGGGCTGATCACGCCGAGCAGGCCGCGGTCGACGATGTGGGTGTAGATCATCGTGGTCCGCACATCCTTGTGGCCGAGCAATGTCTGGATCGTCCGGATGTCGGTGCCCGCCTCGAGCAGGTGGGTCGCGAAGCTGTGGCGGAGGGTATGGCATGTCGCACGCTGGGTGAGCCCCGCCGCCCGTCCGGCATCGTGCACGGCCCTTTGCACCGCCGATTCGTGCAGGTGGTAGAGGACCTGTCGACCCGTCGCTGGATCGGTGCAAGGGCGAGAGGCGGGGAAGAGGTACTGCCAGGGGAGGCTCGTGGCTGCACCTGGCATCTTCACTCGCAGCGCGTGGGGCAGGTCGACCTCGCCGCGGCCAGCCGCGAGCTCCTTCTGGTGCCGTTGCGCCACGGCGTCGAGCTGGGCCTGCAGCTCGTCGCGCGCCCGAGCGGGGAGCAAGGCCGGCCGGTCGTGCTGTCCTTTCCCGCGGCGCACCATGATTTACCGTCGATCGAGGTCGACGCCTTTGACGCGAATCGAAAGCGCTTCGAGGAGGCGCAGGCCGCTTCCGTAGAGGAGCTCGCCGATGAGTCGAAAAGGTGGGATCAGGTGCTCGAGCAAGGTGAGAGCGTCCTTTCGCGAGAGGACCGTGGGGAGGTGCTCCGGCCGGCGGGCACGCTCGAGCGCTTCGAGCCGGGGTATCTGCAGGTCGAGGACCCGCTTGTAAAGGAAGAGGAGCGCGCACAGCGCTTGGTTCTGCGTGGACGCCGCGCTGCGGCGCGCGACCGCAAGATCGTTGAGGAAGGCCGTGACCTCTTCCGCGCCCATCTGCCGTGGGTGCTTGCCGTGATGGAAGCGGATGAATTGCCGGATCCAGTGGACATACGCCTCTTCGGTGCGCGGAGAGTAATGCAGGCGTCGGATGGTGGCGCGTACGGCCTCGATGAGGGTCATGGGGATGGATCCGATTGGTTGGGGCCGGTTCGTGGGACCCGCATTGACCCTTATCGGCGCAGGGCGGGCGCGAGTTGCGTCGGCCGGCGGATATTTGGGCCGCACATCAGTCGCCCGGGGCAATCAATCGCCGGCACGCATCTTGCTTCGTGGCACACCGTCGCCGTCCGAAGCCCCTCAACGTCGATAGGTAGTTGTGCAGAGGCGGCCTATCTCCGGAGATGCGCAGATAGCCTGCGGAAGATCGCGACCTATCCGCGGGAATATCTAGATATGCTGCGGGGTGCCGCGACTCATCCGCGAGAACACGGTGATCGGGCACCACGGTTCGCAGCCTACATGCAAAAGCGCGAAGATATGTCGCGCGGTACAGATGATTGCGACGTTGGGCGGACGAGCATGTGAGCTATGAAGAAGAAGCGCACCAACCGGAAGCAACAACGGAACGGCCGTCAGCCTCAGGCCCTCCCGTCTGCCGCGAACTGGGTTCCGCGTGAGAAGGCAGCGACGACACTAGCCAGCGCGTTCGCAAAGCGGTGCGCATCCGGTGAGGAGTCGCTGCGTCGCATGCTTCAGCAGGAACGGGACCTCGCCGTAGACAATTTTGACTCTGGACTCCCCTTTGAGGCCGCCGTTCGTGAGGAGCTGGCAAGACTAGTTCCCCGCCGATATGAAGTTACGCACGGTGTACTGGTGGATCGCAATGGATTCACCGCCGGTCAGTGCGACGTCGTCATCTTCAATCATATTTGGTTCACCGCGGTCAATGCCCCCACTTTGGCGCAACCGGCCCGACTGCTCATTCCTGTGGAGGGGGCGTACGCGATCGGTGAGGTTAAGCAGACGCTCTCCGTTGCGACGCTCGATGCCGCCATGGAGAAACTTGTAACCTGCCACAGGCTTCATCGTCCACCCACCTACGCCCATCGAATCGTAGAAAATCGAGAGTCTGGCCCATGTGAACACGGCCTCACCAACCCTCTTTTTAGCTTCATTCTGGCGGGCGATGTCGACGGCGGCGACCTGCAGCCACTAATCGAGCGGTTCTTCGACATCAACCGTCAGCTTCGACGACTTGAAGTCGTAAGATGCCTGTGTGTGCTAGGCAAAGGTGCCGTCACATGGGCTTTCCGTGATCCCCTTCGGAATGACGAGGTTAGGCCAGCTCTCTTCATGGAAGGCGATCTCTTTCACCCGATTGTCCCGGCATACGCTCCCGTGGATGTGCGCCCGCCCCTCTTTTCGCTACTGCAAACCCTCCATCTGCACCTCTTCCATTCGGTGCTAGCCCCCGAGGACATTGTCACAGCGTACGGTGACGCTGCCTCGTTCGGAATCGCGCTCCCTACGCAACCACACGTTGCGCTGCCGCCAGACAAGGATTGGGTGCGCCGCCTTGAGAAACCATGTCGAACACGCGGAGAAGCCGATGAGTAGTTTATGGTGCGGCTGTGCCTCGCTTCGCTCGGCACGACGCCCCGCGGGTGAGCGGGTGGCCGTTGGGCGGAGCAGAGTGGCGCCGCAGGCGCTGCTGCTACACGTCCCGTCCCTGCGAGCGAGGATAGCCAGATGCGAAGGCCTATGAACGCAGAAGATGCACGAAGGTTCCTCTCCGAGCTGCCCTCTGGCGATGTTGGCACGATTTTCGAAATCGCGGCCAACCTTGACAAGGATGGCCCGCCTGTTTCTGGCGGCGTTCCGATCGCTTTGCTGATCGACGTCCTTCAGATGCACGAGGTAGACACGTGGCCACGCACTGGACGACAGGGCCCCGTACATACCTCTCCGTTCGTTGCCTTCGCACAGGTCCCTCGTGATGGTCGAACGTACCGTTCGTTTGCCCTGGAGGATCTTAAGCCGGAAGATGCGCCGGGACTTCGAGAGTTCACCACTCAGTCGCGGAACCCCTTCGTGCGTGCTCGCGTCTCCCATGTCCTGTGGACGCGATGGAAAGATTTCGTGGACGCCAGAGCGGCGCATGAAGCGCGCTTTGAGATGGCAGAACGCCTGCTCGATGGCGAGTCCTGGCCCCCGATCGTCTCGAACCTGGGACATCTTATGGGTCTACTTGTGCAGGCAAATGCCAAGGACCGGATGCAAGCGCTGATGGACCTGCTTGACAGAACTGCCAGTAAGCTCGAAGGCGGCGACAAGACCTTCGCGTTCCCGGTCCTCGCGGATGTCGTCAACAACACTATCTTGAATAAGAAGACGGGGCGCGAGGCATTCTCAAAGCAACGTGCCGACCAGTGGGCCCTCGAGTTGGAGAGAATTGCGGGGCGATACCGCCACGACGCTCATCACGGACACGACGCTCTTGTCGTCCTCGAAGGGTGGCATGCAAAATGGGGTGAAGCGGATAAGGCCCTGAGCGTCCGAAGGGATGTCGTCGAGCAGCTTCTGGAATGTGCCGACAGAGATCGACGCGTCTCTAGTTGGACCATCCAGCGCGCGCTGCAGAGCGCATTGGACTACGGCATCAGCGATCTCTCTGAGCGGTGTCGTCTGCAACTTATGAAGTCCATTAAGGAATCTGTTGCGAACTTCAAGGCGCTCTCGGGACGTTTTCAAGTGCCCCCGGAGGCCCTTGAGCAACTCGATGCCATTATTGTGGCAGCTCAAGACTCTGCTCTCGCCATTCGCCAGATTGCAGTCCTCCCTGGACTTCTCGAAATCGACCGCGAACGCATCGACGTCGAGACCCGGAAGATGCTGGCTGAGAACCCGTTGTCGCTGTTCTTCAACTCGGCGCACTACCATCGCGAAGGCAAGGTCACCTTCCAGGCGAACGATCCCGAGGGCAACGTCCAGCGGCAGGTCGCTACCAACGTCGGATTCCATCTCGTCATGATCGAGGCCGTTCTGCAGCATGCTCTGGATCGACTATTCCCGTTGCTCACTTCGCGAACGCTGGTAGATGCGCTTGCCAATTGGCCTCACCTCGCAGAGAGCAGAGGAGCGCTTCTTAGCGTTGCGGCTGAACGTTTCGCTGGACAGGACTGGGTTTCTTCTGGTTACCTTGTGGCGACCCTCTATGAGGCGGTTCTTCGAGATCTTCTGCGGGCGGCAGGATATTCTGCACTCAAGATCGAACCCGGTGGCGTTCAGATGGACGAAACGCTCAATTCCCTTCTTAGAGCCAGATTGGTGAGGGATTTGCTCGGCGAAAAGCACTGTGATCTTGTGGAATTCGTGCTCTGCGACCGGGCGTTCGGGTGGAACATGCGAAATGAAATTGCACACGGGACGATCAGGCCTGATGCGCTTGCACCGACCAGGGTATTCATGGCCTGGCTCCTGCTCATCCGGCTGACTTCTTATATCGCTCAGTCTGGAGAGGCGGCTTCTCAGGGGCCTCCCCCGACTGCTTCGACCGAGCCGGGGGCTCAACCACAATGACAGGAGCCCGCCCAACAAGCGGGTGCTGCACGACGGGGCACGGAGGTCTCCTGCGCCGGGCTGCGCCTGGCGCGGCGCCCCGCGGTACGCCGCCAAGTCGTTGGGCGGGAGAGCCTCCTACATACAGACACTATGGTGAGGTTTGTGAATGTCCCTCGTTGACGATGTGATCGCTCGCTGGGAACGGCGCGGTCTGGTGAGGGGACGCCGTGTTGTGCCTACCTTCATCGAGGACGTCGGAAGTGCTGCGGCGGAGAACGTTCGCTCCGCCGCGCTTCGAAGATGGTTGCAGACGCAACCTGCGAATGCGAGCAAGTGGCTCGCCAAAGTTACGGGGAAGACGCGCGACTTTGCGGCGCTCCAGGTCGATCGAGAGATCCGCCTGGACGCCAGCAGTCGCGTCGACCTGCGCATTTCCGCGCTGAACGAAGCGGTCGCATTCGTCGAGGCCAAGTGGGCTGCGCCACCCGCGGACAACCAGCTCGCCCGCTATCGCGCCATACTCGATCAATCGATCCGCTCCGTGCCCCTGATTCTGATCAGTCCGGTCCGCCACGCGGTCGGTCAGGGGGTTACACTGCCCGACGGCATCCTCCTCTCGGACTGGAGTGCGTTGTTCGAGCACATCGACGGCGACGAAGCCGGAACAGTGGAAAACGACCTCCATCGTACGATTGCGCGATGGGCCGATCTTCGAGCCGGATTACGTGACACGCTGCGATCGCCCAATACAACGGTTCGGGCGCTTCAGGAGCTGACGAGCTGGATCGATAACGAGGACGGCTCCTTTGGTTCGAATCTGAAAGACTATCCAGTATTGCTGAAGCAGCTCGTGCTGGCAGAACTCGCGGAAGCCTTTGTAGGCGCCGCGGGCGGAGCGAACTGGCGCCGCTGCCTGACAAACCGCGGCGCGCGCGGCGATTATCAAGCTGATATGGCACCTACATCGCGTGGCGATGGCTGGTTTCCGTGCGCCGATCATCAGGGCGTCGGCGTAGCCATCCTGTTGCGCTTCCATGCTTACCCGGACTTTCAGTCGATTACGCTCCAGCTCGGCTCCTGTGTGTTGCCCTACCTCGATGGGGAGCAGCGACATCAATGGACCGTCCAGAACGAGCACCGCTTCCAGGCGGCATTTGAGCACGCTGCCAATGTTCGTCGCCGCCTTTTCGAAGCTGTGCGCCGCGCGAAACTCCAGCCCAGGGGAAGTCCTGCGACAACCGAGTGGTACAAGTGCATCTACACGACGTCCTTCTCGAACGGCGAGCACATCAGCAACATTCTGGAACGCGCGGCCGCCTTGTCTCAGGTCGTTCAGCATGCAACTGCCACCTTGTGATACCACAATGCGCTTTACGTTGCGTGAGCTCCGCCCAACTAAGCGATGGATCCGACGAGCAGTCGAGGCGCGCCTGCGGCGCACCTCGCCCGCTCGCGGCTCATCGCCGCGCGTTGGGCGGGCAGACGACGGTCGGCCCTCGACCCGAGCACGTGCCACGCCGCACCGACAGCAATGCGTAGCAAGAACGCGAACTTCGCCGCGCATCACGTTTGTGTCGAGCCGTCGACTGTAGTAGGGCGCAGGAGGACGAAGGTAAGCATGGGAAAGAAGGACAAAAAGAACAAGCCAAAGACACTGCACGAGCGGTTTCGGTTGCTCGGTATCGACTTTTCAAAGCCCGGCTTCTACGACAGTCCACAGTTTCGTGCTGCTGAGGCGAACGATGGCGCATTTCTCGAAAAGTACGCAGCGTACGTGGAAAAGCGGCTAGTCCTACCCGACGAGGCCGCGCGCGTACGTTCCATTGTTCCAAAGACAGCTCAATTTTTGTTCGACGCTCTCGTACAAGATGGGCGCCTAGCTGCGTGCGTAGACGCGTCCCAGGTGCTGTCCCGCTTCCTTGAAGCGCAAGGCGTATGGAATTACATAGTCAAGGGAGCTCTTACGGTCTCCTTCGCGCCTGATACTGGGCTCTCGCCGGTGCACATGGCACCAATCATGATGAAAGGCAACCGTGCCGTTACTGGGCATGCGTGGGTTTGCGCACCTCCGTACAGAGTGGTGGATGTGACGGTGGCACTTCAGCCGTACTCAGACGCCCAACGTGCAGTGCTCGGCAACTTCTTCATTTGCGAGGAGGCGCCTCCTCGAGCAAATGTGGAGGCCCACGATCTCTTCGACGCAGAATGCGTCGCATTCTATAAGCAGCAGCGTGGTTCGGCACCTACTCTTCGAGATCTGTTGGAGTTCTCGCCCAACATCCTTAACCAGGTTCAGCGTTTTGGTGTCTTCTCCATTGAGCATGGGCCCGTTCGATTGAAGTATGTTGGTACGAGCACGACCGCGCCCGATCTTCCACTCGAAGAGATGGCCTGTTTATCGCTCTCCGGACGGCGTCCGATCGAGGCATACCACGATTTGCAGCAGGCTATGAAGTACTGAGTACTTGCGGGAGCGCAAGGTGTTCGAGCAGAGCAAGAGATGGGCACAAATCGAGGAGGACCGCGTAATGAAGGAGCCGCGAGCGAAGCAACTTGTCGAGGCAATGACGCCAGTCGCATACCACGAGGCGGGGCACGCGATCGTTGCCCATTACCTTGGCAAGGTCATCGCCTTGATAACGATCGACTGGGAGCGGAAACGCGGGAGCACAAGCATGTCGTGGCCCGACGGAGACGGTCGGGCGCACATTCATGATGAGTTACTGATTGCTCTTGCCGGAGAAATCGCGGAGCGCCGATACATATTTGCGAACTACCCCCCGAATAAGGCGGCAAACTTGTGCTCGGCCTATGCGCAGGCGAACACGGACGATCGGCAAAAGACGATACTCTATTTGCGTGAACTTGACGAGGCTGCCGAACCGTTCTCGCCGGACCTGAAAGCAAGACTGGAGCTTGCGCGTGAAGAGTCGACGTCGGTCGTCGATGACCAATGGGAGCAGATTGTAGCACTTGCCGACGAGCTGCTTCGGGACTCGTCGCTAGGTGGAGATCGACTTGTGAGCATTTGCGGTGCACATACACGCGCCGGCACAGATAGTCCTGGGGGCGAACTGAGGGGCATCGGGAATGAGGACCATGCCGCCCAACAAGGCCATGCACCCGGCGGCGCTTCGCGCCGCGGGTGATGGCCCGACCGTTCAGCGGGCCGAGGCGCCGACACTCTCAAAACCGCGCAAAGCGAGATAGACATATGGTGGCAGAAGTCGACATTCAACAAGCTGCGACGACAACTGATCTAGAAGCTCTGCTGGACCGGATCGGTAAAGAGAACCCCGACGACATGCTACCCCTATATGTCGGCGAGGTATACCGTAGATTCGGCAAGCTTTCCGACGCAGGGAGCAGTTCACGCGCCGCCGCGAGTGACGAGCAGTTCGTATCTCACCTCTTCATGACCTACACGTTCGGCAGCGAGGAGTACACACTTGCGGGCAACGCCACGATATCGCCTTCTGGGGTAACAGCGAATACCGTTGCCCACCTCTGGACCTCAACGCGAGGTCTACCGGAACCTGCCCGTGCCCTTGGATCCACCGCGCTATGGGAACTGCGCGCCGTGTGGGGCCGATGGAAGGCCCCGGCTCTCCCAACACCGTTTGTCGCCGCGCAAGACGCGATCGCTTCACACGTGCGCGCCGCCGAATTCGTGAGAGCACGATGCAACAAGGATCCGTCCACCGCTGGTATGATCGAGACCAGACACTGGCGTACCGCGATAAGAATAGCAACTGAACTCAAGCGCTTTGACGAGCTCGGTGTCGCGTTGTCGAAACTCTTCGACGCGATCGAGCATTACTCAAACATCGCGCCGCATTGGGCGCTCGGACTCATCCAGTGCGTCGTAGACCTCGCCAAGGCGTCTGCGCGCAGATCTGCTGGAAGCATCGTATCGCTGAGCGACCTCCAGGTTCAACTCGATCGGCTTGATGCGCTCCACGACGCGCTGGTGAAGATGAAGCACATGGAGCATGTCGAGAAGGAAGTGCTCGATGTCCGGGCTCAACTTGAGGGTCTATTGGGCGCCCCGCCGGACCAGCAGGAAACCAGCCGACGTATGGCGGAACTGCTCGTACAGCAGGCAGGCCGCGCCGACAGTCAGTTCACAAAAGCCATGTACCTTAAACACGCTGCTGAAGCGTTCGCACAGGCTGGACTCCGGGCAGAAGCCGCAACCGCAAAAGGAGACGCCCGAGCGGCTATTTCTGCGGCAACCACCAACGGCGAGGTCCAAGAGATCAACACTCCTATGGACGTACCGCCAGAGGTGGTCGACTCCTTGCTGGCGGCGTACTTTGAGGGTGCGAGCAGTGCGACCGACATACTCGGGCGCTTGGGGCAGCGCTTGTTTGCACCGTCTCTGGAGGGCGCTCAACGAACTTCCCCAAGGAGCCTCGCCAGCCGAATCGCCGTCACCATACCGATCGTCGATGATCGAGCGTTGGCTGAGATAGCGCCCGATGATGCTGAGGCCGCTCCCTTTGCAGCCCAACGAGCACTTGTCTTCGAGTTGGTCGCGCTTTGCGCGATTCTACTCTCCTCCGCATTCGAACGCCTTCGTTCAGTGTTCGCGCTGAGCGTCGACGATCTTGTCAGCACAGTATGCCCGGATACCGCCGCGGATGCCGACAAGCCTTTTATTACCATCGCCGCAGAGCGATATCTGGCTGGCGATCATGTTTCGGCTGTGCACGTTCTGGTTCCACGCCTTGAGCAGATGACACGTCGACACCTGATCAACTCCGGTGTCGACGCGACAGCCATCAAAGACGGAGCCACCAAGGAGAGAACCTTCGGCGAGTTGATTCGGGAAGGCAAGGCGGCTGGCGTACTGCCCGAACCGCTTGCGCGCTTGCTTCAGGCCGTCCTTGCCGAAGAGTGGGGCCTCAACTTCCGCAATCGCGTGGCACACGGCCTGTTGACGCTATCCGAGTGCACTGCTCCGAACGTGGAGCGCCTGTGGCACGTGGCGCTGGTGCTCGCAGCTTGGCGGAGAGGTGCCGCACAGTCGTCGGCCGGTAACCAGACGACCCCGACTAATGGAGACGCCCCGGCAACATGAAGAGGCCGCCGAACATCAAATTGGATCTGACGGTGCGGCTCGCGTTGCTCGCCCCACACCGCGGCTCAATTTGGCGTTGGGCGGCGAGGCGCCATGCCAGTCAAGGACGACCGAGAAGATGGGTCGCGACGGAGAGGTGACGGAATGAGCAAAAAGCCTCACAACTATCGGGCCAAGAAACTCGCGGCCAGGCATCAGGCGCACAACGTGAAGGAGCACCGCCGCGCAGAGCGTGCCGCCGCCTCGGAACAAAAGAAGGCTGCCGCGGAATTGGCGCGGATGGAACAGGAGCGGCTTCGCGTACGAGGTGTCCTGCGCGGAGCGTCTCTACCGAACGATATGCCCATCGACTTTCAGAGTGTACCTGATGACACAGACGGGGCATTTTTCCCACGACTCGGGACTCTTGCAGTTCGATTCGGCGCTCCGGACTCGACGATCGTGCACGAGGGCGCACACGCAGAGCACTATCGCCGAGCAGGAATCTCGACTTCCTCTTGGCCCGAAGACGACGACGCCCAGGTAGGGATGCGGCTTGCCAGTGAGGCATACGTAGGCTGGCGTCTCGCAAGACGGGAGGGATTCCTTGCAGATGAGCGCACGGCCATCTCCAAAATCGGAGACAAGGGGTTTCCTGCAACCATCGGTGCATGGGCAACTCTGTACCAGGATACTGCTGACATCAGGGGGCCGCGATTCGATGGAACTCTAATGAGCTCGGATGGTTTCAGAATTCTGATGCGAATTCTACCCGCTGTCGTCGCTGAGCGTACGATTGGCGACGTTCAACTGGCCGCCGATCTGGATCAAACTGTCGCAATGCCTGGAGATGTCCTTCGTTCGGTAGCGGCAAAGGTCGTTCACCTGGCAGATGTCGAGACTGATCTTATCGACCTTGCGAAGATGAGAGCCCTGGGTGCGGCAGTGAAGGCTGAATTTCGCTCACACGGCGTATTCTAAGATCCACGATGCCAGGTATGTTCAACCTCAGAGACAACTGGCTCGACACTCCCGAAGGGCAACGTGCCCAGCGGTGGCGTAGAGAGCGCGTGCGTGTACGAGCGCATGCCCAGGTAGAGCCCAGAAGTAAGAACACGATCACAGAGGCTGAGGAGCGTGCCTTTCAGCAGTCACTCTCTGACGCACTCGGAAACAGGAAGGGGTTTCGCGCCCCCGTGATGCTTGAGCTTGATCTCGACGCGACCGCCGACAATCCGCCTGAGATCCACACGGTCGCGAAGAACTATATCGATCTTGCATACAGGGCATCGACCGGGTGCGGAAAGCTGCTCATCGACGATCGTCAAGTTCGATACCTGTCGGTTCGCTACAGTCTAAAAATGGTGACCGCTCCATCCATCTTTGTTCGTGCCACTCGTATGTCGGCGTTCCGTGAGGACATTCGTCTCGCGCGGAACATTCGTCGCGAGAGTGATCGGAGTTCGTGGCGGGAAGATGACAGGATGGACGAGAATCTTGAAGACCTTCGGCACTGGGAGCGAGATCGCGAGCACATTGTTTCGCGATATGGGGAGCAAACGTTTCATGCCCATCGACGGTTTCAACTTACTCGTGTTCAGCAGGGACGGCTTGCAGGCACGGAGCGCTTGTTGCACTCCATTTTGCTAGATCTCCTGAGCGGCGCGCTCTCGTTACCTGTTGAGGAGCTTGAATTCGGCGGCGTTCGTCTGGCTCCCGTGGATCTCAGCGACATCCAGAAGCAGTTCCTGTTCTCTCCAAGCATTTCTCTCGATCTTGCACCCCTGCCTCAGAGGCGTGGCGAGGGCGCGAATTTCAAGAGAGCTGTCGAGGCAGCGCTCGCCCAGCTGCGCGCAACGAACCCACGTCTATTCCCTTTGTTCACTGAATTGGCTGTAGCCATCCTCCTTGTTCCTCCCCTGGTGCCTCTGAGTGACGGCGCAATCGATCTTGACAACCTTGCGCGCAAGATCGTTCCACGCGTACACACGGTGCTGGAGCCACCATCGAGAAAGCATATTCCAGATCCGAATACCATCAGAGATGCGCGGCTCCGAACGTTCTTCCAGGAACAGGCACAGATTGCCAAGCGATTGCCCAAACATCATATAACGCGATACGAGGTCATCGAACTTCCTCGAACGAGCAGCGACCCGCCCGCGGGCTCGGTGCGTCTAGTCTTGTGCGACGGATCTGAAGGTCGAGCGTTCGCGGACTTTGTCAGTGACACGATCGATAAGTGGGACGATGAACGTCGCTGAGTCGTCATGGCCGCACGTTGGCCCCCGACGCCCGTTGCGATCGACCAGCAGCGCCGCCCAATTCCCGGTTGCAGCGGACGGGCTGCGCCCGCCGCTGAACCGGAGGCGTTCGGCGCCGGAGAGCGTAGCCGACGGTTGTTGTCGCCCGACGTCCGATGCGGGGCGGGAACGCCGCGGGGCAAAGTACGTCGTGGCCGATGTCACCGCGCCGCGCCACGAGGTCGCCGGCCGGCGACGGTCGTGGTAGCGCTGCTCCTGATGGCGAAGGGCAACCGCATGGCGACGACGCGCGAGGTTCGCTCCTCGCAGCGACAGCGGCGTGTTCGCGTCTACACCGCCTGGCACCCGGTGCTCGTCGCGCTCCTGGAGCACGTGCTCCCCGAGGGCTGGTACCAGTGCATCTCGGAGTTCCAGCTCGCCCGCGAGCCGCTCCGCGTCGACATCGTCATCCTCCGTCGCAGCCGTCGCGGAGCCCCACCCAGGCCGCGCCTGCTCACGAGCTTGGTGGGCGAGCTGGCCGAGCACACGCTGGTGCACTTCAAGGGGCCGACCGACGAGCTCGAGCGCGATGACGCGCGCATGCTCCTCGCGTACGCGCTCCAGTACCTCGTGGTTGCCGAGATCGACGATCCCGGCGCGGTCGCCCTCCGCGTGCTCGCGCCCCGCCTGACCCCGCGCTTCACCGAGGCGCTGAGGTCGCTGGGCTGCACGCTCACACCGACCGGGCCGGGCACGCAGGAGGGGCGGCTCGGGGTCTTCCCGCTGCGGGTGGTGGAGACGGTGGCCGCCAACGCTCGCGAGGGCGAGCATCTGCTGTACACTGTGACCCCTGGGATGGTCGCCGACCCCGGCGGCATCCCGGCGCTCTCCCCGGCGGAGGTCGCGGTGTTCTGGGCGCTCCTGGAGCATGTCGAGCAGGTTCGACACCCCCTCCCGGGGCAGAGGAAGCGGCACATGAAGGACGAAAAGCGGGTCGTCGAGAGCTTCGAGCAGGCGCTGGCACGCCTCGTTGCGCGGCTGCCGCCCGAGCAGCGCCTCGCGGGGCTCGCGCCCGAGCAGGTGCTGCAGGCGTACGCGCCCGAGCAGCGCCTCGCGGGGCTCGCGCCCGAGCAGCGCCTCGCAGGGCTCACCGAGGCGCAGGCGGTGCTCGCGTTGCCGGACGCGATGCTTCGTGCGTTGTCGGAGGAGTACCTCGCGACGCTGCCCCGCCAAACGCAGGCTGCGATTCAGAAGCGCCTCGGGGCGGCATCGGGGCGGCAGCCCGCGCGCCGACGAAGGACGCGCGGCCCTTCAAAATGACGACGGGAGAACGCAAGCTGCGGTGGCGGTCGCGTGATTCGTTCTTCCTGACCGGGCGCCGAACATGCCAATGCGGCTGACGGTTCGGGCAACCGCGCTTCGCGCGGCAGCCCGCCCCGCAGCAGATTGGCAAGGCGTTCGATGGATCTACCCCATGGCGGCGGACAGCGCTGGGCCCTTGTGGCACAGAGCCTATCCGCTAGACTTACCTGGGGAGGTCACAGGGCGACGATCCAGACAGACCTGGTCCGGCGGCCTCGATCGGCCGATCGACGGATAGTTGGGCCGCCTCAGGTGGTGATCGGATACGATACGGGCAGCTTCGGCGCCGTGTGCGCATGCGAGCGCGGCTTGCGCGTGACCTCGTGACGAAACGAGGATGCAGACATGATGTCGAAAGCAGTGAAGATCAAATAACGAAACGTCGCAATCGTTGCGCTTGGCGTCCTCGGTCTGGTTGGTTACATGGCAGTTTACATCATGGTGACCGGGCACGAGAAGGCTGGTATCTCCAGGTCGGTCATCGTGACCAGCCTGCCCTCGGCCGAATGCGTCCTGACAGCCCTGCAGGCGACGCGCGGCGTCACTGCCACCCGACACTATACCGTGCCATCGGACGTCGGCTGGAGCTTCCGCGAGGGGCGCATCGACCATCCGGCGTACGACGTCGTCATCTATGAGTGCGGGGACTCTGGTGGCGAAGTGTATCTGCACCCTGGTGACCGGGCCCATTTGCCTCAAGTCACGTTCGAATCGACGCTGTACGCTCCGGGGAATCCAGGCAAACATTACCCCCCGCCCGGCTGGACCGTATTCGTCTGACATCGTGTTCCATTGCGGATGACTCCAGCAGGCGATCGATGTATGTCGCTCACGAGGAGGGTTGATGTTGGACCGGTCGCCGTCGTGGAGCAGGGTTCGAAAGCGAGCCGCGGGAGCGTTGCTCTTCCCCGCGCTCCTCATCGTGGAGGCCTGCTCGAGCCCGCAGTCCCCCACGCCAAAGCCAGGGCTGCTCCCTCCGGGCGGCCCGGCGCCCGCGGGCCAGCCCGGTCGCGGGCCGGCGGGGCCAGAGTCGGCGGGGAGCGACGAAGCCGAGCCCGACGTCCTGCGCTGCCCGGCGCAGGACAGCGATCATAGCAGGGCGGGCGAGCGGAAGATGGCCAGCGGTGGGCGCCTCTGCTGCCTGCCGCGGTCACCCGCACCGGGCTTCGTGCCGTTCGACTACAACGAGTGTCTCCGGTCGGCGGCGCCCGCGCTCGCGCCGGTGTTGGTCCCCGATCGCTCTCTGGATCTGGAGCCCCTCCTTGACCGCGTCGCGTTCGACCGCGGCTCGGCCAAGCTGGGGGGTCCTTTGACCGGCCTCGCGCAGAGGCTCACGGCCAAGCCAGGCCTGCAGCTCTACCTCCACGGGACGACGCGCTGTGGCGAGGCCCGCTCCGAGGCCGCGGCCGCGCGGCTCGCGGCGGACCGGGTCGCCGCCGTTCGAAACGAGCTCACGCAGCACGGTGTCGAGGACTCGCAGCTCGTGAAC
Organism: Sorangium sp. So ce1014; assembly: GCF_051521505.1. Lineage (NCBI taxonomy): Bacteria > Pseudomonadati > Myxococcota > Polyangiales > Polyangiaceae > Sorangium > Sorangium sp. So ce1014. The sequence continues at coordinate 10,179,585 of NZ_CP150356.1, forward strand.
CAGGACCGAGCCGATTTCTTGCGCCAGCGGGACGATCTCCGGCATAACGAGGTGCTCACCGAGCTCGATACGTCGTCGGTCTTGCTCTACGGGCCGCGCGGCAACATCGCCCCGCGCTCGACGCCGCCGCATTCCCAATGCATACCGGGGGCCGTTGCGAAGCTCCTCCTCCCGACGGCCGAGCTCCAGGGGAGTCGCCTCGCCATCGAGGCGTGTCACGCCGCCCGATGCGCCGGCGCAGAGCTCGCGCTCGACACCCTTCGCGAGGGCGACACGGTCGCGCTCGCCCTGAAAGGCGGGCTCTCCGCGGGCGCGCAGCTCGCCTGGAACCAGCCGGACGGCGCGGTCCTCGAGGTGGGCACCGCGATGGCGGACAAGGCGAAGCTCGCCTCGGGCGACTGGTTCTCTCTGCGCGTGCAGGTCGACGGGCGCGTCGTCCTGCACGTCGAGGAGCCGCTGAAGTATACCCAGGAGAAGAACTTCACCGCTTCGGGCGGCCCGTGCCTGCGCGCGCAGGTGCGGGGCGACGTGCCGTTCCTTTGACCGGAGGCGCCGGGCCCCGGGGGACCGTGGCGCCTCGTCGCGTCGCACGCTCGGGCTGCGGGAGCTCGTGGCGACATCGGCCCGGCATCAAGTTACGTGGTTCGTGAGAGGCGGAGAGCGCTTGATCCAGAAGCCATCGTGGAACCCATGCCGAGCGCGCATCGCCGGGGCGTTCGGGCTCGCCGCGCTCCTCGCCGTGGGGGCGTGCGGGAGCCCGCAGCCCTCCGCGCCGAAGGCGGGGCTACCGCCCTCGGGCGCCGCGCCGCGCGCCGAGGCGTCCGGGCGCGGCTCGGCGGGGGGCGACAGGCCAGCGAGCCCGGCGGACGAGGCGAGCGCTGCCCCTGCGCCCGCCGGCGCCGGCGAATCCGGGCTGCTCCACTGTCCGACGCCGGGCGGCGATCCCGCCGGTGCGGGCTGGGTCATGGGCGACGAGGGCCGCATCTGCTGCGCGTCGCGCGTGCCTGTCCCGGGCTGGAAGCCCGCGACGCTGGAGGGCTGCCTCGATGCGGTCGCGAAGGGGCTCGCGCCGCCGAACTATGTCGTTTATCCCGTCGAGAGTACGCCGGTCCAGGCGACCATCCCCTTCGCGCGGGGCTCGTGCAAGCTCACGCGCCCCGCGCCGCTGGAGAGCCTGGCGCGGCTGCTCGCCGAGTATCCTGACGGCAAGGTCGTCGTCCACGGGACGACTCCGTGCGGCGAGTCTCCCTCCGAGGACGCGGCCGCGCGCCTGGCGGCGAGCCGGGTGGCCGCTGTCCGGGGAGACCTCGAGCGGCGCGGCGTCCCCGCCTCGCGGCTCGTGACGATGGATCGGGACGCGTTCTTCTCGTTCCGTGGGGAGATCCATCACGAGGAGGCGGTCGTGCTCGCAAGCTCGCCCGCGGTCCTGCTCCGCGGGTTCCCGTCGAAGCCGAGGAAGACGGAGCTCACCGGAGATCGCTGCCTGCCAGGCGCCACCGCGGCGCTCTCGCTCCCGGCGGAAGAGATGGAGGGACGCGCCCTCACGATCGAGGCTTGTCACGCCGCCCGATGCGCCGCCGCGCAGCTCTCGCTCACCGCGCTTCGCCCGGGGGATCGCGTCGCGCTCGCGCGCTCGGGGCAGCTCTCCGCGGGCGCGTTCCTCGCGTGGAAGGAGCAGGCGCGCTGGGCGCTCGACGTGCGCACGGTGGTGGAGGACGAGCAGGCGCTCGCCCCGGGCGACGTGTTCTCGCTGCGCGTGCAGGTCGACGGGCGCCCCGTCGCGCAGGTACAGGAGCCGTTGACGTACACCAGGGAGAAGCAGCACCCCGGCTCTCGCTACACCTGCCTTCAGGCGCGGGTGCAGGGCCGGTCGCAGGCCGCCGGCTCGGCCACGCGCCGGTGAGCGGCCCTCGCCGGCCGCCGCGACCCGTCAGGGCTTGACGACGCTCACTCCTGCGACGCGTAAACGGCCCTCGCCGGCCGCCGCGACCCCTCAGGGCGCGTAGGTAAAAGAAGCCGGATCGCAGCGCGAAGAAGTGTAGCGCAGCAAACCGAAAGGGTGGGACCGCGAGCGTCGTGATGGCTCGGTCCTGGGTCGAAAGAGCGTGGTCCGGGCGGCGCCGAGCGCGCTAGGGGCGCATCGGCGTGCCGTGGGCACACGTGTCCGGCCGGGCGTTGGTCTGGCCCGGGAGGCGCGTCGCGAGACGCTATGCGGCGTCACCGGGCGCCTTGCGGCGCAGAACGGTGCTCTTCCAGTACGGCGGCCGCCGCGTGGAAGCTGGGAGAGCGTGCTGGAACATCGGTCGGCTCGCCGAGCGCGGAGAGGAAGCGGGCGATGTTCCTTGGCTCGGTCACCATGGCGACGAGCTTCATCCGCCCCTTGCAAGCTGGGCACTCGATGACGTCGATCGCAAATGTGCGGCGCAAGAGCTCGGCGCGGTTTGTCGACCGCCCGATAGCCGCCACGCTTGCGTTTCGAAGCGGCGTCTTCGTCCGCCTTCGTAGGCTCTTCTGGCTTCGCAGGGCGCGGTCCGATGCGCTTGCGCGCCAACGTGGGCGACTTGCCGAGGCGAGCACGCCAGCGTACTTGACGGTGTGAAAGCGCGGCGGCGGGACGCTGGCCGTGAGGCGGCACAGGAGCGAGAGCGGATCCATGTCCACCGCGACAGTCCCGTCAGCGAAGGCGCGCCTCCGCGACAGCCGCACCAGGCCGTCCTGCTGCGGCTCGACGCGCTCCTTTGCGATCGGGGGTCGCAGCACGTAACGCAGCAGCGCCTCCCTTGCCGCGGCATGGTGCGCACCGGCGCGCGTCGCTGCGTGCAAGGTGAAGCCATCGAGCGCAGCGCACAGCGGCTTGTCGTACGCGAGCGCGCTCGGAGAAGACGGCGACAGCCCGCGGAGCCATTGCGGGGCGACGACGTGTGGCGCGGCTCTCGTCCGGAGACGGCGGAGGCGCAGAGCGCTGCCTCGGGCTCGCCGTCCTCCTCGACGTCGTGCTGGATCTCGAGATGCCCGTGCCGCCGAAGGGTTCGGAGCATCCGCCCGACGGCGTGCTCTAGGACCTGACCGACCGCGCGAGTTGGAAGATGACCGAGTTCGTTCCACACGAGCTCGGTGCCGTCTTCGTGATAAGCCCCGTCGAGGAAGACCACGTGCAGATGCGGATTGAGCCGCATGTCGCCGGACGTGCGTTGCACGGCGGTCACCGCGCCGCTCTTGACCGCGCCGCACGCGCCTCGGCGCGCGGCGCGTTTTTCGTAGAACCGCTCCACGCTCTCGACGAAGAGGCGGGTCAGCACGCCGAACAACGCCCCGTCCTGGGCGAGCCTGCGCCGCCACGGAAACGGAAACGTCAACACCCACGGACGGTGCGCCACCTCGGGCAGGATGTCCTCGATCAGGTTCGCCGCCGTGGAACACATGCGTCGGCCCAGACACGGAGCCGCGCATCGATCCGCGCGGCCTGGAGCAGCACGCTGTCCTCGACCGGAAAGGGCGCGCCCACGACTTCGCCCAGAAACTCCGCGACGCGCCGCCGCTCGCTCGGCGCGATCCACGTGGCCACCTGCGCCGATAGCCTCTCGCGCCGGACCTCCAGCGGCTCACCCTCGCGGATCCCGCATGCGCTCCGCAATGCCTGCCCCAGCATGCCCAGGGGCGACCCCGCCCGTAGCGCGTCGCCGCGCGCCGTCCAGATCGACACCGCCTCGCCGCGCCCCCTGAGCTCCTGCACGAGCTCGTGCGCCAGACGCGACTTGCCCACGCCCGGCGGCGCCACGACCAGCGCCACCTGCGCCGTGCCCTCGTCCACCGTCTCGGTGAACAGCGCCCGCAGCGCGCCAAGCTCGCGCTCGCGGCCCACGCACGGTGTGGCCTTGCCGAGGAGCAACCGCGCGCCCTCGGCGAGCGCCCGCTCGCCACGCAACGCGAAGCCCCCGTCTTCTTCGCGCACGTCGAAGCGCGCGTCCAGGAGCCCCGCGACCACCTCGTCGATCACCACGGCGCCCTCCGGCGCAGCATCGCACGTCGCAGTATCCAGTAGCCGCGCCACCCGGTCGATCGCCGGCCCAAAGGACCGCGCACCGCGCTCACCGCGTCCCATGGCCAGCGCCACGCGGCGCCCTCCGGCACGCGCCCGCAGCGAGAGCGCGCACCGCGCCGCCCGCGCGCAGAGATCGGTCGCCATGCCCGCCCCCTCCAGCAGCACCACCACCGATCCGTCGACCAGGCGCTCGCTCATGCCGCCGTGCAGCTCGGCCTGGCGCAATATCGTCGCGTCGTCAGGGGCCATCGCCAGGGTCGAACCACCATCGGACTGTTTCATCTCGCCATTCGCACCCGAGCTCACCAGGATCACCGCCACCGCGCGCTGCTCGCCGCCTGTCAACGACGGGGCCTGGATCGCTAGTCCAGACTGCGTCGCGGGCAACGCCTCGAGCGCACGCAGCGCCGTCACCGCTGCCTGGCCATCGCTCGGCCGCTCTACTCGTTCCTTGGACAGCATCCTTCGCAAGAACTCGTCGAGCCGCTCCGGCACCTCGGGCCGGACGCTCCGCGCCGTCCGAGCGCCCTCGAAGAGCACCTTCGTGAGGATTGCCGCGGCGTGCTGACCGCCGAATACAGGCTCGCCCGTCAGGCACTCGAAGAGCACACAGCCAAGGGAGAACACGTCCGCGCGCGCATCGATGCTCGCCTCGCCGCGCACCTGCTCGGGCGCCATGTACCCCGGCGTGCCGATCAGCATCCCCGAGCGAGTCATCCGCGTCGCGTGCCCGAGCCGCGCAATACCGAAGTCGAGCAGCTTCACCGCCTCCAGGCGCCCACCTGGCAAGAACAGGTTGCTCGGCTTCAGGTCGCGGTGGATCACCCCCTGCGCGTGTGCGTACGCAAGCACCTCCGCGACGCGGAGGACGAGGGCCACGCTCTCGTGAATGCCGAGCGGACCGCGCGCGAGGCGTGCCTCGAGATCCTCACCGTCGAGCCACTCCATAACCAGGTACGGAGCGCCATCGGCGCTCGCTCCGTGCGCCACGTACCGCACCACGTCTGGATGCGAGAGACTCGCAAGGACCCGCGCCTCACGCGTGAACCGGGCGGCACCGTCGGGATCATCGCCGGGCAGGACCTTGATCGCCACGGCCTCGCCCGTCGTTCGATCGAGCGCCTTCCACACCTCACCCATCCCGCCAGCGCCGGCGCGGCGCTCGAGGACGTAGCATCCCGCGAAGACGGTCTCCGGTCGCACCGGGCGATTATCCCTGCACCGGGCCGAGTTTGTAAAGCCAGGTTAAACCCCGCAGGGTGTGAAGTGAAGGCGTCGCCTTAGATGTATGGATAAACTACTGATATAGCGTCGCTTTCCCAGGGGGCAGTCGGATCGCACAGAAAAAGTGTGTTCTGTCAGCCCGGGGGGCAGGTCGCACAGTTGGGGCATGACGTTCCCTGAACGTTGGAATTCCTTCTCCCTCGCTCGTGGGGTTCGCGCCGCCGGAGGCCTCCCCGCCGCTCGCTGCACCGCTGCTACGGCTCGTGGCACCGCCGCTACCGAGCGCTCCACAGGCGCTTGATCCGTCCGTGCCGCCGTTGCCGCACGATGGCGAGCTGACGGGGCGCCGCCCGGCGGTTGCCCCGTTGAGGGGCAGAGCGAGCGCCTCGAGGCGCACGTTTCCCACGAGTGTTCCTCTGCCACGTCGCTTGCGATGCGGCGCGTTATCCTGATAACCTCGGTCGTTGTGAGGGGCTGGGCCGAAGCTCGGGAGGCGTGGAGCCGCGACGTCCGCGTCGTGCGCCGGCGCGCTCGGGCGGCGATTGCCGGGCTGGTCGCGATGGGGGCGGTGGCGGCGTTCACGGCGCTGGTCGGGGCCTGGCACATTGTGCTGCTCGGCTGGACGGAGGTCTCGGCGTCGACGTGGCAGCTTGCCAGTGCGTTCCGTGAAGCCGGGGGTTTGCTCGAGCTGGGGCTCGGGCTCCTCGCGGGTGCGTTGTTCCTGTGCTGGCTCGCGAGGGCGGTCGCGTTGGCTTTCGTGCTGGATCCCGTGCGGGGTTTTCACTGGACCCCGGCCGAGTCGGTTCTGGTATTCTTCATTCCCGTCGTGAACCTTGTGCAGCCGTACAGGGTGCTGCGTGATCTCCACGACGGACTCGCTACGGCGGGCGTGCCCGAGCCCGCGCCGCGCCCTCTCCTGGACGGCGCGGGGGGTTATCGGCGCGTCGAGATGGCGCACGCCCCGCGGGCGGGCGCGGTGCACCATGCCGCGCTCGGCGCGTGGTGGGGGCTCTATGTCACGAGCCGCGGCTTCGGGTGGCTGGCCTCTGTCATGCCGGATCTGACCGTGGCGGAGTTCATCCGGTCCAGGGTTGCGTTCATCGCGTCCGACGTGGCGTCGATCGCGGCGGCGTGGCTCGCGGTGCGCATGGTCCGCGCGATCGACAGCCGGGTCGCGGAGCGCCATCGAAGGTTGGCGCACGCTTCCGACGAGGAGCTAGACCGCCTCCTCGTGGAGCGAGATCTCCAGCTGCGCCAGGACCTCGCGAAGATCACCGACTTCGACGATCCCGCGTAGGACCCACCCCTACCGCCGTTTCAGAGCGAGAGCTCGGCGCGGGTCCACATGGAGCTAGACGGCATCGTGTTGTGTTCTCGATCTATACCGCGACACGGCGGCGTCCACTCCTGATTGCGAGCTGCTCAGGACAGGGATTTCGAGGTGGCGGACCAGCTCGGCTGCGGGGGCCATCGACGCCTGAGCCAGCAGCACGAGATCGCCCGGGAGCGCTGTCGCCTCGATGGTCCTGGCGATCTCGCCAGCATAGCCAGGATAGTCACCCGCCTCGAAGAGCCGCCATGCTCGCCCGCACAGGACTTCGGCGACATCGATCGAGCGACTCGCGTCAGAGGCTGTCTGGCGCAGCAACGCCACGGTGGGCTGGAATGTGCTCCGGAGCGCGGCCAGCACGAGGATCCGGCGGCCGCTCGCGACGGCTTGCTCTGCCATGGGGCGATCGATCCGCATCACGACACAGTCCGAGACGGGGACCGCCTCCGCCACGCCGCCGAGGGTCGAGCAGGTGCACACGACGACCTTCGCGCCGTCGCTCGCGAGCGCCTGAACGACCGTGGCAGTCGCCGAACGGATGCCCTCCGTGATCGCGCCGGCCTCCAGCGCGTCCGCGAGGAGGCTCTCCTGAACCTCGTGCCGCACCGGGATCGTGTCGTCTACGCTCCGAACAAGACGGCTGAAGGTCTCGACGTGGACGCGGGCAGTATGAAGAAATGCAATCATGTTCCTCGGTGTACGGAAAATTCAGTGTTAGCTCGCCCAGCTGCTCGCGGGTGTGCTGCGGAGCGCCTCACCTCGTGAAGTCCGTCCCATTACTCCCTCGAAATCGACCGCCGTCCGGCCATCTCAGACCCCCTCCGACCGCGCGTCATCTTCATACTCTGAGAGGATACTGTCGTTGACGTGCCCGAGGTGCGGTAACTTCCCAATCTCCTCGACACTCCCGTACGAGAGGAATGTGCACCGCTCCTGCAACGATTTTCCTTCAATAAGCGAGAAGACGGGACGCCGAATCTCGTCGAAGACCTTCCGGCGGCGATCTTCAGGACCGACGATGTGAAGCCGGATGTCCATGTTCGGCTGCAGGGCGAGAAGGTCGGCCATCCGGAGTATTCCTGAGTAGATGGCCGTTGTGTGCTCAACTTCGAATGCTCGGGCCATCGACCACGGCCCTCTTGGCGTTATCAGCCCCCAGCCCCTCCGCGAACCAGTGCTTGATCGTGCCGGTGCTCACGCCGGCGGCGCGCGCCAGCTCGACGGCGCTGTAGCCGCGCAGGGCGACGGGGGGCGCATGGACCAGGGGCATCGAGACATCCTAGTCAACGAACAGGACAAAAGTCGACAAAATCTAGATATTCGACCCTGGATTCTAGTTACATGCAGGCTCCATCCAGAATATTTCCGCTGGAATCTGGCTAATCTAAAGCCACATCTAGAGATTGAACTCAAAAATCTATGTAAGTGGACCCTGGAACAAGAAAAATCGCTCGAGAATCAAGCGAATCGGGCCGCTCCGAATCGTGCCCGCTTGATGCGCACGGTCGAGCTGCGGGTGTTCGCGAGCGAGCGCCACCGCGATGTGGTGTGCGCTGGCGTAGGGTCCAGTGCGCGCGGACGCGATGTCAGGCGATCCTGTGGCGATGAGTGCCGAGAGATGTTTGCGCCGTCGGCAGGCGCGCACCAAACATCGAATTTGAGGTGGGACGCGCTACGCGGTGATCAAGTACTCTGGAGGCGCGGCACCCAGCTGGCCGCAGGGGGAGCATCGTGGAGCTCGTTCTCATCATCTTCGTCATAATTGCGCTCACGGCTGCAGCGTTCCTCGCGTCCAAAGCGCACAAGACCAGCGGCTCGCTGCGGCAAGTAGAGAACTCGCTGCGGCAAGCGGAGGGCTCGCTCCAACAGGTGAGAGGCGAGCTCACCCTGGCGCTCGGCACGAATGGAGATCTCAGCCGGCGCATGGCGGGCCTGCAGGAGCAGCTTCAGCGCCTGAGCCGCTACCAGACGATCGTCGATGTCGAGGCGGCCGCGGCCGCCATGCGAACGCAGACCGAGGTGTGGGCAGCGGAGCTACGGGCGCACGCGCAGGTAGCCGCGGCCGAGCTCGCTGCCAGCGCCCGGCGGGAAGCGGATCGCGTCGTCGCCGACGCGCGCGCCGAGCACGCGCAGGCGCAAGCCGCGGCCGACGCCCTAAAGAGGCAGGCCGCAGCGGAGGCGCAGGCCGCCCAGGCTGCGGCGCGCGCTTCCGTGCAAGCGACGCTCGCGCAGGCCGCCGCGGATGCGGCGCGGGTCGTCGACAACGCAAACCGACGCGCCGAGGAGATCGCCGGCGCAGCGCTCACCGCGCAGCGGGAAGCGACGCGCCTCGAGCAGACCGCACACGCGATGAAGAACGTGATCGAGGGCTACGGCGACCGCTATGTGCTGCCGACTACGGGGCTTCTGGACGAGCTCGCCGAGGAGTTCGGATTCACCGAGGCAGGACAGCGCCTCAAAGCCGCTCGTGGCAAGTGCCGGGACATGATCAGCCTCGGTACCGCAGCGACATGCGACTACGTGGAGGCGAACCGACGCACCACGGCGATCACCTTCGTGCTCGACGCGTTCAACGGCAAGGTCGACACGATCCTCGCTGACGTTCGGCACGACAATTTCGGGACATTACAGCAAAAAATTCGAGATTCGTTCCTGCTCGTGAACCAGAACGGACGCGCTTTTCGTGACGCGCGTATCCTGCCCGAGTACCTCGACGCGCGGCTCGAGGAGCTCCGGTGGGCGGTGATCGCGCAGGAGCTGAAGTTGAAGGAGCGCGAGGAGCAGCGGCAGATCAAGGAGCGTATTCGCGAGGAAGAGCGAGCTCAGCGCGAATTTGAGAAAGCAAGGAAGGACGCGGAGAAGGAGGAGGAGGCGCTCCGGAAGGCGATGGAAAAAGCTCGCCGAGACGTGGAGAAATCGAACGACGACGAGCGCGCCAAGTACGAGCAGAAGCTCCTTGAGCTCTCCGAGCGGCTCCGCGTGGCGGAGGAGAAGAACCAGCGCGCCCTCTCGATGGCGCAGCAGACCAAGACCGGGCACGTATACATCATCTCGAACGTCGGGTCGTTCGGAGAGCACGTCTACAAGATCGGTATGACACGGCGGCTCGAGCCTCTGGACCGTGTCCGGGAGCTCGGCGATGCGAGCGTGCCATTCGAGTTTGACGTGCACGCGATGATCCCAAGCGTCGATGCTCCGGCGCTCGAGCGCGCGCTCCACCAGCGCTTCGTGCGGAACCAGGTGAACAAGGTGAACCCCCGCAAGGAGTTCTTCCGTGCTCCGCTCCACGAAATCCGTCAGGAGATTGAGGGGATGGCTGTGGAGGTGACGTGGACGTTGAGCGCCGAAGCGAGGGAATTCCGAGAGACGCAGGCCGTCGAGCGCGCGATGGCGAGCAAGACATTCAATGAAACCGCCTGGCTGGAGGCGCAAGCGAAGGCCGAAGCCGCATCCGCCTTCGAGCGCGATCTCGCCGAAGCGACCGTCTGACCTCGTCGCTCAACGGAGCCTCGGCCAAGCAGTCGGCGCCCTTCCGTCGATGAAGTCAAGCTGGCGCGGCCAAGCGGCTCGCCATGTACCGCGCGGGCGACATTCCAAGAGCTTTGCGAAACATGGTCACGAAGCTGCTCGCGCTCTCGTAGCCGAGGTCCAGCGCCACGCTTTGCACGGTCGCGCCGCGGGAGAGCTTCTGGATGGCGAGGATGATGTGGAGCTGCTGGCGCCAGCGGCCGAAGCTCAAGCCCGTCTCCTCGACCAGGAGACGGTTCAAGGTGCGCTCGCCGACGCCGATTCGCTGCGCCCACGTCTTCGTCGTCGCGCGGTTCGCCGGATCGGCGGTCATCGCGTCCACCAGACGACGGAGCCGCGGATCGGTCGGCATCGGCAGGCGATGCTTCTCGATCGAGACCGTCGCGAGCTCGTCGAGGAGCACGCTCACCAAACGCGCGTCCGGTCCTTCGAGATCGTAGAGCGCGGGGCGAGTCGCCAGGCGACGCAAGAGCTCGCGGAAGAGCGGCGTCACCGACACCGCGCAGCAGTCCGGCGGGAGGTTCGGCGCCGCGCCGGGCTCGACGAAGACGCTGTAGCCCTCGAGCGGCGCGCGCGCGCGGATCCGATGCGTCACCGACGCGGGGATCCACAGCGCCGATTGCGGCGGCACGATCCAGAGAGCGCTCGACCCTTCGCAGATCAGCTCTCCGCGCACCAGGTACACGAGCTGCGATTCACGGTGCGCGTGAGGCTCGCTCTCGAGCCCGCCGCTCGCCATACCGAGCCCGACCGCGTTCGCCGGTCGCGCGACCGCGGTCTTCCAGCGCCCGCGCGCCTCGAGCACGAAACGGCTCGCGAGCGACTCGAGCGACGCCACCGCGCCACGGGGCTCGTTCGCCACCTGGACGTCTCCGCGAATCGTCCAGCCCGTCGGATGCGCAACCCGTGCCGCCCTCGAATCCCGCCGCTTCGCTGCCATGGCCGTTTTGATAAACATTTTGTCTTGATTGCGCAATGCGGTCAACCGCACCGGTCGCTATGTTGTTCACAGGTCACCAACATCGCCTACTGGGCCCCAGGGCGAAAGGGATTCTCCGGTGTTCAGCGCTAGCGGCAATGCCAGTAAGAAGGGTGAGCGAATGCTCCGAGAAGTTGTGTCCTTGACCCGAGGCCGACCATGAAGTCCGATCCCTTCGCTGTCCTGCCCGACGGGCGGGTGCGCGCCGTGCTGCGGCGCCTCCACGACGAGGCCGATCGGCAGGTGCCGGGCGTCCTCCTCCACTTCCTGCCGCAGCTGCCGCGGATGCTCCTCGGCCGCCGCGTCGACACCCCGGGCGCGGAGCTCGACTTCACCGACAAGTACCTCGCGCTCGGGCGCGACCAGGGCGCCTTCTGCTACCTGACGGCGCGGGCGCTCGGTGCCAGGACGATCGTCGAGTTCGGCACGTCCTTTGGCGTCTCGACGCTGTGGCTGGCGGCGGCGGTGCGCGACAACGGCGGCGGCCGCGTCATCGGCACCGAGCTCGTGCCGGAGAAGGCGCGGCGCGCGCAGGCGAACCTGGAGGAGGCGGGGCTCGCGTCCTTCGCCGAGATCCGCGTGGGTGACGCGACGGAGACGCTGCGGGCGGACCTCGGCGAGGTGGACTTCATGCTCAACGATGGGTTTCCCCTGCGGGCCCTCGACGTGCTGAAGCTCGTCGCCCCGGCCCTGCGTCCGGGCGCCGTGGTGGTGACCGACAACGTCGGCGTCTTCAAGGCCGATTACCGCGACTACGTCGCCTACGTGCGCGATCCGCGCCACGGTTTCGCGTCAATGACGGTGCCCTTCCGCTCGGGCACCGAGTACTCGGTCCGGCAGCCGGCGCGCCCGGGCTGACCACCGCAGGCGAGGGCGGGGCCTGGACGCGGAGGGCCCACAGGGGGCCTTTAGCGCCAGGGAAAGGGCGCTAAAGGCCACACCGAACACGTGCTCTTCAGCACGCCGTGCCGCAGACAAGGCGCCCGTCTGGGCACGTCGCGCCGGGCGTGCCGTCCGCGCCGCAGCTCACGTTGCATTGCGCTGCCTCGACGCACGTCACGACACAGTCCGCGTCGCACTTGAGGTCGCAGGTACTCCCGCCCTCACAGCGGATCGAGGCGCCCGAGCCCAGGTTGAGCTTGCACACGGCCTGGTCCCGGCAGGCCGCTGTGGACCCGTCGCCGGCCTTCAGATCGCAGCTCGACGCCTGCGTGCACGTGATCACGCTCCCGTCTCCGCCGCTGCCCTTGCACTCGCTCGTGTCGATACACTCAAGCGTGAGCGCGTCCTCGCTGCTGCCGTGGCACCTGGCGTTCGCCGAACAGTCGAGCGAGCACGCCGTCGCGCCGCAATCGGTCTTGCAATCGGCGCCCGCCACGCACTCACAGTCGGCCCCGCTGCACGCACATCCTGCGCCTGTACATGGCAGACCCTCTGTCTCGCCGCCGTCGCTACCACATCCGGATGCCATGAGCATCGCGAGCGCCATCCACCAGATCTGGGTCTTCATCGTCGTCTCCTCCGAGCGTGGGGTGCTCGCAGGTTAAACGCAGACGGCGGGCGATGCAGCCCGACAACGGCCCGCCGTGCTCGCTCAAGAGGAGCGTCGGCCGTCGGGCGCCGCTGCTGACGCCGCGCGGGCGCGAGATCCTGGGCGAGCCCGGCGGCTGGCCGGGTCCGCCAGGGCGAGCTCCGACACCTCGCCGGCGTCGGCGAATTCGAGAGCAAGACCCGGAGTGCGGCGATTTCGGCGCGGGTTAAGCTCGCCTCGTGACCCGCAAGAAGCGCCGGAAGGAGGCAGACGACATGTCGGGAAAGGCCCATGGGCTCGCCGTCGTGGTGGAGGGCGACCCTCGCTGGACAGCCGTGATCGCCCGCGACGCGAGCGCCGATGGCAAGTTCTTCTACTCGGTCAAGACGACGGGCGTGTACTGCCGCCCGTCGTGCGGCGCCCGCCCCGCGAGGCCCGAGAACGTCGGCTTTCATCCGACCGCGGCCGCCGCCGAGCGGGCGGGCTTCCGGCCGTGCCTGCGCTGCAAGCCGGACCAGCCCCCCCTGGCCGAGCGCCAGGCGGCCCAGGTGGCCGAGCTGTGCCGGCTCATCGAGAGCAGCGAGGAGGTGCCGAGCCTCGAGGAGCTGGCGCGCCACGCGGGATGGAGCGTCTTCCACACGCATCGTGTCTTCAAGGCCGTGACGGGGGTGACGCCGAAGGCGTACGCGGCGGCGCACCGCGCCCGGCGGGTGAGGGCCGAGCTCGGCAAGGACAGCACCGTGACCGAGGCGATCTACGCGGCCGGGTACGGCTCGGGCGGGCGCTTCTACGAGCAGTCGAACCAGGTGCTGGGCATGACGCCCACGAGGTACCGCGCCGGAGGGGCGCAGATGGAGATCCGGTTTGCGATCGGGGAGTGCTCTCTCGGCTCCATCCTGGTGGCCGCCACCGCGCAAGGCGTGTGCGCCATCCTGCTCGGCGACGACCCGGAGGCGCTGGCGCACGATCTCGAGCGCCGGTTCCCTCGGGCCGACCTGATCGGCGCCGATGCGGGGTTCGAGCAGCTCGTCGCGACGGTTGTGGGCCTCGTGGAGAGCCCGCGCGCCTCGGTCGAGCTGCCGCTCGACGTCCGCGGCACGGCGTTCCAGCAGCGCGTCTGGCAGGCGTTGCGGGACATCCCCGCCGGTACGACCTCGAGCTATGCGGAGATCGTCGGCGCCATCGGCGCGCCGAGGGCGGTCAGGGCCGTGGCCCAGGCCTGCGCGGCCAACGCGCTGGCGGTGGCGATCCCGTGCCATCGTGTGGTGCGGAACGACGGCGGGCTGTCGGGCTATCGCTGGGGTGTCGAGCGCAAGCGCGCGCTGCTCGACCGGGAGGCGGGCGCTTGAACGCGTGTTGCGACGCCGTCCCCATCGCGAGCCGCGTGGACGAGCGGGTGGCGGCGGTGGACTGGGCGCGCGTGTCCCAGGACCTCGACGCGCTCGGCTGCGCGGTGGTCGAGGGCTTGCTCACCCGCGCCGAGTGCGGCGACCTGGCCGCGCTGTACGCGCGCGACGAGCTCTTTCGCAGCCGGGTGGTGATGGCGCGGCACGGCTTCGGGCGCGGGGAGTACAAGTACTTCGCGCACCCGCTGCCCGCGCTGGTCGCCTCGCTGCGGACCCGCATCTACCCGCGCCTCGTGCCCGTCGCCAACCGCTGGAGCGCGGCGATGGGCCTGGAGGTCCAGTATCCGGAGGAGCACGCGCGGTTCGTCGAGCGCTGCCACGCCGCAGGCCAGGTCCAGCCGACACCGCTCCTGCTGCAGTATGGCGAGGACGACTACAACTGCCTGCATCAGGACCTCTACGGCGAGCACGTCTTTCCGCTGCAGGTCGCGATCCTTCTCTCCGAGCCCGAGCGCGACTTCGCGGGCGGCGAGCTCGTGATGACGGAGCAGCGCCCGCGCATGCAGTCTCGACCGATGGTGGTGCCGCTGCGCCAGGGCGACGCGGCGGTCTTCGCCGTCCGTCATCGACCCGTGCAGGGCACGCGGGGGGTGTACCGGGTCAACATGCGACACGGTGTCAGCCGCGTGCGCTCGGGCCATCGTCACACGTTGGGTGTCATCTTTCACGACGCCACGTGAGGATGCGCGAGGAGAGCGCGGACGAGCCTATCGTGCGGCGAGCTCGTTGCTGTAGCCCGCCGGTCACCTCGTTGCTGTAGCCTGCGATGGCTGGTGTCCGGTCGGCTCTCGCTGAGCCGGCGGGACAGGCGGGAGTCATCGAGGAGATATGGGCAAAAATTGGATGGTGGTGGGGGTTTGCGCGTGCGCCTTGCTCGTCGCTTGCGGCGGCGATGACACAGGCGGGAGCGGCGGCGCCGGCGGGAGCGGCGGCGCCGGCGGGAGCGGCGGCGCCGGCGGGAGCGGCGGCGCCGGCGGGAGTGGCGGCGCCGGCGGGAGCGGCGGCGCCGGCGGGAGCGGCGGCGCCGGCGGTGAAACGCGCCTTGTCGAGCTGTACCAGGCGGCCGTCGCCGACGCGGAGATCGCCGAGGAGAGCGAGCGCGTGGACACGTTGACGGCGATCGACGACGAGAACGCGGAGCTCCTCCGCGACGCCGACGATCGTGTGCTGATGGTCACCTGGACGTCGTACGCGGGCTATGACGAGCTCGTGGGCGAGGAGACCGAGCTCGCCGTCGAGGTCTGGACCACGGCGGCGGCCGCGCTTCAGACGTTCTGCCGCGCGAGCGGCCTCGAAGAAACGGAGCTCTCGTTGCGGCTGGAGCAGCTGCTCGGCCTGCCACCGGGCAACGGCAAGGACCGCGTCGTGGCGCTCTGGGCACCGGCCGAGTCGATGTTCCGCCCGACCCCGGACCTGGAGATCGACGACTCGACCGCCGATCTCGACTTCCCGGCCGGCACGCCGCAAGAACACGTGGACTGGTTCAACGCCCTGAAGGCGACGTCCTACGGCGAGAATGGGTATCCGTGGACGCGCCTCGGCTACACGTACGACTGGAGCCCAGAGGGCCAGAAGGTCGGCCTGAGCGAGTTCGTGATCAGGAAGGGCACGACCGTCGTCGTGGAGTCGGTCACCCCGCAGGACGAGTACTGCCGTCCAGCGCAATGACGCGCGCCGCGCCCGGAGCGCCCCGAGGAGAGCCGCTCAGTCGACCGCGGAGGGCGCGAGCGGCACCTTGCGGTAGAGGCGATCCACGTCGATGACGACGCCGACCGACTCGAGCTCGAGGTGCAGCCCGGGGCCCAGGATCGCGAGCAGCCACCGGCCGTCCGGCTGCCGCTGGAAATGCTCGACGCGCACCTCCTTCTGGGAGACGAGCACATACTCCAGGATCGAGGGGACGCTCCGGTACTGCGCGAACTTGTCCCCACGATCGTAGGCCTCCGACGAATCGGAGAGCACCTCGACGATCACGCTCGGATTGATGAGCGTGTCGAGCTCCGCATCCTCGAACACGGGATCGCCGCAGACGACGGAGGCGTCGGGGTACACGTAACGCCCCGTGGACGTGATCTTGACGCGCAGGTCGGAGGTGTGGACCTCGCAGGCGCGATCGAGCAGCGCATTGCCGAGCTCGCGCTGGATGTTCCCGGCGAGCAGGCTGTGCGCCCGGGTGCAGCCCGCCATCGCGAAGATCTCGCCGTTCGCGTACTCGTGCTTCTGCTCGGAGGCCCGCTCGAACGCGAGGTACTCCGCGGGCGAGAGCCCGGTGCGCCTGGCAGCGTGTCCCATGGCGGACAGCGTACGGCATCCGCCCGCTGGAGGCGAGGCGCCCGCCCCTTCCCCCCAGGAGAGGTCCGACGCGGCACGCCGCCGACCTCCTCCCGGCGCCCGCCCCTGCCCGCGCCGGCGCCGCCTGCTCTGCCGGCTCCTCTTCCCAAGCCGCCCCTCCAGCGGCAGCAGCGCTCTCCTCCCCGCCCGTCCCCGCCCGCCTGCGCCCGCGTCACCCCTGCTCCGTCGTCGGCGCCCCCGGCGGCGCGGCGGTCTCGGCCTGCTTCGGCTTCTTCCGCCGGCTCTCCAGCCACGCCCGGCGCTTCTCGACCCACTTGGCGAGGTCCTTCGCCAGCCAGCCGCCCTTCTGCCGCCCCACGATCTCCCGCAGCAGCAGGGCGGCCTGGCCGTGGCCGATGCGCATCGCGAACAGGTCATCCATCACGATCTTCGCCCACCGCGTGCGGCGCACCGAGTCCATATGATCGACGAACTGCTCTATCCGGAGCAGCACCTTCGTCCCGACCCCCGTCTTGCCCGTCACCACGAGCGCCGCCGTCTTCTCCTTGTCGAGCGCCTCGAGCCTGCGGATCGCCCCGTCGATCAGGTTCGCGTGCTCCGCCCACCCGGCGCCGCCCTGCTCCTTGGCCGCGCGCACCGCCGCGAGCGCCTCGCGGAGATCGATCAGGCCGAAATCCGAGTACGACAGGAAGAACGTCAGCACCTCGCGCCGCGCCGACGCGTTGCTCTGCAGCCGCTCGATCGCGGTCCGCACCCGGTCCATCGAGAGCCACCGGTAAACGAAGTCGAGCCCGGTCCCCTTGATGTTCTGCGATCCCATCAGCCGCGCGTCGAACCCCGGCGGGATCTCGCGCGTGATGAAGTCGATCACCTTGTCCCCCTTGGCGTCGGCGTTCCACAGGACGGCGATGCGGTCGAGGGACAGCTCGCGAAGCGCCGCCCGGAACGCCTGGTTGGCCTCGGCGTCCGCGCCCCGCGACAGCGCCGCCTCCACCTCCGCGCGCGCCTTGTCGCGCCGGGCCAGCCGCCGCGACAGCCGCGCGGCGTGGTGGACGATGTCCGGGCGGATGTCGTCCTCGCCCGCAGGCGGCGCGTGCGCCTCCAGGGCCCTCTTCACCGCCGCCTCGATGGCCTCGGGCTCCCCCTTCTTCCCCGCCACCTCGGGGCCGCCCACGATCGCCGCCGCCGCCGCCTCGTCGAGCGTCGGCAGCGCGCGCAGCATCCGGGTGAGATCGTCCTCGAACGCGCCCGCGCGCGCCGGGATGCCCACCTTCTTCATCTGCTCGTCGAAGCGCTCGAGCGCGCGCTCCTTGCCCCCGTCGCCCGTGATCACCACCTCGCGCAGCCGCGCGTCGAGCCCCTCCGTGATGAACTGCATCATCCCGCCGAGGTTCGAGTTGATCAGCACCACGTGATCGACCCCGATGTCCTCCACGACGATCTGCGCGAACACGCGCGACCGCGCGACCCGGTCCGCGCGGTTGTTCACCACCATCACCGTCGCCTTGCCCGGCGTGGCGTCCATGTCGTGCTTGTCGAACGCGAGCCGCGTCCAGTTCGACATGAACCCGGCGCGCTCGTTCGCGCTCATCCCGTTCGAGAACGTCAGCTTCCGCCCCCGGTACTGCACCGTCGGGTACGTCTTCAGGACGCCGAGATCGAGGATCACGTGATCCGCGATCTCGACCAGCGCAAACTCGCGATCGACCCCGAAGTGATCCGCCAGCGCCAGCACCAGCGCGACGTTGCGCGGGTGCTCCTGGTACGGGAGCCGGTCGAGGAGGTCGACAGGCAAGAGATCCGCGTCGATCGGCGGGATCGCGACGAGGTTCGTCCCCTTGCGCTGCGCCTGGTCCTTGAGCAGCGGGAGCATCTGCTCCTCCGTCGTGAACGACAGCCCGTCCGTCGGCATGAAGCGCGCGATCACCCGGGCGACGTCCTCGCCCCCGGGGCCCTGGATGTCCTCGTGATCCGGGTAGGCGTTCGTCAGCGTCGTGATCTCGTCGCGCATCCACTCGGAGCAGAGCGTGTCCACGAAGAGCGGCTGGAGCGCCATGCACTCCCACAGGAACACCTGCGCGCGGAGGTTCCTCCCGGCGGCGAGGATGTTCCGCTGCTCCCAGATCGTCGCCTTGTCGTAGGGGCGATAGATGAAGATCTCCTGCGCCGGCAGGTCGCGCATGGCGTGGATGAACATCGCCTCGCAGCCGGTCGTCTTCACGACGACGTCGTACCGGAGCGCGTGGAACAGCGCGGCCTTGAGCCGCTCCGAGCCGCTCTTGCCGCGCGTGCCCCAGCCGCCGATCGAGAGCGGGATGCCCCGGCGCGCGCGCTCGATCTGCGTCATGATCCACGCGGCCCGCAGGACCATGTACGCGAGGACGAGGAACACGACCCACGCGAGCTGCGTGGGGACGTTGCCCGCGGGCGAGACGAGGTACGAGAAGAAGCTGTCGATCCAGACAGGCACCGACGGGCCGACGAGCCAGTCGCGTCCGATCTGGAACGCCGAGGGCAGCGCGACGGAGAGGTACTTGCCCGGCAGGTGCGGCTCGATGGCGTACGGGCGGCCGTCGACCTCGCCGCCGGTGTCGCCGAGCGCGACCGTGAAGCCGAGCTCGCCCGTCATCAGGGTGAACTTCTTCTGCTCGGCCGGCTCCTGCGCCACGAGCGCGCGCATGCGGGCCTGCGCGTAGCGGTCGTAGCGCAGCGTGAGCAGCGCGCGGGCGCGCAGCCGGTGCGCGAGCTTGGCCGGCGCGCGCACCGTGACCGTCCCGCGCGCCGTGACGAGGCGGATCTCGCGCTGGGTCAGGCTGGCGGCGGCGAGCAGGTCGTCGATGCGGGGGACGAACGGCCCCCAGCCGCCGACGGGCGGGTAGACGTGGCGCTCGCCCGGCACGCGCGTGGGCGTGACCTCCGACATGCCGACCGGCGGCGCGACGAGCTCGCCCGCGAACAGGCGGCCGCTCGAGTGGATCCACCCCTTGCGCTTGTCCGGCATCGGGGTGCGCATCTCGTGGAGGAGCCGCCAGAGGCGGAAGCCGCGCGGCTCGCCGCGCGTGAGCACGTACCGGCCCCGGCCCCTGCGCCGGAGCGTGTAGGTCATGTCGCCGCGCGACGCGACCACGAGCGCGCGCTCGATGTCCCGGGGCTCGGCGTCGGCCGGGATCTCGACCGGCGCGCTCTCGCCCTCCAGGAGCTCCGAGGCGACGGCGACGAGCGCCTGCCGGATGTCCTCGGCCACCGGACGGCTCTCGACCTCGAGCAGCCGCAGCGCCGCGGCCGCCTCGTCGGAGAGGTCCGGCGAGATCGCCGGGCGGCTCGCGAACTCGGCGAGCAGGTCGACGAACGTCGGCGGCGGCAGCGGGGCGTAAGGCCCGGCGCAGAGCGTGCGGACGGCCTCGAGGGCCGCGCGGGACACGAGCGGCGGGCCGGGCTTCGCGAGGGCGAAGCGGACGGTGCGCTCGGCGTACGGGGCGGCGTCCGCGTGGTCGGTCGCGGAGCGCGAGAGCTCCCGCATGGCGTAGCCGCGGACGCGAGGCGACCCGTCGCCCTCGGCGACCTCGGCGAGCGCCGTGAGGGCCTCGGGGCCGCCGAGCGCGAGGAGCTGGCGCACGAGCTCCTGGCGGACGTGCTCGCTCGGGTCGTCGCGGGCGAGGAGCACGATCGCGAGCGGGTCCGCGCTCGCGTGCGCCGCGCGGGCGGGCGGCGCGCTCACGGCGGGCTCGGCGCTGAGCCGGGGCGCCGAGTCGGGCGCGGGCGCATCGGGCGCATCGGCGCTGTCGGGGCCGTCGAGGGCGCCCCCGGGGGCGGCGGCCTCCGGCGCGACGCTCGGCCTGCTGCCGCGGCCGGCCTGCGCGCCGTTCCAGCGGCGCGGGTCCTCGGCTGCGCCGGCGCGGCGCGCCGGGCTCGCCGCGCGCGCGTCGCCGAGCGGGATCACCGGGGCGGACGGGCGCGCGGCCGCGCCGAGGAGGCGCAGGGCGTTGCGGCGGAGGATGGGGCCGTCCTTGTCCGCCGGGTCGCGGGTGCGGATGCGATCGGCGAGCAGCGAGAACGCCTCGTCGGGGAAGAGGAGGACGCCGATCTCGAGGGCGGCGATCTGCACCCAGCGGGACGCGCCCACGCCGCGCGCCCACGCGAGCACCGAGCGGGCGGCGTCGAGCCCGAGGTGGCCGAGCCGCTCGCGCGCCGGGATGCGGTGCAGGAGGGCGACGGCCGCGAGCAAGGCGGACCGGCGGACGGGCGCCGGGCGGCTCGGCTCGGCGTGCGCGACGGCGAGCCGGAGGACGCCGCCGTCGCGCACGACGTGCAGCGCGTCGGGCGGGTCGAGGTGCTGCGCGAGGTGGGTGAGCGCGTGGTAGGCGACCTCGATCTCGTCGAGGCGGTCGGCGATGGCCGTGGCGAAGCGCTCCTGGGCCGCCTCGAGGTCGAGGTTGCGGGCGAGCGCCGAGAGGTCGCCGGTCTGCTCGACGCGCGCGGTGGCCCAGCCGAGCAGGGAGGCGGCGCCGCCCCTCTTGCGCTCGCGCGCCCAGACGCGGAGCTGCCGGGCAAGGAGCTCGCGCCGCTCGGCCGGGGTGGCGGCCGACTGGTAGGCGAGCACGAGCGCGGACTCGGCGCTGCGCAGCCGGTCGACCTCGGCGGCCGCGCCGTCGGCGCACCGGGCGAGCGCGGCGAGCAGCGCCGGCCGCGGGTGCTCCTCGTCGCCCAGGTCGGCCGTGACGCGCGCGACGACCGCGGCGATGGCGCGCGGGCGCAGGCGGACCTCGATCTGCGGGAGGCTGTCCTCGATGACCTCCGCGAGCGAGCGCGGCGCGGCGGTCCAGGAGTCGGTCGCCTCGCGCAGGCTCACGGCGTCCCCTCGCGAGCACGATCGCGGAGAGTGCGGCCTTGCGGCGGGAAGCGCGGGACACCGTGCGGCGAGACCATCGGCGGGCGAGCAGGGTACACCGTCGCGCGGAGCTGTCGCGAGCCGCTCTTCATGCGGTCCGGGCTCTCCCGGTCGGACGAGGAAGCGCGAGCTCAGCAGGCCGACTTCGCGGTTGTCTCGAACACACCGCCACAGGACGGAGGCCGTCCGGCGCACGCGGCGCCCTGGGCGGGCTCAGCGGCTGTCGTCTGTTATGCGGCGCCGTTCAGCGCCGGCGGACGCGGGGGATCGGGCCGCCTCGGGCGCGCGCCGCGCTCTCAGGGCGCGCCTGCTGCGAACGTATCGCAGTCCTCGACGCGGCCGCCCTGCATGCCGCGCTTGAACCAGGCGACCCGCTGCGCCGACGAGCCGTGCGTCCACGTCTCCGGGTTGACCCTGCCGGTCGCGCTCTTCTGCAGCCGGTCGTCGCCGATCGCGGACGCGGCCTGGAGGGCCTCCTCGACGTCGCCCGTCTCGAGCAGGTCGCGCTTCGCCGTGGAGTGGGCCCACACGCCGGCGAAGCAGTCCGCCTGGAGCTCCATGAGCACGGAGAGCGCGTTCCGCTCGCCGGGACGCGCGGCTTGCTGCTGGCGCATGCGGCGCTCGATCCCGAGCACGTTCTGCACGTGATGGCCGATCTCGTGGGCGAGCACGTAGGCCTGGGCGAAGTCGCCGGGCGCGCCGAACCGCGCCTTGAGCTCGCGGTAGAAGCCGAGATCGATGTACGCCGTCCGGTCGGCCGGGCAGTAGAACGGCCCCATGGCCGACTCGCCGACGCCGCAGCCCGACCTCACGGAGTCGGTGAACACCGTCAGCTGCGGCGCCGGATAGGTCTGCCCCGTCCGGCTGAACACCTGCTTCCACACGGCCTCGGTGTCATCGAGGACGAACGAGACGAAGTCGACGAGCCGCTCCTCCTCGGGCGAGCTCGCGCGCTCGTTCCCCGCGCCGGGGAGCGAGACGCCCTGGCCGAGCCCCGAGGAGAGGAGGTCTTTCCCGAAGACGAGCGAGAGCACGAGCAGGATCACCGTCCCGCCGACGCCGAGCTTCGCTCCGCCGGAGACGCCGCGGAGATCTCGGAGGTTTGCACTGCGTTTCCCGGGTGTCCAGCGCATGGCAGCCGCAGATATAGCGTGGGCTGCGCATCGGGCGCCACCTTAGCTTTCGGTCAGGACGTTTTTGCATTGCTCGTTCGGACGTGGGGCCGGCGTGTCCGGCGTCCTTGGCGGCTTGGCGGCTTGGCGGCTTGGCGGCTTGGCGGCTTGGCGTACGTTGCGCGGCTCGCAGTCTTCTCGTCCGATCGTCCGAGCACCGCTCTGGCGTGATGTTCGAATCGAGCCGCCGGACGCCCGAAAGGGAGATTGACTCACGGTGTCTTCAGGCATCCTGACGGCGGGTCTCCTCGAGTCACGCGCGCTCTCGCCAGCGTCCCTGGACCGCCCGCAAACGTCAGCATGGCTCTGTCCGCCTCAGCCGCAGAGCGCGCCGTCGTCCGATGCTCGCTTGCCGTCCGTGGAGGCCGGTGGGACCATGCGCCTCATCATGACGAGCAGAACGCACCTCGCCTCCCTCCTCGGCGTCGCGCTCGCGGCGCTGGCCCTCGCCGCCGGCTGCAACGAGCCTTCCAGCGCGCCCGGCGGGGCCGCCGAGAAGCCCTCGCAGGCGGGCGCCTCCGCCCAGCCCGCCGCGCTCAAGCCGGGCGACGCCGCGCCCGACGTGACCTTCACGCTGCACGACGGCAGAGAGGTGAAGCTCTCGAGCCTGCAGGGCAAGCAGGTGCTCGTCTACTTTTATCCCAAGGACGACACGCCGGGCTGCACCGTCCAGGCCCAGGGCCTGCGCGACGGCTGGGCCGATCTCCAGGCCGCCGGGCTGGAGGTCTATGGCGTCTCGACCCAGGACGCGCAGAGCCACCAGGCCTTCATCCAGAAATACGAGCTCCCGTTCCCGCTCGTCGTTGACGAAGGCGGCGCGGTCTCCAGCGCATTCCGCGTGCCGCTGCGCAATGAGTTCGCCTCGCGCCAGTCCTTCCTCATCGACAAGGACGGCAAGATCAAGCAGGTCTGGCTCGAGGTGGATCCCAAGGAGCACGCCGCGGCGATCCTCTCCGCAGCGAGGAGCTGAGCGCCTCCACCACGCGAGAACACCGATCGCGTGGACTGAGCGAGAAATGAACCGCCAGGGCGTCAAGCCGGGCGCGACCGTGCCCGCGCGACCGTGCCCGCGCGTCCGGCCCTGCGCAGCGGCGCACCCTACAGCGGGCTCACGTTCATCGTGAACGACGCGTTCCGCAGGATGCGCCGCGCGGCGAGCGGCGTCGTGAAGCCGCTCGCCGTGTGGAACGTCGAGGAGCTCCCGCCGCAGCTCGGGTCGCTCCCGGCCCACCGCTCCGGGCAATGCGCCATGACGTAGTCGTGGTCCGGGTTGCTGCCGCCGAGGCCCCGCCACCGCGTGTGCCGGATGCAGGCGGCGCCGTCCACCGTCCACTCGGCCTCGAGGCTCATGCCAGAGCCCGCGGTCTGGGTCTGGATGCCGAGCGCATCCCAGACGTCGATCGCCGTCCCGGGCTGCGTGTGCGGCGCGCCGTCGCCGCAGTAGTCCGCGCGCACCATGCGGATGCACGCCTGGTGGAAGTAGGAGAGATCCCTGCTCGCGCAGGTCTTCCCGTCGCACTCCGCCCTGGTTGCCCAGTCCCTGTAGCCCCACTCGGCGCACTTCGCGATCACCGCGCCCTGGCAGGCGAACGTGAACGAGCTCCCGTCATCCGAGAAGGCGCCGGTCACCGGATCCCAGGTCCCGTTCACCGGGATCGCCCCGAGGCCCTCGCCGCAGACGTTCGCCCAGATCCCGGGGGCGGCGAGGTACTTCACCGTGTAGTACGTGAGCCCGTTGCGCTGGGCGATGCCCGTGATGCGAACAGCCAGCGTCGACCCATCGCCAAGGATCGCCTCGGCCTCCGCGCCGAGGAAATCGATCCCGTCGACGGGCGCGCCGTCGCTCTCGCGCGTCCCGATCAGCGTCGTCGCGTTCAGCGAGACGCCGTTGAAGCGGACCCCGTTGAAGCGAACCCCGTTGAAGCGGACCCCGTTGAGCTGGGTGCCGTTCAGGTACGTGCCGTTGAAGGTGAGATCGTTGAGCGCCCGCAGAGCGAGCGCGCTCTCCGCTGGCTCCTCCTCGTCACCGCCGCCGTCGACCTCCGCGACGCACCCGACGCCCACGGAGATGAGCCCGACCATCGCCCCTGCCAGGAACCCTCGCTGAAACATGATCGCCTCCAAGGCTGACGCTGAAGCCATGACGCCCGCGCATCGACGATCTCCCTCCCGGCTGTCGGGCTCCGGTCGCGCGAGTCACGCGGCCTGAGGCGGCGCTGCCCGGGCGCCGCAGATCCTCGTCACCCTTTACGGTGGTGGAGGAAAGGAGGCACAGATGCGGAGCCCGATCACCGGATCGAGGAAGGTGCCGTCAACGACGGTCCGATTGTCACTGCGGACCGATGTTTGATCGTAGAGGTAAGCCCCGCCGCGCAAAAGAACTTTGTCGGCCTCTATCGACGAAATAGCCCACTCGAGGACGTTCCCCGCCATGTCGTCGACCCCGAAGGGACTACGTGAGGCGGGGTGCGAGCCCACCTCATCTGGGCCCATCGTGGAGCTCTCCTTGCCATAGGTCTCATCGAAGTTGGCGTCGCCGGGAGAGAGCGTGTCGCCGTGCGGGAAGATGCGGCTGTCGGCGCCTCGCGCCGCGCGCTCCCACTCGTGGTCGGTGCACAGCCGGGCGCCGCGGACGCGGCCTGTCGTATGGAGCCATGCGGCATACTCGGTGGCCTGCGCGAAGGAGATGCCCGTGACCGGGAAACGAAGCCAGTCCTGCTGCGCCCGGACCGACCGCGAGGGGTAAACGAGCGGCTCGCCGGCGTGCGCCGTGTACGCCTGCACCGTGGGCTGAATCGTGAGCTGCCATACGCCGCTCGGCAAACGGCGCAGCCCGAGGGCGCCTGTCATGGCGCCGTTGCCCGCCTGGATGGAAGACGGCCCGCGGGACTCCCTCGGGAGCGCCTGGATGTAGTCGAGCCACTCCTGAAAGGTCGTCTCGTGCCGCGCAATGAGGTACGCGCCCGTGCTGATCTCGTGAAGGGGAACGGTGGAGAGGAACGCCCACCGGTACATGTCGTCCAGGGCGGCGCCGAAGAGGAACCGTCCCGGCGGGATGTAGATGAAGCCGGGAGGGACGTCCCCGGCGGGCGGCAGCGGGATGGAGAGGCGCAGGGATTCTCCGCGGCGGACCTGGAACGGATAGCGCACGATGGTGCGGTTCCGCGCCTCGCAGGTGAGCAGGTAAGAGCCCTGCGCGAGCGCGATGCCCGAGAGCGGCGCCGTCCCGACGATCCGCTGGCCGACAAGCTGCCGGCGCCCCTCCGCGTCGCTCTCGTACCGCTCCAGCGTGATATCCGCGCCGGGGGGCTCGGTCTCGATGGCGACCTCGGCGGGCGCGTTCCATCGCTCTCGGCGCTCGCCGTCAGGGTCGTACGTGATCATGCGCTGGAGCAGCTCCTCGCGCAGCGAGGGGTGGCCCCTGCTGTCCGCGGCGAGCGCGCGATCGTAGAGCACGTCGCCGAGCAGGTCGCGCGCGTCGCGGCGGGCGCCGTCGAGCGTGAGCACCGCCTCGAGCTTCTGGCTCGCCTGCAGGTGGAGCCGCTCGGACTCGGCGGCGCGCCGGCGCGCGCGCTCCCAGAGCGCCTCCCCCTCGTCGCGGCGCCGGCCGTCGAACGCCGCGAGCGCCTCGGCGCGGAGCGCCTCGGCCGCGGCGCCCTCGAGCGCCGCGGCGGCCGAGGTGGTCGCGGCCTCGTCGATCTTCCGGTCCGCCCTCGCGGCGAGGTGGCGCGCCGCCCTGAGCTCCAGCGCGCCGTAGAGCAGCGCGGCGACGAGCGGGACGCCCACGGCGAGGGCCCACCGGGCCGCGCGCTGCGTCAGGACGGCGCCCCGCGACGCCCGCAGGAACGCCGCCTCGCGCGGCGGCAGATCGCCCGGGTCGAGGCCCTTCGCCTCCTTCAGCTGGCGCGCGCTGAACAGCGCGTCGCGGCGCCGGCCGAGCCGCTCCCACTCGGCCGCGGAGGCGTCGAGGCGCTGGCGCGTGGCGCGCTGCTCGCGCTGCTCCTCGAGCCAGTGGCGCAGCGTCCCCCAGCCGTGGATCAGCGCCTCGTGGGCGATCTCGTAGACCGTCCCCTGCTCGCCCTCGCGGGCGAACAGGAGGCGCCCCTGCACGAGCGCGTCGAGCGCGGCGCGCGCGGCCTCGTCGCCGCACCGCTCCGCGAGCTCGGCCTCGGGGCGCCGCGCCCGCGTGCCCTGCGGCGTGATGAGCTCGCCGAGCAGCCGCCGCGCGGCCGCGCGGACCGCGGGCGGCATGCGGCCGAGCACGCGATCGGCGTGGCGGGCGAGCGCGCCCTCGACGCCGCCGATCTGCGCGAGATCCGCGCTGCTGAGCGGCGCGTCGGGCGCGGCGCGGGCGTCCCACAGCTCGGCGAGCGCGAACTGGAGGAGCGGCAGCCCGCCCTCGGCGCGCGCGGTCGACTCGACGAGCGCGTCGACGACCGCGTCGGACTCGAACGCGACGCCCTTGGCCCGCGCCGGCCCGGTGATGGCCTCGCGCAGCTTGTCCGCCGACATCGGGCGGAGCAGGTAGAGCGCGCGCTCGATCTCGTCGCCCAGGCCGGAGATGCCGGCGACGCGCGCGAGGAAGTCGCCGCGCACCGTGGCGAGCAGGCGCAGGGAGGGCGAGCGCGCCGCGAAGGCGCTGAGGATCTCGCCGACGAGCGCCGCCTCGCCGGGGCTGCTGAGCGTCGCGAGCTCCTCCAGCTGGTCGATGAACAGCACGAGCCCGCCGCGCTCGCCGAGCCGCGCGCGGAGATCGCGGGCGAGCGAGCCCGGCGCCGCGCGCACGGCCTCGGCGATGCGCTCGGCGGGCGCGCCGAGGACGGGCTCGAGCGCGGCGGTCAGCGCGGCGAGCGGGTGGCGGCCGGGCACCATCATGGCCGCCTGGA
The DNA here is from genome assembly GCF_051521505.1 of Sorangium sp. So ce1014. NCBI lineage: Bacteria > Pseudomonadati > Myxococcota > Polyangiales > Polyangiaceae > Sorangium > Sorangium sp. So ce1014. The sequence goes on from NZ_CP150356.1 coordinate 10,206,863, forward strand.
AGGCGCGCCCGCCGCCGAGGGCGCCCTCGAGGACGAGCGAGAGCACGCCGGCCCGGCAGAGCGAGGACTTGCCCGAGCCCGAGTCGCCGGCCACGACGATCATGGGCTCGGAGCGCAGCCGGTCGAGGATGGTCCCCGTCTCGGAGCTGCGCCCGTAGAACACCGCGCGGTGCTCGAGGTCGAAGACGAGCAGCCCGCGGTAGGGGTTGCCCTCCGGCGCGATCGAGGCGTGCCGGCTCCGCGCGAGCAGCTGCTCCAGCGCGTCGCGCAGCTCGTCCCCCGAGGCGAAGCGGGCGGCGGGGTCGATCTCGAGGCACCGCTCGATGACCGCCGCGAGCCGCGCGTCGACGCCCGGCGCGAGGGCGGCGAGGGGCCGGGGCCGCTCGCTATGGACGACGTGCGAGAGCTCGTTCATCGGCACGTCGTCGTGCGGCGGGACGCCGGCGCAGAGCTCGAAGAGCAGCGCGCCGAGCGAGTACACGTCGGAGCGGCGCGTCGCCAGCTCGCCGCGCCACAGCTCGGGCGGCAGGTAGTGCGGCGTGCCGCCGTCGACGCTCCTCGTCGCGTCGAGGAACCGCGACGCCATCTCGGCCGCCTCGCGGATCTCGCTGTCGAGCGGCTCGTCGCCGTGCACGAACGCCGGATCGCCGTCGCCCGGAGCCTGCAGCGGGGCCGCGCCGCCGCGGAGCGCGGGCCCCTGCGCCGCCGGCTCGAGGAGCTTGGCGAGGCCGAAGTCGAGGAGCTTCGCCTCGCCGTCCTGGGTGAGCACCGCGTTGGCCGGCTTGATGTCGAGGTGCAGCACCCCCCGGCGGTGGGCGGCCGCGAGGCCCCGCGCGAGCCCCGCCCCGAGATCGAGCACGCGCGGCCAGGGCATCGGCACGGCGACGCGGTCGAGGCTCTGGCCGCGGACGAACTCCGAGACGATGAACAGCTGCCCGCGGAGCTCGCCCACGCGGTAGACGGCGACGACGTTCGGGTGCTGGATGCGCGCGGCCGCGCGCGCCTCGGCGAGCAGCCGCGCGCGCACCTCGGCGTCCGCCGTCTCGGCGCGGATGAGCTTCACCGCGACCATCCGGTCGAGCAGCGTGTCGTGCGCGAGATAGACGTCGCCCATGCCGCCGCTGCCGAGCTTCTGGACGAGCCGGTACTCCTCGAAGCGGCTCGGCGGGCTGAAGCTCGACGGGCTCAAGCTCGACGGGCTGAAGCTCGACGGCGGCGGCGCGTCGGCCGCCCGCGGCAGCGTCTCCGCTCCGACGGGGCGCCGGACGGCCTGCGCGAGGGTTTCAGCTGTCTTCTCTTTCACGGTGACACGCCTCGCCCCAGGTGCCGGAGAATATACCCCGGCCGTGCGCTCCCGAAGGAGCTCACGGCCCGTGTCCGACGCGCGAGGTGGCCGTGCTTGCCAGTGCCGCGCGTCACGACTTCGCTGCCCGCTCGAGTCAGGCTGCAAGATCGCCGTGTCCGTGCTCTCTCCCTCGATAGCTAGCCAGCGGCTGTGCACATCTGCTCTGTTGCACACACCGCCCCCCGCGGTGTCGGATGCCCAGGAGCGTTCTGGGAGATGGCGAGGTCAGCGCTCCGTCATGTAGAAGGTGCTGAGGCACATCTCGTCGCTCGTGCCCTCGCCCCACACGACATCGCCGGGGACCCGCGGCTTTCCGTCGATGATCGGCTGGTTCTCGGGCGTGTTGTCCCAGTGGCACTCGAGCGACAGCCTGTCGCCCGGATTGAGCACCTTGGGCTGGACGAGCTTGTAGCTCCCTTGCCAGTGGAAATCCCAGCGCGGGATGTCGAGCACGCACTCCGAGCTGCCGTCGGCGCGCTCGATCTCGAGGCGCGCGCGCGTGCCGAGCGTGTGCATGTGGAGACCCGCGATGTGGAGCTCGATCGGAGCGTCGCCCGCGAGCGCCCGGGTGGGCTGCGCCCCCCAGCGGTGGACGACGTCGCCCTCGAAGGCGGGGATCCTCATGGCGTCGCCGACGAGCCAGGCCGGGTTCGTCCACGGCTCCGTGGAGCCCTCCCGCTCGACCGAGCTCTCGAGCATCACATCGATCGCGGAGCGATCCGGCAGCTTGCCCGCCGCCAGCGTGTTGTAGTGGACCTGCACGACAAGCCGGGAGCCCGGCTCGACCCGGGTGCCCGTCCCCGGGGGGAAGGTCATGCTCCCGCCGCCGGGCACCCAGCCGCCGAGCCAGCGCGGCCGGATCCCCGGGCCCCCGAAGCAAGGATAGCCCGGGCCCGGGTCGGCCGCGTCGAGGGCCTCGACGTCGGCGACCAGCTCCGGCCCCGCGATGTAGGCGATGACGTGGTGGACGATGCGCTCCTCGCCGGGCCTGACCCCGAAGCCGGTGACATGGCGCGCGCTCTCCTCCGGCCAGTCGATCACGAAGCAGCGGTAATCGTCGGGCCCCGCCTGCGGGGTGTACTCGACCGGCATCTCGAGCGTCAGGTCCACCCGCGCGAGCTCGTTGCTCGCCGGCGGATCGAGCGGCGGGCCCTCCTCCGCCGGGTCGCCCAGGGCCGCGCCGCCGTCGACCCACGCGGCGATGGTCTGGATCTGCTGCTCGGACAGGGAGCGATCGCCCACGTACTCGGCGCACGCGCTGTCGGCCGGCCAGGGGGGCATGGTGCGCTCGACGACGGCCTGCTGGATGTGCGGCGCCCAGGGCACCGCCGCCTCGGGCCCCTCGAGCGAGAACGGCGCGATGCCGCCGCCGCTGTGGCACCCCGCGCACCTCGCGTCGAAGATGGGTTTGACGTCCCGGTAGTACGAGACCGCGGCCTGGACGCCGCCGCCCGCCGCGGCCCCGGCCTCGTCGTCGCCGCCGCACCCGGCGAGGACGACGGCCAGCGCCGCGCCCCGCCACACCGATAAGCCCGTGCGCCTCACCATGGGAACACCTGCCCTCGCCTCAGCGACGCTCGTGAACCCCGCCGTTCGTCGCCAGCTCGCGCCGGAGGAAGAACGCGATGACCTCGGCGAGCTCGTCGCGCGCGGCCACGAGGAGCACCGTGGCGCCCCCCGCCACGATCGAGGAGCCGCGCGGCGCCTCGACGCGGCCGTCGGGGCGGTAGACGCCGGCGAAGACGCACGACGCGGGGAAGCCGCCGCTGCCCGCGATGACGCTCACCGAGCGGCCGGCGACCATCGAGTCGACGGGGATGTCGAGCTCGAACGCCACCGACTCGCCGGCGCCGAGCACCATCGCGTGGCGGACGCCCGGGTGCTCGATCGCGGTGGCCATCGCGCCGATGAAGACGTCGATCTCGGAGAGGATCCGGTGGACGCCCGCGCTGACGTAGACGCTCCGGTAGTCCGAGTCGCGCATGCGCACCATCACGCGCTTGGCGCCCGCGGCCTGGGCGAGGAGCGCGACGGCGAGGTTGTCGGCGTCGCGGCGGAGCATGGCCACGACCACGTCGGCGCGCCCCACCTCGGCCTCCTTGAGGAGCCCGGCGTCGGTCGCGTCCCCCACGAGCGAGACGAGGCCGTGGCGCTCGAAGGCGCTGTTGGCGATCGACTCGTCGCGATCGATGATGGTCACCTCGTGGCCCGTCTTCGCGAGGTGGACCGCGACGCTCAGCCCTGCGCGCCCGGCGCCCGCGATGAATACGCGCATGTCATCCGCCTCCTTCGTGCGCGGAGAGCTTCACCATCTCCCGGTCGATCTCGTTCGCGTGAGCGTCCGCCGTCTCGGTGTCGATGAGCCCCCGCCTCGCCGCGTCGAGCACCGCCGCCTTCTGCGCCGTGAGCAGCGCGACGTCCGTGAGGTGGTCGCGCACCTCCTCGCCCCGCGGCGACTGGAGCGCCGCCTCCGCCGCGATCACGCGGCGCTGGAACGCGGCCCGGCGCTCCGCGTGCTCCTTTCGGGAGAGGAGGCCCGAGGCGAGCAGGTCGTCGAGCTCCGACTGGCCGCGCCGCGCGGCGATGAGCGTCGCCTTCGCGGCGTCGAGCGTCGGGTCGGCGCTCGGGGTCGCGACCCCCAGGAACTTGAGCAGCCGCGCGAACGGCAGCGCCTGCACCATCAGCGTCACGAAGGTCACGCCGAAGACGATCGTGACCAGGCGGTCGCGGTACGGCATGTCGTGCGGGAGGCTGAGGACGGCGGCCATCGAGAGCGCGCCCTTGATGTTGCCGACGAGCATCACGTGCTGCCAGCGGAGCGGCACAGCCTCCACCCTCATGGCCCGGAGCACGCCGAAGCAGCCGTAGACGGCCACCGCCCTGCCGGCGTGCAGGGCGATGAGCGCGAGGCCGATGGAGACCGCCTCGCGCACGAGCATCTCCGCGTGGATCTGCATGCCGACGAGCAGGAACAGCAGCACGTTGAGGCCGAAGCCGCCCGTCTCCCAGAACCCCTCGAGGGCGAGCACGCGCGAGGGCTCGAGGTGGCGGCGCGCCGCCTTGCCGATGACGACGCCGACGACAACGACGGCGATGACCGGAGAGGCGTGGAGCCGCTCGGTGACCAGGGCCGTGGCGAACACGATCACGATGGAGGCGAGGATCGCGGTCAGGTGGTCCGGCGTGCGGCGGAGGAGGGCCGTGCCGACGGCGCCGAACGCCCCGCCGAGGACGGCGCCGCCGGCCACGGCCATCGAGAGCCCGCGGAAGGTCTCGACGGCGTCGAACGTGCCGCTCGCGAGGACGCGCGAGGCGAGCACCACGAGCACGAGCGCGGTGCCGTCGTTGAAGAGGCTCTCCCCCTCCATGATGGCGGCCAGCCGGTGCGGGACGTGGACGCTCCGGAAGGCGAGCAGCACGCTCACGGTGTCGGTGATGGAGAGCACCGCGCCGAGGAGCAGCGCCGCCGCGAACGGGAGATCGAGCACCAGCGTCGCCACCGCGGCGGTGCCGAGCAGCGAGATGAGCACCCCCGGCACGGCGAGCGCGAGGATGGGCCGGCTCGCGGCGCGCAGGCTGTCCGCGTCGGCGAACAGGGCGCCCTCGAACACGAGCACCGGGAGGAACGCGATGAGGATGACCTCCGGGTCCATCGGCGTGTTCGGCAGCACGTCGACGACGACGAGGAGGAGCCCCACGAGCACGAGCGCGACGTTGTACGGGATCCCGACGCGCTTGGCGCCGATCGCGACGGTGGAGCCGACGGCCAGGACGAGGAGCAGGCTCTCGAGCCGCTCCCTCATGCGTCGCCTCGCGGCGGCGACACGAGGACGATGGCAATCGGCGCGCGCGGCGGGCGCGCCGCGATGTGCGTGATGTCTCTGGGGGCGATCACCGTAGATCCTGCGCTACAGGATCGCTCCCGGATCCGCAAGATAGGAGAGGCGTCACCGGAGCGGTCGGGCGGGCTGCGTGCGAAGGCAGGCGCGAAGCCAGGCGAGACGGGAGCGTGCCTGTGCCCGGGAAGCGGGGAGATGTCCGAGATCACATGACACGACATCCGCAACGCGCGCTCGCGCGCTCTCGCGTCCTCCGCGGGCGGCGGTCCCGGGCAAAGAGCGACGGAGGAGCGTTGACCCGCGATCAGAAGGGCCAGACGAGCGGGACGACGATCAAGGTGGTCGCCAGCACGAGCAGCTGCAGCGGCAGGCCGACCCGGGTGAAGTCCTTGAACTGATAGCCGCCGGGTCCCATGACGAGGATGTTCACCGGGGAGGCGATCGGCGTCGCGAACGCGGCCGAGGCCGCGAACGCGACCCCCATGAGCAGCGGCTCCGGCGTGAGATCGAGCGCGCCGGCCAGGCGGACCGCGAGGGGGGCCATGAGCACGGCGGTCGCGGTGTTCGAGAGGACCATGCCGATGGCCGAGGTGAAGAGCACGAGCACGCCGAGGACCACCGTGGGGCGCGCGCCCGCGAGGAGCCCCTCGGCGGCGGAGACGACGGCCCCCATCGCGCCGGTGCGCTCGAGCGCGGCGGCGAGGGGGACCATGCCGGCGATGAGCACGACGCTCTCCCAGTTCACGGCGCGGTAGGCGTCCACCGGGCGCACGCACTGCGCGAGCACGAGGAGGAGCGCGGCGAGCAGCACGGCGATCACGTTGGGCAGCCACCCGAACGCCATGCAGACGAGCATGCCCAGGGTGATGCACACCGCGACGGCGGCGCGCTCGCGATCGACGAGGACGTCGCCGCGCGCGTCGGGCTCGGCGACGAGCACGAGATCGCGCCGCTCGTCGCGGAGGTTCTTCAGGTGCTTGAGCCGCCCCTTCACGAGCAGCGTGTCGCCGGCGCGGAGCTTGAGATCGCGCAGCTCGGGCGTGGCATGGAACACCGGGAGCCAGCCGTCGCCCCGCCGGATCGAGAGCACGCTCGCGCGGTAGCGGTCGCGGAACCTGGCCTCCCTCAGGGTCTTGTCCGTCAGGCCGGAGCGCCGCGGCAGCACCACCTCGGCGAGCGACTCCTCGGGCGGCAGCGCGAAGACGGGCCGCGCCGAGAGCGCCTCGAGCCCGAAGTGATCGGCGAGCGCCGCGATCGCCGCGTCGCTCCCGAGCAGGCGCAGCTCGTCGCCGACGGCGAACACCGCCTGCGGCACCACGCGCTGCGCCTCGAGGCCGTGGGGCCCGGGGCGCGCGATGCCCACCACGGTGGCGCCGAAGTCCGCCCGCAGGTTCGCCTTTCCGAGCGTGAGGCCGGCGAGGCTCGCGCCGGGCGGGACGCGCACGGCGCGCAGGGCGCTGCCGAGCCCGTACTCCATCGAGAGGTCGTCGAGCGAGAGCGCTCGCGGCGCGCCCGCCTCGGCCTTGTCCCCTTTGCCGGGCAGCGCGCGGCGACCGATCGCGACGACGTACGCCACGCCGACCGCGAGCACGACGAGGCCGGGGACGGTGAAGCTGAAGAAGCGGAACGGCGCTCGCCCCGCCTCGCGGAGCGCCTCGCTCACGAGCAGGTTCGGCGGGGTGCTGATGAGCGTGAGGTTGCTCCCGAGGTGCGCCGCGAACGCGACGGGCATGAAGAGCCGCGCCGGCGCGATCCCGCGGCGGAGCGCGAGCGTCCCGACGACCGGCAGGAGGATCGCCACGGTCCCCGTGGAGCTCATGAAGGCGGACAGGAGCGCCGTCGCCCCCATCACCACGACGGTCACCTGCGCTTCCCCCCCGCCGGCGAAGCGCTCCAGGCGCTGGCCCAGCCAGTCGGCGACCCCCGTGTCGGTCAGCGCGGCCCCGACGATGAACAGGCCGGCGATCATGAGCACCGCGGGGTTCGAGAACCCCGCGAGCGCGTCCGGGACCGTGCTGACACCGGAGATCGTGAGCGCGAGCAAGGACATCATCGCCACGACGTCGAGCCGCAAGCGATCGCTCACGAACAGGACGATCGCGAGCCCGAGAATTACGAGCGCGAGAATGGCCTCCAAGGTCATGGGGAGGCGCAGCCTAGCGGGACTCGCGCGGGGCTGCATCACGTGCGGGTCGGATCACCGCGCACGTCTCCATGCAGAGCGCTTCCGTTGTGTCGCTCGGAGTCGCTCGCGCATTGAAATGTCGGCGGCAGACGCTATGCACGAGGCATGCGTGAGCGTCGTCCCAGCCAGACCGCCGCCACTGTCGCGCTCATCCGGGCGCTCGCCGACCAGGGCCTCACCGATGTGCCGGGCTTCGAGGACCCCGTCGTGCACCGGCTCCTGTCGCGCGGGTGGAGCGCCGCGCTGACGCTGATCGCGCGGCGGCTCCGGCGCATGGACCCCGCGAAGCGCGCGCGTGTCCTGGCCCGGCTCTCCTCGGTCCCGCTGCGGGTGCGGGCCATCGACGTGGAGCTGGAGGGCGCCGTGGCGCTCGGGTGCCGGCAGGTCGCGAGCCTGGGGGCGGGCCTCGACACGCGCGCATTCCGGATGAAGGCGCTCTCGGCGACTCATTTCTTCGAGATCGATCACCCGGCGACACAGGCGTTCAAGCAGAGCAAGGCAGCTGCGCTGTCGCCGGTCGTGGAGAAGCTGACGTACGTGCCGGTCGATTTCGAGCGCGACGCGCTCTCCACGTGCCTCCTTTCGGCCGGTCACCGGCCGGACGAGCCCACCGCGTGGATATGGGAAGGGGTCGTGATGTACCTGTCGGACGACGCGCTCCGGGCGACGCTGCGGGCGCTCGCCGACGCCTCGGCGCCGGGCAGCCTCCTCCTCGTGAACTACATGGAGCCCGAGGCGCGGCGTCGCCTGGGCCTCGTTGGCCACCTGATCGCGCGGATCTGGAGCGAGCCGCTCGTCGGCTTCCGCCGGCGCGAGGTGATGCTCGCCGAGGTCGAGCGGGCCGGGTTCCGCGCATTGCGCGACACCGGCGCGGAGGACTGGGCCCGGCAGTTCGGAGCGCCCTTCGCCTCGTCCAACCCGGCCGCCGGCGCACGGCTCCTCGTCGCCGAGCGCGCCGGCGCGCGCTGACCCCGGGCGCTCCTTCGCGCCCCTGCCCGGCGGACCCCGGAGCCCGCGGCGTCACGGAGCGGCTCCCCTCGCGGGGGCGCCGTGGACACCGCACCTCGTCAGGCGGAGCCCGGCGTCAGCTCCACGTCTCCGAGCGCCGCGGGTTGCGGGTCTCGATGGCCTCGGCGTGGCCCCGCAGCCCGCGCGCGGCGGGCAGGTTGCCATGCGTCTCGAAGACGTCGGCGAGGGCGAGCCCGAGGATGACGATCTGCTGGGGTTTCTCCAGCGCGCCGACGGTCGGCGCCGCGGAGCCGAGCAGCTCGAAGGCGCGCCGCCACGACTTCGCGGCGGCGTCCGGCATGTCGGCGTTCAGCGCCGCGTGCCCGGAGCAGCGGTGCATGTCCGCCGCGAACTCGTGGCTGCCGCGGCGGTCCGCGAGGTCTCCGGCGCGGGCGTACGCCTCCGACGCGTCGAGGAAGCGGCGTTGCTTGCTGTGCAGGCTGCCGAGCGAGGCGTAGGCCTCGGGCACGATCGCGAACAGCCCGCGCCGCTCTGCCTCCTTCAGCGCGGCGACGAACACCCGATGTCCCTCGTCGACCACGCCCGCGCCGATCAGCGAGCGCGCGCGCTGCATGGCGACGTGAATGGCCTCCTCGCCCAGCCCGCGGCCCATCAGCATCTCCTCGGCCTGCTGCTGGAGCTGCGCAGCCTCGGTGTGCCGCCCCGCCTGAAAGCACTTGTCGGCCTCGTGCAGGAGGCGCCGCGCCTGGAGGAGCTCCGGAGCGCGAAGGGGGGAGTCGGGCGCGATGCGGTTCTCGAGGTCGGCGGGGAGGCGCTGCCCGCGGGCCGAGAGATCGGTGAGCAGGCGCTCGAGATCGACAAGGGCCGCGCTGTCGGCCTCCGGCCACACGACGCGGGACGCGCCCTCGCCGAAGCGCGCGAGCAGGTCGCCGACGCTCGAGTGGACCGCATCGACGAGGACCCAGCGCACGAGCGCGAGCTCGGGCCCCTGCGCGAGCCAGAGGACGTCGCGGGCATACGCGCGGGGGTCGTCGATGTGCTGGGGCGAGAGCACCACGACGGCGCCCGCGTCCGGAGCGCGGGCGGCGAGGTGGGCCGCGAGGGCGCCCGCGAACGCGTCGAGCGGCTCGCGCAGGGGCCCGGGCTCGGGCGTCGCCGTGGGCTCACCGGGGATCGCCGGGGCGCCGAGCTCGCGCGCCAGCGCGCGTTCGCGGGCGGCCCAGCCCCGGCTGGGCCCGTAGAAGGGGTCGGCCAGGACCCACACGGGACGGGGCGCCGGGCCTGCTTCGCCGAGCGCCCGCAGCAGCGCCAGCGTGTGCCCGTGCACGTGCGCCGGAACGATCACGTGCAGCAGGCGGGCTCGCTCGCCTGTGAAGATGGCGCTGAGCGCGCGGGCAATGTCGTGGATCATGTCGCGTTCCGGGGCGGAGTCTTGCTCCGATCCGCGCCGAGGCCAAGCGAATGCGCCCGCGCTGCGGCGCGGGACGTCGCCGGCGGCTGCGCTGAACGCCTTCGCGGGGCGCGGCGCCCCCGGCGGGCGAACGGCCGTTGCGCGTCGCAGGACGCCACGGTCGAGGCGATATGTCTCAGGGTTTTCGCGCCGGAGCGCGGGCGCGGCGCGGAGGAGGACGCGCGGGTGCTCGATCCTTGTTGGCCCGGGCATTGCTGGGCGAAAGGAGCTGAAGCAAGCGTCGAGAGTCGCTGGAGAACTGCTGAACGCGCCCGGGGGTAGACGCCGCGGGTCGCGCTTGATCTCGGAGGAGATGTACCGTGAAAACAGTGTATCTGTCGCTGCTCCTGGGCGGCATCGTGATCGTGGGTTGTGGTGGCAGCAAGCCTCAGCCGGAGGGGCCGGCCGAGAAGGCGGGCGAGGCTGTGGACGACGCTGCGCGCGACGTCAAGGACGAGACGAAGGACGCGGCGGAGTCGACCGGTGATGCCGCCGAGGAGGCGGGCGACAAGGTCGAGGAGAAGACGGACTAGCAGGACCGGACTCGTCTACCGGGACGCGCTGGCCCGAGGACCGGCGCGCCCGGCAGAGCGGCGCGGAGCGCTGAGGTGGTCTCCTGCTGTTCGCGCGGTGGGGGCTGGGCCGGGCGGCTCGCCCCACCGCGCGTCGCGCTGCGAGGAGATCTGGCCGGAGGGTCTACGCGCGAGATGCCCGAGATCCTCCGCGGCCTTCGATTGAACCCATGAGACCCGGCCGCGCCGAGGCGCGGCTCGCGGGGTGGAGGCAGGAAGATGAAAGCAACGTCATTGCTCGAGAAGCAGCATCGCAAGGTGGAGTCGCTCTTCAAGCAGCTCGAGGGCGGCAAGTCGGAGCCGGGGCCTCTGCTCGCCGAGCTCGCCAACGAGCTTGTCGCGCACATGGCGATCGAGCAGGAGAGCTTCTATCCGGCCGTGCGGCAGGTCAAGGAGGACCTGATCCTCGAGAGCTACGAGGAGCACGCCATCGCCGAGCTCGCCCTGAAGCGGCTGCTCGCGACGGACCCGGAGGACATCTCGTTCAAGGCGCGCGTGACGACGCTGAAGGAGCTCATTCAGCACCACGTCGAGGAGGAGGAGGAGGAGCTCTTCCCCAAGGTCGAGAAGGCCCTCGACGAGAAGCGCCTCACGGAGCTCGGCAAGGAGATGAAGGCGGAGTTCGAGCAGCGGCTGGCCGAGGGGTACGAGGCGCTGCTCCCGGCGGGTTACAAGAAGACCTCCGCGGACAAGGCGAGCCACCCCAGGCACGCGAACGGCGTGAACCTGGGCTGACGGGGCCAGAGCGAGCGGAGAGCGGGAGCGCGATAGACCGGGGTTGAGCCGCGGGGCAGGCAGGGCGCGGGGCGGCGGAGGCCCTGTGCCCTCCCAGCCCTCGCGGCTCTTCTTCTTGTGTTGGTGGTGGCGCGCGGCGCGCCGGCCCGGGGCCCGCGAGCGGCAGTTCGGCGGTCGACCATGGTAGAAGCAATCGGCTGGATCAGCTCCGTCATTCTCGTCCTGACGGTCGGCAAGCAGGTCCACAAGCAGTGGAAGAGCAAGACGAGCGAGGGTGTTTCCAAATGGCTCTTCGTGGGCCAGCTGGCCGCATCGACCGGGTTCGTCGTCTACAGCTGGCTGGTCGAGAACTGGGTCTTCGTGGCGACGAACTCGCTCATGGTGGCGAACGCCCTCGCCGGCGCGCTGATCGTCTTTCTCCAGCGGAGGCGCGGCGCGCCGTGATCGGCGTCGTGTGCGCTCGTCATCCGCCAGCGGAGGAGGATTGAACCTCGAAGGCGCCAGGGACGCCAAGAGAAGAAGAAAGATCTCATCATCTTGGCATCTTGGCGTCTTCGCGTCTCGGCGCGTTTTTCTTTCCCTCAATCAATCAGCATTATCCCGCCCGACTGGAATTGAAGGCCGACCAGCACACCCCTGTGCGACACCGACGCTTCTCTCCGCACAGAAACGCTGCAAGCTCACTGACTGCGCATGAACCGCTCTCAGCATGCAAAAGTGCAGCATGATCGGTACACGTTGAGCGTGAGTCCAAAGCCCCATAGACTCAGCAGATGCTTAACCCTTCGACGCGCTCATGTACCATCGCGCTCGCCGCGACGTTCATTGCCTCTGTGCTGTCGGGCTGCATTGGGGAGCTGGGCAGCGTGCTGACCGAGGGCGAAGAGAGCGGCCCGACGAGCGGCGCCGGTGTCGGGAGCGATAACGGATCGCCGGGCGGCGGGCCGACCACCGGCACCGGCGGCTCGACCGCCGCGGGCTCCGGAGCCAGCGACGGCTCCGGCGGCTCACCCGCCGGCGGCAACGCCGGCTCGACCACCGCGGGCGCCGGGGGCAGCGCCGGCTCGACCACCGCGGGCTCCGGCGGCTCCGGCGGCTCGACCACCGCGGGCGCCGGGGGCAGCGCCGGCTCGACCACCGCGGGCTCCGGCGGCTCCGGCGGCTCGACCACCGCGGGCGCCGGGGGCAGCGCCGGCTCGACCACCGCGGGCTCCGGCGGCTCCGGCAGCTCCGGCAGCTCAACCACCGTGGGCTCCGGCGGCTCCGGCGGCTCACCCGCGGGCGGCTCCGGCGGCTCCGGCGACGGCGGCAACGGCGGCTCGACCGGCGCGGCGCAGCTGTGCGTCGATACGATCAACCAGCACCGCGCCACGCTCGGCTTGCCTCCCCTGGCGCGCTGGAGCGAGGCGGAGTCGTGCTCCGATGGAGAGTCCGAGTCCGACGGGAACGCCAACAAGCCGCACGGCGCGTTCGGCAAATGCGACGAGCGGGCTCAGAACGAATGCCCCGGCTGGGGCGGCCCCCCCGAATCCATGATCGTCCCGTGCCTGCAGCTCATGTGGGACGAGGGGCCCGGCGAGGATTTCAATGCCCACGGCCACTACCTCAACATGAGCAACACCGAGTACACAAAGGTGGCTTGCGGATTCCACACCTTCCCGGATGGCAGCGTCTGGGCGGTGCAGAACTTCCAGTGACCGGCGCGCGAACGCTCACCCGCTCTCCGAGCCGTCGAGCTCCCGCCCCACGAGCACCTCGGAGCCGTCTCCTTCTCCCCGGGCCGCCGCCCCGTCCTCGAGCTTTCCGGTGAGCCGCACGCGCGTCGCGCGGTGCACCCACACGTCGAACGCCTCCATCATCCGCCGCTCGACCGCCGCGCCCTCGAGCACGCCGAGCGCGCGCGCGACGGCCTCCAGCGTCGACAGGGCGCCCTCGCGCGGAGCGCGCCGCAGCCCGTAGCGGCTCGGCGCGCCCTGCGGCAGCGTGACCGGCTCGGCGCCCTGCGCGTCCGCATCGCGGTGAACGGCCCGGCGCGCCTGGTTCCAGCTGCCGTCCGGGACGAGCAGCACCACCGGCTCGCCGCGCGCGTCGTCGGGCGAGAGGGCGCGCGCCCCGGGCGACGGGAACAGCACGAGCCGGCGCCCCTCCGGCAGCGGCGGGCGCGGCCGCGGCTCGATCTCGCCGCGCACACGCACCTCCGCGCCCTCGACCATGCGCGCGACGAGCCGACCCGTGTTGGTGCTCCTCGTGCGCTCGATCCGGTGGGTGAGCAGCACGACGCGCGTGCGCACCGCGAGCCGCGGCAGCGCGGCGCAGAGGCACATCGATCGCGGCAAGCCGCAGCCGCGGCAGCGCGGCGTCCCGCGCGCGCGGATGGGGGGCAGATCGGGCGGCTGCAGCGGGACGAACGTCATCGGCCGAGGACCGGGCGTTCTCCCACGCGCAGGCGTCCCCGGTCAAATGGCCCCGGCCCCCCGACCCCAGGAGCGCGCCCGGAGCGCTCCCGCCGCGGAATGGCGCGTCGGCCCGGCGCCCGGGAACCTCGACGCCCCCCGAGGTGTCATGACACGCATGCTGGTCAGTCTGACCCCGGCTCGCCGTCGAGCCGTCGCGCTCTGCATTCTCGCGCTGAGCGCCGGATGTCACGTGTCGCCCGCGGCCTCGCCGGACGCGCCGCCGGCGCTCCCCTTGAAGAAGCTGCGGCTGTACGAGACCGGGATCGGCTACTTCGAGCGCAGCGGAAACATCTCGTCGAGCAGCGGCGATTCCTTGCCCGTGCCGGCCTCTCACGTCGATGACGCGCTCAAGACGCTCGTCGTGCTCTCGGACGGCAAGGCGCGCGTGACAGGCGTCGAGTTCGACAGCGTGCTGAGCGGCGCGCTCAGCCGCTCGCTCGCGGCGCTGCCTGTCGACTCCGATACGCCGGTGACCTACCGCGACGTGCTGGAGAGCCTGCGCGGCATCGAGGTCGAGGTCACGGCCGGGGACGCGACGTGGATCGGCCAGCTCGCCGAGGTGACGGAGGCGCCGCCGATACCGCTCTCGCCGCCGGCTCCCTCGGCCCCGGCCGCCGGGACCGGCGGGGGCGCCGCGGCGGGCAAGCCCGGCCCCGCGGAGCGAACGCCCGTCGCGCCGGACACCCAGGAAGATCTCTATCTCACCCTGATCCAGCGGGGCGGCGCGGTCCGGCGCCTCCGCGCCTCGCGCGTCGACGAGGTGCGCCCGGTCGACCCGACGGTCGCCGGTCGCCTCGGCGCCGCCGTCGGCGCGCTCTCGGGGCGCGCGGCGCAGCTCCGCCGGAGCCTGCGCGTCCTCGCGGACAGCGCGACGCCGGTGCGCCTCGGATACATCGCCGAGACGCCGGTCTGGCGCTCCACCTACCGGCTGATCCTCGACGGCGGGCGCGCCCGGCTGCAGGGCTGGGCGCTCCTGCACAACGACACCGACGAGCCCTGGGCCGGCGTCAGCGTGGAGCTCGTCAACGGCCGGCCGGACTCGTTCCTGTTCCCGCTGAGCGCCCCGCGCTACGCGCGCAGGGAGCTCGGCGAGCCCTCCGAGGCGCTCTCGACCGTCCCGCAGCTCGCCGACAGGACGCCCGATCAGCTCTGGGGCGACAACGTCGGTGAGGGCTTCACCGTCACCGGCCAGGGCTTCGGCGCGGGCGCCGGTCGCCTGGGAGGAGCCCACGTCTCGGGGGCGCCGACGGTGCGCGGCGGGATGGTCACGCCCGACGGGAGCACCGGCGAGAGCGAGGTCCTCAGCATCGGCAACCTCGCCGACCTCGCGCAGGCGGCCGGCGTCGAGAACGGCGCGCTGTTCACGTACCGGCTGGCCGGGGGGCTCCACCTGCGCGCCCACGGCTCGGCGCTCGTCCCGTTCACGCAGCAGGACGTCGAGACGCAGCGGCTCACGTGGTTCGGCGGCGACGAGGAGCGGGGCCGCAGCGGCGCGCGGCTCGCGAACACCACCCGGCAGACGCTGCCCGCGGGGCCGATCGCCGTCTACGAGGCGAGCGGCTTCGCCGGGGAGACGGGGCTCCCCCGCCTCAAGCCGGGCGAGCGCGCGTTCCTCCTGTTCGGCGCCGATCTCGACGTCGAGCTCCGGGCGGCCGACCGGCGCGCGGAGGACGTCCCGCAGAAGCTTGTCTTCGAGGGCGAGGCCCTGAAGGAGCACTTCGTCCGCAAGCACAGGCGCAGGTACGTGGTCGAGAACCGCGGCGGCCAGGAGCGGCGCGTCTACGTGGCGCTCGACATCGTGAAGAACGCCAGCGTGCGCGGCTTCGACGCGGTGGACTTCGACGAGGCGAGCGAGAAGCCGCTCGGCGTCCTGCGCGTCGCGCCGCGGAGCAAGCTGGAGCGCGAGGTGACCCTCGACGAGGCGCTCCAGCGCTCGGTCAGCGTGCGCTCGCTGTCGGCGCGCGTGCTGCGGGAGAAGTCCGACCTCGCCGCCCTGTCCGCCGCGGACCGCGTCACGCTGGGCGCCGCGGCGAGGCTGTTCGAGGACGTCGAGCGGACCGACAAGGAGATGGCGGCCGAGGGCTCGCGCATCGACCGGATCGAGAGCGATCTCGCGCGCTTGCGCGAGCACCTCGAGGCGCTCGGCGACAAGAGCGGCTCGCCGGCGGGCGCGAATCCGCTGGTCGTCCGCATCCTCGCGCTGGAAGACGAGCTGTCGGGCGCCCGGCGCCGCGTCGAGCAGCTCGAGGCGCAGCGCGAGGCGCGCCTCGCGGCCGTGAAGGGCGAGCTCGAGCGGCTCCATTGATGAGGGCAGCGCCCCGGCTCGGGCGCGCGACGAAGACCCCGGTGCCCGAGGGCAACCCCGGGGCTCCGGCGCCGCGCTTCACCGACGATCCTCGGCTCGGCGCTTCGTGCCGTGGTACAGCTACGAGCACATCCTAGAAAGGAGCGCGCGATGGCGAAGATCGTGATGTACGAAACGTTCTCCAAGTCCGATATCGAGGCGCTGCTCGACGCCGGCATCACCGTCAATCTCGCGTTCGACGCGTCGCACGGGAAGCAGGAGAAGACGGTCCACCTCGAGCTGCTCATCGACGCCAGCAATGAGGCGATCCAGCGGCTCAGGAGCCGTCACAACGGCACGTACATCAAGCTGAAGGGCGCGCTGATGCAGGGCGAGGGCACCTACAAGCTCGAGTGCCACACCTTCGATCAGGACGTCGTCGACAGCTCGCCGAAATCCTATGAGATCCGTCAGAACCGCGCGATCGTGCGGCACGGCGACATCGGCACCATCATCCAGGACATCGGCTGGTGGTGAGGTGGGTTCCGCCGAGAAAGCGGCAAGATCGCCACGCAGGGGGATGACGACTTTGTCGCCGGCCGCCACACCGGCGCACCGCTGTGATGAGGCTTCGGGCGTCCATCCCGCACGGTCGAGCGCCGATCCGCTTGAAGACCGAGAATGAACCCCAGAGGACGCAGAGAAGAGGCAGGGGAATATCGTTCGTTACGCGCTCACGGCAGTGAATGCCGCTTCAGCGTGGCCCACCCGATCTCGGGGCTCCCCCAGGCCGTGCCGCCGCCCTGCGCCGTGCACAGCGTCACCTCCACGCCGCTCGCGCAGCTCGAGTAGGTCGAGCAACCGTTGCTGTCCGCCGCGCTCGGGGTTCCCGTGCACCGGTTCAGCTCGGCCCACCTCTCGAAGGTGCCAACGGCGCCGAGGAAGGTGATGTTCGCGCCGTTCGGCGCCTGCTGCGCCCCCCCCTCGTAGGGTACCAGCACGTCCGCGGTACCCCGGAACGAGATCTCGGCTATCGGCCGCACCGGCTGGCAGGGCTGCTCCGACTCCGCCAGAAGGTCGAAGGCGCCGGGAGCAACCCCGGCAAAGACGTCCGCCGCGTTGCAGGCCAGGTGGTAGGCCATCCCGCCGCCGTTCGCGACGCCCACGGCATAGACGCGTTTGACGTCGACGCACGCCTCCGCCTGGACTTGCTGGACCAGGGCACGCGCGAACGCCACGTCGTCGACGTCGCGTGACGTCGTGCAACACGGACCGATGTTCCACGCGCCGTCGATGCCCTGCGGCCACGCGACGATGAACCCCTCGCTCTCGGCGAGCTCGCGGTACCCCGAGGCCTCGGCCTCCGCCGCCGAGGTCCCGCCGAGCGTATGAAAATCGAGCACAAGCGGCATGGAGCTCGCTCCCGTGTAGCTCGCGGGGAGGCGAACGACGTAGCTGCGGGTCGCGTCTCCGACCGCCACCGTTCGCTCGTTGTCGCCGGGCGCCAGGGTGGTGACCGGGCAGGCGGTCGCCGTGCCGCCATCGCCGGGCGCTCGGCAGAAGCCGCCCTGGCAGCGGAACGGCGCGCCGCTCGGCTCGCCGAGCGGCGCGCAGGCGGCATCATCGCTGCAGGAGAGATCGCAGAACGCGGCGCTCTCGGCCGCGGCGCACGCCGCCTCGGTGGGCCGCTCCGCCGCGGCCACGCACTCGGCGCCGGAGGCGAGCCCCGAGCATTCGTCGGCGACCGAACAGGCGCGCGTGCAGACGCCGCAGATGCAGGCGAGACCGTCCCCGCAGCTGGCATCGCAGCTCGTGAGAAAGCTCGTGAGAAAGTTTGTCTCGCTCCCGGTCTGAGGGCCCACGCCCTTGCAGGCCGGGGCCAGCAGCACCGCGCCCGTCACGCTCACGACGAGGCACGCCGTCGCGACCCCACTAGGCCTCATCGCCGCCCCCGATGTCCTGCTGGATCAAGCACTGTCCGACATACAGCACCACCTGCGTGTACCTGTCCGGCGTCTCGTGCGCCGCGTTGAACGCCTCGACCTGCTCGCGCAGCGCGACAAGCTCGGCACGCAGGCGCCCCAGCGTCTCGTGGGCCCGCTGTTCGTGCGGATGGCCGGGCCACACGTCGAGGGTATAGGTGCTCCCCCCGACACGGTCGCCGAGGCCGGGCGCGGTGCGATCCTCGCGCAACCGGCACAGGATGGTCTTCACCATCGCCTGGTAGTGATCGAAGATCGCCGCCTCCCAGCCCACGGGCGAGCCAAGAAGCACGTAGAGGCTCGCGGCGCTGTACGTCGCTCCGGCATCTTCACCCGTCCGCTCGACTCGCGCTGATTCCACCAGGCGCTGCAGGGCGCAATCGAGCTCCGCGCGATCGATGTGGGTCCGCTGCACCAGATCGTCGCGTGTGAGCGGGCCTTCCCGGTAGATGATCGCCACGACGAGCTCGTCCACGCCTTCGCCGGAGCGGATCGCGCGAAGCGCGCCGAGCTCGTCGTCGGACATCGCGCGATACACCACCTGAGCTCCCTGCCCCGCCTGGAAGATCAGGCGGCTCTCGCAGAGGTCGAAGAGCACCCCGCGCAGCAGGACATCATCCTCGGCGGCGAACGCCCGCAGGATCTCGGCCCGCGGCGTGATCCCCCGGCGGCGGATGTGGTCCAGCACGGCCTCCCAGAGCGAGCGGCCGCGCTCGACCGAGCTCTCCGTGATCCGCCGGACCCGCCGCTGATAGCTCCGGAGCCCCATACCGAACATGTCGGCGCCCACCTTGCGGCTGACTCCCTGTCGCTCGAGCTCGGTCGCCAGGTCCTGGAACACCTGGTCCGCGAGCTGGGCCAAGGGGGCACGCCAGCCCCCCGAGGTCGCCAGCTGAGCGATGAGGACAGTGGTCTGGCGAACGATGGCCTGAATCAGCTCGACTGTCATACGTTCCGACGAGAAACCTCGTAGCTCGCCGAGAGTATCGTGGCGCCGGACAGCTGGGGAGTGACAAACCCGACGCCCCCCGGGCGTGGGGAGGGGTCGACGCCGTCTCCGCCGGGGCTGCGCAAGACCACGACGTGGACTGCACGCCTGGCCTACTTCACGACATGTCTTACGGGTCTTCCCACGAGGGCTCGACCGCGGGCCGCTCCCGCTCGATGCTCCCGCTCCCCTCCTCCTGCCGGTCGCGGAACGGGGTCGCGTGCGGCGGGAAGTCGCGGAGGCCGCGGCCGGCGGTGTAGTCGTAGCGGGCGAAGAGCAGCGCCGAGAGGCGGGGGGACGTCTCTGCGGGGCTCGGGAGGTCGAACAGGAACGTCCCTTCCGCGCCCAGCGACACGCGGTGTCCGCGCGAGATCCAGCTCCAGAACGTGAGCCCCGCGGTGAACGCGTCGCGCAGGAACGCCTCGTCGCGCGTCTCGTTCACGGGCCGGTAGCTCGCGAGCCAGCCGAGCTGGATCCACGGGAACAGCCCGCGGCCGGGGAGCAGGTCGAGATCGAGCGTCGCGTCGATGCGGTCGAGCGTCGACGGCACCGGGCTCAGCCGCAGCGACGTGCCCGCCGTGACGAGCGCGTCGACGAACGGCCGGTGCCGCAGGCGCGCGCCCAGCGAGGCCTGGGTCCGGTGCTCGGCGGCGTACGGGGTGAAGATGTCCTTGTCGGCGCCCGGGAGGCCCCGGAGCGACTCGTCGACCGCGAGCAGCGTGAAGCCTGCCCAGGGCGAGAGCGTGAGCTCGCCCAGCGGAATCGACCAGAACGCGCTCGCGCTCGCCCTGCCCCCCAGCGCGCCCCCGGCGCCCGGCTGGAGGACGAGGCGGCCGCTCAGCGCGACGCCGGGGACCCAGCCGCTCGAGCCGAGGTCGAAGCGGGCCTCGGCGCCGAAGCTCTCCGGCCCGTCGCGCAGGCGCCCGAACCCCGCGGCCGCGACCCAGGCGCGCCGCTCGATGAGCTCGCGGTGCACGTCGACGCCGAGCTCGAGGAAGCGGAGCGGCAGGCGGAGATCTTCCTCCGTGAGCTCGCTGTCGACGAGGCGCGCGTAGGCGCCGACGGAGAGCGGCCCCACGTCCGGGTCCTCTCCCACCGGGGGCGCCGGCCGGAGCGGCTCGCCGGCGGGCGCGAGGGGCGCGGGCGACGGCGGCGCGGGCGGCGGCACGCGCGGGCGGGGCGCGCCGGTGGCGACGGCGAGCTCGACGCGGAGGAGCGCCCTGCCCCCGGGCGAGGCGACACGCAGCACGTGCGGGCCCTCGGGGAGGACGGCGACGCGGGACTCGACCTCGCCGCCGAGCCAGAAGAACGGCTCGCGCGTGACGCCCAGACGGCGCGCCTCGCGGTCCTCGGAGGCGTCGAGGGCGATCGTCCCCTCCTCCAGCGCGCCGGGGGGGGCCGCGCCGGAGGGGGCCGCGCCGGGGGGGCCGCTGTCGGCCGCGACGTCGAGCGGTGTCACCGAGAAGCGCAGCTGGCCGGCGGGCGTGGCGGCGGTGACCTCGGGGTGGCAGGCCGGATCGCCGCCGTCCGCGAGCGCGGCGCGCGCGCGGGGCGTGGCGGCGCACTCGTAGGCGGCGCGGGCGCGGATGCGCACCACGGTCGGGCCGACGAACGCGAGCTCCAGGGGGCGGGCCGGGTCGATGTCGTTCCAGGTCGAGAGGACGCGGCCCGAGTAGGGCTGCGCTGCTCCGGCCGCCGTCGCGCGGATCCAGCCGAGGACGCTCTGATCCGCCGGAGGCCGCGCCTCGATGCGGTGGCTGCCCCTGGGCACCTGCACGACGCAGCGGCCGGTCATCGGCGCGGACGCCGCCGCCGGCGCGGACGCCGCGGAGCACGCCACCGGCGCGCCGTCGAGCGTGATCGAGAACGCGCAGGGGGTCTCGTCGTGGTCGAGCGCCCGGCAGACGCCGTCGAGCACGATCGCGCCCGGGGCGGCGCGATCGAGCCGGAACTCGGCGCGCGCGCCGTCGGTGATAAGGAGCGACGCCTCCGGCGCATCGATGAGCGCGCGGCGCACCCGCACGCGGAGCGGCAGATCGCCCTCGGCCCTGGCCCGGATCTCGAGCGTAGCGGTGCCGGCCGTGGCGTCGGCGCGCGGCGGCACGTTCCAGCCGGTCACCGGCGCCAGCCGCGCGAGGGCGGCCGGCGGGAGCTGGAGCGGCGGCGACGTCGCGGCCGGCGCCGAGCCGGCGGGAGGCGCGGCGGCCGGGGCGGCGGGCGCAGCCCCCTGGCCCGCGCCAGCCTCGCGGGCGGCCACCTGCACGGCGAGCTCGGCGAGCGCGAGGGCGCGCAGGGTGAGCCGCCGATCGGGCGCCGGGGCGGCGGCCGCCACGTCGGTGGCGAGGTTCGCGGCGCGGGAAAGCGCGGCGGAGGAGCGGTGGGCGAGCCCGATCCGGGTGAAGGCGTCGGCGGCGATCCGCGCCTCGCCGGAGCGCTCGGCGAGGAGGCCGAGCAGGAGCGCGTCCGCGCCCGAGCTGCCGCCCGCGGGGCCGGCGAGCAGCGCGACGCCGCGCCGCGGGTCGCCGGCGCTGCGGGCCGCGCGCGCGGTGGCGAGGGGCGCGCGGTCGTCGGGCAGCGGGAGCGGCGGCACGCGCGCGGGCAGGCCGAGCGCGACCGCCGGCGGGCTGCCCGGCGGCAGGGCGAACACGGTCGACGGCGGCGCGCCCGCGGCCGGCGCGCCGGGGAGCTGCCCGGCGTCCCCGAGGTCGTCCTCGGCGGCGCGATCGAGCGCGGCGAGCGCCGGAAAGCCGAGCGCGTCGAGCGCCTCCGCCCGCTGCGCGTGGAGCGCCGCGCGGGCAGGCGCGGCGCGGAGGGCGCGCGTGGCGCTCCGGATCTGGTCGAGCGTGCCGTCGACGGGCGCGCCGGGCGGCGGGCGCACCGGCCTGACGACGCGCGGCGCGGCGGGCGCGGCAGGGTGCAGGCGCACGGCGGCGCGGAGCAGCGCCGGCGCGGCGCTCTCGACGCGCAGCTCGCCCGCGCCGGCGGGGACGGGGATCTCGATGGATCCCGTGGCGCCCGCGCGCACCCAGGCCTCGTGGACGACGGCGCCGGCGCTCACGCGCAGCACGCGCGCTGCGCCGCCGGCTGCGGGCGGCGCGCCGGCGCCTGGGGCAGGCGCCCCCGTGGCTGCGGCCGGCGCCCCCGTGGCTGCGGCCGACGCACCCGTGGCTGCCGGCGGCGCGCCGGCGGCCTGAGGAGCTCGCCCCGTGGCGCCTTGCCCTTGCGCCCCGGGCGCTCGCGCCGCCTCGCCCATCACGGCGGCCGGCGCGAGGACGACGCGCGCCACCGTGGCGCGCTCCGGGTCGGGGAGCGCGAAGGTCACGGCGCCGTCGACCCAGGCCCACTGCACGATCTCGCGCAGCGACCGGCAGGGAGCGCGCCCGCTGCGCGGGATGCGCGCGAGCACCGGCGGCGCGTCCGCCGGCCGCTCGAAGGTGCGCACCCCGGGCGCCACCGCGACGACCGAGGTGAGCCCGGCGCCGCCGTGCACCGCGGCCGTCGTGCCGTCGATGAGCACCGACGACTCGGGGACCACCTCGCTCGCGGCGCTCCGGAGGAGCACCCGCGCGTGGGCGCCCGGCGGCGCCTCGACGTCGAGCTGCGCGCGCGGGGCGTCGAGGAGCGTCCAGCGGAGCCCGGACGCCGCGTTCACCTCGCAGAGCGCGTCCGCGGCGGCGCCCTGCGATGCGCCGGCTCCCCCGGGCGGCGGCGCGTCGCGCGGCGGCGCGATCGAGCTCCACGCGACGACGCCGTCGGGGATGTCGAGCGTGTCCCACGGGGCCTCGCGCGCCCAGGCGGTGCGCGCGAGCGGCGCCGCGCTCTCGATGTCGCCGTGGCCGAGCGCGTGGCGCTCGGCGAGCGGCGCGCCCACCGGCCGGCGGCCATCGAGCGGCGGCGACAGGGCTGCGCCGAGCGCGGACACGGCCGCGACGTCGTCCGGGTGCGCGCGATCGCCGGCGCGATCGCGCGGCGCGGCCGTCCCGGCGGGGCTGGACCGGGACGCGGCCCCGGCGCCGGTGCTCGCGCGCGCCGCCTCCCCGGCGGCCCCCGACCAGGGCGCGGCCCCGGCGCCCGGGTCGGCGTGCGCCGCGGCGAGCCGCGCGAGGGCGGCGCGCTGGAGGGGAACGGCGCTCGCCGCCGGCACGCCCTGCGCCGCCGCGTAGGCCTGCGCTGCGCGCGCGAACGCCGCGCCGGGAGAGGGCGCCCACCGGACCGCCTCGGTGAGGAGGAGCGCCCGGAGCGGCGGCGGCACGGCCGGCCGCGCGGCGAGATAACGCGCGGCCTTCGCGGCGTCCGGCGCGGCGGCCCGATCTGCGGCGGCGAGGAGCCGCGGCGCCTCGGCGTGGGCCGCGCGATCGCCGGCCAGCTCGCGCCGCGCCGCGCGATCGAGCAGCGCGGCGCGGTCGCGCTGCGGCGCGAGGAGCTCGGCGACGCCGGCGCGTTGCCGGTACCCGCTGGCGGCGACGGCGATCTCCCCCTCGATGACGTCGACGGTCGCCGCGCGCGCGTCGACCGGCAGCGGCACCCGGATCCACCGCGGCTCTCTCCAGCGCGCTGTGTCTGCGAGCCGCGGCCCGGTGCGCCAGGCGATCTCGCGCACGACGGCGCCGCCGGCGCGGACCACGACGCGCGTCGCCCCGTAGGCGCGCGGCCGGAGGGCGATGCGCAGCACGTCCGCGCCGGGCGCGTGGAGCCCGAGCCGCGCCCCGGCCCCGAGCGAGCGCCATGGCGTGGCGCGCTCGACGGCCGGGAGATCGGGACCTTCGCGGCCTCCGCGCAGCTCGACCTCCCGCGCGACGAAGTACGGCTCGACGAGCGGCCGGAGGAGCAGCGATTCCTCGAGGTAGCGCGCGGTGAGCCATGCGGCCGCGGCGGGCGCGAGGCGCGCCGGGGCAGGCGCGGCCTGCGCGCCCGCAGCGCCCGGCGCGGACGCCGTACCCGTGCTGCCCGGCGCGGCCAGCGCGGCGCGCGCGGCCTCGATCCACCGGAGCAGCGCGCCCGCCTCGCCCGGCGCGGAGGCCGGCGCGGGCGCGCGGCCGCCGAGCCACGCGGCGACGTCCTCGTCGAGGCGGTACCAGGCGAGCGGCGCGCTCTCCCGCGCGGCGACCCGCACCGCGACCGGCGTGCTCTCCGCGCCACGCGGGACGGCCGCCCGCACGGCGACGAAGCGCGCGCTCGACCAGGCCGGCACCGCGACGTCGCGCGCGCCTCCCTTGAGGGGCGGCAGCGGCATCCACGTGATCACGTCCGGCGTGTCCCCGACGCCGGAGCCGAGGCCGATGCCCGCGACCTCTCCGCGCACCTCCAGCCGGTCGCCGGGCTCCACGGGCACGAGGAGCAGCTGCTGTGTGGTGAGCGCGACCGGCCGGATCGGGTCGGCTGCGACGGGCGCGGCGCGCGTCCCTTCCGGAGCAGGCGCGCCCTGCTCCTGGCCGCCGGTCCACGAGACGACCCGCGCGCTGTCGGGGGCCACCCAGGCGAGCGGCTCTGCGGCCGCGGCCTCGCGTGCGCCCGGGGCCATGCCGAGGGCGAGCGCGAGCGCCGCGCCGAGCAGCGCGCGGCGGGCGGCGGACGCGGCCAAGGCATCGAGATCCACGGCGATTACCCTTGCACCATGCCCACCGTGCGCCCCGTGCGCCGTGGGCTATCGGGCTACCCGATTTCCGGCATCGAGCGCAAGCGCGCGATCGGCGAGCGCGCGGCGCGTCCTGCGCGGTAGCGGGGCGCGCCGCAGTCGCTGTAGGGGCAGCTCTCCGGGCCTTAGGGCAGGGGCCAGCGCCGTTCGCGCTTCAGCCGCTCCAGCAGCGCTGCGAGCGCCGTCCCATCGAGCTCGATGAGCGACGCCTCGTCGCTGGGCGACAGCGGGATACCGAGCACGTCGCACACGTCCCTCACGGCGTGCTGGAGCCCCTCGTTGCGTCCCTCGCGGAGGCCTCTGTCGCGGAGCGACTCCAGGCTCGCGTATCCCTCGCGCTGCAGCAGGTTGGTGAGTGTGGCCTGCTGGGCAGCGGCCCGCTCGTAGAGCGCCTCGACCTGCAGCGGGTTCTGCAGCACGCCGGGCGCGTGGAGCAGCTCTCCCGGGAGCGTGCGCCGCGGCGGCGCGCCGGGCGCGTGCACCTCGACGTGGCGCGGGGCTTCGAGGCGGACCACCCAGACCCAGCGCGTCCCGGCGGCCAGGAGGTCGTGGATCTTCTGCGCGAGGCTCGCCTCGTCCTCGCCGAGGTCGGCGTACTCGATGGCCAGCGCCGGCGCGCCCGGCACCCAGCCCGGCGACTCGGGCACGTTGCCCACGGCCACGTGCGGCGCGCGCAGCTGCTCGGGCGCGTTGCTGTAGCCTGTGTCGATGCCCGCCTCGCGGACGGCGGGATCCCAGGCGACGACCGTGCCGCCGAGCAAGTGGGCGCTCGAGGCACGTCCGCCGCTGGGCGAGCAGAAGATCGGATGTCCGTGCGACAGCTCGTACGGGTCGCCTGGCCGGACCTGAGCGGCGCGGAACGGCCCGCGCGGGTCGGGGCGCCCGGCGGCGAGGTCCGGCGCCGCGGAGTCCAGGCGAGGCGGAGGCGCCGTGGCCGGCGCGGGATCGAGGTGGACCGGCGCGGGGGCTCGGGTCGGTGCGGGGTCGGGCGGAGGGGCGAGGAGCTCTGGAGCTTGCACGGGATATTTGGGTCGCATGCAGTGGATTCCGGGCTCCCCGGCGGGCTGGTCACGGTTTCGCCCTCCGGCGAGCTCGGCGGGCTGCTGGCGGGCAGCGAGCAGGGGCGCGATGCAGAGGATTGGGGTGGCCCCATGACCCTGCGAAAAACGCCGCCAGGTGGCCCCATGAGGCTGCGAGCTGGCACAGACGCCGAGTCAGACCGAACAGAACTTTTCAGCGACGCTCCCCTCGGAGAAGCGGGCATCGTGATGCCTCTCGCGGTCGACGAGGGGGGATGACAGATCTGTCCAAGGGGGGCGACGACGATCTCGCCGTCTATTCGCGCGGGTCGCAGCGGCAATAGAACAAGGACGGTCGGACGCGAGCCGAGGGTCCCCGCCGGTCCTGACCCACGCCCCCTAACAGAAGGTGACGACGATGAATGTTCCTGTTCTTTCCTATCGATTTCTGGCCCGCTGCGCTCTCGGGATAGCCGCGCTCTGCCTCGGAGCTTGCGCTTCAGAGAGTGACCCGGACGACGGTTCGGGGTCGGGAGGCGCCGCGACCGGGGGGACGACGGGCACCAGCGGTCCCGCGACCGGAGGTTCGACCAGTGGTGGAACAGGCGTCGGAGGCGCCAGCACCAGCACCAGCGGAGCGAGCTCGGGAGGAGCCCTGAGCGGCGGCACCGGCGGAGGTGGCACCGGTGGCGCAGGCGAGGGCGGAGCAGCGACGGGGGGCACTCCGGTCACGAGCAGCAGCACCGGAACGGGTGGTGGGGGTGACGGCCTGCCTCCGACGGGAGAGAACTCGGTTGCGTACACTGGCTGCTCGATGGCCAACAACATCGGCACTGGCTACAAGCGCGTTGGCGGCAAGATCATGTGGAACGCGGACAGTTATCAGACGGGTGCCATGGTGGTCCAGAACTGGACAAACCCCAGCAGCTCTTCCTGGCAGCTCTTCGACCGGAAGATGGAGTCGATTGGAGGGAAAGACGTCGTCAAAGCCATCATGGTGCAGATCTGCATCCTGTCCCAGAAGGCGACCGACACAGAGCTCCGTGACATGGTCAACGCGGCGCGCCAGCACGTCAACCCGGGCACGCACATCTACATCGTGGGTCAGCCGGTCTACAACGCAGGACACGATTGCTTCATCGCGGGAGCAGGCGGCGCCGACTGGACTGACATGAAGGCACAACAGCTGGCCAAGGACTCGACCCTCAACGAGAACATGAGCTACCTCGGGAAGTTCATCCTCGACAATGACGCGGGCGAGGTCAGCGACGGCTGCCACGCCAGCAGCCCGAAGGGCGAGAACGTGCTGGGAGAGCAGGCAAAGGCGTTCTTCGGGGGCTGATCGGAGCACGGGTTGAGCGAGACCGAGCTGCGATGTCGACGGGCACGCGCCATGCGTACGGGCGCGCGCTCCGCTGGCGGAGCCCCGTGGCGAAGAGGGTTGATGATGAGGCACTTCAATGGATGACCTATGATTTCGCTTGCCCGTCCTCACCACACCGTCGGCATCGCATTCTTCGGGCTGCTGCTCTCGGCAGGTTGCACCTGCGGAGACGATGAAGGGACCGCGGCGGGCGAGACGATCGCGAAGGACCGAAGCAGCGGCCCCGCGGGCACCTGGGCTGGAACGGCGCCAAGTTGCACCGGGCTACCAGCGACCTGCGGGCCATCGGGGGACGAGGACTGCTGCAAGAGCTCGCTGGTCCCCGGCGGAGCTTTCGCTCGGAGCTACGACGGCGTGGACTATCTGGACCGGAGCTACCCGGCGACGGTGAGCGACTTCTACCTCGACAAGTACGAGACCACGGTGGGTCGGTTCCGGGCGTTCGTGAACGCAGGCATGGGCACGCAGGCCAGCCCGCCTGGGGATGGCACGGGCGCACATCCAAAGATCCCAGGCTCTGGCTGGAGCTCGGCGTGGAACACCAAATTGCCCCCGAACACGGCTGCCCTGAAGAGCGCCTTGAGTTGCTTTGTCCATCATAGCTGGACGGACACGGCGGGGAGCAACGAAAATAAGCCGATCAACTGCCTGGACTGGTACACGGCGTTCGCGTTCTGTGCGTGGGACGGGGGACGGCCGGCGACGGAGGCGGAGTGGAACTACGCCGCCTCCGGGGGCAGCGAGCACAGGTACTATCCGTGGTCGAAGCCAGCGACCTCTACGACAATCGATGACAGTTACGCGGTCTATTGCGGCGGCACCTGCAGCCTACAGAACGTCGGATCGACGTCGCCCAAAGGCGACGGGAAGTGGGGTCAGTCCGACCTGGGCGGGAACGCGTGGGAATGGATGTTGGACTGGGACCCGGTCCAGTACCCGGTGCCGTGCCATGACTGTGCTGCTGTGACAGCAGGCTCCTACCGGGCTTTCCGGAGCGGCAGCAACGACGAGCTCGCCCCGACCCTGCGGTCAGCCACCCGCCACGTCTACTACCCCGAGCACCGGGGCAACATCGGGTCGCGCTGCGCAAGAACCCCTTAGGGCCTCTCCGTGGAGTCTGTGGGTGCATGGTTCGAGCAAGGGCACAACGACTTGCGAATCCGCCGGAGGGTGCCCAGCCGTCCAGCCCCGCTACGCGGCTGGGCGCAGCGCCGGGTGCATCCGCTGGTTCGGCCGTCTACTCCAGCACTTTGGTCGCTGAAGCGGTGGCGGAGCCCACCCATTCGCAACGGGAAGCCGGAATTTAACGCAAAGGCGCAAAGGCGCCAAGACGCAAAAAGGCAAGGAAAGGTGGGGGAAATCATTCCTGCAATCCGTTGACCACGGAGCAGCCCCGGGCCTCCACGGCTGCGATGCACCTCGATCGCAGCGTCGACGGCGATCGTAGCCATCTCATTCTCGTTCATTTTCGCTCCGTCGTTTTGCGCCTTTGCGCCTTTGCGTTGAATTCTGGCTGCTCCGCAGAATATGCGCTGTGCGTGCGGATAACGTCTCGGTCAGTTGGCGCCGAATCCGGATTTCTGGGCAGCGTGGCCGCGTGGACGCCGTCGTGTGAGACAGGTCGCGCCCTGCTCGCTCGCGTCCAGGTCCTCGCTGAGCTCCGGCCCGCTGCGCGGGCGCCTCCGGCGACTGTTGAGGGGCCTCCGCGCGGTCGAGCCTCCGGCATCGCCCGAGGCGGCGCGGTCGAGCCGGAACTCGGCGCGCGCGCCGTCGGTGATGAGCAGCGACGACTCCGGCGCGTCGACGAGCGCGCGGCGCCCCCGCACGCGGAGCAGCAGCTCGCCCTCGTCGCTGGCCCGGATCTCGAGCGTCGCGACCGCCCTCGGGGCACCCGAAACGGTCTCGGGGACCGGTTCGACCGCCCTCGGGGGACCAGAAACGGTCGCGAGGGACCGGTTCGACCGCCCTCGGACACCAGAAACGGTCGCGAGGGACCGGTTCGACCCCCCTCGGGGCACCGGAAACGGCCGCGAGGGACCGGTTCAACCGCCCTTCCGAGCTGGCAACGGGCGGCGGGTACGACCTGGCTGGTCCTCGCTCTGCCGGTGCCCCCGCTTTGACTTTGCCGCAGGCGCACCTGGCCAGTGATCTCAGCCGCGTGCCCACGGGGCGCCAGGCTGCCTACTAGCCCTGTCCGATGTACCGGCAGGAGTGCTAGATGCGGTGAGCCCGCTACTCGTCCCGCGCGCAGCGGACACCGTAAAAGGACAACGTCCTCTCCGGCAGCTCGCCGATGCGGTACGTCGGACTGAGCGCCTCCTCGGGGTGGGAGAACGCCCCTCCGCGGGAGCCCCTCCCGAAGCCTCCGTCGCTCAGGGCCGCGCAGTTGCTGCACGTCCCCGTCAGATCGGCGTGGTAGTCGAGGACCCACTCGAACAAGCTCCCCGCCAGATCGGACTGCTCCCATCTCCCGTCCCCCGCCGGGGACTTGGACCCGACACCCGGGATCGGGCACACCGTCGTCGTGGTCTCGCAGCCGAACACGGCCAGCTCCTGGCTCGGGGCCTCTTCTCCCCACGGATAGACCCGATGCTGGTTCCCCCCGACGGCAGCGTAGTTCCACTCCGCCTCCGTGGGCAACCGGCCCTCGTCCCAGGCGCAGAAGGCGAACGCGAGATACCAGCTCACGCAATTGATCGGCGCCGCCTCATTGCCGGTGGGCTCGTCGGTCCACGTCCGGAAATTTTCGTCGCATTGCAGTGAGGCCCGCAGCTCGTCCTTCCCCACGGGCAAGCCCGCATCCCATGCCGGGTCCCAGCCGCTGCCCTCGATGAGCGGGTGCGCGCCCGCGCCCGCCTTCGGCCGGGTCGCCGGGTACCCCGCGACGAACTGCCGGAACCGCCCCACCGTCACCTCGAAGCGATCGAGGTGAAAATCGGCCACCGTGGCCGGAAAGCGCGCGTCGTTCAGGCGGTTGAACTGGCCGCCCACCACCTCGCTCTCCGCACAGCAGCTCTCGCCGGCCGCCGGACCGCAGCTGGGCGCGACCTGTTCGCAGCGCGGCACCACGAACACGTTGGGCTCCACGTCAGGGATACACGCGCCCCCGGCGACGAGCGAGCTCGCGATCGCGGCCAGAGACCTGAAGAAATGCATTCGCACGCTCTCCCCTGTGCGCATCAGAAGCTCCCGGAGATGCTGGCGCCGGCGCCGGAGGGCGCGATCCAGGGCAGCGCGACGGCTCCCTGCGCCGGCGCAGGCTCCTTCTCGCCGCCCGACCGGACGATCCCGTAGACCGCAACCCCCATCGCGACGAGCCCCGCGCCGCCGAGGCCGACGAAGAGGCCGAGATCGCGGTTCTTGCGCGCATTGTCGGCCGCGAAGTCATAGCCGGGCTTGCAGTACGTCCCGCCCGGGACCTCGCGGCAGTTCTCGCGCAAGGCGCTGATCGCGGACAGATCATCGATCAGGAACCCGACCGACGCGCCGACCAGGGCGATCCCGGCGGCCCCCGAGACCCAGGCCCAGGCGGGGACGCCCCCGCCCGGCGCGTCGCTCGCCTTCGCGGGCGCCGTCGCGGCGCCGGCCGCGGCCGCCGGCCGCAGCGTGAGCGCGACCGTCTCCGTCTGGCCCTCCGCGAGCGTGATCGCGCGGGTCTCCGTCTGGTGCCCGGGGGCGCTCGCGCGGATCTCGTGCGGACCTGGATCGATCGGCAGCGGCTCGCCCAGCGCGGCCGCCGGGAGCGTCGTGCCGTCGCGCTGCACCTCCACGCCGGAGGGCGCGCTTTCGACCACGACGCTGAGCTTCGGCACGCGCGGCTCGAGTGCCGCGATCTCCTTCTGCGCGATCGCCTCGAGGCTCCGCCGCCGCTGCTCCCCCGCCGTTTCCCGGTTCAGGACGAGGGCGCGCTGATAGTCGTGCCACGCTGTCGCGACCTTGCCTTCGCGCTCGTGACACCGCGCGAGGTTGATCATGGTGCTCGCGGAGGGGTTGAGCGCGAGGCTCGCCTCGAACTTCGGGCACCCCGCCGCATAATCGCCCTTGTCAACCAGCGCGCGCGCGGCCTTGAAGAGCGCCTCGGCGGCCACCGGGTCACGCGCGGGCTCCTGGGCGCGCGCCGCCGAGCCGCCGAGGATGACCGCCACGGCCGACGCGAGCCCGGCGACAGCGCTCCTGCCCGGCGTGAGACCCGCACCACGGCGGGCGTCGGCGATTGGGGTGCTCGGCGCCGCGAGGGGGCCTCTCCCGAATGGGCTCGTTGTCGTTTCCGCCATGTGTGCTCGTTCCGCTGCGGCGACCCCGGGGCCGCGCGGGGAAACCCTACAGCAAACGCCGCCGAATGACCAACTTGTCAATGATCCAGCGAGGATTCGCTTGACGCGAAGAGCGTCGAGGCCGGACGCGCGCTGGACGGCGGGGTGCGAGAAGGCCCCTGTGCCACGATATCAAATAGCGTTGTAGCTGCCGCGGGCAATGACGCGCGAAGGACTATCGCTCGACATCGACCACGAGCAGCGTCGGCAGGATAAACGCCCGGGGCGAGGCCGAATCTCCAGATGACCCGCCGACGGTCAGGACCGATCTGCGAAGATACCGGTGACCACCAGGCCGTGCGCGCGGAACAACGGGCTGGTTTCGCGCTCGGTCGTGACCATCTCTTCCGCGCCGAGCGCGAGCGCCGCGGCGACGTGCAACGCGTCCATCCCAGCCAGGCCATGCTGCGAGGCCAGAGCGAACGCCTGCGCCGAAAGCTCGGCGGAAAGCGGTGCCCAGGCGCAGACCGCGGAGAAGAAAGTCTCGTAGAATGCGACCTCTTCCGTGCGGCGGAAGTAGAGCGGCTTCGGCAGCACCTCCAGCTTCAACAATGCACTGGCGACGAACTCTCGCCTTGGATCGTCGAGGACCGAGAGCGCGCGCTCTGCATGCTTGCCAGTACCTCGCGCCGCGACGATCAGGACCCCCGCATCAACGAAGGTGCGCATCGCCTCCCAGCTCCAGCGCCGCGATGCCGCCCCGGCGCTCGGCCAGCTCCTGGCGGACGCCGGCCTCGTCGAGCAGCGGCTCCCCCGAGCGCTCGATCCGCGCCCGGATGGCGCGCAGCCTGCTACCAAGCGTACCGAGCGCCTCACCCCCTGCGCTCACATCGATCGCGTGGCTGCTCCCCTGCGCCTCCACCGCCGCTTGAGCCACGATGCGCTCGGCCAGCCGCAGGCGGTCGGCCAACGGCAGTCCGCGCACGTGCTGCTCGTACACGTCGTCAACGTTCATGTCGGCCCCTCGTTTGCGTTGCCCTCGGCTCCTGCTCCGGGCCACGGGAAGCCTACCCTACCGCGCTGCCCTGCGCCCGGAAGCCCCCCGCTCCACCCGAGCCCGCCTCACGGATCGTCCTCCACCCACAGCCGCGGCCCGTTGTCCCGGCCCGGCGCCCGCTGCCCGACCAGCACCGCCCCGACCCACACCGCCTTCGCCGGCTCGCCCGCGTCGCCCGCCTGCGGCCCGAGCAGCGACAGCCGCACCACGCGCTCTCCCGGCGCGAGATCGTCGCCCAGCCGGATCACCCCGCGCCCCACCCCGTCCGTGCCGCGCCGGTCCGTCGCCGCCTCCCACAGCGTCGCGCGCGTCAGATCGCCGCCCCGGCCCGCCAGCACGCCGTCCGGGATCGTCACCCGCCGGAAGAACGCCGCCTCCCGCGACGCGGGCTTCGCCCCCTCGAACCGGTAGCGGATGCGGTAGTCCGCGTTCTCCCCGGGCGTCACGACGAACAGCACGAGGTGCAGCGTCTCGCCCGCCCCCTGCTTGAACCGGTACGTCATCGGCCGGGCGCGCGTCAGCTCGAACACGTCGCGCCGGCGCACGATCGCCCCGCCGTTCGCCGGCGGCGCGTCCGTGTACGCCGCCCCCGCGTCACCGAGCCCCTCGATCTCGACCCGGCGCGTGCCCGCCGGCGCCGCCACGCGCAGCGCGCCCGACAGCGCCACGATCGGCTCCTTCAGCGCCACCTCGCCGTCCACGCGCACCGCGACCTCCTTGCCCAGCGACGCGCGCGCGGCCCGGTAGATGACCGACAGCCGGCCAGCCCGCGCCCCCTCCCCGTCCACGCGCACGTCCTTCGCCACGAGCAGCGGCGTCCACGCGTCGCCCGGCGACGGCTCCCCCGCCGACTGCCACGCCGGCATCAGCAGCCGCCGCCGCACCGGCGCATGCTCGGGGGTGAGGGTCCGCTCCGGGCGATCCGCGTCCGACCTCGCGCCCTCCCCCGACCGCTCGATCCGCACCTGCTCGCGAAGATCCGAGAAGCGCTCCTTCCGCTCCAGATCGTCGAGGTTGGCCGCGCGCACGTCGGTCCACGTGCTCACGTCGAACGGCGCGTAGCGCCACGTCTCGTCCTCGGCCAGCGTGACCCGGTAGGGCAGCCGGTACAGCGTCTCGTTCACGCCCGGCTCGATCGTGCGCAGCCGCACGCGCGTCCTCGCGTCCCCCGTGATCTCGATCCGCTCCACCCCCTCCGGCGGCCGCAGGATCGCGAGCCGCGGCTCGGACGCGTCGAGCCCGTCGTTCCACCACTCGAAGCGCGATCGCGGGAGCGTCACCTTGAGCTCGGCGCGCTCGGTCGGGCCCGGCCCCCACCGCGCCACAACCGTCGCGTCACCCTGGTTCGCGCCGCCGGTCGTCTCGACCTCGGTCCGGATCAGCAGCCCGAGGAGCTCCTGCCCGGGCGCCATCCGCGCGATGACCGGATCGCTCGGATCCAGCGCCAGGTAGCGCACGAGGCGCACGTCGGGCGGCGTCTGGAGCCGCACCGGCGCGGCCTGCGCGACGCCGGGAGCGTCCGCGGCAGGCCCCGGCGCCGCGCCGGGAGCGTCCGCCGCCGGCTCCGGCGCCGCCCCGGGAGCGCCCGCCGCCGGCTCCGGCGCCGCCCCGGGAGCGTCCGCCGCCGGCTCCGGCGCCGCCCCGGGGCCGCCCGCGGGCGCGGGCATCGCCGGATGCACGATCTCGCCGATCTGCTGCATCGCCTGCGCCTCCGGCGCGCCGAACCGCACGCCGAAATCCGGGCCGACCCCGTCGATCACCACCGTCCGGATGTCCTCGCGCGACAGCCGCACCGTCGCCCGCCCGAGCGGGCCGAGCGCGACGCTCGCGGGCGCGCTCGCGCCGTCCGCGACGCGCACCGTGCGGCCCGGCGGGCCCTCGATGTCGAGCGACAGCGGGCCGCGGAAGTTCAGCGCCGCCGCGTGGCGCTCGCCGACCACGAACTCGGACGCGCCACGGCCCTCCGCCCGCGGGAACGGCATCCGGAACCGCCGCAAGAGCAGCCGCGACATCTCGTAGTCGATGCCCTCGCGGCCCCCGGCCTCGAGCCGACGCGCCCAGCCCCGGAGCAGCTCCTTCCGCGCCGGCTCCGGCAGGTCGGCGAAGCCGAGCGCCGACACCCGGCGCCCCAGCTGCCGCCGCTCCTCGGCGTCGAGGCTCTGCTCGTAGAGCGCGCGCGACGTCTCGCTGCGCTGGTAGCGCCCCTCCAGCCGCGACAGGATCGTGAGCTCGATCGGCTTGCCGTCGCTCCCCACCGCGGGCTTCGCCCGGAGCCGCACCTGCCCGCCCTGCGGGAGCACGTCGTGCGTGATGAGCAGCGTCGAGCGCGGATCCGCCACCGCGCCCCCGCCGCGGTCGAGCCGCGCCGCGTACTCGCCCTCGCCGAGCGGACGATCCGGATCGCAGCTGACGCGGCTCTCCAGGTCGTAGACGTGCCGCGCGACCTCCTTGCCCCGCTCGTTCACGAACGCCGCGACGAAGCCGTAGGGATAGCGCCTCGCGGAGTCGCAGACGTCGGCCTCCACGGCCGCCCAGGTCGTCACCTCCACCGCGTCGATCTCGGCCGGGATCTTGATCGCGAGGTCCCGCTCCGGCTCGATGTGGTAGGCGAGGATCTCGTCCTCGGCCGGAAGCGAGCTCCCCAGCGGCGGCGCGCCCGGCAGGAGCGAGAGCGCGAACGCCGTCACCCCGAGCAGCGCCATCGCGATGAGCCAGCGCGGGTTCAGCGCCTTGCGCGGCGCGCCCACCCGCGCGCGGAAGCCCCCCGTCGCCGAGCGCGCCCGCAGCGGCGGCCGCGCGGGGCGCGGCGGGGCGGGCGCGTCGTGGCTCGCCGGCTCGCGGCGCTTCGCCGGGGCGGTCACGGGGTCGCCTCCTGCGGGGCCGCACCCGGCGCCGCCGACCCGGACGCAGGCGCCGCAGACCCGGACGCAGGCGAGCCCGAGGCCGCCGCGCCCGGCGAGCCCGCCCCGGCCGCCTCGACCCTGAGCGCGCTCGTGCCGATGGTGACCGCGCGCCGCAGCCGCACGCCGCCGGGGACCGCAACGCCCGGGATCGCGACGAGCGCGCCGTCGATCGGCAGGAGCTGCGCCTCCCCCGGCCGGGCCGCGATGACCCACGGGCGCCCCGTGATCACGTCGCGCCCGATCTCCACATGACACCGCCCCTTGACCTGCGCCGAGAAGTGCTCCCTCAGGTAATACGGGTTCCGCTCGGTCGTGTAGCGACGGAAAACCTCCATCGCAGCGAAGAGATCGCACCCCGCCGTCACGCCCCGGGTCGGGCACGCTTCGTCCCCGCTCGCGCCCGCGCCCGCGCTCCCCGCGCACGTCGCGAGCGCCTGCGCGCGCCCGGCCACGTCGAGCGGCGCGGGCGCCACGCCGAGCCGCGTGAGCCGCGCCTCGAGGCGCGTCTCCCCCTGCCCCGGCGCGGCGAAGCGCCGCAGCTCGAAGAAGCGCCGGATCGCGCTGCCCAGGTACACGATCGCGAACCGCCCCTCGGCGAACCGCTTCGCGTAGGCCATCGCCATGTCCGTCGCGCCGCTGAACGGCACCTGCTCGCGCGTGCCGTCGAAGATCCCCACGCGCAGCTCCAGATCGCCCAGCGTCTCCAGCAGCGGCCCCGCGAACGTGGGCACGTGCTCCGGCCGCACGACCTCGTACCCGAACGAGATCACCGCGTCCCGCTCGTAGGTCCGATCCGCCTCGATCGCCTGGACCGACAGCGCGTTGCCGCCGTCCCCGATCCAGACCTCGTGCGCCCGCTGGAAGAAGCTGCGCAGCCCCTCGGCGCGCCGCACGTCGGCGGCGCCGTTCGGCTCCGCCGTGGGCACCGCCCCCGCGAGCAGGAGCGACTGCGCCGAGAGCGCGTCGGCGAGCGCGAGCCCCGCGCCGAACACCCCGATCTGCCACCGCGGCGCGGGCACCTCCACGAGCATCGCGCCCGTGAGCGGCGACCTCACCGCCCCCGGCGACGGCGACACCGGCAGGACGCCGCCGATCGAGGACGCCGGGCCCGCCGCTGGGCCCGCGCGCGGCGGCAGCGTGGCCGGATTCGCCAGCACGAGCCACGCCGGGTTGCCGCGGCGCTCCGGGCCGCCCTCGGCCGGCCCAGGCTCGGCGATGCCCCACGCCGCAGGCGCGGCGTCGCTCCCGCCGATGCGGATCTCGCGGAAGCCGAGGCGCCCGAGGATCGCCCGCTCCCACGCGGTCGGCGGCGTCGCGCTGGCGGCGCCGCCGGGGCGCGTCGCCGCCGCGATCAGCCGCGGCGCCACGACGCTGTCGAACAGCCGCAGCTCCTCGATCGACGGCGGGCGGAACCGGCCCGGCTGGACCTCCGTCAGCGACACCATCCGCTTCGCGAGCTCCTCCTCGAGCGTCCCGCTCCAGCGCACGACCTCCGGCGCGCCGAGCAGGCGCGCGCCGACCGCCTCCGCCACGTGGCGCGGCACCCGGAGGCGCGGCGCGTCGGCGAGGAGCGTTGGCTGCTCGGCCGCCGGTCGGAACCTCATCGCCGTCTCGGCGCCGAGCCCCTCGCCGATCGACACCACCGGCAGCCCCGCCGGCGTGCCCACCACGCTGAGCTCCGGCCCGTCGCCGCCGCCCGGCTCGACGATCAGCACCTGGGGGTTCTCCAGAGCCTCGATCATCGCGGCCGCGAACGCCTCGTCGTGCCGCCGGATCGCGCCGTGGCGCGACAGCAGCACGACCCCCGCGGCGTCGAGCAGCTCCGCGACCCGGAGCGCCACCGCCGGCAGCGCCGAGCCGACCTCGGTGGGCGCCGCCAGCACGAGCCACTCGGGCGAAGGCCCCGCGCTCCGGCCGGCGCGCTTGCGGATCGCCGCCCGCGGCGCGCTCGGCGTGTCCTCGGGATCGTCGAACCGGGCGCTCAGGACGTACCACGGCCGATCGCCGTCGCCCTCGCGCACCACCGAGAGCCGCGCGCGCTCCGCCACGCCGAGGACCTCGTCCGCCGGCCGGCCGTCGAGCAGCACATTGCGCGCGAGCCGGTGGGCGATCCGCCGCGACTCGATGTCGGCAGCGATCGCGGCCGCCCTCGGGCGCGGGCCGGGCCGCGGCGCCGTGTCCGAGAGCACGAGCGCCAGCGCGGCGCTCTCGATGCGCGGCGGCGGACGGGCCTCGGCCGCGGGCGGCGGCGGCGCGCTGCCCCAGCCGAGCGCGACGAGCGCGTAGCCGACCCCGTTGCCGACGAGGAACGCCGTGAGCGACACCTGGAGCGTCGGCATGATCACGATGCCGACGTGCTCCTTGTTCCACATCTTCACGGCGAGCAGGCTCGGGAGCAGGTAGCCGAAGCCGAAGTAGTCGATCATCTGCAGCCCCGGCGCGAACCGCACCATGGCGAAGCCGAGCGCCATCTTCAGGACGAAGCCGAGCACGTACACGAAGATCATGCGCCTCGGCCCCACGAGCAGCATCCGGGAGAAGGGGCGGACCGAGATGATCCAGCGCGAGAGGTAGTAGACGACCAGCGCCTCGATCGTCGTCGTGAGCAGCTTCGTCGGCTCGTACCAGGCCACGGCGAGCAGGCCGGGCACGAGGATGCCGTTGTAGTCCCACCCGTAGCGGACGTTGTTGCGGGCGCCGAGCAGCGCGCCGATGACCAGGATGATGTGGGCCTTCGGCAGCTCGAGGAACTCGAGCGACAGGCTCTCGTTGAGGACCTGGAAGCGCGAGACCGAGAGGTTCGTCGTCCGGAGCAGCACGCCGAGCACGAGCGCCGTCAGCGCCGTGACGACCGCGAGCCGCGGCGCCGCGCGCAGGAGGCCGCTGTTCCAGAAGGCGTTCGCGATGAGCGGCACGAGCACGAGCCCGATGCTGTAGAGCTCCCGCGAGTGCACGAAGTCGTAGCGCGCCGAGACCTCGGGCACGACGAAGCCCTCGACGAAGAGCCGCACGATCACCGCGCCGACGATGAAAAGGTAGAACCGCTCGCGCCCGAACGCCGTGGACCAGGCGCCCGTCCGGGTGATCCAGCGGCCGATCAGCGCGACGAACAGGTACGTCACGATCGACTCCGCGATGATGAACACCGCGGTGACCGGCGCCGCGAAGAACACCGTCGCGAGGTAGCCGGGCACGACAAGCCCCGCGTACGTCCAGCCGAGCGTCTCGGTGAAGAGCGTCCCGAAGACGAGCCCGATCAGGACCGCTGCGTGGAGGCTTCGATCGAGCCCGTTCGGTGGGAAGAGCGGCAGGTTCTCGAGCATGCGGCGGGGCGGCGGGACGGCGGCGTGCGGTCGGATCGGGCCGGCGCGCGGCGCCGCCCGGGTCCGGCGAGCGGCGCCGCTACGGCAGCGTGGTGGCGAGGCCGATCGCGCTCGGCGCGCCCCAGCCCGTCGGGTAATCCCAGCCGGGCCCCGCGGCAAAGAACTCCGTCTCGCCGCTCACGATGTCGCGGAACGTCGCCTGCACGTCGGGGGTCGTGTAGAGGATCGAGTTGAGGAACCCGACGCGCGGCAGGCCCTGCGCCTCGCGGTAGCTGTTCACCACGGCGATGATCCCCGCGAACGCGGGCGCCGAGAACGACGTCCCGCCGTAGCGCTTCCACTCGCCGAGGTAGTAGACCCAGTACGGGGCCGGCGAGAGCGCGGCGTGCATCGCCACGTCGGCGACCGCGCGCTTGCCGTCGGAGCCCTCCACGACCCCGACCTGCCAGGACGGGATCGGGAACGAGAGCGTCGGGCCGGAGCCGGAGCCGGACCAGACGACCTCGCTCTCGACCTCGCCGTTCCGGGTGAGCCAGAGCGACGTCCCGCCGACCCCGGTCACGTACGGGCTCGCCGACGGCGTGTCGGTCTGCGCCGAGTCGCCGGTCGCCGCGACGACCGTGATCCCGAGCGCCGCCGCCATCCGCGCCGCGTGGTGGTACTGGAGCCGCACGGCCGGCGGCTCGGAGTCCTCGCGGTGGGCGAACGAGTCCGTGATGACCGACACCTCGCCGCGGGCGATCGCCTCGTTGAACGTGTAGACCATCGACGTGTTGCGCGCGTCGGGCCCCTGATACACCACGAGCTCCGCGCCCGGCGCGAGGCTCCCCGACCACGCCACGTCGAGCGTCGACTCCAGGTAGCGCGTCGCGACGGGCTCCATCGTCACGACGACCTCCGGGTTCGCCCGCTGCACGCCGAGCGCGCGCCAGAACGACTGGAGGTCCCTGTACTTGAAGGTGGCGCCGACCGTGACCCCGAGCTTCACGCCCTGGCCCGTGAACCCGAGCTCGTAGAGGTCGTCGAGGTCGTACGCGCCCGCGATCTGCGCGGGGGTCATCCCCCGATCGACGTCGGCCGGCGGATCCGGCTCGATGCTGCCGCCCTCGGGCGAGAGCGGGTTGGTGCTCGCCGCGAGATCCGCCGTGATGATGCCGGTCGTGCGGTCGGACACCCACGTCGGCACGGTGAGCTTTCCGAGGCTGCCGTAGACGTCGAACGGGGGATTGCCCGCCTGCGGGTTCTCCCGCTCGAAGACCCGGAGCTCCGTCTTGAAGGCCTCGTTGAACTGGGCCACCGTGCCGGTGAACTGGATCAGCAGCCGGTTCGTGGCCGTGAAGTTCACCGTGAGCCCTTGCTCCTCGAGCCAGAGCTTCACGAGGTGCACGTCGAGCTCCCGCGGCGCGTGTGCCGCGATCCACGCGTCGGGGGTGAGGTACTGGCGGAACCGCGGGCTCGCCGGGTCGTAGATCTCCTCGATCGCCAGGTCGAGGAGCCCCGCGTTGCGGATCGGGAAGCCCATCAGCGCGCGGACCACCTCGTCGCCGCCGGCCGTGCCCTTGTCGTCGTACACGCCCGGCAGCGGGCTCGGGATCCCGTCCACGGCCTCGGCGGGCTCGATCTCTTCCTCGGTGAAGTCGGGCAGCTCCTCCGGCAGCGCGACCCCGCCGGCCCCGCCGCCGCCGTCCGCCGTCGCGCCCCCGCCGCCGCTCCCGGACACGGCCCCGCCGCTCCCGGACACGGCCCCGCCGCTCCCTGTCGCGCCGCCCGCGCCGCCCGCGCCGCCCTCGCCGCCCGCGCCCCCGCCGCCCGATGGATTTGCGAGCTGTGGATCCGATTCGCAGCCACAGCTCGAGGCCGAGAAGGCCACGCTGTTGGCGAGAACGAACAACCCGAGGACAGGAGCGGCCCGGAGAACAGATGAATTGCGGCGCATAACCAGGAGGGATTCAAACCCCTTCCGACAGGCCGATCCAGCCCAATCGTCCGCGTGCGCTGACGTCGCATCACACGGACGCCGCCCGCAACACAACGCGCCTCGGCGGAGGGTGCGGAGCACCACATCGCACCTTGTCTCGAACAGATCCGCCGCGGCGCCGGGGCGCTGCGGCTCGGTCGGAGCGCGACGCGGCGGCTCGCTCGGAGCGCGGCGCGGCGGCTCGCTCGGAGGGCGCGCTGTAGGGGGCCTCCTTCTCGAGCTCCTCGAACAGCAGATGGTTTTGGCGCAGCGGACCTCGCTAGACAATTGTATCGGTGCAACCACGATGCGACGCTCGGCCTGCCCGGGCGTCCCGCGCCCCCTGGCGCGCTGCGTTCTTCAGCGACTATGGCGAAGACTTACCGTCCGCGGATCCCCAAGCCCTTTCGCATCCCGCGACCGATGACCTCGCAGGGGGACGCGGCGCGCTTCGGCTGGCTCCGGCCCGATGTGCTCTCGATCGCCGCGGGCGCGCTGATCGCGGCCGTGGCGCCGCTCGAGCGGTTCGACTACGTGGCGCGCGGCCTCACCGCGTCCGCGCTCGCCGACGCCGCGCCCTCCGCGCAGGTGCTGCTCGTCACGGCCTCGCCCGAGGCGCTGCGCGACGGGCTCTGCGAGCGATCGCTCCCCGGGCTGCTCGAGCGCGGGCGCGCGCGCGGGGCGCTGCTGGTCCCCCCGGCGGACGCGTTCTGCGGCGGCGGCGACGCCGCGGGCCGCGCCGCGGGGGCGGCGCCCGTCGTCCGGATGCCGCCGGCGCTCTTGCGCCTGAGCGCGGGCGAGGTCGTCGGCTTCTTCCCGCTGGCCGCCGAGGCGCGCGCGGCGGAGCTCGGCGCGCTCGGCGTCTCGGCGGCGCCCTGGGTGCTCAAGAAGGCGCCGCAGAGCGTCCCGGCGGTCAGCCTGCGCGATCTCGCGGACGGCCAGGTCCCGGCGGCCGCGCTCGAGGGCCGCGTCGCGGTCGTCGGGGTCGGCGCGGGGGGCGTCGCGCCCCAGGCGGTCGCGACGTCGGCGCTGCCGCCGGCGAAGGGCATCGCCGCGGTCCTCGGCGGGCTGCTCGACGGCGGCCGGCGCGCCTCGGCCCCGGCCTGGGTGCCGGCGCTCTTCGTCCTGCTCGCCGGCGGGCTCGTGTGGCTCGCGCGCCGCCGCCACGGGAGCCTCGTCGCGACGACCGCGCTGTTCCTCGCCACGTTCGCGCTCGCCGCGGGCCAGAGCGTGCTCGCCGCGCGGGCGGAGGCGAGCCTCCTCCCGCTGCCGAGCACCCTGTTCGGCCTCGCGGTCGCGTTCGCGGGCGTGATGATCCTCCGCGGGCTCGCCGTCCAGCGCTCGGTCGATCGCGCCGCGGAGCTCATCCAGCGCGCCGCGCTGTTCCGCATGCAGGGGGTCCACACGCTGCGGGACGAGGAGTTCTGGCCGCGCGTGGCGCGCCTCGCCGAGCAGGCGCACCCGGCCGATCTCGTGCTCATCGCCGAGCTGCCCGCGGGCAGCTGGCACCTCAGGTTCTGGAACGATCGGAGCGACCCTCGCGGCGGCGAGAGCCTCGTCGCGGAGCGCCGCCACGACGTCCGCCGCCCGCCGTACAGCAGCGAGCAGGGCGTGCCGGCGATCCGCCTGGCGCGCCGCTTCCTGACGAAGCAGGACATGCCGGCGGTCGTGGTCCCGCTCATCGCGTTCGGCGAGATCGAGGGCTACGTGTTCTTCTGCGGCCCGGTCGCGGAGCAGACGTTCTCGCGCGAGCCGGAGCGGGCCGAGCACGTCGGCCGCGAGCTCGCGCTGCTCCTGCGCAGGAAGCGCCTCGCGCGCACCGCGGAGGCCGACGCGGGCGGCGCGGGCGACGACCGCGCCGGCCACGCGCCGGAGGACGATCTCGTCGAGGGCGCGCGCGTCGCGCTCGACGACCTCCAGCTCTTCGGGTCGATGCTGCGCAGCGCGCCGGTGGGGCTCCTGTACGCCGACGCCTTCGGCGACGTCCGCTTCGTCGCGCCGGCGTTCGCGAAGTGGCTGCGCGCGCGCGACGTCGTGGTCCCCGCGGAGAGCGCGAGCGCGGCGCTCCCGCCCGGCTCGCTCACGCTCGGCGACGTCCTCGGCGCCACGTCGGCCGGCAGCGCCGCGGTGTCGCTCTCCAGCGTGATGGCGAGCGACGAGGGCATCGAGCTCAGCGTCAGCGCGCCCGAGCCGTATGTGCTCTCGGTGCGCCCGCTCCGCCGCGAGTCGGACGGCTCCACGTGGATCGCGGGCTACGTCGCCGCGCTGATCCCGGTGAAGCAGCCGGCCCCTGGCTCGGGGAACGTGCGGCCGCTCGCGGCGCGCGACGCGACAGATCCGCTCTGCGCCTTCCAGCTCGGCGACGTCGTGGCCGAGGCCGTCGCGAGCGCCGCCCGCGCCACGGGCCGGGCGGTGCGGCTCGAGCCGATCCGCGGCGCGACGCACGCCCTCGGGCACCGCGGCGAGCTCGCGCAGGTGCTCGAGGCGTTCCTGACCGACGTCGCGGGCCGCGGGCTCCCTGGGCACGGCCCGGTGGTGTCGGTGCGCGAGGCGCCGCAGGGCGTGCAGCTGTCGATTTTGGACGTCGGCTTCGGCCTGGGGCTGCCGGAGTCGGCGCTCCAGCGCGTGCTCACGGCGCCCGGCGCCGCGCCGGCCGGGCTCGAGCCGCTCGGCCGGCTCATCCTGGCCGTGGAGGACAGCCACGGGCAGGCGGAGCTCAAGACGAACGACGGCTGGGGGATCACGCTCACGGTGACGCTCCTCAGGGCGCACCCGCGCGTCGGCGGGACCGCGCACGAGGGCGGCAAGCCGGCGGCGCAGAACGTCATCGCGATCGGGAGAGCGGGCCCGAAGTAGGAGCGGGCTCCGGTCGTCCTCGGCCGCCCGCGCCTGCGGTCCTCAGGCGGATGGCGCTCCGGCCTGTGCCTTGCCCGAGGCCAGCAGCGAGAGGATCATCGCGACGAAGACAACGATCCACGAAAGGAGCGCCACGTAGCTCGAGTAGCGGGGGATGATCAGCAAGAAATCCAGATCGGCGGCTCGCGCCAATCGAATCGTACAGACGGTGTACATCCCCAGCGGGAACACCATTCCCCAGTACTGGGGATCGTAACGAAAGGGAAACCGGCGGACGGCGTGGCGCCAGATCCCCAGGATGACCAGGAGCGGGATCCACCAGGTCGCGGCGACCCAGAAGAAGAGCGTGAAGCCTGTCAGGAACGCCTCGATCCTCGCGATCAGCGGCGACGCCTCCCGAGCGAGCAGCAGCGTCGAGCCCGCGAGGGTCGTGATGGCCACCGCCCCCATGTTGATCCAGTAGGGCGGCGTCAACCGCTCCATCGTCATCGGAAGGAAGGTGAAGCGGTAAAAGATCAGCGTGATGATCGTGAGGTAGAGCAGGGCGCCGAGCAGGAACATGCACAGCGCGAAGAACAGCACCGGGGCGGGCGCCGTCATGCCGGGAGCGAGGAGCGAACCGAGGACGGAGACCCCCTGCGTGGCGACGGTCGCGATGAGCCAGGCGCCGTTGATGCCCTCTTCGAGCGAGGGTTTCTGCTCGCGCACGATGACCGCGGTGAGGAAGCTGTACATGACGACCCCCCACAGCGCGATGCCCGCGAACCAGAGCACGCGCGCGGCGGAGGGCTCACCGCCGACGACGAGGAGCTGCGTTCCGAGCACGCAGGTCCCGGCGACGAGCGTGAAGAACCCAGGACCGCGTCCGTGATCGCGGAGATCGCCCAGCACGCGCCCGGGGTAGACGGCGAGGCGCACGAGCAGGAGCAGGCTCAGGAGCGCGTAGATCGCGAGGTTGACCCGGAGCAGGGCGCGGGCGATCCATGATAGACCGACGAGCTCGGACGCGATCGAGACGATGCCCGTCGCCATGACGAGCGCGAAATAGCCGGGATACAGGTCCTCGATTCCGCGCGCGATCCGGCGGGTCAGCGTCGTCCTGCCTGAGCCGTCCATCTATTCGAACCGGACCAGGTACCGGAGGAGCCCTATGTTGAGACCCAGGCACAAAAGGCTCACGAGCGCCGCGGGGAGCGCGACCGTCGTGTCGCCGCCCAGCGTCGCGTTCACCGTCGCCGTGAAGAGCCAGAGCTGAAGCACGACGATCAAGATCACGAAGACGAGCATCCCGTTGATGATCGTCATGCGCTGGGCGCGGGCGATGCGGCTCCTCGGCTTCATGTCGCCGAGTCCTCGACGCCGGTCGCATAGACGGTCTCGTCGCGCACCTCGAGCAGCACGCGGGGGAGCCGTCGCTGCGGCGGACCGGCGAGCGGAGCCCCTGTGTGCAGGTCGAACCAGCCGTTATGGCAGG
Organism: Sorangium sp. So ce1014; assembly: GCF_051521505.1. NCBI lineage: Bacteria > Pseudomonadati > Myxococcota > Polyangiales > Polyangiaceae > Sorangium > Sorangium sp. So ce1014. Next base: position 10,251,529 of record NZ_CP150356.1, read on the forward strand.
GGCAGTGGAGCTTGCCTTGCTCGACCGCGGGGATGACCGGGCACTGGAGGTGCGTGCACTGCTGATCGTAGGCCACGAAGGCGCGCGGCCCCGTCTTCACCAGGAGCCGCGGCGTGCTGCCCTCGGGATAGGTGAACGTCTTGGCCCCACCCACGGGGAGCTCGCTGACGGCGGCCACCGGGAGCGCCGGCGCCCTCGCCTCGCGCCGGCCGAACAGGCTCTTGTAGACGAGCCAGAGGTGTCCGACGGCGAAGGCGCCGCTCGTCAACACGACGTATTTGATCAGATCGCGGCGCGAGACATAGTCGTCCTCCGCCCAGTCGATCGGAAAATCGCGCCGCCAGCGCGGCTGCTCGGTGTCCGGGGCTCGGTCCGGCGGCACCGAGCGCGGCTCGAGAGGGCCTCGATCGCCGGTCATGGGCTGGCTCATGCTCCCCCTTCGCCCGCGAACACGTCGTCGAGCACGTCATGGCCGATGGTGGGCTCGTACATCGCCGCGGTCACGTCGATGATCTCCTGCGCCGAATCCGCCGGGACCATGACGTTCACCTTGGTCCGGATCGTCTGGGCCCCGAAGCGAAACGTGTTCACCGGCCTGGCGCGCGGGCGGAGCCTGGCCATCTCCTCGCGCGTGCCGAAGGCGAGCGCCTGGCTCGGACACACCGAGGCGCACATCGGCTTGAGCCCGATCGACGTGCGGTCGTAGCACATGTCGCATTTCATCATCAGGTTCATCCGGGTGTTCATCTTCGGGACACCGAACGGACACGCGAGCACGCAGTTGTTGCAGGCGATGCAGCGCGGCTTTCGCGCCGTCTGGACGACGCCGTCCTCGGTGCGCTTGATGGCGTCGGCGGGGCAGACCTCGGCGCAGGTGGGCGAGTCGCAGTGCATGCAGATGACCGGCAGCGTCTGCGTCGAGCGCGCTCGATCCACGTAGTCGAGCTGGATCATCGATTGCCCCTTGTGCGTGTCACACTCGGTGCAGGCCTGGATGCACGACTGACAGCCGATGCAGCGGCTGGGGTCGACGAAGAATTCGTGCGTCTCGGGGACGGGCATCGTACGAGGAGCCTCCGCTCACTGCTGGGGTTCGAGGATCATGGCGTGGTTCGGAGGAGCGTCGGCCTTGCTCACCCGGACGGCGCAAACCTTGTATTCGGGGATCTTCGAGATCGGATCCTGCGCCGAGATCGTGAGCTGGTTGGCGCTCTTCCGGCCGCCCCAGTGGTAGGGGACGAAGACGGTGTCCGGCCGGATGGTCTTGACGACGGACGCGCGCAACGTGACGCTCCCTCGACGACTCTCGACCTGGGTCCAGTCCCCCTCGGCGATCCCGAGCTGCCCGGCGAGCCGCGGGTGGATCTCCACACGCGGCTCCGGGCAATGATCGACGAGCGGCCCGATGCGGCGCGTCTGGTTGCCGGACAGGAACTGGCTGACGACCCGCCCGGTCGTGAGGATGACCGGGTACGCGTCGTCGACGTCCTCGGCGGGCCCGACGTAGGGCGTGGGGTTGAAGCGAGCCTTCCCGTCGGGGAAGTAGAACGGACCGCTCCCCTTGGCCACGGGGTTCCACGAACCGGGCTCGAACAGCCGCACGGTCCCCTGGGGGCCGGGGTCGGGCGCTCCCTCCGGCGTCTCGCTCCGGCACGGCCAGAAGACGCCGAAGTTCTCCTCGATCCGCTCGTACGTCACGCCGGAGTAGTCGCAGACGCCGCCCTTCGAGGCGATCCGGAGCTCATCGAACATCTCCCGCGGGCTCTCGAAGGTGAGCCCGCGCTCCCGGCCGAGGGCCTTCGCGATGTCCTGGATGATCCGCCAGTCCTGCCGCGCCTCCCCGGGACAATCGACCGCCTTGTGGATGCGAACGATGCGCCCCTCCACCTGCGTCACCGTCCCTTCGTCCTCCTCCTGGAGCGATCCCGGAAGCACGATGTCCGCGTAGCGCGCCGTCTCGCTCATGAAGAAGTCGATCGCGACGAAAAAATCGAGCTTCTCGAGCGCTGCGCGGACGAAGTTGTTGTCCGGGAGCGACACGACCGGGTTGAAGCAGATGGAGAGCAGGCCGCGGATCTCTCCGGCGTGGGCCTTGCGCATGATCTCGTATGCATCGACGCCGGGCCGCGGGAGGTCGTCGGGGCTCATGCCCCAGACGCTCGCCACGTACGCCCGATGCTCGGGATTGCCGAGATCGCGGCCGCCCGGCAGCTGATCGCACTTCTGCCCGTGCTCGCGGCCGCCCTGCCCGTTGGCCTGACCCGTGATGGTGGCGTAGCCGGAGCCCGGCCGCCCGATGCGCCCCGAAGCCAGGACGATGTTGATCGTGCTGAGGACGTTCTGCACGCCGTGGCTGTGGTGCTCGATCCCACGGGCGTGCAGCAAGAAGCTCGTCTTCGCCGTGCCCCACCACTCGGCGGCCTGCCGGATCGTCTTCTCCGCGATCCCGGTGACCTCCGCGGTCCTCCGCGGCGTCCATTCGCGCACCAGCTCGGCCACCGCGTCGAAGCCCACGGTGTGCTGCCGGATGAAGTCGTGATCGAGCCAGTCGTTCTCGATCATCAGCTGCAAGATGCCGTTGAACAGGGCGGCGTCGCGCCCCGGTTTGACGGGGAGGAACAGGTCGCACGTCCGGGCGATCGGCGTGATGCGCGGATCGACGACGATGATCTTCGCCCCGTGCTCGCGCGCCTGCCAGAGGTAGTCCGTGGTGATCGGCGCGCACTCTGCCACGTTGGCGCCGGCGACGACGATCACCTCGCTGCCCAGGATGTCGCTCCAGGGGTTCGCCGCGCGGTCGACGCCGAACGCCTTCTTGTTGCCCGCCGCCGCGCTGACCATGCACAGCCGGCCGTTGTAGTCGATGTTGGCCGTCCGCAAGCACATGTGGGCGAACTTGCCCATCAAGTACGTCTTTTCGGTCGTCAGGCTGGCGCCCGACAGGAGGGCGAACGCGTCCCGGCCGTGCTCCCGCTGAATCCGCTCGATGGCGTCCGCGACCCGGCGGATCCCGTCTTCATAAGCGAGCCTCCGGAAGCCCGAGGGCGCTGCCGGGTCCTTCTCGTAGGCGGAGAGCAGGCGATCGGGGTGCGCCTGTTGCAGGTAGCGCTTGACCCCCTTCGGGCAGAGCATGCCGCGGTTGAAGGGGAACTCGTACCACGGCTCGATCCCGACGATCGTGTTGTCCTTGACCTTGAGCTGCATTCCGCACTGCTGACCGCAAAAGCAGCAATGCGTCTTCACGAGCTTGTCGGGTTCGACGCCGCTGTCGACGCGGAGGTCGCTCGCATAGGCGCGGTGAGGTCCGAACTCGCGGATCACGCCGAGATCCAGCTCCGGCGTCGGCAAGGCGGGCCGCGCCGCAGCGCTTCCGGAGGTGTCCTTCGATCCGTTCATGGGTGAAAATTCTCCGCGTCTTCCGTGTCCAGAGGGCCTTCGCCGAGCCCAGGATTGGCATACACCGGCATGGGGAGAGGCCCCTCGCTCGGCAGCGGCGCGCCGCCGCGGCGGCCATGCCACGACAGCCCCTGCGCCAGCGCGAACGACGCGCGCCGGCAGGGCGGGCAGATCCATTGGTAGTGCTCGGCGTCGCTGCCAGGGATCTCGTAGCGGTATCCCAGCTCTCGCTCCACCTGGATCAGATCGAGCACGTGCATCCGCGAGGTGAAGGCGTGTCCACAGCGCCGGCAGTGCGCCTTCTCCTCGGCGCGCCCCATGTCCTTGTAGAAGCCGACGCCCAGCTGGGCCGGGCGCTGGAAGATATGGAAGAACTTGCCGAACGGCAGCCAGACGAACGTCATGATCACGGTGACGGCGTGCAGGATGGAGATGAACGTGAACCCGTACCCTTTCATCCACGTATAGCTCGCCGTCAGCATGAGCCCCGTGACGCTCACGGCGAACAGCAGGAGGAGCGGCATGAGATCCTCGGCGAACCGCTGCAGCGCGCCCGCGCCCTGCTCCCGCATCCGGCGCCGCATGGCCAGCATGACCCCCGCGATCACGAGGAACGACGCCCACACGAGGCCGTGGAACAGGAAGAACCCCAGCGCCGAGCCGTGGGGGAACTGGAACGCAGCGAATCCGAAGACCACCGCTTCGTAGAGCGCCGGATCGGAGGGCACCGGGCGAAAGTGGAGCCAGCCGAAGACGAGCGGAAACGTGATCGCCACGGCGAGGGTGCAGCCCCACATGATGAGCAGGTGCGTCAAGCCGCGCAGCGCTCCGCGCCGCACGATGAAGCGGTTCATGAGGACATCCAGGCTGAAGCGGGACAGCCAGGAGCGGGCGTTGCGCAGCCGGAAGCCGCGCCGGAGGAACGCTTGCCAGCCGCGCCGCCAGTAGAGCGCGGTCGGTGGACGCGATAGCCACATCACGTAGCGGTACGTGAGGCCGAAGGTCGCGAAGAGGATCGAGAATGTGTACGCCACGAGCGCCGCATCGAAGTGGGCGAGGTTGCGAGAGCCCACCAGGATGAGGGCCCCGAGCACGATCGTGGCGACGAGGCCCCACGTCACCGAACGTGCGACTTCGCGGGTCGTGGTTCGTGTTCGAGTCATCGCCTGATGTCCCTCTCGAATTGCGTGAATTTGCGCGGAATTGCGTGAGCTGACGGACGAGCGTCGAGCTGAAGCGTGGATCGCGTCATTTTTGCGCCGATCCATCCAGCGTTCTCGTGCGGCGCTCTCGCGCTGTAGCACAGGCACGCGTCGAACCTCGCCGTATTTTCGTGGCGCGGGTTTCCGTCTACGACCGCCTACGACCGCCTACGACCGCCGCCGGAGGATGTGCTGGAGCAGCTGGCGCGAGATGTTCAGGAGCTGCGCCGCCTTCCGCCGGCTCCCTCCGGCGCGCGCGAGCGCCTCGTCGACCATGATGGTGCGGACCTGCTCCTCGACATCCTGGATCGAGGTCCGCCCCACGGCTGCGCGCACCTGCGGGCGGAGATCGGGCGGACGGGCCAGCGCGTCGTCGATCGCGCGATCGAGCTCCTCGAGGCGCAGCGGCTTGGCCAGAAACGAGCGCACGCCCATCTGGGCGAGACGGAACGATACCGCCGGGCTCGCCGATCCGCTGATGGCCACGATGGCCGGCGCGACAGCACAGGCCATTGCCCGCTCCACGACGTCGACGGCGCTCCCGTCGGGGAGCGTCACGTCGGCGATGATCCCTTGAAACGCCCCGTCCGCGAGCGCGCGATACGCCTCGGCCACCGACGCGCAGGCGAGGACCTCGACGCCGCGCACCTCGAGGGCCTCGCCCAGCGCGCGTCTGAGCCTCGCGTCGTCCTCCACGACAAGCCAGCGTAGCATTGTGTGGTAGCATGGCTCCACTCGATGGGGGCGCCTAGTCTGAAAGCGGCGGAGCAGGCCAGCCTCCCGGCGCTGCTGACCGGCGATCAGCTCGACGCCCTCATCACGCGCGAGGCGCTGCGGGGCGAGCGCACCGCCTCGATCGCACGGAGTGTCTTCTGCGCGGCCCTCCTCGCGCGGTTCATCGCCGTCGGCGGCCTGACGTTGCCAGGCTTCTACCATCGCGCCCTCATCGAGGTTCCGCTGCTCCTCGGCGCGGTCGCCGCCTCCATGTACCTGTGGCGGAGGAGCCGGCGAGTCGATGCCTCCCCCCGCCTGCTCCTCGTCTCGGTCGGCGTCGACGCGCTCCTGTGCTTCGTGGCGCTCCTGCCGAACGTGATCTGGCCGTGGGAGGGTTACCCGGGAATATTGCAGATCCCCGACATGACCGCGCTCCTCATCACGGTGTCCTCGAGCGCGTTCCGGCTCGTCCGCCGGGCGGTCCTCCTCGCGGCGGCGGCGAATGTGCTCTCCGCGGTCGTGCTCCTCGTAATCGACCGCGTGCTGAACGGCGGCCGCGACAATTTCTGGGCAATGGCCTCGCTGTTCTTGATGCTGCTCCTGACGGCCGCCTGCGCGGCCTTCCTCGTCACGCTGCGCACGCTCCGCGTCGTCGAGCTCGGGGCGAGCTCCACGCTGCGCGCCGAGCGTGCGCAGCGGAACCTGAGCGTCGTGCTGCACGAACACCACGACGTGAAGACCTCGCTCTCTGCCGCCCTCATCGACACGGAGCTCCTGCAGCGCGAGCTCTTCCGGGTCGAGTCCGCGAGCGCCGCGCGCATGCTGCGGAAGCTCGCGCAGCTCCGCGAGAGCATCGAGGAGGTCGCCTCGGCCATGGGGCACATCCGCGAGCGGACGGTGCGCGAGCTCGACGCGCTGCGCGCGACGACCCCCGCCGAGGTCGGCGAGGCGGCGCGCGGCGCCCTCCGGGTCGTCCGGTGGCGTTACAAGGCGGTGAGGGTCGATGTCACGGAGGGCGCGGAGCGCACCGCGGTCCTGTTCGCGGGGGGGCACGACGTGCTGGAGCGGGTGCTCCTGAACCTCCTTGTCAACGCGTGCGAGGGGACCGGCGAGCGCGGGGCCTCGAGGGTGACGCTCGACGCGCGCCCGCTGGGCGGCGGACGGGTCGCCATCGAGGTGAAGGACGACGGCCCGGGCTTCCTGGACACGCCGAGCCCGAAGCCCGGTGGCTCCGGACAGGGGCTCGGCTTCGTGACCGGCATGGTGGAATCGAGCGGTGGGCTCGTCCTGCGCGGCAACCTCCTGGAGGGCGGCGCGAAGGTCACCCTCGAGCTGCTCGAAGCGCCCGTGTAACGGCGGAGCGCGGCGGCGAGCGGAGCGGGGGCAAGAAGATTTGCCCTTATGGTGTCTCCGGCCATGCGGTACCCCCTCAGCACCGAAGTGGGTACTCGCACGAGCTCCGGCGCTCGCGAACCGCTGAAGGATCATTCGCCATGAAGAGGACCACCTCGATGACAGCTCCTGCGCTGGACAAGACCTGGATCGCGCTCGCCGCGGTCGCGCTGACGCTCGCGGCCTCCGGTCCGGCGAGCGCGCAGGCGCGACGTTCGCCGATCTTCGATCCCGCGCTGAACGCCTCCGGCCGGCCGCTGCGCGGGTTCGCCGATCTCCACACCCACCCGATGGCGCACCTCGGCTTCGGCGGGCACGTGCTCCACGGCGCCCCCGACGTCGACGTGCTCATGGCGCCGGGCACCATCTACGATCCCGCCGGACAGGGCCTATCGGGCGCCACCTGCAACGCCTCGATGCGGCGCGCCGCCAGCGTCGCGGAGGCGCTGGGGACCAGCTACAGCACGCACCGAGGGCTCGATCTCTTCACGAACAAGTGCGGGAATCACGTCCGCCAGATCGTGCTCGGGGAGCTGGCGAGTTCCCACGGCATCCGCTCGTTCGAGGTCGAGCGTCCCGTGGGCTATCCGACGTTCGCGCACTTCCCTGCGCATAACGACATCCTGCACCAGCAGATGTGGGTCGACTGGATCCAGCGCGCGAAGGAGGGTGGGCTCCGGGTGATGGTCGCGCTGGCCGTCAACAGCCGCACGCTCGCGCACGGCATCGAGGCGAACCCACCCATCGATGACAGGGAGTCGGGCGATCTCCAGATCCGGGAGCTCGTCCGCTTCGTCGGCAAGCACAGCCAGTGGATGGAGATCGCGCGTTCGGCCCGCGACCTCCGGCGCATCGTCGAGCAGAACAAGCTCGCGGTGATCGTCGGTGTCGAGCTGGACGACATCGGCAACTTCGTGTGGAACAGCGCCGCGCCCACGGAGGCCCAGATCCGCGCCGAGATCAGGCGCCTGCATGGCCTCGGCGTGCGCTACATGTTCCCGGTCCACCTCACGGACAGCCTCTTCGGCGGCGCCGCCGCCTACGAGGACGAGGTGGCGCGCGCCAACCGCTTCCAGACGGGGAAGTGGTGGGACCTCGAGTGCTCGCGCGGAGAGGGCATCACGAAGCAGATCCAGTCGGGGAACGATCTCTTCAAGTTGATGAAGCTGGGCGACGCCGGCGGCCACATCCCGCTCCCGGGCTGCCAGGCGGGTGAAGGTCACAAGAACCGGCTGGGGCTCTTGCCCCTGGGCCGCGCCGCCATCCACGAGATGATGAAGCTCGGGATGATCATCGACATCGATCACATGTCCCAGAGGATGGTGGGCGACGTGCTGGCGTTCACCCGCTCGACGCCCGGCGGCGCGTATCCGCTCGTCTCGGGTCACAACGGGCTCCGCGGATCGAGCGGCAACGAGAATGGCCGCACGGACGCCCAGTACAGGGAGATTGCCGCGCGCGGCGGGCTCGCGGGCGTCGGCTTCGGCGGCTCCAGCGCACGGAGCTTCCTGCGGGACGCTGCCGCCGTGGCGGCGATCACGTCGGGTGGCAAGCCGCTCCAGATCACCCTCGGCTCGGACGTCAACGGGATGGTCGTCATGCCGCGCTCTCCCGAGTGCCAGGCGCCCCGGAACCAGGTGGTGAGGGTGCCTGGCGACGCCTGGGGGCACCCGCCCGCCCAGCTCCGGTGCACAGGCGGCGAGATCGACGTGCGCTCCGCGCGGATCGGCTGCCTCGACATCCAGACCAGCGGCAACCTCACGGGCCTCGTCGCAGAGGCTTGCGAAGGCAGGCCATCCTGCTCTTACAAGGCGCCGACGCCCGCCGAATACAGCCGAGCCGGTGTCCAGGCCGCGACGCGCACGTTCTGTACGCAGGCCATGGAGATCGTCTACCGATGTGCCGATCCGGCCGCGGACGCGTGCGTCGACTATGCAAGCTTCCCCCGGGCCCGGATGGGGAGCCGCTCGTGGGATTACAACGAGGAGGGGGTCGCCCACATCGGGCTCTTCCCGGATTTCCTCAAGCACGTCGAGGCGCTTCCGGGTGGGCAGCAGCTCATCCACGGGCTCTACGACGGAGCCGAGGGCGTCGCGCAGATGTGGGCGAAGGCCGAGACGGTCGGCCGCTCCGTCCCCTGATTCGCCCACGCCCGGCGCGCCCCCCGCTCGCCGCGGGGCGTCTCGTCAGAACTCGAAGGGACAGAGGCCATGAGCTCGCGACGACCCGTCTCGAGCCACATCGCCCTCGTCATCGCCTTCGCGACTCACAAAACGCAGTCAACATGAACGGAGACAGCACATGACACACGACATCAAGAACGACGGCGGCATGCTCCTCGAAGGCCAGGACGGCATCACCGTCGCCCGGTCGAGCGGGAAGGGGCGAGGCATGCAGCTTCTCATGAGAGCGGGCGGAGCTCTCGCCCTCTCCGCTTCCATGGCGCTCACGGGCTGCATCGCGCAGGAGGGCGATGAGGCCCTGGGAGAGATCGCGCAGGAGGGCGATGAGCCCGTGGGAGAGGCGGAGCAGGAGTTCAGCATCGCTGTCGTGCCGGTGACCTGCAACAGCGGTTGGCCCGGTACGCGGGGCTGCTACAAGCAGCTCGGCGATGGGAGAAAGATCATCCCCGGCACGGTCTCCGTCCAGATCGATGGCCACAATGGCTCTATCGGGCACAGCGCGTCGCTGATCAACAACAACCGAGCGATCAAGTTCACGGCGAGCATCCACGAGGGTGACGCGTTCAATCCGGGGAGCAACACGACGAAGTTCCTCGTCCTGTGGGCGTACGAGTAGCATCGTTCGTAGCTCTCGCGGCTCTCGACGGTCGCGGTGAGCACGGGGAGACCTCGTCGCTCACCGCTCCCGCCTCCCGTTCCGCTCCCGCCTCCCGCTCCTCAAAGGACGAGCTCTACTCGATGGAGAGGGTGACGGTATCGTCCGTCAGGTACGTCACGGTGAGGCTGCCGGAGAAGATCTCCTCGAAGGTGAAGTTGAGGAGGACGAGCGAGTAGCTTGTCTCGGATATCAACGCCGCGGCGGTCGAGAAGCTGTGCTCCAGCCCCTCGAGATGGATGTCGCCCTCGAACTCGCGCGACGCGATCCAGAAGGGCTCCCCGTCCGCCATCACGGGCACCAGGGCGCACTCGTCGTTCGTGGGCTCGCCGTCGCTGAAGTCGGTTTCCCCCACGCCCCAGGCCCCGGCGACGAACGTCGCGCAGCCCGCCGTGGCGTATTCGTCCGCTGCAATCGCGAGCTCCACCGAGGCGAGGCCGCCGCCGCCCGCGCCGCCGCCGCCGCCCTCGGCATGGCCGCCCGCGCCGCCCCCGCCCTCGGCATGGCCGCCTGCGCCGCCGCCGCCCTCGGCATGGCCGCCCGCGCCGCCGCCGCCTTCGGCATGGCCGCCCGCGCCGCCGCCGCCTTCGGCATGGCCGCCCGCGCCGCCGCCGCCCTCGGCATGGCCGCCGCCGCCCTCGGCATGGCCGCCCGCGCCGCCGCCGCCCTCGGCGGCATCGCCGCCGCCGCCCTCGGCATGGCCGCCCGCGCCGCCGCTGCCCGGGTTGGGCTCATCTTCCCCGCAGGCAACCAGCAAGCATCCAGCAAAGACAATCGATGTCCACTTCATTCGCACCTCAGCTCTCTGCGATGCGTGGGAGCGTAACATGAGCCCCAGGCACGCAGAACGAAGCGACCCGGACGGCCCCCGACGCGCCCCTCGGCGCTGTCGCCCGCGCCCGCGCGCCTCGGCGTGAGCAGGCAGCCCCCGCCGGTCCGTGGTGCGGCCGCTCTCCCCCTCAGCCCCTCAGGACCCGATCCGGATCTTCTTCTTCAGCGCGGCGAGCTCATCATCGACCGCCGCGCCGCCGGGCCTGTCCGCGCCGCCGGCGCTGCCCGCGCTGCCGCGGCCGTGCTCGAGATGGGCGAACTTCGCCTCCAGCTCGGCCGCCGACAGCCCGCCGCCGGAGATCGCCTCCTCCACCTCGCGCGACGCCGCGACCTGCGCCACCTGCCCCTCGACCTGCTCCTCCATGCGCCGGAACTCGGAGAAGGCGCTCTGTCCGCTCCGCGACCCGAGCCCCTCGGCGCCGCCGCCGGCGCGGCTCTGCTGGATCTGCGCCGCGAGCGTGCCCTTCCGCGCCTGGAACTCCTCCTGCTTCGCCTCCATGCGCTCGAGCTCGGCCTTCATCGAGATGACCGCGGACCGCTGCTCCGCGCGCATCGCCTCGGCCCGGTCGCGCTCGCCCACGACCCGCTTCTTCTGGACGAGCGCCTCGCGCGCGAGCTTCTCGTCGTTCGCCTTCAGCGCGAGCTCGGCGCGCTTCTCCCACTTCTCCGCCTCGGCGTCGAGCTCATCGACCTTCTTGCGCAGCACCTTCTCGGCCGCTACCGCGTCGACCAGCTCCTTCCGCGCCGCGCGGACCTGGTCCTTCATCTCCTCGACGATGAGATCCAGCGACTTTTTCGGATCTTCCGCCTTGTCGAGGAGCGCGTTGACGTTGCTCGAGATGACCTTTCCCATGCGGTCGAAGATGCCCATGCCGGTAGCGTGCACCGCCCCGCCTTCCCTGTAAAGCGCCCGCGCGCCGCGCTGCCGGCGCCCCCGCGCCGGCCCGCAGGCCGCCCCCTCCGCGCGCGCCCGCCGCCCCGCGCCAGGGGCCCCGCGCTCAGGGCGGGGGCGGGTACCCCGGACCGACGCTCGACTCCACGAACGACCGCGTCGTCAGCAGCGGGAGCTTCACCGCCTCGTCCTCGTACAGCGGCCTCACCACGCAGGTGTCCTCCCCGCACTCGCCCCCATCGACGAACGCCACGTCGGCGACGAGCCAGTACCGCGCGCTCCCGTCGCTCGACGAGAACGTGACCGGCGCCTCCGGATCGTAGAACCCCGTCGGGCCGAGATCTGCCCCGAGGGCGCCGTGGCAGAAGATCTTGACCCGCGGGTGAACCGCGTAATCCCGGCCGTGGCTCGAGTAATAATGGACGCCGATCCGCGTCCACTGGCCGAGCGGCGGGAAATCGACGTTGATGTTCTCGGGCGCGCAGAAATCGCCGCTGTTCGGGTCCGTGACGCCGGGATCGCACGTGATGTTGTCGATGTCGAGCCGCGGGTTGTGGCACCCCCGGCCGAGGGCGCGCCACGCCTGCCCGGCGCCGCGAGGGGCGGAATAGCAGGTGTTCCTGGCCTCCACCGGGTCCAGAAACCAGCTCACCGGCTCCGGCGGCGACGCCGTGTCGCTGAACCAGCGGATCTCCGGATCCGACTCCAGCATCTCCACCGTGCAGTTGTTGTAGCCGCAATCGCTCGGCGAGCCGCCGACCCGCCACGGCTGCGTATCGTTCGGCTGGTGCAGGTGCAGATCGAGATCCACCCCGTCGCCGCCGAGGTCGTGCTCCCACTCGAGCTCGACCCGCAGGCCGGGCGCGCCGACGTAAAGGGCATACTCGCAGGAGCTGGTCGTGCCGTCCGCGAGGCGCTTCGAGTAAACGACCTTGTACTCCCCCGACTGGAGCGGCTTGTAGTCGTCCGCCGGGTCCGCTCCAGACACCGCGGGACACGGCTCGATGCCCGCCGGGCAAACGACGGTCCACGTCTCCGAGCCGGGCTCCGCGTCCGCGCTGAACGTGCCTGTCCCCTCCTTCAGGTCCACGTCGGCGAACGGCGGCGCCTGCAGCGCGTGGCAGCCCGCGGGGCTCTCGTTGAAGCAGGCCTCGGTCGCGTGGCGGCCGCCGAGGCACGGCCCCCACACGCCGACCTCGGTGCACAGCTCGGTCCCCGAGAAGCACCCCTCCACGGCGCGGTACGACGGATCGCCCATGAAGCACGCGTGCGCTTGCCCCGCGACGCAGGAGCACGTCTCGTCGACCTGACCGTCGCAGTCATCGTCGAGGCCGAGGTGGTTGAGATCGCAGAGCTCCTCCGGCCCGCACTCGGTCCCGCACGGGTTCACGGCTCCATCGACGACCCCGGCGTCCTCGCCGGCGTAGATCGCCCCGCCGAAGCCGGGCTCCGGAGGAGCGCCCCCGCTGTCGCCGGCGGCGGCGCCGCCGTCGCCTCCTTCTCCTCCGCCGCCGCCGGCGGCCGCGACGAACGCGCCGGGATCGTGGCGCGAACCCGAAGCATGGCAGCCGACCGCGACGAACGCACCCGAGGCCACGGCCCCCAGAACAGCGAGGAGCGCAGAGGAGACGCCGAGATGACGCATGAGACCTCCAGTCGCCAGCGCGCGGCGGAGCAGCTTGAGCGGGCAGGTGCGCCAAGCCGGACACCGGCGATGAACAGCGAGGAGCGTGTATTAGCAGAACCGGCGCGACACCAAAGTACGCTCGCGAACGCGCAAAGCACGCTCGTGAGAACGGATGTCGCGCCGCTCAGCGGGCGTATGTCCTGGAGAGGTGATGGTCAGTCCGTCGCGCGCGGACCCCTCGACGACCCGGCCGCGAGCGCCGCCTGCGCGGCCGCGAGGCGGGCGACCGGGACGCGGAACGGCGAGCAGGACACGTAATCGAGCCCGGCCCGCTCGAAGAACGCAATCGAGCTCGGGTCGCCGCCGTGCTCGCCGCAGATACCGAGCGTCAGCCCGGGCCGCGCCGCGCGCCCCCGATCCCGACCCATCTCCACGAGCGCCCCGACGCCGGCCACGTCCAGCGACTGGAACGGATCCTTCGTGAAGATGCCGGCCTCGACGTACGCCCCGAGGAACCGGCCCGCGTCGTCGCGCGAGATCCCGAGCGCCGTCTGCGTGAGATCGTTCGTGCCGAAGCTGAAGAACTCCGCCTCCTCGGCCAGCTCGCCGGCCACGATCGCGGCGCGCGGGAGCTCGATCATCGTCCCGAACCGGACATCGACCCTCCGGCCCTTCTCGGCGAACACCTTCTCCGCGACCCCCTCGACGAGCGCGCGCGTGATGGCGAGCTCGCGCCGGGTCATGCTGAGCGGGATCATGATCTCGGGCTCGACCTCGATGCCCGCCGCCGCGACCTCGCACGCCGCCTCGAGGATGGCGCGCGCCTGCATCTCGTAGATCTCGGGCGACGTGATCGCCAGCCGGCAGCCGCGGTGGCCGAGCATCGGGTTGTACTCGGCCAGCTCCTCGTTCTTGCGCTGGAGCTCCTTCACCGGGACGCCCATCGCCCTCGAGAGCTGCTGGAGCTGCGCCTCGTCCTGCGGCAAGAACTCGTGCAGGGGCGGATCGAGCAGGCGAATCGTCACGGGCAGACCGGCCATCTCGCGGAAAACACCCACGAAATCGCTGCGCTGAAACGGGAGCAGCTTCGCGAGGGCGCGCCGCCGCCCCGCCTCGCCGTCGGCGAGGATCATCTCGCGCACCGCCTGGATGCGCTCCTCGTCGAAGAACATGTGCTCGGTGCGGCAGAGCCCGATGCCCTCCGCGCCGAAGTTGCGCGCCGTCCTCGCGTCGTGGGGCGTGTCGGCGTTCGACCGCACGCGCAGGCGCCGGACCGCGTCGGCCCAGACCATGAGCTCCTCGAACTCGCCGCTCAGCGCCGCCGGGACGGTCGGCACCGCCCCGAGGTAGACCGTGCCAGTGCCGCCGTCGAGCGTGATCACGTCCCCGGCCTTCACCGTGATCGTGTCGGTCGGGTGCCCGTGATCGTCGTAGATCGTCACCGCCATCTGGCCCTGGCTCACGCTGATGGCCGAGCAGCCGGCCACGCAGCTCTTGCCCATCCCCCGCGCCACGACGGCCGCGTGGCTCGTCATGCCGCCGCGGGCCGTCAGGATGCCGCGCGCCGCCTTCATGCCGTGGATGTCCTCCGGCGACGTCTCGGACCGCACGAGGATCACCGCCTTGCCCTGGCCGGCGCGCCGCTCCGCCTCGTCCGCGCTGAACACCACCTGCCCTGTCGCCGCCCCCGGGCTCGCCGGCAGGCCGCGCGCCAGCAGCCTCTTCGGCGCGCTCCCGTCGATGCTCGGATGGAGCAGCTGATCGATCGAGCCCGGGTCCACCCGCAAGATCGCCTCGCGCTCGCTGATCAGGCCCTCCTTGGCCATCTCGACCGCGATGCGCACGGCCGCCCGGCCCGTGCGCTTTCCGGTGCGGCACTGGAGCAGAAAGAGCTTCTTCTGCTGGATCGTGAACTCCAGGTCCTGCATGTCGCGGAAGTGCTGCTCCAGCTTGCCCTGCACCTCGACGAGCTCCGCATACGCCTCGGGCATCTTCGCCTCGAGCGAGCAATCGTCCTCTTCGTTTGCGCCGCCCGATCCGGACCTCGACAGCGGGTGCGGCGTGCGCACCCCCGCCACGACGTCCTCGCCCTGCGCGTTGGGGAGCCACTCGCCGTAGAAGCGCCGCTCCCCGGTCGACGGATCGCGCGTGAACGCGACGCCCGTGCCGGAGTCATCGCCCAGGTTGCCAAACACCATGGCCTGGACGTTGCACGCCGTCCCCCAGGCTTCCGGGATATCGTGCATCTTGCGGTACACCTCGGCCCGGTGGTTCTTCCAGCTATCGAATACGGCGCGGATCGCGCCCCAGAGCTGCGCGTACGGATCGTCGGGGAATGGCCGCCCCGTCGCCCCGAGGACAATGTCCTTCTGCCGCTGGATGAGCGCCGCGAGCGACTCCGGATCGAGCAGCGAGTCGGGCACCTTGCGCTCGAGCTCGGCGGCGTTCAGGCGCGTCGCGTCGACGCCGAGCCGCGCGGCGGCCTGCTTGCGCGCGCGGCCGAGCGCCTCCTCGAAGCGGTCGCGGGGCACGCCGAGCACGATATCGGCATACGCCAGGATGAACCGCCGGTAGGCGTCCAGCGCGAATCGCTCGCTGCCCGTGCGCCGCGCGAGCCCGCGCGCGATCTCGTCGTTCAGGCCGAGGTTCAGGATGGTATCCATCATTCCCGGCATCGACGCGCGCGCGCCCGAGCGGACCGACACGAGCAGCGGCGCCTCGGCGCTCCCGAGCCTCGCGCCGAGCAGCGACTCCAGCCGGCCGATCGACGCCTTGATCTCGTCCTCGACGCCGGCGGGGAGCGCCCTGCCCGCGGCGTAATACGCGTTGCAGACTTCGGTGGTGACCGTGAAGCCGGGCGGCACCGGGATGCCGAGTCGGGTCATCTCCGCGAGCCCCGCCCCCTTGCCACCGAGCAGCTCCTTCTGCTGTGCGTCCCCGTCCGCCTGCCCCCCGCCGAAAAAGTAGATCGATTTCCGCATGGCGTGCGCACGCTAGACCGTCCGCGTAGTCGGGTCGAGATCCCTCGAACGCCGCTCACGGACGGCCGGCGGCGACGCTGAGTCCGCAACCGACGGAATCGGTGCGCACCTCACAAAAATACCGGCCCTCGACGGCGGACGAGCTATGAAGCGGCGCATGAAGCGCGGAACCCTCGTCCTTGTTGCGATGCTTGCCGTCCCCCTCGCCGCCTGCGATCAGAAGCCGGCCCCACAGGCGATCGCCGACGCCCCGGCGTCGGCCGTACCTGCCGCGCCGCCGACGCCCACCGCCGAGCAGCAGGCGCCCCCTGAGCCCGCCGGCCTGCCCGCGCCGCCGGACGTCGCCGCGCCGCCCGCGGACGCGCAGAAGACGGCCTCGGGCCTCGCGTTCAAGGTGCTGACGCCGGGCACGGACAAGGCGCATCCCGGCCCCGACGACAAGGTGAAGGTCCACTACACGGGGTGGACCACGGACGGGAAGATGTTCGACAGCTCCGTCCTGCGCGGCGAGCCGGCGAGCTTCGGGGTGGGCGGCGTGATCAAAGGGTGGACGGAGGCGCTCCAGCTCATGAGCAAGGGGGAGAAGCGCCGCCTCTGGATCCCGGGGAGCCTCGCCTACGGCGACCGGCCCACGCGCCCGGGCGCCCCGTCCGGAATGCTCGTGTTCGACGTCGAGCTGCTCGATTTCTCGCCCGCGCCGCAGCCTCCGCCCGTGCCGAAGGACGTGAAGGCGGCGCCGAAGACCGCGAAGAAGACCGCCTCCGGGCTCGCCTACCAGGTCCAGCAGAAGGGCACGGGCACCGAGCACCCCAAGCCGACGAGCCGCGTCACCGTGCACTACACGGGCTGGACGACCGACGGGAAGATGTTCGACAGCTCCATCGTCCGCGAGGAGCCGGTCACCTTCCCGCTGGGCGGCGTGATCAAGGGGTGGACCGAGGGCGTACAGTTGATGGTGAAAGGCGAGAAGACGCGCTTCTGGATCCCTGCCGAGCTCGCGTACGGCGAGAAGCCGGCGCGCCCCGGCGCGCCCTCCGGCATGCTCGTGTTCGACATCGAGCTCATCGACTTTCGTTGATCGGTCGGCCGGCGCTTTACATCCGGCCGACTGCCTGGCTACATGGAGAGCTGCGGGCGGCCAGGCATGCTGACATCCATTCGACTCAAGAACTTCAAGAGTTTCGCCGATCAAACGGTGGAGCTGTCCCCCTTCACGCTGCTGCTCGGGGCCAACGGCTCGGGCAAGAGCAACTTCCTCGACGCCCTGCGCTTCTTGCAGGGCGTAGGGCTGGATCTCCCCTTGTGCGACATCTTCCGCGGCCGCGTCGACGGCAGGCGCGAGATCTGGCCGGGCCTGCGCGGCGGCACGCAGGGGGCCACGTACAGGGGCGCCAAATCGTTCACCATCGAGAGCCGATGGACGATAGGGAAGGAGGAGCTCACACACAAGCTCACGTGTCAGGTCGAGCCTGACGTGATCGTCGAGCACGAGTCGCTCGAGGCGAAGTCGGCGGGGGGCCTGCTCTTCGACACGCCCGCGTCGGCGCTGAGGGGCCTCGAGGGGTTCTCCACGGGCGGCGCGATGAAGGCGGCGTCGAAGAAGGGCCGCTCGATGAGGCTCGCCTCGATGGATCGCAACCCCGGGCGGCGCAGCCTGCTCGGCCAGGTCGAGCACCACCGCGGGCGCGGCGACGACGTGAGCCTCTCGGACGCCATCGCGCTCTGCAACGCGCTCCAGGTCGCGATGCGGAGCACGCTGTCGCTCGACATCGATCCTTCGCGGATGCGGGGCTACGTGCCGCACGAGATCGAGAACCTCGGCGCCGGGGGGCAGAACCTCTCCGCCGTGCTCCGCTGGCTCTGCCAGGAGGCCGATCACAAGGCCGACGTGCTCGGCTGGGTGAGCTCGATCTTCGCGCCCGAGATCGGCGATATCGAATTTGCGGAGACGGGCCTCGGCGACGTGATGATGGTGCTCGTCGAGAAGGACGGCACCCGCGTCCCGGCGCCGAGCCTCCCGGACGGCGCGCTGCGCGCGCTCGGCAAGATCGCCGGCGTGCTCACCGCGCCGGAGGGCTCGCTCCTCCTCGTGGAGGACCCCGACGCCGGCATGCACCCCGATCGCGCCGGCCTGCTCGCGCAGCTCCTGGAGGGGGCGGCGCGGCCCTCCGTCTGCCAGATCGTGGCGACGACGCACTCGCCCGCGCTGCTCAGGGGCGTGTCGAAGCAGGGCCTCGGCCGCGCGATCGCGTTCGACCGCGACCCCGAGACGTGCGCCACGACCGCGCACCGGCTCGCCGACCTCCCGCGTTTCGAGGACATGGCAGAGCGCGATCCGGGAGAGCTGCTCTCCTCGAAGGCGCTCGCGGGATAGCGCGCGACGAACAGCGCGGTACAGCGCTGCCATTGCATTGCAGTGCCGCCATTTCGCGAGGCGTGAACATCTGCCTTTCTCGCGAAATGCGTTGTGAACACCCACAGGGCCCTCTAGGCTACTGGCCAGTCCATGGCGCGGCGAGCGCCGCGCACGTCCAGTGACTGATGAGGTCTTCCATGCTTTTCCACAAAACTACACTTCAACTGGCCCTCTGCCTGACCGTCGGGCTATCGGCGGCTGCCTGCTCCGATGACGGCGGCGAGGGCGGCGGCACCACGAGCACGGCAAGCAGCAGCGCCTCCACGGGCGAGGGCGGCGGCGCGACAAGCTCGTCCAGCAGCGCCTCCACGGGCGAGGGCGGCTCCACCGGCGAGGGCGGCTCCACGGGCGAAGGCGGCTCCACCGGCGAGGGCGGCTCCACCGGCGAGGGCGGCTCCACCGGCGAGGGCGGCTCCACCGGCGAGGGCGGCTCCGCTCCCGGCGATCCGGCGTGCGGCGCGGACACCGCGACCTTCGCCGACGTGCAGGCGATCCTGACCACGACCTGCGCGGGGTGCCACGGCAACGCCGGCCCGCCGGCCGGCGGCCTCGATCTCCGCGGGAACGGGTCCCATGGCAGGCTCGTCGACGGCGACAGCTCGACCTGCGCCGACCGGGTGCTCGTCGTGCCGGGCAAGCCGAGCGAGAGCTACATCATCAACAAGCTGCGCAACGTCGACCTCTGCGCGGACGGCAAGCGCATGCCCCCGCCCCCGGACCCGAGCCTGCCGGAGGCGAGCATCAAGAAGATCAACGACTGGATCTGCGCCGGCGCTCCCGGCACCTGAGCTCCGCCGCCGGGCTCAGTACACCTTGCAGCGCGCGCCGCCGGCGGCGCGCGCGTAAGGGAGCTTCGCGCTCCGCCCCTTCACGTAGACCGCCCCGCCCGAAGCGGGCCTCGGGATCACGGCGCCGGTCGCGAGCGGCCGCCCGGGCGGCAGCTCCTCGACCTCGATGATGATGTCGTTCCCCTCCTGATCGACCGCCGAGATCGAGGGCCGCCGGCTCTCCTCGTCGGCGGGGCCGCCCGGACAGGGCACCCCGCGCGCGCTCAGCGCGACGGCGAGCGTGTTGTCGGCCGCGGTCTCCGGGGCGCCGGCCGCCCACTGGAACCTGGCATCGCGCGCCCCCCCCACCTCCACGGCCAGGCAGCTGCACCGCTCGGTCCGCGACGCGGCGGGCGCGAGCGCGAGGTCGTGCCGCACGCCGACCCACGACGAGGGACCCCGCTCCTGCGGCGTGGAGGGGACGCCGTCGAAATCGTCGGGCGCGCCGAGCGCCCGGCGCGACGCCTTCAGCTTCGCGGCTTCAGGGTCCGCCGGCCTGGCGGGGTCGATTGTATCGCCTTCCCAGAACGCCGCGGCGCCTGCGTGCTGGTTGCCGCCGCAGGCGGCGAGGACGGCTCCGGAGAGGAGCGCAGCAAACCGTGCGATCTGGACGGCCGAAGGGAGCATGCGGTGCGATCTTCGCACCGGCGCCGGCTGCGGCCAAGGTTTGTGCTGAGACGGAGGGGAAGAGCTAGGCCGGGAGACGCGCGCAGCGCGCCGGGTGTCCGGCGCGCTGCACAGGGAACGTCACTTCGGCTTGATCTCGGTCAGGACGAGGAGGTAATCCGGCGAGTTGTTCGGCGACAGCTTGGCGTACGGGTTCTCCTTGCTGGGCCACCCGACGAAGCGCTTCGTGCTGTACTCGCCCCAGGACGGGTTCTTGAACAGCGGGATCACCGGCACCTGCTGCGCGTAGATCATCTGCAGCTCGTCGACGATGCTCTTCTGCTCCGCCGGATCCGTCGCGGCCGCGAACTTCTTGAACAGCGGCTCCGCCTCCTTGGCGGCGAAGCGGTGCCAGTTGCGGTTCGAGACCTCGCCGACGGGCTTCACGAACTCCGGGCCCATGAGATCGCGGTAGTAGTTGAACGGCGTGGGCTCGGTGTTGGTCCAGCCCATCGACATGTCGAACGTGCCCTTCTGGAGCGCCTCGAAGAACGCGCTGAAGTCGTACGTCTTCAGCGTGGCCTCGATGCCGACGGCCTTCAGGCTCTGCGTGGTGATCTGGACCGCGCGCACCCAGTCGGACCAGCCGGTCACGACGTTGATGTCGAACTTCAGCGGCTTGCCGTCCTTCGCGCGGATCCCGTCCGAGCCCTTGGCGTAGCCGGCCTCGTCGAGGAGCGCGTTCGCCTTGGCCACGTCGAAGGTCGTCCAGTCGCCGGCCGCGGCGGCCTTCTCGTTGCGCCAGCGCCCGTAGGCGTCGTCGAGCCCGGTGCCGTCCGCGCCGACCGTGTAGCCGTTGACCGCGATCTTGGCGATCTGCGCCCGGTCGATGGCCATGCTGATGGCCTTGCGCAGCTTGATGTCGTTGAACGGCTTCTTCGTGGCGTTCGGGTAGAGCGTCACGGTGCCGCCGACGAGCGGGAACCAGTAGTGGTTGTTCTCCGGGTCCTTGGCGACGTAGGTCTTGTCGATGTCGGGCACGAAGTTGCCGGCCCAGTCGACCTCGCCGTTGATGAGCGCCAGGTTCGCCTGGTCGTTGCCCGGGTACGCCGGGAAGCGCAGCCCCTCGACCGCCGGCTTGCCCTTCTGCCAGTAGTTCGGGTTCTTGCCGAGCTCGTAGATCTGGTTCTGGAACGTCTTCACCTCGGTGAAGGGGCCCGTCGCGACGGGGTTCTCGTTCGTGAACGTGACCGGGTCGGCGACGTCCTTCCACTTGTGCTCCGGCACGATCGGCTGGTGGCCGATGTAGTGGAGCCCGGGGACGAAGGCCTCCTTGAAGATGAACTCGATGGTGGCGTCCTTGGCCTCCACCGACTCGACGAACTTCCACACGCCCGTCTGATCGAGCGCCGGGAACTTCTTGAGGAGCCCGAACGTGAAGGCGACGTCCTTCGCCGAGAAGGGTTGTCCGTCAGACCACTTGACGTCGCTGCGGGCCGTGAAGGTGAGCTTCTTGTTCGCGTCGCTCCACTCGTACTTCGTGGCGAGCCAGGGCACGAACTCGCCCTTCATCGTGTTGTACACGATCATGGGCTCGTAGATGCCCGCGACGGTGGGGAAGCGCGTGGCCCCCTCGCCGAGCAGGGGGTTGAAGTTGCGTACCCAGGACGCCTGCTGCTCCCTGGAGATGGTGACGAACTTCGCCCCGCCCTTCGCCCCGCCCTGGGCCCCGGCACCCGGGGTGGCCGACGTCGCCCCCGCCGAGTCCTTGCCGGCGGTCTCGGAACCCTTGTTGTCGCAGGCCGCCGTGGCGCCGACGGATAGGACGAGCGCCGAAAGGGCAAAAATGCGGCGCGACATGGATCGACTCTTCATAAGCTTGCTCCCTCGCGGCGACCTCGGTCGCCCGCGACGATCCTCTCACTCGACCGACAGCACGCAGCGCCGCAGCGCAGCGACAACAGCAGACCGTTCGGCGGCGCCACGGATGAGCCGCGACTGCGGCACCCTGACGCCGGCGCACTCTACCGGCCGAGGTAGAGAAGTGTCAACCTGACGAGGAGCGGGGCTCCATGGGCCATCGTGAGGTCGGGACCTGATCGGATGCGCACGCCGGGGCGGGCGGGGCTCCGAGCGCTCTAGGGAGCTCAGAATTCCGCCGGGTCGCTGTACGTTCCCATGACGTCGCGCAGCACGTCGCAGATCTCCTGCTCGGTCGCGTACACGCTGGCCGCCGCGATGATGGGGGGCATGAGGTTATCGCGACCGCGCGCGCTGCTTCGCACCTCGGCCAGCGCGCTTCGCACCTGGTCCTTGTCGCGCTGGGCCTTGACCCGGTCCAGGTTCCGGCATTGCACCCGCTGCACCTCCTCGTCGATGCGGAGGAGGGGGATCGTCTTCTCGGCGGCGCCGGCATAGCGGTTGACGCCCACCATGATCCGCTCGTTCGACTCCAGCTCTCGCTGGAACCGGTAGGCCGAGGCGGCGATCTCGCGCTGCGGATATCCCTTCTCGATGGCGGGCACCATCCCGCCCATCTCGTCGATCCGCTGGATGTACGCGAGCGCCTCCTGCTCCAGGCGATCGGTGAGCCACTCGACGTAGTAGCTCCCCCCGAGCGGATCGATGGTGTTCGCGACCCCGCTCTCGTGGGCGATGATCTGCTGCGTCCGGAGGGCGATGGTCACGCTCTCCTCGGTCGGGAGCGCGTAGGTCTCGTCGAGCGAGTTCGTGTGGAGCGACTGGGTGCCGCCGAGCACGGCGGCGAGCGCCTGGAGCGAGACGCGGACCACGTTGTTGTAGGGCTGCTGGGCGGTCAGCGAGACGCCGGCCGTCTGCGCGTGCGTGCGCAGCTTCATGCTCTCGGCCCGCTTCGCCCCGTAGCGCTCCTTGAGGAACCGCGCCCACATGCGGCGCGCGGCGCGGAGCTTCGCGATCTCCTCGAAGAAGTCGTTGTGGACATCGAAGAAGAACGACAGGCGCGGCGCGAACGAGTCGACGTCGAGGCCGCGCTCGACGCAGCTCTCGACGTAGGCGAGCCCGTCCGCGAGCGTGAACGCGAGCTCCTGGGCGGCGGTCGAGCCGGCCTCCCGGATGTGGTATCCGCTGATCGACACCGAGTTCCACCGCGGCACCTCGCGCGCGCAGAACTCGATCATGTCGGTCACGATGCGCATCGCCGGGCGCGGCGGGACGAGCCAGGCGTGCTGGGCGATGAACTCCTTCAGGCAATCGTTCTGCACGGTGCCGCCGATCCGCTTGCGCGGGATCCCGCGCTTGTCGGCGAGCGCGATATAGAACGCGAGCAGCACGACGGCGGGGCCGTTGATGGTCATCGACGTCGTCACCTGGTCGAGCGGGATGCCGTCGAAGAGCGCCTCCATGTCGCGGAGCGTGTCGACCGCGACACCGCACATCCCCACCTCGCCGAGCGACCGAGGAGAGTCGGAGTCGTAGCCCATGAGCGTCGGGAAATCGAAGGCGGTCGACAGGCCCGTCTGCCCCTCGGCGAGCAGGTATTTGAACCGCGCGTTCGTCTGCTCCGGCGTGCCGAAGCCGGCGAACATCCGCATCGTCCAGAGCCTGCCGCGGTACATCGTCGGCTGGACGCCCCGCGTGAACGGGTACTCCCCGGGCAGCCCGAGGTCGGCCGCGTGGTCGACCGGCGCGTCGGCCGGCGTCGCGAGGTCGGGCACGTCGACGCCGCTCCAGGTGGTGAAGCTCTCGGTGCGCGGCGGGAAGCGCGCCGACGCCTCGGCGACCGGGCCCTCGCGCCACGCGGCCACCGCGCGCCGGAGCGCCGCGAGCCCGTCCTCGTCGAGCCCGAGCCCCTCGCCGCCTCCGCCGTTCGTGGTCCGGGGCGCGTCGGCGCGGCGCTCGTCGGCGCGGCGCTCGTCGGCGCGGCGCTCGTCCGCGTGGCCCGACGACCCGAGCGCGCGATCCGCTTCGGTCTCCGGAGGGGGGGTGGGCTCTCGGTGCGCCATGGCCCGCATTTTAGCGCGGCGCGCGCGGGATGGCGCCGGTGAACGCCGAGATCGCCGGCGCAGGCGGCGCGCGGCGCGTCACGGGCAGCGCGCGTGGAACACCTCGGAGACGACCGGCGTCGCCCCGTCCTCCAGCGAGTCCTCGATCGCGCCCGTGATCCGGATCCCCTCCGCGGCGCAGAGCGCCGCCGCGGCGCCGCCCGGGAGCGTCGCGCCCCCGGCGCTCGTATCCACGGTGAACGCCACGGTGACGTCGCTGTCCGGAGCGACCTCGACCGGCAGCGCCGTCGCGGTCTCGACGGGGAGCGGCGCCACGATCGCCGTCGTTTGATCGGCGCTCACGATCTCGAACGTGCGCACCGCGACGCGGCTGGGCCCGCTGGCCCGCGGGCCCAGGTGGAGCTTCAGCGCGAAGCTCGCCTGAAGGCCGGTCCCGAGCGCGCTCGACGAGACGGTCGCCTCGGGCGCGGCGATGGACGGATCGACGAACACGGCGGCGTCGGTGTCGATGCAGCCGCTCGCCGGGGCGGCGAGCGCCGCCGCCGCGAGCGTCGCGGCGGCGGAGAGCGTGGCGCGGGCGTTCATGGGGTCACTCTCCCCCGGGCCGACCTGTCCTGTCCAGATCGGCCGCGTGCCGCGCGGCTGGCGCCCCCGCCGCGCGCGGCCGCGCTCCGCTCAGGGCGGCGGCGGGACGACGCCCTTGGCCCGGGCCGTGTCGCAGCCGAGCTCCACGTTGGTCGGCCCCTTGTCGGTCCGCACGACCTTGAACTCGACGCGCCGGTTCTTCTCCCAGGCCGGCGCGTTGTGGGCCGGATCGAGCGGGCAGTACTCGCCGTAGCCCATCGAGCGCACCGCGTTCTTGTTGACGCCGCGCTGCACGAGCGCCGCGGCGACCGCGTCCGCGCGGGCCTGGGTCAGCTTGAGGTTGTACGCGTCGGCCGAGCGCTCGTCGGCGTGCCCCTGCACCTCGATGAGCGAGAACTCCGGGTGGTGCTTGAGCGTCTCGGCGACCGCCTGCACGATGCCGAACGACTCCGGGAGGATCTCGGCGCTGCCGGTCGCGAACTGGATCTTCTCGAGGATGACGATGTTGTTCTCCTCGATCACGACGCTGCCCTTGTCCGGGCAGCCGTCCTCGTCCTCGAGGCCGTTGAACGTCTCGGGCTCGTTCGGGCACTTGTCGGCCACGTCCGGGATGCCGTCCCTGTCGTTGTCGGGGTCGGGGCAGCCGTCCTCGTCCTCGAAGTCGTCCTTGTCCTCCGGATCGTTCGGGCACTGGTCGGACTTGTCCGGGATGCCGTCCTTGTCGTTGTCGGGGTCGGGGCAGCCGTCCTTGTCCTGGAAGCCGTCGCGGTCCTCCGGCTCATCCGGGCACTTGTCGCGCGAGTCGAGGATGCCGTCGCCGTCGCGATCGCCGTCGCTCCCCTCCGGGCAGCCGTCGTCGTCCTCGTCGCCGTCGCGATCCTCCGGGTTGTTCGGGCAGCGGTCGTCGACGTCGAGGATGCCGTCCTCGTCGTTGTCCGGATCCGGGCAACCGTACTTCCCCGGGGGCGAGTCGGCCTTTGTGTCCTGGAAGCCGTCGTAGTCCTCCGGCTCGTCGGGGCAGTCGTCCTGATCGTCCTTGATGCCGTCGCCGTCGCGGTCGCCGATGGACGGCTCGAAGACGAACCCGATTGTCGCGCGCTGCTCCGCCGCCTGGAAGCCGGGCGTGTACCCGACCCCGGCGCCGAGCATGAGGAAGCTGTTCCGCTCGATGAAGAGCTTGATGCCCCCGACCGCCTCGGCCGACAGCTTCTGCTTGCTGCTCTCGCCGCCGCCGACCTGCTGGGTCAGGTAGGTCTCGGCCACGAGGTCGAGCGGCGTGAGGACGCGGTAGCTCATCCCGAACCCGCCGGTGAGCAGGTCCGAGTACTCGAGGTCCCCGTGCTTCAGCTGGAAGGTCGTGCCGTCCGAGCGCAGGCCGAACGCGGGGTTCTCCCCCGTATGGCCGCGGTAGCCGACGTTCGCCGCGATCCGGAACGGGTTGGTGATGCCGAACCGCTTCTCCAGCACGAGCTGCGGCCAGAAGAAGAACCCCGGATCCGAGGCGAAGTCCTCTGTCCCGCCGACGCCGACGCCGATCTGACCGATCAGCGCGAGCCCGATCACGTCCTGATCGGGGCGGAGCAGGCGCACCTTCGCGTGGACCGCCAGGTTGCCGAGCGACTGGGCGTCGAGCGAGTCGTCGTCGTAGTTCTGGCCGGGGCCCGGGCCGATGTCGTCGATCGGGTCGGCCGCGTTGAGCACCACCGGGGCGGAGAGCCCGACGACAAGCAAGTTGCCGATACCGTAATTGAACTGGAACGTGCCCTGAAACGCGTGATTGAGCATCACCTTCGTTTCTGTGCCGTTGTCGGTGATCGGCAGGATGTTGTGCCCGTAATCGAGCACGAGCCCCAGGCTGATATCGTTGGCGCCGAGGACGTCCGCCCCGTTGACCGAGAAGAGCCCTTTGGAGTCGACCGCCGGCCGGAACAGGTGCAGGTCCATGCCGTCGCCGTTGGTGCCGCCCGCGCGCGTCTGGGCCGCGGCGTCGCCCGCGCCGGCGGCGGTCATCGCGGCGCCGAGGGCGAGCGAGAGCAGCGCGGCGCCCGGGCGGCGGTCCCGGTCGGGCCGACCGCGGGCGGGCAGCGCGCGCCGATCGTCGGGCGTGTCGGGGGCGCCCGGGCGCGGTTCGGCGGGGAGCAACGGAGAGCGAGGCGTCATGGCAGGGTCCTCGGGCTGGTGAGGTCGCGGTGGGGCAAGCGCACCTGGAGCTTGGCGCTCCGCGCCACGTACCACCGCGCGAATTCCGGTGTCAAACAGACGGCGATCCCGGGCATCGGCCGCTGGCGGGCGCGGGGCCCCTCCGGCGCGGGGGCGCCCCCGCCCTCGGCGCCCCGGCGACGGGCGCCGAGCGTCGCCCCCGTCGCCGGAGCGCCTGCGATTTGCCGGGGAACGCCCGCCCTCGCCCGCGCGAACCCTGCGCGGCGCGAGCCGAGCGCGTCAGTAGCGCTAGAATTGTCCTGGCGATCGCAGACGGGTATTCGGTGAGGGGTTGCGGCGACGGGTGCTCGGTGCGGAGTCGGGGGGAGGCCACCGTCGCTCGCGGACCTCGCTGCTGGAGGGACAGATGCTGCTAACGAGGTGGACTGGGTCGGTCGCGGCGCTCGCGGCCGTGGCGCTCCTTTCATGCGGGGAGGAAGCCCCGAACGACATCAGCGGTGGGGCCGGCGGGGCCGGGTCGGGCGCCGGCGGAGCCGGGTCGGGCGCCGGCGGGTCGGGCTCCGTGTCGAGCACGGCGACGGCGGGCACCGGCGGGACCGCGAGCGCAGGCGGTGGCGGCGGCGGTGGCGGTGGTGACGGCGGTGGCGGTGGCGGCGGTGGTGACGGCGGCGTGTGCGGCGACGGCGCGGTGGCCGGCGCCGAGGGCTGCGACGACGGCAACTCCGCGGCGGAGGACGGCTGCGACGAGGACTGCGCCCTCGAGCCCGGTTACACCTGCTCCGGCGCTCCGAGCATCTGTTCGACGATGTGCGGCGACGGCCTCCTGCGCGGCGCCGAGATCTGCGACGACGGCGACGTCACGAGCGAGGACGGCTGCAGCCCGGTCTGCGTGATCGAGGCGGGCTACGAATGTGCCGGCGAGCCGAGCGCTTGCGGCCCGGCCTGCGGCGACGGCCTGCTCATCGGCAACGAGGGGTGCGACGACGGCAACACGGCCGCGGCGGACGGCTGCAGCCCGGATTGCGAGGTCACGTACGGTTACCTCTGCAGCGGCGAGCCCAGCGCCTGCGTCTCCGTGTGCGGCGACTCCATCCAGACGGTGCGGGAGGAGTGCGACGACGGCAACCTCGCCGACGGCGACGGCTGCAGCAGCACCTGCGAGGTGGAGCGCTCGTGGACGGCCGCGTCAGCGCGCCGCCGCTGATCTACGCCGGCCGAGCGGGGCTCCAGGACACCGGACAGGTTGAAGCCCCGAGAAAATGAACCACAGAGGCACAGAGGGCACAGAGTTTTTTTGTTGTTCCTCTGTGTCCTCTGTGCCTCTGTGGTTCAAATCTCTTCATTCTCGGGCGTTTCAAGCGGATCGGTGCTCTAGGGAGTACGGGTCTTCAGGCTGTCGATCGCGTGGACCGGCGCCATGTCGCCGGCCATGAGGTGGGAGATCGCGCCGTAGACCAGCCGCTGGCTCTCCAGCATGCTCTTGCCGGCGAACACCGGGGCGGTCACGACGAGGTTGAAGTGCCCTCCGCCGCCGGTCACCTCGGCGGTGGAGCCCTCGATCTTCGCTTCGATGGCTCGCTTCAGGGCTTCGGGGATCGACCCTTCAAAGGTCGTCAGGTGGCTCGGCATGGGCGATGTATAGGCCATCGCCCCGCCGCGGGAAAGCCGGAGCGCGGCGCTCGGGTCGTGGAGGGGACGCGCGGGGCGGGCCGTGGACGGGAGGGAGCGGGGCGGGGTCAGCGCGCCGGGATCAGGCGCTCGCGGTCGCCCTGGCCAGCTCGATCAGGCCGGCCGCGCCCATGCCGCCGCCGATGCACATCGTGACGATGGCGTAGCGGCCGCCGCGCCGGCGGAGCTCGTGGAGGGCGGTCGCGGTGAGCTTCGCGCCGGTGCACCCGAGCGGGTGGCCGAGCGCGATCGCGCCGCCGTTCACGTTGAGCTTCTCCTCGGGGATCTCGAGCGTCCGCTGCACGTAGACGGCCTGCGACGCGAACGCCTCGTTGACCTCGAACAGGTCGATGTCGGCCATCTTCAGCCCGGTCCTCGCGAGCAGCTTCCGCACCGCGGGCACCGGGCCGATCCCCATGATGGCGGGGTCGACGCCCACGGTCACGAACGCCCGGAAGTACCCGAGCGGCTTCACGCCGAGCGCGTCCGCCTTCGCCTTGCTCATCACGAGCGCCGCGGCGGCGCCGTCCGACAGCGGCGAGCTGTTGCCCGGGGTGACGCTCCCCTTCGCCGCGAAGGCCGGCTTCAGCCCCGCGAGCGCCTCCACCGTGGTCTCCTTGCGGATCAGCTCGTCGGTGCGGAAGTCGAACGTCACGCGCTGGCCGCTCTCGTAGCGCACGCCCTTCACGGTGACGATCTCGTCCTCGAAGCGCCCGGCCGCGCGCGCCGCCGCCGCCTTTTGGTGGCTCTTCAGCGCGAACGCGTCCTGGTCGGCGCGGCTCACCTGGAACTTGTTCGCCACGTTCTCCGCGGTGATGCCCATCGGCGTGTACACCGTCGGACAGCGCTCCATCGCCTCCGGCGACGCGCTCAGCTTGTTGCCGGTCATCGGCACCATCGTCATCGACTCGACGCCGCCGGCGACGGCGATGTCGAGCGACCCCATCGCGATGCTGCCCGCCGCGTTCGCGATCGCCTGGAGCCCGCTCGAGCAGAAGCGATTGATGGTGATCGCGGAGGCGTCCTGCGACATCCCGCCGAGGAGCGACACGACGCGCGCGACGTTGAGCCCCTGCTCGCCTTCCGGCATCGCGCAGCCGAGGACGAGGTCCTCGATGTCCTCCGGCTTCACCTGGGGGACGCGCTTCAGCAGCGCGGCGACGACCTCGCCGGCGAGCTCGTCGGGGCGCTTCTGCGCGAGCGACCCTTTGTGGGCCCGGCCAACGGCCGAGCGGACGGCCTCTGCAATTACGACGTCGACCATGGCGTTCACCTAGTTCCGGAGGGGCTTGTTGTTCATCAGCATGTACTGCATCCGCTCAGCGCTCTTCGGCTCACCGCACAGGCTGACGAACGCTTCGCGCTCGAGCTCGAGGATCTCGTCCTCGGTCACCTCGCGCGCCGCGCCGCCCGCGCCGCCGCAGAGCACCTCGGCGAGCTTGCGCGCGATCTTCGCGTCGTGCTCGCTGGCGTGGCCGCCGGCGACGAGCGTGTCGATCATCATCTGCAGCGTCGCGATCCCGCTCTCGCCCGGGAGCTTGTAGGCGCGCGGCACGGGCATGTGGTACCCGGCCTCGGCGATCCCGACGGCGCGCGCCTTCACCTCGTGGAGCTGGCGCGCCCGGTCGAACGAGACGCCGTCCGTCTTGCGGAAGAAGCCGAGCGCCTTCGCCTCGTCCGCGCTCGTCGCGACCCTGGCGAGGGCGATGTTCTTGAAGACCTGGGTCACGAGGTCGTACGAGTTCACCGGCACGCCCTCCGGGATCCCCTCGAACGCGCGCCAGAGCATGTTGAGCGTCCCTGCGCCGCCCGGGATCAGCCCGACGCCGACCTCCACGAGCCCCGCGTACGTCTCGGCCGCGGCCTGCACCGCGTCGCAGGCGAAGCAGAGCTCGAGCCCGCCGCCCAGGGTCATCCCGTAGGGCGCGGCCACGACCGGGACGCTCGCGTACTTCAGCCGCTGCGTCGCGTCCTGGTACGCCTTCACCATCCTGCGGATCGCGTCCCAGTCCTTGTTGCCCGCGGCCATCGCCACGAGGAACAGGTTGGCGCCGACGCAGAAGTGCTCGCCCTGGTTGAAGACGACGAGCGCGCGGAAGTCCTGCTCGGCCTTCTCGGCGGCGAGCGAGAGCATCCCGATCGAGTCCGGATCGAGGCTGTTCGCCTTGGTCTTGAAGGTGACGCCGAGCACCCCATCGCCGAGGTCCCACGCCTCGGCGCCGTCGTTGGCGAGCACGGCCTTCACGCCGCGGCGCGCGCCGGCGAGCGTGACGTTCCGCGGATCGATCGGGCGGGCGACGTACTCTCCCTTGAGCAGATCGAACACCGCCCCGTCGGCGCGGTAGAACGAGGTCGCGCCGCTCTGCTTCATGCGGAGGATCGACTCGGGCAGCTGGATGCCGTCCTTCTGCATGCGCTCGACGGTCTCGGCGAAGCCGAGCGCGTCCCAGGTCTGGAACGGCCCGAGCTCCCAGTTGTACCCCCAGCGCATGGCGTCATCGATGGACACGATGCTGTCGGCGATCTCGCCCACGCGCCGCGCCGTGTACGCGAGCGAGCGGGAGAGCACCTTCCACGCGAACTGCCCTGCCTTGCCCGGGTCGCTGGCGAGCTTCTTCACGCGCGCGGCGGGGTCCTCGATCTTCTCGCACGACCGCGTGGCCTTCTTGATCGCCTCGTCGCCGCCGTGGGGGCGGTACTGGAGCTTCGCCGGGTCGAGCGTCTCGAGCCCTTCCTTTGTCTTGCGGTAGAAGCCGCCCTTGGTCTTGTCGCCGAGGAGCTTCGCCTCGATCATGCTGCGGATGTAGGCGGGCACCTTGAAGACCTCGCGGTCCTCGTCGCGCTCGAGCGCCGTGTAACAGTTCTCGGCGACGTGGGCGAAGGTGTCGAGCCCGACGATATCGCCTGTCCTGAAGCTCGCGCTCTTCGGGTGCGCCATGGCGACGCCGGTGATGGCGTCGACGTCTTCGGGCGCGAGGCCCTCCTCGATCATGAGGTGGATGGCGGTGAGCATCGCGTGGGTGCCGATGCGATTGCCGACGAAGTTCGGGGTGTCCTTGCCGAAGACGATGCCCTTGCCGAGCACGTCCTCGCCGAGCTTCCGCACGCGGGCGACGACGGCCGGGTCGGTGTCGGGTCCGGTGACGAGCTCGAGGAGCTTCATGTACCGGACCGGGTTGAAGAAGTGCATGACGAGGAATCGCTTGCGGAAGTCCGCGGAGCGCCCCTGCATCATCTCCTCGATGCGCAGCCCGGAGGTGTTGGACGCCGCGATCGCGTCCGGCCGCATGACCTGTTCCAGGCGGGCGAAGAGGGCGCGCTTCGGCTCCATCTTCTCGATGATCGCCTCGATAACGAGGTCGCATTGGGCGAGCTCGGCGAAGTGATCTTCGGTGTTGCCGGTGCGCACGAGGCGGGCGTGGGACGGGTGGAAGAAGGCGGCGGGCTTGGCCTTGAGGGCCTTCTCGAGCCCGCCTGCGGCGAACCGGCTCCTGGCGGCCGGGTCCTTCCGTTCGGCGTCGCTGAGGTTCGGGGGCACGATATCGAGGAGCAGGACCTCGATGCCGGCGTTCGCGAAGTGGGCGGCGATGCCGCTGCCCATGACGCCCGCGCCGATGACGCCCGCGCGGCGGATTGGTTTTGTCATGCAGAGCCTCCGAGATGAATGGGGCGCAAACCATTGGCGCAAAGGGCGCCGAGCGCAAGCGTATCCGGGGAGGACGGCCGCCGGGGTGAGCGGGAGAGGATGTGTGCTGACGATTGTCCAGACCGTCCGTCTGTGGTGCGCTGTGGTGCGAGCGACCTCAGGCGTTGCCGCCGGCGTTGCCTCTGGCGTTGCCTCTGGCGTGGCCAGACGGGCTGGAGCGCTGTGATTCCGCTCTCAGTGCCAGGCCTGGGCGGACTGCACGGGTTGTCCTGTGCGGTCGTGCTCGGCCAGGAGGCGCTTCGAGATCTCGACGCACTGGGTGCAGGAGGCGAAGCGCGACCGGTGCAGGCACTGGATCCATGTCGCTGTCCCTTGCACCCCGAACTCCACCGCATCGAGGTGTTTGCCGCAGGCGACGCAGTGGATGTGTTGATGCTCGTGCTGCTGCGCCGCCGGGCGCGCCGGCGCGAGCGCCTTCCGCTCGCGCTTGGTCAGTCGCTTTTCTCGCTTCATGATCTCCTCGGGGACGGGGGTGGCCGCACGGATCGTGCTGGCGCGGCTCACGCTATCATGCGTCGCGCGGCGCGGGCGCCTGCGGGCTGCGCGGGGGCGCAGCGACGCCGCAGTGTGGGATCGGCGGGCGCGGCGTCGCCCTCGGGCGGGGCGCCGCGCGGGCGTGTGTAGGTTGACTTCCTTTAGGTGCTGTGCGTACCAGGCTTGCGCGGAGCGCCTCTCCGCGCCGCCGTTGCTCTCGCGGGCGCGCTCGGTCTGTTCATCGAGTCATCGAGGCCTGCCGGCACGCCGTTCGAGCCGGCCTTGGCGCGCGCCTGAGCGCGAGCTCCGGGCGAGGAGGTCCACACCTGTGCACAGCCGTGTTCGTCTTGGCATTCCGCTCGGGCTGGGGTTTGCACTCTTCACGCTCGCGGCGGTGGCGGCG
Organism: Sorangium sp. So ce1014; assembly: GCF_051521505.1. Taxonomy (NCBI): domain Bacteria; kingdom Pseudomonadati; phylum Myxococcota; order Polyangiales; family Polyangiaceae; genus Sorangium; species Sorangium sp. So ce1014. Next base: position 10,284,230 of record NZ_CP150356.1, read on the forward strand.
GCCGAGCGTCCTTCCGAGACGAGCGCCCGTCTCATGGCGCAGGCGCACGCCGCGGTCGACGAGGGGCGGCTCGCCGACGCGCGCGACCTGTGGATGGCGGTGTGGAAGGTCGAGCGCTCCCAGGTGGCCGCCTGCAACCTCGGTGCGCTGTCGTTTCGGCTCGGCGAGGCGCCCGCCGCGGTGCGCTGGCTGTCCTTGTGCAAGGAGATCATGCGCAAGCCCAGGACCCCCGGCGAGCGCGAGCTCTACGAGTCGCGGCTCGCCGATCTCGCCCGCGCGCGCCAGCTCGTCGGCGAGCTCCGCGTCGTCGCGCCCGCGGGGGCGGCGGTCACGATCGACGGCGAGCCCGTCGAGCTCGAGGACGGCAAGCCCGTCCCGGTCCTCCCTGGGCGCCACGTCGTCCGGGCGTCGTTGAACGGCAGGGCAGCGGTGGAGGAGATCGACGTCCCGCGCGGCGGGACGCGGGAGGTGAGGCTCACGTTCGCCGCGCCTTCCGGGGAGCCCGCCGCCGCGGGCGGACCCGCCGCCGCGGGCGGGACTGGCGCCGCGGGCGGGACTGGCGCCGCGGGCGGGACTGGCGCCGCAGGCGGGCCTGGCGCCGCGGTGGGGGCGGGTGGCCCGCGGCCGAGCCCCTCGCCTCCCCGACCGGGAGCGCGGCCGGACGTGATCGTCGGCGGCGTGGGGCTATCCGTCACGCTCGCCGCGCTCGGGGGCGTGATGAGGATGGCCACGGAGAAGAAGGAAGCGGCCGGTCGCGCGGCGGCCCGCTCCGCGGGCCCGAGCGGATGTTTCCGGGTGACCTGGCCGATGTGCCGCGACTCCGCCTCGGCCTACGGCGACATGCGCGCCTTCCGGACCGTCGGCGTCGCCGCGTTCGTCGCGGGGGGCGCTGCCCTGGGCGCCACGCTCACCTACGCCCTGGTTCCGCGCGGGCAAGCCGAGCTCACGGTGTCGGCCGAGGGCATCGCGGTGACGGGCGTCTTCTGATCGCGGCCCGCTGCCGGCCCCGTCGTCGCCCCGCCGTGACGGCGCGCCCGCGGTGCCGCGGCGGCGCTGGCGAAAACTTGCGTGACGAACGCGCGCCCGGCGCGGCATAGTCGGGAGGTCGAACGACCTGGCCAACGACACCTCGGCGGATTGGGGCCGCAGGGGCGTCCGCGACTCAGCCTCGTGCCGGAGGACTGGACGCATGACGACGCGCTTCACGCATTGCCTTATCGCATCATTTTTTCTCAGCAGCTCGACACTTTTCTTCGCCTGCGGTGGGCCTTACCAGGGAGCGACCTGTGAGGTCACGGACGACTGCCATTCGGAGCACCAGAACGTGCCGGGCACGATCTGCGTCGATGGGCTGTGCGAGTGCTGGGAGCCTGGGAAGGTCGTCTGCTGCGCGCGCGGCGAGAAGGAGCCGGGGTGCATCCTCGAGTGTCGCTCGTGCGGCGAGTGCGGGGAGGACAGGCCGGCGGAGTGCTCGGGGGAGCCCGAGCCGTCAGGGGGTTGCGAGAGCGACGCGGCGTGCCCGGGACCGCCGGATGCGCGGTGCGGCGCGGGGCGGTGCGTGGACGGCGCGTGCGAGGTCGAGATCGCGGTGGGGCCGCTGGCCTCGCAGATCCGCGGCGATTGCAAGCAGGACGAGTGTTCGAAGGACGGCCGTGTGGTCAGCGTGGCGGCGTACGACGTCTACAACGATGGGAACGAGTGCACGAACGACCTCTGCGATTTCGACACGCCGATCAATGCGCAGCTCACCGGCGTGCTCTGCCCCATCTCGGGGGCCGGGCGCTGTCATGAGGCGCAGTGTGTCGAGTGCATTCATAGCGATCCGACGATGCCGTGCCCGAACGGGCTGGTGTGCGACGGCACGCTGTGCGTGCGAAACCACTGTGTGAACAATCGGCACGATCCGGGCAGCGGGGAGACCGATTACAACTGCGGGGGCTCGTGCAAGCCGTGCCCGATGGGATTCGATTGCGCGACGGGGGACGACTGCCTCGAAGGCGTGTGCGACTCTGGCATTTGCAGGGCGCCCACGTGCACCGACGGCGTGAAGAACGGCGCCGAGACGGGCGTCGACTGCGGCGCGCCGTGCCCGCGCTGCGCTCCGGAGGGCGGCTGCACGACCGGCGCGGACTGCACGAGCGGCACGTGCTGGGCCGGTGCCTGCGCGGCGCCAACGTGCACCGACGGCGTGAAGAACGGCGGCGAGCGGGGCGTCGATTGCGGTGGGGAGTGCGACGCGGCGTGCCCTGGCTGAATGGCGGGGACGTGCGAGGGAGAGGTCGCGGCGGCTACGTCCAGAACTCCCACCATCGCCTGCCGGCTGCCGCGATGCGGGCCGCCTCCGCGAAGATGACGGAGGGGACTTGCTCGACTTCCGGGTCCTCCTCGAAGACCACCTTTTCGTTGTCCAAGCGGTACACCTGGAACACGTTGAGCGACTCGCCCGACGCGAACTCGGCCACGACTTGAATGGCGTCGACGTCCTCCGATGCGCCTCGGGGCCGGACCCGAACGTCCCGGTAGACGGCGGCCGCTCGGAGGTGCTCTGCCGTTGCCTTCTGCCTCAGCCGGGTGATCAGCAGGTTCGATCCTTCGGAGCCGCCTTGCGCTGCAACCCCGATGTCGTACATCCCGTTGGGCTGGACGGCGATGAATCCGGGAAGGAACGATCCCTGCTGCAGAAGCGCATGCCTTGCCAGATCGAGCGACCGCTCGACGAGCCGCTGGATCTCGAACCGCTTCGCGTGAGGATCTTTGCTCATGGAGCGCTTCTCAGCGGGTCTCGCGGGGCGCTGCCTGGCGCGCCTTGACCTCGGCATGCAACACGGCGACCCTCGCGAGGCTCGCCTTGTACGACTCGGCGTTCCTTTGCGTGTCGCGCACGTACGCGAGGACCTTGTCGGTGTCCGCGAGCCACGCCCTCAGCCGGGCGGGGCTCTTGGCGATATCGTCGACCGTCAGGCCGCTCGGCCACTTGGCCCACATCGCGATGGGCAGCTCGCCGTCGGCCGCAGCCCGGTTCCAGGCATCGGCCGGGCTCCGGTCCGAGCTGACGCAGTGCTCCTCACCTTGGACCGGTGCCGCGCAGAAGCTGCCGAGAGACTCGGCGTAAGCCGGGGCTACGGTGTACTCGTGAGCGAACGCTCCGAGCATGCCTGCGATGACAGTGATTGAGAGGATCTTGGTGGATTTCGTCATACGGCGCGGCATCTTGCCGGGCACGTGCTCCAAACGGAAGGGAGAAATCATTGATGCTGAACGGAATGCAGCACATGGGACCATGACGCCGCTCACGACATAATACCAAGCAAGAAGAGGGCATCCGCCCAGAGCGGCCAGAGCGTGCGGAAGGGGTGGGTGGCCAGCAGGAGGCCACCGTTCGGAAGGCGCCGCACGTAGTAGGGCGAATGGCGCTCGATGAACCGGACGTGTCTCCCCGTGGCGACATCCACTTCGTAGGAGGGCTCGCCCTCCCTGGGCTCCTCGATGATCTCCTGGACGAGCTCGCGCGCGCGAGGCTCGACGGAGCGCCATGCTTCGTCCGGCACCGCCGAGGCTTCGAGCGCGCCGATCAGCGTGGCCGGCGGCATGGAGAGCGCCGCGAGCACCTGTTCGCGCGTGAGATCCTCGTCGCCTGCGAGACGGGCACGTGGGACGCGCCGAATGGCGTCGGGGCGAGTCGGGCGCTCGGCCCGCGATCGGGACGCATCGCGGTCGAGGCCCCAGTGCTCGCCGACGCGCTCGACGGCTCTCCGGAGCGCACACCGTCGCCGATGGCGATCTCGAGGCAATACGGGTAGAGCCCCTTCCACTCGTAGGTGTGTACGCGCAGAGGGCCGCTGGCCCACCGGCGTTCGTGTGCTTCACCATAGCACTCCAGGCTCAGGCCATACCTGGCCAGCCACCTCCACTTCGTCCCGAAATTCACACATATTTCCGAGCGTGCCTTGAAGGCGGGACGTGTCACCGCGATGACCTCGTCGAGCGGAACCTTGCTGCGCCACAGGTGTTCGGAGGATCCAGGCGTGGAGAGGCTGACATCGCAAAGTCCCCCCGGGTAGACGAGCGCGGAGAGGGCCGCCGCGAAGGCGTCGAACCGGTCCGCCTCGTCACACCACGCATAGAAATCGGGTCCCCGTTCACTCCGCGCTTGATTCATGGGTCGACGACCTTGAGGACGCCTGTCTCACTGCCAGGGCTCCGACCACCGCTCTTCACGCGCCGCAAGGCGGCGCCTGGCGTCTCTGTCATGACGTGATACCGAGCGCGAAGAGGGCATCGGCCCAGAGCGGCCAGAGCGTGCGGTAGGGGTGGGTCGCCAGCAAGATGCCACCGTTCGGGAGGCGCCGGACGTGGAACCGGGCGTGATCCACCAGGAAGTAGACGTGCTCGCCCGTCAGTTTCACCCAGGTAAGGGACCCGCCGTCGCGGGTGAACCCCTCACCGCGCGCCCGGGCCTGCACCGTCAGGTTGTGGATCTCCTCGGCGCGCGGCGCCGCGGCGCGCCACGCCTCGTCGGGCACATCGGCGGCGGCCACGAGCGCCTCGATCAGGGCGGAGCCCGGCATGGCCAGCGCCTTGAGGACGGTCTCGCGGGAGAGCGGGATTGAGCGCCCGCTCTTGTCCGTCGGAACCACGCGCGCCCTGGCCGGCGCGGCGTCGATACGCGCGTGCAGCGCCTCCAGCGACATGCCCGCGATCAGCGAGACCTTTTCCTTGTCGTGGAGGCTGACCCACGACAGGGCCAGATCGCGCGCGATGTCGCGGGCGTCCGCGTTGTACGTCGCGCACATCGAGACCGGCGCGAGCCAGGTCCACGCGCTCGTGCAGCCGCCGGTCGAGACGCGCCGGCTCGCGTCGGGCGCGCAGAGGCGGAGCAGCAGGTCCTCGAGGTCGTCCAGAACGATGTGCCACGTGAGCTCGGCTTCCGCCTCGACGGAGCGCGGTCCGCTGCCCAGGGCGAGGTACAAATCCAGCGGGAGAATGTTCGCCACTGCTGCGGGGACCATGTGGATGGGGCCCATCGGCTTGCGACGTTCGCTCTTGCCGGTGAAGCAGCGATAGTGGCCATAGAATGAGCGCCGGTCGTCGAGCTCCATGGCGAAGTAGGTCTCGGCGTCGGTGCGTCCGAAGTGGGCGCGGATCATCGCGACCGCCTCGTCCACGAAGTTCACGGTGCGATCCTCCACGTCGGAGCCCATCGTCACGCTGATATACATCCCTGGGATGACGAGCGCCGGCAGCGCCGCCGCGAACGCGTCGACCCGCTCTGCCTCGTCACACCAGGCGAAGAAGTACGGCCCTGGTTTCATCCTTGGTTCACCCTCATGAGGTTGCTGGGTCAGGGCATCAGGCCGAGCGAGAAGAGCGCGTCGACCCAGAGCGGCCAGAGCGAGCGGAACGGGTGGGTGGCCAGGATCACGCCGCCGCTCGCGAGGCGGCGCACGTGAAAAGGCGCGTGCTTTCGGAAGAAGCGGACGTGGGCGCGCGTGTCCGTGTGCACCTGCCACGTGGGCGGGCCTTCGCCCGTCTCCGCGATCTCGCTCGTCAGCGCCAGGATCTCTCTCGCGCGCGGCTCGGCGGCGCGCCACGCCTCGTCGGGCGCCGCCGCGGCCTCGAGCGCCTCCAGCAGGGCGGAGGGCGGCGTTGCCAGCGCCTTGAGGACGGTCTCGCGGGAGAGCGCGTGCGCGCGCTCGCTGCCGCCCTTGAGCGGGATGCGCGCCCCGGCCGGCGCGGCTTCCACCCGCGCGCGGAGCGCTTCCAGGGACAGGCCCGCATTGCGCGATACCATCTCCTTGTCGTGGCGCTGTAGCCACGACAGGGCGAGGTCGCGCGCGATGTCCCGCGCGTCCGCGTTGTACGTCGCGCACATGCGGACGGGTGCGATCCAGTCTCCTGCGTTCGTGCACGCGCCGGTCCGGATGCGACCGCTCGCGTCCGGCGCGCAGAGGCGGAGGAGGAGGTCCTCGAGGTCATCCCGGAGCAGGTGCCATGCGACCGCGGCCTCGGCCTCGATCGAGCGCGGGCCCCTGCCCCAGGCGAGCTCGAGGTAGGAGAAGAGGAAGCCTTCCTGGTCGCACGTGGTCATGTGGATGGGGCCAGCCGAAATGTCGCGGCCGGCCTCTTCCGTGTAACAGTCCCAGCTGCAATCGAAGAGACGTTTGGAGCCGGTCAGCATGACGTCGACGCCTGCTCCAGCGGAAGGACCTTCGGCGAACTGGGTGCGGATCATCGCGACCGCCTCGTCCATGGAGGTCGTGTAGAATAGGCCATCGTCTGTCAGCATGCTGATCCGAGTCCCTGGATGCATGAGCGCCGGCAGCGCCGCGAGGCACGCGTCGAGCGTCTCTGCCGCGTCACACCAGGCGAAGAACGACGGTCCTGATTCGCTCATAGCTGGGTCACCTTGATGGGGTGATTGAATCCTTTCAGCGTCACCTTCTTGCGCGTCTTCGTGTTGAAGAGGTACCCGTCCTTGACGACATAGGTATCTTTCGGCTTGAATTTCGCACCGCGCGTCATGATGAGCTCGACATGCTCGACATCCCCCGCGACCCCCTTCTTCCGTAGCCCCTCCATCCCGTTCGACAACTGCTTGAACACGTCGTCTAATTCAACCGGGTTGCCCCCTTTCACCTCGCTCACGATCAGCTTCTGCGCGCGGGACACCGTCACGAAGTCAGGAGCCTTCCCGCCGGACATGCCGGGGAGCGACTCTTTTGGCATCTTGAGCATCTCGCGCACGCCCTCGTCGCCGACGCCGAGGAGCGCCCGCCCTTCGCGGGTCATGTGGCTGATCGCCGCCTTCTCGAAGGTGTTGAACCCGGCTTCCGTGACGTGCCCTTTCAACGTCTTGAACCCGCGGAGCCTCCATACCTCGAACCCCTTGACAACGACCTTATCGACCTCCGCGATCTTCCCGGCGATCCGGATCCCACGCGGCGGTAGCGCGCCGACGGCAGCAACGCCGTGCCAGATGTGCCCGACCGCCCCGAGCCCGAAGCCGAGCCCCGAGAAGATCCGCTCCTCATCGCTCAACTCTCGCTCGGCCGGCAGGCACCACTCCTTGCCCGTCACGGCCTCGCACAGGTCGAGCGCCGGCCCCACCACCGGCACGAACCCCACCCCGATGCGCGTCGTCGCGTGCACCAGCGTCTGCATCACCTCGCCGTACGCCTCGAAGCCCTCGCCGACCGTCGACATCGCCCCCGCGAACGCGCTGATCGTCTGGTAGAGCTGCGTCTGCTCCAGGTCGAGCCCCTCCCCCGTCCACTGGTTGAGGCTGTCCTTCATCTGGTCCGCCAGCGCATCGAACCGCGGCTTCAGCACCCTGTCCACCTGCGCCCGCAGGTCCGGCGGCACCGGCGAGTCCTCGAACCAGTCCGACGCATCCATGAACTGCCGCACGAACCCGGTGATCCGGTTCTGCGCCTTCAGGAACGCGTTCGTCTCCGCCAGCGACACCCCCCTCCGGTCGCGCAGCGCGATCTCCAGCGCCGCGCTGTTCGCCCGCCACGCCCTCACGTTCGCCACGAAGTCCGCCCGAAGGACCACCACCCGGCCGCTCACGTCCGCCTCCAGCGCCGCGATCACCGCGTCCGCGTACGCCGCGTACGGGTCCCTCCCCTCGTCGAACGCCCCGTCCACCTCCGCGATGTCCGGCACCTCGACCCACGGCACCTCGCTCTCTCCGAGCGCGTACGCCCCCGCGTCGTCCGGGTCCCACCCCGCGGTATTGATCGATGAGGATGGCTCCGAAAGAGTGGAGGACAGCTTCGAGAGAGTGGATGCCCACCCCCGGTCCGTGCTCGGCGCTTCGCGCCTGCGCGCGGCCCGCCCCTCCCTAATCGCGCGCTCCGCGCGCTCAGGGAGGGGTGCGCCGTCCAGCGCGTGCGCGCCCGGGTGCGACGCCCGGAGAACAGAGAGCATGCGCGGCCTCTGTCATGACATCAGGCCGAGCGCGAAGAGCGCGTCGGCCCAGAGCGGCCACAGCGTCCGGTACGGGTGGGTCGCCAGCACCACGCCGCCGCTCGGCAGGCGCCGGACGTGGAACCGGGCGTGGTGGACCAGGAACTCGAAGTGATCGAGGGTGATCTCGACCTGCGAGAGGGGCGAGCCGTTGCCCTGCTCGTCGCGCCCCCTGAACGGGAGCGTCCGCTCGTAGATCTCGCGCGCGCGCGGCTCTGCGGCGCGCCACGCGCCGTCGGGCACCTCCGCCGCCGCTTCGAGCGCCTCGAGCAGGGCGGAGGACGGCGTCGCCAGCGCCTTGAGAACGGTTTCACGGGAGAGCGAGCTCGAGTGCCCGCTGCTATGTCTCAGCGCGACGCACGCCCCAGGCGGCGCGGCTTCCACCTGCGCGCGGAGCGCTTCCAGCGGCAGGCCCGCGGTGCGCGACACCCTCTCCTTGTCGTGGAGGCAGATCCACGAAAGGGCGAGATCGCGCGCGATGTCGCGGGCGTCCGCGTTGTAGGTGGCGCACAGGGCGACCGGGGCGAGCCAGGTTCGCGCCGTCGTGCAGCCGCCGGTCGGGACGCGCCCGCTCGCGTCCGGCGCGCAGAGGCGGAGCAGGACATCCTCGATGTCTTCCAGCGCCATGTGCCACGCGAGCACGGCCTCGGCCTGCACGGAGCGCGGGCCCCTCCCCAGGGCGAGGTCCATGTGCATGGGGGCAAAGGCCTCGATCCGGCGGCCGTGCATGTGGATGGGGCCCATCGGCTTGAGACGTTCGCTCCTGTCGGTGAAGCAGCGAAGGATGCAATGGACGAAGTGGTCGTAACTCAACGATGCGACGAAATAGGTTTCCGCGTCGGTGCGCCCGAAGTGGGCGCGGAGCATCGCGACCACCTCGTCCACGGAGGTCGTGTTGCACTCCGTGTCGCGATCCATGATCGCGCGGATAAAGTACTGTTGCTCCTTGATGAGTGCCGAGAGCGCCGCGCCGAACGCATCGACCCGCTGTGCCTCGTCACACCAGGCGAAGAAAAACGGCCCTTCTCTCATCGATCGATCCTCCTCATGAGGTAGCCTGCGTCAGGACAGGAGGCCGAGCACGAAGAGCGCGTCGGCCCAGAGCGGCCAGAGCGTGCGGTACGGGTGCGTGGCCAGCATGACGCCGCCGCTCGGGAGGCGGCGGACGTGGAAGGGGGCGTGCTCTTCCAGGAAGCGGGTGTGCTCGCGCGTCGTGATGGTTATCCAGAAGGCGGGTGGGACCTCCCCCGCGGCTTCGTCCTCGAGCTGGCGGCGTAGCTCCAGGAGCTCGCGCGCCTTTGGCTCGGCCACGCGCCACGCGTCGTCGGGCACCGCCGCGGCCTCGAGCGCTTCGAGTAGCGTGGCCGACGGCGTCGCGAGCGCCTTGAGCACGGTCTCTCGCGAGAGAGAACGCGTGAGCTCGCTCGTGCCTTTCATGGGCACGCGCGCGCCGCGCGGCGCGGCTTCCACACGCGCGCGGAGCGCTTCCAGCGACGTACCGGCGATGCGCGAGACGCTCTCCTTGTGGTGGAGGCTCACCCACGAGAGGGCGACGTCGCGCGCGAGCTCCGAGGCGTTCGCGTTGTAGGTCGCGCACATCTCGACCGGGGCGCTCCAGTCCTGGTTGGTCGTGCAGGCGCCGGTCGGCACGCGCCCGCTCGCGTCCGGCGCGCAGAGGCGAAGCAGGAGTTCCGCGATGTCGCCCTGAACCAGGTGACAGGCGACCGCGGCCTCGGCCTCGACGCAGCGCGGGCCCATGCCCACGGGGATCTCGTAGGGGTAAAAATCCCACTTCCGTTCGCCCGCACTCAAGCAGAGCGGGCCCCAAGGACAGAGACGTTCGCTTTCATCGGTGTAGCACTTGAGGCCGAACAGCATGCCGCGCTCGGAGTCACTCAGGCTCACGCCGGACAGGAGGTGAGCGTTGTTCGTTCCTCCGAAGTGGGCGCGGATCATCGCGAGCACTTCGTCCACGGAGCGTGTCCGGCACCCTTGCTGGTGGCTCATCATCAGGCTGATGAGAGCCCCCGGACTGACGAGGGCCGACAGGGCGGCGGCGAACGCGTCGAGCCGTTCTGCCTCGTCACACCACGCATAGAACCAAGGTTCTGATTCGCTCATAGCCGGATTACCATGATGAATCTATCGGAGTCTATCAAGGTCACGTTCTTGCCCGTCTTCCAGTTGAACAGGTAGCCGTCCCGAACCGTGATGTTCGGATCATTAAACTTCGCGCCCTGCTCCATGATGAGCTCGTACCGGGCCACATCTCCATCGAGCCTCCTCTTCTTCAACGCCATCATCGCGTTCGTGAGCTGATCGCGAACCTTGCCGACATCGATCTTCCCGCCCTTGGCCTCGCTCACGATCAGCTGGTGCCCGCTGGATATCGACACGAAGTCGGGCGCCGCCCCCTCGCTACCCCCAGGGCTCGATTCCCTCGGAATGCCGACCACGTCGCGCACGGCATCGTCGCCGACCCCGACGAGCGATCGGCCGTCGTCCACCAGGAACTTGGCCGCCTTCTTCTCGAAGATGTTCACCTCGAACTTGGTGATCGCCCCGGTGAGCCCCTTGTACCCCCGGACGCGGTTCGTTTTCACGATCTTGGCGAACGCCTCCTCGATCTCGGCGATCTCCCCGGCCACCCGGATCGCGGCCGGCCGCAGGCCGCTGCTGGTCTTGACCGCGCGCCACATCGGCCCGACCGCCCCGAGCCCGAAGCCCAGCCCCGAGAAGATCCGCTCCTCGTCGCTCAGTTCCTCTCCCGACGGCAAGCACCACGCCTTCCCGGTGACCGCCTCGCACAGGTCGAGCGCCGGCCCCACCACCGGCACGAACCCCACCCCGATGCGCGTCGTCGCGTGCACGAGCGTCTGCATCACCTCGCCGTACGCCTCGAAGCCCTCGCCGACCGTCGACATCGCCCCCGCGAACGCGCTGATCGTCTGGTAGAGCTGCGTCTGCTCCAGGTCGAGCCCGTCGCCCGTCCACTGATTCAGGCTGTCCTTCATCTGGTCCGCCAGCGCGTCGAACCGCGGCTTCAGCACCCTGTCCACTTGCGCCCGCAGGTCGGCAGGCACCGGCGAGTCCTCGAACCAGTCCGACGCATCCATGAACTGCCGCACGAACCCGGTGATCCGGTTCTGCGCCTTCAGGAACGCGTTCGTCTCCGCCAGCGACACCCCCCTCCGGTCGCGCAGCGCGATCTCCAGCGCCGCGCTGTTCGCCCGCCACGCCCTCACGTTCGCCACGAAGTCCGCCCGAAGGACCACCACCCGGCCGCTCACGTCCGCCTCGAGCGCCGCGATCACCGCGTCCGCGTACGCCGCGTACGGGTCCCTCCCCTCGTCGAACGCACCGTCCACTTCCGAGACGTCCGGCACCTCGACCCACGGCACCTCGCTCTCCCCGAGCGCGTACGCCCCCGCGTCGTCCGGGTTCCACCCCTCGGTGTTGGCCGTCGATCGGACGGCTCTGAAACGGTGGCGGATAGCTCCGAGAGAGTGGATGCCCACCCCCGGCCCGTGCTCGGCGCTCCGCGCCTGCGCGCGGTCCGCCCCTCCCTAATCGCGCGCTCCGCGCGCTCAGGGAGGGGGGCGCCGTCTGGTATCTGCGGCCGGGGTGTGAAGTCCGGAGAGCCGGGGTGTGAAGTCCGGAGAAGGGAGCGGATGCACGACCTGCGTCAGGACATCAGGCCGAGCGCGAAGAGCGCGTCGGCCCAGAGCGGCCAGAGCGTGCGGTAGGGGTGGGTCGCCAGCAAGATGCCACCGTTCGGGAGGCGCCGGACGTGGAACCGGGCGTGATCCACCAGGAAGTAGACGTGCTCGCCCGTCAATTCCACCCAGGTGAGGGACCCGCCGCCGCGGGTGAACCCCTCACCGCGCGCCCGGGCCTGCACCGTCAGGTTGTGGATCTCCTCGGCGCGTGGCTCCGCGGCGCGCCACGCCTCGTCGGGCACATCGGCGGCGGCCACGAGCGCCTCGATCAGGGCGGAGCCCGGCATGGCCAGCGCCTTGAGGACGGTCTCGCGGGAGAGCGGGATCGAGCGCCCGCTCTTGTCCGTCGGAACCACGCGCGCCCCGGCCGGCGCGGCGTCAATACGCGCGTGCAGCGCCTCCAGCGACATGCCCGCGATCAACGAGACCTTTTCCTTGTCGTGGAGGCTGACCCACGACAGGGCCAGATCGCGCGCGATGTCGCGGGCGTCCGCGTTGTACGTCGCGCACATCGAGACCGGCGCGAGCCAGGTCCACGCGCTCGTGCAGCCGCCGGTCGAGACGCGCCTGCTCGCGTCGGGCGCGCAGAGGCGGAGCAGCAGGTCCTCGAGGTAGTCCAGAACGATGTGCCACGTGAGCTCGGCTTCCGCCTCCACGGAGCGCGGTCCGCTGCCCAGGGCGAGGTACAAATCCAGCGGGAGAATGTCCGCCATGTCGGCAGAGACCAGGTGGATGGGGCCCCTCGGCTTGAGACGTTCGCTCTTGCCGGTGAAGCAGCGATAGTGGCCATAGAATGAGCGCCGGTCGTCGAGCTCCATGGCGAAGTAGGTGTCGGCATCGGTGCGTCCGAAGTGGGCGCGGATCATCGCGACCGCCTCGTCCACGAAGTTCACGGTGCGATCCACGTCGGAGCCCATCGTCACGCTGATATACCTCCCCGGGATCACGAGCGCCGGCAACGCCGCCGCGAACGCGTCGACCCGCTCTGCCTCGTCACACCAGGCGAAGAAGTACGGCCCTGGTTTCATCCTTGGTTCACCCTCATGAGGTTGCTGGGTCAGGGCATCAGGCCGAGCGAGAAGAGCGCGTCGACCCAGAGCGGCCAGAGCGAGCGGAACGGGTGGGTCGCCAGGATCACGCCGCCGCCCGCGAGGCGGCGCACGTGAAAAGGCGCGTGCTTTCGGAGGAAGCGGACGTGGGCGCGCGTGTCCGTGTGCACCTGCCACGTCGGCGGGCCTTCGCCCGTCTCCGCGATCTCGCTCGTCAGCGCCAGGATCTCTCTCGCGCGCGGCTCGGCGGCGCGCCACGCCTCGTCGGGCGCCGCCGCGGCCTCGAGCGCCTCCAGCAGGGCGGAGGGCGGCGTTGCCAGCGCCTTGAGGACGGTCTCGCGGGAGAGGGAGTGTGCGCGGTCGCTTCCGCCCTTGAGCGGGATGCGCGCCCCGGCCGGCGCGGCTTCCACCCGCGCGCGGAGCGCTTCCAGCGACAGGCCCGCGTTGCGCGATACCATCTCCTTGTCGTGGCGCTGCAGCCACGAGAGGGCGAGATCGCGCGCGATGTCCCGCGCGTCCGCGTTGTACGTCGCGCACATGCGCACCGGTGCGATCCAGTCTCCTGCGTTCGTGCATGCGCCGGTGCGGACGCGGCCGCTCGCGTCCGGCGCGCAGAGGCGGAGCAGGAGGTCCTCGAGGTCATCCCGGAGCAGGTGCCACGCGACCGCGGCCTCGGCCTCGATCGAGCGCGGGCCCCTGCCCCAGGCGAGCTCGAGGAGAGAGCAGAGAAACGTACGCTGGTCGCACGTGGTCATGTGGATGGGGCCGGCCGAGATGTCACGAGCGGCCTCTTCGGTGTAACAGTGGCAGCTGCAACCGAAGAGGCGCTTGGTGCCGCCCAGCACGACGTCGAGGCCTGCTCCACCGGAAGGACCTGCGGCGAACTCGGTTCGGATCATCGCGACCGCCTCGTCCATGGAGGTCGTGTAGAATAGGCCGCCGTCTGTCATCATGCTGATACGAGTCCCTGGATGCATGAGCGCCGGCAGCGCCGCCAGGAACGCGTCGAGCGTCTCTGCCGCATCACACCCGGCGAAGAACGACGGCCCTGATTCACTCATAGCTGGGTCACCTTGATGGGGTGATTGAATCCTTTCAGGGTCACCTTCTTGCGCGTCTTTGTGTTGAAGAGGTACCCATCCTTGACGGCATAGGTATCTTTCGGCTTGAATTTCGCACCGCGCGTCATGATGAGCTCGACATGCTCGACATCCCCCGCGACTCCCTTCTTCCGTAGCCCCTCCATCCCGTTCGACAACTGCTTGAACACATCGTCTAGCTCAACCGGGTTGCCCCCTTTCACTTCGCTCACGATCAGCTTCTGCCCGCGGGTGACCGTCACGAAGTCAGGAGCCTTCCCACCGGACATGCCGGGGAGCGACTCGTCTGGAAGGCCGAGCATCTTGCGCACGCCGCCGTCTCCGACGCCGAGGAGCGCCCGCTCGTCGCGGGTCATGAAACTGATCGCCGCCTTCTCGAAGGTGTTGAACCCGTTCTTCGTGACGTGCCCCTCCAGCGTCTTGTACCCGCGGAGCCTCCATACCTCGAACCCCTTGACAACGACCTTATCGACCTCCGCGATCTCCCCGGCGATCCGGATCCCACGCGGCGGTAGCGCGCCGGCGGCAGCAACGCCGTGCCAGATGTGCCCGACCGCCCCGAGCCCGAAGCCCAGCCCCGAGAAGATCCGCTCCTCGTCGCTGAGCTCTCGCCCCGACGGCACACACCACTCCTTGCCCGTTACCGCCTCGCACAGGTCGAGCGCCGGCCCGACCACCGGCACGAACCCCACCCCGATGCGCGTCGTCGCGTGCACCAGCGTCTGCATCACCTCGCCGTACGCCTCGAAGCCCTCGCCTACGGTCGACATCGCCCCCGCGAACGCGCTGATCGTCTGGTAGAGCTGCGTCTGCTCCAGGTCGAGCCCGTCCCCCGTCCACTGGTTCAGGCTGTCCTTCATCTGATCCGCGAGCACATCGAACCGCGGCTTGAGCACCCTGTCCACCTGCGCCCGCAGGTCCGGCGGCACCGGCGAGTCCTCGAACCAGTCCGACGCATCCATGAACTGCCGCACGAACCCGGTGATCCGGTTCTGCGCCTTCAGGAACGCGTTCGTCTCCGTCAGCGACACCCCCATCCGATCGCGCAGCGCGATCTCCAGCGCCGCGCTGTTCGCCCGCCACGCCCTCACGTTCGCCACGAAGTCCGCCCGAAGGACCACCACCCGACCGCTGACGTCCGCCTCCAGCGCCGCGATCACCGCGTCCGCGTACGCCGCGTACGGGTCCCTCCCCTCGTCGAACGCCCCGTCCACTGCCGAGATGTCCGGCACCTCGACCCACGGCACCTCGCTCTCCCCGAGCGCGTACGCCCCCGCGTCGTCCGGGTTCCACCCCTCGTCGCGCGCGTCCTGCGTCGCCAGGTCCGCCACCTCGTCCGCCTGCGCGCCGAACTCGTCCATCAGCCGCGCGAGCTCGTCCTCGAGATCGCTGACGCTCTTCTTCAGATCGTCGACGAGCTGCTCCATCGCGGCGCGCGTCTCCGCGCCGACCGCGTCCTTGTACCGGTCGAGGATCGCGTCGAGATCGGTCCTCGAGATCTCGTCGAGCGGCCGGCTGACCAGGTCCTTCAGCTCGGTGTCGAGCTGCTGGAGCAGGTCCATCTTCTCCGCCAGGCGCGCCACCCGCGGGGCGTTCGCCACGAGCGCCTTGCGCTCCTTGGCGATCTCGGCGAGCAGGATCTCGATGTCGCGCGCGAGCGCCGGGTTGATCTCCGCGAGGCTCAGGTCGAGGGTCGTGTCGCCGGAGAACGCCACCCCGCGCCGCCGGACGTCGAAGAGCGGCTTGTTCAGCCCGAGCGGCACCGACACGAGGTTCACCACCTCGCGCGCGTTGACGCAGGTGTTGTCGCCCCCCTCCCTGCTGACGTGGAAGTGGAAGTCGTTCATGCCCATCCCGAGCAGCACCGAATCGAACGCCGCCTCCATCCGATTGCTCTCCGAGCCGTCGTCATGGAACGCGAACTCGCCCGGGACCTCGTAGGTGGGAAGCGGCGTATCGTTCACGCGGAAGTACGCCGCTCCAGGGTTGAGGAGCTCGGGGGTGAGGCACCCCGGGTTGAACTGGGTGGAGACCCAGTCGAGGGTGTACGACGTGCCGGCCCACGCGAACGACGGCGACACCACCGCCAGCGCTGTGACCAGCACGAGCCTCTGGAACACCGCGGCGCTCCAGCGGCGCCGCGCAACCTTCTTCGTCCGGCTCATGTCCCCTCCGCGCCGCGCACGGCGGCGTCATACGCCATCGCGGCGCCCTTCACGTCACCCGCGTCGAGCCTCGCCTGCGCCGCGTCGAGCGCCGCCGCGGCCATCCCCTTCTCCCGCAGCGCCGCCAGGCCCTCCGCGATCTTCCGCGGCAGCCCCGTCCTGAGCTCGGCCTCCGCGACGTCGAACCGCTCCCGAAGTGCCGCGCACCCGGCCTCGCGCCACGACGACCCCGCCGTCCCGCAGAGCGGCCGCATCTGCACGAGCCCCGCCAGCTCCCCGCACCGCTCGGCCAGCAGCGGCAGCCCGAGCTTCTCGCTCACCGGCGGCGCCGCCGACAGCGCCGCGACCTGCGCGCGCGCACGCTCCCCGAAGGCGTCCGACGCCTTGCGGGTCCGCGCCCCTGCGATCGCCTCGCGCGTCCCCTCGTCCATCTGCAGCACGCGGAGCGCCTGCCGGCGCAGCGCGATGCCGCCGAGCAGCGCCGTCGCCGTCGCGTCGCTCCGGGCGACCCGCCGCTCCGCGTAGCCCAGCATCGCGTTCAGCGACCGCAGCGCCCCCGAGGTCATGTCCGGCAGGACCGCGCCGTGCGTCGCGAGGAACTCCCGGTGCGGCGCCATCACCTCGTCGAAGGAGGCCGCGAAGACCTGGAGCGCCGCCGACGACCTCAGGATCTCGGCGGCGAGCTCGCCGGGCGCCCGGCTCGCCTCGCGCGCCGCCGCGAGCACCGCCTGCTCCACGCCGTCGAGGCCGTCGATGTCCGACCGCGACGCCTGCTCCGACAGCGCCGCGTACGCCGCCGTCTCCGCCGCCTCGGTCGCGCGGTACGCGGCGAAGCGCGCCGCGACGCCCGCGTACTTCGATCGCAGCGGGGCCGCGTCGCTCCGGGCCTGGTCGAAGATCGCCTGCACGACCGCCATGGCCTGCTTGTCGGCCGCGAGCGCGGCGGCGAGCGGCTCCGTCTCGGCGCTCGCCTTCTCGATCATCGCCGCCTTGAAGCTGCCTGTCGCGTCGACCGGCGCCTGCGCGAGCAGCGCCCTCTGGCGGTCCCTCGCCTCGTCGAGCAGCGACTCGAGCTTGCCCGAGAGCGTCGCCCGCAGCGACTCGGCGTTCCTCGCGTCGTCCCGCACGTAGTCGATCGCCTCGTCCACATGGCGGAACCAGACGTCGAGCGAGTAGTCGCTCGCGACGATCTCCTCCAGCGTCTTGTTGTTCGGCCACGTGGCCCACACCTCGATGGGCAGCGCGCCATCCTTCTCAGCCTGGGTCCACGCGGCGCCAGGGCCCAGGTTCTCGCCCACGCAGTGCTCCTCGCCGCCCACCGAGGCCGCGCAGAAGCTACCGAACGTGCGGTCCTCCCGCTCCCACAAACACCCGGCCCCCACCGCGCCAAGCGCCAGGACGCCAACAGCCACCGCAAAGATCGTCCTCCGTCGCCACGGTCTCGATCTCTCGCTCATGCTCATTCCCTCCACCCCGCGATTTTTCTCGCCCGTGCACGCTCACCCGCACGTTTTCTAGACGCAAGCGTCCTCACGAAAGCGGT
Organism: Sorangium sp. So ce1014; assembly: GCF_051521505.1. Lineage (NCBI taxonomy): Bacteria > Pseudomonadati > Myxococcota > Polyangiales > Polyangiaceae > Sorangium > Sorangium sp. So ce1014. Next base: position 10,301,774 of record NZ_CP150356.1, read on the forward strand.
AGGACATTGCTCGGCCGAGGAACGCGTCCCCGCTCTCCCTTCCTCCGCCCTCGGCATACCGGCCGTGGCCCTGTGCCTCAGTCGCTAAGTAGGTCCTGACCGCCGATTTCACGGCACGCGGCGCAGTCAGTCGGAACAGCTTCATGACGTCCCGCAGGCGGGGCCGATGCGCCCCGCGCCGGTGGCGCCCCCACGCGCGCTGGTTGCAAAATCAGCGGTAGAAACCCACCTCTGCTGCGCAGCTGTTCGTCCACTGTGGCTGGCCACGTAGATCCACGGGAAATGGATGCGAGTTAGCCCCCGGCGAGGGTCCGCCCGTAAAGGCGCCGGCGAGGGCGTGATGAAAAGGAAGAGGGCCCAGGTTGCAGCCTGAGCCCTCGGTCGACGCTCGGCTCCGAGCAGAGCGCTATTGGCTCAGACCACCGCGTCGTCGCCTTCGAGCGGATCCTCCTCGTCCGGCGGCGCGCCGCCGGCGCCGCCACTTCCAGCGCTGCCGCTGCCAGCCGCGCCGCCGCCTCCTCCGCCGGACGTCTCGGTCGCTTTCTTCCTGGTGCTCCGGCTGAAGAGCCGCCGCGTCGCGATCGGCACCAGCCGCGGAATGCTCGGATCCTGCTCGTTGGCGCGCTCGAACACCCGCACGATCTGCTCCAGCAGGATCAGGTTGATGCCGTCGGCCCGGTCGAGATCGCCGCTCGTGACCTTCTGGCCCGCGGGGCGCGCGGCCGCGGTCTTCGCCGCCTGGGTCAGCTCCTTGCCGGTCTCTTCAAGGCGCTCTACGTAGTCCTGGTCGAGCCGCATCAGCTTGGCGCGGACGGCGAGGGGGCCCTTTTTCTGCGCGAGGTAGCGCTTGCCGAGCGCGGCGAGCTGGGTGAGCCCGCGCGCGAGCGCGCCAGGATCTTCCGCGGTGCCGACCGCCTGCGCGAGCTCTTCGCGCGCCGCCTTGCCCGAGCCGGCGACGCCGCGAAGGACCTCGTAGGCCTGGTCGCGCAGGAGCAGCGCGCGCGAGAGCCGCTCGCGCAGCGCCGCGTCCGTCGTGGCGCGCGCCGCGTCCTTCTTCTGCCCGGCGCTCTCGTGCGCCTCGAGCAGCCGCTCCAGCGCGAGCGCCTGCTCGACCGCGAGCGCGAGCAGCTCCGGCGAGAAGCCGCGCAGCTTCTCCCGCTTCTCCTTCGACGCGCCCGACCAGCACGCGTGCGCCGTCGCGTAGAGGCGGCGCAGATCGGTCAAGACACGCGAGGAGGCGATCTGCCGCCCTCGCTCGACGAGCTGGGATTCGGTCGTGCCGTCGAGCAAGGCCTCGAGGATGCCGGGTTCCGGCTTGCCGAGCCGCGCAGCGAGGGATTCGAGCGTGGGATCGTTGTCATCGGTCTCTTCGGGAGGAGAGATAGGTTTGGCCATCAGCGCAGGCTAAGGGGGTGCGGAGCGGCATGTCGAGGGAGTGGCAAGATCTGGCCATGGCGAAAGCGAGCGCCGGGGAGCGTGCCCGTGGATGGCGACAGCGCGGCGCCCGACGCGCAAGCGCGCGGCGCGGAATCGTCGGCATCGCGGCGGAGGGCGTCGTCATTCCGGGAGGGGGCCATCGTCATCTGAGGTGGACGTCGTCGTGATCCGGCCGGGAGCCATCTGCATCCGCCCCGGAGGCATCGGCATCGAGGCTGGGGCCCGCCGGCATGCGGCCGGAGCCCATCAGCATCCGGCCGGACCCCATCGGCATCGGGCGGCGAGCCATCGTCATCCGGCCCGGAGACGTCGTCATCGAGGCGGGTACCCGCCGTCATCCGACGGGGGGTTCATCGTCATCCGAGGTGGAACCTGTCGTCATCCGGCGGAGACCCATCGTCATCCGCTCGCCGGATAGGCCGGGCTACCGCTCCTGCCCGTCGGACGCCGCGTCGCGAACGAGCCCGACGGGGGCGGCGCCGGCCGGCCTCACGGCGTGAAGCGGTACGTCTCGGCGGCGAAGCCGTCGTCGCCCTTGTCACCGTCCAGCTTGTCAGTCAAGCCGCCCTCACCCGGCGCGCCGAGCTCGATGGTGACGTTCTCCAGGGTGAGCTGATCCTCGGACACGTAGGCGATGCCGATCGATGGCCCCCCCGTACCGCCGCCGCCGTGCCCCCCGACGCCGCCGTAGCCACCCGAGCCGCCTTTGCAGGCCCGAGAACCATCTGCCTGCAGTTGCCCTCCGGTTCCACCGGACCCGCCATACCCGCCGTTCTGTCCGCGACCACCCCGGCCGCCGTGCCCGCCGCTGCCCGGTTCGATCGCGACCTCGCGCAACGTCGCTCTGGCGCCCGCGAAGGCGACGATGCCGATGCTGGCGCCCCCATAGCCGCCCCCGCCGCCCGCGTTGCCGCCGCAACCGCCGGAGCCGCCGGAGCCCCCGGACGCGCCGCCTTTCGGGGACGCGCCGCACGCGGCCGCGCCGCCGACAGAGCCCCCGCCCCCGCCGGCCGTTCCGGGCGCGCCGGCCTTGCCGTCGGTTCCGCTCTCACCCACCCAGCCCGCCCGGGTCATCCGCCCCGGGCCGCGTCCGCTCCGGCCGTCCGCGCCGGGCTCCCCTTCCTGCCCCGGTTTCCCGTGCTCACACCGGTTCTCCTCCGCGCTCACCCCGCTGCCTCCGAGGCCATGGCCATCAGGGTTCGGGATTGGCAGCGGTATCCCGTCGCTCCCGGCCTCGCCGCGATCTGCGTGGCCATCGCCCCCTTTGCCGCCCGTGGACACGGAGCCGTCGTCGCAGACCGTGGCGACCGGTGCGCCTCCAGGCACGGTGCTGGCCGAGCAGCCGTCGTTCCCCGGGTTCCCGGGCGCTCCGTTGCGCGCTCGCTCCGGCTGGTCGACGCGCGTGCTGTTTCCGTGGGGCCCCCTCGCGCCATGGTTGACCACGACGTCGCTCCGGATCAGCTCCACCGCCGCGTTCGACTCGACGACGATCCCGTACGCGGTCTGGCCGGCATCGACGGTGTCGAACGGGCCGATCTGTCTGAAGTCCACATCCGTGAGCGTCGTGATGCCGTCGTCGAATCCCTGGCGCTCGCCCTCGTCCGGCACGATGGTCTGCGGGCCTTGTGTCCACGTGACCTGGAGTATCGTCCGCGACCAGTTCGCGTCGTACTGCCAGCCGTTATCGCAATTGAACCCGCCGTGGATGTCGATCCCGGAGGGAATGGTCAGGATCTCCGGGTAGACTCGGTTGCACGCGAACACGCGGCGCCGGCCGCCGCGTGCGAGCTCGATCGCGCGCTCCAGCGAGGTCGCCGGGCTCGCCATCGTGCCATCCCCGCTCCGGACCGATGCGGAGATAGCGAAGACGCCGCAGCCGTCGACCGCCCTGTGCGCGGCGAGCGCCTCGAGGCAGTCGGCCTCCGTCGGCGCCGCCCCACCACACCCCACCCCGCCGTCGCAGCGGTCGGCCGTTCCACACCCCGCGGAGGCGAGCGCAAACAGCACCACCGCCCCCGCCACTACCCTCTGTTGCATCGCTCTCCCTCGTGAATCGGCGATTCGGCATGGGCACGCCGCGGTTCACCGCGGTGGCTCGATCAGCTGCTCCAACGACCAGATTTCCTGGGCGAGGCCATCGTCTCCTCGGCCGAGCCGTCGGTCGGAGCCGCCATCCGCCCCTCCCTTGCCCGCCTTGTCCAGCGTAACGACTGTGCTCTCCTTGAGATCGATGCCGCCGTGCACTCGGGCGACGGCGAGGGAGTACCCCCCGAGCCCGCCGCCGCCGCCGCCGCCCGGGCCGCCCCGCCCTCCGTGGCCGCCCTCGCAGGCATATTCTTCCTGTCCCCCGTTCATTCCGGCCGCTCCTCCGATGCCGCCCGCCCGCCCGTAGCCCCCGGCCTGCCCGCGTCCGCCGCGCCCGCCGTCGCCCCCCATCCCCACGGTGATCCTCGAGTGCTCGACGACCACCTCCGCCCCCACCGTGAGGATGCCGATGCTCGAGCCGCCCGCCTGCCCGGCGCCGCCCCCGCGACCGCCGCAGCCGCCGCCCCCGCCCGAGCCACCGGATGCGCCGCTCTGGGGCTCCGTGCTCGCGCAGACGCCGCTCCCTCGCGTTCCGCCGCCGCCGCCACCGCCCCGGCCGATCGTGCCAGGAGTCCCCGCTTCGCCCCACGCGCCGTGCCACCCTTCGGCGCTGGCGCGCGCGGCCTTCTGCTCGCCGCCCTCGCCCGACGCGCCCGCTGCGCCGTCCTGTCCGGCCTCGCCCGCGTCACACGCGTCGGTCCCGGCTACCCCCTTCCCGCCTTGGCCGCCGACCCGCGGAGCCAGTGCGGGATCACGCTCGATCACCGCGCCGTTCTCGCCGTCGCCGCCGCGACTGCGATCGCCGAAACCGCCGCGACCGCCGATCGACGTGCTGCCGTCGGGGCAGAGCGTCACCGTGGGCAAGGCGCCGTGCACGGGCTCCTCCGAGCAGGCCGCATCACCATGGTTCCCACGCGCGCCGTCCTCCGCGACCTCGAGCGGCGCGTCCTCGCCGGGCGCGCCGGGCGCGCCGTTGCCCGCGATGATCTCGCTCCACCTCACCTCCACGTCGGCGTCGTCCGTCACGATCAGCGCGATCGACGAGCCGCCCGGTTCGGTCGCGTCCGCCGCCACGAGCCGCACGCCGAACAGGAGCGAGCGCGGGTCGCTGGAAAAGAGGTCCGAGAGGACGGCGCCATGGGCGTGCACCCGGACCGGCACGCGGCCGGCGGGCGGCGCGACGACGGTCGGGTGGTCCGCGCCGAGGTAGGCCCAGTCCTCGCGCCCGCAGGCGCGGCCTCCCCAGATCTCGACGCCCGACGGCAGGCGCACCGCCTCGTGGAAGTCCTCCGCGCACGCATAGACGTGCGGCTTTCCCTCCAGCAGCGCCTTCTGGACCGCGTGCTGCAAGGTCCTCACGGGCTCTTGCCTCGTCCCCGCGCGGGCGTCGTCTCCGCGGCCCGCGACGAACACGCCGCACGCCTCTTTCGCTGGCGTCGTGGCGGGGTCGCCGGCACACGAAAGCGGGGAGGACGGCGGCGGCTCGCAGCTCAAGGTCTCGGCGCAGTCGTCGGAATAGCCGACGACGGCGCCGCACGAGATCATCGCCCAGCTCAGCGCGAGAGCGGTGATCGACGCTCCCGACGCGCCCGCGACAACGCGCTTCATGGCGCCCGACGTTACACGGCCGCAGTAAGAGCCTGCAACGACGCTGGGGCTGGAGGCGACAAGGAGGCGGAGAGGGAGGACAAGCCCTCGAGGCATGAGAAAACCCGTCGAGATGAGGCAATGGGTACCTGGTGGCATTGCCTGGACGTACGGCACCGCCACGCGCGGCACCGAGCGCGCCGGTCCCATCGATCGACACGAGCGCCACCGCGCGCCGACGCCGGCAGGCGGAGCGAGAGCGGCGCGCTTCACTCGACGCGGACGACCGTCCCCGCGGGCAGGCTCTCGGCGAAGGCGTCGCGCGCCGCGCGTACCTTCGTTCCGGCGACGAGCGCCTTCGCGAGCGTGACGGACTCCCTCCGGCACGCGTCCGACGCCTTCCCGCCCCGCCTCCTCAGCGCCCCGCCGACTCGAACCTCGGCGCCGCCTCGAACGTCTCCGCGAGCGTCCGCCGGTACTCGTCCGCGATCTGCACGAGCCCGTCGATGAGCAGCGCCGCATCGTGATCCGAGAAGCCCTCCAGCGACGCCACGCACGACACCGCGACCTCGTCGCCCGCGAGCGACACCCGGAACTCCCCCGTGGTCTGGTCGTTCATCGTGAGCAGGAACCGGTAGAACGGCTCGTGGTTCGCCGCCGGCAACCCCACGACCGGCGCGCGAAGCGACAGAAGACCCCCCGCCTCGTCGATCTCGATGTCCACCTGCGTCGCCGTCTCCGCCGCCGGGAACGGCCGCTGCGCGATCCGCCAGGCCCTCGGGCCGACGCGCGCCCGGTTGGCGATGATCCCGAGCGCCGACAGGCCCTGCCGGATCACCCGCTCGACGCCCGCGCGGGCCGGAGACGGCGCGAACGCGTGCGGCAGCAGCCGGCCGCAGCCCAGGCAGCGGTCGCTCTCGATGTCGAACGGCTCCTCGCACACCGGACAGCGGTACACCGGCGCCCGGTCGCGGAGCTCGGCGAGCGGCCGATCCACCGAGGCGAGCAGCGGCTGGAACGCGCCCGCCGGGAGCACGGCGCTGTGGCCCGGCAGCTCCCCGAGGACGCCGGACATCGCCGCGACCACCCCGATCACGCGCCCCTCCGGATCGAGCACCGGCGCGCCGAGCGGCGCCGCCACGTCGAGCTCGAACCCGGGGAGCTGCCCGTCGACCTTGCGCGCCGCATGGCAGACCCGCGCGACCGCGAGGCGCAGGCTCTGCCCCGGGAGACAGCTCAGCACCGCGGCGCGCTCGCCGAGCCGCGGCTCGGCCGGCGCGCGGACGGCGAGCGCCGCGACGCCCAGCGGCTCGCCCGGCGCGACAAGCGCCACGTCCCGGCCCACGTCGGCCGCGATCACGCGCCCCACCATGCTCCGGCCATCCTCGAACGTCAGCGTGACCTCGGTCGGGTAGCCGAGCCCCCGCCGGCTCGTCACCACGACGCCGTTGCCGAGCGCCACCCAGCCGGTCGTGACGAGCGCGCCGGCGCGGATCGCCACGACCGAGCGGCGGGCGCGGGCGACGCGCTCGTGGAGCAGGGCCAGATCGCCGTCGCCGTGCGCCGCGAGCTGCGACGTCATTGGGCCACGATCCTCGAGAGCGCCGTCATCAGCAGCTCGATCGTGCCCGGCTTGGCACCGTCACGCTGCGCGTAAGCGACGATGTCGCGCAGCCGCTGCTCCGTCTTGGCCGGCAGCTTCGTGCGCACGAGCAGCTCCGAGAGCGCGCCGAGCGCGAGGAAGTGGCGGAGCACCGGATCGGCCGGCGCACGCTCGATCTCGCGCAGGTAGCGGCCGAGGTGCTCGCGCGCGAGCGCCGCCGTGGTGAGCGGATCGATGTGCAGCCGCTTCTCCTCGGGCACCTGCCCGCGCAGCGTCACGAGGCGCTCCATCACGAGGAACGCCGGCTCGGCGACGCCCGCGGTGTTCGCGCGGCGCGAGCCGCCCTCGGCCTGGACGAGCTCGCGGGTCGCGGCCGCCGTGCAGCGGTAGAGGTGCGCCACCGCGTCGGGCATCGCCTCGCCGTGCTCGTAGATCGCCCGGAACACGGTGCACCGGATGAGGAGCACCATGACGCCCGGCCGCTCCTGGAAGCTGAGCGCCGCGCCGAGCACCTGCGCGTCCCGGAGCAGCTGGCAGAGCCGATCGGCCGGCGCGTTCGCCGCCTCGGGGCGCGACGGGATGCTCTGGCGCGACGGAGGATCGATCTCGACCTCCGGCAGCGCGGGCGGACGCACCGACACCGGCGTGGTCACGGCGGCCATGACGGAGGAGGTCGAGCGGCGAAACGGGACGGTGCGCGCGCTGCGGCGATCGCCGGCCTGCCCCGGCGTGTCCGCGGCCGGCGCGTGCTCGCCCGACAGCGGGCCCGCCGCCGGGCCCGCCGCCGCCGGCGGCTTGGCGGCGCCGCCGTCGGACCCCGGCATCGCCATGCTGCCGATCGCCCTGGACGCGGCGCCGCCGTCGTGGGCCGGCGGCAGGATGCCGGACTTGGGCGTGGGCGCGCCGCCGTTTTTCACCGACAGAGCGCCCGACGCGACGCCCAGCGACGCCGGAGCGGACGCGAGCGAGGGGGACAGGATGTCGGGGAGCACGTCCGCCTCGCGGATCGGGCGCGCGACCGACTCGGGCAGGCGCGGCAACGGGGGCGCCGCCCACGCCGAGAGCTCCTCGAGCGGCGCCCGCGCCGCCGAGACCGGCGTCGGCGGACCGGCGGCCCGCACCGACGGAGCGCCCTGAGAGCGGCCAGGCGCCGGCGGGCTGGAGAAGCTCTTGAGCGGCCGCGCGCGGCCGGCCGACGCCCACGTCAGGCTCGCCCGCTGCTCCTCCGAGAACGGCGGTCGCGCGTCGAACCAGGCGGCCATCGTCGCCGCGAGCCGCTGCGCCGCCTCGCCGCTCTCGCGCAGCGCGCCGCGCAGCGCCTCCGGCGTGAAGGCGGCGACGCGACCGACGCGGCGGAGCAGCAGCAGATCGTCCCGGAGGCAGAGCCGGAACGGCTCGGAGCCGCCGGAGAGCTCCAGCGCCGTCCGGAGGAGCGGCACCCGCTGCCGCTCCGCGACGCGGACGACCGGCACGTCGATCGACATCCGCTCGTTCGCCGCGTCGAGCGCGACAAAGAGCGTCGTCGCCCCGAACGGAACGATCCACCCCACGCCTTCCTGCAGCGTCGTCGCCTGGACGTTCGTCCCGGCCTCCGCCGAGGCGCAGTGGGCCACGAAGCGCACCGGGTCCCGCGTGCGCCACGCATCGACCGAGCTGCCGTCCCAGTCGGCGTCGGCGGGCGGCGGCCTGCGCGAGAGCGAGAGCGCCGGCGACCGGTCGACCCCGCACGCCTCGCACCGCGGCCCGCGCAGCGGGAAACCGCACGCTGCGCAGAAGTCGGAGGCCGGGCTCGAGGGGACCGCCACGCCGACAGCATACCTCAGCGCAAGGCCGAGGTGACACCGGGGTTTGCTGTCACAGGAACGGATTCAGGTGGAGCGCGACCTTGGCCTCCCGCAGGTTGTACTGGACCCTGCGGATGAAGTGGATGAGCAGGTAGGCCCAGACGGCGAAGGTGACAACGCTGATGACGAGCTGGACCGTCTTGCTCACGCCGATCACCATCCAGAGCGCGGTCAGGAGGAAGGCGAGGAACGAGAGCGGGACGAACCACTTCCAGCAGAGGTTCATCATCTGGTCGATCCGGACGCGCGGCAGCGTCCAGCGGATCCAGATGACCACGAAGACGAGCGACCAGCTCTTCAGCAGGAACAGGAAGACGCCGAGGAGCTGGAGACCGAAGCTCGCCTCCTGCTGCGACGGCGAGACGCCGGGGATCTGCCAGCCGCCGAGGAAGAGCGCGCTCGCGATGCCGCACATCACGAAGACGTTCGCCCACTCGGCGAAGAAGAAGAAGAGGTACCGCATCCCCGAGTACTCGGTCGAGTAGCCGGCGACGAGCTCGCTCTCCGCCTCGGGCAGGTCGAACGGCGCGCGGTTGCCCTCCGCGAGCGCCGTCGTGAAGTAGAGGAAGAACAGCGCGAACGTGATCGGGTTGCGGAAGACGAACCAGTGCCAGGGCCAGCCGCCCACGTCGAGGAACGAGGCCCCGGTGCCGCCCTGCGCGGCGATGATGTCCTGGAGCCGCAGCGAGCCGGTCATCATCACGATGCACACGATCGCGACCGCGCCCGGGATCTCGTAGCTGATGATCTGCGCCGCCGAGCGGATCCCGCCGAGGAGCGACCACTTGTTGTTCGACGCCCAGCCGCCGGTCATCAGGCCGATCGTGACCAGCGAGGTCACGGCGATGACGAAGAGGATGCCGATGTCGAGGTCGGCCGCGATGAGGTACTGGCCGAACGGCATGACCACGAACGTGGCCGACACGCCGACGAAGACGAGGTAGGGCGCGAGCCGGAAGAGCGCCCTGTCGGCCTCGGCCGGGATGATGTCCTCCTTGAGGATCGACTTGATGCCGTCGGCGATCCACACGAGGAGGCCCTGCGGCCCGGCGCGGTTCGGCCCGATGCGCGACTGCATGCGCGCCGAGACGCGGCGCTCGACCCAGGTGATGAGCCCCGCGGTCGGCGCCATGAAGAGCAGGATGATCGCGGCGGCCACGCCGAGGAGGATCCCGGCGCCGAGCAGATCGGTCGGGGCGCTCGCGTGGAACCCCTCGGTCGAGAGCTTGACCTCGAGCGGGGCCGCGCCCCGCCGGATCCCGACCGGCGACAGCCGCTCGTGGCCGCCCGGCCTCACGTCGGCCTTCGACAGGACCTTCACGCCCTCGAAGCTCGTGATGACGTCGCCGGCGAGGAGCTGCGCCCGGCTCGCGGGGCTCCCGTCGCGCACGCCGGTCACGACGAGCCCGCCGGCGGGCGGCGACTCGGCCGCCACCTCGACGCCGAAGAACGCGAGCGCGCGCTCCCCCTCCTTCTCGCGCGCCGCGATGACGGCGCGGCGCGGGGTCGGCGGGATGAAGTCGAGCGTGACGCCCCTCACCGTGCCGGACACGGGGAGCGCTCCCTGCGTTGTCGCGGGGATCTCGACGGTCACGTCCCCGTGGAAGGTCGTGTGCACCGCGTCGTCGCCGCGGCCGGCGAAGCGCGCCTGCAGCCCGTCGGAGAAGACAAGCGACACCTTGTTGCTGCTGAGCTGCGCGCCGTCGATCTCGATGCTCTGGCCGGTGAGCGGCGCCTGGCCCGGGCGCCTCAGCGTCCCGCGGAACGTGACGATCGCCTCCTTCGCCTGCGCCGTGGGCAGGTGGGTCCCGAGGATCTCGATGCGATCGCCGAGGTCCACCTCGCGCGGCACGACGTCGATGACGCTCAGGAGCTCGGGCGCCGTCCTGCTCTGGCCGCAGCCGGCCGCGCCGAGCAGGGCGAGGAGGGCCAGGAGGCACGGCAGGAAGCCTCGAGAGAGAGCCCTCCAGGGTGGAGATCCGCGCATGGCGCCGCTTATAAACTGCGCCGCGCGGGCGGTCGAGATTGCGGAGAACGTCGCGCCGCCCCGCGGTGATTCCTCCCTACCGCCGCGGCTCGCGCGCGCCCCGGACGGGGAGGAAGTACCGGCTGCCGTCGAGCTCGTTCACCCCGACGTAGAGCTCCGCCTCGAACACGTCCTTGAGCCGGCGGTAGGTCATCACCTCCTCGACGGTGCCCTGCGCGACGAGCCGCCCGGCCTTGAGGAGCGCCACGCGGTCGGCGTACTGGGCGGCCGCGTTGAGGTCGTGCAGCACCGCGACGCAGGCGAGGCGCCGCTCGGCGACCTCCCGGCGCACGACCTCGTGGATCTCGATCGAGTGGCGGATGTCGAGGTGGGCCCCGGGCTCGTCGAGGATCAGCACCTGCGCCTCCTGCGCGAGCGCCCGCGCGATGGCGACCCGCTTCTGCTCGCCGCCGGAGAGCTCGGCTGCGGGCCGCCCCGAGAGCTCCACGAGATCGCAGGCCCCGAGGGCGCGGGCGACCGCCTCCTCGTCCCGGCCGGAGGGGCGCATCCAGGCGCCCTGGTGGGGCGCGCGGCCCATCATGACGACCTCCCGCACCGTGAAGCCGGGCGCCGAGGCGATCCCCTGCGGCACGACCGCCACGCACCGCGCGATCGCCCGCCGGTCCAGGGCGTCGAGGGGCCTCCCCAGCAGGGTCGCCCCGCCCCGCGCGGGCCGCAGGGCCCCGGAGAGGACCCGGACCAGCGTCGATTTGCCCGCGCCGTTCGGCCCCAAAACGGCGCAGAGCTCGCCCGCGCGCACCTCCAGGCTGATCCCCTCCAGCGCCAGCCGCCCGGTGGGATAGCTCGCGGCCACATCTCGCAGCTCGATCGCCGGCTCCTGCACGTCGTCTGATTTATCGAGTGATATCGAGTGATCTTCCCTTGCGCGAGGTTTCTAGCGGTGGTCCAATCGATCTCGAGGCGTAGAGGAGATGGAAACGGCGAAGGAGACTCTGGGAGGCGGCGAGGTACCGCGTCGCGTTATTAAGCGCTACTCCAATCGGAAGCTCTACGACACGAAGGACAGTCGTTACGTCACCCTGCAGCAAATCGGGGAGATGGTCCGGGCTGGCGAAGAGGTCCAGATCATCGACAACGCGACCAAGGAGGACAAGACCGAGGTCACGCTGGCGCTGATCATCTCGGAAGATCTCAAATCGCAGCCGCGCTCGGTTCCGCTCGGCACGCTGAGGGATCTGATCCAGGAGCGCGGCGAGCGGCTGCTCTCGCAGCTGCGCGAGGGCCCGATCGGCCGGCTGATCCCCGGCGCGGTCCCCGGGGAGGGCGGGGTGGCAGCGCCGGGTACGGCGCAGGCCTCCGCGGCGGAGCCCGCGGCGGCGTCCGCGTCGCCGTCGCAGCCGCCCCCGCCGCTCGACGCCGACAAGTCGAGCCACGCGAAGGGGCGCCTGAGCGGGATCGTCGAGAGCTCGAAGCAGACGCTCGATCAATGGCAGCAGGCCGTCGACGAGCGCATCCGCGCCATCCTTCCGGGGCTCGGCCTGGTTCGCGATCTTCAGTCCGATGTCAAGCGCCTATCGCAGCGCATTGACGAGCTGGAGGCGAAGCTCCAGGGACACAGCGGTGAACCCACCGAGGGCGCCGCTCCTCTCCAGGCTGGCTCTGCCGCGGACGAATCCGCGGGCGAGGGTCAGGGGGGCGAGAGCAGGCTGGAATAGCCCTGACCGCTCCCCTGTTGCCCCCGTCGAGCCTATGCCGTTCTTCTTCAGCAAGAAACCTGCGTCCGTAGCGCAGGACCTGTCGCTGGCCAGCAGCGAGGGAGGCCGCGCTGACGCCTTCGAGGTCGAGCTCCTCGGTCATCTGGACACGCTTTACGGCGTGAGCTGCCGGATGACCAAGAGCTCGACCGAGGCGGAAGACCTGGTCCAGGACACCATCGTCAAGGCGATGCGCGCCCGGGATCAGTTCGAGCCCGGAACCAACCTCAAGGCCTGGCTGCTGCGGATCCTGACGAACACGTTCATCAACCGGTACCGCCGCGGGGGCCTCGAGCGGGGCATCTTCGAAGGGCCCGACGCCGAGCCGCTCACCGACGGGTGGGTCGGGGCGACGACGATGCGTGCGATGCGCGATCCGGAGACCCAGGCGCTCACGCCCCTCGTCGAGGCGGAGGTGCAGCGCGCCCTGGACGAGCTGCCCGAAGAGTTCCGCCTGGCGGTGGTGCTGTCGGACATCGAGGAGCTCTCCTACAAGGAGATCGCCGAGGCGATGGGGTGCCCGATCGGCACGGTGATGTCGCGGCTGCACCGCGGCCGCAAGCTCCTCCAGAAGACGTTGCGCGAGCACGCGATCCTGATGGGCATCGTCAGCGCCGACACGGCGAAGGACGCGCCTGCCGATCTGGACGCGTACCGCAAGCGGAAGCGGGGTGTCGCATGAGCGCCGCGAAGTCGATCGAGAGCTGTGCGCGGTTCGACTACGCGCTGTCGGCCTACGCCGACGGCGAGCTGGATCCGGACCACGCGCTCGACCTCGAGTCCCACCTCGTCCAGTGTCCTCCGTGCTTCGAGCAGGTGAAGCTGCTGCGCTCGCTGCGGGGGAGCCTGAGGCGGGCGAAGCCGGCGGCATGTCCGGACGTGCTGCGGGCGCGCGTCGCCGCGGCGATGGCGCACGAGCACGCGCGCGGCGCGGCGCGTGAGGCGGCGCAGGCGGCGCAGGCGTCCGACGCGAGGCCGCGCCTCGTGCACAAGGGGTACGCCGCCGCGCTCGCCGTGGCGGCGGGCGTCGTGTTCATGGTGGGCGTGACGCGGCAGCGGACCGTCGCCCCCGCGGACACGGCGAAGGTGGACACGAAGGTGGACGTCGATCTCGCGCGCGGCGAGAGCGTCGAGGTCCTGCTCGACGATCTCGTCATGCAGCACGCGCAGCCGCTCCCGCCGGAGACGACCGACCCGGCCGACCTGCCGCGCTTCGATCCGTTCGTCGGCGTGCCGGTCCGCAGGCCGGAGTTCCAGTCGATGCACGCGAACTTCATGGGCGCCCGCGTGCACACGATGCGCAATCGGCGCGCCGCCCTGCTCCAGTACGTCGTGAAGGGCAACCACCGCGTGACGGTCTACCTCTTCAACTCGCGCGCGGTCCCGGTGCAGAAGGCGCAGCCGATCCTGAAGGCGCGCGTCGTGCGCGAGCGCCCCGTCTACGTGGGCAAGATCAACGGCTACTCGGTCGTCGCCGCCGAGCACAGCGGCGTCGGCTACGCGCTCGCCTCGGACCTCGGCGACGACCTCAGCACGCAGCTCGTCCTCGCCGCGATGCAGTGAGCGCGCCCGCGCGAGCGGGCGCTTCGTCCCTCCCGGCCTTCCCCTCCCGGCCCTCCCCTCGACCCCCCCACCCCGCGAGAGACCGCATGCGCTTCGTCTTCGTCATGGATCCGCTGAGCCGCGTGGCGCACGACAAGGACACGTCGTTCGCCTTCATCCGCGCGGCGCAGGCGCGCGGCCACGAGAGCTACCACTGCCTGCCGCGCGACCTCTCGATCGAGGGCGGCGAGGCGCACGCGTCGGCGACCCCGGTGATCATCGGCGACGCGCCCCCGTTCATCTCGCTGGACGTCGCCGGGGGCCCGCGCAGGCTGAGGCTCGGGGACGTCGACGCGATCTTCATCCGCAAGGACCCGCCGTTCGATCGCAGCTACCTGTACGCGACGCTGATCCTGGAGCGCGCGCGGCGCTGCCCGCTCATCGTCAACGATCCGCGCGGGCTGCGTGACGCCAACGAGAAGCTCTACGCGCTGAACTTCCCCGAGTGGACGCCGCGGACGCTGGTCACGGCCGACCGCGACCAGATCCACGCGTTCGTGCGCGCCCTCGGCGGCCTGGCGGTGATCAAGCCGCTCGACGGCGCCGGCGGCCTCGGCGTCCTGCAGATCGACGAGCGCGACAAGAACGCGCGCGCCATCGCGGACATGATGACGAGCGAGGGGCACCGCCTCGCGATGATCCAGGAGTATCTCCCCGCCGTCGTCGAGGGCGACAAGCGCGTCCTCCTGCTCGACGGCGAGCCGCTCGGCGCCATCCTCCGGGTGCCGCGCGACGACGATCACCGCTCCAACATCCACGTCGGCGGGCGCGTGGTCTCGACGGAGCTGACGCCGCGCGAGCTCGAGCTCGTCCGCGCGGTCGCGCCGCGCCTGCGCGCCGACGGCCTCCACTTCGTGGGCCTCGACGTCATCGGCGAGCGCCTGACCGAGGTGAACGTCACGAGCCCGACGGGCATCCAGGAGCTCGGGCGCTTCACCGGCGCGGATCCCGCGGACACGGTGATCGCCTGGGCCGAGGAGCGGGCGCGCGGCCGAGCCGCCTGACCCGCCCCGCGCCGTGAGCCGCCGCAGTGCCGGAAGTTGGCCCGGGGGCCCCGGGTCTGCGAAGGCTCCCCCATGGGCGACTCATTCGAGCGATGTGCCGTATGCGAGGACGGCGAGCTGGGCGATCGGGAGCGCGGTGCGCCCGGGGATCCTCGCGCGAGGCCGCGGATGGCGCGCGTCGTCATCCAGGGACGCTCGCTGAGCCTGTGCCGGACGCACGCCGCGACCGTGGCCGCCGCCATGCCGGAGACGTTCGAGGAGATGCGCGAGCTCTTCGTGGGGCTCCAGCGCGGCGCGCAGGCGTCGCCGCGCGATGCGTCCATCGAACGACGCTCGCCCATCCCGCGCCGGAACCCCGACGATCGGCGCGTCTTTCCCCCGCGACCGGAAGGCAGGCGGCTCGGCATAGGGCGCCGCACCAACGATCCGGTGGAGTGATGGCGAAGGTCGCACCGGCGCCCGGCGCGCGGCGATCGCCCGCGGCGCGAGGTGTCGCGAGCCGCCGGAAGCGGCGTGGTAGGGTCTCGCCATGACGTCCCACCGGCGCGTCGTCATCGGGCTGGGGTCGAGCCTGGGCGATCGCCTGGCGACCCTCCGCGCGGCGATCGAGGCGCTCGGCGCCGATCGCGATCTCGACGTGATCCGCGAGTCGTCGCGCTACGAGTCGCCGCCCGCAGGCGGCCCGCCGCAAGGCGACTACGTGAACGCCGCGGTGCTCATCGCCACCTCGCTCCCCGCGCGCCAGATCCTCGAGCGCACGCTCGCCGTGGAGCGCTCGCTCGGGCGGACGCGCCCCGATCCGGTGCGGTGGGGGCCGCGCACGATCGATCTGGACCTGCTCTGGATCGAGGGCGAAGCGGTCGCTGAGCCGGATCTCGTGGTGCCGCACCCGCGGCTCTGCGAGCGCGCCTTCGCGCTGAGGCCGCTGCTCGACGTCGCCCCCGACGCGCGCGATCCGCGCACCGCCGTCGCGTACGCCTCGCTCCCCGAGGCGAGCGCGCCCATTCGCCGGCTCGATCCGATCTGAACGGCCCGCCGCGCGCCGCGGCTGCGCGGGGCGCGACGCTCAGCTCGAGCGAGGCGCTCCGGCGGAGCGGGCCCGGAGGCCGGCGCGGCCGCCGGCGTACGACGCCGCGCTGCCGATCGCGACCATCACGGCGAGCAGCAGCGTCCATCCGAGCGCGCCCGCCGGCGCGCCCTGGGCGAGGGCGAGCGCCCAGGCGAGCGCCGCGACCACGGCCCCGCTCGCGGCCGCCTCGCGCCGCCCGGCGCGCCCGCCGAACCGCCCCACGAGGTAGCCGCCGGCGACGCCGGCGAGCGCGAACGCAAGCGCGTTGAGCCCCACCATCGCGAGCCGCACCGAGCCCTGCGCCCCGGCGTCTCCCGCGCGCTCGATCATCCGGCGCAGCAGCGTGTTCGCGAGCCCCGCGAGCGGCAGCCACGCGATGAACGTCGCCACCGTGCCGAGCGCGATCCAGTGCCACGGCGGGCGCTCTTCGCCCTCGTCATCGCCGCCGCTCTGCAGCACCGGGAGCCTGCGCTTCTCCGGCCCTCCCGTCCCGCCGCGGAGAGGCGCCGCGCCGGGCGCTCCGCCGCCGACGACCGGAAGGCGCCGCTTCGGCCCGTCGACCATGGCGTCAGCTGGGCTTCGAGGTCGGCGGCGCCACGGCAGGAGCCTTCCGCCAGAGCTTCCGCGCTTCGTCCTGCAGGCGGACCAGGCGCCGCTGCTCCTGGATCAGGCCGCCGTAGGCGCGGGGCACCCGCGGATCCTTCGCGAGCGCGTACAGGACCTGCAGCGCCGCCTCGGCGTCGTCCGTCGCGCGGTGCGCCTTGTCCAGCGTGATCCCGAGCCGCGCGGCCATGTCGCCGAGGGCGCGGCTCTCCTCGTTCTTGTAGAGCTCGCGCGCGAACGTGAGCGGATCGATCCAGTCGACCTCCCGCCGCATGGCGGGCGGCGGCTCGCGCGGGCGCATGCCCACGCGCTCGAGCTCGGCGAGCAGGAACGAGCGGTCGAAGGAGGCGTTGTACGCGGCGGGGATCATCCCCTTGAAGCAGGCGAGGATCTCCTCGGCGACCTCGGCGAACGACGGCTTGCCTTCGACGTCCGCGTCCTTGATCCCGTGGATCGCGGTGCTCTCCGCCGGGATCGGCCGCCCCGGATGGATGAGCCAGTTGTAGCGCGTCAGGATCTCGCCGGCGCGGCCGATGACGATGCCGAGCTCGATGATGCGGTCACCCGCCGGATCGCGCCCCGTCGTCTCGACGTCGATGAAGGCGATGGGCTGATCGATCCAGGCGCTGCCCGCGTCGATCTCGGAGGCGACGCCGATGGCGCGCACCTTGAGGAGGTGCGCGATCCCAGGGTAGTGCCGGCCCGTCGGGAAGCAGCCGCACGGGTCGGCGACCTTCAAGGCTTCCTCGGCTGAGCGGGCTGAGCGGGCCCGGCGGAGGCCGCGGGGCGCGCCGCGCTGCCTGCCGGCGCGCTGCCGCTGGCGGCGGG
This sequence comes from Sorangium sp. So ce1014, assembly GCF_051521505.1. NCBI lineage: Bacteria > Pseudomonadati > Myxococcota > Polyangiales > Polyangiaceae > Sorangium > Sorangium sp. So ce1014. The sequence continues at coordinate 10,319,177 of NZ_CP150356.1, forward strand.
GATCGCGCTGCCGGCGGGGGTCGTGCTGCCGGAGGCGGGCGCGTCGGCCGGCTTCGGCGGCGCGGGCCGCGGCTCCTTGCCGAGGAGCTCCAGATCGAGCTTCACCCACGCCTCGAGATCGTCGCCCGGGTTCGTGAGGAGCTGCAGGTCGACCTCGCGGCCATTGATGAAGACGAGCGGCGTCCCCTCGAGCCCGACCTCTTCGGCCTGCTTCTTGTCCTTCTCGATGCGCGCCTTGGTCTCGGGCGAGACGAGGTCGGCGCGGAACTTCACCATGTCGAGCTTGAGCCGCTGCGCGTAACGCTCGAGGTCGGCCTGCTCCAGCTTGTCCTGGTTCTCGAAGATGAGGTGGTGCATCTCCCAGAACTTGCCCTGGTTGAGCGCGGCGGTCGCCGCGCGCGCGGCGGACTCGCCGTGGACGTGCGCCGCGAGCGGGTAGAACTTGAAGACCAGCCGCACCTGCCCGTCGAAGCGCTTCACGAGCCCCTCGAGCAGCGGCGACATGAGCCGGCAGAACGGGCACTCGAAGTCGGCCCACTCGACGATCGTGATCGGCGCGTCGGGCGGCCCCATCTCCGGCGAGCCGTCGGTCGCGAGCGTCCTTATCTTGCTCGCGTCGAAGCGCATGCGGAACGCCTCCTCGCGCTCCTTCTTCGACCGGCCCTCCTTGACCTGCTTGAGCAGGAGCTGCGCGGCAGGGAGGCACGCCTTGCACGGGCGCTGCTCCTTCACGCACTGCGCAATGCTCACGGGCGTGTCCGGGCAGGGGGAGAGGAGCTCGGAGACCTGGGCGGCCCACTCCCGACGCTCGCGGGGCGTGAGCGAGGAGGTGTCCACTCCGGAAAGCGAGACCGACACCTCGGGGCTCGGGGCCGGTTTGGGCTCGCTCGAGCCGGAGTTCCCAGGACAACCCGTGGCGCCGAGCGAAAGCAACGCGAGGACCGGCGGCATCCAGCGCAGGAATGACATCGCGGCGCGAGCTTAGTCGGACCCTTTGCGAGATGCTAGCGCGGGTGTAGCGTCAAGGTGTGCGGAGCGTCCTCTACCGCTTCCCGGATCTGCAACAGTTCGAGCAAATCGTGGGCGACCCGGAGGAGGGCGACCTCGAGCTCGGGCTGCCCGCGGGGGAGGTCGTCGCGGATGGCGAGTGGGTGCTCGCCATCTTCGAGCTGGGCGAAAACCGCCGCGCGACATCGGCCGCGGCGTGCGCTTCCGTCTCGCCCGAAGGGGCGCGGCTCACGTTCGAGCCGCGCGACTGGCGCCGCCTCGCCGACTTCGCGCGGACGGAGGCGCCCCGCCCCGGCTCCATGCCCGACACCGACGCGGCGGCGCTCCTCCGCGCCGGGGGCGAGGGCCAGCCCGCCGCGCCGCCCGGCATCCAGGGCGCCGGCGCGACGGGCCGGGTCCCCTCGCCCCCTCGGCTGAAGGGCAAGGGCTCGCGGATCCTCGTGGTCGACGACGATCCGCAGATCCGCGAGATGCTGACGACGATGCTCGAGGCGGTCGGGCTCGCCGTGCTCACCGCCGCCAGCGCGGAGGAAGCGCTGGAGCGGGTCCGCAGCTCGCCGTTCCACCTCGTTGTCCTCGACTGGAACCTCCCGAGGATGACCGGCATCGAGCTCTGCCGGACGCTGCGGCAGGAGCCCGAGCTGCGCGATCTGCCGGTCCTCTTCCTGACGGCGAACGCCTCGTCGCAGGACATGGTCCACGCCTTCGCCAGCGGCGCCGACGACTACATGGTGAAGCCGTTCCGCGCCCCCGAGCTGGGGGCGCGCATCTTCAGCCTGCTCCGCCGGACCCGGCGCAGCGCCCCCTGAAGCGCCTCGCCGCGGCGAGACGCGGCGACGCCCGGCGCGCTCAGAAGCCGACATCCACGTTGAGGTTGAGCACGCCGATGGTCTGCGTGTAGAGCCCGCCGGAGTCGGGAGCCCGCGAGTTGCCCGAAAGGCCCGCGGTGATGCTCTTCCCGGCGGTGTCCCGGCTGACGTAGAACAGGTGCGTGTACGACGCCCCGAGGTGCAGCTGCTTCGCGACCTGGAAGCGTCCCCCCACGGCGAACGAGACATCGTGAAAATCGGTGGCCGAGGGATCCAGGGTGTCGTCCGGAACCGCGTTGGAGTCGTACCCGACGCCGCCGAGGAGCTCGATCGCAGGCTGCGGCCAGTAGCTGACGCCCGCGCGCACGCCGAACGTGTCGCGCCAGCGGCGGACGATGTTCTGCACCACGGTGGCAGGGTCGGCGGCGGAGCCGTCGCTCCGGATCTCGCACGCCGCGCCGACCTGGGTGAGGCACTGGTTTTCCATGGAGCTCCAGCGCGTCCAGTCGCCGAAGAGCCGGACCTCGAGGCGCTCCGCCGGGACGAAGCGGGCGCCGAGCCGCACGATGTCGGGCAGGTCCTGGTGCAGCTCGACGTCGGTCGCGCCGCTCGACACGCCGCTGAAGCGGTTGGTGAGCGTGCCCTCGAGCGTCTCTCCCCCCGTGACGTTCGGCCGCGACTGGTACGACGCGCCGATCCAGAGCTTCTCCGGCATCGCCTCGAGCAACGCGCCGACGCCGAAGCTCGCGTGGAGCCCGCTCACCTCGAGCAGCGAGCGCCCCTCGGTCGCAAGGGCGTTGTCGCCGGAGGCGTTGCGGGCGCGCACGGTCTTCACCTGAGCCCGGATCAGGTTCCCCGAGACGCCGAGGCTGAGCGGGAGCGCCGGGATCTTGTAGGCGGCGGCCAGCGTGAAGAACATCGCCTGGAGCGAGGACTCGATGGAATGCCAGCGCTGCACCCCGTCGACCGGCCCGGCGAGCTCGCCATTCTCCTCGAAGGCGCTGTTCGTGTCCCAGGACGCCGCGCCGCCGAAGGGCACGTAGACGCCGGCGCCGAGCGCCAGGTCGCCGAGCCTGGCCGACGCGCCGAGCATCGGCGAGGCGGCCAGGTTGAACAGGCTCGCCTCCCCCGTGTTCGCCTCCGGCACCGTCACGTCATCGGACGCCGCCTGCGTGTGTGTGTAGGAGGCGGCGCGCAGCGCCAGATTTCCGTCCAGAAACAGGTGAATCCCCTCGCTCTCGGCGATGCCAGCGGGGTTGTAGTAGACCGCGGTCGGATTGCTCGTGATCGGGTTGCCGTGCTCACCGCCGAACCGCGCGGTCGCGAAGCCGCCGGCGAGCGCAGGCCCGGTCCAGACAAGGCCGCCGAGCAGGCCGACGGAGAGCGCGAGACGGTGGCGGTGGATGGGCATTGCCGGTGTTCTCGATTCTGGAGGGAGGAATACGGCGCCTGCGACAGACCCTGCGTGGTAGGGTTGCATCACCTGCCAGGTCGCGGGATGTTCGACCCGCTCAAGTCAAATGTCACCTCTTGCACGGTGTCAAATGCTTTTCTCCCGCTCCACCCGGACAACGCTCGCATCCGCTGCGCTCCCCTGCGCTGCGCTCCTCATCGGATGCGCCGACCCGGGGGGCAGATTCCATGACTTCGAAGCTCGCGATACAGCGATCCGTGAAAGCCATGCCGGCGGCGACGGTGGCAGCGGCGACGGAGCTGGCGGCGGCGGCGGGAGTGGCGGTGGGGACGGCTGTCTGCCGGAGGCAGGCGCCGTGGACGGCGATTTCTTCTTCAACCTTTCGGCGTACCTCAGCCCGCAGACCCCTATCGTCTTCCTCGCCAGCCTGACCACCGAGGCGAGCGACGGCGGGCTGAGCTTCTCAATGACGTTCCAGCCGCTGGAGTCCGCCGATCGCCGGACGCCCACGGGCTCGCCGGTCGACGTGGGCCCCTACGAGCTGTCCGAGGACGGCACGTTCACCGCGGAGCTGCCGACGATCGTCGTGCCGGGCAACGCCAACCCCATCTCGGGCAGCGAGCTCGAGGCCACCATCACGCTGGCCGGCTCGCTCTGCGCACCCGCCGACTTCGTCTGTGGTGATGTGACAGGCACCGCGGCGAGGCCGATCCAGCTGGATCTCAGGGGCTCGACCTTCGCCATGGAGCGCATCACCGACCCGAGCAGCTACCCGGCGGCGGTCATCAACTGCAAGAAGGACCCGGCGCGCCCGCTCCCGTGAGCGCCGGGTCGCGCTACGCCAGGGCCTCCGTCACGGCGGCGCCGTCGAGCTCGATCAACGAGATCTCGGACGGCGCGCCGACGCGCATCGGCGGACCCCAGTAGCCCGTCCCGCGGCTCACGTAGATCTGGCTCGCGCCGTGCGAGGACAGCCCGGCGACGTAGGGCTGGTCGATCCGCACGAAGAGCCCCCAGGGGAAGATCTGACCGCCGTGGGTATGCCCGCTGAGCTGGAGGCCCACCCCCCGCTCCGCGGCCTCGCGGATCTGCTTGGGCTGATGCGCGAGCAGCACGAGCTCTCGAGAAGGGTCCCGCCCCGCGAGCGCGCGCGCGAGGTCGGGGCCATGGTCGCCGCCCATGCCGCGGGAGCTCCAGTCGTCGACGCCGGCCAGATCGAAGCTGTGATCGCCGTCGCCGATCGAGACGCGCTCGTTGCGAAGCACCCGCACGCCGAGCCGGCCGAGCTCCGCGATCCACGCCTCGACGCCGGAGTAATACTCATGGTTGCCCGTCACGAAGAAGACACCGTGCCTGGCGCGCAGATCGGCGAGCGGGGCGGTGTGCTCGCGGAGCTCCTCGACGGAGCCGTCGACGAGATCCCCCGTGATCGCGATGAGATCCGGCTTGAGGGCGTTCACCCGCGCAACGACGCGCTCGAGCCACTCGCGCCCGATCGTGGGACCGATATGAAGGTCGGTGAGCTGGACGACGCGAAAGCCCGACATGGCCCCGGGGAGGCGGCGGAGGCGGACGCGCACCGGACGGACGGCGACCTCGCCGAGGGCGCTCGCGACGCCGGCGAGGCCGAAGCCCGCGGCGAGCGCTCCGGCCGTGCCCGCGATGGCGCGTGAGAGGAACGTCCGGCGTTCGCCGTCGAGCGGCTGGTTCAGGAGCGCCGTGACGCCGTGGGCGCCGAGGCGAACGAACTCCGAGGTGAGCAGGAGGAAGAAGAGCAGGACGGCGAGCCCGACCCACGTGTAGACGACGCCGGCGACGATGCCCCCGATGTGCCGGGGCAGCGCGCGGGTGACGAAGAGGCCGACCGGCACCAGCACCGCGAGCACCACCAGGGCCACGCTGCCGACGCGCTGCCAGAGCGGGCCGAGCTCGGGCGCGCGGATCAGGCGCTGCCAGAGGTAGTAGTGAACGCCTGCCACGATGGCGCTGAAAATGCCGATGAAGAGGACGAAGGAGAGAAGGGGACGCTGCACGGGTCCAGCATGACCACGGCAGCGCGCGCCCGCCGCTCGATTCACGCCGGAGCCGGACACGCCAACACTTTTTTACGAAGCGACCCCGGCTACGACGTGCTGACACATACGCCGAACCCAGGGGGGTAGATGGTGCTGCCGCCCTGGCACTTGGCGTTCATGCCGCAGTCCTGCGCGCTCCCGTCGATCCGGCAGAGCTGCTTGCACTGGTGGGTCAGCATCGAGCACACGAGGCCGGGCGCGCACGGACAAGGATCGTCGGCTCGCCCGTCGCCGGGCACAACGCAGCTCGTCGTGCCGTCCTCGCGGACGATCGTGCAGGTCAGGCCCGCTGGGCACACGCTGTCGTCCAGGAGCTCGCAGCTCACCGCGGGGACGCAGACCGGGATCGGAAGCGGGGTGCTCCCCTCGGCGAGCGATTCGGCCATCGGGCGCTCATCGCAGTACGTTCCAGCCGCGCAGCTCTCGACGTTGCCGCAACAGTACTGCCGGCAGACGCCGCCCTGCCCGTCGGCTGCCGCGCACCCCAGCCCGGCAGCGCAATCCATGCCCCGGTGACACGGGCCGCCCGCCTGGTAGCGCCCCACCGGCCGGCAGCTCGGGATCGCGTCGCCCTCGCCGAGCACGAGCTGGCAATGCATCGGCTGCGCGACGGGGCCCCCCGTGCCCGACCCTGCACCGTCGCTGGACGAGCACTCGGTCGGGTCGCCCCCCGGCGTGCAGCCGTCGCCGCACAGGTGAGCGAAGCGCGTGGTGAGGTCCGGCGAGTCCGCGTGCCCCGGGATGTTGACGCTCTCGTCCACGGCTCCGCCTCCGCCGGCGAACGGAGGTGTGTAGCCCGCTCCAGTCCCTCCGACCGACGCACCCCCGGCACCCCATGTCTCCGACCCATTGTCCTCGGCGATCCCACCGGCGGAGTCGCTCTCGGACATCCCGCACGCGGAGACCACGAAGGCCGAGATCGCCGCGAGACCCCAGAGCAGAACGGTGCGGGGTGAGCTCAATCCAGAAATACGAGAAAAGAACAAGTGGAGTGAGCTTATCATGTCGCCCTCGGACATCCACAGAATGTGCCGTCCCGGCGTGTGTTCTCCAGGGCACCGATGCCCCGGTGGCCTGGGACGTCAGGGTGCATGCGCCGCGCGCGCGCGGGAACGCAGGTGCGCCGCGCCTGCCGGCGCTCCTGGCGCAAGCATGACGCCCGTGTCGCGCCGAGCGCCGCGCGTTGCGACCGGCGGCCACGGTGGGTGGCGGCGGCTAGCGCGCCTCGATGTCGCGGGTGACCACGTTGCCCGCGCTGTCGTAGGCGCGCACCGCGAGCAGATGCGAGCCAGGCGGCACGATGGAGCCGAGGTCCGCCTCGAACGGCTCCACCGGCTCGTCGAAGATGCCGTCGCTCGGGAAGATGGGGCGCCACTCCTCCAGGCCGGCGATCGAGACCTCGACGCGCCCGACCGGGCCGAGGCCGTCGGCGACCTCGCCCGTGAGCCGGCGACCCTGCAGCGCGAGCGCCCGGAACACCGGCGGCGTGTTGTCGATGAGCACGGTGCCCGACTCGAGGCTGTGGCGCTGCGTGCGCTCGGGCGGGTTCGCCAGCTCGTCGCTCGCCTCGACGAGGAGGCGGTACTCGCCCTCGGGCAGGGCGGTGGTGTCCCATACGTGCTCGGCGCGCGTCACCTTCTCGCCCGGCTTCAGCAGGCTGCGCCAGGTCGACTGGCCCTCCATGCGGTACGAGAGGCGATAGCGCAGGTCGTCCTGATCTGGATTGTCGACCTTCCACGTCAGCTGGAGCGAGCTCACGGGCTTCGGCGCCTCCCCGCCCGACGACGGGAGGCTCGTGCGAGGGGGCTTCGTCTGCCCCTTCGGCGCCGCCTCGATCGAGGTGACCACGGCGCGCGCGTTGTCGGTGACGAACGAGAGCTTCACCTCGCGGAGCACGGCGCCGGGATCCCGGCCAAAGCGCGCGCGGATCTGCGCGAAGCGCGCCGGCGGGCTCTTCGTGTCCCCCGGGGCGGCGAGCGCCGGGGACCACGGGCTCCAGGTGCTGTCCGGCGCGTCGGTGTTTCCGCTGCGGGTCTCGAGCTCCAGCGCCCCGTCGGAGCGCCACGTCAGGCGTCCGAACGTGGCCCGCAGCCCGGCGTCGAGCACCTTGCTCGTCCACACCGCCGAGGCGCCGCCGACGCCCTTCACCTCGTGGAAGACCGCGGGGTCGGTGGTCGCGACGAACCTGTGCCTCCCGGCCATCATGACGGCGCCGACCTGGCGCTCGTCGGTGTCGGCGACGAGCCGCGCCACGTGGTTGTCGCTCACGGTGTAGAGCTGGCCCTCCGCGCCGGTCCCGACGTAGGGCATCCAATCGTCGCCGAGGCCGAGCGAGACGTAGTGCGTGTCGTCGTCGCTCATCATCTTCTCCGCGACGCCGCTCCGATCGAAGCGCACGAGCACGCCCTTGCCGGGCTTCGGCGACCGCGCCGGCTGCGGCGACGGCGGCCCGCTCCGGTTGCGCTTCGGGGGGGCGAACGCCTCGGTGTACTTGTTGGCGATGGCGTAGATGGCGCCGCCCTTCGCGCCCGGCGCGATGGCGATGGCCTTGACGTCGTCGGCGTCGAAGTCGTGGAGCACGGTCGCGCGGCCGGGCGCCGTGAGCTTGTAGAGGAGCGCCTTGCCGTTCGAGCCGGTATAGACGGCGCCGTCGTCCGCGACCGCGACGCACATGAGGTGCGGCTCGTCGCTGTCGAAGTACACCTGGGCCTTGCCCGCGGCGTCGACGCGGAACAGCTTGCCCTCGGAGCCGGTCGCCGCATAGAGCGCCTTCGCCCTCGGGTCGTAGGCGAGCCCCCACACGTCCTCGGTCCCGGGGAGCTCGGCGAAGAGCTTCGCCGGACCGCCGTTGCCGGCGCCGCGCGGCAAGCGGAAGAGCTTGCCCTCGGGGAACGTCCCCGCGATGACGTCGCCGCCTTCCACGAGCGCGAGCGCGCTGACCGCCATCTGCCCGGTCGTCGCCGCGAGCGTCACCCGGCCGCCGGCGACGCTGTAGATCTTGCCCTCGTTGCCCGTGCCGAGCAGCACCGTGCCGTCAGGCAGCACCACGGAGCTCCAGATGGACGTCGCGTCCGGCAGCGGCGTCGCGCCGAGCGTCAGCCCGGCGCGCACGGTGCCGTTCGAGTCCACGCTGACCCCGGTGAGATCCCCGCCCTTCAGGTCCTCGAGCGACTTGAGCTCGAAGCTGCGCGTGCCGACCGCGTGGGCCGGGAGCGCCACGAGCCCCGCGGCGGCGAGGACGGCGGCGAGGAGCCGGCGCGGCGAAGGGACGGCGAGAGGGCGAGACGATGGGGAACGGGCAGAAGAGCGATCTGTGCTCATGGGGTCGCAGAGAGGAGGGGGTCAGGGAGGAGGAGGCGGCGGCGGGGAGCGCCGGCGCGGCTCAGCGAAGGATAGGCCGGACCGTGACGCTCACGGTGTCTTTCCCGACCAGGAAGCGCTTGAGGGAGATCGGCACCTGCACGTGCGCGCCGAAGGTCTCGGGCGCGTCGGAGTCGGAGCTCGGGCGCAGCGTGTCCATCGCGCCCGGAGGGAGCCGCGAGGCGACCTTGCCGCGGTACGCCGCGCCGTTCTCCCGGAGCTTGAACGTCGCGACGACGCTCTCCGCGTCGTGGTTCTGGTTCGGCAGCATCGCCACGAGCTCCGCGACGTTGTTCGGCGTCGCCATCGGGCGCTCGACCTCGTAGCCGGGCGCGAGATCGATGTCGACCTGGCTGCCGGCGAGCTCGCGCGGGATCGGCACCTCGATGACGCGCGACTCCATGGGGCCCAGGTGGGGCTGGAGATCCAGGCGGATGCGCGCGGGCGCGCCCGCGTCGATCTCGGGCTCGAGCACCTTCGCGCCGCGCAGCAGGACGACCTCGCGGTCGAAGGTGACCTTCACGCGGGAGTCGACGCGCTCGATCGAGACGTCCTCCCACGGGTTGTTGAGGAGGGCCCCCATCGACCGGACGAGCCGGCTGCGGACGAAGTCGTCGGCGCTGAGCGGGGTGCCGTTGCCGGCGCCGAAGTCGACGAGCGAGATCGTGCCGTAGCGCCCGATCCTCAGCTGGCTCACCGCCCGCCACGTCATGTCCCGCCGCTCGGCCGTGGTCGCCTCGACGGCGTTGCCGAGCGCCATCGAGACGAAGGAGGGCGCGAGGAACTGATCGTGCGCGACCTCCACGTTCCACGTCGGGTGCGGGGCGCCCTCCACGCCGTCGATCTGGACGCGCATCGGGAAGACCGGCGCCTTGGCCGCGCTGTCGACGACGATCGCGGCCTGCCGATCGTTGACCATCGAGCCGACCGACCGCACGGCCTCGCCGATCTTGAAGCTGCGGTTCTGGCTCGCGAGGATCCAGTGGACCCGGGCGATCGCGGTGGGGAGGCTGGCGACGCCGCCGTTCATCATCGGGTGGCCGAACGCGACGAGCTTGTCGCCCGACACGCGCGTGACCGTGCCGATGCCCATCGCGGAGATGTCGCCGCGCACGAGCTCGACGCCGATCGCGCCCCCGTCGACGTACCGGGTCGGCGCGCCCGGCTCCGGGTTCGCCGACGAGCCGCCGCCGGCCTGCATCGGCTCGAGCCCCATGGGGCCGAACAGGTCGCTCGCGATGCGCAGCGACGTGCCCCCGAGCCCGCCGAGCATCACCGGCGTGGAGGCGCGCGCGAGGCTCGTCGACTGGGGCGGGGCGAGCGCCGGCGCGACGCGCGCGGCGAGCTGGCTGGCGTGGCCGGCGAGATCGTAGGCGTCGACCGGCCCCACGAAGCCGCGGCCCCCGCGCAGCCGGGCCGGCGCGGCGGCGCGCGGCGGCGCGCCGCCGATGCGGCTCACCGGCGCGGGCAGCGGGCCGCCGACCTTCGGGGCGATCCCCCGCGGGAGCGGCCGCGCGAGCTCGTCGAGCATCGACTTGATCGGGGTGACGCCGGCGATCGCCTCGGCGCCGAAGAGCCAGCCGTACGCGTAGGCGCCGATCATCTTGCCGTTCAGGTAGATCGGGCTGCCGCTCATCCCCGCCACCGTGCGGGCGACCTCGAGGCGCGGGTGCTGGGTCTTGATGAGGATGAGGTCCTGGTTCGGGCGGAAATTACGGAGCGTCGAGATGATCTCGACATCGAACTTCTCGGGCGTGGTGCCGGAGAAGACGGTGAGGCCGTATCCCTTCATGCCCGGCTTCACCTCGGCGATCGGCAGCGTATCGGGCGGTGTGGAGATCGCGTGAGCCGCGCCGAGGCCGACAGCGACGCTGCACGCCGCGCCGGCGAGCAGGCTCAGGGGGATGAGGCGCCCCTCGCGATCGACGAGGGCGCGGGCGGCGCCCGCGATCGCTGTCGCGCAGCGGGTCGCGAGCGGGACGGCGCGCGCGGAGAGGAAGGAACCCGGACGAAAACACGGTGTATCGCGCAGAGGCACGGGCCCAAGCTTAGCCCGGATTTGGCAGCGCGACAGAGCCGGGGCTCGCCGAGCGCGGGAAGGTCGCCGCGCCGCCCGGGGTCGCTGATTTCCAGGGGCGGGGCGCGCCGGCGACGCTACGCTGCGCCCCGTGAAGGATATCGCGGCGACCGCGACGCTCATCCTGGCGTTCGCGACGTGGGTGACCACCCACGTCGCGCTGGCCGCGCGGCTCGTGCTCCGGAGCGAGCCCCGATGGCGCGGGCTCGTCGCGCTCGTGGTGCCGCCGCTCGCGCCGATGTACGGCTTCCGGCAGGGGTGGCATCGGATGAGCACCCTGTGGCTCGTGTGGCTCATCGTGTACGTGCTCGCGCTCCTCGTCGCGCGGGCGTGAGGAGCGTGGCGTGACCTCCGAGGTGAAGGCTGGAATGACGGAGAAGCGGCGCCCGGGCGCGCCGCCCGGCGTCGTCGTCGGCACGATGAACTTCGGCGGCCGCGCGCCGCCCGAGGAGGCCGAGCGCATCGTCGACCGCGCGCTCGAGCGAGGGATCACCGCGTTCGACACGGCCAACCTCTACCAGGACGGCGCGTCCGAGCGGATCCTCGGCCGGGCGCTGCGCGGCCGCCGGGCCGAGGCGCAGATCGCCACGAAGGTCGGCCTGCGCCGGGTCCGGGGCAAGGCCGAGGGCCTCGGGCGCGCGCAGGTGATCCGCGCCGTCGAGGAGAGCCTCGGGCGCCTCGGCACCGACCGCGTCGACGTCTGCTATCTCCACGCGCCGGATCCCGAGACGCCCGTCGAGGAGACGCTCGCGGCGATCGACGCCCTGCTCGATCAGGGGAAGATCCTGCACTACGGGGTCAGCAACCACGCCTCGTGGCAGATCCTGGAGATCATCGCGCGCCGCGACGCCGAGGGGAAGGCGCGCCCCGCCGTCTCGCAGGTGCTCTACAACGCGCTGATCCGCCAGCTCGACCTCGAGTATGCCGCGTTCACGCGGCGATACTCGGTGGCCACCGCGGTGTACAACCCGCTCGCCGGCGGGCTCCTGACGGGGCGGCACGCGGGGCCGGAGGCGGCGCAGGCGAGCTCGCGCTTCGAGGGCAACCGCCTCTACCAGCGCCGGTACTGGAGCGCGCGCATGTTCGAGCTCGCGGCCAGCTACGCGGCCGTGGCGGCGGACGAGGGGATGAGCCTGCTCTCGCTGTCGTATGCGTGGCTCGCGGGGCGGGAGGTTGTCGACTCCATCCTGGTCGGTCCGGTGCGGGCAGAGCACCTCGACGCGGCCGCCGACGCGATCCAGCGCCCGCTCTCGCCGGAGGCGGCGCGGCGCATGGACGCGCTCTACCGCGACCACCTGGGCACCGACGCGAGCTACGCGCGATGAACGACGGCGCGATGAACGACGGCGCGATGAACGACGGCGCGATGAACGGCCGCGCGATGGACGATCTCCTGCTACCCGAGGCCAGGGCGCTCGACCTCGCGGGCCCCCTCGCCGACTACGCCGCCCGCGGGACCGCCCGGCTCGGGCGCGTGATGACCGACGCGGGGCTCGCGGCGCTCCGCGCGCGCTCGGACGACCTGATGCTCGGGCGCGTGACGTACCCCGGGCTCTTCTTCCAGCACGACGCCGCGTCGGGCCGCTACGAGGATCTGCCTTACGGCAAGGGCTACCAGGGGCCGAGCACGTCGTACCGGAAGCTCGAGAAGCTCGAGAAGGACCCGCTGTTCCTCGCCTGGATCGAGAACCCGCTCTTCGAGAGGGTCGCCCGCTCGCTCATCCAGGGGGAGATCTCCATCTACCGGGCCGTGCTCTTCAACAAGGCCGCGTCCGGTGGGACGACGCTGCCCTGGCACCAGGACGGCGGCAGCTACTGGGGGCTGGATCGCGCCCCCGAGCTGCAGATCTGGACGGCGCTCGACGACGCCCCCGCCGGCGGCGGCTGCGTGGAGGTGCTGGAAGGCAGCCATCTGGGCGGGCTCGCGACGCCGCTCGGCGGCGTCGTTCCGGACGCGCTCGTGCGCGCGGCCGACGCCGACGCCCGCAAGATCGCGCTGCCGGCGCGCGCGGGCGAGGCCCTGCTGATCCACAACTACCTCTGGCACTGCTCCGCCGTGAACCGGAGCGGCCAGCCGCGGCGAGCCCTCACCGTCTGTTACATGAGCCGGGCGACCCGCTGCCTCAGGAAGAAAAAGGCGCCACGCGCGTTCACCCCGGTGTTCTGAGCTCGCCCCCGGGAGAGCGGGCCCGGCGGCAGCGACGGCCCCTCCCGCGACGGGCCCCCCGCCCTCTCCCGCGGCACGGGCCTCGCCAGGCGCTCGGCCGACGTCGACGATTCGGCCGTTTTTTTTCGTTCCAGCGCCAGGCCGGGCTCACCGGCGCATCGTAAGGACGAACGCCGACAGCCGCGGCAAGTTGCCGCGCCCAGCGGCGACCTGCCGCGCCACGGGGCTTCAGTTATCCACCGCGGCAATCTGCCGCGGTCACGCGGCACTTTGCCGTCTTGTCGCACCCCGCCAGCAAGCCATAACTGCGCCCGCGCGTCCCTCCGACGCCCCACACAACCCTATGGCTCGGTTCCTGTTCCCACGATGGGCCAACAAAGTGGTGCCGCTCGGGCTGCTCTTCGGAGTCCTGCCCCTCGGCACCGCTGTGATCGGCGGATTCTGGTACTACGGTACCAACAAACATATCGAGGTCGGGTATCAGCCGGATCAACCGGTTGACTACTCGCACAAGCTGCACGCCGGCGACCTCGGCATGGACTGCCGCTACTGCCACAACACAGTGGAGGTATCCGGCTTCGCCGCAGTTCCACCCACCGAGACGTGCATGAATTGTCACGCCAAGGTGCGGAGGGACAGCGAAATGCTTCTGCTCGTGCAGGAGAGCTGGGCGAACGATCAACCCATCCCCTGGGTGCGCGTCCACAACCTGCCCGACTATGCCTATTTCGACCACTCAGCCCATCTGGCTGCAGGGGTCGGCTGCGTGAGCTGTCACGGCCGCGTCGACCAGATGCACAAGGTCCGACAGGTCGCGCCGCTCTCCATGGGATGGTGCCTGGACTGCCACCGCAATCCGGGTCCCCACCTCCGCAATCCCGCCGACGTCACCAAGATGGATATGGCGCCATCGACGGCCGTCATGGCGGGCGCCGGGGTCCCCGCGACCGGGGAACCTTACAACGATCGTGTGCCAGCGGTCACGACCTCCGGGCGGCAGGTGCAGGCGCCGCTCCACTGCTCGGGGTGCCACCGATGAAACGAACTCCTCTCCCCCTCGCCCAGGACATCTCTGGGAAAACCTACTGGCGCAGCTTGAGCGAGCTCGCCGGCTCGCCCGACTTCGTCGATGCGCTCGGGCGCGAGTTCCCTCCGGCCGCGTTCGAGCCGCCGGAGGGCGTCGGGCGGCGCACGTTCCTCAGCCTCATGGGCGCGTCGCTCGCCCTCGGCGGCCTCGTGGGCTGCCGCCGGCCCGTCGAGCAGATCCTGCCGTACTCGCGCGCCCCGGAGGAGGTCATCCCCGGCCAGCCGCTGTTCTTCGCGACCGCGCTGCCGATGATGGGCACGGCCTTCGGCGTCCTCGTCGAGAGCCACGAGGGGCGCCCCACGAAGATCGAGGGCAACCCGAAGCACCCCGAGAGCCTCGGCGCGACCACCCTCTACACCCAGGCCGCGGTCCTCGACCTCTACGATCCCGACCGCAGCAAGTCGCCGCGCGAGGGCGCGGCCGCCAAGTCCTGGGACGACGCGGCCGCGTTCCTGCGCGCCGAGGGCGACAAGCTCCGCGGCCGCAGCGGCAAGGGGCTCACGATCCTGACCGAGGCGCACAGGTCGCCGACGCTGGCCGCGCGCCTCGCCGATCTCCGCAAGACGCTGCCGGAGGCGCGCATCGTCCGGTACGAGCCGTTCTCCCGCGACGCCGCGCGCGAGGGCGCGCGGCTCGCGTTCGGCAAGCCGCTCGAGACGACGCTCGACCTGACGAAGGCGCGCGTCATCGTCGCGCTCGACGCCGACCTGTTCGGCACCGACGGCAGCCCGATCAAGCAGGCGCGCGCGTTCGCGGCGGGCCGCGCGGTCGACAAGGACCCGAAGGCGATGAACCGCCTCTACGCCGTCGAGAGCACCTTCTCGATCACCGGCGCGGCCGCGGATCACCGGCTCCGGATCCAGAGCCGCAAGATCCCCGCCTTCGCCTTCGCGCTCGCGACCGAGCTCGGCAAGCGCGGGGTCGCGCTCGACGCGGATCTGCTCAAGACGCTCGAGGGCAAGTCGGGCGGTCTCGACGCCAAGGCGACCCGGCACGTCGCCGCCATCGCCGCCGATCTCGCGGCGAACCGCGGCCTGGGCGCGCTCGTGGTGGGGCGCTCGCTGCCGAAGGAGGTCCACGCCGTCGCGCACCTCATCAACCTCGCCCTCGACAACACCGGCAGGGCCGTCCGGCTCGTCGCGCCCTTCGACGAGTCGCGCGAGGGCCCCGAGGCGCTCGTCGAGCTCGCGGGCGCCATCGGGCGCAACGAGGTCGAGACGCTGATCATCCTGGGCGGCAACCCGGCCTTCGACGCGCCCGCCGACGCGCGCTTCGCCGACGCGCTCGCCAAGGTGCCCGTGAGCGTGCACGTCTCGACGCACGTCGACGAGACGAGCGAGCGCTCCCGCTGGCACCTGAACCGCGCCCACCCGCTGGAGTCGTGGAGCGACGTCCGGGCGGAGGACGGGACGGCCAGCATCGCGCAGCCGCTCATCGCGCCGCTCTTCGGCGGCAGGACCGACGCCGAGATCATCGAGCTGCTGCTCGGCGGCTCGCGGACCGCCTACGACCTGGTGAGGGCGACCTGGCTGAACGCCGAGGGCGCGAAGCGCACCGAGCAGGACCTCCGCCGCGCGCTGCACGACGGCCTCTTCGCGGGGAGCCAGCTCGCCGACGAGCAGGTGACCGCCACGACGCAGGCCGCGGTCGACGCGCTGCGGGCGTTCGCGCCCGCAGCGGCAGAGGGCCTGGAGGTGACCTTCCGGCCCGACATGCACGCGTGGGACGGGCGGTTCGCGAACAACGGGTGGCTCCAGGAGCTGCCCCACCCGATGACCAAGCTCACCTGGGGCAGCGGCGCGAACCTCTCGCCGTCGACCGCGGCGCGGCTCGGCCTCAAGGACGGCGACGTCGTGACGCTGTCGGGCGCCGGCGCCTCGGTCCGGATCCCCGTCGTCGTCGCGCCGGGGCAGGCCGACGACTCGGTCGCCATCGGCGTCGGCCAGGGCCGGCGCGCAGAGCTCCGGGTCGGGCGCGGCGTCGGCGTCGACACGACCCCGCTCCGCAAGAGCGACGCCTTCGAGCTCGCCGTCGGCTTCTCGCTGGAGAAGACCGGCGCGGTGGCGGAGCTCGCGCGCACCCAGGAGCACTTCGTCATGGAGGGCCGCCCGCTCGCGCGCGAGGGGACGCTCGCCGAGCTCGAGAAGGACCCGGCGTTCGCCCAGAAGCAGGTCCACGTGCCGCCGCTCCTCAGCCTGTTCAAGGAGCCGAACCGCCGGCAGGGACACGCCTGGGGCATGAGCATCGATCTCAACGCCTGCATCGGGTGCAACGCGTGCGTGATCGCCTGCCAGGCCGAGAACAACATCCCTGTCGTGGGCATCGAGGGCGTGCGTGAGACGCGCGAGATGCACTGGCTGCGGGTGGATCGTTACTTCCAGGGCACCGACCCGAACGAGCCCGAGAGCATCCAGCAGCCGCTCCCCTGCCAGCACTGCGAGAACGCGCCGTGCGAGCAGGTGTGCCCGGTCGCCGCCACGGCCCACAGCCCCGAGGGGCTGAACGACATGGCGTACAACCGCTGCGTCGGCACGAAGTACTGCGCCAACAACTGCCCGTACAAGGTGCGTCGCTTCAACTTCTTCGAATACGGCCAGCCGGACTCGGAGTCGCGGAAGATGCAGTTCAACCCCAACGTCACCGTCCGATCGCGGGGCGTCATGGAGAAGTGCACCTTCTGCGTGCAGCGGATCAACAGCGCCAAGATCGAGGCCAAGAAAGAGGGACGGGAGCACGTCAAGGACGGCGAGGTCGTGACCGCGTGCCAGGGCGCTTGCCCGACGCAGGCCATCGCCTTCGGCGACCTCAACGACCAGACGAGCCAGGTGTCCGTGACGTCCGCGAGCCCGCGCGGTTACAGGATGCTGGACGAGATCAACACAAAGCCGCGGGTCACCTACCTCGCCAAGATCCGCAACAAGAACCCGGAGCTCGCCGACGCATGAGCGCCACAGCACCTCTCCAGGTCGACCCCCCCCGGGTCTCCGACCGCGCCGCCCTCTTGGACGAGGCGCCGCTCGTGCAGGGGAAGGACGACTTCCGTTCGCTCACCGACAAGATCTCGGGGATCGTCCTCACCAAGCCGCCCTCGGGGTGGCTCATCCTGTTCTGCCTCGCCATCAGCCTCCTGCTCGTCCTCGGCGGCTCGCTCGTCCACCTCGTCGGGAAGGGCATCGGCATCTGGGGGCTGAACACCACGGTCAACTGGGCGTGGGACATCACCGGCTTCGTGTTCTGGGTCGGCATCGGCCACGCCGGCACGCTCATCAGCGCCATCCTCTTCCTCTTCCGCCAGAAGTGGAGGACGAGCATCAACCGAGCGGCGGAGGCGATGACGATCTTCGCCGTCGCGTGCGCCGCCATCTACCCGGTGGCCCACCTGGGCCGGATCTGGTTCGCCCACTGGCTGTTCCCGATCCCGAACCAGATGAGCATCTGGCCGAACTTCAAGAGCCCCCTGCTCTGGGACGTCTTCGCCGTCTCGACCTACGCGACGGTCTCGGCCCTCTTCTGGTTCGTCGGGCTCATCCCCGATCTCGCCACGATCCGCGACCGGGCCACGAGCCGGACGAAGCAGATCGTCTTCGGGATCCTCTGCCTCGGGTGGCGCGGCTCGCACCGCCACTGGCTCCATTACGAGCGCGCCTACCTGATCTTCGCCGGGCTCTCGACGCCGCTCGTGCTCAGCGTGCACACGATCGTGTCGTTCGACTTCGCCGTCTCGATCGTGCCCGGCTGGCACACCACCATCTTCCCGCCGTACTTCGTCGCCGGCGCCATCTTCAGCGGGTTCGCGATGGTCGTCACGCTGATGGTGTTCGCGCGCAAGGCGTTCGGCCTCGAGGGCCTCATCACCACCCGGCACCTCGAGAACATGAACAAGGTGATCGTCGCGACCGGCACCATGGTCGGCTACGCGTACGCGATGGAGCTCTTCATCGCGTGGTACAGCGGCAACGGCTACGAGCGGTTCGCCTTCGCGAACCGCATCCTCGGCCCGTACTCGTGGGCCTACTGGACCATGGTGAGCTGCAACGTCATCTTCCCGCAGCTCTTCTGGTTCAAGAAGGTGCGCACCAGCATCCCCGCGATGTTCGTGATCTCGATCCTGGTCAACATCGGGATGTGGTTCGAGCGCTTCGTCATCATCGTGACGAGCCTCCACCGCGACTTCCTCCCGTCCAGCTGGACCTACTTCCGCCCGAGCATCTGGGATATGTCGACGTTCTTCGGTTCGTTCGGCCTCTTCTTCACCCTCTTCCTGCTGTTCGTCCGCTACCTCCCGATGGTCGCGCTCAGCGAGGTGAAGGCGATCACGGCGGCGGCCGATCCTCACGGCTCGCACAGCAACGACGAGGCTCATCATGCAGCGTGACAGCGATTCTCCGAGCCGGAAGCGCTCCGGGGAGCCTGCCTCGACCGAGGAGGCAGGAGGGCTCAAGGACTCCGATCGCGAAGGCCCGGCCGACGACAAGCCGCAGGGCTTCGTGCCCGAGGACGAGGCGGAATACGACAAGCCCCACGAGGAGGGGCCGCACGGGAAAGCGGCGCTCGCGATCGAGCGCAAGCTGGAGCACCGGGCCGAGGAGGAGGCGGCCGCGGCGTCGTCCCCGTTCGCGCTGATGGGCTACTTCACGACCCCGAAGGACATCTATCACGCGTGCGAGACGCTCCGGGACGCCGGGTACAGCCGCTTCGATGCGCACACGCCGTTCGCCGTGCACGGGCTGGAGAAGGCGATGGGGCTCAAGGCGTCGCCGCTGCCGTGGCTCGTGCTCGGCGGCGGGGCGGCGGGGCTCGGCGGCGGCATCCTGCTCGCCTGGTACACGCAGCTCTACGACTACCCGCTCATCATCAGCGGCAAGCCGGCCTTCTCGTACCAGGCCTTCATCCCGATCTTCTTCGAGCTCACGGTCCTCGTCGCGGCGCTCACGTGCTTCTTCGGGCTCTTCGCGCTCGGGCGTCTGCCGTCCTTCTTCCACCCCACCATGACGCACCCCTCATTTCCGCGCGCGACCGACGACGCCTTCTTCATCAGCGTCGAGGTGAGCGACCCGAAGTTCGATGCCACGGAGACGCGCAACCTCCTCCAGCGCGCAGGCGCGCAGGGCATCAGGGAGGTCTCCTCGTGAAACGCTGGTGTATTCCCCTCCTCGTCGTCCTGGCAGGCTGCCGCGGACAGGCGAGCAGCGACCCGCCGATCCACGTCTTCGGGGACATGGACTGGCAGCCCAAGTTCCAGCCCGAGGAGGGCAACCGCCTGTTCCCCGACGGCCGGTCGATGCGGCCCCTCGTGCAGGGCACGGTGCACCAGGGGGCGCTCGACGAGAGCGACGCCTACCGCACCGGCAAGGACGGCGAGACGTTCCTGGCGATGGCGCCTGTCACCGTCGACGAGACGGTGGTCCGGCGCGGCCAGGATCGGTTCAACATCTACTGCGCGCCCTGCCATGACCAGGCCGGCAGCGGGCAGGGCATGGTGGTGAAGCGCGGGTACCCGCCGCCCATCGACCTCGCGTCCGAAAGGGCGCGCGGCCTGCCCGACGGCGAGATCTTCCACGTCATCTCGAACGGCGTCCGGAACATGCCGTCTTATCGGAAGCAGATCCCGGCCCGGGACCGGTGGGCGATCGTCACGTGGGTGCGCGTGCTGCAGCGCAGCCAGCACGGGCGCATCGACGACGTCCCGGAGACCCAGCGGGGCAACATCGCGAAGGAGAGCGGAACTCCATGAAGTCTCACGGAAGTGCTCTGGCCGAGGACACGAAGGTCCTCGATCGGGCGGTCGCGAAGCGGCTCGTCTCGAGGAGCATGGTGCTCGCCATCGCCGGCGTGGCGCTCTCGGCGCTGGCGGCGGTCGTCGACACGAAGCGTTTCGCGTTCTCGTACCTCACCGGCTTCACCTGGGTCGTGACGATCGGGCTCGGCGCCCTGTTCTTCGTGATCATCCAGCACCTGACGCGCGCGCGCTGGTCGGCGGCCGCGCGCCGTCACATGGAGTGGATGAGCGGCGTCCTGCCCGCGTGCGCCGTGCTGTTCCTCCCGGTCGCGGTGCTCGCCCACGACATCTACCATCACTGGATGGGGCCCCAGGCCGCGAACGACCACCTGCTCCAGCAGAAGGCGCCGTACCTGAACCCGACCTTCTTCTACATCCGCGCCGGGGTGTTCCTCGCGGCGTGGGCGGCCCTGTCGCTGTGGTTCATCAAGACCTCCCGCGCGCAGGACGAGAGCGCCGATTTCCGCCCCACGGCGAAGATGCGGGCCGGGAGCGCCCCGGCCGTGATCGTCTTTGCCCTGACGATCTCGTTCGCGTCGTTCGACTGGCTGATGAGCATCGACCCGCACTGGTACTCGACGATCTTCGGCGTCTACGTGTTCGCCGGCGCGGCCACGAGCTCCCTCTCGGCGCTCGCGCTGATCACGATCGCGCTCCACAAGGCGGGGCTCTTGCGCAAGGTGAGCAACGTCGAGCGCCAGCACGACATTGGCAAGCTGCTCTTCGGCTTCACGATCTTCTGGGCCTACATCGCGTTCTCGCAGTTCCTGCTCATCTGGTACGCCAACATCCCGGAGGAGACGATCTTCTATCTTCACCGCTGGGAGGGTTCGTGGAAGGTCGTGAGCCTGGCCCTCTTGTTCGGGCACTTCGTCGTGCCGTTCCTCGTCCTCCTGTCCCGGCACGCCAAGCGGAGCCCGCTGGTCCTCGGGGCGGCGTCGGTGCTCCTCCTCGTGATGCACTACGTCGACCTCTACTGGCTGATCATGCCGAACATGGACCACCACGGCGCGCACCTGAGCTGGATCGACCTCGCCGGCTTGCTCGGCCCGCTGGGCGTGGGAGCCTGGGTGCTCTCGCTTCAAGCGGCCAAGAGCCCGCTGTATCCGCTGAATGACCCTCACCTTGCCGAAGCGGCTCGGATCGACAACCCGTAAGGAGCCGGCCATGAGCGAAGCGACTGACAACACTGCGACCGAGCACGCCGAGACCGAGCACGCCGAGGCGGATCGGCCGAACAACTCGCTCATCCTCGTGATCGTGATCGCCACGCTGGCGTCCCTCGTTGTGACCGTGCTCTTCGTGAACGAGGTCTTCAAGTCGACGATGGAGCGGGAGATCTCGAGCAAGGTGCTCGAGCCGCCGAGCAGCGCGCTCCGCGGCCTGCGGGCCATGGAGCAGGAGCGCCTCAGCCGCTACCAGTGGGCGAACGAGAAGGACGGCGTCGTCCGCATCCCGATCGATCAGGCCGTCGCGCTCACCCTGAAGGACTACCAGGAGAAGCGCGTGGGGAGCGCGGCCGTTCCCGCTGCGACCACGCCCGAGCAGGCCGCGCAGCCCGAGGAGAGCAACACGAAGGCAAGCGAGGCCGCGCCCCCGGGCGCCGAGGGCGGCCAGCCGCCCAAGGACGCAGCGAAGCCGGGCGACAAGGACGCGGCCAAGCCCGCCGACGCGGCCAAGCCCGCCGACGCGGCCAAGCCCGCCGACGCGGCCAAGCCTGCCGACGCGGCCAAGCCCGCCGACGCGGCCAAGCCCGCCGACGCGGCCAAGCCTGCCGACGCGGCCAAGCCCGCCCAGCCCGCGCAATCCGGAGGCGCGGCGCCCAAGCCCGCCCAGCCCGCGCAGCCTGGAGGCGCGGCGCCCAAGCCCGCCAGCCCGGCGCCGTCCGCTCCGGTGCAGTGATGTCTCGCCCGCTGTCCGCCTTGCTCGCTGTGCTCGCGCTCGTGGTGGCCACGGTCACCCCGGCGCGGAGCGCGCGGGCGGCGGACACGACCATTCCAACAGAGCTCGTCGGCGTCGACATCGAGGAGCGGCCGGGAGCCATGCTCCCGCGCGAGCTCCGGCTCCGCGATCAGTCGGGGCAAGAGGTCGAGCTCGGCCGGTACGCGACGGGCGACAAGCCCCTCGTCCTGGTGCTCGGTTACTTCGAGTGCCCGATGCTCTGCTCGCTGGTCCTCAACGGCGTGCTCCAGGCCATGAAGGAGAGCGACTGGAGCGCGGGCAAGGAGTACCGCACCCTCGTCGTGAGCTTCGATCCCCGCGATACGCCCGACGCCGCGCGCAAGAAGCGGGCGAACTATATCGAGGCCTACGGCAGGCCGATCCTCGGCGACGGCTTCGAGTTCCTTGTCGGCGACGAGGCGTCGGTGCGCACGCTCGCCAACACCGTGGGCTTCGGCTACCGATGGGACGAGACGACGAAGCAGTACGCGCACGCTGCGGGCGCGTTTGTCTTCACGCCGGACGGGCGCCTATCGCGTACCCTGTACGGCATCTCCTTCCCGCAGAAGAACTTCAGCCTCGCGCTGCGCGAAGCGGGCAGCGGGCTGGTCGGGAGCGCCTGGGATCGGGTGCTGCTGTTCTGTTTCCATTACGATCCCAACGCCCGAGGTTACGTCCTGGCGACGAAGCGGCTGATGATGGCGTCCGGCGCCTTCACCGTCGTGCTGATCGGGCTCTGGCTCATGCGCTTCTGGCGGACTGAACGCACCCGCACGAGGGCGCGCGTAAACGAGGCTTCCTAAGACACAAGGTGGCGGAGCCACAACTATGGTGATGAATAACCCGATCGAACTCGGCTCATTCTGGCTGCCCCGCCAGGGCTCGACGCTCGCGGAGCGGATCGACGCCGGCTGGGACGCGGCCTACTGGGTCTCCGTCGTCTTCTTCTTCCTGGTCCTCGGGGCGGTCGTGCTGTTCGCCGTCAAGTACCGGCGGCGCAGCGAGCACGACAAGACGAGCCCCATCGACCACAGCGCGGCCGTCGAGGTCGCGTGGACGGTGATCCCGCTCGGCATCCTGATCGTGCTCTTCTTCGTGGGCATGCGCGGCTACGTGCACGCCTCCGTCGCGCCGGCCGAGTCCTACGAGATCAACGTCACGGGCGAGATGTACCTGTGGACGTTCACCTACCCCGACGGGACGACGACCGT
This sequence comes from Sorangium sp. So ce1014, assembly GCF_051521505.1. Taxonomy (NCBI): domain Bacteria; kingdom Pseudomonadati; phylum Myxococcota; order Polyangiales; family Polyangiaceae; genus Sorangium; species Sorangium sp. So ce1014. Next base: position 10,342,105 of record NZ_CP150356.1, read on the forward strand.
GAACGAGCTCGCCGTGCCGCGGGGTCGCCCGGTGCGGCTGATCCTGAGCTCGAAGGACATCCTCCACAGCTTCTACATCCCGGAGTTCCGCGTGAAGCAGGACATGGTCCCGGGCTCGTACACGTCGGTGTGGTTCGAGGCGACGGAGACGCGCGAGACGGTGGTCCTGTGCACCGAGTACTGCGGCTCCGGCCACTCCGACATGATGGCGACGGTCAAGGTGCTGGAGCCGTCGGAGTTCGAGAAGTGGCTCGAGGGCAACAACAACAGCGACCTCCCGCCCGAGGAGCTCGGCAAGACGCTCTTCGCCAAGCGGAGCTGCGCGACCTGCCACTCGCTCGACGGCACGCGCCTCCAGGGCCCGTCGCTCAAGGGGCTGTTCGGCCGCGAGGAGGAGCTCGTGGACGGCTCCAAGGTCATCGCGGACGAGAACTATTTCCGCGAGAGCGTCTTCAACCCGGCCGGCCAGGTCGTGCGCGGCTACCCGCCGGTGATGCCGTCGTTCAAGGGGCTCCTCAAGGACAGAGAAGTGGATGCGCTCATCGCTTACCTGAAGACGGTGAAGTGAGCGCCGCGGAGAAGCAGCCATGTCGCAGACCGTAACAACCCTTGATGTCAATACGGCGCCCGACGCCGGGCACGGAGCGGATTACATCCGGGCCACGAGCGGGATCATGTCGTGGCTCACCACGGTCGATCACAAGCGGATCGGCCTGATGTACCTCGCCAGCACCTTCGTCGCGTTCCTCATGGGCGGCGTCTTCGCGCTCATCCTGCGGCTCGAGCTCCTGACGCCGAAGGCGACGATCATCAGCGCGAACGCCTATAACCAGATGTTCACGCTCCACGGCGCGGTGATGACGTTCCTGTTCATCATCCCGAGCATCCCCGGCGCGCTCGGCAACTTCCTCCTGCCGATCATGATCGGCGCGAAGGACGTCGCCTTCCCCAAGCTGAACCTCCTCAGCCTGTATCTCTACTGGATCGGCGCCCTCTTCACGCTGTCGTCGCTCGTCACGGGCGGCATCGACACCGGCTGGACGTTCTACGTCCCGTACTCGAGCACGGTGACGACGACCTCGGTCCTGAGCGTCACGTTCGGCGTCTTCATCCTCGGCTTCTCCAGCGTGCTCACGGGGCTGAACTTCATCGTCACGATGCACAAGCTCCGGGCGCCCGGGATGGGCTGGTACAAGATGCCGCTCATGCTCTGGTCGCTCTACGCGACGAGCATCGTCCAGATCCTCGCGACCCCCGTCCTCGGCATCACGCTCCTCCTGCTCATCGCCGAGCGCGCGTTCAACATCGGCATCTTCGACCCGGCGCTCGGCGGCGACCCGGTGCTCTACCAGCACTTCTTCTGGTTCTACAGCCACCCGGCCGTTTACATCATGATCCTGCCGGGCATGGGCATCATCAGCGAGCTCATCGCCGTCCACGCGCGGCGCAGGGTCTTCGGCTACAAGGCGATCGCCTTCTCCAGCATCGCCATCGCCCTGGTCGGCTTCCTCGTGTGGGGCCACCACATGTTCACCTCGGGCCAGAGCGAGTTCGCGGCGATCATCTTCTCGTTTTTGACCTTCCTCGTCGCCATCCCCAGCGGGGTCAAGGTCTTCAACTGGACCGCCACGCTGTGGCGCGGCTCGATCAGCTTCAAGGCGCCGATGCTGTACGCGCTGTCGTTCCTCATCCTCTTCTCGATCGGCGGCCTCACCGGCATCTTCCTCGGGATGCTCAGCGTGGACCTGCACCTGCACGACACGTACTTCGTGGTCGCGCACTTCCACTACGTGATGGTGGGCGGCACCGTCATCGCCTTCTTCGGCGGGCTCCACCACTGGTGGCCCAAGATCACCGGGAAGATGTACTCCGAGAGGCTCGCCGCCATCGCCTGCGTGCTCGTCTTCATCGGGTTCAACGTCACGTTCTTCTCGCAGTTCGTCATGGGCAGCCGCGGGATGCCGCGGCGCTACTACAACTACCTGGACCAGTTCCAGCCGCTGCACGCCTTCTCGACCGTGGGCTCGTGGATCCTGGGCGCCGGCATCCTCGTGATGCTCGTCTGCTTCATCCGCTCGCTCCGCTCCGGCGCGCCGGCGCCGGCGAACCCCTGGGGCGGGCTCAGCCTCGAGTGGACCACCGCCTCTCCGCCCATCACCGAGAACTTCGTCCGCACCCCGATCGTGACCAAGGGCGCATACGACTTCAACACGGAGAACTCATGAGCGCGCACGCCGAGGCCGCCGATCGGCCGAACAAGGCAGGGCCGGTCCTGTCCCCGAACTTCCACGTCGCCCATCATTTCGACTCCGCGGACACGCAGTTCGACGCCGGCAGGATGGGCATCTGGCTCTTCCTGGTCACCGAGGTCCTCCTCTTCGGCGGGCTGTTCTGTGCGTTCGCCGTCTTCCGGACCTGGTTCTTCGACTCCTTCGTGGAGGCCCACCATCACCTCGACAGGGTGATGGGCGGCATCAACACGCTCGTGCTCATCTGCTCCAGCCTGACGATGGCGCTCGCCGTCCGGTCAGCGCAGAAGAGCGACAAGAAGACCACCACCCGGCTGCTCGTGGTGACCCTGCTCTGCGCGGCCGCATTCCTCGTCATCAAGTACTTCGAGTACCAGCACAAGTTCCACGACGGCCTCCTGCCCGGGAAGTACTTCACCGCCGAGGGCTTCACCACGGCCCACGCGGGGATCTTCTTCGCCATCTACTTCATGATGACCGGCATTCACGGCCTGCACGTCATCATCGGGATGGGGCTCATCACGTGGATCCTCATCCGCAACACGCGGGGTGAGTTCTCGAGCCGTTACTACTCGCCGGTCGAAGGGGTGGGGCTGTACTGGCACCTCGTCGACCTCATCTGGATCTATCTCTTCCCCCTCCTCTACCTGGTGGGCTGAGGTCTAGAGGACAGCATGTCGACACACGCAGAAGCAGCCGGCGCGCACGGACACGAGCACGGCCATGGCCACGGGCACGGCGCAGACCACGTGCCCCACGTCCTGCCGCTCAAGATCTACATCGGCACGTGGCTCGCGCTGCTCGTGCTCACGGTCGTGACCGTGGGGGCGAGCTACGTCGACCTCGGCGCGGCCAACCTGGCCATCGCGGTCGTCATCGCGACGGTGAAGGCGGGCGTCGTGGCGCTCATCTTCATGCACCTGAAGTGGGACCATAAGTTCCACGCCCTGATCTTCGCCTCGTCGCTCATCTTCCTGGCGATCTTCATCGGCTTCACCATGTTCGACACGAACAACCGCGGGCGAGCCGAGAAGATCGAGGCCGAGCGGCCGGCGGACATCAAGGCGCCGTTCGACGGAAAGCGCGCCGTCGACAACTGGAACGTGAAGCGGCCGCACAAGGTCGCCCCGCCGCCCAAGCAGGTCCACCAGGGGACCGAGTGACCGGCTGCGGGGCCGAGCGCCCCGCAGCACGCGTCAAATGTAAGCAAGATCACAATTGAAAGTCGCGGGAATCACGGGAGTTTTCCGTGCCAACCCGCGGGAGTGCGCACGGACGCACCTCGCGCGTGCTCGCGGCTTTCGTGCGCGGTACAAGGGGGCGGATGCAAGGCAACGTCGAAAGGTGGCTCCGGGCTGAACGCCGGGCACCTCGACCGCGCCATGGAAAGCCCCCCTGTCCGCGCGCGGATGCAATCCTCCTTTCAACCATGGTCGTTTGACGCAGGTCCCGACCCCACCAAGAGCGGCGCGCCGCCGGCGGCGCGGCGACGGCTCGCGGTGCTGCTGTCCGGACCGAAGCCCCCGTCGTGGGACACCGCCGATCGGTGGCTGATCCAGCTGCGCTGGGTGGCGATCGCGGGGATGATCGCCACGACGGTCGCGAGCAGGAAGCTCGTGCCCGACCTCAGGCTCGGGCCGCTGATCCTCGGCATCGCGGCCATCACCGTGGCGAACCTCGCCTGGACCTTCCGGGTCCGGCGCGCGCGCCGGCGGGACGCGGCCGAGGCCTCGGCGCGCGAGCCCGCGCCCGCGCAGGAGCTCGCGCGGGCCCAGCTCGTGGGCGACGTCGTCGCGAACGCCTGGATGCTCTGGTTCTCGGGCGGGCTGGAGAACCCGTTCGCCGTCTTCCTCGCCTTCCACATCGCCCTCTCCGGCCTGCTCTGCCCGCGGCGCACGACCGTGCTCCTGGGCCTCTTGACGCTGACGGCGATCGCCGTGCTGACCCACGCGGCGCCGCTGCCGCTCGACTCCGCGCCGCTCGGCGGCGACCGCATCCGGCAGCTCGGCGACCTCGTCTCGCTCACGTCGCTGACGGTGTTCCTCGGCTTCTTCGTCGTCGTCTACGCGCACAGGCTCGAGGAGCTCCGGCAGCAGAGCCAGCGCAACGAGCGGCTGGCGATGCTCGGGCGCATGGTCGGCGGCATGTCGCACGAGCTCAGCACGCCGCTCGCGACGATCCTCCTCGCGAGCAAGGACCTGGTCGACGTGGCGCGCGAGACGGGCTCCGAGGACGCGGCGCGCATGGCCGAGACGGTGGCCGGCGAGGCCAGGCGCGCGAGCGACATCATCAGCCTGATGCGCGGCCAGATCCGGCTCGACCAGCGGCTCGAGCCGCTGGAGCTCACCCGCTTCGTGCGCGACCTGGCGAAGGTCGAGCTCGCGCGGCTCGGCTACCGGGGCGAGCTCGCGTTCGACACGCCGCGGCCGGTGCAGGCGAACGTGCTCAAGCCGGCGCTCCGCCAGGTGCTCGTCAACCTGCTCGCCAACGCCGCCGAGGCGACGGCCGACGGGGCCGAGCAGCGGATCGAGCTGAGCGTCGTCGAGCGCGGCGACGTCTGCGAGATCGCGGTCTCCGACACCGGGCCGGGGCTGAGCCCCGAGATCGCCGGGCGGCTCGGGGAGCCCTTCCAGACGACGAAGATGTCGCAGGGCGGGATGGGGCTCGGGCTCTACATCAGCTCGATGATGGCCTCGCGCATGAACGCTGTGCTGCGCATGGAGAGCGTCGAGACCGGCGGGGCGAAGGCGACCTTGCGCCTCCGCCTCGACGGGACCACGGGCCCGATGGACGCGGATCTCTCCCCCGCGCTGAAGCGCGCCGGGGCGGCCTGAGGTGAAGATGACGCGACGGATCGAGACGGCGCTGCTCGTGGACGACGACGACGCGTTCCGCACGACCCTGCAGGGAGCGCTGCGGCGCCGCGGCGTCGTGGCGAGGACCGCGGCGACGATCGACGAGGGGCTCGTGGCGCTCGAGTACGAGCCGGTGGACCTCGTGGTCATCGACTACCGCATGCCGCGCGGCGACGGGCTCAGCGCGCTCGCCAACTACCGCAAGCTGCAGCCCGACGCGGCGATCGTGATGCTGACCGGGTTCGGGGACATCCCGCTCGCGGTGGCGGCGATGCGCGAGGGCGCGGACACGCTGCTCAGCAAGCCCGTCGACGCGGACAAGCTCCTGCGCGAGGCCGCGAACCTGCGCGAGGCCGCGAGCCTGCGCGACCGCCAGCGGCCCCCGCCGTCGTCGGCGGCGGCGCCGACGCCCCCGCCCGGGAGCCTGAAGCTCGACGAGCTGGAGCGCGAGGCGATCCGCGCCGCGCTCCGGGAGTCGGGCGGCGTGGTGGCCACCGCGGCGAAGCTGCTCGGTATCGACCGGCGGACGCTGCAGCGGAAGCTGCGGAAGCTCGGGAGCTAGGCCTTGTCGAGCGCGTCGAGCGCGCCGAGGACGTCCTTCACGACGTCCTCCGCCTCCTCGACGCCGACCGACAGGCGGATCAGCGCGGGGGAGATGCCGATCGCGGCGAGCTGCTCGTCGCTCAGCTCGTGGAAGCTCATGATGCACGGCTGCTCGATGAGCGTCTCCACGCCGCCGAAGCTCGGGGCGATCGCGGCGATGCGCGTGCCGTCGACGACGCGCGAGGCCGCCTCGCGCCCGCCGCGCACGATGAAGCTCACGACGCCGCCGAAGCCGCGCATCTGCTCGGCCGCGACCTTGTGATCCGGGTGCGACGGGAGCCCCGGGTAGAACACCCGCTCGACGGCGGGGTGCGCCTCGAGCGCGCGCGCCACCGCGAGCCCCGTCGCGTTCTGCCGCTCGACGCGGAGCGCGAGCGTCTTCATCCCGCGGCCGACGAGCGCCGCGGCGTGGGGGTCCATGACGCCGCCGAGGACGCTCCGCATGTCGCGGACCAGCGAGATCAGCGCGTTCGACCCGGACACCGCGCCGCCGAGGACGTCGTTGTGACCGGACAGGTACTTGCTGGCGCTGTGGACGACGAGGTCGATGCCGCGCCCGATCGGGTCGGAGTTGTACGGGGTCGCGAACGTCGCGTCGACGATCGTCTTGACGCGCGCCTTCTTGCAGATCTCGGCGAAGCGGGACAGGTCGATGCAGTGCAGGTACGGGTTCGTCGGCGACTCGCTCAGCGCGAAGCGGGTGCGCGGCCTGAAGGCCGCCTCGAGCTGGTCGAACGCGCCCGGGTCGATCAGCGTGTGCTCGACGCCGAGCCGCGAGAGCACGTGGATCACGAACTGCCGCGTGCGGCGGTACACGTCGCGGAACAGGATGACGTGATCGCCCGCCTTGAGCAGGGCGAACGCGGTGGTCGTCACCGCCGCCATCCCGCTCGCGAAGAGCAGCGCGTCCTCGGCGCGATCGAGCGCCGCGATCCGCTGCTCGACCTCGCGCACGGTGGGGTTGCCGTAGCGGCCGTACTCCTGCCGCTCCGGGTCCACGTCGCCCCCGGCGAAGTAGCGCTCGAGATCCGCTGTGTTCGCAAACGTGTACGTCGCCGTCTGCGCGATCGCGGGCGCGAGGGTGTGGGACGGACGCTCGCGGAGCACACCCGCGTGCACAGCATCGGTCGAGGTCGGCAGATCGGTCTTCATGGGAGGCAGGAAGGGGCCCGGTGCTTCCCTTGCACCGGCTTTGATAATTGTCGCACTTGACGCGTCGGAAATATAGGGAATACCATCGGTCATGTTGCAACCAGTCGAGCGCCTTGCGGCGGCCATCGACGAACACGCCGAGAACGTCGCCAAATTCAAACGTGGTGAGCTGACCCCTGACCAGTTCCGCCCGCTTCGGCTGGCCATGGGGGTCTACGCGCAGCTCGCGCACGTGAAGCACATGCAGCGCATCAAGATCCCGGGCGGGCAGCTGACGGCAGCGCAGCTCGAAGCGCTCGCCGAAGTGACCGAGCGGTGGGGTCGCGGGCTAGCGCACGTCACAACGCGCCAGGACATCCAGCTGCACTACCTGGAGATCGAGGAGACCATCGACCTGCAGCACGCGCTGGCGCGCGCAGGGGTGACCACGGTCGGCGCGTGCGCCGACACGCTCCGCAACGTCACCGCGTCGCACCTCGCGGGGGTCGTCGACGACGAGGTGTTCGACGTGACGCCGTATGCCCACGCGGTCACGGCGCACTTCCTCTTCCACGAGCACAACCGGCGCCTGCCTCGGAAGTTCAAGGTGGGCCTGTCGGGCAGCGCGCGCGATCACGCGCAGCTCATGATCAACGACGTCGGCCTGCTGGCCAAGGTCGGCGATCTCGGCCAGGGCTTCACCGTCTACGTGGCGGGCGGGCTCGGCTCGACGCCCGAGATCGCCCATCTCTGGCGGGAGTTCATCCCGGTCTCGGACGTGCTGCTTGTGTGCGAGGCGGTGGTGAGCGTGTTCCACCGGGACGGCGAGCGGAAGAACCGGAAGAAGGCACGGCTCAAGTTCCTGATCCGGAAGCTCGGCGAGGCCGAGTTCCTGCGCCGGCTCGACGAGGAGTTCGATCGGATCAAGGCGGCGCGGGGCGAGGCGCTCGCGGCCGAGGTGGCGCGGTACGCGTCCGAGTACCGGGAGAGCGACCCGCCCCCGCTCACGCCGTCCCGGGAGACGCTGGGCGACGGCGCCTACGCGCGCTGGAAGCGGACCAACACGATCGCGCAGACGCAGCCCGGCTACCGGGTGGCGACGGTCAAGCTGCCGCTCGGCGACATCACGAGCGAGCAGCTGAAGAGCCTGGCCGACCTCTGCCGGCGCTACGCCAACGGCGAGGTGCGGGCGACGAACACCCAGAACTTCGTGCTGCGCTGGGTGCCGGAGGGGCAGCTGCTCAACCTGCACCGCGAGCTCTCGCAGATCGGCCTCGCCGAGGCGGACGCCGGGCACATCACCGACGTGGTGGCCTGCCCCGGCGGCGACTACTGCACGCTCGCGATCACGAAGAGCATGCAGGTCGGGGCGCGCATCCGGGAGCACCTGGTGCCGAACGGCAGCCGCCAGGAGGCCGACGATTTCGTGAGCGCCCTCGGCGAGTTCGACATCAAGATCTCGGGGTGCCCGAACTCGTGCGGGCAGCACCACGTCGCCGACATCGGGATGACGGGCCTGATGGTGAAGGGCAAGGACGGGGTCGAGCGCCCGCACTACTCGCTCCGGGTGGGCGGCTGCTGCGGCCCGAGCGCGCGCATCGGCGAGCGCCTCGACGGCCGCATCCCCGAGGAGGAGACGCCCAAGGTGATCGCCGCCATCGCGCGCCACTACATGGCCGGTCGCGCCGAGGGCGAGAGCTTCCGCGACTTCGTCACGCGCAAGGGCGTGCAGGAGATCACCCGCGCCGGCTTCGCCGCCGCCGAGGGCTCCGCGATCTAGAGCGGCGGTCACCCGCTGCGGATACGGGCCCACCTCGACGTTTTCGGTGCTCGGCGTACGAGAGTACGCCTGCGCGCCGAAAACGCCGATCTGGGCCCGTCTCCTGTGCGGGTGGCCGTCGCTCTGTTCCCGTGTGGAAGAGAGCGGGAACGACCGCGCTCAGGTGCGGCGGCGGGGAACGACGGGGGGATCCCCGGCGAACGGGTTCATCGACAGCGCGGCCAGCACGCCGGCAGCCCCCGCCTTGACCTTCTCCATCGCCGGAGCGACGGCCGCGATCTCCTCGCGCTCGTCCAGGAGCTCGGGGGGGATGTCGAGCATGAACCTGCTCGGCGTCCTCGGCACCACCTTGCCGCGCGACCCGCGGTGCTTCGCCCGCATGAGGTAGAGCCGATCGCGGGCCCGCGTGACCGCGACGTAGAAGAGCCGCCGCTCCTCCTCGATGCTGTGCCCGCCCGCCTCTCCCCCCTCGGCGCTGATCGGGGCGGCGTCGGTGGCGCGCTCGTCGAGGCTGCGCTGGTGGGGCATCAGCCCTTCTTCCAGGCCGATCACGAAGACGTAAGGGAACTCGAGGCCCTTCGCGCCGTGCATCGTGGTGAGGGTCACGCGGTCGGTGGCCTCGTCCTCCTCGGAGTCCTGCCGCAGCGCGAGCAGCCGCAGGAACTCGGCGAAGCTCGCGCGGTCCCCCTTCCCCTTCTCGTCGCGGCGCCCGAAGACGTTGAGCAGGCCCTCGAGGTTGCCCCAGCGGCGCGCGGCGGCGTTGTTCGTGGAGGAGCCGGCCGTGATGTCCTCCTTGAAGCCGGCGTCGACGAGGAGCGCGCGGGCGACCGCCGCGGAGGGCTCGCCGCGCTCGAGCCGCGCGCGCGAGGCCTCGATGATCCGGAGCAGCTGGCGGCACCCCTCGATCGCGGCGGCGCTCAGCTCGTGGATGGCGTGCGGCCGCGACACCGCCGTCCAGAGCGAGGTGTCGTGCGCCGTCGCGTAGGCGCCGAGCTTGGCGACCGCGGCGTCGCCGACGCCGCGCGCCGGGTAGTTCAGGATGCGCCGCAGCGACATCTCGTCGTTCGGGTTCATCGCGACGCGCAGGTAAGCGATGAGGTCCTTGACCTCCTTGCGCTCGAAGAACTGCTGGCCGCCGATCATCCGGATCGGGATCTGCCGCTCCTTGAGGGCCGACTCGATCGCGGCCGCCTGGAGGTTCGAGCGGTAGAGCACGGCGATGTCCTTCGGCCGCGCGGCCTCGCGCTCCAGGAGGCGCTGCGCCTCCGTGGCCACGAAGCTCGCCTCGACGTCGGGGTCGGCGCAGATGATGGACCGCACCGTGTCGCCCTCCTCGCGGGTGGCGATGAGCGACTTCTTGTGCCGCCGGGCGCCGGACTTGGCGAGCACCGCGTTGGCGACGTCGAGGATGGGCTTGCGCGAGCGGTAGTTGTGCTCGAGCTTGACGACCTTCGCGCCCGAGAAATGCTCCTCGAAATCGAGGATGTTGCGCACGTCGGCGCCGCGCCAGGCGTAGATCGACTGGTCGTCGTCGCCGACGACGCACACGTTGCGGTGCTCTCCGCAGAGCAGGCGCAGCAGCTCGAGCTGGGCGCGGTTCGTGTCCTGGTACTCGTCGACGATCACGAAGCGGTAGCGCATCCGCCAGCGCTCGAGGACGTCGGCGCGCGCCTGCCAGAGGCGGACCACCTCGCAGATGAGGTCGTCGAAGTCGAAGGCCTGGAACGAGCGCAGCGCCGCGATGTAGCGCGGGTACACGAGCATCGAGATCTCGTCGTAATCGTCGATGCCCTTGCCCTGCCGCTGCGCCTCGGCCCACGTCTCGGCGTCGAGGAACGCGTTCTTGGCGTTCGAGATGCGAGAGAGGATCGCGCCGACGTCGTAGCTCTTGCCGGCGCGGAGCTCGCGGAGGATCTCGCGGATGACCCCCAGCGCGTCGGACTGGTCGAAGATGGCGAAGGAGCCGCCTCGCAGGCCGAGGGCGCGGGTCTCGGCGCCGAGCACGTCGAGGCCGAAGCGGTGGAAGGTGCAGACCTTGAGCTCGCGCGCGACCTTCGAGCCGACGAGCTTGCCGACGCGCTCGTGCATCTCGGCGGCGGCCTTGTTGGTGAAGGTCATCGCCAGGATGGAGCGCGCCGAGACGCCGCGATCGAGCAGGCGGGCGATCCGCGTGGTCACGACCCGCGTCTTGCCGGATCCGGCGCCGGCGAGCACCAGCATTGGCCCGAGCTCGTGCTCGACGGCCGCACGTTGAGACGGGTTCAATGAGCTCGACACCGTGCCGTGGACTAGCCCGGAGGGCGCCGGAGCGGGAGCTTGATTTTACCGGAGCGCGGCGCAGCCGCGGAATGCGGCTGGAAAGGCTCACTGTCCCGGCGGCGTGGCGAACTGCCCCGGGAACGGGTTCGCCTCCCGGCGGCGCCGGACGTCATCGAGCGTCCAGGGCGCCGTGCCGCGCTCGTGGAAGAGGGCCACGCCGATCACACCGACGTTCCTCGTGTCGCCGTGCTTCTGGTTGGCGTAGGAGCCGCGGACCGAGCCGAAGCGGAACGCCGCGACCGTGTCCTGGCTCTGACGGAAACCGTCGATCTCGAGCTCGCCGTGGGGATCGACCAGGTAACCGCGCTTGCCGAACGCCGCGGGCTGGCCGTCCATGACGTCGAGGCCGTCGACCGAGACGACGCACTCGACCCGGTTCGGCGTGAGGTTGCGCAGCACGATGCTGTAGCGCTGGCCGGCCTCGCCGACGACGTGGCTCGTCTCGCCGGCGACGAAGCCGCTCAGGAAGCCGCCGCCCTCGCCGCGCAGCCCGATCGCGACGGCGCCGCCGGCGAGCGTGAAGGCCTGCGGCGACGTGCGGCGGAAGCCGGACGCGCTCGCCATGGCGCGGGCCCCCTCGGCGTCGTTGTAGAACAGGCTCGCGACCACGAACGGCCGCGCGACGTCGGCGCGGACGAACGGCGCGGTCGAGATGCGGGACACGCGCGTCTCGCCCCACTCGGTGCCGAGGCCCGGGCGGTCGATCGGCTCCGGGGCGACCTGGCGGCTCGGCGCCTTGCGCGCCGCCCCCTCGGCGCGGCCTTCGCTGCGCGTGGACGAGGGTCGCTCGAGCTCGGCGGAAGGCGCCGCGGGCGAGGCCTCGGACGGCAGCGGGGCCGGCGCGCCCGGATCGGAGGCGGCGCCGTCCGAGAGCCCGGGAGCGCTGGCGGTCGCGCCTGCGCCCTTCGGCGCGGAGTCCGCCGGCCGCGTCGCGGTGCTGCCGCCGCACGAGGCGGCGCCCGCGAGGAGCGATATCGCCAAACAAGCCAGCCCGATTCGTCGCGTCCGGTTCATGGTCCCTCCACTCCGCATTGCGGCGTCGACAGGAGAACGGGCTCGACGAGGCTACCTTACAGCCGAGCGCGCCTGCGCCGCGGCGTGCGCGGACCGCGGCGCGGGGTGATCGTCCGCCGCGATCCAGCGCTGCGCGAGCGTGAGCCCGAGCGCGGCGGACGCGAGGGCGAGCGCGCAGACGCCGAGGGCGGCGGCGCGCGACGCGGCCCGCGCGACGTGCTGCGCCGGGCATGCGCGCGGCTTCGAGCGCGCCCGTGAGCGGCGGGGGTGGAGCGCGGCTCCGGCGCCGCCGCGGCCCGGCGAGGCGAGCGGCGGCCGGCGCTGCGCGGCGGCGGGCGCGACGGCGCGGGCGCCCGCGCAGGCGTCAAAGGCGGTCGGGGTGAGCTCCGTCGCGCTGGCCGCCGGCGCCGCGCACGACGGCGCTCCGTCGTGCAGGCGGCGCACAGCGGCCTCCATGTCAGCGGCCGTCTGGAAGCGATGCTCGGGCGCCTTCGCGATGGCGCGAAGGATCAGCGGATCGAGGGCGGCCGGGATGGGCTGCGGCGCGAAGCGCGACGGCGGGGGCGGCTCCCGCTCGCAGTGGGCGAAGCGGAGCTCATCGCGCCGGCCGCGCAGCTCGTCGAACGGGCCTCGGCCGGCGACGAGCTCATAGAGGACGAGGCCCATCGCGTAGATGTCCGCGCGCGGATCGATCGGCCGGGCGGCGCATTGCTCGGGCGCCATCGTCCTCGGCGTGCCGATGACCGCGTCCGGGGCGGTCAGCGAGGCGCCGGCGTGGAGGAGCTTGGCGATGCCGAAGTCGAGGACCTTGAGCGTGCCGTCGTCGCACAGAAACAGGTTCTCCAGCTTGAGGTCGCGGTGGACGATGCCGGCTGCGTGGGCGAGCGACAGCGCGGAGAGGGCCTGCAGGACCAGGCGGAGCGCGGTCGGGACGGCGACCACGCCGAGGCGCGCGAGCTCGGTCCTGAGGTCGCGCCCCTCGAGCAGCTCCATGGCGAAGTAGGGGCGACCGCCTTCGGTGGTGCCGAGATCGAACACCTCGGGCAGGCTCCGGTGGCGCAGGCGGGCGATCGAGCGCGCCTCGGCGCGCATGCGCGCCGAAAGATCGCTGCGGCCAGCGTGGATGCGGTGCAGCAGCTTCACCGCGAACCGGCGGCCGAGCTCGCGGTGCTCGACCTCGTACACCTCGCCCATGCCGCCCTGGCCGAGCAGACGCACCACGACGTACGGCGTACCGGGGAGCGATTCGCCCTCGATGAGCGCGCGGAGCGGCCACGCCTCCTCGGAAGGCTCGACCTCGCCCAGCGCGCGGAGCAGCCGCGCGCGTTCGGAAGGCTCCACCTCGCCGAGCGCGTGGAGCGGCCGCGCGCGAGGAGCCTGCGGCGCGCGCAACGCGCCGCCCGCGTACAGGAGCGTGCGGCCCTCAGCGGACGCGCCGTTCATCGCGCCCCTCCGTCCGCGAGCTGCGCCCGCGCGCTGCCCGCGTCGCCGGGCGGCGCGGCCCCCCCCGGATCGTCGTGAACGGGCGTCTCCCGGCCTCCGTCTTCTCCCTGCGCCTCCGCGAGCGCGGCGGCCATCGCGTCCGCCGTTTGCCAGCGGAGCCCCGGGTCCTTCTCGAGGGCGCGCGCGACCGCGTGGTCGAGCGCCGGAGGTACCCAGAGGAGCGAGCGGAGCCGCGGCGCCGGCGTGCTGAGGTGCGCCCGCATCACCGCCATCGAGTCGACCACCGGAAACGGCCCTCGCCCGGTGATCGCCTCGAACAGCAGGAGCCCCACCGCGTAGACGTCGGTGCGCGCGTCGACCTCCTCGCCCCGGATCTGCTCGGGCGACAGGTAGCGCGGCGTGCCGAGGACGTTCGAGCCCGTCGGCGGCCCGAACGCCTCGCAGCTCACCTTGGCGATGCCGAAGTCGATCAGCACCGCGTGCTCGGCCTCGGGCGCGCCGGGCGCGCTCTCCAGGTCGGCCACGCCCTGCTCGGCGCCGCTCGCCTGCACGAGGAAGACGTTCGCCGGCTTGATGTCGCGGTGGACGATGCCGGCGCGGTGGGTCGCGGCGAGCCCGCCGAGCACCTGGATGGCGATGCGCACGGCGGTGGGCGCCGCGAGCGGCCCGCGCGCGTCGAGCCGCTCGCGCAGCGTCTCACCGAAGAGGCGCGGCATGACGAGGAAGGGACGGCCATCGCTCGTCACGCCGACCTCCTCGACCTTCACGATGTGCCGGTGGCTCAGCGCCGAGAGCGCGCGCCCCTCCTGGACGAGACGCGCGCCGACCTCGCTCGACCCCTCGTGCATGGCGCGGAGCAGCTTGAGCGCGCGCAGCTGGCCGCGGCGGCCCGTCACCTCGAAGACCTCGGAGCACGAGCCTGCCCCGATCCTCCGGAGCAGGCGGTAGGAAGTCCCCGGGAGCGGCTGTCCGTCTTTCTTCTGCACCATGTCCGTCGACCTCCCTTGCGGGGGCGCGCGGCGGAGCGCCGGCGCCTTCGTTCGGGAAGGGAATCGTCGCTCTCGCGACGGGAGTTGCGCGCAGAAACCGCTCAGCTCATCAAAAAACGCGCAATCAACGGATGTGCAGTGGGGCGCGGCGGGCCGTTCAGGGCTGTACAGGGGCGCGGCGCGCGCTCAGTGATAGAGAAACCACCGGACGCCCGGCTTGATCTCCATATGGTAATGGTCGGCGTGCGGCGCGTTGTAATTGGGCGTCAGCACGTACGTGAAAATCCCGAGATCCGCCGCCTCGCACACGATCGACCGGAGCTCGCGCGCCTCGGGGAGCTCGGGCTGGGGCGCCCCCTCGCCGCAGGTCTTGTCCCCGATGCGGCCCTGGAAGTGGCGAGCGACGCTGATCCAGGTGCCGTCGCGCTTCTTGAGCGCGCCGACGTCGATGGCCAGGCCCGCGGGGTGACGCGTGCCGGGCGGGGCCCACGCGCCGCGGGGCTTCTGGCCAGCGTCGCTGCGCAGCACGACATCGCCGCGGCGCTTGGCCGGAGACGCCGTGGCCCGGGTCGACGCCACGGGCTTGCGGCGGGCGGCGCGGCGCGCGCCGGTGTTGTCCGCGGCCTTGACCGGCGCACTGCGCGCTGCGGCCGTCCGCGCCGCTTTGCCCGGAGCGCTGGACGCCGCGCTTCGAGTAGCCGCCGCCGCGCCCTTTTCCTTCGCGCCGCCCTCCGCCGCGCCCTTTTCCTTCGCGCCGCCCTTTTCCTTCGCGCCGCCCTTTTCCTTCGCGCCGCCCTTCTCCTTCGCGCCGCCCTTCTCCTTCGCGCCGCCCTTCTCCTTCGCGCCGCCCTCCGCCGCGCCCTTTTCCTTCAGGCGTCGCGGTCGCTCCTCGGGCGCCTTCGACGTCCCGTCGAGCGCGCCCTTCTCGCCCAGCTCGACCGGCGGTGCGGGCTTTGTCGATTCCTTGCGAACGTCACTGTCCGCGGCCTTTGCCTGCGCGGTCCCGTGCCCGTGCGCTCCCTCGTCGTCGCCCCCCCCGCGGCCCGGCATCGGCACGTTGGGTCGATACATCGTGTAATGAACGACCTCGTCGATATCGTGCCGCGAGAGCACGGCCGCGAAATCGTCGAGGGCGAGCGCAAGGCGCGCGTCCAGGATCTCGAACATGCTCGTCACGCGCTGCTCGGGCGGGAGCACCGAATGGAAGTACACGCCGTTCAGCCGGCCCGTCAGCCGGATCGGCGCGCGCACGCCGGGCGCGTGGTCGACCCTGAGGTACAGGATCTTCCGGCGATCCAGCTCGGCCAGCGCCTCGTCGTCCGTCATGTTGGCGTAGCGGTACGCCGGGGAGGCCTCGGCGACGCTCGCCGCCGGTGTCATGAGGAACGGCGACGCGGCCATCGCGGGCGCCGGACCGAGCGCCACAGAGGACGCAAGCAGCGCGCAGGCCAGCGGCTTCAGCAGACAGCGAAGTCGGGAAAACGCCACAGCGGCCGCACTCTAACGTGACCGGGCGGGAAGGCCAGAAAACGGGCGATGGCTGGACCTGTGAGCAGCGCCGGCGCGCGAGCCCGCCGCGCTGGCCGTCGCGCAGCGCCGGGCTCGCGGTTACGCTGGGCGCGCGCGGCCGCGACGCCCGCGACGCCGCCATCCCCCGCGCGCATCCCTCCGCGACGAACACGCCTTGCAACCGCCGACGCCCATCGAACCGAGCCGCGACGTGCACCCCCGAGCCGGCGCCGAGGCGCCCGGCGCGCCGGCCGAGGTGGACGCCGCGGGCGCGCTCCACGGCGAGCGCCCACGGCCTCCCGAGCCGACCGCCGCGCGCACGCTCCTCGCCGCGGCCATCACGACCGCCGCCGTGACGGCGGTGTCCTACGCGGCGCCGAAGAGCTACGCCGGCACGCTCGTGGGCCTCACGTTCCTCGCGGCGACGTTCTGGCTCGTGCTGCGGTACGACGAGGCGACGATCCGCGCCCACGGCCTGTCGCTCGGGGGGATCCTCGAGCCCGTGCCGCTGTCGGCAGGGCGGCTCGCCCGCGCCGCGCTCCACGCCGTCGCCTGGGCCGCCCTGGCCGCCGCGCTCGTCTTCCCGCCGTTCTGGCTCGGCTACCGGATGTACTGGGGCGTGACCTCGCCGTTCGTGCTGCGCCCGCCGTCCGCCGACGAGATCGCCGCGCAGCTGCTCGTGGTCGCGCTGCCCGAGGAGGCGTTCTTCCGCGGCTACCTCCAGAGCGCCCTCGACCGCGTCTTCCCGGCGCGCGTCCGCGTCCTCGGCGCGACGCTCGGCCCGGCGTGGCTCATCTCGTCGGCGATCTTCGCGCTCGGCCACGTGCTCACGATCCTGCACCCCGCGCGGCTCGCCGTGTTCTTCCCCGCGCTCCTCTTCGGGTGGCTGCGGGCGCGCACCGGCGGCATCGGGGCGCCGCTGCTGTTCCACGCGGCGTGCAATCTCTTCTCCCTGACCCTCGCCAACAGCTACGTTCAATCGCCGTGAGCACCTCGTTCGACGAGACGGCGCCCGGCCCCGCGCGCAGCGCCGTCCCGCCGGCGCAGCAGGACGGCGCCGCGCCGCGGGACGGCGGCGCGGCGCGGCGGCGCGCGGCGCTGTTCGACATGGACCGCACGCTGCTGCGCAAGGAGACGGCGAGCCTCTACGTGAAGTACCAGCGCCAGATCGGCGAGGCGACGGCGCGCGATCTCCTGAGGACCCTCTACTGGGTCGGGCTCTACACGCTCGGCATCCTCGACGCCGAGAAGGTCGTCGAGCGGGCGCTGATCGCGCTCCGGGGCGTGCCCGAGACCGTCCT
Source organism: Sorangium sp. So ce1014 (assembly GCF_051521505.1). Classification (NCBI taxonomy): domain Bacteria; kingdom Pseudomonadati; phylum Myxococcota; order Polyangiales; family Polyangiaceae; genus Sorangium; species Sorangium sp. So ce1014. The sequence continues at coordinate 10,359,298 of NZ_CP150356.1, forward strand.
CGCGGCCCGCTGCGACGACTGGTTCCGGCTCCACGTCGAGCCGCACATCGCCGACGCGGGGCGCGAGGCGGTGCGGCGGCACCAGGCGGCGGGAGACCTCTGCGCCATCGTGACCGGCGCGTCCCTCTATGCCTCGCGCCCGCTGGCCAGGCGGCTCAGGATCGAGCACCTCGTCGCGAGCGAGCTCGAGATCGACGAGCGCGGGCACTTCACCGGCCGCGCCGCGCCCCCGCTCTGCCTCGGAGAGGGCAAGGTCGCGCGCGCGGGGGCGCTGGCCGAAGCGCAGGGCTTCCGGCTGGAGGACGCGACGTTCTACACGGACAGCATCAGCGATCTGCCGCTCCTCGAGCTCGTGGCAGAGCCGGTCGCCGTGAACCCCGACCCGCGGCTGCGCCGCGTCGCCGAGCGGCGGGGCTACCGGATCGAGCGCTGGTGAAGGCGCCGCGCGCGGCTCGCTCGCCGCGCGCGCCGTCGCCTCACGCGGGCGGCGGCCGCGAGCCCGGCGGCGGCCGCGAGCCCGGCGGCGGCCGCGACGTCGGCGAGCCCATCGAGGGCGGCGGCTGCGAGGTGTGCGGCCCCAGCGGGAGGCTCGGGCGGGAGAGGCTCGCGCGGGTGTTGACCGCCCAGAGGACGAACGCGGCGACGACCGGACCGATGAAGATGCCTGCTGCGCCGAACAGCTCGAGCCCACCGAAGATGGAGAGCAGGGCGATGAGCGGGTGCATCCCGCCGTGCGAGCTCTGGACCCACGGCCGGATCACGTTGTCCGAGAGCCCGACGAGGACGGCCGCGGCGCACATGCCGATGCCCCCGCCGATGCGCCCGATGACGAACAGGTAGATGGCCGCGCCCAGCGTCACCGGCGTGGTGCCGATCATGGGGACGAGCGAGAGCAGCGTGGCGAGCAGGCCGAGCAGGAAAGCGCCCGGGACCTTGCAGGCGAAGAGCGCGATCGTCGTCAGCGTCCCCTGGACGGCCGCCGTCGCGAGCAGGCCGAGGACGGCGCCGTTCACCGTGTCCTGGATCGAGGCAAAGAGGACGTCGGTCTCCTCGTTCCTGAACGGCGACTGCTTGAGCAGCCAGCGCAGCAGCAGGCCGCCGTCGCGGAGCAGGTAGTACAGCGCCACGATGAACAGGAAGGCGTCGACGATCGTCTGCGGCACCGCGGCGACCATGCCCCCCGCGAAGCCCGCCATCGAGCTGCCCACCCGCTGGAACAGGTTGCTCACGTACGCGCGGACGTCGTCCCCGGACAGGCCGGCCCTGTTGAGGAGCCCCGTCAGCCGCCCGTCGTTCAGGAGGCCCTGGACGCCCTCGATGGTGCTCGACCAGTCCCGGGAGAAGAAGCGGCTGATCGAGGCAGAGGCCTCGATGATGATCACCGCGAGCGGGATGCACACGAGGATCACCACGCTGACCGTGGAGATCGCGGGCGCGAGCTGGCGGAAGCGGCCGAGTCGAGGCGCGAGGCGGCGCTGGAGCGGGGAGACGAGGAGCGCCACCAGGCCGCCGAGCAGGACGGGGACGAGCAGCCCCTTCACCATCCAGAAGAACAGCGCGATGAGCCCCGCCCGGAGGGCGAACGACAGCCATCGATCGGACTGGGTATCTTGGTTCATCGCCGGTTGCGCTCGCCTGTTACGCCGCGCTCAGCGGCGCGCTGGGCGCCAAGGTAGGGTGGGCCCCCGGCAACCACCAGCGATTTCCGCGTTGCACGAGCGCAGCGCGGCGGTTCCGGGATACAGTCAAGCTCGGCCGACGACCGCGGAGGCTCTCGGCAGCCTTCACCGCCGCGTCAGCTGGAGGGAGCGAGCATGAGCACGAGCGGTGGCGGGGTTCCGCCCGGGGGCGGAAGCTGGGGAAACGGAGGCGGAGGCTGGGGAAACGGCGGAGGCTGGGGCTCGAGCCCTCCGGGCGGCCAGGGCGTGGCGCCGGGCGGCGGCGCCTCCTCGGCGGGCGGAACCCCGCCTCCTGGCGGGGGATACCCGCCTCCTGGCGGAGGATACCCGCCTCCTGGCGGAGGATACCCGCCGCCGGGCGCAGGATGGGGCGCACCGCCGGGAGGACAGGGCGGGCCGCCTGGGGGCGGCTGGGGCCCGCCGCCTGCTCACGGCAGCGGACCGCCCCACCCCGGCGCGATGCAGCTCACCTCCGACAAGGACCAGGCGACAGCCTTCCTGCTCGCGGCCTTTCTCGGGATCTTCGGCGCCGACCGCCTCTACCTCGGCCAGACCGGGCTCGGCCTCCTGAAGCTGTTCACGTGCGGCGGTCTCGGATTCTGGACCCTCATCGATCTGGTCCTCATCGGCACCGGATCCATGCGAGACGCTCAGGGCCTCGTGCTCAGGCGCGACGCGCCCGTCGGTTATCCGACAAAGAGCCAGTCCACGCTCTTCTTGCTCTCGTATTTCCTGGGGACCGTGGGCGCGGATCGCTTCTATCTGGGACAGACCGGGCTCGGCATCGCCAAGCTCGTGACGTGCGGCGGATTCGGCATCTGGTCGCTGATCGACATGCTCGTGATCGGCATGGGCCGCTTCCGCGACGCCGAAGGGAACTCGCTGCGGTTCGAGCGCTGACCGCGAGGCAGCGCGTCGCCAAAGCTCGTTCCTGGTTCCCTGATGGAAAGAATCAGGACCGCAGAGGCACAGAGGATCTTTATTCTCTCCTCTAGGCCCTCTGCGTCTCTGTGGCTGCTTCTCTCACAAAACCAGGGACGAGCTTGGTCGATGCGATACTCGAGAGCCGAGACGGGCGAGCTCTCTCGCTCTCACGCCGTCACTCCAGCGCGAGCATCCGCACCGAGCGGGGCACGAGCCGAACCTCCAGCGCCCCTCGCCGCGCCTCGAAGTGCGCGTCGTCCAGGACGTCGCGCGCGCGCGACGCGCTCACGGTGACGCGCGCCACCACGTCCGCGTCCCCGGGGTTCAGCAGGAAAAGCACCCGCGGCGTGCCGGACGCGTCCTCGTGCAGCGTGGCGAACACGCTGTCGGGATCGCACGCGAAGGTCGGCAGGCCGAGCGCGTCGATGGCACGCGACACCGCGGAGTCCGCCGCAGCCGGGTCGTCCTGGAGGAGCGCCGGCAGGTTCTGCCCGGGGGCGAGGAGCCGCCGCAGGTCGTACGGCTGCGGGAGCGGGCGGAAGGCGCCGTCGAACGCGGGCTCGCGCGGGCCAAGCGTGATCAGCGTCCCCTGCCCCGCCGTCGCCTCGAGCCACGCGAACAGCTCCGGGCTCAGGCCGCCCGAGGTCGCGCAGATGACCCAGCGCGCCCCCACGAGCGAGATGTCGCGATCCTCGCCCCCGACGTGGGCGTAGGGGACGCCGCGCGCGTCGAGCGCCTCCTCGAACGCGCGCACGAACGTGTCGGGCTCCACCGCGAGCGGGTAGCCGAGCCCGAGATCGTCCTCGAGGCAGCGGTCGCGCGCGCCGAAGTTCATGATCGAGAAGAAGGCCCCGGTGAGCGGGCCGAAGGCGTGCATCACGCGGGTGAGCCGGCGCTCGGTGCGCGGCGTGACGATGCGCACCGGCGCCGGGCGGCGGAGCGCGTGAAACCTCGTGGCCTCGAGCGCCATGGCGAGCTTCCGCCAGAAGGCGGCGAACGGGCGCGGGCGGCCGTGCGGATCGATCGGCGCGCCGATCCAGCGATCGCGCTCGACCGCCATGTAGATGTTGTACCCGCGCAGCCCGTAGGCGAGCGCGGCCATCATCACGAAGATGCTGTCGCGCTCGTCGAGCGGCGGGAAGAACGGCGGGAAGCCGGCGCCCATCTCGCACGCGAAGGGCGGCAGGGAGAGCGCCTCGCAGCGCACGGCGAGCTCGCTCGTCCGGCGGGCGATGATCTGACGGCTGCTCGGGCTCGCGACGCTGTAGTAGTCGAGGCCGACGAGGTCGACGACGCGCGAGATGCGGGCCGGGTTGAGCGGCGTCGCGTCCTGGCCCATCGGGAAATTGTGCATCGTGGGCAGGCCGTCGAGGCCGGCCGCGGCGAGCGCCTTCGCGAAGCGGCCCATCGCGACCTCGAGGAGGTGCTCGTGAAACTCGCTCCAGTCGAGGTGGCGCGCGAGATCGGCCGGCGCCTCGGCGTCGAACGCGACCGGCGGCGTGATCGTGGCGAACCGCAGGCCGCCCTCCTCGACGGGCGCGCGCTCGCGGGCCACCGCGCGCAGGAGCGCCGCGCCGGCGTCCTCGGCCGCGGCGCCCTCCGGCGAGGGATCCGCCCGCCGCGCGTACGCGCGCTGGAGCGCCTCGATCGTGCGGTACTTGTCGCGCAGGAAGTCGCGGTACAGGGAGATCGCGTCCGGGTGGTAGTCCTGGTCGTACGCCCCGTCGCGGAAGTAGAGCGCGCCCTCGTTGTCGATCTGGAGGAGCACGATCGGCCCGTCCGGATAGAGGTACGGCTTGAGCACCGGGGCGAGCGCGTGGAAGTAGCGGGCGACCTCGTCGTGGAATGCGTTGCTCGCGTAGCTCGGGACCGGGAACCCGTAGGGGAGCATCGGGAGCACGACCGGGTTGTTCCGCGCGGAGCGGGCCTGGCAGCTCGGGTCCCAGATGACGCGCTCGGGGATGCCGAAGCAGGTGAGCTCCGCGTTGATGTGCGGGCCCGGGCGGGCGATGACGTAAAAGCCGAGCTCGTGCGCGAGGCGGAGGAAGGCGCCGACGTCGCGGCGCAGATCGACTTGGCCGAAATCGAACTGGCCCGGACCGGTCTCGTGAACGGCCCAGGGCACATAGATGTCGATCAGGTGAACGCCGAGCGCCCGCGTGGCCTCGAGGCAGGCGCGCCAGTCCGACGGATCGAGGCGCCAGTAATGCAGGCTGCCGGCGTACAGCGGGACCAGCTTGCCGCCGATGTCCAGGCCGCCCGGGACAAGGCGCACCCCTCGCGTGAAACGGTCCTCTGGAGAGCTCGAGTCCTGCGTCGTCGCCACGCGCGCGCACACTAGCAAGGATCGCAGGGAGATCGATACCGCCGCGTGCGGCCGGGCGAGCGCGCGCCCGGCGAGGAGGGCGGCCGCCGCTCGGCGCGCAGGTCAGCGCAGCATCGAGAGCGAGCTCGCCACGAAGTCGTAAACGGGCCCCCAGTAGACGCCGAGCAGCAGGGTCGGGACCGCGAGCGCGCATGTCGTCGCGCCGAGCAGCGGCCGCACGGCGACGGGCTCGGTGCGCTCGCCCTTCTCGAGGTACATCGCGCGGAGGACGCGCGCGTAATAGAAGAGCGAGATCACGCTGTTCACCACGCCGACGATCGCAAGGACCCAGCGCCACGCGCCCCCGGCGGTGAGCAGCGCCGAGAAGAGGTAGAACTTGCCGACGAAGCCGGCCGTCGGGGGCAGGCCGGTGAGCGAGACAAGGAACACGGCCATCGCCGCGGCGACGAGCGGCGCGCGGCGCCCGAGCCCCCGGAAGGCGGAGAGCGTCTCGTCTCCGCCGCTCTGCTCGGCCACGGCCATCACCACCATGAACGCGCCGAGGTTCATGAAGCAGTAGGTGACGATGTAGAACGCGATCGCGGCGACGCCGGCGTCGCTGAACACGGAGAAGCCGAGCAGCATGTAGCCGGCGTGCGCGATGCTCGAGTAGGCGAGCATGCGCTTCACGTTCTCCTGCCCGAGCGCCGAGAGGTTGCCGATGGTCATGGTCGCCATCGCGAGGCACCCGGCGAGCACCGGCCACGGCGTCGCGACGGCCGGCGACGCGCTCCCGGCGCCGAGCGCGTCCGAGAAGAAGCGGACCAGCACCGCGAAGCCGGCCGCCTTGGGTCCGACCGAGAGGAACGCGGTCACCGGCGTCGGCGCGCCCTCGTACACGTCCGGCGTCCACATGTGGAACGGCGCGGCGCTGATCTTGTACCCGAAGCCCGCGAGCATGCAGGCCGTGCCGACAAAGACGACCTCGGGCACCTTGCCCTGCTGCGCCGTGAGCGCGGCGATCCGGGCCGCGCACTCGCCGAGGTGCATCGACGCCGTGATGCCGAAGATCCAGCTCATCCCGTACAGCATGATCCCCGACGCGACCCCGCCGAAGATGACGTACTTGAGCGCCCCCTCGCTCGATCTCGCGTCGTTGATCTTGAAGCCGGCCAGCACGAAGCTGATCACGCTGACGAGCTCGAGCGACAGGTAGATGAGCAGCAGGTGGCGGCTCGCCGCCATGAGGTTCATGCCCAGCGAGAGCACGAGGATCAGCGTGAAGAACTCCCCCTGGTCGCGGCGGAGCTCGGGCGCGACGCCCGGCCCCCGCGGGGGCACCGAGAAGAGGACGATCGCCCCGGTGACGAACGCGAAGATCACGCGGAACAGGTTGGAGAAGCGATCGAACGCGAGCAGCCCGTGAAAGAGCTCGTGGGGCCCGGCGTCCTTCGCCAGGAAGTAGGCGCCCATGCCGCCCGACCAGGCGAGCGCCGCCAGGCTGATGACGACGAGGCCGGCGATCTTGAGGCGCGCCGGCGACACGAGGTCCCACACGACGAGCAGCAGGACGGCGGCGATCAGGCCGAGCTCCGGCGCGAAGTACGCGAGGCTCGCCACGTTGTCGAAGGTGCGGGTTTCCACGGCTTATCTGGCGCTGGCGAGGACGCCCCGGCCCGCCGCCGCGCCCGCCTCCGGGCCGGCCGCGCGGGCGGGCGCGCCGCTGTCCACGCCGGGCGCGCCGGCGATCTGGGACGGCCCCGGCCTGTCGACGAGGCGGTGCACCTCGAGGGCCCCGCGATCGATGAGGCGGAGGAGCGGGCGCGGCCAGAAGCCGAGGAGGAGGACCAGCACCGCGAGCGGCGCGATCGACGCGATCTCTCGCCCGTTGATCTCCGGGAACTTCCCGCCGAACGGCTCGAGGTACTTGCTCTGCCGCCACGAGGCGCGGAACGAGCCGAGGAACATCCGCTGGAGCGCCCACAGGTGGTAGGCCGCGGTGAGGATGACGCCGACGGCGGCGAGGATCGTGAGGGCGCGGTAGCGCGGGAAGGCGCCGATGAAGGTCAACGCCTCGCCCCAGAAGCCGGACAGGCCGGGCAGGCCGAGCGACGCCATGAACGCGAAGCCCATGAACGCCGTGTAGAGCGGCATCTCCGAGGCGAGGCCGCCGAACTTGTCGATGTCGCGCGTGTGCACGCGGTCGTAGACGACGCCGACCAGGGTGAAGAGCATCCCGGTGATCAGGCCGTGGTTGAACATCTGGACGAGGCAAGCCTGGATGCCCTGCGGCGTCATCGCGCCGAGCGCGAGCAGCGCGAAGCCCATGTGGCTGACGGAGGAGTAGGCCACGAGCTTCTTCAGGTCGCTCTGCGCCATGGCGCAGAAGGCGCCGTAGAGGATGTTGATCACCCCGAACGTCGCCATGGCCGGCGCGGCCCACTGCGTCGCCTCGGGCAGCAGGGTGAAGTTGATGCGGAGGATGCCGTAGGTGCCCATCTTGAGGAGCACCCCCGCGAGGATCACGCTGATCGCCGTGGGCGCCTCCACGTGGGCGTCCGGCAGCCAGGTGTGGAACGGGAACATCGGGATCTTGATGGCGAACGCGACGAAGAGCCAGATCCAGACGACCTTCACCGCGGCGACGCCGAGGATCTCGAGGCCCTGCGCCGCCCAGGCGACGCGCGAGAGCTCCGGGATCGAGAAGATGCGCTCGGTCGCCTGGCCGTCGACCAGGTAGGTGTGGCCGGCGTTCAGGTAGAACCAGATGAACGCGAGCAGCATGAAGACGCTGCCGGCGAGCGTGTAGAGGAAGAACTTGATCGCCGCGTACTCGCGCCGCGGGCCGCCCCAGATGCCGATGAGGAAGTACATCGGCAGGAGCATCACCTCCCAGAAGACGAAGAAGAGAAACAGGTCGAGGGCGATGAAGACGCCGAACATCCCCGTGACGAGGAGGTTGTACATCGCGAAGTAGCCCTTGAGCTGGTCATGGACGCTGTAGCTCGCGAGGGCGCCCACGAACGAGATCAGCGCCGTCAGCAGGACCATCGAGATCGACACGCCGTCGACGCCGACGAAGTACTCGACGTTCAGCGAGCGGATCCACACGCCGTGCTCGATGAACTGGTAGCCGTCGTTGCCGTCGGCGCGCGTGAAGCTCCGGTCGAACTGGGCGTAGAGCCACCCCGCGAGGACGAGGTTCACGCCCATCAGCACGACGGTCATCAGCCGGAGCTTCCGGTCGTCGTTGTAGCGCAGGAGGTGCGCGAGGAAGATCGCGACCACGCCGAGCAGCGGCAGGAACGTCAGGATCGACAGGATGTGGTCGCCGACGAAGCCGAGGCCGCGCCCGCGCTCCGCGTGGATGCCCATCGCCAGGGTCCGCCCCGGCGCGACCGCGCCGGCGGCGACCGCGTCCGACTCGACGATGACGTGCCCGTAGAGCTCGCGCGCGCGCACGCCCTCGGTCCTCCACCGGACCACGACCTTCCGGCGCGCGCCCGGCGGGAGGCTCGCCGCGGTGCCGCCGCCCTCGAGCTCCGCGCTGACGCCCGGCGGGACGCGCGGGTCCTCGGGCGACGTGCGCACGATCACCCGCGTCACCTTGAGGGGGCCGTCTCCGCGGTTCTCGATCGTGAACGAGCCGGCGTAGTCCGGCCCGCTCGCGGCGAGCTCGACCGGCGCGCCGGGCGCCTCCGCGCGCAGCGCGATCTGGCCGCGTGGCTCGAGCGCCCGCGGCGCCTCGAGGGTCTGCGCCGCCGCGGGCAGCGCCGCGCCGAGCACGAGGGAGAGCGCGGCCAGGAGGGGAATCAGGAGCTTCATCGAGGTGGACCTGGCCGGGCTCGCGACGGCGACGCCACGGCGCGTGTTGACGAAGGAGAGGTTCGACATCCGCCGTTCACCGCAGGAAGTAATGAACGATGCTGATCAAGGCGACCCCGCCCAGGAGGAAGTAGACGTAGCTCTGGATTCGCCCCGTCTGCAGGGTGCGGAGCCTCGCGCCCGCGCTCAGCGTGCCCTCGGCGACGAGGTTCACGACCCCGTCGACGAGGTACGTGTCGATGGCGCCCGTGACCCAGGCCGCGGCCCGGGCCAGGACCGCGACCCCGTTGACGATGCCGTCGACGATCCACCGATCCATCTCGGCGAAGAAGAGGCGCAGCGAGAGGACGGCGCGCACCACCGTGGCGCCGTAGATCTCGTCGACGTAGTACCTGTTCGAGAGGAGCCGGAAGCCCGGGAACCGCCGCTCCTCCTCCGCCCAGCGCGCGGAGCGCCGCTCGCCGTAGCGGGCGCGGGCGCGCGAGAAGGCGAAGATCGCGCCGCCGACCGAGAGCGCCATGAGCGCGAGCTCGAGCCCCAGCCCGTGGCGCCGGAACGAGGCGTCCGCGTGGGCGAACACCGGATGGAGCCACGCTTCGAGCAGGGGCTCGCCGTGGCCGCCGACGAAGTGGCTGGAGAAGCCGAACACCGCGCCCGCGAACGTCGACAGGACCGCCAGCGCCGCGAGCACCCAGGTGATCGCCGGCGGCGACTCGTGGACCTGGGTCTCGATCTCCTTGCGAGCGTGCGGCCCTTCGAACGTCAGGTAGTAGCTCCGCCACATGTAGAACGAGGTGCAGAGCGCCGCCGCGAGCCCCATCCCGTAGATGAGCAGCCCCGGGATCGGGCCGGTGTTCTCGGTGCCGAACGCCCTCCAGAGGATCTCGTCCTTGGACCAGAAGCCGGCGAAGAACGGGATGGGCGCGGCGGTGATGGCGAAACAGGCCACCTGGTACGTCCGCGCCGTGAGCGGCATGACGCGGCGGAGGCCCCCCATGTTGCGCATGTCCTGCGCCGCGGCCTCGTCGTGCTCCACGGCGTGCATCCCGTGGATCACCGAGCCGGAGCCGAGGAAGAGGCAGGCCTTGAAGAAGGCGTGCGTCATCAGGTGGAACACGGCGGCCCAGTACGCCCCGACGCCGACCCCGATGAACATGAAGCCGAGCTGGCTCACCGTGCTGTAGGCGAGCACCTTCTTGATGTCGTACTGGAAGAAGCCGATCGTGGCCGCGAAGAGCGCCGTCGAGGCCCCGATCAGCGCGACGACCCCGCCCGCGACCGGGCTCAGCGAGAACAGGAAGCCGAGGCGCGCGATCAGGTAGACGCCGGCCGTGACCATGGTGGCGGCGTGGATCAGCGCGGAGACGGGGGTCGGGCCGGCCATCGCGTCGGGCAGCCAGACGTGGAGCGGGATCTGGGCGCTCTTGCCGGCCGCGCCGACGAACAGGAAGAGGCAGGCCAGCGTGATCAGCGCGACGCCCCACACCGTCTTCGACTCGAGCGCATCCTTCAGGAACGCCTTGCCGCCCGCGTCCTTGATCACGAGCTGGTCGTGGATCTCGCGGAACGTGACCGTCGATCCCACGGTCGCCAGCACGACCTCCTTGCCCGGCTCGACGCGCATCCGCTCGATCGCGGCGATCTCGAGGCCGTCGCCCCCGACGACGGCGCCGTCGCCCGGCACGATCACCACGGAGTGCACCCCGGCGTCGATCTCCCTCCGAATGAAGGGAGATACGCCGAACGGCCGCGGGTTCGAGGCGAGCTGCGCGGCGTCGGCGATACCGAGGTACACGCGCGCGCCGGGGTGACCGGTGAAGGTGAGATGGCCCTTCGCGCCGGCGCGCGGCGTCCTGCGCTCGCCCGGCTTGCCCGCCGGCCCGCCGTTCGTCCCGGCGGAGGCGCCGTGATCGCCGCGCGCCTCGGCGGCCACCGCGATGAAGCGCGCCCGGTAATCGGACAGGAACCGGCCGTCGTCGAGCCACCTGGCGCCGAGGCCCCAGAAGAGGAGCATGAGGCCGCACACGAAGCCGAAGTCGCCGATCCGGTTCACGACGAAGGCCTTCATGCCGGCAGAGGCCTTCTTGTAGTCGCTGTACCAGAACCCGATGAGCAGGTAGCTGCAGAGGCCGACGCCCTCCCAGCCAAAGAACATCACGATGAAGTTGTCCCCGAGGACGAGGAGCAACATCGAGAAGACGAAGAGGTTCAGGTACGTGAAGAATCGCCAGTACGAAGGGTCCGCCTCCATGTACGACGCGGCATAAACGTGGATGAGCGCGCCGACGCCGGTGATGATCAGCGTCATGAGGCCGCTCAGCGGGTCCATCAAGAACGCGAAGTTCGCGTCGAGCGACCCGATGCGGACCAGCTGCCAGGCGAAGCTGTAGAGAGCGCGTTCCCCCGGATCGAGCCCGGCGAGCTGGATGAAGTTCGCGAGCCCGAGGGCGAAGGCGCCCAGCATGGCGCCCACCGCGACGAGCGTGACGCCGAAGCTCCCGATGTGGAGCCGCTTCGACAGGCCACGACCGAACGCGCTCCGCTGCAGCGCGCGGCCGAACAGCGCGTTCGTCACCGCGCCGAGCAAGGGCAGGAGCGGGATCCACCAGAGCGGCGTCAGCGACGCGTGGACGTGCGTGACCTGGCCGGAGTAGTCGGGCATCGTAGGGTCAGCCGGTGAGAACGTGGGCTGGCGCGCGCGCTCTGCGCTGCGACACGCGGCGCGACAGCGGAACTGTCGGCTCTGGTGACTCCCCCGCGAAGCCGGAGGAGCCGCACGTTAATGGAGGGCCAGAGGGCGGGTCAATACCTCCATCGGACCCGCACCGGTGCGAGATGCGCCGTTTCTCCGCGCGTCTCGCACCTCGGCGAGGTCATCCGTCGGTCATCCGTCGGGCGCCCGTCGGTCCTCGTCCTCGCCCGCCGCGCCGCTGTTCGGCGGCGGCGCCGCGCCGCCGAGCTGCGTCGCGCGCCGGAGCGCGAGCCACAGATCCCGCCTGCCCTCTCCGGTGATCGACGAGAAGCCCACAGCGCGACGGAGCGCGCCGCCCGCTGCCCGCGGCGCCGCGGCGGACACCTGGTCGAGCGCGCGCCGGACCGACGAGCGAGGCACCTTGTCGATCTTCGTCGCCACGAGCAGCAGCTCCACGGGCCGTCGCGCGACGTCGTGCGACGCCTCGACGAAGTGGATGAGCTCGAGATCGTCCTCCTCGAGGCCCCTGCGCGCGTCGACAAGGAGCAGCACCGCGGCGAGCGTGATGCGACCGCGCAGGTATCCCTCGATCAGCGACGCCCACGCCGCCTTCTCGGACTTCGAGCGCCTCGTGAAGCCGTACCCCGGCAGATCCACGAGCTGGAACACCACGCCGTCGCGCGCCCGGGCCTCGTAGAGGTTGATCTGCCGCGTCGAGCCGGGGTTCGAGCTCGTCCGGACGAGCCCCTTGCGCTCGACCAGCGTGTTGATGAGGCTCGACTTGCCGACGTTCGAGCGCCCCGCGAACGCCACCTCCGCGCTGACGGGCGGAGGGAGCGACGCGAGCGAGCCCGCGCCGGCGACGAAGGAGGCGTCGACGATCTGGAACGGATCGAGCTGCCGCTCGGCGCGCGCCGGCGGAGGAGCAGCTTGAGGCTTGTGTGCGCGGCGGGTGGTCACTTGGATCGGGGCGGTTGGAACTGCGGCTTGCACTCGTCGCACTGGCAGAGCGAGCGCAGGTACCGGAAGGTGTAGATCCCGGAGTCGTGCTGGTCTCCCCACGTGAACTGGATCGCGTAGTTGCCGACCTGCTCGATCTCGCGGACGTTCAGATCGCCTCCGGGCACGAAGTTGATCGTGCCGCCATGCCCCTGGCAGCTGGCGCACGGGCAGTACCCGCGCAGGATCTCGTGCGGAAGGACGCTGCGGTGGCCGTCAGCCCAGTGGATCTCCATCACGCGCGCTCCGTGCGGCGCCTTGAGCTGCGTGGGTGTGATCTTCGGATCCTGCGGCATCGTATCCTTCCAGCCGACGGCAGTACCACGCCGATCCGGCGCTGCAAAGCGCAGCGGGACCCCGACCGCGCGCCGCGCGTCTTTTCGCGCGGTCTTTCACGGTGATCGCCTGTGATCGCCTGTCCTCGCCTGTCCCCGCGGCGGCCACCGGCCCCGGCCGCCGGCCTCGCCGCGCCGCCCGGGCGCTCCCCGAAAGCGGCGCGCGGCCGCGGCTACGCGGCTACGCGGCTACCCGACGGCGACGGCCCGCGCCTCGACCGGCGCGAGCGTCGCCTCGATGCGCTCGAGGAGCCTCACGACCGCGGCGCCCTCGTCGAGCGGCGTCAGCGGCGGCGCGCGGTCCTCGACGCAGCGGAGGAAATGCTCGATCTCCACCGAGAGCGGCTCGCGCCACGGCACCTCGAGCTCGTGCCCGGCCGGCGCGAGCGCGTCGCGAGCGCCGACCACCGCGCCCGCCGCCGCGCCGCGCCCGTCGAGGAGCACGAGCCGGTCGGGCGCGCGCACGTCGTCGAAGAGCGCGACGCGCGCGCTGCCGGAGAGCCGCAGCCGCCGCTCCTTGGTCGGGCTCGACGAGCAGAGCTCGATCTGCGCGGCGAGGCCGCTCTCGAGGCGCGCCGCCAGCGTGACGTGCTCGCCGCCTGGCGAGAGGTGGGCCCGCGCCTCGACGAGCGGGCTCGGGTCGAGGGCCGAGAGCACCGAGAGGTCGTGCGGCCCGAGCGTCCAGAGCGCCGAGCGGGCCCCGCCCAAGGCGCCGCCCGTCGAGAGGCGCGCCGCGCTGAAGCTCACGAGATCGCCGAGGCGCCGCTCGCGCGCGAGCGCGACGAGGTGCACCACCGAGGGGTGATAGCGGAGCAGGTGGCCGACCATGCCGATCCGGCCGAGCGCCGCCGCGCGCGCGGCGCAGCGGTCGGCCTGCGCCGCGCAGAGGGCCAGCGGCTTCTCCACGAACACGTCGGCGCCGGCCTCGAGCGCGCGCAGCGCGAGCTCGCCGTGGCTCGACGGCGGCGTCGCGACGAGCACCGCGTCCACGCGCGCGGCCAGCGCCTCGTCGACCGTGCGCACGAGCCGCGCCCGCGGGGCGAGCGCGCGCGCCCGCGCGAGGCGCCCACGGTCGACGTCCGCCACCGCGACGACGCGCGCCCGCGCGTTCTCCGACAGCGCGCGGAGGAGCTTCTCCCCCCACCGCCCGCAGCCCACCAGCGCCACGCGGACGCTCACGGCGCCCCCGGCGCGGCGGCGGACTCGGCCGGCAGACGGGAGAGCTCGCCGAGGATCGCCTCGCCCTCGCGGTTCCCCGGGTGGATCGACGGACCGTTGATGTCGACAAGGAGGTCGTACGCCGCGCTCGGCTCGCCCTCGATCGTCGCGCGCACGCGGACGTGCTGGAAGCAGGCCGACTCGGTCGCGGTGCTCCACACAGGCGCCTTGCCCGGGTGCCGCGCGCCGATCGCCTCTGGCACGCTCCGGCCGCCCTCCGGCCGGTACTGCTGCACGATGCCGAGCGCCGCCCTGCGATCCGAGGCGTTGAACCGCGATTGCACCTGGAGGACCACGCCCGCGGCGACCGCGCTGGTGCCCACGAGCAGCAGCGTCCGCATCGCCTTGCCGTAGTCCATCCGCGAGCCGTATAGCCCCGGCGCCCGGGGAGGGCCAGCCGGAGCGCCCGGGCGACGCGCCGCCTAACCCACGAACGACCCGAGCCCGCGGAACCTGCGGTACCGGTCGTCCACGAGCTCCTCCGGGCTGAGCCCGTCCATCGACGAGAGCGTCGTCCAGAGCGCCTTGTCGAGCCGCACCGCGGCCTCGTCGTGGTCCTGGTGCGCGCCGCCGGTCGGCTCCTCGACGATGGTGTCGACGATGCCGAGCTGCAGGAGGTCAGGCGCGGTGATCTTGAGCCGCGCCGCGGCCTCGTCGGCCCGGGACCCGTCCTTCCAGAGGATGGCCGCGCAGCCTTCGGGCGAGATGACGGAGTAGCAGCTGAACTCGAGCACCAGCACGCGGTTCGCGACGCCGAGCGCCAGCGCGCCGCCCGAGCCGCCCTCGCCGATGACGGTCGCCACGATCGGCACCCCGACCCGCGCCATCGCGGCGAGCGCGGAGCCGATCGCCTCGCTCTGGCCGCGCTCCTCGGCGCCGATGCCCGGGTACGCCCCCATCGTGTCGATGAACGTCAGGATCGGGAGCCCGAACCTGTCGGCCATCTCGTAGAGCCGTATCGCCTTCCGGTAGCCCTCCGGGTTCGGCATCCCGAAGTTGCGCTTCACGTTCTCCTTCGCGCCGCGCCCCTTCTGGTGGCCCACGACCACCACGCTCCGCCCGTGGTACGTCGCGAGCCCGCCGACGATCGAGCAGTCGTCGGCGAAGCGCCGGTCGCCCTTCAGCTCGACCCAGTCCGTGAAGAGCCGCTTGATGTAGTCGAGCGTGTACGGCCGGTTCGCGTGCCGCGAGAGCAGCACCTTCTGCATCGGCGTGAGCCCGGCGAAGATCTCGCGCGCCAGCCGGCCCGTGTTGTCCTCGAGCTGAGCGAGCTCCGGCTCGAACCGCGGGTCGGCCGCGGCGAGCGACCGCAGCTCCCGCACCTTCTCGATGAGCTCTGCGACAGGTTTCTCAAAAGGTAGAATCGAAGCAGCCACGGCGCGGACCCTAACGCTGTAGCGGGCGGACGGCTACGGGGCTGTGCTGCCGCGCCGCATCGCGTCGTTCACGCTCGCGCGTTCGCAGATCGCACGCTCGCGGACACCCACGCGCGCGCCTCGCCCGCCCGGGGCGGAGACGCGGCGTCCATGGCGCTCATTCCTGGGCGGCGTTTGTCGGCTCGACGTTGGCGAGGGCGTTGGCCGGGACCTGCACCATCGGCCGGCTCCGGATCACGTTGTAGATCGGGATCGGCTTGTCCTTGCCCTTGACCTTGGCGGGCTGGAGCTCCTCGGTCTCGAACCTGCCCCCGAGCTGCGCGTACGTGGTCTCGCTGATGACGATCTGACCGGCCAGCGCGATCGCGCAGAGCCGCGCCGACGTGTTCGCCACGTCGCCGATCACCGTGTAGCTGAGCGCCTTCGAGCTGCCGATGTACCCCGCGACGAGCGGCCCGGTGTGGATCCCGATGCCGACCGCGAGCGGCTGCTCGTCCCGCTCGAGCCGCTCGCGGTTGAACTCGCCGAGCACCTCGCCCATCTTCAGCGCGCACTCCACGCTGCGGACCGCATCGTCCCGGTGAGCGACCGGCGCGCCCCAGAGCGCCATGATCCCGTCGCCCATGAACTTGTCGAGCGTGCCCTCGAACTGGAAGAGGGTGTCGACCATCCGCTCGAAGTACTGGTTCAACATCACGACGAGCTCCTCCGGCTTCTTGCTCTCGGCCATGCGCGTGAAGCCGCGGATGTCGCTGTTGAAGACGGTGCACTCCTCGACGTGCTGGCCGCCCTGCTTCACGGCGAGCTGACCGCTGAGGACGCGCTCGGCGATGTTCGGCGAGAGCAGCCGGCGCAGCTGCTCGCGCGTGACGATCTCGTTCTCGATCTTCTTCCCGAGGATGTTGATCTCGATGAACATCGCCGCCTGGTAGGCGATGGCGGTCACGAGCTCGAGGTCCTTGGGCTGGAACTGGGCGAGCGTCTCCGAGTCGAGCCAGAGCACGCCGAGCACCTCGTTGTTGTGCTGGAGCGGCGCGACGAGCGGGGCGACGATGGCCGAGCTTATCCGGTTCAGGATCATGCTCTTGCCCTTCGACGCCGCGAAGTCCATCGCCGCGTCGTGCGTGAGCACCGCGGCGCGCTCGTGCACGACGTGGTTCAGGATCGTCGAGGACACGCTGATCGGCGCCGTCGTCCCGTCACGCCGCTGCATGGCCTGCGGCGTGAGCTCGCCGCTCTCGTTGCGCAGGAAGATCACCCCGCGGTCGGCGCGGATGAACTTGAAGACGCTCGTGAGGATCTTCTCGAGCAGCTTCGTCGTGTCGCGCTCGGCGGCGATCTCGCGGGACAGCTCGTGCGACAGCCGCAGCCGCTCGTAGTCCGCGCGCAGCTGGTTCATGTCGTTGGCGATCCGGTCGAACGCCAGGAACCCCTTGTCCACCGCGGCGATCTGCGTCCCGATCTGGCGGGCCTGATCGTTCACGTCGATGCGGGTGCCCTGCGCGACATACGAGCCGCCGTGCGCCCCCGACCGCCCCGGCAGCGGCGCGGTCCCGCCCGGCCCGGCGACCAGCGGCGGCGCATACGGCGGCTGCCGCGTCACCGGCGGCGCCGCCGGCGTGCCCGGCAGCGGCGCCGGCTGCTGCTGGCGCGCGTACGGAGGCTGCGCCGGCGCCGGATAGGAGGCGCCCTCGCGCGGCGGGTGTCCGTAACCGCCCGGAGGCTGCGCCGGCATCGCGCCCTGGTGGTTGACCGCGGGAGGCCAACCCGGGACGAGCGGCGAAGCGACCGGGGCGCCCGGGTCGTCGAAGCGGCCGCGCGTGGACCCCAGCGCGATCTCGTCCCCGTGCTTCAGCGGCGCTTCGCCCCGGACACGCTCGCTGTTGATAAACGTGCCGTTCAGGCTCCCGAGATCGCGCAGGACGAAGTGATCGCCCCGCTGCTCGATGATGCAGTGCTCCTTCGAGACGATCTTGTCGAGCAGCTGGATGGAGTTGTTCGGGTGGCGCCCCAGCGAGTTCACGGGCCGCAGCTCGATCGCCTGCTGGCCCTCAGCGGTCTGCAGGATGAGGCGGGCCATCGGTTCTGGGAGATTACTCAGCCGAGCACGGACCGACAATCTTTCCGGGCGGAGTCCAGCACCGGCCAAGGTAAGCGACCGCGCGGATCCGCGAGAACGCGCCCGGACCCAGCGCGATCGCCCAGGGCGGCCTCCAGCGGCAAACACTGTTCATATGATCAGTATTCCAAGCCGGGATCCGTATGGAAGTGTCGCCTGGAACGGCTATGCGCCCACGGGCCGCCGCGTTAGTCGGCCGCATGGATTCCGCGTACCTCCTCGCGATCGATCAGGGCACCACCGGAACGACATCCCTCCTCATGGACACGGCGGGCGCGACGGTGGCCCGCGCCACGCGCGAGTTTCACCAGCATTTCCCGGAGCCCGGGCTCGTCGAGCACGACCCGGAGGAGATCTGGCAGAGCGTTCAGGACGCCGTGGGCGAGACGCTCCGGGCGGCGGGCGTGGCCGGCAGCGCGATCAAGGCCATCGGCATCACGAACCAGCGCGAGACGACGCTCGTCTGGGACCGCGCGACCGGCCGGCCGATCCACCGCGCGATCGTGTGGCAGGACCGCCGGACGGCGGCGCGCTGCGCCGAGCTCCGCGCCGCGGGCCACGAGCAGGCGGTCGAGGAGACGACCGGCCTCGTGCTCGACCCGTACTTCAGCGGCACGAAGCTCGAGTGGATCCTGGACAACGTGGCCGGCGCCCGCGCGCGCGCCGAGCGCGGCGAGCTCTGCTTCGGCACGGTCGACAGCTTCCTCGTCTGGCGCCTCTCGGGCGACGTGGCCGGCGGCTCGCCGGTGCACGCGACCGACGTCACCAACGCGTCGCGCACCCTGCTCATGAGCCTCGCGTCGCTGAGCTGGGACGACGCGATGCTCGCGATGCTCCGGATCCCGCGCCCGCTCCTGCCGGAGATCGTCGGTTCGGCGGGCCGCGTCGCCGCGACTCGCGGCTTCCCTCACCTGCCCGACGGCATCCCGATCGCCGGCATCGCCGGCGACCAGCAGGCGGCCCTCTTCGGCCAGGCCTGCTTCGCGACGGGCGACGCCAAGTGCACCTATGGCACCGGCGCCTTCGTCCTGGCCAACATCGGCGATCGCCCGCTCCGGAGCCGCTTCGGCCTGCTCACCTCCGTGGGCTGGAAGATCGGCTCCGAGGTGGTCTTTGCGCTCGAGGGAAGCGCCTTTATCGCCGGGGCCGCGGTGCAGTGGCTCCGCGACGGCCTGGGCCTCATCAAGAGCGCGGCGGAGGTCGAGGCGCTCGCCCGCAGCGTACCCTCCAGCGAGGGCGTCACGTTCGTCCCGGCGCTCTCCGGCCTCGGCGCGCCCTACTGGGATCCGGACGCCCGCGGGATCATCTCCGGGGTGACGCGCGGCACGACCGCGGCGCACCTCGCCCGCGCGACGCTCGAGGGAATCGCGCTCTCCGTGACGGATCTCGTGCAGGCCATGGCCGACGACCTGGGCCACCCGGTGCGCCGGATGCGCGTGGACGGCGGCGCCGCTGTGAACGACCTGCTCATGCAGTTCCAGGCGGACGTGGCGAACGTCGCTATCGAGCGCCCCACCGACCTGGAGACGACGGCGCGGGGCGCCGCAATGCTCGCCGGCGTCGGCGCCGGCCTCTTCCGGACGAAGGAGGACTCGGCCCGCATGTCCCGTGTCGGGCAGAGCTTCCAGGTCGCGATGAGCGAGGCGGATCGCTCCTCCCACCTCCGCCGCTGGTCCGACGCCGTCGCCCGCGCGCGCTCGCAGCGCGAATGACGAAGCGCCGATTCTCCGAATTTCCACGCTGTTTTCCGCTTGAACCAGGTCTTCCGAAGCTCGCTCCCGAACCGTCATCGCGCCCCGGCTCGGCGACCGAACGGGCTTCCGGATCAAGGAATCAACCCTAGGTTGCGAGAGTTAGGCCCAGAAGCCCCCAACCAGCGTAGAGTGCTATGACGACGGCGCATTTCCGTTCAAACTTGGTGCACTTGAACCGAGGCGCGCGGCCAGCCCACCGCCGCCTCGCTGCTTTCGATGGAGACGAGGAGGACATGCCGACTACCGAGAATGCTTCAGCCGGCGGGACGGCCGTTCGCGACATCCCGATCGACTGGGAGGCGCTGGAGGACGCCTTCGAGAACAACGCCCCAGAGGTGCACTCGTACCTGCACCTCGGCACGGGCGACGTGCTGCGAGTGGTCGACGGCGTGGCCGATCCGCAGATGCACGCGCGCATCGCGGCCGATGCCAACTACCTCCGGATCGATCCCGTGAGCTCCCGCGAGCAGTACCGGTGGATGGAGCGCTACATCCCGATGGTGGAAGACATGGAGCTCCAGGCGAAGCTCAGCCAGGCGATCGACGGCAAGGGCGCGTTCCGGCGCTTCAAGGATGTGTTGATGTCCTACGGCCCGGAGCGGGAGCGCTGGTTCGCGTTCCGGAGCGAGCGGCTGCGCATCTTCATGGAGGCGTGGCTGAGCGCCCACGCGCTGAACCCGGTCCCCCGCCCGCTCTGGGTTCCGGAGGCGCCGGCTCGCCCGGAGGCGGCCGCGCCCGCGACCCCTGCGGTCGAGGCGCCGCCGCGCGAGCGCGAGCGCGAGGAGGTGCGGGAGCCCCGCCGCGGCAAGAGCGTGGAGAGCCTGCGCAAGAACCTCCGCGACATCGCCGAGGCGCTCGGCCCGCGGGATCTCGACACGCTCACGGCGTTCGCGGAGTTCCTGAAGGCGCGCCGCGCGGCGCGGTCGTTCGCGCACCACTACCACGAGGCCCAGGGCCCGGCGGACGAGGAGTCCGGGCCCGCCTCGCAGGAGATCGCGAGCGAGTCGCGCAGCGACACGGCGTGAGGGCGCGCCGCCGGCGCCGCGATCGCGGCGCCGGGGCGCTGGCCTGAGGGTGGGACGGAAGGAACGGAGGGGAGCGGACCGCTTCGATGGCCGAGCGGTCTAGAAGTACCAGTCGGTGCGCGCGCCGATGTAGTGGCCGACGGTCGAGCGGGTCGTGAAGTTGAGGGGGTCCGACTCGTCGCGGAGGCCGAAGGCGCGGATGTACGGCGACTGGTTGTTCAGGACCGCCGCCTCGTTGTAGATGGCGGCCGTGTAGATGAGCTTGAAGTGCGGCCGCGCGCCGGTGCTCAGCTCGCCCGTCGGCACGAGGGTCGGGACGACCGAGAGCTTGATCGCGGTCCCCAGATCCTGCTCGCCGTCCTTGCGCCCCTGGAACGAGGCCTCGACGACGGGGTGGAAGTTCTTGTGCGCGAAGATCGTGGCGTTCGCCTGGACCGAGAAGTCCATCTGCTTCTCGTGGGGGCCCTCGGCGACCGCGGCGCCCGTGGCCTCGTACGCCGCCTTCGTGTAGTGGAAGGTGCCGAGGCCTTCGAGGGCGACGATGTCGCCGACCCGGAAGCCGACGTGCTCGACGGCCTCGATGGCGAAGGAGCCCGAGTAGGTGCCTTCGTCGTTCGGAGCGCCCCAGGTCTGGTACGTCTTCCCACCACCGGCGGCGCCGTTGGCGATCCCGGTGCCGAAGCGCACGGACGTATCGCTCCAGTTGCCCTGGCCGAGCCCGAGGTGGAGCTTCGCGCCGATGACGCCGCCGACGTCACCCTTGCCGTTGTCGGGCGCATCCTGATCCGGCCCGCGCGTCGCGGCCGGCAGGACGTGGAACTCGCCGTGGACCTTGACGTGGTGCTTGGCCTCGCCGCCGAACTCGAACTTGTAGTTACCGGCGAAGATGGTGCGGAAGCGCTCGACTCCGTTGGCGAAGTTGTAGACGGGGGGGCCGCCAGTCTCGTCCGCGGAGCGCCGGTACCCGAGGATGGCGAGCTTCAGGTTCTCGTACGTGATGCCGCCGCCCTGGCCGCTGAGGTCGTCGAGGTAGAAGTAGTCGCCGATGGGCGCGTACTGCTCGCGGAAGAAGCGCGCGCCGCCCCAGACGCTGAGGCCCGGGACGAGGAAGTTGCCGGCCTCGATGTAGGCCTGGTTGAACTGCATCGTGATCGCCTGGCCGTCGTTCGAGCCCGGCTGCATGAACTGCCCGCCGTGCTGACGCCAGATGGCGAAGGTCATCTCGGACTTCACGAAGAAGTCCTGCGGTGTCGCGCCCTTCACCACGTGCGCGACGAACGACGGCTCGGAGTAGTCATCCTCTTCGTAGCGGCCGCCGATGCCGAACCCGAGCAGGTTCAACGACTGGCCCTGGGCCTTCTGCCCGTAGAGCGACCACGCCATGCCGAGGCGTGAGTACCAGTGCCACTCGAAGTTCTCGCTGCCCACGGCGTGGGCCGACTTCGGCGCCGCCGTGAGGCAAATAGCGGAGACGGTGACCAGCCCGAGGGCTCGGACTGCGGCGCGCCGACCCGCGATTCGCATGCTGGGAACCGACGACCTGTCTCTCTTAAGTGATGTCATCGAACGACGCTCCTATCCATGTCTCTGGAGTGTGCTTGTGGTGATGGGGAGGTGATTTGGCCAGATGGCCAGCGCGGCAGAGGAAGCGGCCTATCAAGAGAATCTAAGGTTGGCTCTGTGCGACAGAGCCGCCCGCTGCCACACACGTGGGGCTCGCGGGGGGCACAGTTAACAGGAACGTTCTGTTCATGTCAAAGGTCTCCGAAGCACCCACAGCAGTTTGTTGCCTTCCGCGATGCGTTATTATTAAGTAACCGAAATCACTTGTGTTAGCCCAACCTCGGCCGCTTCCTGGGCCAGGAGCCGAGGCGTCGGATGACGCGATGCACCAAAAGCAGCTCGATCTGGATGAAGCGCTGCCGAAAGAATTTACGCGGCGCCTCGCGCGTTGCGGGGAGTGCGGCGCGCGCGATGCGGACTGGAAGGCTGCATTCGCGCGCCTGGGCGACGCGGGCTTTCGTGCGGCGGCGGAGCCACGTCGAGCGCGCTGGCGCGGATTGTTTCGGGACCTCGAACTTGGTTTTTCGTTTCGAGGCGCCGAGGAGCGTCATTGACGATCGCGGGCGCGCCGCGCGCGGCGACCGCGAGAGGCCCCTGCGCGCGTGCGCAGGGCCGGGCGGCGCCGCGCGGCCGCGGGATGAAGCCCGCTCTGGGTACGCAATATAACGCAATGCGCCGTAACAGCGTAGCGCGCGACGCAGATCGCGAGCGGGTCAGTCGCGACTGCAGTGCAGCGTGGGGTGGACGCGTTTTCGTCCAGGAAGGGCGTTACGCGGTCGCCTCGATACACGTCATGTCGTTCGCCGCGTGCGGGCAGCGGCGCTCGGGCGCTCGGGCGCTCGGAGGACAGGCACGGTCCCAGGCGCGCGAGGCGCATTGGCGCGGATCGCTGGCCGGGAGAGCCTGTCGCGGGCCGCGCCGGGCGCTCAGCACGCGCCGGCGACTGCGACGCTCACGTCGGTGCCGTCGAGCAGGCGGTTCCAACCGATCTCGTCGAAGGGCTCTGGCAGGCCGTGATTCGTTGTCCCTCGATCTCAAGGGATAGAGTCGACCTGCGTTGTCGCTCCTGCTTGCTTCGAGCAGCCCGGCCCGTGCCCCGTGGGCTCTGTACCCGCCGCAGGCGCTGTACCCGCCGCAGGCGCTGTACCCGCCGCAGGCGCTGCAGGCGCTCTGTAGACGCGGCGTCCTCTCGCTCACGCGTCACTCGCGCGCTCGCATGCTCAGCGCGCGGACACGATGTTCAGGGACACCCGGGCCCGCGCGTTCTGGTAGTACGTGTCGAGCGCCTGGGCGAGCCGCTGTGCCACGTACCAGCGCTTCAGCGCCGGGGCGACGTCCTCGTAGCGCTGCTCCTTGAACGGCGTGGCGCCGGAGCGCAGGACGAGCTTGAGCTCGAAATCGCTGGGCTCGAGCATCGGCGCGACCATGCGGTCGAGGTACAGGCTCGCGCGCGCCTGGCGGCGCAGCAGCGCGTCCAGCTCGTCGGAGCTCACCCCCTCGGCGGCCGCCGCGGCGAGGAGGCGCGCGCGGCCGCGGGCGCGCAGCTCCAGCGCGAACCGGGCCGCCTCGGCGCGCTGCGCCACCTCCACCGAGGTCGGCGCCGGCGAGATCGGCAGGCTGGCGAGCAGCGTCTCGGCGATGTGCCGATCGAGCGCGGCGCGGACGTGCCGGTCCCGGTAGAGCCCGGGCTCCGCGTCGGGATCGGCGAGCGCCTCGATGCGCGCCTCGAAGGCGAGCTCCCGCTCGAAGATGAACTGAGGGCGACGCACGCCGCCCGTCTCCGGCGCATGCCAGCGCACGACGACGCGGTCGAGCGGCACGGGGGCCGCCGCGGGCGCCGGCGGCTCGACCGCGGCGCCCTGACCGTGGGCGCTCCGCACCGGCGATACGAGCGCGAGCAGCGCGGTCAGCATCGAGAGGAGCCCGAGGCGGCGCACGGCGGCAGGCTAGCGCAAACCGCGCCGCGCGTCCCAGGCGCAACCACGGCTCGCGGCGGGATCGGGCCGCAGCTATAGAAGGGAAGTATGTACAGGCAGTTCGCGCTCGAGGGCGAGGTCCACGCCTCGCTCGATTGTGTGCCGCTCTCGGTGCGGCGGAAGCTGGACCTCGCAGAGCTCAAGATCTCGCTCGCGGGATGGCAAGCGCTGTCGCGCGCGGAGCGGCTCGCCCTGTGTCACCTGCCGGTCGACACGGACGAGGAGCTCACCGTCTACGCCGACGTGCTCCGCGGCTTCGCGGTGCGCGCCGGGGTCGACCTCACCCCCCTCGCGAGCGCGCCGGTGCGCCGCGCCGCCTGGGACGCGGAGAGCGTCAGCGCGCGGCTCCGCGAGCGGCTCGGCCCGGACGGCGCGCTCGACGACGCCGCGCTCGACCGGCTGGCGGCGCTGACCGAGGAGGAGCGCTACGCGATCGTCAAGCTCGCCGATCCGAAGCGCGGGCCCGAGAAGCTGCGCGCGCTGCTCGGCGAGCTCGGGCTGTCCCGGGGCGACGGCGGCGAGGGGCCGCCCGGCTGAGCCGCCGAGCGGCGCCGCTCGAGCCCATGCCCGCCGCGCTGACCTCCGCCGGGGCGGAGCGTCAGCGCGTCGCGCTCACCACTTCACCATGACCTTCGCCGGGTTGACCTCGGCGGTGACGCGGGGGACGTCGACGAGCACGTCGAGGAAGTCGCTGCCCGGCTGGCTCATGTCGAGCTGCGCCGCCTTGGGCTCCACGCGCGCCATGATCGAGTCGGGGTTGACGGCGCTCACGTCCTCCGGCGTCCCCGTGATCCTCACCTGCACCACCGCCGGCGCGACCGTGGCGCGCGGGATCCCGACCACCTCGACCTTGCGATCGAAGGTCCGCGTGGCGAGCTCGCGCCCGATCTCGAGCGTCGCCATCACGCTGTCGACGTCGTACGTCACGAGCTTCGGCGGCCGATCGAGGGCGAGCTGCCGCTGGTAGGTGCCCTCCGTGAGCCCGCTGATGTCGAACGGCGCGGTGCGCGCGAGCTGCATCACGTCGACCACCGAGCGCGGGCCGCGGGCGTTGACCGCCGGCGGCTCGACCGAGACCATCCCCTTCACGAGGAACCCCTGCGCCGCGTCCCCCGTGCGCGGCACGTGCACCGGGATGGCCCGCACGACCACGTCGTCCCAGCTGAGCTCGATCGTCGACGGGTAGATCTGCTCGACCACCAGCCCCGCGGGCACGTGAAAATCCGAAGGCTCCAGATCGTAACGCGTCACCGTGCCGTCGCGGAGGTCGAGCCGCAGCGTCCCGAGGCTCTCGGCGCGCAGGTCGTCGAGCTGGGTCCGCGGGCCCTGCACCGTGATCGCGACCTCGTTCGGGATCTGCGTCATGAGCTGCCGGTTGCTCGACTCGGGCGGGAGGATCAAGACGACGCTGAGCAACAACGTGCGCTGCGCGTTCTCCGCGCCGTGGATGAAGGCGTAGAGGCACAGCGCGAAGGTGATCGAGAGCAGCTTGAGGCCGAGGTTGTCGAGCAGCGCCGAGCGGAGCGCCTCACGGATGCCGGCGAGCGTCATGGCTCATCTCGCGGAGGCATTCCCTCCGCGCTCCCCTTGGACGCGGCGGTCGTCGCGACCTGCCCCGTCGGAACGAAGGTGCGCTGCGATGGAACCGGGGAGTCCGTCGCGGCCGCCGCGGTGGCGTCGACGAGCGCCGGCCGGCCGCGCTCGGACGGGCGATCCCCGTCCTGCGAGGCGGTGGTGCTCCCCGGGCTCCGCGCGTCGGCGCCGGACCCCGCCGCGGCGCGGAGGTCGGCGCTGGACCCCGGCGTCGTGCGCGCCTCGGCGCCCGAGCGCATCGGCGTGGAGGTCGACATCCGCGCCACCGGCCGCGCGTCGGCCTCGGCGGGCGGCTTGATCATCGACGACGTCTTCGTGACGGGCGCCGCGGGCTTGGCCTCCATCGGCGCCGGCTTCGCCGCGGCGGGCTTGCCGGGCTCGATCCCCTGCGCGGCGGCGCCTTGCGCGGGGCTCACCGCGGGGCCGCGCGACGGCGGCGTCGGCAGGCTCGTGCGGCCGCTCTGGGCCACCTTCTTCGCGAAGCGCCGCCTGCGCGACGAGCGGCCGAAGAGCCCGAGCAGCGCGTGCCGCAGCGACTGGCCGTCCAGGTTCGAGACGATGTTGCCGCTGAAGCAGAAGCTGATCGTGCCGCGCTCCTCGCTGACCACGACCACGACCGCGTCCGTCTCCTCGGTGATGCCGAGCGCGGCGCGGTGCCGGGAGCCGAGGCTCGCGTCGAGGATCTTTGTCTCTGGCATCGGGAAGAAGACGCCGGCGCGCGCGATCTTGAGGTCGCGGATCAGCACCGCGCCGTCGTGCAGCTTGTTCACCGACTCGGGGACGAAGAGCGAGACGAGCAGCTCCCGGGTCACCACCGAGTCGATGTGGATGCCGTCGCTCTTGACGAACTCCAGCACGTTGGCGTCCTGCTCGAAGGCGATGATCGCGCCCATGCGGTGACGGGCGAGCTCGGTCGCGGCGGCGACGACCTCGTCGATGACCCGCGACTGCTGCTCGCGGCCGCTCGTGAACCAGTTGCTGCCGCCCACGCGGATGAGGGCGCGGCGGATGTCGTTCTGAAAGACGACGACCACGATGAGGATGATCGACGAGAGCAGCCACGAGAGGAGGTTGAGGAGCGTCGTCAGGCCGAAGATCTTCGCCCCGAGATAGATGAGGAAGACGATGCCGAGCCCGAGGCCCATCTGCATCGCGCGGGTGCCGCGCAGCACGAGCAGCGCGCGGTAGACGACGTAGGCGACGATGAAGATGTCGACGAGGTCCCGGATGACCTGCGTCGCCGGCCTCGCCGAGAAGAGGCGGAGGAACCCATCAACCATCGCCGCGCGCCCCCTGGGTGAGGGGTGCGCCGGCGCCGCGGCGGTCGCCCGGGCCCGCGCGCTCGATCGCGCGCATCACGTCGAGCGCCTGGCGCACGGGGCCGACGTCGTGGACGCGCACCGCCGCGGCGCCGCGCGCGGCGCAAGCGAGCGCGGCAGCGACGGTGCCGCCGAGGCGCTCCGGGGGCGGCGCGAGCGCGGCGCCCGCGCGGTCGCCCCGCGCCGAGGCCTCCGCCGCCGCGGCGCGCGCGAGGAACGACTTGCGGCTCGGCCCGACGAGCACCGGAAAGCCGAGGGCGCACAGCTCGTCCAGCCTGGCGCACAGCTCGAGCGACTGCCGCGCGTTCTTGGCGAAGCCGAGGCCCGGGTCGAGGACGAGCTCGCCCTTCGGCAGGCCCGCCTCGAGCGCCCGCTCGGCGGCGCGCGACCACTCGCGCGCCACGTCGGCGACGACATCGCCGTAGGCGTCGTCCGGGTAGGCGGAGAAGCCGGCCATCGCCGACATCGGGCCGCGGCTGTGCATGAGCACGAGCGACGCCCCGCGGCGCGCGCAGAGCGCGCCGAGCTCTGCCGCGCTGTCGAGCGAGATCGTGTTGACCACCGCCGCGCCGTCGTCGAGCGCGCGCGCCGCGACGACGGGAGAGGTCGTGTCGACGGAGACGACGGCCCCCCTCCTCACCGCGTCGCGGACGCTCCCGCCGATGCGCGCGATCTGCTCGTCGTCCGCCACGGGCTGCGCCCCCGGCCGCGTCGACTCCGCGCCGATGTCGATCATGTCTGCCCCCTCGGAGAGCATCGCATCGATCTGCGCGAGGGCCGTCCCTTCATCCGCGAAGAAGCGACCGCCGTCGGAGAACGAGTCCGGCGTGCGGTTCAGTACCCCCATGATCACCAGGCTCCCGCGGCGTTCGAGCAGCATGCGCAGCGGGGACATTTCCTGTGGGTAGCAACTTTTGCGCCGAACGGCAATTGTCTGCTCGAATCGATGTTTACCGGGAGCAATTGGAACATCGCGAGGGAGGTCCGGCGCCGCGCTCGGCGTCGCTGGCGTGGCCGGCGGGCGCGCGCCGGCGTTGGACGGCGCGCCGGCGCCGACATTCGGCGCCCGGGGGTCGCGCTCCGCGCGACGCTGACTCGGCCGCGCTTCTTTGCTAGGGTCCCGCCCACACCTTGACATCGGCGACCGCCCGCGGCCGTCGGTGGCGGCGGGGCGACGCGCGAGCGCGCCCCGTCAACCGTTTCTCAAGCTGTATCCAGCGGACGAGACCGAGCGGTTCCATGCTGCGCACGCGTATCCGGGCAGGTCCCCTCGCCGGCTTCGTCTTGAGCGTCCTCTTCGCGGCGCTCTTCGCCGTGCTCTGCGTGGGCGAGCTCTTGATCCCGTCGCTCGCGCCCGAGATGGGCGAGCCCGCGCCGTTGACGCTGCGGGTCCCGTACGGGCCGCGGATCGTGCGCGACACGCACGACGGGAGCTTCACGCTCTCGTACGAGCACGCGCGCGTCATCGTGCCGCGCGGCACGGTCCTCTCGGAGCACAACGAGGACCACGACGCCGCGATGGCGTACGAGACGGTGCGGCGCATGCGCCAGCCCGGGCTCGGCGCGCGCGTCGCGAGCACGTACGTCATCTACCTCATCGTCTGCCTGATGCTGACGGTCTACCTGCGTCGCTTCGGGCAGAACCGGGTGCGGCTGCTGCGCACGCAGGTGGGCATGTTCGTCCTGATGACGGGCTCGCTCATCGTCGCGAAGCTCCTCCTGCTCTTCACGGCGCTGCCCGAGTTCTGGATGCCCGTCGCCGCGCTCCCGCTCTGGGTGGCGATCGCGTTCGATCGGCGGACCGCGTTCCTCGTCGAGGTGGGCGTCGCGTTCATCGCCGCGTCGCTGCTCCGGTTCGACGTGGTCCTCCTGTCGGTGCTGCTCGTGCGCGGCATCGCCGCGACCATGTTCTTCTTCAAGCGCAAGGGCTCGCGGCAGCTGCTCGTCGCGGGCAGCCTCGCGGGCCTCGCCGGCGCGATCGGGTTCGTCGCGCTGACCGTGCTGTTCGAGGGCGGCTTCGACCTCGTCGCGGATCTGAAGCGCTGGCTCGGGTCGAACGTGCTGGCCTGCATCGGCGGGGGGTTGATCGTCGGTGTGCTCGGGCGGGGCCTCAGGGAGGTCGCCGAGCGGGCGATGGGGCACGTGCCCCGCGACAAGCTGCTCGACCTCACCGATCTGGAGCAGCCGCTGCTCAAGAAGATGGCGGCGGAGGCGCCGGGCAGCTGGGAGCACGCGCGCGCGATGGCGAACCTCGCCGAGGCGTCGGCCGCGGCGATCGGCGCCGACGCCCTGCTGACGCGCGTGGGCGCCTACTATCACGACCTCGGCAAGACGGTGCAGCCCAAGTATTTCATCGAGAACCTCGCGCCCGGCGAGCGCTCGCCGCACGAGGATCTCGAGCCGGAGGTGAGCGCCGACGCCATCATGGCGCACGTCGTGATGGGCACGAAGATCCTGCGGGAGGGCAACATCCCCGAGCCCGTCGTCGAGTTCGCGTACACCCACCACGGCACGCAGGTCGTCGAGTATTTCTGGCACAAGTGCGTCGAGCAGGGGAACCCGAAGGACCTGACGCAGGAGCACTTCCGTTACCCCGGCATGAAGCCGCAGACGAAGGAGACGGCGATCCTGATGCTCGTCGACTCCATCGAGGCGGCGTCGCGGACCATCTGGCCCCCCGAGCACAAGAAGTTCGAGGAGATGATCCAGCGCGTGATGTTCTCGAAGCTCGCTTCCGGCCAGCTCGATCAGTCCGGGCTGACGATCGAGGACCTGCGCATCATGACGAGCCGGATGGCGTCGACGCTGGTCAACATGTACCACGGGCGCATCAAGTACCCGTGGCAGCGCGAGGCCGATCGCGCCGGGCACACGCCGGCGCCGCCGACGGCCACGCCGCGCCCCACGACGCCCACGCCCGTGCCGCCGTCCGGCGCGGTGGGGCGGGACGGGAGCGCGGCCCCGCCGCCCGCCTCGACGGCGCGAGGCGCGGCCGCGGCGGCGCCCGCGGTCAGAGACGACGCCGGGGGGGCCACGAAGGACGAGCGCCCAGCGGAGTCCGTGCGGACGCCGAAGAAGACGCACTGAGCAGGCCGCGCGGCTCGCGCGGAGGCGCGACGGCCTGCCCCTTGAAAGGACGGTCCGATGCCCCCGACGATCGAGCAGAGCTTCATGAAGGCCCTCTTCCACGGCATCATCGCCGAGGACATCATCTTCCCGTACCCCGAGCTGCCCTCCGAGGAGCGGGAGGCGACGTCGATGATGCTCGACAGCGTGCGGAGGTTCTTCGCGTCGAGCGTCGACAGCACCAAGATCGATCGGGAGCACGCCATCGACCCCGGCCTCCTGGCCGAGATCAAGAAGCTCGGCCTGATGGGCCTGCAGGTCCCGTCCGAGCACGGCGGCGTCAACCTCAGCAACATGGCGTACGCGCGCGTGATGCAGGAGGTCGGCGGGCTCGACGCGTCGATCGCCGTCACGCTCGGCGCGCACCAGTCGATCGGCTTCAAGGCGATCCAGCTCTTCGGGACGGAGGAGCAGCGGCAGCGCTACCTCCCGAAGCTCGCGACCGGCGAGTGGATGGCGGCCTTCGCGCTGACGGAGCCGGGCGCCGGCTCCGACGCGGCGGCGATCAGGACGCGCGCCGAGGTGTCGGCCGACGGCTCGTACTACACGCTGAACGGGTCGAAGATCTGGATCACGAACGGCGGCATCGCCGATGTCTTCACGGTGTTCGCCCGGACCTCCGCGCTCGAGGAGGGGAACAAGCCGAAGCTCACGGCCTTCATCGTGGAGCGGGGCATGGGCGTGAAGAACGGCCCGGACGAGCACAAGCTCGGGATCCGGGGCTCGTCGACGACGGAGCTCTTCTTCGACGACGTGAGGGTGCCGCGCGAGAACGTGCTCGGCGACGTCGGCAAGGGCTTCAAGGTGGCCGTCGAGGTGCTCAACAACGGGCGGCTCGGGCTCTCGGCGGGGTGCGTGGGCGCGTGCAACACGCTGATCCGCCTGGCGCTCGACAGGGTCCAGGAGCGGCGCGCGTTCGGCCGGAGCATCGGTGATTTCGGGCTCATCAAGGACAAGATCGCGACGATGCTGGCGCACACGTACGCGCTCGAGTCCATCACCTACCTCACGGCGAGCCTCGTCGACGCCAAGGTCCCGGACTTCTCCATCGAGAGCGCGATCTGCAAGGTCATGGGGAGTGAGACGCTGTGGTTCGTGGTCAACGAGACGCTCCAGATCGCGGCCGGCATCGGATACATGCAGGACTATCCCTACGAGCGGCACCTGCGCGACGCGCGGATCAACATGATCTTCGAGGGGACGAACGAGATCCTGCGCTGTTTCATGGCGCTCTCCGGGATGAGCGGCCCGGGCAAGGCGCTCGCGGACGTGGCGAAGGCGATGCGAGAGCCCATCAAGGGCTTCGGCCTGCTCAGCGACTTCGCGATCCGCAAGGCGCGGTCGGTGCTCGGGCGCGAGCGGATGTCGAAGGCGCACCCGCTGCTCAGCCGGGAGGCGGTGATCTTCGAGGACTACACCGCCGAGCTCGCCACGCACAGCGAGGACATGCTCCGGAAGCACGGGCGCGAGATCGCCGAGATGCAGTATGCGCAGCGCCGCATCGCGGAGATGGTCATCGACCTCTACTGTATGGCCGCGTGCATCTCACGTACGACCCGGGCCATCGAGCGGCGCGGCGAGGAGGGGGCGCGGCGTGAGATCGATCTCACAACCGTGTTCACCGGCATGGCGCAAAAGCGGCTCAGGCAGCATGTCGCGGACTTCCAGAAGAACGACGACGAGCTGCGCAAGGCCATCGCGGTGCGAGCCTATGCCGATCGCGCCTACCCGTTCGATATTCTCTGATCGCCTCCCGGCGCACCTCGGCTGACATCCAGTTACATGGAGTCACCTCCAGGGACACGAGCGCCGCGCCGCGCCGCTCCGGCGCACGCCGGCGACGCGCTCGCCCGCGCATCCAACGCAAGATGCGTATCGAGCGAATCCGAACGACACGCTCCGTTTCAGGAAGTTTTCACCGCACGACCTGGACGGATTGCGATATCATCTACTGGGAGTAGCGTTGGCGTAGACTCTTCGACAGGAATCGGGTGATCACTTGTCCCAGGCCTGGGCATTGGGTGGCAGGTGCGGAGCCATGAAGGAGACTGCTGAAGGTCGGGCCGTCATGGAGAAGTATCGCCTCGAGCGCAGGCTCGGCGGCGGTGGCATGGGCGACCTCTGGCTGGGCTTCGACATCAAGCTCAGGCGGCGGGTGGTCATCAAGTTCATCCGGAGCTT
The DNA here is from genome assembly GCF_051521505.1 of Sorangium sp. So ce1014. Lineage (NCBI taxonomy): Bacteria > Pseudomonadati > Myxococcota > Polyangiales > Polyangiaceae > Sorangium > Sorangium sp. So ce1014. The sequence continues at coordinate 10,391,307 of NZ_CP150356.1, forward strand.
CGCCGCCACGGAGCCGGAGCTGGTCGCCCGCTTCGAGCGTGAGGCGCGCGCGTCCGCCCGCGTCCGGAGCCCCTACGTCATCGAGACGTACGATTACGGGGTCGATCGCGGCTGCGCGTTCATCGTCATGGAGTACCTCGAGGGGGAGGACTTGAACCGCCGCCTCGAACGGGAGCCGAAGCTCCCGCTCGCGCAGGCGGCGCTCCTGTTCACGCAGCTCGGCAAGGCCCTCGATGCGATCCACGCCGCGGGCGTGATCCACCGGGATCTGAAGCCGGGGAACATCTTCCTCACGTGCTCGGGCGGCGATGAGCTGCTCAAGGTGCTCGACTTCGGCGTCGCGAAGTCGTCTTGCTCGCGCGACCGGATCACGAAGACAGGCATGGTCCTCGGGACCCCCCGGTACATGAGCCCCGAGCAGACCATGGCGCCCAGGCAGGTCGATTACCGGAGCGATCTCTGGTCGATGGCCGTGATCCTCTACCGCGCGATCACCGGCCAGTGTCCTTTCGCCGGCACCAACATCAATGAGCTGGTCAGGCACATCTGCCAGACCTCGTTCCCCAGGGCCTCCGAGCTCGCGCCGGAGCTCCCACCCGGGGTCGATGCGTTCTTCTCCCGGGCGTTCGCCTTCGAGCCCGACGCGCGGCACCCGTCGGGCAGGGAGATGATGGAAGCGTTCACCGCGCTCCTCCCTGCGCAGACGCTGGCCTCCATGCGGTCGCTGGAGGCGCTGCGCGCGATCCCCGGCGCGCCGCCGTCCGAGCGGAGCGCCATCATCCAGCGGGCCGCGCTGGGCGTGCCCGCGGCCCCGCCTCGCTGCGCCATGGATCAGACGACCATGGCCGCCATGCTGGCGACGCCGGCGAACGATCTCGGCGGCGCGCCGGAGGCGGGCGAAGCCGACCCCGCCCCGGACGACCGGCAGAGCGAGGTCGCGCTGGACAGCCGTGTCCTGCCGCCGCTTCGGGTCCCCTGGCTGGTCGCGATCGCGCTGCTCCTCGCGGCCGCTTCGGTCGTTTGCCACAGCATGGCCCAGGGCGCGTCCTGGTCGCCGGATACCGCGGAGAGCCCGGCGTCGATGGCTCCGTGACCCGGCGGGGCGTCGCGCGCCCGTCGACGTGCTGCGGACCGCGCCTCAGCGCGCGTCGGTCTTGGGTGCCTCGGTGATGCCGGACATCCACCGGAGCCTCGGGGCGCCCTCGTCGATCCAGCGGTCGCGCACCCGGCGCGCGAGCTCGGGGTGCTCGCTCGCCTTCACGGCCAGCACGGACACGAGGCACGTCCCCGGCCACGACTCGTAGACGGCGATCGCTCCGGCGTACTCGTCGCTCGCGAACACCGACGCGATGCTGCCGTCGAGGACCTTGAACACGAGCGGCCGCACCTCGCCGTCGATCTCCTGCGTCGTCCGGAGGATCTGCGCCTCCCCGAGCCGCACGCCATAGCCGTCGGCGAGCGCCGCGTTCTTCGCCCAGAACTCGTCGAGGCAGCTGTCGGGATCGCTCGGCCCCGCGGTGCTCGAGTAGAGGACCGTCAGGGCGGCGTAGTGCTCGTCGCCGTACCGGAAGGTCGCCCGCGTCGGATGGGTCCAGATCCGCACCCGGCGCCAGCTTTGCCAGTCGACGAGCGGCACCTCGAGCGTGTTGAACCGGTCCCGCCGCCTCCCCCATGGCTCGGCCAGCAGCCGCTCGAGCGCGGCCCGCTCGGGGTCGGCCGCGTCGCCCCCCGGGTTCTCGCGGGTGATCGACGCGGGCGTCGGGGGCAACCCCGGCGGCCTCGACGGGGGGGTGCTGCTGCAGGCGGTGGCGGCGAGGAATGCGAGGAGAGGGACCGCCGATGCGGTCCCCCACCCTGTGGAAGATCGCGCAGTCGGCCTGGAGCAGAGCATGGGCAACACGAGCCTCGGCAAGCGGTTCTCAGCGACGGCAGTCCCGCGAGCAGATCCCGCAGCGCCGCTACAATCGGACCTCGCGCATCGCGATTTTATTCTTGTCGAAGACGCCCAGCCCGAACTCGCCCGCGATGCGGATGTACGAAGGTTCCCGGCTCGCCTCCTTGAGCGTGGGCAGCCCGTTCTCCTTGCGCCAGGTCTCGACCACGCCCCAGCCGATCACATCCATGGCGACCGGATCGGTCGTGGCGTACACCGACTCGTGAAGGACGCGCCGCTTCGGGTTCTTGTCGAGCGGGCCCTGGTCGTAGATGAGCTTGAAGCCGTCCGTGATGTGCAGGCGGACACGGCTCTTCACGACGTCCTGCGCGTAGAGCTCGGCGATCTGCGGGCTCGCCGTGTGCTGGTGGAAGGCGTGCGGGTTGATGGTCGCGCCGTGGGTGATGTTCTTGAGGCAGCCGGTGTAGCCGCAGATCGAGTGGTCCTTGATCAGCGAGACGTTGATCACCGCGGTCGCCTCGGTGAAGGGGCGGACGAACTTGGTGGGGATGCCGAAGACCGAGATGCTCGGCATCACCGCGTCCTTGTTCTCGTGCACCGCGGCGCGGATCCCGGCCGGGAACTCGGCGGCCGGCTTGGCGGTGCGGTCGGCGCAGCGGGTGCCGGCGAGGAACGAGGGGTACTGCTCGAAGATCAGGACGTTCTCGGCGGGGACGCCCGCCGCGATCACCCCGCGCACGATCTCGAGCACGAGCTCCTTGTTGGTGGCCATGGTCGCGCCCTTCTGGCCGGCGATCCCGTTGGCCTTGATCGCCACGCGGTCGTCCTTGTGGACGAAGCGGCCGAAGGCGGCGCCGAGATCGCCCTTCCCGGTGAGCTCCGCCATGGCCCGCTCGAGCATCGCCTTCGCCGCGGACGCCTCGGGCCAGAGGCCGTTTGGCTGCATCGAGTTCGACTTCGTGACCTTCACGATCTTCCCGGGAATGGAGAGCGGCGTGAAGCCGGGAGGCGGCGTGGCCGCGAGGCTCGGCGGCGCTTCCGCGAGCGCCGCGCTCGGGCCCAGGAGCACGGCGCCCGCGGTGCCGGCAGCGAGGCCGCCGAGGAAGGCTCGGCGCGAGCGACCCGCAGGGCCGGGATCAACAAAGCGACGGGGATCGTGGGGCATAAGACCTCGTGGTGAGCGCCTTGCGGCGGGGTGGATGCCGCCGGGTCGCCGGGCGCCCGGGGCGCTGATGGTAGCCGAGCTTCTCGCTCGTGACACGGCGCCCGTCCTCCCCCGGGGGCGCCGGCCTGCCGGCGGCGGCGCCCGTCCTCCCCGGGGGCTACCCGAGCTCCCTGGAGGCGAGCTCGACCTTACCGTGCGCCTCCGCCATGGCGGCGCCACGCCGGGGAGCGCTGGACGCCCGCGATTTGCCCAGGGTTTCAGGCGATCGCGCGCCGGCATGCCGCTCGCTTGGCGGCCTCGCCGAGGAGACGAACGCCGCTCGCGTGCGCGGAGGCGACGTCCTTTGCACCAGAAAGAAGGCGCGGCACGATGCAAGCGACATCGAAGGGGACGGGCTCGCCCGATGGGCGGGCTGATGCAGGGCAAGACACCGAGGCGTGTCGCCCGTGGCGGGAGCGGGCGCTGGCAGCGCTGAGGGACTCGGCCTGGACCGCGCTGGGCGGCAAGGTCGCGGCGTACGTCGCGGGGTTCTTCGCGCTTGCGCTCGTGGGTTCCGGGCACGCGCTGAGCCTGCTCCCGGAGCGCCCGGCAGATCCGGCCGCCGGGCTGGCGATGGTGGCCGGCGACCCGGCGCCGTTCGGCGCCGCCGGGAGCCCGGCGCCCCAGGCCACCGCCGAGCCTGCCGCCGACGCGGGGGCCGCAGCGGCAGAGCCGCCGCCGGCCGGCGATGGCGGGGCGGTCGCTCCGGCGGGCGGCGGCGTGACCGCGGACGGAAAGGTCGTGCTGAACCTCGCGACCGAGGCGGACCTCATGCGCCTCCCGGGCGTCGGTCCGGCGAAGGCGGCGGCGATCCTGGCGCTCCGCGCCAAGCTCAAGCGCTTCCGGAAGATCGACGACCTGCTGCGGGTCAAGGGGCTGGGCCGGCGGTCCCTCAAGCGGTTAAGGCCGCTCCTGCTCGTCGATCCACCTTGATCTGGAGGCGGCTCCGGACTCATGACCTGCGAGCACGCCGGGCCGCGCAGAGTCGATGTTTGATGACGCGGAGGCCCTGTGCGGATGTGCGGACACGGCGGGGACCGCGGCCTGGCGAGCTCTCGCGCGGGAGCCCCCTTGCCCTCCGAGGGCGCTCGGGCACACTGCGCCGCGATGCACGTCCACTTCGTCGCCGTCGCGGGCACCGGCATGGGTGCGCTGGCGGGGCTCTTCCGGGCCGCGGGGCACGAGGTCTCGGGGTCCGACGTCTCCTTTTACCCGCCCATGGGGCCGGCCCTCGAGCGGTGGGGCATCCGGCTCATGACCGGGTTCGACCCCGCGCACCTCGACCCTCGGCCCGATCTCGTCGTGATCGGCAACGTCTGCCGCCCGACGAACCCCGAGGCGCGCGCCGCGATCGACGGAGGCCTGCGGGTGACCACGATGGCGCACGCGCTCGCGGACGCCATGCTCACCGGCCGCTCGCCGCTCGTCGTGGCCGGCACGCACGGCAAGACGACGACAAGCTCGATGTGCGCGTGGCTCCTGCACGAGGCCGGCAGGGACCCCGGCTTCCTCATCGGCGGCCTGCCGAAGAACTTCGAGGCGAGCTTCCGGCTGCCCCGGAGCGCCGCCTCGGCGAGCGACCGCCGCGGCCTGCCGCTCCTCAACGAGGCGGGCGCCGATCGCCGCAGGACGCCGTTCGTCGTCGAAGGCGACGAGTACGACACCGCCTTCTTCGAGAAGACGCCGAAGTTCTGGCACTACCGACCCGAGGTCGGCATCGTCACGTCGGTGGAGCACGATCACGTCGACATCTACCCCGACGCCGCGTCGTACGAGGCGGCGTTCCGCGGGTTCGTCGAGCGGATCCCGGAGACGGGGCTCCTCGTGGCGGCCGCGCACGATCCGCGCGTCGTCGAGGTGGTGTCGCGGTCGGCGCGCGCAGAGGTCGCCTGGTTCGCGCTCGAGGGCGACGACACGCACGGGAAGCCGCCGCACTGGCTCGCCGCGCCCGCGGAGGCCGGCGCCGACGGCCAGTCGTTCGATCTGTACGCCGGCGGCGTCATGGCGGGGCGCGTCGCCCTGAAGATGCCGGGGCACCACAACGTGCGCAACGCCGTCGCCGCGATCGCGGCCGCGGCGCAGGGCTTCGGCGCGCCGCTCTCGACCGTGACCGCGGCGCTCGCCAGCTTCGAGGGCGTGCGGCGCCGGCAGGACCTCCTGTTCGAGGCGCGCGGGGTCCGCGTCTACGACGACTTCGCGCACCACCCGACCGCCGTGGACGAGACGCTCCGCGCGCTCCGGTCCCGGCACCCGGGAGGCGCGCTGTGGGCGGTGTTCGAGCCGCGCAGCGCGACCGCGTGCCGCGCCCTCCACCAGGAGCCCTACGCGCGCGCCTTCGGCGCGGCCGATCGCGTCGTTCTCGCGCCGCTCGGGCGGCCGGACATCGCCGCGGGCGAGCGGCTCGACCTCGACCGGCTGGTGCGCGACCTGGAGCAGGCGGGCAGGCGCGCAGAGACGGCGGGCTCGGTGGACGAGATCGTCGCCGCGATCGCGCGCGACGCGCAGGAGGGTGACACGGTCGCGCTCCTGTCCAACGGGGCGTTCGGCGGCATCTACGACAAGCTCCGCGGCGCGCTGTCGGCGAGGTCGCGATGAGCGGGCGCGGGCCAGCGGAGCTGCTCGAGCTCTCCGGGATCGCGCTGCGCGTCGCCGAGGAGGCAGCGGCGCTCGTGCAGGCCGGGTTCCGCGCGGGCGCGGGCGGCCTGCGCGTGGCGGAGAAGGCGCCGCGCGATCTCGTGACCCAGTTCGACCAGGCGAGCGAGGACCTGCTCGTCGCGCGGCTCGGCGCGCTCACGCCGGGCATCGCCGTCGTCGGCGAGGAGCAGAGCGCCGCGCGCGCCACGGAGCCGCGCGGCGGGCTCGTCTGGTACGTCGATCCGCTCGACGGCACGACGAACTTCGTCCACGGTCACCCGTTCTGGTGCGTCTCCGTCGGCCTGATGGAGGACGACACGCCCGTCGCCGGCGCCGTCGTCGCGCCCGTGCTCGGGATCCGCTGGACGGGCTTCCGGTCGCGCGAGCCGCAGCCGCGCGGCGCCGCGCCGGAGCGGCCCGCGACCGCCGGAGAGGCGCGCCGCAACGGCGAGCGTTGCACGGTCAGCGCCACGGCGTCGCTGGAGCACGCGATGGTGGCGACCGGCTTCCCGCCGGTGCGCGACCGGGCTCCGGACAACAACTTCGACGCCTTCATGACCGTCAAGCGCAACGCTCAGGCCGTGCGGCGCTGCGGCAGCGCGGCGATCGATCTCTGCATGGTCGCCGACGGGACCTACGACGCCTACTGGGAGCGCCGGCTCCACGCCTGGGACGTCGCCGCCGGGAGCGCGATCGTGCGCGGTGCGGGCGGCGTGATCACCGCGCTCGCCGGCGGCCCGCCGGACTACCACGCAGGCGACATCATGGCGTCGAACGGCCTCGTCCACGATCCCATCGTTGCCCTCTTGTCGCATCCCGGCCCGCCGACCCGCTAGGCGGCTCGACGGCCGGCTCAGGGCCAGCCGCAACGCGCGTCGGGCGCTCGCGCACGAGCGGCGTGAACACGAGGGGGCTACAGGCGCAGCAAGCGCAGCAAGCGCAACAAGCACGACAAGCGCAACAACAAACGAAACAAACGACAGCGACGCTCGCGAAGCGAGAAACGCAAAATGTCGGCGCCGTGCGGAGGAGCGGTTGACTGAGCCGCCCAGGGAACTATCCTATGGTCGTTCCCTCTGCCGACTTCGTGAGGCGTTGGACGATTGAATCCCGAGTAAGCGAGAACCAGGGAGCCAACAACGATACCGTGGTGAGCTAGGCCCGGAACCATTCACCGGGAAGCCTGAAGCGGTACTTAGGCTCCCACCTAGCAGCGATGCTAGGGGTTCATGTCCTTCTGCCCACGTCCTCGGCGGTACGGAACATCTCTCCCCTGCGGGCCGCCCACGCGGCCCGCAGTTTTTTTGTGCGCGCGACACGCGCTGTGCCCTCGACAGGGGTCCAGCGGTCGCCGCACCGCGGCGTCGCCGGGGGGGCGCGGCGCCGGCGTGCGGACCACGGCCCGGCTTTTGTTTCCGTTCTCATCCCCCTTCCGGTAGCTTCGGGCCCGCGATGGACACGAGATCCCCTCGATCTGCAGGAGCGCAGCACGACGAGCAGCGCCCGCTCGCCGGCGCAGCACGGTTTGGGTCGTCGAGCCACCGCGGGCGCAACACCCCCGGCCGCTCGCGCTTCGTGCGGCGTCTTGCCCTGACGCTCGCGATCCTCACGGTGCCCGGGGCGGCCCTGGCTGCGGTGACGATCAAGGGCAGGACCACGGGCATGCCCAAGCTCCTGAACCCGGTCTGGAACGAGGCCAAGGACCCGAAGGCGAACCGGTACACCTTCCGCGAGCCCTCCCCGACCGTCCGCGCGGATGTCCGGGCGCTCGTCGGCTACGTCCCGAAGGAGCTGTGCGTCGTCGCGCTCGGCGAGAAGGGCGAGCCGCAGCAGACGCCGCGAACGGTCGTCATCTCGGGCGGCCGCACCACGCCCGTGACCGTCGTCGTCGCCCCGGGACAGCGGATCCAGTTCGAGAACCACGATCCGTTCCCGCACAAGATCCACGACGTCGGCAACAAGGCGCTCCCGCCGATCGAGATCGCCGCCGCAAAGACCCGCGCCTGGACGCCGCCGGGGCCAGGCAAGTACGAGATCCGCGATCAGCTCGCCCCGAGCGTCCGGTCGTGGATCGTCGTCGAGCCGAAGGCCGTGGCGAGCGCCTACCCGGATCGTCAGGGGAACTTCGCCATCGAGGTCGAGGCCGGCACGTACACGCTGCAGGGCTACTTCAACGGCGAGCCGGTCGGAAAGACCGTCGAGGCCGTCGTGAAGCCCGGGCCGGAGCAGCAGCTCCTCAGGGAGCCGGTCGTCGTGGGCGAGGCCGGTGGACCGAGCGCGGAGGCAGGAAAGTAGACCATGCTGCTGTCGCGTTTCTGGTACGGGGTGCTCGCACTCGCGCTCGGCGCCGCGGTCTTCGTCCTCTTCGTCGCCGCCCAGCTCTACAACCGCTCGAGCCACCGCGCGATGAGCGAGTCGCTCAGCGCCGACTCCAGCGCCGTCGAGTGGTTCCTCAACGACGACGCCCGGAAGCGATCGAGCGCGCTCATCCGCGTCGCGCTGACCCCGGCCCTGCGGACGGCGCTCGCCAAGTCGTCGGCCGAGGCCAAGCCGGGCGCCGACCTGCGCGAGAAGGCCCGCGCCGCGCTGCGCAGCGCGGTCGCCGAGGTGCCGCCGGAGCTCAAGTTCGATCACGTGTGGGCCGTCGACGCGGCCGGCCGGGTGGTCGCGTCGGTGGACTTCGAGCACCGTGAGGACTGGGAGCTCGGCGGCTACCCGGTCGTCGCCGACGCCCTCCACGGCTGGATCCGCGACGACGCCTGGGTCTGGAAGGGCCGCATCCTGCGCGTCGTGGCGCGCCCCGTCGAGCAGGACGTCAACGGTGAGCCGGTCGGGGCCGTGATCGGCGCCAAGATCATCGACGACACCTTCGCCCGCGCGGTCACGAAGCGCACCGGCACCGCCGTCGGCTTCTACGCCGAGGGGGCGCGCGTCGCCTCCGGCGCGCCCGAGGGGTTCGACAAGGCGAACCTCGACCAGATCACGCAGGATCTGAAGCTGCTCGACGACAACAAGGACTACGTCGAGAAGGGGCGCTCCGAGGTCCGCGTCATCGGCAAGCACCTCGGCGTGGTGTACGCGCGGCTGCCCGGCGAGGCGTGGGAGCTCGGCGCCGGCTACGCGGTCGGCCGCCTCGCGGCGTCGGTCGACTCGCCGCTCAACTTCCTCGACAAGGCGAACAACGACGACAAGAGCCAGGTGCCCACGGCGCTGATCCTGGCGGGCATCCTCGCCCTGGCCGCGATCGGGCTTGTGTTCTCGTTCCTGGAGCACACGCGGCCGCTCCATGTCTTCCGCAACGAGGCGACGCGCTTCGCCAAGGGCGAGGTCGACGTGCTGGCGCCGAGCCGGTTCCGCGGCGCCTACCGGAAGATCGCGGCCGACATCAACGACGGCGTCGAGAAGGTGGCCGCGAAGGGCGGCGCGCCCAGGAAGGCCGCCGACCTCGAGCAGGTGCTCGGCCCGATCCCGGCGCAGCCGGCGATGAGCGCGTTCTCGGTGCCGCTCGGCCCCGGCGAGCCGCGCCCCGATTCGCGCCCGTCGTACCCGAAGCCCATGGTGAGCCCCCGCGGCCCGACGCGGCGGCCCGGCTCGCACCCGCTCAGCGGCCCGCCGCCGGCCCGCGAGGCCGAGGAGCAGGTCGAGGCGATCGAGGAGATCTCGGACGCGAACATCGCGCTCCCCTCCCATGGCCCCCCGGGCGCTCCGGGGCGCCCGCCGCCGCGGCGCCCGCCGCCGCCGCCGCCGCCCAGGGCGCCGGCCGCGCCCGCCCTGGCGACCACGCTCCCCGAGGCGACGAGCGCGCCGGAAGCGCCGGCCGCGCGGCAGGACAGCGCGGGAGATCCGGACGAGCTCACCGAATGGAACGCCGTCTACGAGGAGTTCCTGTCGGTCAAGCAGCAGTGCGGGGAGCCCACGAACGCCCTCACCTTCGACAAGTTCAAGGGGACGCTGCAGCGCAACAAGGACGCGCTCGTGGCGCGCCACAACTGCTCGCGCGTGCGCTTCACGGTCTACGTGAAGGACGGCAAGGCGGCGCTCAAGGCGTCGCCGGTGAAGTAGCCGCGGGGATCGCCGCGCGGAGACGGAGGCCCATGAAACGAGGAGCCGCGGGCGCCGCGTTCGCTGCGATGGTGGCCGCCGGCGCGGCGCGCGCGTCGTCGGGGCTCGACTCGCCGGACATCGGGGTGCTCCAGCTCGGTCGCGGCGGCGCCTGGGTCGCGCGGGCCGACGATCCGCTCGCGGCCTACTTCAACCCGGCGGGGCTCGCCGCGCAGAGGAGCAGCGCGCACGGCGGCGTCCACTTCATCCAGCTCGCGCAGTGCTTCACGCGCCTCGGCCCCGATGGACAGCCCGTCCCGCCGAGCTACACGACGGCGATCCCGGCGCCCGGCAGCGAGGGCGGCCCCGACCCCGAGGTGTGCGCCGAGGGCGGCCTGTTCCCGAACCCACAGCTCGCCGCGACCCTCCGCGTGAGCGACGCGCTCGCCGTCGGCGTCGCGGTGCTCGGCCCGCACGGCGTCGGTGAGCGGTCCTGGCCCGAGTCGCTCCCGTACACGCACCCGAGCTTCGGCGAGATGACGCAGCCGTCGCCCCAGCGGTACCTGCTCACGTCGCTCGACGCCCTGATGCTGATGCCGACGCTCTCGGTCGGCTTCACCCCCGCGGAGGGGGTCTCGATCGGCGCCGGCTTCATCTGGGGCATGGCGGTCCTCGATTTCGTCAACTTCGCCGAGGCGACCTCGGCCCCAGGCGGCGACGACTTCAACGCGCGCGGCGATCTGCGCACGCGCGCGAAGGCGGACGATCTCTTCATCCCGGGCTTCGTCCTCGGCGCGCGCTGGGCGGCGACGGCGCACCTCGACCTGGGCGCGTGGTTCAAGTGGCAGGACGCGGTGCGCGCGGAGACCGACCTCACCATCGAGTCCCGCTACTGGACGCCCGCCGGGGTCAAGAACGCGGACCCCTGCAGGGGCGAGCCGCCGGGGTGCAACGTCACCGAGGAGCGGAGCGCGGGCTCTCTCACGATGCCGATCCCCATGGAGGCGAAGCTCGGCCTCCGGTACCACAGGCCGCGCGCCGGCGCCCCGCGGGCCGCGCGGTCCTCCGCCGCCGAGCCCCGCGTCCGCGACCCGATGGTCGACGACCTGTTCGATGTGGAGCTCGACTTCACCTGGGCCAACAACAGCGCGGTCGATGCGATCGAGGTCCGGTTCCGCGAGGGCATCCCGGTGCGCGGCACGGTCGTGGGCACCGTGCCGCCCAACGCCGACGTCCCGCACCGCTGGCGCGACGTCTTGGGAGTCCGGCTCGGCGGCGATTTCGTCGTGCTCCCCGATCTGCTCGCGCTGAGGGCCGGCGGCTTCTTCGAGACGAAGGGGCAGGAGGACGCCGATCTGAACCTCGATTTCCACCTCGGCTATCGGGTCGGCGTCGGGGCCGGCGTGACCACGCGCGTCGGCCCGGTCGACATTTCGGCGGCGTTTCAGCACACGTTCTTCGGCCCGCTGGACAACGGCGGGAAGGGGCGCCTCAAGGCCGTATCCGGCGCTGTCCCGAGCGGCTACCGCAGCATCCAGAGCGTGAACGGCGGCCGCTTCGAGAGCAGCCTGGACGAGTTCGGTCTGAGCGGAACCATGCGCTTCTGAGCGGGCGGCCGCTCGGCGCGGAGGCGGCAGAACGCGCGGCGCTGGAGCGCGGCGCTGGAGCGCGGCGGAGCGCCGGGGCGGTCGACGCGGAAGGCGGTCGCGCCTATAAGATGGCTCCACCATGAGCGAATCGAACGTCCGTAACCTGGTCATCATCGGCTCCGGTCCTGCCGGGCTCACCGCCGCCATCTACGCGGCGCGCGCCAACCTGAAGCCGCTCCTCATCGAGGGCTTCAGCGCCGGCGGCCTGATCCCGGGGGGCCAGCTCATGTTCACGACCGATGTCGAGAACTACCCCGGCTTTCCCGAGAAGATCACCGGCCAGGAGCTGATGCAGCGCTTTCGCGACCAGGCCGCGCATCAGGGCACGGAGATCGTGACGGCGGACGTGACCCGGGTCGAGCTCACGGGCCACCCGTTCAAGGTGTGGGTGGATGACACGCTCTACCTGACGAAATCGGTGGTGATCGCGACGGGCGCGCGCGCCAACTACCTCGGCCTCGAGAGCGAAGAGAAGCTCAAGAACAAGGGCGTCAGCGCCTGCGCGGTCTGCGACGGCGCGCTCTTCCGCGGCCAGGACGTCGTGGTCGTCGGCGGCGGCGACACGGCGATGGAGGAGGCCTCCTACCTGTCCGGGCTCTGCAGCAGCGTCACGCTCGTGCACCGCCGCGACGAGTTCCGGGCGTCGAAGGCGATGATCCAGCGCGTGACCGACAACCCGAAGATCAAGATCCTCTACAGCCACGTCGTGGAGGAGGTGCTCGACGTGAAGGCCGACATGGTGACGGGCGTCCGCGTCAAGAGCACGAAGACGGGCGACAGCCACCTCGTGCCCGCGGCGGCCATGTTCGTCGCGATCGGCCACACGCCGATGACGGATCTCTTCGTGGGGCAGCTCGAGACGCACCCGAACGGCTACCTGAAGACGGTGCCGGGCTCGACGCGCACGAACATCCCCGGCGTCTTCGCCGCGGGCGACGTGCAGGACTGGAACTACCGCCAGGCCGTGACGGCCGCCGGCACGGGCTGCATGGCCGCGCTCGACGCGGAGCGCTGGCTCGCGCAGCAGGGCGGCCACTGAGGGACGGCGATGGTTGAAGCGCTGCGCGAAGAGCTCGCCGACCTGACCGCCTCGGTCCGGGCGTTCCTGGAATGGCACGCTGCGACCGGCGCGGACGGGCTGCCGGGCCATCCTTCAGCGCTCCACGAGGCGCTGGGCGCGTCGTCTCCGGACGGCGGTCCGCCGGCCCCTCGCCGCGCGGAGCGGGGTTTCGCCGGGCTGGATGCGCCTTCACCGCCGGCATCGCGCGGGGGCAGCGACGCGGCCTTCGCGCCGCCGGCGCAGCGCAGCGACGCCGGCGGCGCCTCCCCGCCGCAGCCGGAGCGGCGCTCTGCCGCCGCCTCCCCGCCGCAGCCGGAGCAGCGCTCCGCCGAGGCCCAGGCGGCGCGGCCTCCGGTGCAGGCGCAGCGGAGTCCCGAGCCGTCCCCCCGCCCTGCCGTGAGCGCCGCCTCGGCGCCGCGCGCGACCGCAGCGCAGCCGGTCACGCCGGAGGAGCGCGTGACGCGGCTCGCGCTCCTCGCGGAAGAGGTCCGCACCTGTCAGAAATGTCCGCTCCACGAGGGCCGCACCCACGCGGTGTTCTCGCGCGGCAGCCCGCTCTCCGAGATCGTGTTCGTCGGCGAGGGGCCCGGGGCGGAAGAGGACCTGCAGGGGGAGCCGTTCGTCGGCCCGGCCGGGCAGCTGCTCGACAAGATGATCGCGGCGATGGGGTACCCGCGCGACGGGGTCTACATCTGCAACATCGTGAAGTGCCGGCCGCCGCAGAACCGCAAGCCCGAGCCGGCCGAGATGGCGACCTGCAGCCCCTACCTCGCGTCTCAGCTCGCGCTGATCAAGCCGAAGGTGATCGTGGCGCTCGGCGCCACCGCGGTGCAGGGGCTGATCGGCACGACCGAGGGGATCACGAAGCTCCGCGGGACATGGAAGCTCTACAAGGGCACGATCCCGATCATGCCCACGTTCCATCCGGCCTACCTGCTGCGCCAGCCGAGCGCGAAGCGAGAGGTCTGGAGCGACCTGAAAGAGGTGATGCGCCACCTCGGCAAGAGCGCGCCCGACCGAGGCTGACGTGACCGCGTGCGCCTCCGGGCGCGAGACTCCGGCGGCGCATCCGGCCGAGCCGTCATCGCGGCTCTCGGCCGTGCGCTGCGCGCTGGCGCTCCTCGGCGTCCTGCCCTGGTGCATCGCCCTGGCGCGGAGCCACCTGCCGCTCGGAGAGCTCGGCGTCGCGCTCGATCGCCTCTTCGTGCCGATATGCCACCGCATGCCCGGGCGGTCCCTCGCGCTCGAGGGCGTCGTGATGCCGCTCTGCAGCCGCTGCGCTGGCATCTTCGCCGGCGTCGCGGCGGGCGCCGCGATCGCGCGGCCTCGCCTGGCGATGGCGACGTGGCGCCCGATCCTCATCGGCCTCAGCGCGTTGATGGTGCTCGACGTGGCGACCCAGGATCTCGGGTTGCGCCCGGTCTGGCATGCCACCCGCCTCGCCACAGGCCTGGCCTTCGGCTACGCCGTGGCCGCGGCGTTCCTCACGCGGCTCGCTCGCCGCCCTGGCTGAACGCAGCTCGCCTGGCGCCCCGACCGAGCGCTATTTGCGGCCACCCATGGCCCTGCATTCGTGCACGGGGCCCTTCGTGGCATGGCGAACACACTCGCTGTACGCCGCGACGCCATCCTTCCACTTGCCCGTGTCCTGGAGCGCCGAGCCCAGGTAGAGATAGGGCAGCGCGTCGGTCGGATCGGCCGCGATGGCCGCGCGAGACGCCTCGATCGCGTCCTTGTACCTGCCGCGGTTGAGGAAGCTCAGCGCTTCCTTCTTCAGCTTGCCTGCGTCCTCAGGGCTGCCCGCGGGCGCTGCGGTCTTCGCGGCCTCGGCTGCCGCGGCCGCCTCGGCCTCGGCCTTCTCCGCGGCTGCCTTCTCCGCCTCGGCCTTCTCCGCGGCTGCCTTCTCCGCCTCGGCCTTCTCCGCGGCTGCCTTCTCCGCCTCCGCGGTCGCCTTGTGCGGATCGGGAGCGGCCTCCGCCCCCTTTGCCGCGGCCTCCGTCCGCGCCGGCTCGGTCTGCGCAGGCGCCTTCTCCCGTGCGGGAGCAGGATTGCCTGTCACGGCCAAGAGCTTCGCCTCCATGTGCGCCGGCTTCGAAGCAGGCGCTGTCATCGCGACCGGCGCAGGCGAGGACGGCTTGCCCGAGAGCACCGACTTGGCGACCACCGCGACGGAGATCACCCCAGCGAGCCCCGCGACCGCCGCGACGATCCGGCGAAGGCGCGCCCGGCGGGCGAGGGTCTCGGGCGACAGCTGATGCACCACCACGAGGCGCTCGTCAGCGTGCTCGTCGGGATGGCTGGCCACCTCGGTGAGCGGCGGGAACGACTCCTCCTCGCGCCGGAAGAACGCCGCCGTCGGCGAGGAAGGGTCCATCAGATCGAGCGCGTCCGAGTCGGGCGGCGGCTCGTCGGGTGAGGACGCCGAGCCTGCCGGCGGCTCGGAGGCGCCGGCTCGTTCAGACGCGGTCGACGGGTCGGAATCCAGCGCCTTGAGAGGCGCCGCGTCGCTCGTGCTGCGTGAAGCGGCCGACGGCGCGGCGGGCGCCTCGGAGATCCTCGAAACAGCGGGCGCCTCTTCAGCCAACCGAGCAGCGGGCGCCGGCGCCACCGACGGGGCAGCGGGCGCCGGCGCCACCGACGGGGCAGCGGGCGCCGGCGCCACCGACGGGGCAGCGAGCGCCTCGACGGCCGGTGGCGCAGCGGTCGCACCGACCTCGGCTGCCGGCGCAGGAGCAGCGGAGAGCGCCTCCACCGCCCCGGCGCCGACGTCCTGGCCGCTCGCCACCGGCTGCGCCGCATCCTGGGTCGCGAACGCCGGCCCCTCAGGCGCCGCCGACATGCGGGGCTGAGAAGCCCGGGGACGGAGGCTGCGGCCCCTGTTCGCGCGGGCCGATGCAAGAAGTCGCTTCGACATGTCCGAACCATCCTCCCGTGATCGTCACGCCCCCGATGGCGCAGGGGACCGGCGACTCGCCCTATTCATGATCCAGGCCGGCCCCAACGGCGAGCGCCCGCCCGCGGTTTCCGTGCGCTCGCAGCACCACCCCGTGTGCCGGATCGTGCCGCGCTGCCCTGCCCTGCCCCGCCATGCCCGCGCGCGACGAGACCCCAGGGAGCCTCTCCCCACAAGAAATTGACAGTCTTCTCTCGACGGCGCGCGCCGGGCGCCGGGCGCACCGGACGTTCCTTCCGGCGGGCGCGCCCCTGAGGGTGAGGCGATCCAGGGTGACGGAGCCCCCGGCGCCGCGCACGTCAGCCTCCACCAAGCTGCACCGGCCGCCCCGCGACCGGGGCAGCGCGGAGCAGGACGAGCGTGTCGAGCTTCTTCTTGGCGTCGGAGCCGATGATCGTGCCCGCCAGGTTGTGCGCCATCTCCCAGGACACACCGTCATCCGCCGAGAAGAAGGCCACCGTCGCGCTGCACGCGGCGATGTCCTTCGTGAGCTGCTCGCCGGTGTGCGACAGATCCGGGCCGGCGAGCCCCTTCCGCTGGCGCTTGCCCGTGCCGCCGCCGAACGGCCAGATCGCCGTCGCGAGGTCCTTCAGCACCATCGCGCTGACGGCGCAGGCGGGGGGCTTCGACACGCGCCCCTCCGGCACCACCGTGATCTCCTTCGGGAGGTCGTCGCGGCCGTCGGTCTTGATGATGACCTTCGGCGCGCCGGCCGCGCCGAGCTCCGTCACGACGGCGGCGACCGCGCTCGGCTTCGCCTTCTTGTCGGCCAGCAACGTGACGGGCTTGCCGTCGATCGGCAGCGCGCGGACCACCTTCGCGAGCTTCTCGGCCCCGTCCTTCTGCGCCAGATCCACGCGCTGGCCGAGGTAGGGGCCCATGGAATCGACGAGCAGCTCGGGCATGCCCCTCGGCTTCGGCGGCTCGGCGGGCGCCTCGACGACCGGGGCCGTCGTGGCGGCGGCGCCGGGCTCGGACGGCTTCGGCGCGCTCTCGCACGCCGCCGCGGCCAGGATCAAGCCGGCGACGGCCGCGAGGCGGGGCAAGGCGCCGGAACGGAGGCAGGAGGCTCGCATGGCGCAGCAGTGTAACCAACCGGCCTGGCTCCGCGCACCTCCGCTGTGCGAGAGTTCGCGCGATGGCTTCACCGCTCGTCGAACGGCTGGCTCAGCTCGGATCGTCCGCTCGAATCGCCGTCGAGGACGACCGGGGGCCGACGACCTTCGCGGCGCTCACGGAGCGAGCCCTCCGCGTGCGCGGCGCGCTGCTCGCCGACAGCGGACGGCGCGGCGTGGACGGGCGCGCGAGCCCGAGCTCCCTCGCCTCCCTGGACGGGGAGCGGATCCTGCTCCTCGTGCCGCCGGGCGCGGCGTGGATCTCGGCGTTCCTCGGCGTCATCCTCGCCGGCGGGATCGCGCTGCCGCTGTCGCCCCTCTATCCGCCGGCAGAGCTCGAGTGGCTCGCGAGCGACGCCGGCGTGCGGCGGATCATCGCCGGAGACGAGCTCGCCGCCGTGGTCGCCCCGATCGCGCAGGGCCGCGCCGTGCTCCGCGTGGAGGACCTCGAGCGCGCCGCCCCGGGGCCGGAGGGGGCGATCTCGGACATCGCCGCCGACGATCCGGCGCTCCTGCTCTACACGAGCGGCACGACCGGCAAGCCGAAGGGGGCGCTCCTCACGCACCGCAACCTGGCCACGCAGGCAGAGCTCCTGCGCGCGGCCTGGGGCTTCTCCGAGCACGACGTGCTGCTGCACGCGCTGCCGCTGCACCACCTCCACGGCGTCGCCATCGCGCTCACGACGTCGCTGCTCGCGGGCAGCGCGACGAGGATGCTGCCGCGCTTCGACGCCCAGCGCGTCGCCGCCGAGATCGCGCGCCGCTCCGCCACGGCGTTCATGGCGGTGCCGACCATGTACCAGCGGCTGCTCGGGCAGCTCGACCGCGGCGACGCGCCCGGCTTCGCCGCGGGGGCGCGGGCCCTCCGGCTGGCGACGAGCGGCTCCGCGGCGCTGCCGGTGACGCTGGCCGAGCGCTGGCGCGACCTCACCGGCACGATCCCGCTCGAGCGCTTCGGGATGACCGAGATCGGCGTCGGCATGAGCAACCCGCTCGATCCGGGCGGCCGGCGGGCTGGCTGGGTCGGCTCTCCGCTGCCGACCGTCGAGGCCCGCATCACGGACGACGCGGGCTTCGCGTCGGAAGGGGCGCCGGGCGTGGCGTCGGGCGAGGCGGTGGCGCAACGCGGCGACGCCTCGGTCGCGCGGGGCGAGCTCTGGATCCGGGGGCCGAGCGTCTTCAAGGGCTATCTCGGGCGCGAGGACGCCACCGCCGCGGCCTTCCAGGACGGCTGGTTCCGCACGGGCGACGTCGCGGAGCGCTCCGGCGACGGGTGCTTCCGCCTCCTCGGGCGGACCTCGGTCGATATCCTCAAGAGCGGCGGGTACAAGCTGTCCGCCCTCGAGATCGAGGAGGCGCTGCGCGAGCACGGCGCGATCGCCGAGGTCGCGGTGATCGGCGTCCCGGACGAAGCGTGGGGCGAGCGCGTCGTGGCGGTCGTCGTCGCCGCGCCGGGGCGAGAGGCGGAGTGCGCGACAGGACCGCTCCGCGCCTGGGCGAAGGAGCGGCTCGCGCCCTACAAGGTGCCGCGCGAGTCGATCGTCGTACCGAGCCTGCCGCGCAACGCGATGGGCAAGGTCGTCAAACCGGAGATCGCGAGGGCGATCGCGGCGGGCATGCCCGGCGGAAGGGCCCCGAGCGCGCGGTAGACGTCGCTTGACCGAGGCGCTCCGCTCCGGCCTACTCGGCCCCGATGCAGCCTGCCACCCCCATGGGCCCCGTCGCGTACGGCGGCCTCGCGGTTCAACCTTTCGCGCACCCCACCTACACCATCAAGCGGCCCTTCTGGTCGCTGCTCGGCCGCAAGTTTCACGTCTATGCGCCCGATGGCTCCCTCGTGTGCTTCGTCAAGCACCCGCTGCTCAAGCTGCGCCAGGAGTTCACCCTCTTCGCCGATGAGTCGGAGTCGCAGCCGCTGCTCACGATCCGATCGCGGCAGGTCATCGCCCTCAACCGGTGTCTGGACGTCCTCGACGCGCGCACCGGCGAGCGGGTCGGGACCCTCCGCTCGCGCGGCCTCAAGTCGCTCCTCCGCGACACCTGGGACATCCTCGACCCCTCGGATCAGCCGGTCGGGCTGATGCAGGAGGACGGCGCCGCGCTGCTCCGCCGCATGTTCCCGCTCCTCACCGGCAAGTGGCATATCGAGCTCCACCAGCAGGAGGTCGCGAAGGTGACCCAGGTGTTCCGGTTCTTCGTCAAGGAGTTCACGCTCGACCTGTCGATGAACCAGGGGAGGGTCGACGCCCGGTTCGCCATCGCCTGCGCCCTGCTCGCGCTCATGGCCGAGACAGCGCGCGAGTCCGGCTGAGCCCGCGCCCCCGCGGGCGTCCCCCGGCGGCCTCCGCCCGCCCGATCGCCGAAACTTGGCCCCTTTCGGCGAGTTCTGCGAGGTTGCCGCGCGATGCGCCTCGATCCTGTCTCCCGCCTCGATGCCGCCTCCGAGGAGGGCCGACCGCCGTCCCTCCCTGTGCCTCCGTCCGGCATGACCCGCTTTGCCCCGAGCGGGCAGGGCGCCGACTCCGAGCGTGAGCTCAGGGCGCGGCGCTTCCTCTGGGTGAGCGCCCCGACGGCGCCGGACGGGCAGCTCCGCGCGGCGCTCGACGAGGCCGTCGAGCTCGCGCTGGCGATGCGCGGCGCGCTGCCGCCGCGGGTCCAGGCAGGCGAGCCGATCGAGGCGGTGATCGCCGACCAGATCTTCCGGGCGAGGGCGCTCGGCGCCGCGGGGCTCGCCGTCGCCCTGCCGCGGCTCGCGGGCGGCGCGCGGGGCGCGCTCCCTCCGGAGGACAGCGCGACGCTCCTCGCCTGGCTCGGCGCGACGCGCGAGGCGCCTGTCGCCCTCGTCTTCGACGAGGACGACAGGTCCGCGCAGGTGCTCGCGCCGGTGCCCCTCGCGGACCTCGTCGCGAGGAACGCGCTCGAAGGGCCCGGCGCCATTTCCCACCTGCGCCCGCAGGCGCGCAGCCTCGCGGCGCGCGAGCCGGAGCGCAGCCTCGCGGCGCGCGAGCCGGAGCGCAGCCTCGCGGCGCGCGAGCCGGAGCGCCCCGTCGGGCCGGCGCAGCCGGGCGCCGCAGCGCTCGCCCAGGACGAGGCGCTCCCGGCCGAGCCGGCAGCAGCGCCCGGAGCGCCGGCGCCGCCCTCCACCGCCGAGGGGCGGACGGAGGCGAGGCCGCGCGGCGTGCTGCCCCCCCGCTCGTCGAGGATCCGCCGCCCGGACGCACCGGCGGCCGTCTTCTCCCCCGGGAGAGCCCCAGGCGCCGCACCGGCGCAGAGGGCGGGCTCGCCGCCCGCCGCGAACGAGACGCTCGCGATGGCCCTGGCCAGCGCCGATCCGGGCGCGCCGGCCGCCGATCCGGGCGCGCCGGCCGAGGAGCGCGGCGCGGCAACGACGCTCAGGCCGCCGCGCGCCCCGCACGACGTCGCGCCGAGCGCGCACGCCGCGCCGATCCTTGACGCCGTCCAGGCGGACGCCGACGCGATGCCGCCGGCGCGGACGGAGCGGAAGGCGCCGCGCAACCGGGTCCTCAGCGCGGCCGAGTGGCGAACGCTCGCCGTCGAGCTCGACAACGCCCGCGGCCCGAAGCCGGTCCGGGTCATCGAGCAGCTGTTCGCCACCCACTACACGCCGCTGCTCGGCGCGACGCTCGCGGGCGAGACGGACGCGGCCGTGCGCGGCGTGGTCGACAGCTGGAGGACCAGCTTCGAGCACAGCTACCGGGAGGCGTTCTCGGCGCTGCGCGTGACCGGCAAGCGGCCGCCCATGGTGTTCGATGCGCCGGACATCGCCGCCCGCATCGGCCGGCTCAACGGGGCGCGCGGGGTGAAGCTCCTGCTCGTGGACGCGATGCGCTTCGACCTCGGCGAGCGCGTCGCCGCCCACCTGAAGGAGATCTTGATGGATCGGGCCATCCTTGTGGAGCGCTCGCTGCTCTGGGCGGCGCTGCCGCCCACGACGACGGCGCAGATGTCGCTGCTCGCCCGCGGGCCGGACGGGCTCCGCGAGACGATGCCCCCGACCGAGGCGGAGCCCGCCATCGCCCGCGGGCGCGCCGTGGCGACGCTGCGGCGCGAGCGGGTCGGGTCGCGCGAGCTGATGAAGCTCGACCTCGTGGAGGCGCGCCTGCGCGCCGCGGGGCCGCCGTTCGCCGAGCGGATCGAGGCCATCGCGGAGGAGGTCGCCGACGTCGTCGCGCGGTTCATGGCCAGCCTGCCGCCGCGGACCCTGCTGCTCGTGTTCGGCGACCACGGGTTCCGCATGACGTCCATGGGAGACGGCAGCGCGACCGGCCCGGCGTCGCAGGGCGGAGGCTCACCGGAAGAGGTGCTCGTCCCGGCGCAGGCGTGGCTCGTCGGCGGCGTGCACTGAGCGACCGCGGCTTCAGGCCGATCCGTGCCGGCGCTGGCCGGCGCGCCGCGCGGGCCCGTCAAGCGGCCGGCGCCCCGCGCGGGCCCGTCGCCGCGCGGGCCCGTCAAGGCGACGTGCGGTAGGGGCCTCCCGTCCCCTCGCTCCGCGCCTTCGGGCGGAGGAGCCCCGTGAGCCGGGTCGCCACGAGCGCCCCGGCGCCGATCAGCGCGACGGCCGCGCAGAGCGCGCCGCCGATGTACGGGATCGCGCTGACGATCAGCAGGCCGAGGCAGCCGATCGCGAGGTGAACGTAGGGGTTCTTGGTCCGGTGACCGAAGAGCCCGGCCCCCGCCGTCTCGAGCACGGCGCAGCCGCCCGCGACCACGGCGACGACGGCGAGCAGCAGGCCGAGCACCGCGAACGGCACGCCGATCAGCGTGACGCAGAGGGCGACGGCGATCGCGAGGGCGCCGAGGACGCCCACCACGCCGAGCGCGAACGAGCGCATGGGCCGGGCGGCGATCTCGACCTTGAGCATCTCCATGCGCCTCGGCCAGAGCGCCAGCATCACCGCGCCGAACGCGAACAGGAACGCCGTGCGCGTCACCGCGTTGCCGGCCCTGCGCGCGAGCGTGGACGCCCCCTGCGCGCTCGCGCCGTCGCCTGCCGCGGGGCTCAGGTCGTTGTTCACATCGCCCCGGATGCGCGCGCGCTCGCCCCGGTGGAGCGGGCCGCCCACGACGTCGACGTCGCCGTCGATGCGGGCTCCGTCGGCCACGGTGAGGGGGCCGCCCACCGTCGACACGTCGCCGCGCACGCGCGCGCCCTCGTGGAGGTGCGTGGAGCCGCCCATCACGTCGATGTCGCCGGTGACGGTGCCCCACACGTCGAGCGAGCCGCCGATCACCGACACGTCGTTGACCACCTCGCCCTTCTCGACCCGGAGGCTGCCCCCGGTCACGAACCGATCCCGGCCGCGCGAGGAGGGCGGCGCGTCCTCCGCGTCCTCGTCCTCCGCGTCCTCGTCCTCCGCGTCGCCGGGCGACGCCGAGGGCGCGAGCGCCGCCGGGGGCCCGGGCGCGGGCGTCTCCGGCGCCAGCGTCGGCTGCGGCGTCGCCGGGGCCGGGGCGATCGCGATCAGGTCGCCGTCGCGGGTCGCGACGTAGCTCCCGTCGGCGAGCAGGAGCTCCAGCACCCGGTCCGCCGGCTGGTCCTTCACGTGGAGATCGACGGCGTTGCCGGGCGGCACGTCGAGCACGAGGCTCCACCCGGCCGCCTGGGCGACGCGCTTCAGCGCTTCGCTGCGCGGCTCGTTGCTCAGCTCGACGCTCACCTTCGGCTCGACGTCTGGCCAGGACCCCTTGCGGAGGATCTCCGCCGTGGCCGCGCCGCCTGTCGAGACCCCCAGCGCGGCGCCCAGCGCAGCGGCGCCGAGGCGCGAGGAGGAAAAGAGACGAGTCGAGACGATGCGCATCACATCCCTCCGTTCAGCGAGAGCTGGTTTCCCCTGGTCCACGCGACACCGACCCCCACGATCAGGAGCAGCGCCGCCGAGAGCCACGGCAGCGCCGTGAGCCACCCGGACAGGGCCCCGCTCCCCGCGAAGGCGCAGCCGATGCTCACCACCACCGAGCAGGCGTGCCAGAGCCCCGCCCAGCCCTCCCGCAGGCCGCCCGCGCCGGCCACGAGCGACGGCGCCGCGCCGAGCGCCGAGATCGCCAGGGCGAAGGCGAGCGCGGGGACCGGCAGCGGGGCGCGCGCCGCGGCGGGCTCCCTCGCGCCGCCGGGCGCCGCCTGGGCGCGCAGCAGCTCCCCCGCGCGGAGCGACAGGAGCGCCGCCTGGCCGAGCTCCGCGGAGCAGCACTGGCAGCGAGCGACATGCGCGAGCGCGCCCTCGGGCAGGATGGCCTCCTCGCCGTCGCCGAGCGCGGTGAGCGCTATCTCGGTCAGATGGCCGTCGGCTTGCCACACGAGGTCCGGCGCGAGCTTGTCGTCGTTCTGCATCATCACTCCCCGAGCGCCTCGGCCAGGCAGCGCCTGCCTCGCGCGATCCACGTGGCCACCGTCCCGAGCGGGATGTCGAGCCGGCGCGATATCTGCTGGTAGTTGAGCCCTTCCACATGGAAGGCCAGGAGCGCGCGGCGCTGGGGCTCGGCGAGCTTCTCCAGGGCCAGCTCGATCCGGCAGGCGCGCTCGGCCTGCGCGGCGCGCTCCTCCGGCCCGGGCGCCGGATCCGCCACCGAATCGAGGAGCTCGCCTTGCTCCTCGGCGCTCGCCTCCGGGAGCGCCTCGACGCGCCGCGTGCGGCGGCGGCGGCGCAGCACGTCCAGCGCCACGTGACGCGCGATCCCGAGCACCCAGGGGCGCAGCGGCTCGCCGTCGCGGAGGCGGCTGCGCCCCTCGAGGGCCCGGGCGAGCGCCTCGTGGGTGCAATCCTCGACGTCGGGGTGGTCGGCCCGCTCACCGAGCACGCAGGCGATCGCCGCGCGCACCACCGGCCGCAGGGCGGCGGTCTCGTCGAGAGACGCCCCCACCGTCACAAGCGACGCCGCGGGCAGCCCGTCGGACGCTCGGGGAGACGGCGGCGTGGTGGTGGCTGGAATCATGCTGGCCCCAGACAATTCGCGCGGACCCTCCCCAAAATTTCACGGGCGGATCGAGAATGCGCCAGCAGCATCGAGGTGGCCGAGGGCCGCCGCGGCCGGGGCGAGCGCCTTCTTCGTTCCTGGACGGCCTCCCTCGGTTCCTGGACGGCCTCCCTCGGTTCCTGGACGGCGCCCCTCGGTTCCTGGACGGCCTCCCTCGGTTCCTGGACGGCGCCCCTCGGTTCCTGGACGGCCTCCCTCGGTTCCTGGACGGCGCCCCTCGGTTCCTGGACGGCCTCCCTCGGTTCCTGGACAGCCACGGCTGTGTCATGGCGCCGCACGAGGGCTACGGGGAGGGGACTGCTGCTCCGGGCGCGAGGAACGCGATGAGCTCGGGAAGCACGAGCGCCGGGTCCTCCAGGTGCGGCGCGTGGCCGAGCGGCACGATGCGCAGCGTGGCGCGGGGGATCGCGGCGGCCGCGGCGATGCCGAGCGGCGCCGGGAACACGTCGTCGCGCTCGCCCCAGAGCACAAGCGTCTCCGCGTCGATCTCGCCGAGCCGCGCGAGGCGATGGGGCACGGGGCCGACGGCGGGGAACAGCGCGTTGAACGCGGCGACGGGCGCGACCCGGCCGTCGGGCACGGCGTAGAGCTCGCCGTGCAGGGCCGCGAGGCGCTCGCCGAGCGGCGTGGGCCGCGGCGGGCGGATGCGGCGGAAGAGCGCGGCGCCGAGCACCCGCGCGAGGCGCTCCGGCGGGGCGCGGAAGTAGGCGCGGCTCCGGGCGGTCATGACCGGCCCGACCCCCATCGCGCCGAGGAGCGCGAGCTTCCGCGGACGCACGCGCCTGCGGAGCGCGAGCTCCGCCGCGACGAGCGCGCCGAGCGAGTGACCGACGAGCGCGGCGTCGCCGAGACCCAGCTCGAGGAGGAGCTCCTCGACCGGATCGACGAAGAAGCGGAGGCCCTCCTCGAAGCCGCCGCCCTCGAACGGGGGCGACGAGGCGTGGCCGAACCCCGGCAGATCCACGGCGACGACGCGGTGGCGCCGCGCGAGCTCGGGGAGCAGCGGGAACCACGTTGTCGCGGCGTTCCCGCGGCCGTGCAGGAGGACCACCGGCGAGCCGCGGCCGCCCTCCAGGTAGCGGAGCGCCGAGCTCAGCGCAGCGCGGCGGTGCACCGCGAACGGCGGCTCGCCCGCGGCGAGCTCCGCGAGGATCGCGCTCTCGGCCGGGCCCAGGCGGGAGACGACGGCGTGGACATTCGTCACGGGCGCTCCCCGTAGCGCGATCGATACGGCGCGGAAATGCTGCAGCCCGCAGGGCGCACCGGCGCGCGCCGCCCCTGCGTCAGTACCGGCTGTGCCCGGGCCCGAGGATGAGCTGCATCTTGGACATGGGCTCGAACCCCTCGACGTGCGGCGGGTGGTGACACTGCGTGACGCAGCTCTCGGGCGCGGGCGAGAGCACGATGAGCCCCTTCGTCTCGGGGTCCTTCGCGTGCAGCGAGCCCGGGCCGTGACACTCCTCGCACTGCACGTTCTGCAGGGAGGCGTTGTGCGTCACCGTGGAGCCGCCCGGCTTGCCGTAGCCGGTCACGTGGCAGCTCACGCAGTCGAGGTTGTACTCCTTGAAATCCTGCTGGAGCGTCGCGTAGGCCCGCGCGTGCGCGGTGCCGTCGAAGACCTTGCGCTCCTCCTCGTGGCAGTTCGTGCAGGCGTCGATGCCGATGTAGCTGGCCTGGCCCTTCGCCGGAGGCTCGGGGACGCGATCCGCGAAGGCCTCCTTGTTGTGAGCGTTGACCCGCTTGTAATAGGCGAGCAGCTGCCCGGCGACCTCCTTGTCGGCGCCGAGCTTCTCGCGCACCTC
Organism: Sorangium sp. So ce1014; assembly: GCF_051521505.1. Lineage (NCBI taxonomy): Bacteria > Pseudomonadati > Myxococcota > Polyangiales > Polyangiaceae > Sorangium > Sorangium sp. So ce1014. The sequence goes on from NZ_CP150356.1 coordinate 10,416,652, forward strand.
GACCGAGCTGTAGCGGAAGAAGCTGCCGGTCACCTTCGTCTCCGCCGCCTCGAGCTTCGCCTTCTCGGCCCGGAGCTTCTCCAGATCGGCCTTCCGATCGGCGACGTCCTTCTCGGCGACCGTCTTGCTGCCCTCCCAGCCGTTGAGGCGGATCTCGAGCTCCCGGATCCGCGCCGACAGGCTGATGAGCTCCTCGGCCTTCGCGACGCCGCCCGCGTCGGCGAACACGAGCGGGCCGTCACCCTCGCCGCGAACGAAGAGATCCACGACCGCCACCGACTGGAGGTGGTTCGGCGTCTCCACGACCAGCGTCGTTCCGATGAGCACCGGCGGCTTCGGGCCGTCGTTCATGTCCCCGCGCTCGCTGGGCTTGCCCAGCACGAGCACGTGCAGCTCAGGCGCGTTGTCCGCGAGCCGCAGCGCCTCGCCCCGCGGCAAGGCCGCGAGCCCCACGAACACCGTCGCGCCCTGCTTCTTCGCCTCCTCGACGCCCGCCTTCACCGCGTCGATCGCCGGGCCGGCCTTGACGCCCTCGGGATAGACCCCGGTGCGGCCCTTCGGGTCGCTCACGCCGATGAGGCCCACCTTCACGCCGGAGACGTCGCGCACCACGACGCCCTGGACGCCCCCCGCGCCTTCGAGGTTCCTGGCGAGCAGGGCCGCCCCGGCCTGCGCCTTGTACTTCGCGAGCGCCTCGGCGCCGAGCGCCCAGTCGTTCTCGCCGGGCGCCCACGCCGCGAGCCCGATCTCCTTCGCCGCCAGCGCCATCGCCTCGGCCTTCCAGGCGTCCTGGGAGCGGCGCTCCGGCTTCACCTCGGGCTCCATGAAGAGCATCGGCCCCGCGCCGACCACGAGGCGATCCGGCGCCTCGTCGCGCTGGCTCTCGATCAGGGCGGCGAGGTGGTCGATGCCTCCGAGCTGGTCCTTCGTGCAGCCGCACGGCTCCAGCGCGCCGGCCACGGTGCTGAGCACGTAGAGCCGCACCGTCGGCCGGGTCGCGTCCGCATCGGCGCCCGCCTCCGCGCTCGCGGCGCCCGTCGCAGGGGGCTTGCACCCCTGGCAGGCCGCCACGCCGGCGGCCGCCGCGATCGCGAGGAAAGGAATCATGAGCGCGTATCCACGACGCACTCGGCGAAGAAGCGAGCGCTTCATGCCCGCGCTATAGCACACGGGCCCGGGCGCACCGGCGGAGGCCGCGCCGGACGCGCCGAACGTCGGCGACGCGCTCAGAAGCTCGTCGGCGCGAAGGGCAGGACCGTCTTCAGGTCGGCGTCGTTGAACCGGAGCTGCAGGCCGATGAAGTAATCGCGGCGATCGGTGTTCAGGATGTCGTCCATGCCGCCGAGCAGCCACAGCTTGCGGATGAACTCGTAGGCGAGCGCGACCCGCCAGCGCGGCGACAGCTCCTCGCCGAAGCCAAAGAGGTCCTGGCGGAGCTCGAACCGGTCGTCGAGCAGGTGGAGATCGAGGCCGAGGCCGCCCGTCGACTCCTTGATGCCGAACCGGCCCGTGAACGGGCCCATCCGCTTCGCGAACTGGAACGAGAAACGGAAGGCGTTCGTCGTGATCGTGCGGACTTCCCGGTAGTGCGCGGGGTCGTTCGGGTTGGTCGTGTCGACGTCGATCTGCTGGAAGTCCGTCTTGCCGCGCGGGTCGTTCACCAGCTCGACGACGTAGTACTTGTCCTCGGTCGGCTGGAGCCTGAGCTCGACATAGCTCTTGATGGTGTTGGCCAGGAAGTTGTAGTCGGTCCGCAGCCCGACGACGGTCTGGAACCGGCTGATCCCGCCGACGAGCTCGCCGACGTCCTGGACGACGGTCTCGACCTCGTTGATCAGCGTCTCGTCCTTGGTGAGGCGGCCGAGCGTCCCCTCCCCGCGGTCGACGCGCGCGGCGATGCTGTCCACGTGCTTCAGCGCCGACTCGAGGTTCTCGGTCGCGCGGCCCACCCGCTCCGCGGCGCTGCGGAGCTCGCCGGGCTTCCCGTCGCGGCCGGGCACCTCGGCCGCGGCCGTCATCGTGCGGATGTCGCGGCTCACCTGCTCGACGTTGCGCAGGATCTCGCGCAGGCGCGGGCCCGACTCGCCCGTGATCTGGTTGATGTTGTTGATCGTCTGCGTGACGCCCGCGCGGTTCTCGCGCACGGTCGCGTTCATCTGCTCGGTGATGTCCGCGAGGTTGTCGAGGATCTGCGCGAGCCGCTCCTGTCCGTTCTCGGAGCCGACGGTGTTCCTCAGGGTCTCGGTGACGGTCTTGACGTCCTTCAGGATCTCGGCGACCTGCCCCTGCATCGACTGGATCGTCGGCTCGTCGATGTAAAACAGGATCTTCCCCTCGTCGGGGATGCGCGGCTTGCCCTCGGTGCCGGGCGAGAGCACGACGAACGACTCGCCGATGAGGCTCGTGGCGCGCTTGCCGATGGCCGCGTCCTCGTAGAGCGGGACGTCGGGGCTCATCTTGATGTCGATGCGCGCCTGGCCGTTGTAGAGCGAGATCTTGTCGACGACGCCGACCTGGATGCCCGAGATCATCACCCGCGATTGCGGGGACACGCCGATGGCGTCCGGCAGCGTGGCCCAGACCCGGTAGCCGTTCCCGCCGCCCACATCGCGCGAGACGAAGCGGTACCCGCCGTAGGCTGCGCCTGCGAGCACGATCGTCATGACGCCGACCTTCGCGGCCTTGGAGACCTCAGCCATCCTGCGCGACGCCACGGTAGCACGAGCTGACCGCGAGACCGCGCGGCTTTCGTCTCGATCTCGCCATCGATGCGAGGAAGCGCGCATCGGGCAGGCGCGCGTCCGACAGGCGCGCGTCCGATAGACGCGCTGCGCGCGGAAGGCGCGGGGGCGCGCTGCGCGGCGGCAGGAAAGAGGCGCCGGGTCGGGAGATCTGCTAGCCGAGGCGCATGAGGTCGTGGTGGGCCGCAGGGGTGTTCGGCGCGTCGCTCACCTTCGCCGGGGCGGCGGCAGCGGAGCCGCCGGCGCTCACGTGGGCGGCGACCACGCGATCGCCGCAGCCGACCGCGGCGCTCGCGCCGGAGATCGCCGCGCTCGCGTCGCGCTGCGGGAGCGCGGACACGGCGCTCGCCGACGTCGCCCGGCGCAACGTCGAGCGGCAGCTCCAGGGAGGGGAGATCATGCCGCCCGATGAGCTCGCATTCACCCTGCGCGCCGCGGGCGCGCCGCACGCCTGGCCGCGGGGCTGGTCCATCTCGGGCCGGGGGCTCGAGGCGGCGGACATCGGCGCGCGGCTCGACGGGTGGATCGCGGGCTGGACCGCGCTCGGGGTGCGGCGATGCGGGGTGGCCCAGGCGAAGAAGCCGGATGGGACGGTGATCGTGGCCGCGGTCGGGGTGGACGCGCTCGCGGATCTGTCGCCGCTGCCGACGAAGGCGCGGGTGGGGCAGTGGGTGACCCTCGAGGGGACGATGCGCGTGCCGGCGACCGCGGCGAAGGTGGTGCTGCTGGGGCCGCGGGGCGCGCCCAAGACGGTGCTGAGCTCGCTGTCGGGCGCGCGGCTCCGCTCGAGCTTCGCGGTCGACCAGCCGGGGAGCTGGCTCGTGCAGGTGCTGGCCACGGTGTCGACCGGGCCGAGGCCCGTGCTGGAGGCGATGATCTTCGCGGGGAGCGCCCCGCCGGGCCGCTTCGTCCGCGCGACCGCGCCCGGCGAGGAGGCGGCGAAGGGCGCGCAGGGCGACGAGCACGCGATGCTGCGGATGATGAACGCCGCGCGGGCCTCGGAGCGCCTGCCGGCGCTCGCGCGCGACGCGGCGCTCAGCGCGCTGGCGCGGGCGCACTCCGAGGAGATGATCAAGACAAAGATGGTGGGCCACGACGTGGGCTCGGGCGACCCGGCGGTGCGCCTCAAGGCGGCCGGCTACCAGGCCGCGATCGCGGGAGAGAACGTGGCCAGCTCGAGCACGACCGAGGGAGCGCACCGCGCGATCTGGGCGAGCCCGTCGCACCGGGGCAACCTGCTCGAGCGGCGCTACGGAAGGACCGGCGTGGCCGTCGTGCGCGACCCGAGCGGCCGGGTCTGGGTGACGCAGCTGTTCGCGGGGTGACCGCGGCCGTCAGGCGGCGGCAGCGCCGGGTCAGGCGCCGCCGATGCTCTCGACGGAACCGGCCGAGCGCCGCCGGCGCCTCCGCGAGCCGGCGCTCGGCTTTCACGGCGTCCACGGCTTTCACGGCGAGCAGGCGCCCGGAGCCGCCAGCCCGCGGCCTCGCCCGGCCTTCGGTCGGCTCGCCCGGGCGGCCGCCGTTCCGCGCGTGTATCCTTGTACGCGATGGCTGCACGCCCGCTTTACGTCGGTATCGACCTCGGCACCACGAACTCGACCGCGGCCGCCTTCGACGGCGAGAAGGTCACCCTCGTCAGGAACTCCCAGGGCGCGACGCTCACCCCGAGCGTGGTGCGGATCGACGCGCGCGGGACGACCACGGTCGGCGCGCGCGCGCGCCGGTTCCTCGAGAGCGATCCGCAGAACACCCGCGCGGAGTTCAAGCGGCTGATGGGGACCGCCCAGCCGATCGAGTTCGCGGCGGCGAAGGTGACGAGGAAGCCCGAAGAGCTCGCCGCCGAGGTGCTCCGCTCGCTGCGCGCCGACGTCGCCGAGCACCTCGGGGCCCTGCCCTCGTCGGCGGTGATCTCGGTGCCCGCGCTGTTCGAGCTGCCCCAGAGCTCGGCGACCTCGGAGGCGGCGCGGCTCGCGGGGTTCGAGCGCGTCGAGCTGATCCAGGAGCCGGTCGCCTCGGCGCTCGCGGCCGGCTGGACGGTCGAGGAGCCCACGGGCAGCTGGCTCGTCTACGACCTCGGCGGCGGGACCTTCGACGTCTCGCTGCTCGAGACGCGCGACGGGCTGCTCCGCGTCGTCGGGCACGACGGCGACAACTTCCTCGGCGGGCGCGACTTCGACTGGGCCATCGTCGACTGGGCGCTCGCCGAGATCGCGCGCGCCCAGGGCGTCACCGTGAGCCGCGCCGACCCGCGGCACGCCGCCGCGCTCCGCAAGCTCAAGCTCGCGGTCGAGGACGTCAAGATCGAGCTCACCCGCGCCCAGGACGCGGCGCTCGCGATCCCCGCGGCGTTCGAGGTGGACGGCGCGCGCGTCGACGTCGATCTGGTCCTGCAAAGGTCCACGCTCGACGCGCTCTGCGCGCCGATTATCGACCGCTCGATCGAGGTCTGCAGGCGGCTGATCGCGGCGCACGGCCTCGACGCGTCGCAGCTCGCGCGCGTCGTGCTCGTGGGCGGACCGACCGTGATGCCGGCGCTGCGGGCGCGCGTCAGGGACGCGCTCGGCGCGCCCTTCGGCGAGGGGCTCGACCCGATGACCCTCGTCGCGCAGGGGGCCGCCATCTACGCGGCGACCGCCGGGCTGGACGCGCGGGGTTCCGCCTCGCGCGCGGGGGCGAACGAGGGCAAGGAGGAGGGCCGGCGGCTCTGGCTCCAGTACCCGGCCATGTCGTCCGACCTGACGCCCCACGTGGTGGGCCGCGTCATGGAGGGGCCGGGGGCCGCGCCCGAGCGGATCCGACTCACGCGCGAGGGCGACGGCTGGACGAGCGCCGAGGCGCCGCTCGACGCCGAGGGGGCGTTCGTTGTCACCGTCGACCTGCTCCCGCGCCGGCCGAACGTGTTCCGCGTCGAGGCGATCGCGGCCGGCGGCGCGACGGTGCCGGTGCACCCGCAGGCGATCACCATCGTCCAGGGGCTCACGATCAGCGATCCGCCGCTGTCGCGCACCGTCGGGGTCGCGCTCGCGGACAACTCCGTGCGGGTCTACTTCGAGCGGGGCGCGCCGCTGCCGGCCCGGCGGACGTTCGTGCACCACAGCGTGGAGAGCGTGCCGAAGGGCTCCGGCGCGTGCGTGCTGAAGATCCCGATCGTGCAGGGCGAGCTCGACGTCGCCCACCTCTGCCGCGTGGTCGGGAACCTCGAGATCGACGGGAGCGGGCTCACCCAGGCCCTGCCGGCGGGCTCGGCGATCGAGCTCACGCTCGAGCTCGATCGGGGCGGGCACCTGTCGGCGCGCGCGCTGATCCCGTCGCAGGGGCTCGTGTTCGAGCGCGTCGCGCACCTGCTCGTGCCCGAGGCGGCGCCCGAGGTGCTCGACGCCTCGCTCGCCGCCATGCGCGAGCGGCTCGCGTCGGTGCGCGAGAGCGCCCTGCGCAGGGACGCGCCGCACGCGCTCGGCAAGGTCACCTACGTCGAGTGCGCGCTCGTCGAGGTGGAGCGCGACGCGGCCGCGGCGCGCGGCGGCGACGCCGACGCCGGGCAGAAGGCGCGCCGCGCCCTGCTCGAGCTCGACGTCCTGCTCGAGCAGGCCGAGGCCGACAAGCGCTGGCCGGAGCTGGAGGCCGAGGCCCAGGCCTCCGTCGCGAACGCGTCGGTGTGGATCTCGCAGCTCGGGTCGAGCACCGAGAAGGCGCTCCTCGAGGAGGCCGCGCAGGGCGTGGCGCGGGCGCGCGCCGAGAAGAACCAGGTCGAGCTCCAGCGGCAGCTCCGCCTCGTCCGCAACCTGAGCAGCGCGGCGTTCCAGCGGCACCCGAAGGCGTGGGTGTGGATGTTCGATGACGCCGCCTCCGAGGCGCACCAGGCCTCGGATCTTGTCCGCGCGCAGAAGCTCGTGCGCGACGGGCGCGGCGCGGCGGAGCGCGGCGACACGGCCGCGCTGCGGGCGATCACCGAGGAGATCTGGCGCCTGCTGCCGGTCGACGCGCAGAAGCGCAGGCTCGGCCACGAGTCGGGGGTGCGGTGATGGACGGCGCGCTCGGGCGCATCCGCGACAACCCGTTCTACGTGCTCGGCCTGCGGCCGAGCGCGAGCCGCGCGGAGGTCGAGCGCGAGGGGCAGAAGCTGCTCGGGATGCTCGAGCTCAAGCTCGCGAGCGCCGCGACCTACCCGACGCCGGTCGGCCCCGGCGCGCGGACGGCCGACAAGGTGCGCCAGGCCATGGCGGCCCTCCGCGACCCGGAGCGGCGCCTCGCGCACGAGGTGTGGGCGCGGCTCGATCCGAGGCCCCCGCCGGAGGACGACCTCGACGACGACCTCGGCGAGCTGCCGCCGCCGGAGCCGCCCGGCGAGGATCCGCGCGCGCCGTGGCCGGAGGCGCTGGCCGCGCTCGGCTGGAGGGCGCGATGAGCTGGGGCCTCCTCCTGGCCCTCGCGATCGCCGTGCGGATGATCAGCGAGGCGGCCGCGCGGAAGGCCTCGCCCGGAGCGCCGCCGCGCCCCGGCGCGCTCGGCGCGGGCACCTGGCACGCCGCCGTGCGGCTCGTCCTCGCGCCCGCGGCCGTCGTCCTCGCGATCGGCCTCGCCGCGGGTCAGCTCTGGTGCGCGCTGCTGCTCGCGCCGCTCGTGCCCTTCATCGCGCCCTGGCTCGTCGCGCGATACGCGTTCATTCCGCTGGGATTGCCGCGCGTCGCCTACCACGTGACGCTGCTCTCGGACTGGACCTGGCGCGCCGACCGGAGCGGCGGCGCGGCGCTCGCGGCCGCGTGGTCGCTCTGCCGCGCGCGGAGGCCGGACCCCGCAACGGAGGCCTGGGTCAGCGAGCGGATCGAGGGCGCCGCCGAGCGCGGCGGGGCGGCTCCCGCGCCGCCGGCGGCGCGCCCGGAGCCGCTCCGCGGGGCGGGCGTCGTCGCCGGCGCGCTGCTCGCGGCGCACCGAGGCGACCTGGAGGGCGCGCGGGCGCTCTTCGACAGCGTCGCCGGCTTCGATGAGCGCGCCTGCCCCCGCGAGGCCCGCCGCATCGCCGCGGGCTGGCTCGCCGCCGACGCGGCCTCCCGCGGCGACTGGACGGCCGTGCTCGATCGCGCGCGCGAGGGGCGCGGCCGGGCGCTGTCGCTGCTCGGCGCCGTCGCCGCGCGGGTGCTCGGCGAGGCGCCCGCGCCGGGCGCGCTCGAGCTGTGGCTCCGCTGGCTCGCCGCGCCCCGCCGCCGCGCCACGCTCCCGCTCCTGCGCCGCGCCCTGGCCGCGGGCGAGGGCGCGGCGCGCCCGGAGCCGGAGGAGCCCGAGCCGTGCGCCGCCAAGGTGGCCGAGGGCGACCTGTGGAGCCGCGCGGTGCTGCGCCACGCGACGCTGCTGCTCCGGCCGCGCGGCGAGGTCTCGGGCGACGAGCTCCGGCGGCTGGGCGGCGCGTGGGACGCGGCGCTCGACGACGAGCGCGCCCAGGCCGAGCTCGGCGAGCGCGCGCTGTCGCTCGGCGCGTCGGGCGCGCAGGCCGCGCTCGGCCCGCTCGCGCGCGCGGTCGAGGAGGACCTCGCGGCGGCGCTGCGCGCGGCGCGCGTGCCGCACACGGCGTGGGACGACCTCGGCGCGACCCTCGGCCGCACGCGCCGGCGCCTCCGCGACGAGCTCCTGTCCGAGGTGGAGCTCGCGTGCGACGCCCTGCGCCGCCGCGTCGACGAGAGGCGCGAGCTCCCGGCGCTCTCGGAGTGGCGCGAGTGGACCTCGCTGCGCGCGCAGTACGAGGGCGCGGCCGTGCTCGTCGGCACGGAGCTCCGCCGCCTCGCGTTCCCCAAGGTGCACGCCGACGTCTGCCACGCGGCCGTCTGGCTGTTCAACACGCGCAAGGAGCGCGCGATCGCGAACGCGATGTTCCGGTGGCTCCTCGCCGAGGCCGAGGCGCTCGAGGACGCGCGCCTCGCGGGGCTCCAGCGCGCCAACGTCGGGTGCGGGGTGTGACGCGGAGATCACGCGCGCCGCGCGCCGGGGCGCGGGCGAACCGCTCCGGCGCAGCCGGGCTGACCGCATGATCGAGCTCGACAAGCTCACGAAGCGCTACGCCGGCACGATCGCGGTCGACGGGGTCTCGCTGCGCGTCGAGGAGGGCGAGCTCCTCGTCCTCCTGGGCGGCTCGGGCTCGGGCAAGACGACAACGCTCAAGATGGTGAACCGCCTCATCGAGCCCACGTCGGGCGCGATCCGGATCGGCGGGAAGGACATCACCGGCGAGCCGCCGCACGCGCTGCGCCGGCGCATCGGCTACGTCTTCCAGCGGCTCGGGCTGTTTCCGCACCTCACCGTGGCGGAGAACATCGGCGTCACGCCGTCGCTGCTCGGCTGGGACGCGGCGCGCATCCGGGCGCGCGTCGACGCGCTCCTCGAGCTCTGCGAGCTCGATCCGGCGGCCGTGCGCGATCGCCGCCCCGAGGAGCTCTCGGGCGGCCAGCAGCAGCGGGTCGGGGTCGCGCGGGCGCTCGCCGCCGAGCCCAGGGTGATGCTCCTCGACGAGCCGTTCGGGGCGCTCGATCCGCTGACGCGCGACCGGCTCCAGCAGTCGTTCCTGGCGATCCGGCGGCGGCTCGGCCTGACCGCGATCTTCGTGACCCACGACCTCGTCGAGGCGCTCCTGCTCGGCGACCGCATCGCCGTGATGCAGGGCGGGCGGCTCGCGCAGGTGGGGACGCCGCGGGAGCTCATGACCGCCCCCGCGGACGAGTACGTGGCGCAGCTCGTCGGGACGCCGAAGCGGCAGGCGGCGGTCATCGATTCGCTGCTCCGGGAGGGGGAGCGGCGGCCGTGAACGAGCAGCTCGCCCTGCTCGCCGGGCGCCTCCTCGCGCACCTCGAGCTCACGCTCGTCGCGCTCCTCGTGGGGACGGGCGTCAGCGTGCCGCTCGGCGTGCTCATCTCGCGCACGCGCCGGCTCGCGCAGCCGGTGCTCGCCGTCGCGGGCGTCATCCAGACCGTGCCCAGCCTGGCGCTGCTCGCGTTCATGGTGCCCGCGCTCGCCGCGATCGGCGCTCCGAGCATCGGCACCCTGCCGGCGCTCATCGGGCTCGTGCTCTACAGCGTGTTCCCGGTCCTCCAGAACACGGTGGTGGGGCTCTCCAGCGTCGATCCGGCCCTGATCGAGGCGGCCGAGGGCGTCGGCATGACGCCGGGCCAGCGGCTCCGCCGCGTGGAGCTGCCGCTCGCCATGCCCGTGATCGTCGCCGGCATCAGGACGGCCACGGTGTGGACGGTGGGGACCGCGACGCTCTCGACGCCCATCGGCGCCGAGAGCCTCGGCAACTACATCTTCAGCGGGCTGCAGACGCGCAACACGACGGACGTGCTCGTCGGGTGCGTGGCGGCGGCGGCGCTGGCGCTGGTGCTGGACGGCACGGTGCGGGCGCTCGAGATCGGCCTCCGCCGGCGTCGCCGGGGGCTCGTGGCGGCGGCGATCGGCGCGCTCGCCCTGCTCTACGCGATCGCGGCGGTCGGCTTCGCGCGGGGGGCGCTCGGGGGCGGCGCGCGGCGGATCGCCGTCGGCTCGAAGACCTTCACCGAGCAGTACATCCTGGGCCGCGTCCTCGCGGGGAAGATCGAGCGGGACACGGGGCTGCCCACCGAAGCGGTGGAGTCGCTCGGGTCGATGGTGGCGTTCGACGCGCTGAGGACGGGCCAGATCGACGCGTACGTGGACTACTCCGGGACGCTCTGGGTGGCGGTCATGAAGCGGAGCGACGCCCCGGCCGACCGGGCCGAGGTGCTCCGCGGCGTGAAGGAGTACCTGCTCGAGGAGCACGGGATCGTGGTCGCCGCCGCGCTCGGCTTCGAGAACACCTACGCGCTCGCGATGCGGCGCGAGCACGCCGAGCGGCTCGGCGCGCGGACCGTGAGCGATCTCGTGCCCGCGGCGCGATCGATGTCGATCGGGGCAGACTACGAGTTCTTCCAGCGCGCCGAGTGGAAGACGGTCGAGCAGCGCTACGGGATCGCGTTCGCGAAGCAGCGCAGCATGGATCCCTCGCTCATGTACGAGGCCGTGCGGGCGGGCGAGGTGGACGTCATCAGCGCGTTCTCGACGGACGGGCGCATCGTGTCGTTCGACCTGCGCGTGCTCGAGGACGACCGGCGGGCGATACCGCCCTACGACGCGGTCGTCCTCGCGAGCGCCCGGCTCGCGCGGGAGCACCCGGAGGCGATCGAGGCGCTGCGGGGGCTCGAGGGCAAGATCGACGCGGAGCGGATGCGGGAGCTCAACGTGGCCGTCGACGAGCAGGGGAAGTCCCCCGCCGAGGTGGCGGAGGCGCTGCTGCGGGGGCTCTGACGGGCCGGCGCGAGCCCGCCCCGCTAGTTCTCCTCGGGGCTCCGCCCCGAACCCCCGGCGTCCGCTTCGCGGCCGCCCTAGTTCCGTGCATCAGCAATCCCTGACGGGATTTCTGACGCACGGAACTAGCCGCCGCTCCGGTCGCCCGCGGGCGCGTCGCCGCCCGGCGCCCCGGCGCGCGGCCGCCTGAGCGTCACAAGGCGCTCTTCCTGGAGCGGCTCGGGCTGGATCGTGCAGTGGGTGAGCGCGTGCCGCTCGCGCAGCCGCCGGCTCACGGCCGCGGCCACGTCCGTCCCGTGGTGCCCCTTGGCGAGCACCACGTGCACCGTGAGCACGTTGAAGCCGTCCGAGATCGACCAGACGTGCAGATCGTGAAAGTCGAGCACGCCGGGCACGCTCCGGATCGTGTCCTCGACGTGGGCGAGATCGATCTCGATCGGGCTGCCCTCCATCAGCACGCGGGACGTGTCGCGCACGAGCCGCCAGCCGCCCCAGAGCACGAGCGCGCCGATGCCCGCGCTGATCGCCGGGTCGGCCCGCGTCCAGCCGAAGGCGAGGATGAGCACGCCGGCCGCCATGGCGCCGACCGAGCCGAGCGCGTCCGACAGCACGTGCGCCAGCGCGGCCCGCGTGTTGATGTTGTGCCCGCCCTCGCCGGTCGAGAGCAGCACCGCCGCGACAACGTTCACGAGCAGCCCCAGCGCCGCGGTGATCGCCAGCGCCTCGGCGTGCACCGCCTGCGGCTCGCGCCACCGGTGGACCGCCTCGAAGAAGATCCAGATCGCCGTCAGCGCCAGGGCGATGCCGTTGGCGAACGCCGCGAGCACCTCGGCGCGCCGGAAGCCGTACGTCCGCGCGCGCGTCCGCGCCTGCGCGGCGATGCGCTGCGCGATGATGGCGAGCCCGAGCGCCGCGGCGTCGGCGAGCATGTGCCCCGCATCGGCCAGGAGGGCGAGGCTCTTCGACCACCACCCGACCGTCGCCTCGACGACAAGGAACGACGTCGTGAGCGCGAAGGCCGCGATCAGCCGCCGGAGCGGCGCGCCCCGGTGGTCGTGGTCGTGGTGCCGCGGGTCGCCGTGGTCGTGACCGTGATCAGGGTGGTGACCGGGCGCGCGGGGGTGGCCGTGCTCGTGCCCGTCGCCGTGCCGAGCGCCGCGCCCGTGCGCGTGCTCGTGGGCGACGCCCTCGTGCTCGTCGGGCACCTCCATCGCAGCGCCGGCGCGGCTCACACCCGCTCGATGACGGTCGCCACGCCCATCCCTCCGCCGATGCACAGCGTGATCAGCGCGGTCGCCTTGCCGGCGCGCTCGAGCTCGTCGAGCGCCGTCCCGATCAGGCAGGCCCCTGTCGCGCCGAGCGGGTGGCCGAGCGCGATCGCGCCGCCGTTCACGTTGACGCGGTCGAGGTCGATGTCGAGCTTGCGCGCCGTCTGCAGCGGCACCGCCGCGAACGCCTCGTTGATCTCCCAGAGATCGATGTCGCGCGCCTGCATGCCCGCCTTCCTGAGGGCCCGCTCCGACGCGGGCGCGGGGGCCGTCAGCATGATCACCGGCTCCGCCCCGGCCGTCGCCGCGGCGCGGAGCCGCGCCCGCGGCTTGAGGCCGTGCGCCTTCACGTAGTCGCCCGACGCGAGCAGCACCACCGCCGCCCCGTCCACGATGCCGCTCGAGTTGCCCGCCGTGTGGACGTGCTGGATCGACCTCACCTGCGGGTACCGCGCGAGCGCCAGCGCGTCCACGGTCTCGCCGCCGGGGCCCATCGGGGTCGCCCCGAGGCCGGCGAACGCCGGCTCGAGCTTCGCGAGCGCCTCCATCGTGGCCCCGGCCCGCGGGTGCTCGTCCCGGTCGAGCAGCGGCTTGCCGTCGAGATCGACGACCGTGAACAGGCTCTTCGCGAACCGCCCCTCGCGCGCGGCCCGCTCGGCCTTGTGCTGGCTCTCCAGCGCGAAGCGATCGACGTCCTCGCGCGAGAAGCCCTCGATCGTCGCGATGAGGTCCGCCGAGATGCCCTGCGGCACCATCGCCAGCTTCTTGCGGAGGGCGAGGTTGTTCCCGTCGAGGGGCGCGCCGTCCGAGCCCATCGGCACGCGCGACATGCTCTCGACGCCGCCGCCGACGGCGACCTCCTGCTGGCCGGACATCACCCCCATCGCCGCGAAGTTGACCGCCTGCGCGCCCGAGCCGCAGAAGCGGTTGACGGTCACGCCGGTCACGACGTCCGGCCAGCCGGCCGCGAGGACGGCGGCGCGCGCGAGGCATGCCCCCTGCTCGCCCGCCTGGGTCACGCACCCGACGACGACGTCCTCCACGTCGTCCTTGCGGATCCCTGTCTTCTCGGCGAGGCGATTCAGCGCCTGCGCGAGGAGCTCCTGGGGGTGCACGCCGGAGAGCGCTCCCTTGCCTGCCTTGCCGCGCCCCCGCGGCGTGCGAACGGCGTCCACGATGAAAACGTCTCGCATGTCAGGCCTCCCGCGCTCGGTGTCCGGCCCGTCCTTAGCACACGACCCGTTCCCGGGGCAGCCCGCTCGCGCCGGGTCACGGTGGACCTGAACCGGCGCGGATCGGCTATGCTCGCCGCCGATGACGGACCGCTCGCAGCGCATGGTTTGGGTCGACCTCGAGATGACGGGGCTCGACGAGAGCTCGTGTGCGATCGTGGAGATCGCGACCATCGTCACGGAGCCCGACCTGACCGTGGTCGCCGAGGGGCCGTGCCTCGTCATCCACCAGCCCGAGGACGTCCTCGCGGGGATGAGCGACTTCGTCCGCGATCTCCACGAGCGCTCGGGCCTCCTCGCGCGCATCCGCACCGCCACGCTCTCCGTCGGCGACGCCGAGGCCGAGACGCGCGCGTTCCTCGAGGCGCACTGCGACAAGGGCACGGCCGTGCTGTGCGGCAACTCCATCTGGAAGGACCGCGCCTTTCTGCAGCGCTACATGCCGGAGCTCCTCGCCTTCCTGCACTACCGCATCGTGGACGTGTCCACCCTCAAGGAGCTCGTGCGCCGCTGGTACCCGACGCGCTCCGCGCCCAAGAAGCGCGAGATCCACCGCGCGCTCGACGACATCCGCGAGTCGATCGAGGAGCTCAGGTGGTACCGGGCGAACGTGTTCCAGCCGCTCCCGGGCGGCGAGCTCCGCTGAGCGGGCACGGCGACCCGCCATGCGCTCGAGCGCGAGCGCATCCCCGACCTCCCGACCTCGCAGCGCATCCCCGAGCTCGCCTCCCCGCACGCGCCCCCCGCGTGCCCACCCGGGAGGCGAGCTGCGCGCTCCACCTGCCGTCCGATGTCCTGACCGTCCGAGGTTGCTCCCAGCGACCGACGCATCCGTGTGGACGGCAACGAGGAGAAAAATGTCGGCGGCATGAGAAAACTAGATCGATCGAGGGAATGCTTTTAGTAGGGTGGCCATGCGTCCAGGCCTCCGGCACGAGGTCTGCGGCGCGGACGCCCCGGCGGCCCCAATCCGCCGGGGTGTCGTTTGCCAGCTGGGCTGCGGCTCGCCTCAGAAGAGCTGGTCGCCGTACCACCGCTGCCCGGCGCTGCGGTTGACCTCCACGGCCGGGGTCGCGGCCATGGACGCGGGCCCGGCGCGGCGTGTCACGCGGGACCTGAGGGCTGGCTTCTCGACGGCAGGGCTCATCGCCTCGGGAGCGCCGGGATCGCAGTGCACCGGCGGGACCAGCGCGGAAACGTGCTCCACATCACCTGAATGAGCCGACGGATCGGCCGGCTGCGGGGACGGCGCCCCGCGGCGGGCGATGTACGAGCTCAGCGTCACCGCGACGCCGGCGCTCGCCAGCGCGACGATCAGGAGCGCCCCGCCGAGCCGCAGGAGGCGGCGGCGCCAGCGGGGAGCGGCGATCTGGACCGCGGGGTGCCGCATGGCCTCGGGCGGGAGGGTGCCGGTGGGCAGCGTGTTGCGCGACGCCGGGGCGGGCACGCTCCGTTCGGTGTCCGGCGGCGGCGGCGGCGGCGCCGGGGCTCCTCCGGCGAGGGGCGCCGGGTCGACGAAGAGCAGCGGTCGCACGGCGGTCATGAGCTCCTCGACGGTCTGGAAGCGCGCGTCCGGGTCCTTCGCGAGCGCTCGGGCCAGCGCCTCGCTCACCGCGGCCGGCACGCCCTGGAGCGGCGGCGGCACCTCGTCCAGCGCGCACACCTCCAGGTCGTCGCGCCCCTCGAAGGGGCGCCGGCCCCCGAGGACGCAGTACAGCAGCATCCCGAGCCCGTAGACGTCGGTGCGCTTGTCGATCGCGCGTGCATCGAAGAGCTCCGGCGCCCGGTACCGCGCCGCATCCGCCACGGGGTCCGCGGGCGATCCGAACAGCCGGTGCAGCCCGAAAGCCCTGAGGACGGCCGCTCCCTGGCTGGTGATCCCCACCGTGTGCGGGCCGACATCCCCGTGCGCGAGGCCCAGCACGTGCGCCGCGCCGAGCGTCCGCGCGACGTCGACGCCGATGTCGTACACGACGGCGCGGAGCCGGGGCAGCAGATCCTCCACCGAGGGATCGTCGCTCGGCAGGGCGGCAATCCACCCGGCATTGCCCTCCATGCCGCCCGCGACCCCAGGCACGATGCCGTGCATCGCCGGAGGCAGCGAGAGGAGCCGATCGAGCTCGCCGCGGAACGCCTCGGCGTCGAGGCCGACATCCTCCTGGACATAAAGCGTCACCTCGCGGCCGTCCGCGTCGAGCGCGCGATAGGCCTCGGCCGGAGCCGGTGAGTCCAGGCTGGCGACGATGGTGTACCCCGCGAACTCCTGGCCCAGGATCACCATGGGCCCTCCGCCGCGAGCCCCTCGAACACAGCGGTTTCCAGCCCTCCGCGCGGGAAGACGGCAGAGCGAAGCGCGACCTGCGATGTTGGATCAACCCAAGAAATTCTGCTCACTGCGTCGGACCTCCGGCACGAGGTTCGAGTCCATGACACCCCCGGACACGGCCCGGGGAACATCGATTGGCGCGAGGGTAACAGAGGTCACCGGCGCGCGGAAGCCGTCGCCAGCGCGGATCGAGGATCACGAAGCGAGCGAGACGGCGGGCTCACTTTCCGGAACGACGGCTCGACGACGGAGTACGCCCGGAAGCGGCCCGCTCCGGCGGGCGCGACCTGGGCGGAGCCGCCAGGCGAGAGCGCTCGGCCTCCTCGCCGGCCAGGGCGAGCATTGCTTGCTTTCTCGTCGAATCGTCAGGCTCCATGAGCAGAAAGAGGATCGCGTTCTGGAGCGTCTCCTGGGCCTGGTCAAAGAGCTCTGCCACGACGGACGCGACCGGGCTGCGCCCGTCGCCGGGCAGGAGGAGGCGCGGCTCGCACTGGAGCCCCTGGGCGATGAGGCCGAGCGCGCCGATCCCGAGATCCCGCTCGCCTCGCTCCACCTGCCGCAGGTACGTGGCCGAGAGCTGCGCGCGCTCGGCGAACTCTTGCATGCTGAGCCCGCGGAGCCTCCGGAGGATGTGGATCGCCTGACCGACCTCCCTGGGGAGCGTGTCGCGCATGCGCGCGAGCCTAGCAGGCAGAGCTCGCCCGAGCCGGCGAGAAGGACTCGGGGGCGCTACAGGTACCCTTCGGCCTGCAGCGCGAACATGCGCGCATAGCGCTGGCCGCGGGCGACGAGCTCGTCGTGGGTGCCCTCCTCGACGATGCGCCCGCCGTCGAGGACGAGGATGCGGTCGGCCATGCGCACGGTCGGGAACCGGTGCGAGATGACGATCGTCGTCCGCCCCTTGGACAGCGACCGGAACCGCTGGAAGACGGCGTGCTCGGCCTCGGCGTCGAGCGCCGCGGTCGGCTCGTCGAGCACGAGGATGTCGGCCTGCTCGCGCATGAAGGCGCGCGCGAGCGCGATCTTCTGCCACTGCCCGCCGCTCAGCTCGACGCCGTCCTTGAACCAGCGCCCGAGCTGCGCGTCGAGGCCCCCGGGCACGGCGGTCACGACCTCCTCCGCGCCGCCCTCGGACACCGCGCGCTCGATGCGCGGCTCGTCGGCGAGGTGATCGAGGCTGCCGAGCCCCACGTTCTCGCGCAGCGTGAGCTGGTATTGGTTGAAGTCCTGAAACACGACGCCGATCCTCCGGCGGAGCTCGTCGAGATCCCAGGCGCGGAGATCCTTGCCGTCGAGCAGGATGCGCCCCTCGGTGGGCTCGTAAAGCCGCGTGAGCAGCTTGATGAACGTCGTCTTGCCAGCGCCGTTGTGCCCGACGAGCGCCAGGCTCTGCCCGCTCGGGATATGGAGATCGATGCCCCGCAGCGCCCAGCGCGACTGGCCGGCATACCGGTAGCCCACGCCCTCGAACCGCACGCCCCGCTCGAGCGCGCCGTCGTTCAAAACAGCGGGCACCACAGAGGGCAACACAGAGGGCGAGCCGCCGCTCGGCAACGCGGGCGGCACGTCGGTCGGGATGCTCAAATACTGAAAGAGATTCGACATATAGAGGTTGTGCTCGTACATGCCGCCGACGCCGGCGAGGACGGCCTGGAACGCCTGCTGGCCCTGGCGGAAGGCGGCGACGTAAAGGACCATCTCGCCGAGCGAGAGCTGCCCCGCCGCGGCGGAGACGGCCATGGCGCCATAGCAGCCGTAGAACGCGGCGGTCCCGAGGAGCGACAGGCCATAGGACCAGCCGGCGCGGCGGACCGCGAGGGCGCTGTCCTCCCGGTAGAACGACGCGGCGAGCGCCCTGTACCGCTCGAGGAACATCGGACCGAGCCCGAAGAGCTTCACCTCCTTGGCGTGGCCGTCGTTGGCGAGCACGTACTCGAGGTAATTGAGGCGGCGGGCCTCGGGAGAGCGCCAGTTCCGGAGGCGGAACGCCGCGCCGGAGAAGCGCGCCTCGGCGACCGTGGCCGGGATGGCCGCGAGCACGAGCGCGAGCACCGCGAAGCCGCTGAAGCTGACGAGCATCGCGGCGTACCCCGCGAGCGTGATCAGGTTCTGCACGAGGGAGAAGCTCTCGGTCACGATGGACGCGGGGCGCGACGAGGCCTCGCGCCGCGCGCGGGTGAGCTGGTCGTAGAACTCGGAGTCCTCGAAATGGCGGAGCTCCAGCGAGAGCGCCTTCTCGAGGATCAGCGCGTGGATGTCGTTCGAGAGCCGGGCGCCGAGCAGCTGCCGCGTCAGCGAGAGCCCGCGCTGCGCGAGCGCGAGCGCGGCCACGAGGCCGAGCTCGACCGAGACCCACACGAGCGTCGCGCGCTCATCGCGGGCGACCACGGCGTCCATGATCATCTTGCCCACGTAGGCCACCCCGAGGGGCAGCACCGCCGCCGCGAGCGTGAGCGCGCCGAGCGCGAGGCTCGCCGCCTTCGACGAGCGCCAGACGAGCTTGAGCGTCCGCGGGGTGTAGGCAAAGCTGTCCCGCAGGCGGGAGAGACCGAGCATGAGGGCGGATTCTAACCACGCCGCCGCGCTCCGCCCGCACAGGCCCGCGCCGCCGGTCACGCCTCGCCGCAGGGAGGGCGCACGGACGGCCGCGGTGGCGGGCGCGCGCCGGGCGCGGTATCTCGGGGGCTCCGAACCAGGAGGTTCTGCATGTCGAGCATGTCCAATTTGACGATAGGCTACGGAGCGCTGCTCACAGCGCTCGGCGTCGGCGGCTTCGCGGCGACGAGCGCGCCGACGGCGCTCATCCCGGCCGGCTTCGGGGTTGTCGCGCTCGGGCTCGGCCTGCTCGCGAGGCAGGAGAAGTACCGCATGCACGCCATGCACGCGTCGGCGCTGGTCGGCATCCTCGGCTTCCTCGGCTCCATCCGCGGCCTGTCGCAGCTGCCGGCGCTGCTCTCCGGCGGCGACGTGGCGCGCCCGCCGGCCGTCATCGCCCAGTCGCTGATGGCCATCCTGTCCGCGGGCTTCGTCGCCCTGTGCGTGCGCTCCTTCGTCACGGCGCGCCGCGCCACCGCCCGCCCCTGAGCGCGGCGCGCACCCCCGAGAGCGCCGCCTGGGCCGGGAGCCCAGGCGCCCTCGCAGAGCCCCTCTCCCCCATCACCCCCCAGCCAGGGCGCTCCGAGCGATCCTGTCGGCCGCGCGCTCCACCGGCTCCGCCGGACGATCGGCTCCTGTCGAATCCGTAGAGAACGGCCGGTGCGGTGGCCCCCTGCGCACCGATGAGCTCCCCTCCCCTTACTCTGCACGTCCCATCTCCGCATGTCCATCTCCACGCGTCGGATCCAGACTCCGCGCCGCCGGCGACTCTCTTCATGTCGATTATTTGGCAATCTGATCCAGCAATCCGGAATGCTAGAAATCCGCGCGCAAATGGCCAGATCGGTGCCCTCGATGGCCGTGCATGATGTACTGTCGTCGTTACCAGACCATCAACTACGAGAAGAGCGAGCACCATGCTTCGACGCGTCATTGCATTGGGGCTGACGGCGCCTTTTTTCCTGTCGTGCGGGGAGGATGGTGCCATCATGATCTGGAATTGCAACGAATGCCCCGAGCGCTGGACCTGCACCGAGAACACCTGTATCCCGCCTCACTGCAGCAATGGCCTCCAGGATGATCATGAAGGCGAGACCGACACCGACTGCGGCGGTTCGTGCGGGGCTTGCCGCTTCGGGGACTCCTGCGAGACGGGGATCGACTGCAAGGAGGGCGTCTGTCGCCTCGGGGCGTGCCAGGCCCCGACGTGCGTGGACGGGGTGGCGAACGGCTTCGAGACCGGCGTCGACTGCGGCACGCGCTCGTGCCCGCTCTGCCCCGCGGGCGAGGGGTGCCTCGCCGGGGAAAACTGCGGGTCCGGCGTGTGCAGGGAGCGTGTCTGCCAGGAGCCCTCGTGCGACGACGGGGTCCTGAATGGAAGCGAGCTCGACGTGGACTGCGGCGGGGCGTGTCGGGCCTGCCGGTAGCGCGAGGAGCGCGGCGAGGCGAACGGGCCCCGCGCTCGCGACGCAGCGAGAGGTCGACGCGACGGGGGAGCGCCTCCTGCTTCAGCGGGGTTCGACGGCGGGCGCGGTCTCCAGGCTCACCGTGCCGCCGGTCGCGATCCAGCGGAATCCGTCGATGAGCGCGGTGGAGTCGAAGCGATCGTCGCCGGTGTCGAAGAGGATGAACCGGAGCGAGATCTCCTCGCCGCCGCGCACCGGCGCCCGGGTCTTGAGCCACCGGGTGCCGCCGTCGTGGCGCGGGCTGAAGCCCGTCCCCTCGAGCTCGCCCGAGCCGAGCGGGCATCCGTCGCAGACATCGAAGAAGGCGATATTGACGCTGACCGGCCTGCCCTCCCCGTCGAACGAGAGATTGCCGCTGTACGATCCGGGAGGCGCCGGCGTGGCCAGCGCGACGAATTGATCGTTGAAGTCCTCGCAGACCCACTCCGGATATTCGTACGTATAGAACTTGAAGAGGAACTCGTAGCCGGTCGCGTTCCGCGGCGCGCGGAGGACGACCTCGAGGCCGATGTCGTCGTTGATGAAGTCGGAGGGAGGACAGTCGGGGTTGTCCTGGGGGAACCCGGGCGGCGCGGCGCCGGCGCCGTAGCTCGAGCAGCTCTCGGACCAGCAGGCGTCCGGGTGGTCGGGCAGGCGGGCGCGCCCCGTCGAGAGCGCGAGCAGGCGCGCGCCGCCCTGCACGCGCACGTTGGGCCCGAACCCGTCGAAGAGGCCGACGGCGGGCGACCGCGCCGCGGGCGAGCCGTCCCCGCGGACGTACCTCGCGGAGAGCACGCCCCAGCGCACGTCCTCGCGGGAGGCGAACGCGCAGAGGTCGATCGCCCTGGCCCCGTTCGCCGGATCGAAATCCTCGAGCGAGAGGCCGTCGTCGCAGGGAGGTGCGACGTTGTCGATCGCGCCGTCGCAGTCCTCGTCCGCCGGCGCGGGGATCTGGCCGCTCGCGTCGGGCTCGGTGATCTCGACCTCGATCGCGCCGGGGTTCACATTTCCATCGACATCGTTGCAATCACCGCCCGCGGGCGTAAACCCGTCTCCGTCGCTGTCCGCGTTGGGGTCGGTGACGGGGCCGGCGCCGTCGCTGCCCGAACCGGGCCCACCAGGCTCATCGAGCCCGCCGGAGTCGTCCTCGCCGGCGATGCCCGGGGACTCCCGCCCGTCGCCTGCGCCGCCAGAGCCCCCGACCGCCGAGCATCCGAGCGTGACGAGGAGCACCGCCAGGGCGGCGACGCCGGGAGCGGGGGGAGCGAGCCGTCGTTCAGTCATGCTGCACTTTGCCACGAGGTCGGCCTCGAGCCCGAGCGCAACCCCGGTCGGGGCGACCTCAACCCCGGTCGGGGCGACCTCAACCTCGGTCGGGGCGACCTCAACCCCGGTCGGGGCGACCTCAACCTCGGTCGGGGCGACCTCAACCCCGGTCGGGGCGACCTCAACCCCGGTTAGCCGCGTTACATCCGCTCCGGAGCCTCGATCCCGAGCAGGCCGAGGCCCTTCGCCAGCACCTCCGCCGTGAGATCGCACAGCGCAAGGCGCGAGCGGCGCACCTCGTCGGTCTCGGCCCGGAGCACCGGACAGCGCTCGTAGAAGGTCGTGAACGAACCGGCGAGCTCGAACAGATAGACGCATAGCCGGTGCGGCTCGAGCGTGGCGGCCACGTCCTCGAGCACCGCGCCGAACCGGAGCAGCTCCAGCGCGAGCGCCCGCTCGGCCGGCTCGCCCAGCGCGATCCCGGCATCACGCGGCGACTCCACGCCCGCCTTCCGGAAGATCGACCGGATGCGGGCGTGCGCATACATCAGGTAAGGCGCCGTGTTCCCCTCGAACGCCAGCATGCGATCCCAGTCGAACACGTAGTCCTTGATCCGATCGCTCGACAGATCCGCGTACTTCACCGCCCCCACGCCGACCGCCCGCGCCACCGCGCCCGCGGCCTCGACGTCGAGCTCCGGGTTCTTCTCCCGCACCACCTTCGTCGCGCGCTCCACGGCCTCGTCGAGCAGATCCGAGAGCTTCACCGTGTCGCCGCTCCGCGTCTTGAACATCTTCTTGTCGGCCCCGAGCACCGACCCGAAGGCCACGTGCTCGGCCCGCGCCGGCGGCCTGAGCCAGCCCGCCTCCCGCGCCGTCGCGAAGACCATCGCGAAATGCTGGCTCTGCGGCGCGCCGACGACATAGATGAGCCGCTGCGCGGAGACCGTCGTGAGGCGGTGGCGGATCGCCGCGAGATCCGTCGTGGCATAGCCGTAGCCCCCGTCCTGCTTGCGCACGATGAGCGGCAGCGGCTCGCCGCCCTTGCCCGTGAAGCCCGCCGGGAAGACGCAGAGCGCCCCCTCGCTCTCGCGCGCCAGCCCCTTCTGGCCGAGCTCCGCGAGCACATCGACGAGCATCGGGTTGTAGAAGCTCTCGCCCGCGAAATCGGCCTCGGTCAGGGTCACGCCGAGGCGGCGGTAGACCGACTCGAAGTAGCGCGTCGACTCGCGGACAAGCTGCCGCCAGAGCCCGAGGGTCTGCTCGTCGCCGCCCTGGAGCCGCACGACCCGCCGGCGCGAACGCTCGGCGAACGCCGGGTCCCCGTCGAATTTGGCGCGCGCCTGCCGGTAAAACGCGTCGAGATCGCCGACCGAGAGCTCCTGCGAGGCGGCGGCCTCGCCGAGATCGAGCATGTGCTCGATCAGCATGCCGAACGGCGTGCCCCAGTCGCCCAGGTGGTTCTGGCGGATCACCCGGTGGCCAAGCGCCTCGAGCACGCGCGCGAGGGCGTCGCCGATGATCGTGCTGCGCAGGTGACCGACGTGCATCTCCTTCGCGGCGTTGGGGCCCGAGTAATCGACGATCACCGTCTCGGGCTGCGCCGCGGGCGCGATCCCGAGCCGCCCGCCGCCCGCCGTGTCGGCGAGCTCGCGCGTCAGGTAAGCGTCCTCGAGCGTCAGGTTCACGAACCCAGGGCCGGCGATCTCGACCTTCCGGCAGATCCCGCCGAGCTGCAGCGCCCCCACGATCGCCGCCGCGACCTCGCGCGGCGGCCTGCCGAGGCGCTTGGCGAGCGCCATGGCGGCGTTCGCCTGGTAGTCGGCGTGGCTGGAGCGGCGCAGGGAGGGATCGGTGGCGGCGTGCTCGGCGCCGAACACGGCGGTGATCGCCTCCTGGAAAGCGCGGGAAAGGGCGTGGACGGGATCGGCCATGGCGCATCCTTGGCCCGAGCACGCGGCCAATTCAATAGGCAAGCCGGCGCTCCACGGCCGCCCCGCGGAGCGGCGCGCGCGACGCGAGCCCCGGCGCGACCGTCTCGGCCGAGCGCTCGATCACCCACCGCGCGAGCCTCACGCCGTCGACGCGCGTCGACGGCGCGGCAATCGACGGATCCGCCGAGGGAAGCGGGCATTCCGCCGCGCGCGCGGCGGCGATCCCCCTTTGACAAAAATCGGGCGAGGTCGGACAGTTCACGCCTCCCGTGAGCGCCTCCCCGCCCCCTGCCCCCGGCGATCCGCCCCCCGCCGCGAGCGACGCGCCCGCGGAGAGCGCGGCGGCCCAGATGGTCGGGGCGATCCTCTCGGACCGGTACCGGATCGTGGAGCTCGTCGCGACCGGCGGGATGGGCGCGGTCTACAAGGCCGAGCACCTGCTCCTGCGCAAGTGGCTGGCCGTGAAGCTCCTCCTGCCCGCTGCGCAGGGCTCTCCGGAGCTCACCGCGCGCTTCGAGCGCGAGGCGATCGCCGGCGCGCACATCCAGCACCCGAACATCGCCTCGGCGACCGACTTCGGGACCCTCCCCGACGGCGCCCGGTTCCTCGTGCTGGAGTACGTCCGCGGCACCACGCTCGATCGCATCATCAAGAAGGGTCCCCTGTCCGCCCCGCGCGCCGCCGAGATCGCGCGGCAGATCGCGGCGGCGCTCGCCGCGGCGCACGAGCGCGGCGTCATCCACCGCGATCTGAAGCCGCGCAACGTCCTGGTCGAGGAGGGCACCGACGCCGTGAAGCTCATCGATTTCGGGCTGGCGAAGGTGCCCCTGGAGCGCTTCTCCACGACCGACGCGCAGAGCGGCGACGCGCGCCCAGAGCCCGCCCGCATCACGCTGAGCGGCATCGTCTTCGGCACGCTCGCGTACATGGCGCCGGAGGCGGCGCAGGGCATGGAGGCCGTCGACGAGCGCTCCGATCTCTACGCGCTCGGGCTCATCCTCTACGAGATGCTCGCCGGGAAGCACCCGTTCGACGCGATCTTGCCCGTCGAGCTCTTCCGCGAGCAGTGCAACACGGCGCCGCCGCCGCTCCGCCTGCGCGCTCCCGGCACGACGGTGCCGCGCGAGCTCGAGGCGCTCGTGATGCGCCTCTTGCGCAAGGACCCGGCGGAGCGCCCCGCGACCGCGCGCGCGCTGCTCGCCGCGCTCGACGCGGCCGTGCCGAGGTCCGAGGCGCTCGGCCTCCTCCCGTGGAAAGAGCCGCTCTCGAGCGGGGCGTGGCCGCTCGGCGATCCGCTGCGCGCGCTCCAGCCCGCCACGCCGCCCGAGCTACCGGCACGGCAGGACCGAGCCGCCGCGACCGGAGGCGCGGCGGCCGGCGATCCCGCAGCTGGCGGCGCTGCAGCCGGCGGCGCCGCGACCGGGGCGCTCGGCGCGCCGCGCGCGACCGCGGGCGCGGGCCTCGCTGCGCCCGGGAACGAGGCGCGCGGGGCGGCGGAGCGACGGCCGCGGCCGCGGAGGGGCGCCCGGGGCTGGCTCGTCGCGATGGCCGCGGTGGTGGCGGCCGGCGCGGCGTGCGCGGTGCTCCTCCGCCGCCTGCCGGCGGGCGCGCCGGCGCCGGCGGTCGCCCCGCCGGAGCTCCGGGAAGCGACCGCCGCGATGCACGCGCCGGCCGCCGCAGCGCCGGCCGCCGCGGTGCCAGCGGCCCTCGGCGCGCCTCCGCCAGCTCCCCCGGTGATGCCGGCCGCGAGCGCATCGGCCCCCGGGCCGGCCGGCTCCGGGGCGGCGCCGGTTGCGAGCGCGGCGCTCGCCGGTCCGGGGCCGCTCGACGGCGCGGAGCTGCCGGCCGAGCGGGAGCGCCTCGCGGGGGCGGTTCAGGCGAAGCGGTGGGAGGACGCGGAGCGCGCGCTCTTCGTGCTGCTCGAGAAGGATCGCTCCGCCTTCGAGCAGCGCGACGTGATGACCGCCGCGGCCGCCGTCGCGGTGAAGAGCTCGTACCGGACCGACGGCCGCGCGGACGCGATCTTCGAGGCGCTGGAGAGCCGCCTCGGCGAGGACGGCCTCGACATCGCCTACGAGATCGTGAGCGGCTACGGCGGCACGCAGGGCGGAAAGCGCGCGGCCGCGCTGCTCCGCCGCCCCGAGGTGCTGGAGCGCGCGAGCGTCCCGCTGCGCATCGCCGTGGCGCTGCGCGAGGCCCCCTGCCGGCGCAAGCCGGCGCTCTTCGAGCGCGCGGCGCTCGAGGGGGACGCGCGCGCGCTCGTGTTCCTGGAGATGCTCCGCTCGTCGCAGTGCCAGCCGCGCATCGGGCAATGCTGCTTCCACCACCACGTGGGGCTGGAGCGCGCGGTGCGCGCGCTGCGCGACCGGCTGCGCCACTGACCCCGGCCGCGCCCGCGCGGCTCCCGCTGCGCCCGCGCGGCCCGGGCCCCCGGCGGGACGCGGACCCTCCCCGGCGGCCGCCGAGATGGGCTACGCTCGCGCCCCCGGTCCCGAGCGCCCATCAGGAGGCCAGAGCACGGCAGCGGACGGCGCGCGGCGCGGACGACAAGGACGAAGGAAGAGGAATGAGCGACAAGACGAATGAGGAGATCTACAGGGCCTATCTGCTGGCCTATGCGTGCAGCGGCGACACGTCGAAGGTCGCGGTGCTCCAGGACGCGCGCCCGCTGACCGCGACGGTCGCCGCCGCGTTCGCCCTCGCGGAGCGCGACCGCCACGCGGGCGAGCCGCCGGACACGTGGGACTCGCTGACCGAGCGCCTGCAGGCCATGTTCGACGAGTTCGATCCGCACGGGTACGACCTGGCGAGCGGGGACGACGACGAGCCGCTCGAAGAAGAAGAAGACGGCGACGAGCCGATCGCCTCCTGAGCCGCGCCTCGACGGCCGCGGCCTCCCCTCGCGCTGCGGCGGCTCCCGGGCAGGCACCGGAGCCGCCGCCCGCTCACCCCGCGAGGGTCGCGCCGTTCGAGGCGATGACCTCGCGGTACCAGTGCGCCGAGTCCTTGAGCACGCGCTTTCCCGTCGGATAGTCGACGAAGACGAGGCCGAAGCGGTGCTTGTAGCCGTGGGCCCACTCGAAGTTGTCGAGGATCGACCAGTGGAAATAGCCGTTCACGACCGCGCCCTCGGCGATCGCCCGGCGGAGCTCGATCAGGTGGCGCGCCATGTAGTCGATGCGCTGCGGGTCGTGCACCTTGCCGTCGAGCGAGATCCAGTCCCGGGTCGACAGGCCGTTCTCGGTGATCACGATGGGGCGCTTGTACCGCTCGTAAAAGAACCTCGGCCCCCAGTAGAGGCACTCCGGGGTGACTGACCACTCGAAGGCGGTGATCGGATGTCCCACGGGGTGCGGCACGACCTCGGCGGCGCCGCTCGCCCCGGCGCGCACCGGGACTCCCCAGTAGACGTTCACGCCGCAGAAATCGACCGGCTGCGCGATGATCTCCATGTCGCCGCTCCGGACCTCGGGCAGCTCCTCCGCGAACAGGCGGAGCCCGTCCTCGGGGTACCTGCCGAGGAACACGGGATCCATCCACCACGTGTTGGTCCACGTGGTGCGGGCGTTCACCGCCCACGTGGCCGCGCGCGCGGCCTCCAGATCCTCGGGTGACGGGCTGGCGGGGTATTTGACCTGCGCGACCGGCGCATAATAGACATTGCACTTCCCCGGGCTCGCCGCGCGGATGGCCTGCACCGACCTGCCGTGCGCGAGCAGGACGTGGTGGCACACGCGCAGGACCTCGGCGAAGCGCAGCCGGTCGCCGGGCGCGTGGCGACCCTCGTAGTGGCCGGCGCCGGCGAACACCTGCGGCTCGTTGAGCGTCATCCAGTCCTTCACCCGGTCGCCGAGCTTCTTGACCACGACGCTCGTGTACTCGGCGAACCACTCGGCGCTGTCGCGGTTGAGCCAGCCGCCCTTGTGGTAGAGCGCGAGCGGGAAGTCCCAGTGGAACAGCGTGACATGCGGCTCGACGCCCGCCTCGAGCAGCGCGTCCACGAGCCGATCGTAGAACGCGAGCCCGCGCTCGTTGACGGCGCCCGTGCCCTCCGGCAGGACGCGCGGCCACGAGATGCTGAGTCGATAGGCGCGGAGGCCGATGTCGCGCATGAGGGCGACGTCCTCCGGATAGCGGTGGTAGTGGTCGCACGCGACATCGCCGGTGTGGCCGTTCCAGACCGCGTCCGGCTTCCTGCAGAACATGTCCCACACGGACGGCCCCTTGCCGTCCTCGTGCGCGGCGCCCTCGATCTGGTACGACGCCGCCGCGGCGCCCCACAGGAACCCTTCCGGAAAGCCCGCTTCGCT
The DNA here is from genome assembly GCF_051521505.1 of Sorangium sp. So ce1014. Lineage (NCBI taxonomy): Bacteria > Pseudomonadati > Myxococcota > Polyangiales > Polyangiaceae > Sorangium > Sorangium sp. So ce1014. Next base: position 10,444,070 of record NZ_CP150356.1, read on the forward strand.
CTGTGCTCGCGTCATGGTGGCCACCACCCTACCAAAGGCGGCCGAGCACCGCGACGTCAGCCAGCGTCTCGCGCCTCGTAGCCGGCCTCGCGCACGGCCGCCAGCAGGGCTTCGGCCGCCGCGCTCCCCTCGACGACGGCCTCTCCACGCTCGAGGCTCACCTCGTTCACCCGCGTCACGCCGGGGACCTTGGCGAGCGCCTTCGAGACCGCCTGGACGCAGTGGCCGCAGGTCATTCCTTCGATAGCGAGTCTGCGCATCTCCCCCCTATGCCCGCGCGACGCAGCAGCGTCAACGCGGGCGCTGCGCGGTCAACGCGGGCACGCCGGGCACGCCTGCCCGCCGCAGTCCACGCCGAGCTCGCCGCCGTTCCGCAGGCCGTCGATGCACGTCGGCTCCTCGCACACGGCCGCCCAGCAGACGCCGGCCTCGCAGTCCGCGCCGGTCGCGCAGCCCTCGCCCGGCGGACAGGGCGACCACGGACCGCCGCAGTCGACGCCGGTCTCGGAGCCGTTCCGCACGCCGTCCGAGGTCGACGGGCTCTGGCAGCTCCTCGGGCTCCCGAGGCACACGCCGGAGATGCAGTCCTGCGGGACGGCGCAGAGCGACCCGCTCTCGCAGGGTCGCCTGCAGATGCCGCCGCAGTCGACGTCGGCCTCGTCCGGGTCGCGCCGCAGGTTGATGCAGTGGCTCGGCGCGCAGAAGCCCCCGCCCTGCTGCGCGCCCACGGTCGGGACGCAGATGCGGCGGGGCCCGCACTGGTCGTCCTCGACGATGCAGTCGAACGGCTGCGCCTCGTAGCAGATCTGGTCGACCTTGTAGAGATCCATGAGGCTGATCCCGTTGTCGAAAGGCACGTGGACAGGCCTGTTCTCCTCCGAGCAGACATCCGAGGTACACAGGTTGCCGTCGTTGTAGACGTCGGCTGGATCCGCCCTGGAGACGACCTCTCCTTCTTGCGTGCACTCCAGCTGCGCGCAGTCGCCGCGCAGCTGGGAGAACAGCGGGCCCGGGTAGATCTCCACCTGGCACACCCTGTCCACGCACTGCCCGACGCCGCAGCGGGAGTCCGGCGGGCCGGCGCACTTCGCGTCGTTGTCGCACGCCGTCCCGGCCGTCCCCGGCGCGCAGCTGAACCAGCCCTCCTGGCACTCGCTGCACGGCCGGCAGGCAAGAAAGCAGTCAGGCGACGTGTCCTCGGGCCCGCAGCACAGCGTGTGGCCCTCCTGGACGCAGGTACACTCATTGTCCGTGCACTCCGTGCCGGGCGCGTACTCGGTGTCCGATTCACAATCGGCGGTCGACTCGCACCTCCCTCCCAGCTGGCTCATCCGCTCGCAGGAAGAAATCGCCACGGCGATGAGAAATATGGAGGCGAAAATGCAATGCTTAAGAACCCTGTCCATGCGTCCAGTCCTCCGGCACGAGGCCATGGCGCCAACACCCCGGCGGCCCCAATCCGCCGTGATGTCGCTTCCAACTGGGCGAGGATCCTACTCGGACCCGGCGCAGGTCTGCCAGCCCTGACGACAGTTTTCACCACCTCGGGTCCGCCGGGCAGGAGGCGCCAACGTGGTTACGGGCGCGCGCCTCGTTCCATTTCGGATTCAGGTGCTCCTGGCGGCTCTCGGCGACTGCCGTGCTTGCGCAGCCCGCGCCGGAGTGAAGCGAACAACCACGGAGATACAGAGGGAGAGAGGGAGATTTTATATCTCCTGTTCTCTCCCTCCGTGTCTCTCCCGGGCGGGCGCGCTCGCGCCGCAGCGGCGCGCTACGGCGGGCTTTCCTGGAGCACGCCGTCGGGCACGAGGCGGAGCGAGCGCACAGCGCCCTCGCGCGCGAGCAGGACGGCGCCGAGCAGGCCGGCCTCGCTGCCGAGCGGAGAGGCGACCACCGGGACTTCCCCGGCGCGGACGGCGTGGCGCGGCAGCTCCTCTCGCAGGCCGTCGATCAGGATGTCGGGCGCGGCGAGCATCTCGCCGCCCAGCACGATGAGCTGGGGATTGAGCAGGTTCAGCAGGACCCCGATGCCGCGCGCGAGCTGCGCGCCCGCCTCGCGGAAGATCGCGCGGGCGCTCTCGTCGCCGGCGAGCGCCGCGCTCGCGATGTCGCCGACCGCGTGCGGCCGGGAGAGCGCGGCCAGGTGGGGAGAGCGCGCCGACGCTTCCTCCGAGGCGCGCCGGAGCGCCATGACCGAGGTGAACGTCTCCAGACAGCCGCGACGGCCGCAGCCGCAACGCGGGCCGTCGTCGGCGATGCGGCAGTGGCCGATCTCGCCGCTGTACCCCTGCATCCCGAAGAACAGGCGCCCATCGACGACGAGGCCCGCGCCCACCCCGAGCCCGACGTACAGCCACACGTACGAGGCGTGCCCCCGCGCGGCGCCGAGCTCCCCCTCCGCCACCGCCGCCGCCTGAGGCAGGTTGTACACAGAGACCTGCATGCGCAGCGCGCGGCTGAGCTCCGCGCGCACGGGGAACCGCTCCCAGCCCAGGTTGGGCGCAAGCACGCAGAGGCCGCTCGGCCGCTCGATGAGCCCGGGCATGATGGCGCAGGCGCCGCGCAGCCGCTTCCGCGGCACCCCGCTCAGCTGCAGCACCTTCGGCAACAGCTCGACGACGTCGCGGACCGTCCGGTGCGGATCGCGCAGGACGGTGGGCTGCTCCAGGCGCGCCCGCATCCGCCCGCGCGCGTCGGCCACGGCCACGGCCGTCTGCTCGACGCCGATCTCGATACCGAGGAACGCCGCGCTGTCATCGTTGAACTCGAGGAGCCGCGCCGGGCGCCCGCCGCGCGACTCGGCCCCGACATCGCGGACGCTGCCGCTCTCGAGCAGCTCCTCGATGATGGCCGAGACCGTCGGCTTGGTGAGGCCGCTCAGCCGCGCGAGGTTCGTGCGGGAAATCGGGCCGTGCTGCTGCACGAGGTCGAGGACGAGGGAGCGGTTCAGCTCCCGAGGGGTGCGGTTGCTAGCCGTCTTGTCGTTCGCACGGACCATCGAGCAGACCGAGACTTAGCCGTTCTCGCGCGGTGAAAGCAAGGGGCGTCACCACCGCGCGGCCAGGAAACGCGCGCGGCGCCCCGCCGGTCATCGTCATCAGCCCAGCCAGATCATCAGCCAGGCCGCGCGCGAGCGCTCCCGGTCGCCCTCGCCTCCCCGCGTCGTTCTCTACCCTTCTCCACCGGCTTGCTTCCGTTGATTCCCTCCTCGCTCACCGCGCACCACTGCGCTCCACACCCCGGGCACCCGCGGATCGCCGGAGCAGTTATGTCAGCACCACACGCGTTGTGACCCCGGAAACGACCACGGCCTCGGCGGCGCCCCTCCAGGTCTCGCGCGTAGCAAACTGCCTCGCAACAAGGGAAGGAATCGTACGATGAGCGCCCCCGTGTGGCGGAACGCCTCATCCTCGCGTGTGAGGTGGGAACAGGGTGTGCGCGCGGTGTCCTCGCCGTCCGACCCGTCCGGATCCGACGATCGCCGCGCTCCGCGCTGCCGTGACGTTGCAAAGTTCAGCGACGAGCGGGCTCATCTCTTCTCGCGGGGAACGCTGATTGCAAACGGCCCACGCGGGAGGCGACCAGACGCTGAGTCGATGAGAGCTGACGACGTGGAGGAGTGAAGGAGAGCGATCGTCAAGGCGCTGGAGTGCGGACGTATTGACGCACTACCGCCCCAGGTCGGGCGTGGGCTCGACGACATGGAGGATACGGCGACATCGCAAAGAGACGCGAGACGCAGGGCAGCCGTGGCGCGAGGACCGGTCGGCGCGCTCTCTCAGGGGCGATTGACGGGTCCTTGACCGGGTCCTAGCAACCGCCTGCCCGGGATAGCAGGCCGAGGCAGCTCGCCCGGCGGCTGCGCTGACGTCGCCCTGCTCTCACACGATTCGCATTTCCGAGGAGACGCCCGGAGCGCTGGGCCTGTCTCTTCACGAGGAGTTTGCACGATCATGAAGATGGCAGATGTTCTGGGTGCTGTTCTCGCTGTAACGCTCGCTGGCTGCACGGCATCTTACGACGAGGCCGAGGCCGAGGATCTAGAGGAGACCGGGACCGCCGAGGGCGCGATCAGGCTGAGCGACGTGGCGGTCGTCCCGGCGTATTTCGATCACGAGAACCGCTTCACGGTGGACCGCGAGCGATCGGTCCATGCGCACTTCACGAGCCACCCGGGCAGGACGATCTCGCTCGAGCTGAAGTCGATCGCCGGGGGCAGGAGCGCCGCGGTCGACTTCAAGCTCCACGAGGTCACGCGCGACGGGAGGCTGAGGCACGTCCGGCGGGCCAGGGGCCCCCGGGGGCAGGCGATCTCGACGTGGGAGAGCCGGGGCACCGGGGCGTATGTCGTGCAGATCCTCGCGCCGCGGACGCTCGTCGAGGTGGAGCTCCGGCTCTCCTGCGGCGCCGACGTCTGCTCGCCCGTGGCGCAGCCGGGCGACATGTGCGCCGGCCTCGCGGGCATCCGCTGCGCCGAGGGCCTGTATTGCGACTTCGCCCCCGAGGCGAACTGCGGCGCTTACGACCGCAGCGGCACGTGCGAGTTCGTGCCCGAGGCGTGCAGGGAGGACTACGATCCGGTCTGCGGCTGCGATGGCCGGACGTACGGCAACGACTGTGTCGCGGCGACGGCCGGCGTCTCGGTGAGGAGCCTCGGGGAGTGCGGCCCCACGGTGGTGGGGCTCGGCGAGAGCTGCGGCGGCTTCACCGTCGGCGCGCTGCGCGTGTGCGGGGAGGGGCTTTACTGCAAGTACGCGCCCGACGCGATCTGCGGGCGCGCGGACGCGGCCGGCAGCTGCGCGGACAAGCCCGAGGTCTGCACGAAGGAGCTCGCGCCCGTGTGCGGCTGCGATGGCCAGACCTACTCCAACGCCTGCATCGCGGCCGCGAGCGGCATGTCCGTCGATGTGCGGAGCGCGTGCGACAGCGCACCTGTGGAGTGAGCGACCTCGGCGCGCCGCTCTCCGCGCCCGATCACGCGTCCCTTCCGGGCGCCTGGCCGTAACGATGCCGGGCGCCCAGCGCGACGACGCCGGGCGCGCCGGGCGCTGAAGAGCGCCGCTAGATCGTCTCCCAGCGCCCGCTCTCGGCGGAGCGGTAGAGCGCGTCGATGACCCGCATGTTGCCGACCGCGACCTCGATCGAATTCTCGACGGGGCCACCCGTGCGGATGGCGCGTGAGAACGCCTCGCTCTGCAGGTGGTACTGGTCGACGGCGGGGAACGAGGTGACCTGGGCCGAGCTGCAGTTCAGCGTTGAGCCATCATCGAGGAAGAGCTTGCACGGCTGGTCGGCGGGGGCGTTGACCGGAATCTCGATCTCGATGCGGCCCTTGATACCGAACGCGTTCACGCGCTGGTAAGCCACCGCCTGCGTGCTGCACGTGAACGTCATGTGCGCGCCGTCGTAGTCGAGCAGGCCCGAGGTCAAGCGATCGGTGCCGAAGTCGGGATCGCGGGCGATGAGCGCCATCGCCCGCGCGGGCTCGCGCCCGAACAGGAAGCGCGACGTGTTCACCGCGTAGCAGCCGATATCGTACAGCGCGCCGCCCCCGACTTCCTTCCTGTTGCGGATGTTGGCGGCGTCGCGGTTGAAATACGAGAGCGCCATCTGGACGCTGACAAGGTCGCCGATCTGGCCGCTTCGCACCCACTCCCTGGCCTGCTGCCACTGCGGGTGGTTGCGGATCATGAACGCTTCGGTGATCCGCTTGCCCGTCTCGCGCTGGACGGCGACCAGCGTCTCGGCCTCTTTGGCGCTGAGCGCGATCGGCTTTTCGCACAGGACGTGCTTGCCGGCGCGGGCCGCGCGCGCCGTCCACTCCACGTGCAGGTGGTTGGGCAGCGGGTTGTAGATGGCATCGATCTCCGGGTCGCCGAGCAGCTCTTCGTAGCTGCCGTACGCTCTCGGGATCCCGAGCGACTGCGCGGCGGCGCGTGCCTTGCCGAGGTCGCGCGATGCGAGCGCGGCGAGCTGGGTCAGGGGCCCCCGCTTCATACCGGGCAGGCTGACATGCATCGCGAAGTGGCTCACCCCGAGCACGCCCCAGCGCACGGGGGTGAGGGGTTCGGCGGGCTTCGGACCTTGGGCAGATGTGGACATGGGCCGCGCAATCAGGGAGGGGCTAGGGCTCTCCCCCGGCGCTCCCCTCGCCGTGCCGGTGCGCTCGCGCCCGCCGCTCCCGGTTCTTCGCCACACGCGCCGCCCGGCTCGCCAGGAGCTCCGGCGACGGCTTGCGCCCGCGGTGCGGCTCCTGCTCGGCGTGGTGCTCGTCGAACGACCCCGGCTCGCTGCCGAGCTCGAAGATCGCGACCTCACGCTGGCCGCGCTCGCCGAGCCGCAGCGGCATCACCGCCGCGCCGATCCCCGCCCCCACGTAGACCGCCCCCTGGCCGGGCTCCCCGCGCCGGCGCGTACCGTAGAGGCCGTGAATGTACCGGTGCCCCGCGATCTTGCCGATCGAGAGCTCGTGCAGGCGCGCGACCGTCACCTGGCCCGCGTGCGTGTGACCCGAGAGCACAAGCGGGATGCCGTGACGCCAGAGGCCGTCCGCCTCCTCGGCGATGTGCGACAGGCCGAGCGTCGGCAGGTCGCGCCGCATCCCCTTCACCGCCTTCTCGCGCGACGCGTGGCCGGTATAGGCGTCGTCGAGCCCCACCACCTGGAGCCGCTCGTGGCCCAGCGTGATCACCGTGCTCGCGTTGCAGAGCACCGCGACGCCGCCCCGCTCGAGCGCGCGCCTCACCGCGTCGGCGCCCGACCAGTGATCGTGATTCCCCAGCACCGCGATCACCGGCGCCTCGAAGCCGCGCACCACCTCTTCCAGCTGATCGAGGTAGAGCTGGCTGTGACACACGAAGTCGCCCGTGAGCACGACAAGATCCGGCCGCTGCTGGTTCGTCAGCGCCACGGCCGCACGCTGCACCCGCACCGACGTCACCCGGCCGACATGCTGGTCCGTCAGATGAGCAATGCGAAGCGACGACAGCTGCTCCAGGTAAGCCGCCGGCCCCGCGAAGCGCCGGAGGCGAATCCCCAAAGTCGGGTCCGCTTCCCCGGCATCCGGCGCCCCACCCGAGGCGTCCGCGCCTCGCTTGAAGAGCCCCCGCCACCGCTCCCTTGCATCTCTGGCAGGTACTGCGTCGCTCACCGTCGCCGAGTGTACGGGTGAGGTTGAGTGGCCGCCACCTTTTCTTTCGTCGAAGACGCCTTGATGCCGGGGAGCGCAGCAATCGGCCTGTCTGCCTGCCTGCTACCTGCCTGCTACCTGCCTGCTACCTGCCTGGCTGCCTGGCCGCGGCAACCCTGGAAAACTCCGCGCTCGTGCGACTCGGGCCTCCCTCATCGAGCCTGAGCTCGGCGGATCAGGTCGCGATCGATGGACGCCAGGGTGGGACAGCCCGCGAGCGCCATGGCGATCGACAGCTCGTCGCGCAGGCCCGCCAGCACGCGCGCGACCCCCTCGCCGCCGAGCGCGGCGAGTCCCCACAGGACTGGCCGCCCGACCAGCACCGCGCGGGCGCCGAGCGCGAGCGCCTTCAGCACGTCCGTACCCCACCGGACACCGCCATCCATCAGCACCAGGCACCGCCCGGCGACCGCATCGGCGATGGCCGGGAGGACCTCGATCGTGGCGGGGGCGCCGTCGAGCTGCCGCGCGCCGTGGTTGGAGACGATGACGCCGGCCGCGCCGGCGCCGAGCGCGCGGACCGCGTCGTCGGGCCGGACAATGCCCTTGAGCAGGAAAGGGAGCCTCGTGATCGAGCCGAGCCACTCGACATCGCGCCACGTGAGCGAGGCGTCGTGTCGCGAGGCGACGTAGGCCGCGAGCAGAGAGCCCTGCTCCGCGGCCGGCGCGGCCGCCACGGCGTCGACGAGGTTCGCCATCACGAGCCCCTCGGGCAGCGCGAAGCGGTTGCGCACGTCCGCTATCCGGCGGCCGAGGAGCGGTGTGTCGACGGTGAGCATCAGCGCCCGGTAGCCGGCCGACTCCGCCCGCTCGACGAGCGCGCGCGTGAGGCCTCGGTCCTTGTGGACGTAGAGCTGGAACCACTTCGGCCCCGGAGACGCCTCCGCGACCCCCTCGAGGCTCGTCGTCGAGAGGGTGGAGAGCGTGAAGATGGTGCCGAGCTCGGAGGCCGCCCGCGACGAGGCGAGCTCGCCGTCGGGGTGGGCGAGGCGCTGATAAGCGGTCGGCGCCACGAGGATGGGGAACGGCACCGTCGTGCCGAGCAGGGTCGTGCTCAGGTCCCGCTCGGCCACGTCGACGAGGACGCGATAATGAATCTCGAGGCGGCGGAAAGCGGCGCGGTTCTCCCGGAGCGTCCTGCCCTCGTCGGCGCCGGATCGGTAGTAGTCATAGGCCATCCTGGACAGGCGCGCGCGCGCTGCGCGCTCGAAGTCGTCGACGGTCAGCAGCGACGGGGCGGGGCGAGGGTCTTGCACGGCGATCTCCTGGAGAGCCCGGCGATGCGTCCAGTCAGTCGCAAGCAGAGAGCTGAGCGCTCGCGGGCTGGTCTCCAGCCTTGAGGTCGAGCATCGCTTCCACGGTGGAGCCGTTGATGTCGGTGGCGCGGACATGGTACGGCGCAGGCCCCATGTCCCCGTCGCCGACGAGGAAATAGTTGTACGACTGTCGCGTGGCCGTCTGCCACGTGCCGTTGATCTCCACCTCCACTTTGTCGATCGGGTGCGCGTGGCCCTCGACGACGATCTCGTTCCAGTACTTGTTTGTCGCGTCCTTGAGCCGGAAGGTGACGGGATCCGTCGCCGGGCACGGGATGTACCGCCAGGAGATCTTCCCGGCGGCGCCGCCGTTGGTGGTCCCCAGATATCCCTCGCGCTCCTCGCCGATCTGGAGAAAGGCGTTCTTGCTGAGATCGATGTGGCCCTTCACGCACTTCGGGTTCGTGGCGATCGGGCACTGGTCCACGACCATGGCCTGCACCTTGCGCCCGTTGTCCCGGGAGACCTCCACGCACGCGCCGCACATCCCAGCGCTGTCGTAGTCCGTGGTGTTGATGGCGGCGAAGTACTGGCCTCCACCGAAGGGGACGTGCGCGACGACGTCCGGGTTCCGCCCCGTGATCTGGTAGCTGCAGTTCACCTCGGTCGAGCCCATGTCGAGCGTGTAGAAGGTGATGGAGCCGTTCGCGGTCTCCGCGGGATAGTTGCAGCTCACCGACGGGCCGCCCGCACCCGTCGTGGCGGTGGCGGTCGTGGTCGCGGTGGTCGTGGCGCCGGGATCACCGCTGCTCGTCGAGGCGCCGCCGGTCGTCGCGGAGCTGCTCGGGCCAGCGCCCGCGCCCGTCGTGGCGCCGCTCGCGCCCCCTGCGCCGGCCGCGCCCGCGCCGCCCTCCCCGCCGGCCGCGGTCGAGGTGCTCTCCGTACCGCCGGCGTCGCCACCGCCGTCGCCGCCGCAGCCCGCAGCGCCGAGCGCGACCAGCGACAGGAGCGGCCATAAAATGCCCGTGGGCACGCAATCCAGCTTCATCTCGGCTCCTTAAGATTTATGATAGGGATGGATCCGCGAGTCGACGCGACTGGCTTACGCCAGGAGGCCCAACCGCGCAACAGCCTCGGCGCGCCGCCGCCCGATGGGAAAAGGGCCCTGGCGCACGTCGCGCGACCTGCGGGGCAGTGGCCTGGCGGACTGCCATGCTCAAACGCGGCAGCGGGCGTCACGGCCCCAGGGCGCGCTGCTCGATGAAGGTGCCGGCGCCCGTCGTGTACGCGATCCACAGCGAGCCGTCGCGATCCGCCTCGATCGCGACGTGGTTGAACGATGTGCCCTCCACGGCGAGGCAGCGCGGCTGAAACCGCCCTTCGCCGTCGAGCTGGCCGAGCTCGAGCGCGTGCCGCGACCCGGGCTCGCGCGCGATCGGCCGGACCCGGGCCACGTGGATCGGGGAGACGCCCCGCGTGGCCGCGATGGGCGCGGGGCTCAGCCCGTTGGGGTAGAGCGACCAGGCCGCCGGCATGTCGTCGCGCGGCGCCTCGTCGATGCGGATCGCCGCCATGCCGAACGCCGACAGGTCCCTGGCCGCCGGGAGCAGCACGTACGCCGGGCCCCCGGCGCCGACCGCGAGCGCGCCGCCCATCCGCGACTCGCCCGCGTCGCCGACGAACAGCACCGCGTCCGTCCCGAGCTCGATCTTGCCCTCCGGCGTGAGGCCGAGCGTGCGGGCGTGCACCGGCGTCAGCGCCGAGCGCGCGTCGATGTACATCGCGAGCGCCCCGCCCTTCCACGGCGACAGCGCGACGAAGGTCGCGCCGCTGCCCTCCTCCGAGAGCGGCACGGCGGGCCTGTCGTCCAGCACCGCGAAGGCCTGGGTCACGACCCCCTCGCTTGTCTTCCGATCCGAGAGAAAGGCGAGGAGCGTGTGCCCACCGGGCAGCGAGACGGCGGAGATCTCCGTGCCGCGACGCCCGGCGCCGATGGGCGGCCCCTCCGCGCCCCAGAGCGGGGTCCTGCGGATCGTGCCGCCGTGATCCATGCAGAACACGAACCGAGAGGCCACCGTGCACGCCGGCCAGGAGGCGCGCGCCGGCTCCCCGCCGGCGGCCCCGGCGTCGGGCGCGGCCTGCCGGGGCGGCGAGGCCGGCGCAGCGAGCGCGCCGAGCGCCGGCGCGGCGTCCCGGGGCGGCGAGGCCCCCGCGGCGAGCCCGAACGAAGGCGCGGCGAGCCCGCCGAGCGCCGGCGCGACGTGCTGCGCCACGCCGTCGCGGTTGAAGATCACCCGGAAGTCGGCGCGCGCCGCCTCGTCCGGGGTCCACAGCAGCGCCGGCCCGCGGAGCGAGAGCGCGAGCGGCCCTCGGCGCAGCTTGCAGCCCGCGACCGCGCTCGCACCTACCCCCGCGTCCGGCGCCGCCGATGCGCTCGCCGTCGGGGCCGCGCTGGCCGCCGCTGCCGCGCTGGCCACCACGGCCGCACTCGCCGGGAGCGAGGTGGGCGCGACGGGGAAAGAGGCCGCCGCGGGAGCGCCCGAGTCCGGCGCCGGGCCGGCGTCGGGCACACCAGAATCGCCTCGGCAGGCGGCGAGCGCCGCCAGCGTGGCCACGCAGGCGCGGAGGCGCGAGCAGCTCACAAGCGCGGCTGGACTCCGGGGAGAGTCTGGATGTTCCCCATTCGCATGCCCGAGGTATCCGGCGGACGTGCCGCAACGTCAACCCAGGGTCACCCCCTCCACGACATGCCCTGCTCTCCGACCCCGGTGGGACCGCGGCGACGGGGCAGTCAGGCCTCGCCCCGTGGGTCGCCTCGGTATTGCCTTCCGCGATTTGGACGTCGTAGGCTGCCCCCACAAACTCACCTTCGGGGCTCAATCACGCGGCCTGCACGCTCGCTCTCGATGCTTCGCCGCATGGGCGTTGGATCGCCGTCCTGAGCAGCCTACCTTGCCCCCGCACGTCCGGCCCCATCGGCCCGCGCCCCGGAGTCCCCCCATGGCCACGCCCACCCCCTCCCAGGTCGAGAGCTTCTACCGCGCCGGCGTCCTCGGTCTCCGCGCGCTGGAGGCCCGCGAAGGGCGCGGCCGCCGCCTCGGACCCGCAGCGGACGCCACCTGGCGCGCCTTCCGCGGCGACCCCGGCGAGCTGGACGATCGCGATCGCCTCGACCTCCTCCTCCGCGACGCCGCCGCCACCTACCCGCTGGCCTTCGCGCCGCGCCGGATCTTCGCGCTCGCCGGGCTCGCCGACGATGAACCGTTCGGCCACGAATGGCCCGGTCTCCCCGTCAGCCTCGCCAGACCGCTCCTCCGCGACGCCGCCGACGACCTCGCGCCGCGGCCCGCCCGCGCGGTCCTCGCCGAGGTCGCCTCCGCGTGGGGCCTCACCCCCGGCGCGACGCTCGCGGGCGACGGCGGCGCCGAGCTCGCAGGCCTCGGACCGGCCTCGCGCGTCGCCGCCTCCGGCGCCGGCGCTGTCCTGATCCTCGCCGAGCACTTCGCCAGCCGACGGGATCTCGATCTCGGCGACCAGGCGCTTTTCGTCACCGATCGGCCCGGCGAGCGGCAGCTCTTCGGGCTCGCCGTCGCCCTGCTCGGCAGCGCCACCGCGCCGCGCGTCGCGCTCCCCGCTGTCGCGCACCCGGACGGAGCGCGTGCCCTCGGGTTCGATCGCCTCACCGCCGCGATCGTCTCCGACGACGCCGACGCCGGCGCGCGCGACGCGGCGCTCGCGCTGCGGTACGGCGGCGACGCGGGGCGCCGGAGCTAGCCGTGGCGCTCTCGCGTGGAAGGGTCCTCGCCCAGGGCACGACGCCGCATCGCCACGAGCAGGAGGCGCTCGAGTTCGTCAAATCGGCCCTGCCAGACACCGACCCCTACCGCATCTGGGCGCTCGTCGACCTCGTCGACTCGAGCGGGCGCCGGTACGAGCTCGACCTCGTCGTGCTCGGCGACCACGCCCTCTATCTGGTCGAGATCGAGAGTCACCCGGGCACCGTCTCGGGGGATGTCGTCGATTGGCGCTTTCGTTCTCCCGAAGGGCACGTCTCCATCCAGGAGAACCCTCTCCGGCTGACCACGCACAAGGCCCGCGTCCTCGAGAACCTGCTCGAAAAGCAGATGGGGAAAAAGCGGCCCCACGTCGAGCCGCTCGTCTTCCTCTCCGACCCGAACATCCAGGTCACGCTCGAGGGCAACGCGGCGGCCCGCGTCGTCACCCGGCGCGGCTTCCTCGCCGCCATGCAGCACGGCGACTACCCGGGCTCCGAGACGCGCCCGCTCGGCCCCCCGATCGACCGGCCGATGGGGCAGGCGATCGACGGGGCGCTCAAGGCGCTCGGGCTCCGCGAGAGCAAGGGCGCGATGAAGGTCGGCGAGCTCGCGCTCGGCGAGCTCATCGAGGAGGGGCCGGGCTACCAGGATCGCGAAGCCCAGCACGAGCGCATGGCGACGTTGAGGCGTCGCGTCCGCAGCTACCTCGTCCCCCAGAGCCCCGGTCAGGAGCGGCGGGACCAGCTCCGGCGCGCCGCCGACCGCGAGGCCGAGGTGCTCTCGGTCCTGAGCGATCACCCCGCGATCCTGCGCTTCACCGACTACATCGCCGAAGGCCCGATGGGCGGGCCCTGCATCGTCTTCGAGGACTTCGCGGGCGGGCTCCCCCTCGACGTCTACCTCCGCCGGCACCCGGATCTGTCGTTCGACCACCGGCTCCACCTGGTCCAGCAGCTCGCCGAGGCGCTCGAGTACTGCCACCGGAAGAAGGTCCTGCACCGCGGGCTCCACCCCGGCGCCGTGCTCGTCCGCGAGCGGCAGGACAACAAGCCTCCCGAGGTTCGCCTCTACAACTTCCAGCTCGCCAGTCGGGACGACGGCAGCTCTGGCACCGTCCACCTCTCGGCGCTCGCGCCCGATCGCGCCGCCGTCTACCGCGCGCCCGAGGTCATCGAGGAGCCCTCGGCGGCCAAGCCGGAGAGCGACGTCTTCTCGCTCGGCGCCATCGCCTACAAGATCTTCACGAGGACCGCGCCCGGCGCGACCCTCCTCGAGCGGGAGATGCTCTTGCAGGCGGGCGGAGGCCAGCTGTCGATCGCGGCGGCGCGCGACGACCTCGCCGGCCGCGCCACGCCGCTGGGCGAGACCGAGCGCAAGTCGCTCGACGAAGTCGTCGGGTTCGCCACGAAGGCCAACCCCGTCGAGCGCGCCTACGGCGCGCTCGAGTGGCTCGCGCTGCTGCTCCAGGCGGTCACCGCGCCCGCGACCGGGCCGGTCGCCGGCCTCGACCCGCTCGAGGCGCGCCCTGGCGATCTCCTCGGCGGGAAGCTCTCGGTGGCGCGCCTCCTCGGCACGGGGGCCACCGCGCGCGTGCTCGCCGTCGAGCGCGACGGGTCGCTGCTCGCCCTCAAGGTGCCGCTCGCCCCCGAGTTCGAGGATCGCCTGCGCGCCGAGGCCGAGGTGCTGGGCGCGCTCCGGAGCGAGCGCATCGTCCGGCTCGAGGGCACGCCGACGCTGGGGGGCCGCTTCTGCCTGCTCACCTCGTACGGCGGCGAGACGCTCGCCGACCTCCTCACGCGGGAAGGCCCGCCGAGCCTCGATTACGCGCGCCGCTGGGGCGAGGACCTGCTCCGGGCGCTCGAGTTCCTCGAAGAGGAGGGCGTGCAGCACCGCGACATCAAGCCCGCGAACGTCGGCGTCCTGCCGAGCCAGTCGAAGAAGCAACGGCACCTCTACCTGTTCGACTTCTCCCTCTCGATGCTCGACGGCGCCCAGACGCTCGTCGGCACCCCCGCCTACCGCGATCCGTTCGTCCCGCTGCGCGGCCGCTGGGACGAGGCCGCCGATCGCTTCTCCGCTGCGGTCACGCTCTACGAGCTGCTCACCGGCACCCGGCCCCGCTGGGGTCGAGGCGACGTGCCCGCCACCGCCGGCCAGGAGGAGATGTCGCTCGACGCCGAGCGCTTCGATACGGCCGTGCGCGGGCGCCTCGTGCCGTTCTTCCGTCGCGCGTTCGCCCGGGAGGCGGGCCAGCGTCACGAAGCCGCGGAGCAGATGCGAACCGAGTGGATCGCCTGCTTCGCCGCCGCGCCCGGCGAGGCAAGCGCCGACGAGGCGGGCGGCGCGCCTCCCGTCGCGGCCGATCTCTCGATCTTCACCGAGGCCACGCCCGTCGAGGCCCTCCCGCTCGGCGCGCGCGAGAAGAACGCCCTCGACCGCTCCGGCATCGTCACCGTGCGCGAGCTCCTCGCCCTCCCGCAGAACCAGCTCTCCGCGATCCGCGGCGTCGGCCGGGAGACGGCGCGCGCCATCCAGGGCTTCATCGAGCGCTGGCGCGCGGCGCGCGCCACGGCAGGCGTGGCCTCGTCGGTCCCCGAAGGCGGCGCGCCAGCTCGACCGCGATCGGCCCCCCCGCTCCCCGCCCCGTTCTACCCGGGCTTTCAGGGCGAGGACGCCGCCGTCGCCTATCTCCCCGGGGTGCCGGGCGAGCTCACCACCGCCCTCGCCGACGCCGGCCTCGCCCGCGCCTCCCACGTGGCCGCGGCCTCGCCGGGGCGCATCCTCCACGTCCTCGGCGATCGGCCTGACGCCGCCGAGGCGGTGCGCGCGGCCCTCGCCAAGCTCGCCGAAGGCGCCGCCGACGACGTGCCCGCGACCCTCGCCGCATGGCTCGATCTGCTGCTGCCCGGCAAGGCGGCGGGCGCCGGCAAGGCGACGAGCGCCGGCAAGGCGGCGGGCTCCGGCAGGGCGCGCGTCGCTGCGGGCCGGGGCGCGGCGACCGCGGTCCCGTTCAGGCACGTCCGCGAGCTGTTCGGCCTCGATCCCGTGGAGGGCGAGCGGATCATCGAGGCCTCGCTCCTCGCGAAGAAGCACCGCATCTCTCCCCAGGCCGTCTACCTCCAGCTCTCCAAGGCCCGGGAGCACTGGCGCGGCTTCCCCGGGCTCCAGGTGCTCCACGACCTCGTGCACGGCGCGCTCGCGAGCCTCGGCGGCGTCGCCTCGGTGGCCAGCGTCGGCGCGGCCCTCGCCGCCGCCGTCCCCGCAGGGCCCGCGGCGGCGGACGCCTCGCCCGACGCGGCCGCGCGCCTCGCGGAGGCCCTGGTCCGCGTCGTCGTCGAGACGAGCGAGCAGCTCGTCGTCGGGCCCGTTCGCGGCCTGTGGATCGCCCCTTCGTACGAGCACCTGCGCGTCGCGCGCGCGCTCGGCGACGAGGCCGACGTCCTCGCGGCGCGCGAGCCGCTCCCGGCCTCGGAGGAGGCGCGCGCGGCGCTGGCGGCGCGCGTGAAGGACACCGAGCTCGCGGCGCTGCCCCCCGAGCGGCTCGTCTCCCTCGCCGCCGAGGCCAGCCGCACCGCCGCGAAGAGCGCCAGGCTCGAGCTCTATCCGCGCGCGATGTCGCCCGCGCGTGCGCTCAAGCTCTCCGCCGGGGCGATGGCGCACCTCGAGCTCCAGCCCGACGAGATCGTCAAGGCCGTCGCCGCGCGGTACCCCGAGGCCGAGCGCCCGCCGCCCCGCCCGGCGCTCGATGCGCTGGTCCTGCCGCTCGGTCTGGAGTGGAGCGACGAAAAGGGCGCTTACATCCGCCCCGGCGCGCTCCCGACGAGCACGGTGCAGACCCAGCTCCCGCCCCCCCGGCTGCCGACCCACCATGGGTCCCGTCGGCCCACGCGCGACCCGCTCGTCCAGGAAGCGCGCGAGTTCGACGAGCGCCTGCGCCTCGCCGCGAGCCGCAAGCTCTTCCGCGTCATCGAGGTCAACTGCGCCTTCGCCGACGACGCCGCGAGCTGGCTCTCGCGGGACCTCGGGATCGAGCCTGTCTCGCTCGATCGCGCCATCTTGCGCGCCGCCGAGGCCGTGGCCCGGGAGTGGGAGATCCCCGATCGCGACGTCCTCGACGACGCCGATCGCGCGGGCCCGACCGGCCCGGACTGGGCCAACCTCCGCGACCTGATGCGCGAGAGCGCCGAGCGCGTCGTGCGCGACCTCGTGGCGAAGAACGCGTCGGTGCTCCTGACCCAGCCCGGGCTCCTTGCCCGCTATCGCCTCGACGGCGTCCTGGCCACGCTGATCGAGGCGACGCAGAAGGACGACGGGCCCGCCGTCTTCCTCCTGGTCCCGGCCTACGACGACCTCGGCCCGGCGCCGATCGACGCCGTTCCGACGCCGATGCCGATCCCGCAGAGCTCGCCGGCGCAGCGGCTGCGCATGCCCGAGTCGTGGATCAGGAACCGACACCGGGCGACGCCCTGAGCCGCGCGCGCGCCGCGCCGCCGGCCCGGCGCGCGCGCCCGCGCATCGGAAATCGGCGTCGCGCGCGCGCGTGGTACGGTCGGCGCCGATCCGGGCGAAGCGGGCGAGGTGCGAGGTAGACGATGGCAGGCAAGCGCAAGAAGGGAGCAGACGAGAGCCTCACGACGGCGCTCGCGCGGCTCCTCGAGAAGACCCTCCTCCCGGACCTCACGGCCCGGGCGAAGACCCCGGCGGTGGCCGCGGTGCTCGCCGAGCAGCACGCCCGCGAGAAGGCCGAATCGCGCACCGCCGACCCGCTGGCCGAGTGGACGCCGCGCTGGCTCGAGCAGATCGGCGCGGCGTGGGTGCTGTCGTGCGTGTTCCTCCGGACGCTGGAGGACCGCGGCCTGGTCCGCCACCGGCGCATCGCGGGCGAGGGCGCGGTGGACGCGGAGCAGCTCTTCTTCGAGATCGCGCCGTCGCTCACCGCCCGCGACTACCTGCTCACCGCGTTCCGCGAGGTCGCCCGCCACGCGGGCGCCGAGGACCTGCTCGGGCCCGGCCGGAACCCGGCGTTCCGGCTCTCGCCGTCGAACGAGGGCGCCCGGGCGCTGCTCGACTTCTTCCGCCAGCCGGGCGAGGGCGGGAAGGGGCTGCGCTGGGGCTTCGCGGGGAGCGACACGCGGTTCCTCGGGGATCTGTACCAGGACCTGTCGGCGAGCGTGCGGGAGCGGTATGCGCTGCTCCAGACGCCGGTCTTCGTCGAGGAGTTCATCCTCGACCTGACGCTCGAGCCGGCGATCGCGACGTTCGGGCTGGAGGAGACGCATGTGATCGATCCGACCTGCGGATCGGGGCACTTCCTTCTCGGGGCGTTCGAGCGGATCTGCGAGCACCGGATGCGGACGGCGCCGGGGCTCGATCCGAAGGAGCATGCGCTCGCGGCGCTGGGGCAGGTCCACGGGGTGGACCTGAACCCGTATGCGGCGGCCATTGCGAGGTTCCGGCTGACGCTGGCGTATCTGACGAAGGCGGGGCTCGGGAGCCTGGCGCAGGTGCCGAAGCGGCTGCCGATCGAGGTGGTGGTGGCCGATTCGCTGCTCCATGGGGCGAAGGAGACGACGCTGCGGCTGTCCGACCTGACGGAGGAGAAGGCGGCGTGGGGGGATTCCCTCTACGAGCTCGAGGATCCCGAGGCGGCCAGAAAACTGTTCAGCAGGAAGTATCAAGCCGTGGTGGGGAACCCACCGTACATCGTTCCCAGGGACAAGGCGCGCCGGGACAAGTACCGCGAGTTCTATACGTCCTGCCATCGCGAGTACGCGCTCGCCGCGCCGTTCACCGAAAGGTTCTTTCAGCTTGCGCGGGACGGCGGCTTTGTTGGCCTCATCAACGCCAACAGCTTTATGAAGCGCGAGTTCGGCAAGAAGCTGATCGAAGAGGTGCTACCGCACGTCGACCTGACCCGGGTGGTGGACACGTCTGGCGCGTACATTCCCGGGCATGGGACGCCTACGGTTCTGATGTTCGGGCGAAACCAGCGCCCGAGCGGAACGACGATCCGCGCTGTGCTGGGGAAGCGCGGAGAGCCCGAAACGCCGGACGATCCAAGTGCCGGCAAGGTTTGGTCTTCGATCGTTGCTGCCTACGACAAGCCGTCGCATGACGATGATTTTATCTCTGTCGTCGACATGGATCGGAAGCGCTTCTCAAAGCATCCGTGGAGCCTTGGTGGCGGCGGAGCAGCCGAGCTCAAAACGCAACTCGAAGGCCGCGCAAAGTCAACTCTCGGTAGCATTGTTGATGAGATCGGATTTGGCGCAGTTACGCGCGAAGACGATCTCTACCTGCTCGGCACAGGCGTGCTTCGTCGGCTTCGCATTGCCCATGAGCAAACCCGACCGCTCGTAGCAGGGGAAGACGTTCGGGACTGGACCATCTCCGGCGAGACCATGGCGCTTTGGCCTTATGACCAGGCGACGATGCAGCCTCTCGTGCCAAGCTCAAACCATCCGATAATGCAGGCCTTGTGGCCATATAAGCCGCAGCTCAGTCGCCGCGTCGCATACGGACAGACGCAGTTGGAGCGCGGGCTCGTCTGGTCCGAGTATTCGATGTTCTTCTCGCGAAGATTTCGCATCCCACTGTCCATAACCTTCGCCTTCGTCGCAACCCACAACCACTTCGTCCTCGACCGGGGCGGGAAGGTGTTCAACCGCACGGCCCCCATCATCAAGCTGCCGGAAGGGGCCACGGAGGAAGACCACCTGGCGCTGCTCGGGTACCTGAACAGCTCGACGGCGTGCTTCTGGATGAAGCAGGTTCTTTCCAACAAGGGGTCTGGCGGTAGTGACACAGGGAATCGGCAGCCAGATCCTGCAAAGAGCCGGTATGAATTCGCCGGAACAGCTTTGCTGGGGTTGCCTGTGGCCTCTTTTGTCAATCGGCGCACCGTGGCAAATTTAGCGTCAACGATCGAGCAGTTCGCCCGCTCCAGGATGCAACTTGCAGAGACGGTGGTAGCCGGACTGAGCAGTGACCGCGACGTGCACGACTTCCGTAGTCGTATCCGCGACGCCGCTGATGAAGACGCGCAGATGCTGTCACGCGAGATCTACTTGCAAGAGCAGCTGGATTGGACCGTTTATGCTGCGATGGGGCTGGCCCCACACGAAATTTCGGATCGATTTGATTCTTGCGCCACGGCTGAATGCTCTGTTCCGCTCGGAGCTCGGCCATTTGAACTCGCGCTGGCGCGAATCGATCATAGTGTTGGCATTGACGGACAGCCGTTGCTTCCAAGGCTCCCTGCGACTAGTCCGAGCGAGCTTGCTATGCTTTGGGAAGACCTGGTGGCCCTCATTCAGGCCAGCCCGGAGCTCAGATTTATCGAAACACCTGAGTACAAGAGGCGCTGGGTCATAACGCCCAAAGACATGGCGGGTCGCGCCGTTGCGTTTGAAGATGGCGTACGCGATCGGGTTCACGTCTGGCTGGCCGATTGCATCGAAGTCGCACTCCGCGGGAGTGGAGCCCCGCTGCCTCTCCGTCGGCTGGTCGAACGGGTCCGCTCAGATGTGGCATTCGGAATCGCGGCGGAATACTGGTCGGGCGCAGTCGATGTCGATGCCGTCATTGCAAATCTCGCCGCCGCGGACGCCATCCCCTACCTCGCCGCCCTCCGCTACACCCCGGAGGGCCTGGAAAACCGCGCCGCCTGGGAGCACACCTGGGCCCTCCAGCGCCGCGAGGACGTCGGCGAAAAGCTCGCCGACCCCATCCCCGTCCCGCCCAAATACGACCCCAAGGACTTCCGCGATCCGAGCTACTTCCGCCTCCGCGGCAAGCTGGACGTCCCCCACGAGCGCTTCATCTCCTATCCCGGCGCCGAGAAGGACGACGACCCGAGCCCGCTCTTCGGCTGGGCCGGGTGGAACCACCTCGAGCGCGCCACCGCCCTCGCCGGCCTCTACCAGGAGCGCAAGACCGAGGACGGCTGGGGCGCCGATCGCCTCACCCCCCTCCTCGCTGGCCTCCTCGAGCTCGTCCCCTGGCTCAAGCAGTGGCACAACGAGATGAACGAGGAGTTCGGCGAGCGCCTCGGCGACTACTACGAGCGCTACGTCGACACCGAGGCCCGCGCCCTCGGCCTCTCCCTCGACGCCCTCCGCGCCTGGCGCCCCGAGGCGAGGGGACGCAAGGGCAAGGCGAAGCGAGCCGCGCCGTGAGCGCCCCGACGAGCTCCGACCCGCCGCCGGTCCCAAATCTTGACAAAATTTCTCTCCGATTCGCCCGGTAATCGGCCAGCTTGAGAAGTTTATCTCTCAAGAACGGGTCGCGGTGGTCGCCCTCGCGAAGTTGACTCGTCCATCCTGGCTGCTGACAGCCGCCGCCGAGAAGTTAACCTCTCCATCCTGACCAAGACCACGCTCCGACGAGAAGTTAACCTCTCCATCCTGGCCGATCCCGGGCCCTTCCGAGAAGTTAACCTCCCAGGACCGCCCCGGCTCGGGCCGCTCGCGCCGCTCGGACGACGCTTCCGCGCGCGGGCGCGCCCTCCCGCCTGATACTACTCCCGGCGAGACTCCATGACCGTCCTCCACGACCTCCTCGACCTCCCCGCGCAGGTCACAAAGAGCGCCTTCGTCGTCCGTCTCGTCGAGGGCGTCTCGCACCCCGACGCGCTCCTCGACAGCTACGCGATCACCCCCGACCTGCACGGCTCGTTCGATCGTGGGCTCGGGCTCGTGGGCGCGGCGCTCCGTGATCGGCGCAACATCGCCGCCTTCGTCCACGGGAGCTTCGGGTCCGGCAAGAGCCACTTCATGGGCGTCCTCAGCCTCCTGCTCGCGAACGACCCCCGCGCCTGGGCCGAGCCCGCGCTCCACGACCTCCTCGGCAAATACGAGTGGGTGAAGACCCGCAAGGTCCTCCGCCTCCACTTCAACCTGATGGGCGCGCGCTCGCTGGACGAGAAGGTCTTCGCCGAGTACCTCGTGCGCGTCCGCGAGCTCCACCCCGACGCGCCGATCGCGCCGCTCTTCGAGGACCAGGCGCTCTTCGACAACGCCCAGGGGGTGCGCGAGACGCTCGGCGACGCGGCGTTCTTCGACCGGCTCGGCGCGGCCGCCGGCGCCGACGCGCGCTGGGGGAAGAAGGGCGCGGCGGCCGCCTGGGACGCGGCGCGGTTCGACGCCGCGCGCGAGAGCGTCGACCCCGAGGAGCGGGCGCGGCTCTTCTCGGCGCTCGTGAAGACGCTCTTCCCCGCCTTCGCGACCCAGAAGTCCCAGTACGTGAGCTTCGACAACGGCCTGCCGCGCCTCGCCCAGCACGCGGCGGCGCTCGGCTACGACGCGGTGGTCGTCTTCCTCGACGAGCTCATCCTCTGGCTCGCGAGCGGCGCCTCGAACCGCGAGTGGCTCAACCTCGAGATCGGCAAGCTCGCGAAGATGGTCGAGGGGCAGAGCGACGACCAGAAGATCCCGATCGTGACCTTCGCCGCCCGCCAGCGCGACATCGGCGAGATGGTGGGCGAGCAGTATGCCGGGGCGGACGCCGAGGCGGTCAAGGCGGCGCTGAAGTGGTGGGAAGGGCGCTTCGACGTGCTCAAGCTCGAGGACCGCAACCTCCCCGCGATCGTCGAGAAGCGCGTGGTCCGGGCGAAGTCGGACGCCGCGAAGCGCGCGCTCGACACCGCGTTCGACCGGCTCCGCGCCTCGCTCGGGAACGTCGCCTGGGGCACGCTGCTCGGCGAGATCGGCGACGAGAAGGGGTTCCGGCGGGTCTATCCGTTCAGCCCCGCGCTCGTCGAGGCGCTCGTGGCGATGTCCCACTACCTCCAGCGCGAGCGCACCGCGCTCAAGGTGCTCGTGGAGCTGCTCGTCGAGCACCTCGACGACTTCGAGATCGGCAAGGTCGTGCCGGCCGGGGACCTCTACGACGTGCTCGCCGGGGGCGAGGAGCCGATGGACGGCACCATGCGGGAGCGCTTCGCGGCGGCGAAGCGGCTCTACCTGAACGAGCTCCTGCCGGTGATCCAGCGCGCGAACGAGACCGGGAGCAAGGAGCGCTGCCAGCGGGAGCGGAGCGACCACCCCGTCACCCTCGGCTGCTCGAACTGCCGCGAGGCCCGCTGCCGCGCCGACAACCGGCTCGCCAAGACGCTGCTCCTCTCGGCCCTCGTCCCGAACAGCGCGGTCTTCCGGGGCCTCACGGCGTCGCGCCTCGTGCAGCTCAACCACGGGACCCTGAAGTCGCCGGTGCCGGGCGCCGAGGCGCAGCAGGCGCTCGGGCGGATCCGGGCGTGGGCGGCCGAGTGCGGCAAGGTCCGGATCGGCGAGCAACCGACGGACCCGACCGTGAGCATCGTGCTCGAGGGCGTCGATCTGAAGCCGATCATCGACGCCGCGCGCGGCTACGACAGCAGCGGGACGCGGCGGGCGAAGCTCCGCGAGATCCTGTTCACGGCGATCGGGATCGAGATGGGCGCCGGGCCGATCGTGCACACCGTCCCGTGGCGCGGGACCGACCGGATCGGCGCCGTCCATTACGGCAACGTGCGCGAGATGGACGACGGGACGCTGCGCGCCGAGGTGGGGCACGATTTCAAGCTGATCATCGATTACCCGTTCGACGATCCGGGGCGCACGCCGGCCGAGGACGAGGCGCGGCTGCGCGCCTACACGGAGCGCTACCCGGAGACGCCGACGGTCGTCTGGCTGCCGAGCTTCTTCGCGGAGACGCCGCAGCGGGACCTCGCGGATCTCGTGGTGATCGAGCGGATCCTCGAGGGCGACAACTGGAAGACGCACCTCCAGAGCCTGCGGCCCGACGACCAGTCGCGCGCCCGGGCGGAGCTCTCGAGCCTGGCGGCGCAGAAGCGCGAGCGGGTGAAGCGCGCGCTCAACGCGGCGTACGGCCTGGCCCGGGCCGAGCCGGGCATGCTCGACGCGGGCCGGACGGTCGACCAGCACTTCCACGTGCTCATGCAGGGCTTCCGGATCCCGACCCTCGTCGCGGCGACGATGAAGGACGGCGTGATCGACGTCGTGAGCCAGCTCCAGCACGAGCTCCACCCGCGCCATCCGCACTTCGAAGTCCGGGTCACGAAGGGCAAGCTGACGGCGAACCTGGAGCAGCTCCAGCGGCTCTACGAGGCGGAGGGGCAGCGCCTGCTGCTCGCGAAGACCGAGCGCGACGTCCTCTACTTCGCCGAGAAGCTCGGGCTCGTGAACGTGAACGACGGTCAGGCGACCTTGCAGCCGCTGCGGTTTCAGGAGGCGGAGAACGCGCTCCGCGCGCAGGGGATCGACGCGCCGACCGTGGCGCAGGTGCAGCGGGTGTTCGACACGAAGGGGGTGCTCGGCCTCACGCGCGAGGTGGAGGACTTCCTTGTCCTGGCCCACGGGATCGCGACGGGGCGCGAGCTCATGCGGCTGGGGACGCCGGTGCGGGACCCGGTGCTCGGCAAGCTCGGCGAGGACCTGGAGCTGCCGAAGCCGCCGATGCCGGATCCGGTGAGCTTCCAGAGGGCGCTCGAGCGCGCGGGGGTGATCTTCGGCGTGAGCCTGGGCGGCCGGGCGCTCCACGCGCGGAACCTGCGCGCGCTCGGCGACAGGCTCGGCGCGGCGGTGGCGAAGGCGATCGCGGAGCGCGCGACCGAGGTGGCGAGCCTCCTGGAGCGACGGGCCGCGGCCTTCTTCGATGAGCCGCACGGGCCGCCGCCGCGGCTCGTGACGGCGCGCAAGGTGGCGGAGCTGCTCGGCGGGCTCGGAGGCGATCCGTTGAAGCAGGTGACGGCGCTGGCCGCGCTGGAGGTGGCGCCCACGTCGGAGACGGCGATGCAGCGGCACCTCCTGGCCGCGCGGGCGACGGCGGAGTGCCTCGCCGATGACCTCGTGTTCCAGAGCCTGGAGGCGTTGCGCGGGCACGAGGAGGCGGAGGCGCTGGCGATGCTCGCCGAGGTCCGGGAGACGCTCGAGAAGGACGAGCTCCAGAAGGCGCTGGCGGCCCCGCTGCGGGCGCTGGCCTTGAGGGCGCAGCAGTGGGCGCGGAAGATGCGGCGGGCCTCGTCGGTCCCGCCGCCCGCCGGCGCGGTGGTGGGCAGCGGCTCGGCGACGACGCTCGACGAGCTCGAGGCCGAGCGAGCGCGGATGCTCGAGGCACTGAAGAGCGCCGGGCCCGGGGGGCGGCTGGTGCTCAGCTGCTCGTGGAAAGTGGTGAGGGAGGAGCCGTGAGAGAGCCGACCGGCGCCGGGTTGCTGCGGCTCGCTTTGCTGCCGCGCGCTTCGCTGGCTGGTGACGCCGAGGGCACCTTGGCTATCATGGCGCTCGGCCCGAAAGAGACGCGATGCGGGTAAGCTCCATCAAGCTCCAGAACTTCCGTGGATTCGCGGCATGCACGCTGTCGCTCGATCGTCCGCTCACCGTGCTGGTCGGGGTCAACGGGGCCGGAAAAACCTCGACGCTCGATGCCATCGTTCGCCTCCTCGGGGTCACCAACCGGGTACCCGGCAGCGCGAAGAGGCTGCTGGTCGACGCGGACATCCGGCGCGACGCTGCCGGGTGTGAAATTGACATGGTGGGGGTGACGAACGGCGCGCCGTTCCATACTGAGATCCAGCTCGTACGGGGCGGTAGGCAGGTCGTGACCACGACGTTGCCGAAGCGCGCCGGAGCCGGTGAGGCCGACGCAGACTCCGGGGAGCGCCTGCCCACGGCGCTTCCCGCTGCCTACTACCCCGCATCGCGCATGTTACCTGACCAGCGTTACCTGCGGGTGCACGGGGCCCCGTCGTCGCTTTTCGAGGGTGGCCTCGACGCGATCGAGTCGCTCGACCGCCTCTCGCTCCGCGCGAACTTGAGCTTCGACAACTTCTTCCAGTGGTTCCGGCTGCGCGAGGACCTCGAGAACGAGCAGCGCACGCGGGGCGCACCCGAGTACGAAGACCGACCGCTGAAGGCCGTGCGCGACGCGATGGAGCGCGTTGTGCCGGGGATCTCGCGGCTCCAGGTGCAACGCCTCCCCTTCCGGCTCGTCGCCTTGAAGAACGGCGCCGAGTACGAGCTCGATCAGCTCTCGGACGGAGAGCGCGGTCTCCTGGCGATGGTCGGAGACCTCGCGTTCCGCCTCTCGATCGCGCATCGCGAGCTCCCCGATCCCCTCCAGGGAGCGGCGCTTGTGCTGATCGACGAGATCGAGCAGCACCTTCACCCCTCATGGCAGCGCCTCGTCGTGAAGTCCCTCCTGCAAGCGTTTCCGAACTGCCAGTTCATCGTGACGACGCACTCCCCGCAGGTGCTGAGTGAGGTACCGAACGACGCCGTGCTGCTGCTGGACGACTTCCAGTTCTTCCGCCCTGCGGCGCCGACGCAAGGACGCGACACGAACTCGATCCTCTTGGAGGTGCTGGGGGTAGCAGCGCGCCCGCAGGCGTTCGTCAAAGAGCTCGACGAGATCACGGGCCTGCTCGACGATGGCAGGCACGACGAGGCGCGCGACCGGCTTGACCGTCTCGCCCAGTCGCTGACCGAACGAGATCCGGAGGTGGCCCGTCTGCGGGGCCTGCTCGACCTGGTGGAGCGCATCGATGCGAGCGATCGCGAAGGGGCATGAACCGCCTGAGCTGAAGGCGTACCGGGCGGTGCCCGGCGCGACCTACGACGGCAAGGACTTCACCCCTGTCAAGGACGGGATCCGGACGGCGCTGCTCCGCGATCAGCTCGCGCTGTGCTGCTACTGCATGCGCAGGATCTCCAGCGAGGCACGCCCGCATCCAACGAACCCCGACGCACCTCGGGTTGTCCAGATGAAGGTCGAGCACTGGCGATCACAGACGGCCTTCGCATCCCTTCAATTGGCCTGGACGAACCTGCTCGGGGCTTGCCTTGGCAACGAGGGCCGTCGACCTGCGGACCAGACCTGCGACACCCGCAAGGGCGAGGAGGAGATCCTGCTCAACCCTCTGGATCCCGCGCATGTCTCGACCCTGAGCTGCACGAGCGCGGGGCGCCTTCAGTCCACGGATCCGCGGTTTCAGAAGGATATCGATGACCATCTGGGCTTGAATCACCCCGTCCTCGTCGGAGACCGCAAGGTGATGCTCGATCGCGATCTCAAGCGGATTCTGATCAAGTACCGAAAATCGCCTATCCCAGAGAGCGCGATCCGAACCCTGGTGACCGAGCTGGAGACCCCGACGGGAGGAAGGCTGCCCGAGCTCTGCAGCGTCGTCCGGCTGTGGGCACGAAAGCGATATGGTGCCCAGTGGTAGTCCCTCCTCTGCACCTTCGACGGGGCCGCGCTGCGGCGCGGAACAGCGTATGAGCCTCGATCTGCCGACGCTCTCGACGAGCGACCTCCAGGAGGAGCTCCGTCAGATCCATCGACACACGCGCCGCTCGTTTACGGCCGCCGTCGCCTGCCGGGGTGAGCCGGGCTGGGTCAGCGTAGATCTCTACGACAAGAAGGTCCTGTTTCGCGTCGAGCCGGTGCGATCCGAGCTGCAGATGCGGCGGGTGCTCGCCGAGGACGGGGAGGACCCGGTGATCCTCCTCGTGGACTTCGAGCAGCGGCTACCCGCGGATCTCGCGGGGCGCCTCGCCGGAGGCAAGGTGCACCCGGTCGATCGCGGGCGTCAGCTCGCGCGGATGTTCGGCGCCGCGGCCACCAGCTCCGAGCTGCAGGCGTGCCGGCCGCTCTGCGACGCGCTCCGCGCGCGGGCGGTCCCGTCGTGGCGCAGCCAGGGCAGCACCGTCGATCTCGAGACGGCGTGGCGCGCGCTCCTCGCGCGGGACGCGGGCATCCCGTTCGAGGGCGCGCTCACCGAGGAGCGCGTCGTCGACTTCTGCGCGTCGTCCCCGGTCGTGCCGGCGTTCGTGAAGGCGCTCGCGGACAACGGCCCCCTCCGGGCGGCGCTGCTCCAGCACCTCGACGAGGCCAGCGGGCCGGTGGCGGCGATCGCCTGGCGCGCCTGGGAGCGCGGCGAAGGGCGCGCCGTGGCGGCGCTGGCGCTGGTGCTCGAGGTCGCCGCGAAGAAGCTGTCCGGGCACGCCTACCTGCTCGGCCAGGTGCGAACCGCCATGGCCCGGCTGGATCCCGAGCTGCGGAAGCTGTCGCCCGACGCGCCGCTGTTCGGGCGCTGGGGCGAGCTCGGCCCGGTGATGGCCCGGCGGCTCGCGCCCCCGGTGCTCGACCGCGCGCTGGCGGACGCGGATGCCATCCTCCAGGACGAGCCGGTGGCCGATGTGCTCGTCGAGAGCCGCTGGCTCCCCAGGGCGTTCGAGCTCTCCGCGAAGGCGCTCGGCGACGCCCTCGTCGCGGCGACGGCGACCCCCACGCCGGACGCCATCGAGCGCGCGGACGAGGCGAGCAAACGGCTCCAGAACCACCGCCGCGCACGGGTGGACGACTCGAACGAGAAGCGGCTCGCGGCGCGCGCCGAGATGGCGCTCAAGCTCGTGGCCTACCTCGGGACGCGCCCGCAGCTCGAGGCCGAGCTCCGGGAGCTCGGCGACCACGATCGGATGCGCTCCCTCGCGGAGCACTACGCCGAGCACGGAGCCCATGTCGACGCGGCCAGGGCCGTCGCGCGCGGGGAGGAGACGGCGGGCGCGCTCGCGCAGGGCATCCAGGCGGCGCTGACGGCCGTGGACGCGGCCCGCGACCTCGACGATGAGCGGTTCGCGAACGGGCTCGCTTCCTGGGTGCAGGCGGGCTCGCCGGGCTCGTCGCGGGTGGTGCCGATCGAGCGGGCGCTCGACGAGTTCGGGGTCGGCTTCCTGAGAGAGAAGCCGCATCGGAAGCTCCTCGTGGTGCTGCTCGACGGCATGGCGTGGGCGAACGCCGTGGAGCTCTTGACGAGCCTCGAGGAGGCCCATGTCGCGCCGATCCGGTGGAAGCGCGGCAGGCTGCCGCCGGTGCTGGCGGCGCTGCCGACGGTCACGACGGTGAGCCGCGCGGCCCTGTTCAAGGGCAAGCGCCTCGATCCGGGCGAGGCCGAGGACACGGGGAAGGATCCGGCGCGCTTCGCCGGGCACAAGGGGCTGACGAAGCTGCTCGATCAGGCGCCGCAGCTCTACCTGCGCCCCGACGTGGAGACGACGACGGGGGAGCTGTCGAAGAAGGCGGCCGCGCTTGTGCAGTCGAAGGACCGCGTCGTCGCCGTGGTGGTCAACGCCATCGACGACCAGCTCAAAGGCAGCCGGCAGATGCGTGTGCCGTGCGATCTCGGGCACATCAAGCCGCTCGGCCCGCTGCTGCAGGAGGCGACCGACGCCGGCCGCGCCGTGCTCCTCGTCGCGGACCACGGGCACGTGCTCGGCGCCCGGCTCGCCTCGGTGAGCGCTCCCGAGGCCGGCCCCAAGCGCTGGCGGCCTCTCGGCGTGAACGACGCGCCCGGGCCGAACGAGGTCTGCGTGTCCACGGACAGCACCTGGCGCCCGCGAGGCAAGGCGAAGGTGGCGCTGCTGTACCGTGAGACGGAGGCCTATGGCGGGAGCGCGCACGTGGGCGAGCACGGGGGCGCGTCGCTGGCAGAGGTCGTGAGCCCGGCGTTCCTCGTGGCCTCCGACCGGCTGCGACAGCGCATCCAGCTCGAAGAGGGAGAGGACGACGAAGCGCTCGAGGTGACGCCGTTCCAGAGCCCGCCGTGGTGGGACCTGCGCGTCCGGAAGCCCGCCGTACGGACGGTGCCCGTCGACGCGGTGGTCGTGGTGGAGCCGTCTCCAGCGCCGGCCAGGCAGCTCTCGATTCCACTTGTCGACGTGGCGGCGCCGAAGCCGAGCAAGGAGCGCAAAGACGCCTCCAGGCCGGCGGCGGCTGCCTCCGGAGCGCCCGCCGCAGCGCGGCAGCCGGGCCCGAGCGCGGCGCTGGCGAGGTCGAAGCTCTTGAAAGAGCGGCAGCGCGAGCGCGGCGCCGAGCCCCGCGCCGTGATGATGGCGTGGATCGATGTCCTGGCGGCGCACCAGGGCCGGATGGCGGCCAGGCGCTTCACGCACGAGGTGGGCCTGCTCGCGCACCAGGCCGGAGGAGCTGTGTCCGAGATGGGCGAGTGGCTCAACGTCGATACGTACCAGGTGGTGACCTATGATCGCGTGGCGCAGGAGGTCCTGCTGGATCTGGACCTGCTGCAGGGGCTCTTCGGAGCGGATTGATGGCGCCGCCGAGCCTGATCCGACGCCGCGAGATCATCGCGGCCCTCCGTAACGGGACGGTCCCGCGCCGCGGGCTCGAGCTCTTCGCCGTGGGTCTCGGGCGGTTCGACGCGGCGATCGAGGAGGAGCTGGGGCGGGCCGCGCTCGGCGAGGGCGTGTTCAAGGCGGTGCGGGGCGAATACGGGACGGGAAAGACGTTCTTCTCGCGCTGGGTGCAGCACCGGGCGCAGCAGGCGGGCTTCGCGACGTCGGATGTGCAGATCTCCGAGACGGAGACGCCGCTCTACCGGATGGAGACCCTGTATCGGCGCGCCCTCGAGAACCTGCGGACGCGTGAATGGGAGAGCGGGGCGTTCAGGTCGCTGATCGACAAGTGGTTCTTCACGCTGGAGGAGGAGGTCGCCGGGAGGCCCGGCTTCGACCCGGAGGCCGAAGGCGGGATGTCCGAAGCGGTGGGCGAGCTCCTCGAAGCGAGGCTGTCCGAGATCAAGGCGACGCACCCACAGTTCGCCTCGGTCCTGCGGGCCTGCCATCGCGCGCGGGTGGAAGGCGATCACGCGACGTCCGAGGGGCTGCTCGGCTGGCTGATGGGCCAGCCCAACGTGGGCGCGGAGCCGAAGCGCGTCGCGGGGATCAAGGGCGAGATCGACCACTTCGCCGCCTCGGGTTTCCTCCGCGGGTTGCTCGTCGTGCTCCGCGAGACGGGGCGAAAGGGGCTGCTCCTGGTGCTCGACGAGGTCGAGACCGTGCAGCGGATGCGCGCCGACTCCCGCGAGAAGAGCCTGAACGCGCTGCGCCAGCTCATCGACGAGCTCGACGGAGGCCGCTACCCGGGGCTTTACGTGATGATCACCGGGACGCCTGCCTTCTATGACGGCCCGCAGGGGGTGAGGCGCCTGGCGCCGCTGGAGCAGCGGCTTCACGTCGACTTCACCGGCGACCCGCGGTGGGAGTCCGCGAAAGCGACGCAGATCCGGCTGCACCCGTTCGATGTCGACCGGCTCGTGGAGGTGGGGCGGCTGGTGCGCGACCTCTATCCGGCCCAGGCGCCCGAGCGGGTCTCCACGCGGGTGACGGACGAGGTGGTCCGCGACCTCGCCGTGGGCGTGACCGGCTACTTTGGCGGCAAGGTCGGCGTCGCGCCGCGAATCTACCTGCGAAAGCTGATCGGTGAGCTCCTGGACAAGGTCGACGAGCACCCGGAGTACGACCCGACGAAGCACTTCAAGCTGGTGGTCGACGCGCGCGAGATGACCGCGGAGGAGCGCGCCGCGGCGGGCGTCGAGTCGTCCGTCGGCGACCTGCCGCTGGAGACGGGCGACGGCTCGTCGGGCGGCGCGGGGAGCCACGAGCTCGAGTGAGCTGACCATGACGAGCTTCGACAGGCTCACGCCGGCGCTCCAGTACCAGATCGTCAATACGCTGGGGTACGCCAGGCTGCGGCCGGTGCAGGAGCTGACGATCGGTCCCGTGCTCGACGGGAAGAACTGCGTCGTCCTCGCCCCGACCGCCGGCGGCAAGACGGAGGCGGCGTTCTTTCCGTTGCTCTCGGCGATGGACGCCGCCGACTGGCGTCCTACGTCGGTGATCTACCTGTCCCCGATCCGGGCGCTGCTGAACAACCAGGAAGAGCGGGTGACCCGGTTCGCGACCACGCTTGGCCGGCGGGTCGCCAAGTGGCATGGCGACACCGGGCAGGGCGCGCGCAAGGCATTCTTGAGCGATTCGACGGACATCTTGCTCACGACGCCGGAGTCGCTCGAGGCGATGATGATGAGCCCACGGGTCCCGGCGAAGCGGGTCTTCGCAGGCCTGCGCGCGGTGATCATCGATGAGGTGCACGCCTTCGCCGGCGATGACCGGGGCGCGCATCTCGCAGCCTTGCTGGAGCGCCTGTCCCGCTTTTGCGGCAACGACGTGCAGCGGATCGGGCTGTCCGCGACCGTGGGCAACCCGGAGCAGATCCTGGCCTGGCTGCAGGGGCGGTCGCGTCGGCCCGGGACGGTGATCTCGCCGCCGAGGGAGGCGAGCGCCCCGCGGCTCGAGCTCGATTCGGTCGAGACGATGGAGAACGCGGCCTCGATCGTGCGCAGGTTCCACGCTGGGAGCAAGCGGCTGGTCTTCGTGGACTCGCGGCGTGGGGTCGAGGAGATCGGCACCCGCCTGCGCCGCGACGGCGTCGATGTGTACATGGTTCACGGCTCCCTCTCTGCGCCAGAGCGCCGCGACGCCGAGCGTGCCTTCGCCGAGCGGACCGATTGCGTCATCGTATCGACGAGCGCCCTGGAGCTCGGGATCGACATCGGCGATCTCGACCACGTGATCCAGATCGACAGCCCTTCCACGGTGGCGAGCTTCCTCCAGCGCCTCGGCCGCACGGGGAGGCGCGCCGGCGTCCAGGCCAACTGCACGTTCCTGGCGGTCAAACCCGCTGCCGCCTTGCAGGCCGCCGCCCTGATGCGGCTGCACCGCCAGGGTTACGTGGAGGATGTCCGCGCCGAGCGCCGCGCGGCGCATATCCTGGCGCATCAGCTCCTCGCGCTCTGCATCGAACACGGCGGCGTCGGTCGCGGCGACTGGTTCGCCTGGCTCGACGGGGCGACCTCCTTCGCGGATATCGGCCCCGAGGAGCGCAGCGCCCTCGTGGATCACATGCTCGAGAAAGGCATTCTCTCCGACCAGGAAGGCCGCCTGTGGCTCGGTCCGGAGGGCGAGAAGCTGTATGGACGTCGTAATTTCGCCGAGCTCTACGCGGTCTTCTCCACCCCGCGGCTCATCCGCGTGCAGCACGACACGCACGACGTCGGCACCGTCGACGCGTCGTTTCTCGAGGCCCTCGACAGCGATGCCCGTCGGGCCGCCTTCTCGCTCGGCGGCCGCGCCTGGCAGGTGGTCCATATCGCGTGGGGCCGCGGCCTGTGCCACGTGAAGCCGGCCGACGCCGCGCCGAGCGCCCGATGGAGCGGCAGCCCGACCTTCCTGGGCTACCGGCTGTGCCAGGCGATGCGCGAGGTGCTCGTTCAGGAGGGGTATGATCCGGGCTGGTCGGCGCGCGCGCGGCTCTTGATGGACAGCTTGAGGGTCGAGCACGCTTTTCTCCGGGAAGCGGACGAGTGTGAAGGCCCCTCGCCGATGGTGGACGACGGCCGGGACACCGTGATCTGGTGGACCTTCGCCGGTGGGAGGGCGAACCTCTTGCTGGCGCGCATGATCGAGGCGGAGCTCGGGGGGAAGTGCGTCTCGAGGAACACCTCGATCACGTGCAAGGAAGAGGCAGGGAAGAGCCAGGCGGCGCTTCGGCAGGTCGTGCGCAAGCTCGCGGCGGAAGGGAGGCCGAACGACGCCGACGCGCGCCGCTGGGCCGACGCCGCGGCAGGGAGAGGCAGGGTGTCGAAGTTCGCGCCGTGCCTGACGGAAGAGGCGCTGACGGCGTACCTTGTGGAACGGATGATGGATGTGGAGGGGGCGAGGGAGGCGGCGAGGGGAGGCGCGGGGTTCGCAGGATCCATCGGGCAATCCGCCGAGTCCGCTTCTTCGTGAGCTCCCGTCCACCGCGCGCTCCACGCGGAGCGCGCGCCCTGCCGGCGCAGCCCGGGCCTACTGCTCGAGCACCGTGATCGACCGGTCCCAGTACGACGCGACCGCCGCCCGCGCGCCGTCCTTCGAGACCGCCACCGCGCACGCGCCCTTGCCGGTGGGCAGCGACGCGACGACCTGCGGAGGATCGCCCGCGATGACCGCCACGCCGCTGCCTTCCGGCGGCCACTGGGTCCCGCCGAGCGCCACGAAGAGCGTCTTCCGATCGGGCGACGTCACGCCCGTCCGCGGGACCCCGCCGAGCGGGAGCGTGCTCTTCACCGTCATCGTCGAGAGCTCGATGACGCTCGCGGTCCGCGCCTCGGCGTTGAGCGTGATGCCGTACCGGTCGTCGTGGAGCAGGAAGCCCGCTGTCGGCCCGACGCCGACGGGCGCCTTCCGCGTCTCGGTCACCCCGGCGACGCTCAGCAGGATCGCCGTGTTGGACAGCCGATCCGGGAAGAACACGGCGCCTCCATCCCGGGTGATGTCGCCCTCGCGCGGCTCGCGGCCGACCGCGATGCTCCGCCGCGTCGCGCCGAACGGCGACTCGCTCGGGTCGAACAGGTCGATCCAGGCGCCGGCCGGCCGGCCGGCGTGCGTCAGCGCGCCGAGCGCCGCGATGTAGGGGCGCCCCTCGGCCTGCACGAGGAACAGCTGCCCCGTCGCGTGCGGGAGCGTGATGTTCGCGAGCCTCACCCCCGTCGGCAGCTCGAACTTCATCACGCGCTTCGTGTCCGTCGTCGCCGCGATCACCGTCCTGCCGTCCGGCAACGCCACGATGTCGCCCGGCGTCCGGCCGACGTCGAGCAGCACCGGATCGCGGTCCCACGCGGTCGTGTCCATCACCGGGATCCGCGCGGCGTCCTCGTGCCGCAGCACCGCGACGTAGCGGTCGAACAGGAGCCGGATGTGGTCGCCCTGCGCCGGCATCGACGCCTTGTGGGCGATCTCGCCGCTCTGGAGCGTGTACTCGCGCAGGGAGGCGTCGTCGGCGCTGACGTAGATCGACGTGCCGCTCGGGCTGAAGACGACGTCGAGCGGGTGCACGTCCCCGATCCGGATCTCGCGGGCGCGCCAGCGGCCCTTCGGATCGAGGGGCGGCGGCGGCGCCGGCTCCGGGCTGTCCGGGCCGAACGCCGCGGGGTTCGGCGCCTGGTCGGACGCGTCGACCGCGCCGGCGCCCTCCGGCGTGAGCGCGGTCAGCGGCGGGGCCTCGCCGACGGGCGACTTCAGGCTGGTCAGGGTGGCGATGATCACGGCCGCGACGCCGCACGCCACCGACACGACGGCCCGCGCCAGGCGCGGCTCGCGGCCGGAGAGCGACGCGGACGACCCGCGGGGACGCTCGCCGAGCCACGCCTTGCAGGCGCGGCACTTGCGCGCGCCCTCGACGATGCGGGCGCCGCAGCTCGGGCACGGGACGCGACGCTCGCTCATTGCAGCACCCACGCGACCTTGGCGCGATCGCCGAGCGCGAGCGCCGAGCCGCCGTCCGGGGCGAGCCGGATGCGCGTCGGCTCGCCG
Organism: Sorangium sp. So ce1014; assembly: GCF_051521505.1. Taxonomy (NCBI): domain Bacteria; kingdom Pseudomonadati; phylum Myxococcota; order Polyangiales; family Polyangiaceae; genus Sorangium; species Sorangium sp. So ce1014. The sequence continues at coordinate 10,478,496 of NZ_CP150356.1, forward strand.
CCGAGCGGGTGGACCTTCGCCGCGTAGCTCTTCAGATCGACGAGCGCCACCGAGCCCCCGCCGTCGCCGCTCAGCGCCACGACCGCCTGCGTCCCGTCCGGCGCGATCGCCATGTCGAGCGCGCGGCCGGGGAAGGTGACGGCGCGGATCAGCTCGCGCTTCGACAGGTCGAAGATCTGGAGCGCGCGCCCCTCGTTGCACCGCACGACGGCGCGCCGGTCGATCCGGACGAGCTCGATCTGCTCCGGCTCGCGGCACGTCGTGATGCGCGCCTCCTGCCGCACCGCGCCCGACGGGAGCCAGGTGAGCGGCACCAGGGTGTTCTCGGCGCGGAGGGCGACGAAGGCCGCCGAGCCGTCCGGGGCCATGAGCGCGCCGACCGGGTTGCCCACCATCGAGGTGCGCACGCGATCCTGCTCCGAGCCGAGCCGGCTCGGGTCGAACGGATAGGCGACGCCGCCCGACGGCTCGCGCTGGCCGTGCAGCGGGAGCTGGCCCGTCGTCGTGATCGCCCGGGTGCCGCTGTCGTCGACGGCCACGGGGCCCACGGCGTCGTCGCCGAACTGGATGCGCTCGATCTCCGCGTGGTACTCGGTCGCGAGGATCGCCACCGCGTGCGCCTCCGGCAGCGAGGCGAGGGCGCGCCGGCCCGAGGCGCCGACCTGGATGTCGCCCACGGCCTCGCCGAGGTCGATCGTCTTGAGCAGCCGCGTCGTGGCGGCGTCGATCACGTAGATGCGCGAGGGCGACGTCGCGTAGACGACCTCGCCCACGCGGTGGAGGCGCCGCACGTTGGGCGCCTCGGTGACGAGGCTGAGCGCCTCGCCGGTCCGCGCGCTGCGCACCTCCAGGCCGGAGGACAGCGCGACGGCGAAGCGGTCACGGTCGAGCAGGAGCGCGTCGAACGCGCCCTTGGGCAGCGAGAAGGGCCCGGCGATCGAGGGCGCGTCGACGAGGTGGCCGACGTCGTTCGGGCGCTGCCAGACGCAGCGGCCGAGCTGGCACGACTCGCCGCTCCAGCACGGCGCCTCGCACACGGGGGTCGGAGGAGGGACCGCCGTCGCGGCCCGGGACGGCGCGAACCGGTGGGGCGCCAGGTAGCGCAGCGCCCCGCCGGTGCTGATGAGCCCGAGGATGGCGCCGATCGTGACGAGCGGGCGCCAGTGCAAGGAGAGCCAGCTCGCGTCCGGGGCGGCGTCGGGGATCGAGGGGGCCCGCACCGAGGGCTTCGGCCCGTCGGTCGGCTCCCCGCACTCGGGGCAGAGGACGACCCCGGCGGCGATGCGCTCGAGGCAGACTGGACAGCTCGCCGCGCCGGCGGCGGTCGACCGTCGCGACGGCCGATCGAGCCACTGGGCGGGCAGCGGGCTCGCCTCGGCGGCGTGGAAGGCCTCCTGCGCGTCAGCGGCGCTGGAGCCAGGCTCGATATCGCTCCGCGTCTCGTGATCCACTGCGCACCTGCGTCTCTTCCGTGACGAGCGGTCCCCCCGCGTACTCCGAGTGTGCCCGGATGTCGAGTCCCTCGTGGCGGCGCAGCCGGCGCGGCGGCGCGGGCCCGCCGCCGCGAACGGAGGACGATCGTGGAGAAATCGCGCTGTTGCCGGGAAGGCCCGCGGCGCGCCGAGGGTTGCAGGGGGGCTCAGGCGAGCGTGGCTGTGGCCGCCAGCTCAGGAGTCGGCCGGCGGCCGCTGGATCGCCGAAACATCGGTGTAGTCGGATTGCCCGACGGGCTCGCGACCGTCCTTTGGCGCGGACGGCGAGATGCCGGCGGGCCGGTCCGCATACGCCTCGTCGCCGGGCTCGGCGTCGTCGTCGGGCGGCGCGCTCGGCGGATCGAGCCCCGGGCCGTGCCCGATGTCCTCCGGCGGCACGTCCTGCGCGGCGCGCTCGCCCGTCCCGGTCTGCTCGGCCGTCCGCTTCGCGGCGTCCCGCTGTTGATCACTCATCGTAGCTTCCTCCTTCCGCGTTCCGCGTCTCGCGTTCGACAAGCAATCTAGCACCCACGCCCGCGGGCGCTCCCTGCGGGCGAAGCGCGCTCGCGGCGCCGGACACAGCCGTTCATGCGCGCTCGAGCCCGGTTCTTCGAGCACGGCTGTGCAGCGTGCGCTGTCCACCGGCGTCGTCCGTGCCCCGCGCCGGCAGCCTGCGCCGAGCGGGCCCTGGCAGCCGCGACGGCCCTCCGGGCGCCGCCGAGCCGGTTCAAGAGCCGGTTCAACACCGGTCCTCGTCGCCATGAGCCATGAGAAGGAACAACTGTATGGGGCCAAACAATTTTGACCCTCGGTCGCGCTGCCCTCTGGCGAGGATCGCTCAGCGAGCGGCAATGGCAGAAAATGCCAGCCTCAACACATGGAAATGCGCCTCTACTGCGTAAGATTCCACCGGATGACGCATTACGTCAGCACACAATCAGCGTGCCCTCGTGCTATTTTGCAGCCTGGGGCATCGGGACGGCATCTTAAGGCGAGGTTGGCGATGAAGAAGACACTTGGTTGCTTGGTGGCATGTGCGTTTGTGGGCTTGCTGGGTGCGTGCGGAGCGACGAACGACGGCGAGCCGAGCGGCGGCAACACGGCGTCGGGCGGCTCCGGCGGCCCGGGCGGCTCCGGCGGCCCGGGGGGATCTGGCGATCCCGGGGGGACCAGTGGATTCGATGAGAGCTTCGGCTCGGTCAATCCCACCACCGGCGCCGGCAGCGGCGGGGGCCCTGGCGAGGGGGATCAGACAAAGGGCGAGTCGTGCGACGGCAGGTTCACCGGCCGCGTGCGCGACTTCAAGGTCGATCACCCCGACATGGAGCCGCAAGACTCCGGCAAGTGCGTCGGCTGCGACGACCACGAGATCGTCACCGACGCCCTTGGAGAGGACCAGAAGCCCGTCTACGCCGGCGGGACCGAGGGCACCAGGAGCACGACCGGCAAGGCGGCCTTCGACATGTGGTTCCGCGACATGGAGGGGGAGAACATGCCGATGAACATCACGCTCCAGTTCGAGGACCCCGACAACGACGGCGTGTGGTCGTACAACAACCGGGCGTTCTTCCCGATCGACGATGCGCTGTTCGGCAACGAGGGTCTGGAGCACAACTACCACTTCACCTTCGAGATGCACATGGGCTTCGAGTACAAGGGCGGCGAGCGGTTCACGTTCGCCGGCGACGACGACGTCTTCACGTACATCAACGGGCAGAAGGTCGTCGATCTCGGGGGCGTGCACGTCGAGCAGACCGAGATCGTCGACCTCGACACGCTCGGGCTGGAGATCGGGCAGAAGTATCAGCTCGACTTCTTCTTCGCCGAGCGCCACGTGACCGACTCCCATTTCCGGATCGACACGTCGATCGAGTTCATCGACTGCGGCGTCGTGGTCAACTGACGCCGATGGGCGAGCTCGGCCGGCCGGCGCGGCCGCGCCGCAGCTCGTCCGGCGCCGCCTAGTCCTCGCAGGCGAACTGCGGGGGGAAGCTTGTGAGCACGGTGCAGTCCTCGCCGCACTCCATGTGACAGTCCATGCAGTCGTCGTACGCGGCCTGGTCGGACGTGGCGACCTGGCCGACCAGGGCGTCGCACGCCGCCCTCGCCTCTTCCTTGTCGTAGCCGCCGCCGCAGCCGAGCGCGGCGCCCCCGAGCGCGCCCGCGACGAGGACCGCGACGACCCACGAATCGGCTCTGCTCTTGCTCATGATGCTCCCTCTCATTCTGCGCAGGTGAATGTCTGCGGGCAGGCCCCCGACGGCTCGCACGCGTCGCCGCACTCCTCGTAGCAGCTCACGCACGCGTCATGGCTCTCGTCGGTGGCGCAGGACGGCACCGCGTCGCGCAGCTGATTGCAGCGCTGCTGCGAGTCCTGCGTCGAGAGCCCCCCGCAGCCGGACGCGAGCGTGACGAGCGAGAGCAGCACCGTGCCAATACCCAGCCTTCGAGCCATGGTCACCTCCCTTCGAGCTCCCCGAGCGTAACCGAAATGCCGCGGTGAGGCGCGGCTTTCGGCGCCGCGCGCTCAGTCTGCTGGCGGCGCGGGCCGCGCCATCGGGGCGAGCCCGTACGTGCCTGCGCCGCTCACCTGGATCCACGCGCGCATCACCTGGATGGGGCGCCCCGCCCGCGCCACGGCGGCGGCCGCCGCGTCGAGGTCGCGTGCGCACGCGGCGTGCAGGTCGTCGGTCGTCTCGTGGTCCTCCGCCGAGCGGCGGATCCAGACCGCGGTCGACGGCATCGCCGCGCCCTCGTGCCTGTCCTGCCAGCGCCTGCCGACGAGGTGCGCCCGGAGGAGCTTCCGCGCGTCCGCGGGGGTGTCCGGGTGAAGCTCGTAGACCATGGTCGCGATGAATGACCTCATGCGCCCGAGCCTGCCGGAGCGAGGCCGGCCCGTCCAGCAGGCAGGCGCTGGCCCGGAGACGGGCGCTGGCCCGCGCGCCTCAGCGAGCGAGGAAGAGCTGTTCCGCGAGCGCGGTGTTGCAGGGCTCCTGAACGATGGCCGCGTAGGCCGCGGTGCTCGCCCCCTCGACGCTCAAACACTTCTGGCTGTTCACGTTCATGATCGACCTGTAAGCGCCCACGTGCCGCAGGATGAACCTCTGATCGGGGTTCCCCGTGCAGGTGAGTTGAATGAGCTCGACGCCGTCCTCGACGGCTCGAGTTGGGGATATCGAAGCAAAGACCGCTGTGCTTCGGCTTGATGAAGACGCTCCCATCGGCGTCTCCCGTCGGGATGAGCTCGAAGCTCTGGTTGGGATTGCCGGTCGCGGGCCACTGGATGATCGGCGTGATCGGCGTTGTGTCCGAGTCAGGGACGTCCAGGTTGAGGCCGCTGTTCTCGTTGGTGAAGGTCACCGCCCCGGATTTGCGCCCGCGCCGGTGACGATCATGGATTTGTTGCTGGGCGTGGTCGAGGCGAGGAGCTCGACCTCGTAGCTCAGGTCCATGGTCGCCGCTTGCGAGGTGCCGGGGACGGTCCACCACGTGGAGCCGTTGACGAGGAAGCTGCGGTAGGTGCCTGGGGAGCGATGCTCGCAGCGGAGAGCGCGAGCGGGTGCGCGACGGACGCAGTCGCGAGCGCGCCGAGTCGCGGACATTCTCGAGGACGAACGGAACCCCGGCCTTGCTCGCGGCGTCGACAGCGAGAAGGCCAGGCCTGCTTTGGAACGGATCATGAAAACCTCCCGTGCGGCCTCGTTCGAGCGAGCGAGCCGGCAGATCCATCAACGGCCGACACCCCGATCGGTTTCGAGGAGAGATCGGCCCGACCTGCGGCGGAGCCCGGCGGCGGCGCGGAGGCGATCGCCCGGCGGGATCCCTCGCCCGTGCCCGGCTCGATGTTGCAGCCGCCGGCGAGCGCGCGAGCGAGCGGCGCCGCATCGGCGACGCGTCACCGCCCACGTTGTAGCTCGGATCTTGACGCGATCGGTGCTCTACCATGGCGCCGATGTCGCTCGACCCCCGGCGCATCCTGCCCATCGCGGACCGGCTCCACGCGGAGCCCGGCTATGCAGGCCGGGATGTGACCATCGCCTTCATCGACGCCGGCTTTTACGCCCACCCGGACCTCGTCACGCCGCGCAGCCGCATCCTCGCCTACCACGACATCTCCGCCCCCGACGCGGACCTCTCGGCGCTCGAGCGCCCTGACGTCTCGTCGTGGCACGGCATGATGACCTCGGTGGTCGCCGCGGGGAACGGCGCGCTCTCGGACGGGCGCTTCCGCGGGCTCGCCTGGGAGGCGAACGTCGTGCTGGTCAAGGTCGGCTCCGCGCACCGCATCGTCCACGACGACATCCGCAAGGGGATCGCGTGGGTGATCGCCCACCGCGAGCAGTACGGGATCCGCGTGCTCAACCTCTCGTGCGGGGGCGATTACGAGGAGTCGTACCTGACCGGCAGCCTGTCGCGCGCGGCCGACGACGCGACCCGCGACGGCATCGTGGTCGTGGCGGCCGCCGGCAACGCCGGGCACGATGCGGCGCACAGCGTCCTCCCGCCGGCCAGCGCGCCGAGCGTCATCGCGGTCGGGGGGCTCGACGACGGGGGCGCCGGGGACCGGACGTGGCACTACCACTCGTCGTACGGGCTCACCCTCGACGGGCTGCAGAAGCCGGAGCTCATCGCGCCGGCGATCTGGCTGGCGGCGCCCATCCTGCCCGGGACGCCGACCGCGGCGCAGGCGCAGCTCCTGTCGCTGCTCGACGGCGCGCCGGACGACGAGTTGCCGGGGCTGCTCGTCGAGCACGCGAGCGTCGATCCGGACCTCGACGCCGTCGCCGGGCGCGAGCCGTACCTCGTGCGCCAGCTCGCGGCGGCCAAGCTGCGCGACCAGAAGGTGATCTCCGGCCACTACAAGCACGTGGACGGGACGAGCTTCGCCGCGCCCATCGTGAGCAGCGTCGTGGCGCAGATGCTGGAGGCGAACCCGCGCCTCTCCCCGCAGCAGTGCCGGCGCATCCTGATGAAGACCGCGCGCGGGCTGCCCGGCATCCCGCTCGAGCGGCAAGGCTGGGGCGTCGTGCAACCCCGCGCGGCCGTCGCCGCGGCGCGCGCCGCCTGAGCGGGGCCGCCCGGCACCGGCCGCAGCGCGCGCCGCTCCTCCAGGTGGAGCGCCGGAAAGGCAGGCCACCCTTGCCCGGCTGCCGGCACCCCGGCGGAGCCCTCGAGCACGGACGACGGCACGAAGAGGCCCGGAATCGTGCGTCCACAACACATCGGCGGTCGCCTCGTGGGGGCACAAACGCGGGCGCGAGGCCCGCGCGCCGCCTCATCGAGCGCCCCCGCAGGCGCCGGGCGCGCGCGTCCTCGGGCGCGCACTCCCGGTGCCGGACGCGCACCCGAGCGCGATCATCGTCAGGCAGACGCGGCCAGCCTGGGGGAATACCTTGCGTACCCCGTCGCCGGCCGGTAGCTTCCGAAGCGCCTCAAGGCTCGTTCGTCCTCGACCTCTGATCCGGCCGCCTGCTGCAACGTGGTTGCCTCTTCCGAACGTGGGGTGACGGCTGGTCGTCGGGGAGTGTTTTCGCGTGCGGCCCGCGGCACGATCCGGGCCGTTTGCGAGGGAAGCGGGGATCGTGCAACGGGATTGGCGGCAGACATGAGCAAGCGGCTTTATGTGGGGAACCTGGCGTTCCATTCGACGGAAGACAGCCTTCGCAGCGCGTTCGAGGCGGCAGGTGTCGAGGTTCTGTCGATTCAGTTGATGACGGACCGGATGACCGGGCAGTCTCGCGGTTTCGGCTTCGTGGAGGTGGGCGATGCCCAGGCGCAGGCGGCCATCAACGCGCTGCACGGCAAGGACCTCGACGGCCGCACGCTGACGGTCAATGAGGCGCGCGAGCGCACCGGCGGCCCCGGCGGCGGGGGTGGCGGTGGCGGTGGCGGCTTCCGTGGCGGTGGCGGCGGAGGTGGCGGCCGTGGTGGCGGCGGCGGCGGCCGAGGAGGTGGCCGCGGCGGCGGCGGCGGCGGCGGGCGCGACCGCTGGTAACCCCAGCGCGATAGGGGCCCCCCGGCGCACCGCGGGGGCCCGTACTGCGTCCTCTACATCGGCAACATCGACGACGCGGGGGACGGCCAGGCCGGAGAGGCGCCCCGGGGACGCCAGGAGACGCGAGGACCTCTCGCGCTCCCGGCGCCTCGGCGCGCTGCCTCTTCGGGCCGTCGTGCGCGCTGGGCCCGCGCGTCGGGGATCCCTTGCGGGATCCCTGACGGGCGGAGCTAGCTGGCGCGCTGCGCCGCGGGGCGGCGGAACGGCGAGCGGCCGGCGAAGACCTGGCCGTCGCCGAGCGCGTACGCGATCCGGAGCAGCTGGTTGTACTTCGCGACGCGATCCGAGCGCGACGCGGAGCCGGTCTTGATCTGGCCCGCGTTCGTCGCGACCGCGAGGTCGGCGATGAACGTGTCCTCGGTCTCGCCCGAGCGGTGCGAGATGATCGACCGGTAGCCGCCCTCGCCCGCCTGGCGGATGCAGTCGAGCGTCTCGGTGACCGTGCCGATCTGGTTCAGCTTGATGAGGATGGCGTTCGCGAGGCCGTCCTCGATGCCCTTCGCGAGGCGCGCCGGGTTCGTCACGAAGAGGTCGTCGCCGACGAGCTGGATCTTCTTGCCGAGCCGCTCCGTGAGCAGCCGCCAGCCCTTCTCGTCGTTCTCGGCGATGCCGTCCTCGATCGACACGATCGGGAACGCCTTGCAGAGCTCGTCGTAGATGGCGACGATCTCCTCGCGGGTCTTCTGCTGCTTGTCGAAGGTGTACCGCTCGGTCTTCGCGTCGTAGAACTCGCTGAGCGCCGAGTCGAGCGCGACGCCGACGTCCTCGCCGGGGCGGTGGCCGGCGGCCTCGATGGCGCGCACGACGTACTCGAGCGCCGCCCGGTTCGACGGGAGGCGCGGGGCGAAGCCGCCCTCGTCGCCGACGGCCGTGACCATGCCGTCCTTCTTGAGCAGCCCCTTCAGGGTGTGGAAGATCTCGGTGCCCGTGCGCAGCGCCTCGGCGAACGACTGGGCGCCGTAGGGGACGATCATGAACTCCTGGATCTCGAGGCCGTTGTCGGCGTGCATGCCGCCGTTCAGGATGTTCATCAGCGGCGTCGGCAGGACGCGCGCCGTGGTGCCGCCGAGGTAGCGCCAGAGCGGGAGGTCGACCGTGTCCGCGGCGGCGCGGGCGGCGGCCATCGACACGGCGAGGATCGCGTTGGCGCCGAGCTTCGACTTGTTCGGGGAGCCGTCGGCCTGGATGAGCACCTGATCAAGCTCGGCCTGATCGAGCGCATCCATCCCGAGGACGGCCGGACCGAGCACGGTCTCGATGTTCTTCACCGCGGTGAGCACGCCCTTGCCGAGGAAGCGCTTCTTGTCGCCGTCCCTGAGTTCGACGGCCTCGTGCTCGCCGGTCGACGCGCCGCTCGGCACGGCCGCGCGGCCCGTGCCGCTCAGCGTGGTGACCTCGGCCTCGACGGTGGGGTTGCCGCGCGAATCGATGACTTCGCGCGCGATGACGCTCTGGATCTCCGACATGACCTCTCCTCAAGGGACCGCTTCCTCGCGACCCCGGCAGCTCTCGAGGGGGGCTCGAGAAGCGGCGGGAGCATAGGCGCGCGCCCCCCCGGTTGTCGACGCTCCGGTGCACCCGCGGCGCACGGCGCCGCCGGGCCGCGGGGCGCGCCTCGCCGTCGACGCGGGGCCGACACGCGACTGAGCGGGGCCCTCGCCCCGTCGATCGGGGCGCGAGCGCAGGTGCGCACGCGCGCCCGGGTCGACGGTCGGTGCGCGCCTGGCGTAAGCTCGCGGCCGCGTGGAAACCTCCATCGGCGTCTTCGGTGAGGAGATGCTCCTCTGGCTCTGCATGCTCCGCCAATCCCCGCGGCGGCCGCCGGCCGATCACGTGCTGCGGCAGGCGAACCTGCTGCTCGAGGAGCTCAAGGGGTCCAAGCTCGCGCGGGAGATGCCGATCGCCTCGGTCGACGACGGCATGTTCGCGCTCGCGGCGTTCGCGGACGAGCTCGGGATGTCGCTGCCGGACCTGCGGCCGGTCTGGTCCCAGCGCCCGCTCCAGGCGGCGCGGTGGATGACGAACAACGCGGGGGTCGAGCTCTTCGAGCGGCTGGAGCGCGTCCGCAAGGGCCCGCTCGTGGTGATGGCGACCTACGCCTGCGTGCTCGGGCTCGGCTTCCGCGGCCGCTACGGGCTGCCGGGGCAGAACCCCGACGACCTGCTGCGGATCCGCCGCGACCTCTCGCTGAGCCTCGGCGTGGATCCGGACCGGGACTGGAGCGGCGGGGTGCTCCGGCCGGTGAGCGTCGAGGGCGTGGCGGTCCAGCACCTCCCCAAGCTGCCGCTCTGGCAGTCCGCGCTGGTCGGGCGGACCGTGGCGGCGCTCGTCGCCGTCGCCGGCGCGGCCGCGATCGCGTGGACGATCGCCCAGAGGGTCGGATGAGCGGCTCCTTCGTCTACGAGCTGGCGAGCGTCCACGCGCTGGTCCAGCAGGCGAACCCGGACAGCGACCAGGGGATCTACGCGGCCCCCTGCTACCTCGTGCTGGGCGAGCCCGGCTCGGGCCGCTCCACGGTGATCCGCTCGATGAACCTCACCTGGCCCCCGGGCGGCGCCCCGCTCCCGATCGGCGTGCCCGGAGCGCGGTGCTCGTACTGGCTCGCGAAGGAGGCGCTCTTCATCGAGCCCGAGGCGTCGGTGCTCGGCCCGCGGCGGGAGCCGGCCGAGCTCGCGCAGCTCTGCGACGAGCTGCTCCGCTCGCGGAAGCGCGAGCCGATCGACGGCATCCTCCTCGTCCTGAGCATCGCGGAGTTCATCGAGCTCGACGAGCCGGGGATCGAGGCGTACGCGAACCGCATGCGCGCGTACCTCATCGAGGTCGGCCGCGCGCTGCGCGCCGACGTGCCGGCCTACGTGGTGCTGTCGCGCTACGACACGCTCTGGGGCTTCGCCGAGGTGTTCCAGTGGACGCACGAGCGCGGGCGCGAGGAGCCGTGGGGCTTCACGCTCCCGCTCGAGACGAGCCCGGACAACGCGGTCCCGCGGATCCTCCAGGAGCTCGAGGGGCTGAACGCGCGGCTGGAGTCGTATTGCCTGGCGCGGGTGAGCTCGGAGGACCCGCCCGACGCGCGGATGCGGGCGTTCCAGCACCTGGCCGAGGTGCGGGCGCTGATGGCGCGGCTGCGGCAGCTGTTCGGGGCGCTCGCGATGGCGAACGCGTTCGAGCGCGCGCCGTGGCTGCGCGCGGTGGCGATCGGCAGCGCGCTGCCCGGCATGGGGGACCGGCTCCGCGCGGGGGCGACGCGGTTCATCAACATGGGGCTGGCGCAGCCGCCGAACGCGGCGGTCGCGCCGCGGCCCGGGGGGCTGCCGATCCACGCGACCATGAGGGCGGTGGTGCTGCCGGAGCGCGACATCGTGCCGCTGAGGCCGCGGTGGCGCGACGACCGGTTCACGCTGTTCTGCTTCGTGGGCGGGCTCTTGCTGCTGCTGGCGGCGGGGGTGACGGAGCTCATCTTGCGGTATGTGATGTGAGGGCGGCCGCGGGGGGCGAACTGCGAGCGGCTGGGTTGACCGAGGTGCCGGCGCAGGCGGCTCTGACGACGGAGGAGCTGACCGAGACGCCGACCAAGGCGGCTCTACCGGTGGCGGAGACGACGCTGACGCTGACGGTGACGGCGACGACCTCGCCGGTGGCGGAGACGACCTCGCCGGTGGCGGAGACGACCTCGCCGGTGGCGGAGACGACCTCGCCGGTGGCGGAGACGACCTCGCCGGTGGCGGAGACGACCCTGAAAAACCAAGCACTGGACGCGCACTTACACCGCTTCGCCTCGACCGCCGCACCTGGTGCCACCCGCTCTCCGAATCCCTCGCATCCTGGTGGTGCTGTCACGCCAACATGAAGTCGGGACGGAGGAACGTCACGCGATGATCCTCTGTCTTCCCGCCGCCTCGACGCCGGTGTCGTCAGGCCTCCCATGGGATGATCGAGACATTCGATCCCCGAAGAGCCGCATCCACTCAGTGCCACGTGTGCCCGGCCAGCGTTGACATCAGCGATCGATTCATGCGCTCCTGTGCGCGAGGGAGGCCGCGATGGCGCTGTTGCTGCGAGGTGTCGTGCGGGCACTGATCCCGCTCGCGATGTTCATGGTGTGCGTGCTCGCGCAGGCGGGGTGTACGTGCATGCCGGAGCTGCCGCCGGTTCGTCCTCACAGCACCATCGCCTGCCGGACGCGCGACCCGAGCGATCCCGTGAGCGCCGGCCGCGCACCGGGGGTCAAGACCGTCGCTGCCGGCGCCATCGCGGGGACGTTTTCGATCACGAGCACGGGAGAGGCGACATACGTCATGCCGCTCGTCTCGGTCCCGGGGCGCGCAGGGGTGGAGCCCCGCCTCGCGCTCCAATTCGATAGCGCCGCCGGCGAGGGCGCCCTCGGGGCGGGGTTCTCCATCGCCGGGCTGTCGGCGATCACGCGGTGTCCGAAGACCCTGGCCCAGGACGGGGAGATCCGCGGCGTCCGGTACGATGCGGAGGACGCGCTCTGCCTCGACAACAAGCGGCTTGTCGCGGTGGGGCGAGCGCCGGGGACCATCGAGTACAGGACGCTGCCCGACACGAGGATCAAGGTGGTTGGCCACTACGCTGCGGAAGGGGACGCGCCCGCGGAGGCGCTCTTTTTCGAGGCGATGATGCCGTCCGGGCTCGTCATCGAGTACGGCAGCGGCGACAGCGGCAAGCCGCTCGCGCTGGGCGGCGCCCCGCGCGCGTGGCTCGCCACCAAGGCCCGCGATGGGCGCGGCAACGCCATGACGTACGATTACTGCCTCGCCGACGCCGAGGACGGCTTCACTGCGGAGTACGCGCTCGACGAGATCCGATACACGAGCTTCGAGGGGGCGCCGGAGGTCGAGCCCTCGCGGGCAGTGCGGTTTGTGTATGCGACGAAGGAGCCGGCCGAGGTCCGGGGTCATTACGCCGGCGGCATGGCGCTCCAGAGCGCGCTGCGCCTCGACGAGATCCAGATGCTCGGGCCGGACAACACGCTTGTGCGGCGCTACGGGTTCGCGTACGAGGTGAGCGAGACGACGCGGCGGACGCGCTTGACCGAAGTCGAGGAGTGCGCGAGCGACGGCGTGTGCAAGCCCCCCACGCGATTTCAGTACAGCCGCGGCGAGGCGGGGTTCCAGCGGATCGCGACGAGCGTCGCCAGGCCGACCTCCAGGAAGGCGAGCCCGATGCTCCTCGACATCGACGGCGACGGGCTCGACGATCTCGTGCTCCCGGACACGGTCGCGGGGCTGAGCACGCCCCGCAATCCGATCACCGGCTGGCTCGTCGCGCGCAATCGAGGGCCGGGCGCGGTCGTGCCGTACCCGGAGCCGGCGACCCTGGCGCTCTTCGAGGACTGGCCCGTTGTCGACCCGTCGTTCGAGGCCGCCGATCCGGCTTTCCTTCAGCCCGAGCTCGGGACGGCCATCGATTACAACCAAGATCACCGGATGGACGTCTTGCTGCACGACGTTCACGACGCGACCGACACCTGGCATGTGCTCCTGGCCCGGCCGGACCGCACCTTCGAGGTCCACGATACCGGCATCCGCCGGCCGTTCCCGCTCGGCGTCCGCCCCACGCCGCCCGGATTGAGCATGCCCGGGGGCGCGATGCACCTCGCCGACGTGGACGGCGACGGCGTGCCCGACCTGATCCAGTGTGACGATCACAGCCGCGAGCTGACCCTGAATCCATTGGAGGCGACGTGGCTCGTCCACCGCTGGAAGCCCGAGCGCGACGGGACGCCGGCGGGGTTCGACCGCGCGGGGGAGTCGCTCGAGCCGCTCAACGGGTTTCCCTGCGAGATGGAGATCCAGACGCTCGACCTCAACGCGGACAGCAAGGTCGATCTCGTCGTGGCGACCGTGCTGACGTTCAGCGATGGCGCGATGTTCCCCGCGTCGACGTGGGCCGCGCTCACCCGCCGGCACGACGGCAGCTGGGAAGTGTTCGACACGAAGCTCCCTCAGATCGGGGGGCGCGTCGTATTTCTCGACGTGAACGGGGACGGCTTGCCCGACGCCGTGCAATCCGGCTTCAGCTACCGCGGGCTCCGCACGTACCTCAACACGGGGGCGACGTTCGCCACGCCGGGGGTCGAGAGCCTCGGCCCGGTGGGCTTCATCGTGAGCCTTGACCCGGAGGACCTCGACGACAGCCTCGCCCTTGACCCGGCGGAGCTCGGCGCACAGGACACGTTCTTCCAGCTCGCGACCCCCCTGGACTACAACAACGATGGAATGCAGGATTTGCTGATGCCGGTGCCGCCGGGCATGCTGCCGGGCTCATCCCTCGCGCTGCCCTCCTGGGCCGTCCTGCAGGCCACGGGCGCACGCGACGGGCCGACGTTCGCGCTCGTCGACCCGAAGATCCCATTCGAGGCGGCGGTCGGGGAGGCCGTCACGCTCGCCGAGCCGCACGGGCCGAGGGTCGGGGATATCAACGGCGACGGAGCACAGGATGTGATTTTGCCGATCGACGGCGTATTCACGATCTTCCAGAACCTCGCGGCCGATCAGGATCTCCTCGTCGCCGTGTCCGACGGGATGAACGCGCACGAGCCGGGCGAGCCGGGCTTCGTGCCGAACGTGAGCGTCGCGTACGGCCATCTCACCGACGCCTCGATCACGAACGACACCGCCGTGGGAGATCCGGAGCGGGAGGGCATGCTCTACCTCGCTCGCGACGACGCGGCGAACGACTGCGATTACCCGCGCCGCTGCGCGGTGGGGCCGCGGCGGGTCGTCAGCGGCTACGCTGTCAACAACGGCGCAGACCGGTTGCGGCGCTTCGAGGTGCGCTACCGCGATGGGCGTTATCACCGCCTCGGGCGGGGGTTTCTGGGGTTCGGGGAGCGAATCGTTGTCGATCTCGACACCCGCGCCGGGACGGCCGAGCGGTACGACAATGTCACGTTCGACGAGGAGCTCGAGGTCTTCCCGTTCACGGGGCAGGTGAAGCAGCAGCGGCGCTGGGCTCCGGGGCTGTCGGGCCAGCCCAGGCCGGACCAAATCGAACTCTCATTCCTCGACGTGAAGCGGACGCTCGTTCTGACGAACGAGGCGCGAGCTATTTCACGCTCCCGACCGAGCGCCGGACCCGGCGAGCGCAAGGGGTGGTTCCGCCGGAGAACGGCGAGGCGCCCACCGTGGAGGCGTACGTCGAGCAGGTCGCGTCGGGCGACGGGGACGGGGCGACGATCCTGCGCGACACGCTGGCGGAGGTGACGGACTTCGACGCGTTCGGCAACGTGATCACCGAGGAGGTGTCGACCCGCGATGTCGACCTGACGCTCGACATCACGCGCACCTACAAAAACGACACAGAGCGCTGGGTGCTCGGCCAGCTGGCGACGGAGCAGGCGTGCAGCGCGGCAGCGGGGCGCTCGCAGTGTCGCCTGCTCACGCGAACGACGACGGATTATGGCGAAATTGACACCGAGTCCACGGACAGCGACGAAGGCATCCCGGATACGAAGCTCGATGTCGTGTACACGCGGGACGACTTCGGGAACGTCACGGGGGTGACGGCGGACGACGCGTTCGGCCACCACCGGGCGTGGAGCACGACGTACGACCCCGAGGGGATCTTCCCCGAGACGCACGTCAACGCGGCCGGCCACACCACGCGCGTGGAGCTCGATGAGGGGCTCGGCGTGCTCGTCGAGCGGGTCGATCCGAACGGGCTCGTGACCGAGTGGAGATACGACGGCTTCGGCCGCCTCGGGCTCGAGATTCGGCCCGATGGGACGCAGACGACGATCGAGCTGTCGCGCACCAGGGACGGCGGACCGGACCAGGACGGTTGGCGCGTGACGCAGCGGACCACGACGCCCGGCGGCGCCGACGATACGGTCGAATACGACAGCCTGGGCCGTCCGATCCGGTGGTTGTGGCACGGACCTTCCGTGGAGGGCGCCAGGGACGAGCTTCCGCGCTTGATGCAAGAGATCGCGTACGACGCACTCGGCGAGCACATCGCGCGGCGCTCGGTGCCGGCTCGCGAGGGCACGCCCGAAGACGAGATCCTGCACGACGTCTACGAGCACGACGCGGTGGGGCGCGAGGTGCAGCACACGACGCCGTGGAACGCGGTCGTGGAGACCGACTACGACGCCTTGCGCGTCGAGGTCACCGATGCGCTCGGTCACGTGACCGCGGTCGAGAAGGACCCGCTGGGACGGCCGGTGGCCGTCACCGACGCGGCGCTGGGCGTCACGCGTTATGGCTACGGCCCGTTCGGGGTGCTGACGACGGTCACCGCTCCGGGCGGCGCGGTTACGACCACGACCCACGACGCATTCGGCCGCGTCCGGCGGCGCGAGGATCCGGATCGGGGCACGACGGTGTCCACGAACGATGGCTTCGGGGAGCTCGTCACCTCGACCGACGCGCTCGGGCGAGTCACGACGTTCGAGTACGATCCTCTCGGGCGCGCCCGATCGCGCCTGGACGAGCACGGCGCAGAGCGGCGGACAACGACGTGGACGTGGGATACGGCGGGGAACGGCATCGGCAAGCTCGAGGCGCTCGCGAGCCCCGATGGGCAGAAGACGTACACCTACAACGCGGAGAGCAAGCTCGAGACGGTGACGCTCCGCATCGAGGGGGAGCGCGCGGCCCTGACGAGCAGGCTCGACTATGACGACCTGGGTCGCGTCGCGACGATCACCTACCCCGCCCCGGCCGGCGCGGCGCCGTTCGTCGTGGCCCACGACCACGACGCCCACGGCCACGTGCTCGCGGTGCGCGACGCCGCGACGCGCTCTGCCTACTGGCGCCTGACCGACGTCGACAGCGCAGGCCGCTACCGAGAGGAGGCGTTCGGCAACGGCACCGTCACGGAGCGGAGCTACTTCGCCGACAAGCAACGCCTGGAGAGCCTCGTCACCCGGCGCGGCACGGCCGAGGTGCAAGACCTGTCGTACGACTATGACGCGCGGCGGAGCCTCACGCTCCGGACCGACGCGCTCCAGCCACAGCACCGGACCGAGCGCTTCCGCCATGACGCGCTGGAGCGGCTGACCTGCGCGTACTTCAGCGAGACCGAGAGCGCGTCGGTGCCGTGCGCGCTCCGCTACGAGGTCGCGCCCGACGGCAATCTCACCTTCAAGTCCGACGTCGGCACGCTCGCCTACGACGACCCGCTGCACCCGCACGCCGTCACCGGCGCGGGCACGGACCGCTTCAGCTACGACGCCGTCGGCCACCAGATCGCGCGCCCGGACGGCGTGACGGTGCGTTACACGCCGTTCGACCTGCCGGAGACCATCACGCAGGGCGCGAGCACCGTCTCGTTCGCCTACGACGGCGACCAGCAGCGGATCCGCAAGACCACGCCGGACAAGGAGACGCTGTACTTCGGCGATCTGTACGAGCGGATCACCGACGCGGCGACGGGGACGGTGGAGCATCGGTACCACGTCCACTCGCCGGAGCGGCTGGTGGCGATCGTGACCCGAGGGGGCGCCGCGGCCGGCACGCGCTACGTCCATGTCGACCACCTCGGCTCGGTCGATGCGCTCACCGACGAAGACGGCGACGTGGTCGAGCGGCGGAGCTACGATCCGTTCGGCCAGCGGAGAGACCCGGTGTGGGGGGAGCCCGTGCCGGCGTCGTTCTCCAGCGAGACGACGCGGGGGTTCACAGGGCACGAGGGCGATGACGAGTTCGGGCTCGTCAACATGAAGGGGAGGATGTTTGACCCGAGGATCGGTCGGTTCTTGACGACCGATCCGATCGTGCAGGCGCCGCTGTCGGGCCAGAGCTGGAACCCGTACAGCTACGTGCGCAACAGCGCGCTCAACTACGTGGATCCGAGCGGGTTTCAGGAGGAGCCCCAGGCCGCCGGGGGATTGCCAATTTCAGCGGTCCACGGGAGCGACGGAGTCGTCACCCCTTGTGTGCGAGGGTGTTCGGTAACGATCCAAGGAGTTCGGCCTGCGAGACCCAATCGCGAGTCCGTGACGGTCATCGCCGCGAGCCCCAGTCGCGAGCCCTTGGAGGTCGGCGCCACGACGGCGCCTGTCGACGTGGGCACGACCGGCACCTCGTCGGGCTACGTGTCGCAGCCGGTGACCGTCTCGCCGGAGCACGCCGGCGCCGGCGGCCCGGGCACCATCGTGGGCGACACCTTGCTGGGCGCCGCGGAGGGCACGGGCGACCTCGGCTTCGGCATCGCACGGTCGCTGGTGCTCAATGCGCTGACGTTCGGGATCTACGGCGGATACGAGCTCGCCGGCGCGCTCTGGCAGGGCTACGAGCAGGACGGGATCCTCGGCGCGCTCAACGCCGTGAACCCGCTCTTCCACATCGGGCAGGGCGCCGCGGACACGGCGCTCGCGATCGACCGAGGCGACTACCGGGCAGCGGGCGCGGCGGGGACGAGGTCGGTGATCCTCGCGGCGGCCACCGTCTTCGGGATGGGGAGGGGGTTGGGGGCGCTCGCGGAGGAGTCGGTTGCTGCGGCAGGGGCCGTAAGGGGTGGAACGGTCGCGAGGGTCAGTGAGCTTCGGAGTGCGATACCATCGGCTCAACAGGGACGAATCACGATGGGCGTCGGGCTGGCGGAAGATGCTAGCGGCGTACAGCGCGTGCTTATCGGGACCAGCGAACCTCGTGGCCGGCTCAGGCCGGGTGTGACCCTCATGCCGGGCGAGGCGCTTGCACGGGGACTCGGTCATGCGGAGGCGGACATCGTGAGCTTCGCGCAGCAGAACGGCTTGCGTCTCGTAGAAGTCGGGGCGACTCGTCCGATCTGTCCTGCTTGTGCGGCCCTAATCGAAGGAGCCGGAGCGCGACCGGTGACTCCCCTGAAGGTGCCATGATGCCGATCTTTAGACTCGATTCCGTATCTCCAGCGTTAGCCGAGAGCTTCCGCAAAGCATCACCGATCAAGTGCCGCCGAGCAGCCCTGGTTGCCTGCGAGCTTGCCGCTTCGTCGGCGGGTCTTACAGGCCAAGAGATCATTAGTGCTCTCGAAACGCTTCGTAGTGGGACGCCCGCAATGGCTGTCGTTCGTGAACAGCTCGAAAAGTTGGCAGCCCGTTTCGATGACGAATATCTCCGGCTCTGGGACGAGGCGGACGAAGAGGGGGACGAATCCAAGAAGTCGGAAGCCCTACAGCTCTTCTCGAAGAACTGTGCAGTGTCAGCCTTGGTGTTCGCCTTGACTGATGAGCCAGGACAACTTCACGAGGCCATTTATGAGGCCATCGTGGCGCTCGAGGATCCAGGTGATCTGGTACGGGCTGTAGAAAATGAGCTCCGATGAAGCGTGACCACCAGTGCCATCTGCACGAGACCTGGTGGACACACTGAGTTCATCCAAGGACTCGGAAGCCGCGCCACCGGAAAGCATACGTTTTGCACAACATACGATACATAGACGCTTGCGTCGAGGTCACCGAGGCCCTGGATTACGTGACTGTGGTCGAGAAGGATGCGCCGGGACGACTGGTGGCCGTCACCGACGCGGCGCTCGGGGTCACGCGCTCCGAGTACGGCGCCGGGCGGCGCGCTGTACACGGTCACCGCGCCGGGCGGCGCGGTCACGGGCACGACGCGCGACGCGTTCGGCCGCGTCCGGCGGCGCGAGGAGCCGGATGGGGGCACGACCGTCTCGACGAACGACGGCTCAACAAATCGAGCAGCAGATTCGATGACTCACCACCGCTGGCATCGATCGCCAGGTTGACAGGGCGTGCGGAAGGCTCATACGCAAGCAATGTGGGGGCACGTCCCAGGCACGGAATCGGTCTGCTGTTCAGGACGCTCGCCGCGTTGCGCCTGGGGGGGCGCCATGCGGACGGCGGACCGCGGCCGCTGGCGGCCGGCTGGCGAGCGACGTTGGCCGAGATCTCGCCGGGACAGCGACGAGCGCGGCCGGTGCTGCCCGTGCGCCATGGCGGACCGTAGCGGCTGCAGCGCAAGGCTCCCGGCGCGGAGCTGTCCAGGCGGGACCGGGGCGGCGAGCGCGAGGACAGCCCGATGACACACGCTCCGATCCAGCCGAGGACAACGCACATCAAAGGGCATCACATCACGGCGAAGACCGGCGAGGGCGCGGGCTCCGCCACGTACCGGGCCCGCCGCGACGCCGACGGGCTCGAGGTGGCGATGAAGATGCTCTACGCCGATTACACGCGGATCGGCGACATCCTGCGCTTCAAGCACGCCTACCGCCTCATCGCGCGCATCGACTCGGCGAGGGTCCTCAAGGTGCACGCCGTCGAGGAGCACGGAGATGGCCTGATGCTCCTCACCGAGTATTTCCCGGGCGCCCCGCTGTCCGCGACGATCTCCGCGGCGGCGACAGGCGAGCTCGACGCCTGCGCGGCGCTCGACACCGTGATCCCGGTGGCCGA
Source organism: Sorangium sp. So ce1014 (assembly GCF_051521505.1). NCBI lineage: Bacteria > Pseudomonadati > Myxococcota > Polyangiales > Polyangiaceae > Sorangium > Sorangium sp. So ce1014. Next base: position 10,498,387 of record NZ_CP150356.1, read on the forward strand.
GGCCCTGGCCGACATCCACCGGCTCGGCCTCATCCACGGCGACGTGAGGCCTCCGAACATCCTGCTCGGAGACGACGGTCAGGTGAAGCTCACCGGCTTCGGGGTGGATTCCCTCGTGACGCGCGAGAAGGAGGCGATCTATTCCCACCGCGTCCTCTCGGAGGTGCTCCCTTACGCGTCGCCCGAGCAGACAGGCCGCATGAACCGCGGCGTCGACTACCGCACCGACATGTACTCGCTCGGCGTCGTGCTCTTCGAGATGCTCACCGGGCGGAGGCCATTCGAGGCGATGGACCCGCTCGAGCTGATGCACGCCCACATCGCCGTGGAGCCCGTCCCGCCGTCGGAGATCAACCCGGAGGTGCCCGGCGCGCTCTCCGCCATCACGATGAAGCTCCTCAGCAAGAACGCTGAAGACCGCTACCAGTGCGCCGAGGCGCTGAGGGCCGATCTGGAAGAGCTCCGGTCGCGGTGGCGAAGCGGCGGCGAGGTGGGGGCGTTCAGCCCCGGTCGGTGCGACAGGAGAGACCTCTTCCGGCTCCACCAGAAGCTCTACGGTCGCGAAGGGGACATCCAGGCGCTCATCGATTCGTTCGACGACGTGCTCCGGGGAAAGCGCACGATCGTCCTCGTCTCGGGCTATTCGGGCATCGGCAAGTCGTCGCTCGTGCAGGAGATCCTGAAGCCGCTGGCCCGCGAGAAGGGCTATTACATCAGCGGGAAATACGATCAGTACAACCGCGACACGCCGTACAGCGCCATCGTCCAGGCGTTCGACGCGCTCATCAAGCAGCTCCTCTCCGAGAGCGAGGAGCGGATCACGACGTGGCGCGGCGCCATCCTGGACGCGCTGGGGAGCAACGGGCAGGTCCTCTGCGATGTCCTCCCGTCCTTGAAGCACATCATCGGCGAGCAGCCGCCCGTCGCCGCGCTCGGCCCCGTCGAGGCCCAGAATCGCTTCATCCTCTACTTCCAGAACTTCGTCTCCGTGTTCGCGCGGCACGCCCACCCGCTGGCCCTGTTCCTCGACGATCTGCAATGGGTGGACTCGGCCAGCCTCAGCCTGATCGCGAGCATCCTCGCGAAGGAGAGCGTGGAGTCGCTCTTCTTCTGCGGCGCGTACCGCGACAACGAGGTGAGCCCTACCCACCCCTTCCTCGTCGCGCTGGAGGAGCTCGAGAGGAGCGGCCTCGGGGCGCGGAGCATCGTCCTCGAGCCCCTCGGCCTCGCCCACCTGATCGAGCTCGTCGACGACAGCCTCCAGATCGGCGACGGAGGCCCCCTCGCGGGCGCGGTCCTGAAGAAGACCGGAGGCAATCCGTTCTTCGTGAAGCAGTTCATGAGGCACCTTCACGACGCGAAGGTGCTTGTCTTCGATCCGGCGAGCGGCTGGGGCTGGGATCTGCGGCACATCGAGCGGCTGGAGTGCACAGACAACGTGCTGAGCCTCATGGCGGAGACCCTCCGGCGCCTGCCGCAGGCGACGCAGCGGGTGCTCCGGCTGGCCTCGGCGATCGGCAACACGTTCGAGCTGGACGTCCTGAACACCGTCAGCGAGCGCGCCCCCGAGGAGACGTACGCGAGCCTCGACCACGCCCTCGGCGAGGGCTTGATCGTGAGCGTGAACGAGCAGTTTCGCTTCGCGCACGACAAGATCCAGGAGGCCGCATACGCGCTGATCCCGGAGCGCGACAGGCCGGCGTTCCACTACCGGATCGGGAGGCTCCTGCTCGGCAAGCTGCGCTCCGGCACGGGGCACGACCTGTTCGACGTCGTCAATCACCTGAACAGCGCGGGCGAGCTGATCCACGCCCCGGAGGAGCGCGTCGAGTCGGCCAGGCTCAACCTGAAGGCCGCCGGGCGAGCCGAGGAGTCGGCGGCCTTCACCGCGGCCCTGAAGTACCTGGAGCACGGCATGGCCATGCTGCCTGACGACGCGTGGATCTCCGATTACGATCTGGCGTTCGTCTATCACACGAAGAAGGGATTGCTGGAGTCGCTGTGCGGGCGGCACGACGACGCGCTCGCGACCCTCACGGGCACCTTCGACAGGGCGGCGGGGCGCCGTCACAAGACGGAGGTGCGGCGCCTGAAGATGAAGGTGGAGATCCTGAAGAACGATCTGCCTGCCGCCATGGACGAGGGGCTCGTCGCGCTCCGCGCGTACGACATCCACCTGCCGCCCTATCCGGACGACGGCGCGCTCGCCGCCGAGCTCGCTCGGACCCTCGCGATGATCGGCGACCGGCCCATCGCCTCTCTCGTCGATTTGCCCGCGCTGGACGACCCCGAGATCGCCGCCTTCCGGGACCTCCTTCAGGAGATGTTCTCGCCGACCTACCAGCTCGGCACGAACAACTTCGGCATCACGGTGATGAAGGCGCTCCAGAGCTCGCTGAGCCACGGCATCTCGAAGAGCTCGACCTACGCCTACGTGAATTTCGGGACGCTCCTCTGCGCCGGGCTCGACATCGAGAAGGGCTACGAGTTCGGGCGGGCGGCGATCCGCCTGAACGAGCGCCACCCGGACGCGAAGACCGAGTCGATGCTGTGCAACATGTGGGGGGCGTGGGTCCAGCACTGGATGGACCCGTACGAGCGCTCGAAGGCCTCCCTGCGCAAGGGCATCCACGCCGGCATCGAGACGGGGCAATACATCTGGGCCTTCTACAATGCGTGCAACGCGAGCATGAACGGCCTGCTTCGCGGGGCGCACCTCCACGACGTCGTCGAGGAGGCGAGGCTGTACGTGCCGCTCTGCAAGCTCGACAAGTTCAACACGATCACGTGGATGGTCGGGGCGGTCGCGCAGCTCTGCGAGCACCTCGGCGCGCCGTCCGGGGGCGACTGGACGCGCGGCGCATGGGTCGACATCGACGCCGTCGCCGAGGAGGCCCGGCGCATCGACAACCGCGCGTCCCTCTACTTCCTGAACATCTTCAAGGTCCTCGCCGGCGTCTTCGATGGCGCGTACGAGGAGGTGGCCGGGCTCTGGGGCTCGACCGATCCGGGCAGCCTCGGAATGCTCGCCGCGTGGCACGCGAGCCCTTGCTATTATTTCTACGGCGGCCTGGCCTTCTCCCGGGCCGCCGAGACCGCCGCCCCCGCGCTCCGGGAGGTGTACCTCGCGCGGCTCAGGGAGTGCGTGCGCAAGGTGGGGTCCTGGGCAGCCCTCGGCCCGGAGAGCCACCGTCACCGCGCCTTGCTCCTGGAGGCCGAGCTCGCCCGAAGCGAGCAGCGCGAGGGCGCGGGCGCCCTGTACGATCTGGGGATCACGGCCGCGCTGGAGGGTCGATTCCTGCACGACGCGGCGCTGGCCAACGAGCTCTGCGCCCGCCATTACCTCGATCTGGGCAGGACCTTCGTCGCGTGTGCCTACATGGCCGAGGCGCACAGGCTCTACGGGCGCTGGGGCGCCGCGCGGCCGATGCGTCGCCTCGAGAGGGACTTCCCGCACGCGCTCCGGCCGGAGGCGATGCGCAGGCAGGCCGCTTCGGGGCCTGCCCCTCGGTTCGACGCCCCGCACGTCCCGCACACCTCGCACCCGGAGCTCGACGTCACCACCGTGCTCAAGGCCTCGCAGGCGGTCTCGGGCGAGCTGATCCTCGACCGGCTCATCGAGACGCTGCTGACGATCGTTGTCGAGCACGCGGGCGCCGAGCGAGGCCTGCTGATCCGCCCCCGCGACGCCGAGCACGAGATCGAGGCCGAGGTCGTCACCCGGCGCGGCCGGGTCGAGGTCGCCCTCCGGCAGGCGCCCATCGCGCCGGCCGATCTCCCGCTCGCCATCCTCCACTATGTGATTCGCACGCGCGAGAGCGTGATCCTGGACGACGCCGCCGTGCCCAACCAGTTCTCGGACGACGCCTACGTGCGCGAGCGGCGCCCCCGCTCGGTGCTCTGCCTCGCCATGGTGAAGCAGGGCACGCTCGTGGGCGTGCTTTATCTGGAGAACAACCTGACCCCGCGCGCCTTCACCGCCGATAGCATCGCGATGCTGGAGCACCTGGCCTCCCAGTCCGCCATCTCGCTGGAGAACGCTCGTCTCTATACCCAGCTCCAGCGAGAGAACAGCGAGCGAAAGCGGGCGGAGCAGGCGCTGCGAGAGAGGGAAGCGCGGATCCGGCGCCTTGTGGACTCCAACATCATCGGGATCGCCTTCTGGGACCTCGACGGCAGGATCACCGACGCGAACGACGCGTTTCTGGCCATGCTCGGCTACGGCCGGCAGGAGCTGGTCTCGGAGACGATCCAGTGGTCAGCGAGCACGCCACCGGAGTTTCATGCGGTAACCCAGCGGGCGCTCGACGAGATCCGCTCGACGGGTCAGTTCCAGCCTTTCGAGAAGGAGTTCTTCCGGAAGGACGGCAGCCGCGTCCCGGTGCTGCTCGGCGGGGCGCGATTCGAGGGGTCGGAAGCCCAGGGGGTGGCGTTCATCCTCGACGTCAGCGAGCGCAAGCAGGCGGAGGAGCGCCAGAGGCTCCTGCTGAACGAGCTGAACCATCGGGTGAAGAACACGCTGGCGATCGTGCAGGCGATCGCCGTGCAGACGCTCCGCATGGCGGACTCGCCCGGGGCGTTCACGGACGCGTTCCTGGCCCGGCTCCTGGCCCTGTCCCAGACCCACAACGTGCTGAATGAGACCTCCTGGCAGGGCGCCGGCCTCCGCGACATCGTGTGCGCGGAGCTGGCGCCGCACGCCTGTTGCGAGGCCGATCGCGTTCGCGTGGCCGGCGAGGACCTGCGCCTCCGGCCGGAGGCGGCGGTGACGCTCGGCATGGCCTTCCACGAGCTGGCGACCAACGCGGCCAAGTACGGGGCGCTGTCGCAGCCGTCCGGCTGCGTGGCGGTCACATGGAACGTGAGCGCACAGGGGCACGAGCCGCTGCTCCGCCTGGAATGGCAGGAGACGAACGGACCGCCTGTCCGGCCGCCGCGCCGCAGGGGCTTCGGCTCGCGCCTGATCGAACGGGACCTGCAGCGCCAGCTCGCCACGGAAGTGCACCTCGACTTCCTGCCCGAGGGCGTGCGCTGCGTGATGTACCTGCCGCTGGAGCGCGTGATCGCAGGATGACCCCGGATCCGGAGAGCCCGAACGAGCTGCAGGGGCTGCGTATCCTCATCGTCGAGGACGAGCCCATGATCGCCTCATCGCTGGAAGATGTCTTGACCGATCTCGGCTGCGTGGTGATCGGCCCGGCGTTGACCATGCGGGACGCGCTCCGCCTGGCCCGCGAGGCGGAGATGGATGGGGCGAGCCTGGACATCAACATCGCCGGCGAGAAGGTCTATGCCGTGGCCGACATCCTGAGGGAGCGAGGCATCCCGTACGTCTTCATGACCGGGTACGGGAAGGCGGGGCTGCGCGAGTCCGATCTCGGCCGTCCGGTGCTGCAGAAGCCGTACAGCCTCAACCGTTTCGTCGAGATCGTCCTGCGGTGGCGATAGCCGGGCTCCCGGGCGCGGCGGTGGCCGGATCTGAACATCGTGCCCTTTCGCGAGGGTGATGGCGGCATTACATTTGTGATGGTTACTGGATACTGGATGGTTCCTGATTGAAAGGAGGTTCCCATGGCGGAACAGCAGCGTCAGCAGGCGGGTCAAGACGTTCCTGTGGCCAGGTCGCAGCAGGGCAAGGCTGGCAGCCAGGCGACGAGCCAGACATCGTCTCAGGGGGCCGGTGGTCAGTCCACCGGGCTGCAGCGCCAGCAAGGGGGTGGTCAGCTGGGACAGTACGGCACGGCGGGCGGGGTCTTCAGCCCGTTCACGATGATGCGCCGGGTGATGGAGGACATGGATCGCATGTTCGAGGACTTCGGCATCGGTGGGATTCTGTCGCCGTTCAGGCAGTCCCGTGCGATCGAGCAGGGCGGCGAGCGGGGTCTCTCGTCCTTCGGTGGCGGACTCTGGGCGCCGCGCATCGAGGTGGGCGAGCGCGGCGGGCAGCTCCTCGTGAAGGCCGATCTCCCGGGCGTGACGAAGGAGGACATCCGGGTGGAGCTCCAGGACGACGCCCTGATCATCCAGGGGGAGCGCCGGCAGGAGCAGCAGGAGCAGCGCGAGGGCGTGAGCTACAGCGAGCGCAGCTATGGCTCGTTCATGCGCTCCATCCCGCTGCCCGAGGGCGTGCAGCCCGACGACGTGGACGCCAGGTTCGAGAACGGCGTCCTCGAGGTCTGCCTCAAGCTGCCGCAACAGCAGCAGCGCGGCCGCACGGTGGAGATCAAGACCGGCGGCGGGTCCACGGCGCAGATGGCCGGCGGACAGGCGACGAGCGCGGGCGGCGGCCAGACGGCGCCCGAGAAGGCGAATCGGCCCAGCTGAACGGGCCTGTGTGCCGGGCAAAGGGGATCGAGGAGGTGACGCCGGCGGCGGGGCCGGCGGAGCTCACGGAGCGCCGCCCCCGCGGAGGATCGCGAGCTCCGTCTCGATCCACCGATCGAGCTCTCCCTGCAGGCTGAACAGCGCCAGATCGAACTCCCGCCCATTGACGACGATGAACGGCGTCCCCGAGAGCCCGGCGCGGTCGGCCTCGGCCTTGTCGCGCGCGATCACCCGGGCGGCGGCCTCGCCGGCCATGTCGGCGCGGAAGCGGGCCATGTCGAGGCCGACCTTCTGCGCATAGCCGAGCAGGTCCTTCTCCTCGAGCCGCTGCTGGTTCTCGAACAGGAGGCGCTCCATCTGCCAGTAGCGGCCCTGCGCGTGCGCCGCGATGGCGGCGCGCGCCGCGGGCTCGGCGTGCGCGTGCGACCGCAGCGGGTACACCTTGTGGACAAGCCGGACGTTCGGCGCGTGGCGCTCGAGCACCTCGTCGAGGAGCGGGACCGCGCGGCCGCAGGAGGGGCACTCGAAGTCCGACCACACAACGATCTGGACCGGCGCGCGCTCCGGCCCCCGGGACGGTGAGTCGGCGAGGTCGATCTTCTTCACGTTCGGACCGAACCGCACACCGTACGCGGCCTGCGCCTCGGCGGCGCTCGCCCCGCCGCGGATCTTGTCGGCGACGAGCTGCGCGGCCGGCACGCAGGCCGCGCAGGGGCGCGACTCGCGGACGCACTGCGCGAGCGACACCGCCTGATCGGAGCAAGGCGCGTAGAGCTGCGAGACGAGCTGCCACCACGTGTGACGCTCGCGGCGGACGAGCTCGGTCGTGTTCACGCCGGGCAGCTCACCCGGCTCGCCGCCGGGACCGTCGAGCGGGGCGGCGCCGGGCGGGCCGGGGAGCGGGACCGAGGAAGCGTCCGCGAACTGGGGATCCTGCCGCTCCGCGCCGCCGCACGCGACGAGCGCGACGAGCGCGGCGAGCGCGAGCCGTCGTGCACCTGATCTCGGAATGAACACGCGCGGATGCTACACCGCCGCCGCGGCCGAGCCAGGTCGAAGCGCCGCTCCGGGGCCCACGCGCCTCCCCCCGCAGGCGCTCACGGCGCCGCGCCGGCGGCGCACGCCCGGCGCCGCTGCCCCCTCAGAAGGCGCCGCCGAGGCCGAAGGTGGCACGGTCCGGCGCGAGGCCGACGTGCGGCGCGAGCCGGAGTCGCGGCGAGCGGAGGCGGATGTAATCGTAGCTCTCGGTCGTCGTGGGCTCCTCGTACTGGAGGACGGCGATGTCGACGATGTTGGCCGTGAGCAGCCCGAGGCTGCTGCCGATGAGCAGGCCAAAGAACGCGTCCCACCCGCCGCGGGAGTCCGAAGTGCTGCCGATGAGCAGGCCGACCATGCCACCGCCGACCGTGCCGCCGGCGCTGAGGCCGAGGCTGGCGAAGCCCTTGCCGAGGTGGCCGTTGGCCCAGTGGATGACCGGACCGCCGAGCACGAAGGAGCCGGCGGTCAGCCACGCGAGCGGCTCGCTCTCCGTGGCGACGGCGATGGGCAAGAGCGCGAGGGTCCCGCCGAGCACGATGAGGTGCTGCCAGCCGTACCAGACGCGCTCCGACCTGGGCTGCTCGAGCGCGGGAGCGCTCCCGGGCTGCCACGGGTAGGGGGCCGGGCTCCTCGACCACGCCGGGGGCGGCGGGGGAGGTCCGGGCGGCGAGACGTCGGCCGGCGGCGGGGCGCCGGGCGCCGGCTGCATGGCGGCCGCCTGCGCCGCCATGAACACCACGGTCGCCGCGCAACCGAGCCGCAGCACCTCGCGAAGCATGCCTGTCATCCAGCGCCCCTCTCTTCCCTCTCTCACCCCTTACGCCCTGCAGCCTCTTCTACTTCCTTTCGCTCGGCCGCTGCACCCAAATCCGGGCCCGCATCCACGCGCGCTGCGAGGGACGGCCCCTCGGGCGGCGCGCCCCGTCAGACCCAGCGCCGCGTCGACCGAGCGTAGGTCTCGTACGCAACGCCGAACCGGGCGCGCATTCGCCGCTCCTCGAACGCGATGTACCAGCGGTCGACGACCGCGACGAAGACGGCCGCGAGCAGGAAAGACGTCGCCGCGCCGCTCAGCATCGACATGCCCACGGCGGCGAGGCCCATCCCGAGGTACATCGGATTCCTGGACCACCGGAAGAGCCCATCGGTCACGAGCCGCGTCGGCTCGGCAAAGGTGTTGATCTCCGTCGCGGCCCGCGCGAACTGCGCGCGCGCCGCGATCGCCACGGCGACGCCGGCCGCGAGCGGCAGGAGGCCCGACAGTCGAACCGGCGCCGGGAGCACCGACGCGCGCGGCAGGAGGGCGTGCGTCAGCCACATGACCGCCACCACGACGAGGAGGAGGACCGGCGGGAGCAGATTGCGCGGGAATGCGTTCGAGGTGATCATGAACGGCCAGTCTAGCGATCCGCAGGATCGCGGTGACTCGCGTTGGGAAGAGCGACGATGAAGAGCCCGCAGAAGCCGCGCAAAGAGCCTCGCCAGGCGCGCTCACGCTTCCTCGTCGAGACCATCGTCGAGGCCGCAGCTCGCGTTTTCGACGCGCACGGCTACGACGGGGCGAACACGAACGAGGTCGCCAGGGTCGCGGGGGTGAGCGTCGGGTCGGTTTACCAGTACTTCCCGAACAAGGACGCCCTCGTCACCGCGCTCCACGAGCGCCACGTGCGCCACATGGTGCGAATCCTCGACCAGGTCGGCGCGGCGGCCGGCGCCCTCTCGCTGCGGGAGGCGACGGAGAGGCTCGTCGCGAGGAGCCTCGAGGTCCACCGGACAGAGCCGCGCCTGCAGCGGCTCCTCCACGCCGATCTCCCGACGCTGGAGCAACAACGCGCGCTGAGCGAGGCCAGCCGGGCGGTCCTCGACCGCACCCGGCAGCTGCTGGCGCGCCACAGCGCGGAGATCGTCCAGCCGGATCTCGATCTCGCCACCTACGTGGTCCTGCGCATGTTCGAGGAGCTCGTCCACGCGGCGGCCCTCGATCCGCCCCCGGGCGTCGAGGACGGCGCTCTCCGGCGGGCGATCTCCGACGCGCTCCTCGGCTACCTCACGCTCGCCGCAGGACCGACGCGGGCGGCGAGCCCCGCGGACCGACCGTAGACGCGACGCACGCGCCTCGCGCCGCTCACTTCACGCAGGTGCGCTTGTCCTGGTAATCACAGCTCGGCACGCCGGCATTCACCACCGTCTCGGCAAAGCCAGGATAGCAGATCGGGTCGCACGTCGCGTAAGCCCCGCTCGGGTACGGCACCGCACCACACGAGATCCGATCGTAGATCCCGGCGCAGTAGCTCGGCCCGCTCTGCGAGCCGCTCACGTACCAGCCGGGCGGACAGGCGACGGGGGCGCCGCAATGCGCGAAGGACGCCCGCGTGGCCCAGGGGATGAGCTCGCAGCGGTAGGCCTCGCCGTTCGCGCAGCCGAGCGCGCTGCCCTGGCTCAGCGACACCGAGTGCGTGTATTCACCGCTGACGCACGCCGCGCACTGCCACCCGGTCAGCGCTTGCGCCCCCGCCGCGATCGGCTCGGCCAGCGCTGCGTCCTCCCCCTCAACCGTGCCGAGGCAGCCGGCGGCTCCCGTCAGGGCCACGATCAGCCCGAGCCCAGACACCCCCATCGTCCACCGCGAGAAGCTCTCCATGCTCGTCCTCCGATGCGATCCCCCGCCACAAACGACGTGATCCCTGGAGAGGACACCGCAAGAGCGCAAGGGACGCAAGGGAAAGCGAGATCCACCTGCTGGAGGCGAGCGGGCGGATCGGCGGCGAATGCGGAGAACGCGTCCGGCGGAGATGCGTCCACCGGAGGCGCGGGCGCAGGTGAAACGGCGTCAGGGCTCGATCTTCCTCGCCGGTCAGCTCTACATGGACATGACCTTCGGCGAGTTCACTCTCACGACCGTCGAGGAAGGGTTTTATCTGGTCAAGGTGAACCCCGACTTCTCGATCGCCCTTGCGGCCAGAGTCACTCTCGAAGGCAGCTCTCCTCTGAGCACGATGGCGGTTGACGCGAATGGCGACGTCGTCGTTGGCCTCGGCGTGTACAACGACGACGCATCCGTACAAAAACCTCGGATCATGAAATTCTCTGGGTCGACCCTCGGAGAGATCTGGCGCACGACGTTCGAGCACGACATCAGCCAGGGATACACGATTGCCCTCACGTTCAATCGTGGCGGTGAGATCCTGGCTGGTGGCGCGTTTACTGGAATACTCACGATCGGAGAGACAGAGCTCGAAAAGGCTGGAGGGCAGGACGACCCAGCTGTCTACAACGGCTGGCTCGCCTGGCTCGACCCGGAGAGCGGCGATCCTCTGCGCGCGCTCCGCTTTGGCGGGGCGACCTTCGACTATGTGAAGGACCTGAAGTCGACCGCCTCTGGACGCCTCCTCCTCCTCGCCTCACAGACGTCGACATCGACCTTCCTCGATCATACGGACACCTTCGACGAGGAAAGGTCGGAGTCTGTCCTCTATGATTTCGAGGACAGTGAGACTGTGCACTGGGCGAGCCGGCTCGGCGGACCAGACTATTTCGGCAACGCGCTGGCCCTCGGCGGCGATGGTCAAAGCTACGTGGCCGGTCGCTTCGGCTGGCTCGGCACGGAGGAAGATGCAAAAGGAGGGCGCCTCACGCGCTTTGCGGCAGACGGAACGAAGGGTGAGAGCGTCGAGCTCGCGACCGGTAACCCGAACGGTCTGACGCACGTCGCGGTCGATACGAAAGGCGGCGTCTGGGTCAGCGGGGCCTGGGAAACGGCCTTCGATTTTTCAGGAAAGAGCTACGCTCCGCCGACCGATGGCGGACAGTTCGTCCTCCGGAAGAAGGGATTCTAGACGAACGCGCGCGTCGCGTCTCCCCTCGCGACGTCGAGAGGTTCCTCGATCCGAGCGCCAGTGATGCCGAAAAGGGGACGTCTGCACGGCGATCCTCGTGCCTCCCGCAGGCTGTGGAGTGAGCGCGGCCCCCTCTCCTACCCCAGCAGCGACGCCGCGACCCCCACCGCCTCCCGCGCCCGGCACCCCATCCAGCCCGAGAGCCGCTCCGCCGGCTCGCCGCTCGCGAGCGCGCGGTGCACCCGCTCGGCCACGTCCGCGCGGAGCGCCCGCGTCCCGAACACCGGGTAGCCGATCGCCGCGTACGCCCTGGGATCCACGCCCCGCGCGACGGGCACCGACACGGCGCCGGGGGCCGGGCACGCGGGCACGCAGCCCCGGCCGAACCAGGCCGCGCACAGCGCGAGGCGGCGCTCCAGCGCGCCGCGCCGGAGCAGTTGCTGCACGTAGATCACGCGCTCGCCCACCTCGATGCCGCGCGCCTTCAGCAGCGCGAGGTCCTCCGGCGCGAGCTCCGCGATCTGCTCCTCCGCGTCGCGCGCCGCCGCCGTCCCGAGCCCCTGCTCCAGCTGGTAGACGATCCCGCGCGCCGCGCCGGGGAGCGCGCGCACCTCGGGCGATCGCAGCGGCCCGAGGAGCTCCTCGACGAGATCGCGCGCGAACGCCACGAGCCGCCGGAGCACGCGCGATCGCGCCCCCGCGCCGAGGTCCTCGAGCTCCGCGAGCCGCACGTCGGGCAGGAGCAGCGTCGGGCCGCGCGCGAGCTGCCCGAGCGGCTGCTCGCCGTCGGCGATCCGCCCGCCCGCGTCCACGGAGAAGCGCTCGTGCGGCGCCCCCACGATCGCCTCGACCCAGCGCGCCCGGTCGTCCTCGGGCGCCGTCGCCGCCGGCCCCGGCGCGAGCAGCGCCCGCAGCGCCGCGATCCGCGCGAACGGGTGCCCCGCCTCCACCGCCGGCGGCGGCTCCGCCTCGGCCCGGCGCGCGCCCGAGGGCGCCCGCGCCCGCGCGCCCCGCGCCGCGCCGCCGCCCCGCTCGACGAACCGCTGCACGAGCCGCTCGTGGAGCGCGTCGCTCAGGCGGTCCTCGATCGCCCGCGTGCGCTCCTGCCACGCCGCCGCGTCGCGGACCCAGCGGCCGTGGTTCGAGATGTAGGTCCACGTCCTGATCGACGCGATCCGCGTGATCAGCGTGTCGATGTCGCCGCCCGCGTCGTCGATCTCGGCCACCCGCGCCGCCATCCAGTCGGTGTCGAGCGCCGCGCTCGGGCCCGAGAGCTGCCCGTAGATCTCGGCGAGGAGCGCGACGTGCGACTCGAACAGGAGCTTGCGGAAATCGGGGATGCGGCAGACCTCCCAGAGCAGCCCCACCGCCTCGCTGCCGCGCGCGCGGGCTCGAACCGCCGGGTCCCCGGCGAGCCGCGTCAGGGCGGCCGTGTCCTCGGCGTCGTCGACGAGCTTCAGGCTGCGGGCGCGCGGCCGCTGCCGGAGCGACGCGAGGAGCGCGTCGATCGAGCTCGGATCGAGCTCGCTGCTGCGCCAGAGCAGCCGCCGCAGCGGCGGGAAGCGGTGCGCCTCGATGGCGGCCGCGACGCCGTCGGGGAGCGACAGCGGCGCGACCGTGCCGAAGGTCCCGTCCGCGAGGTGCCTGCCCGCGCGGCCGGCGATCTGCGCGAGCTCGGCGGGGTCGAGGTCGCGCACGTCGCGCCCGTCGAACTTGCGCAGCGCCGCGAACGCCACGTGGCGCACGTCGAGGTTGAGCCCCATGCCGATCGCGTCGGTCGCGACGAGGTAGTCGACCTCGCCCGACTGGAACAGCGCGACCTGCGCGTTGCGCGTGCGCGGCGAGAGCGCGCCGAGCACGATCGCGGCGCCGCCTCGCTGCGCGCGCAGCCGCTCGGCGATCTCGTAGACCTGGGCGGTCGAGAACGCGACGACGGCGCTGCGCGGCGGCAGCCGCGAGAGCTTGCCGGCGCCGGCGCTCGCGAGCCGCGAGAGCCGCGGGTGCTGGACGACCCTGGCGGTGGGCACGAGCTCGGTCATGAGGGGCCGCATCGTGTCGGCGCCGAGGAACCACGTCTCGCGCCGGCCGCGCGAGAGGAGCAGCCGCTCGGTGAACACGTGGCCGCGCTGGTCGTGCGCGGCGAGCTGGATCTCGTCGATGGCGAGGAAGTCGACCTCCAGATCCGTCGGCATCGCCTCGACGGTGCACACCCAGTAATCCGGCCGCCTCGGCACGCGCTTCTCCTCGCCGGTCACGAGCGCGACGCGGGCCTCGCCGACCCGGGTGGTCACCCGATCGTAGACCTCGCGCGCGAGCAGCCGCAGCGGCAGGCCGATCATGCCCGAGTCGTGCGCGAGCATGCGCTCGATGGCGCGGTGGGTCTTGCCGGTGTTGGTCGGGCCGAGGACCGCGGTGATCGGGGAAGCGTCCACCATGCCACGCGCAGCTTAGTACCGGACGCCGCAAAGATTCCCCTGCGGCGGCGAGGGGGCGCGCGCGGCGGCCTTTCGGATGGACGGGCTCTGCCGTGGGCGGCGGTGCCGGAGAGCGCGCGGCGGCGGAGCGTGCACACCGGCGGAGAGCTCGCGCCGGCCGGGAGTGCGCGCCGGCGGAGAGCGCGCGGCGGAGAGAGCTTGCGCGCCCCCGAGGAGAACATGCGACAGCGGACCGCTCGCGCTCGGTCTTCGTCGCGTCACCGCGCCCGTGGCATGATGGGGCGAGATGCCAGCCGTTGTAAGAATCGCGACACTCGGCCCCGCCTCTGCTAGACCCCGGGGGCCCGGACGCATGGACACTCGGACGCGGAAGGCTCGTACGCATGCTGTCGCTTGAAGCGGGGAGCGTCGTCGGTGGGAAGTATCGCCTGGAGCGGCCGCTGGCGGGCGGCGCCATGGGCCTGCTCTGGGTGGCGCGGCACCTCCAGCTCGAGGTCGAGGTCGCGATCAAGTTCATGATGCCGCAGCACGCCGACTCCCCTGTCGCGCGCGCGCGGTTCGAGCGTGAGGCGAAGGCGTCTGCCCAGCTCCGGACGCCCCACGTGGTCCACGTCTACGATTATGGGCTCGAGGGCGACACGCCCTATCTCGCGATGGAGCTCCTCGAGGGCGAGGACCTCGCGGCGCACCTCGGGCGCCGCGGGCGCCTCACGCCGGCCGAGACGCTCGGCATCCTGAGCCAGGTGTGCAAGGCCCTCCGCCGCGCGCACGAGGTGGGGCTCATCCACCGCGATCTCAAGCCGGCGAACATCTTCCTCGCGCGCCAGGGCGAGGAGATCGTCAAGATCCTCGATTTCGGGGTCGCCAAGGCGATCGGCACCGGGGTGGCCGCCGACGCGACGAAGACTGGCACGCTCATCGGCTCGCCGCATTACATGAGCCCGGAGCAGGTGCGCCGGAGCAAGACGATCGACTTTCGCAGCGATCTCTGGTCGCTCGGCGTGATTATCTTTCAATGCCTGACGGGCCAGCTGCCCTTCCCCGGCGAGGAGCTCGGCGACGTGCTCGTGGAGATCTGCACGGGCGACATCCCTGTCGCCTCGCAGCTCGCGCCCGAGCTCTGGCCCGAGCTGGATCGTTTCCTGGAGCGCGCGCTCAAGCGCGAGCCCGCAGAGCGCTTCCAGAACGCGAACGAGCTCGCCCGTGCGTTCGCCTCGGCCGTGCAGCGCACGGCGGTCCCGGAAGCGCGCGACGCGCTGGATTCCGCCGAGGCGCTGGCACAGGGCGGCCTGCTGGCTCAGGGTGGCCTGCCGGCTCATGGCAGCGTGCCGGCTCATGGCAGCGTACCGGCTCACGGCAGCGCGCCGGGCTCCGGCGGCGCGCCGGCTCACGGTGGCGCGCCGGCTCACGGCGGCGCGCCGGGCTCGGGCGGCGCGCCGGGCTCGGGCGGCACGGTGGCCCTCGATGACGCGGTGGTCCCCGGCGGCACGGTGGTGGCGGGAGGAGGGACGGTGGTCGCGGACCGCATGCGGGTCCCGGGCGGCGTGCCAGGCCCGGGCGGCACGCTGACGGCGGGCGGCACGCTGGAGGCCGTGGGAGGCGCCCTGCCCCCGCAGGTGGACCGCCGCTCCTCGTCGTCGCGGACGCTGCTCGCCGTGGCCGCCAGCGTCCTGACGGTCGGCGCGGGGATCGCCGCGGTTGTCCTGCTCCTCTCGCCTGCTCCGGACCTGCCCGCCACGCCGGCGGCGGCGCCCTCGCTGGGCGCCACGGAGACCGCCGAACCGCCCGCCCTTGTGGCGGAGGAGCCCGCTCCGCCGCCTCCAAGCGCGAGCGCTCTCCCCACCGCCTCGGCATCGGCGGCCCCGGCCGCCGCGGACCCCTCCCCGACCGCCGCGGACTCCTCTCCGACCGCCGCGGACCCCTCCCCGGCCGCCGCGGACTCCTCCCCGGCCGCCCCGGCCCCCTCCCCGGCCGCCCCGGCCCCCCCACCCGGCGCCGCGAAGGCCACCCTCAAGCCGGCGCGCCCGCCCGCCAAGCGGCCCTCCCCGGCCGCGCCCTCCAACAAGAGCGCTACCCAGAAGGATCCCACCTTCGGCTTCTGAACGAGACGAATGCCCGGGATTCCGCTGTTCGCCGGCTTCCGGGGCTGCGTGCAGGCCGACGCGTCGAGCGGCTCGCGGAGGCTCACAGCGCAGTCCTCGGCCACCGTTCCGTCGCCGCCGCGCACGTCGGCGGCCGGATCGCGACGCAGCAGGTCCTCGTCGCCCGCGTCGCCGCCGCCCACCCCCAGGCGCAGCGCGTCGCCGTCTTCCCCGCGATGCTCGGCGTGACGACGTGGCGCTTCATCGCGACGCACGAGGACGCTTACGCCGCCGGCACGGTCGACCTGCTCGGCGGCGCGCCGACCGAGGAGCGCCGGGTCGCGCGCGCGCCCAGCGGCCCTGTCCCCGCCCGTGTCGCGGCCGTCCCCACCGTGCGTGAGGCGCTCGCCTGGGCTCGCTTCCCCGTGGTCCGCCACGCCCCCGCCGGCGACGGCGGAACCACCGTGCGCGTCGCCGACCTCCCCTACCCCCTGCGCGGCGGCCCGACGCTCGAGTTCATCGTCGACATCGCCCCCGACGGGTCGAACAGCGCGATCTAGGTGCGAGGCCCATCTCTCAAGCAGGCTATTGCGAGCCGAGCTTCGCAGCAGCCTCAGCTTGCGCGCGAGTGAGGAGGTCATTGACGCGAAGCTTCTCAGCCCACATGCTGAGATATTGGTCGTTGATCTCGGCCCCGCTGACTCGAAGCACCTCGACGATGTCACGCCACTGCTTGGACGAGACCTCACCACCTTCGCGGTACCAGAGCAGCTTCCGGAGGATGGTATCTTCCGGAGCCTTGACAAACAGCTCCTCTCCGCTCGCGCGGACCTTGACTTTTCGCCGGCGACTGAACTCGACCTCATCGTAGGGGCTCGGCCCGAGAGCGAAGATATCGATCTTCGTCACCATCGGCAGGTAGAAGATGTTCGCGCAGCTCCCGCGGGTCAGGGCGTCGCGAAGCACGTCTTGATCCACCTCGAAGTCCGGGCCGAGCAGCTCCGCGAACGCGCCACATGACGGGGCATCATCGCGACGACCAGATCGATATCGTTCGTCGCGCGCGGCTCACCTTGGAGAGAGCTCGCGAGGCTGCCGCCGATGAAGCACTCGCAGCCAAGGCTCTCGAGCGCGGCGGCGACGCGCAACGCCACGTCGAGCGCGGAGACGACATCCGTCGAGCTGCTCATGACGTCACGTGGCGTCGGCCGGCACGTGACCGAACAGTCGGCGCGCGCAGTCGTGCCCGTACAGTCTCACCGTGAGGCGAACGCGAAGCTCCTGTTCGTCCGCCCCAGGGTGGCGAGCACGGATGCTCGCGAGGGCGAGTTCACGGACCGCCTGGCTCAGCCGCATCGCAGCCTCGAGCCGCTTTTCCGGAGGCATGCGCCGGAGCAGCTCGTGGTAGCGTGCGTCCGCTTGCGGCGAGGTGTCGACCATCGACATACAACATGAGTCTAGCAGAAACCGCTCGCACGGGAAGGGCTCGCCGCCGGTCGCGCCGAAAGTCGGTGACCATGGGCCGCCTTCGCTTCCTCGATGAACTCCAGTGCCTTCCGCATGCGCTCGACTCTCTCGGTGGGAGTCAGGCGCAGATTCTCGGCGATGAGCGATGCATCAACGCCGGAGGGGACTCTTTCGAGGTTCCGCTGGTCCCAGCTCTTCTCGGCATCGGAAGGTTCAGCCTCTGCTCGTTCCGCTTGGCGGTCATGCATCGGCTTCGGGCTCCTGACCCGCTGTACCACGGCGGCGGTCCCTGACGACAGCGAGCGGGAATGGCCGCCGAGGCTGACCGGCTGCCGTCACCCTGAGCGCGTACGCCCGTCGCAGTCGTCCCGCCTTGGACGTCGCCGCGGCCGGAAGCGGCGCCACGGCGCGATCTGCTTCGGGGTCGGATCCCGCGGGCGCTCCACGTGCTCCAGCGCCTCGTGCCGCTGCCGGTCGCGTCGCTGCCGGAGGCACGCGGAGCTGCCGGCCGGGGCGGTGAGCTGGGGGCTGGCTGCTGGATGCGCAGGGACGCAGCGCGCCGCCGGCGGGGCGCTGCGCCCCCGCGAGGGCCTACTCGTGGACGGCGGGGCGGCGTAACGGCCGCTGGGCGTGACGATGACGTGGGCCTTGAGCGGGACTTCCAGCTCCGCGGAGAGGTGGCGCAGCTCCAGGGTCATCGCTTCGTCCTCGCGGGTCGGCGTCGGGTCGCCGCTCGGGTGGTCATGGGCCAGGACGAAGCTGTGGGCTGCCATGTCCAGCGCCGTGCGCAGGACGGTGGAGCGGCCGACGTAGAGGGCGTCGTCGGAACCGCGGGCGAGCAGGCGCGTCTCGCGGACGCGGCCGTGGGTGTTGCAGGGGCACTCCTTCGCTTCCGAGGGGTAGGGCATCGAGGGCCCGCTCGCGCCTTCGTCCGGTGTAGCGACCGAACGGTCCTGCGCTGGCCTCCTTGACAAGGTGGGGCATCCTTCGGATACGCTATCTTTCCACGATGCATGGGGGCGGTACGTGGGGGTGGGGTCGGAGTTCAAGGCGCTCCACGCGGAAGCGGCGATCAGCGGTCGAGAGGACTGATCACGCCCAGAGGGCCGCGGTCGACGATGTGGGTGTAGACCATCGTGGTCCGCACATCCTTGTGGCCGAGCAATGTCTGAATCGTCCGGATGTCGGTGCCCGCCTCGAGCAGGTGGGTCGCGAAGCTGTGGCGGAGGGGTTGGCATGTCGCGCGCTTGGTGAGCCCCGCCGCGCGTCCGGCATCGTGCACGGCCCTTTGCTCCGCCGATTCGTGCAGGTGGTAGAGGACCTGTCGACCAGTCGCTGGATCGGTGCAAGGGCGAGAGGCGGGGAAGAGGTACTGCCAGGCAAGGCTCGTGGCTGCTCCTGGCATCTTCGCTCGCAGAGCGTGGGGCAGGTCGACCTCGCCGCGGCCAACCGCGAGTTCCTTCCTGTGCCGTCGCGCCACGGTGTCGAGCTGGGCCTGCAGCTCGTCGCGCGCCCGAGCGGGGAGCAAGGCCGGCCGGTCGTGCTGTCCTTTCCCGCGGCGCACCATGATTTGCCATCGATCGAGATCGACGTCTTTGACGCGAATCGAAAGCGCTTCGAGGAGGCGGAGGCCGCTTCCATAGAGGAGCTCGCCGATGAGTCGAAAAGGTGGGATCAGGTGCTCGAGCAAGGTGAGAGCGTCCCGTCGCGAGAGAACCGTGGGAAGGTGCTCCGGCCGGCGGGCACGTTCGAGCGCTTCGAGCCGGGGTATCGCAGGTCGAGGACCCGTTTGCCAAGGAAGAGGAGCGCGCACAGCGCTTGGTTCTGCGTGGACACCGCGCTGCGGCGCGCGACCGCAAGATCGTTGAGGAAAGCCGTGACCTCTTCCGCGCCCATCTGCCGTGGGTGCTTGCCGCGATGGAAGCGAATAAATGCCCGGATCCAGTGGACATACGCCTCTTCTGTACGCGGAGAGTCATGCAGGCGGCGGAGGGTGGCGCGTACGGCTTCGATGAGGGTCATGTGGATGCTTCCGAGTGGTTGGGACCGGTTCGTCGGACCCGCATTGACCCTTATCGGCGCAGGGCGGCGCGAGTTGCGGCGGCCGGCGGATACTTCGGCCGCAGTTCGGTCGCCCGCGGCAATTTATTACAAACACGCATTTTGCTTCGCGGTGCGCCGTCGGCGTCCGAAGCCCATCAACGGAGATACGTAGTTATGCAGCGGCGGCCTATCTCCGGAGATGCGCAGATAGCCTGCGGAAGATCGCGACCTATCCACGGGAATACGAAGATCTGCCATGGGGCGCCGCGACTCATCTGCGAGAATACGGGGATAGGGCGCCACTGTTCGCAGCCTACATGCGAAAACGCGAAGATATGTC
Organism: Sorangium sp. So ce1014; assembly: GCF_051521505.1. Classification (NCBI taxonomy): domain Bacteria; kingdom Pseudomonadati; phylum Myxococcota; order Polyangiales; family Polyangiaceae; genus Sorangium; species Sorangium sp. So ce1014. Next base: position 10,517,951 of record NZ_CP150356.1, read on the forward strand.
GCGCAGCACAGCTGATTGCGACGTTGGGCGGAAGAAGGAGACGACCCACAATCTGGGCTCGGTGCTGCGGAACCAGGTGAAGACCATCAGGGCTACATGAGCGACGGCCTCTTTAACGACATATACCGGCACGCGAACTATAAGACGCGCGAACCTCGCGAGGTCGTATTGACGGCTGCGCTCTCGTATTGCCTTGAGATGGTTCCAATGTTCCGAACAGAGCTCCTGCGAACTGCGTGTAGCTCAGCCGGAGTGTCGATGCCCCGCGGGCCGGTTCCGGCGTTGGTTCACCTCGCTCATCAACGGACCTACCGTCGTTCCGACGGCACGCAGGACTCGTCATGTGGCTTTGATCGCCCCGATGTAGTCGTCGAGTACCCAAACGGCTCGCTTGTGTGTGCCATCGAATGTAAGCTTCGAGCTATCATCACAGAACAGCAAGCTGCACGCTATTCGATGCAGCTTCTTGCGTCTGCTCGGAGCGCGCGTCGCTTACTGATCGGAATTGCAAGCGACACCCAGGCAAGACCAAATTGCGTCACCGATGTCGGCTGGGCATCGCTCAGCTGGACGCATGTTGATGACCTCGCCCGGCGTGTGCACGACAGGCTGGACGGTCGAACCCATGGTGTGTCGAGGTATTTACTTACGGAGTTCCGCCGACTGCTTACCAAGGAGGGTCTCGTGTTTGAGGGCTTCGGAACTGATCACCTGGGCGAGGGAGCCGCTCGCGCACTGTCCGCATATCAGGCCTGGTACGAGCTCGTCAGAATGGCTCGCGATCAGGTCTCCGGTCTGATCGCTCCGAGGAACGGCGAACGCCAGCGCCTTGCGAGGAACTTCAACGGGGTCGGCTTCGAGGCCATCTCTACGTCGTGGGACCGGCGCAAGGTTCGCCGCACCAGGATGAACATCTGGCTTGGCGTCTACGCGTATGAAGGGGACACGTACTACCCGGCAGACTGGTATCCCGGTGTTAACCTCTGGTTCGCTAGACATCCTGCTCGCCTACGCATCGTGAGTGATCGAGCGTTCCTGCGAGTAACCGAGCGTTTTTGTAAGCGGACGGGCTTCGACTTTGATGGCGAGGAGTTCGCAATTCGAGGCGATAGCGTACCGGCAAAAAGCATCTTAAAGGGAGCAAAAACACCGGCCGCGCAACAAGCGTCCGTCATCGAGCACTGGAAACGCCAATTAACACTTCTGAACGGAGGGGACTGCGTGCAGCTCCTGCTGGACTACAAATGACCGACACACTAACTCCGCCCATCGGACCGCTGCGCCCGACGGTTCGCGCAGCCTCGATCTGCTCGGCATCACGGCCCGCAGGTGACCGGCTATGTGTTGGGCATTGGGCGGACCGTAGCCATGCACCACGCGCGGTCGGAACAATCAGTCGACGAGTCCAAGACCCAGCCGGGGCATCCTTAGGACACGAGGATGCGAGTTCAAAACCAGTCGGACTTCCTCGATTTTATGTTGGTAGCCAGCGAGCGTCGATGCTTTGACGGAGAGGGCCGCCATGGTAGAAGACCAAGACGAGCAGGGAGATACGGTGGACGGCGCGGATCTTAGCCACGTGCTCAGAGAACTCTCAATAGCCACAGACGCCGTAGTGCAGCGAGACGCCGCGACAAGAGAGCAAGTCAAGACCCTCGCGAACCGACTGCTTGAAGAAGCACGCCGCGCACATGTCTATGCGGCCACGTCGAATTTTGACCTCGTTGAAGACACATACGGGCAGGGACACGGTGTGTATGGATACTTGGCCGTTGGTCCCCATGGTTTTCACCTCGCAACCCGCGCAGAATGGGAAGACATCACGGAGCATTCACTCGCCCCCGACGGCGCGGAGCTCTACTCTGTGCTAGCTCTTGAAAACTGGCCCGTCGAATGGCTGAGGTTGATCGTCGAGCGGAACCTGATGCATCAGCTAGCCCAGTGTCTGTTGACTGCCATACAAGATCAGATTGCGGACCCAAAAAAGAACGCCGCGCTTCCGCCAGACATGCAACAGCCTTCGCCAGGTGTTGTCGCCATAGCCGCGCAATTAGGTTTCGCAAAAGTCATCGACGTTTGGCGAGAGACGCAGCGCGAGCTTGTCGCGAATCCAACTGGTGCACTCCGCGCCGCCTGCGTTCTTCTGGAGACCGTCTGTAAGCACATACTTCACGAGCGTCGTGTCCCACTTCCTTCGACCCCGACTCTCCCAAACCTGTACAAGGCAGCCGAGAAAGAACTGAAGATGGACGATGACGAACGAACGCTTGCTACGGGACTACGAGCAGTGGTCGACGGAATTGCTCACGGGCGGAGCCATCGCTCCAATGCACATGGGGCAGGCCCCCAAGATATCGCGCCCTCGGGCTCGCACGCTGAGCTTGCAGTCACCGCATCCGGAGCACTCGCTGTGCACTTCATGAAACTCTTGTCTGAACGGTTAAAGTCGACCACGAATGGATAGCAGGTAACCCTGCGCGCAAGACAAACTTATATGTGCCGCCCAACAGCGCGTTGCACCTGACCAGCCCTGCGCTTACGCTACGGCCTGGCAGGTGAACGCCAAACGTTAGCCCGACGTTGCGCCAATGCACTCGTAGAACATGGAACAACTCACGTTAACGCCTCAGGAAGTGACCGAAGTATCGCTCGTTCAAAGCGATGCCGCCGAGCTAACGCGAGCACTGCAAGGTCCTCGGCAGCACCCTGACGCAGGTATCTTCCCGTACACAACGACCGGGTTGCTCGGGTTGGTCACTGAAGAGAGCTTTCTCTATCTCACTCACAAATCCAGGAACTCAGCGCTTCACATTGCAGAGCCAACGCTTTTCTCGAAGTTCGCGAGCAATGTCACAAAGGCTCGGGCGAGAATGAAGCTCTTCGACGACACTGACGGCAATGCAGATGGCCTTGTAGAGGCTTTGACAGCTGCGCACGCCAGGAGCCGGGAGTGGTTCAACGCGCCGCATAGAGGGGCCTTTCGCTGGTGGATTGGGTACTTACAGCCTGATCTTGGTGTGTACTTCCGAGGAGAGGACCCTGTTGCAACCACGCATACTGCCCTTGTCTCGTTAGGAATGACGCTCGACGAGCTTAAGTCGATCACACCGCCGGAACTCGACGACCTCGGTCAACGGCTGCATGCGTTCGGTCGCGAGGTAGGAGTCTACTTGCGATGCCTTTCGACGCTATTTCAGAAGTTTGGAATGCCAATTGAGCTCCAGCCTGAGTCACTGAATCTCGATGGTTTTCGTCTGAGTCGGAACGACTTCATTGGCACGAAAGTCTACCGGGCTGCCGGAAGCACCTATCGCCTTTCGGAAGAGCGATTCGTTGGAGCTCTACTCATGGCACAGTGTCAGATCAACTGCGCAATCCGCGTCTTGCCTGTCCTGCTGTCTCAGGGTTCAAACCTCCTGTTCCGAATGCAATTTCTTGCCGCTTACCATGCGCAACGCATGCTGACGACGGCTGCCCCTCATCTACTCAGCGAGTTGCCCTCCCTCAACGCGTCCGAGATGGCCGTGCTCGCCTCTCGCGGACTTCGTAATAGCTGCGCGCACTATGGGCTTCGCGGCGCGGAAGTCGCAGCGATCGGTGAGGCTGATCCGTTTTCGAAGTTGATCGAGTGCCACGTGCAGGCCAGCAAGTCGGAAGTGACCACGCTCCTCGAGCGGTGGCTTGTGGGTGCGTCGACCGTAATGCAAACACGGGTGTCAAAGTCGCGACTGAAAGGCGTCCGAGCCTTCTTTGGGGAACACAGCTGACAGAGTGCGCGGGCTAACTCAGGCTTGGATCCGCCGAAGTGCTGTCACGTAAACTGTTGCCTTCTGCCGAGTCAGGAGCGACAATTCGGTTCTTGAGGTTGGTGCTGGCCTTCGCGGCTCAAGCCTCAGCCGTTGGGCGGACGAAAGTGTGTGGGCGATCAGCGCAACCGTATGAAAGGCGCAGGGCGGAGGCATTCTTCGATGACCAAATTTTGGCGTAACTTGGAGTATGGCCAACAGGCGGAACAGCTGGTGGGTGACTGGTTGCGGTTTGAAAAGATCGCTCACCTTCCACTCTTTCAGTTCGGAGCACTCGGGCGCGCGCCCTATCTCTCGGGGTGTCCGGGAGAGCTGCCGTGTCCGGACTTCATTTGCTGGGGACAGGGCGGCCCCTACTTCATCGAGTGCAAGCGAAAGGAAGCGTGGGGTGGGCACGCGAACAGACGCACGATTGGCCTCAAAAGCGCTTTACACAAGAGGTATCTTCAAGTGTCCCAAGTGACACGCGCGCCTGTGTACTACTATTTTGTCATCGAAAAAGTCGGAGTGTTCGGCGGGGAAGTCTCCGCCCTCGATCCGGCTGGCGAGACTTTCGGTGAATATACGAACTTCCCGAGCGACAAGCTTACCGAGGTCATTTCTTCCGAGCACCACCTCTTCGCCTACTGGGACCACGATCCAGAGGAACTCGACGCAGCAGAGTGGAAGCAGCAGGCGAAGGCCATTCTAGGGAACCTCTTCGTTACATACGGTCCGGAATACGCGTCCTCCGTGATGTCGTGGGTCGAGAAGAAGGCAGAGCGTGTCGCTCGAAAGGGACGCGAGCGCCCCTGACACACGCGTGGGGAACGGAGCGTTCGTCGTTGAATGGCATGTGGGTATCAAGATGCGGATGATTTTTCAGAAGAGTGGGACCGAAGGTTGCATTCCGGCGTGCGTGCTTTCGGTTTTGGCGCACCGTCACGTAGCGCATAGGCATACGGAGGAGTCGCTGATTGCGGCGATCAAAAACGGCGTTGGGGAGACCGATTTTACGAGACTCGATGCGGGTGCTCCCGAACTTCATCTCCGCACCAGTAGAATTCCGAGCGGCATGGCTGGGGCCGACAACTTTCTTCGCTCCCGCGATCTGCACGGAACGATGGTGTGCCTCAAGGATCCAGCCAATCACTGCGTGGTTGTCGTCGCGTACGAGCCGAACGATGATGCCCCGTCTGAAGGCAGGGTTGCCTACCTCGACCCCAATCCGGTGCTTGCGGGCAAACTGCAGAGGATTCTGCTAGCGGGATTCGTGGCGCTGCACACAGGCGAGTGGGCTCGATTGCCGTAGACGCCGCCCAACTCCGCGTTGCAGCTCGACGGTCCGGGCAGCCGCGCTTCGCGCGGCAGCCCGGCCCGCGGCTGAACGCGAGATGTTGGGCGGGCCTGTGCAGCGCTGACACGATCGGCGACTTCGTCGCGTCTCAATGTTTCATCTCCACCAAGAAAGACTGCAAAGAACATGGCCTTCAGGTTAGCCCAGTCGCCCCTCAAGCTCAGTCTTGAGGAACGGATCGACCAAGCCGAGACGAACAAGATGCGCTTCTTCGTCAGATCACCACTTGAGCCGAACGACTTGCAGATCGTACACGCGTACTTCCCTCCCGATCAGTGCCCGCCAGCTCTTCCGGATTCACCTGCCCTCTCACCGTGGCCGTGGGGCCTTTCTTCCGATCCGTTCGTTGAAGTATCTACTGCAGTACATGCGATGCGCGCTTCGTACCTTGCTCCTTGCGTCCATCTCAATATGTACGTTGACTGGATGATATTCGACGCGGAGTGCGAAAATGGCATGCATAGTCCCTTCGAGTATGATGAGGGCGAGGAGCGCCCCTCAAACGTTGCTCGGCGCACGTATATGGAGGTTTGCGTTCACGCCATCTTGATCTCGCTAAAATCGGCCCTAGATCGCTTGGTTTCCGTCGTCGCCCACTACATGCCGGGGATCGGACCATACATGACGTGGGGTCGAATTGAGAATGGTAAGTCTTCAGGCTTCATGTCGATCGTCGAACAGGGGCGAGAACGCGACGAATTACTCGCTCATCTCTTCAAAGAATATGAACTATGGATTTCGACCGTCGTTGCACCGCGAGATGAAATTATCCATTATGCGGATCTCCAAACTATTTGGACGTTTCGATCAAGCGTAACGGAGTCCGGCGAGATTGAGCCACACATCACGCCTGTTCACGCTTCGTCTCGCGAGGACGATGCGCCAGCATTCGATCCTAACGGCCTATCTGCTTCTGTAAGAGCGTACTACGCTCTTGCTGATCATACGCTACTGACTCTAGCGAAGCGTCTTCCCCGCTCCATTAAGGCACTTGTGGAACCTCCTCCACCTGGGATCGGAGATGCCATAATGAAGGCGTTCGAAATCGCACCATCACGGCGCGTGGGTGAACTAAGAAAAGCACTGTCCGACGCCATCAGAGGCGGAGAGGTCGAGCCTAATCAGCCCCACGAGGCATACATCGCGTTTTTGCGCCAGAATGCGGCGCGCTTTGGCTTGGCGGAGAAGCCGTGAGAGTCACAACAATGGTCGAGCCTCAGGCAGTTGAAGGAGAGCGACCGTGCGGCCCGTGCGGGAGAGGGCCGTCCAACTCACGCCTGAGGCGTACCGCAACATGCGTGACAACGACCTGAGGAGCAACTGCTCGCTGGAAAAGCCGCCCAACCAGGGCCTGCTGCTGACCGCGCTGCGCGCGGCAGCAGAGGCCCGAGGCGTTGGGCATGTTCACGTTGAATTTCACGTCCAGGCAGAACGATGATGAACGCCGCCTTCACCCGCGCGGAAGGACTCACGCCGTCTGAACAAAATCTGAAGCGCCTGTGCGACCACGCCTTCCTGAGTTTGTGGAGCTACCCCAACGTCCATCGATCTCCCGGAAAAGAACTCTGTGATCTTCTGGTGGTCTTCGAGAAGAGTGTGTTTCTCTTTTCGGTGAAGTCCTGCGCCTTTCCAACCTCGGGGTCCCCACAGCAGAACTGGGAGCGCTGGCGCCGCCGCGCCATCGACAAGTCCATTGAGCAACTCGCCGGCGCGGAACGCTCGCTTCGCGCTGCCCCGGATCGCGTGTTCTTGGACGCGAACTGCACGACGCCCTTTCCGCTCCGGATACCGACGGAGGAAGAGGCTCGGTACTTCCGCGTTGCTGTCGTTCATGGAGCGGCAGACGCATGCCGACAGGCTCTAGGAGGCTCCGGCGGTCTCATGCTATGTCCAGACACCAGCCCCGCAGAGTGCCCAGCATTCGCCATCGGTGACCATCGCAGCGGAAATCACCTTGTGCACGTCATCGATGAGGTTGGACTCGACGTACTCTTGCAAGAGCTAGACACTGTCACCGACCTGCTTTCCTATTTTCGGGCGCGCGAGGAGTTTTTCGAGGCTGGTCGACTGGCATGGTGTCCGACCGAGGCCGACCTCGTTGCGCTATATATGTGGAACCAGGGGGCGGATCAGCCCTTCGCCTTTCCCGAGACAAATGCTGAATCCATCGTCGTTGCGGAAGGGCACTGGGCTGGTCTCCTCGCCAACCCTGCCTATCGCTCGCGTCAACTGAGCAACCGCGCCAGCTATGTATGGGACCAATACATCGAGATATTCTCGGAGCATGTCCGCGCTCGAACTCTGGTCTACGGCAACGATCAAACGGTGCAGCAACACGAGAGAGCTCTTCGTGTGATGGCAGGCGAGTCGCGATTGAGCCGGCGATTGTTGGCCTTGGCCATGCTCGATTTGTACGGTCAAACGGGTTCAGAATCGGAGCACTCGGGCGTGCGAGTGGTGTTGCCATCGCAACGCCCGCACGTCGCCTACGTCTTTTGCCTGCTCTCACCGGGCGCAAAGGGGGAAGACACAAACTACCGTCATTCGCGGATTTGCCGGTTACGCGCATATTGCGAGGTCACGAAGTACCTCCATCCGACCCTCACTGACGTTGTTGGGGTCGCAACCTATGCGCATGGCGCCCAAGGAGCATCTGAGGACTTGTTTCACATCTCGGATCTAAACTGGGATAGCATCGCACTCGAGCGCGCACGCAAGCTCCATGAAGACTACGGCCTCCTGAAAGACACTTTCGATAAAAGACTCCGAACGAACGAATTCCCGATCCCCCTGGGGCAGCAGCACGATGACGCCGTGGAGTCTCGGAAAAACCGCAATCGGCGGAAGCGAGAACGGCGTCTCCGGGCGCGAGGGTAGTCTAGGAAATGCCCAACAAGCGCATGCCGCCGACGCGCGCTTCGCGCGCGCAGCTGAAGCCCAGGGCGTTGCGCAGGCGGAGCGGCGCGGGACGCCGGGGGGCGACCCCCTCGACGTCGCCACGGATCGGGGACATTTCGCCTGCCGCACAGGGATCGAGCCTGCGGAAGACGGTGAGCTGCGCGGCGTTGTTGCTCCTCCCCGCCGTTTCTTCGGTCCATTGCGGCGGCACGGTCGGTCGTCCACCACAGCCCGCGGAGCGTGCAGTTCTCCTGCATCGCGGACGGCGCCGCCGCGGCCACGGGCGCGAGCCTCGGAAAGCTCAACCTCAGCCTCGTCGAGGCGAGCGAGGCCGGCGTCGAGACCACCTGCCGGCGCAGGTCGACCGGACAGGCCATGACCCTCCGCCCGTCGGCCGCCTTCCGCGCGCGCTTCCGGGACGTGCCGAGAGCGCAGCTCGCGGCGGCCGGCCAAGAGGTCCTCTCCTTGCCTGACGGCGAGGTGTTCGAGGAGGTGCCGACGCCTCCCGCCGGCGCGCCCCGCTGACGGGGCGGCCCGGGTGGTGAGGGGAGCTTGAATTGCTCGACCGATCACCCCGATGGCCGCCGCTGCACCCGCGCCTGTGGACGCGCCGGCTTCCGCTGACGCGGTTCGCTGGGCGAGCTACAATCCAGTCCAATCCAGCTATTCAGGAAACCGGCGCGTCTCCACAGCGACGCCGTCCTCGCCCGAGATCATCTTGCCCTGGTCGTCCCAGCTGATGCCGCCCTTGCCGGGCGGCCCCAGCGTGAAGGTGACGCCCAGGGCCGTGAGCCGGTCCTCGTCGAGGTAGGCGATGCCGATCGAGTCGCCGCCGCGCCCCGGGCCGCCGTAGCCGCCCTCGCCGCCGTAGCCCCCGGGGCCCCCGTTGCAGGAATAGGCCGAGCGGTCCTCCAGCACGCCGCCCGGTGCGCCCCGGCCGCCTCGTCCGCCTCGCTGGGGCTCGCCGCCGTCGCCGCCGTCGCCGCCGTTGTACGTCAGGATCTCGCAGTCGCGCACGGTCACCCTGGCGTGCAGCGCGACGATGCCGATGCTCGGGTACCCGTTCCCGCCTCCCCTGCCGCCTCGGCCACCGCAGCCGCCGGCCCCGCCCGAGCCTCCCCCGGCGCCCCCCTTGGACGCCGCGCCGCACACGCCGAGCCCGCCCCTGCGGCCGCCGCCTCCGCCGCCGCCTTGGCCCGGCGTACCCCAGCCGCCGTCGCCGGCCCGGTCCGCCTCCCAGCCGGCCTCGCTGATGCGCCCGATGCCCTGGCCGGGTGCGCCGGCGGTGCCTCGCGCGCCGTAGATCCCGTAGTTGCCGTCCGTGCAGCCCACGTCGGCCACGTCCCCGCTTCCTCGCCGTCCGTAGTTGCTGGGGTTCGGCGTCGGGGTCGGCTCGCCGTCGCGCCCGTCCTCCGCGCCGCCGGGCAATCCGTCACCGCCCTTGCCGCCGACGCTCGGGAGCCCGCCCTCGCACGGGTTCACCACGGCAGCCCCGCCGGCCACGGTCTCCGCCGAGCACGCGTCGCCGCCGTACATCCCATCGGGGCCGTTGGGGGCGTCGCTCGGCCCGGGCAAGTCCTCGCCGTGATACCCCCCCCACCCGGCGGCGGCGCGAAGCCGGCCTCGGAGCATCTCGACCTCGGTGTTCGACTGGACGAGCATGCCAATCGGCTCGGATGAAGTGATGCCCATGTCGACGATCCTCGATATCCCGTCCGCGGCGCCCGTGTCCTCGGCGGTCGCCGGTACGACGGTCAGGGCAATCGCTTGATCGTGGGTGGTCTGAAGCTGGGAGCGGCTCCCTGCCTGACGCCACCACTGGAAGCAATGGAACCCTCCGAGCAGATCGACCCCGGAGGGCAGCACCAGCGGACCGAAGAAGCCATCGGCACAGACGAACACGCGCCCGCGCCCGGTGCGCGCGAGCTCGACAGCGCGCTGGAGCGTGCGCACCGGCTTGTCTTTCGTCGTGCCGGGGTTCGCGTCGTCACCGCCTCCGAATTCGTTGGTCACGAACACGCCGCAGCCGTCCACCAGCTCATCGGCGGCGAGGCGCTCGAGACAGACCGACTCCGGCGGCGCCTCGTCGTGACACGCCGCGGAGCCGTCGCACGGTGCTCCGCCGACGTCGCTCGCGGCCGGTGCGGTACCGCACCCGGCCACGACGAACAGCAGTGCAAGAACCGGACAGGTCGTTCGGATCGTTCTCATGGTCCTCTCTCGGCGCCGCACGGCGCGCACCGCCACGGTCAATTGGGGGGGCCTGGATCAGGCGCATCGAACGGACGGTAGGCCATGCCGTCGCCAGGCTCGCCCCGGCCCCGGTCGTCGTCAGGAGCCGCATTGCCTCCTGGCCCGCCATTGGCGCCGTCTCCGACGCGGACGATCACGCCCGGATCGATGCTCACGAAGGCACCGATGAACGCGACGCCGTAGGACGAGCCCCCGATGCCGCCGCCGGCGTCCCCGCCGCGGCCTCCACGGCCGCCGCCCCCGCCGCCGCACGCGCGCAACATGTCCCGTTCATGGTGAACCCCGCCGGAGCCGCCACCGCGACCGAAGCCCCCCGGTTGGCCCCTCCCGCCGGCGCCCCCCAGACCCCCGTTGCCCGTGGTGATCTCGGTCGCCTCGAGCGTGAGCGCGCTCCCCTGCAACGCGACGATGCCGATGCTCGTGCCGCCGTAGCCGCCCCCGCCGCCTCCCCGACCTCCGCAACCGCCGCTCCCGCCCGATCCGCCGGCCGCGCCACCCTGCGGTCTGCCCGCGCGGCACGCGATCGTCCCGTCTCGCCCTTTGCCGCCGCCCCCGCCGCCTCCCCCTTGGCCGACGCCACCCCTCTTGCCGTTCTCGCCCCGGACGCCGATCCATCCATCGCGGCCGAGGTGGCCCGCGCCCACCGCGCCGGCAGCGCGCCCGCCGTCGGTACCTTCGGTGCCCGGTGCCCCCGGTGTGCACGCGCTGCTGCCCGCGCCAGTCCCGGCGAGGCCTTTGCCTTCCGGATTCTCTGCCGGCTCCGGCTGTCCCGGCTCCCCGTCGCCCCCTGCGTCGAGCCCGCCGTCGCCCCCGTAGCCTCCAATGGACTCGGTTCCATCGTCGCACACGGTCACGGCCGGAAGGGCGCCCGTCGCAGCGTCCGCCGTGCAGGCGTGCGCGCCGTGGTTCCCCGGCGCCCCGTCGGTCGCTCGCTCGCTGAGCGCGTCCTCGCCCGGCTCCCCGTCCTTGCCGTTGCCCGCGACGATCGCGCTGTCCCGCACGATGGCCCTGGTCCCCGCGCTCAAGATCATCGCGATCGACGACTTGCCATCGGGCGCCGAGGCATCCGCCGCCACGGCCTGCACGCCGAAGATCATGGAGGTCGCGTCGTCCCCCGGGATGCTCCGCAGGTCGTCCCCCTCGACGATCCGCAGCGGGATCCCCTCGGGCGGCGCGATGACGGTGGGCTCGTCCGGCCCGTGGAACGACCACGCATACGACCAGTCGCCGTCCTCACAGCGGCGGCCGCCCCAGAGGTCGACTCCGGAAGGCAGCGTGATTTCCTCCTCGAACGACACGCCGCACGCGTACACGCGCCGGGTCGGCGGCTTGCCGTCGCCTCGTCCGTGCGCGGCGAGCCCGATCGCGTGTTGCAAGGTCTTCACCGGCGCGCCCTTCGTGCCAGGGTTCCCGTCGTCGCCTGACGACGCGCTGACGAACACCCCGCACGCGTCCTTCGCCGGGCTCGCCGCAGGATCGCCGTCGCACGGCGACGCCGGCAGCACCGGCGGCTTCTCGCCGGGGAGCGGCTCGCACGTGAACGTCCTCGCGCAGTCGTCGGCGTAGCACCCGGACACGCCCGCGGCCCCCACGGCGCTCAACGCGAGGACCGCGATGTGACGAGCAACCCCCCGGCATCGATCCTGGAGCCTACGACGCACGAGTTCCCCTCCGCCTCGCCTCGCGCCCCGACGGAGGAGCGCCTGCTGGCCCGGGGACCGCCACCGGAACGGCGCGGACGCCCTCGGCGGACGGCGCGGTCCCGCCGAGCGTCACGCAGACGTCCAGCGATGGCTCGACGACACGCATGCGCGGACGGTACGTACGCGAGCCGCACGGCGTCAACGGGGTAGAAATCGCCACAAACCGGCGCTTCGGATGAGAAAAGACAATCCGATGCCGTAAAGCGTTTGTCGGTACCTGGTATCGGAGGCTGTGCGCGCCGTCCTCCGCGAAGGCTTCGCCTTCCTCCTCATCTCCGGTGGACGCGGCGCCGCGGGAGACGGGGAAGGGCCCATAGTCCTTCATCTTGTCGGTACCGGCGTACTCCGCGGCGGCGCGCAGCCTTCGCTCGGCGTGCACGACAAGCGTGTACGCGGCGTCGCGGAGCTTGCGCGAGCGCTGCGCCTCGGGAGAGAGCGTCTTGTCAGCGAGCATGCGCGCGAGCAGCGGCGAGAGCTCGCGGAGGCGGGCCGCCGCGTCGGCCTCGCTGCGAGGCGCCTTTTGAAGGGCCTCCGCGTGCTCGGAGCAGAGCAAGAGGAGGTCGGAGACGTCCTGAACCAGATCCGCGTCGCCGCTGCCCGGGCGGATCGCCATGAGCCGCTTTTGCCCCTCGGGGCTCTTCTTGAAGCGGAGATCGAAGAAGCGCATCGCACGGCAAGCCGATGTCCCTGGCCTGCTCGGCGTCAGGATGCGCTCTACCGACCGGGTACAGGATTTGCCCCGCTACCTCTGCCCGCGACGGCGCCGCGAGAGGGAGAGGCCAAGGAGCGCCGCGGAGAGGAGGGCGACACCGCGGCCCGAGCAGGTTGCCTGACCGACGCTGCACGCGGCGGCGGCCGACGGCTCCTCGTCGGGCGCGCCGGTGCCGGTGTGCGTCGCGGCTCGCGGATCGCGAAATGACGCCGGCGAGGCGTCGGGCTTGTGGAGGAGGTCCCCCGCCCGCGTCCATGGATCCAGGGGCTCGCCCGGGGCGAGCGCGGTGAGCGTGAGGTCGTACCGCTCCTCGTCCTCGGCGTCGACGGGCGCCGCCTCGCCGGGCGACGCGGCGAGATGGAAGGCCGGCGCCTCTGTGCTCGCCACCTTGAACAGCGTGTCACCGAGGGCCACGTACCAGTCCCCATCGAACCAGCGCCCGTGTCCGAGGTCGCTGCCGATCTCCTCCGGGGCGGCCCCAGGCCGCCCGATATAACGCTTCTTGTTGTTGAGGAACATCACCTCGCCGGTATCGCTGATGCCGTCGTGCCCGACGCGCAACTCCTGCTGATCGAACTGGCTCGGCGCCGCGAAATCGCTCAGCTGGTGCTCGTCGCCCGCGGGGGTCCGCAGCCACACCTGGTTGACGGCCCCGTCGCTCTTCAGGTAGGCCGCATACCCTGCGTGCAGCAGCAGCCCTGCAGCATCGCCGGTCCTGGAGTCGCCGAGGAACACCTCCTCGCCATCGGCCGTGTAGAGGTAGCTCGAGCTCACCGGCCCATTCCACCACCGGCCGGCGACGTTCGTCCCGTCGGTGATCGGCCGTTGCACGTAGCCAGGATGGCTCCCGAGGCGGATCTCGCCCGACCCGTGGATCCACGGCTCTTCATACGTGCTGTAGTAGATGCCGCCTGACGCCGCGATGTCCGCCTGGAACTGCGACGCGCTGCCGGGATCGAGCCCCAAGCTCGTCGCGATGCCTGTCGATATCGTGTGCACGAGGGTCTCGTCGTCGTCGTCGTCGGCCCCCGTCCACAGAAACGTATCGCCGTTGACCGCGTCGAGCCGCCCCTTCCTGCGCGTCTGGTCCCACACGCCGTCTTTCCACATGAAAATGTATCCGTACCAAGTTTGCATGACGACGCCGGACGGCGTGAGCACCCCCTGACCGGGCTTGTGCATCCAATCATGGTGGAGCGTGAGCTCCGCGAGCCACGTCACCTGCTGAGTCATGCGATCGACGACGCCGACCTGGAGCCCGTGATCGATGAACAGGACGCGCGTCGCGTCGAAATCGATGATGGCGCCGGGGGTGCGCTGGACGGCGGTGAGCTTCGGGCTCCGCTCGACGTAGGCGCGCGGGAGCGACCAGTCGTAGAGGACGGGCGCCCCGCCGATCGGCGCCCCGCTCCAGGCGGGTCCCACGCCGTCCATGGCTTCGAGCCTGACCGTGAGCACCTCGCCCGACTGAAGCGGCGATGACAGGTGTTGCAGCACGTCCATCCTCCCTGGTACCGACGACGGGACGCCCACCAGCACCTCATCGCGCACCTGGCTCCGGACGCGCGCCTTGAACTGCGTGCAGGAATAGGGAGGGACCCCGACGCACGTCGCAGCGATGCGGGTGTCCCCGGTGAGCGCGCGGTTTGGCCGCGGGCTCGTCACCCAGACGCTGGGCGGCGCGTACTTGTGCACGGTATACTGCCTCGTCCGCGCTTGTCCGAGCTTGTCGTACGCGATGAACGTCAAGGTGTGAGGGCCGTAGGGCACCGTCCTCGTGTCGATCGTTGCGTAGTAACGATGATTGTAGTCGTTGAATGTGAGCGGGGTCGTCACCCCTGCGTATTCCGCCTCGACGAAGGAGACATCTTCGTACGGTATCGCGGCGATGCTGACGTCGATGGTGTTGAGATCGGAGATCGCGCTCTTGTAATCGTTTCTCCAGGTGGTTCGCCCGTAGAACTGGATCTGGTCCAGGACCACCTCTGCCAGCGCGGTCGTGGTCGAGAGGGACATCCACGATGCAACGGCACAGCCGATGAGCGTCCGAGGGGAATGCATGGGGCCTCCATGGGTAGCACGAGGCTCTGATGCAGCCGCGGCTCGCCGCATTCAGGGTACCCGCCACCCCCGCGCCGATCAGATCTTCGCGGTCGTCAGCCAGTGGGGGTTCTTCGTCGTGCCGTCGAACCGCTCCGTGGTCTTGAACGGCTCGTGCTCCCCGCTGGCCCCGAGCGGGGCGGTGCGCGCGAGGATCGCCGAGATGCGCTCCTCGCCGAGCGGCTGGAACGTGTACGCCGCCTTGATCGCCTGCTTGAGGACACCCATCGTGTCGCAGCCGGTGATCACCACCGAGGTCGGCAGGCTCATGGGGTAATGCAGGCAGTCCATCGGCGAGACCACCCCGGTCTTCGCGATCTCCCCGCTGGCGAACGGCTTCATCCCCAGCACCCCGATGCCCTGCTGCGCCAGCGCCGGGAGGACCTTCTTCTCGAAGCTGCGGTAATGGGGATCCAGGACGTTGAGCGGCATCTGCACGGTGTCGAGCGGGACGCCCTGCCGCTCCGCCATCTTCAACATGGCGAGGTGGATGTCCGGGTCCTTGTGGCCCGTGAAGCCGATGAACCGGATCTTGCCGGCCTTCTTCGCGGCCACGAGCGCCTCCATCGCGCCGCCCGGCCCGTAGATCTGCTCGGGATCGCTCATCCGGATGATCTCGTGCATCTGCACGAGATCGATGACGTCGGTGCGCAGCCGCCGGAGCGACTGCTCGAGCTGCGCCTCGGCGGACGCGCGGTCGCGGCCGTCGAGCTTGGTCATCAGGAAGGCCTTCTGCCGATATCCATCCTGGAGCGCCTTGCCCATCCGCTCCTCGCTCTTGCCGTCGTGGTAGTCCCAGCAGTTGTCGAGGAAGTTGACCCCATGGTCGATCGCGAAGCGGACGAGTCGAATGCTCTCCTGCTCGTCCTCCGGGATCGCCATGTGGTAGCCGCCGAGGCCGATGAGGCTGACGTTCACGCCGGTCCGCCCGAGAGGCCTCGTCGGCATCACACCGCCGGCCGGCAGCTCGACGTCCTTCTCCCCGGGCGCCCCGGGCGCAGGCCCCTGAGGCGGCTCCTGGGAGCCCTCACCAGGAGATGTGGCGTTTTGCCCCACCTGCGCGCTTCCTGCGCACGCGCCGAGCGCCACGCCTGCACCCAAGGTATGAAGAAATGCCCGCCGGGAAGGCTGCTTCGTCATAAAAGGCAACGCTCCTTTTGAAGACGAAGCCCATGTGCAGTCGGTGTGCCACCCGGCCCGGGCGCGGCGCGCCGCGGCGCGCCGCGCCCGGCTTGAGGCCCCCTGCCCAGGACGGCAGATCGCCGCTCAGGCCTTGATATCGTCGAGCTCGCCGGGCTGGCCGAACGAGCCGAAGTTCGTGATCGGACCCCCGCCCTCCTCGGTGCAGCCGACCGCGTTCGCGAGCGTCGTGAGCAGCTTGTTGTGGGGCGCGTCCTCGTCCTGCAGTGTGTCCGCCTGCCGCGTCACCTTGATGTACTGCCCCATCTTGAAGTAGCCGCCGCAGCCCCCCGCGATGAGGTACGGCAGGTCGCGGAAGTCGTGGACCTTGCCGTTGGAGACCTCGTTCATGAACACGACAGCGCTGTTGTCGAGCACGGAGGCCCCGCCCTCGTCGTAGCCCGCGAGCCGGTCGAGCAGATAGACATACTCGCCGATGTACCAGCGATCGATGTCGTGGATCATCTCCTCGTAACCGTCGACGGCGCTCCCTGAGTCGTCGTCCTTCGTGTTCCCGTGAGAGAGCTTGTGGTGGTTGTACTCGTGGCTCATCCCGTCCCACTTGAAGATGGGCCCGTGCGCGCCCGAGCCCCATTGCAGCGTCGCCGCCCGCGTCGCGCCGGTCGCGATCGCCAGCGCGAGGACGTCCATCTGCATCCGGCCGATCTTCTTGAACTCGGCGTCGAACGACACCGTGGCCGGGTCGATCCCTTCCATCTCCGCCGTCCGCTCCGGCGGGAGCTCGCGCGGGATGACCCCCGCGTTGCCCATGTCCACCTCGAGGTCGCGCACCGTCTGGAAGTGCATCTCGAGCTTCTCGCGATCGGCCTTGCTGAGCTTCTTCTTGAGCAGGCCCTCGTACTCGGCCCCGACGAGGTCGAGCACGCTCTCGCGCCGCCTGGCGAGCCGCACGAGCGCCTCCTCGTCGAGGTCCGTCACGCCGATCAGGTCCTTGTAGGCGAGCCACGGGTTGTTCTCGCCGGCGACGGGCTGCTCGCTGCCGCTGTACGAGATGTGCCCGCGCACGTTCGGCGTCTTCGCGCCGACCATCAGCGTGAGCGCGGGCGTGCCTGGCGGGTTGAGCCTGCTCGCGATGAACTGATCGAGCGAGATCCCCGCGGCGTACTGGCTGCCCTGGACGAGCGGCTGCGCCGTGAGCTTGCAGCCCATCCCCTTCGCATGGTCGTCGCCCGCGCTCGGATCCCACCCGAAGCCGCGCGGCACCATGTGAATCCCCCGCGGGATCAAGAGCCTGTCCCGGTACGCGGCGAGGGGCGCTATCGCCCGGTCCGCGCCGAACGACGCGGCCGTCAGCGCGCCGTACCCCGTGCTCGGGAAGAACCTGTCCATGTTCACGCCGTTGCACATGAAGAAGGCGATGAACCGGCGCGGCGTCGTCGCCGGATCGGCCTTGGCGTCGCGCGGGCGCAGCGACTCGAGGAACGGGAGGCCGAGCATCACCCCGCACGCGCCTCGCAAGAACGTTCTGCGATTCATTGGTCCACCTCTTCCACGGCTCGATACCTGAACGTCTTCGTCTGCGTGAGCGCGACGAGCAGCTCCTTGATGTTGTACCCGGACGCGCCGAGCCTCGCGTCGAGCTCGTCGATCGTGCACGCGTCCTCGCGCGACAGCTGGCGGGCGTTGCCGTAACGGTACCAGTTCGTCAGATAACACCGCTGCGCGACCGGGCTCTCCGCGAGCTGCGTCACGAAATCGATGGCGCCGTCGAAGCGCATCTCGGTCTCCCCGACCGTCATCGTGCCTGTCGCGTCGATGGGCTCTCCGCCCTCGTCGGCGCGGTGCCGCCCGACCGCGTCGAAGTGCTCGAACGCGAAGCCCGGCGGGTTGATCATGTCGTGGCACGAGCTGCACGACGCCGGCGACGTGTGCGCCTCCACCTGGTCGCGCGTCGTCCTGATCTCGCCCTGGAGGGGCGGCAGCTCCGTGTCGATGTTCGGCGGCGGGTCCCGGAGGTCCGCGCAGAGGATCTGCCGCTGGATGAACACGCCGCGGTGGATCGGCGAGCTCTTGTCGAAGAACGCGTGCGAGCTCAGGAAGCCGGCCTGCGTGAGGAGCCCTGCCCGCACCGCCGGGTCGAGCGGCGTCTCCACGAGCTCGCCCGTGAACGACCCCTCCACGCCGTAGATCGGGGCGAGCTTGTCGTTCACGAACCCGACCGACGAGGTCATCAGCGTCCGGTAGTCGCCCTCCATCTCGAGGATGACGTGCCGGATGAACTCCTGCGTCTCGGCCAGCATGGCCGAGGACACGCTTTCGTCGAAGCCCTCGTAGAGCGCGGGATCCTTCGAGAGATCCGCGTAGCGGCTCATGTGGAGCCACTGGCGGTGGAAGTCGGCGAGCGCGCTCACCGCCTTGGAGTCGGCGAGCATGCGCCGCGCCTCGGCCTCGATCCCCGCGGGCGTGCCCAGCGCGCCGTCCGCCGCGGCCGCGAGGAGCGCGTCGTCGGGCAGGCTGTTCCAGAGCAGGTACGAGAGCCGGGTCGCGACCTCGTGGCCGTCGAGCGGGATGATCTGCTCGCTGTCGAGCGCCTCGCTGAGCTCGACGCGGTAGAGGAAATGCGGCGACTGGAGCATCGCCTCGATGACGTGGCGGATCCCTTGCTCGAACGGCGTGCCCGACTCGAAGAGGCCCTCGCCGCGCGCGTAGGCGGCGACGTACGCCGCCTCCTGCTCCGCCGAGAGCGGCCTCCGGTAGACGCGCTTGCCGAGCGCCTGGATGAGCTGCCGGGCGCACGCGGCGCCGTCGCCCTCCGGCGCGCACGGCAGGACCTTGCCGAGCACGGCCTGGTCGGCCACGGCGTCGGCCGCGATGGCCTCCGCGGCGCGCCGGTAATCGCGGGCGAGGCGGTCGGAGACGAGGAGCCCCTTGGCGTTGTTGTCGAACCCCTCGAACGCCGGGTCCGCGAGGAACAACGCCGAGGCCTTCATGTCCTTGCCGAAGAGATCCCGGATCGTGTTGTCGTATTGCGCGTGCGTGAGCCGCGTCAGGCGCGGGGTCGGGCCGGGCGCGGTGACGCCGGGCGCGCACTGGACCTCGGCGCCCGGATCGTCGACCGGGCCCGGTCCGCCATCTCCAGTCGGTCCCGAGCACGCGGCCGCGCTGGAGAGCGCGAGGGCCACGAGCAGCATCCTCGGGGTGCTTCGGTTCACGGGCAGCTCCCTTCGTGAAGAGCTCGAGAATGTAAGAAGTTACAAGCTCTTCAAGGGAAAAGCCTATCGGGCGCAGGCGTCCAGCGTCAACGCGAGGCGACCGCGTGACGGGCTTTTCTCGGGAGGGCGCCGCGGGTGGGTGCCGGGGAGAGCTGGTTCTACGATTCACGAGGTGGCGCCTGATGGCGCAGGGCGGGAATACCGGCCTTCACGGCGCGGACGTGCTCGGCTGACACCTGCCCTCCACGCAGGCCGCCTTCATGCCTTCCGGAAACACGGGCGCGCAGGGAGGGCACGCGCCGAAGCCCTCGGGGCAGACGATGGCGCCGAGATCCGCGCTCTGATTGAGGGCGACGATGCCTTTCCCGCCGCACTCCTCGCAGCACCCGAGGCCGTCGCGCAGGGCGCAGTCCGCGTCTTGCGTGCACTCCGTCAGCGGGGATTCGCGCACGTCGAGGACGACGCAGCGCCCGCTCTCGCACGCGGCGGTGAAGTACTGGGCGGTGCGCTCGGCCTCGCTGACCTCCTGGCACGGCGAGCACGCCACGTCCACGCACATGGTGGCATTCCAGAAGTCCGTCGTCGCGTCGCGGTGGATGGCGACGAACGCCTGGGCGTCGACCCCCGGGTCGCACGAGGCGCAGCAGCGCGGCGAGGCGAGGACGCAATCGCCCGCCGCCTCGCAGATATCCATGTCCGGAACGGTGTCCTGACAGGCCTCCTGGCACGCCGCGAGCGACTCGAAGCGGTTCTCGTTGCCCTCGCACCCTCCATAGGTGAACGGAACGCAGACGCCGGTGCTGGGGTCGTGCCAGTAGCTCGGGAACGCCGCGTCGCAGGGCCCCGTCTCCTGCGGCAGCGCACACCGGTTCGGCAATTCGCCGCTGGCCGTGCTGGTCGTGACCGAGCCGCCGCCGCTGCCCGCGACCGGGCCGCCGCCGCCGCCCGGGTCCCCGCCGCCCGAGCCGCCGCCGTCCTCCGCGCCGATGCAGCCCGCCGCGAGCAGGAGAGAGATAAGCAAGCCAAGACCGAGGGATAAGCGCCGATGCATCCCGGAGGCATTGCAATCGGCGTGCCCTCGGCCGCCCGAGGAAAAAGCAACAGATCGTAGGGTATTCATCCGTACTCGATGGCATGCCAGGTGGCGGTGTGCCAGGCGGCGCGGCACACCGTGACGCCGTCGTCGAGGTGCGGCGCGCCCGTCACACGGTGACGTCGAGCGACGGGAGCTGCTCGCGGAAGAACGCGTTGTACTTGGGGTCGTTGTACCGCTCGTACTCGATCACGAAGGGCGTGAGCTGGCTGACCCCACCCTTGTAGCGGATGGTGAGGGCCATCGGCGTGACCTCGCGGTAGTTGCTGGCCTCCGGCAGGTCGTCGTTTGTCTTCCCGCCGGCGGAGAACAGGGTGAGGAGCACGCCGTCGGGGTCGTCGTAGACGACGCGGAAGCCCTCCGGGATGCGCTCGTGGCCGCGGATCAGCGTGGTGCAGCCGAGCTTCTGCATGAAGCTCTTGAACTGCCGCTTGCCGAAGGGAAAGCGCGCGGTGGACTTCTGGAGCTCCGCGGGGATTGTGTCGACCTCGCTCGGGTCGCTCCAGAGCATCTGGAACCGGATCTCGGGGTCGTTGAGCGACGACACCGACGTCCACCGGGCGGCGAGGGTGTCGTCGCGCGGGATCCCCGCGTGGACGAAGAGGATGCGGTCGAAGACGAGCATGTTGGGGAGCGCCTCGAAGAGGCGCATGTACGCGGCGAACACCTCGTTCGGGGCGATGGCCGCGAGCGAGCTCATCGCCTCGGAGGGCCGCACCGGCGCGAGCACGCGGCCGTTCAGCTCGACGTAGTACTCGTGGTTGCCGCGCAGCACGAAGACGTTGTCCGGCGCGGCGAGGAAGAGCTGCATCACCGTGCGCAGGATGCCGTTGTAGCTGAACCTGCCGCGATCGATGTAGTCGCCCAGGAACACGAGCAGGATCCGCGGGTTGTGGGCGGGGTCATCGCGGTGCGCCTGCAGCTTGGCGAAGAAATCCGCCTGCATCAGCGCCGCCTTGAGGCACGAGTAGCAGCCGTGCAGATCGCCGATGACGAGGAGCTCGACCTCGTGCGCGGGGTCGGGCGAGGCGACGTAGATGTGGCCGTCGAGGAACGGCGCCTGCCCGGCGAAGCCGGCGAGGTCCGCCGCGCCGTCGAGCCGGCCCGCGCCGCGCGCGCGCTGCTCCGCGAGCTTCTCCTCGAACCGGCGCATCAGGTCGAGATCGACCTTGGACTGCTCGGCGAACGTGGCCGCGTCGGTCGCGTAGTCCCACTCGAACGCCTTGAAGAACGGGTGATCGACCTCGCGCGCCTGCTTGCGCGTGGCCGGATCGATCACCACCGCGCCCTGCTCGATGGTCTCGATGTCCACGTCGTCGATCTCGGTGGGGGTCGAGAGCAGGGCGGAGAGCTCGTCGCGGAACTTCTGCTCGCTCGGGTGGACGACGCCGTCGGCGAGCATGAGCCCGTCGACGGTCGCGAGCAGCGCCTCGCGGTTGACCTCGTCGAAGCCGTCGAGGAGCTCGAAGCAGCGGAGCTTGACCTTGGCGAGGACGAAGTCCTTGGGGTCCTCGCCGTCGGAGACGCTCTCGGTGAAGTGGCTCTGGATCTGGTGATCGATCTCGGAGAACACCTCGTGGAAGTGCGTGGTCCACCGCGCGATGACGTCCTTGTCCGCCTGGGCCTCGCCGAGGGCGTCGCGCGCGCGCTGCTGGACGAGCTCCTGGATGTAGCCGCGGATGAAGGACCTCTCGGTCGGATCGAGCTCGCCGTCGATGTACCCGAACCCCGTGAGATAATAGATGATGGCGTGCATCTGCTGCTCAGCGATGCGTGGATCGGGGCTGAACGACATCATCAGGCAGCTCTCCTCTCGCGGTGGGGCCCCAGGGTAGCGCAAGACGAGCGCGCCGCGTCTCTGGCCGCGCACGTCACGGACGCAGGAACGGGCGCGCGTCACAGCCGCGCGGGCGGGCGCGCATTACGGCTGTACGGGCGGGCGCGCGTCACGGCGGTACGGACGGGCGCGTCACGGCCGGGTGGGCGGGCGCGCGTCACGGCCGGGTGGGCGGGCGCGCGTCACGGCCGCGCGGGTGGCCCGATGCGCTCGACGAAATGGCGGATCCGCGCGCGATCGGCCTCGGAGAGCGCGTGCCCCGGGGGCGGCATGTTCCGCTCGCGGACGACCCGGTGCGCGATGGCCTCCCGGAGCGACGCCCACGCCGCGCGCGTGGAGAGGTCGACGCCGCCCTCGCCGCGCGGGTGGTGGCAGCGCGCGCAGGCCCGGTCGAACACGGGCGCGATGTCGCCCCAGGCGGGCCCGGCGCCGTCGTCCTCCGCGGCGAAGCGCCGGAGGGCGCCCGACGCGAGCAGCCAGACGTCGCCGCTCGGCGAGCCGACGAGCCTTCCGGCCTGCGGGACGCGCGCGCCGCGGGTCGCGCGCGCGCCGGCCTCGTCGAGCACGCCGAGCTCGCCGCCGTCGGCGAACCACACGCGATCGCCGGAGACGGCGAGCCCGTGGAGCGCCGCGCTCGCCCGCAGCCGGAGGCGCAGCACGCCGGCGCCGTCCTCGGCGTAGAGCGCCGCCGGCGTGGCCGCGAGCAGCGCGCCCGCGCCCGTCACGGCGAGGAGCGGCGCGGGGCCGTCTGCCGCGAGCGGGTACGATCGCAGCGCCCTCGGGGCCACGTCGAGCGCGACGAGCCCGTCGCTGCCGGGCGCGAAGGCCACGCGCCCCCCGCCCGCCGCGAACGCCGCGAGCGGCCCTGTCGCGTAGCGCGTGACGCTCTCGCCGTCCGCGACCGCGATCTCGCCGTCGAGCGCGAAGGCGGCGCCGCCGTCGAGGCCGAGGCCGGCCGCAGCCCGGACCGCGGCGCGCTCGAGGCCATAGCGATCGGAGACGAGCTCGAACGCCCCCTGGCCCGGCAGCCTGAGCAGCCGGCCCTCGGCGTCGACGCCGACGATCCACGTGCCGTGGCCGTCGGGCGCGGGCAGGGCCGCGGCGCTCACCCAGCGGTGGGGCGCGCGCTCCACCCGGTCGAGCGCGCCGTTCACGAAGACCGCCGCGGCGCCGTCGTGGAACAGCACGACGCGGTCGCCGCCGTCGGCGACCGCGCGGACCGGCCCGAGCCCCCCCGGGGCGGGCCAGGCGACCGGGCGCACGACGAGCGACGGGCGCGGCGCCGCGGCCTGCGAGGCGCAGCCGGCGAGCGCGAGCGCGAGCGAGGCGCGGCCGGCGAGCGTGAGCGCGAGCGAGGCGCGGCCGGCGAGCGCGAGCGCGAGCGAGGCGCGGCCGGCGAGCGTGAGCGCGAGCGAGGCGCAGCCGGCGAGCGTGAGCGCGGCGAGGGACGCCGCTCGGCGCAGGAGCGTCACGGCTGCCGGAGCAGCTCCGGCACCACCTCGCCGTCGCGCAGGTGCTCGCGCGGGGGGATGCCGAAGGCGAACAGGAAGGTGGCGAGCAGGTCCGGCGGGGCGATCGGCCTCGGCCCGCGCTGGAACGCCTTCGCCGGGGCGGGCAGCAGCTGCTCCGGGTCGGTCTTGCCGAACGAGAAGCCCCCGCGGAAGCGCGGGGAGATCACCATCGCCGAGTTGTTGGGGTAGTGGTCGCGGCCCATCGCGGTGTTGAGCTGGGGCGTGCGGCAGAAGTCGCTCGTCACGAGGAGGTGGGTGTGATCCGAGAGCTTCTTGCCGGCCCGGGTCGGGTGCGGGGTCCTGTCGAGCGAGCCGAGGAGGGCGGCGATCAGGTCAAAGAGCTCCTGCTGCGTGGCCGCGTGCT
Source organism: Sorangium sp. So ce1014 (assembly GCF_051521505.1). Classification (NCBI taxonomy): domain Bacteria; kingdom Pseudomonadati; phylum Myxococcota; order Polyangiales; family Polyangiaceae; genus Sorangium; species Sorangium sp. So ce1014. Next base: position 10,541,916 of record NZ_CP150356.1, read on the forward strand.
GGCGGTAGTTGCTCGTGTGCGTGTCGAACCCGTTGCTCGCGAAGCTCACGCAGCGGACCACGTTCCGCCGCATGGCCTCGATCGCGAACGCGGCGTTGACGGCCGTCTGCCTGGCGAAGCGGGCCCTGTGGTTGAACTCGGGGTGCGCCTGGATGAGCTTGCCCCTGGAGAACACCTCCTGGAGCTCGGCGCTCAGCATCTTGCCCAGCCCTTCCGCCTGGATGGCGAAGCCGTTCAAGGCGTCGGTGTAGCTCGATCGTGCGGCGAGGGATCTGGCCTCCTCGGAGAGGAGCGCTGTCACGGCGGCGCGGTCCTCGTCGGTGTCGTACTGGCGCGCGCGGGAGAGCGAGCGGCTGATCGCGCCGACGTCCCCGACCATGAGCGGGGCGGCGCGCCGGTCGAGGCGGTCGCCGACGAACGCCGAGGGGAACTGCACGGAGACGACGGGGAAGGTCTGGCCGGCGCCGAGCGCGCTGGCGCAGATGGCGTCGACGCTCGAGGCCACGACGCGGCCGCCGCTCAGGTGCCTCCCGGTGGTCGCGAAGGCGGTGCCGTCGGGGTGGCTCACGGTGTTCATCGCCAGCCCGTTGATGATGCACAGCCGGTCGTGGAGGTCGGCGAGGCCGCCGATGCCGGGGCCGAAGGCGAGGCTCGAGCCCTTCGGCGTGACGAGCGCGAAGCTCTTCGCGCCGCCGGCCGCGGGCGCGTCGACCCAGAGGCGGAGCGGCGCCGTGTCGGTGTTGTCGGTCGTCGCCGGGCTCACGAGCCCCTTGCTCTCGTTCCGCGGGTCGGCCCAGAGCGTCACGTCCCAGCCGCCGGACGCATGGATGAAGAGGAAGAACTCGTCCTCCGCGGCCTTGCCCTGCGCGGCGAGCGCGCGCGCCGGCAGGCCGAGGACGCCGGAGAGCGCCGCGCCCGCGGCGGCCTGGAGCAGCGCGCGGCGCGGGAGATCATGACAGCGGGGGCAAGGGTCATGACGGGGCATCGCGGGTGGTCCTCAAGATATCTTCCGGCGCAGCCCGCGCCCGCACGATCCTGCTACGAACACGCCGGCCAGCGCGCCCAGCAGCGTTCGGGAGCATGCCAGCTCATCCCGGACGCCAGCCAGCAGCTCGGGCGCGCGTGCCAGCGGTCGCTGGGCACGCTCCCCGGCGCTGCTGGACACGTTCCCGGAGCTGCTGGGCGCGCTCCTCGGCGCTGCTGGACACGTTCCCGGAGCTGCTGGGCACGCTCCCCGACGCTGCTGGACACGTTCCCGGCGCTGCTGGGCGCGCTCCTCGGCGCTGCTGGACACGTTCCCGGCGTTGCTGGGTACGCTCCCCGCCGGTGCTGGACGCGTTCCCGGCGCTGCTGGGCGTGTTCCCCGGAACTTCCCGGGCGGCTGGCGAGCCCGAAGGTGCGCTGGCAGCTGCATGGACAGCGGTGCGCTTGACGGGCGCGCGCGGGACGAACCTCATGCGACTGAATTACAGAGGACACAGAGGAGAGAGAAATGAACGTGCCATTCCCCTGCCTCTCCTCTGTGTCCTCCGCGCCTCTCAGGGTTCATTCTCGGTCTTCAAGCGGATCGGTGCTTCAATACAGGTGAAACTCCGGGTGCCGCACGAGCCCGTAACACACCGCGGCCCACCCGGCCTCGCCCGGCGAGAACCGCGACTTCGGCGCGCCCTTCGCGCGGTGCCGCGCGACCGTGCCCTCGTAGAGCGCGAAGAACCTCGCCTCCCGGTCCGGCGGCGCGAGGCGCGCCGGGTAGCTCAGGAACGTCCGGTGCAGCACGTCGAAGCGCGGGGCAAAGGCCGCCGCGTCGAGGTCCTGCGCGGGCAGATCGAAGGCGAAGATGAGCCGGCGCTCGACCGGGACCGGCGCGCTCGCCTTGAGGTCGTGCTCCAGGGCGCGATCGCAGAGCGCGATCCCGAGCCGCTCGAACGCCGCCATCATGAGCGCGTTGGTCTGCGCGCCGCGCGGGAGATCCAGGCCGTGATCGGGGAGCCCGAGCGCCGTGAGGTAGTCTTCCCAGGTGTCGAAGAGCGCCGACCTGTCGTCCCCCCGCGCGCGGCGCTCGACCTCGGCGGGCGACAGGCCGCCGAAGAGCCGGAGATACGTCCTCAGGTACGCCTCGGCCGGGATGAGCCGCAAGTCCTGCTTCGGGCTACGGCTCTGCGCGACGCGCCCCGTCTCCCGGAGCGGCGCGGCAGGCCGCGGCGCGACCGCCTCCGGCGGGGCGCACGCGCCCGCCACCGCGGCCATCCCGGCAAGGGCGAAGGCCCTCACCCGGCCGCGCATCACCGCGCGCCCCCGCCGCGCCCCGCGGCGCCGCCGCGCTCCAGCGCAGGCCGCACGTTGCTCGCGCGCGCATAGGCCGGCGCGCGGACGATCGCCTCGACCAGAGGCCGCATCCGGTAGCCGCGCGACACGAACCGCTCGCGCAGCGCGCGGAGCAGGGCCCCGTCCTCGTCGCGCAGCGGCCGCCCGAGGAACGACTCGGTGACGCGCTCGACGGCGCACGACGCGAACTCGGGCATGCGCGTGAGATCGGCCGCGACGCCGGCCGGGCCGCGCTCGGCGTGGGCCGGCGAGGCATAGGCGCCCCGGAGCACGCCGCGCTCCCGGCTCGAGAAATCAGGGTCGTAGAAGCGCTGGCACGACTGGCCCGTCTTGCCCTCCGCGTTCAGCTTGCAAACAGGGTTCTCGATCGGAAACCGGGAGGCGGGGAGATAGGTCCACGTCGTCTCCTCCACCCGCGTGAAATACGCCGCGAGCGGCTCCAGCGTCGCATGACAGCTGGAGCAGCCCGGCCGGACCATCAAGTCGGGCTCGTCCGACGGCGGGAGCTCCGCGTGCTCGGCCATGAAGCTCTTGCACAGGAACGCGCTGTAGAGCGCGGCCGCGCGCGCGCGGCGCGAGGCATACTTCGTGAGGAACACAGGCGTCGTGACGATCCCCGCCGCGCGCGGGCCGCGATCGGGGATGAACGTCCAGTCGGAGACGTCGTGCGGCGCGACGACCGGCGGCACCGCGCCCGGCAAGAACAGCGGCGCCTCGTCCTCGCGCATTCCATAGGACCTGTGCAGCCCGCAGCACGCCGCGGGCGCGCTCGATCGATAGAACTGCGCGAGCGGCCCGTTGATGAACGTGTAACGCCCGGTGAGGATCTCCCGGAAGTCGCGGTCGGCCCGGAAGACGTGCTGCATGAGGTGAATCGCCTCCTGCGACCACCAGAACTTGTTCCAGCCGGAGGCGGTGTGCGGCGCGGCGCCGATCGGAGCCTCGATGCCGAGCGGGACATGGGCCGGCAGCGCGAAGGCGCGCGGATCCCTGCCGGAGTTGTCGCCCGGCAGGCAGTGCTCGAGGCCGATGCCACAGCCGCAGTCGACGCTCATCGCGAAGGCGAGCGCGCTCCGGCACGAGATCGGCTCGCCCCGGTGCTCCCTGGCATAGCGATCCTCGGGCACCGGCGGGCGCGCGCGCCCCGGAGGCAGCGGAGCCCCCTTGGGCAACGGGGGGATGCCGCTCGCGTAGATGCGGCCGACCTCGGCGGTCTGCGCCTCTTCCTTGCAGACCCGGACCTCGACCGTCGGCGTCTTGCCGTCGGGCTCGACAAGGAGCTGCGGCAGCGGGACATAGGCGCTGTCAGGGTCCTTCCATCCGGCGCCGTAACGCTGCGTCGGCACGACCGAGAGGTAATCGCGGTAAAGCCAGAACGGGCGCACGACCGTGGTCCGCTCGTCGAGCAGCCGCTGGGAGATGGGCCTGGGCGTCCCCGTGAAGCCGGCGAAGCTCCCGCGGAGCCCGCTCTCGGCCTCGGAGAAGCAGAAGTCGCCGTCGATGAGAGGGAGCAGGCGGCGCTGGTTGTAGCGGAAATAGACGTAGAGCCGCTCGCCGTCCGGGCCGAGCACCTCGGCCCGGCGGAGCGTCGTCTCCAGCGGCGCGAACAGCCCCACCGGGCCGAGCTCCAGCCGCAGGACATCCATGTAGAGGCGCGTGAGCCGCTCGACATACCCCGGGCCGTCGAGGTGGCGCTCGATCCAGGCGTCGAGGTCGAAGCCCGGCGATTCCATCTCCGCGAGCTCCTCGCGCGTCGGGAGCCGCCCCTTCAGGTCGAGCGAGAGCGCGCGGTAATACCGGTACTGCTCCAGCGCCGGCGCGGCGCCCCCCGCGGCGGCGGAAGGCGGCGCGAACGAGGCGGCGGCCGCCGCCGCGAGCAGCGCCGCCCCGGCGAGCGCGCCGAGCCCCCTCACGCCTCCGCCCCGCCCGAGGCGCGCGCCGAGCCTCCTCACGCCTCCGCCCCGCCCGCAGCGCTCGCCGGCGCCGCCTCCTCGCCGGCGCCGGGCGCCGGCGCCGCCTCGCCGGGGAGCACCCCGGCCATCAGCATCCCGAGCTCGGTCCGCGAGACAGCGCCCGCGTCCCGCATCGCCACGAGCCGGCCCCGGTACATGACCGCGATCCGGTCCGACAGCGCCAGGATCTCGTCGAGCTCCGCCGACACGAGCAGCACCGCCGCCCCCGCGTCGCGCGCCGCCACGATCTCGCGGTGGATGTGCTCGATCGACCCCACGTCCACGCCCCGCGTCGGCTGGCTGGCCACGAGCAGCTCCACGGGGCGGCTCATCTCGCGCGCGAGGATCACCTTCTGCTGGTTGCCGCCCGAGAGCGCCGACACAGGCGTCCCCGGGCCGGGCGCGCGGATGTCATAGGCCTTGATCAGCCGCCGCGCGTTCTCCTCGCGGGCGTCGTCGCGGAGCACGCCGCGCACGGCGAACGGGGCCCTGTGGTAGGTGCAGAGCACGAGGTTGTCCGCGACCGAGTACGAGAGCACGAGCCCGTGGCGCTGGCGGTCCTCGGGCACGTGCGAGACGCCGCGCTCGATGAGGGCGCGGGGCAGCGCGCCGGTGACGTCGCGGCCCCGGAGGAGCACGCGCCCGTCGCGCGCCGGCGAGAGGCCCGTGACCGCCTCGACGAGCTCGGTCTGGCCGTTGCCCTGCACGCCGGCGATCCCGAGGATCTCGCCGGCGCGCACCGAGAAGCTCACGTCGCGGACCGCGTCGCCGCCCGACCCGCGGCGGCCCGCGACGCCGAGGCGCTCGACCTCGAGCACGACCGCCTTGGGGCGCGCCGGGGCCTTGCTCACCTGGAGCACCACCTCGCGGCCGACCATCATCGCCGCCAGGCCGCGCTCGTCGGTCTCGGCCGGGATCGCGGCGCCCACCACCTTGCCCGCGCGCATGACCGTCACCCGGTCGGCGACCGCGAGCACCTCCCGGAGCTTGTGCGTGATGAACAGGACCGAGACCCCCCGCGACGTCAGGCCCCGCAGCACACGGAACAGCTCGTCCACCTCCTGCGGCGTGAGCACGGCCGTGGGCTCGTCGAGGATCAGGATCTCCGCCTTGCGGTAAAGCGCCTTGAGGATCTCCACGCGCTGCTGCACGCCGACCGGGAGGTCCTCCACGCGGGCGTCCGGGTCGACGTCGAGCCCGTAGCGCGCCGAGAGGCCGCGGACCTCGGCGCTCGCGCTCCCGCGGTCGAGCAGGCCGCGGCGCACCGGCTCGGCGCCGAGCACGATGTTCTCGGCGACCGTGAACACCGGGATGAGCATGAAATGCTGGTGCACCATGCCGATCCCGAGCGCGATCGCGTCGCTCGGCGACCGCAGCGAGACGGGGCGCCCGCTCCGGCGGAGCTCCCCCTCGTCCGGGCGCACAAGCCCGTAAAGGATGTTCATCAGGGTCGATTTGCCGGCCCCGTTCTCCCCGAGCAGGGCGTGGATCTCGCCCTCACCGAGGTCGAGATCCACCCGATCGTTCGCCAGGACGCCGGAGAACCGCTTCGTGATCCCCCGGGCCTCGAGGACGGCCTTCACCGCCGCCCCTCCGGCTCGTAGGGCTGGCCGTCGGCGGCCGGCGGCGTGGTCTTGCCGATGACGCCGGTGAGGATGAGCAGCGTCAAGAGATACGGCACGAGCCCGACGACCGACGACTGCTGCAGGAAGGACCACGACGGCGGGATCTGGTCGCGGAAGAGCTGGAGGTTGATCTGGAACGCCTGCGCCGCGCCGAAGACGAGCGCCGCGGCCCACGAGCCGAAGGGCGTCCAGTCGCCGAAGATCATCGCCGCGAGGGAGATGAAGCCGCGCCCGTTCGTCATCATCGGCTCGAAGGACGGGACCGACTCCAGGGTGAAGTACGCCCCCCCGAGCCCCGCGATGGCGCCGCCGATGACGACGTTCACGTAGCGCACGCGGACCACGTCGATCCCGACCGTGGCGGCGGCGCGCGGGTGCTCGCCCACGGCGCGCGCGCGCAGGCCCCACCGCGTGCGGAACAGCACGAGGTGGGTGAGCCCGACAAGCACGACGGCGGCGACGGCGATCGGCTGCTGCTCGAACACGGGGCCGACGACCGGGAGGTCCGCGAGGAGCGGGACGTGGAGGCGCGGCAGGACGCCGGGCGCGTGGGGCACCTGGCCGCCGAACGCGCTCGCGGGCCCGAAGAAGAGCTGTCGGTTGAAGAAGCCGGTGAGCCCGACGGCCAGCAAGTTGATCACCGTCCCCGCGAGGATCTGGTCCACGGAGAAGGTCACCGCAAGCGCAGCGAGCAAGAGGCCCAGCAGCGCGCCGGTCGCGACCGCGATCACGACGCCGAGCAGCAGGCTCGGCAGCGGCGGGATGCCCAGGACCGCGCTCGCGTAGATCGACCCGAACCAGCCCGAGAACGCCGCCGCGAGCATCATCCCCTCGATGCCGAGGTTCACGACGCCCGAGCGCTCGCAGAAGACGCCCGAGAGCGCCCCGAGGGTGAGCGGCGTGGCCACGGCGAGGGTCGTGGCCGCCATGCTGGCCACGATCGTCAGGGGCGGCACCTGCGACGCGCCGACGAGCACCACGACGAGGACCAGCACGCTGACGACCACCGCGATGAATGCGTAGCGTCGATAGACCATCTTCGCCCTCTAGCCGCCCCACCCGCGCGTGAGCACGAGCCGCTCGCCGCGGGCGCGGACGCGGTAGATGCGGCGGACCAGGGTGTCCGCCGCGACGAAGAGCAGGATCAGCGCCTGGATGACCGAGATCACGTCGATGGGGACCTGCGTGAGGTACTGCATCCGGGTCGCGCCGCTGCGCATCGCGCTGAACAGGAGCGCCGCGAGCACCGTGCCGCCGGGGTGCGCCTTGCCGAGGAGGGCGATGGCGATCGCGTCGAAGCCGTAGCCCTGCGAGAACCCGAGCTCGTGCCGGTGGTGCAGCGCGCTCACCTCGATGGCGCCCGCCACCCCGGCGAGGCCGCCCGAGAGCGCCATGGTCACGATCACGGTGCGGCCGACCCGGACGCCGGCGTAGCGCGCGGCGTCCGGGCTCTGCCCGGCGGTGCGGATCTCGAAGCCGAAGGCCGTCCGCTGCAGCACCCAGCCGACGAGCGCCGCCGCGAGCAGGGCGAGCGGGAAGCCCCAGTGCAGCCGGAAGCCGTCGACGAGCGCCGGGACGCGCGCGCTCTCGTCGATGAGCGGCGTGCGGGACAGGACGTTGGCCGCCGTGGGATCCTTCATCGGGCCGTTCAGCAGGAAGCTGACCACGTTGAGGGCGACGTAGTTGAGCATGATCGTGCTGATCACCTCGTGTCCGCCGGCGCGCGCCTTGATCCACCCGGGCACCGCGGCCCACAGCCCGCCGGCCAGCGCGCCGAGGAGCAACGTCAGCGGGACGTGCAGCGCCGCGGGCAGGCCGCCGCCGACGAGCCGCGGCAGCCAGTGGCCCGCCCAGGCGGCGGACAGCGCCCCGAACGCGAGCTGCCCCTCGGCCCCGATGTTGAACAGGCCCCCTCGGAAGGCCAGCGAGACCGACAGGCCGGCCAGGATGTACGGCGTCGCCCACACGAGCGTCTCGCTCACCGCCCGCGGCGACCCGAACGCGCCCTCGAGCATGCCGGCGTAGGCCTCGAGCGGGTTGCCCCCGGCCAGGGCGATGAGGACGCCGCCCAGGACCATCGCGGTGAACACCGAGAGGGCCGGCAGGAGCAGCGGCGCGAACAGCCGGCTCAGCTTGTCTCGCATCCTCGGCAGCTCGGGGCGATCACGGTTGCCCCTTGGCGTCCTTGGTGGGCGAAACCGTCGTCTTGAGCGTCCCGTCGAGGAGCCCTCTCCGGAGCTCCTCCATCTTCGTCTTCACCTCGGGCGGGACCTTGCTGTCGAGATCGTGATACGGCGCGTACCCCGATTTGCCCTCGAAGTTCCCGGCCGGCAGCTTGCCTTCCTTGGCCATCTTGATGAGGTCGAAGGTGCCCTCGGTGATGAGCTTGACGGCGCTGGAGAGGAGGACCTTCTGGGCCTCGGGCACCGTGTAGTACTGATCTGTGTCGACGCCGATGGCATAGACGCCCTTCGTGGCCGCGCCGAGCAGCGCGCCGTTGCCCGTCTTGCCGCCGCCGCCGAAGACGATGTCGATGCCCTTGTCGATCATCGAGACGGCGGTCGTCTTCCCCCACTCGGGATCGGTGAACGTCTTATCGAAGCCAACGTCGTTGTGGTAGACGACGCTGATCTCGATGTCCGGCTTGACGTGGCGCGCCCCGGCGCGGAAGCCCTCGCCGAAGCGATAGACGGGCGGGACGGCGTCGGTGGCGAGCACGCCGCCGATCTTCCCCGACTTTGTCATCATCGCGGCCAGCGCCCCGACGAGGAAGCCGCCGTGGTCCTCCGGGAAGATCAGGCCCACGACGTTCGGCTTCTGGGTCGCCTGGAACTGGTCGATGCCGATGAACTTGACGCCCTTGAACTGCTCGGCCGCGGCGTGCGTCGCCTCGGTGAGCCCGAAGCCCGACGTGATGACAACGTCGTAGTGCTCCTCGGCGAAGGTCCCGATGTTCTTTGGGTAATCCTTCGGATCCGTCGTCTCGATGTACTGCGTCGTGGCGCCGAGCTCCTTCTGCGCCCGCTGGATCGCCTCCCAGGCCGACTGGTTGAACGACTTGTCGTCGATCTTGCCCATGTCGGTGACGAGGCCCACGCAGAACACCTCGGGGCTCGCGCAGTCCGCCCTCTTGCTGCGGGTGCACGCCGGGAGCGCGCTGGCGAGGGCCAGCAGGACCGCGATCGCGAGGCGCCGCTTCTTCAACATGCCGGATCTCCTTGTGGAAGGCCGCATTGGACACCGGGCAGCGCACCAAGGCAACCCGGCGATCGAGCTCATGCGCGCACCTTTGCGCACATCGACCCGGCGGACCGAGCCGATGTGCGCAGAAGATGGCGCGATCGAGGAGCAACTTTTTTTTGCGGGGCGTTGTCACAGCCGATCGGCGGCGCCCGACATGCGACGGGGCGCGCCGACGCAGCCTGCCCGAGGAGGTCCTTCCATGAATGGTCCCGCCGTTCGACTCACGCTTTTTTGTGCGCTCATCGCGTCCGCCCTCGTCCCTTCGGGGGACGCGTCGGCCTGCGGTGGTGAGGAGATCATGCCCGCGATCGATCACCGGGTGATGGGGGTCGCCCAGGCCGAGCAGGCCCTGCGCGACGGCCGGGTCGCGGCGGCCGCGGGGAGCGTGATCCGGATGTTCCCCGAGATCCGGCGGATCTCCCACGACAGCGACCCGCTGCTCAACCGGGCCTTCCGCGTCCTCGCCGTGGCCACCGCGCGCGCGGACGGAGCGCTGAAGGTCCGCGCCGAGCTGCCGCGCGAGCTGCTCGAGACGTGGGGCGGGGCGTCGGCCGAGGAGCGCAAGGCGAACGTCGACTGGTCGATCCGCGCGCTGCGCCGGCTGAACGAGCAGCGGAAGAACGAGCCCGCGCTCCAGACCGACCTGGGCGAGGCGCTCGCCAGGGCGCCGGAGCACCGCGGCGAGGCGCTGCAGCTGCTCGCCGGCCTGGCGGAGAAGGACCTCCTGGCGAGCCCGGAGGCGTACGCGGCGCTGGCGCGGCTGCGCGCGCTGTCCGGGGACAGCGCGGGGCACGACGCGGCGGTCGGCCGGTGCGAGACGATGGCGAAGGACACGGCCCTCTGTAGAACGAGCCGCGCGATCGACCCGCGCCCGCAGAGCTGACGCCGATGCGCGCCCGTCCGCTGCTCGCCGCGCTCGTGGCGCTCGCCTCGGGCGCCGCCGCGTGCACCTCCGAGGACGCGCGGGGGCCCGAGCCCGCCGCGCCGCTCTCCGCGGGCGGCGGCGTCGCGGCGGCCGCTGCCGGCGCCGCGTCCGCCGTCGCCGCGGCGCCGGCCGGCGACCCGGCGCAGGGGCAGCGGCTCGTCGCCGAGTACCAGTGCAACCGCTGCCACGACGGGACCGGGCAGGCGCCCGCGCCGCGCGAGGCCCACTGCGTCCAGTGCCATCAGGACATCGCGGCGGGGCGGTTCCAGGCGCCGGCCGCGGCGATGAAGCGGTGGAACGAGAACCTCGTGCAGCTGCGCGACGTCCCGTCGCTCGCCGCCGCCGGCGACCGGCTGCGGCGCGACTGGATCCGCGGGTTCCTGCTCTCGCCGCACGACCTCCGCCCGCGCCTGCACGCGACGATGCCGCGGCTCGCGATCGGGCCCGAGCAGGCGAGCGACATCGCGGCCTACCTCACGCGCGATCGCGGCGAGCGGCCGCGCGAGCCGCTGGAGAACGCGAGCGCGGCCCGGGGGCGCGAGCTCTACGAGGCCAAGGGGTGCGGGACCTGCCACGCCTTCACCGGGGCGGCCGGGCTGACGGCGGTCGCGCCGGTGAAGGCGATGGAGAAGGAGACGCGCGCCGCGGTCGCCCTGGCGCCGGATCTGCGGCACGCGCGCGACCGGATGGAGCCCGCGGACCTCGTCGCGTGGGTGCTCGATCCCGGGGCGATCAAGCCGGGCACGCCGATGCCCCAGGTCCCGATGTCGCCCGCCGAGGCGCGGGACATCGCGGCCTTCCTCGTGACCGCACAGCTCTCGCCGCGGGCGCCGGCGAGCGCGCCGACGAGGCTGCCGCCGCTGTCGCGGCGGGTGACCTACGACGAGGTGGACCGCAGGGTATTTCGCGGCACGTGCAGGCACTGCCACTCCGAGCCGGACTACGCGCTCGGCGACGGCGGGCCGGGGAACACGGGCGGGTTCGGGTTCAAGCCGCGCGGGCTGAACCTCGCCACGTACGAGGGGATCGCGGCGGGCTACGTCGACGATCAGGGCGAGCGGCGGAGCGTCTTCTCCCGCGGGCCGGACGGCGTCCCGCGCCTCGTCGCCGCGCTCCTGGCGCGGCAAGCAGAGGAGGCCGACCGCGCGGATCCTGCGGTGCGCGGGATGCCGCTCGGGCTGCCCGCGCTCGGTCCGGAGGAGATCCAGCTCGTCGAGAGCTGGATCGCGCAGGGGCGCCCGCAGTAGCGCGCGCGACGGGGCGCAGCGCGGCGAGGCGACGAACCGGCGTCAGGCGGGGATGCCTGCCTGTCGCGCGCGCCCGGCCGCCCGCGACTGGCTCCCGACAGGTGTGGACGACCGCAGTGAGGGCGATCCATGCGCCGTACGGCGTCGATGGATGGACCCTGCGGCGAGGGACCGGGGCCGGGCGATCGCCAAGGCCGGTTCGACGTTGCCGGTTGCCGTGGTGCCCACCTTGCTTTCACGGCGACACCGAGGAGCTGGCCGATGTCTCGGTGGTCTCAACGTGCTCAGCACGCGGGCTCGCCTCCGAGCGACGGGGGCAACGCGCATCCGATGAAGATGTCCATCGGCAGGCGCCTCTCCCTGCTCGTGCTGAGCCAGCTGCTCCTGGCCGCCCTGGGCATCATCACGTCCATCGTCGCGTTCAGGCGGCTGACCGCCGAGGCCGCCTATCTGCGTCACTACATCTTCCCGCCGCTCGTCGTCATCAGCACCGGCATCGAGTCATCAAACGCGCTCTACGCCCTGCTCGCGCGGCCGTCATTGGACGTCTCGGAGGACGCCCGGACGCCGATCCTGAGGCTCCGATCCTTCATCGATCGGTACCAGCAGGACTGGTTGACGGCGACCTCGACCCTACCGGACGCCGTCCGGCTCCGCGCCGCGCTCCAGCGAGCCGGGGAGCTCAGGCTGCTGGAGAAAGAGCGCGAGGCGGTGAACCTCATCGCCTCCGTCGTGACGAGCCTCGAGCGCACGACCGGGCTTGTCGGTCCGGCGCCGGCCGCGCCCTCCTTGCGGCGCACCGACGTGGAGGACCTCAGCGCCGCCCTTGTCCAGCTGAACAAGATCAACCTGCGCTACATGGAAGTCGCTTACGGCGCCTACGACGACAACCGGCGGGTCATCCTCCTCCTTTTCCTGGCCGTCGGCCTCGCGGGTATCACAGCGGCGTTGCTCTTCGGCCTCGCCGTACGCCGCGCGATCGCGCCGCGTGTCCGCCGGATGGTGGCCGCCGTCCAGCGCTTTCGCGAGCGCGGCGACTACGAGCCGCTCGGGGATTGGGGCGACGACGAGCTCGCCGTGCTCGCCCACACGCTGAACACGAGCTTCAAGGCCATCGCCGAGCGCGACAAGGATCGCGACCGGTTCCTCGCCGTCGCCGCGCACGAGCTGAAGACGCCGCTCACCATCATGAAGGGGTTCTCGCAGGTCGCGCTCACCCACCGGCACGACGCCGCCGTCCGCGAGCGCGCCCTCGCGATCATCGATCGCCAGACGACGCGCCTCGGCCGCCTCGTCCACGATCTCCTGTGGTCGGCGCGCATGTCCGGAGGCGAGCTCCCCTTCAAGCCCGAGGCGATCGACATCGAGGACCTCGCCCGCCGCGTGATCGGAGAGTTCGAGCTCGCGGCCAAGGATCACATGATTCACCTGGTACCCCGCGGAGACGCGCAGCTCCTGGGCGATCCCGAGCTCCTCGAGCAGGCCCTCTGGAGCCTGCTCGTTCAGGCGGTGGCGGTCGCGCTGGAGCACGAGCCGGTGCTGATCAAGATCGACGCCGCCTCCGCCTCGCGTGTGCTCATCACGATCGAGGTCCGGGGCGGGAACGATCTCCCGGAGGACCTCGGGAAGCTGCTGGAGCCCTTCGCCGTCGTCGCGTTCGAGGGACGGCGTGACGAGCCGCGCAGCACGGGCATCGGCCTCTACCTCGTCCAGGGGATCGCCCGGCTCCACGGCGCGAGCTTCTGGATCGAGCGGAGGCCCGGGGAGCTCATGGTCTTTTCGCTGGAACTCCGACGCTAGCTGGCAGAGGGAACATGCTGCGAAACCGCGTGCTGGTGATCGACGATGACCCTGATTTCCGGGAGCTCATCGCCCTCAGCCTGAACGAGTGGGGGCTCCAATGCATCCAGGTCGCCGACTGTGCCCAGGCGCTCCCGCTGCTCGAGCGCGAGCGCGACCGGCTGCGGGTGGTGCTGTGCGACTACTTCATGCCCGGGCTCTCTCCCTGCGATTGCGTGAAGGCGATCCGTGAACGGGTCGATCCGGGGGTGTGCGTGGTGCTCGTGAGCGCGGCGGTGGACATCTCGGAGCTCGCCGCGGACCTCGGGCTCGCGCGGTTCCTCGCCAAACCCTTCGATCTCGACCAGCTCCACGACGCGGTGCTCGGCCCGCGCGCGCCCTCGGCGTGAGCGGCCGCGCGAGCAGCGCAGCTGGATCGCGCGATGGCGCCCGCAGGTGCGGCGCCGTCCGTGGTAGGCTCCTGGCCCGCGCACGGGCGGATCGCACGAGGTGCGGCTCGCGGAGGACGGCGTCATGACAGGGCAGCTTCTGGAAGAGGGCTTTACCACGCTCGGAATCGACCCGCGGCTCACGTGGCGCAACCCGCCGGCGCGCTGGGGGGTGGATCCAGAGCGGAGCGTGCTGGTGGTCGAGCCCGGCGCGAAGACCGACTACTGGCAGCGGACGCACTACGGCTTCCGCACCGACAACGGGCCGTTCCTCTTCACCCGCAAAGGCGGCGACTTCGTGATGACCTGCCATGTGCGGTTCCGGCCCGCGCACAAGTACGACCAGGCCGGGCTCATGGTGCGGATCGCGGCGTCGTGCTGGTTGAAGACGTCGGTCGAGTTCGAGCCGGACGGCCCGAGCCGGCTCGGCGCGGTGGTCACCAACGCGGGCTACAGCGACTGGTCGACCCAGCCGTTCCCCTCGGATCGCCGTGAGATCTGGCTGCGCGTCCGGCGGGAAGGGCCGGATTACCTCGTCGAGAGCTCGGACGACGGTGGGGCATGGACGCAGATCCGCATGGCCCACCTGCACGAGGACGACGGCGCGCGCGAGGTGGAGTGCGGCCTCTACGCTTGCAGCCCGACGGGCGACGGCTTCGTGGCGGAGTTCGACCTGCTCCGGATCGCGCCGGGGCGCGCGGCGTGAGCTCCCGCGGCGCGGGGCGTGTGGCTCACTTGTTACGGACAGTCTTCATCGCACCGGCCCACGGGAGCAGCTGGTCGAGCAGCTTGCCGACGGACGCCTCGTGGCGGGGGTTGGGCTTGAAAACGCTGAAATTCTCGAAGTCGTCGAACAGAGAGAGCGTGACCTGCGCGCGCACGTCCGCGACCTGGAGCTCGGCCATCACGAGCCGGAGGTGCTCGACGGCGCGGACGCCTCCCGCGCTGCCATAGCTCACGAAGCCAGCCGCCTTGTTGTTCCACTCCTTGTACAGGTAATCGATGGCGTTCTTGAGCGCCCCCGAGGTGCCGTGATTGTACTCCGGCGTGACGAACACGAAGGCGTCGAACGGGTCGATCTTTGCCGCCCACGCCTTTGTGTGAGGCTTTGTGTACTGCCCCATCGACGGGGGCGCCGGCTCGTCGAGCAGCGGCAGGTCGAAATCCTTTATATCGACGAGCTCGTAGTCGGCGCCGCCCTTCTTCGTCGCCACGCCGTGCACCCACTTCGCGACGGCCTCGCCGTTGCGGCCCGGCCGCGTGCTCCCCAGGATGATCGCCACCTTCAACATGTCTGCGCTCCAGGCAATGGCCCCTCTCCGATCGAGCCAACGGGCGGCGTGATGCTCATTCCCACGACACCCGGTGAAGAGGAGGGACCGTTCGAGGCTACTGCCAGCTCGAGGCGACTACCAGCCAGGTTTCGCGTTTCCCGTTTCGCGAGAGTGCACGTCCCGTACCGCCCGCGTGTCGCGTGGGCCGGCCGGAGCGCAGCAGGCAGAACAGTGACGCTGGCGAGCTCGACCGCGTCACGGCGCGCGCGGCGATGAAGCAGCAGCCCTGGCTCTGCGAGCGAGGGTCACATACTTGATGAGCAGGCTGAGCGCTGACCACAGCGCGAGCACGGCGAGGGGCCAGGCGAGCAAGCGCGGAAAGCACAGGGCGACCGCCGCGCCGCCGAGGAGCAAGAGCGCTCCGCCGAGCAGGATCGCGCCGTCGGCCGCGCCGAGGACACGGCGGTTCGTCATCGCCGCGCCCACGGTGTTCGCGAGGCGCAACGCGCCCGCGGCGGAGCGCCCGGTCCCGGCTCCCTGCAGGCGGCGCTTTCTGTCGTGGCGCGCGCGACGCCGCGCGTGGAGGACGATCTCGGTCGCGCCGCGGAGATCTTCCTCGTATTGCGCCTGCATGCGCCCGGCGAACTCCTCGTCCTCGATCGTCACGTCGATCTCGCAGTTTTCCAGCCAGCTCGCGACGTTGAGGTTGCTCGATCCCACGCGCGCCCAGCGGCCATCGGCCACCGCGGTCTTCGCGTGGAGCATCGAGCCATTCCACTCGTAGACGCGCACCCCGGCTTCGAGCAGCGGGCGATAGCCGGCCCGCGACAGGGCGCCGACGGCCGGAACATCGCTCGTGCCCGGGACGAGCAGGCGCACGTCCACTCCATCGCGCGCCGCCGCCGTGAGCGCCTGGACGTAGGGCGCGACGCCGACGAAGTACGCATCCGTCAGCCAGAGTGTCCTCTGCGCCAGCGCGGCGACCAGCTGATCGAGCCGGTAGAGCCCGGTCGTGCTCGGCAACTTCGCCACAACGCGCAAGTCCATGGGGCCGACCGCCGGCGGGATCCCTGTGAGCACAGGCAGGTCGGCGGGCAGGCCTTGACCGAGGCTCGCCCAGTTGTCGGCGAAGGCATCGGCGAGCGCGCGCACCGCAGGCCCCCGCACGGCGATGCCTGTGTCGCGCCACGGCGGCACGCCGCGCGCCGCGTCGCCGAGCCATCTGCCGCTGACGCAGACGCCGGAGACGAAGCCGACCTCGGCGTCGACGACGAGCAGCTTGCGATGATCGCGCGCCACCCAGCCGAACGGGCTGGTGAAGCTGAACGGATTGTAGGTGCGGACCTCCCCGCCCGCCGCGCGCAGCTGGGTCCAGAAGTGGTCCGCCGACGCGCCCAGGCACCCGAACCAGTCGCGGACCACGCTGACGTGGACGCCCGCCGCGGCGCGCTCGCTGAGCGCGTCGCGGAGCTCGCGCGCCAGCGCGTCGTCGTCGAAGATGTAGTTCTCGAGCAGGATCGAGGTGCGCGCGACCCGTATCGCGGCAAGCCAGGCGTCGAAGTTCGCTCGGCCGTCGATCAGCAGATCGACCGCGTTGCCACCGATGAGCGGCGCGCCGGCGACGCGACTGAAGGTTTGCCGCGCGACGGCGCGCAGCGGTGCGTTCGTCGGGGGGATGCGTGCAGGGACGCGAGCGGCGACCATGGCACACATTCAATGCCAGAGTTTCGGTGCCCCGTCGCGCACCGCGGCGACGATGTTCCCCCCCGGGCGGTCCTCCACGTGGAGGGGGCGAGCCACGTGAGGGGCTCGACGTCCAGGCCGGTCAGGCCTCTCTCCACGGCGAGATCATCGGCCCTCGGCGCGCAGGAGGGCGCCGCTTCACCTGGGCGTGCACCCCCGCGAGAGCTGCAAGAGCGGTCCCGGCGTACAGGTGTCGAGTCCCAGCTTGAGCTCCTTGACCAGACGGTCGAGGTTCTCCAGAGGCGCCGGTGCGTTCGGGTACTCGTACTGGTGCGATGTCAAAAGGTCGTCGCGCTGCAGGCTCACGCGGGTCGCGCCGCCGTCGGCGCAGTCGGGGCAACCGTAGCGCGCGTCGAGCGGCACTCCGCCCAGCGCGCCCTCGACCTCCGCGACGTGGCGCGACCCTTTGTCCGTCAGCGTCGCGGAGTTCGAGCGGCGGCAGTCCCCCTGGCGCGTGCAGGCCTTCAACTCGAGCGCCGCACCGTCTCGGGACACCGTCGTGATGCACTCGCCCGCGCAGAACCCGAAAGAGAACTCCGTGGAGAGCCACACCCCGTCGGCCCCCGGCGCCGCGCTCAGCTGCTGCTGTGCAGACGCTTGCTCCTCCCCGGAGCTCGCAATGCAACCGGCGCCGAACGAGAGACCCAGGACCAAAGCAACGACGCTGACCCTCGTGGACGTTTTCATGCCCTACACTGAAGCAACCACCATGCCCGAGCGGGCACATCCCCAGCGACCAGCGCTCTGCCGCACACCCGAGCTGAGCAGCAGCGGAGTGACTCCCCTGAGCTCAGGAGGATATCGAACAGGCCAACCTGTGGCTCGGTTCGACACATCTCTCACGGCCTTCCACAGGCCTTCAGACCTCCACCGCCCGAAGACGACCCCGCGCCGAGCGGCCCGCTGGAATTGCCCACCGCCGGAGTCGGTGGCCACCGGCTCGCCTTTCCCGCGGACACCTCGCCGGCGCCTCAGCCGCCCGGATCGCTCGGCTCATGGTCCGACCCCGAGCGGCACCGCATCACCATGTGGATCTCGTTGCCCTTCTCGTTGTGCCGCACCTCGTCCATGAAGGTGCGGATCAGCATCAGGCCGCGGCCGCTCGGCTTGTCCAGGTTGGCGAGGTCGGTCGGGTCGGGCAGGTCGCGCGGGTCGAAGCCGGGGCCCTCGTCGCGCACCACGTAGGTCGCCTCGGTCCGCGTCTCCCGCGCCATGACGTGGACGCGCCGGTCGCGGTAGGGGCCCTCGGTCCGGCGCTGCTCGACGAGCACCGAGAAGGCGCTCGGATCCTCGTCGAGCAGCGTCGAGCTGACCTCGAGGTTGCCGTGCACGATCGCGTTCACGAGCGCCTCGCGCAGCGCCACCGCGACCTGGATCCGGCCCGTCTCGTCGCACAGGCGCATCCGGCCCAGGCTCTGCTCGATGTGGCCCACAAGCGCGGGCACCTTCGCCACGTCGTTGTCGAGCTCGAAATGGGACTCGGTCGCCGTCAGGCACGAGAGCAGCTGCTGCTCGCGCCGATCGAGCCGCGCCACCGCGAGGACGTTCTCGACCGTGTTCACGAGCTCCGCCGCGAGGTTCCGCTTCGCGACGTAGCTCGCGGCGCCGCGCCGGAGCGCCTGCACCGCGATCTCCTCGCTGCCGTGCGCCGTCATCAGGATCACCGGCAGGTACGGGTGCTCGCGGCGGATCGCCTCGACGAGCTCCAGGCCGTCCATCTCCGGCATCTGGAGATCGGTCAGCACGATCTCGGGCATCACCTTCGCGATCGCCTGGAGCGCCTCGACGCCGTTCTCGGCGTACATGGGCTCCATGCCGGCGCGCTTCTTCAGCAGGCTCCCGGAGAGGCGCCGATCCATCGGGGAGTCGTCCACCACGAGCACCCTCACCATCGCGTCACCTCGCCCTCGGAGCGCCGCTCATGCTGCACCGTCCGCCGGCGGCGCGGCGTCCGCCGGCGAGGCCTCGCGCACGAACGCGGCGAGCTCGGGGATCAGGCGATCGACCTGCGCCCGCAGCGCGAACTGCGCCTCGGCCAGGCTTCCGAGCTCGTTCGCGCGCGCCATCTTCTCCAGCGCGAAGGCGGCCTCGAACGCGCCCCGCGCGCCGAAGCTGTCGACCCCGCCCTTCAGGCTGTGCGCCGCCCGCTGGAGCCTGCGGGCGTCGCCGGCGGTCACCGCCTCGTCGATGTCGGCCATCCACCGCGGGCACTCCTCCAGGAAGACCTCGGCGAGCTCGCGCAGCAGGTCGGCGTCGCCGCCCGTCCGCTCCAGCGCCCGGGTGCGGTCGAACATCGGCCGGCTCGCGATCGAGGAGGGCGTGCCCTGCGGCCGCTCGTCCGAGCGGGTGCTCGGCGGCCCGCTGTCGACCGACGACGAGGGCACCGGCGAGTACGAGCTCGGCGCGCCGAGCGACAGGCGCGCCGGGTCCTCGACCTCCAGGGAAGAGGGCCCGGCGGCGAGCCGGTCGATCATGTCGTAGAGCTCCTCGACCTGCACCGGCTTCGAGACGTAGCCGTCGAAGCCCGCCCGGAGGCAGCGCTCGCGGTCGCCCTTCATCGCGTACGCGGTCACGACGATGAGCGGCATGTGCCCGCCCTCGCGCCGCTCGCGCGCGCGGACGACCCGCGCGGCCTGGAGGCCGTCCATCTCGGGCATCTCCACGTCGAGCAGGGCCACGTCGTACTGGCCGGTCGCGATCTTCTCGACGGCGAGCCGGCCGTTCTCGACGATGTGCACGTGGTGGCCCTGCCGCTCCAGCCAGCGGCGCATCAGCTTCTGGTTGATCGCGTTGTCCTCGGCCACGAGGACGCGCAGGCCGCGGGCGCGCGGCCCGGGCGCGGCGCGGCGCAGGTCGGCCGACCGGAGCGCGCTCCGCGTCGGGACGCCGAGAGCGTGGAACACGGCCTCCTGGAGGAGGGACGTCTTCACGGGCTTCGTGACCATGGCGAAGACGCCGAGATCGCGGCAGCGCGCGGCGTCCGCCTGCGCCGACGTGGAGCTGAGCATCATGAGGGTGCGCCCCTTCAAGATCTCGCGCCGCCGGCAGTGCTCGACCACGGCGAAGCCGTCGACCTTCGGCATGCGGGCGTCGACGATGGCGAGGCCGAACGAGGAGCTCGGCCCGACCGCGTTGCCCCCCGGCTTGCCCCAGGGCAGCGCCCACACGCCCGAGTCCTCGGAGAGCGCCGCGATCGCCGCCGCCCCCGAGTCGACCGGGACCGGCTTCATCCCCCAGCCCTCGATGGTCTCGGCGAGGATGCGCCGCGCGGTCGCGTTGTCGTCGGCGATGAGGACCCGCGTGCCGAGCAGATCCCGCGGCATCTGCAGGCGGCGCGACCGGGCGGCGCCGTCGAGCGCCCGGACCTGGAGCGTGAAGTGGAACACGCTGCCCTTGCCGACCTCGCTCTCGATCCAGATCTTGCCGCCCATCATCTCGACGAGGCGGGCGCAGATCGTGAGGCCGAGCCCCGTGCCGCCGTACTTGCGGGTGGTCGAGCCGTCCGCCTGCGCGAACGCGTCGAAGACGAGCCGCTGCTTGTCGGGGGCGACGCCGATGCCCGTGTCGATCACGCGCACGTGGAGCACCAGGGCGTCGCCGAGCGCCTCGCCCGCGTAGAGGCTGGGCGCGCTCTGGCGGTCCGCGCCGGCGTCCTCCTCGGCGGTGACGGGCGCGCGCGAGTCGACCTCGGCGCGGACGACGATCTCGCCGGCGTCGGTGAACTTCACCGCGTTGCTCACGAGGTTCACGAGGACCTGGCGCAGGCGCAGCGGGTCGCCGACGAGCGCCTCGGGCACGTCGGAGCCGACGTCGTAGGCGAGCTCGAGCCGCTTCTCGTGCGCGCGGAGCGCGAGCGTCTTCACGGCGTCGCCGATGATCTCGCTCGGGTCGAAGACGACGGGCTCGATCTCGAGCTTGCCGGCCTCGATCTTCGAGAAATCGAGGACGTCGTTGATGATGGCGAGGAGCGCGTCGGCCGAGATCTTGACCATCTCGAGGTACTCGCGCTGCTCCTGGCTGAGCTCGGTCTGGAGCGCGAGCGACGTCATGCCGATGATGCCGTTCATCGGGGTGCGGATCTCGTGGCTCACGCTGGCGAGGAACTCGCTCTTGGCGCGGCTCGCCGCCTCGGCGGCCTCCTTGGCCTGCTGGAGCTCGGCCTCGACCGCCTGGCGCTGCATGAGCAGGGCGCGCAGGCTCGCCGAGTGCTCGCGCTCGTTCTCGAGCGAGGCCTCGCCCATGGCGTCCGCGCGGCGCTTCGCGATGCTCGCCATCACCGCCATCGCGGGCGTGGTGACGGCGAAGACGATGACGCGGAGCAGGTTGTCGTCGTGGTACGAGAGCGGCGCGCCGGGCTCGGAGAAGTAGAGCGCGAAGTAGACGCACGAGACGAGCGCGGAGACGATGCCGCTCCACATGCCGCCGCTGAACGCCGCGAAGACGATGACCATCGAGAGGATCGCCGGCGGGTTCGGGACGCTCCAGTCGAGCGCGGCGTCGAGCGTGGCGACCGCGACGATGACGAGCAGCGCGAGCAGGGGCCCGAGCAGCGGCAGCCAGACCTTCTCCCAGGAGGGCCGGCCGAGGCGCCGCTGCAGCACGGCGGGGGCCGGCAGGAAGGCGCTGCGGCCGTCGAGATCGCCGCCGAGCGACAGGCGAGCGTCGCCGCCGAGCGACGGGCGCGCGTCGCCCCCCTGCGAGGGCCGGGCCTCGCCGCCCTGCGAAGGGCGGGGCTCCGCGTGGGGGGTCCCCGGCGCGGCGGCTGGCGAGGGAACCTCGGCCTTGGGCATGGCCTCCTGGAGATAGCGGGGTCGCGATCGGGCGTCCATGGGCGCGAGGGTGGGGTCAAGCGGACGGGTGCGCCGGGGCGGCGGGGGGTAGGCGGGGGGGTGCCGCGCGACCCCGAGCGCCGCGACGCCGCCGAGCGGCGCGGGTCGCGCCGTCGAGGGGGGGCGCGGCCGCTCCGGCGGAGCGCTCCGCAGGGGCGCGGCCGGGTCACGCGCTGGGAGGCTCACCCCTCCCTCACCCCTTCACGCCGCCCGTCGTCAGCCCCGCCACGAGGTGCCGCTGCACCAGGTAGAACGCCCCCATGACCGGCAGCGACACGAGCAGCGCCCCCGCCGCGAACCGCTCCCACTGCGCGTCGTGCTCGCCGATGTACCGCTGCAGCACCACCGGCAGCGTGAACATCTCCTCCTTGGAGAGCAGCGTCGCCGCGAGGATGAACTCGTTGTACGCCGTCATGATCGCGAACAGCGTCGTCACCGCGATGGCCGGCCGCGCCGCCGGGAGCACCACGCGGAGGAAGGCCTGGAAGCGCGTCGCCCCGTCGACCATCGCCGCCTCCTCCAGGTCGACAGGGATCGCCTCGAACGCCGCCCGGAGCTGGAAGATCGAGAACGGCACCGCCGTCGACGCGTAGCAGAGCACGAGCCCCGTCCGCGAGTTGAGCAGGCCCAGCGCGTCGAGCAGGAGGTACAGCGGGATCGCGCTCGCCACCGTCGGGAACATCTGCGTCGCGAGCAGCGCCCGCAGGCCGCGGTCCTTGCCGGCGAACCGGAAGCGCGCGAGCGCATACGCCGCCGGGACCGCGATGGTGACGCCGACTGCCGCGGTCGCGAGCGCCACGACGACCGAGTTGGCGAGCTGGCGGGGAAACAGCCAGATCGGCTCGCCGCCCACCTTCTGCGATGTCGTGACCACCGCCTCGAGGTGCTCGAGCGTCGGCTGGTTCGGGATCGGCAGCACCTCGGGCACCGGCGGGCGCACCCCCGAGAAGGCGATCGAGGCGACCCAGAGCACCGGGTACAGCGCGAACGCGACCGCCGCGAGCAGCGCGACGTGCACCGCGATCGACTCGACCGGAGAAGGCTTGCGCGTCATACGGCCTCCGTCGCCGCCACCGGGGCAGGCGTGGACCCGTCCGCCGCCCCGCCGCCCCGCGGGAGGATCGACCCGGGCGTCCGCCGCCAGCCCGAGGCCCGCGTGGCGAGGGTGAGCAGCAGGAAGATGAGCACCGAGTACGCCGCGGCATAGCCGTACTGGGCCTCGCGGGTGAACGCCCACCGGTACGCCTCGGAGACGAGGATGTCCGTGGTGCCGTCCGGATCGCCGCCGGACACGAGGAACACCACGTTGAACATGTTGAACGTCCAGATCGCGCCCAGCGTGACCGCCGGCGCGAGCACCGGCCGGATCAGGGGGAGCGTTATTTTCCAGAGACGCTGCCAGCGCGAGGCGCCGTCGACCTCGGCGGCCTCGAGCACCTCCTCGGGCACGGCGGTGAGGGCGCCGAGGGTGACCACCATCATGAACGGGAAGCCGAGCCAGACGTTGGTGGTCACGTTGGCCGTGAACGCGGTCGTGAAGCTCGAGAACCAGGCGATCGGCGCGATGCTGGTCCCGAACGCGGCGTTCACCGCCTCGATGAGGCCGGTCACGGCCCCGAACTGGCGGTGGAACATGCCCTTCCAGGACAGCGCGGTCACGTAGCTCGGCACGGCCCAGGGCACGATGAGGAGCACCCGGTAGACCGCGCGGAGGCGCAGCGTCGGGCGGTGCAGGAGCAGCGCCAGCGAGACGCCGAGGAGGACGTGAAAGAAGAGGTTCACCGCCGTCCAGAGCACGGTCACCGCGAGCACGAGGTAGAACGAGCCGCTCGCGAAGAGCGGCCCGCCGCGCGCCGTGAGGATGCTGATGAAGTTGGCGAGGCCGACGTACCGGAGGCCCTCGCCGCTGCCGGCGAAGAGCGACGTCGCCGCGCCGATGACGAGCGGCACGAGCACGAGCACGCCGATCGCGACGACGGCGTGCGCGACGTACCTGTAGGCCGGGAGCGATTGCCGGAGCGTGGGGCCGCGGACGGCGCCCTTCGCGGCGGAGACCCACCGGAGCACGAGGACGAGCGCGAGCGCGCCGAGCGCGACGAGGAGCGGCGCCGGCGAGGCGGGCGGGGGCAGCGGCCGGCGCACGTCGTCGAACCGGCGCTTCGCCTCGGAGAGCGCGACGTCGGGGGGCGCGTCGCCCCGCAGCACCTTGCGGATCGCGCGCGCGGACGGCTCCCAGGTCGAGCGCATCGCGGGCGAGGTCGGCATCGGGATGGCGACCTTGGCCTGCTCGGTGAAGGCCGCGATGAAGGCGTCGTCGGCCGGGACCGCCACGTCGTTCCGCACCGGCGGCGTGCGCGCGACCTCGAGCCGCGTGGCCGCGGCCGCCGCCCCGGCGAGGTGGCGCGCGAGCGCCCGCGCCTCGGCGCGCTGCGCGCCCTGGGGCGAGAGCATCACCGCCTCGACCGTCATGAACGGCCGCATCGGCCGGCCGGTCTCGCGCACCTTCGGGAGCGGGACGACGCGCGAGCTCCGCTTCGCCTCGTCCGTGAGGCCGCCCACGAACCACGGCCCGCTGATCACGAACGCCGCGCGGCCCGCGTTGAACAGGTCGGTCACGAGCGCGCCGTCGGCGTCCTCCGGGACGACCCGCCGCGCGATCAGCGAGCGGACGAGCTCGAGCGAGCGCTCCGGCCCCGGGCCAAAGAGGCCGAACTGGTCGTCCTCGTCGAGCATCGCGCCGCCGAACGCGGCGAGGATCGGCATGTGCGCGTAGGCGTTCGACGCCTCGTACACGAGCGGGTACACGCCCTGCGGCAGGGCGCCGGCGAGCGCCGCGATGTCCTCGAGGAAGGCCGGGGCCTCCTGGACGAGCGCGGTGTTCATGTAGAGCGCCATGCACTTCTGGCTGATCGGCAGGCCGAGGATCTCGCCCCCCTGCCGGACCGCCGCGAGCGCCGGCCCCTGGAACACCGCCTCGCCGTCCGCCTCGAGCGCGTCGCCCACGGGCGCGACGAGCTTGCGCGCGCCGTAGTCGCCGAGCCGCTCGTGGGCGTCGATGAACAGGTCGGGCCCCTGGCCCCTCGGGATCGCCGCCTGGAGCTTCGAGGCGTAGGCGTCGAACGGGACGGCGAGGAGCTCGACCTCCTCGCCCTGGAAGGCCGCGACGATGGCGCCGAGGGCCCTGGCCTCGTCGTCGCGGTAGGCGTGCCAGAGCCGGATCGGCGCCGCGACCGCGAGCGCGGGCACGAGGAGGACCAGGGCCAGCGCGGCGAGCGCGGGGCGACGGCGGCGGCGGCGGCTCGGCATGGGTCGACTCACGCCTCCCGGAGGGTCAGCCCGGAGTCCGCGTCGAACAGGTGCACCTGGCGGAGCGCGATCGTCACGGTGTCCCCCTTCGCCACGCGCGTCGCCGGGTCGAGGCGCGCCACGAACGGCGCCCCCGCGACGGTGCCGTGGGCGTACGACTCGGCCCCGAGCGCCTCGACGATCGTCACCTGGAACGGGGCGCCGCCCTCGCCCGAGGCGAGATCCACCTCGTGCGGGCGCACGCCGATCGTCACCCGCCGCCCGGACGAGAGCGCGCCCGGGAACTCGGCCGGGTCGACCTCGACAGCGAGGTCGCCCTGGGCCGCGACCCACCGGCCCTCGCGGCTCTCCATGCGCGCGTCGACGAAATTCATGGCCGGGCTGCCGAGGAAGCTCGCCACGAACTGGGTGCGCGGCCGGGCGAACACCTCGAGCGGCGGGCCCGACTGCTCGACGACGCCCTTGTTGAGCACGAAGATCTCGTCGGCGAGCGTCATGGCCTCGACCTGGTCGTGGGTGACGTAGACGCTCGTCGCGCCGAGCCGGTCGTGCAGCTTGCGGATGTCGACCCGCACCTGCGCGCGCAGGGCGGCGTCGAGGTTCGAGAGCGGCTCGTCGAACAGGAAGAGCTGCGCCCGCCGCACGATGGCCCGGCCCATGGCGACGCGCTGGCGCTGGCCGCCGGACAGCGCCCGGGGGTGCCGGTCGAGGAGCGGGCCGAGGCCGAGCATCTCGGACGCCTCCTTCACGCGCGCCTCGATCTCGGCGGGCGGCGTCTTCCGGAGCTTCAGGCCGAACGCGAGGTTCTCGCGCACCGTGAGGTGCGGGTAGAGGGCGTACGACTGGAACACCATGGCGATGTCGCGATCGCGCGGCTCCAGCCGCGTGACGTCGCGCCCGCCGAGCGCGATCGAGCCGTCGTCGGCCTCCTCGAGCCCGGCGAGCAGCCTGAGCAACGTCGACTTGCCGCAGCCGCTCGGGCCGACGAGGACGGCGAACGAGCCGTCGGGCACCTCCACGGAGACGCCGCGCAGCACGTGGGTCTGGCCGAATCGCTTGTTGAGTCCGCGCACTTTGACAGAGGCCATATTCTAAAGACTCTCGGAGGGGGAGGAGGGCTTCTGGGGATCAAAGACCCTGGATGACCTGGTCTTCCGGGATGAGCACCGCGCCGCTCACCGGCGGCAGCTCGACGGTGACGGCGCCGTTCGCGCCCACGCTATATGTCGTTTTCTCGGGCGAGAGCACGTCGACGAGCACGGTCCCCGGCCGGAGCGCGGTGGTCATCGCCTCCCCCTCGAAGCGCGTGGAGCTCGGCTTCCCGGGGTGCGTGTTCAGCACGACGAGCGCGTAATCGCCGTCGGCCTCGCCCCGCTCGAAGGCGAAGATCCCCGCGTCCTCGTCCCCTTCGCCCGTCCGCTCCGTCGACCAGCGCACCGTCTGCTCGCCGACCGTGAGCGCCCGGTAGCCCCTGCGCAGCGCCGTGAGCCGCTTGATCCACCGGAAGAGCGGGAGCTGGGTGTCGTAGCCGCTCGTCCAGAGATCCTCGCGGTTGGCCGGGTCGTTGCCGCCGCTGAAGCCCTGCTCGGTGCCGTAATAAAGGCACGGGATGCCGTCCTCGGTGAAGAGGAACAGGAGCGCGTTCCTCAGGGCCGCCTCGGGGTCGACCTGGAAGGGCGAGACGCCCGGGCCGTCGTAGAGGAAGCGCGGGACATCGTGGTTGTCGATGAAGTTCACGAGCGTCTTCAGCGGCGGCAGGCCCGTGCCGTTCGCGTTCGGCTTCGCTCCGTAGTTGGCCTCCCGCGCCGCCCAGAGCTGCTCGATCCGCCGCGTGGCCTGCGCGTCCCGGAAGACGTCGCGGAAGGCCTGGTAGTACTGGGAGAAATAGAAGACGCCGTCGACCATATCCCCCGTGATCGGCGCGGCGCCCGGACAGCCCCCCTCCGCCTCGCTGCCGTTCTCGCGATCGAGATCGCCGCCGAGCGCCTCGTCGTGCGGGTGGGCCGGGACATCGTGCCTCGTGAAGCTGCCGATGAGCTCGTCCCTGCCGTCGAAGGCCTCGCCGAACATGAAGAAGTGGGTCTTGCCCTTCTCCTTCAGCCGCAGCCGGACGTTCTGCGTGAAATAGCGCCAGAACTCGTGCTCGACGTGCTTCAGCGTGTCGATGCGGAACCCGTCGACGTCGGTGAGCTCGACCCATCGAACGAACACGTCGACCATCGTCCGCTTCACGTCGCAGCGGGCGGTGTCGATGTCCTTGAGCCCGCCCGGGAAGTCGCCGTGCACGAGCTGGTCGACGTCGTCGAAATCGAGGATGCGGCCCTTGCGGTTGTAGACCTCGGGGTCCTGGAAGAGCTCGGGCCGCGGCGGGAGGTGGTTTGTCGCGGGCTCGTGGCGAAAGACGATCGGCGCCGGGCCCGACGCGCCGAGCGACGTCCGCGCCTGGACGCCGCGGGGGTCGAAATCGGGGTCGTACTCGCTCACGTGCGCGATCTGCGACTGCCCGCCCTTGCCGCTGCCGTAGACGGCGTCGTCGGGGAGGCCGTTCTGGTTGATGTCGTAAAAGAACAGCTGGCCGACGTGGTTCGCCACGATATCGAGGATCACCTTCATCCCGCGGCCGTGGGCCGACGCGACGAGCCGGCGCAGCGACGCGAGGTCGCCGAAATGGGGGTTCAGCGCGGTGAAGTCCTGCGTCCAGTAGCCGTGGTATCCGTCGAAGCCGGCGTCGGTCTCGACGTTCTTGACGATCGGCGAGATCCAGAGCGCGGTGACGCCGAGCTCCTCGAGGTAGGGCAGCCGGTCCTCAAGCCCCTTCCAGTCGCCGCCGTGCCACCTGCCGAGCGCCGACGAGACCCGGGTGTTGTTGCCCGCGTCGCCGTCGGCGAAGCGGTCTATCAGCACCTGATAGATGATCTCCTCCCGCCAGTCGCTCACGTGCACCGCGAGCGAGACCTGCTGCGCGAGCCCCTCGTCAAACTGCATGCACCCCGCCGCGGGGAGCGCGAGGAGCGCGGCCCCGGCCGCCGCGCGCGCCATTCGCGCCATTCGCCAGAAAATTCCGTGTTTCAGCGCTCCCTGGCCGGACTCCTGAAGGGCGGAGCTGAGGTGTGTCGATCGCTGCGGGTCCATCGTAACCAACCTTAGCTCGGGGTGTTGGACCACCACCCCGAGATGGCCGCGGCCTCGCCGGGCAGCTCGGGCCGGGCGGCCGCCGTCGGCAGAAGGGCCACCGCTGCGGCTGGGGGCGGCGGAGGATTCTGGGCCTCTACGGCAGGAGCTTCAGGCGTATCAGGCAAAGCCGTAGTATCGGCAGGATTCTTCTGAGCCGCAGAGCGCAATGCGCACGGCAGCAGCGACATGGCCACCCGCGCGGCCACCACGCGATGCTCCCCCGCCCTCAACGCGCCTCGCACGGCGCGAACGCTACACCAGCAGCAGTGGCCGGGTCCACGATTTATGGACCTGGCAAGTGGGTTTTGCGACGCAACACAACGGACGCATACGCCCTCGCCGCGCGGCGATGAATGAGCCGAGGCGCGCGGCCACGGCCGAATCACGCGTCGCGCGCGCGCCGACAGCCGACAGAGGCCGCCGGCGGCGCCCGATCGCGTGTGCTCTGGCCACCCTGTCTGCGTGACACTCTCGTGAAGTCCAGGGCGCCGTTGCGAACCCTGTTGTTTCACCACGGACACGAGCGACGCGAAAACTCGTTTCGTTGACGGTCCCCGCGCAGCATGGCACCGTCATAATCGTGACCTTCTCGGCGCCTCCCGACCTCGTTCTGGCGAAGGCCAGCGCCGGAGAGCACGGGCGCCGGTTCCAGGCGGGCGGGACAGTAGGCGACGGCGCGATTTATATCGAGCGCTCCGCGGACACGGAGCTCTTCGAGGCGCTGCTGGGCGGAGAGCTCTGCTATGTGCTGTCGACCCGGCAGATCGGGAAATCCAGCCTGCGACTCCGGGTCTCGATGCGGCTCCGCGCCGAGCAGACGGAGTGCGCGAGCGTCGATCTCGGGGCGCTCGGCACCGACACCACCACGCCGGTGGGCTGGTACCTCGGGATCGCCTCGGAGATCGCCGAGCAGCTCGGGCTGGAGCCGCCGGACGAGTTCTGGGATGCGCACTGGCACCTCGGGCCGGTGCACTGCTGGCTACGCTGGCTCGAGGACGTCGTGCTCGTGGAGATCTCCTCGGCGATCGTCCTGTTCATCGACGAGGTCGACGCCACGCTGTCTCTTCCGTTCTCGCGCGACGACTTCTTCGCGGTCATCCGGGCCTGCGTGAACCGGCGCGCCGAGCGCCCGGCCAACGCCCGGCTGACCTTCTGCCTGCTCGGGGTGGCGGCGCCGTCGGAGCTCGTCCTGGATCCGGCGCGCACGCCGTTCAACATCGGCCGCTCGATCCGGCTCGACGACTTCACCCGCGCCGAGGCGCGGGCGTTCCGCGCGGGCCTGGAGGGGCTCGTGCCCGACCCCGACGCGCTGCTCGACGCGATCTTCGCGTGGACCTCGGGGCACCCCTACATGACCCAGCGGCTCTGCGCCGATCTCGTCGGAGAGCGGCGCGGCCTCGGCGTCGACGAGGCCGTGGAGCGGCGCTTCCTGGACCCGGGGCGGACCGAGGACCCGACCCTGCGCCACGCGGAGCGGTGCCTGGAGGCGCACGGGCCCCACCACGCGCACGCGCCGAAGCTCCTCCGCCTGTACAAGCAGCTGCTCGACGGCCACCCGGTGCCCGTGGACAGCGGCGATCCGGTCCAGGCGCTGCTGCGGCTCTCGGGGCTCTCCGCCGAGCGGGCGACGGCCGCGGGCGCGCCGTCCCTCGACGTGCGCAACCGCATCTTCCGCCGCGTCTTCGACCGGGCGTGGGTCGGGTCGCGCGAGGCGGAGCGGGGCGTCACGGAGCCGCTCGTGCGCTGGCTCTCGAACGGGCGGAACGACGATTTCCTCGTGGGCGGGGCGGCGCTCGCGGAGCTCACGTCGTGGTGCGACGGGCGGCGCGACATCTCGGCGGAGGAGCGGGCGTTCCTCGCCGCCTGCGCGCGGGCCGAGGGCCAGAAGCGGTCGATGCGGCGGCTCCTCACCGTGCTCGCCGTCGCCGTCACGCTGCTCGGCGGCCTGATCCTCGTGCTCCTCTGGCAGATGGGAGAGGAGGAGCACGCGCTGCTCCGGGCGCAGCAGGACTCGCGCGAGAAGGACGCCCGCCGCCTCGCGGCCCAGTCGGCGAAGGAGCTGTCCGACGGCCTGCAGGCGCGCGCGCGCCTGCTCGCCGTGGAGGCAGGCCTCGCCGCCAAGGCGAGCGGCCGCCCCGCGGGCGCCACCGTGGTGCAGGCGCTCGGCGACGCTGTCTGGGGCCCCGCCCTCCGCCAGGAGGTGCTCGGCGGGCACGGCGGCGCGGTCCACGACGCGACCTTCAGCCCCGACGGCCGCTTCGTGGCCACCGCCTCGGCGGACGGGGCCGCGCGGCTCTTCCGCCGCGGCGCGCGCGACGAGCCGGTCGTGCTGCGCGCCCACGACCCGGGGGGGGTCGTCGCCGTCGCCTTCAACCACGACGGGAGCCGCCTGGCCACCGCATCGACCGACGGCACGGTGCGCCTGTGGCACCCCGACGGCCGCCAGGACGGCGCGCTCCGCACCCGGGACGCCGCGCCGGCCAGCGTGGCGTTCAGCCCGGACGGCAGCCGCGTCGTCGCGGGGACCACGAACGGCGCGATCTACGTGTGGCGCCCCGGCATGGGGGACGAGCCGCCGCTCGTCGTGCCCCTGGGCGAGCGGCTCATCCGGCGCGCGGTCTTCAACCACGACGGCACCTGGATCCTCGCCACGGCCATCAGCGGGACGGTCTACGTCGTCCGCGCCGACGGGCACAGCGCCCCCGCAGCGCTCAAGGGGCACGGGCTGGGCGTCGAGGGCGCGAGCTACAGCCCCGTGGACGACCGCATCGTCCTCGCGGCGGGCGACGGGACGGCGCGCATCCTCCGGCCCGGCCACCGCGAGCCGCTCGTCCTCCGCGGGCACCAGGGCGCCGTGCGCAGCGCCGCCTTCAGCGCCGACGGCACGTCGGTCGTCACGGCCTCGGCCGACGGGATGGCCAGCATCTTCCGCGCCGACGGCAAGGGCACGCCGACGGTCCTCCAGGGCCACGAGGGGACCGTGAACAGCGCCGCCTTCAGCCACGACGGCAGGAGCATCGTCACCGCCTCGGACGACGGCACCGCGCGGGTATGGTGCCTCGACGCGCCGGGCGAGCCGCTGCTCCTCCACGGCCACACAGGGCCGCTGACCGCCATCGCCGTCAGCCACGACGGCAGCAAGATCGCCACCGCCGGGACCGACAAGACCGCCCGCATCTTCCGCGCCGACGGCTCGGGCGAGCCGGTCGTGCTGCGCGGGCACGAGGAGCACCTGCTCAGCGTCGATTTCAGCCCCGACGGCAACCGTCTCGTCACCGGCTCGGCCGACAAGACGGCGCGGGTGTGGCGCACCGACGGAAAAGGCCAGCCGGTCACGCTCGGCACCCACGACGACCGGGTGGTGGGCGTCGCGTTCAGCCCGGCCGGCACAAGGATCGTCACGACCTCGTGGAACGGCATCCTGCGCGTGTTCGAGGACGGGGTCCCGGGCGAGCCCGTCGAGCTGCGCGACGAGCGCGCGGG
This sequence comes from Sorangium sp. So ce1014, assembly GCF_051521505.1. Lineage (NCBI taxonomy): Bacteria > Pseudomonadati > Myxococcota > Polyangiales > Polyangiaceae > Sorangium > Sorangium sp. So ce1014. The sequence goes on from NZ_CP150356.1 coordinate 10,573,270, forward strand.
GCTGCTCAAGGCGGCGTTCAGCCCGGACGGCAAGCACATCGTGGCGACGTCGGGGCCCAACGTGAAGGTGTGGCCGGCGGACGGCCGTGGGGTCCCTCGCGTCCTCCCGTCGGGGTACGAGGACCGCGCGATCGCCGCGCTGGCGGTGAGCCCGGACGGGAGCCACATCGCGATCGCGGCGCTCGACGATGTCGTGCGGCTGCTCCGCACCGACGGCCAGGGCCAGCCGCTCGTCCTGAGCGGCCTCGGCGCGTCGGTCCGGACCGTGTCGTTCAGCAGCGACAGCGCGCGGGTGGTGGCCGTCTCGAGCGACGGCATCGCGCGGGTGCTCCCCGTCGACGGGCAGGGCGAGCCGATCACGCTCCGCGCCGGGGGGGTCACGCTGACGGACGCGGTGTTCAGCCCGGATGCCACCCGCGTCGTGACCGCCACGAACGACGGCGCCGCGCGCGTCTTCACGATCGCGGCCGAGCCGCTGATGACCCGCGCGTGCGCCTACGCCGGGCGCAACTTCACGCGCGAGGAATGGGCGCTGCTCATGCCCGACATCGACTACCGCGTCACCTGCCCCGAGTGGCCCGGCGCGCCCGAGCCGGACGCCGGCGCCGCGCCGCGCCCGATCGTGCGCTGAAGCGGTGATCGTGGGTGGCTGTCCGGGGTTGTCCGGAATGGCCCCCTATCGCCCGTTGTCGGCTGCACGCGTGAGTCGCACGCAGCCTCGCTGCCACCTCACGAACGCTTCGCCCACCTTTGTTCCGTGGGGGCGGACGATCCTGTCCTGGTTCGCGCTTGCACCGGGAACCATGTATGCTCGGCCTGGCTTACTCGCCCTCTGCCGCGCACGGCGCGGCCCCTGTCCGCCGCCCGGTCTATGGCCCCGCTCGACCCGCACGCCGAGGAGCCGAACCTCGTAGATACAGCCGCTGCGCGGATAGGGACGGCCCTGAACGCCAAGTGGCGGCTCAACGACCTGCTCGGCGTCGGCGGCATGGGCGCGGTGTTCGCGGCGACCCACCGCCGGGGCTCGCGCGCCGCGGTCAAGGTCCTCCACATCGAGTTCGCGCGCAATGCCGAGCTGCGCGATCGCTTCCTGCGCGAGGGCAAGATCGCGAACCGGGTCGATCACCCCGCGCGCGTCGCCGTGGTCGAGGACGACCTCAGCGACCGCGGGGAGCCGTTCCTCGTCATGGAGCTGCTCACGGGCACCACCCTCCAGCGGCTGGCGAGCGGCCAGGGCGGCACCCTCCCCGTCGCGCAGGTGCTGCCCGTGTTCGACGTCGTGCTCGACCTGCTCGAGAAGTGCCACTCGATCGGCATCGTCCACCGCGACATCAAGCCGGCGAACATCTTCGTCACGAGCGCCGGCCACGTGAAGGTCCTCGATTTCGGCATCGCCCGGATGCGCGACCCCGAGCGGCAGGCGACGCGCGCGGGGCTCACGTTCGGCACGCCGGCGTTCATGTCGCCCGAGCAGGCGATGGGCGTGTCCGGCATCGACGGCCGGTCGGATCTCTGGTCGGTCGGCGCGAGCCTGTTCACCCTGCTCTCGGGCAAGCGGCTCAACCGCGGCCGGAGCGAGTCCGAGTCCTATTTCCTCGCGGCGACGCAGACCGCGCCGTCGATCGCGACCGAGGTCGCCGACCTGCCGGTCGAGATCGTGGCGTTCGTCGACAAGGCGCTCGCCTTCGAGCGCGGGAGCCGGTTCCAGAGCGCCGCCGCGATGCGCGCCGAGCTCCGCCGGCTGAGCGCCGCGAACGCCGCCGGCCAGCTGACCCCCTCGCGCGAGAAGAAGGCGCCGCGCGTGCTCGTCCGCGGCAACGACGCCATCGACGAGGAGCACGAGCCGCCGTCGACGGCCGTCGTCGAGCAGACCTGCCAGCGGCTCGTCGGCGTCTGGAAGCAGCTCGCGCTGGTGCTCAGCAACATCCGCCAGTACGGGTGGAGCCACCCGCATGTGAACAAGGGCATCCACTTCGCGTTCGACGAGATCACGCGCACGCTGTCGCAGAACCCGCTCGGCGTCCGCTGGGAGGTCACCCCGAGCGCGTTCACCTCGGGCGGCCAGCCGATCTGGCAGCCCGACAGGCCGCCGTTCGATCGCATCCCCTACCAGCTCTTCGCCGACGGCGTCCGGAGGATCCAGATCAAGGCCGGCATCACCGAGGCCGAGCTCCGCGACTTCGCCGCCATCCTGCTCCGCGACCAGAGCTTCGGCATCGGCGAGGACGACGACGCGGTGACGGCGCTCTGGGACCGCCGCTTCGAGCACATCGCCTACATGGCGATCGACCAGTTCGCCGAGGGCGACGTCGACCTGGAGGATTTCGAGGAGCAGTGCAGCGAGATCGCGGTCGGGGCGCGCGCCCTCGCGCAGATCGAGAGCCTCTGGGACGAGAGCTCGCTCGCGGGCAGGGCGCTGCAGAGGAACGTCGAGGCGGCGCTGGCGGAGACGGGCGCGGCCGCCTCGGCGCTCGCCGTCGACCCGCTGACCCGGAGCACCCTCGGCGCCCAGATCGCGCTGCCGTCGGAGCAGTGGACCGAGCGCTACATGGAGGCGTTCGTCGACGGCTACGTCGACGCCGTCCAGCACGGCGACGCCGATCGCATGACCGGGGCGCTGACCGCGTGGACCGCCGACCAGATCGTCCTGCACAGCTACGAGCTCGCGTTCGAGGTGCAGACGATGCTCCGGCGCGCGTTCTCCACGCGGCTCGAGGGCGTCCAGCGCGGCGGGGCGGGCGCGGCGAGCAGCCGGCGGAGCGCCGCGCTGCCGCAGCTCTCGCCGCGCGCGATCGACAGGGCGCTCGCGCAGGCGATGTTCCCGGTCGAGGCGCTGAGGGCGATCCTCGACGACCTCGCGACGACCCCCCCGGAGGAGCCGGCCGCGACCGGCGCCGCGGCCGCCGCGGCGCAGGCCGGCGCGGGCCGGGGCGCGGCGCAGCCCGGCGCGGGCCGGAGCCTGGCGCCGCTCGACCCGGCGATCGTCGAGGGGCTGGCCCACGCGCTCGACGCGCTCGAGGATGGCTCGCTCTTCAGCGCGGCCTGCCAGTGCCACGGCGCCGCGCAGTCCGAGCGCCTGCGCGAGATCCTGTTCGCGTACATGCGGCGGTGGGCGCCCGGCCGGGAGGCCGAGCTCGGGGACCTCGTCTCGCGCGCCCCGGCCCCCCTCGCCCTGACGCTCATCCAGCTGCTCGCGCAGCTCAAGACCCTCGAGGCGCTCGCCGCGCTGGAGGCCGGCTTCGCGAGCCCGCACGTCGAGGTGCGCATCAGCGCGCTCGCCGAGCTCCCGGACGCCGCGGGCAGCGAGGGCGCGACCGGCCCGGGCTCCGCCGCCGAGCGCGTCCGGGAGGAGCTCCAGAAGCTGCTCGACGACCCGGCCCCGCCGGTGCGCCGCGAGGCCCTGCGCCTCATCGGCAAGCTCGGCGTGCTCGCCGCGGGCCCGACGCTCGTGCGGCGGATCGTCGCGCCGTCGTTCCACGACCTGCCGGGGTCGGAGCGGCGGCAGTGGCTCGAGACCGTCGCGCAGCTGAACCCCGCGCGGGCCGAGAAGCTCGCGATCGAGCTGCTCGAGAAGCGCCAGCTCATCCCCTCCGAGGCGATCGAGCAGACCCGCGAGCTGGCCGCGCACTTCCTCTGCCAGGCGCGGAGCTACGAGGCGCTCCGCGCGGTCAAGGAGGCCACAAAGCCGCGCTGGTGGAACACCCCGCCGGTGCGCGACGCCGCCGCCCGCGCCGCGGTCGCGATCGCCGCGCGCCTCGTCGCGCCGACCCGCCCGAGCGATCGCCCGCTGGCGTCGCTGCCGTCGCCGCGCTCCCCCGAGGCGAGCGCGCCGCCTTCCCGCGCGGCGCGCTCGCCGGTCTCGGTCCGGCGCGCGAGCCAGGGCGGACCGCTCAGCCTGCCGGACCAGCTCGAGCCGTGGAGCACCCCGCGCCCGGGCTCCGTGGGCGGCGACGCCGGCCGGCCCGCCTACAGGCCGCCGATGGTCTCGTCGGTGCCCTCCTCGACAAGCTCCGCCTCGGCGCCCCCCACCTCCGCGCCGTTCAGCAGGCGCGGGCCGCCGCCGCCCTCCGCCGCCGCCGCGTCCAGCCCGACCGCCGCGCCGCCCCCGATGCCGCCCTCGATGCCCCGCCCGGCCTCGCCGCCGCGGTCCCCCACCCCGCCCACCGGCGCCGGCGCCTCACCGTACAGCGCACGTCAAGGCCCCGCGCCGTTCACGCTCGGCCCGCCGGCCCGCCCCGCGATCGAGCCGGCGCCGAGCAGCGCGGTGCCGTCGACGAAGCCGGCGCCGTCGCCCCGGGGCGGGAGGAAGCCGTGAGCGAGGAGAAGGCCAACGTCCACGAGATCACCGGCGACACGGCGATCTCGGGCGTGAAGGCCGACGGGCGGCGCCGCGCGGCGCTCGGCCTCGTGCAGATGATCTACCGGCTCGCGAAGGCGTGCCTCCTGCACAGCGACTCGAACCAGGCGGTGCTGTCGCTCGTCCCGTCCGCGATCGACAGCATCGTCCAGTTCTGCGAGCAGTCGGGGAGCGAGGCCGCCACGCTCGTGTTCGCGGGCAACACGCTCTTCATCAACGGCCAGATGCTCCGCGCCTCGCGCGAGACGTACGAGGTCGCCCTGGAGCTCGGCAGCTTCTTCGAGGCCTGCGACGTCTCGGAGCTCGTGCTCGACAGGGCGGTCCGCCGCGCCGAGCTCGCCGCCTTCGCGCGCCTCCTCGCGGACGCGCAGCGCGACCGCAGCATCGCCGCGCGGCTGCTCCAGTCGAGCCTGCGCGGCGTCCGGGTCCGCAAGCTCACGAACCCGTTCCCCGGCGGGGCCATCGAGGGCGACGGCACCCGCATCGGCCGCATCAGCCGCACCTACGCGGCGGCGATCCTCGTGATGCGCGGGTTCTACGCGGCCCTGCGCTCGTCCGAGGCGGAGCTGCCGCAGCGGGTGAAGCGCGTCGCGCAGAAGCTCGTCGCCGCGGCCGAGGAGGACGCCCGCCTCCTGCTCTCGGTCGCCGCGGGCAAGGTCGCCGACCCGGACGAGGCGGGCCTCAGCGTGTCGACGGCGATCGTCGCGCTGGGCATCGCGCGCCAGCTCACGACCGACCGGCGGATGCTCGGGAGCCTCGTCACGGCGGCGCTCCTCTACGACGTGAGCAGGCTGCGGCTCACGCGGGCGCTCGCGGGCTCGGCCGGCGACGACGAGCCGGCCGCGCGCTCGCTGCTCGAGCGCAGCCTGAGCGACGACGAGAAGGAGCGGCTGTCCGCGAGCGCGGCGGTCATGCTGACGGCGCTCGGCAAGCTGCACGCGCCGTCGATCACGCGCACGGTGATCGCCTACGAGGCGCTCTCGCTCCGGCCGGGCGGCCGGCAGGGCCCGCTCTACGGCGGCCGGCGCAGCCCCACGGTGCTCGCGCGGATCCTCGCGGCCGCCCGCCAGTTCACGGAGCTCCGGGCGGCGCCGTTCCCGGTGCTCGATGGGTCGTCGGGCGGCGGCTCGTCGCTCGACGCCGTGCTCCAGCGCATGCTCTCGGGCGCCGAGAGCGCGACCGACAGGGCGATCGGCAAGCTGCTGATCGGCGCGCTCGGCATCATCCCGACGGGGACGTTCGTCCAGCTGAGCACCGGCGAGCTCGGGGTCGTCCTCGCGACGCCGTCGTCGCCGGCGTACTTCGCGCAGCCGCCGGTGCGCATCCTGTTCGACGAGCGGGGTCACCTCCTCACCGCGCCGCTCGACGTCGATCTCTCGCTGCGGGCGCCGGGCGCGGAGCCGTGCTTCATCGTCCGTCCCGTCGAGGTGGAGCCCCACCACGAGCGGGCGATCCGCGCGGCGTTCGGCTTCCGCTCCGGGAGGGGCGCGGCGGGCGTGGAGTCGCGCGTGACCGGGGCCGCGCCGGTCCACTTCGGCGATGAGGTCCCGCCGACCGAGCCGGGCGACACGCTCGCGCCGCGCGCGGTGCGCCCGGCGGAGGAGGGCGTGCGCTCGTCGCAGGGGCGCAAGGACGCTGCGTGGCTCGGCAGGCCGCTTCCGGGCTCCGCGCAGGCCGCGTCGTCCCCGACCAGCGCGCAGCCCCGGCAGCTTGTGTCGGCGGATCGCCCGCCGCCGGTCGAGCGGGGTCGCGACGAGAACCTCATCTCGACGCAGCCGCCGCCCTCGACGGCCGCGTCGCGCGCGGCGATGGCGGTCCCTCCTCCGCCGCGGCTGCCGCGGGACTCGCGGCCGTTCGGGCAGGTCGCGTCGACGAGGTACTCCGTGCCGGTGCCCGAGCCGACGCGCCCGTCGCGGCGGACGGAGCGCCGGGAGGACGCGCCCCCGCGGGACCCGGGCGTGGGCCAGCTGCCGACGATCGGCCCGCCGGCGGGGTTCCCTGTGTCGCGGAGGCCGGGCGATCTCCGGATCGGCCCGACGACGCACCGGTCGGATTCCCGGGTCGATCCGGAGGATTGCGACTGGGACGACGAGCTGCCGACCATCGATCCCCCGCCCCCGCCGCCGCCGCCGACCTCGAGGAGCCCCTCCTTCGCGGCCGGGCGCATGCCCAGCTACGCGCCCGAGCTTGCGCCCAGCCCTGCGCCGGGCCGCGCGCCCAGCAACGTGCCGGGCCGCGCTCCCAGCAACGCGCCGGGCCGCGCGCCCAGCCCCAGCAATGTGCCGGGCCGCGCGCCCAGCCCCAGCAATGTGCCGGGCCGCGCGTCCAGCCCCAGCAATGTGCCGGGCCGCGCCCCCAGCAACGCGCCGGGCCGCGCCCCCAGCAACGCGCCGGGCCGCGCCCCCAGCAACGCGCCGGGCCGCGCGTCCAGCCACACGCTGGACCGTACCCCGGGGGTTGCGCCGGACCGTGCGTCCAGCCATGGGCGCGACCGTGCTGCGCCCAGCTACGTGCCGGAGCCTGTCCCGACCGAGCGGAACGCATCGCGGAGGTTCTCCAGCAGCGCCGGGTCCGGCCCGAGCCTGGAGGACGCGGACCTCACCTGGACCGACGAGCTGCCGACGCTGGATCCCCCGCCGCCGCCGAGCACGGAGGAGCTGGAGCGCGATCGGTTGCTCGCGGCCTACCTGGCCGAGCGCACGCCGTTCCCGCAGACGGGGCTGCACGAGGGGAGCACGGCGTCCGGCGGATCGCCGGGGCCGGCCGATCCCGAGGCGAGCGGCCTGTGGCGCAGCGGCTCGCCCTCCCAGCACGCGCCGCCCGACTCGCGCGCGACGCCGCCCCCCAGCTCGAGCCCCTTCGGCGCGACGAGGCGCCCGCCGCGCGCGCCCATCCCGCGGGAGGAGCCGGACGACGACGAGGGCCCTCCTCCGGCGCCGGAGCGTCGGGACCGGTGACGGCCTGGCAGGCCTGGCGCGCCGCGACGAGCCCTGCGCTCGCGGCGCTGCTGCTCGTCGCGCCGGCGTGCGGCGACGACGTGGAGCCTCCCCCGGTGGGGCCTGACCCGCCGGTCGAGGGGATGTGCAAGCTCGGGTACCTGGGCGAGGAGGGGGCGCCCCTCCAGATCGAGGTCATCGCGCTCGACTCGAGCGGCGCGGCGCGCCCGGTGAGCGACGGCGACGGGGTGGACATCCTCATGCCGCCGCAGGGCGGGCGGGTGATCTTCCTGGGCGTCCGCGCGACGAACCTGAGCGCCTGCGCTGTCCAGCTCTCCGGCTCGCTGCGAGACACCGAGTCCGGACGGGTGATGTCCGAGTCGAGGACGGTCAACCTCAAGCCGACCGGCGACGGCTGGGGCGCGAGCGTCGACGCCGACATCTCGACGTTCGCGAACGTGGGAGTCTGCCCGAACAACTGGTCGGGCCGCGACATCTTCGATCAGGATCACGAGATCGTGGTGCAGGTGAAGGACGGGGGGGGCCGGACGGCGCGACAGACCCTGCGGGTCCGGCCGGCGTGCAACGAGCCCGAGCTCGAGGTCGAGTGCCGCTGCATCTGCAAACACGGGTACATCCTCGGCGAGGCGTGCGAGTAGGCCGCCGCGCTGCGGAGCCAGCGGCGGGGCCCGCGTGAGTGACCGGCTGCGCCGGCCAGAGCGAGGCGTCGGTCTCGCCCGTGACGGCGCAGCCCCCCGCGCTTTACACGTCGAGGTCCTTCCACCGCCTCGATTGCCGCGAGAAGAGCAGCATCCCCACGAGCGACACGACCCCGACCGCCGCGAACGAGTACCAGATCTCGTAGGGTTGATAGGTGTCCCAGAGCAGGCGCGTGGCCTCGGTCGCGTCGATCTGCAGCACCTCCTGGAGCTTCCGGAAGGCTTCCTGGCGCGACACCCCGAGGAGCTCCGGGAGCGACGCCACGTCGCCGTTCCAGGACTTCCCCTTGGCAAAATCGGTCTTCTCGGCGAGATAGCGCAGGGCCAGCGTGGCCTTCTCGCCGCGCGTGCCATACAGGATCCCCGCCATCTGCGCGCCGATCGCCGGGCCGATCGCCGCCGGGATGTTCACGTAGCCGAGGTAGAGCGCCTTCTTCCCCTTGGGCGCGATGAGCGAGAAATACTCGCTCTTCTTCGGGCCCGTCAGCATCTCTCCGATGGAGAAGAGCAGGATGCCCAGGAAGAGGACATAAAGCGATGACGTGGTCCCGGAGACGAGGATACCGCCGATGGCGACGAGGATCCCCAGCGTCATCGCCGAGAGCACCTTCATCCTCGCCACCAGGTACGAGAAGGGGACCAGGAGGAGGACGATGCACACCGCGTTCACGTTGAGCACGTTCTCCTGCTTCAGCTGGACCCCGCGCGGATCCTTGACGTCGAGCCAGGAGGACGGGAGCCAGGGGTTGTTCTGCACGAACGAGGTGCTGCTGATCCAGTCCGTGTAGAAGTTCGGCATCAGGTCCCAGAGCTGGTACATCATCAACCAGAACCCCGAGAGCAGCAGGATCACGGTGATGAGCCGCGCGTCCCAGATGTTCTTGATGGTGTCCTTGAAGACCCGCCACGCATCGGCGGTCTTGTCGGCGCCGGAGTCGACCTCCCGGTAGGTGAACAGCATCAGGAAGTTCAGGGAGATGATGGCGGCGCAGCCGTAGAACACCCACGGCCAGCCCATGCCGTGGAGATAGCCGGCGAGCGGCGGGCCGATCGCCGCGCCCACGTTCACGAGCCAGTAGAAGAGCCCCCAGCCGACCGACGAGTTCGACTTGTCCATCGACTGGGCCAGCGTGCCCTGGATCCCGGGCTTGAAGAGGGCCGTGCCCGTCGCGAGGACGACCACGCCGAGCAGAAAGCCGATGAAGCTCCGCTGCGTCGCCATCAGCAGATAGCCGATGATCTTCAGCCAGACCGTGATGAAGATCGTGCGCTTGTAGCCGTACCGGTCCGCGTAACCGCCGGTGATCATCGGGAGCAGCGACTGGATGAGGGCCCAGACCATGTAAATGGTGCCCTTGTCCCGCTGGCTGAAGTGGAGCCCCCCAGGCTCGTCGGCCTGGGCGATGTAGATGGGCATGACCACGCGCACGCCGTAGTAAGCGAGCCGTTCCCACATTTCCATGGTGCAGCCCATCCAGAAGGAGCGCGGCAAGCTCCTGATGGTCTGACCAAAGGAGAGCTTCGGCGGGACCTCGGTGGCCGGCTCGCTCACGACTGCATTCGTCATTTCATGCTCCTCACGCCCCACGCGCCGCTGGCGGCGCGCCCGCCCTCGTACCACACCGAAAGCGGCACACATATCTGGATCACGAGCGCGATCCGCGGCCCTCCGTCGCAGACGGTGGCCGAGCACCCCCCGGAGAGGATCGGTGATTCAATTCACGAGTCGACACTGACGCTCATCGAGCAGGCTGGACCGTGGAAGCGGGAGCCGGACCGTGTTCGTCACGGCGGGCCGTACCCCTCGCGATCCGCGGCGAGCGGGTGCATCGCCACGGCGCGGCGCGCTCCACGACCACCGGCCCGCCCCTGGATCGGGCAGCCGCCGCCCTCTCATCGAGCCAGCGGCTTGCCTCGCAGACCGCCCGCAGGGCAGGCGCCCGCTGCGCGGCGCTCCAGCTCGACCGCCGGCGAGTCTTTGCCTCCCGCCGCGTCCTGGTGGTAGGGCAAACCGGTGATGCACGCGCGGCGAAGCGGCGATCGATCCGGCGAGACCACGCTGGAGCAGGCGATTGCGCGCTTCCTCACCTACCTCACGGCCGAGCGACGGGCGTCGCGCCACACCGTGGCCGCCTACCGGCGCGATCTCGAGCAGCTCGCGCGCTTCGCCCGCGAGAAGGCGGCTGCGAACGCCGATCACCGCCCCGCGCCGGCGCGGGGCAAGGCGCTGGCCGGCAGCAAGACCGCGGCCGGCAGCAAGACCGCGGCCGCCAGCAAGGCCGCGGCCGCCAGCAAGGCCGCGGCCGCCAGCAAGGCTCCGGCCGCGCGCGACGACCTGGCCGCGAGCGAGGAGACGGCCGCGAGCGAGGCGACGGCGGTGGAGGACCTCGACGTGCTCCTCCTGCGCAGCTGGCTCGGCTCGCTCGCGCGCACCCACGCGCCCGCCTCGATCGCGCGCAAGGTGGGCGCCGCCCGCTCCCTGCTCCGGTTCCTGGAGCGGCGCGGCGAGATCGACAAGAACGCGGCCGCCCAGCTCGTCCTGCCCAAGGTCCGGCGCCCCTTGCCGACCTTCCTCGACGTCGACGCCGCCGCCGAGGTCATGGAGATCCCCGGCGCCGAGACGGCCGAGGGGCTCCGCGACCGCGCCATCCTGGAGACCCTCTACGGCGCCGGCCTGCGCGTCTCCGAGCTCTGCGGGCTCGACCTCGCCCACGTCGACCGGCAGCCGGCCGACAGGGCCTCGGTGCGCGTCATCGGCAAGGGCGACAAGGAGCGGATCGTCCCGCTGGGCTCCCACGCCCTCGCCGCCATCGAGCGCTATCTAGAGCGGCGCGACGAGCTCGCCGATCCGACGACCGGCGCCCGCGACCCCCGCGCGCTCTTCCTGTCCCGCCGCGGCGCGCGCATCGGCGTGCGCCGCGTCCAGGCCCTCGTGCAGCGCTACGGCGCGCTCGGCGCCGGCCGGGCCGACCTGCACCCGCACGCGCTCCGGCACACCTGCGCGACCCACCTGCTCGACGGCGGCGCCGACCTTCGTTCCATCCAGAAGCTGCTCGGGCACGCCTCGCTGGCCACCACGCAGCGGTACACGCACGTGTCGATCGATCACCTGCTCAAGGTCTACGACGCCGCCCACCCCATGGCGCGGAAGCGGAGCCCGGCGTGATGCGCCCCCCCAGCTCGCCGGGGCCCGCGGTCCCGACGCTGGCCCGCGCGTGGGCAGGACGGCTCGCCAGGAGCGCCCTCGGCGCCAGCGTCCTCGGCGTCGTGGCCGCGTCGCTCGACGCCGGGTGGGCCCTGACCGGCGCCGGCGACGACCCCGCCTTCCAGCTCGCGACCTACCTCGCCGACGTCGGGGTGTTCGCGCCGGTCGCGCTCGCCGTCGGCCTGCTCGGGGGCCTCGGCGCGGTCGTTGTCGACCCGTCGCACCCGCCGTCGCCGGCCACGCTCATCGGCTCGCTGCGCGTGCGGGCGATCGGCCGGCCCGCCGACATCGCGGCGTTCGTGCCGCTCGCGGTGCTCGCGGCCTTCCTCTGGATGACCCTGTGCGCGCACCTCGCCCGCGCGCTGATCGGGCTCGAGGCCGCCCCGCTGCTCGTCGGCACCGCCGTGGCCGCGGGCTCGCTCGGCCTCGGCCTCATCGCCGGCCTCGCCGTCCTCGCCCTGACGCCGCCGCTCCGGCGCACGCTCGCCAACGCCAGCGACGGGCGGCCGGCCTGCGTCGACCCGGCGGTGACCGGCGGCGTCGCGCTCGGGATCGCCGCGTCCCTGTTCGCGCTCGGGGTCGCGACGGGCGGCGTCTCCGGCGAGGGCGGCTTCCTCGGCATCTACGGCGTCTTCAAGCGCCCCGAGCTCGACCTCCGCGCGCCGGCGCTCCTGCTCGTCGTCGCGCTCGCCGCCTTCCTCGCGCCCGCCGCCGTCCGGACGGTGCGCGCCCCCGTCGCGCTCCTCGTCGCGCTGCTGCCGCTCGCGCTCACCGCGCGCGCCGCCCCGGCGCTCAACGCGCAGCCTGCGGTGGGCCAGGCGCTCGAGCGCGGCGCGCCCGTCGGGGGCAAGAGCCTCGCGATCCTGCGCCGCCTCGCCGACCGCGACGGCGACCGCTCGGCCGCGCTCTTCGGCGGCGGCGACTGCGACGACCGCGACGCGCGCGTCCACCCGCTGGCCGAGGAGATCCTCGACAACGGCGTCGACGACGACTGCTCCGGCGGCGATCTGACGGCCGCGGCCCTCGCCGCGCTCGCCCCCGCCCCGAAGGCGGCCGCGCGCGCCGAGTCGCCGGCGGCGCGCCTGCCGGCGGACCTGAACGTCGTGCTCATCACGATCGACACGCTCCGCTGGGACCTCGGCTATGCGGGCAACCCGCGGCCCGTGTCGCCGAACCTCGACGCCCTCGCGGCCCGCTCCACGGTGTTCGAGCGCGCGTACGCGCTCGCGTCGTACACGGGCAAGAGCATCGGCCCGATGCTCATCGGCAAGTACGGGAGCGAGACCCACAGAAACTGGGGTCATTTCAACAAGTTCGACGAGGAAGACACGTTCGTCGCGGAGCGCCTGAAGGCGGCGGGGGTGCGCACGATGAGCGTGCACGGCCACCGTTATTTCGGCAGCTTCGGCGGGCTCGATCGCGGCTTTGACGTCGTGGACATGTCCGCGGCGCCGCCCGAGGGGGCGCCGTGGGACGTCGACAACAAGGCGACGAGCCCCGCGCTGACCGACGCCGCGCTGCGGCTGCTCGGGTCGCCCGAGAACACGGGCGGGCGCTTCTTCCTGTGGGTCCATTACCTCGACCCGCACGCCGACTATCTCCGGCACAAGGACGTGCCCGACTTCGGCGCGGCGTCGCAGCGGGACCTCTACGACGGCGAGGTGGCGTTCACGGACAGGCACATCGGCCGGCTGCTCGACGCGATCGCGGCGGCGCCCTTCGGCGGGCGCACGGCGTTCGTCGTGACGAGCGATCACGGCGAGGCGTTCGGCGAGCACAAGATGTTCCGCCACGGCTTCGAGCTGTGGGAGGAGCTCGTGCGCGTGCCGCTGCTCGTCCATGTGCCGGGCGCGGCGCCGTCGCGGGTCTCGGCGCGGCGCAGCCTCATCGACGTCGCGCCGACGCTGCTCGACGTGATGCGGGTCCCTGGCCCGGCCGAGGGCGCGCCCGCGACCGACTTCCTGTCCGGCGCGTCGCTGCTGCCCGACGTGTTCCTCGCCCCCGGCGAGCAGGCTGCGGCGCGCGACGTGCTGATCGACATGCCGGCCGGGCCGTACAACGACGCGCGGCGGTCGTTGATCCGCGGCGACATGAAGCTGACGATCTCGGGCGGCGCCCGGTTCGAGCTCTACGACCTGGCGGGCGACCCGGAGGAGCGGAAGAACCTCTGGGGGACGCCGGCGGCGAAGGAGATCGAGCCGTATTACGCGGCGGCGCGGGCGCGCCTCCGCGAGATCCGCGTGACCGGCGCGCGGAAGTGACCGGCGCGCGGAAGTGACCGGCGCGCGGAAGTGACCGGCGCGCGGAGGTGACCGGCGCGCGGGGGCCGGCGCCGAGGTGACCGGCCTGCGCACGTGATGCGCCGGTGGCCTGGCGCGCGGCGGCCTCGTCCGATCTCCGCGGCGGACGGACCCGTGCGCGCGATCACGCCGAAAATTACTTGCGCATACGCAACTAATGCGTAATCAATAATATTGTGAGTAAGCAAAATGTCCTGGGCTCGCCGATCGAGCAGTTCGCGCGGATGATGTTCTCGCGCATCATCGCGGCGCTCGCGCGGACGCTGCACGAGGAGGACTTCAGCGTGGCGCAGGTGGCCGCGCTGCACCTCGTCGATCAGGAGGGCGCGATGCGCGTCACCGCCCTCGCCACGTCGCTCGGGCTCTCGGCCTCGGCCGGGAGCCGGCTCGCCGATGGCCTCGTGCAGCGCGGGCTCCTGGCGCGGGAGGAGGATCCCGAGGACCGGCGCGCGAAGACGCTCGCGCTCACGCCGCTCGGCCGCCGCTTCGTCGACCGGGCGAGCGTCGAGCGGGTGCGGGTGATCCTGGAAACGGCCAGGTCGCTGCCGGAGGAGATCTCGGCGGCGATGCTGACCGCGGTCCGCGCGTTCCGGCGAGAGTGAGTGTCTTTCATCGAATCTCGCGTGAGGCGTGGTGTGTGAAACCCCTTGTGGAAAGAGGAGGTCAACATGGATATCATCGTGCTTGAGTCTCATGAGATCCCGGCCGCGCTCGGCGCGCTCCGGGAGGTGGCCCTGGCCGACGGCGCGCTCGCGCTCGCGCCCGCGGAGCGCGGGGTGCTCGAGGAGATCGCGGCCCTGCACGGGGCCCGCGTCGACGTTGGCGACGTCGTCGACGTCGTCGACGTCGACGCGCTCCCGCGCATCGCGCCCGAGGCGGTGGCCCGCGCCATCCCGGATCGGCACCGGCGCAAGCGGCTGGTGCAGTTCGCGCTCGTGACCGCGATGGCGGACGGCGAGGTGACGGAGGCCAAGGTGGACGCCGTGGAGGCGCTCGGCCGGGCGCTCGGCGTGCGCGAGCAGGGCGTGGGCGTGCTCCGCCTCGTGGCGCGCGGCCACAGGCGGCTCGCCCAGGCCGCCGTGAGGCGCCGGCTCCTCGGCTCGTTCATCCGCGAAGCCATGGACGAAGCGGGCCTCTCCGGTGTGCGCAGGCTCCTGGGGCCCCTGTTCGGCGCGGGTGTCGAGGATCGCGCGCGGGCCCTCCGCTACAAGCAGCTCGGGCTCCTGCCCGAGGGCACGTTCGGCCGGGTGTTCTGGGAGCACTGCACCGCGCGCGGCTTCCTGTTCCCCGGCGAGAGCAGGCACGCGATCGCCGAGCGCATGGTGTTTCACGATCTCGGCCACGTGCTCGCGGAGTACGACACGGACCCAGCGGGCGAGATCCAGGCCGGGTCCTTCCAGGCCGGGTTCGTCCGGCGCGACGGGTTTTCCTACCTGATCTTCGTGCTCCTGCAGTTCCACCTCGGGATCCAGATCACGCCCATCGCGGCGCCGGAGGTGGGCTTCTTCGAGGCGCGCAAGGTGCTGCGCGCGGTGGCGCGCGGCGCGGCCTGCAAGGTCGACCTGAGCGATCGCTGGGACTTCTGGGACGTCGTCCGCCTGCCGCTCGACGAGGTGCGCGCGCGGTTCGGGATACCGCCGCTCGACGAGATGGGGGCGCGGCGAGAGGCCGCCTGAGCGGCGCGCCTGCGCGACGTGCAGGTGACGGCTGTCGGGACCGCGGGGGCCGCGTGCTCGCGGCGCCTGGGTGGCGCCTCTCATCGAGGAGCGTCGCGACCTACAGCCTCGGCAGCGGTACGCCGGCCGGCCACATCCCGGCCGCCGAGCGCATCGGCGATCGCGCGCTCGTGCACGTCGCCCTGGCTGCGCCCATCTGATAGTGTCCACGGGGGAGCAGCAACGGCGTGCGAGGTTACGTCGGCAACACAGACTTCAACTGGTACTCGTTCCTGGTGGCGCGCCCGGAGCTCCAGGAGGTCAACTTCTGGCAGCCGTCCGGCGGTCGCAAGTTCGCTGCCGTGGCGCCGGGCGAGCCGTTCTTCTTCAAGCTGAAGAAGCCGCACTATGCCGTCGCCGGATTCGGCTGGTTCGCGCGCCACGTCATCGTCCCCGCAACACTTGCGTGGGAGGCGTTCGGCGCCGGTAACGGTGCGCCTGACTTT
Source organism: Sorangium sp. So ce1014 (assembly GCF_051521505.1). Lineage (NCBI taxonomy): Bacteria > Pseudomonadati > Myxococcota > Polyangiales > Polyangiaceae > Sorangium > Sorangium sp. So ce1014. The sequence continues at coordinate 10,588,948 of NZ_CP150356.1, forward strand.
GCGACGATGCTGGCGCGGATCGCCAAGTACAGGGCGGATGGAGGGAGCAATCCGCACACCTCGCTCGTCGGCTGCCTGATGATCGCGCAGCCGGTGTTCTTCGAGGAGCGCCTCTGGATCCGGCAGCCGGCAGACTGGGAAGCAAACATTGTTCAGGGGAAGACCTATGACGTGACGCACGGGGAGGGGCGGCGCATCCTCGAGGCATGCCTGGACCGGTCGCGGCGCAAGCAGCTCGGCGCCGCCAGCGCGCCTCCGGCAGCGGCCGTGCTTCAGGCCCGGGAGCAGACCGAGCGGTACGGCGCGCCTCAGCTCGTACGCCCGCGCCTGGGTCAAGGGACGTTCCGTCTCTCGGTGACCGATGCCTACGCGAAGGCCTGCGCGGTGACCGAAGAGCATTCACTCCCCGTCCTCGAAGCCGCTCATATCCGGCCTTACTCGAAGGAGGGGAGCCATGAGGTGGAGAACGGGCTCCTGCTCCGCACGGACATTCACCGGTTGTTCGATCAGGGCTATGTCACCGTGACCCCGGAGCACAGGTTCGAGGTGAGCCGGCGCCTTCGCGAGGACTACTCGAACGGACGCACCTACTACGCGATGCACGGCAAGCAGATTTGCGTGCCGAGCCGAGCTGTCGATAAGCCATCCAAATCGTTGCTGTCCTGGCACAATGAAAACGTGTTCCTTGGTTGACAGGGCGAGCTCGGTCTTCACGGCGTTCCTGCTCGTCCTCGCGCTCGGGCTGGCGTCCCCCCGTGGCGTGCGCTGAGCGAGCACCCTCCATGATGGCGAGCTGCGCTGGGAAGAACGTCTCATCATCAAACAGCATGCTCGATGAGAGGGTCGGCGGCATAAACGGGAGTGCGCGACAATACACGGTCGGTCGGGTCGGGCCGGATCGCCCGCCTGTAAAATCCCTCCGCGGTTCGTGGCAGAATAGCGCCTCTCACGACGGAGGTGGCCTTGGCTTGCGGGATTGAGCTGGATCGTTCGCGCTATCCGCTCGTCGTGATGCGGGCCGGCGAGGAGTACACCCAAGACGACTGGGAAGCGCTGATGAGCGGCATGATTCAGCTCATCGTCAAGGGCCCGTTCGGTCTGATCAACGACACGCGCGGCAGCAGAATGCCAAACGCCATGCAGCGGCGCTCGGTCGCGCAGATGTACGTCGACTACGAACGCCAGACGCGCGCGCACATGCTCGCGTCCGGTATCGTCGGCAATTCCAGCCTGGTGAACGGTATACTGACCGCGCTCAACTGGATGAAGCCTCCCCCGCACCCCATCAAGGTCTTCTCGTCCATCACCGACGCGGAGCGCTGGGTGCTCCAGCACTTCAGCCGCGATCTCCGAGGACAGACGACAGGTCCTTGCGTGTAGCCGAACGCTACCCCTCGTGCGCGGCGCCGATGGGGACCATCGGGAATCGGGAGGTCCATCATCTGTCGTTTCGTACCATCCACACCTTGCGCGCGGAGGCGCGGGACGCGTTGCGCAGAGCGCCACCCTAATTGCGCGGAGACCTGCGCAATCTGTGCAGGCCAGCGCAGGCCAGCGCAGGCCAGCGCAGGCCAGCCCGCGCTCGCGGCCTTCGGCATCGCGTCCGCGGAGCACCTGGCCAGGTCGTGGGCCCTCGATGCGCCTCGTGGCACGGAGCGTGTTTAGATGCCGGCCGTGGGGCAAGCGGGCATCCCCGGGCGACGTCTCGCGACGCGCAGCTGGGTGTCCCAGTCGCTTCAACCCCTACAGCCCTGCGCCGAGTCAGGCCCGGGGGGATCAGCGTCAAGATGGGTCTCCTCAGACACCTGGGGCCACAAAGGATCGCGCCATGACCGACAAAATGCACCGGCTCCTCACCAGCAATCCTCGTCGAACGTACCGATTCGCGTCGCTGCTCGCCGCGGCGTTCATGATGGGCTGCGGCGCCGAGTCGACCGACGCGGACGACGCCACCCCGCTCGACCAGCCCTCGGCGGCCGGCGGGCTGCGCTTCGCGAGCGAGCACGACGCCCTCGGGTGGGTCGCCCAGCGGGCCGAAGAGCTGGAGATGGGCGCCACGACGGTCGAACGGGACGAAGGCGGCCGGATCATCCGGGTGGCCGGCGTGTCGATCGGCTCGCCCGAGGAGATCGCCCTGACGAAGGCGCGATGGATGGGCGAGCTGGGGGGCGAAGGCCGCACGGTCGAGATCGCGGGGGAGCGCTTTCTCCTGGAAGACCCTGAGTCCGAGGTGGGGGAGGCGGCGGCCGCGCTCTGCAACGGCGGCCTCTGCACGAAGGACGAATCGTTCAAGAACGACTACGTCTTCTATCGAGAGCTCGGCAGCCGCACCTCGGTGACGTCAGGGGGGTTCGAGACCCAGCGCAAGACGCTCCAGGGCACCGGGGAGTACGAGTGCGTGGACCTGCCGGGGCCCCTGCCCGTCACCTGCAACGGCTCCTGCTATTATTCGGCCGGCTGCCCTTCGGGCTTCACGAAAGAGAGCTCCGTCGGCTACCCCACGTGCAGGACGACCTGCGTCGGCCAGGTGCGAAACGTGACGCTCTCGGTTTCCATCGCGGGCTTCGAGTTCTTCGAGTCGAGCGGCATTCTCGTCCCCTCGATTCCGGAGCGAAGCGGCTCGACCCACGATTCGAGCCTCGAGGTCAAATACTGGGAGTATGGCGTCGGCATCGACTCCGTGATCTCCGACGCCGACGGCCTGTGCGGCTCTCACTCGACGTCGGGCCCGGACGGGTTCGTCGTCGCCAGGAGTCACTGGGGTCGCGTGCCCAGCGCTTGCCTGTAGCGCCCGCTCGGAGCTCGCGGCCGCAGGTCCGGCGCTCCCGCGCTCGCCCGCGGCGCTCCCGCGCTCTCCCGCGCTCGCCCGCGGCGCTCCCGCGCTTCGTCCCTGGCGCTCCTCGCCGCGCTCTCCCCCCGCCCCGTTCTGCGGTAGCCTCTCCCGGCCCCATGAGCGACCTCCGCCAGCCCGCCGAGACAAAGTACGAACACGAGCTCGCCGCCCTCGCCGCCGCGGACACGGCGCCGAGGCCGCCCGGGTGGCGCCTCTCGCCGAGGGCCGTGGAGACCTACATCCTCGGCAGCGACAAGCCCGTCGGCGGCGTCGAGATCACCCCCAAGTACATCGGCGATCGCGCCCTCGTACAGGTCGCTCTCGCGACCCTCGCCTCCGATCGCGCCCTGATGCTCGTCGGCGAGCCGGGCACCGCGAAGAGCTGGCTCTCCGAGCACCTCTCGGCGGCCATCAGCGGCACGAGCGCGCTCGTCGTCCAGGGGACCGCGGGCACGAGCGAGGAGCACGTCAAATACGGCTGGAACTACGCCCTCCTCCTCGCCGAGGGGCCGTCGCAGAAGGCGCTCGTCCCCTCGCCCATCCTCCGCGCCATGCGCGACGGGCGGTTCGCGCGCTTCGAGGAGATCACCCGCACCTCGCCGGAGATCCAGGACGCGCTGATCTCCATCCTGTCCGAGAAGCAGATCGCCGTCCCGGAGCTCGACCAGGTGGCCTCCGCCCAGCGCGGCTTCAACCTCATCGCCACCGCCAACACCCGCGACCGCGGCGTCAACGAGATGAGCGCCGCCCTCAAGCGCCGCTTCAACTTCATCACCGTCCCGGTCGTCGACGACCTCGAGCAGGAGATCCGCATCGTGCAGAAGCGCGAGGCCGAGCTCCGCGGCGACTACCAGGTCGGCGTGGAGCCACCGGCCGAGCTGGCGAAGCTGCTCGTCACGCTGTTCCAGGAGCTCCGCGCCGGCGTCACGAAGGACGGCAAGACCAAGGTGAAGGCCCCGGGATCCGTCCTGTCGACCGCGGAGGCCATCAGCGTGCTCTTCAACAGCGGCATCCTCGCGCAGCACTTCGGCACCGGGAAGGTGACCGCCGACGACCTCTCCCGCTCGCTGCTCGGCGCCGTGACAAAGGAGGGCGGCGAGGACCTCAAGGCGGTCCGCGAGTACTGCGAGACCGTCGCCAAGGGGCGCACCGGGCTCTGGAAGGAGTTCTACGCCGCCGCCAGGAAGCGCCTCGCGCCCTGAAGGAGCCCCGATGGACCTGGCCCGGCTCGCCGCCGTCCACCTCTTCCCGGTGCGTCACCACTCGCCGCGCTCCAGCGCGACGCTGCGCGCCTACCTCGACGAGGTGCGCCCGAAGGCGATCTTCGTCGAGGGCCCGAGCGACGCGACGCCGCTCCTCGAGGCGCTCGTCGACCCGAAGACCGTCCCGCCCGTGGCGATCCTCGGCTACCGCACCGACGGGACGCCCGCGTCGTCCCTGTGGCCGTTCGCCGCCTACTCGCCCGAGTACGTCGCCGTGAAATGGGCCTTCGAGCACGGCGTGCGCGTCGAGCTCATCGACGTCCCCGTCGGCATGACGCTCGCGCCGTTCGAGGGCGCCCCGGTCGGCCACGACGACGTCGAGGATCCCGGCGGCCACGAGCGCGAGAGCGAGGCGGAGCGCGGCGGAGACGGGCACGGCGAGGGCGAGGGCGACGACGGCGCGGCGGGGGCGCAGGAGAGCCTCTACGACGCGTGCGCGCGGGCCCGGGGCTTCCGCTCGTTCGAGGAGTTCTGGGAGGCCTCGTTCGAGGCGCCCCGCTACGAGCCCGGGTCGTTCCGCGAGGCGCTCCTCGCGTACGCGGACCTCGTGCGCGGCGACGGAGACCGGCTTGTCCACCGGGCGCGCGACGCGTACATGGCGCGGCGTCTCCTCGAGCGCATGGGGCCGGACCTCGCCCCGCGCGAGGTCGCGGCCGTGCTCGGCGCGGCGCACGCCGCGGCGTTCGTGGCGCGCGACGTCGATCCCGCGCTGGAGGCGCGGCTGCCGGCGCCGGTGCCGTGCGCCGTGACGCTGATCCCGTTCAGCTTTCCGCGGCTCTCCGAGCAGCTCGGCTACGGCGCGGGCAACCGGGCGCCGCAGTACTACCAGCGCGCGCACGACGCGGGCGGCGACTTCCGGCGCGCCACCCTCGAGGTGCTGATCGACTTCACCGAGCACCTCCGCCTCCGCGGCTTCATGGCCTCGCTCGCCGACACCATCGAGGCCTTCCGCCTCGCGGTCACGCTCGCCGAGCTCCGCGGCAAGGCGGAGCCCGGCCTCGACGAGGTGCGCGAGGCGACGATCGCCACGATGTGCCGCGGCGACGCCACGCACGTCGACGGGTTCCTGTGGCCGGCGGTCATCGGGCGCAACGTGGGTCGCGTCGGGGGCGGCATCGGCAAGAACTCGCTCCAGGAGGAGTTCTGGCGCGAGGTGCGCGAGCGCAGGCTCCCCGCCACGGACGCGCCCGAGTCGTTCCGGCTGTCGCTCACCAACGAGGTGGAGGTCGGCACGAGCGTGCTGCTGCACCGGCTCCGCATCGCGAAGATCCCCTACGCGGCCTACGCCGGCGCGCGGCGCGCCGGGGGCGCGGGCGCTCGTGGACGGCGGCGCGGCCAGGCGGCGCAGGAGACGCCGCCGGACGAGCTGCTCGGGCAGCTCAGCGAGACCTGGGAGGCGCAGTGGACGCCGTCCACCGACGTGGCGCTCGTCGAGAAGATCGTCCTCGGCGACACGCTGGAGCAGGTGGCGACGCGGCTGCTCGAGGAGGACCTCGCGGCGTGCCACACGACCGGCGAGGCCGCCGACGTGCTCTTGAACGGCGTGCTCGCGTCGAGCGCCCGCGCGGTGGCCGCGGCGCTCAGGGCGTGCGACCAGTTCGCCGCGGGCGACAGCGATCTGCCGTCGCTCGCCAGGGCGTGCCGCGCCTTCGCGGGGCTCGCGTCGTTCGGGTCGTCGCGGTCGCTGTCGTCGCTCGGCGACGGGGTGATCGCGCCGATGCTCGAGAAGACGTTCGCGCGCGCGGTGCTGCGCGTGCACGGCGGCTGCACGGGCAGCGACGAGGCGGTCGCCGCGGCCAAGGAGGCGCTGCGCACGCTGCACGACGTGGCGCTGTCGCAGCCGATCGTCGACCGCGCGGCGTGGCTCGCCGCGGCGCGAGAGCTCGTGGACAGCGACGCGGTGAACCCGTCGGCGTCCGGCATGGCCTGCGGGCTGCTCTACCTGGCGCAGGCGATCGACGACGCCGAGGTGGCGCGGATCGTCGGCCTGCGGCTCGGGGGCGCGACCCCGCCCGAGGCGGCGGCGTCGTTCCTGGCCGGCTTCCTCGAGGTGAACGCGCTCGTGCTCGTGAAGAGCCGCCCTGTGGTCGAGGCGCTCGACGCCTTCCTCGGGGGCATCGCCCCCGAGCGCTTCAAGGACACGCTCCCGGTCCTGCGGCGCGCGTTCGCGGCGCTCGGGGCGACCGAGCGGCGGTACCTGCTCGAGAACGTGCTCGCGGCGCGCAAGCTCGGGGACAAGGCCCGCGCCGCGCAGGCCGTGCTGCTGGAGAAGGACCGCGAGAAGCTGAAGGAGATGAGCGAGGACCTCTCCCAGGCGATGGACGACCTGGACGATCTGCTCTGACGGCGGGCGCTGGCGACGCGACCCGCCCACGAGGTCGCCGACCCGGGCCTCGCCATCACGCGACTTGCGGGATCGGAGCGCTTGCGACGCGATAGGGCGTCAACGGAGCTGGGCGCAGGGCGGCGTCGGCCCTGGCGGGGGCGGGCGAGAGGCGAGGCCCAGCGATAGGAACACGCGGGCCCGGCGGGGTAGCTGCTGCCCGCCGGGGTCCGCGTCATTCGGGGCACGCCGGCTTCGCCGGTGGCTGGGTCTCCGAGCGACCCTCTCGAGCGACGACCGGTTGGGCACAAAGCCCGCGAAAACTGCGGACGAGCGTGCCCGCCGTCGTGTGAGATCGCCGCGGATTCAACCTCTCGCCGCAGCAAACCGGTCGGCGCTCTAGGAGATGCCGTACGTGTACATGCCCACCTTCCGCGTCGGCGCGGTGCTGCCCTCGAAGGTGCGAGCCGTCATCGAGAAGCGAAAGGTATGGCCAGGGGTCACACCCGTGCCGACAACCGGCTTCTGGCACGTCCCTTGGCCTGCATTCCAAGTTCCGTTGTCCTCCAGGGAGAACTGGTACACCCAGTTTCCACTGACCCGCTCGAACACGTCCATCTGGATCCAGCTATCTTCGCAGGCCGCTTGCGTGGTCGGAATGCTGTCGGCCCAGTATGCGTCGACGAGCGACACACCTCCAGGCGCGTCGATGTTGTTCACATCGACCACCACGCCCTTGTAGCAGGAGGTCGTGTCGTACGTCTGGACCGAGACCCAGTCGGCCCAGCCGTTGAAGGTGGCCGTGGCGGTAGCGCCGGCGCATTCGGCCCCGATCGCCTGCTCCGCCTCGCCCAAGGCCTCCTCGGAGACCTCGCCTTCCGCGCTCCCGAGACAGCCCGAGAGCACCAGCCCGCTCATGCAGACCGACACGACACCCATGCGCAACATGATTCCTTCGATCTTCATTGCAATTCTCCCAACCTATCTTCGTCGACGATCGTTGGCCCGAAGCCACCTGAAGAGTCACCGTTCGTGGTGGCCCGAGCGCTCGATCCGCTCATAAGGAATACGCATCCGTGAACGCGACGGGCCTGGCACATCCGTCCTCTTCAACGACGCTCCAGACCAGCCGCCTCGGACGAATTGCAATCCGCGGGCCATCGCCGGGAGAGCCGATCGGGCCCCGATCGGCCGCGCCCAGCGCCCCCCTTGTCGGCGCTTTGCGGGCACCTCGGCCAGCTCGGCGCCGGTCACCCTCCACCTGGGCAAGCACGGGCACATCGCGATGGACGAGGCACAAACCGCGTGGGATCGTGCGCGATCCTGACGGCGGAGCCTCTCCTTGTCGCCGGGGATGGGCCCCCGAGCGACCGCCTCGCCCGGCGTCCGGCGCTCGCTCCGCCGCACGAGGCGCCCAGTCACGGATCGAGCGTGACATGTCACGGATCGAGCGTGACATGTCACGGATCGAGCGTGACATGTCACGGATCGAGCGTGACATGTCACACGGGCACGGCCGCCCTCGTCGCGCATGTCGCCCGCGATCTCCGCGCCGAGACATTTCACCCCGACCCCGCCGAGGCGTTCGCGGCGTTCAGGGCGGGGCGCGGCGAAGCCCTGACGCGGCGCTGCCTGTCTCACGCCGATACCGGGACTATACTCGCGTCGTGCCCACCGCCGACGAGATCACGAAGCACCACGAGCCCGCGCCCGATCGAGACCCCTGGGTGAACGGCCCGCCCGAGCCTCGGCCGATCGTCATCGTCGACCACGACGAGCGCTGGCCGCGGCTGTTCGACCTGATAGAGCGGAAGATCCGCGCCGCCCTCGGCGACGCCGCGCTCGGGATCGAGCACGTCGGCTCGACCTCGGTGAAGGGGCTCCCCGCCAAGCCGACGATCGACGTCGACCTCACCGTCGCCGATCCCACGGACGAGCTCGCGTACGTCCCCGCCCTGTCGAGCGCCGGATTCACGCTGGTCATCCGCGAGCCGGAGTGGCACGAGCACCGGTGCTTCCAGCTCGCCGAGCCGAGCAGCAACGTGCATGTCTTCGGCCCCGGCTGCCCGGAGGTGATCCGGCACCGCATGTTCCGGAAGTGGCTCACGGATCATCCGGAGGATCTCGATCTCTACCGCCGCGCGAAGCTCGCGGCCGCGGCCGAGATCTCGGCGGGGAGCGGCCTGGTGATGGACTACAACAAGCGCAAGGAGCCCGTGATTCGCGCCATCTACGAGCGGATGTTCCGCGCGCACGGCCTCCACCGCTGACGGCCGGCCGGACGGCTCGCGCATGGGATCGTCGTCCCCGACGGCGGCTGTCGCACACGACGGCGGCCACGCTGCCCGGAAATCCGGATCCGGTGCCAGCTGATTGAGACGTTATCCGTACGCACAGCGGAGGTTCTGCGGAGCAGCCAGAATTCAACGCAAAGGCGCAAAGGCGCAAAGGCGCAAAACGACGGAGAGGAAATGAACGAGGAGGAGATGGCTACGATCGTCGTCGATCACGGCGATCGAGGTGCATCGCAACCCTGGAGGTCCGGGGCGGCTCCGTGGTCAACGGAGCGCAGGAATGATTTCCCCCTCTCCCTTGCCTTTTTGCGCCTTTGCGCCTTTGCGCCTTGGCGTTAAATTCCGGCTTCTCGCTGCGAATGGACGGGCTCCGCCACCGCTTCAGCGACCAAGGTGCAGGAGTCGACGGCCCGATCAGCGGATGCACCCGACGCTGCGCCCAGCCGCGTAGCGGGGCTGGACGGCTGGGCCCCCTCCGGCGGATTCACAAGTCGTTGTGCCCTTGCTCGAGCCATGCACCCGCGGACTCGACACAGGAGCCCGGATCGTGCCCGATTCGCTTGATTCCTGAGTGGTTTTTCTAGATCCAGGTCGTTATTATCTTGTTATTTGAATCAATTCTCTAGATTTAGCTTTGATTCAGCCAGATTTTAGTAGAGATACTCTGGATGGAGCTCGTTTTTTTCTGGAAACCAGGTCGTATTCTCTAGATTCCGTTGACTTTTGTCTTGTTTTTGGCCCAGGATGTCTCGATGCCCCTGGTCTCCACGCCCTCCGTCGCCCCGCGCGGTTACAGCGCCGTCGAGCTGGCGCGCGCCGCCGGCGTGAGCACCGGCACGATCAAGCACTGGATCGCGGAGGGGCTGATGGACAAGCCCGCGTTCCGCGGCCCCCGCACGACGTACGGCCGCGAGCACCTCGTGCGGGCGCTCGCGATCAAGAAGCTGCGCGAGCACAACCTGCTGCTCCCGGAGATCAAGCGGAAGCTCGCCGAGATCCCGCTCGAGGAGCTGGCCAAGGAGGTGCTGCCGCCGGAGCCGCCCGCGAGCGCGGCGCCCGGCGCGGGGGAGCACGCGGACGCGGCGGAGCTCGGTCGAGCGTGGCGGCGCGTGGAGCTGATGCCGGGGCTGGAGCTGCACGTGCGCGCGGACGCAGGCGCGGTGGTGCACCGGATGGCGACGGAGATCCGCGAGAAGTACGGGTGTGAGCGCGAGGAAGGGTGACGATGGAGAGGACCGGCGCAGGAGCCAGCGGAGGTAGGTCCACGAGCAGCTCCGCCGGCGGCGGCGGCCAGGGCGGTGACGGCGGCGGCGACGGAGGGCCGGACGGCGGGGGCGGCGGCGGCGGCGGGGGCGGCGGCGATGCCGATCGCCTGCGTGCACCCGGACCCTCCTCCACTCGCCGAGAAGGGCGCGGTCGGCTCACTCCTCCTGGCCGGACCGCGACCACCCGCCGAGCCTGACGCCAGGCGTCCGCTCCAGGAACGCACGCACGCCGGGCGGCGGGGACGCCCACGCCGCGAGGCGCGCCGGCGTCCTCACGATCGGCACCACCGCCGAGCGCGAATAGGAGCTCCACGCCCCGTCACTGCAGGCATAGCAGGCGGCTCGCGCGAGCTGCGCGGTCAACCGGAGCGACCCCCGGGCGTTGTACGCCGGCGCGATCTGCACGAGCTCCGGGGCGTTCCGCTCTTGCCGCGTGGCCTCCACGTCCTCCTCGTCCTGGTCGAGGAGCACCTCGGCCGCGCTCTGCAGCGCGGGCACGCCGGGCACCTCGGCAAGCAGGTCGACGGCCGCGCGCTTCTCGGCGTCCCACACAACGAACGCCACGCCCTCGAAGCCGTGCGCCCCGCAAAGGTCGGTGTACGTCCGCTCCTCGATGAACAGGTACGGCCCCACGCTCCCGACCAGCGCGGTCGTGTGGTGGATCTCGTTGCTCTCGTCCCCGTCCGGCGGCGTGATCACCTCCTGGAGCTCGCTCTTCCCGCGCAGCACGAGCTCCCCGCGGATCGCCGTGCCCTCGCCCGGCTCGCGCATCCCCCCGAGCCCGAGCTCGCAGGCCGAGGTCTCCACCTGCTCCTCGCGCACCTCCCAGCGCCACTCCCCTCGCCGGGTCGCCACGACGATCCCGGGCTCCTCGCGGATCACCGCGCCGCCCTCGGCGACATGCCAGGTCCGCGGCGCCCCGTCGCGCGCGCTGCCCCAGACCAGGACCACCCCGCCGGACGCGGCATTGCCCGCCGCCTGGGCCTCCGGCGGGCGCTGGGCCGGCATGAGCGGGATCTCGAGGGGAACCGGACGCGCCGACGGCGGCCGGGCGGCACAGCCGGAGATCAGCGTCAGCAAAGCGATCAGCGCGGCGGATCGAGAGCACGGCATGCCAGCCCGGAGGAGCACGGCGCGTGCCGCGGAGCGCCGCCTCGAAAGCCCCGTCCGCGCCCGGGCCGCGCCGGCGGCAGGTGTCGTCGCGGGCCCACGCCGCGTGGCAGGCCGACCCCATCACGGGCCGGCCCCATCACGGGCCGGCCCCATCACGACCCAGCCAGCGGCAGCGCCCGGCGGAGCAGCTCCCGCTGCGCGGCGCTCAGCCGGATCCCCGGCCTGCGCTGCCGGAGCTGGGCCTCCACCTCCTCGACGCGGGCAGCGGGCCCCCGGGCCAGCAGCAGCGCCGTCGCGAGGGTCGCCGACCGGCCGTGACCGGAAGCGCAGTGCACGTAGACGCCGTCCTCGTCGCGGAGCCGGCGCAAGAGCTCCCGGAGCGCCTCCAGCTCGGGCCCCGTGCCGTCGAGCACCGGCACGCAGAGATAGCCGGGATGGCGGCGTATCGCGGGGGCGGCCGGAAACTCGGCCGTCAGATCGACGACCCGCCGCACGCCTGCCGGCAACTCGTGGGCGAAGGGCCGCCTTCCCACCCAGAGCCCCGGCGCCACCTCGTTCGCGCAGTCCGCCCGCCGGAGCAGGCGTTCGGCGCGCCAGATCGCCCAGGCCAGGAGGAAGTACGGCCCGAGCAGGCAGAGAGCCCAGGAGGCCAGCGTGCCGTCGGGCCGCTTGCCCAGCAGCGCAGGCCGGCGCGCGAGGTACGCGGCGCCGACCAGGAGGAAGCTCAGCGCCGCCCAGAGGAGGACGAGCGCCGCCCCGCCGGCGACGATGGCGAGCGCGGCGAGCGAAGCGCTCAGCGCGATGAACAGGATCCCGTAGCGCATCGAGCGGCCATGTCCCGAGGAGGTGAGCTCACGCTAACCCCTTTCCGCTCGCCCTGGAGCTCGTTTCCTGACCGTCCCGGCCGCGCCCGGGCCCGCGACCGGCTCGCACGCGACGGCCCTCTCGATGGCGCCGCGGAGCCAGCGGTGGCCCTCGTCGCCCTCGGAGCGTTCTGGCCAGACGAGCGTCAGCGTGTAGCCCTTGATCTCGACCGGACACGGCCGCACCACGAGATCGAGCTTCCGGGCCAGCGCCCCGGCGACCCGCGCAGAGACGGTGAGCAGCAGGTCGGAGCCGGAGAGGATGAAGGGCGCGACAAGGAAATGGGACACGGTCAGGGTCACCCGCCGGCGCAGCCCCCGCGCTGCCAGCTCACGATCGATGACGCTGTGGTCCTCCCCGTGCGGCGAGACCATCAGGTGCTCACAGGCAGCGTAGCGCGCCGCGGTGAGCGCCTTCCGGGACGCCGGGTGGCCTCGTCGCATCACGCAGACGAGCTGCTCGGCTACGAGCAATGTGGACCGACAGCCGTCGGGCACCGGCCCGCCCCGCCCCAGCTTGGCGTCGAGCTCGCCGCGGCGCAGGAGCTCGGCGAAATCCGCCGGGATGTTGCGGCACCGCAGGTTGACGTGCGGCGCCTCGGCGGCGAGGAGCCTGGTCAAGGGCGGGAGCACGAGCAGCTCGAGGTTGTCGGTCGCGACGAGCCGGAACATGCGCCTCGAGCGCCCCGGGTCGAACCGCTCGACCGGACGGAAGACCTGCTCGAGACGCTCGACGGCCTCCGCCGCTCTCGGCGTCAGATCCCGCGCTCGCGCGCTCAATGTCATCTGCCTGCCGACCTGGACGAGCAACGGATCCCCGAAATGGGCGCGCAGCCGCGAGAGCGCGTGGCTCATCGACGGCTGCGTCACGCCGACGCGCCGCGCGGCGCGCGTGACGCTCTTCTCCTGGAGCAGAGCGTGCAAGGCCACGACGAGGTGGGTGTCCACCGATTGCAGGCGCATGGTCGATGGATATCACGCCAACCCATAGATACCATCTATGCCATGGCGCGCCGACCGTCGATTGGACGGCAGGCCCACGGGCGCGTATCCCTGGTCTCCGGATGGCTCGTGCCGCCGCACGGAGCGCCCCCGGCCACCCACCCAGGAAGCTGCCATGATCATCGAGTACATTCGCTACACCATCCCCGCCGACCAGGAGCAGGCGTTCCTGTCCGCTTATCGCGACGCGGCCGCGGAGCTGCGCGGCTCCGAGCACTGCCTCGACTACGAGATCTCCCGGTGCGTCGAGGAGCCGGCGAGCTTCGTCGTCCGCATCCGCTGGGACTCGATGGAAGGTCACCTCCAGGGGTTTCGCAAGGCGGCGTCGTTCCCGTCGTTCTTCGCCAAGGTGAAGCCGTTCTACGAGCGTATCCAGGAGATGAGGCACTACGCGCCGACCGACATCACCGGCGCAGGGGGCGGCGCCGGCGGCTGATCGATCGCGAGGTCGACGGGCGCTCTCCCGGCCTCGCGCGGGCCATCGTGCGATGCTAACCCACAGGCCCCATGCACCCGCTGATCTCCACGCACGCGGAGGGCCCGAGGACGGGCAGCTCTCCCCTGCAGCCCTCTCCACGGCGACAGCCCAGGCGCTCGGCGCCCTGGGCACGCGAGCCCGCCGCGGCTCTCCTCCTCGTCCTCGTGGCGGGCGCCGCGCTCGCTGCCTGCTCGAAGGGCACCGGCGCGCCGAAGGGACGCGAGGCAGCGCCGGAGCGCGACAGCGCCTGCGCGGATCCAGAAAAGCCCAGGGCGTACTTCTATCCTGCAGAGAACCGGACGGACTACGCGCCTGACGACCCCTGGAAAGACGGCTGCGCCCTGCTCGTGCCAGATCATCTGTTCTGCTGCCCGGAGAAGATCCCCGAGAAGCCGAGGTGATACGGCACACCGAAGCGGCCTGACCTGCCCGGCTGGGCAGGGAGACCCGCCGGCCCGCGAGGTGGGCCATCGCCGGTGCCGCAAAATGCGGCATGTCGTAGTTTGCGGCGGCCTCGAGCGGATGGCTCGGCGCGCGCCGCCTGCGCTACGACGTCGGGCATGAAGCTCGCGCGCAAGCTGACGCTCGCCCTTGTCTTCGGGGTCTTCCTTGTCCTCGCGCTGAGCGCCTATGTCCAGGTCCGCAGAGAGGCCAGGATCTTCGAGAACGACGTGCAGCGGGACCATCACACGATGGGCCGCGCGCTCGCCGCGGCCGTCACGGAGGTGTGGCGCTCCGAGGGGTCGGCGCGGGCGCTGCGCCTCGTCGAGGACGCCAACGAGCGCGAGCGACAGGTGAACGTCCGGTGGGTCTGGCTCGACGAGCAGGCGGACGAGGCCCATCGACCCCGCCTCTCACCCGAGCTGCTCGTCCCCGCGTCGAAGGGGCAAGCGGTCGTGCACAGGATCCCCCACGAAGACGCGGAGTTGCTCGTCACCTGCGTGCCCGTGCCGGTGCCCGGCGACCGCGCCGGCGCGCTGGAGCTCTCCGAGTCGCTGGCAGGTGCGCGCCAGACCCTCCGGAGCATGATCCTGAGCACGACCGTCACGACGGCCGCTCTGACGCTGGTATGCGGGTTGCTAACCACGTCCCTCGGCGTCGGGCTCGTGGGACGCCCCATGCGAACGCTGATCGACCAGGCGCGGAGGATCGGCGCCGGCGATCTCTCCCGGCGCCTGTCGCTGCACCAGGAAGACGAAATTGGCGAGCTCGGACGGGAGATGAACGCGATGTGCGATCGCCTCGCCGCGGCGAATCAGAAGCTCGAATCCGAGGCGGCGGCGCGGCTCGCCGCGCTCCAGCAGCTCCGCCACGCCGAGCGGCTCGCCACGGTCGGCAAGCTCGCGTCCGGGATCGCACACGAGCTGGGCGCGCCCCTCCAGGTCGTCGCCGGGCGCGCTCGCATGCTGGTGGACGGGGACGTCTCGGGAGACGAGGTGCCGGCCAACGGACAGATCATCCTCGAGCAGTCGCAGCGGATGACCCAGATCATCCGCCAGCTGCTCGATTTCGCCCGGCGCCGCAGCGCGGAGAGGCAGGAGACCCCGCTGAGGAGCGTCCTCCGCAGCACGTTCACGATGCTGAGGCCGCTCGCCGAGAAGCAGGGCGTCACGATCGTTCAGGAGGGCGACTCGCCGGAGCTCGTCGTCCACGCAGACGCCGACAAGCTCCAGCAGGCGCTCACGAATGTGGTGGTCAACGCCATCCAGGCCATGCCGTCCGGCGGCACGCTGACGGTCGGCGTCCGGGCGGAGCGCGCCAGTCCTCCCGACAACCCGGGAGGCGCAGAGGGCGAGTACGTCGCGCTGTCCGTCAGCGACGAGGGAGCGGGCATGCCGGCAGACGTCCTCGAGCACATCTTCGAGCCGTTCTTCACGACAAAGCCCGTCGGCGAAGGCACCGGGCTCGGCCTGTCGGTCGCCTACGGCATCATCAAGGAGCACGGCGGCTGGATCCAGGTCGACAGCCAGGTCGGCTCCGGGAGCCGCTTCACGATGCTCCTGCCGCAGGGGAAGCCATGAGCGGGCGCGTCCTGATCGTCGACGACGAGCGCGGCGTCTGCGAGCTCCTCGACGCCGGGCTCAAGAAGCGGGGGTTCCGGACGGCGTGGCGGACGTCGGCCGCCGAGGCGCTCGAGCTCCTGGGCGCCGAGGACTTCGACGTCGTGGTCACCGACATGACCATGCGCGGCATGAACGGCCTCGAGCTCTGCGAGCGGGTCGTCCAGAACCGGCCCGATCTGCCGGTCATCGTCATCACCGCGTTCGGCAGCCTCGACACCGCCACATCGGCCATCCGCGCCGGCGCGTACGACTTCGTGACAAAGCCGTTCGAGCTCGACGCGCTCCGGCTGACCGTCGAGCGCGCCCTGCGCCACCGCGCCCTCCGCGAGGAGGTCCGCCGCCTGCGGCGCGCCGTGGCCGACCCCCACGGCTACGAGCAGATCCTCAGCGGCAGCCCGGGGATGAGGAGCGTGTTCGACCTGCTCGATCGGGTCGCCGACTCGGACACCTCGATCCTCATCACGGGAGAGAGCGGGACCGGCAAAGAGCTCGTCGCCCGCGCCGTGCACAAGCGCAGCCGGCGGGGCGAAGGCGCGTTCGTGGCGGTGAACTGCGCGGCGGTCCCGGACGCCCTCCTCGAGAGCGAGCTCTTCGGCCACGCGCGGGGCGCGTTCACCGACGCGAAGGGCGCGAGGAGCGGCCTGTTCGCGCGGGCCCACGGCGGGACCCTGTTCCTCGACGAGATCGGCGAGCTGCCGATCGGGCTCCAGCCGAAGCTCCTGCGCGCCCTCCAGGAGCGCGTCGTCCGGCCCGTCGGCGCCGATGAGGAGATCCCGGTGGACGTCCGGCTCATCGCCGCGACGAACCGCGACCTCGAGACCGCGATCGAAGAGCGCCGCTTCCGCGAGGATCTCTATTACCGCATCAACGTGGTCCACGTCGGCCTGCCGCCGCTCCGCTCCCGCGGCGCCGACGTGCTGCTGCTCGCGCAGCACTTCCTCGAGCACTTCGCGACCGTCAAGGAGCGGCCGATCCAGGGCCTCTCGGCGCCCGCCGCCGAGAGGCTCATGGCCTACGCGTGGCCCGGCAACGTCCGCGAGCTCCAGAACTGCATCGAGCGGGCGGTCGCGCTCGCGCGGTACGACCAGCTCACGGTCGACGATCTCCCCGAGAAGATACGCACGTACCGGCGCTCTCACGTGCTTGTCTCCAGCGACGACCCGGCCGAGCTCGTCCCCATGGAGGAGGTCGAGCGACGCTACATCCTGCGCGTCCTGGAGGTGGTCGGCGGAAACAAGAGCCAGGCAGCGCAGATCCTGGGCTTCGATCGGGCGACCCTGTACCGGAAGCTCGAGCGGTACGGCATGCGCACAGGACGCGCGAGCGACCCGAAGCCGTGACCCGCCCCACGTCGCGCGGGCGGTGATCGCCAGATCCGCCTCGCGGCGTCGACTCCGCTCGTTCCTCGCGCTGTCGCAGAACGCAACACCCAGGGCGCCGCGCGGCGAGCGCGATGGCCCGCGGACACGCGATCTGCGCTCATGGCATGAGGCCTGCCTGAAGCCGGGCGCGAACATGAGCCACACCACGGCGGAGTCGGCGGCTCCGGGCCGGAGGGTGCCTGTCGACTGGATCGCGCTCGCGAACGCGTTCGACAACATCGCCCGGGGCGTCCGTCACTTCCTTCACCTCGACACCGGCGCCGTAATCCGGCTGAACGAGCGGCTCGTCGACCCCGCCACGCGCGCGCGCATCGAGGAGGCCCCGGGGTGCGTGGTCATCGAGGCCATCGCCGCGCGAGACCAGTACCGGTGGCTTGAGGCGTTCATTCCGACGGTGGACGACGTGGCGCTCCGGCGGGCGCTGCTCCACGGCATGCAGGGCCCGGGATCGTTCCGGCGGTTCAAGGCCGCGCTCGCGGCGAGGCCGGAGCACCTCCGGCGCTGGCGCGCCTTCCGGCAGGAGCAGATCCGGGTCGCCATCCTCCGGTGGTTCCACGCCCGCGGCCTGACGCCCATCCCGCTCGAGCACGCCTCGCCGGACGCGGGCGCCGGGCCGCCGGGATCCCGCGCCGTCGCCTCGGCGCGCCAGCAGCTTTACTCCGCGGCGGACGGCCTCTCTCCCCACGACCTCCAGGCGCTGACGTCGCTCGCGGAGTACCTGCGCGCGACGCGCTCGGCGCTGCAGATCCCCGCGGACTCCTCGGTGGGAGACGCGGCGCGGGCCGCCGGCCGGGTCCCTTGACGCGGGCGGCGGAGGCTCGACGCTGTCGAGCGCCTTGAACGCCTCTCGGCGGGGTCCATCTCGGTCCACTGGACGGTGATCCCCGTTTCCCCGACACTGCCCGCGATGCCCGCCCGCACCCCCCGCAAACCGCCGCCTGCCCCCGCCGGCCCCGCCGGCGCGCCGGACGACCTCACCGACGGCGACCGCGACGCGCTCCTGCGCTGGCGGCTCGCGCTCGGCGCGGAGGCCGAGCGGGTCGACCCGCGCCTCTCGCTCGGCGGGCTCGGCGGCGCGGCGCCCGCTCTCCACGTCGACCCGCGGCGGCTCGGCGACCTCGACAAGGCCCTCTCGTTCATCTACGACGAGCGCGCCGGGAACCTCGGCGGCTCGCGGCCGTACGTGCCCGAGTGGCTGTCCGCCGTGCGCGAGTTCTTCAGCCACGACATCGTCGCGCTCGTCCAGAAGGACGCCATCGAGAGAAAGGGGCTGACTCAGCTCCTCTTCGAGCCCGAGACGCTGCCCTTCCTCGAGAAGAACGTCGAGCTCGTCGCCACCCTCATGAGCGCGAGAGGCCTCATCCCCGACGCCGCCCGGGAGACCGCCCGGCAGATCGTGCGCGAGGTCGTCGAGGAGGTGCGGCGCGCGCTGGAGTCCGAGGTCCGCACCGCCGTCCTCGGCGCGCTGCGACGGAACACGACGAGCCCGCTGCGCGTCCTCAGGAACCTCGACTGGAAGCGCACCATCCGCAAGAACCTCAAAGGATGGGACGCGGAGCGGCGCCGCATCGTCCCCGACAAGCTCTATTTCTGGGCGAACCAGACGCGAAGACACGAGTGGGACGTCGCCATCCTCGTCGACCAGTCGGGCTCCATGGGCGAGAGCGTCGTTTACAGCTCCATCATGGCCGCGATCTTCGCGTCGCTCGACGTCCTCCGCACACGGCTCCTCTTCTTCGACACCGAGGTCGTCGACGTGACACCGATGCTCGTCGATCCGGTCGACGTGCTGTTCACGGCGCAGCTCGGCGGCGGCACCGACATCAACCGCGCCGTGGCCTACGCCCAGGCGAACTTCATCGAGCGCCCCGAGAAGACGCTGCTCATCCTGATCACCGACCTCTTCGAGGGCGGCAACGCCGAGGAGCTCATCGCCCGGATGCGCCAGCTCGCCGACAGCAAGGTGAAGTCGATCTGCCTGCTCGCGCTGTCCGACAGCGGCAAGCCCTCGTACGACCACGAGATGGCGCAGAAGCTCGCCGCCCTCGGCACCCCCTGCTTCGGCTGCACGCCGAAGCTCCTCGTGAAGGTGGTGGAGCGGCTGATGAGAGGACAGGACCTCGGCCCGCTGCTCGACGCCGAGGCGCGCTAGCGAAGCCGCGCCCTGGACATCGTCGGTCGCGTCGGTCGCGTCGGTCGCGTCAGCGCGCGCGACGGACCGCGTTGGCCGTGCGCTCGTCCGTCCGCCGGGCGGCGGCGCGCTTTCGCGACGTGGCGCCCCGGGCAGCGCTCGCGGAGACCCGACGGCGGGTACCGGCCGCGCGAACCACCGCTTCGAGCGAGGGTGACTGGCCGATGAGAGAGCCAGTGCTGATCGAGGGGCCGACTAGGCTGATAGAAAGTTTCACTTGAACTACCGATGTGGTGGCGGACCGATCACGTCGCTCAGCGGAGGGCTCGTCAACCTATAAACTGTTTCGATCTTTTACGCAGCGTCACGGTGCGAAGATCACGAGCCCTGAGCGCCCGTCCGGACGTGAATTTGTCCACCCGGGAGATCCACTCGCCTTCCGCCGTCTCACGGCGGATGCACGCACACACCCCGGAGGCACGAAGGCACGGGTCTGGGTTCGCTCCGTGCCTTCGTGTCCCCGGGGTGATCGGCGAGGGACTGCCCCGGAAGGTTGCACCGGGCGCTCTGTCACCAACATGTTGCACGATGCAGGCCAACGAGGGCTGGATGCCGGCATCGCCCGTTTTCGCGCGATGGCCGTGGGCCGCCTTTCATGGTTGAAACCACCGGTTGCAACCATGGTGCAACCGAGCGGCGTCGCTGCCTCCGGAGGCGCCTGGCGGCCTCAGGAGAGTGCCTCTCAGCCGGCAGGACCGGTCAGCGAGGATCCAGGGCGCTCGCCCAGCGGCCCCGACGATCCAGCCGCGCGGGGCGGGAGCGGCAACGCCACCTGGAACCGCGCCCCCATGCCCGGCGCGCTCTCGACCTGGATGCTCCCGCCGTGGGCCCTGAGGATCTGGTCCACGATGTACAGGCCGACGCCCAGGCCCCCGTACGAGCTTGTAGGCGCCGCCCGCTCGAAGCGGCCGAAGATCCGGGCGATGTACTCCTGGGCGATCCCGATGCCCTGATCCATCACCTGGAGCACCGCGGACCTGCCGTCAGCCGAGATCCGCAGCTGGATCGGCTTGCCGCGACCGTACTTGATGGCGTTCATGAGCAGGTTGGTGATCACCTGATC
Source organism: Sorangium sp. So ce1014 (assembly GCF_051521505.1). Lineage (NCBI taxonomy): Bacteria > Pseudomonadati > Myxococcota > Polyangiales > Polyangiaceae > Sorangium > Sorangium sp. So ce1014. The sequence goes on from NZ_CP150356.1 coordinate 10,609,080, forward strand.
GATGCGCAGGCGGTCCCACCGGCCGACCGCCGCCTCCGGGAGGTCCAGGTCGAGCGAGCAGCCGGCGCGCTCCAGCTCGATTTCGAGGCGGCTCGCCACGTCGCGCGCCACGTCGCACAGGTCCACGTCCTCGAGGCTCAGCTCGAGCTGGCCGCTGTTGATGCGCGTCACGTCGAGCAGCGTGTCGATGAGCCGCGTGAGCCGCTCGATCTGACCCTCCGCCTGGGCGAGCTTCGCGAGCACCTGCTCCGCCGGCAGCCCGCCGTCCGCGCGGCCGAAGGCGCGGATGAGGCCCTGGACCTGCAAGACAAGCGCGCTGAGCGGCGTCCTGAGCTCGTGCGAGGCGACCGCCACGAAATCCTCGCGGATCTGCACGGCCTCGCGCGTGAGCCGCAGCAGGTGGGCGTTCTCGAGGCAGAGCGCCGCGCGCTGGGCGACGTCGAGGGCGACCGCGAAATCGGGGGGCTCGAAGCGCTCCCCCGGCTCCACCCAGACCATGCTGAGCGCGCCGAGCACGTTGCCGCGCGTGACGAGCGGCACGCACAGGTAGCTCATGGCCCCGATCTCCTGGATCACGGCCGGATCGTCGATGTCGAGCGCCCTGGCGACGTCGCGCGGGGCGCACTCGACGCGCAGGTCGGGGCGGCCGCTCGTCAGCACCGCGCCCACGCCCTCCTCGGTCAGGGGGAGCTCCCGCGGGGCGAACCGCGCCGCGAACCGCGCCGTCTCGCGCGCCCTGTGGGCGGCGGCGAGCCTGCGCGCGCCGCCCTCCTTGCGCAGGTCGAGCACGCACCAGGTGCAGATGCGCTCCGACGCGAGGCGCACGAGGGCCGCCGCGACGCTGTCCTCGTCGAGCGACGCCGAGAACGAGCTCGACGCCTCCGCGAGCAGCTCCGAGCGGCGCACCGCGGACTCGGCCTCCGCGCGCGCCGCCCGCTCGCGCGTCAGGAGGTGAATGCGCTCCTGCTCGTGACGCTTGCTGTCGTCGATGTCGGTGAAGCTGCCGACCCAGCCGACCACGCGCTTCCAGACATCCCGCTCCGGGACCGCGTGGCAAAGGTGCCACCGGTAGACCCCCTGACGGGACCTGAGGCGACACTCGCCCTGGAGGGGCTCGCCGGACTCGACGCAGCGCCGCCACTTGCTGACGAACTGGTTCAGGTCGTTCGGGTGCACCGCGGCCTGCCAGCCCCAGCCGCGGAGCGCCTCGAACGCGAGCCCCGTGTACTCCAGCCAGCGCGAGCTCACGTAGTCGACGCCGCCGTCGAGCTTCGCCGTGAAGACGCACTGCGGGATGGCGTCGGCCAGGTTCTGGTACCTCGCCTGGGCGGCGCGACGGAGGTCCTCGACCTCGGCGTCGCGCCGCTGCTGCTCGGCCTTGCGCAGGAGCTCCGCCTGCTCCTTGATCTGCTCGCCGCGCCGGTGGAGCTCGACGAAGACGGCGACCTTCGCCTGGACGACCTCCGGCTCGAGCGGCTTCAGCAGGTAGTCGACGCCGCCGACCGCGTACGCCTTGTAGATGGCCGAGAGGTCGTCCGTCGCCGCGGTCAGGAAGATGATCGGCGTGTGGCGCGACCGCTCCCGCTGCTTCACCAGCGAGGCCACCTCGAAGCCGTCGATGTCGGGCAGCCGCACGTCGAGCAGGAGGACCGCGAAGTCCTCGGAAAGGATCCTGAGGAGCGCGTCCTTGCCGCTCGCGGCGGTCACGAGGCGGTAACTCTCGTCGACGAGGATCGCCTTGAGCGCCGCCAGGTTCTCGGGCTGGTCGTCGACGAGGAGGATGCTTGTCGTCTCTGGAGCGGAGGACACCGTGCGGCTCCGTGGCTCAATCTGGCCGCAGCCAGTGCAGCATGACCGACATGAGCCGCCCCTCGTCCACGGGCTTGGCCACGAAATCGTTCAGGCCGGCGTCCAGGCACTTCTGCCTGTCCTCCGGCATCGCCTTGGCCGTCACCGCGATGATCGGCAGCTCGTTGAAGCGGGGATCGCTCCGGATCTCGCGCGTCGCCTCGTAACCGTCGAGCTCGGGCATCATGATGTCCATGAGCACGATGTCGATGATCGAGTCGGCCTCGCGCAGGAGCTCGATGCCGTGCCGCGCGTTCTCGGCCAGGAGCACCTGCGCCCCGCGCCTCTCGAGCAGGCTCGTGATGGCGAAGACGTTGCGCGCGTCATCGTCGATGACGAGCACGCTCCGCCCCGTGAGCGCGACCGAGGAGGAGCCGTTCGTGAGCAGCGGCGCGATCGGCTCGGGCAGCTCGGCGCGCGCCGGCTTCATGGCCTTCTGCTCCGGCCGCTCCGCCGGCAGGTAGAGGGTGAATTTGCTGCCGAGCCCGGGCGTGCTGTTCAGCGAGATCTCGCCGCCGAGCAGGCTGGCCAGCTCGCGGCTGATCGTCAGGCCGAGGCCCGTGCCGCCGTAGGTGCGGCTGGTGGAGGCGTCGGCCTGCTGGAACGCGTCGAAGATGAGCGTCTGCTTCTCCGCCGGGATGCCGATGCCCGTGTCGGTGACGGCGAACGCCAGGACGGTCTTCGCCTTGATGAGCGTCTCCCGCTTGAACGTGAGCCCCCGGCCGGCCACCTCGATCTCGAGCGAGATCCGCCCGGACGACGTGAACTTGAAGGCGTTCGACAGCAGGTTCTTCAGGATCTGCTGGAGCCGCTGCAGGTCGGTCATGATCGTCGAGGGCACGCCGGTGGCGACCCGGACCCAGAACTCGAGCTCCTTCTGCTCGGCGATCTGCCGGAAGCTCCGCTCGACGTACTCCGCGAGCTCGGACAGCGACACCCGCTGGGTCTTCACGTCGATCTTGCCGGCCTCGATCTTCGACAGATCGAGGATCTCGTTGATGAGCTGGAGGAGGTCCTGCCCCGCGGCGGCGATCGTCTTCGCGTACTCGACCTGCTTCGGCGTGAGCGTGTGCTCCTCGTTGTCCGCGAGGATCCTGGCGAGGATGAGCAGGCTGTTGAGCGGCGTGCGCAGCTCGTGCGACATGTTCGCGAGGAACTCGGACTTGTACTTCGAGGTGCGCGACAGCTCCCTGGCCTTCTCCTCCAGGGAGGCGCTGGCGCGCGCGATCTCGCGGTTCTTGATCTCGAGCTCGGACGCCTTCTCCTCCAGCTCCTGCGAGCGCGAGCCGAGCTCGGTGTTGGACCGCTGGAGCTCCTGGAGCAGCTCCTCCGTCCTCATGCTGGCGCCGATCATGTTGAACACGACGCCGATCGACTGCGTGAGCTGCTCGAGGAACGTGAGGTGGATGGGCGTGAAGTTCTGGAAGCTCGCCAGCTCGATGACCGCCTTGAGGCCGCCCTCGAAGAGCACCGGCAGGACGCAGATGTTGCGCGGCGGCGCGTCGCCGAGGCCCGAGCTCACCCGGATGTAGTCGTCCGGCAGATCCGTGACGACGATGCTCTTCTTCTCGAGGCCGCACTGCCCGACGAGCCCCTCGCCCAGCGAGAACCGGTTGGAGATGCCCTTGCGCTTCTGGAATGCGTAGCTCGACGTGAGCTTCAGCGTCGGGTTCTTGTCCTCGGACTCCAGCACGTAGAAGGCCCCGTGCTGCGCCGAGACGAGCGGGGTGACCTCGGACATGATGAGGCGGGAGAGCGCCTCGATCGTCCGCTGTCCGGCCATCATCCCGGAGAAGCGCGCCAGGTTCGTCTTCAGCCAGTCCTGCTCCTGGTTGGCGCGCGTCGTGTCTCGCAGGTTCGAGATCATCTGGTTGATGTTGTCCTTCAGCTGAAGGACCTCGCCCTGCGCCTCGACCGAGATCGCCCGCGTCAGGTCGCCCTTGGTCACGGCGGTCGCGACCTCGGCGATGGCGCGCACCTGCGTGGAGAGGTTGCCGGCGAGCTGGTTCACGTTGTCGGTGAGGTCCCTCCACGTGCCGGCCGCGCCGGGCACCTTGGCCTGGCCGCCGAGCTTGCCCTCGATGCCGACCTCGCGCGCGACCGTCGTCACCTGCTCGGCGAAGACGCGCAGCGTGTAGGTCATGTCGTTGACGGTGTCGGCCAGCGACGCGATCTCGCCCTTGGCCTCCAGGGCCAGCTTCTGGCGCAGGTCGCCGTTCGCGACCGCGGTCACGACCTTGGCGATGCCGCGCACCTGCGAGGTGAGGTTCGAGGCCATGACGTTGACGTTCTCGGTCAGGTCCTTCCAGGTCCCGGACACCCCGGGCACCTGCGCCTGGCCGCCGAGCTTGCCCTCGGTGCCCACCTCGCGCGCCACGCGCGTCACCTCCGCGGCGAACGCGCGCAGCTGATCGACCATCTTGTTGATGGTGTCCTTCAGCTCGAGGATCTCCCCCTTCGCCTCGACCGTGATCTTCTGGGACAGGTCGCCGCTCGCGACCGCCTTCGTGACGAGGGCGATGTTGCGCACCTGGTTGGTCAGGTTGCCCGCGAGCTGGTTCACGTTGTCGGTGAGGTCCTTCCACGTGCCGGCGACGCCGGGCACCTGCGCCTGACCGCCGAGCTTGCCGTCCGTGCCGACCTCGCGCGCGACGCGCGTCACCTCCGCGGCGAACGCGCGCAGCTGATCGACCATCTTGTTGATGGTGTCCTTCAGCTCGAGGATCTCCCCCTTCGCCTCGACCGCGATCTTCTGGGACAGGTCGCCGCTCGCGACCGCCTTCGTGACGAGGGCGATGTTGCGCACCTGGTTGGTCAGGTTGCCCGCGAGGACGTTCACGTTGTCGGTGAGGTCCTTCCACGTGCCGCTGACGCCCCGCACCTCGGCCTGCGCCCCGAGCTTGCCCTCGGTGCCCACCTCGCGCGCGACGCGCGTCACCTCCGACGCGAACGCGCGCAGCTGCTCCACCATCTTGTTGATGGTGTCCTTCAGCTCGAGGATCTCGCCCCGCGCCTCGGCGGTGATCTTCTGCGAGAGATCGCCCTTGGCGACGGCCGTCGTCACCAGGGCGATGTTGCGCACCTGGTTGGTCAGGTTGCCGGCGAGCTGGTTCACGTTGTCGGTGAGGTCCTTCCACGTGCCGGCGACGCCGGGCACCTGCGCCTGACCGCCGAGCTTGCCGTCCGTACCGACCTCGCGCGCGACGCGCGTCACCTCCGCGGCGAACGTCCGCAGCTGCTCCACCATCTTGTTGATGGTGTTCTTCAGCTCGAGGATCTCCCCCTTCGCCTCGACCGTGATCTGCTTCGACAGGTCGCCGTTCGCGACCGCCGTCGTCACGACCGCGATGTTGCGCACCTGGTTGGTCAGGTTGCCCGCGAGGACGTTCACGTTGTCGGTGAGGTCCTTCCACGTGCCGCTGACGCCCCGCACCTCGGCCTGCGCCCCGAGCTTGCCCTCGGTGCCCACCTCGCGCGCGACGCGCGTCACCTCCGACGCGAACGCGCGCAGCTGCTCCACCATCTTGTTGATGGTGTTCTTCAGCTCGAGGATCTCCCCCTTCGCCTCGACCGTGATCTGCTTCGACAGGTCGCCGTTCGCGACCGCCGTCGTCACGACCGCGATGTTGCGCACCTGGTTGGTCAGGTTGCCCGCGAGGACGTTCACGTTGTCGGTGAGGTCCTTCCACGTGCCGCTGACGCCCCGCACCTCGGCCTGCGCCCCGAGCTTGCCCTCGGTGCCCACCTCGCGCGCCACGCGCGTCACCTCCGACGCGAACGCGCGCAGCTGCTCCACCATCTTGTTGATGGTGTTCTTCAGCTCGAGGATCTCCCCCTTCGCCTCGACCGTGATCTGCTTCGACAGGTCGCCGTTCGCGACCGCCGTCGTCACGACCGCGATGTTGCGCACCTGGTTGGTCAGGTTGCCCGCGAGGACGTTCACGTTGTCGGTGAGGTCCTTCCACGTGCCGCTGACGCCCTGCACCTCGGCCTGCGCCCCGAGCTTGCCCTCGGTACCTACCTCGCGCGCCACGCGCGTGATCTCCGAGCCGACGGTCTGCAGCTGCTGGACGACGTCGTTCACCTCGTCGGCGATCTGACCGATCGTCCCCGGCACCTCGCCGATGCCGACGCGCGCGGAGAAGTTGCCCGCCTTCACCGCCTTGAGCACCTCCAGGATCGCCTGGAGCTGCATCTCCCGCACATCGAGGTGGGTCCCGGCGGCGCCGCCCCTGCGGGACGGCGGCTTCTTCTTGCTCGCGCCGCTCCCGCTCTTGTCCTTCGAGCTCGCGGCGATGTTGTTCGGTTGCATGAGTACCTTCCTGAAGGGCGAGTGCGCGCCTGGAAATCTCGATCCCGCCTGGGCTGTTCAGGCCTCGACGAGGCCAGGGAAGGGCGGCGTCACGAGGCCTTTGTGCGCCGCTCTCTCACGATTTGCCGCGGCGCAGAACTTCTTCGACCTGTCGCTGGAGACGAGCGTGCTCGATGTCGCGAGCGCGGCGCTCGAGCGCGCGCCGCATGCGAGAGCTTAGCTCATCGGAGCGGAAAGGTTTCGAGAGGTAATCGGAGGCGCCGACGCGGAGGGCGCGCATCCCCGTTTCCACGGAGCCGAACGCGGTGATGGCGATGATCGCCAGGGACGGGTCGTGCTCCTTGGCTCGCGCGATCAGCTCGATGCCGTCCATGCCCGGCATGCGGATGTCGGTGATCAGCAGCTCAAATTTGCCGGACGGGAGCAGTCGGAGGCCCGACAGAGCATCGACGACGTGCGTCGCCCGATAGCCGTGGTCCGTCGCGATGTCAACGACGAACCGGCCAAGGTCATCGTCGTCCTCGACAATCAACACGTTCGGTGAGCTCAAACTCATCCTTTCGACCCTTCCTCTATGCCCCCTGTGCTCGTCACCCGATTCATCTCCGGTCATCTCCGGTCATCCCGGTCATCGCCGGATTCGCCTTCAACTCACTGCTGGGCTCGTCTTCATGCCAACTGCTGAGCTCGCCTCCGCGCTCGCCTTCCTGCTCTCCGGCGAGCCGGCGATGATCGTGGGCAGGATGACCCGGAAGAGCGCCCCGCCGGTCGGCGAGGAGGCGACCTCGACGGATCCGCCCGCCTCCTGGACGATTCCGTGAACGATGGCGAGGCCAAGGCCGCTCCCGCCGCGGGTCGCCTTCGTCGTGAAGAACGGCTCGAAGATCTGGGGCGCGTCCTCGGCGCGGACCCCGGGACCCGCGTCCTCGATCTCGAAGCACACGGCGCGAGCGCCCGCCGGGCCCTCGCACTCGTGGAGCACGCGCACCACGAGCTCGCCTCCGCCGTCCTGAGCCTCGATGGCGTTCAGGCATAGATTGAACACCACCTGAAACAGGCGATCGGAGTCGAGGGCGACGCGCGCCCACGCGCCGCTGTCGCGCGGGCACAGGACGCTCGTCTCGATGTCGCGCTTCCTGCACTCCGGGCCCAGGAAGGCGACAACGTCGTCGATCACGCGCCGGAGATCGCTGTCCTCCTGCTGCGGCCGCGACGGCCGAGCGAGGGAGACGAGGCGGGAGACGACACGCGTGATCCGCTCGGACTGCCGCGCGATCGTCTCCAGCTCGGCGCGCAGGTGCTCCGGGCACCCGGGCAGGTCGGCCGCGCGGCGCGCGCGGCCCTGGATCACGTTCAGCGGCGACCCGATCTCGTGGCCGAGCGAGGTCGCCACCTGCCCCGCGGCGGCGAGCGCCTGCGCCTGCTGCAACCTGCGCTCCACGTTCACCCGCGCCGCCTCCTCGCGCTCGGCGCGCTCCCGGGCTTCCCGCAGCGACCGCGTCATCGTGTTGAAGGCATGGGCCAGACGCGACAGCTCCTCCGCGCCCTTCTCGGGCACGGCGGCGTCGAGATCCCCGCTGGCCACGCGCTCGGCCCCGGAGAGGATGGCCCCCGCCGGGAGCGCGACGGTGAAGCGCCCCACGAGCCCGGCCACGATCGCGCTGACCAGCAGCAGCACGACGCCAGTCGCCGCCAGGCCGTGATTCAACGTGTCCTCCAGCACCTCGATGTACTGACGGTCGCGCACAAGGACGGCCACCAGGGGCGGATTGGCGCGGCTCGGCTGGATGGAGACAGTGCGGATCAGCACCGATTGCCCGACCAGACGGGCGGGCTCCTCGATGTCTCCGCCCTCACGGAACGACCGGTAGGCGAACTCCTCGAGGCGCTCCGCCTCGCGCTTGACCCCCTCCGTGATGAAGACCGCCTCGCCTTCCCTGGTGAACGCGGCGACGCCCAGGATGCGCTCGGCGCTCGCGAAGTGCTCCGCGCGCCGCCGGACGAGCGCGATGTCCTTGCGCTGCAGCGCGCTCTCGACGAACGCCTGAAGCAGGGTGGCGTAGTTGCGGAGCTCCGCCGTGGCCTCGTCCCGCAGGACCTGTTTGCGGTGCGCCGAGGCGAACACGCCATACAGCAGGATCGCCATCGCGATCGGGACGACGAGCGACAACCAGAACTGGTGCGCGAGCCTCATCCCCGCGGGTCGGCGCTGGTGCTGCAGGGCCATACGAGGATCCCCCGCGGCGCCCAGAGGACGCCATCGCGTTGACGCTCCGCGTCATCGGCGGGTTCCGATCGTGCGAAGCCCTCGGATCACATCACCATTTGCCCCGATCGGCAAGGCCTTCCTGGAGTTCGCAAGAGGCATTCATCGCGCGACCGTGCGATACGAGCGCTCGACATCAGGCTGTCCCTGAGCAGAGCACTGGATCCGGCGGACTCCTCCGTGACCTCCGTCACGCGTCCTTGCGTACCGGCGCGGTCCGCGGCCGCGCGCGCTTCGCCGCCGGCACGTGCCGCGCCGCGCGCTGGCTGCTCGCCGCGCGCGCGCCGCCCTTCGCCCCGCCGCCGCGCGCCGCGCTCTCCTCGAGCAGCTCCCCCCAGCGCGAGATCGCCTGCGCCACCTCGCCGAATCCCCGCCCGGCGTCGGTCAGCTCGTACTCCACGCGGACGGGGGGGCCCGGCAGGACGCGCCGCACCACGAGCCCGAGCGCCTCGAGCTCCTTCAGCCGGCTGGAGAGCATCCGATCGCTGATCGCGTCGAGCCGCTCGCCGATCTCGCCGAAGCGCAGCGCGCCCTCCTCGAGCGTCGCGATGATGAGGCCGTTCCAGGGCTTGGCGAGCACGGCCATCGCCGCCTGGAACCTGTCGCAGAGGTGCTGGCAAGGGTGCTTCATGGCTCGTCCCGATGTCGCAGCATGACCGCTTCACTACCAAAAAGGAAGTGCCTTGACATGAGATAGCGGCGATCCATGTTCCTGGCTGGACGGATGCCACTTCCCTTTCGGAAGCAGCGTCCTTTCTACAAGGAGCATCGATCGTGACCACCGCATCTGACCTGCTGTTCAGCCCCTACGCGCTCGGTCCCCTGTCGCTGCCGAACCGCCTCGTGATGGCGCCGATGACGCGCTCACGCGCGGAGGGCCACGTGCCGACCGAGCTCCACGCGCGGTATTACGAGCAGCGCGCCTCGGCCGGCCTCATCATCAGCGAAGCCACGCAGGTCAGCCCGCAGGGCATCGGATACCTCCGCACGCCGGGCATCCACACCGACACGCAGGTCGAGGGGTGGCGGCTCGTGACGGACGCGGTCCACCGGGCGGGCGGGCGCATCTTCCTGCAGCTCTGGCATGTCGGGCGGGCGTCCCACGTCTCGTTCCAGCCGAACCGACAGGCGCCGGTGTCGTCCTCGGCCATCGCCATCCGCAAGGGCCATGCGCACACGGCCGAGGGCCCGCAGCCGTACAGCACCCCGCGGGCCCTCGAGACGGACGAGATCCCCGGCGTCGTCGCGCTGTTCGAGCACGGGGCGCGCCAGGCCAAGGCCGCCGGCTTCGACGGCGTCGAGATCCACGCGGCGAACGGCTACATCATCGATCAGTTCCTCCGCGACGGCGTGAACCGGAGGACCGACCGGTACGGCGGCTCGATCCAGAACCGGGCGCGGTTCCTGCTCGAGATCACCGACGCCGTGACCGGCGTGTTCGGCGTGGACCGGGTCGGCGTGCGGGTCTCGCCGACCGCCGACTTCAACGACATGAGCGACTCCGATCCGAAGGCGCTCTTCGGCCACGTCGCCGCCGAGCTCTCCGCGCGCAAGCTCGTCTATCTGCACGTCGTGGAGCCGATCGCCGGGGAGCCGCCGGACGCCCCGGAGCGGGTGACGACCCTCCTCCGCGAGCGGTTCCGCGGCGCCCTCGTCGTGAACGGCGGCTACACGCTGGAGGCCGCGGAGCAAGCGCTGCGCGCCGGCGTGGCGGAGCTCGTCTCCTTCGGCGTGCCGTTCCTGGCCAACCCCGATCTGCCCGAGCGCCTGTCGCGCCGGGCGCCGCTCAACACGCCTGACGTCGCGACCTTCTACTCCGACGGCCCGCGCGGCTACGTCGACTACCCGCACCTCGGCGAGGGGTAGCGCCAGGAGCCGCCGCGCCGCTGGCCATGATAGGCTTCCGGGCCGATGTCGGCCGCCGCTCCCCTGCTCCCGCACGATGAGATCCACCCGGCGCGCGCGCCCGCGGAGGCGCCGTGAGCGCGGCGCCGGGCGAGGTGCAGCGCATCGGGGCCGCCGAGCTCCGGGCGTTCATCCAGGACGCGGGGGAGCTCAAGAAGGGCACGCTGCTCTACGACGGCGGGCAGCTGCTGAACCTGGCGCGCCACGAGAACAAGCTGTTCTGCGACGCCAGGGGCTCGGGGGCCTCGCCCTACAAGGTGACGCTCGTCTACAGCGACGCGCCGGCGCCCGCGTTCAAGGGGCGCTGCACCTGCCCGGCGCGGGCCTTCAGCACCGCGTTCTGCAAGCACGCGGCGGCGCTGCTCGTCGCCTGGGCGCGCGCGCCCGAGTCGTTCGCCGTGAGCGACGCGGCGCCCCCCGGCGCCCCGGGCGGGGAGAACGCGCGCAAGAGCGTGAAGAAGGGCGCCGCGAACGCGCAGGCCCTGATGAAGTCGGGCGTCGAGCAGGTCAGCACGCTCGTGCGCGAGCTCGGCGTGGCCGGCGTCGCGGCGATCGGGGCCGACCGCATCGAGCAGATGGAGAAGCTCGCCGAGGGCCTCCGGGAGAACCGCCTCCGGCGGCTCTCGGCCCGGACGCTCGATCTCGCCGCGCTGCTTCGCGGACAGGCCGCGGGCGGTCCTCAGGCCGCGGGAGCGCGCCGCGGGGCGCTCCCGGCGGTCGCCTACGCGAACCTGATGGCCGACCTGCTGCTCACCGCCCGCAAGCTCGAGAAGCACCTCGCGGGCGAGCCGCTCGACGACCGCCACGTCGAGGAGCTCGTCGGCAAGACGTGGAAGGCGTCCGACCGGAAGCCCGCGGACGGGCTCACGCTCGTCGAGTACGCCTTCTCGACGCGGACCACGAGCGACGATTTCGTCATCCGGGAGAGCCGCTTCCTCGACCTCGAGTCCGGCCGGCACTTCAGCGAAAAGCAGATCCTCCCCGCCTTCCTGGCGAAGCGGACCGAGCCGAAGCGGAGCTTCGCCGGCGAGGTGCTCGCCGGGGCGCGCGCGACGACCTACCCCGGCTACCCGCCGCTCCGCGTCGACTTCACCGATCTCGGCGACAAGCGCCCGCTCGACACAGGCGCCCTCGAGGCCGTCCTCGCGCGGGCGCTGCCCGACGTCGGCGCGGCCCTCGCGGCCCTCCAGGAGCACCGCAAGGACGTCTTCGCGCCCGACCTCGTGCCCGTCGCCGTGCTCACCGACACGCTCTTCGCGCGCGGCGCGCGGCTCTCGGCGGTCGACGACAAGGGGGAGGCCCTCCACCTGCCCGACGACCCGGCGCTCGAGGAGCGGCTCGCCGGCTCGCTCCGCGACGCCCGGCTCCGCGCGCTGCTCGGCGACGTCGGGATCGACGCGGCCCTGCCCGTCCTGTGGCCGCTCGCCGCGATCGTCGAGGGCCCGCTCGGCCTCTCGCTGCTCCCGGTCATCGAGCAGGGGGCCGCGGCGCGGACCGGGCCGCTGGAGGGCTCCGCGTGGAACGCCGCCGCCCGCGAGGCGGGCGCCTCGCCCGCGGCCATCGCGCTCGGCGAGGTCCGCGAGGAGCTCGCCGAGGCGCTCGCCACCGGCCTGACCGGGCTCAGCGCGCGCGTGACGGACCCGCTCGCCGAGCGGCTCCGCGACCTCCGCCTCGAGAAGCAGGCCGCGCTGCTCCAGAGCCTGCCGCAGAAGCCCGAGCCGGCCGACCGGCTCGACGACTTCATCAAGCTCTACCAGGTGCTCGAGATGGCGCTCGTGCGCCTCGCCGGCGCGACCCACATCGATCGCGCCGGCGAGGGCAAGACGATCGAGCGCGTGCCGACCTACGAGAGCGTCGCCGTGGCGCGGCCCGACGAGACGCTCCCCCCGGACGAGGTGGCGCGGCGCCGGGCCGCGGGCACGATGAGCCGCTACGTCGCCGCGGTCCACCACGCGCGCTACTACGCGTCGCTCCCGGCGAGCGAGCTCGTCCAGAGCATCTTCCCGATCTGGGCCGACGGCACCGCGACGCCGACGATCGCGAGGACGTTCGCGCCGCTCGGGGCCGAGGCGATCGCCGCCGCCGAGAAGGCGCTCACGGTGAAGGCGGGCCGCGTGGCGAAGCTGACCGCGGTGCGGGTGCTGCAGGCGGTCGTCCAGCACGGCGGCCCGGCCCGCGGCGAGGCGGCGGCGATGCTCGGCAAGGTCGCGGAGCACGCCAAGGACGCCGGCCTGCGGGCGCTCGCCCGCGACGCGCTGGACGCGATCGACGTCGCGCAGTCGCCCGGGCCGGGCGGCGCCGCGGTGCGCGCGCGCCGCGCCGCCCGGATGGATCGGGTGCAGGAGCTCGCGAAGACGCTCGGCGCGGCGCCGACAAAGGAGGAGCGGGGCGAGGCGCTCAAGGCGCTCGCCGAGCTGGGCGACCTCGCGGCGCTCCCGGCGCTCCGCCGCGCCTTCTACGCGGACGCCGCCCGCGGCGTGCGCGAGGAGGCCGCCTACGCGCTCGCCCAGCTCGGCGACGTCGAGATGGTCGAGACCTTCGTGCGGAGGCTGGCGAGCCGCGGCGAGGACGAGCGGGAGGCGAAGATCGCCGCGTACGCGCTCGGCTACCTGGGCGACGTCCGCGGGCTGAGCGAGCTCCTGTCGGCCTACGCCGAGGGGTACAAGCCCGGCATCGTGGCGGACGCGATCCGCGCGTTCGGCCCCGTGGCGCTCGCGCCGCTCGTGGATCTCATCGAGGCGCGGCCGGAGCTCGCGAAGCGGGCGGCGGCGCTCGACGCGCTGAAGAAGATGGACGACGCCGCGGTGGCGGGCTGCCTGCTCGAGCGGATCGAGGCGCGGCGCGGCGGCGCCGATCTCGCCGAGAAGGCGCAGCTCTACCTGAAGCTCGCCGACGTGCACCCGCACAGCCGGCGCGAGGTCGCGACCGCGATCACGGCGGCGCTCGCAGGGGTGGACGGCAAGGAGGCGCAGGCGGCCGTCAAGGCGGCGCAGCGGGCCCTCGGCGTCGTCAAGCGCAGCAAGTAGCCGGCCTCCGCCAGGTCACATCGCGAGCTGCACGGAGATCTCGTGCGCGTGGCCGGCCTCGGGCAGGTCACATCGCGATCAGCGCGCCTCGCCGCCTCTCCGCCCGCCGTGAAGGCGGTCAGAAAGACGGCGAATTTCGCTAAGGTAGCTCCACGAGTCTCCAGTACTTGTTGAGCGCTGCCATGAGCTCGACGAAGCTGAGGAACGTGACGGGCTTGAGGAGATAGCCGGCCACGTTGAGGTTGAAGGCCCCCACCTTGTCACGGTCGTCGTTCGAGGTGGTCAGCACGACAACCGACGTGGCCACGAGATCCGGATCGGCCCGCAGCTCGCGCAGGAACTCGATGCCGTTCATCTTCGGCATGTTCAGGTCGAGCAGGATCAGCCGGCGCTCCACCGGGATGACGCCGCTGCGCAGGATCTCGAGCGCCTCGACGCCGTTGCCAGCGACCCAGAGGGGGTTCGAGATGTTGTTGCGCTTGAACGCCCGGCGGACGTTCATCACATCGACCTCGTCATCCTCGACGAGGAGGATGTTGAGGAGTTTTTCTTCGACGTTCATTGTCTCCTGGATCTCCTTGGCGAGGAGGACGTGAACGTCAACCTCCGCGCGATGGCCGCCGCGGCAATTATCATGGCAAGACGGCGACCGCCGCGGAGGTTTCGCGGCCGCCGGTGTGCCTGGGCGCGCTCCGACCTGCACGCACCCGCGCGGGCTCATCGAAGTATTCCATGGTTCGAGCTTGGACCACCATTTCGCCCGGTTCAACTCCAACAAGGACATTCCGTACCTCTGCTGAGCTTGCCAGTGGCGCTCGCCGGGCGCGGCAGCACCGGGTCTCAGGAGTCGCTCGGATCACGCTTCTGCCAGGTGAAGCGGAAGGTGGCGCCCGGGCCTCGGGGGGAGTCGATCCAGATGCGTCCGCCTCGGCTCTCGACGATCTTCTTCACCACCGACAGCCCGATCCCTGTGCCCTCCACCTTGTCGCGCGCCTCGAGCGTCTGGAAGAGGCCCCAGACGCGCTCGTGAAACTCCGGGGCGATGCCTGGCCCGTTGTCCTCGACGAAGAACTCGTGGTGCAGGCCCGCGTCGCCGTGCCCGACCCGCACGCGCGCATCGGCGCGCCGCGCGTGCTTGAGCGCGTTGCTGATGAGGTTCATGAACACCTGCTGCAGCGGGATCCGCTCGGTCCGCAGCACCGGCAGCCCCGGCGCGACCTCGACGCTGGCCTCGGGCGCAGGCGCGATCAGCTCGACGACATCCGCGAGGATCTGACCGACGTCGACCGGCTCCAGCGCGTGCCGCAGCCGGCCGGCGCGGCTGTAATCGAGGATCCCGTCGATGAGCGCCTCCATGCGGCGGACGCGGCCGCGCAGCAGCGTCATGTGCTCGCGCGAAGCGCCCCCGAGGGTCCCGGCGAGATCTTCCTCGATCCACTGCGTCAGGTTCGCGATGCCGCGCAGCGGCGCCTTCAGGTCGTGGCTGGCCACATAGGCGAACTGGTCGAGCTCCTTGTTGCTCCGCTCCAGCGCGGCGATGAGGCGCTCGCGCTCGGCCTCGGCGCGCTTCTGCTCGGTGATGTCGCGGAGCTCGATGACCGTGCCCACGGGGACGTCGCCGTCGAGGATGGGGCTCGCGGTGAAGGCCACATGGTAGAAGGAGCCGTCCTGGCGGACGAAGACGTCCTCTCCCTGCTCCTGGCTCTTGCGCGGCAGCGCCCGGTCGATCGGGCACTCCTCCATGGGATAGCGGCTGCCGTCCGGCCGCGTATGGTGGACGATCTCGTGCAGGGGGCGATCGATCGCCTGGATCTCGTCGAAGCGAAAGCCGGTGATCTTCTCGGCCGCCGGGTTCATGAAGGTGCAGCGCTGGTGCGCATCCATCATGAGCAGGCCGAGCGTCGCGTTCTCGGCGATGGTGCGCACGAGCCGGTGCTGGACCCGGAACGCCTCCTCGGCGCGCCGGATGTCGCTCACGTCGACGTTGCAGCCGACCCACTCGTAGATCGCCCCGTCGTCCGCCACGAGGGGGACGCCGCGCGCGACGGTGTGGGCCCACGACCCGTCGCGCCGGCGCAGCCGATACTCCACCTCGTACCGGCTCCTCGACGCGACGGCGCCTCGCCACGCGGCGTCCGCGCGCTCGCGGTCGTCGGGGTGGACGGCGTCGAGCCAGCCGTAGCCGGCCCACGCCTCGTAGCTCTGCCCGGTGAAGCCGCGCCAGGACGGGGAGTCCTCCACGACCTGGCCGCCCGGATCGGTCCGCCAGACGACGACCGTGGTCGCCTCGACCATGGAGCGGAAGCGCTTCTCGGCGGCGAGCGACCCCTCGCGCAGCCGCGCGTTCTCGATGGCCACGCTGGCGAGCTGCGCGAGCTGCACGAGGATCGACTCGTCGTCGCCGGTGAACTCGCCCTCTTCCTTGTCCGAGAGCTCGATGAGCCCGAGGTTCCTGCCGTCGCGGCAGATGAGCGGCGCGGCGAGCCAGCCGCGCCTCGGCGGGTGGCTCGCGCCCTCGCCGTCGAGGCCCCGCCACGCCGGGTGCGCCTCGAGCTCGACCTGCGTCATGCGGAGCGGCCTGTTGGCCTTGCGGACCAGCGCGTCGATGCCGTTCCCGTTCGTCCTCGCGTCGTCGCTGCGGTACGCGGCGTACTTGTCCGAGAGGCTGACGGCGTGGGTGGCCTGCGCCCAGTCCTGGTCGTCGGTCATGCGGATGGCCGACTGGTGCGCCCCGATGAGCGAGCGCGCCCGCTCGGTGATCTCGGCGAGCATCCGCTCGAGCGACGTCGCCGAGTTGACGGCGAGCGACGCCTCGGCGAGCCCCCTGAGCTGCTCGCTGCGGCGCTGCTCCTCGCGCAGGGCGCGGATCCGCTCCGTCGCGTCGACGCCCACCACGACGCCGGCCACGATCTGCCCCGCGGCGCCGCGGATGGGCGCGGCGCTGTACTCGATGATGGCGCGGGCGCCGTCGGTGCGCAGCATCTCCACCGGCTCGGCCCGGACGAGCTCACCGGCGGTGACCGCGCGCGCGAGCGGCCACTCGTGCGGCGCGTAGGGGCGGCCGTCTCCGTGGAAGCCGTGGTAGGCCGCGTTGTAGGTGGCGATGTCCGCCGACGGGACGAAGGGGCGCCCCAGCTGCTCGGCGCACTGGGCGTTGCCCATCACGATCTGCCCCGAGGGGGCCTCAGCGATGTACACCGCGTGGGGCATCTGCTGGATGATCTGCTCCAGCTTGTGGCGCTCGTGCTCGAGCTGCTCGGCGAGCTGCTCGATGCGGCGGCGCGCGAGCACCTGATCGGTGACCTCGACGGCGAAGAGCACCACGCTCGCCGCCCCGCCGCCCGCGGCCGGGATGGGCTGAAACGTCACGTTGAAGTACCCCTCGGCCAGCGCCCCGTCGCCCGCGCCGCGGTCGAGGAGGATGAGGAGCTCGCCCGCGGCGGCGGGCTGGCTCGATCCGTGGGCCCGCTCGAGCAGATCGGCCACCCGGGAGCCGGCGAGCTCCGGGGCGCACTGGAAGAGGCGCCTGCCCACGACGGTCCGGTCGCGGAAGAGGCGCTGGGCGAGCCGGTTCGTGAAATCGATCACCCAGTCGGGGCCACGGAACACCGCGATGGCGGTCGGCGCCTCCATGAACATCGCGTGAACGGAGCGGCCGGCGTCCGACGTGACCTGCGCCTCCTTCTGATTGGGCCCACGCGCGGCCGTCCCCTCGTCCCGAACATGCTGGGTCATCGCTCGTCCTGGTGGTCAGTCGCCGCCGCGGCGAACGGTTCCGTGACGCTGGAGCTCATCGCGCGCTCGGCGGCGGGAGCGGCGCGCTTCATCCATCGCGCGGCGCCTCGGCAGGGCGGGCGGCCTGGCCACGCCCCGCGGAGAGACGGGCACGCCTCTTGTCTGGAGGCTTGATGAGGGCTGCGCACCGGGAACCGGGAATGGAAGGGCAGGACACGGGATGGCCTTTTGGGGCCCGGAGAGAGGCTCGCAGGTGAGGAGGGAGAGCGGCAAGGCAGGAAGATCCCTGTTCTCCCTCCGCTCGCCTTCCAGCTGCTGTCCGGCCACCCCCGGAGCGTCGGTCGCGACGGGGTTTCGCGCAGCGGTTCGATTCGAGAGCGGTGGTGCCTTGTCGGGCTCGCTCGCGCGCTCGGGTCAGCTCGCCCGGGGCCGCTGTCGCCACAGGGTCATCAGCACCCGCCCCACCTGGACCATCCGACCGACGCGCCCTTTCGAGCTCGTGTCCGCCGCGCGGTACGGCTCGGCGCGGTACGGCTCGGCGCGGTACGGCTCGGCGCGGTACGGCTCGGCGCGGTACGTCGGGCTCGGCGGCGCCGCCTCTCGCGCGGCGGCTGCGCCGTCCGAGGCCGGGGATGCGGAGACCGACGCCGGCCCGAGGCGCCTGTCGAGGTGCACCTCGACCGCCTCGCCGACCAGGTTGCTCACGTCGCGGTCCTGCTCGATGCAGTGGAGCAGCAGCCGGTCCGCGAGCGGATCGGGGAGGTAGACGGTCACCGCGCGCCGCGCGCGGCCGTCGTTCCCGACGAGCACCGCCGGGGCGGCCGGCGGCTCCGAGGTGGTGGCGAGCGCCTGGGGCTCGGCGGCCGCGCTCGCCTGCAGCGGCGCCGCGGGCGGCTCGGGAGCCGGCTGCGCTTCCGGCGCTCGCTCCTGCTTCGCCTCGGCCGGCTTGTCGTCGTCGGGCGCTCGCTTGTCTGCGGCGGGCCGCGACTTCACGGCGTCGTGGGCCGGTTTGCCGTCGGTGCTGCCCGCGACGAACGCGTCCGCCTTTTCAGGCGACGGCGGCTTTCTTAGCGAGACCGCGACTTGCTTTTTCGCCATGATGAAGCTTCTCCAGTTCTTCGAGAAGGTGGGTGATCTCTTTGGCCGCGGCGTCGCGCGGCGCGTAGCCCGTCACCCCTTGCCCGCAGGCGAGGGACTCCTGGTAGGCAATGCGATAGCCGAGCTCCGTGGAGAGCACCGGCAGGCCCGAGGTCTCGAGCACCGCGCGCGCCGATTTGCCGAGCGCCGTGCGGCCCTGCTTGCGCGTGATGAGGATGCAGCCCTTGAGCGCGCTCCGCAGCGCCGCGGCCTCGCGGAACACCTCGATCGCGGCGGTGAGGGCCCAGGCGTCCGCGGCCGTGGGGCCGCAAGGGTAGATGGCCACGTCGGCGACCATCAGCGCCGACCGCGCGATCTCACCGTGACGCGGGGGACAATCGATCACCGTGAGGTCGTACGCGGCGGCGACGTCCGGCAGCTGCCCCGGCTTGTGCATCGAGGCGCCCATGGCCATGACGGTCGGGGTCTCGTGCCCTGCCTCGGCGGCCACGTCGCCCCACGTACGGACGGTCCCCTGGGGATCGGCGTCGACGAGCAGCACGCGCCGGCCGTTCGCCAGCGCGGCCACGGCGAGGCTCACGGCCGTGGTGCTCTTGCCGATCCCACCCTTCTGTCCGGTGAGCGCGATGATCATAAGTCCTCCCCCTAGCAGAACCTGCGCGGCGCGGTCCACTTTCTTGCAAGCGCCCACACGGCTGCTGCACCGCCCTCGGAAGGGAATCCCCTACGCTGGCGTCGATTTCTCGGTGCTGTCGATGGGTTGGCCGGCACATCGCAAGAGGTAGTTCAGCTCTCTTTCGGGCCGGACGATCCTCTTCCCCCACGTCACCTGGGCGCCATGAGGACGCCCTGTCCAGATGCGCGTCCGGCGCGCGCGAGGGCGCCTCGCGTGCGCCCGCGAAACCTCGTCAGGACCGGGAGTGTGGGGCTCGGGCGAGCGGGCGAGCCGGAGCCATGGGCGAGCAGGGCATCGAGGCCCAGGTGCGGCGGACAGCGGCCAAGCTCGCCCCCGAGCTCGGATGGGCGATCGTGCACGACGACGGCTGATCGAGCGGGGGGCGCCCCGCCGACGGTCAGCTCGGCGGCGCTGCCTTCGACTCCACGTTCTGCTTTATCGCGCTGAGCCCCTTCTCGAAGTCAGCACCGACCATTTTGTCCATGTCCATGAAGAGCCCGAATGCTTTACCGACGAAGGTGTTCTCCCCCTCCATGGCCCACGTCACCTTCGTGCCGCCGGGCGCCGGAACGAGGGTGAATGTTGTGGTGTTCGTCGCCTCGAACGGCTTGATGAACTCGAGCCGGATGGTGACGTTCGACGGCTGCTTGGCCTCCGTGATGGTCATCTTGCCCTCGCCCGCCTGCTCATTGCCCGACCACGCGTACGACGCGCCGGTGCCGGACGGGGGCCCGCCATAGGTCCTCTGCATGGACGGGTCGAGCTTCTCCCACGGCGACCACCCCTGCCAGGCGTGAAAGTCGACGACCTGCGCGTACACCGCCTCGGCAGGCGCGGCCACGGTCTCTGAGCGCTCGACGCGGAACGTGGAAGGTTGCGTCATCACCACGATCACGAACAGGAGAACGACGGCCAGGAGCCCGAGGCCAACGTACTTGAGTACCTTCATGCGCGAATCCTACACACAGCACGGAGCGCTTGGAAATCGACGATCGCCTCCTCGGCCGTTGCCCTCACGGGCCGGCATGCTGCTCGAGCCAGGCGACGAACTGGTCCCGCGCAAGCGTGCCGGAGGCAAGCGAGAGCATGATGCGCTCTTGCTCGTCGACATGCGCGTCAAGGGAGTAGCCGTTCAGCATGAGGAAGACCTCCATCGCGGCATGGCCGACACGCTTGTTTCCGTCGATGAACGGGTGGCCTTGCACGAGCGAGAAGCAGAGCGTCGCTGCCTTGGCGACGACGGTAGGATAGAGGTCCTCGCCGCCGAAAGTTGCCTTCGGCTGGGCCACGGCAGCCTCGACGGCGCGGAGGTCTCGAACGCCTGCGGCGCCACCGCTCGCAGCAAGAACCCGCTCGTGGAGGAAGAAGACTTCCGCCAAAGTCAAGTAACGCACTCTCAGGCGAGCCGCCTGTACAGCTCTGCGTTCTTCTGGAGGACGACCTCGGCGGCAGCACGGAACTCGTCGTCCGGGGTTGTCAGCAGATCCGCCACGGCGGCCCGCGCCAGCTCTTCCGGCTGCAAGCCGAGGCTCTTTGCGCGCTCATGGAGGCGTTCGGCTTGCGCGGGCGATAGGTCGATGGCGAGCTTCATCGGTTGCAGTGTACCTCGGGCGACCCTGCCTCGTCACCCGGCATAGGGTTGGGCCGGCGAGCGATGGTGCCCGGCAGGCGGGAGGCGGCCCCATCCGTCCTCCGGGAGGGCAACGGTCGATGGGGCAGCTGATGGTGCAGAGAGGCAAATTCCGGAGCGGTCGGAAGTACGTGCGAACGACCAGGCTCCGCGCCCGATCAGGCCAGGCTGGCGAGCTTCACCTGGTATGCCGCCCACTGTCGGATGATCGCGACGAAGGCACCCCGGCTGGCCTCGAGGTCATCGAGGCTGGTGAACGTGATGATCGCCCGGTCAGCAGACAACCACTTCAGCAGGCCCGCCGCGTCGTCGATCGACTGGCTGAGGGTGGATTCCGCACGCACGCTGGCCCCGTGGTGCAGCACGACCTGGACCGCGCCCTTGGCCCGGACGTTGGCCGTGGCGAACCATCCGTGGCAATAGAAGCTCGCGGAATTCCACTTGATCCCCTCGGTGATCGCCGGGTCGACCCCGAGGATGGCGCTCCGAACCGCCACGACCACCGCTTTGAGCGGGTGCTCCAGCGCAGCCAGGTAAGCCGTCACCGCGGCGGAGTCATCGTGTTCGCTGGTGGACGGGGCATGCTTCCCGCCGCTCCGCCGTTTCTTGGCCTCTTCCTGCGCTCCCTTTTTCATGACATCTTCCCTTCTCTCTGCATGAAGTCCATCGTACACGGCGCTTCGCCTGCGTGCGGCGCGCTTCGCGCGTGCAGAGCGCGGTCGAGCCAGCTCCGTCTCACCAGCGCCCAGGGTCGCCTGACCACCGCCCCCGGCCGTGTGGAGCAGCGACGTTCGGGAAATTGCGGACCAGGTCGTCGGGCAGCTCCAGCCCGCGCCGTCACAGAGGTCCGCATCCGACGGACGGCGGACGCCCACCATGTGTGCCCGGAAGGGCTCCTGATCCCCGGGGCCCGCCAGCGCGATTGAATTTCACCTCACGCGCTCGGCCCAGCCCTCTCCCTCCCTCCCTCGCTGACCGCTCGTCGGTCGTCCTCGACACCGGCCGCCGGCCCACGTTACCTTGAGGACGAACGATGACGAGCACAGCGACTGCCCCCGGATCCCCTGGGCTCCCCACGAGCTACATGAACGCTGTCCGCAGCGCGCCTTTCGCGGTGATCGAGTGCGCGGAAAACCTCGATGATCTCGTGGTCGTCGCGTGGAATCGCGAGGCGGAGCGCCTCTTTGGATATACCGCTGACGAAGTGGTGGGCCTCCGCCTCACCGACACGATCCTGAGCGGTCCGGACGCCGAGATTTGGCGGCGCTCGCTCGGGCAGGCGAGCGCCCCGCTCCGCTGCACCCATGCCCGCAAGGACGGGCGCGCCGTGGTGTGCGAGTGGCGACATGCGCCCGTGGTCGACGACGGCGGCAAGCCGATTCGGCTGCTCTGCTTCGGGCAGGATGTCACGGAGCAGGTCAAGGCCGTCGAGGGGCTGAGGGAGAGCGACGTCATCCTCCGGGCCATCCTCGGCGCCGTGGAGACGTCGGTGACCCGGATGGATCGCGATGGAGTCTGCACCTTCCACGAGGGCAAGACGCTCCCGTCCCTCGGCCTGAAGCCGGGCCAGTTCGTCGGAATGAACGTGTTCGATGACCCCCCCGCGCCGATGGACATGGAGCCGATGCGAAGAGCGGTCCGGGGCGAGCTCGTCCGCACCCACGTCGAGGCGTTCGGGATGGCCTGGGAGACGTGGGTCGTCCCGGTCCGCGACGCCCGCGGGGAGCCCGACGGCGCGGTCAGCTTCACGCTCGACGGCACGGAGGCGAAGCTCAGGGAAGACGAGCTGAAGTCGCGGATCGAGATCATCGAGCGCCAGCGAAGCGTGATCCGCGACCTGTCGACGCCCATCATCGAGGTCTGGGACAGCGTGCTGACCCTCCCGATGGTGGGCGTCGTCGACAGCAAGAGGGCCGCCGACGTGATGGACGACCTCCTGGCCGCCATCGTGGACAAGCAGGCCCGCTTCGCGATCCTGGACCTCACCGGTGTCGAGTTCGTCGACACGAAGACAGCGAGTTATCTCATCGAGCTCGTCCGCGCCATCCGGCTCCTGGGCGCCGAGGGGGTCATCACGGGCATCCGATCCAACGTGGCGCAGACGATGGTCTCCCTCGGGCTCGACCTGTCGGGTATCGCGACCGTGGGGAACCTCCGTGCGGGCCTCAAGCTCTGCATGAAGCGCCTTTCGGCGAGCGACGCGGCGTCGTCCGGCGCGCCGGCGCGCACCCCCACCGGAGGCGCCGCGCCGAGGCCCCCGGCGGGCGGCTCGGGCTGAAGCCAAGGACACGAGGCCGGCCTCGCGGGTCGGGCGGACCGCGCCGCCGCCCCGAAGTTCACGTTTGCGTCGGCGATCCCAGGCCCGTAAGGAACGGCGGACAGGCACCGCCGCGCGCGGCGCCGGGAGACGCCGATCGTGACCACCGAGCCCCGTAGCCCCAGGAACGTCGGCGAGTGCGCGGCGAGCCCTCGCAGCCCTCGCCACGCCGGGTACGCCCCCGTCGCGCGCCAAGCCGGGTGCGCCCCCGTCGCGCGCCAAGCCGCCCTGGCGCTCGCCCTGGCGCTCGCCGGCGGCGCGCCCGCCGCCTGCGCGCCGCGGGGGGCCGCGGCGCCTGCGGCCGTCGAGGCGCCGCTCCCCGCCGCGTTCGGCGCCGCGCTGGAGGCCGAGATCGCGAGCTCCGCCGCGGCGGCGCCGTACCTCGCCGCCATCGAGCGCGCCGTCGACGCGCCGAGCGACGAGGGCGCGCTCGCCACCGTGATCGCGTCGCTCGACGCGCTCGTCTTCGGCGCCGGCACCGCGAGCGGCCCCGCCCCCGACGCCTCGGCGATCGCCTTCCGCTCGCGCGAGGCGCTCCCCGAGGTCGCCCGCCGCCTCCAGCGCGCCTGGGCGTTCGCCGACGTCGCCGGCCGCGGCGCGCCGGAGATGCCGTTCGTGCGCGGCGCGCTCGCGGCCGCCCTCCACCGCATCGCCCTCCACGTGGGCGACGAGGCCGCGGCGGCCACGTGGAGCGCGCGCCGCGGCTGCGCGGGCGAGGCCGCTCTCCTAGGCCCGCTCGACGCGACCCCGCTCCAGAGCCTCGCCCGCCCCTCGCCGGTGAGCTCCGCGCCGGGCGCGCCGCTCGCGCGGTCCTACCCGGGGATCGCCCCGTTCGCGCGGGCCACCTCGCCGATCGTGGTCCGCGCCGACGCCTGCGCGATCCCCGTCGACGCGGTGAGCGCGCTCCAGGGCACGCGCGCCGTGGTCGTCGACCTCCACAACCCGATCGCCCAGCGCGTGAGCCTCGCGCTCGCCTCGTCGTCCGCCGCCGTGCTCGAGGTGGGCGGCGTGCTCGCCCTCCAGCGCGACTACGCGGCGGGCGGCGCGCAGGTCACGCGCCTCGCGACGGTGGAGGCCCAGCCGGGGACGCTGCGCGTCGTCGTGCGCGTGGCGCAGAAGGGCGACGGCAGCGACGTCGAGCTCAGCGCGTGGGGCGAGAACGGCCTGCCGCTCCGCGCCCGCGCGCCGCGCCCCGGCGCCGCCGCGTCCGCGACCGCGGCGCGGCCCGCCGCGGTGAGCCTCGTCCCGGCCACGGCGGCGGGCCGCGCCCCCGGCGAGCGGCTCGGCCCCGCGGGCGTCGACGTCGCGGCCGCGGCGCTGCTCGCGCTCGGCGACGCGCGCGCGGCGGAGCACCTCCTCGACCCGGACGGCGACGGCCGCCTCGGCCAGGGCGGCGCGCCCTCGCCGGCCTCCGCGCCGCGCTCGTCGCCGGCCCCCGCGCCGCGCTCGCCGCGCCACGATCTGCTCTACGCGCGCGCCATCCGCCGCGTGGGCGATCTGCCCGAGGCCAAGGTCGTCGAGCGCACCCGCGCCGCCGTCGAGCGCGTGCTCGCCGCGTGGCCCGCGTCGTGGGAGGCGCGCCTCTACCGGGCGGAGCTCGCCGAGCGCCGCGGCGGCCAGGGCGAGGGCACCATGGACGCGCTCCGGGAGCTCGGGGTGAAGGTCGCCCCGCCCGGCCCGGCCGGCCCGAGCGCGCCCGGGGTCTCCGGCGCCGACCGGATGGTCCTCGCCGAGCTCGCGGTGACCGCCCGCCGCGCCGGCGTCACCGACGTCGCCGAGGCCGCGTACGCAAGGCTCGCCGCGGCGGCGCCGGGCTCGGCGCTGCTCGCCGCGGTCGACGACCGCATCCACGGCCGCGCCGGGGTCGACGCGGTCAAGGCCGCCTGCGGCGGCGGGCTCGATCGCTCGAGCAACGCGTGCCTGGGCGCGCTCCTCGGCGCGAGCGACCGCCCCGCGGTCCTCGCCGAGATCCAGCGGCTGCGCCGGCTCCGCCGCGCGCCCGGCGCCCTGCGCGAGGTCGAGCTGCGCGAGCGCGTCGCCCGCGGCGATCTGCGCGGCGCGCTCGCCGTGTACGACGCCATGCCGCCGGGCGAGCGCGTGATGCTGGAGGCGCTCGGCCTCGCCGCCGGCCGCGGCGACGGCCGCGCGGTGCGGGGCCGCCTCGCCCGCGACCGCATCACGGCGCGCGACGCCGCCGCCGGGATCGGCCCCATCTCCCGCGCGCTCGGCCTCACGCCGGACCCGGCGCCGCCGCTCGAGGTCGAGGGGCGCAAGCTCGTGCTGGAGGACCAGGCGAAGGCGTTCCTCCCCGGCGCCGCGACCGCGGTGCTCCGCCACGTCGAGCGGTTCACGATCTCGCCCGACGGGCTCGTCCACTACGTGACGTACGACCTCCGGCGCGTCTCCGGCACCACGGACGTCGCCCAGGGCGCGGTCGCCTACGGCCCGCTCATCGAGGGCCGCGGCACCGCGCGGCTGCTGCGCCGCCGCATCCACAAGCGCGACGGCCGCATCCTCGCGCCCGACGCCGCGTCGAACGCCGCGCAGGAGCACAGCGACCTCTCGCAGCTCGAGCAGGGCGACTACGTCGAGCAGATCACCGAGGGGTACGCGCTGCCGGGCGACGGCGGCCAGCTCGTCATCGACACGTGGGATCTGCTCCCCGAGCGCACGAGCGTCCGCGAGGCGGCGATCGAGGTCCGCCGCCCGTCGTCGCTCCCGCTCGCGGTCTGGTCGCACCCGCTGCTCGGCGCCGCGGAGGAGCGCGTCGAGGGCGCCTCGAAGGTCAGCGTCTGGCGCATCAAGGACCAGCCGCCGCGGCGCATCGAGGACGGCGTGCCCCGCATGGAGATGGGCGTCGGCGTCAGCCTGGGGACGCAGACCTGGAGCCACGTGGCCGCGGCGATCGACGAGAACCTCCGCGCGCTCTCGGACCGCGACCCGACCATGACCCGGTGGGCGCGGGAGGCGGCGGGCCCCGAGCGGGCGCCGTCGCCCGCGCTGCTCGAGCGCGTCGTCGCGGCCGCGGGCAAGGCGGTGAAGGTCGCCGGCGGCGCCGAGCTCTCGGATTTCGCGGCGCTCATGGGCGGCGGTCCGCAGCGCACGACGGCGCGCGCGATGATCGAGCTCGGCCAGGGCAGCCGGTCGTGGGTCGTCTACCGCGCCCTGCGCGAGCTCGGCGTGCGCGCCGATCTCGCGATCGCCGAGACCGAGCCGTTCAGCTCGTCGGCCGACTTCCCGCCGCACGCCGGGCGCTTCCGCCACCCGCTCGTCATCGCGCGCCTGCCGGGCGGCGACGTGTGGATCGACGCCGACGTCGAGGGCCCGCCGCTCCCGCCCGGGCGTATCAGCCCCGAGCTGCGCGGCCGCGCCGCCATGCTGCCGGGCGGCGAGCTCGTCACGGTGGCCGGGACGAGCGGCGAGACCGGCGACGAGGTCGACCTGCGGCTCACGGTCGACGCGAAGGGTAACGCATCGGGATCGTTCACTATTTTGCTGCACGGCCGGGCGGCGCAGGCGCTCTCGGAGGCGTTCGAGACGGTGGTCGGCACGGCGCGGCGCGAGATGCTCCGGGGCGTCGTGCTCGGCTGGCTCCCGTGGGCCGACGTCGAGGACGTCACGGTCTCGTCGACGGAGGGCTCGTGGGAGGTCGCGCTCCGCGCCGCCGTGACGATCCACGGCTTCGCGCGGCCGGAGGGCAAGGACGCCGCGGCGTGGACGCTGCCGGGGCTGGAGCCGGTGCACCTCGTGTTCCCGCGCGCGTTCACGGGCACGCTCGGCGCCACGTACGCCTCGCGCGGGGCGCGCAAGAGCGCGCTCTCGATCGAGACCGCGCTCCAGTACCACATGCGCCGCCGGATCGAGCTGCCGGCGGGCTACGCGGTCCTGCGCGCGCCC
Organism: Sorangium sp. So ce1014; assembly: GCF_051521505.1. Taxonomy (NCBI): domain Bacteria; kingdom Pseudomonadati; phylum Myxococcota; order Polyangiales; family Polyangiaceae; genus Sorangium; species Sorangium sp. So ce1014. The sequence continues at coordinate 10,635,790 of NZ_CP150356.1, forward strand.
GAGGGCGTGCGGGTCGAGCACGCGGGCCTCGCGGCGTCGCGCAAGGGCAGCTACGGCGCGGTGATCGAGGAGGATTTCGCGATGAGCTTGCCGACGGGGACGGTGTCGACCGACGAGTACAAGGCGTTCGTCGAGCGGGTGCAGGCGGTCGACAGCGGCTTCATGGCGGGCATCCGGGTGGCGCGGCCGGCGAGCGGCGCGCAGAAGCCGGCGGCGCGCGGCGCGGCGCGGCCGCAGGGACCGGAGAAGAAGCCCTGAGCCTCGAGGTCCGCGAGTCGGTCCCGCTGGCCCCGCTCACGACGCTCGGCGTGGGCGGCCCGGCGCGCTTCTTCGCCGAGGCCGAGGGCGACGCCGCGGTGGTCGAGGCGTTCCGCTTCGCCGAGGCCCGCGGCGTGCCGCTGTTCGTGCTGGGCGGCGGCTCGAACCTGCTTGTCGCCGACCGCGGCGTCGACGCGCTTGTGCTGCGCGTGCGCGTCCGCGGGGTCGAGGTCGTGGGCGCGAAGGGCGGCGATGGCGGGCGGGGCCCGAGCGTCCTCGTGCGCGCGGGGGCGGGCGAGGGCTGGGACGACCTCGTGGCGCGGGCGGTCGCCGAGGGCTGGGCGGGGGTCGAGTGCCTGTCGGGGATCCCTGGGGACGTCGGCGCCACGCCGATCCAGAACGTGGGCGCTTACGGCCAGGAGGTCGCCGAGACGATCGCCGAGGTGGAGGCGATCGACCGCGCGACGGGGGCGGCCGCCGTCCTTTCCGGAGCGGACTGCGGGTTCGGGTACCGCGACAGCCGGTTCAAGCGCGCGTGGCGCGGGCGGTATGTCATCACGGCGGTCACGTTCGCGCTGCGCCCCGGGGGCGCCGCGGCGGTCCGCTACCCCGAGCTCCAGCGGGCGCTCGCCGCGCCTGCGGCGGGGGCCGCGCCGCCGCTCCCCGAGGTGCGGAGCGCGGTGATCGCGCTCCGCCGCGGCAAGTCGATGGTGCTCGATCCGGGCGACGAGAACGGCCGGAGCGCGGGGTCGTTCTTCATGAACCCGACGCTCGACGCGGGCGCCGCCGCGGGCGTCCTCGCGCGCATCGAGGCGGCGGGCGTGCTCGCGCCCGGCGAGGCGATCCCGCGGTATCCGGCGGCCGGCGGCCGGGTGAAGCTGTCGGCCGCCTGGCTCATCGAGCGCGCCGGCTTCGCGAAGGGGACGCGCCACGGCGCCGCGGGCATCTCGACGCGCCACACGCTCGCGCTGGTCAACCGCGGCGGCGCCACCGCGGCGGAGCTCCTCGATCTCGCGCGGCGCGTGCGTCGCGGGGTGCTCGACCGGTTCGGCGTGGCGCTCTCGGCCGAGCCCGATCTCGTGGGGTTTGCGCCCGGCGAGACCGACGATCTGGCCAGCGGCGCCCGCGCGGCCGACCACGCGGGTTGAGCGGCCGAGCGCGCGGCGAAGAGCGCCCGCGCGTCCGGCGCTGTGAGAGGGGCCCACGGGGGCCCGGCTCGACGACTTATCGCCCGGCGTCGTGGAGCAGGCCCTTGATCGCCCAGCTGTTGTCGACCTGGCGCGGGGGCACGTCACCCAGAAGTGCGCGCCGTGCATCAGCCAGATGCCGACCTGGCCATTCGTGTGCCGCCAGACGATGTCGTCGCGGCGATCGTGATCGAAATCCACGATGAGAGGTCGCCAGGCCCGTGCGCGTTGTTGTACGAGGGCGAGTCGAAGCCCTGCTCGCCACCGAACCAGATTGCGAGCTGGCCGCTTTCGTCGCGCCACAAGATGTCCGAGCGGCCGTCGCCGTCGAAGTCGCGAGCGGGCCGGCGTCGAGGCTATTCAGCTGGAGCACCCGGAATTCGCGCCCGAAACTCGGGTCGCACATGGTTCGGATCGCTGACAAATAGCTCAAGACGTCGGCCGATCGCCACGTCCCCATCGCACAAGACAATCGAGAACGCTTCGCCGCCACTAAACTCGAATACGAGAGCAACATCTTCCGAGTCGGTTGCGAAGACGTCAACGTGCTCGAGCTGACCGCGAGGCCCCCAGTGAAACTCGCTGGTAAGGCTCACCTCGCTCCAATACGACATGTCCAGATCACTCCGGTCCACCGGCCCATCCTCGATGACGAGATAATCCTCATTGGGCCCTGGACGCACCACGAGCGGCGTGCCGTCGAAGACAAGCTCTGTTATGCCATGCCCGAATGCGTCATTAGTCCGACCGAGACCGAGCACGAAGCGACGGACATGAATTAGCCGCTTACCAATGGCATTATCTAACTTGTTCAAACCATGAGCTGCCATGATTTTTCCTCAGAAGTCGACACGACGGAACCCGATCAGATTTCCGGTCTGCGTGTTGATGCGGATGCTGACCTCCTGCCCGAAGCTGCGACCTATCACATCAACCTGTCCGAACCGGCCTGTTGCCTGTGTTCGGAGGGGGTTCCCAAGCACATCTCCAATAATACGCACCGCGTTTGCCTGAGTCGGCTTGATTCCTGTGATCACCCCCTCTGCCACACGCTTCTCCAAGAGCGATGCTCCTCGCGTGGTTGCTCCCTTCGCAAGCTGGGAGCTGGAAAGTACAGCCTCGCGGGTTGTCTGCGAAAACGCAGGCAACAGCTTCGGTGCTCCCTTCCCGGCCAAGGCTTCCGCTTTCGCGGCGGCCCTCCGCGCAGCCAGCTTGGAGATCGCCTTGCCCCCAACCTTGACCACCGTCACGGCTGTGCCCCCAATGAGCACCGCATCGATCGGGTCGATCACCGATGTTTCCAGCGGCAGGTCTTCTCTCGCAACCTGCGCTTGGTGGAAGGCGAGCCGCTCCGCGGGACCGCCGTCTACGCAGACGCCAGAGGCGCACATCGTATCATCCGGAACGATGCTCTGCTCTGGGCTGTCCACAGCCCCCACGAACGACTGACAACCGCCATCAACACATTCCTCGGCCAGCCCGGTGGGATCGACGAACCTCAGCGGGTTGTTCCGCGTGTACGTGTACAGCCCCAGGTGAATCGGGTCGTACACCCCGCCATTCAGCGCCCCCCGCATGTACTGGTCGAGGATCGGATCCGGGCTCATCCACACCCCGAGCCGCGGGTCATAGCTCCGCGCCCCGTAGTGGTAGAGCCCGGTCGACATGTCGAGCTCCTTGCCGGTGAACAGGTACGGCTGCCGGTTCTGGAACTGCGAGTCGGTCTGGTCGGTCCACAGCTCCCCGCTCGGCAGGTACTCGACGTGCTGGCTCAGCTGCTGGTCCTGGTCGGTGACGTACTGCGTGCTGCCAAGGTGGTCCGGGTGGTAGTACAACACCGGCGGCCGCTGGAACCAGTCCGCGTCGATCTTGCTCGCGAGCCGCGTCTCCCCCGCGAACAGGTGCTTTGTCGCCACCACCCCGTTGCGCACCACGAGGTGCTGGTCGACGTACGCCGTCTCCTCCTCGCCGGCCACCCCGTGCCGGTGCACCCGTCGCTCCCCGGCGCCGTCGTACAGCGCCCGCGACATCTCCTGGTTGTTCTCTATCACCGACACAAGCCGGCCGTCTTCGTCCCAGCTCAGGGTGCGCTGCAGGTTACCCCGGTATTTCCACTCCTTGTGGTGGCCGTTCGCGTCATAGAACAGCTCCCGCAGCCGCGGCGACGTCTCGGCCACCACGTACTCGTCCACCTGGTTCGCCGCGTGCGGCCGCGGACCGGTGTAGCGGTACTCATTGCGGAACGTCCTCTCCCGGATCGGCTCCTGCTTCTGCCACTCCCCCGGGGCGTTGTGCTTCGGCACGTACCGAGCCACCTCCTGCCCCTTCTTCTTCACGTTCCCGAGGACGTCATACGCGATGTCCAGCGTGTACCCCTGCTGCTCGTTTCCCCGCTCCTGGTAGGTCCCCGACGCCTCGGTCAGCTGGTAGAGGTCGTCGTACGCGAACCGCTGCTGCGTCTTCCCCACCATGACGGCTCCGCCCGGCGACTCGTCGAACGGCGCCTCGTTGTCGAGCGCGAGCACGTTGCCCACGAGGTCATAATCGTACCGCAGCCGCTGGAACGCCCTCGGCGGCCGCCCCATCTGCTGCATCTGCGGCGTCCGGTGGTCCGCGTCCACCTCCGATAGCCGCCGCGTCGACGCCTCGTACCGGTACTTCGTCTCGATCCCGTTGCCCGCCACCACCCGCACCCGCTGACCGAACTCGTCGTACCCGATGTGTCTCAGGTACTCCGTCGTCATCGGCTCATTCGGGTGCTGCGGATTGACCTTCTGGTTCTCCCCGACCACCGACACCACCGCGCCCCCGCGGTCGTACCCATAGCGCACGATCTCCTCGCCCGAACCGGGGAAGTGCAGCTCCTGCATCCGACCCAGCGAATCGAACACGTACTTCAGCGTTGTCTGGTACGGCCCCCGGTGCGGCTCGCGCAGCCGCGGGAACTCCGCCACGAGCTCCGCCACATGGCCGAACCGGTCATACCGGTAGCTCCGCGTCCCCGCCGCGCTCGTCTCCTGCTTCATCCGCCCCGCGCGGTTGCCCTGCGCGTCGCCGGCCTCCTCGGCCTCGCCGTACGTGTACACAACGTCCTGCGTCACCGGATAGTCGATCTTCCACAGCCGGTTGTGGTTGTACTCGTACCGGATCAGCTGACCGCGCAACGCGAGCTCCGCCGTCTGCTTCGCGCGGAGGTTCCCGGCCAGGTCGTACCGCCACTCCGTGCGCCCCGCGTCCGGGCTCACGAGCTCCACCATGCGGCCCGCCGTGTCGTATGTCGCCGTTGTCGCGTTGTTGCGCGCGTCCGTCACCCGCACCAGCTCGCCCACCGGGTTGTGCTCGTACCGCGTCACGATCTGCTGCCCCACCTCGTCGATCGTGTTCCACTCCTCCACCGCCGCGATCCGCCCGCCCACGTCCCGGTAGGTGTTACGCGACTTGCCGTTCGCGTCGATCACCGTCTCCTGGAACATGAGCTGCCCGTCGAACTGCACCAGGTCATAGTCGACCCACGTCTGCGCGTGCCCAGTCGTCGTATCCGCCTTGGGGTCCGGCATCTCGACAAGCCGCGTCCGCGACAGCACATCGTGCTCGAAGTGCGTGCTCCGCACCATCTCCACCGCCGTGAACGCCGTGTCCGGCTCCACGCTGAACACCGGCTGTCCCTGCTCCACCACGCGACCGAGCGCGTCGAACCGCACCGCCCCGCTCACCGTCATCCCGACCTCGGTGCCCGTACCCGTGTCGCGCTCCTGGTCCTTCTTGGTCTGGATCACCCGCCCGAGCCCGTCCGCGAACGTCACCGTCACGATCGGATCGCCCGGGTGCTCCGCGTCCTTGTGGTTCGTCCTCGCCCATGCCGGCAGCGCGGCGGACTGATCCGGCTGGAGCGCGTACTCGAACCCGACCGCCGGCTCGCCTTCCCCGTCGAGGTCCTCCTCGCTCCAGATCTTGCTCGGCGTGCATCCGATTGGAAGCGCCTGCGGCTCGGTGAGGTCGTTCGGTCCCCAGACCCCGATCAGCCGGCCGAACGCGTCGTACCGATGGACCATCGTGTGCCCGTTGACGTCGGTCTCCTGCGCCACCGTGCCGAACAGCAGGTTGGGCACCGTGATCGAGCGGTAACCGAAGCTGTCGGTCACGCACGTGCGGTAGCTGCGCGTCAGCGCATCGTAGCCGTAGGTCAGCTCGTAGCTGGCCGGATCGGTGAAGGTCGCGAGGTTGCCCACCTCATCGAAGCTGAAGCGCCAGGTGGCCTGGTCGCCCGCATACGGTGAGCCGTCCGGCCGCTTGCCTCCGGCGATGACGTTCGTGAGCGTCGCGAGCGCGCCTGTCCCCGGCCAGTACGTCGCCGTGCGCTCGCGCAGCACGCGGCCCTCCGCGTCGGTCGTCCGCACGAGGTTCGGCTTCACGAAATAGGGCGCGTCGTCCTGCTCGTACGCGATGTGGTGGTGCACATCGTCCACCGCGCTCCCCTCCTCGCCAAAGGAGAACACGTCGGTGAGGTTGCCGTCGGCGTCGTAGAACTGCGTCTCCAGCGCGCTCTTGTGAACCGCCGCCGGGTCGTCCGTTGTCCCCTCGTAGAACGCGCTCGTCCGCGCCGTCTCCCCCGGGAAGAACCACCCGTTCGCCGCGATCTGCCCCAGATCGGGCGGCAGGTGCTCGACCTCCTCCACCGTGTAGAGCATCCCCTCGCCATCGCGCAGCGCCGAGCGCGCCACGAGCCCACGCCGGTAGATGTCCTCGTTCCGGTACTCCACCTCCTCGACCGCCATCGCGGCATCCCCGTCCTCGCCCAGGGTCGTCGTCGTGACGTGCCTGTAGCCGAGGTCCATCCGCTCGTCCCGGTGATAGATCCCGTCTCCGTAGGTCTCGATCCGCGTCCGGTACGTGTGCACCCCCTGCGCGCCGCTCACGCCCTCCACCCCGTCGCGCACGACCACGTCGCTCAGCACCCACTGGCTCGACGGCATGTCGACAACGGCCGGGCGGTCGTCGCTCTCGTCCACCGGCGCATTCCCGGCCACCTCCCTCGGCACCACCAGGTTGCCCTCGCGCCGGTAGTCGATCTCCACGCTCCCGCCCAGCGGCCGGTTCACCCGCCACAGCAGGTTCGCCTTGCCGATGGCATTCCTCCGCGTCCGCACCGCGCTGTCGCCGTCCCGCTTCAGCACGTGGTCGGCCAGCCCGTCGCCGTCGATGTCCTCGAACCCGAGGTGCGACGCGCCCGTTCCCTCCGAGTAGTACACCGACCCGCCGACGCAGACGAAGTAACAGACCTGCAGCGACACGCTGCCGTCGTGGCTCTCCGAGCGCCGGAAGCCCACCGCGTCGCCGCTCCCCATGAACGCGTACTCCAGCGGATCGAGGTCCACTCCCCAGTCGCCGGCCGGCCACTGCTCCTCCGCCGCGAACCGCGCGCCGAGGTTCAGCTGCACCCGGAAGAACGCCTCTTCCGGCGCCTTCATCACCTTGTCCGGCAGCCCATCGCCGTTCACGTCCACGAAGTCCACGATCGTGCGCGCCGTCGTGCGCGTGTAGCCGATCCCCGCGCCCACGCTCGCGCTCACCCCGCCGCTGGAGCCCCCCGCGCTCGCCCCGAACCCGATGCTCTGCGCGCCCGTGTCCTCCAGCCGCACCGCCTCCGGGCCCGCCGCGTCCGAGAAGAAGCCCAGCACCTCGCCGAGCGCATCGTTCAGCACGCCCGCGTTGAAGCTGGCCTTGTTGAAGGCGTCCCGCTGCCACGGCACCGGCGCCGTGAACCGGTAACCGAGGTTCAGCGCCACCGTCATCTGCCCGCTCTCGGGGTTCTGCGCCACCTGGTCGACGAGTCCATCGCCGTTGATGTCGAGCAGCTCCACGTGCGCCGCCGATAGCCCGTAGCTCGTCCCGGCGCTGAAGCTCGTGCGCAGGTAGCCTTGCGAACGCCCCCGGCTGTCGGTCTTGTTGACCGTCTGCTCCTCCTCGTCTCCCGCGCTGAACGTGAGCGACGCAAGCTCGCCGCTCAGCCGCACCGTCCGGTGCTCCACCCGCCGCAGCGCCTCCGGCAGCGAGAACGACGCGCTCGAGCCGAAGCCCCGGCCCGTGCTCAGCGCCGCTCCCTCGCGCGTCACCCTGTCCGGGAAGCGATCGCCGTTCAGATCGACGAGCTCCAGATCCGTCGTCGTGCTGCCGAAGCTATAGCCTCCTCCCACCGGGCCCGCGCCCGCCGTGAGCTCCGCGTTCCACGTCTCCGCGTAGCGCACGCTGCCCCGGTGCCGCTGCCCCGACAGCCGCCCCACCACCGACGGCAACACCCGATCGCCGCCCACGAACGCCTCCGACGCCGCCGCGCCCCAGATCGGCGCGCCTCCCTCCGGCGAGAGCGGCACCGCGAGCGTGAAGCCGCGCTCGGGGTCGCGCGTCGGGAACAGGATGTTTGCCTCGGAGAACACGCGGTCTCCGTTCATGAAGCCGATCGACCAGCCGTGGAACCCACCCGCCGTCGGGTCCTGCGGCGCCCCGTCGATCAGCGCCTCGGACGCCGCGTCGGGCACGAGCCGGGCGACCGGCGCCGGCGCTCCACCGATCCTCGCGCCGCCCAGCGCGCCGCTGCCCCCGGCCGCTCCCTTCTGGAAGAGCACGACGTAGATCGGCTCGCCGGCCTCGACCTCCAGGTCCACCGCCACGGGCAGCGCGGTTCCGGCGCGGCTCGGCGCCACGTACAGCTGCTTGTACAGCAGCCGATGCACCCCCTGCACCAGCAGCGTCACCGGCGTCGTCCCCGGCACGATCAGCAACCCCTGGAGCCGCACCGTCCCCGTCTCCGGCGCGATCCAGGGCGCGCGCCGCGCCCCCGGCGTCCACCGCTGCACCGGCATCGCCACGTACGGCTGCTGCTGGATCAGCGCCACCGGCAGCGGCGCGTCCTCGGCCGTGTCGCTGTCCAGCTTGCAGCCGGCGCGGCCGTTCGGCTGCACCCCACACTGCACCGGCCCGCAGCGCCGCTCGCCGCTCTGCCGATCCGCGCGGCAGTACGTCTTGTACTCCACCGCCGGCGCCCAGGCGACGCGCGCCGGGTCGTCGGGCACGTCCGACTTCACCCGGAACCACAGCCGATCGCCCTCCTTCACCCAGACCAGGCCGTTCTCATCGCTGTGGAGGCGCCCCGCGAGCGCCAGCACCCCCGCGTCCGCGCTCACCACCTCCTCGTCCATGACGCTGAAGAACCTGCCCTCGCTCTCCCGCGCGATCGACACCCTCAGCTCATCGCTCGTCGACCCTTTCACCAGATCGCCCGTGATGCTCACGAGCCCGTCCGATGACGCGACCCACGGCACCTCGGGCCGCCCTCCGAGGCGATGGTCCTCCCTGTACTCGAATCGATGGATGGGTCGGCCGTCCGGCCCCACCCGCCCGAGCAGCTCCTCGCTGACCTCGTAGGTGATCGACGGGCTCCACGACAGCAGGTCGGCGGCCGTGTTCACCGCCCGCTCCGGGTCGATCTCGGGCGCCGCGCTCACCCGGAAGTAGAGGCGATCGCCCGCGAGCACGTGGACCGAGAGCGGCGCGCCGCCGCAGTCGCCCGCGCCGATCGCGCACGGCCCGAGCTCGTCCGGACCGAACACGTGGCTGAACAGCGGCGGCAGCTCCCCGTTGCGCACGAGCTCCACGCGCAGCCCGTCGCCCCCCGCATCCTGCTTCTGGAGCACGCCCCCGACGCGCACGTCCCCCTCGAACGGCGCGATCCATCGGAGCATCGGGTCCGCCGGATAGAAGTCGGCGCGCGACGCCAGCGCGAAGTCCGGGCGGCCCGACGGCGCGCTGACGTCGGCGGTCCCCCAGTCCTGCACGCCCAGAAACCCGCCGCGTCGATCGTTGATCGCGACCTGGACCTGCCCGAGGTCCCCGACCGACACGAGATCAGGGAACCCGTCGCCGTCGAGATCCGACGCGACCCGCTCGTCCTCCGCCCGGCTGCGCGTGTACGCCGCCGACGCGCTGAGCGCATCGCCCACGTTGATGCCCGCGTGAATGCTCCATCCCGAGGTGTCCGTCAGCCCGAGATCGCCCGGGTCGAGCCCGCCGAGGTGGAACGGATCGAGGTGATTCTCCCTGGGAAGGCGCAGCAAGTTGCGCAGCGCATCCCCGCCGTCGCCGACGAAGTCGGGCAATCCGTCGCCGTTGAGGTCGAGCAGGCTGGCGCGCGTCGTCTGGTCGCCGCTGTACCCGCCGCCGCCCACGCTCACGATGCCGAGCAGCCCCACCGACACGCTGCCGCCGAAGGTCGAGTCCTCCGTGCGCGACAGGCCGTTCTGCGACCCCACCTGTCCCCACGTCACGGCGTCGGCCGCGAGCGCCCCGGGCTGCCCCGACGCCGTGCGCGGCGCGGTGAAGTACTCGAACGTGTGCCGATAGAGCTCCTCGCTCGTGAGCGTCCCCTCGCCGTCGCGGCTCCCCTCGCCCGAGACCGCGATCGCCTGGAGCAAGCTCTTGCCGAAATCTCCTCGGGTGTATTCGAGCGCGTAGCTGCGGATGATCGTCTCGCCGAACCGCACGTCCACGCGCTGGAGCCGCCCGCTCGTCTGCTCCAGGAAGCCCGGCCTGCCGTTCAGCATCCCATCCGGGCGCCCCTCCTCCGAGATGAAGTCGACGGCATACGCCGCCTCGACCCCTTGCGACGTGTTGGCCGTGTACTCGATGCGCTCGGGGTGCACCTCGATGTGCGGCGCCGGGCCCGCGGGCTCGACCCGATGCGCGTAATGGAAGAACATCTGGTTGCCGAACGGGTCGCGCACCTCTTCCAGGTACCAGCGGAACACGTTGCGCGGCCGGCCCGGGTCCGGATCGTCGAGCCGCGCGGTCGCGCTGCGCCCGTAAACATACGTCGTCCCGCTCTTGTCCGTGACCTCCCAGAAGTAGCTGTCGGGCCCGGTCCCGTGGCGCACGATCCGCGCGAAGCGCCCCTCCACCCGCTGCCGGTAGACGCCCGGCTCGCCGGACGCGCCGCCCGCCGGCACGAGCTCGCTCCCGTCGAGCGCATACCGCTCCTCGCCCGTCGCGTACGTCGGCACGCCGAAGCGCGTATCGATCTCCACCCGCTCGGTTGGTTGGCGCACAGAGATCCACGGCCGGACGCACCGTGTCAATACGCGATCGAAGAAAGCAATAAAAGCGCGCCCCCCTCCTCTATGGGCACCTGGCGCCTCTTCCTGGAACCCTGGAAGCTGCGCACGCCGATCGTCGCAGCAGTATTCGGACGCCTGGCCCACGCAGAGCGTTGTTGACATCGCCTCCCCATTCGCGACCATCACCCGGTTACGCTCAACCAGGAGGGAGCTCATGCCCCAGAGACGCACCGTGAAGAACTCATCCAAGCCCACGTCCTCCAAGGTCCAGTCGTCGAGCAAGACGCCCGCCCCCAGGACGAAACGCCCGGCCTCTCCGGCCCACGATCCCACCGGCGAGGAGGCGCTCCTCGCGCTGGACCCGATCTACGCGACGGGTCCCGACATGCCGGTGAGCGTCGCGGAGCGCGAGCTCACCTCTATCACGAGGAAGGACCTCGACAGGGCCAAGGCGCTCGCCGATGCGCTCGAAGGCGCCGCCGCCAACGAGGCCTCCGACGCGAGCGCCGCGCACGCGCTGGAGCTCCGCAACCGCTGCTTCTGGGCCGCCGACGAGCTCGCAAAGGAGATCCGCGAGGGCGGCCGCTACGCCTTCCGCGATCAGCCCAAGATCGCCGCCAGGTTCGTATCGCGCCACCGGACGACCCTGAACCGGCGCTCCCGCCGAAAGGCGAAGGCCGCCGAGTCCCTCGCCGCCCCGGAAGTATAGCGTCTCCCGCGCCCGCCCCCATCGCTCCCGCGCCCGCCCCCATCGCTCCCGCGCCCGCCCCCATCGCTCCCGCGCCCGCCCCTATCGCTCCCGCGCCCGCCCCTATCGCTCCCGCGCCCGCCCCTATCTCTCCCGCGCCCGCCCCTATCGCGCTCTCCTCTCTTCACATCCTCGGCGGTCTTCTCTTCTTCCCTCCGCGTCCCCCGCTCGACGCGTCGAGCCCGCACGGACGCGCTTCGCCCCCGACGCGCGCCCCCGACACGCGCCTCCGTCGCGCGCGTTCCCGGCGCCGAGGCGAGCCTTGCGCAGCGGCCTCCCCTGCGCTTTGATGGCCGCCGGCCCCGTAAGAGGTGAACCGTACATGACGACCCTTGGCGAGCTTCGCGTGCGCATCGACAGCATCGACGATCGGATCCTCGATCTCCTCGCCCAGCGGGCCGAGGTGGCCGTCGAGGTCGCACACGCGAAGCGCGCAGCGAACGCCACGCAGTTTCACGACCCAGAGCGCGAGCGGCGCGTGCTCGACCGCCTCCAGGCGAAGGGCGCAGGCCGCTTCCCGCGCGACGCCATCCGGGTCGTCTTCCGGGAGGTGATGAGCGCCTGTCTGGCGCTCGAAGAGCCCATGAAGGTGGCCTTTCCAGGGACCGAGGGCGCCTTCGCCGAGGTCGCCGCGCGCCACCTCTTCGGGCTGGCGGCGCGCTACCGGGAGACGGGCACCATCGAGGGCGTCTTCGACGCGGTGCGCGCGGGCGAGGCGGCCTGCGGCGTCGTCCCCGTCGAGAGCTCGACGGACGGCTCGGTGACCCTGACCGCCGACGCCCTGATCGAGAGCGACCTCCAGATCCGGCAGGAGCTCGTGCTCGACGTCGCGTATTGCCTGTTCAGCAAGGCGGAGGGGCTGAGCGGCGTCACCCGGGTCCACGGGCACTCGCACGCGCTCTCGCAGTGCCGCCTCTGGCTCGCGAAGCACCTCCCCGGCGCGCAGATCATCCAGACCGTCTCCGCCGCCGCGGCGGCGCACGAGGCCGTCGGCGACCCGGCCGCAGCGGCCGTCGCCAACCGCGGCGCGGGCGAGCTCTACGGGCTGCCGCTCCTCCGCGAGCGCATCCACGACCGCCCCGAGAACGCGACCCGCTTCATCGTCATCGCCCCGGTCGACGCGCCGCCCACCGGCGCGGACAAGACATCGGTCGTCTTCTCCGTGCAGGAAGAGCCCGGCGCGCTCCGACGGGTGCTCGCCATCTTCGACGACGCGACCATCAACCTGACCCGGATCGAGTCCCGTCCGAGCCGGCAAAAGCACTGGGACTACGTCTTTCTCGTCGACCTGGAGGGGCACCGGAGCGACCCGCGCGTCGCCGAGGCCATCGAGCGGCTGCGCGCCCGCTGCGAGATGGTGAAGGTGCTCGGGAGCTACCCTCGGTCGGCCGGAACGCGCTGAGGCCCCGAGGGCGGCTGTCCCGACGCCTCAGCCCTGCTGTGCTCGTCTCGACTCCGCTGCTCGGGCCGGCCCGGCAGGGGGATGGTGCCCCGGAGGGAACGATGATATTTTCCGCAGCCCGTGCCGGCTGCGTCGCTCGCGCTCGCCCTCCGCGCTGCCCGAACGGCCGCCAGCGCGGTCGCATGCGCGCTCCTCGCGCTGCCTGCGGCGGCGGAGCCACGCGCCGCCCGCGGGCCGGTGCTCGTCCTCGCGGCCTTCCCCGGCGCCGGCAGCATCGACCAGCGGGCCATTGCCCTCGTCGCGGCCCGTATCCGCCCCCTCGGCGTCCGCCTCCAGGTCATGCGTCCGGGCGCGCCGAGGTCCACGCGGCAAACGCTCCTCCCCGACGCCCGCGCCCTCGCCGACGCATGGGACGCGCGGGGTGTGCTCTGGATCGACGCCGGGTCGAGCGGCGAGCTCGCCCTGTACGTGATCGAGCGCGGCGGCGATCAGGTCTACGGCCGCCGCATCCCGGTCCCGCCCGGGCAGACCGCGACGGCCCTCGAGTCGCTCGCCAGCATCGCCGGCGCCGTCGCCGAGGAGCTCCGCGAGGGGCGCGTCGCCGGCCTGACCGAGGTCGATGTGGGCGTCGCCGCGGCCGCAGCGACGCCGGCGGCTCCGCCCGAGCCCGCCGCCGCCCCTGCGCCCGCGGCGCCCCTTGCAGCGCCCGCAGACGCAGCGCCGCGCCCGCGGGCGCCCGCGGGCGAGCAAGGCGCCCCGCCCGAAGCGCCCCGGCTGCCCGCGCTGGCCGTGCAGGTCGGCTACACCGGCGCGAGCTTCAGCGGCGAGGCGCCCTGGCAGAGCGCCGCCGCGCTCCGCGCCTCCTGGGCGCCGGTGGATCAGGCCGTGTTCGGCCTGGGCTACGACCTGATCCCGCCGGCGACCCTCGGCGACGAGCGGGCGGCGTTCGAGCTCGTGCGTCACCCCGTGATCGCCACGGGTCAGCTCCGGCTCAGGCTCCCGCTCGGCTTCGACCTGCAGCTCGGAGCGCGCGCCAGCGTCGATGTCGTCGAGCGCATCCCCACGCCTTCCGCGCAGCCCACCGCGGCGCCGCCGGCCTGGCCGCTGCCCGCCCGGCCGCCGCCGCCGCCGCCGCCGCGGCGGGGCCAGGGGCCGCTGCCGGGCTTCCCCCCCTGGCAGTGGCCGCATGTGGCTCCGCGGCAGCTGCCTCCGCCGGAGCCCCGGACCGATGTGCTCTTCAGCGTCGCGCCGGTCGCGGAGCTCGGGTATCCGCTCACCGGGTGGCTTCGCCTCAAGGCGATGCTGGGCGTGGACTTCCTCCTGACGCGGCCTGACGCCTCCGTGCACCCGGACCTCGCGCTCCAGCCCGACCCGGTGCGGTTCCTCGCCGGCCTCGGCCTGGAGCTCGGCCTCGCCCCGCCGGCGGCCGAGGGCGTGGTCAGGCGATGATCGCCCGCGCCGCGTGACGCGACAGAGAAAGAAATTTGACCCGGTTCGGCCCGGTCGCCCCACCAGGTCGCGGCGATGGACGCTGAGCGCACACGAGCTCTTCGCGCGAGCCTCGGACCGTTTCCCGAGCCGCGACTGGCCAGCTCCATGACCCGCCCCCCTCGCTGCCCGCCACCCGCCGTGCCCGAGCCGCTCGACCTCGACCGGATGCGCCACGCCGGCGCGGGCGATCCGCAGGCCCAGGCCTGGCTCATGGCGCGCGTGATCCCGCGGGTCCGCCGGATCGCGCGGGCGTTCCTCCGCAGCTCGGCCGACGCCGACGACGCCGCGCAGCTCGCCCTGCTCGCGATCCTGGAGAGCGCCTCGACCTACCGCGGCGAGGCCGCCGTCGAGGCCTGGGCCAGGCGCATCGCCGTCCGGACGATCCTTCGCTACGTCAAGCAGCAGCGCCGGGATGGCGCCCCTGTCGCGCCGGAGAGCGCGATCGACGAGGAGGTCGCCCAGGCGCCGCACCAACCCCCGTTCGAGGCCCTCCCGCGCGAGGCGCGCGCGTACCTCGACGAGCTGCCGGAGGCGCAGCGCGACGTGATCCTCCTGCACCATGCGCTCGATTACTCGATCGAGGAGATCGCCGGAATGACCGAGGTCAGCCCCGACACGGTGAAGAGCAGGCTGCGCCTCGGGATCGGCGCGCTCCGCAAGCAGGTGCGCCAGGACATCGCCGTCGGCCGGAAGAGAGCATCATGACAGGGACCCAGAAGCCCGGGATCGATCTGGACCGCCTGCCCGCCATCTTCGCCGCCGAGGCGCGTGGCGAGCCGATCCGCCCGGAGGACGCGGAGCTCCTCCGCCTCGCCGAGCAGGAGGACCCCGAGCTCCGCGGCGAGGCGCGGCTCTGGGCTGCGATCGGCAAGCTCGGCGACGAACGCGGCGACGGCCGCGAGCTCAGCGACGCCGCCCTGCTGGAGCGGGTGCTCGCGCGCGCCCACGTGGAGCCCGCGCCCCGGAGCACGTCGAGGCCGCGACCGACGCTGCGGCGCGGGCTCGCGGGGACGATCGCGGGCGTGGCCGTCGCCGCGACCCTCCTTGTCGCGCTCGCGGCGGAGCTTGTCGACGGGCCCGCGCAGGCGCCCCCGCCGCCCGCGCCGGGCGGGAGCGAGGCGCTCGATCCGAACGGCGCGCCGCGCGCCCCGGGCTCCCCCGCGCCCGCGCCGCCGGGAGAGCTCTCGCCGGGCGCGACGGCGGCCCCGAGCGAGCCGCCGCCGGGCGCCGCCGCGGCCCCGAGCGAGCCGCCGCCGGGCGCGACGGCGGTGGCCAGCGAGCCCGCGGCCACCGGCGCGGACGAGGCCCGGGATCGCGCCCCGCAGCCGCCCAGGCCGCGCGCGGAGGAGCCCGCGGTGGGCCCCCAGGCGCTGCTCCTGCGCGCGCAGGCCCGGCTCGGGGAGGGGAAGAACGCCGAGGCGAGCGCCGCGTACCGCGCCCTGCTCGCGCAGCACCCGTCCAGCCCCGAGGCGCGGGCGGCGCTCGTGTCGCTCGGCCAGCTCGCGCTCCACCAGGGCAAGGCGGCCGAGGCGCTCGGCCACTTCGAACGCTACCTCGCCGGCCCCGGCGGCCCCCTCGCGGCGGAGGCCCGCGTCGGGCGGGTGCATTGCCTGCGCCGGCTCGGCCGAACGGCCGACGAGCGCGCGGCCATCGCCGACTTCCTCGCCCGGTACGGCGAGAGCGTCCACGCGCCGCGGCTGCGCGCACGCCTGTCCGAGCTCGGCGGCAAGTGAGCGCCGGCGCGACGTCTGCAAAAAAGATTGACCCCCGATCCTGCGACATCGCCACCAGGCCATCAAAATGTCGCGAAAAGTCCGCAGAATTGTAAAATTCCCCTCCCGATGCAGAGGGTGCGCCGGCGTCCTCGTCGGGCTCCTGAGCCTCCTGTCTCTCGGCTGCTCGACCTCGACGACGGGCACCGAAAACCCGCCGGACACTGAGGGCCCCGACGGCTCCACGGGGTCGGGCGGGGCGACCGGCGACCCCACGCGCCTCGTCGGCGCCTTCCAGGTGCGCTCGTTGCCGGGCGACGCGCCGGAGACGCCCGGCAGCGCGTCGCTGCTCGGGAAGATCTACGACGGGCCCACGCCCTCTCAGATCGTCTGGGAGCTCGCGACCGAGGAGGGGAGCTGCCGGCTCCTCACGCCGCGCGTCCCGTTCTGCAACGAGCCCTGCGGGGGCAGCGCCGTCTGCGTGGAGGACGACACGTGCGAGCCCTACCCGGCCGCGCACAGCGCCGGAGACGTGACGGTGACCGGCCTGAACCTCGAGTCGGGCGAGGCGGCCTTCGTCATGAAGCCCGTGGCGAACAACTACCAGCCGCCCGCCGGCTCGAAGCTCGGCTATCCGCCCGCCGACGAGGGACAGACGGTCCGCTTCGAGGCGAGCGGCGATTACTTCAACGCCTTCGCGGTGGAGGCCAGAGGCGTGAGCCCCCTCGAGCTGCTGAACGACACGATCCGCATCGAGCCCGACGCGGCCGTGCAGCTCGCGTGGGCGCCGCCGGGGCAGGCCGGCATCTCCACGGTCCGCGTGACGCTCGATATCAGCCATCACGGGGGCACGAAGGGGAAGATCGAGTGCACCGCCGAGGACACCGGCTCGCTCGATCTGCCGGCGTCGCTCGTCACGCAGCTCCTCGACCTCGGCGTGGCGGGCTTCCCGTCGATCGTCGCCACGCGCGAGTCCGTGGGCTCCACGACGATCTCGCCCGGCCGGGTCGATCTTGTCGTCTCGTCGCAGATCGAGCGGCCGGTGGAGGTCGCGGGGCTCACCTCGTGCAACGACAGCTCGCAGTGCCCCGACGGCCAGACCTGCCAGAGCGATCTCACCTGCCAATGAGCCTCGCCGATCACGGCGCGACCGACAGTCCAGCTTACCAAGACAAGGAAACGAGACCATGACACGCGCTTATCCTCTCGTGTTGCTCCCTCTCACCCTGGCGCTGCTCCCGCACGTGCTCGGCTGCTCCGGCGGGGACACCGACGCTTCGAGCGACGGAGCGACAAGCACGTCGTCGAGCTCCGGCAACGGCTCCGGGGCCACCGGCGGCAGCACCACGGGGGCCACCGGCGGCAGCACCACGGCGACCACCGGCGGCGGGGCGACCACCGGCGGCAGCACCACCACCGCGACGACCGGCGGCGGCACCACCACCGCGACGACCGGCGGCGGGACGACCGAGAAATTCAGCTTCTTCGTGACAAGCCTCGTCGCCATGCGGGAGCAGTCGGGCTCCCAGGACGGCTTCGGGGGCGATCTCCGCTTCGGGGAGACGGGCCCGGGCGCCGGTCTCCGCGGCGCGGACAAGATCTGCGCGACGATCGCCGAGAAGAGCCTTCCGGGCGCGGGGGGCAAGACGTGGCGCGCGTTCCTGAGCGCCGCGGCAGGGGAGGACGGCAAACAGGTCGACGCGATCGACCGGATCGGCGAGGGGCCCTGGTACGACCGGCTCGGACGGTTGATCGCCAGCAACAAACAGGATCTGCTCGGCGAGCGCCCCGCCGGGGCCGAGGGGCTCGGCGACGATCTGCCGAACGAGGACGGCGTCCCCAACCACCAGCCCGATCCGAGCCAGCCCGAGGTGGACAACCACGACACCATGACGGGGAGCGACGAGGAGGGGCGGCTCTTTGGCTCGACGGCCACGTGCAGCGACTGGACGAGCGCGGCGGCGGACAGGAACTCGAAGCCGCGCCTCGGACACTCGTGGCCGAGGAACTTCGGCGGCGGCGGGCCCGGCGGCCCGGGCGGCGGGTTCAACATGGCCCACTGGATGTCGGCCCACGACGCGGCGGGGTGCACCCCGGGCGTCAACCTCGTGGACGCGGGGGGACCGGGGCAGGGCGCGACGAGCGTCGGATCCGGCGGCGGTTACGGCGGGATCTACTGCTTCGCCCTGACGCCCTGACGCAAGCCTACCGGCGCGCGCCGCCCCTCGGTCACCTTACTTGTCTCAGGAGGATTCATGGTTCAAGGCAATCGTATCTCGTCGCTCCTCGCGCTCGCCCTGCTCGCCGCGGCGCTGCCGGGCGCGTGTGGCGGCTCGCCCGACGATGTCGGCGCGACCGGGGAGGTCTGCGAACGCACGAGCGACGACGGGTCGGCGGAGTTCCTGAAGCGCGTGGGGTGCACCGCGGACTTCGAGGCGCTGGCGTCGACGCCCGTCGACGCCAGCTTGCCCGGCGCGCGGTCGGTCAAGGTGGTGCTGGATACGGCCGATCAGAACGCGCTGTATTTCCAGAACAGCGTGCTCTACGAGGTCCACTACGCCTTCATCTCGTCGCACCTCTCCGGCGGCGAGCTGCCCTACGTCCCTCCCCTCTTCGAGTTCAACACGACCGAGTACTTCACGCCGGACCGCCGCTTCGTCCTCGGCGCGGTGACGCATTACGCGGGCCCCGGCGTGTGGGCGCTCGAGCTCTCCCCCTACGACACCGCGTCTGCGGACATGATCACCACCCTGTTCAGGGCGGTGCAGGCGGCCTCGTTCTTCGGATCGAAGCTCGCCTTCCACCCCACGTCGGAGGCCGTGGCGGCCGAGGCGCGGAAGCTCCCCTCGGACATCCCCGTGGTCAGCACCGGCGATCTCTACGCCGGGATCGACTACCAGCCGCTCTCGCTGGGCACGGCGATGGGGCGGCTCCGCTTCGCGAAGGCGGCGGAGCTCGACGCGAAGTACCTGTCCCACCAGGACATCGTGGTGCTCGACGAGGCGCCCAACGACATCTCGGTCGTCCAGGGGATCATCACCGAGGAGTTCCAGACGCCGCTCTCGCACGTCAACGTGCTCTCCCAGAACCGGCGCACGCCCAACATGGGGCTGCGCAACGCGATGAGCCACCCGGAGCTGCTCGCGCTGAAGGACAAGCTCATCGAGCTCACCGCGGGGCCGTCGTCCTGGAGCGTCCGCGAGGTCACCGAGGCGGAGGCCGAGGCGTTCTGGGAGGCGCACAGGCCCGAGCCCGTCACGCTCCCCGAGCTGGATCTGACGGTCACCGATCTGCGCGACATCGCGGAGGTGACCCCCGATCCGCCGGACGGCGAGCCGCTCCGGGACGCGATCAAGAAGGCCGTCCTCGCCTTCGGCGGCAAGGCGGCCCACTACTCGATCCTGGCGAGGATCCCCGAGGTCCCGATCCAGAAGGCGTTCTCTATCCCGATCTACTACTACGACCTGTTCATGAAGCAGAACGGCTTCCACGAGCAGATCGATGCGCTGCTCGCCGACGCGGAGTTCAACACCGATCCGGCGGTCCGCGACAAGGCGCTGAAGGCGCTCCGCGACGCGATGAAGAGCGCGCCCGTCGACGTCGAGCTCCAGGACCTCCTCAAGGCGAAGATCGAGGCGGAGTATGCCGGGCACCCGATACGCTTCCGCACCAGCACGAACAGCGAGGATCTCGACGGGTTCCCGTGCGCCGGCTGCTACGACTCGAACACGGGCGATCCGACCGACTGGGAGGACGTCCTCGACGCCATCCGCAAGACGTACGCGAGCGCCTGGAAGCTCCGCACCTTCGATGAGCGCACCTATTACGGTATCGATCACAGGACCATCGCGATGGCCTTGCTCGTGCACCACAATTTCCCGGACGAGGAGGCGAACGGCGTGGCCATTACGAACAATCCGTTCGACACGACCGGGGTCCAGCCCGCCTTCTACGTCAACGTGCAGTCGGGCGGCGACGTGGAGGTCGTGGCCCCGCCCGCCGGCGTGACGAACGACGCGTTCCTCCACTTCTTCGGCCAGCCGAACCAGCCCATCACCTACCTGACGCACTCGAGCCTCATGCCCGAGGGCCAGACGGTCCTGACGGCGGCGCAGGTCCACCAGCTCGGCGTGGCGCTCGACGCCATCCACACCCGGTTCTCTCCCGCCTACGGGCCCGCGGCGGGCAACAGCGGCTGGTACGCGATGGACGTGGAGTTCAAGTTCGACGACGACGCGAACCCGGACGAGCCGCCGACGCTCTACATCAAGCAAGCGCGCCCCTACCCCGGCCGCGGGGCTGGCGCCGCCGCCCCGTGACGCGGGCGCGCGCGTCCAGGCGGGCGGACGCCGAGGGAACGCGGTATCAAGAGGGATGCTTCACACGAAACCGGGAACCCTGAGACCGGGGCGCGCTCCCACCGCCGTCCTCTCCCTCCTCCTCGTCGTGGCGAGCCAGACCGGCTGCCCGGTCAACAAGGAGACCGGGGAGGCGGTCTTCGATCGGACGAAGCTGCACACGATCGCGATCACCGTCGACGGGGCCCACCTGGACCAGCTGGCCACCGACCTCGAGGCTCGCGTCCCGTGCACGCTGAGCTACGACGGCGAGGTCGTCCGCGGCGTCGGCATCCGGCAGAAGGGCAACAAGCTCGTGGAGCTCGAGGACAAGCCGAGCTTCAGCATCAAGATCGACCAGTTCGATGAAGAGACGGAGCTCGACGGGCTCAAGAAGCTCTTGCTGAACAACGCCAAGCAGGACTCGGCCTTTCTGCGCGAGCAGATCGGCGGGGATCTGCACGACCGCGCCGGGGTGCCAGCCGCGCGCACCGCGCACGCGGTGGTGAGCCTGAACGGCGTCGACAAGGGCATCTACGTCGTCACCGAGGCCCTCGACAAGCGGTTCCTGAGGCGCCATTTCGGCGAGGTGAACGACGAGGGCGCGCTCTACGAGGGGCCGTGCTGCGGCGACTTCGTCGACGATCTCGACGCCGCCGAGCTCGACGGCGGGGAAGACAAGGGCGCGGCGGCGCTCCGCGCGCTCGCCGACACAATCCGCGACACGCCGGACGAGCAGCTCGAGGCGAGGCTGAGCGAGCACCTCGACCTGGATCGGTTCATCACGAGCTTCGCCCTCGAGGCGCTCCTCGGCCACTGGGACGGCTACGCGTACCGGGCGAACAACTATTACATCTACAAGAACCCGGCCGATGGGCGCTTCGTGTTCATGCCCCATGGCATGGATCGCACCCTGGACGACCCGCGCTTCGACACCGAGACGGCGCCCGTCGCCGTGCTCCCGCGCCGGATCCGCGAGATACCGGCGCTCGACGAGCGATTCCGCGCCGAGCTCGCCCGCATCGTGAGCGCGGCGTGGGACGAGCCCGCCGCGCTCGCGGCCATCGATCAGGCCGCGCAGCTGATCGGCGCGGCCAGCGCCGGCGAGGCGACCCGGGACGATCAGCGCGAGTTCACCGAGCACGCGAGCGCGCTCCGGGAGGACCTGAAGCTGCGCCGCACCTTGATCGATCCCGCGATCGTGTGCGGCGACGGCGACGTCGGAGGGCTCGAGGCGTGCGACGACGGCAACACGGCAGGGGGCGACGGGTGCAGCGCCGGGTGTCGCGTCGAGCCCTGACCGCAACCCCCCTCCCTGTTGGGTAGTGGTCAAATTTGAACATGAAGGCGGAGCGCGAGACCGCCATAGAGCGGCGGAGATCCTGGCGGATCGCCGGGGCCGTGCGCCGGCTCAGGTCGGCCGCGCGCGGGCCGGGTGAGGCTCGGGCGACCCCGTGCTATGAGGGCCGCCATGCCGAACGCCGCCGGCGACATCGATGTGGAGGCGCTGAACGACCGCCTCGCCCGGGAGCACCCGATCGACGACTACTACGAGCGCGCCCCGCTGCCGATCCGGCTCATCGAGCGCGAGCGGCTCGCCATCATCCGCGACATGCTCGGCGACTGCACAGGCCTCGATCTCGCCGAGGTCGGCTCGGGCGGCGGGCACGTGCTGCGGATGTTCCCGCGCGCGCGCATCACGGCGATCGACGTCTCCGACGTCTTCCTCGACACCGCCCGCAAGAACCTCGCTGGCTACGACGCCCGCTTCCTCAAGGGCGAGGTCCAAGAGCTCGACCTGCCCGCCGCGAGCTTCGACCGCATCATCTGCACCGAGGTCCTGGAGCACACGGTCGATCCCGCCGCCGTCCTCGCCGAGATCGCCCGCCTCCTGCGCCCCGGCGGGGTGGCCGCGATCACGGTGCCGAACGACCCGCTCATCGCGCGGCTGAAGGGCCTCGTCCGCCGCACGCCCGTCGGCTACCTCCTGCGCGACCGCATCCAGTGGGGCGGCGACGTCTACCACCTGCACACGTGGACTCCGGACGAGTTCGGCCGCCTCCTCGCGCGCCACTTCCGCGTGACCGAGCGCCGCGCGGCGCCGCACGGCGCGCTGCCGATCCGCGCGTGCTTCCGCTGCGTCCCCCCGTGACGCCCGCCGTGCACCCGGGCCGCCCCGAGCGCCCGTCGCCCTGCTGCGGGCGCCCCTTCCAGGCAAGATAGGCGAACACCCCATGTCCGACCCCCGATCCGAGCTTCCTCCGGAGACCCCGATCGAGCTCTCCGTCATCGTGCCCTGTCTGAACGAGGAGCTGAACATCCCCGAGCTCACCGAGCGCGTCCTCGGCGTCTTCCGCGAAGGGGGCCTCACGGGGGAGCTCCTGCTCGTCGACGACGGCTCGACCGACGGCACAGAGGCGACGATCCGCGCGCTCATGGCCGCGCACCCCGGGCTCGTGGTGGGGTGCTTCCACCCGCAGAACCGCGGCATCACCGCGGCGTGGCGCACCGGCGCGGCCTCCGCGCGCGGCAAGCTCGTCGCCATCATCGACGCCGATCTCCAGTACCAGCCCGAGGACCTCCTGCGCCTCCGGCGCGAGCTCTACGAGCACAGCGTCGATGTCGTCCAGGGCTGGAGGAGCGCCGTCGGGCGGCGCATGGACCGCCGCTACCACCTGAGCCGCGGGTTCAACACGCTGCTGAACACCACCTTCGGGATGTCGCTCCACGACAACAAGAGCGGCTTCGTGATGTGCGCGCGCGAGGTGTTCCAGGATCTGCTGACCTACAAGGGCAGCTATTTTTACTGGCAGTCGTTCATCCTTGTCGCCGCCCACGCCAAGGGCTACTCGTACAAGGAGGTCGAGACGCTCTTCGAGCAGCGCCGTCAGGGCGTCTCCTTCCTCGACCAGCAGGCGGCCAGCGCCGTGGTCAAGTCGTTCTACGACCTCGGCAAGGCGGTCTGGGAGTACCGCGTGGACCGGATCCCGGCGGACGTGGCCACGCAGTACCTCCGCCGCCACCCGGTGGTCGACCGCTCGCCGGAGCGCGATCCGCTCACCACGACGAAGTGGCGCGCGTACCTCGGCGCGTTCAACCACACCCACTGGATGATCACGCGCGACGTCGAGCACTACTACGATACGCTCCGCAAGACGCAGTGGCTCACGCCGGCGCAGACCCGCGAGCTCCAGGACGAGAAGCTGCGGCGGCTGCTCCGCCACTGCTACCGCAACGTGCCCTATTACCGCGCCCGCATGCAGGAGCTCAAGCTCCGGCCCGAGGACATCCGCGGCCAGGAGGACCTGCACAAGCTGCCGTTCCTCACCAAGGCCGATATCCGGCGGCACCTCTACTTCGATATCATGTCGGAGAACCACGACAAGTCGCAGGTCCTCAAGATCACGACGAGCGGCTCCACCGGCGAGCCCTTCGTCTGCTACGCCGACCGGGCGCAGCTCGAGTTCCGCTGGGCGGCGACGCTCCGGGCGCAGGAGTGGACGGGCTACCGCTTCGGCGACCCGACGGTGCGGCTGTGGCACCAGACGATCGGGATGACCCGGTGGCAGGCGGCCCGCGAGCGCGCGGACGCCATCCTGTCGAACCGGACGTTCATCCCGATCTTCGAGCTGTCCGACGACAACCTGGGCAAGATGATCGAGCGGATCGCCGGCGTGCAGCCGGTGCTCATGGACGGCTATGCCGAGGCGCTCGATTTCCTGGCGCATTACGTGAAGAGCACCGGCAAGGTCGCGGCCCGGCCGCGCGCGATCATGTCGAGCGCGCAGACGCTGCCGCTGCCGAGCCGCCGGCTCATCGAGGAGGCGTTCGGCTGCAAGGTCTTCGACAAGTACGGCAGCCGCGAGTTCTCGGGCATCGCGTACGAGTGCGACGCGCACGAGGGCCACCACGTCGTGGCCGAGGGCTACCTCGTCGAGATCCTCCGCGACGGGCGCCCCGCGGAGCCCGGGGAGATCGGAGAGGTGGTGATCACCGATCTCAACAACTTCTGCATGCCTTTCGTCCGCTATCGCATCGGTGATCTCGCCGAGGCGATGGACCCGGCCGCGCCGTGCCCCTGCGGCCGCGGGGCGCCGCGCGTGGGCCGCATCGAGGGGCGGGTCCAGTCCATCATCCGCGGGACGGACGGGCGATATCTCCCCGGCACGTTCTTCGCGCATTACCTGAAGGAGTTCGATTATGCGATCAAGCGCTTCCAGGTGGTGCAGGAGGAGCGCGACGCCATCACGTTCCGCGTCGTCAAGGGCGGGCGGTACTCGCCGCAGGTGCTGGACGAGGTGCTCGCCATGTTCCGCCGTTACCTCGGCGAGCGGATGCGCATCGAGGTCGAGTTCGCGGACGACATCGCGCTCGTCCGCACGGGCAAGCACCTCGCGAGCGTCTCGCGCCTGAACGTCGACTTCCAGCGCGCCGCGCCGGTGGAGATCCTGTCGTCCGGCCAGAGCGGCGCGGGCGGTTGAGCGGGGCGCTCCCGATGGCACCGACGATGAACCGCGTTGTGACCATATCGAGGCCCGGCCTCGGCTACGCCGATCGCGCGCCGTACGGCCCGCCGGGCCCGGTCTACGAGGCGGTCGAGGCGCTCTTCCGCCGGCTCGGCCTCGACGCGGCGCGCGCCGGCACGCCGGCGTGGAACCCGCTCGGCGACCTGATCGCGCCGGGCGACCGCGTCATCATCAAGCCGAACCTCGTCTCGTCGAAGAACCTGCACCAGAAGATCACGGGCGAGCGGCTCGCCGCCTCCAGCACGCACGGCTCGCTCCTCCGGCCGGTGCTCGACTATGCGCTCCGCGCCGCCGGTCCGCGCGGGCGGGTGCGCGTCGTCGACTCGCCGGTCGAGGGGTGCGAGATCGAGAAGGTGGCCGGCCCACTCGGCATCTTCGAGGTCATCGATCACCTGAAGGCCCAGGGCCATGACATCGATTTCATCGACCTGCGGTATTTCCGGGTCGCGCCGGTGTTCGCGCTCGACGACGTGCGCCGCCTCGGCCGCTCGTGGAACCTCGGCCTGCTGCTCCGGCGCCGCCTGCCCGGCGACCCCCGGGGCTACCGGGTGGTCGATCTCGGCCGCGACAGCTTCTTCGCCGGCGCGGGCGCCCCGCGCCCCGGCGCGCTGCGGTTCCATCGGAGCCATTACGCGACGCCGGTGCCGCACCATACCGAGCAGCGGCACGAGTACAGCATTCCCCAGACGCTGCTCGACGCCGATGTCGTCATCAACCTGCCGAAGCTGAAGACGCACAAGAAGACCGGGGTCACGCTCTCGCTGAAGAGCGTGATCGGATTGACCAACGAGAAGTACTGGCTCCCGCACTTCACCGAGGGCGATCCGTCGGTGGGCGGCGACGAGTTCGATCGGCCGCAGGGCGTGGGCGAGGCGGTGGAGAACAAGCTCAGCCGGTTCCCGCTGCCGGGCGATCACTCGCTCGTCGCGCGCGCGCCGCGGCTCGGGGCGCCGCCGAAGGTCATCGATGGGAGCTGGGAGGGGAACGACACGCTCTGGCGGACCATCCTCGATCTCAACCGCATCCTGTTCTTCGCGGACCGCGGCGGCGCGCTGCGCGGCGAGCCGCAGCGGCGGTATCTGACGATCGTGGACGGCATCGTCGCCGGCGAGGGCGAGGGGCCGCTAGGCGCGACGCCGGTGCGCGCAGGGCTCCTGATCGGCGGGTTCGACCCGAGCGTGGTCGACGGGATCGCGTCGCAGGGGATGGGCTTCGATCCGGCGCGGATACCGCTCGTGCGGGAGTCGCTGGGTGGGGTGCTGCTCCCTGGCAGCCGCCTGGACGACGTCGAGCACGTCGTCGACGGGCCCGCGCCGGCGCACCTGTTCAAGCCGCCGCGGAGCTGGCCGTCGCTGCTCCCCCCTCGGGATCGAGGATAGCCGCGCGCCGCTTTTCTGATTGACGTCGACCATGTGAACGTTCACACTCCGGGTTCCGGGTATTCTTCCGCCTTGCTCTGGACGGGCCGGCCTCTGCACCGGGCCTTCGTCCTCATGCGCGTTCACCTTGACGGTCGGGCTCTCAGGAGCTCGCTGGCCCGATTGGGCATTCCTCTGGAGATTAGCATGATCAATCCCCTCGATTTGCCCCGCCGACCGCTGACTCCGTCCGGTTCCATGCTTCGATTCTCGGCCCTCGGTTGTGTGCTCGCCGTGGTCGCCGGTTGCGCCGGCGACACGTCGGACGGGCAGGAGCCCCCTGGGACGGGTGGCGCAGGCGTCACGTCGGGCGCAGGCGTCACGTCGGGCGCAGGCGGGATGACGGGCGCCGGCGTCACGACGGGCTCAGAGGGAGCGGGCACAGGCGGGTCGATCCCCGGCACGAGCACGGGAAGCGCGACGGGCACGGGCGGCGACATGACGGCGACCGGGAGCGGCGGCGCTCCGGCGGCCGGTAGTGGTGGTGGCGGAGGCGGCCCGACGGTGACCTGCGACTTGCCCACCACGTACAAGTGGAAGGCGGGGCCGGCGGTGATCGGCCCCAAGCCGCCTGCTGGCCGTACGTTCGCCTCCGTCAAGGACCCGACGATCGTGTTCTTCGACAACAAGTACCATGTATTTGCCACCGTGTTCGACACCACGTCGGGCAACGGCGGGTGGCAGTCGGTGTACCTGAACTTCACGGACTTCCCTCAGGCGAACGCCGCTGAGCAGCACTACATGGCGGGCTGGCCCACCGGCAGCACGGTCGCTCCCCAGGTCTTCTATTTCCGGCCGCACAACAAGTGGTACCTCATCTACCAGTGGAACGGCCGGTACTCGACCAACGACGACATCAACGACATGAACGGCTGGAGTCGTCCCCAAACGCTGCTCCGAGGCGAGCCAGGCCAGATGGGGAACACCCTCGGCGCGCTCGATTTCTGGGTCATCTGCGACGACGACAACTGCCACCTCTTCTTCTCGCGGGACGACGGTAAGCTCTACCGCTCCAAGGTCAGCATCGACGACTTCCCGAACTTCGATGGTTATGAGGTCGTCATGACGGCTCCCAGCTCGGGGCTCTTGTTCGAAGCCAGCAACGTCTACAAAGTGGACGGATCGAACAAGTACCTGCTCCTGGTGGAGGCGTTCGACAACAGCCCTCGCTTCTTCAGGTCGTGGACCTCCGAGAGCCTCGATGGCCCCTGGGCCCCCTTGGCGGATACAAAGGCGAAGCCCTTCGCCGGCCCGGCCAACGTGACGTTCGAAGGCGGGAAGTGGACCGACGACATCAGCCACGGCGAGCTGGTCCGCTCCGGGCACGACGAGAAAATGACCCTCGATCCGTGCGACCTGCGGTTCCTCTACCAGGGGAGAGATCCGAGCGTTGGTGGGGAATACGGCCGCTTGCCCTACAAGCTCGGACTGTTGACGCTCGAGAAGTAGCCTGGCCGGCGTCAATCAAGATCGAGCTCCGGATAGCGCCGGAAGATGCCGTCTTCGTTGAACGGGATCCGCCGATCCGAGGCCAGGTAGGCCGCGATCCGCGGGCGCTCGGCCACGCGGTCGTGCAGCGCGACGAGCGTGGGGATCCTGGGCGCGAAGGCGGCCATCGCGCGCGGGAACGCGTAGCGGAGGCCCTCGATGATCTGGAACATCGAGAGATCGACGTAGGACATCGCGCCTCCCACGAGGTGACGGCCGCCGTGGCGAGCGAGGACGCGCTCGAAGTAGCCGAGGAACTTGGGCATGCGCTCGGCGAGGAAGGCCTCGGTCCGGCGGAGGGCCTCGGGCTTCTGGTCCTCGTAATAGAGATCGACGGAGATGGGGTGATGGGTGTCGTGCACCTCGGCGACCAGGTCGGTGATGGTGAGCTGGATCTGATGGGCGCCGAGCCTGCTCGCCTCGTCGTCGGGCGCGAGGCCGAGGCGCGGGCCGAGGTAGAAGAGGATGTTGGCCACCTGCGCGATCACGAGGTCCCCTGCGCGGAGGAACGGCGGCGCGAAGGGCTCGAGCGCGAGGGCGTCGCTCTTCATGAGCTTCTGCATGGCGGCGACGCCGCCGTGCTTCGCCGCGGGCAGACGGGCGACGTCGGCATAGGAGGCGCCGGCGTCCTCGAGCGCGAGGCGCACGAACTCGCCTCGACCCTGAATGCCCGGCCAGTAATACAGCTCGTACGTGGGTGCCTTCATGCCGGGTAGCTCGCACCGGCGGGGGCCCTGGTCAATGGGCGCGCCGCCGGGCGGTCGGCCCGGTCCGGCGCGGGCACGCGACCCGAGCCTGCTCGGGGCCCATGCCATGCCGGCGTGAGCCGCTTCAGGCGCCGGAAAGTCTAGCCGGGCGACTCCGGGCGACCCGCCATCACGGCGAACGCCCCCTTGGCCTCGTCCCATTCGAAGAGCTCGGCCTGACCGACGTCATAAAACCAGGCGTGAAGCTCGATTTCACCGCTCGCGAGCCGCTCGCGCACCAGCGGAAACTGCCGGAGATTCTCGAGCTGGCGCACGGTCACGGCGCGCGCCGCGTCATCCACGTCGGCGTGCCCCGACAGATCGCCCGACGCCGCCGGGATCTCCACGAGCCAGCGCTTGAGCGTCGGCAGCTCGTCAGGCACATGCCCGCTCTTCGCGGCCTTGACGGCGCCACAGGACGAGTGCCCGCAGATCACGATGTTGCGCACGCCCAGCACGCCGACCGCATACTCGACAGCCGCTCCCTCACCCGGCCGCGTCGACTCGCTCGGGGGCGACACCATCGCGCCGAGGGCACGCACGATGAATAGCTCGCCCGGGTGCGTGCCCGTGAGCATCGAAGGCGTGATCCTGCTGTCGACGCACGTCACGAAGAGCGTGTGCGGGTGCTGCCCGTCAGCGAGCTGGTCGAAGAGCGGCGTGTAATGCTCGCGCACCTCGATCCGGAACCGCTCGAGGTTCGCGACCACCTGCGCGCGCATCCCGAACGCGCGCGCTTGCCCGAGGACCGCATCGACGTCGCGGTCCGTGACGGCCAGGCGGCCGGCGAGGAGATCCCCGCGATCGGCCGCGAGCAGCTTGTCGCGGCAGGCCGGGGAGGCGCCGAGCACGACGACGCGAACGCCGCGAAGGACCAGGTCGGCCACGAGCGAGAGGAAGCGCTCGCAGCCGGTCAGGTCCATCACGTGCACCCCGCGAATATCGAGGATCACGCCCGCCGTCGGGTCGAGCGTGGCGAGGTGCCGGCGCGTCGCTTCGAGCTCGAGCACCACGAGGAACGTGATGGGGCCGCTGAAGTTGACCTGGTGCGGAGCGCCCGCGCTGCCCTGGTGAACCGCGGCGCGGAAACGAGCGATGCGCCATAAAGCCAGCGCCAGCGTCGCCAGGAGCCCGACCTCGATCCCGCGCAGGAGGCCGCCGAAGAGCATCACGAGCGCGGTCGCCACGAGCACCACCGCCGCCGAGCGCGAGATGCGATAGACGGCGACGAGCGGCCGGAGGTCGAGCAGCGGCACGGCGATCGCGATGACGACGCCGGCCAGCGCGGCGAGCGGCACGAGGCGATCGACCACGAGGACGACCGCGGCGAGCGCCGCGCCGAAGAGGGCATGAAAGAGCGCCGCGGCGCGGTGGAGGCCGCCCGCGGCGCGCACCACGGACGAGCGCGCGATCGACCCGGCCGCCGGGACGCTGCCGAGCAGCGACAGGAGGATGTTCGCGAGCCCGTAGCCGATCATCTCCTGATCGAAGTCAGGCCGGGCGCCGGGCACGCGCTCCTCTTCGGCGCTCGCCGAGAGCAGCGTCTCCATCGAGGCGAGCGCGAAGAGGACGAGCGCGGCCCGACCGAACTGCGCCATGGCGTGCGCGGGCTCGCTGGGCCACGGACCGAGCGGCAGCGCGAAGGCCATATCGGACAGCGTGGGGAGATCCAGCTTCGCGAGGTGGGTGAGCCCGGCGCACGCCGCGATCACGAGCAGCGCGACAGGGGCGCGCCGCGCGTAGCGGGCCCCCAGCCACGTGGCCGCGCCCGCGAACACGGCCATCGCGAGCGCCGGAGCGCGCGCGCCGCCGAGGTGCGCGCCGATATGGTCGAGCACGCGCAGCGGGTCGAGATCCGTGGGCGTCGCGAGGCCGAGCGCGTCGGGCAGGCTCTGGAGGACGAGCAGCGCGCCGAGGCCCAGCACGAAGCCGTGCACGACGCCCAGGGGCACGAGGCGAGCGAAGCGGCCGACCCCGAGCATGCCGAGGAGGAGCTGCAAGAGGCCGCAGATCGCGCCCGCGAACGCGAGGGTGGCCGGCCCGTAGTCGCGGGCGATGTCGGCGAGCGCGAAGCCCATCGCGAGCCCCGGTCCGGCGAGGCCGAGCCTCGTGCCGCCGAGGAGCGCGACAACGGCGCTGCCGACAACAGCGCAGGTCAGCGCCGCCGCAGGGGGCAGCCCGGCGTGATGCGCGGTGAGCAGGGCCAGCGCGAACGAGGGGCCGAGGGCCGCGGCGCCCGCGACGGCGTCGCTCCACCGCGTCGCGCGGTGAGACGCCTCGCGCCATGACGGGAGGAGCGCGCGCAGGCCGAGATCCGGCCGCGGCATCAGCAAGGGCTTCTGCCGGTCGCTCATCGCGCGCAGGATGCCTGGAAGGACGTGGCGGGCGGAAGCTCGAAATGCGCTCGCGGGTCGACGTCTCCGGTTCGTACCGTCATCGTGGGCGTTCGTTCCTGCTCGCCGAAGATCCGCCGCCGAGGCCCATCACTGGATGGGATTGGCCGAGAGCAGGGTGGACTGCAATCCCGGGTCGCCGCGCCACGAACCAGCGAGAGGACAGCGCAACGCGAGCTCCGCGGCGCCGAGGATCGGACCGTCAGAACAGCAACCGAACGCCACCGCCGAGCGGGCCGATCTGGAGCTGAGCCTGCGTCTTTGCGCGATCGATGTTGATCTGACCGGTGATCCAGAGCGGTACGCCCGTGGCGGCCATGGCGCCTCCGAGGCCCATGAGCACGGTGGGAAAGACCCACGCACGAGACGAGCAATCGCAGAGATCGTCGTCGCTCGGCCGGGTGAGGAAGTACATGCCTGCT
The DNA here is from genome assembly GCF_051521505.1 of Sorangium sp. So ce1014. Classification (NCBI taxonomy): domain Bacteria; kingdom Pseudomonadati; phylum Myxococcota; order Polyangiales; family Polyangiaceae; genus Sorangium; species Sorangium sp. So ce1014. The sequence continues at coordinate 10,667,025 of NZ_CP150356.1, forward strand.
CCCGCGGCGCCCAGGGCAAGCCCACCCACGGTGAGACCGGTGCCGACGTCGCGCCGGGTGGCGTCGACGGGGGCGGCCGGCGCCATCGGCTCGGCCTGCGCGTTGCCCGCGAGCAGCAGGACCAACCCGAACGCGGCGAATCGCATGTCGGCGAGGATCGCTTGTCGCGGCGCGCCCGTCAAGCCGAGCGACGGCGCCGGCCTCCGCCGGTGCCAGAGGCGCCGCCCTCGAGTCCCGCGATCCGAAGAGCAGGCCGCCCAGGGATCCCAGGCGCGCTTGCGCGCCGATCACACGGTGGGTCCAAGGCGAGCCTCATGCTCCGCGAGCCACGCCTCCCCGCGCGCCGTATCCACGCCGAATCGCCGTAGCCCCGGGAGAACCACGAGCCGCATCGTCTCGCTGAAGATTCGCCTGCTCTCGCCGCGTCCGAGCGCGCCGAGGCCCGACAGCGCATCTTGCGCCGGATCCTCGGCCTCCGCCGAAAAGAGCACCTCCGCGGCGACGGTGCCCGCGAGCATCGCCGGGAGATACGCGCCGATCACGTCTCCGACGCCGCGCTCCCGCTCGGCCGCGAGGTGCGCCCAGCCGAGGCGCGCGTGGTCGATCTCGTCGCGCAGGATGCGATGCATGTTCTCCCGCACGACGGGATCGGCCGCCCGCGAGACGAGCTCGCCGAGCAGCGCCGCGCTGAGCGTCTCGGTGATACACGACATCGCGACGACCTCGTAAAGGACACGCTCCCGAGCCCCGAGCCCGCGCGGCCCGAGCTCGCGCGCCGGAGGCGCCGGGCCGAGCGCAACCGGCCCGCCGCCGAGCTCGCGCACGAGCGCCGCGCATTGCTCTGCATGGCGCCGCTCGTCGGAGGCCGCGTCGCGCGCCATCGCGACGACCGGGCCCACGGCGCCCACGGCCGCGAGCTCGTCCCCGAGCCGCGAGAAGCGCGACGCGGCTTCGAGCTCGGCGCGCGCCCTCCGCCGCCAGACCCGCGCCGCCGAGGCGCGCGCCGCCGCGCGATCCACGTCAGCCACCGCAGCACCCCACGCCGTCGTTCGCAGCTTCGCAGAACGCCGCGCAGCAAGGCTCGTCGTTGTTGCAGCCGTCCATCCAGCAGCACGGGCAGCCGCAAGGATCTTTCGGCTGGCCGGGAAATTCGAGGACGGTGCATTGCGGGCCGCCCGCGCCGCCCCCCGTCCCGCTCGTCGCGCCGCCGCCGCCGCCCTGGGCTCCCGAGCCGCCCGCCGCGTCCTCGCCGCCATGGCCGCCGCTGCCCGCCGTCGCCCCCGCGCCGCCGCCGCCTTGGGCTCCCGAGCCGCCCGCCGCGTCCTCGCCGCCATGGCCGCCTGTCCCGCTCACCGCCCCCGGCGCGTCGCCGCCGCTCCCACCGCCGGCCTGCTGCCCACACGCCCCGAGGCCGAGCGACGCACCACCGAGGACCACCACGTTGAAAAGTCTTTCGAGCTTCATCACACCCTCCAGATCAAGCAAGACACAATGAAGGACCGCCGCGCCGCTGCCCGGCGCTCCCCCGTCGTGACACGCTCAGCATGAAGGCCATTTCGCGTCCTGTGAATCAAAACTTTCGGCATAGTATTGTTCGGCGGGGCCGAACGATGTGCGCTCGACCGAGGTCCCGCGCCCGCGCGAGCCTGCCGGGCATCGGCGCGCCGCTCTTCGATCGCACGACCCGCCGCGTCGCGCTCACGCCCGCCGCCGCTGAAGGACCGTGGGGAGCTGAGCTGAGCTGCTGAGCGGGCGCTGTCACGGCGGTGTACCAGCGCGACGGCGCGGTGTCATGACCGCGTGCCAGCGCGGTGTCATGGCAGCGTGACACCGCGCCCCAGATTGCCCCGATCGCCAGCCTTTCATGGCCTGGCCTGCCAGTTGCTCTGACGTCGACGTCGAGTGGCGAGTGGCGAGCGGCGCGCGGCCGCGCCGCCGCGCGCCGGCAGGCGGCCCCCGCGGCGCGGCCTCTTTATTCATCGGCCACAAGGAAGAAACAATGAACCTCAATCGATGCATCATCGCGTGTCTCGGCGTCCTCCCCTCGCTCGCCGGGTGCGCGGAGCCCGGGAACGACAGCGAGCCCACGCAGGCGGCGTCCGCCGAGAGCGTCAGCGAGTCGACCGAGCACCTCGATGTCATCGCCGCGCCCGCCCCGCCGCCCCTCCTGAACGCCGCGCACGACGACATCTCGTGGAAGCTCGACCAGTACACCGGCTTCCCGAGCCCGGGCGCGCTCACGCCCGGCATGATCGCCGCCGTGGTGAAGGGCAAGCACATCGTCGCGATCGGCGCGGCCGGCCACGCCAAGCTCCCCGAGAACACCCCGATGACGACGGACATGATCTTCAACATCGGGTCAAACACGAAGAACATGACCGCGACCCTGCTCTCGATCCTCATCGAGGAGCACCCCTCGCTCGAATGGGACACCACGCTCGCCGAGGCGCTGCCCTGGGCCACCGCGCCGGGCAAGGAGTACATCAAGCCAGCCGCGCGCAAGAACGTCACGCTGCGGCAGCTCGTCGGGCACCGCTCGGGCATCGCCTGCGGGGGCGGCAACGAGCTGTATAACCACCCTGACTACGGCCCCAGCTGGAAGAGCCAGACCCGGCAGACGGTGCTGAAGGAGTTCCTGCGGGGGCCCGTCATCGGGCTCGGCGGCAACGCCACGGGCTTCCTGGCCGATTGCAGCGCGCCCATCGGGGTCCACGACTACGAGAACGGGAACTTCACGATCGCGCAGGCGGTGATCGATCACTGGTCCGGCATGGAGTTCGTCGAGTACGCGAAGCAGAAGCTCATCACCCCGAACGGGATGGGCGCGACCTACCTGCCCTCGCACGCGTTCTTCCTCGCGCAGAGCGGCACCATCACCGGGACGGCGGCCCAGAAGGCGTACTGGAACCCCTATTTCTTCAAGCCCGCGCACGCCTACCTCGCCGCCGGCGACTTCGTCTGGGGCCACAATTCGGTGGGCACGCCGCACTCGGTGCTCCACCCCGACGTCGATCCGTGGGCCATGTCGCCCGGCTCGGGCGGGTTCGCATTCAACATCTTCGACTGGGCCCGCTACGCCGTCCTGCACATGCGCGACAACTCGCCGGCCATCACGAACACCCACGCGCTCGACTACACGTCGTACAACTACGGCTGGAGCTCGGGGCCCCGCGTGACGGCGGGCGGTATCACGTATACCGGCATGTGCCACTCGGGCGCGCTCACGGGCATGCAGTCGAGGATCTGCGTGTACCCCGAGATGGATATCGCCTACCTCTCGTTCGCGAACGGCGGGCCGGACCCCGATGGGGCGAACGCGACCGTGGTCAGCTGGATGGCGAGCCAGCCGGCGTACCGGCGGACCACGGGCGGGTGCAAGGACGACCCCGCGCTCGTGACGGGAGTGCAGCGCTTCTGGGACGACGAGATGTTCGGCTGCGCCGGCAGCGTGAGCTTCTCGGACCGCGCCGACCTATGCGCGGCCGGCCATCACGTGTGCAGCGCGGAGGAGTTCGTCGACAAGAACAGCTACGGCTCGACGAACGCCGAGGCGCCGAAGCACCATTACTGGACCGACGATCACCTCGACTACACCGGCACGGGCTCGGGGAATTGCAGCGCTGCGGCCACCGGCACGAGCTGCGGCGCCGACACGCCGATGCGGGTGTGCTCGCCCGACAAGGTCGATCCCGAGGGGAACAGCTGTAACTGGGTGCGGTGCGGCTACGACGGCGGCACGACGAGCCGGCACTTCGGCGGCTGCGCCGGCAACACGACGGCAGGCACGCTCTGCTGCAAGAACTGAGGTCGCCTCCGGGCTCGCGGTTTGTGGGGAGCGGGGCCGGCGGCGTCCTGGCCATGAGCGGCACCATGTACGAATAGGTTCCGAACGTCTGCAGCGGGCACCGGGTGGTGCGGTCATTTGCCCAGAGAGATTCCACATGAAGGCGGGAAGGCGGGAACAGCCTTCAGGGTTTCTCCCCGCCTTCATGTTCAAATGACCGCACTACCCGGGCCCGGCCTCCCGGGCCCGGCGGTCGCTCAGGTCACGTCAGGTGAGCCGCTCGACGTGTCAGCACCACCGCCGAGAGCGCCTCGATCAGGCACCCCCGCCTCCGCCACCCCCGCCTCCGCCACCTCCGCCTCCGCCATTCCCGCCTCCGCCTCCAGAGCCGCCGGCCCCAGGGAGGCGACAACAGAGATCGGTTTCATTCCGACCGTCGACGCAATCTGAACCCATCCCAAACGGACTCGCATTGGGTGCGCAGTACCAGCCTTCCGGCCGTTCTGGGTGATCGACCGCGCAAGCGGCGGACACGTCGGGGTCGCCATAGCAATACTCCGTTGTGCTGGCGATCGAACTGCTGACGGCGTCCCCCGCGCTGACGCTCGAGCTCGTGGCCGAGGCGCCGCCCGTTCCGGGCGTGGAGCCGCCTCCGTCATCTCGACAGGCACAAAGAAGAAGCCCGAAGAGGGCGATTGTAGCCAAAGATTTCAAGTGCATGAACAGGTCTCCTTGACTAACCGCCGGAGCCGCCGTTCGACGTGTCGGGCCCCAGCCCGACGCCCCCGTCTCCACCCCACGCCCCGGCTCCGCCCTGGCCTCCGGTTGTCTCCCAGCCCCCGGCTCCGCCCGCGCCTCCTTCTCCGCTCCCGCCGTAGTATTCGCTCGGATCCTCGTAGACCTCGATGCTGACGTTCAGCTTGCCGTTGAGCCACAGGGCGGCATCCCCGATACCGAACTGATACTGAGCCCAGGTCGTCGAATGCGGCGAGACGTAGACGTGGACCGTCTCCGACGACAGCAACGTGGCCTCGACGTCCGTCACCGCGCCGCCCTGGACCTTCTTGAATTCCCAGCCTGGAAGCAGCGTGACGTTGTAGCTGCCCTGCTCCAGATCGACGAGGATGGCGCTCGCGTCTGGATCTTCGTCCTCCGTATGGATCGTCAGCAGAGGCCCGCTGGGGATACCCCCGCCTCCGCTGGTGGACGAGGCGCCGCCCGCCCCCACGTCTGCCCCCATGTCCCAGTAATAGCCACGCCGGATCTCGAACGTGGCGTTACGAAGCTGGTAGCGCGCTCCAGACGGCGCCTCGGCCGCGAGCGGCAAGCTGATCGAGCCGAGCGCTGCCTCGTCATCGCCAGGTTGCGAGACGCAACCGCTGAGCCCGACAGCGAACAGCACGCCGGCCGCCGCGAGCGACCCGAAACCCCTGGACATCTTGTTCATTCTTCTCTCCTCCCAAGCTGCCGCTCGGTACCGGCGGCCGCGGGTGCCACGGTCCACCACCGATTTCGCGTGCGACCTGTGAGCAATCCGCGGGCCAAGCAGGAATCCCCGTCATTCACGCTCTCTTCGGTGGTTGTCCAGCGAATTGGCTCAATATGGCTCAGACGATCTGTGCCATTGTGTGTGCGAGCCGGTGTGGCGCGGCGGATCGCGCTTCGCACGGCGCTGTCCAGCGAGCGTCGACGGCGAGGAGCATCGATCTCGGCGAAGCGCGGAGGTCCTCGGCGCGGCGGGCTCCTGACCCGACGACGCGTCCTTCGCGGCGGAGCGGTCGTGCCCCTGCAAGCGCGAGCGAGCGCCGGGCTAGGGAAGATATCTGATCTCGGAGGTGCAGGAGCCCTCCTTGCAGCGCGCCACGACGGCCGCCTCGCTCGGGTTGTCGAGCGGCTTGCCGTCCTCCGCGAGCGGCGGACCTGCGACGCAGTCGCACAGCGGGTAGCTGGCGGCGCAGGCCGCTTCGGCGGACTCGAACGCGCCCTTGCCCTCCGCGTCCACGCCGACGAACAGGACATCTCCGCAGCAGCTCGTGATGTGCTCCAGCACGACGCAATCGCTGGCCTGCTCGCAGGCCTTGCTGAACCCCGGAAAGCTCGAGTCGCGGCACGTCAGCCCATGGCTGCCCTCGCCCCCGGAGCCGCCGGCCCCCGCGCTCGCGCCCCCGTCGCCGTCGCCCCCGCCGCCGTCGCCCCCGGAGCCGCCGGCCCCCGCGCTCGCGCCCCCGCCGCCGTCGCCCCCACCCCCGGTGCCTCCCGGGCCTGCGCCGGTGCTGCCGCTCGCCCCCGCGCCGCTGGCGCTGGAGGCTCCTGCGTTCGCCGGTTCATGGCCGTCATCGCTGCACGCAGCAGCTCCCAGCGCCGCCCATGCGACGAAGCAAGCATGAGCCAACCAGAGAGAGTGTCTGTCTGTCATGACCGATGTCTAGCACGGGGCAGGCCCCGCTCAGGTTGCGGGGGGCGCGGAGCTGCGTCGCGTGAGCGCGCACCACGTCGGGGTCGGCGGCGACGCCCCGCTCGACGCGACGTTCTAGCCCGCGCGCGCGTAGCGGCTCGGAGGCTGGCCCACGTGGCGGCTGAACGCGGTGCTGAAGGTGCTCGCCGAGCCGTAGCCGACGCGCTCGGCGACCTCGGCGATCCCGAGATCCTGGCGGCGGAGCAGATCCCTCGCGACGGCCATGCGCCAGGCGAGCAGGTAGTCCATCGGCGGCTGGCCCACGGTGCGGGTGAAGCGCTCGAAGAACGTCGAGCGCGAGAGGGCCGCGGTCTTCGCGAGCTCGACCACCGTCCACGAACGCGCGAGCTGAGCGTGCATCTGCCGTATCGCCGGCGCGAGCCGCGGATCGGCCAACCCGCGCAGGAGCCCCGGGGGCGCGTCTTCAGCCGAGGTGGACCGCAGCGCTTCGATGAGCAGCACCTCCACGAGCCGCGTGAGCACGAGGTCGCGACCCGATCTCTGCTCGTTCGATTCGTCGCCTACGAGCCGCACGAGCACCGAGAGCCGCTCGACGCCGCGCAGGTGCAACAGCGCCGGCAGCAGCGATACGAGCAGCGCCGCGTCAGGCGAGTCGAAGATGAAGTAGCCGCCGAGCAGCCGCACGTCGGGGCGTCCACCGCGCGTGCCGTGGCGGACTTCACCGGTCGGCGCGGGCGCCACCTTCGGGTCGATGCGCTCTGGCCTCACCGGCTCGAAGCCCGACAGGGTGAAGCCCGGCGTCGCCGGCAGGAGCACGAAGTCGCCCGCCTCGAGCGTCAGGGCGCGCTCGCCGTCGACGGCGAGACGACAGCTGCCCTCCAGCACGGCGCAGAAGCTCGGCTGGCCGAAGTCCGAGTAGCGAACACCCCAGCGGCCGGCGCCGCTGATGCCCTTCGAGAGCACGGTGCGCGGCTGGAGCAGCGCGATGACCTCCGAGAGAGGGTCGTTCATGTCCGGACTGTAGCAAACAAAATGTGGACTCTCAATTGTAGATAGTCCAGCGCCCCGCGGCTATGTTCCCCTCATGAACGCCGCGCTCGTCGCGGCAAAGGAATGGATATGAAGACCGTGCTCATCACTGGTTGTTCCTCGGGCTATGGCCTCGAGACCGCGCGCCACTTCCACGCGCAGGGCTGGAACGTGGTCGCCACGATGCGAACGCCGCGCGAGGACGTGCTGCCGCGGTCGGACCGCCTGCGCGTGGTGGCGCTCGACGTGACGAAGCCCGCCAGCATCGCGGCGGCGATCGAGGCGAGCGGGGCCATCGACGTTCTCGTCAACAACGCCGGTATCGGGCTCATGGGCGCCTTCGAGGCCACGCCGATGACCACGGTGCGCGAGGTGTTCGAGACCAACACCCTCGGCGTGATGGCCATGACGCAGGCCGTGCTGCCCGGGTTCCGCGCGCGGCGATCGGGCGTGGTGGTGAACGTGACCTCGAGCGCGACGCTCGCGCCGATGCCGCTCGTCGCCGTGTACACCGCGAGCAAGATGGCCATCGAGGGGTTCAGCGCGTCGCTTGCGTTCGAGCTCGAGGCCTTCGACGTGCGCGTGAAGCTCGTCGAGCCGGGCTACGCCCCGACGACGCGCTTCACGAGCAACGGGGGAGCCCGCATGGAAGGGCTGATTCCCGACGCCTACGCGCCTTTCGCGCAGCGCATCTTCGCCTCCTTCGGGCAGCCGGCGCTCGTGACGAGCGAGTCCGACGTGGCCGAAGCGGTGTGGCGCGCCGCGAACGACGCATCGGGGCAGCTCCGCTTCCCGGCCGGCCCCGACGCGGTGGCGCTGGCCCGGGCGAGCTGAGCAACTTCATGGGGCGCTGGCGGCGGCGTGACGGGAAGGAGATGAGCGGTGTGGCCCGCGTCGCCGTCACGCGGGGATCGCCGGCAGGCGCGGGTCGCGCGCGGAGCGCCTGCCGGGAGGCGGTTCAGGTGGGGATGAACACGCAGCACCCGACGACGCAGCTGTAGCCGCTGGAACACCCGGCGCTGCAGGGCTCCGAGCACGTCGGGTCAGGCTCGCCCTCGCCGCCGGGGTCGCCGCCGCTGCTGCTGGAGCCGCCCTCGCCCGTGCCGCCGTCGGGGTCGCCGCCGCTGCCGTCGGAGCCGCCCTCGCCGCTCTCGCCCGTGCCGCCGTCGTGGGCGCCGCAGCCCCCCTCGCCGCCGTCGCTGTCGCCCGGGTCGCCGGAGCCGCTGCCGGGGCCGTCGTCGCAATGGCCGGGGCCGGTGCCGCCCTCGTTGAAGTCCGCGAGCTTGCCCGAGAGCGAGACGGCCGCGTCGGCCGCGGCGCCGCGCTTCACGCCGTACGGGAGCTTGCCGTCAGCATCCTTGTTGGCGGCCATCCACGCCTCGGCGTCGGCGAGCGCCCCGTCGAGGGCAGCGTCGCTCGCGCCGCTCGCCACGTTGAGCAGCGCGGCGATGAGCTGGTGGCCCAGGATCAGGCTTGTGTCGCCCTTCGGGGGCGTCCGGAAGAGCTCGAGCAGCTCCTCCTGGGAGTACTCCACGCCGCCGAGGGTGAGCTTCGACGTCGGCCAGCTCTCCTCGTGGTTCTTCCAGTAACCCTGGGTGAGCGTGCAGCCGTCGCCGTCGCCGCCGCCGTCGGGCGTGGGCTCACTCACGACCACGTTGCCGCTCCCCTCGCCGAGGCGATCCGCGGCGCCCAGCCCGCAGCCGGCGAGGGCGGATCCGACCAGCGACAGACAGCCCACAAGCATCATCCTGCTAAGCGTCATGACTCCTCCTGAAGTTGCTCATCCGCGGTGCTCGCCCCTCGCGAGGAGCAAACCACCGACATCGTGCGTGCAGAGCGGCCGGCGTCGCGCCGATCGGAAGGCACCGATGGCCCCCGATCGACAGGGACCACGACCTCGATCGGATTGAACCAGCGACAGTCGTGACGAGCCGCGCTCTCGGTCCTTCAGTGCCGGCCTGAGCTCGGCGCGGCTCATGTTTTTATGGTCGCCTGCAGATCCGAGTTCGTTCTCGGTCGAGTGAATATTTCCTTCGTCATCGCACGAGCGGCCCAGCTCACTTCAGTCCATACCGATCCATCTTGTTGAGCAGCCCCTGGCGCGACAGCCCGAGCCGCACCGCCGCCTGGCTCTTGTTCCCCTGCGTCGCCCGGAGCGCGGCGGCGATCTCCCGCCGCTCCAGCGCCGCGATCTTCTCTTCGAGCGTCGCCCCCTCGGCCGGCTCGTCGCCTGCCGCCGCCGCGGGCGCGCCGCCTCGCCGCGCCGGCGAGAGGTCCTCCTCGAGGATCTCTCCCCTGCCCCCGGCCATCACGAGCGCGCGCTGCATCTCGTGCCGGAGCTCGCGCAGGTTGCCGGGCCAGTCGCAGGCCTCGAGCCGCCGCATCGCGCCGGGCGAGATCGCCGTCACGGGCGAGCGAGGCACGAGCGCGCGCGACACGTTCAGGAAATGCTGCGCGAGCAGCGGCAGGTCTCCCACGCGATCCGCGAGCCGCGGCAAGGCAATCTCGATCCCGCGCACGCGCCAGTAGAGATCGTCGCGAAAGGTCTTGTTCGCGACCATCGACTCCAGCGCCCTGTGGGTGGCCGACACGATGCGGACGTCCACGGTCACCGGGCGCGCCGCGCCGACCGGCAGGATCTCGCCCGTCTCGAGCACCCGCAGGAGCTTCACCTGCAGCGCCGGATCCATGTCGCCGAGCTCGTCGAGGAACAGAGTCCCTCCGTCCGCCTCGACGAACAGGCCTGGAGCGTCCTTGATCGCGCCCGTAAAGGCGCCCTTGCGGTGGCCGAACAGCGTCGACTCCAGCAGGGTCGGCGCGAGCGCGCCGCAGTTGACCGCGATGAACGGCTTGCCCTTCCGCCGGCTCCTCGCGTGCAGGTAATGGGCGAACACCTCCTTGCCCGTCCCGGATTCGCCCGTGATGAGCACCGGCACGTCGGCCGGCGCCGCGCGCTCGCACAGCGTCTTCGCCTCGAGGAACGCCGGCGACTGCCCGAGCAGCGCCGAGGCGTCGCCCTCGCGGGCGGTGAGCGAGCGCTCCAGCTCCGCCACCCGGTCTTCCAGCGCGAGGCGCGCCGCCGCGCGCGCGACAACGGCGAGCAGCACGTCCGGGTCGACCGGCTTGGCCAGGAAATCATACGCGCCGCGCTCGACGAGCCGCAGGGCGAGCGGCGTCTCGCCCGCGCCGGAGACGACGATCACCTTGGCCGCGGGCCGCTCGGCGAGGATCTTCTCGGCGAGCGCGGCGCCCTCCTCGGGGCGGCCCGACGGCGGCAGCATCAGGTCGAGCACGACGAGGCGCGCGCTCGTGCGGCGGAGCTCCGCGAGGGCCTTCGGGGCGGCCCCGGCCTCGGCGACCGCGTACCCGTCCAGCGAAAGGAGCTCGCGGTAGGCGTCGCGGAAGCCCGGATCGTCGTCGATGAGCAGGACAGTGTCGGTCACGGGTGACCGTACCGCGTCGCCCGGGCGCTGAGCCAGGCCTGTCTTGGGCGCGGCGCTCTCCCCGGCTTCACCCGGGACCTCTCGCCCACAAATCACGCTCGCGGAAAAGCGACAGTCCGCTCGCGGCGAGCGGACGATGACAGGCTCCAGCGGATGTGCGCGGCCAGCGAGCCGCCGAGCTGCTCTGCCGTCGCGCCGTCGAGGGGGGAGCGGCGGCTCACCCCCTGCGCCCGCGCGATGTCCGTGCCGAGGTCATCGCCTCCTTGTCGTCCTCGTCGACGTGCCTCTGGCTTGACGTGCCGAGGGCCGGGCCGCAGAGCCAGCACACCGAAGTTCATGGGGAGCCGGCTATTCGTCCGCAAACCGATATCGGTCCTGAAAAAGGAGCTGGAGGGAGAGCACCGCCTCCACCGCGCCCTCGGGCCGCTGCAGCTCACGAGCCTCGGGATCGGCGCCATCATCGGGACAGGCATCTTCGTACTCACCGGTCAGGCCGCGCACGACAAGGCAGGTCCCTCGCTGATGCTGTCCTTCGTGGTCGCGGGGATGGCCTGCGTGTTCGCGGCCCTCTGTTACGCGGAGTTCGCGGCGATGGTGCCGGTCGCGGGCTCGGCCTACACGTACGCGTACGCGACGCTCGGCGAGCTGCCGGCGTGGATCATCGGGTGGGATCTCATCCTCGAGTACGCCGTCGGCGCCGCCGCCGTGGCGCACGGGTGGTCCCACTATTTCCAGGACTTCATCGGAATCTTCGGGGTCGAGCTGCCAAGGGAGCTCAGGAGCGCGCCGTTCGACTACGATCCAGCGATCGGCGAGCTCGTGTCCACGGGGTCGGTCATCGATTTCCCCGCCCTCCTCGTGACGGCCGCGGTCACGATGATGCTGCTCAAGGGCATCCGCGAGAGCGCGACCTTCAACGCCGTGATCGTCGCGCTCAAGCTCGCGGTCGTGCTCTTCGTCATCGTCGTCGGCGCGTTCCACGTCAACCCGGACAACTGGCGACCGTTCGCGCCGTTCGGGTTCGGGGGGCTCAGCTTCTTCGGTCACACGATCTTCGGCGAGCTCGGCAAAGGGGGCGAGCCGCTCGGGATGCTCGCCGGCGCCGCGACCATCTTCTTCGCCTACCTCGGGTTCGATGCGGTCTCGACCCACGCCGAGGAGGCGAAGCACCCGCAACGCGATCTCCCCATCGGCATCGTGGTCTCGCTCATCATCTGCACCGTGCTCTACGTCGCCGTCGCGGCGATCCTGACGGGCATGGTGCCCTACACCGAGCTGAGCATCGACGCGCCCGTCTCTGACGCCTTCGCGCGCGTCGGCCTCCCGTGGGCGCAGTTCATCATCTCCCTCGGGGCGGTCGCGGGGATCACCTCCGTGCTGCTCGTGCTCATGAACAGCCAGCCGCGCGTGCTGCTCGCCATCGCCCGCGACGGGCTCCTGCCCAGGAAATTCTTCGGAGCGGTGCATCCGGTCTTCAGGACGCCGTGGAAGTCCACCCTCGTCACCGGGTTCGTTGTCGCCACCCTCTCGTCGCTCCTCCCGCTGCGGATCCTGGCGGAGCTCGTCAATATCGGGACGCTCCTTGCGTTCCTGTTCGTCTGCGCGGCGGTCCTGGTCATGCGCCGGGCGGCGCCGGACACGCCGCGCCCGTTCCGGGTGCCGCTCTATCCGCTCACCCCGATCCTCGGGATCGTGATCTGTCTCCTCCTCATGTTCTCGCTGCCCACCGAGAACTGGCTACGTCTCGCCATCTGGCTCCTCCTCGGGTTCGTGATCTACTTCGGCTACAGCCGCAAGCACAGCGCGATGACCGCGAGCCAGTGACGCCCCGGCGCGCCGGGCGCTACCCGGCAGGGCGCGCGCACCGGACCGGCACGGCGCGCACGCGCAGAGGCAAGGACTCGCGCGGCGAGCCGCTTGCGGCTACGCGGTCCGCGCGCGAACGAACTGCTCGAAGACAAGGAGCGTGACGCTCGTGTGGGCGCCGCTCTCCGCGAGGACGCGCTTCACCCGCTGCCCGTCGAGCCCGGCGCTCCCGGCCCCGAGGCGCGGCAGCGCGATCCGGTCGATCCCCGCTTTCGCAGCGAGCTCCACCATCGTCTTCAGGGATCGCGAAAGGGCCGGCAGGGTCGCCTTTTTTGCCTCGCTCTCCTGGATCGCCAGGCAGTAGACCGTGTCCGTGCCCTCGCTCCACGTGAAGACGTCCCCGAGCGTCGGCCTGCGCTCGGCGCAGCGCTGGGCGTAAGCCTCGAGCATCCGCGGCCACCGCTTCTTGAAGGCGACGGAGACCCCCGCGTCCATGGTCCCCGCGCAGTTACAACCGTGGGCGTAGGCGCGCACTCCGTCGGTGTGGAGGATGTCGCCTTTGGTGAAGATCGTCGGCACGGAGGGCACACTACCCCATCCGCGGCGGGGCGAGCGGCTCATCGCGATCGGGCCCGAGGCGGACGCCAGACAGACGCCCGTCCTCGAGAGGGGATCGCGCTCGTCCTGGATCAGGTCGATCGGCGCCGTGCTCGGGGTGCTCGCGCCAGGGCCACCCTCATCGGCGTGCCCTGGATCGTCGCAGGAACGTCACGATGGCGCTCGCCATCAAGGCCGCTGGCGCTCCGATGCCCCTGCGGTCCAGGGGGCGCCCGGTGCGGCCGACGGCGCATCCGCCCGGCGGGTCTCCATCGAAGCCCGCCGCCGGCGTGGCGCCTTCGCCCGTGGCAGGCACCTCTCCGTCGGCGTTCTCCTCGATCCAGCGGCCGTATGCGGGCACGAGCGTGTAGATCCCGCCGTCTCCACAGTCGGGGCCGTCGGGCGAGCCGAGCGCGCGGACGCTGATGCCGAGGAGGTGCGGCTCTCCCGCGATCATGAGGCACGCAGGCCCGCCCGAATCCCCGGAGCAGCTGTCCGGCGACCCGGGAGCGCCGGCCGAGAGCTCGGTCGCGTTCCGCTCCTGGAAGGGCGTCTCGCCGACGTACAGCGCGCCGGAGGGCTGGCCAGGCTCGCCCCGGGCGCCGTAGCCGGCGATCACGACCGGTGCGCCCTCGTCCAGCAGGCCGTCCAGCGCCTCGGGCGGGACCAGCGGAACCGCGTTCATCGTCGTCACCGGGGTCTCCAGCAGCAAGAGCGCGATGTCCTCCGCCCGGGCGAGCTTCCTCGCGCCGATCGTGCCAGGCACCGGGAAGTCCTCGTGTCGGACGACCTTTCGAACACGGAAGATCTGCTCGGGCGGCGCGTCCGTCACGTCGAGCGCGCCCGCCGCCACCCGCAGGTTCGCGGACCCGAGCTCGGCGAGGATCTCCCCGGTGACCTCGTCCTGCAGCACGACGCAGTGGGCCGCGGTGACGACACAGCTCGGGGAGATGAGGACGCCCGAGCACTCCTGGGCACCCTCGCTGTCCAGCACGGCGACGGCGCCGAAGAGGGCGTCGGGGGTCGCCGGTCTCCCGTCCTTGATCGCGAGAGACTGCTCCTCCACGGGGTCTCCGGGCAGGGCGTGCGAGCACCCCGCGAACCCGCCGAGGGCCGCGCAGGCGAGAGCGACGAGGCGTGGGCTCATGTCACGCAGGCTCCGGGCTCACGGCGAGCCGGGCTCGAATGCCCGGCGCGCCGCGCCGCCGGGATCGGTTACTGGCACTCCGGGACGTCGGAGCAGGACTGCTTCGACAGGCGGATGCCGTCGATGACCGGCACCCCGGCGAAGAACGCCGAGCACTTCGCGGCCGCCCAGATCCCGATCGTGTTGAACTGGTGGCACGACCAGTTGTCCGAGAAGGAGACGCTCGCGCGACAGCAGTACGTCGACGCCCTCTGGGACGAGTCGCCGGACTCGGAGACCCGCTCCGCGACCGAGAGCCAGCTCGAGCGCAGCTCCGTGAGCCGGGCGTCGAGGGTTCCCTCGGCGTGCTGCCGCTCCATCTCGAGCAGGACGGCATCGTAGGACTGGAGGTAGAGCTCGATCGCGTCCGACCCGGCCGCGAGCAGGTCCCCGGAAGTGGCCCCCTCCCGGAGGAGCTCGATCAAGGTCTGGACCTGGCTCTGCTGCCGCATGACCTGCGCCTTGGACCAGGCCTCGACCCATTCGGCCGAGAGCGTCCCCGAGGCCAGCCGCGCCTCCAGCTCGGCGCCGATGTTCTCCACGGTCCGCAGCAACAGGGCCGGCGTGACGGCCGCCGACGCCTCGGCCTGCGGCGCGGGCGCGTCGCTCTCCGTCTCCGTGGCGTCACCCGAGCCGCAAGCGGCGGAGAGCGTCGCGATCAGCATGGACAGGGCAAGTGCGAGCTTCTTCTTCATCTGGATCTCCTGGAATGGGTCGTGGCCAGTCAGGCCGAAACGGTGCTACGGCAAGCGTGTAACACGCGCTCGCGAGGGCTCGAGTTCCACTTCGCGACAGGCAATGTACAGAATGCGCCAGGGTGCCGTGACCCCGGAAATGTGCAGCCACAGCGGTCAGCGACAGAAGAGAAACCTGCAGTTCCCGGAAGCGCACTGGTTGTCCTTGGTGCACGCCGCGCCTCGGCTGCGCTTGTTGACGCACTCGCCCTCGTTGGTGCCCCAGCCACAGAACTGGCTCGCGGCGCAGTGCGCGTCGGAGCGGCAGAGGCACGTCTGGGCGAGATCGCCGCAGCGGTTGCTGTGGCACTCCTCGTTCACCCGGCACCCCTGGCCGATGGTCCTGGATCCGGGCGTGTAACACCAGCCCGCGCCGGCGAAAAGCCCACCGCAGCGGCCGGACGCGCACTCGCCGTCGCGCGTGCACATCTGATGATCGGCCTTCTTCGGCTCACAGGCGTTGTCGCCCCCGATGCCAGGCGTCTTCCGCGCGCAGCGGAGGCCGCTGCCGCAATCGGCGTCGTCGTTGCAGACGCAGCGCCCCGGGATCGCATTGCAGGCGACGGCCGTGCACTGGCCGCTCTCGCACTCCTCATTGAACCGGCAGCTCCCTCCCAGCGCCTGGAACCCCGGGCAGTAGGCCGCGCCGCACTTCCTTGGATAGGCGAGCTCCCGCTCCTCCGACGTCGCGAAGGGGGCGACGCCGCTCTCGTCGAGATCGGTGGCGGGATCGGCCATCCCGGCCCGCGGCCCCTGCGCGCGCTCCCACATGCGGAGAAAGGACTCGGTCGACGACCTCAGGCCGGTCGTGTCCACGCCCAGGCGATCCAGGTCGGCCACGAGGTCGGGCAGCATCCCCTCGTGGGCGAGGCCCTTCTCGTCGAACTCCGTTCCCAGGGGGCCGGGCCCCTGCTCGCGCTGGTCCCAGGCCTGGCAATCGGCCTCGGCCTGGAACGCCGCCGAGCAGGCGCCGTCCTCGCCGAAGCGCGGCCGGGTCTGCTGGATGAAGCCGTTGAGATCCGCCCCGAAGGCCATGGGGACCTTCAGGCCGAGCCGCCCGTACTCGTAGGCCTGAGCGAAGGAGCGCGAGGAGCCCTGACAGCTGTTCTCGACCGAGCTGCGGGTGTACTGCCGGGTCTCGTCGTGCGCGGTGCGCAGGCCGAAGATGCCGCCGGTCTGCCGGAGCATCCGGATCACCCGCGCCGGCGTGGACTTCTCCTTCTCCGCCACCTCCGGGCCCATGATCTCCCGGAAGTGACCGTGGGAGATATAGATGGGGTAATAGGCGCGCGCCTGCGCCAGCTGGAACACCCGATCCACGCCCCGCTCCGCCAGGTGCGCGACGTCGATCAGCATTCCCCGGTCCATCATCTCGCCGACGAGCGCGTCGCCGAGCGGCGTCAGCCCGCGCATGTTGCGGCAGCTCGCGTCGACGTCCATGCCCAGCGTCAGCCCCGCGAGGGTGGCGTCGCAGTCGGTGTCGATGAAGCAGCTCTCGGTGTACTGCGCGAACTGGAAGATCGGGTTGTGCAGCGCCGCCCCGCCGAAGGCGTTGTCGACCTGGTGCACCGGCTGGAGCGTCCGGACCCCCAGGGCATGGTACCTGTCGAGCTGCGCGCGCATCTTCGCCGCGTCGACGTCGCGGCCGAACAGGTGGCTTGCCTCGATGGACAGCACCACGGCCAGCTTGCCCGCCCCGATGATCTGCCGGGCGTGCGCCGGCGAGAGCGCGACGTCCATCCAGCCGGCGTTTCGCGCGACGAGCGCGTGGGTCATCTGGAGCTGGAGGTCGACGTCGGCCATCTCGTCGCACGCCCGCGTGCGGTTCTGCTCCGGCACGAGCGAGCAGAGCCAGTCGAAGCTCACCGCCGACATGACAATGAGGCTCAGCCCGCGGTCGTGGGCCGCGCGCAGCCAGCTCACATGACCCTGCTGGTGAGCGATGGTGTCCCAGCGCGGCCACCCCTCGGAGAAGCGCTTTCGCTGGAGGTGAAGCCCTGTGTCGCCCTCCGTCCCTTCGGCCTTGCCCATCGCCTCCGAGCCGGCGACGCCGCCGCCCAGGCCCAGCAGCGCCGACAGCGCGCCGCTGCTCGCGAGATCCAGCATCGCCGACTGAGGGCACCGGTCCAGGAGCGCGCTGAGGTCCTGTCGCACGCGGGCGTGATCGCTCCCTGGAATGCCGCCGTCGCAATCGTCGAGGGCGCCTGCGCCGTCGTGCTTGCCGTGCAGCCATCCGCCCCCGAACGCCTCCTCCGACATCATGTGGAAGTGCAGGTCCGCGAACCCGTTCACCGGGGGTGAGCCGAGCGCGGCCGGGGCGGGGACAGGGGTCGACGCGGCGGCGCCGGCGGAGAGGCCGCTCCAGGCGGCAGGACGCGCGAGATCGCCCGTGGAGTCTTGCCCGCTGGCCGGCGGGGTCAGTCCGGAGTCGCACCCGGACGTCATGAGCGCGAAGGCGGCCAGGGCCGCGGTCGCGAAGGGGCGCGCGCGGCGCCGGCGACGCCGGTGGGGCGCCGGGTCAGGTCGAGGCGATCGAGAACGTGTCAGGCAATGGTCGAGGCAGGTCATCGGTGGCGCTGCCCGGGGGGTTCGGTTGTGGGTGTCCCAGGCTCTCAGGGCGCCAAATTAGCTGATGTATCGCCGGATCGATCGCGCGACAGATTTACATTTTGCGACACGCTCGCATAATGCGCCATCGTGCCGGCTCAAGGTTCGGGATCGACGGAGTTCTTGCGGGCCTTGGTGACAGCGGCGGCGCGAGACGGGCTCGACGCCGAGGACGTTCGGCGCGTGATGGCCCTCCCCAGCGGCTTTCTGGAGAAGCGGGGCGCTCGCGTGTCCATCGCCCTGGTCCGCCGCGTGTGGAGCGGGCTCACGGACCCCCGGACGGCGGGTCCTCTCCTGGGCCTCCGCGCTGCCCGGCAGCTCCCGCTGGGGAGCCTCGACCTCCTCGATTACCTCGCGATGGCCAGCACGACCGGCGCAGAAGCGTTCTCGCACCTGACACGTTATATGCCGCTGCTCGCGGATGCCGGGCGCGTCTGGACCGAATCCGACGGGCAGAGCTTCCGGTTCTGTCACGATGCGCCCGGCGGCGTCCCCTCGCTGGCGGAGCTGCTGCTCGGGCTGGTCGTCGCGCGTTCCCAGGCGCTGTTCGGGCCGGCCCACGCGCCGCGCCGGGTCCAGTTCGCGCACGCTCCCCTCGCCGCGGCCAGCAGGTATGAAGAGGTCCTCGGCGTCCCGGTGCAGTTCGGGGGCCGCTTCGACGAGATCGTGTTCGATCGCGACATCGCCCGGGCGCCGATCGCCAGCCAGGACCCGCAGCTCAGGTGCATCCTTGTTGCGCAGGCGGAGGAAGCGCTCTCTCGACTCGGTGTCTGCGGGGAAGTCGCGCACGATGAGGATTTTGTCCCTGCCTTCCGGCACGCGCTGGCGCTGGCGCTCGACGCGGGCGACACCAGCCTGACGCGCATCGGCGAGAGCTTCGGGATGAGCGCGCGGACGTTGCAGCGCCGGCTGGCCGCGGCGCACGTCAGCCACCGGGAGCTCTTGCAGCAGCTGCGGCTGGAGCGGGCGCGGCAAGCGCTGGGGGCTGCCCAGCTCAAGGCGGTGTCTCATGAGCTCGGCTATTCGAGCCCCAGCGCCTTCCACCGCGCGTTCAAGCGGTGGACGGGGCTGACCCCCGGCGCCGTGGCCGAGGGCGGCGCCTCGCCGCCGGCGGGACGGGGCGGCGGCGAGAGGCAGCGGGGGACCGGGGAGCCGCCCGCGCCGCCGGCGGGCGCATAACGGCCGCCATGGCAGGCCCGATGCGCTGATCCCGCGTCGCCGCGGATCGCGCCGGCGCGCGGCGCCTGGCGGGTTTTGTCACCCCCTGGCGCGCTTTGTCGCCTTCGCGGCCGGCCCGAAGGCAGGTAGTCCAGGCCATCACGGGAGACCGCCAGCCGCTCCGCGAGCGCGCCCGGCGGACGCCCGCGTCACGTCCGCTCATCTCGGCCAACCAGGCCGTCGGGGATGATTCAATGACAGCTCGTAGGTCCGTGCTGATACGTCAGCTCATTCAATTACAAGACGCCCTCGCGGTCTCCAGCCGCGCGGGGCGCCTCCCGCTCCTCTTCTGTCTGGGCATCGTCGCCGCCGCCTGCGAGGGCGGCGCGGAGGACCCGGGCGAGCCCATTGGAAACGCGCAGCAAGCGCTCTGCGCAGCCGACGACCTGGGCTGCCAGAACGGCGCCCCGAGCTGGCCGAAGTGGTCCCAGCAGCCCGATCGGCCGGACCCTGTCTTCCAGGAGTTCGAGACCGGCTCGGGCGCCGGCAGCGCGTCGAGCAGCGCCTCGTCTGGCAGCGCGTCGAGCAGCGCCGGCTCCGGCAGCGCGTCGAGCAGCGCCTCCACCGGCGCGAGCGGGGCGGGCGGCGGCTCCGGCGTCGAGTTCAAGGTCAAGGCGTGCGACCCGAACCAGCTCGGCAAGATGCCGGAGAACCCCAATCCGAAGGGCGCCGACCTGCAGAACGTCACCACGAACTTCCACGTCCTGCAGTCGATGCAGCTGCTCTCGTCGATCGTCAACAAGACGTCCGAGGCGATCAACAAATTCGAGACGGAGACGATCGAGGACGCGGACAAGGGCAAGTGCATCTGCACCCAGCGCGTGGCCGCCGAGTGCCTGGAGGTCATCCAGCAGGACAAGACGACCTACGAGGCGTGCCTCGACTTCTGCGACCCGGTCACGACGCCGGCGAACGACTGCAGCACCGGGGTGCTCGTCTGGCTCGCCAACGACATCCAGCAGAGCGAAGCGGGCAAGGCCAAATGGGCCCTCAGCACGGTCAAGTGGCTCGACAAGATCGCCGGCGAGATCGCCGACGGGCGCTTCGCAAATTTCCTGGAGCAGTTCGGCGGCGAGCTCTCGAACGCCACGGAGCTGCTCGCGAAGATCCAGTGTTACATCGACCTGTACACCGAGGGATACCACCTCGGCAGCTACTCCGAGCAGCGGCCTGATCTGCACATGTGCATCCCCTGGGCCGGACACGGCGCGTACGCCACGCTGGTCGAGAGCGGCGACAGCAGGTGGGGAATCGGCGGCCGCTACACGTCGCACAACCTGAGCGAGGAGCGACGCGCCCAGATGCGCACCGGCGGCTTCGCCGTGACGGCGTTCGGCGAGACGCTGAGCATCCTCCCGGGGATGGAGTTCGACATGCAGCTCGACGGGTACAAGTGGTTCGACCGCGCGGCGCCCCTCGGCATCGAGGCGCTCGGCCACTCCGGCGGCGGCGGCGTCAGCCTCGCCGCCGCGAAGAAGCTCGGCGTCTTCTATCTCGCGGACGAGGACCAGACCGGATCGCTCGACACCGACAGCGACGGCCGGGTGTCTCCGCAGGAGTTCCTCATCGGGACCTACATGCCGTTCTCCTACACGGCGGACTACACGCCGAGCGGCGCTCCGACCCCGGCCACCTGGCCCCGGAGCGCGGCGGAGGCGGTCGAGGACTGGGAGGGGCGCTCCGCCGCCGTCATGGCCGCGGCGCTCAACCTGGATCTGCAGATGAAGCCGATCGAGAAGGAGCTGACGAAGATCCCCCTTCCCCCGGTCCCCGGCGCGTTCCTCATCCCGTACTTCCGGCTCGGCGCCGGGGTGAAATGGTACGACGAGGCCTATTTCATGCGGAAGCGCCTGCAGGAGGCGCTCAACAAGCACACGCATCACAAGATCGAGAACGTCGATTTCGATCGCAACATGCACCCGTTCCAGGCGCCGGACGTGACGGCCGAGGCGGGGACGGAGGTCTCGGTGAGGCCGGAGGTGGGCGCGAAGCTCTTCCTCGGCGTGCCGCTCGGCAAGCGGCTGAAGATCGGCGTGGAGGCGAGCATCGGCTTCTCCGTGGATCTCAAGCCGAGCGGCTCCGGCGGCGTGGTCGACCTCAACACCGCGCTCGAGCAGGCGCTGGTGAACAGCAACCCTGACGAGGCCCTCGAGTGCAAGCCGGTCTTCAACTACAAAGATCAAACGTACTGCTCGAACCGGCTCGTCGAGGAGTCCGGGCTCAACCTCGGCTGCACCCCGCTCGACACAAACAACTCCTGCTGCATCTCCTTCGTCGCGGGCGGCCGCGCCTGCATCGACGACTGGACGGGGATCACCCAGGAGCTGTGCGACCCGGGCAAGCTCTCGTACGCGCTGTTCTCGACCTTCCTGAAGGAGAAGACGGCCAAGCAGCTCAAGAGCGCCTTCCAGCAAGGCTTCACCGCCCAGTGGAACGCGAACAAGACCTGTGACGAGTGCGACAGCGACGGCACCTGCACGACGAACGTGCGCAGCGACGATCTCCGCGACATCTCGGGCTGCCAGAAGCACGGCGTCTGCTGCCTCCCCGTGGCGTCGTCGCCCTTCGGCCAGGCCGGGCTGCGCAGCCTCGTGAACGACACGTACACGCAGGCCCGGTTCCTCCAGGCCGGCGACCTGGCCCACGATCCGGCCGCGCGCCTGCTCTACGTCGCGGACCGGACCGCCGTTCGCCGCATCGATCTGGCGAGCGGCGCGGTGACGACGATCGCGGGGTCGACCGCCTCGGGCTCCACCGACGGCGTGGGCACCGCCGCGCGGTTCAACACGATCTCGGGCATCACGCTCCATAACGGCGCGCTCTACCTCGCGGATCGCGGCGGCCGCACGGTCCGCAAGCTCACGCTGAGCAGCGGCCAGGTCACGACGGTGGCCACCCGCACGGTGCTCGGCACGCCCCGCGACGTGGCCGTGGACGGAGGCGGCCTGTACGTCACCGACAGCGGGGCCCGCACGCTGCTCCGCATCGATCTGGCGACGAGCGCCGCCACCGTCGTCGCCGGCCAGCCCTCGTCGTCCGGAAACGTCGACGGCGTGGGATCGGCCGCCCGGTTCGCCGAGCCGGCCGGCATCGTCGCCGACGGGCGCGGCAACCTGTACATCGCCGACGCGTTCAACCACGCGCTGCGCCGGGTCGAGATCGCGACCGCGACGGTCACCACCGTGGCCGGCAACGGCGCCGCGGGCTCCGCGGACGGCGTGGGGACGGCCGCTCGGCTCACCTCCCCGCAGGCGCTCGCGACCGACGGCTCCGGCAGCGTGTTCATCGGCGAAGGCAACAGGCCCGGTCGCATCCGGCGCTTCGATCCGGCGCTCGGCGCCACCACCACGATCGCCGGCGCGCCTGGCACCGTGTGGCTCGACGGCCTGGCCGAGGACGCCATCTTCGAGCTGCCCGGGGGCGTCGCCGTGCTGCCCTCCGGCGACATCTACGTGAGCGATACGCTGCCGTCGACGGTCCGCAAGATCGCCAGCGACTGCGACGCGTCCGTCGCGGGAGCCGTCGAGTACGACCTCACGGAGGCCGAGTGCCCCGGCACCTTCGGCGCGTACCGCTGCGTGACCGAGACCCGGAGCGATGTCGTCGAGTGGCGGGGCCCCGGGTGCCATCCGCTCCACGCCGGCTTCCAGTCCGCGTGCGGCTGCGCGTCGGACGCCGACTGCGGGAGCGGCGAGACCTGCGACACGGTGACGAAGCTGTGCGCCGTCGGCGGCGCGCCGGTCGAGTGCCTGTGCAGCGCGAACCCGAACCCGACCTGCGCGAGCGAGCCAGGCCGCACGTGCGTCGAGGGGGCGTGCACCCGCCGCTGCAACTACAACGCTGCCACCGCGGACACCGCCTGCGGCTACGGTCAGGTCTGCACGCCCGACGGCGCGTGCGCGCCGCAGGCCGGCGCCCAGTACGCCGAGCAGGTGATCTGGGGGATGAAGAACCAGGAGGCGCCCGCCCACGCGATCGCCACCTACGGCATGAGCGAGATCGAGCTGATCGCCGCGCTCAACGCCGGCATTCACGTCGGCCTCGAGGTGAAGCTGTTCAAGAAGCCGAAGAAGTTCACGCTCTGGGACTGGCGCCGCTCCTGGGACATCGGCTCGGTCGAGAAGGCCAGGTTCCAGCCCGGGCTCGAGGCCACGTACCAGTGGGACAGCACGTCGCTCGGCCAGGTGACGAACTACCAGCCGGACGAGGTGACCCGCTATGCGACGGTCACGTCGGAGACAGGCGACTTCCTTTCGTGGTGCAAGGACGAGCTGCCGCTCTACCCCGAGGACCCGCTGCCCCCCACCACGGGCGACATCACGGGCAGCGTGCAGGAGGTCATCGACTTCGGCTTCCACCTCGGAGAGCAGGTGTCCACGATGGAGAACCTCTGCATCGACGGTCGGCCCATGATGGAGTGGCTGCAGGACAAGGACGCGCTCGCCGAGGCGTTCGTGACCGGGACCTGCTCCTACGTCGGACTGGTGAGCGGCTTGCGCGGCAACCTCAATTTCCCGTGCCAGGAGGCGCACCTGTACCTGCTCATGCACTGGGGCTGCCTCGACACGCAGCGCTCCGCCATCTCCAACCTGCTGCGGCTGGGCGACTTCAGCGGCGCGGTCATCAACAACCCGACGCCCACGTTCGACCCGGCGGCGCTGCTGTACAACCCGAGCGACGGACTCGAGGCGTCGAACCTCGTGCACCGGAGCGCCCTCGCCGAGGCGTGGCTCGCCGAGGTGGAGGCCTGCTTCGACGACCACTCCGAGGACACCGTGCCTTGCACGTGCATCGACGACGCAGATTGCACGACGGGACCGGGGCAGACCTGCGTGAGCGGGACATGCCAGGGCCCCGAGGACGACGTCATCCAGTGCTCCGTCGTGAAGAACGCGGGCGTGACCGTCGGGCGCTGCTGCGGCGACGGCGTGCAGCAGGCGTCCGAGCAGTGCGACGACGGCAACGCGCAGAACGGCGACGGCTGCTCGTCGAGCTGCAAGCCGGAGACGAAGGGCGCGTGCTGCCGGTCCCTGGCCTGCACCGACCTCGGCACGGGCGGCATCAGCTCCAGCGCGAGCTGCCGCGAGGCCGGCGGCTACTTCGTGAGCGGTCACAGCTGCGCCGAGATCGACGCCTGCGGGGCCGAGCCCATCGGCTCCTGCACAGAGCCCGACGGGACGTGCCACACGCCGACCTACGAGGCGCAGTGCGACGCGGTGAGCGGCGTGTTCACCGAGAGCGGCCAGTGCGAGAGCGAGCCGGAGCGGCTGACGCTGCAGCCCGGCAGCGCCGGAATCGACGCGACGATCACCAGCCTGAGCGCGGGCGTCGGGAACAACAACGGGAGCTCCCCGAACATGACCGCGGGGGAGTGGACCTCCGACGGCGTCGATTACGTGAACCGGAGCCTGTTCAGCTTCGATCTGTCGCCCATCCCGGCGGGCTCCACGATCGAGCGGGCGCGCCTCACCCTCTACGCCGATCCCGACGCGCGCATCTACGGCCAGGGCACCTGGAACGGCCTGCTCCCGGGGCACTCGACGCACGGCGGCTCCAACGCCTTTCTGCTCCAGCGCGTCACCTCGCCGTGGCAGGAGAGCACCGTCACCTGGTCGAGCCAGCCCACGACCACGACGCTGCACCAGAAGCTCCTGCCGCAGAGCACATCGCTCGGTCAGGACTACGAGAACGTGGATGTGACCGCGCTCGTGCGGGACATGCTGAGCGCGCCCGCGAGCAACCACGGCTTCCTGATGCGGCTCGAGAACGAGGTGACCCGGTACCGGGAGGTCTCGTTCACGTCGAGCGACTACGCGAACGCCTCCCGGCGCCCCAGGCTCGATGTGGTGTTCCGGAGACCCTGATCGCCGGCGCGTTCAACCTTTGATTTTGATCAAGAGTACAGAAGAATTGGATACAATGAGATCGTCATTCAGAATCTTCGCAGGCGTCGCCGGCGGCCTCCTCGCGAGCGTGGCGGGGGTGTCCATGGCGCGGGCCCAGGTCGCCCCGCTCGACACAAACCATGTGGTGATCATCGACCGGTCCGGCAGCATGTCCGGCGGCCGCATCGAGCTCGCGAAGAAGGCGGCCAAGATCTACTGGAACACGCTCGTCTCGAGCAACGTGCCCGCGTCGCAGTCGTTCACCGAGCTGCTCGGCGTGGCGAGCTACGCCGACACCTCGTCGATCACGTACCCCATGACGGCGCTCCCGGCGTCCGGCCTGGAGTCGGCGGTCGACGCGCTCGTCGCGAGCGGGGGGACCTCGATCGGGTCCGGCCTGGAGGAGGCGCTCGACATGCTGGTCGCCGAGAGCCCGACAAAGAGCGCGCGCGAGTGCGTCATCCTGCTGTCCGACGGGCAGCACAACACGCCGCCGGCCCCGAGCGACTTCTACAGCGCCTACTTCAACCGCGTGGACGAGGTCCACTCGATCGCGCTCGGGTCGGGTGCGGACGAGGCGATGATGAGCGACATCGCAGCCAACTACGGGTTCTCGCCCGGGGTCTACCTGCGCGCCGACAGCGACACCGCGATCGACCAGCTGGAGCTGATCGGCGCGTTCAACCGCATGGCGAACGACTGTCGTGACGGCGGCATGATCGATCAGGTGCTGACGCAGGTCTCGCCGCAGTCGACGTCGTGCGCAGACACGCTGGTCTCGGCGGCTCAGATCGTGGATTTCACGATGATCTTCGTCGGCGCGGCCGCGCCGGACGTGTACTTGGAGCCCCCGCCGGGGCACCCGACGCCCACGATCACCGAGACGAACTTCGCCGCGTCGGGCTCCGACATGACCTTCTTCTCGGCCGAGAGCTTCAAGCGCTTCTCCCTGAACCTGACCGAGTCCTACGAGGAGGGGTTCTGGCAGTTCTGCGCGGTCAACAGCTCGGATCAGCCCCTCTACCTCTACTCCGCGGTGTCGACCCTGGCCGATACGATCACGCTCGACGTCACGCCGAGCACGCTGAACGTCGGGGCGGCGCCGCTCATCGTGGAGGCCGAGGTGAGCCACCTGGGCAGCCCGGTGGTGGGCGCCGCGGTCAGCGCGGAGATGACCGGTCCGAGCGGCGCGGTCACGGCCCTGTCGTTCCATGACGACGGCGCCGCCGCGCACGGTGACACGACGGCCAACGACGGCGTTTACTCGCTGAAGGTCGGCCAGTTCACCGAGACGGGGAGCCACAACGTCACGGTGTTCGCGGACCACGCCGGCAGCGGCACCGTGCCGATGTTCACGCGGCAGCACACGTTCGGCTTCTACAAGGACCCCACGCCGTCCACGCCCGTCTGCCAGAGCCTCGGGGCGATGAGCACGGCGATCGTCACCTCGATCAACGGGTCAGCTTGCTTCCAGATCGATCGGGCGAGCCTCCCGACCACCTGGACGCCGGCGGCCCTGAAGCTGCAGATGAGCCCGGCGGACGGCGTCCCGTTGAACGGCGTCAGCGTGTCGGCCAACGGCGGAGCGCCGCAGAACGCCCCGGCAAACAGCTGGTCCACCGAGACCGTCATCCCGTTCCCGGGCACCGCGAACGATGTCGTCTATCAGGTGAACACGACCAGCAACAGGCAGCTCCGGATTCAATGGTATCCGTGACGCTGCGCGACGGCCTCGGCGCGCCGCGCCTTCGATCGGTCATGTCCCGCGCGCGCGCGTAGAGGCCCTTGCTCTCGGGGCCGCCGGTGCGCTCCGGCTCACCGGCGGCGCAGCGCGCGGGACACCGAGCGCGCGCTCGCGTAGCCGAGCCCGGCGGCGAGCGTGCGTCTCGTGGGGCTGGACGAGGCCAGATAGTGGTTCGCCAGCTCGGTTCGCACTTCCATCAAGAGAGCGCGATGCGACGTGCCCTGCTCTCGCAAGAGCCGCTGGACGGTCCGCGAGCTCACGCCGAGGTGCTCGGCGACGCGATCGATGTTCGGGTTGCCCGCGGCGACGCAGATCTGGAGGGCCTGTCGGACGTCGCTCGCGAAGCTCGACGGAGCGGCGGCGACCGCCCGCGGCTCGCCGACCTTGCTGCTCGCGCGGAGCCGCGCCTCGGCGCAATCCTCGAGGACCTCACAGAGGCGCGGCTCGGCGGAATGGAAGGGCAGCTCCAGGAGATCCCGATCGAAGACGAGCTCGTCGCAGGGGGCCTCGAACTCGACCCGCGCGTCGAAGATCCGCTCGTATTCGCCGGCGGCGCGCTCGCGGCGGTGCCGGAAGCGCACGGCCAGCGGGCGGATGTGCTCACCGGAGAACATCCGCGCCCGGAGCACCATCAAGCTGACGACGAGATCCGCGACGGCAGGCACGCCGTCCTGCGAGAAATGGCGAAAATGCGCGCGGCGACCGGTCACTTGCAAGCCCAGGGCGCCTCCATTGGCGACCAGCGGCGCAAAGCGGATGAAGCGGTCCAGCGCTTCGCCGAAGTTGCGGCTGCTCCGTGTCAGATAATCCAGGAGGTCGAGCGAGCCGACGTCGAGCTGCTCCGCGGTGTGCAGCCCGATCAGCGGATCGCCGCTCACCTCCTCGGCGGAGGACCAGATCTGCCGCGCCGCGCGGAGCGAGATCGGCAGCCCGCGCTGGCGGAGCGCCCCCGGCGGGAGCCCGGAGTTTCGCAGGACCGCGTCGATCGGCAGACCGAGCTTGGGCGCTGCCGAGAGAAGGAGCAGGACGAAGTCAGAGAACGCGGACGGAGCTAGCGTCTTGACCAAGATTCCTCACGAGCACAAACGACTCGCAAAGTAATCGCCGAGACGGTTCGGGGCAACCCGGATCCTGGCGCGCGGGACAGCCCGGCGCGCACCTGGCCGGGGCTGGCCGGGGGCCGGGCTGCCCGGTCAGACGTCTCTCGCGCGCGACCGGGGACGACCCCGAGCGACGCGGCCCCACCTCACCCCGCCGCCTCCGCCGCCCTCTCGGGCCACCGCGCCTCGAAGCGCGCGCCGCCTCCGCCTCCCAGGGCGGCGCGCTCGTGGCGCAGCGTGCCCCCGTGCCGCTCCAGCCAGCGCGCCGCGACGGCCAGGCCGAGCCCCGTGCCCGGGTGCTTCGCGTCTCGCCCTCGCCCCGTCACGAACGGCTGGAACAGCATCGCCTCGATCTCGGCCGGCACTCCCGGGCCGTTGTCCTCCACGCGCACGACCACGAAGCCGCCCTCGCCGCGCGTGACCACCGCCCGGATCCGCCCCTCGGCGCTCCCTTCGAGCGCGATGGCCGCGTTCTGCAGCAGCGCCGTCGCGACGTCGAGGAAGGCCCCGCGGTCGGCCTCGACGAAGATCGGCCCGCCCGCCTCGGGCGCGATCTCGATGGGCGGCGCGCCCTCGCCGACGATCTGCCGGACGTGGCTCGCCGCGAGCCGCAGCGTGGAGAGCGCGTCGACCTCGCTCACCTCGAGCGGCCGCGGGCGGCTGTAGCGGAGCAGGTCGTCGAGGAACCGCTTCGCCCGGTCGACCTGGCCGCGCAGCGAGGCCACGGTCTCGGGCTTCGCGCCCTGCCGCTCGAGCAGCTTCGTCTGGGCGGCGATGACCCCGAGCGGATTGCGGATCTCGTGCGCCACCGCGCTCGCGAGCCGGCCGAGCTCGGCGAGCCGCTCGGCCTGGTCGGCGCGCACCTCGACGCGCTCGATCTCGTCGGCGAGATCGCGGACGCCGATGGGCCTCTTGAACATCCGGCGCCCGAGGTGCTCCACGACGAGCAAGCGCAGCGGGTCGGACGGGAGCGCGGCGAGGAAGGTGACGAAGACGAGCCAGGCGAGCGACGCGCCGCCGCCGGGCGCGAGCGCGGGCAGGATCTTGAAGAAGACGACGAGCCCGAGCGACGAGAGGAACGCCGTGAGGCCGGCGTAGGCGAGCCCCTGCGCGAAGACGCGGCGGGAGCGCCCCAGCTCGCCGATGAGCACCGCGTAGGCCACGAGCAGGATGGCGAGGAGGAGGACCGGCGCGCCGAGGAGCACGTCCCCGAGCCCATGCACGCGCAGCACCACGAGGAAGCCGCCCCCGAGCGTCGCGAGCACGCTGCCGAAGAAGAGCGCGGCGATGCGCCGCTGCTGGAGCCCCCGGGCCGCGAGCGCCGCGCGCCCGAGCCGCGCGCCGACCGCGACCGCGGCGAGGCCCATGACGACGGCGAGCGGGAGGAACAGCGGGCCCGGCGAGCGGGCGGCAGGGCCGTAGAGCAGGCGCGGGGAGACGGCCCCGAGCAGCGCCACCGCGGCGCTCACGGCGTAGGCCGCGACCACGGGGCGGCGCGAGGCGCCGGCGACGTCGGCGTAGGCGTGGGCGAGGCCCGCGGCGACGATGATCCCGCTCGGGAGGACGTGCTCGGCGAGGGCGACCGTGCCCTCGGTCTCGAGCAGGATGAGCCCTGTGACCCAGAAGGCGAGGAAGAAGCAGAGGGCGACGAGGCCGCGGCCCACGTTGCGCCCGAGGCGCAGCGCGGTGACCGCGACGGTCACGGCCACGGCCCAGAGCGGGTAATACGCGAGGGCGACAAGGGGCCTCACGGGGGCCTCGGCGTCGGGAGGGCTCGCCTCAGTGGACCCGCATCCCCGGCTTCGCCCCCGAGTCGGGCGAGAGCAGGTGCACCGTCTCGTCCCCCGCCGCCAGCACCATCCCCTCGCTGAGGCCGAACTTCATCTTCCGCGGCGCCAGGTTGGCGCACACGATGACGAGCCGCCCGACAAGGTCCTCCGGCTTGTAGTGCGCCTTGATCCCGGCAAACACCGTTCGCCGCGCCTCCCCGCCGAGCGAGACGGTCAGCTTGAGCAGCTTCTTCGCCTCGGGCACGTGCTCCGCCGCGACGATGCGCGCCACGCGCAGGTCGACCTTGGTGAAGTCGTCGATCGTGCACTCCGGCGCGAGCGGCTCCTTGGCGAGCGCCGCGCCGTCGTCCTCGGCGGCCGCGCCCTCCGCCTGGCCCGCGGCCGGCGCCCCCGCCGCTGCCGGCGCCTCCGCCGCCACGGCCGCTGCCGGCGCTCCCGCCGCCCCGCCCGCCGCAGCCTCCTCGGCCGGGCGGCTCTCCGTGATCATCTTCTCCACTGCAGCCGGATCGACCCGCTTCATGAGGTGCTCATACGCGGCCACCGGCGTCCCCACAAGCGGCGTCTTCGCGAGCTCCCACCGGTCCATCGGGCACCCGAGCAGCCGCGCGACGCCGTCGGCCAGCTTCGGCACCACCGGCGCCAGGTAGACCACGATCTGCCGGAACAGGTTGAGCGCCACGGTGCACACCGCCTGCACCTCGGCCTTCTTCTCCGGCTGCTTCGCCAGCGCCCATGGCTGCATCCGGTCGACATACTCGTTCGCCCGATCCGCCAGCGACACGATGATCCTCGTCGCCTTCGCGTAGTCGAACGCCGCGTACGCCGCCCCGATCGCGTCCGCCTCCGCCGCGGCCGCCGCGAACAGCCCCCCGTCGTCCGGATAGGCCGCCGACAGGCCCGTCTGGGCCACGAAGCGCGAGGATCGGCTCGCCAGGTTCACGACCTTGTTCACGAGCTCGGCGTTCACCTTGTTCACGAGCTCTTCCAGGTTCAGGTCGATGTCGTCGACCTTCGAGCTCAGCTTGCTCGCGTAGTAATATCGCAGGTACGCCGGGTCGAGGTGCTTCAGGTACGTCGAGGCCAGCACGAACGTGCCTTTGCTCTTCGACATCTTCTCTCCGTTGACCGTCAGGAACCCGTGCACCTGCACGCGAGACGGCAGCGAGAAGCGCGCGGCCCTGAGCATCGCCGGCCAGAAGAGCGTGTGGAAATAGACGATATCCTTCCCGATGACATGGACGATCTCGGTCTCCTCGGATCGCCACCAGTCGTCGAACGCCTCGCCCTCCCGATCGCACCACTCCTTGCTTGCGGCCATGTACCCGATCGGCGCGTCGAACCAGACATACCAGTAGTTCCCGGGCGCGTCGGGGATCTCGAACCCGAAGTACGGCGCAGGGCGCGATACGTCCCAGTCGCGCAGGGGCTCCGACAGGAAGTGGCCCGCGAGGTAGTTCGCGATCTCCTTCGGCATCCGCCCCTCGCCCTGCGTCCAGGTCGAGAGGAACGGCCGCTCCGGCTCGATGGCCACCATGAGGTGCTGCGCGCTGCGCACCTCGGGCCGCGCGCCCGTGAGCGCGCTCCTCGGCTCGACGAGATCCGTGGCGGCGTAGGTCGAGCCGCACCGGTCGCAGCTGTCGCCGTACTGGTCCGCGGCCCCGCACTTCGGGCAGGTGCCCTTGACGAAGCGATCCGCCAGGAACATGCCCTCCTTCGGGTCGAAGAGCTGCGTGACGTCCTTCGTGGTCACCATGCCGCGCTCGCGCAGCGACGCCCAGATCTGCTCACAAAGCGCCCGGTTCGCGGGCGAGTTCGTGCTGCCGTAATGGTCGAACCGGATCTGGAACGCCGCGAAATCGCGCTGGTGCGCCGCGCTCATGTCGGCGATGACGTCGGCCTCGCTCCGCCCCTCCTGCCTCGCGCGGATCATGATGGCCGTGCCGTGGGTGTCGTCGGCGCACAGGTAGATGCACCTCCGCCCGATCATGCGCCAGTAGCGCGCGAGGATGTCGGTCTGCGTGTACTCGACGAGGTGGCCGATATGGATGTGCCCGTTGGCGTAGGGGAGCGCGCTGGTGAGCAGGAGCCGTTTCATGCTGCGCTCGACTTTGCACGAGATCCCGGCCGGAGGCGAGCGGCCGATGCGGCGCGGCGCGCCGCGTCTGGCCCGGCCGCCCCGCGCGGAGGCGACTCCGGGCCTCCGCCCTTGGACGGAGCGGGCAGCCGCTTTAGATATCCGATGAACCGAGCGACGTGGAGGGGACCATGACATCGAAGCGCCAGCAGCAACAACGTGGGAATGGCGGAGAAACGCGGGCGCTGGAGGCCCAGCCGCTCCTGCGCCAGCGGAGCAGAGAGATCCAGCCTTTCGGGACGATCGTGGAGTATCCGCTATCGCTCGACGCGAAGAAGCGCGCGCCGAGCGTCCAGGTGCTCAATCAGATCCTGGTCGACACGCTCGTCCTCCGCGATCTCTACAAGAAGCACCACTGGCAGGTATCCGGGCCGACCTTCTACCCGCTGCACCTGCTCTTCGACAAGCATTTCAAGGAGCAGACCGCGCTCATCGACCTGCTCGGCGAGCGCGTGCAGACCCTGGGCGGCGTCGCCGTCGCCATGGCGCACGACGTCGCGGAGATGACGAAGGTCGCGCGGCCGCCCCGCGGCCGCGAGCAGGTGCCCGCCCAGCTGTCGCGCCTCCTCGACGCGCACGAGGTGATCCTCGCGGAGACGCGCGAGGCGGTGAGGATCACGACCGAGAACCGCGACGACGGCACCGCCGACCTGCTCATGAGCGACGTCCTCCGCACGAACGAGATGCACGTGTGGTTCCTGTCCGAGCACCTCGTCGACACGCCCCTCGTCCGCGCCACCTGAGCCCCGGCCCGCCCTCGCCCGCGCCGCACAGGCCACCGGCCAGACCGCTCGCGCGGACCCGCCGCCGACCCCCCCCACCCGCCGGCGCCTCCGGCCCTCCGGGCCCGCCCCGGAAATCGACAGGGCGCGCGTAACCTTTCCGGGCCCCCGATCGTGGTACCGCCACGAAAGGGAAATCGTGATGAAAACTACAAAAGACGTGGTGGTGGTCGGCGGCGGGCTCGCGGGCCTCGCGGCGGCGGCGTACCTGGGACGGGCGGGTCGATCCGTCGCCCTCGTCGAGAAGGCGCACGCGCCGGGCGGCCGCGCGGCCACGCAGGAGAGCCACGGCTTCTCGCTGAACCTCGGCGCCCACGCGCTCTACCGCGGCGGCGCGGCGCAGGAGGTGCTCCGCGAGCTCGGGGTCCGGTACACGGGCGCGCCGCCGCCCGCGTCGGGCGCGTTCGCGTTCGACCGCGGCGCCTTCCACACCCTGCCGTCCGGCGCCCTGTCGCTCCTCACGACGGGCCTCTTCGGCCTCGCCGCGAAGCTCGAGATGGGCCGCGTCCTCGGCGGCCTCGCCGCGCTGAGCCCCGCGCCGCTCGCGGCGGTCTCTGTCTCGGCCTGGCTCCGCGACGCCTTCCGGACGCCCGAGGTGCGCCGCTTCGTCGGCATGCTCGTCCGGCTGACGACCTACTGCGCCGACGCCGATCGCCAGAGCGCCGGCGCCGCGCTCGCCCAGGTGCAGCTCGCCCTGAGCCAGGGCGTGCTCTACCTCGACGGCGGCTGGCAGACGCTCGTCGACGGCCTGCGCGGCGCCGCGGAGGCGGCCGGCGTCGAGATCCTCACCGGCGCGCGGGCGACGCGCGTCGCGGTCGAGGACGGCGCCGTCTCCTTCGTGGAGCTCGCGAACGGCGACCGCCTCGGCGCCGGCGCCGTCCTGCTCGCCGCGAGCCCGCGCGCCGCCGCCGCGCTCGCGCCCGACGTCCCGGCGCACGCCGCGCACGCCGAGCGCGCCGTCCCGGTCCGCGCCGCGTGCCTCGACGTCGCGCTGTCCCGGCTGCCTCACCCGCGCTTCCGCTTCGTGATGGGCATCGACCGCCCCCTCTACCTGTCGCTCCACTCCGGGGTCGCGCGGCTCGCCCCCGAGGGCGGCGCCGTCTTCCACGCCGCCCTTTACGGCCCCGAGCTCGCCGGCGGCGACGCCGAACGCGAGCTCCAGGACCTCCTCGAGCGCGCGCAGCCGGGCTACCGCGACGTGCTCGTCGAGCGCCGCTTCCTGCCCTCGCTCGTCGTCTCCAACGCCGTGGTCGCCGCCGAGGGGGGCGGCTACGCGGGGCGCCCCGGCGTCCGCGTCCCGGAGGTCGACGGGCTCTTTCTCGCGGGCGACTGGGTCGGACCGACGGGCATGCTCGCCGACGCGAGCCTCGGCAGCGCGCGGGACGCCGCCGCGGCCCTCCTCGCGCGCCGGGCGCTCGACCGCGCGGCGTGACGGGGTTACCCGGGCGCTCCATGAGCAGCTCCACGGCCTCCTCCGCCTCCTCGGCCCCCGGCGCGGCGCTCGCCCCTCCCCCGAGCTTCGTCGCCGCGAGCTACCGCGAGGACGAGCGCTTCCTCTGGGCGCTCTCCTACCGGCTCACCGGCAGCGCCGCCGACGCGGACGACATCGTGCAGGAGACGTTCGTCCGCGCGCTGGAGCGCCCGCCTGCGCGCACGGACGAGCCTGTACGCCCGTGGCTCGCGCGCGTCGCGCTCAACCTCGGCCGCGACGCCCTCCGGCGCCGCAAGCGCTGCGCCTACGACGGCCCGTGGCTCCCCTCGCCGATCGAGGCGGAGCCCGAGCCCCCGTCGTTCGAGATCCCGGGCAAGGACGGCACCGAGGGCCGCTACGATCTCCTCGAGAGCGCGTCCTTCGCCTTCCTGATCGCGCTCGAGGCGCTCACCCCGCAGCAGCGCGCCGTGCTCCTGCTCCGCGACGTCTTCGACTACTCGGTGCAGGAGACCGCCGACGCGCTCGCCCTGTCGGAGGCCAGCGTGAAGACCACGCACCACCGCGCCCGCCGCGCGCTCGAGCCGTACGAGCGCGAGCGCTGCCGCCCCTCGCCCGAGCTCGTCGAGCGGTCGGGCGCGGCGCTCATGCGCTTCCTGCAGGCCCTCGCGACGCAGGACGTCCCCGCCATCGAGGCGCTCCTCAGCGAGGGCGTCCGCGTCGTCAACGACGCGAACGGCGAGTACAAGGCGGCGCGCCGGATCGTCGTCGGCCCGAACCGGGTCGCGCGGTTCTTCGTCGGCCT
Source organism: Sorangium sp. So ce1014 (assembly GCF_051521505.1). Lineage (NCBI taxonomy): Bacteria > Pseudomonadati > Myxococcota > Polyangiales > Polyangiaceae > Sorangium > Sorangium sp. So ce1014. The sequence goes on from NZ_CP150356.1 coordinate 10,701,514, forward strand.
GCTGCGGCATGAGGGCGGCCGGGAGCTCCGTCACGAGATCCGCCTCATCAACGGCCTCCCGGCGCTCGTCGTCGAGCGCCGGGCCGGCGTGGACAGGCTGGCTCCGAGGTACGTCCTCCGCTGCGACGTCGACGCGCGCGGCCGCATCACGGCGATCCACGGCGTGCTCGCCTCGCGCAAGCTGACGGCCGTGAAGGCGCTCACCCCGTGAGCGCGGCGGCGAGATCGAGAGAGCGCGGCGAGGAGACAGCCCCTGCCGGCCGAGCACTGGAGTGAGTCATGTCGCGGGGCGTGCTTCGGCCGGCGAAGTCGAACCTGTCACCGCAAGGTAGCGCCGGCCGGCGTTCATGTCCACGGCGGAACAGGCCGCTCGCTAGGCAGTTTTGCCAGCTCCCTGAGCCCGTTCCTTGTGCGCCTCTCCGATGAAGTGGCGAACCTCTTTATCGATGGCGCCGATCGCCACTCCCTTGAAGGGGCGCAGGAGGAACGGCACGTCGAGATCGACGTCCACGGCGCCGGGGCGGAGCTCCATGCTGCCTTTCAGCTTGACCCCCTTCACCGAGAAGCCGAGCTCGGCGCGCTTCTCGTCGAGCCACACGAGGAAGGGCGCGAACTCCGCGTACCGCTCTCGGTATTGCGCGATCGCTCGTTCGGTGACCACCTTCGCCTCGGCGTCGTTCAGGTCGTGCTCAATCGTGTGCTTCATGATGGGACCTCGCAGTTCGTATGGGGGCACATCGCCAGGATCGGCCAGGAGACCTTCCGTCGCGGGCGTCCGCTCGCAGGCGCGGCGCCCGGCCGATTTCCATCGGTGAGATATCACGGATGCGCGGAGCTCGCGGCCCTCGAGGACACGCGATGACTCACTTCTGTGCTCTGTGGCATTTCGCCACGAGGCGAAATTGCAGGTATTTGTGGGCTCGTGCGCATGCGCGCTGAGCCTGGCCGCGGGCACCGGTGATGCAAAGCCCTCTCTCATGCGTGTGCGCGGCGCTCGATCCGGAGATCTCCTGGGGCGCGTGACCGCGCTCTGCCTGCTGGTGGGCGCCGGCGGGTGCGCCCTCCCCACGCGGATCACCTCGGTCGATGAGGAGGTGGCCAGGGTCCAGACGCCGGCGGCGATCGACGAGGGGCTCCGGAAGCTGGAGGAGGCGGAGACCCAGCGGCGCGTCGAGCGGATGATGGCGAGCCCGGAGATGAGGGCGGCGCAGCGGCAGCTCATCGCCGGGCTGCTCGACGGGACGCTCGCCTCGCTGAGCGAGGAGGACCGCGCCGCGCGCATCGACGAGCTCACCGCGCAGTACATGCGGGGGGCCGTGCGGAGCGCGATGGACGGAGCGCTGGACGGAGCGCTGAGCGAGGACCGCCGGCGCGAGCTCCAGCGGGTGGCGGGATCGCTCGTGGCGGCGAGCGTCCGGCAGCTCAAGGAGAGCCTCGACGAGGCCGACCTCGGCCCGTCCGTGGCGACGGCGCTGCGGGAGCAGCTCGGCCCGGCGCTCCAGGGGGTGATCGCCGAGGACCTCGGCCCGGGGATGACCTCGCTGCTCGCCAGCGACGAGCTCCAGCGCGCGCTGGGCGCCACGGCGCGCGTCATCGGCCGCGAGATGGTCGCCGGCGCGAGCGACGCGCTCACCGAGGTGCAGCAGCGGGGCGGAACGCAGGACGGGTCGTTGCTCTCGCGCATCGGCCACCTCGCCGACGAGGGGGCGCAGCTCGTCAGCACGATCACCTGGCTGCTCGGCGCGGTCGCGGTCGCGCTCGCGGTCTGGGTGACGAGGCTGTTGATGCAGCGGAAGCGGTACCGGACCGAGACCGAGCAGCGCGCGCGGGCGCGCCTGCTCCTCGGGGCCATCGAGGCGTCCGAGGGCAAGCCCTGGTCGGACGAGCTCCTCGCGGCGCTCGAGGATCGCTTCCGCACCGAGGAGGAGGCGGCCGAGGTCCAGCTCCGCCGCGCCCGGCACCGGGTCCTCCGGGCGCGCGCCCGCGCGAACGGCGCGAGCGGCGCCGACGGCGGCCCGCCGAGCTCGTCACTCCCCTGAGCCGGCCCTCCACGCCGGAGCGCGCCGCGCCCCGGTGTGCCCCCAGTGGCCAGTGGTCACCGCGCCCGGCCTCGCGTAAAGACAACCGCCGCCGTGGACCTCCTGTATTTCGCGCTGCTCTGCTCCGTGCTCATTTTCGTGCACGAGCTCGGCCACTTCGTGTGCGCGAAGATCTTCGGCGTGAAGGTCCTCACCTTCTCGATCGGCTTCGGCCCCCGGGTGCTGCGCCTGCGGGGCCGGGAGACGGAGTACTGCATCGCGCTCCTGCCCCTGGGCGGCTTCGTGAAGATGCTCGAGGAGAACCGGCAGGAGGCCGTGCTCCCCGAGGATCGCAAGCGCACCTTCGAGTCCCAGGCGCTCTGGAAGCGCGTGATCATCGTCATGGCCGGCCCGGCGATGAACGTGCTCTTCCCGGTGCTCCTCTACTTCGCCGTCTTCATCGGGGAGACGCGCTTCGTCCCGCCGACGGTCGGCGTGGTCCTGCCGGGGCACCCGGCCGAGGGCCGGCTCCTCCCGGGCGATCGCATCCTCGAGGTGGACGGCGAGCGCGTCAGCACCTTCGCCGAGCTCCACCGCATCGTCACCAAGAGCCCGAACCAGGAGCTCCGGCTCAAGGTGTTCCGCGACAAGGAGCACGTCGAGGTCACGGTCGTCCCGGAGGAGAAGGTCGTCCAGAAGCCGCTCGAGATCGTCGACCGGGTGGGCGAGATCGGCGTCAAGCCGAGCCGCCCAGCCGCCGTGGTCGGGGTCTCGCGGCCCGACTCGCCGGCGTTCCGCGCCGGGCTGCGCACGTTCGACGTGGTGACGGAGGTGCGCGGCACGCCCGTGAAGACCTTCGACGACCTGGAGCTCGCGCTCGAGGACAACCGCGGCGCCACGGTGCCGGTCACGTACCTGCGCCCGGTCCCGGTGCAGCGCGCGCTCGGCGGGCTGGCCGAGCTCGCCGTCTACGAGTCGGGCGTCGCCGCGCTGACCCCGGAGACCGGCCACGGCGACCTGCTCGCGCGGACCGGCATCGAGCCGGCCGACCTCTACGTCGCCGAGGTGCCCGAGGGCTCGGCCGAGTGGGACGCCGAGCTCCGGCCGGGCGATCGCATCGCCGAGGTCGACGGGGTCGAGGTCACCGCCTGGTCGACGTTCATCGAGCTGCTGTTCGCGGCGCCCGACCGGCCGCACGTCATCACGTGGCAGCGCTCGGGCCAGCGCAGGAGCGGCACCATCGAGCTCCGGCGCGAGGACTGGGTCGACGAGTACGGCCAGCATCGCCCGCGCTTCTACCTGCGCGCGTCGAACTGGTCGCCGATGGTGGCCGAGCCCTATGTCGAGAGCCCGTCCGCGTTCCGGTTCGCCCTGGAGAGCGCCGTCGACGAGACGTACGACGTCATCCGGTTCATCGTGGTCGGGATCGTCCGCATCATGGAGGGCAAGGTCAGCATCTCCACGCTGGGCGGCCCCATCACGGTGTACGACGTCATCGGCGAGGAGGGCGCGAAGGGGGTCAGCTATTTCGTCTGGGCGATGGCGGTCATCTCGATCAACCTGGGGCTCATCAACCTGCTGCCCATCCCCGTGCTCGACGGCGGTCATCTCCTGTTCTTCACGTTCGAGGCCGTGCTGCGGCGCCCGCTGCCGCTGCGCGTCCGCGAGATCGCGAGCCTCGTCGGGCTCGTGGTGCTCATCGGCCTGATGGGCATCGCCTTCAAGAATGATGTCGAGCGCCGCTGGGACGTGATCCAGGGGCAGTTCAAGGAGCTCGTTGGCTGACCGGACAAAAGGGGATGGGGGCGGCGCCGCGCCGCGCCCGAAGGAGAGCGCGCCGCGCGCGAAGGAGAGCGCGCCGCGCGCGATCGCGGCGCGCGTGCTCGCGCGGGTGTGGGCCGCGGACGCGTTCGCCTCGGCGGCCCTCGACGCCGAGCTGCGCCGTGCCCCGGCGCTCGACCCGCGGGACGTGGGCCTCGCGACCGAGCTCGTCTACGGCGTCCTGCGCGCGCAGGTGGCGCTCGAGGCGCGGATCGCCGAGTTCGCCGCGAAGAGCCGCTGGACGACGGATCCGCTGGTGCGCGCGCACGTGCTGATGGGCGCGTACTCGCTGTGCTTCCTCGATCGTGTCCCCTCGTTCGCGGCCGTCTCCGAGGCGGTGGACGGCGCCCAGGCGGCCGGCGGGCCGCGCGTCGGCGCGTTCGCGAACGCGGTGCTGCGCAGGCTCGCTGCGGCGATGGAGGCCGGTCGCCCGCCGCTCGCGGGCGCGGTGGTCGCCTCGGCGCCGGGGTGGCTGCGGGGCTCCCTGCGCCGCTCGCTCGGCCGTGCAGCGGCCGAGGCGTTCCTGTCGGCCGGCCCGGTGCCGCCGCCGACCGGGCTTTGCCTTGCGCCCGGCGAGGACCGCGACGCGTGGCTCGAGACGCTGCGGGGCGCCGCGCCCGCCGCGTCGTTCGAGCCGGGGCGCGTCTCGCCGACCGCGATCGTCGCGCGCGGCGCGGGCGATGTGCGGCGGCTCCCCGGCTTCGGCGCGGCGTGGATCGGCCAGGAGGAGGGGGCGCAGGCGCTCGCGCTCGCGCTCGGCGCGCGCCCTGGCGAGCGGGTGCTCGACGCCTGCGCCGGCCGGGGCAACAAGTCGTGGATCCTGTCGCGCGCGGTGCTCCCCGGGGGCGCCGTGGACGCGGCGGACCTGTATCCCGCGAAGCTCTCGCAGCTCCGCGCGACGCTGAGCGCGCCTCCGGCGAGCTCGGAGGACGCGGAGGGCGCCGGCGCGGAGGGCGCCGGCGCGGAGGGCGCCGGCGTGGAGGGCGCCGGCGCGGAGGGCGCTGGCGCGGAGGTCGGCGATGCGCAGGCCCGCGATGCGCAGGCCGCCGCGCGCGGCGGGCTGGAGCGGGCCGCTGCGTTCGTCCGCGAGATCTACGCCGTGGACTGGACGGTGGGCGCGGGCGACGTCCCGGAGGGCTACGACCGGGTGCTCGTCGACGCCCCCTGCTCCGGGGTCGGCACGCTGCGGCGGCGCCCGGAGATCGCGCTCCGGCGCGACGCGGACGACCTTCCGCGCCTCGCGGATCTCCAGGTCGCGATCGCGCGACGCGCCGCGACGCGCGCCCGGGACGGCGGCCGGCTCGTGTTCGCGGTGTGCAGCGTGCTGCGCGAGGAGTGCGAGGCCGTGGCGGCGCGGCTCGCGGACCCGGCCGAGGACGACCTCGGCGTCCGGCTCGAGCCGGCGCCGTTCGACGCCGAGATCGCGCGGGAGCTCGCGGGCGGCGGGGACGCGTTCCGGCTGCTGCCGCACGTGCACGGCACGGACGGGTATTTCGCGGCGATGTTCATCGTGCGGCGGTGACGGCGCGCTCGCGTCGGCCCTCCTTCACGGCCTCTCGACGGGGCGGCGAGCGCCTTCGGTCAGGCGCGTCAGCCCTCCCTGACGGAATCGCTGCCGCGCGGAGCGCTAACCGTCGCTCAGCGTTTCCCCATCGCCGGTCGGCTGCGGCCCGTTGCCGTTCTGCGGCGGCTGGATCTCGCCGGCCTTCTTCTTCGTCTTGCGGTTGAACAGCCGCCGCGTCGAGATCGGCACGAGCCGCGGGATGGTGGGGTCGATCCCGTGGGCTCCCTCGAAGGCGCGCAGGATCTGCCCCATGATCAGGACGTTGATCCCGTCGGCGCGGTCGAGCGCGCCCTGGGTCACCTTCCCATCGGCCGGGCGGTTCGTCGCGTTGGCGGCGGCGTTGCGGACGTCCTTCGCCGCGGTCGCGAGCTCCTTTGCATACGAGTCGTCCAGGTTCGCGAGACCGAGCCTGGCCGTGAGCGCCTCATCGTCGCTCCCGAGCCATGCGCGCAGGAGCTTCGCCGTCTGCTCGAGCCCGCGCGCCAGGGTCTCGCTCGTCGTCGCTGTCCCGAACGCGGCGTCGACCTGCGCCCGCAGCCCCTCGTCCCGCCCCGCCGCGTCGCGGAGCGCGTCATAGGCCTGATCGCGGAGCTCGATCGCCCTCGACTGCGCCGCTTCCGCCGCCTTTTCGTGCGCTGCCCTGGCGACACCCGCGGAGGTGCTCTTGGCGGCGAGCTTTCGATCGAGCTGCTCCAGCGCCAGCGCCTGCTGGACGGCGACGGCGAGCAGCGGTTTCGAGAACCCGCGGAGCCTCTTTCTCTGCTCGTCCGACGCCTCTTGATAGAAGTCCCAGGCCTTGCGGTAGATCCGCGCAGCATCGGTGACGATCCGACTGGAGAGGATCGTCTTGCCGACGCTCACGAGGTCCGCGTCGGTCGTGCCGGCGAGGATCGCCTGGAGCGACGACCTGGGAGGCTCGCCGATCTTGCCAGCGAGGAGCTCGAGTGCATGGGTCGCGTCCTCGTCCTCACCATCGAGCGTGGCGTGGTGCGCTTCCTTCGAGGAGGTCTTCTTGGTGGCCATCCGGCAATGGCACCGTCGCGGGCTCGGAGCGTCCAGCGAAAAGAGGACCCCTGTCCGGTCGGTTTCGTGCTCGGTCGTCCACTCGGGCGTCGTGGCGCGGGGTGGGTCCGTGGATCGCCCGCGGCGGTGCCAGCCCACTCCGCCGTGGCGCGCCGCTCGGGCTCTTGCTACCCGCGCCCTCCCGGGCGTCGTGCCGGCGTTCCTCCCAGCTGGCCCGGTCACGGGAGACCCGCGAGCCGTCGGGTCTTTCGCGACTCTCGATGAGAATCTTCAACGCCTGCACGCAATGCTTTGTGCCCCTTCCCATGGCCCTACCTCGCTGGTCGGCCGTCGTGTCGCCGTGGTATGAGGATTCGGCCGCGCTGGACGGGCTATCGCGGTGGTGGGTCGACATCGATCGCACCGAGGAGAACCGTGCGTGCTTTGATTCCGGTCGCCCTTCCATCGAGAGCCGAGATCCGGACACGGGCCGCCGGCGCGGAGGTCAAGCTCGCATGGTAGCCATCGGCGAGACCTGGGAAGGCCACGAGCTGCTGAGCGAGGAGCGCGGCATGATCCGTCACTTGGATGCTGGTGCACGAGGCGCCTCTCTGCGCGGACGAAGGGATCGAGATCAACCTGACCAGTGCAGCCGACCCGCCGGGGCACTGCATCGAGGCCTCGCCCCTTGTCCCGGGCGACGCGTTCGCCTCGGTCACCCTCAAGCCGCCCACGATGGCGGGCAAGTGCGATCCCGTGAAGGACCTTGCTCCGCCGCCCCTCAGCGGGAAGTTTGCACGAGCTTGCCCGTGGACCGATGAGTATGTGACAGACTTCGAAGGGATCGCGTGTATTACCCCCGAAGACGATGGCTCGTGCCGGCTGGGCTTCGACATGCGCTTCGAGTTTCAGGAGATGATCCGAGACGCGCGTACCTGCACGCCCTGCGAGTGCGGTAAACCCGTCGGTGGAAGCTGCATGGCGGACGTGCTGCTCTTCAGCGACGCGAGCTGCTCGAACATGCTGGCCTCGATCAACGAAATCCTTGCAGAAGAAGAAATTTGCCGTGAAGCACATGAGGGTTCTCCTCTGGCAGGAGTGCGTGTGGTGTTCGCGCAGGACGAGCCGGGCACGTGCTCGCCAACAACCGATGTCTCCCTGGTGGACGGCACGATCGAGAGCGGTGAGACCCGAATTTTCTGCTGCTCCAGCGTGGAGCTCGTGGAGGTGATTCATGCCAATGCTGACAATTGACCAAGGCCGTGGGGGAGCAGCCGCGCTGCGCTCGGTTGCGCTCTCCATGCTGGCCACATGGGTGCCCATCGGCTGCTCCTCGCCGGTCCCCCTCGACGATCTACCAGAGCCAGATCCGAGCCAGCTCATCTTGCTCTATAGCGGCCGGCCCGAGTATGCTCCAAGATGCGATCCGCACAGCGATGCCAACCTCCTATGGGAAGGGTGGATGGGGACACCTGGGGAGGAGGAATGCGAGCCATGCTCGTGTGGACCATCGCGATGTGTGCTCTCGCCCAGGGTGCTCGTACACTCCTCGTCCCTTTGCTCCATCAACGACCTCGTAACCACGATTGATGCGGGTAACCCCTGGGATGGGACCTGTTTTCCTCTTCCCGACCCCGTTCCGAGCGATTCGTATGCCTCTGTGACCATCGACCCGCCAGGTGCGTCGGGCTGCCAACCTATCCCCGAGGTTCCTGCGCTGCGGCATACGAACATGGAATTTGTCCGGGCTTGTGGCCCAGACGTGGACGCCGTGTTCACGTCGTTCAGCCGTTGTTATCCGCCGCAGGCGAACGGGGAGTGCTGGGCCGGCCACGAGAGACAGTGGGAGTTCCCCCTCTACAACGACACGCGCACGTGCAGCCCGTGCTCCTGTGGCGAGCCGAGCCGCGGCGATTGCCGCGTGCAGACCACGTTGTACCGGCAGGCAGGATGCTCCGACGAGCTCGGATCCGTTCTCATCTCCGGGCTGGATCGGCAGCTCTGCACGGACACGATCCAGGGGCGGATCGGCGCGGTGCGGTCGATCTTCAATAAGGACGCGCCTACCTGCGCCCCCTCGACCGACTCCACGGTGGTGAGTGGGGAGATCGAGCCCGGTGACACGCACGTGCTCTGCTGCAACCGTTAAGACAGGCGTCACCCCATCCACCTGGACCCGGACCTTCACCACGACGGGGAGGCAGCCGCGCCCCGAGCTCGGCCAGGGGGACGATGGCGACGGCGCTACCGAGCTGTGGGGCCTGGGACGCGAGCTCGGCGACCGCGGCGACGTCGAGCTCCGGGGGCGCAAGCCCGTGGAGCGCGCCGGATCCCTACCAAGGTTCTTTACACCGCTGCCGTCAGGAGCCCCCGTAGGTTCCTACCGAGCCGCACGAGGGGTACGTATCCGAGCTCGGTCGGGTGGACAGCAACGGCGCCGATCTTGCCGACATGCGCCTGCCAGCGCGCTATCCTCTCACCACCATGGAACGCTCACCCGACTGGCTCTCCATCTGCGCCGACGCCGTCGACATGGCAGCGCAAGATGCAGGAGCCCTTGAGACCCACCTACTGAAGAGCTCGAACGACGTCGAGGCGCGCGTGAAGTTGATCGGGTTCTATTTGACGAACCTGAACGATGACGCGCAGAACCGACGAGCAGACCACATTCACTGGCTGATCGCACATCACCCGGAAATCCACCTTGGCGCCTTCTCGCGCGTCTACCCCGAACACTACCCGGATGCGTACAGCGAAGGAAAGCGAATCTGGCTGAGCACGGTATCCAATAGACCCAACGATCTCGCCATGCTGAGGAATGGCGGGGATTTTCTCTCTGCCGGAGATCCAGACATAGCCGAAGAGCTGTACAAGCGAGGATCCACGATCGAACCGGACGAGTCGAGCTGGCGACAGCGCCTGGGAGGGCTGCACTTCGCGTCCAGCATTCGATCCACATCGAGCGAAGAGCGCACACGACTTGCACGAGAGGCGCTCGCGGAGTACGAAGCAGCGCTCACACTTGAGCGCTGTACGCTCGAAGCGCTCGGGATCCTCATGGACATCGCGGAGACGGCAGTCGTGTCGGAGAACTACCAGCGAGCGACCGAAGCCGCAGAGCGACTCCTTGCCGACGCCGCGGATCACGCGGACACATTTCAGTACGGCAATGCCGTACATTGCGCACACATCGTCCTGGGAAAGGTCGCGATAGCCCGCAACGAGCCAGCCAGCGCGGCAGAACACCTGCGGGCCGCGAGCGAGGTCCGCGGCTCGCCACAACTTAACAGTTTTGGCCCCGATTTCGAGCTCGCATCCCAATTGCTGTCCATCGGGCAGCGAGACGCTGTTATCGACTACATCGACGGTTGCAAGAAGTTCTGGAAGAGGCACGCTTCACTTCTGGAAGAATGGACGCTCGCCATCGGTCGCGGCGAAACGCCGGATTTCTCAAAGCACTGGACGAGCGAACCAACGTCGCCATCGCTCGGTAGCTAGACGCGGGCGACCGCGGAACCACAGGCGTCACATGTCGACGGAACGCAGACAGTTCCTGAGGCACGTGAGGAAGGGACCGGGCATCGGGCCATGCCGGACGAGCACCCTCGACGCCGGGAGGGCGCGGCACGAGCTCAGCCACGCGGAGTGGTCTCATTTGCCCAGAGAGAGCTCACATGAAGGCGGGAAGATCATTGATCTTTTTTTCCCGCCTTCCCGCCTTCATGTTCAAATCCGACCACCACCCGCGGCCGCCTCGGTCCTGGGGCCCTCGACACCGGGCGGCGCGGCGCGAGTTCAGCCAGGCGGCACCACAAGCACCGAGAGCGTTGACACCCTCCGACAGGCAGCTTTTGCCGCCGTGAATTTCGGCACTCTTTCAGGGAGTTGCAGAAGACGTCCCGAACCCGAGGTCATCATTGCCAAGCCATCTCAACTTGGCTCCGGTGGGGACAAACGTGGCGAGGATTGACGGCACGATCCAGCATGCTGCGAGAAACGCCTGCAGTTCGTCGACACCGTAAGAGTGGCGAGAGTACGGCTCGTCGAATCCACTGATCTCAACTAGCGCACGGAAGTCTCCGCCCGGAAGGGGATCGGGCTCTGGAAGCCCGATGCGAACAACGATGTCGTGTACGTCGTTCGAGCCGGGCAGCGTCATTCCGAGGGTGCGCACTAGCGTTCTGGTGGCTGCGTGAGTACTCATTGTTCTAGTCCTTACACCTTTTGTTGCACTTGGCACGGTCTTCGTTACACTTGTTCCAGCATCGTTCACGAGCGCCCTTGTCGCCCTTAGGGAGCCTGCGGCATCCATTTTCACAGGCATTCGCAATTTCTTCGCAACGCTGCCGGCAAGAGCTGCTGGTCGAGCTTGAGCTCGTCACCCACCGACACGAGCCGCACGACTGCGCGCCGGAGCCGTTTCCAACCCCAGAGGCTTTCTCGCATCGATCCTTGGCCTCGTCCAAGCTCGCGTGCTCGCCCTGGTACAGCGTCGTGCAGCTACCTGCCGCGCCCTGGTTGTTGCAGGCAGCCGAACCCGCCGTCCACGCGACCGTACATTCCACCGTTTGTGAGCACGGATCCCCATCGAAGCCCGTGTGATTTTGCGGCTCCAGCGGCACATACCCGAAGCCCCCGACCCCTCCAGTCGGAGTGATGATGCCGCCGCCGGCACCTTCGTTTCCATGACCTCGGACATAGCACTCTCCTACATCGTAATTGCACGCGGCGAGACCGAAGCACAGAACAACAAATAGCTTGCTCATCTCGACTTTACCTCGAATTTCCAAATGGGTCCAGTGGTCACCATCACGACCAGACTTCCAGGAAGAACGCGACTGTTGCCGCCAGCCCAGTCCACATGGACGCTGGTGGACACGCCCAAGGGCCCGGAGAAGTACCAATCGGACTGGGCGCGGCCGCCTGGAGCAGTCCCCACCACGCGGTCGCAGATCACGGCACCGCACACCGGCATCGAGTAGATCGCCAGGGACGGCCCGAGGCTGATGGTCGTTGTCTTCGTGACGTACCCAAGAGTGACTGCCGTTCGATCGTAGACGCCTACACCTGCCCCCTGGAACGATGCTGAGCATGTTGTGGACTTCGAGCCGGAAGTCCCCCTCGCTGCGCCAGACCCATCCGGCGAAGGGGCTCACCGCAAGCCTGGGTTCGAACCCGACCTGGATCCCACCCACGCTCACACCGCCGCTGAACTCGAGCGCGTGCCGACGCCGGAACAACGACGAGCGCACAGACGTAGAGCGGCAGACAGAGCTTGCCGTGGAGGCCGATTGACAAGACGGAAGCCCTGCCCCAGTCGCGACCCACGACGTGACGACGCGCATTTTTTCTGGGCGTGACTTGGGCGTCAAGAGCAACGTCGGCGGGTAGATCGCGATGCGCGTGCATCGATTCGTCCCGGCCGGCGCCGGTGCGCACAGTTGCGCGACGGGAATGGTCGTCCGCCACGTGGTTGACGAACACCCGCCACCAGGAACCGGCCGCGCTACAACCCGTTGTCTCCCCGCTACAACCCGTTGTCTCCCCGCTACAACCCGTTGTCTCCCCGCTACAACCCGTTGTCTCCCCGCTACAACCCGTTGTCTCCCCGCTACAACCCGTTGTCTCCCCGCTACAGCCCGTTGTCTCCCCGCTACAGCCCGTTGTCTCCCTGCGACAGCCCGCTGTCTCCCCGCTACGGCCCGCTGTCTCCCCGCTACGGCCCGCTGTCTCCCTGCGACAGCCCGCTGTCTCCCCGCTACGGCCCGCTGTCTCCTCGGGGATCATCGATCCGCCGTACCCCGGCGCCGCCGCGAGCCACACGCCTCCGCTTCCCGGCATCGCCGGCATGTCGCCGCCCAAGCCGAGCCTCAACACGGTCGCCTCGGACGCGCGTCCCGAGGTGGACCGCATCTCACCGCCGGACCTTGACGAGCTCGCGCTGGTCCTGGCGGTCGCGGCCCTGCGCCGATGAACGCCCCGGCCGGCGCGCCGCCGGGGCCCTGCTCCTCACCGCCTTGCCTCGCCGCGCGCCTCCGGGCAGGCTCCGGTCATGGGCCAGCCCGCCGAGAAGCAGCGCCGCGCCACATACGCCGACCTGGAAGCCGTGCCGCCGAACAGGGTGGCGGAGCTCGTCCGCGGCACCCTGCACGTGTTCCCGCGGCCGGCGCCGCGGCATGCACAGGCAGAGACCGAGCTGGCCACCGAGCTCGTTGGCGCGTTCGGTCGCGGGCGCGGTGGCCCTGGTGGCTGGCGCATCCTGGTCGAGCCCGAGCTGCACTTCCCCGACCCGGACGCGCCGGGCGAGGTGGAGGCGCTCGTGCCCGACCTCGCCGGCTGGCGCCGCGAACGGATGCCAGAGCTGCCCGAAACGGCCTATTTCTCGCTCGCTCCGGACTGGATCTGCGAGGTCCTGAGCGCATCCACGGAGGGCGTCGACCGCGACGAGAAGATGCCCGTCTATGCGCGTGAGGGCGTGCGGCACGCGTGGCTCGTCGACCCGATCGCGCGGACGCTCGAGGTGTACGTGCTCGGCCAGGATCGTCGCTGGGGGCCCGCGGTGGTCCACCGCGACGCCGCGCGCGTTCGCGCCGAGCCGTTCGATGCCATCGAGCTCGATCTCTCGGTGCTCTGGGCGAAGTAGGAGGCCGCCGCGCCGGCGCGGGCGGCGGTGACGAGCCTTGCAGGAGCACCAGCCGATCCCGTGATGTTCGCGGGTCGTCACGCGGTCTCTAGCCGCTGTACCGTGCCGTACGCGTGTGAGAGGATCGCTCTCCTCATGAAGAGGATCAAGCTCAAGCTTCACAGCGACGAGTACCACCTCAGCGCCGTCGGCTACCTGTTCGAGGATCCCGCCCCCGCCGGGGATCCGGCCGGCGTGCGGCCGTTCTCGATCCGCAACACCGTCTTCCCCGAGTTCGATCTGGAGCCGGGTAACTACGTGTTCCGCTTCAGGATCCGGAACGGCAGCGGCAAGTTCCAGATCTTCGCCTTCGACCCCAGGACGAACCAGAGCACCCGCGCGGAATACGACACGTCGACCGGCGCCGAGGCCCTCACGTTCAAGTTCACGGTGGCGCCATGAGGACATCCCTGCTGCTCCAGCGCACCGCAGCGCTGCTGTCTCTCTCGCTCTCGCTGGCGGCGCCCGCGCGCGCCCAGGGCGTGGCGCAGCCGTCGGAGCCTGCGCCGCCGGGCGCCCCGCCCGCCGCCGCCCCGAGCGCGCCCGTGGCTCCGTCGCCGGGCGCCGGCGCGGCCGCGGCGCCCGCGCAGCCGGGCCCCAACGCGCCGATCTCGCCCGCCGCCGGCGCGCCGATCTCGCCCGTCTCGCCCGCCGCCGGCGCACCCATCGCGCCCATCTCGCCCGCCGCCGGCGCGCCCATCTCGCCGGCCGGCACGGGCCGCGAGCTCGTCTACCTCGTGCCTGCCGAGGTCTCGGGCACCTCCGGCGGCGCGGCGGTCGCGCGGGTCGGCTTCGGGGTGCTGGCCGGCTTCGGCGAGGTGACCGATCCGACGGCGTGGGACGTGAGCACCGTGCTCGAGGCCGAGGTGGCCACCGAGGACGGGCTGGCCACGCTGATCGGCCTCTCGAACCCCGACGAGACGGCCCAGGCGCCGATCGGGAGCCTGCGCCTGTCGGCCTCGTTCGCGCGCCTCGACTTCGAGGGCGAGGGCAGCTCGGCGTATCCGCCGCTGGTCCTCTACGTCGGCGGCGCGGTCGGCCGCACCCGGTTCAGCTATCTCGGCCCGGGCCCCGAGCGGCGCGACACGAGCCTGCCGCCGACCTACGAGCCGCGCGAGCTCACCGCCGTGCCCTGGAGCGTCGGCGCCTCGGCCGTCTACGTCGGCGGCGGCGGGAAGAAGCTCGCCCCGACGATCGAGGGGCAGATCGCGTTCGCGTCGCGCTGGACCGCGTCGACCGACACGCTCGAGTGGTGCGAGCCCGTGGGCGACGTCGTCCGCGGCCTCGATCCGGTCACCCAGTCGACAACCTTCGCCCCGGCCTCGCGCTGCAAGCGCGAGGTGCTCGGCGCGCCGAGGCAGAGCCAGGAGCTCACCGTCGCGGCGCACGCCGGGCTCGTCGACAAGGTGGCGAGCGCCACGTTCCGCGCGGCGTTCGGCACGCGGGTCGCGATCGCGCTCAACGACGACGCGCCCGCCGACGTGCGCATCAGCCTGCGCGCTCCGGTCTACGTGACGCTGGCGCGCGCGCCGGAAGGGACGAAGTACCGCGGGCTCATCCGGCTGATGCCGGCGCTCAGCGTGGTCCGGCGCTCGACCGGCGAGACGGACGTCGGCGGCATGCTCGAGATCGGCTTCCTCGGCCAGCGCGCGATGTTCTCGGACAACTACACGGATCTCTGACGGAAGGCGGCGGGCCGCGCAGCCGACGCGGCCCGCCGCCGCGGGCCCGGGCGCCCGGCCCGACCCCGCACTTTCTTGGCCCATCTCCCCACCATCCGCTACCGACGCACGAGAGCAGCGGAGGTGGACCCGGAAGTATCGGGTGAATCGCCGCAGCTCGCTAGGGAGACAGCGATGGGCCCGAGCGCGGCGTACAAGGTGGAGGGGCTTTGCGACGGGGTGCCGGCGCCGAGCGGCGTGGAGGGGCGCAGACAGGAGCATCAGAGCCTCTGCAGCGCCCCCACGATGCCGTTCAGCTCGCACCCGAGCCTCGTGGTGGAGGAGCCGGCGGAGTCGAGGCCCTGGTGTGTCGACCACGGCGGCTGGCTCGAGGCGATGACCACGGTCGCGCTGTGGCGCGCGCTCGAGGTGGGGGAGCTCCCCCACAGCACGCGCGTGTGGCGCGAGGGCCTCGAGTGCTGGACGGCCGCCGGCGAGGTGAAGGCGCTCGGCTGGACCATTTCCCAGCCGCCCCCGCCCAACGAGGCGCCCGCCCTCTCCGCCGCGAGCGAGGGGCCCGAGTCCACCGGCCCGCTCAGCTTCGCGTTGACCCCCGGCGATCTCCGGTCGGTCGCGCCGCGCCACCCCCGGGGCGGCCCCGCGAGGCCTCGCGACGAGCGCGCGGACGCCTTCGCCCTCGGCCCGTTCCCGCTGGCCGAGGCGGCGGCGCGGCACGAGACCCCTCCGCCGCCGATTTCCCTCGAGATTCCCTCGTGTTTCCCGGCGGTCCCCTCGTTTCCGCCCGACACGCTCCCGAGCGCCGGGGCTCCGGTGCCCTGCGCCGCGCAGCTCGGGCCCGGGCCGGCGCGCGGCGGGCGTGACGCGGACCCGGCGCCGCGCGGGCGCGCGTCGGGCACCTGGTCGCGGCTCGCGCGGCGCGCCCGCGCCTCTCGCAGCGCGGTCTCGCTCGCTGCGGGCAGCGCGGCGAGCGTGCTCGTGCTGGGCCTCTCGGTGCTGAGCGCGCTCGCCCCTGCGACCGCGCCATCGAGGGCTGCGGTCGCGCCGGCGGCGCGCCTGGGTGTCGCCCAGGGCGTCGCAGCGGCCGCCGCCCAGGCCATCCTGCCTGCCCCGGAGCTCGCCGGGGCGGCCCGCGCGGCGGCCCCTTCTGTCGCGGCGCCCGGGCCAACCCCGGTGCCCGAGGGCGCCCGCGCGGCCTCGGAAGGGGGCGTTGATGCGCCAGCGCTTCCGCCGCAGGGGACGGCGAAGGCTCCTTCGGCCGGCGCGAAGCCGGCGCCCGTGGGTCGCCGTGAGCGCGGGCAGTTCCGCCTGCGGCGAGGTCGGTCCGAGGCGGACACCGCGCGTGGCGGCGGCCGTCCGGGCCGCGGACCCGGCTCGTCGGTCGGGACGGGTGCCATCCTGCGCGACTCGCGCTAAGGTGCGCGCCGCGCGGCGGTCGGCTCCGATCCGCGGCACTCCGGCGTCGTTCAAGGGCAGGACGGGGGACTTTGAATCCCCTAATCGTGGTTCGAATCCACGCGCCGGAACCAATCGAGCGCCCGCGCTCTCTGAGGGGGGATCGTGATGGGCGATCTCCATCGAGCGCACGGGAGCGCCTCCGGCGCGGCGGCACGTCGTCGCTGGCGCGTCGGGCGCCAGTGCCTGCTCGCTATTGTCTGGCGCGGTCGAGCCGGGGTTGTTTACCGTGGTCTCACCGAGGGCTCTGCGCCTGCCGCGGGGCGGGGGCGAGACCCTGGATCCTGGAGGACCGGACGGCGTGGCGAGCGATGAAGGGGACCGCGTACGCGGAGCCTCGACCCATGCAGATGCGGACCGCGTACGCGGATCCCCGCCCCATGCAGATGCGGACCGCGTACGCGGAGCCTCGACCCGTGCAGATGCGGACCGCGGCGCCCCGATCCGTGCAGGCGCCGCTCGCGGCGTCCCGATCCGTGCAGGCGCGGCTCGCGGCGCCCCGATTCCTGTGGGTGTGGATCCCGAGCGCGAGCCCACGGCGCCCATCGAGGTGAACGAAGCCCAGTTCATCGCGCGGCTCGTCGCGCGCGATGAGAGCGCGTTCAACGAGCTCGTGATCCTGTACGAGCGCCGCGTGTTCGCGCTCGTCTACCGCATGCTCGGCCGGCGCGACGAGGCCGAGGACCTGTCGCAGGAAGTCTTCGTGCAGGTCTTCAAGGCGATCGACCAGTTCCGCGGCGAATCGAAGCTCTCGACCTGGATTTACCGCATCGCCGTGAACCTCTGTAAGAACCGGACGAAGTACCTCTCGCGGCGGCACGCCGACGCCCAGGACGACGTTGACGCCATGGCCGAGCGGGTGCCGCTGTCCGCCGCGAAGGGTGTGAGCGTCGGCGATGTGAGCCGCCCCGACGAGCTCGTCGAGGGGATGCAGCTCGAGGCGGTCGTGAAGCACGCCATCGGCCAGCTCGAGCCCGAGTTCCGGGAGGCGCTCATCCTTCGCGACGTCGAGGACATGTCCTACGAAGAGATCGCCTCGGTGACGGGTTTACCGGATGGGACTGTGAAGAGCCGGATCCATCGCGCGCGCGGGCAGCTCCGCGCGCTGGTCGAGAAGGTGATGGGTGAGAAGGTGAGAGGCGGGAAATGAGCGGAGCGGACGACCCCAGGCGTACGGGGCAAGCCGAGGAGCCGGCCGCTTCGGGCGTGGAGAGCGGCAGCCGTCCCACGCCGCCCCCCGCGGAGGCGTCGCGCGCCGCGCCCCCGCGCGCCCTGCCCGACGACGCTGATCTGCCCGACGACGCTGATCTGCCCGACGACGCTGATCTGCCCGACGACGGCGATCTTCCGCTGGTCGACGAGATCGACCTACGCGAGCTGGTCCGCGGCGCCATGCGCGCGCCTCCTGCGGCGCCGCCGGGCTTGCTCCGCGGTGTGCAGCGGCGGATCCGCACGCGCTCACGCGGCAAGTTCTACGGCGACGGCTGGAGCACCGCGCGTTCGCCGCGCTCGACCTACCTGATGACGAGCCTGTTCATGCTTGGCCTCATCGCCTTCGTCTTCCTAGTCCTGGTCCCCTGGAGCGGCGGCGCCCTCCCCTGAGCGCCGCTCTTCCCTGAGCGGCGCTCCCCCGGCCGCCGTTTGCCGAGCGGCGGTCACCCGCACAGGAGACGGGCCCAGATCGGCGTTTTCGGCGCGGAGGCGTACTCCAGTACGCCGAGCACCGAAAACGTCGAGGTGGGCCCGTATCCGCAGCGGGTGCCCGCCGCTCACTGGGTCCAGCGGACGAGGACGCAGGTCACGTTGTCGGGGCCGCCGTTCTCGTTCGCGCGCTCGATCAGCTTCGCGGTCGCGACCTGGATGTCCTGGTGCTCGCTCAGGATGTGG
This sequence comes from Sorangium sp. So ce1014, assembly GCF_051521505.1. Taxonomy (NCBI): domain Bacteria; kingdom Pseudomonadati; phylum Myxococcota; order Polyangiales; family Polyangiaceae; genus Sorangium; species Sorangium sp. So ce1014. The sequence continues at coordinate 10,719,622 of NZ_CP150356.1, forward strand.
GCCATCTCGGCGTCGCTCACCGGGCCGGAGAGGCCGTCGGAGCAGAGGATGTAGGTGTCGTTCAGCTGCGGCACCTCGAAGCGGGTGTCGACCTTGACCGTGTCCTTCATGCCGAGCGCGCGCACAATCACGTTCTTGTGCGGGAAGTTCGCGATCTCCTCCGGCGTGAGCCGCTTCATCTTGATGTAGTCGTTGAGCAGCGAGTGGTCCTCGGTGAGCATCTCGAGCCGACCCTCGCGGAAGCGGTACACCCGGCTGTCGCCGACGTGGGCGACGTAGACGCCGTCGTTCGCCGTGAAGATGCCGACGAACGTCGTCCCCATTCCCCGCTTCTTCGCCTCGCGCTGCGCCGTCTCGTAGATACGCAGGTTGGCGAGCTTGATCCCCGTGATCAGGCGGTTCTCTTCATAGCCCTTGGACCGGTCCATCTTGTAGGGCCAGGTCCGCTCCGGGTCGTCCTGCGTCTGGGCGAAGAAGTCCTGCATCGCCTCGACAGCCATCTTCGACGCGACCTCGCCCGATGCATGCCCCCCCATCCCATCGGCAACCATGAAGAGGCCGTACTCCACCATGATGCCGAAGTTGTCCTCGTTGTGGTTGCGCTTGCGCCCGACGTTCGTCTCGCCGGCCACTTCGATTCGAAACGTTTGGGACACGGATCACCCGATCGAAGGCCCCGCGCGAGGCGCGGGGCCGAATGAGAACCGCGAGCGCCCCGATCGAGCCGCTCAAGCCCGATCCTGGAGGTTCGGTTGACGCAGTGTCAACCGGATCGCACCCGAGCGCCGAGCTTATAGAATCCCGGCCGGGGCCCACATCATTTTTCGCTTACTTGCGGTACTCTTCGGTGGCTCGGCCGCTCGAGCTCGGCGGCGGCAGCTCCACCTCGGGCTTCTTTGTCGCGGCTGCCTTCGGGTCCGGGGCGGCGCGGAGCAGCACCGTGACCTGCCGGTACTTCCCGCCGCTCAGCAAGGTCAGAGGGACCTTCTCGCCGATCGCATGCGCGCGGATCGCGTCGGCGAGCGCCTCGGGGCTCGTGACGGGCACGCCGCCGACCGCGAGGATCATGTCGCTCGTCGCACGATCGCCGCCCTTCAGGCGGGCCTCGTCCGCCGGGCTCCCGGGGTGGACCACCGTGACCCGGACCCCCTTGGCCACCGGCGCGGCCTCGCTGATCCCCTGGATCCCGAGCCACCCCGCGGGCTGCACCGCCGTCTGCGGCACGGCGCGGAGGAACCCCCGGATGGCGCTGATCGGCGCGCCGAAGGCGACCGGCGTGCAGGGCTTGCCCTCGTTCGGAGCGCAGCCGCGGCCGAGGACCGCGACCACGCGGCCGTCCTCGTCGAGGATCGGCGCGCCCAGATCGAGCGGCGAGACGCGCGACCCGAGCTCGATCGCGTCGTCGAGCTGCCGGTCGTCGCCGCCGAGCAGCGTCCGGCGCGATCGCAGCACCATCGGGACGGCCGCGACCTTGCCGCGCGCCGCCGAGAACGAGCGGATCTGCGCGTCCGGCCGCACCGGATCGCGCGACGAGGCGGTGAGCCCCTCGGTCCACCTGCCGGTCTGCGGCACGAGCAGCGCGAGATCCCACACGCGGTCGTGGTGGCCGAGCTTCACCCGGACGGTGGTCCCGTCGGCGAGGCGCGCCGTGAGGTCGTTGCCCGCGCCGAGCGGCGAGAGCGCCGTCAGGATGCGCCCATCGCCGGCGAGCACCGCGCCGAGGCCGAGGACCTGCCCGCCCCGCTCGACGATCGCCACGCCGCGCGCGGCGCGCTCCTCGACCGGCGGCTCCGCCTTGTCCCGGTCGTTGTCCTTCTCGGCCGGGCCCCGCTTCGGATCCGCCGGGGCCGCCTTCCTCTCCTTCACGCCCACGTCGGCGCGGGCCGGGAGCACGCCCCGCTTGCGCGCCTTCTGGGCCGGCGGCGGCGCCTCGTCCTCTGCCTCCTCCTGAGCTGGCTCCTCGTCCGGCGCGCCCTGCGCGAGCGCCGCGGGCGAGGCGAGCGCGCCGGCGAGCGACGCGGCGAGGGCGAACGCCAGCGACCGTCTCCATCGCTTCACAGGCGAGGTGTCAACGGGAGCGCTCGGCCCGGCCCCCCCGGGCGCGGTGGCCTTCGCGAAAACAGACGGGCTTGTCTCATTCATAAGCGCGGCTCCTGAGGCGACCTGCCGATTCTGCTGCGGCTGGGATCGTATTGCAAAAGGCAAAGGCCGGACCGCCCTGTACGGTGGGATCGGGCACCGGAGCCCGCCGGGGGCGGGGGCGAAAAAAATCCGGTCACGAACGCGGGGGACGGGGGCACATGGCCGGCGATGAGGCAGCGATGGCAGCTGGGTTAGCGCTCGTGGGGGCGGGGGTCGAGACGCGGACCGAGGTCGAGACGCGGACCGAGGTCGAGACGCGGACCGAGGTCGACGCGCGGACCGAGGGCGACGCGCGGACCGAGGGCGACGCGCGGACCGAGGGCGACGCGCGGACGGACGAGGCTCGGGCGATCGAGGGGCTGATCGGGACAGGCGACTTCCGGGAAGCGCTGTCGCGGTGTGCGAGGGCCTACGCCATGCCGCTGGGCCGGCTGTGCATGGCGTTCACCGGGTCGCAGGCCGAGAGCGAGGAGCTTGTGCAGGAGACGCTGCTCGCGGCGTTCGATGCCTTCCCCCAGTACCGCGCCGAGGGGAGCGTGCGGGCCTGGCTCTTCGGGATCGCGCGGCGCATCTGCGGGCGGCACACGGAGCTCAGGGCGCGGCGCGAGGCGCGGCTGCGGCTCGTGCACGACACGCGGCCGCGGCCGGATGCGAGCGAGCTCGCGCTGGAGCGCGAGCGGGCCGAGCGCGCCCGCGCCGCGCTCTCGCGGCTCAAGCCGAGCGAGCGCGAGGCGGTGGTGCTGCGGTTCGACGCGGGGCTCTCCTTCAAGGAGGTGGCCCTCGCGTGCGGGATCGACGAGGCGGCGGCGCGAAAGCGGGTCAGCCGCGCGCTGGTGCGGCTCAGGGCCGATCTGGGCGAGGAGTGAGGGCGATGAGCGCGACAGGAACGGATTCGGCTGGGCTGTGCGGCGAGGTCGAGGAGCAGCTCGCGGAGGTGCTCGACGGGACGGCGCGACCGGCGCTGTACGAGCACATCGCCGGCTGCGACGCGTGCCGCGACCTGCGCCACGACGCGACGCGAGCCGCGGAGCTCGCGGCCGCGGCGGGCGCGGACTTCCGGCCGGCGGGCGACTTCGCCGAGGCGCTGCTCCGGCGGATCGAGGCGGCGCGGCCCTCGGAGGGCGCGTCGAGCGGCGCCGTCCTCAAGGCGGTGCCCGAGGCGCACACCGGTGAGGCGGGCACGGGCGAGATGCGCGCGGGGGAGGCGCTGGCAGACGCGCGCGCAGGCGACATGACCGACGCGCGCACCGGCGACTCCGCGGCCGATCCAGACGCCGGGGAGGCGCGCACGGGCGAGGCGCCCGCGGGCGCGCGCACCGCCGACATGACCGACGCGCGCACCGCCGACATGACCCACGCGCGCACCGCCGACATGACCGACGCGCGCACCGCCGATATGACCGACGCGCGCACGGGCAGCTCGCCCGCCGGCGGAGCGCGCCCCTCCAGCCCGGAGCGGGCCGCGCCGGCGCCGCGCCGCGCGCGAGGCGCCGTCTTCGGGCGGCGCTCGGCCATCGCCGCCGCCGCCCTGGCCGCCGCGGCGGCGATGACGGCCGGGGTCGTCCTGCTGCGCGACGGCAAGGAGACGCCGGCCGTCGCCGTGACCGCGGGCGCGCCGTGGTCGGGCAAGGTCGCCTCGGTCTCGCGCGCGTCGGCCGACAAGTCGGGCGGCCTCGAGGCGTGCGACGCCGCGGGCGCCTGCGCGCCGCTCGCCGCGGGCGCGGCGCTCCCGGAGGGCGCGATCCTGCGCACCGACACGCGGACGCGCGCGCACCTCGCGCTCGCGGACGGCTCCGCGCTCGCCATCGACCGCGGCTCGCGCGTGTGGGTCGCCGGCGACGCCCGCCGCGCGCGGGTCGAAGCCGGCGCCGTCGTCCTCGACGTCGTCCCGGCCCCCGGAGCGCCGCCCGCGCGCATCGAGGTGCCGCACGGCGAGATCGAGGTGCTCGGGACCAAGCTCGCGGTCACCGCGAGCGCCGAGCGCGCCTCGGTCGAGGTCGCGCGCGGCGCCGTGCGCGTCACCGGCGAGCGGGGCGAGCCCGTCGAGGTGCGCGCCGGCGAGGAGGCGACGCTCGCGAAGGGCGCCGCGCCGGAGGTCGCGATCGCGACGTCGATCGCCGACACGCTCTCGTGGAGCGACCGCTCCGCCGAGGAGGCCGACGCCCCGGCGCTCCGCGGCCTCGGCGAGCTCAGGGCGCGCAAGCCGGGCGCGACGCAGGAAAAAGAGCGGGCCGTGCGGCTCGCGAAGCACGCGGTCAAGGTGCGGATCGTCGACGTCGTCGCCCGGACCGAGATCGACGAGACGTTCGCCAACGACACCGACGAGGAGCTCGAGGGCATCTTCCGCTTCCCGCTCCCGCCGGGCGCCCAGATCGAGCGGCTCGCGCTCGAGGTGGACGGCAAGCTCATCGAGGGCGCGTTCGTCGACCGCGACCGCGGGGCCGCGATCTGGCGCGGCGTCCTCCAGAACGCCGCCCCCAAGGCGCCCAAGCCGCGCGAGGAGATCATCTGGGTCCCGGGCCCGTGGCGCGACCCCGCGCTGCTCGAGTGGCAGCGCGGCGGCCGGTTCGAGCTCCGCATCTTCCCCATCCCGAAGCGCGGCTCGCGTCGCGTCGTGCTCACCTACACGCAGCTCGTCGAGCAGTCGGGCGGCGTCCGGCGCTTCACCTACCCGCTCGCGCACGACCAGAGCGGCACGACGAACATCGGCGACTTCTCGCTCGACCTCCAGGTGCTCGGCCACGACCGGGCGTTCGGCGTCGAGACGCGCGGCTACGAGCTCGCCGCCGCGCCCGCGGAGGGCGCGGCCGACCGGCGCACGCTGCACGCCGAGGGGTTCACGCCGGCCGGCGACCTCACGGTCGAGTACGCGCTCCCCGATCGCGATCGGCCGGTCACCGCGTGGGCCTACCAGATGCCTCCCGCCGCGGCGCCGCTGCCGCCCGCGCTCCGCGCCGCGGGCGCGCCGAAGAACGCCGGCGCGGCGAAGGGCGACGGCGCGGAGCACGAGGCGTCGCTCGCCGCGGCGCGGGCCATCGCCGGCGACACGTCGCCCTACGTCGCGATCGCGATCCGCCCCCGGCTCCCCCGCTGGGAGGAGTCGACCTCGCGGCGCCACGCGATCGTCGTCGACTCGAGCCGGTCCATGGTCGGCGAGCGCTTCGCCCGCGCGACGCGGCTCGCCTCGTCGATCGTCCGCGAGATGGACCGGCGCGACGAGGTCGTCGTCATCGCGTGCGACACGCTCTGCCGCTCCCTCGGCGAGGGCGGCCAGGGCGGCGCCGGGCGGCCCATGGCCCCCGGCGCCGCGTCGGCGGCCGAGGTCGAGCGCTTCCTCGGCGGCATCGAGCCCGACGGCGGCAGCGATCTCGCCGCGGCGATGATCGCCGCGCGCGCCGCCGCCGGCCCGCTCGACGGCAAGGAGCTCCGGATCCTCTACCTCGGCGACGGCACGCCCTCGGTCGGCCCGACGCGCCCCCTCCACATCGAGGCCGCGGTGCGCGGCGCCGTCCCCGCGGACGGCGCCGCCGTGATCGCGGTCGCGCTCGGGAGCGACGCGGACACGACGTCGCTCCGGGCGCTCGCGCGGGGCGGCGGCGGGGTGATGGTCCCCTACGTGCCCGGCCAGAAGGTCGCGAGCGCGGCGCAGTCGGTCCTCGGCGCCGCCTACGGCCTCGCGCTGCGCGATCCGGAGCTCGATCTGCCGCCCGGCCTCACCCAGGTCACGCCGGCGCGGCTCGACCCGATCCGCGCCGGCGGCGAGGCGTTCGTCGTGGCCCGGATGAGCTCCGGCGCCGACGTCACCGGCGCGATCCGCCTCCGGGGCCGCGTCTCGGGCGAGCGCTTCGAGCAGACCTACCCCGTGAGCCTCGCCGCCGGCACGGGCGCGGGCAACGCCTTCGTCCCGCGCCTCTACGCCGCGGCGAAGATCGCGGAGCTCGAGGAGACCGGCGGCGACGCGCAGAAGCCCGCGATCATCGAGCTGTCGCGGCGCTTCTCCGTGGCGAGCCGGTTCACGTCGCTGCTCGTCCTGGAGAGCGAGGCGATGTTCAAGGCGTTCGGCCTCGAGCGGGACGGCATCGCCTCCGCCTTCACGGGCGAGGAGCAGGCCCAGGGCGTGAGCGCGAGCGCCGAGGGGGAGCCGCCCGACGACGCGGCGGACGAGAGCGCTGCGGAGGAGAGGAAAGGGGCCGGGCCTGCGGGGGACCTCGGCCTGTCGGGCAGCGGCCTCGGCGGCGGCGGCCGCGGCTGGGCGCAGGCGAACCCAGCGCCGGCTCGCAGGTCGGCTGGCGCCGCCGCACCGCCTCGGCCGCCCAGCCCCCGTCCCGGCTCGCCCGCGAACCCGTTCGACCCCCTCTCGGCCCCGCTCGACGGCAACCCGCCGGCGCCGGCGCCGACGAGCGCCGCCCCCACGGCGCCGCCGGCGGCGGAGCCCCTGCCTGACGACCGCGCCCGGAAGTCCTCGCGCGACGACGTCGAGGAGTGGTCGCGCCGGCGGCCGCGGCGGATGGTCCCGATGCGCCGGGTGTTCGATCGCAAGGTGAGCTTCGACGCGACGAACACGCTCGCGCCCGGGAGCGCCGCGAAGACGGCGGAGGCCGAGGCGACGCTCGCCGCGGCCCCGGACAGCCGCGACAGGACAGCGGGCCTCTACACGCTCTACGCCACGACCGGCCGGCTCGGCGAGGCCCAGGAGCTGACCGCGCGCTGGAGCGGGCGCGACGCGCTCGACCCCGACGCGCTCATCGCCCGCGCCGACCTCGCGGCCCGCCAGGGCGATCGCGATCGCGCGGTGCGCATCCTCGGAGGCCTCGCCGACGTGCGCCCCGGCGACCGGGCGATCCAGGCGCGCCTCGCCGAGCTCTGGGACGCGGCGGGCCGGCCCGCGTACGCGTGCCAGCACCGGGTGGCGCTCGCCGACCTCGCGCCCGCCGACGCGAAGCTCGTCGCCGCCGCGGTCCGGTGCGCCGGCGAGGGCGGCATGAGCGAGCTCGCGGGCCAGCTCCGCCTCGACCTGACCTCGGACGTCCGGGCGTTGGTCGACAGCCGCCTCGCGCGGCCGGACGCGCCGCCGTCCGCGGACCTGCCCGGCGACGTGCGCCTCAGCGCCGAGTGGACCGGCGGCGCCGACCTCGACCTCGCGCTCATCGACGCGCAGGGGCGGCGCCTCTCCTGGATGGGCTCCACCCTCGGGCCTCTGGGTGTACGCTCGCGCGACGCGACGAGCACGCGCTCGGAGTCGCTCGCGCTGCGGAGCCTCCCCAAGGGGAGCTACATCGTCGAGATCGCGCGCGCGTCGGCCGGGGACGGCGCCTCGCCGTCCGCCCTCTCCGGCGCGCCGGGCGCCGTGCGCGGCGAGCTGACCCTTCGCCTCGCGGGAGAGACCCGCAAGGTGCCCTTCACGCTCGAGGGCGCGCGCGTCGAGCTCGGCACGGTGCGCGTCTTCTTCACCTCCCGCCTGGTGCCGATCGACGACTGACGGTCCCGCCGCTCTGGCGGGAGTGACCCCCGCCCACGCGCTGCCCCCTTGTCTGAACACCCCTCCCGACGCATCGCCTGAACAGCCTTTTCGGCGCACGCCCGGGCGCGCTCGCCCGGGGATCGAAAGGATCCCCCACCGCGCTCGTGTCGCGAGGAGATCCCCGATACAGTTTCGACATGAATCCGCTCGTCCCGGACTTCATCCTCGAACAGGACGCCGAAGGGCAATACGCGGGAGCCGTTGACGCGGCCGTCCTGCATGTATCGCTCCCGGCCGTCGTGGAGCTCGCCGAGCAGATGATCGCGCGTCAGGCGATCGATCCGGACGCGCTGCGCGCGCTCTTCGATCCGCTCTTCGAGGCAGTGCACCAGTCGGGCGGGTTCGTCGCGGCGTTCTCGCCCGGCGGCGGGTTCACCGCGCTCTTCCCCGATCGGGCGGGGCGGAACGTCACCCGGCACGCGCGCAGCGCGGCCCTCGCGATGCGGCGCAACCTCCTGGAGCTCGCCGCGCGGCGCGCGCTCGGCGCCGGCGGCGCGCAGATGCCGTTCAGGATCGGGCTCGCGTGGGGCTCGGTCCACTGGACGATCGTGCGGATCGCCCAGGATCGCGCTTACTTCCTGATCTACGGCCCCGCGGTCGAGGCCTGCCAGGCGACCGATCGCGGGGTGGACGACAGCGAGCTCCACCTCGATCGCAGCTTCCGCGAGCGGCTCCCCTCGGCCCGGGAGAGCGTGGCGGAGCTCGACGAGGCGGATCTCCTGACCGAGCCCCCCTCGCTGACGGACTCGCTTCCCCCGACCGACGCGGACGCCGAGGCGTTCCTGCCGCCGGGCGCGGGAGATCTCGCCCCGCAGGGCGAGATCCGCGAGGTGACGACGGTCTCGCTCTCGCTCGATCGGGTGGCGAGCCCGACGGAGCTCATCCAGCAGCTGCACGAGATCGCGGCGATGTACGGCGCCACGTTCGCCGGCATGAAGGTGACGGAGCGCGGCTTCGGCGCGCTGTTCTACTTCGGCGTGCCCGTCGCGCACGAGAGCGATCACGATCGCGCCCTCGACTTCGCGCTCGAGCTGAAGAGCAACGGCCTCGGCGTGCCCCGCCTCGCGGTGGGCATCACCCGCGCGCGCTGCCTGGTCGGCTTCTTCGGCGCCGGGGGGCGCCGCGAGTTCGCCTGCCTCGGCCGCGCGGTCCACCTGGCCGCGCAGATCGCGCGCAAGGGCGCGCCGTCGTCGATCTGGGCGGACGAGCGCGCGTTCCTCGCGGGCGAGGCGAGCCACCAGTGGTCGACCGAGAACATCTTCCGGTTCGACGGGTTCGACCTGCCGATCCTCGTCTACTCGCTCGAGCGGCGGCGCATCGCCGTGCAGGAGGAGTTCTACGATCTCGGCCCGATCGGCCGCGAGTCCGAGCTCGATCGGCTCACGCGCGCGCTCGAGCCCACCTTCGCCGGGCGCTCCGCCGGGGTCGTGTACATCCTCGGCGAGGCCGGCATCGGCAAGAGCTACCTCGTGCACAGCTACCGCCACCAGCGCTCGCAGCTCATGGACATGCGCCCGCTCCTGTGGATCGAGGCCCGCTGCGACCAGACGCTGAAGACCCCGCTCTACGCGTTCGAGTTCGCGCTCAAGGAGTACCTCGGCATCTCGTCGGAGATCGGCCAGCGCGCGAAGCAGGCGGGGCTCGACCTCGCGCTCCAGCTCCTCCTGGAGCGGCTGCCCGAGGGCTGGACCGAGGTGCGGCAGGGGATCGACAGGTCGCGCGAGGCGCTCGCGCGGCTGCTCAGGCTGCGGAGCGAGGAGCCGGCGACGCCGGAGGCCGAGGCCGGGCGGCGCGACGAGGCCCTCGCGGCGCTCTCCGCGCTGCTCGTCGCCGAGAGCTCGCTGCAGCCGGTGGTCGTGCACCTCGACGACGCGCAGTGGGCGGATCCGACCTCGCTCGAGGCGGTGCGCGCGATCACGGCCGCCTGCCGGGATCTGCCGCTCGCGGTGATCTGCTCGGCGCGGCCCGCGAGCGGAGGGGGGGACGTCCGCATCCCGCTCGACGCCGGCATCCCGTCGCAGGTCATCGGGCTCGCGCCGCTGCCGCAGGAGCGGCTGCTCGCGCTCGCGGAGCCGTTCTTCGGCGGCCCGATCCCCACGATGCTCGAGTCGCTGCTCGGCCAGACCGCGGGCGGCAACCCGTTCTTCGCGCAGGAGATCCTCGCGTACTGGCTGGAGGACGGCCGCTACGGGTCGACCCACGAGGCCGCGCGATCGAGCCGGTTCATGCCCCCGCGGACAGTGAACAGCCTGCTCGTCGCCCGGCTCGAGCGGCTGGAGCCGCGGACGCGGCAGACGGTCATCTCCGCGGCGGTGCTGGGGCGCGAGTTCGACACGCGCGTGCTCGCCCGGATGATCCCGGACGCCTCGGCCCTCGTGGATCACCTGCGCTTCGGCGAGGCGCAGCGGATCTGGTCGCGGATGGGGGAGCACCGCTTCGAGTTCTGCACGGTGCTGCTCCGCGACGCGGCGTACGGGATGCAGCCGAAGGCGGCGGCGGAGCGGCAGCACCGCCTCGCCGCCGAGGCGATCGAGGCCGTGTACGGCGACGATCTCGAGGACCAGCGCGCGGCGCTCGACAGCCACCGGAAGCTCGCGGGCTGAGCGCGCCCGGCGGCTCTGGCCAGCGGGGCATGGAAGCCCCTCGACGCCGCTTGCGAAGTGCGGCAACTGTCTGCGCATGAGCACGGCCCATCAAGAGGCTCACGCGGCCGCGGCGCACGACGTGAGCGACCACCACGGCTTCGACGGGGAGCCCGCCCGCGCGCTGCCGGCCGACGAGCCGCCGACCCCGAGCTGGCTCCCCGCGCTGGGGCTCGCGCTCTTCGCGGTGGCGGGCGTCACGTTCCTCGTGATGAGCAGCGACGGCAGCGCCGCGGATCAGGCCGCACCGGCCGGCGCGCGCCAGGCGCCGGCGGACGCGCGCCAGGCGCCGGCCGATGCCCGCCCGCTGCCGGCCGATGCCCGCCCGGCGGCCACGATGGGCGCGCGCCCGGCGCCGGGGGCCAACGCGCGCCCGGCTCCTGGAGCCGACGCGCGCCCGGCGGGAGCGCGCCCGGTCGCGCCGACCGGGCCCGCGTCGGGGCCGGCCGCGGAGACCCTGCGCGCGGCGGCCGAGCGCACGAGGGAAGGCGGCGCCGCGCCGGGACCGGCGAACCTGCGCAAACTGACGCCCCAGGAGGTGGACGCCGTGCGCAAGCGCATGGATGCGCGGCAGAAGGACGCCGCGAAGGCGCCGCCGCCGGCTCCGCCGAAGTGAGCGAGCCGGTGGTGGACACCGCCGCCGCGCGGATGCGCACGGTGCTCGTGCTCGGCGCGGGCACGATGGGCCAGGGGATCGCGCAGGTCACCGCGGTCGCCGGCTACGTGACGCGCCTGCACGACGTGGACGCCGCGCGCATCGGCGCGGCGATCGAGGACATCAAGCGCTCGACCGATCGCCTCGTGCAGAAGGGCAAGATGCTCAACGAGGCGCGCAGCGAGATGATCGGGATGCTTGTCGCGTCACCGGATCTCGCGCGCGCGGCGGCGGACGCCGATCTCGTGATCGAGGCGGTGCCCGAGCGGATGGACCTCAAGGTGGAGGTGCTCGGCCGGGCGAAGGCGGCGGCGCCGGAGGGGGCGTTGCTCGGCTCGAACACGTCGAGCCTGAGCATCACGGAGCTCGGCCGCCGGCTCGGGGCGGGCGCGCGCACGGTCGGCCTGCACTTCTTCAACCCGCCGCCGGTGATGGAGCTGCTCGAGGTGGTGCGGGGGCTGGAGACCGACGAGGCGACGGTGACGGCGGCGCTGTCGGTGGCGAGGCGCCTGGCCAAGACGCCGATCGTGGTGAGCGACACGCCCGGCTTCGCGACGAGCCGGCTGGGCGTGGCGCTCGGCGCGGAGGCGATGCGGATGCTCGAGTCCGGGGTGGCGTCGGCGGTCGACATCGATCGCGCGATGGAGCTCGGGTACCGGCACCCGATGGGGCCGCTGAAGCTCACGGATCTCGTGGGGCTGGACGTGCGGCTCGCGATCCTGGAGCACCTGCACCGCGAGGTGGGGGAGCAGTTCCGGCCGCCGGTGATCCTGCGGCAGATGGTGCGGGCGGGGAAGCTCGGGAAGAAGACGGGGGAGGGGTTCTACCGGTGGACCGAGGCGGGGGCCCAACCCATCGAGGGCGGCGGCCGGCGCCGGGGGTAGCGAGAGCGCCGGGCGCGCGCGGGGGCCCGCCGAGCGACGGCTGGCGCCCGGGGTAGAGAGGGCTCTGCGCGCGCGCAGCCGGGGGCGCGCTACCGGTTCCGCGTGTCCTTCTTGGCGTTCTCTTCGGCCTCTTTCTGGCGCTCGGCCTCGCGCTGGACGATGCGCTCCTTGACCGCGACGTAGTCCTTCTCGTCCTTCACCCGCCGGTCGATCTGCTTCTGCCGCTCGGCCGCCGTCGCCGGATAGCCGGCCGCCTTGGGATTGCTGGTCAGGAACGCGCCGTAGGCCCCCCACGCCTCCCCCGCCGCCTGCCAGCTCTTCTGGCGCTCGCGAAGATCCGCGAGGCAAAAGAGCACCTTGGCGTGAAGCTCGTCCGGCCCCTTCTTGCCGAGCGCCGTCGTCCAGGCCGCCTCGGCCTCCGCCGCATTGCCCGACTCGAGCATCGCCTCGCCGAGACGGTAAAAGCCGAGCATCTTCGAGGGGTCCAGCTTGATCGCCTCCTGGAACCCTGTGATCGCGCCGGGGATGTCGCGCGCCACGAACGAGGCCTGACCCTTCAGGATCTGCTCCGTGTACGGGCTGACACCGCCGCGCCCGCTCGGATCCTTGCGCGGCGGCGAGGAAGCGCCAGGCGCAGCCTCCGGCGCGTCAGGCGACGGCTGGGCGGCGACCGGCGCCGCAGAGACGACGATAGCGAGAGCAAGCGACGCGATGACAGCAAGCGAGCGGTCCTGCATGACCGCCAAGCTACCGCAGCCGCGGCCCGGAGGGAAAACCTTGCTGCACAGGCCAGCGACGCTCCCCGTCACCCCGGAGCAGGAGGCTCGCGGCGGCACCCTGGCGCGACACGCCGCCGACCGCGCGAACCGTCGCTGCCAGCTACTTCCGCCGAGGCCTGAACGGGTCCGGCGGCTGCCCGGCATCCGGCGGTCGCCCGGCGTCCACCGGCGGCCAGCCCGCGTCCGGCAACCCCGCATCCGCCGGCGGCCAGCCTCCATCCGGGCGCCCCGCATCCACCGGCGGCCACCCTCCATCCGGCGGACCCGCATCCACCGGCGGCCAACCCGCGTCCGGCCACCCCGCGTCCGCCGGCAACCTGCCAGCGTCCGCAGAGCCGCCCGCGTCCGCAGGCAACCTGCCCGCATCCGCCTGCAGCCCCCCGTCGACCGCCGCCGGGCTCGGCGCGCTCAGCGACACAAGCCGGCCGTCAGGCCCCGGCGGCCAGAGGAAACGCTCCTCCACGCCCGTCTTCCGGTCCACCAGCCTGGCCCAGCTCGCGCGCGGGTTGTCCGCCATCTGCACGCGGAGCCGCGCCGTCACCCCCTGGTCGAACGTCGGCCGGCGCAGCAGGACGCTCGTCGGACGCTCGGGCGCGTCGCCCGTGAGCGGCACGTCGAAGCGGACCCGATCGAGCAGCTCCTGGCCGACGTGAAGCTCGATCGCAAACCGGCCCATCACGCGCGCCGTCGCCGCAGGCCGGTCGAGCGTCACCGAGCGCACACGAGAGACCGAGCTCCTGCCCTTCGCGTACTGCACCTCGAAGACCCACTGCTTCGCGCTGGGCCGCACGGCAGGATCCGGCGCATACCCGGCGCGGGACGGCGGCGCCTTGGGCTCGGCCACGGCAATCACGCCGGCAGCAGCAAGCGCAAGGCCGGCAAGGATCGCCAGGGCGGCGCGGGCAAGAGGGCGAGGCGAGGTCATCGGGCACCGGAAGGAGCCCCCGGCGGCAAAGCCGCCTCGGGCGTCGCAGTCAGCACCTCTTCCCACGCGGAGCCGTCGCCGTCGAGCGCCCCCCAGAGATCCCGGAGCTCGTCGGGGACCGGCGAAAGCGCCGTGCGCTCCTCGCCGGCCTCGTCCGGCACCGTGACGCGCAAGGCGTGCAGCGCAATGCGCGAGAGCGGGAGCACACGGCCCCGCGCTGTGGTCAAGGACCGCGCGCCGCCATGGTCGCGATCGCCCAGGAGCGGCGCCCCCGCATGCGCCGCATGCACCCGGAGCTGGTGCATGCGGCCCGTCACCGGATCCAGACGGAGCAGCGTGGCCGCCGTCACGCCGCCGCCGGCCGAGGCGACCGCACGGTAACGCGTCGCCGCGGGCTTCGCGCCGGCGCCGCCCACCGCGGGCAGGCTGCGCCCGCCACGCGACCGCGCCGCGCCGATGGGCGCATCCCACGTGCCCGCCCCCTCGACTCGACCCCCGGCCACGCCGACGTACACCCGCGCGATGCGCCCCGCCTCGCGCATCGCCGCGAGGTGCCGCTGGCCCCGCGGGCCCGTCGCGCACAGCACCGCGCCGCTCACGCCGACGTCGAGCCGCGAGGCCGCGTGCGGCGGCGCGCGCAGGCCGAGCAGCTCGGCGACCTCCGTGATCAACGACCGCGTGCCCCGGCGCTCCGGCGCCGTCGGCAACGCCGCCGGCTTCGACACGACAAGGATCTCCCCCCAGCGCGCCAGCACCTCCACCGGCGGCGCCCCCGGCGCGTCGCGCCGCGCCGGCCACACGGCGAGCTCGTCGCCGGGGACCACCGCGTCGTCAGGCCGCGCGCGCCGCGCGTTCAAGAAGGCGCGCCCCTCCGCCGCCGCGCCCGCGAAGCCCCGGGAGGCGCCGCCCATGCGCTCGAGGACGTCCGCCACCGTGGGGCCGTCGGACGGGCCGACCCGGAAGCGCGCCGCGCTCATCCGGGCCGCGCAACGAGCAGCGGCGCGCCGTCGCCCAGCGCGCCCCCGGCAGCGCCGTTCGGCGACGGCGGCGCGGCGCGCTCGTCCAGGCGCTCGACCACGCCGCGATCGCCGTCGACCCGCAGCCGGTCGCCCGTCTTGATCGCCAGCGTCACGCCGGGCACGTTCACCACCGCAGGGATGCCGTACTCGCGCGCGACGATCGAGGCGTGCGACATGGGGCCGCCGAGCTCGGTCACGACCGCGGCAGCCACGAGGAACAGCGGCGAGAGGCCGACGTCGGTCGTGCGCGCGACCAGCACCTCGCCCGGCTCCACCGCGTCGAGCGCGGGCGCCCCCGGATCGAGCACGCGCGCCCGGCCCTCGACGACGCCAGGGCTCGCCGGCAGCCCGAGGAGACGGACCCCCGACGCAGGCGGCAGCACGACCGGCGGCGGCCGGCCGATGAACGTGGCCGGAGGATCGGGGCGGGCGGCGTCGCGCAGGTGCTCGGCGCGGCGCAGCCGCACGACGTGGCCCACGTCGGCCCGGCCGCTGGAGAGCGCGGTCACGAGCTCCTCGTAGGTGCAGAAGAAGACGCTCCCGGGGAGCAGCGAGGGCTCGATGCGCCGGAGCCGCCGGTCGATGTCGAGCGCGACCTTCCGCAGCATGCCGAGCACGCGGGTCACCCACGTGCGCATGCGCTCCCGCAGGCGCACGTAGCGCTGCGCGCGGCCGACCAGCGCGCGCAGCAGCGCGAGCTCCACCCGCGAGATGCGGGTCTCGAGCATCGCCATCTCGCGGTCGGCGAGCGCGCGGGCACGCGCCAGCGCGCGCTCCGGATCGCCGGGCGCCCCGCGCAGCGACGCGGTGAGCATCGCGATGACCGGCGTCGGGTCCTCCCGCCAGCGGGGCGTCGCGAGCTCCGCCTCGCGCACGGCGCGGTCGCCGTGCGCGTCGAGGAACCGCGCGAGCGCGTCGCGCGCTGGCCCCTCGGGCAGATCGCGCGGCCCCCTCACCTCGCCCGAGAGCAGCCGCTCGCGCGACGCCCGATCGAGCATGACGAGCTCCGCCACCCGGGCGAGCTCGATGCCCGGCCCCGCGCTGTCGAGCTCGCGCACGCCGCCCGCGAGCACCTGCGCCAGGTGCTCGACGTTGGTCTCGGCGCGCCCGGCCGGATCGTCGAAGGGCGCCTCGCCGGAGGCCGAGCGCGCGGAGGCGCGGCGGCCCGCGACCCGCTCCAGCGCCCTGCACAGCGCGAGGTGGCTCGCGAGCGACGCCGACGCGCAGTGCAGCATCAGCGTGCCGGTCCGCTCGAGCAGCAGGAAGACGCTGCGCAGCGTGGTGCCGATGGCGTCGTCCGGCAGGAGCGTCATGTCGAGCTCGGAGAGGGCGCGCTGCGCCCAGAGCGCCTCGCCCTCGTAGGCCGAGACCTCGCGCTCGAGCCGCGCGTGCCGGAGGAGGAGCCGCGGCCCGGTGAGCGGCAGCCGCGCATAGAAGCGGCGCCGCGAGACGCCCGCGCTCTGCTGGGCGAGCCGCGCGATGAGCTGCTCGCTCGCCCCGCCGCTCATGCCGAGCAGCGCCCGCGGCGAGAGCCCCGGGACCTGCGCCGCGATCTGCATGAAGGCGGTCAGGTTGAGGTAGAAGCGCCCGTACACGTTGGCGACGAGGCGCGCGCCGCGCGGCGCGCGGCAGCCGAGCGCGGCGAACGCCTCGCGGAAGCCCCGGTCGGAGAACGCGCGCGCCACCGACCAGGTGAGCGGCGTCGCCGCCCCGGGGAGCGCCTCGCCCACGTTCGCGCGCGACCAGATCGTGTCGGCGCCGCCCCCCTCGGGGAAGCCGCCGCCGCTCACCGGGCGCACCTGGAGCAGCCACACCCGGTGCGCCTCCGGCGAGGGCGCCTCCGGCGAGGAAGAGCCATCCGCCGGCGAGGGCGAGCCGTCCGCCGGCGAGGGCGAGCCGTCCGCGGGCGGGCGGCCGGGGTCTTCCCCCTCGACCGCGAACTCCACGTCGAACGGGCCCTTGCCGCCCTGCTCGAGCCGCTCGGCGAGCTCGACGAGCTGCCGCAGCGCGGCCTCGCCGAGCGCGGGCTGCTCGGCGCGCGCCGCGGGCACCGGGACCTCCTCGAGCCCCGTCGCCCCCACGACGAGCGCGCGCCGCTTCTGCGCCACCGCCGACGCGACGACCCTGCCGCCGTCGCGCGCGACCCGGAGGGTGTCGGCCGCCACGGCCCCGTCGACGACCGGCGCGCCGAGCCCGAGCGTGGCGTTCACGAGCCGCTCGCCGGCGCGCCAGTGCTCGCCCTCGAGCCCGGGCGGGGGCGCGGTGAAGAGCACGCCCGCGGCCTCGGCGCGCACCATCACCTGCAGCACGACGGCCATCGCGGCGTCGCGGACGCCGGCGTGCGCGAGGTAGGCGAGCGCGCGCGGCAGGAAGGCGCTCGCCCAGACCTGCCGGATCGCGGCGTCGAGCTCGGCGTCGCCGCGCACGCCGAGCACCGACGTCGCGAGCCCCGCCATCGACGTCTCGTCGCTGTCCTCGCACGTGGCGCTGGACCGCACCGCGAGGCCCCACGGCGCCTCCGGCGCGATGGCCTGCCAGAGCGCCCCCAGCGCGGCCGAGAGCGTCTCGGGCAGCGGCTCGCTCAGGATGCGGTCGCGCGCCCGCGCCGCCCTGTCGACGCCCACCTTCGTGCCCGAGAGCCGGATCAGCGTGGCGAGGTCGTGCCCCCGCGGCAGCTGCCGGTCGACGAGCTCCGTGAAGCACCGCGCGTCGAGCACCCAGCCGCGCGGCACCGGGAAGCCGTCGCGCAGCAGGCGACCGAGCGAGGCCGCCTTGCCGCCGACGCGCTTCGCGCTCGTGCTACGGCGCTGGCCGGCGCTCTCGAGCGGCTTCAGCCACTCGCGCACGGAGGGCGGGTCGGTCGCGCTGTCGGCGCGGGCGATGCGTGTCGGGTCGGCCACGTCGTTGCCGAGGAAGTAACACGGTTCGGCGGCCTGGGTCAGGGGCTTGTGACGCCCCGGCCGCCACGATCACGGCGCGCGCAACCCGCGCTGGACGCGCTCGTGCCAGAGCACCATTTCCACGCCGCCGGGCCCACGATTCCAGGCATAGTCGTGCGGTCCGGGCACAATGCGCAGCTCGTGGCCGATGCCGTCCTGCCGCAGCCGATCGCTGATCGCCTGGATGGCGGGCAGGAAGGGATCGGCCTCGCTCGACACGAGCCGCAGCGCGACCGCGCGGCGCGTGAGGGCCCGGCGCGCGAGCGCGGAGAACATCTCCGCCTCGCTCGCCCGCACGGCCGGCTGGAGGGCGCCGACCGCGCCGAAGACCTCGGGGTGCGACAGGCCGACGAGCAGCGCGAGGCGGCCGCCGAGGCTCACGCCGTCGATCCCCGTCGCCTCGCGCGCAGCCTGGCAGCCGCCCTCGGCGCGCGCCCGCGGCAGGAGCCGCTCGACGACGAACCGCCCGAAGGCCGCGGCCCCCTCGGCGGAGCGGTCGCGGAGGTCGGGCGTGAACGGCGTGGCGATGCACAGCCCGCGGTAGGGGTGCTCGCCGAGCGAGGCGTTGAGCTGCGCGAGCCGCTCGCGCGTGACCATCTGCCCGAGGTCGTCCGGCGTGAGCGGCGGCGAGAGGAGCTGCTGGAGGGTCGCGTCGAGGCCGTAGTCGTCACGCCATCCGCGCGCGCCGGCCTCGGGGCCTCGCACCGCCTCCCCGCGCCCGTGCAGCGCGACGAGCAGCGGCAGCGGCGCCGCGGCCTCGGGCGCGAGGAGCAGCGCGCGCTGCGGGCCTTCGCCCTCGGAGGCCGGCTCGAAGGCGAGCTCCTTCCAGCGGGAGGGGGCCGCTTCGGCCGCCGCGGGCTCCGGCGGGGGCGGCGAGCTCTTGCGCCGGCACGAGGGCGCGGCGAGCGCGGCGAGGCCGAGCAGCGCGCGCCGGCGCGAGAGCGGGCAGGTCGTCGTTCCGGCCATCGGCGGCGAGGGTAGCAGCGGGGGACGCCGGCGCCGGGGGCGGCGCGCGCCCTAGGCAGTCCCACGTGCTCCCATGTAGGCTCTCTGGGCGCGGGCGAGATCCCCGAGAGGGGCGCTCATCGGCGAGACGCGCCGATCCTGACGAGCCCCGACGGGCACCGTCGGTCCCGAGCGCAAAAACTGAGGAAGGGGACCGCTCATGAGCCGTGAGACGAAGGGGGACGTCGGGCCGCGCTCCGGCGACAAGCCGGGCGGTGTGGAGGGCGTGATCGCCGAGGACGTGAAGACGCTCCACAGCATGGGCTATGCGCAGGAGCTCCTGCGCCGGATGGGGGGCTTCTCCAATTTCGCGATCTCGTTCTCGATCATCTGCATCATCGCGGGCGGAATCACCTCGTTCCAGATGGGCTTTTGCAGCATCGGCGGCGCCGGCATCGGCATCGGGTGGCCGGTCTGCAGCGCGCTCACGCTGTGCATCGCGCTCACGATGGGCCAGGTCGCGTCGGCGTTCCCGACCGCGGGCGGCCTGTACCACTGGGCCTCGATCCTCGGGGGCCGGGGCTTCGGCTGGGCGACCGCGTGGTTCAACCTGATCGGCCTCGTCACCGTCCTCGCGGCGATCAACGTCGGCGCCTACCTGTTCATCATGAGCTCGCTCGGCCCCCTGTTCGGCGTGGATCTCGCCACGATGTCCCCGGATCGGGCCATGATGGCGCAGATCGTCGGGGTCACGCTCATCACCGGGACACAGGCGCTCTTCAATCACCTCGGGATCCGCGTCACCACCCTGCTCACCGACTTCAGCGGGTATCTCATCCTCGCCGTCTCGGTGCTCCTCACGATCGCGATGCTCTTCTACGCGCCGCAGATCGACCTCGGGCGGCTCGTCACGTTCACGAACTACAGCGGCCCGAAGGGGGGCGACGTGTGGCCCGAGACGGGCGGCATGACGACGCTGTTTCTCCTGAGCTTCCTCCTGCCCGCGTACACGATCACCGGATACGACGCGTCGGCGCACACGTCGGAGGAGACGATCGGCGCGGCGGAGACCGTCCCGCGGGGCATCGTCCGGGCGGTGCTCGTCTCCGGCGTCTTCGGGTGGCTCATGCTGAGCGCCATCGTGCTCGCGATGCCCGACATGGACGAGGCGGCGTCGAAGGGCGCCGGCGTGTTCTTCTGGGTCATGGAGAGCGTCCTCCCGGAGCAGGTCCGGATCGCGCTCTACGCCGGCATCTCGATCGCCCAGTACCTCTGCGGGCTGGCGACGGTGACGTCCGCCTCGCGCATGACCTTCGCGTTCGCGCGCGACGGGGGGCTGCCGCTCTCGGAGCAGCTGCGCAAGGTGAGCCCGAGGTTCCGCACGCCCGCGACCGCGATCTGGGTCGTCAGCGCGCTGACGATCGGCTTCACCGCGTACACACCGGTCTACTCGACGATCACGGCCGTCTGCGTGATCTTCCTCTACATCTCCTACGTCATGCCCACGATGATGGGCGTGCGCGCCTACGGCCGCACCTGGGTGAAGATGGGCCCCTGGGACCTCGGCCCGCTGTACCGGCCGCTCGCGATCATCAGCGTGCTCGCGTGCCTGATGCTGATCGTGGTGAGCGTCCAGCCGCCGAACGACAAGGCCCTTGTCATCATGCTCATCGTCTTCGCGGTGACGGCCGTCGTCTGGTTCGCGCTGGAGCGCCGCCGCTTCCAGGGGCCCCCGCAAGGGGTGATGATCCAGCAGCGAGCGCAGGAGATCGCGGAGGCGGAGCGCGCCGTCGGCCAGACCGCCGCGGGCGGCGGAGGGTAGAGAGGGCCGCGGGGGGGGACCCGGCCGGAGCGGCGTCCTCGGCGATCACGCCCGGAAGACAGGGCACGCCGCGCGTCGGGGCGATACCCCGGTCAACCGCTGGAAGGGGCGAATCAGCTGCCGGAGGGGCTGAAGAGGATAGGATAGGTCACGGTCACGATGCCCGCGTCCGGCGGCGGGAACGACAGCCCGTAGAACGACCGCACCACGCAGGAGACCACGCCGGCGTCCGGCAGATCGGAGCCGCCGTTCTGCACGCTCGAGACCGCTCCGTCGCGGCCGATCGAGAAGCCGACCGACACGCGCCCGGTGAGGTTCGGGCTGTTGCGCAGCCCGTTCTCGTAGCAGAGCCGGAAGCGGCCGAAGTTCTGCCGCACGATGCGCTGGATGACCTCGGGCGGGATCCGGCCCGACACCGAGGGCGACCCGACCCGCATGCGCGGCGCGCTCACCTTGTGGCCAGGGCCGTTGACGAAGCGCGAGGTGCCGTTGCCCGGGCCGAAGCCCGGCCCGTCGCCGAGGCCGTTGCCGTGGCCGATGGTGCCGAGGGGCCCCATCCCGATGCCCGTGAAGCGCCCGTCGCCGCCCTCGCCGACGCCGGTCAGCCCGAGGCCGCCCACGCCGCCCGACTCGTCGATCGTCTCGCCCCACATGTTGCCGATCACGCTCTTCGCCCCGTTGCCGAGCGTGTCGACGCCGCCCCAGGGCGCCGACAGCGCGTTCGGATCGCCGCCGAGGCCCGCCTGGAGCAGGCCGATCGCGCCGAAGCGCGCCGCGTCGTCGAGCGCCTGCGCCCGCGAGATCCGCACGTCGGCGTTGTCCTTCGGTCCCTCGATGTCGAAGCGCCCGCCCGTCTTCCGGCTCGTCGCGCTGCCGGCCTTGCCCGACTCGCCGATCGCGGCCGCGCCGGTGCCGCCTTCCCGCTCGCTCGGGCGGGTCGCCTCGGTGCCGTCGTTCGCCTCGGGCTGCTCCCGCTCGGCGGTCGACGCGAGCGCCTGCGCCATCAGGTACGCCTGCTCGGCGCTCACGCCGCCGTCGTCGGCCATGGCGAGCGGGGGCATGAACGCGGCCATGGCCCCGAGCAGGCCGACGTGGAGCAGCGTCGAGAGCGCGGTGAACGGCAGGCTCCTGCGGTCGAGGCTCGCCTTGCCCGCGACGCGGCGGCCCGCCCTGCCCACGGCGACCTCGAAGCCGAAGCCGCCGAGGTCGAGTTTCGCGCGCGCGCCGAGCGGCAGCGCGATCCGCCGCGCCCCGTCGAGCGCGGCGCACGGCGCGGCGCGGCCCGTCGCGATCGCCTGCGCGACCGTCATCTTGCAGCTCCCGATCTCGACCATCCCCGACGTGCCCGGCGGGATCACGGCGCTCACCTCGCCGTCTTCGCCGACGAGCACGAGCGGCGCCCTCGCCGCGCCGAGCCGCTCCGCCGGGACGAAGAAGTCGCACGCGCCCTCTGCGCCGTCCTGCTCGCCCACATGGAAGGAACGCGGCGGGGTCAGGTGCGCCACGTGGAGCAGGTTGCTCCCCCACCGGATGAGCACCTCGACGGACAGCGCCTCGGTCTCGCACTCCGCGGCGGGCACCTCGGGCGCGGTCTTGACCAGCGCGTACGTATACGAGCCCTCCGGCGCGTCCTCGGGCACCTCGGGATCGCAGGCCGGAGACGCGCTGAAGGGCAGGTTGCCGAGAAACGGATTCGGCGATGCCATGCTCGGAGCCAACTTGAACGTATCCATCTGAGGCCAGCCCTTTCCCTGCTCCCGCGCGCGGCGTGAACGGCGCAGCGAGCGGTCTGAATGCAGCGAGCCCGCGAGAGCCCGCGCTTTGGTGATCCCCGGCGCACGCGCGGCGAGCTTCACCGCTCTCTGCGTGCGCCGCGGAGCACCGCGTCCACGCCAGGGATCGACAGCGCCCCCGGCCCCAGGTTCCGGACCCGCAACGCGATTTTCAGCGGCGAGATCGCGCCCAGGGCGTTGAATAAATTCCAGATTGCGGGCCCGGCCCCGCCCCTCCCGGTGCGCCGGCTCGCCCCCCGCCCTCGTGGAGCGCCCCCCTTGAGGGGCAGGCGCCGACGTCCGGGCCGCAGGTGCGCGCGGAGAACACCTCGCTCGGTGAGGCGCGGAACAGGCATGGATTCGCCGCGAAACAGAGTCGTCATGTTCCGTTGCTCTCCGCTTAACCGCGCCGCGCCCGCGGGAGCTGAAGCGTGAAGAGGCGATCTGGTGGAGCAGCCGACAGCGCACCAGACTCGGTCGCTCCGCGCCGGCGGACGGGACGGGATGCGCGGGGGGATCCCGAGCCGCGCAATCGGCAGGACACGGGAGTTGGGGTAGCCGCGCCCCCGCCCTCGTGCGTATGATGAACGGCATGGGTGCGACCAGGAGCAGCGGTCAAGACCCGCTCATCGGCGCCACGATCGCCGATCGATATCGCATCGTCTCGCTCATCGCGCGCGGGGGTATGGGCAAGGTCTACAGGGCCGAGCAGTCGGCGCTGGGACGGATCTGCGCCCTCAAGCTCCTCGTTCCCGACGAGCGCCGCGAGCAAGATCCGGAGTTCTTCCGACGCTTTTCACGCGAGGCCGCCACCGCGGCGAGGCTCACCCACCCGAACTCGGTCACCGTCTTTGATTACGGCCGGGACGAACCACTCGGCATCTATTTCATCGCGATGGAGTACATCGCCGGGCGCACGCTGCACCGGGTGCTCCACGACGAGGGCGCGCTCCCCGAGGCCCGCGTGAGCCGCATCGCGCGGCAGATCTGCCGCGCGCTCGCCGAGGCGCACGGCCTCGGCCTCGTGCACCGCGATCTCAAGCCGAGCAATGTGCTCCTCGTCGACCAGGGAGACGAGAAGGACTTCGTGAAGGTGCTCGACTTCGGCCTGGTCAAGGACGTCTCGGGGCAGCAGCAGGACGATCTGACCCAGAAGGGCCTGTTCATCGGCTCTCCCAAGTACACCGCGCCGGAGCAGGCGATGGGCCACGAGCTCTCGTCGCGCGCGGACATCTACGCGCTCGGCGTCCTGCTCTACGAGATGCTCTGCGGCAAGGTGCCGTTCGACAAGAAGGTGCCCACGGCGACCCTCATGGCCCACGTCAGCGAGCCGCCGCCGCCGCTCGCCGGGCGCGCTCAGGCCGCGGTCGTGTCGCCGGCGATGGAAGCCCTCGTGATGCGGTGTCTCGAGAAGAACCCGGACAGGCGGTTCCAGTCGATGAAGGAGTGTCTCACCGCGCTGAAGAGCGCGGCGGGCGAGCCGATCGACCTCACGCGGGCCTCGGCGCCCGATCGCCTGCCCATCTCGCAGCCCGGCGGCGCGCTGCCCTCGGCGCCGTCGATCTCGGGGCCGCGCATCTCGGCGCTCTCTCTCTCGCCGAACGAGCCGGACGCGCCGCCTCGCGCGGCGCCGAGCGAGCCCGCCGCGCTGCCTCGCTCGGCGCAGAGCGACTCGCTCTCTCCTCCGCAGGCGCCCCCGACCTTCGGCGGGTCCATCGGCCCTCCTCGTCAGCCGCCGGTGTCCGTCTACTTCGTGGCGCTCGTCGCGGCGATCCTCGGCGGGGGCATCGTGCTGGCGCTCACCGGGCACGTGCGCGGCCGCGCGCCGGGCGCCGCGAGCGCCCCTGCCGCCGTCCAGCCCGCCCCCGTGGTGCCGCTCGCCCTGCCCGCCGAGGCGCCGGGCAGAGAGCCCAGCGCGGCGGCCGAGTTCAGGATTGTGAGGATCGAGAGCGCCCCGCCCGGCGCCCGCGTGTCCGACCGCGGGACGGAGGTCTGCCTGGCGACCCCGTGCCGGCTCGTGCTGCAGGGCGCCGGGACCACGGCCGAGTACCGGCTCACGCTGACCAAGCCCGGCTACAAGTCGACCGTGCTCGCCGTCCGTCCCGAGGACGAGACCGCCTCGGCGGAGCTCGAGGCGCTCGCCGCCGCCGCCCCGGCGGCGCCGAGCCCGCTGGCCGCGGCGAGCGCGCCTCCGGAGCCGGCTCGGCCGGCCGAGCCGTCGCGCCCCGAGCCACCGAGCACCGAGCCGCCGATCGCAGCCGAGCCCAGCGTCGCCCTGCCGACCGCGGCCACCCTGCCGGAGCCTCCGGCGGCCGCGCCCGCCGCGGTGCCAGCTGCGCCGGCGCCGGCCGCCCCCGAGATCCTGCGTTTTCAGCAGGGGATGACGCGCCCCGCGCCGATCACCGGGCCGGCGGTGGTCTACACGCGGCAGGCGCGGCAGGCGCGGGTCGAGGGGACCGTCCTCGCGAAGTGTGTTGTGACGACGGCCGGCAGCCTCACCGGCTGCCGGATCGTCAAGGGCGTGCCCCACATGAACGAGGCGGTCCTCGAGGCGCTCGCGGCGAGCCGCTACAAGCCGGTCACCTACCAGGGCCGGCCCGTCAACGTCGACTACGTGTTCTCGATCAAGCTCGTGCTGCCCTGAGGCGCTGGCGGAGTCCGTCCCTCGCGGTGCCCCGTGTCGTCGCGGTGGACGCTCGGCGGCCGTGGCGCCATGGAAGCACCACATGAGGACCGCCGACCTTCTGCTCGCAGCCGCAACCTTGTCGCTCGCCGCCGGCTGCCGCGGCGGCGCCGGCAGCGAGCCTGCTCAGCCTATCCCGCACGTCACGCCGATCGACACGCGCGCCCCCGAAGGGCCGGCGGCGGACAACGAGCCGCCCACGCCGCGGCCCCCGAAGGAGGCGGATCCCACGAGCACCGACACGTTCGAAGGCACCGCGGGCGCCACCGACAAGCCGCGCGCCGGCGCGAAGGTCGCGATCCTGCGCGACGTGCGCGCGGCCCGGCACGAGCACTACGACCGCGTCGTGTTCGAGTTCGAGGGGGACACGGTGCCGGGCTACCACATCGACTACATCGACAAGCCGGTGCGGCAGTGCGGCTCGGGCGAGGCGACCGAGATCGCCGGCGACGGATGGCTCGCCGTGCGCATGACCCCCGCCGCGGCGCACACGGACGCGGGAAAGGCCACGATCCCGTTCCGCGAGAGGAAGCTCGCGCTCGGCGTGGCCCTGGAGCTCGAGCGGACGTGCGACTTCGAGGCCGAGGTGACGTGGGTGCTCGGGGTCTCGTCGCCGAACAAATACCGCGTCCTCGAGCTGACCAAGCCGGCGCGGCTCGTCGTCGACGTGAAGCACTGACGAGGACGGTGGCGGCGCCCGCGGGCTCACCGCGCCGCCGGCGGGCCGGCACCGGCGGCGGCGCGCCGTCCGCCGATCAGCCGCCCAGCGCGGGCCCGGCTTCCGCGTGGTGTACCGGCGGAGACGCCTCCGCCGCCCTCGGCGGGGGCAGCCGGCGCGGCGGCACGACGACGTGCTTCGGCGGGGCGGCGGGACCGCTCGACGGCCGCGGGATGTTGTAGACGCGCCGCGCCTGGATCGCCGTGGATCGCAGGCCGTTGGCCCGCTTGATCGCCTCCACGGTGGTGCCGTACTTCCGGGCCAGCGAGCCCAGCGTCTGCCCCTTCTTCGCGGTGTGACGCACGTAGTACGCCGTCGGCTTGATCACCCCGCGCTTCACGAGCAACGGATACGCGCGCACCGCCGACTCCTGCGCGATCGGGCTGTAGAACCGGATGTGGATGTGGTTCGCGTGCCCGCGGGCATGACGGATGAGCGGGCGCGGCTTCCTCGACCCGTACTGGAAGACGTCGTCGAGCCAGCCCTTGTCCTCGCCGATCTTCAGCGCGTGCTCCTTGAGCAGCCGCTGCACGCTTGTGTCGATGAGGATGAGCTCCACGTCGGACTCGGTGACGAGCGCCCGGACGAAGGCCCAGGTGCGCTCTCGATCGAGGTTCGCCGCCGTGGCCCGCTGGTACCAGCGGTGCCGCGCGTCGAGGAAATAGCTGATGTCGACGTCGCGCCCGGCCTGGTGGCTCTTGTGCGGCGAGAGGTGGCCGCCGTCCCGGTCGCTGATGTGCCCGATGTAGAGCTTCGGGCTCCCCGGGAACTGCCGGTGCACCTCCCCGATCGTCCGGTCGAGCGCGTCGATCGTCTCGCGCGTCCCCCAGGCGTGGCTCGGGTCGACGAGCTCCCACCTGTCGCTCTCGGGCATCCGGATGCCGTTGAACAGCGCTCCCGCGTTTGTGGCGCCCACCGACATCGGCCCCAGCGCCGCCGGGTCCTTCGAGAGCAGCTCCTCGATCTGGGCCTCGGTCATCGCCGCGAGCGGCGAGTGCGCACGAGCGCCGGTGCCCGGCTCCGCCGCCAGATCCAGGCCGTCGTCGATCTCCCCGCCGTCGTCGTCCACCTCGTCATCGTGCGCGGGCGCGGCCTCCTCCGCCGCTGTCCCCGGCGCCGACGCGCCGGAGCTCGGCTCCGCGGAGGCCGCGGCGACCACGCGCAGCAGGCCGTCCTTGGACCGCGCCGCCTCCGGCGCCCTCCCGGCGCAGCCCGCGAGAACGAGGGCGCAGAGGACAGAAACCATGCTGCTGCGGCCCATCGCGGGGCCACTATACCGGCACGAAGAAGTCACGCCAACCGCGCCGCGCGGCGCGCAGCGCCCTTCGCGCGACGTGTGTTCAGCGCCGAGGTGCCTGCGCAGCCCTGCTCGCGCCCGCGCACTGCCGCGCTCCGGCTGGCACCGCGGGCAGAAGGCGCCGGGAGCGCGCGGCCCGGGAGCTCGCGCTCGAATGCGTCGCGGCTCGATCGGCGGAACACGCGGGTCGTGTCGCCCTCGGCGGACGCGATCCGGTCGCCCGCCAGGAAGCGGCGCAGCGAGGCGGCGGCGTGCTCGACCTCCGGGAGCTCCGGCACCCGCGAGGACTATCACGCGCCGCCGCGCACGAGGGCGTTGCCGCCGGCGGGCCGGCGGCTACATGCTGCCCTCGTGCAACGGTCCCAGCGGAGCGGCGGCCCCGATCGGGCAGCCCGGGGGGCAGCCGCGCCGCCGCCGGACGACGCGCCGCGCCCGCACGACCGCGGCGAGCGACCAGGCGAGCCCGGCGAGCGCCCGCCGGGCGGCGGGGGCCAGCAGAGGCTCTTCTCGGCCAGGGAGGTGGCGGGCGACGGGTCCGCGACGGTCGAGGGCGAGGTCGTCCGCGTCACCTACGAGAGCGAGTCGAGCGGCTTCCGGGTGCTGCGGGTGGAGGTCACCGCCGGCGCCGCGCCGGAGGTCTGGGTCGGGGTGTTCCCGCCGGTCGGCCCCGGCACGCGCGTGCGCGCGACGGGGCGGTACGAGCGCGATCCGAAGCACGGCGAGCAGCTCAAGGTCGAGACCCTGCTGCCGATCGCCCCCGCCACGCTCGAGGGGCTCGAGCGCTACCTCGGGTCCGGCATGGTGCAGGGCATCGGCCCCGCCTACGCGAAGCGGATCGTGGAGGCGTTCGGCACCGAGACGCTGGAGATCCTCGACCGCTCGCCGGAGCGGCTCGCCGAGGTCCCCGGGCTCGGCCAGCGGAGGGCGCAGGCGGTCGCGAAGGCGTGGGCGGCGCAGCGGGCGATCGGGGCCATCATGATCTTCCTCCAGGCGCACGGCGCCTCCCCGGCGCTGGCGAGCCGCATCTACAGGCGGTTCGGCCCCCACGCGATCGACATCGTCTCCCGCTCCCCGTACCGGCTCGCGCTCGACGTGTGGGGCATCGGCTTCAAGACCGCCGACCGGATCGCGCGCTCGATCGGCATCCGGGCCGACTCGCCGGAGCGGGCGCAGGCGGGCGTGCTGCAGACGCTGGTCGATCTGTCGACGCGCGGGCACACGCTCGCGGAGCGGCCGGACCTCGCGGAGCTCGCCGCGGCGATGCTCGAGCGCGACGCCACCGAGGCCGACAGCGCGATCGACGCGCTCGCGGCGAGCGGCCACGTGCGGCTCGAGACGCTGTCGACCGGCGAGGTGGCCGTCTACCCGAAGGACCTCCACGAGGCCGAGGTGCGGCTCGCGCGCCGGATGCGCTTGCTGCTGGGGGGCGACAAGGACGACGCGGCGGGCGATGCGCGCCTCGTGGAGGGCATCGACGGGGCGATCACCGCGTTCGAGGCGAAGACGAAGGTCTCGCTGGCAGCCGCGCAGCGGGACGCCGTGGAGCAGGCGGCGCGGAACAAGGTGCTGGTCATCACGGGCGGCCCGGGCGTCGGCAAGACGACCATCGTCCGGGCCATCCTGGCGCTCTTCGATCGCGCCCGGCTCCCGGTGCGGCTCGCCGCGCCGACGGGCCGCGCCGCCAAGCGGATGAGCGAGGCGACCGGTCGCGAGGCGGTCACGCTCCACCGCCTCCTGGAGTTCGATCCGAAGCAGCGCAAGTTCGCGCGCCAGCGAGGCCGCCCGATCGAGGCGGGGGCGATCGTGGTCGACGAGGCGTCGATGCTCGATCTGGCGCTCGCCGACGCGCTCCTCCAGGCCACGTCCGACGCGGCGCGGCTCGTGCTGGTGGGCGACGTCGATCAGCTGCCGTCGGTCGGGCCCGGCGCGGTGCTGCGGGACGTGATCGCCTCGGGCGAGGTGCCGACGGTGCGGCTCACGCAGATCTTCCGGCAGGCCGAGGGCAGCCTCATCGTCCAGAACGCGCACCGGATCCACGACGGCCTGCCCCCGGAGGGCGCGCGCGGGCCCGGCGGCGAGTTCTATGTGATCGAGCGGACCGAGGCAGAGGCGGCGGCGGAGCTGATCCTCCACCTCGTGACGGAGCGCATCGCCAAGGGGTTCGGGCTGGACCCGCGGCGGGACGTGCAGGTGCTGACGCCGATGCACAAGGGCGAGGCCGGAGCGATCGCCCTGAACGCGCGGATGCAGGCGGCGCTGAACCCCGAGGGCCCGAGCGTCACGCGTGGCGCGCGGACGTTGCGGCTCGGCGACAAGGTGATGCAGCTCCGCAACGACTATGACCGCGAGGTCTACAACGGCGATGTCGGGTTCATCACGGACGTGAACGCCGAGGAGCGGAAGCTCCTGGTGCGCTTCGACGATCGCGAGGTGGGCTACGAGGAAGCGGAGCTCGACGAGCTGACGCTCGCCTACGCGACGAGCATCCACAAGAGCCAGGGGAGCGAGTATCCGGCGGTGATCGTGCCGATCCTCACCCAGCATTTCGTCATGCTCTCGCGGAACCTCATCTACACGGCGGTGACCCGCGGCAAGCGGCTCGTGGTGCTCGTCGCGGATCCGCGGGCTGTGTCGCTGGCGCTGGCGGAGACCCGAAAGGAGGAGCGCCGCACCCACCTCGCAGAGCGGCTGCGCAGCGCGGCGCCGGAGCGCTCCGGCCCGGCGCGCGAGCTCAAGCCGGCCCTCGCCGCCGGCCCGCGACTCGACTAGGACGGCGCGCGGAGAGGGCGAGCGACATGGGCGTCCGTGACGGCGACAGCGAGCAGGACAGCGATCACACGAGCGACCGCGAGCCGCGCGACATCGCGACAGCGGCGGCGACGCAAGCCGCAGCGCGGCTGGCTCGGAGCGCGGCAAGCGCGGTAAAATTCACTGGAATCACGGGTGAAAACGCGGGCCAAAACGCGGGCCAAAACGCGGGCCAAAACGCGGGCCAAAACGCGGGCCAAAGCATGAGCGGACTTAACGCGGCGAGGGGCCGCGCCCTGCGAGCTCCCCCGTTGCCCGGCTGGGCCCTCCCTGCTAGCGTTCGCGCCCCTTCTACACGAACTACGGCCCCCATCATTTCGGCGCGCAGGGTACCGGGGCGAGGCTGGGTGATTCCTGCGCCTCGGCGCGCGTGGGGGAGAGATCTCGGAGCATCGACGATGACGACCAACGGACAGCAGCAGGCGGCTGGGCTCAACATCACCGGCGGGGCAGCGATCGTCGCGCCCGTGAGCGCGTTCCCGAACGGCGTGCCGGGGAACGCGCTCATCGTCATCCCGGTGAACAAGCCGACCGATGAGCTGAAGGGCATGATCGAGAAGGGTCCCACGGCGGTGACCCTCGATCAGATGTGGCAGCTCCTCGGCTTCAACGGGCCGGCGGTGCAGGTGCAGGACGATCAGGGACGACCGATCGCGATCGGCCTGGAGGACCTGCTCGCCGGCCTCGAGAAGCACTGGACCGAGCAGCCTGACGACCTGAACCGCGGGCGCATCTACGCGCAGGAGCTCCTCAAGCACAACCGGGTGCAGCGCGCCGAGCAGGTGCTCTCGAAGGTGGTCGCGAAGGGCGGCACGGGCGACGACTGGCTCGCGCTCGGCATCGCGCAGCTCTCGCAGGACAAGCACGACAAGGCCGAGGGGACGCTGAAGGGCGCGCAGAACCTGCTCAAGGACAACCCCTACCCCTCGCTGCACCTCGCGAAGCTCTACCAGGCGCGCAAGGAGGACGCGAAGGAGCGCGAGTACATCGAGAAGTCGATCGCGATCGACGTCGACTGTATCGACGCGTGGGCCTACCTCTTCCAGTACCTGAAGCAGCGCGGCGACGAGGCGAGCGCGGTCGACGAGATCGAGAAGTTCTCGGCCGACAAGAAGACGGCCGCGCCGTACATCGCGATCCAGGGCTTCTACGCGAGCAACGAGGAGACGCGCGACAAGGCGGTCGAGTACGCCAAGAAGGCGGTCGCGCAGAACCCGGACAGCCCGCTGGCGCTGCTCTGCCTGTCGGCGCTGTACGGGCAGAAGAACGACCTCGAGGCGGTGGTCCGCCTGCTCCAGCCGCACGAGGCGAAGATGAGCCGCGACGTGCGCCTGGCCAACAACTACTTCGAGGCGCTGTTCCAGTCGCGCCAGCTCGAGAAGGTGACCAAGCTGCTGAACGCGCTCGCGGGCTCTCCGAACAAGGAGGTCAAGCAGTTCGCCATCGAGCGCTCGCGCGCCGTCGCGCAGTACCTGCAGCAGCAGCAGCAGCAGCTCTCCGCCGCGGCCCAGCCTGCCCAGCCGCAGCGCAAGGGCTGACACGCAAGGCGCGCGCGGGGGAGCGCTGCGCGGCGCTCCCCCCGCTGCCCGCCGACGCTCGCCGCCCCTCCTCGCTCAGCGACCGAAGGCGCGGCGGATGGCTTCGGCGATGCCGCCGCCCCGCAGGCCGTCGGCTTCCAGGCGGTCTGTCGCCGCCCGCTTCACATCCTCGGGCGCCTGTCCCATGGCGAACGACCGCCCCGCGACCTCGAACATCGGCAGGTCGTTGAGCCAGTCGCCGACGACGACAACGTCCGACGTCGAGCAGCCGTAGTGCTCCGCGAGCCACGCGATCGCCGTCCCCTTCGTCGGCCCCGCCGCGCGGACCAACATGGCGAAGACGCTCGTGTGACCGTCGTGCAGGAGCGGGAACGAGACGACGAAGGCTGAGTCACCCAGCTCGGAGCGGACCTCCTCGACGGCGGCCCTGACCTGCAGCTCGGTCCCGATCGCCACCAGCGCGAGCAGCCCATGCTCGTGCTCCCAGTACGGGTGCGACGAGACGCGCTCGACCTCGGCGATCGCGTTCGACCAGCCCCGGACGTAGTGGAGGTGCGGCGTGCCGGTCGCGTCGTGGACGATGCTATCCTGCGCGAAGAGGAACGAAGCCGTCGCGTGCCGCTCGGTGATCGAGCGCAGGAGGGCCGCCTCGGCGCCCGAGATCGTGCGCGAGTACAGGTGCGCGTCGCCCTCGGTGTGCACGATGTGGCTGCCGTCGACGCACGCGATGGGGCCGACCACGCCGATCCGCCGCGCGACCTCGCGCGTCCCCGAGTACAGGCGCCCGGTCGCGATCGAGACCGGGATGCCCGCGCTCTGGAGCCGCTGGATGGCGAGGAAATCTTCCTCGTGGATGGAGCCATCACGACGGACCAGGGTCCCGTCGACGTCGACGGCGAGGAGCTTGTAGATCGTCACCGCGCTTGAATGGATCGTGAGCGCGCGGAGCGCGGCAGGCGGGACGCGAGGGGACGGTTCAAGAGGCCATCCCCGGGAAAAGAGTTCAGGAAGCCGGGTAGACCGACACCTTCTTCTTGGTGTTGGACTTCCATTCGTACTTCACGACGCCATCGACGAGGGCGAAGAGCGTGAAGTCGCGCCCTGTGCCGACGTTCTGGCCGGCGTGGATCGAGGAGCCGACCTGCCGGACCAGGATGTTGCCAGCGCGCACCGGCGCACCGGCATACACCTTCACCCCGCGGCGCTGCGCCTTCGAGTCGCGGCCGTTCCTGGAGGAGCCGCCGCCCTTTTTATGAGCCATGTCTACTTCTCCTGCTAGGCCGTGATGCCGGTGATCTTGAGCTCGGTGTACGGCTGACGATGGCCGTTCTTGCGCCGGTAGTTCTTCCGGCGCTTGAACTTGAAGACCACGATCTTCTTGCCGCGGTCCTGCCCGGTGATCTCGGCAGCGACGGAGGCGCCGCTCACGAGGGGCTTGCCGATCTTGGGGGCGTCACCGCCGACAAGGAGCACCTCACTGAAGGTGACCTTGTCACCGGCATTGCCGGCAAGCTTCTCGACCCGGAGCTTCTGACCTTCGGCGACCCGATACTGCTTGCCGCCCGTCTTGATGACCGCGTACATGGTGCGTCTTCCTCAACCTGGGGACCGCGATCCCTCACGTTACGCCACGCAATGACCCTCAATCTGAGGGCCCGGTGAGCAAGGGAGCGGCAGTATACGGACCTTCTTCGGCTTGGCAAGAGATTCGCAGCGCCCCCGGCCAGGATCTTCGCCAGGAGGGCCAACCCCGCGCCTTCGCGGTGGCGGAGCACGGCACAATCGAGACGCCC
The DNA here is from genome assembly GCF_051521505.1 of Sorangium sp. So ce1014. Taxonomy (NCBI): domain Bacteria; kingdom Pseudomonadati; phylum Myxococcota; order Polyangiales; family Polyangiaceae; genus Sorangium; species Sorangium sp. So ce1014. The sequence continues at coordinate 10,752,504 of NZ_CP150356.1, forward strand.
GCGCGGCCCGGACCGCGCGCTCGGTCACGTTCGCCTCGCCTCGCGCTCGGTCACGGTCGCGCTCGCCTCGCGCCCTGGTGCGTTCCCTCACGCCTTGGTGAAGACGAACTTCTCGTCGGTCACGTCGACCTGCATCGTCTGACCGGGCTGGTATCCGCCGGCCAGGATCGTCTCGGCGAGCGGGTTCTGGAGCTCGCGCAGGATCGCCCGCTTCAGCGGGCGCGCGCCCAGGCTGGGCTCGTAGCCGAGGTCGACGAGCCGCGCCTTCGCGGCGTCCGTGAGGGCGAGGCGGATCTCCTTGTCCGTGAGCAGCTGCTCCAGGCGGCGGAGCTGGATGTCCACGATGCCCCGGAGATCCTCCTTGCTGAGCGCCTTGAAGACGACGATGTCGTCGATCCGGTTCAGGAACTCCGGGCGGAAGAACCCGCGCAGCTCCTCGAGCAGGACGTCGCGGATCGCCTCGCGGCCGTCCTCCGTGGTCCAGAGCTTGGCGTCGGTCTCGAGCACGCGCTTCGACCCGATGTTCGAGGTCATGATGACGACCGTGTTCGAGAAGTCGGCGAGCCGCCCGCGGCCGTCCGTCAGCCGACCGTCGTCGAGGATCTGGAGCAGCAGGTTGAACACGTCCGCGTGCGCCTTCTCGACCTCGTCGAACAGCAGCACGCTGTACGGCCGGCGTCGGGCGGCCTCGGTGAGGAAGCCGCCCTGCTCGCTGTCCGCGTAGCCCGGCGGCGCCCCGATCAGGCGCTGGGCCATGTGGCGCTCCATGAACTCGCTCATGTCCATGCGCGTCAGCGCCTGCTCGTCGTCGAACAGGAACTCGGCGAGCGCCTTCGCGAGCTCCGTCTTGCCGACGCCGCTCGGCCCGAGGAACAGGAACGAGCCGATCGGCTTGCCCGGATCGCGCAGACCCACGCGCCCGCGGCGCACCGCCTTCGCGATGGCGCGCACCGCCTCGTCCTGGCCCACCACCCGCTGCGCGAGGCGCTCCTCCATCTTGAGGAGCTTCTCGGCCTCGCCCTCGAGCATCTTGGCCACCGGGATGCCGGTCCAGTCGTTGAGCGTCGCCGCCACGTCCGACTCGCTGACGACGTTCGAGGTCGGCGCGACCCCCTCCCGCTGCGCGGCCTCCTCGGCGGCCTGGAGCCGCCGCTTGATCTCCGGGATGGTGACGTGCTCGAGCTCACCGATCCTGGCGAACGCCTTGTCGCGCTGGGCGGCCTTCAGCGCGTCCGTCGCGGCGACGAGCTCGCGGCGGATGGCCTGGCACGCGGCGATGACGCCGCGGCGCGACGCATTGCGGCTGCGCATCAACGACGCCTTCGGCTCGATCTCCGCGAGCTCCGCCTCCAGCCGCGCGCGGGTCTGGGTGCTGAGCTTGTCGTCGTCGTCGGCGAGCGCGGCGATCTGGGCGCGGAGCGCGTCGACGCGCCGGGTCAGCGAATCGACCTCGGCCGGCACCCCGTCGACCTCCACCCGCTTTCGGGCGGACGTCTCGTCGAGCAGGTCCACGGCGGTGTCGGGGAGCGCGCGGTCCGAGAGGTACCGCTTGGCCAGCGCGACCGCCGAGGCGATGGCGCTCTCCCCCACGCGGACGCGGTGGTGGGCCTCGTACTTCGTCGCGATCCCGCGCAGGATCTCCGTCGCCTGGTCGATGCTCGGCGCCTCCAGCGTGACCGTCGAGAACCGCCGGATGATCCCGGGGTCGCGCTCGTTGATCTTGCGCACGCCCTCCGGCGTCGTGGTAGCGATGATCCGGATCTCCCCGCGCGACAGGAGCGGCTTCAGGAGCTCTCCGACGCCGGCGCCCTGCACCCCTTGCCCGAAGAGCGCGTCGAGGTCCTCGACCACGAGGATGCTCTCGGCGTCCTGCTCGCCGCGCAGGCGGTCGACCAGGACCTTGAGGCGCTGCTCGATCTCACCGCGGAGCTTCGCCCCGGCGACGAGCGCGCCGGTGTCGAGCTCGTAGAGGTGGGCCCCCGCCAGGTTCGTGGGCACGTCGCCGTGGGCGATCCGGTCGGCCAGGCCCCGGATGATCGCGGTCTTGCCGACGCCGGGCTCACCGACGATGAGCGGGTGGTTCTTGAACCGTCGCTCGAGGATCTGCAGCAGGCGACGCGCCTCGACGTCGCGCCCGATGACCGGATCGAACCGCCCTTCGCGGGCGTCGGCGACGAGGTCCCGGGTGTAGGGCGCGGGCTGCCCGGGCTCGGACGCGCTGGACGGTGAGGGAGAGGGCTCCCGCGAGGCCGCCTCCAGCGCCGCGAGGTGCGGCCGGAACGCGCCGGGGCCGATGCCGAACGAGGAGAGGATCTCCCCCGCAGGCCCGCGGATCTCCTGCGCGAGCGCGTGGAGCAGGTGCTCGATGCCCACATTCGCCGACTTGTCCCGGGTCGCTTCCCGCTCGGCGCGCCCGAGGAGGTCGAGCAGCCGCGGGCTCACATACGCCACCCCGCTGCCCGCCTTGGATTGCTTCTTCAGCGCGTTCTCGGCGAGCTGGAGCACCTCGTTCGGGTCGGCTCCGGCCCGCCGAAACACCTCGGATACCCCCCGGTCACGCTCCAGCAACCTCATCAGCAGGTGCAGCGGCGTGACCTCGGCGTGCTGGCGCTCGTCCGCGATCTGCTGAGCGCCGGCGACGACCTGCTTCGCGTCGCTTGTATAGCGATCGAGGTGAATCGTCCCCTCTTTCTCGGCCATGCGCGCAGCCTACCGCAAGGTGGAGCCCTGTGCGCTTGCATCTTTGGCCGCTCCGAGAAAGGAAAGAGGACGAGATGCCCATGCAAGCAGCCGAAGTCACCCTCTACGTCACCGACTACTGCGGATACTGCACCATGGCGAAGCGCCTGCTGACCCAGAAGCAGGTGAGCTTCACGCAGATCAACGTGGAGGATCGCGACGACCTCCGCGCCTGGCTGGTCAAGGCCTCCGGGCAGCGGACGGTTCCCCAGATCTTCATCAACGGCGTCAGCGTCGGCGGCTTCAGCGAGCTCTCGGCCCTGGAGAAGCAGGGCAAGCTCGATCCGCGCCTCGGCGAGGCACCGAGCGCGGACGCACCTGCCATGCCGCGCTGAAGGGCGAGGGCTCCGGTGTGCGACGGCGCCCGTCGCCGGGCGCACCCCTGGCCGCCCCTGCTGGCGAAGGTGCACCCTGGATGGGGTAGGTGATAAGCTGCCGCGCGGGGACGGGGCGTAGCTTTCTTTGATACGGTTCGTCCATAGGGCCTCATGGGCTTCGCCCGCCCCTTCGCCCATCCTCCGAGTCGCAACCGCCATGCCTAGCAGCACCGACACAACTGCCGCAGCGACTCAGCCGGTCGAGGGCGCGCTCGTCGGAAAGCGGGTCCAGAAGTACGAAATCGTACGGACGATCGGGCGTGGCGGGATGGGCATGGTCTACGAGGCGCTCAACACCACCATCGGCAAGCGCGTCGCGATGAAGTTCGTCGACGCCGAGCTCGCGCAGAACAAGGACGCCGTCGCCCGGTTCCACCGCGAGGCGCAGGCGGCGAGCGCCGTCGAGAGCGCGCACATCGTCGAGATCTTCGACTCCGGCTTCGCCGACGACGTCCCGTTCCTCGTCATGGAGCTGCTCCGCGGCGAGGACCTCGGCCACCGCATCCGGCGCTGCGGCAGGATCGAGCTCGGCCAGGCGCTCCACGTGACCGCGCAGATCCTCCGCGGCCTCCACCGGGCGCACGAGGCGGGCATCGTCCACCGCGATCTCAAGCCGGACAACATCTTCCTTGTCGACCGCGACGACGACCCGAACTTCGCCAAGATCCTGGATTTCGGCATCTCGAAGGTGCGCCGCACCGACGGCGTGCCGGCCCACACGTTGACCCGGCAGGGCACGGTGCTCGGCACGCCGTTCTACATGTCGCCCGAGCAGGCGCAGGCGTTGCCCGACGTGGACGGCAGGACCGATCTCTGGGCGGTCGGCGCGATCCTCTACGAGTGTCTCACCGGGCACCCGCCGCACAGCGGCAGCTCGTACGAGCAGGTCATCGTCAATATCTGCATGAAGGACGCCCAGGATGTGCGGATGAGCAACCCGGCCGTCCCCGAGCCGATCGCGCGCGTCATCGCGCGGGCGCTCACGCGGGACAGGGACGCGAGGTTCTCGTCCGCGCGGGATTTCCTGGACGCGCTGGTCGCGGGGGCCGGCGGGCTCCTCGGGTCGCGGCGCAGCTCGAGCGACGAGCTCGGGGCGCACACGACGAGCGCTCCTGGCGTGCCCGGGCAGACACCGGTGAAGCACACGCCGGGCGACCCGAACATCGCGCTGGATCCGACGCTCGAGGTGCACGGCAGCGGCTCGAAGGTGGGCTGGTCGAGCAACGGGCGCACGGGCGCGCGCGGGCCGCGGCGGCTCGCGCTCGCCGCGGTGGCGCTTGTCTCGCTGGTCGGCGGGCTCGCCGGCGCGGTCCATCACGCGCGCCGCTCGCCGGCGGCGCGCACCGAGGCTGCCGCGCCGGCGCCGCCTACCCAGGTCTCCGTCGAGCTCCGGACGAACGCCGAAGGCGCGCGCTTCACCGTCGACGGCGTGGCGCTGGCCGATCGCACCCTGCGCGGTCGCACGGGTGAGACGAAGCGGGTGCGGATCGAGGCCTCCGGATACACGCCCGTGGACAAGGAGGTGACGCTCCAGGCCGGCAGGGCCCCGATCGAGGTCCTGCTCCACCCGCTGCCGGCGGCCGTGACGCCGGCGCCCACCGCGGCCGCGGAGCCGGCGCCAGCGCCCACCGCGCCCGCCCCGGCGCCCAGGGCCGCACCGAGCACGAAGAAGACCGCGACGCTCCCCTTCGCGGCGCGTCCCAGGACCACGGGCACCGGCGCAAAGGCCGCCGCGCCGGGTCAGGTCGCGCCGGACGTCGCGACGTCGAAGCCGGCGGGGGTCGCGGCTGGTTTGCAGCTCAAGGTCGACTGAGGCGGGCTTGGGCAGATCGCACGGACGACTCCTGCTCACGCTCTGCGCGGCGATCCTCGGCCTGGCCGCGCAGCTCTCGCCGGCGCTCGCGCAGGTCGAGCCGTACCGGCAGCACATGGAGAACGGCATCAAGCTGTTCCAGGACCGGAACTACCGGGCGGCGATCGCCGAGTTCGAGGCGGCCTACAAGGAGAAGCCGAAGGCCAGCCCGCTCTTCAACATCGCGCTCGCCGAGAAGGCCATCTTCAACTATCCGAGGGCCATCGCCGCGCTCGAGCGCGCGCTCGCGCAGCACCGCGACACGATGGACGAGGGCGACGAGCGGACGGCGCGCAGCGCCATCGAGGAGATGCGCGCGCTGCTCGCCCATCTCACGATCGAGCTCAGCCCGCCGGACGCCACGCTGATCATCGACGGCGAGGAGCAACCGCCCTCGTCCTCGGGGACGCGGGTCGTGGAGCTCGGGCCGGGGGTGCACCGCATCGGCGCGCGGGCCAAGGGCCATGCGAGCGCCGATCAGAGCGTCACCGTGGTGAGCGGCGAGCGCGACAAGAAGGTGAAGCTGACGCTGGCCCCGGAAAAGACGCCCGTGACCGCGACGCCGCAGCCGTTCACGCCGCCGCCTCCCCCGCCCCCGCCGCGGCCGGTGCCCCTCTCGTTCGCGCCGCAGGGGTACTACGTGATCGGCGCGGCGTCGCTGCTCGTGCCGATCGGCCATCCGCGCGCATTCCCGATGCCGGAGGCGAACAGCGGCGGCGCCGGCTCGATCCGGGTGGGTTACCGCGTGAACACCCCCGCGGCGTTCGACGTGATGTTCCAGTACGCGAACATCGCGACCGGGTCGGGCCACCCCGGCTACCAGAACGCCAGCTACACGCTCGGCTCGACGCGCGTCGGGCTGAACGTCCGCCTGATGACCCCGGGGCAGACCTGGCGGTTCGTGGGCTCGATCGGGGGCGGTCTCACCTACGACGACGTGAGCTTCGACAGCATCAAGACGCCCGCGGGGGACATCTGCGAGGGCCGGTGCCAGCCCGCTGCAGGGGTGAACGCGTTCGTGTTCTCCGAGGTCGGCGTCGAGCTGGACCTCGGCGGCGTGCTCCTCGGATTCTCGCTGGACAGCTACTTCCAGTCGTCGCGCGGCATCAGCTACAAGGACGGCGACGACGACATCCCGCTCTACTCGGCCTTGCTGCTGCAGCTGGGCGGCAGCCTGCACGCCGGCTACGCGTTCTGGTGATCGGGCCGGGCCGAGCCCGGGCGGTTGGCCGTTCCATCCTTGTTCTGTCGCTTGGCGGATGTATTCTCGCACCCCCTCGCGGTGAGTCGGAGGCGGTTCGCCGTCCTCTCCAGCGGGGGTCGGGGATCGGCCTTCGCCGTCCCCTTCAACGTGGGTCGGGGATCGGCCTTCGCCGTCCCCTCAACATGGGTCGGGGATCGGCCTTCGCCGTCCCCTTCAACATGGGTCGGGGATCGGCCTTCGCCGTCCCCTTCAACATGGGTCGGGGATCGACCATCGCCGTCCCCTCAAGAGGTGACCATGTCGCAGGATGCCATCACGTCGTTGCTGAAGGAGACGCGCCGGTTCGAGCCGCCGGCCGAGTTCTCGCGCCGTGCGCGCGTCGGCGCGCAGGAGACCTACGAGGCGCTCTACCGCGAGAGCATCGAGCAGCCGGACGCGTTCTGGCGCCGGGAGGCGAGCGACCTCGTGTTCCGCACGCCGTGGACCGAGACCAGCGACGGGTCGCTGCTGCACGCCAAGTGGTTCCTCGGCGCGACCCTCAACATCACCGAGAGCTGCCTCGATCGCCACTTGACGACCGCCACCAGGAACAAGGCCGCGATCATCTGGGAGGGCGAGCACGGCGCCACGCGCACGCTGACCTACGCCCAGCTCCACCGCGAGACGCTGCTGCTCGCGAACGCGCTCAAGCGGCTGGGCATCGAGAAGGGGGACCGGGTCGCGATCTACATGGGCATGGTCCCCGAGGTCGCCGTCGCGATGCTCGCCTGCGCGCGCCTCGGCGCGGTGCACACGGTGGTCTTCGGCGGCTTCGCCGCGGACGCGCTCCGCGACCGCATCCACGACTGCCAGGCCAAGCTCGTCATCACGCAGGACGGCGCGTACCGGCGCGGGCAGGTCGTGCCGCTGAAGGCGACCGTCGACAAGGCGCTCGCGCAGCCGCAGGCGAAGAGCGCGACGCGCGTGGTCGTGTACCAGCACCTCGGCAGCGAGCGCTGCGAGGTGCAGATGACCGAGGGCCGCGACGTCTTCTGGCACGACCTGCTCGCCCAGGCCGCGCCCTCCTGCGAGCCCACCATCGTCGACGCCGAGCACCCGCTGTTCATCCTCTACACGAGCGGATCGACCGGGAAACCCAAGGGGGTGCTCCACACGACCGCCGGCTACCTGGTCGGCGTGCACGTCACCACGAAGTACGTCTTCGATCTGCGCGACGACGACGTCTACTGGTGCACCGCCGACGTCGGCTGGGTGACGGGCCACAGCTACATCGTCTACGGCCCGCTCTCGAACGGCGCGACGTGCCTCATGTACGAGGGCGCGCCGAATTTCCCCGACTGGGGCCGCTTCTGGCGGCTCATCGAGAAGCACGGGGTGACCATCCTCTACACCGCCCCCACGGCCATCCGCGCCTTCATGCGGCAGGGCGACGAGTGGCCCGCGAAGAGCGATCTGTCGAGCCTCAGGCTCCTCGGCTCGGTCGGCGAGCCGATCAACCCCGAGGCGTGGGTCTGGTACCACCGGACCATCGGCGGCGGCCGCTGCCCCATCGTGGACACCTGGTGGCAGACGGAGACGGGGGCGATCATGATGACCACGCTGCCCGGCGCGGCGCCCGCGAAGCCGGGGTCGACCGGGCTGCCGATGTTCGGCGTCGTGGCCGAGGTCGTCACGAAGGACGGCAAGCCGGTCGCCCCGGGCGAGGGCGGGCTGCTCGTCCTGAAGCAGGCGTGGCCGTCGATCCTGCGGACGGTGTGGGGCGACGATGAGCGCTTCCGCAAGCAGTACTTCAGCGACGTCGAGGGCTGCTACTTCACCGGCGACGGCGCTCGCCGCGACGACGACGGCTATTTCTGGGTCGTCGGCCGCATCGACGACGTGCTGAACGTGGCCGGCCACCGCATCGGGACGGCCGAGATCGAGAGCGCGCTCGTCTCTCATCCCGCCGTCGCCGAGGCGGCCGCGGTCGGTCGGCCGGACGAGCTCAAGGGGCAGGCGCTCGTGGTGTTCGTCTCGCTCCGGCCGGGGGCCACGGCCGGACCGGAGCTCCAGGCGAAGCTCGCCGAGCACGTCGCCAAGGAGATCGGCAAGTTCGCGCGCCCCGACACCATCCGCTTCGCGGACGCGCTGCCGAAGACCCGCAGCGGCAAGATCATGCGCCGGCTGCTGAAGGACGTCGCCGCCGGCCGGGAGCTGACCGGCGACACCTCGACCCTCGAGGACCTGAACGTCATGGCGAAGCTCCGGCAGCAGGAAGACGAGTGAGATCCGCGGCGGCGCAGGGGCACGGTCATGCCCCTGCGACCGGCGTGACGCACCGCGCGTGAGGGGGGAAGCGCTGGCGCCTCAGCGAAGGGGCGGAGAGCCCACGGAAGAGCTCGATCCTGCGGCTCTTCCCCCGTCCTCGGCCAGGGCACGGCGACGTCGGCCCACGGCCGGCGGTCCATCGCCCATGCTCAACTCACCTCGTTCGCGCCGGAGAATTTGATCCCCCGCATCGGCGCGGAGGATAATCTGTGGTGAGGCGCTTTTGGAGCTCGAAGCTGGAACCGTTGTCGCGAACCGGTACCGCATCATCCGCCAGCTCGGCCGTGGCGGGATGGGTGAGGTGTTCGCCGCGGAGAACATCCGCACCGGCCGCCAGGTGGCGATCAAGCTCCTGCGCGCCGACTCCAAGGCCAAATCGTCCGCCGCCGAGCGGTTCCGGCGCGAGGCGCGCGCCGCGGGCTCCATCAACAGCGACCACGTCACCGAGATCCTCGACGTCGAGGAGGACCTCGAGCACGGCATCGTGCTCGTCTTCGAGCTGCTCGAAGGCGAGTCGCTGATCGAGCGGCTGAAGCGGACGGGACCGATCAGGTTCGAGGAGCTGCACCCGATCATCGAGCAGGTCTGGATGGGCCTCGCCGACGCCCACCGCGCCGGGATCATCCACCGCGATCTGAAGCCGTCGAACGTGTACCTCGAGGCGCGACCCGACGGGTCCACGCGGGTCAAGATCCTCGACTTCGGCATCTCCAAGCTGCCGAGGGAGATGGGAGGAGAGACCCTCACCGAGATGGGGCAGAGCCTCGGCACGTTCTCGTTCATGCCGCCCGAGCAGATCGGCAAGGCGAAGACGGTCGACCACCGCGCGGACATCTACGCCTGCGCCACGATGATCTTCCAGTCGATGAGCGGTCAGCTGCCGTACCAGGCGCGCAACCTGCTCATCATGGTCGAGATGAAGCAGAAGGCCGACGCGCGGAGGCTCGCCGAGGCGATGGACGGGCCGGTCGAGCCGCGGCTCGAGGCGTTCCTCGCCAAGGGGCTGGCGCGGGAGCCCGCGGACCGGTTCCAGAGCGCGATCGAGGGGCTCACCGCGTGGCGGGAGCTGCGGCCGGCGAAGCGCGCCAGCCAGCCGACCAACAGCCCGCGCAGCTCCAGGGTGCCCAGCAGCAACGCATCGGGCCATGCGCTCGGCACGCCCTTCCCGCCCCCGCACCAGACCTACAAACCCCCGTCCTCCGGCGCGATCAAGCTCCCGGTGCCGCCGGCCGACTCCATCTTGATCCGCACGGCCACCGACCCAGGGGCACAGCCGTCGGTCGAGGCCGTCGCGCGCCAGCCCAGCGAGCCTGCTCTCGCGGCCCACCACCCCGTCGGCGAGCCGGCGCACCCGCACGGCGAGGTCCAGCGCCCGTCTTACGCGGCCGTCGGGCAGCCGCTGGTTCCGTCCATGCAATGGACCGGTCCGAACGGCACCATGGTGCTGAACAACGCGGCCGGAGAGCTCCTGCCCCCGATCGGATCTCCCCCCGTGTCGCCGCGGACGCTCCCGGATTTCTCCGAGGACAGCTCGGCCGGATCGACCAGCCAGGGTCCGACGCTCGTCTACAAACCCATGCGGCCGACCCTGAGCTCGGGGCTCCCTGCCCCCGGCGAGCCGGAGTCGATCGAGCAGCGGCCGGCCGCGACCCCGCCGGCGCGGACGTTTCGGACCCTCGTCTACGTGCTGGCGGCGCTCCTGTTTGCGGTCGTGGGCTTCCTCCTCATGGGGATGGCCCTCGAGTACCTGAACATGCCGAAATAGCCGGCGCGCCGGGGCTCCATGTCGGGCCTGCCCGGCGCCGCCGCGCGGGCGCGCCGCGGCCGGAGCGGCTCAGAGCAACGCGTCCGCGGCGCGGCCCTGGGCCGGCGCGCCGCCGGCGGGCAGGACGATCCGGAACCGCGTGCCCCCCGCCTCGCGCGGTTCGCACGAGATCGTGCCGCCGTGCGCCTCGATGATGTCCCGCGTCACCGCGAGCCCGAGCCCCGTCCCGCGCTGCTTTGTCGTGAAGAAGGGGTCGAAGATGGACGCTCGCAGCTCCTCCGGCACGCCGGGGCCCATGTCGTCGACCGCGATGGTCGCGGCGCCGCTCGAGAAGCTGACGCTCACCACGATCTCGCCGCCCTTGGGCATCGCCTCGCGCGCGTTGCGGAGCAGGTTCAGGAGCGCCTGCCGGAGCTGCGACTCGTCGAGGAGGATCTCGGGCCCCTCCTCCTCCACCTCGACGCGGACCGCGATGCCGGCGCGGTCGAGCTCGGGCCGCACGAACGCCACGAGCTCCTGCACCAGATCGTCCACCCGCTCCGGCACAAGCCGCGGGCGAGGACGGCGGGCGACGCTGAGGTACTGCTCCGCGATGCGCGACAGGCGGTCCACCTCGGCTCGGATGGCGGCGACGAGCTGCGCTGACTCCTTCATCACGGGCCTGAGCTCCGCGTCGGGCGTCTCCGCGGCGGACGCGCGCGCCACCTCCTCCTCGAGCAGCTCGAGGTTCAGCCCGATCGACGACAGCGGGTTCCTGATCTCGTGCGTGACGTGCGCCGCCATCTTCCCGATCGCCGCCAGCCGCTCGGCGTTCACGAGCTCGGCGCGCGCGCGGCGGATCGCGGCGACCATGCCCTCGAACGTCGTCGCGAGCTCGCCGATCTCGTCGTTCGTCGCGAGCGCTTGCTTCGGGGTGAGGTCGCCGCGCGCGACCGCGTTCGCCCGCTCGGTGACCGCGGTGAGCGGGGCCAGCACGCGCCGCGCGTACAGCGACATCACCGCGCCGACGAGCAGCGTCAGCACGCCCAGCCCGAGGAGCAGGTGCATCGAGCGCTCCTCCCGCCGCTTCGCCTCGACGGTGAGGCTCTCCATCTGCTCATCGACGCGGCTCTTGATGGCCCGCAGCCGCTGCGCGCCCTCGACCTCGCGCTTGACCAGCTCGTCCCGCGTGCGCTCGGCGAGTTCGCGGTTGCCGACGGCGAGCGCCTGGAACAGCTGCGAGAACCGCTCCGGGCTGGCGCCCACGAGCCGCTCGATCGCCGTCACCTCGACCGCGATCTCGTCGCTGAACCGGCGCACGCCCGACGAGGCGCCCGCCTGCCCGACGCCGGCGTCTCCGCCGGCCGCCTTCTCGTCGGCGGCGAGCGCCCTGGCGGCGTCCTTGACGATCGAGAAGGCGAGCGGCCGGGTCCGCCGGGCGGTCTCGATCCACTCGCGCACGTCGCCGGGGTTCTTGGCGGCGGTGATGTGGTTGAGCTGGGCGTTGAAGACGTTCTGCTCGGCCAGGACCTCGCCGATGCGGAGCAGCAGCGGGACGTACCCGGCGCGCAGCAGCTGGGCGTCGCGCGACGCCGCCCGCAGCGCCTGGACGCTCCACCCGACGGTCAGCGCGAAGGCGGCGAGCACCACGAGGTAGCTCGCGAGGAGCCTCCCCGCGACGGTGCGCCGCTTGTGGGGCGCCGGCCCCTTCTGGCCTGCGGCGCCGCCGCGCGCCTCGTCCCCGGCGGGCGCCGGCGCGGTCATCGCGGCGCGACGGCCCGCGCCACCAGGCTCGCGAGGTCTTCCGCCGGCTCGCCCCGGGTCCTGAACCGCCGGAGGCTCTGCGCGCAGTGGGTCACGAGCAGCCCGCCCCCGAGCGCGCGGTGCTCCGCGATCCTGCCGTCGGCGATGGCGGCGGACGAGGCGGGGCGCGTGGCGGGCACGAGGCCGCCGCCGCCGCTGCAGTCGGCGTGCTCGCGGCGGTGGATGAACTCCTCGGGCGGCCGCCCCGTGATGCGGGCGAGGATCTCCCGGGGCGCGTCGTAGCGATCGAGGCCGCGCCCGAGCTGGCAGGGGTCGTGGTAGCGCACCCGCCGCTCCGACGTCGACCGCTGCAGCCGATCGAGCGACGCCAGCGCGAGATCGACGAACAGCTCCGGGGTCTTCACGCTCACGCCCACGCGCGGATAGTCGACGCGCACGGCGCGCGCGCACCCGGGGTCGACCGCGACGAAGCGCTCTCCTGACGCGACCTCGGCGGCGAGCCGCCGCGCGGCGGCCTCGAAGCCCGGCCGGTCGCCGGCGTACAGGAGCGGCAACCCGCAGCAGGCGCGCACCGGGCGGACCGGCGCGCCGGTCAGCGCTTCGGTCGCTTCGAGCGCGTCGCGGGCGACGTCCGGCGCGTGCCGCTCGTAGCCACAGCCGAGCAGCACGTGGACCGCAGCCGGCGCGACCGCGGCCGCCCTGGAGCGCGCGTCGGCCTCGCCGGCGCGACCGGCCTCGCGGGCCAGGAAGCGCTCCGCGGCGCGCCTGGCCCCCTCCGGCGCGAGGCCGCGCGCGAAGAGCTCCGCGCGCGCGTCGGTCAGCACGGTGGCCACCTCGTTCTTGTGATCGCAGCGCTCGCGGCACGCGTAACAGGCGGAGCAGGCCCAGGCCGGCTCCGCGTGGGGCGCGTCGAGCGGCACGTCGCCGCGCGCGGCGAAGTACGCCATCGACATCTTGCCCCACGGCGTGACCGTCTCGTTCGCCTCGACGTTCGACACGGGGCAGGCGGCGCGGGAGAGCTTGGGGCAGTAGACGCACTTCTCGAGCGACGTCCGGTGCGGCTCGAGGAGCTTCAGGCGGAGCTGGGACACCGTTCGAGTCTCTCCATGGGATGCGCCTCGCGCAAGCGGCGGGGGCGCGTCAGGCGTCCGAGCCGTTGCTGGACGAGCGTCGGCCTCGCTCGTTCGCGGGTGCTGATGAGCCCGTCTGCCTGCGACGGGGGACGCCCTCGTGGACGACCGGCGCGGCCTCCACGCCCTGCTTGGGCGCCGGGCTGCCGCCCTGCTTGGGCGCCGGGCTGCCGTCCTGCTTGGGCGCCGGGCTGCCGTCCCTCGAGGCCAGCTGGGGCTGCCCCGCCGCCGCGGCCGAAGACCGCGACGGCGCGCTCTCCTGGGGCAGGCGGATCGTGAACTTCGCGCCCTTGTCGGACGACGCGACCGCGATGGTCCCCGCGTGCTCGTCGACGATCTTCTTCACGATCGCGAGCCCGAGCCCGGTACCGCCGCGCTTGCCCGATGTGACGAACGACTGGAAGAGCCGGCCCTGGACCTCCTTGGGGATCCCCTTGCCTGTGTCGGCGACGCTGACCGCGAGGTCGCCCCCGTCGCGGTAGGCGCGGAGGGTCACCGTGCCCCCGCCTGGCCGCATCGCCTCGACCGCGTTGCGGACGAGGTTGTGCAGGAGCCGCGTCATCTTCGCCTCGTCGAACCGCGCCGTCCCTCGGTCCTCGAGCTCCAGGGAGAGCCTCACGCCGGTCCCGGCGAGCTCGTGTTCCAGCTGCTTCTCGATGTCGCCGAAGAACTTGGTCAGGTAGACCTTGCGCACGAGGATGCTCCGCTCGCCGCGCGCGAACTCCAGCACCTCGCGCTGCATCGCGCTGATCACGTCGAACTGCTTCAGGATCAGCCGCGCGTGATCTTCCCTCGTCGCCGCGTCGGGGGCGCTGGCCATGAGCTGGACGTAGCCGCTGATCACCGTGAGCGGCGTGCGCACGTCGTGCATCACCCCCGAGAGCAGGCGCCCGATCGTGGTGAGCCGCTCGCTCTGCTCCCGCTCGAGGCGCGACCGGAACAGCCGCAGCGCGGTCGACGCGTTCGCCGACACGAGCCGCAAGAGCGCGCGATCGTCCTTCGAAAAGCCGTGCGGTTTCCTGGAGTTGTAGAGCGCCATCGCGCCGATCGGCACCGCGTCCTCGCCCTCGAGCGGCACGGCGATCGCCGTTCGCAGGTCCGCCCCGAGCAGCTGGGCGAGCCGGGGCGAGACCGGCGTGTCGCCCAGCGCCTCGCCCGCGCCTTCGCTCGAGAAGAACACGGCCTCGTTGTGCACCATGGCGTGCCCGACCACCCCCTCGCCGCGGCGCATGGCGATGCGCTTCACCGCCGGCCGCCGGGGAGCCGCGACCACGACGCCCTCCGGCTCCTCGTCCGGCGCGGACGAGCGGGGCGGCGGGCCGCCGTCCTCGAACGCGGCGAAGTCGAAGAAATACAGGGCCAGGCCGCCCTCGATCTCGTCGACGAGCATGCCCCCCGCGCGCGCCTCGCACGCCCTGCCGGCCTCCGTGATGACCGCGCGCGCGAGGTCCTCCATCGTGGTCGCGCGGCCCATCGCGCTCTCGAGCTCGAAGAGCAGCTTGAGGTCGCTCACGCGGTGCTCGAGCTGCTCCTTCGTCTCCACGAGCTGCGTGTTCTTCTGGATCACCGAGAGGAACAGCCGCGAGTTGTCGATCGAGACGGCCGCCTGCGTCGCCAGCGCGCTCAGGAGCTCCTCGTCGTGGACCGAGAACTCTCCTTCCCCGTGCTTGTTCAGGACCTGAATGACCCCGATGGTCCGGCCGACGTGGTTCTTCATCGGCGCGGCGAGGATCGAGCGGGTGCGGTACCCCGTCACCTCGTCCCAGTCGCGCTGAAACCTGCGGTCCCGGTAGGCGTCCTTCACGCGGATGGTGCGCCCGATCTTGGCGACGTGGCCGGCGATCCCGGCGCCGACGGGCAGCTCGATCGCGCGCGCCTCCTCGCCGATGACGATCCGCGAGAACAGCCGCTGGCGCTGCTCGTCGAGCAGGTAGAGGGTCGCCCGGTCCGCGTCGAGCAGCTCCGTGATCTTGTTCAGGATGAGCGCGAGCAGCTGGTCGAGATCCAGGGTGCTGCCGAGCGCGAGCCCGACATCCCGGAGCGCCTGCACGGTCTTGTCACTTTGGGCAAGGCGCGCCTCGAGCTCTTGAATCCGAGCCTGAAGCGCTTTCGTGCGTTGTTCCGCCTTCGCGGTCACCAGGAGACGCTAACACGACTTCGTCCGCAGAAGCGCGCGCGGTCCCCTGCGCGACGCGTTCGTCCCGCAGAGAGCGCTCCCTACGACGGCCGGGAGCGCCCCTAGGACGAACCGCTACTGGTTCATGCTCTCGAGGAATTCCTGATTGGTTTCGGTGCGGCTCACCTTGTCCAGGAGGAATTCCATCGAGTCGATGACGTTGAGGGGGTGCAGCAGCTGGCGGAGCAGCCACACGCGCTGGAGGATCCACTCCGGCAGCAGCAGCTCTTCCTTGCGGGTCGCGCTCTTGTTGATGTCGAGGCAGGGGAAGATCCGCTTCTCCATCAGCTTGCGATCGAGGTGGATCTCGCTGTTACCGGTCCCCTTGAACTCCTCGAAGATGACCTCGTCCATGCGCGAGCCCGTGTCGACGAGCGCGGTGGCGACGATGGTCAGCGACCCGCCTTCCTCGACGTTGCGCGCGGCGCCGAAGAACCGCTTCGGCTTGTGCAGCGCGTTCGAGTCGACGCCGCCGGACAGGATCTTGCCGCTCGGCGGGACGACCGTGTTGTAGGCGCGCGCCAGGCGGGTGATCGAGTCGAGGAGGATCACGACGTCGTGCTTGTGCTCGACGAGGCGCTTCGCCTTCTCGATCACCATCTCGGCCACCTGCACGTGCCGCGTCGCCGGCTCGTCGAAGGTCGAGCTGATCACCTCGCCCTTCACGGTGCGCTGCATGTCGGTCACCTCTTCCGGGCGCTCGTCGATGAGCAGCACGATCAGGGTCGTGTCCGGGTGGTTGGCCGAGATCGCGTTGGCGATCTGCTGGAGCAGCACCGTCTTGCCGGCGCGGGGCGGCGAGACGATGAGGCAGCGCTGCCCTTTGCCGATCGGGCAGAGCATGTCGATGATGCGCGTCGAGAAGCTCTTCGTCCCGTTCTCGATGTTGAACTTCTGCTGCGGGTACAGCGGCGTCAGGTTGTCGAACAGGATCTTGTCGCGGGCGACCTCGGGGGGCTCGCCGTTGATCTTGTCGACCTTGAGCAGCGCGAAGTACGCCTCGCGCTCCTTGGGCGGCCGGATCGAGCCGCTGACGCTGTCGCCGGTGCGGAGGTTGAAGCGCCGGATCTGGGACGGCGAGACGTAGATGTCGTCCGGGCCCGGCAGGTAGTTGTAGTCCGGCGCCCGGAGGAAGCCGAAGCCGTCGGGCAGGCATTCGAGCACGCCCTCGCCGTAGACCGGCTGGTCCTGCGCCGCGTGGGCCTGCAGGAGCGCGAAGATGACCTCCTGCTTGCGCAGCCCGGCAGCGCCCTCGATGTTGAGCCCCTTCGCCATCTGGACGAGCTCGGCCATCGGTTTCTGCTTCAGTTCCCTGAGGTGCATGAGTCGGAAAGCTCCAGGATGCGACAGCGCGCGCCCTGTCAAGGGCGTGGAGGCCGTCGGTCGATGGTTTCTGTTTGGGGGGGTCTAGCGGGTCGAGCCCGAGGCGGGGCCGAGCATGTCGTCGATGTCGGCGGGTCGCCAGGGGGAAGAGGGCTCGCCTCGTAACCGGCGCCCCTCACGTTCATGTCGCTCGATCGGCGGGCTGCGCTTGCCGATCGGGCGGCGACTCTATCAAGCGCGTTTGCTCTGTCAATGCGCGCCGGGAACCACGGACGCGGGGTCGACCACGCCGCGCGCGCGGAACGGCGGGGGCGAACTGCCTGTGGCACCCCGACGCTGCCCGAAGTTGCCTCCCCCGGAGTGCGCGGCTAAGTCAAGCTGGTTCCATGGGGCTCAAACAGGTTCAGCTGGTCGTCCGCGGTCGCGTCCAGGGCGTCTTCTTTCGTGCTTCCACGCAGCGCGAGGCCAAGCGGCTCGGCCTCACCGGCTGGGTGAAAAACCGCTCCGATGGCAGCGTAGAGGTGCTCGCCGAGGGAGAGGAGGACGAGCTCAAGGAGCTCATCGCGTGGGCGAACCGCGGCCCGAGCGCGGCGCGCGTCGAGCGCGTCGACGTCCGGTGGCGCGGCTTCTCGGGCGACTTCTTTGACTTTCGCATCACGGATTGAGGCGCTTGGCACCCAGCTCGTCGGATCCGAGGAGCGCAGGCGCGCGGCCGTCGCGGAGAGGCAGCCCGGCGTGCGCGTGGCTCGTCCTGCTCAGCCTGATCGCGGCCGCGCCGCTCGCGCCGCCCCTGGCGCACGCCGCCGCGCAGCGCGACGCTGGCGCCGCTGCGCCGGCCTCCTCGGCGCTCCCGGAGCTCCCGCGCCTCGCTCCGATCGCCCGTCCGGAGCCCGACATCACCGCGGTCCGCGAGCTCGATCGCGTGCTCGACCAGATCACGTCGCAGGACGCCCGCTCACGGGAGAGCGCCCGCGCGTCCCTTGACGAGCCGATCTCCGGCATCGTCGATGCGGTTCGGCTCCGCGTGCAGGACATCCGCGGATCGATCGATCGCGACGCGGCGCCCCGCGTGCTCGCGGAGGCGCGCAGAGAGGGGCGCAAGGCGCTGAAGGGCGACAAAGGCGATGACGCGCGCGACGGCAAGAAGAAGGGCGCGGACGCGAAGGACCTCAAGGGCGCGAAGAAGAGCGCGGGCGACGCCAAGAAGGACGCCAAGGGCGCGAAGAAGAGCGCGGGCGACGTCAAGAAGGACGCCAAGGCCGACCAGGGCGCGAAGAAGGGCGCCGGCGACGAGAAGGACGAGGCCGAGGGCGACTGGGTGGATTTCATGCTCGCCGTGCCTCGGCCGCGCGACAGCGCGTGGCGCGATGTCGTGAAGCTGCTCGCGATGGAGCGGATGCTCGTCGCTGCGGGCACGACGCCGGCGATCCGCGAGCTCATCGCGCTGCACGCCTATTTCGGCGAGCTGCTCCGCATCGATCTCCAGCGGCAGATCGCCAAGCTGCGCGACAAGGCGGTCCCCGCGCTGATCGAGGCGCGCCAGCACGACGCCAAGATCGTCCAGCGATGGGCCAACAAGCAGCTCGATCTGCTCGGCCGGGCGATCCCCGGCGAGGCGATCGCGTCGAACGACACGCAGATCCTCGCCGACGTCCTCCGCGCGTACGGCCGCGTCCGGGACGTGGACGCCATGCGCGTGATCCTGAGCTTCTGCAACAGCGACCGCGCGCGGCTGCGCGACGCTGCGCGCGAGGCCATCTCTGCGATCGGCGAGCCCGGCGTCTGGCAGCTCCGCGACGCCTACCTGAACCTCACGGGCGACAAGCCGCCGCGCGAGTGGTCGTGGGACCGGATCGCGCGCGAGCTCTTCGCGACGTACGATCGCGCTCGCCTCGCCGAGGTGTACAACCTGATGGACGAGGGTGTCGCCGCGGCGAGCGCGAACAAGCTCGCCGAAGCGACCGACGCGTTCGACCGGGTCCTCGCCCGCGCGCCGCTCTTCGAGCGCCGCAAGGAGATGGTGGGGGCCTACGTCGAGCGGGCGAAGTCGCTGCCGGCCGACCGACGCGACGACGCGCTCGCGATGCTGCGCAAGGCGCTGCGCCTCGACCCGACCGGCGAGCACGCGGGGAGGATCGAGGCCGAGATCGCCTACCACGAGGGCGTGCTCCTCATCGATCGCGGCACGCCGGACAAGTTCGTGCTCGAGCGTGCGCTCGAGCTCGACCCAGGCCACGCCGGGGCGAGGGCGGCGCTCGCGTCCCTCGGGGACAAGGTCGCCGAGCGGAAGAGCCAGAAGAACCGCTACATCGCCGCGGGAGCGGTGGGGTTCGTCGCCCTGCTCGCGATGTTCTTCCTTGCCCGACGCCGGAGCGAGCCGGCGCCGTCTCGACTGCAGCCGAGCTCCGCTCCGCCGCAACCGCCGGCGTCTCCCGGCCCGGAGCCGTCTCGAGAGCCGGCGCTACCGGCTGACCCGGCGCCGTCTGCCGCCGCCTCGGAAGCAACCCCTGCCCTTCCGGTCGAACAGATCGAGCCGGCAGGACCGCGAAGCGACGACGCACCTGAAGCCGGACCGCTCAACCGCTGAGCCACGGCACGCGCCCCGATGGACGTTGGCGCAGAAATTCTACAGCGTTGGTGCAGTCGCTGTGCCTCACCTGGACTACTCCGGGGAGCTCGCGACATCGAGGGGCCGGCGCGCTGATCGCGCGTCGGCTCACAACGCAGAGACGCCGGGGGAGCTCATGGCTCTCCCGGCGTGCTCTCTGCAACTGCGCCGGCGTTACCGGGCGCCAGCCTGCATCCGGCTCAGCCGGCGGTCGTCGCCGGCGTAGCCGGCTCCGCTGCGGCGACCGGTTCGGCCGCCTGCGCGGGTGCGTCGTCCTCGACCGGAGGCGCGTCGATGAACTCGATGAGGCTCATCGGCGCGTTGTCGCCGCGACGCGGCCCGAGCTTGATGATCCGCGTGTAGCCACCCGGACGCCCCTCGAAGCGCTTCGAGAGATCGATCATCACCTTCGCGATGATATCGACCTTCTTGCCATCGGTCTCGACCCCCCAGCGAGGGATGTAGCTGCCGACGAGCCGCTCGGCGTGAAGCCGGCGCGCTCTGTCGCCGGGGTTGAGCTCCGCGTGCGCGGTATACGCGACCTTGCCGAGCCGCGTCGCCTTGGTGATGAGCCGCTCGGCAACGCGCCGCAGCTCCTTCGCCTTGGCGTCGGTCGTCTCGATCCGCTCGTGGGTGATCAGGTTCGCCGTCAGGTTGCGAAGCATCGCCCTGCGGCTGGAGGTATCCCGACCAAACTGCCTGCCAGCTTTCTTGTGACGCATGACGTTCCCTCAGTACCGACTCACGCCTGCGCCTGCTGCGCCTTCCAGCGCTCGAGGAGCTGCGGCCAGTTGTCGATCTTCATCCCGAGCGAGAGCCCCATGTTCGCGAGGATCTCTTTGATTTCCTTCAGCGACTTGCGGCCGAAGTTCTTGGTCTTGAGCATGTCCTGCTCGGTGCGCTGCACCAGCTCGCCGATGAGCGTGATGTTCGCGTTCTGCAAGCAGTTCGCGGAGCGGACGCTGAGCTCGAGCTCCTCGACGGAGCGGAACAGGTTCTCGTTGAGCGGCTCGTCGTCGCTCAATACCGCCTGGTAGCTCGTCTCCTCGCTCTCCTCGAAGTTGACCCAGATGGAGAGCTGCTCCTTGAGGATCTTCGCGGCGAACGCGACCGCATCCGCAGGCGACACGGAGCCGTTGGTCCAGACCTCGAGCGTGAGCTTGTCGTAGTCGGTCACCTGCCCGACGCGGGCGTTCTGCACGGTGTAGTTCACCTTGCGGATGGGCGAGAACAGCGCGTCGATCGGGATCGTCCCGATGGGCATGGTCGGCGTCTTGTTCCGCTCGGCGGGCACGTAGCCGCGGCCCACGTTCACCGTGAGCTCCATCGAGAGCGGGCCCTTCTTGTCGAGCACGGCGACGAGGTGGTCGGGGTTGAGCACCGACAGCCCATCCACTAGCTGGATGTCGCGCGCGTACACGGGCCCGGCCCCCTCACGATCGATCCGCACCGAGTACGTCTTCGGGGTCGCCGCCTTGAAGACGACCTCCTTCACGTTGAGGATGATGTCGCTGACGTCCTCGACCACGTCCGGCACGGTGGTGAACTCGTGCAGCGCGCCCTCGATGCGGATGGCCGTCGCAGCCGCCCCCTGAAGGGAGGAGAGCAGCACGCGGCGCAGCGAGTTCCCGATCGTGATCCCGAAGCCGCGCTCCAGGGGCTCACACGTGAACTTGGCGTAGAACTGGGTCCCGGTGTCCGCGTCGATCGAGATGCCCTTGGGCCGGATCAGATCGCGCCAGTTACGGGCGATCATCGTGAGGTTCGGGCTGTTCATCGTCATGGCGATCTCCTTCCTTCATGAGGTTTGCGCGGAGGTCTCACGCCGCGGCCGCACTCGACCGGACGGCGCCGCCTCCTGCCCGCATTCTTGGCTCCATCCGCCTGCGCGTCCGCGCGCAGGACAGCGACGCGGAGGGGAGCCCGCAGCGAACGACCGCACCCTGCAAGGTGCGCTCGTGACGCTGCCCTCCCCCGCGCCGCCCTCGCGATCAGCGCGAGTAGTACTCGACGACGAGCTGCTCGCGAATCTCGGGCTCGTTGAGGTCCTCGCGGATCGGAGCGCCCTTGACCGCTCCGGTGAACGCCGCGCGATCCACCTCGATCCAGCTCGCGACCGGGCGCTTGTCCGCGCCCCCGACGGACGCGAGGACGCTCTTGAACTTGCGCGCCCCCTCGGTGAGGTCGATCCGATCACCGGCCCGCACGACGTAGCTCGGGATGTCCAGCCGCTTGCCGTTCACATGAACGTGCCCGTGCCGGACGAGCTGACGCGCTTCGGCGCGAGACGAGCCGAAGCCCATCCGGTGCACCACGTTGTCAAGGCGCCGCTCCAGCAGCGCGAGCATCTCCTCGCCCGTCCGGCCCTTGCGCCGGTTGGCCTCCTGGAAATACCCGCTGAACTGCCGCTCGAGCACGCCGTAGATGCGTCGCACCTTTTGCTTCTCGCGCAGGCGCACCGCGTACTCGCTCAGCTTGATGCGCCCCTGGCCGTGCTGGCCGGGCGGATACGGGCGCCGCGTGTACGCGCACTTCTCGGAATAGCACCGCTCTCCCTTGAGGTAGAGCTTCATCCCCTCGCGGCGGCAGAGCTTGCAGACCGGACCAATGTAGCGAGCCATCGTGAATTACCTCAAACCCTGCGCCGCTTCGGCGGCCGGCAACCGTTGTGGGGGATCGGCGTGACGTCGCGGATCAGCGTCACCTTGAAGCCCGCGGTCTGAAGCGCGCGGAGCGCGCTCTCGCGCCCGGCTCCCGGGCCCTTCACGAACACGGCGACCGAGCGCATCCCGTGCTCCTGCGCCCGCCGCGCGGCCTCTTCCGCCGCCAGCTGCGCGGCGAACGGCGTCGACTTGCGCGATCCCTTGAAGCCGCGAGCGCCAGCGGACGACCACGCGATCGCGTTGCCGTTGATGTCCGTGATCGTCACGACCGTGTTGTTGAAGGTCGACTGAATGTGCGCGATGCCCGCGGAAACATTCTTCCTGACCTTCTTCTTCTGCTTGGTCTTGGTGTTCGTGGCAGCCGTCTTCGCTTGCGCCATGGCGTCCTAATCCCCGCTCGTCACTTGGCCGCGGCCGGACGCCGCTGCAACATGCCCTTGCGCGGACCCTTCCGGGTGCGCGCGTTCGTGTGCGTCCTCTGCCCGTTCGCCGGGAGGCCGCGCCGGTGGCGAAGCCCGCGGTAGCAGCCGAGGTCCATGAGCCGCTTGATGTTGAGCTGCACCTCGCGCCGCAGGTCGCCCTCGACCTTGTACTCGGCGTCCAAGAGGTCGCGGATCGCCTTGACCTCAGCGTCGCTGAGCTCCTCGACCCGCTTGTCCTGCGGGATGTTGGTCCTCGCGCAGATTCGCAACGAGAGAGTCCGCCCGATGCCGTAGAGGTACGGCAGGGCGTAGGCGACATGCTTCCGACGCGGGAGATCGACACCAGCGATACGAGCCATGGTTACTCCAAACCGAAACGGGGGCGGGCTTCCGCCGAAAGAGCTAGTTCCCCTGGCGCTGCTTGTGGCGGGGGTTCTCGCAGATGATCCGAACGACACCACGCCGCCGCACCACCTTGCACTTGTCGCAGATCTTCTTGACGCTCGGGCGCACCTTCACGGGGAGCCTCCAGATTCCTCAGAATACGTTATTTATGCCGGTACGTGATCCGGCCCCGGCTCGGGTCGTACGGCGAGACCTCGACGGTCACGCGGTCGCCCGGCAGAATCTTGATGTAATACTGCCGCATCCGGCCGCTGATGGTCGCGAGGACGCCCAGGCCGTTGTCCGCCTTCACGCGAAACATGGCGTTCGGCAGGGCCTCTTGAACCACGCCGTCGAACTCGAGCTTGTCGCCCTTGGGTTCTTTCGGCGGTCTGGTCTGTCTATTACGCCTCATTCTCCACCCGAGCCCGATCGGCCGATGGCCGACAGTACCCTGTGCGTAACTTCGTCTGGCTTCCCGACCCCATCGACGCGATGCAGCAGCTGCTTCTGTTCGTAGAACGGAAGCAGGGCAGCCGTCATCGCCTCGTAGGCATCGAGACGCTTGGTAACAGCCTCGGGCCGATCATCGGCCCGATGCTCTAGCTCCGCACCGGGGGGCGGCGGATTATAAACGAGATGATATATCTGTCCACTGCGTTTGTCAGTCCGGCGATGGATCAGCCGCTCCTCCAGCAGAGGGCGCGGAACGTCCAGCTGGAGCACCGCGTCGATCCGCCTGCCGCCCTGACGGGCGAGGAGCTCGTCGAGCGCGTTCGCCTGGGGCACAGTCCTGGGAAATCCGTCCAGAAGGAAACCGCCACCGCAGTCGGGCTCGGCCGTCCGCTCAGCGATGAGGCCGATGACGGCCTCATCCGGCAGGAGTCCGCCAGAGTCCATGATGTCCAGGTATCGCTTCTCCAGCGTACCCGCCCGCTTCGCCTCACGCAGCATGTCGCCGGTCGAGATCTGCGGGATACCGAAGCGTGCGCAGAGCAGCTTCGCCTGCGTACCCTTCCCAGCTCCAGGAGGCCCCACCAGAACCAAGATCATTTGCCCTCCATCACGCTTCCGGGAGCTTGCGGCCCCGGATACGGGTGGCACCGGGGCCCGTCAGCCCCTCGTAGCTCCGCGTGATCAGGTGCGCCTCCAGCTGGTTCACCGTGTCGAGCGCGACGCCCACGACGATCATGAGCGACGTGCCGCCGAAGCCGAAGGGGATACGCAGCAGGTTGCCGACGATCGAGGGAACCACGCACACCGCGGCGACGTAGAGCGCGCCGCCCACGGTGATCCGCTGGATCACCCGGTGGATGTAGTCCGCCGTCTGCTTGCCTGGCCGGATCCCGGGGATGTTTGCCTGCTGCTTCTTCAGGTTCTCGGCGACGTCCACCGGCTGAAACGTCACGTTCGTGTAGAAGAAGCAGAAGAAGATGATGAGCAGCGCGTAACCGGTGTTGAAGACCCAGTCCCCCCGGTTGATGATCGCCTGGATCTGCTCGGCTCCGGGCACGTTCATGTTCGCGAGCGTCTGCGGGAACATCAGCAGCGACGACGCGAAGATGGGGGGGATGGTACCCGCAGTGTTCACCTTGAGCGGCAGGTGGGCCGTCTGCCCGCCATAGACGCGGCGGCCGACCTGGCGCCGCGAGTACACGATCGGGATCTGACGCCTGCCGTTCTCGAAGAACGCGATGACCCCGATGACGAGCACGATGAACACGACGATCGCGGCCATCGACAGCGGCTGGAGATCGCCGGCGTTCTGCGCGAAGTAGTTGCCGATCTCGCCGGGGATGCTGGTGATGATGCTCGCGAAGATCAGGAGCGAGACGCCGTTCGAGACGCCGCGCTCGGTGATCTGCTCGCCGATCCACATCAGGAACGCGGTCCCGGTCGTCAGCGTGATGACCGTCATCAGCTGGAAGCCGATACCAGGGTGGTTCACGATGCCGGCGCCCGTCTCGCTGCTCGACAGGCCCTCCAGCATCTTCGCGATCGAGAAGGACTGGAACAGCGAGAGGGCGACCGTGCCGTAACGCGTGTACTGATCGAGCCGGCGACGCCCCTGCTCGCCCTCTTTACGCAGCTCGTCGATGGGCTTGTACACCATGCCCATGAGCTGCATGATGATCGATGCCGAGATGTACGGCATGATCCCAAGCGCGAAGATCGACAGGTTCTCCAGGGCTCCGCCGGAGAACATGTTCAGGAAGCCAACGAGCCCGCCGGACTGCTTCGCGACGTACTGTCGCATCGCGTTCCGGTCCACACCCGGGGTCGTCACGAAGACGCCGACCCGGTAGACCGCGAGCATCACCAGCGTGAAGATCACGCGTCGCCGGAGCTCCGGGATCTTGTGGAAGTTGGTGATTCCCGCGAGGCTGGCCATAGGCGATCCTGGACTCCGGCTTGAAGGGTGCGCCTGCGCGCTGGCTACGAGGACGAGGAGTCCGTCGCGTTGGCCTGGGACGCGGGCGACGCGGGCGACGCGAGCACGACCGCCTTGCCCCCCGCCTTCTCGATCTTCTCGATCGCTCCCTTGGAGAAGCGATGCGCGATCACCGTGAGCTTCTTCGTGAGCTCACCGCCGCCGAGGATCTTCACGACGTCGAAGCGACCCTGCACGAGGCGGGTCGCATGGAGCGAGACAAGATCGACCTGAACGCCGTCGTCGAACGCCTCGAGGGAGCCGACGTTGACGTTGACCACGATGTCCGCGAGCGGATTCCGGAAGCCACGCTTCGGGAGGCGACGCTGGATCGGCGTCTGTCCACCCTGGAAGTGCTTCTTGTTGATGTTGCCGCCCGCCCGAGCCTTCTGCCCTTTTTGTCCGCGGCCAGACGTCTTGCCGACGCCCGATCCCACGCCGCGGCCAACGCGGAGCCTCTTGGTTACGGCGCCTTCAGGGGCTTGGAGCTTAGAAAGGATGTCCATGTTTCACACTTCCGTACGCGGCAACTCCGCTGGAATGACGATCTCGCTTCTCAGGACTTCGGGGAGGCTGCCTCGTCGGCGACCTCCTCCACCTCGACGAGGTGGAGGATCTTCTTCACCATGCCACGGAACGAGGGCGTGTTCGCGACGACCACCTCGGACCCCGGCCCACGCAGGCCGAGGCCCTTGATGACCTTGCGGGTGTGCTCGACCTGGCCGATGTTGCTGGCCTTCTGGCGTACGCGGAGCTTCACTGCGAGCCTCCTTCGCCACCACCGCCCTGCGCCTGCGGCTGCGCCTGCGCCGCGCCGCCCGGCCCGGGGGGCGCCACGCTCACGCGCCGGCGGCCCGCGGTGTTCGTACCGCCGCGGCGCTGGTAGTCGAGCGAGTCGAGCTGCATCGACCGCTTCCCGGCGACGCTCTCGGGGCTCTTCAGCCCGCGGAGCGCCGCGACGGTCGCGTGCACGACGTTGTGCGGGTTGCTCGTGCCGAGCGACTTCGACAGCACGTCGTGGATCCCCGCCGACTCGACGACGGCGCGCACCGCGCCGCCGGCGATGACGCCCGTCCCAGGGCTGGCCGGCTTCAGCAGAACCTTGCCTGCCCCGACGTGACCAAACGAGTCGTGCGGGATCGTCACACCGTCCAGCGGGATGCGGAACAGGTTCTTGCGAGCCTGATCGTTCCCCTTGCGGATGGCCTCCGGCACCTCGTTGGCCTTGCCCAGGCCGACGCCCACGTGCCCCGCTTCGTCGCCCACCACGACCAGCGCCGAGAAGCTGAAACGCCGGCCGCCCTTGACGACCTTGGCGACGCGGTTGATGTGGATGACTCGCTCTTTCAGCTTCTCTTCGTCGACATGATCGAACGCCATAACCCGTCCTCTATCACGTTCTCCGCCGCGGCAGTTGACCGCGCCCGCCGCCCTTCACCATCAGGGCAGCGGCTGTGGGAGTCAGAAATCGAGACCTGCCTCGCGGGCTGCCTGGGCGAGGGCGCTGACGCGCCCGTGATACAGATAGCCGTTGCGGTCGAAGACCACCTTGCCGATCTGCTTCTCTTTGCAGATCTTCGCGATCAGCGCCCCGACCTTCTTCGCCGCCTCGACCTTGTTGTCCTCGTCGAGGGAGCCCTTCAGATCCTTCGACAGCGTCGAAGCGTGGGCGAGGGTCTTGCCGCTCACGTCGTCGATGACCTGCGCGTAGATGTGCTTCGAGCTGCGGAAGACGCTGAGGCGCGGGCGCTCCGGCGTCCCCTCGACCTTCTTGCGGATGCGGAGCTTCCGGCGCTCCCGACCGACGATTTTCATGCCCATGACCGTCTCGTCCCTCGGTGCAGCGGCGAACCCGCCGCCGCTCGCCTTTACTTCTTGCCGCCCTTGCCGGCCTTGCCAGCCTTCTCCCGCACGCGCTCACCGCGGTAACGCACGCCCTTGCCGCCGTACGGCTCCGGCGGCCTGAAGCCGCGGATCGTAGCGGCCGTCTGCCCGATGAGCTCCTTGTCCGCACCCGTCAGGACGAGGACCGTGCCCTTCGAGTCCGCCGGGATCGCCGCGGTGAGGCCCGTCGGCACCGCGAAGGTCACCGGATGCGAGAAGCCGAGGGCGAAGTTCAGCGTCGTGCCCTTGAGCTCGACGCGATAGCCGGTCCCCTTGAGCTCGAGCGTCCGCTCGTACCCCTCGGCGACGCCCTTCACCATCGCGGCCACGAGCGCCCGGGTGAGCCCCTGGAGGCGCGATCCGTCGCGTCCAGGCGCCGCCGAGCTCACGAGCAGCTTGCCCCCGTCGAGCTTGACGTCCACCTTGTCGGTGAACGCGCGGGAGAGCTGCCCCTTCGGGCCCTTGACGTCGATCTTCCGGCCGCTGACGGTCGCGGTGACCCCCTTCGGCAGATCGATCGGACGCTTGCCAACGCGCGACGTCTTCGTCGCGAGCCGGCTGTCACCGTTCGCGTTGCCCTTCGCGGGCTGGGCTGCGTTCGCCTGAGCTTCCATCACCACACCTCGCAGAGCAGCTCGCCGCCCATCTTCAGGCGGCGCGCATCCCTGTCGCTCATGAGCCCGCGGGACGTGCTCAGGATCGAGATCCCGAGCCCGCTGAACACGCGCGGGATCCTGTCGTGGCGCACGTACACGCGGCGCCCGGGGCGGGAGACGCGGCGCACGCCGTCGATCGCGCTCTGGCGGTCGCGCCCGTACTTGAGCACGATCGTCAGCTTCTTGGGACCCTCGCCCTCGGTCTCGCGCACGTCGGCGATGAAGCCCTCGGACTTGAGGATCTCCGCAACCGCAGCCTTGATGCGGCTCGCGGGGACTTCGGTCCGGTCGTGCCGCGCGAGCGCCGCGTTGCGAATGCGGGTCAGCATGTCGGCGATGGGATCGGTCATCATAGAATCACCAGCTGGCCTTGATCACACCAGGGAGCTCACCACGGAGCGCGAACAGCCGAAGGCAGATACGGCAGAGCTCGAAGTCGCGGTAGTAAGCGCGCGAGCGCCCGCACACCTTGCAACGGTTCTTTTGCCGCGTAGAAAACTTCGGCGGACGGTTCAGCTTCGCAAACTCTTTTGCACGGGCCATCGAAAATCCCTCAATGCCGGAACGGGATGCCAAGCTCGGTGAGGAGCGCGCGTCCTTCTTCGTCCGTCTTCGCCGTGGTCACGAACGAGATGTTGAGCCCCTTCACGACATCGATCTTGTCGTAGTCGATCTCGGGGAAGATGATCTGCTCGCGCAGGCCCATCGTGAAGTTGCCCTTGCCGTCGAACCCCTTCGGGCTGACGCCCTTGAAGTCGCGGACGCGCGGCAGGGAGAACGCGATCAGGCGATCCACGAACTCCCACATCCGCTCAGCGCGCAGGGTCACCATCACCCCGATGGGCAGGTTCTCGCGCAGCTTGAAGGTCGCGATCGACTTACGGGCACGGGTCACCACCGGCTTCTGGCCGGAGATCGCCCGCATGTCCTCGACCGCCGAGTCGATGATCTTCGGGTTCTGCACCGCGGCGCCGAGCCCCATGTTGATGACCACCTTCTGCAGGCGGGGCACCATCATCGGGTTCTTGTAGCCGAACCGCTTCGTGAGCGCGGCCGTCGCGTTCTTCTGGTAGTGCGCGCGCAGCCGCGGAGTGTAGTTCGGGTCGCGCGGGCGCACCTCGGCCGGCTCAGAGGCCTCGGCCTCCGCGCCCTTGCCCTTGGCGCCCCTGGCTTCCTTGCTCTTGGCGGGCGCCTGCGGCTTGGCCTGCTGCGGCTGCTTGGGCTTATCCTTGCCCTTGCCGCCGTCCTTGGCCGCCTTGTCCTTGTCCTTCTTGTCCGCCATGGCTAGCCCACACCGATCGCGCTGCCGCTCTTGCCGACGCGCGTCTTCTTGCCGTCCTCACCGACGCGGACCTTCACACGCGTCGGCTTGCCCGTCGCCGGATCGACCGGCATGACATTCGAGGCGTGAATCGGCGCCTCCTTGGTGATCTTCCCGCCCTCCTGGTTGCGCGGCGTGGGCCGCTGATGGCGGGTCACCGTGTTCAGGCCCTCCACCACCACGCGCTCCTCGTCGGCGAGGATCTTGGTGATGCGGCCCTGCTTCCCCTGCTCCTTGCCGCTGATGACCTGTACGAGGTCACCGACTTTGAGGCGCTTCATCAGAGGACCTCCGGCGCGAGCGAGATGATCTTCATGAACTTCTTCGCGCGAAGCTCGCGAGCGACCGGCCCGAAGATGCGGGTACCGATCGGCTCCTTCTCCTTGTTGATGAGGACCGCGCTGTTCCCATCAAACTTAATGTAGCTGCCGTCCGAGCGGAGGTACTCCCGGGCGGTGCGGACGACGACGGCGCGCGCCGTGTCCCCCTTCTTCACCTTGGTCCCCGGCAACGCCTCCTTGATCGAGACGACGATGACGTCGCCGAGGGCGGCGTACTTGCGGCGCGAGCCGCCGAGCACCTTGATGCACTTCACGATTCGGGCGCCGGAGTTGTCCGCGACCTCGAGATGCGTCGACACCTGGATCATGGCGTTACTCCTCCACCGGCCGGGCAACGAGCTTGGTCACGAGCCACCGCTTGTCGCGGGAGATCGGCCTGTGCTCCGTGATCTCGACGCGATCGCCCACCTTGTACTGGTTCGTCTCGTCGTGCGCCTTGTAGCGCTCCCGCTGACGGACGTACTTCTTGTACACAGGGTCGAGCGCGTTCCGGATGACCTCGACGATGACCGTCTTGTTCATCTTGTCGCTGGTCACCTTGCCGACCAGCTTGCGCCGGAAGCCGTGCGTCTTCGCCTCGGTCTCGGCCTGCGCAGGCGCCGCGGCTGCCAGCTCGGTCGCCGCAGCGACCGGCTGCTGGTTCTCTGCCTTCTTCTTCGCCATGGCTACGCCTTCTCCTCGGCACGCGTGCGCTGCGTGAGGATCGTCTTCACCCGCGCGAGATCCCGCTTCGCCTTGCGGATCGTCGCCGTGTCGTTCAGCCGATTCGTAAAATTCTTGAACCGCGCCTCGAACAGGCCCGCCGCCAGCGACTTCTCGAGCTCGCGCAGGTGCTCGGTGGTGCGTTCACGCAAATCCTTCGCCTTCATCGCCTACCTCACGTCAGCCCGCGGACGAGGAACTTGCATTGCATCGGGAGCTTGTGCGACGCGAGGCGGAACGCCTCCTTCGCAATCTCCTCGGTCACGCCGCTGATCTCGTACATCACGCGGCCCGGCTTCACGACGGCGCACCACTCCTCGGGCGCGCCCTTGCCCCCGCCCATGCGGACCTCGAGCGGCTTCTTCGTCACCGGACGGTCCGGGAAGATGCGGATCCAGAGCTTGCCCGCGCGCTTCACGTGCCGCTGGATCGCCATACGAGCCGCCTCGATCTGCCGCGAGGTGACGCGGGCAGGCTCGACGCACTGGAGCGCGAAGTCGCCGAAGGAGACGTCGCTGCCCGTCATGGCGAGGCCGCGGTTGTTCCCCTTCTGCATCTTGCGGAACTTGGTTCGCTTCGGAGACAGCATTCTGCAATCCCTCTACTGGATCCGGCGCGCCTTACGCTGCAGGACCTCGCCCTTGAACATCCAGACCTTCACGCCGATGATGCCGACCTTCGTCTTCGCCTCGGCCAGGCCGAACTCGATGTCGGCGCGGAGCGTGTGCAGCGGCACACGACCCTCGCGGTAGGTCTCGACGCGGCTCATCTCGCTGCCGCCGAGCCTGCCGGCGCAGCGCACGCGGATGCCCTTCGCGCCGAACTTCATCGCGGTGGCCACCGCCTTCTTCATCGCCCGGCGGAACGCGATCCGGCGCTCGAGCTGCGTCGCGATGTTCTCGGCGACGAGCTGCGCGTTGGTCTCGGCCTTCCGGACCTCCTGCACGTCGATGAACACCTCGTTGTCCGTGAACGAGGACACGCCGGGGAAGAGGGTCTCGCCCTTAGACGCGGTGCCGATGTTGCCGCTCTTCAGCGTCTCGATCCCCTTGCCGCCCTTGCCGATCACCATGCCGGGGCGGGCGGTGAAGACGATCACCTTCGCGCGGTTCGCGGCGCGCTCGATCTCCACGCCGGCGATGTTCGCGTTGTAGAGGTACTGCTTGATCGCGCGCTTGATGCGGATGTCCTGGTGGAGCCACTTCTGATACGCGGCGCCGTCCTCGTACCACTTGCTGCTCCACGTCTTGATGACACCGACGCGGAAGCCATACGGATGGGTCTTTTGTCCCATATCGGCAGGTCCTCTACTTACTTTCTCTCGTCGACTTCGATGACGATGTGCGACACGCCCTTGGTGATTCGGGTCGCACGGCCCATCGCGCGCGGCCGCCAGCGGCGGTTAAACTTGTTGGGCCCCTTGTCGACGGTGGCCTTGCTGATGAAGAGCGCATCGATGTCGGCGCCCGCCTGCTGGGCGTTCGCGACCGCGCTCTCGATGATCTTCCGCAGGACGGGGGCGCCGCTCTTCTGCGTGAACGAGAGCAGCTGGATCGCCTCGTCCGCGTCGCGACCCCGGACGAGATCGGCGATCATGCGTGCCTTGCGCGGGGCGATCCGCGAAAACATCGCACTGGCTTTGCTTACCATTCGAGACACCTCGCGACACCGGCGGGCGGATTGACTCCGTACCGGGTTTCGGTTCTCTTCGAACCGGTTGCACCGTCGTACGCTTCCGGTCTCAACCCGACGTCCATCGACGTGATCCCCCTTCGCGTCACCGGGGGGGTTCCCACGGCGGCCGAAGGGGCGGAGCTGAGATCGAAGCGCCGTTACGGCTCTTCTACTGGGAGACCGGGAGGACACCCGATCGCCCGGGAAAACGGAGCGCGGTGATTACCAACGGGAAGCTCCGCACGCAAGCGCGATCCTTCCGCGTCCCTTCGATTTGTTTCTCGCGCCCGAGCGACCTGAGCAGTTTTCCAGCTCTTCCTGAACGGACGTCCGGGGCGCCGTCCGTCCGGGGCGCCGTCGCGCGTCGCCCAGGCGTCCGTCGCCCCGTCGCGCGCCCAGTCGCGGCCCTCGTGTCCGGCCGGCCGCCTGGGGCGGGCGCGGTCGCTGATGGTCTCGAAACTTGTTCTTGACATGGAAGAAACGCTGATGAAACAAGCCGTCCCCGGCGGCATGAGCCGGCGAGGACCGGGCGGGTCCGCGACGTATCGACGTCCTGCGGCTCGACCAGGGCGAAGAACAGGATTGCGAGGGGAATAGGAGAGCACCAGGCTCAGTCGAACGTACCAGGCCGGGGGGCCCTTCCCTGACATTGTAGGAGGCAACGTGACCATGCTTGCTCGTCATCGCCATTCTTTCCTCGCGCTTACCTTGATCTTGCCCGCCCTCTACGGCGGCTGCGTCGTGGCCACGGAGGACACCGACAACGACGTGGACCAGACGACCAGCTCCGGCGTCAGCACCAGCTCCTCCACTGGCGGAGGCGACGGGGGAGAAGGCGGCCAGGGCGGCGACGGCGGCGATGGCGGAGAAGGCGGCCAGGGCGGCGACGGCGGCGATGGCGGAGAAGGCGGCCAGGGCGGCAGCGGGGCGTGCATCGAGGCCGAGGACGCTGCAGTCGCTGTCGCCGACTGCGATGAGCTGAACATCGCGCCCGCCCAGGGGGCGACGAGCCAGTGCGGCGACACCGGCGACCAGGTCCCGTTCGGCTACGCGGTCTGCAAGCGCGCCTTCACCATCTACGCCGAGAGCCACGTCGAGGACCTCCTGGACTGCCTGAGCGACATCGGCGTGGAGCGCGCGTGCGACGACCCGCCGGTCAACGCGTGCGTCGAGCGCATGTACGACAATGCCTGCACCGGCCAGTCCGTCGGCGACTGCGACCTTATCGCCAGCTCCTGCGGCACCGACCCGTTCGACACGGCGAAGTGCGCCGCCCAGCTGAACCCCATCAGCGAGGCCGGCTATACGGAGCTCGTCGAGTGCATGAACGACAACCTCGACGTCACCTGCCAGCAAGCGTACGACGGGTGCCTCGTCGAGGTCATCAGCGTGGAGTGAACAGGTCACCGTCGCGGAGGCGAGGCGGGGCGGGGCGGGGCGGGGCGGGGCGAGGACATGGCCCCGGCCCGCTTTGCTCTCGCGGTTCTTTTCCTGCGACATCCAACGTGCACCAGCTGAACTCTGGGCCTCTCCCGAGCTCGCGCCCACCTTAGCGCCCCGGCGTACGCCCCCTCTCCTGTACGCGCCCTCGGGGGACCCCTGAGGGCGGTATTCGGTTGCAAAAAAGGTGGCGGGAAGGGATCCTCGGCTCCGTCGTGGCCAAGGACCTCTCCCGCCCGCGTGTGGCAACTATCCTTCCGCGTTCGTCGGGGGCGCGTCCATACCGCGGCGGTGCCCTGTTTCTTCTCGTCGTCGCGTCGGCCGGCTGCGCGCCGGGGTCGACGACAGCCGAGCAGCTCGCGCCGCGCGTGGTGGCGCGAGCGCCGCTCGAAGGCACCGCCGCCGTCCTCACGGAGCGGCCCATCAAGGCGAAGGGGAGCACGCTCGCTGCCGTCAAGGACAGCGCCGCGATCGCGTCCATGATGGAGCCCGAGACCGGCGCCGCCCAGGTGTCCTCGTCGACGGACAGCGCGCGCTGTCCGGCCGAGATGGCCCTCGTCGAAGATCGCGTGTGCGTCGACCGCTGGGAGAGCGCTCTGGTCGAGCTGACGCCCAGCGGCGAGCGCCCCTGGTCGCCCTTCGATCCGATCGATGGCAGCGAGCGGCGCGTCCGCGCCGTGTCCTGGCCGGGCGTCATCCCGCAGGGCTACATCAGCGGGATGCAGGCGAAGCGAGCGTGCGCGGCGTCGAGCAAGCGCCTGTGCACATCGGACGAGTGGGTGAGCGCCTGCCGAGGCCCCGAGGACACGATCTTCCCCTACGGTACGAGCCGCCAGCTGGGGGTGTGCAACGACGACGAGCGACCGGTGCACCCGGTCGCCGAGATCGCGGCGCTGCTCGATATCAAGTCCGAGGAGCTCTGGACGACGGCGATGAACAACCCGCTCATCAACCAGCTGTCCCACGCGTTGCTCCCGACGGGCGAGCGCGCGGGGTGCACCAACGGCTACGGCGTGTTCGACATGGTCGGCAACCTCCACGAGTGGGTCGATGATCCGCGCGGCACCTTCCGAGGCGGCTATTTCATGGACACGACGCGCAACGGCGAGGGGTGCAAGTACTCGACAACCGCGCACTCCTTCGGCTACCACGACTACTCGACCGGCTTCCGGTGCTGCATGGATCCGGAGCAGGCCGATTAGTGCTGGCCGCACGGCGTGCGGCCGACGGTAGAGCGGCCGCGAGGCGGACGCGGTGCTCGGGGCGATGCGGCGGAGAATCCAGGCGTGCGCCCCGCGCGCGTCCCGCCGCGGAGCGGTGGCCCGCGCTCCGGCTGGGCCGCTCGCGCGCGGCGCGAGCGAGCGCGCGAGTCAACGGCAGCCCGGCGATGCAGCGCAGGAATCCGAGGCGACACCAGTGAAGAGACTGCCGATGGTCGACTCCGGAGTGAGCGCGGCGGCGCGGCGCCGCGCCGCCGCGACCGCCCTTGCCGTCCTGACCGCCCTCCTGGCGATCGGGTGCAGGAAAAAAGAAAGAGCAGAGCCCATCAACGTCCAGCCGCCCCCGGGCGCGGCGTCCGCGGATGAGCTCACCACCGCCATTGGCCAGGCGCGTGGCATCGACTCGGCGCTCGCGCCGTCCTCGACCCGATGGCGACGGGTATTCGTGCTGGACGACAAGCGTGCGGTGGTGACAGGAGAAGTCGAGAACGAGGCGATCGCGCTCGTGACCGAGAACGCAGGCAGGACCTGGCGCTCGCTGCGGCGCCTCCGCGAGGGGTGGTCCACCTGGTCCATCGGCGCCGACGGCGCCACCGTGCTCACCGCCGGCCCGCGCGGTCAGGCTCCCCCGAAGGGCGCGCGCGGCGCTGCAGGGGCGCCGCCCGCGGTGGACTCGCCAAGCCTCTTCTTCGCGCCGTTCGAGGCGAACGAGCTCTCGGCGCCCGCGCCGGTCGCGCTGCCCGAGATGGGCCGCGGAACGCGGCCGCTGGTGAGCTCCGTACCTGCGGTGCTGTCGGCCGAGAGCGCCGTGCTGCTCGTCGAGCCGAAGCCCGGGCGCGCGACCCTCGTCTATGCGGGGCCGCCCGGAGCCGCGCCGGTGCCGCCTGTCCAGCTCCCCGCGCAGGAGCACGCGCTGCCCGTGCCGTATGGCCGCCCGCCGGCGATCCTGTCGGTGCGCGGGCGCAGCCTCCTCGCGCGACCCGTCCCCGAACCGGGGAGGCCGCTCGACGCGCCCCGGATCGTCGAGGGACTCGCGATGAGCCCAGCGGCTACGGCCGCGCTCTCCGCGATACCCGCGTGCGACTTCGCCGGGTGGTCGATCCAGCTCGTGCCTCAGCCGGAAGGCAAGACCGCCGTGGTCGCCATCTCGGCGACGCAGACAGCCGTGCTGAAGCTCCCGGCGAAAGCCGCACCCGAAGCCGCGGTCGGCTGTGCCGCCGATCGGATCATGGTCGAGGTCATCGCACCCACAACCGGAGAGCACACGCTCGCGACGTGCACCCTCGAAGGGACCTGCCTCCTCGCCGAGAAGCCGCCTTTTCGCCCCTGGATGGGGCCGCACGAACGGTCTGTCGCTCTGGCGCCCACACGCGAGGGGGTCGTGGCGGTGCTGACGTCCCGCGCCGCAACGCGATGGGGGCTCCATATCGCGCAATCGCCGGAAGGAGGTAAGATCTACGACGTCCCCAGGGTAATCGGCGAAGACACGGGCGAGCGCGGCCGTATCGAGCTCGGAGCGCTCCTCTCCTTCGGAAATCGACTCTTGATGCTCCTCCAGGCAGACGTCACCGGGACGTCGCGTCGCGGATGGTACGTCACGGCCTC
Source organism: Sorangium sp. So ce1014 (assembly GCF_051521505.1). Classification (NCBI taxonomy): domain Bacteria; kingdom Pseudomonadati; phylum Myxococcota; order Polyangiales; family Polyangiaceae; genus Sorangium; species Sorangium sp. So ce1014. The sequence goes on from NZ_CP150356.1 coordinate 10,788,471, forward strand.
CGAGGACAGCGGGCTCACCTGGAGCCCGCCCTGAGCTCCGTCTCGAACGGGATAGCCATTCTGAACGCAGCGCGTCAGCAAAGCCTCCATCCCATCTGACCCCTGCGTGTGCAGCGGTCTCCAGACCTACTTCGCTGGAGCGGGCGCCTGAGCGACGCGCTTGCGTCCCTTGACGCTCGGCTTCTTCACAGGCGCAGGTCCCGCCGCGGTCTTGCGCGCGTTCGCGCTCGCCTGCTCGGCGGTCTTCGCGTCGCCTGCATAGCGGGCAAAGCGACGGTCGCCCCCCTGGAAGATCCGCTTCTCCAGCTTGAGCTCCTTCAGCGCTGCGGCGGCGCGCGTCTGCGGGATCCCCGCCTGCTTCGCCACCTCGCTCGCGCTGACGCCCGAGCTCGCCTTGACGACGCGCTCGACCGCGTCAAGCGTCTCCTGACGCTCCGCCGAGGCGGCCGGCGACTTGCGCGGGCGGCCAGGCCGGCGCTTCGGCGCGGCACCACGCTTGGCCGCGACGGAAGAGGGTTTGGACTGGACCGCTCCAGGGCGGGCGCGCGAACGGCTGCGACGCGGCGCCGGAGCCGCAGCCGGAACCAACGGCGCTCCCCCCGTCACGGCGCCCAGCTGATTCTTGACGAGCGCGAGGATCGCCTCGTCCGGCATTTTCCGCACGAGGTTTACAATCTGCTGTGAAAAGGCATCGGTCGCCATGTGCTCTCCCTCGTCGCCGAATCCAGCTCGGCGGTTGGATACGACTATGCCGTTGCCACTTGCCTGGTCAAGCGAATTGAGGATAGCCGGCCGTCTTTTCTTTCAATAGGCGCTGCGGGCGGGCTCAATCGGAGAGCTCATTGGACGGCCACGAACGGCTGGGCTGCTTTGCTCGACACGAGCCGAGCGATGAAGCGCCCCACGCGCGTCGATTGATAGCCGAGACCCCTCCCCCGCGCAGGACGGCCCGGGCCGCGCCAATCCCCTCAGCCCCGCTCACGATGCACCGCGGCATTGCGTGTCTCGGGTGCTCGCGGCAGGTCAGGTAAGCACTGTATGAGAACCAAGCCACCCCGCTCCCTTGATCAGGCCCGTCACGGGCGGCAATGCGGGCACGCGCACAACGGCGAGGCGCATCGACCCCGGCCTGGGCCTGCTCACCCCAATCATTGAAGCGCCCCGAGCCGGGTGCGAGCGCCTGGCGACCACACACAGGCGGCCAGCGCCTGGCTACATTGCACGCCCTGGGCGCACGACTGACCTATGCAGGGGCGTGATACGATGCCGCCCGCGGGAGGGGCGCGGCGGGGTAGCTTCGCTATGAGCGCCGGAGGGAGAGGAACCACGGTCGACCCGTGAGCGCCTCGCCTCACGGTCCACGGGGCCACGTGCTCTCGCCGAGACCACCTTTCCTGTCCGCCCGCGGCGCGACCCCGGCGTCTATGCTCGCGCGCCCGCTTCGAGCCCCGCTGCGCCGGATCAAGTCGCCAGCAGCGCGCCGCGAGCCGCTGGTCGAGCTCTTCGCACGACATCCGCTCATCTCCGCGAGATAGCGCTGGCCCCGTGCTCGGCCGCGTCCCGATCGACAGCCAACCCGCCGAGCTCTTCGGATTGACGACTCCACGTCGGCGCCGCCCCGATCCGAGGCACGCTTTCTCGCGCAGCACCGATCTCGACATGAACCCCGCAGCTTCGGCCCGCGGGCGGCGTGGGGTGGCCACCTGGAGCCCGTCGCGCCCGGCAGACCGGTGCGTGTACGCGCGGCCGGTCGGCAGGCCTCTCGTTATAGGAGAGCGCCGAGGAGAGCTCATCGCCGTGCTCGGCCTCTCCGCTCGAGCTCTCCCGAGAGAGCTCAGCCTTCGGCCCGGTGCTCTCGAGCGCGGCGCGCGGGTCGCGCCCCGGGGTGCACGTCCTCTACGACATTGGCGCCCGCCCCAATGGAGGAGGAGGGACGGCGGGGAGATGGCCCGCTCCGCCTCGACTTCTTCAAACGCCTTCCTGTCCATATCCACGCCGACCCAGGATCCACGCCGGCCCCGATCGACGCCGGCCCGGCGGTCGGACGAGATTGACCAGCCGCCGACAATCGGTTGACATGCGCGTCCGCCGCGGAGAACGATGCGCGCATGTCGCTGGTACGCGTGCTCGAACCCGAGGTGATGGATACCGACGAGGACGCGCGGGCCTACGACAGCATGGACCACGCCGCCGTGAACACGGCGTTCTGCGACGCTCTCCTCGCCCACGTCCCCGATCTCGCATACGCCCTCGACGTCGGCACAGGGACGTGCCTGTTGCCCATCGAGCTTTGCAAGCGCGTGCCGACAGCGCGGATCAAGGCGATCGATCTCTCCGCCTCGATGCTCGATCTCGGGCGCCGCCACGTCGAGCAGGCCGGGCTCACCGGCGCGATCGCGCTCGCCCTCGAGGACGCCACGGCGCTGCCCGAACCGGACGAGACGTTTTCAGCCGTCCTTTCGAACAGCATCGTCCATCACATCCCGGAGCCGATGCGGGTCATGCGCGAGATGCTCCGCGTCCTCCGACCCGGCGGGGTCCTGTTCGTGCGAGATCTGGTCCGTCCGGACGACGAGGCGTCGGTGGCCGCCCTCGTCGGTACGTATGCAGCGAACGATACGGCGTACCAGCGAGCCCTCTTCGACGCATCGCTGCGCGCCGCGCTCTCGCTCGTGGAGGTCCGGGAAATCCTGCGCTCGCTCGGGATTCCCCCCGAATGCGCGCAAATGACGAGCGACCGGCACTGGACCCTGGCGTTCCGCGCGGCCTCCTGATCCGGAGGCGCCGCGCCTCGACGACGCGGGCCTGTCAAATCGACGGGACGGCCGGCCCAGCACGTAATAGAAGCGTCCGCGTGAACGCCACCGGAACACGAGCCCGCCGGACGCGCGGCGGTGCCCCCGCGCTCCTCCTGTCCTTCGCCATCGCTCTCCTCGCGGCCTGCGAGGAGAGCCCGCCGCGCCCGGGCGAACCGGAGCGACCAGCGCCCCCGCCGCCCCAGCCGAGCGCGGCGGTCGCGCAGCCCGCGGCCAGCTCGGCCGCCACGGAGATGCCGAGCGCAGGCGCGCCGGGAGACGCGGGCGATCCCAAGGGCGCGCCCGCATGGCAGGGGACGTGGGAAGGGCGCTACGACGCCAAGAAAGGCAGCGTCGTGCTGCCCCCCAAGGTCAAGGACGCCGTGCGCCAGAAGGACGACGGCAAGCTGGCCACCGGCCCAGGAACGGTGACGCTGACCATCGAGCCGAGCGGTGAGCTGAAGGGCACCGCGAAGGGCGCGCTCGGTGACGCAACGATCGTCGGAAAGGTCGAGGACGGCATGGTCCGCGCCTCGGTCTTCCCCGAAGATCCGCGCGCGCCGAACGCGATGACCGGCATCCTCGTCGGCGAGCTGAAGGAGAACGTCATCGACGGCCGGCTCCGGGTGACCGGACCCGACGCCATGCTCGTGCGCGAATCCCCCGTGGAGCTGAAGAAGAAATGATCAGCTCCGCTGGATGAGAACGCCGGCGCCGGCGTCTCGTCCAGCGGCATCGCCGTCAGCGCGCTTCGCCAGCTCCGCCCGACTCGCCCGCCGCTCGGCCCTGCGGTGCAGCCCCCGCCTCGCCGGCCTCGCCGGCGGCGCCGCCGCGGCCACGACCCGCCTCGCTCCGTCGCGCCTCGCGCTGGCGGGCCACCTCGGCGTCCCGCTGCTCGTACGCCACGATGATCCGCTGCACGAGCGGGTGGCGCACGACGTCGACCTCGGTGAACGAGCAGATCGCGATCCCCTCGATCCCCGCGAGCAGCTCGCGCGCCTCGGCGAGGCCGCTGCGCGCGCCGTGCGGGAGATCGACCTGCGTGACATCGCCGGTCACCACGGCGCGCGAGGCGTAGCCGAGGCGCGTGAGGAACATGCGCATCTGGTCGCTCGTCGCGTTCTGCGCCTCGTCGAGGATGACGAAGCAATCGTTGAGCGTGCGGCCGCGCATGAAGGCGAGCGGGGCGACCTCGATCTGACCGCGCGTCACGAGGCCTTGCGCCTTGTCCGCGTCCATCATGTCGTGGAGCGCATCGTAGAGCGGGCGCAGGTAGGGATTCACCTTCTCGGCGAGATCGCCGGGCAGGAAGCCGAGCCGCTCTCCCGCCTCGACGGCCGGACGGGTCAGGATGATCCGCTTGACGCGGCGCTCGAGCAGGGCGTGGACCGCCATGGCCATCGCGAGGTACGTCTTGCCCGTCCCCGCCGGCCCGATGCCGAACGTCATGTCGTTCGATCGGATCGCCTGGATATAGCGCTTCTGCGCCAGCCCCTTCGCCGAGATCGGCCGGCGGCGCGCCGAGATGAGGACGACGTCCTCGAACAGATCGCGCAGGGTCATCCCGGGGTCGTCCCGGAGCGCCTGCACCCCGCGGACGTAGTCCTGCGGGTCGAGGACCACGCCGCTCCTCAACATCTGCGCGGCCTCCGCCAGGCACCGCTCGGCGAGCGCGACCTTGTCCGCATCCCCGGCGAGCCGGATCGTGTTGCCTCGGACGCCCGACTCGATGCCAAGAGTGCGCGCGATGAGCTTGAGATTCTCGTTCCCTGGCCCGGCGAGGGCCACCAAGGTGCTGTTGTCGAGCACCTCGACATCCGCCGTGATCCGCACGCTGGTCGTCATCGCGTGATCCTTCCCCGCCTTTGCCCCGGCGCTCCGCCGCCGGTACGTGCCGTCCTCCCATGAACGGGCCCTTGACTACACCCACCTCTCACGCGACTGTCCTGCCCGCTCGCCCTGTGACCTACGCAGAATCGTAACGTCCTGGTCATAATCTCGCGGTGAAATGCGTGGGATATCGGGCGCGCGGGCGAGCCGCGCACAGGGAGAACTGCATGAGGTTAGCTACATCGGCGCTGCTGGGCATGACTGTTACGCTGTCGGGCCTTTCGGCGCTAGCACAGCCTGGGCCCCAGGGCCCAGCGCAACCGGCTCCGGCGCCGCCACCGGCGGCAGCCCCGGCACCGCCCGCCGGCGCGGTGCCGCCCGCCGGCGCGGTGCCGCCCGCCGGCGCGGTGCCGCCGCCGCCCGCTACCGCCCCGGCGCCCGCTCCGCCGCCGGATCCGGTGCCGCCTCCGGCAGCGGAGCTGCCGCCTCCGCCTCCTCCTGGAGCAGCAGCGACCGCCGCAGTACCGCCGCCGCCGGCGCAGGTGTTCGCGCCGACCGCCGAGGCCGCGGTCGTGACGGAGCAGCAGCCGCTGGCCGGCTGGCACGGCGGCTTCTTCCTGCGGGACGCCAACGACACCTTCCGGCTGTACCCGAAGGGGCGGATGCACCTCGATTTCGCCAGCAGCTTCGGCAGCGGGGTCTCGGACGTGAAGGCGGCCGACGGGGGGAACGCGTTGCAGCCGCGCTTCTTCGTCCGCCGCGCGCGGCTGGAGCTCGACGGCGAGCTCCTGAAGCGATGGTCGTTCAAGCTCGACGTCGACTTCGCCGGCCAGCCGCTCGGGAACGCCAACGGCAGGAGCGAGACCTCCGCCGCGCCGGCGGGCGCTGAGCCGACGGCCGAGAGCGCGCGCTTCGCCGCGGTCCAGAGCACGAGCGCGAGCGCCTCGCTCGCCGACGTCTGGATCAACTACTCGGTCATGCCGGCGCTGAACTTCATGCTCGGACAGTTCAACTCCCCCTTCGGGATGGAGACCCAGACGAGCAGCAACAGCATCACGTTCATGGAGCGCAACATCGCCATGCGCAGCTTCGCCCACCCCGAGGGCAAGAGCATCGGGTTGATGGCGTGGGGCGACGTCGCCGACAAGATGTTCTCCTACGGCATCGGCGTGGTCGCCGGCGACGGCCAGAACCGGCCGGGCGTCGATGCGCCGCCCGATTTCATCGGCCGCGTGTTCGCCCGCCCGTTCGCCGGCGACAGGAAGGGGCTGCTCGCCAAGGCGCAGATCGGCCTCAGCGCACAGCACGGAGAGCGCGACCAGGGCTACGTGGGCTACGACTACGCGCCCATCAGGACGGGGCAGGGGTACACGCTCTGGAGCGGCGGCTACAGGGATTCGCTGCAGCGGCAGATCCACGTCATCCCGTCGGGGGCGCAGAACGCGATCGGCGGCGAGCTCCGGCTGCCCATCAAGATGGTCGAGCTCCGGGCCGAGGCGTATTACCTCGCGAACAACACGCGCGAGGCCGTGGAAGGCTATCAGCTCACCAACACCGAGCGGCTCGGCCAGGTGAAGGGCCTCGGCTGGTACGTGCAGCTGTCCGCATGGCCCGTGGGCGACGCCTTCGTCACCGGCGATCCCGGGTACAGCCCGCGCCCCGCGAAGGTCGATCTGGCGAAGGAGCCCGAGAAGCCGAGGTCGGGGCTCGAGGTCGCGGCGCTGCTCGCGGGGATCCATGCGACGTACGACGGCGCGTCCCGCCGCGGCAGCACGCACGACGAGAACACGCCGGGCGCCGAGGGCGGGCCGGGCACCGACCTCAAGGTCATGCAGCTCGGCCTCGGCGCCAACTACTGGCATACAAAGAACGTGCGGCTCAGCGTGAATTACAACGCCTACCTGACGCCGGGCAGCGGCTCGGACGAGAACCTCCTCCGGGTGCCGGGCAACACCTTGAAGCGGGCCGACGCGCACGCGCTGCACGAGCTCGGCGCCCGGCTCGGCCTGTCGTTCTAGCCCCGCAGCGCCGCCCTCCCCGCCGCGACCGGCGCTCCGGCCGCGGCCCTCGATCGTTTGCCCTCCAACGAAATTTGCCGCCAGAGCATCCTGGGCGCACGGCCCGCGGCGCGCGACGCCCGCAGGCGGAATGGCGCGCCTCAATTTTGGCCCAGCACACCGCGGCAGGGTACCCGTCGGGCCATGCGCGAGATGCGTCAGTGGATCGCCGTCGGTGCAGCCGTGGGGCTCGTGGCCGTGACCCTCCCCATGCTGCGCGAGCACGACGTAAAGCTCGGAGGGCTGCTCGCCAAGAAGACGATCGCCGGCGCGCCGAAGATCACACGGACCGTGACGCCGCCGCCGCTCACGGACCTCGACCTCACGCGCATCGACGACCGGAGGAGCCCGCCGACGGCGCCGGCGCACACCGGCCGCGTCGCGGAGCTGACCCTCGACCCGATGTACCAGCGCGCGGCGATCGGCTTCCTGCGGGCAGGCCAGGTCCCGGAGGGCGCGGTCGTGATGACCGATATCCGCACCGGGAAGGTGCTCGTCTGGGCGAGCTACGTGCACGAAGGCGCGCTGCACGACGTCGCCGCCGAGGCCACCGCGCCGTCGGCGAGCATCTTCAAGGTCGTGACCGGCACCGCCCTCATGGAGGCCGGCCTGAGCCCGAGCACGAAGCAGTGTTATTCGGGCGGCGAGCACTCGATCCGGCCGGCCGACATGATCGACAACAAGCGACGCGACAAGTACTGCGCGACGCTCACGCAGGCGATGGGCCGGAGCATCAACACGGTGTTCGCGCGGCTCGCCGCCAAGAACCTCGACCACGAGAAGCTCGGCGCCGTGGCCGCGAAGCTCGGCTGGGGGCAGGACACGCCGTTCGACGTCAAGATCGCGGCGAGCACGATCTCGCTGCCGGAGGACGAGCTCGGCTTCGCGCGCACCGCGGCCGGCTTCTGGAACACGACGCTGTCGCCGTTCCAGGGGGCGAACCTGGCGACCACCGTCGCCAACGGCGGCGAGATGATCCGGCTCCACGTCGTGTCGAGCGTGAAGGACGAAATCGGCGAGATCTACCAGGGCGCGAGCGAGCGGCAGGTGCTCAAGCGGGTGATGGACGAGAGCACGGCGAGCGCGGTGACCGCGATGATGGAAGCGACGGTGGATAACGGCACGAGCTACCGCTCGTTCCACGATCGCAACGGTCGCGCCTACCTCCCGGATATCCGCGTCGCCGGCAAGACCGGGACGCTCACGAAGCCGGGGCCCGAGGGGCCCTTCTACACCTGGTTTGTCGGCTTCGCCCCGAGCCGCAAACCGGAGGTCGCGATCTCCGTGATGGTCGCCAACGCCCCGAAATGGCGAGTGAAAGCGACCAACGTCGCGTGCGACATGCTCCGCACCTACTTCGCGGACAAGGGCGCGCCCGGCGTGACCGATCCGACCAACCGGACCAGCTCGACCGCCCACCGGCGATGACGCGGACACCTGGACGAGCCGCCGAGCCGCAGTGCGCCAGGCCCGCCTGGCACGCACCGCAGCGCAGCAGCGGCCGGGCACAGCGAAGAGCGCCCGGACCGAGGCGCCTCGACCCCCAGTGCAGCCCGACCGGGCTGGATGTCAGGCAGACCACAACGTAGGCTGCGCGACCCTGCCTCGAAGCTGAGATCGTTCGCCAGGATTCCGCCCTGATCGCGATCCGGCGATGAGGACGAGCGGTCGATGGGCCTGCTCGACGGCCGGCAGGGTCTGCAGGACCGTTGTACGCCCGCGAGGACGATCGATTTATAGAACTTTTCCGCCCAGGGCCGGCCGCCCACCACCGGCTCGCCGTCCGCGGTGCGAAGGTCCGGGCCGCTCCGATGCAGCCGGACACCCTGGGCCAGGGTGGGACCTAGTTGCGAGAGGTGCTGCTTGTGCAGCTTGTGCTCGGCCGAGATCTGCGTGCTAGCATCTCTGTTGTGCAGGTTGTGCTCCGCAAGCTCGGCCGGGGATCGCGCGCAGTCGTTGGCCGGCTCGTCCGTGCACCACGGAAAGGCTCGGTCATCGTCATCGAGTTCTCCGACGGAATGCATGAATACGTGACGACGCCGGTCAAGCGCGTATTGCGGCTCGCCGGGCGCGAAGTCTTCTACATAGAGACCGTGAACTCCCGGTACCGCCTCGAGGTGCGCGGCCGCGAGGTCGCGCTGGACGGCGCGGTCGGCGGCTGAGCGCGGCCGGATGCGCCGGGAGCCGCGCGGATCCCGCGTCGAGGTAACGCCCGCAGCCCCTGCGCCCTGCGAACCAGGGCTCGCCAACGGACGGCCCGACGGAGCGCCGTACTGCACACTCGTCTAGCGCAAGAACTGCGTTTTCGAGCGCATTGCCCCTTGCGCTTCCATTCGCTCTTGGGCAGAGTCCCGCTCCCTTTGAGGGGCCCCGCGGTAGGCCATCCACCGGTGCAGGATGGGGCTCGCCTGGCGAGCTGTCGTCACGATGCCGCGCCCGCGCCCCGACCGTGAGGAGATTGAAGCAGATGGGCAAGCGCGATCGCCGCCAGTCGATGAAGATGAAGCGCCGCAAGGCGCAGACGGCCAAGAAGGAGCGCGCCAAGCGCAGCAAGCTGTCGCGGGCCACGACCGAGGTCGCCGGCAAGGCGAAGAAGCCCCGCGCCTCCAAGGGCGCCGCTCCCGCGAGCCCTTCCCCGGCTTCTTGACGGGTGCATGGCCGGTTCGCCGGCCACACGCGGGGCCGCCGCTGCGGGGCGGCCCGAGCGATCACCGACACCCCGCCCGCGCCGCGCTGACCCAGCGCGCGGCCTAGAGTCGCCCGGTCCAGCGGCGGCGCTCACTCATCACGAATGACACGCGTGTGAAGGCTCAGGCCGGGTTGCCGGCCCGGGTCGCTCGCCGCCTCGCCGGCTGCCTTCTCCTTCGGCGGGGGCTCGCCGAGGAGCCCGGTGTCGCCGTGTCGTCGCTCCTCGCCGACCAGCTCCCAGTGGCCTCGCTCGTCGCGCCAGCGCTGCGCGACCCGGGTGGTGTGGACCGTGGCCTCGTCGTTCCGCAGCCAGAGGACATCGAGGTAGACCTCGGCCTCGTCGCGCTGGGTCATCTCGAAGCCGCCGAACTCCACGTCGACGACCCGCAGGCGCGTGCCCCAGTCGGCGTGGCGGCTCATGAAGTCCTGGCGCGCCTTCGACCCGACGCGCTCGAGCGCGACATCCATGCGGCCGAACCGGGCCGCCGTGTTCATCTCGAGCGCCGCCTCGGTGAGGCGCTGGGAGCTGCTCGGGACGATGCCGCAGCCGGCGAGGTGGACGAGGCTCAGGGCGAGGAGGAAGCGGCGCATGGCCGAGCACCGTGGGCGAAGGGGTCGGCACGGGCAAAGTTTCCGGCCGGGCGCGGCGCTCAGAACGAGTTCGTCGCGACGAAGTAGAGCTGGCCACCGGGGATCGCGAGCGGGCTCAGGCCGTACGCGTACCCGAAGCGCAGCTGCGAAGAGAGGACGTACCCGAGCGTCAGGCTCAGCCACACCTCGCCGCCGATCGAGGTGTGCAGCTGGGGCGAGTAGAGCAGGCTCTTCTGCGTGAAGAGCGCGAGGTCGTCCGTCTCGAAGCGGTTGAATGCGCCGCCGTGGTCGAGGAAGAGGCTCGCGTCGATGCGGCGCAGGTAGAGCGGCAGCGTCGAGAGGCCGCGATCGGGCTGCAGGAGGGGCACGCGGTACTCGAACGTCTGCGAGAAGTACGAGCGACCCGCCATCACGCCCGGCGCATAGCCGCGGAGCGTGAACGAGCTATTCGTGACCCCGGTGAGCAGGGTGTCGACGAGCGTGAGGTTCTCGAGATCGTACCCGCCGACCGCGTAGGTGGCGCCGCGAGGGAAGTTGCCGCCGGAGACCGCCCCGGCGACGCGGAATGCGAGGGTGTGGTCGCCTGACCAGGGCATCGCGACGTACGCGCTGAGGGCCGTCGAGAACGCGTAGGTCGTATAGCTGCTGGCCGTCTCCGGGCCGGCGTAATCGAGGCCAGCGTTGAGCGAGAGCCCGCGCGACGCGCCGGCAGCGTCGATCGAGCCCTCGGCGTTCGAGAACCCGTAGCCGAGGTGCGCGAGGTTCAGCGTGCCCTGCGGCGGGAGGACGGTCCGGGGCGCGTACGGGTCAAGCTTGTTGCCGATGGGGAGCTGCCCCTTGAAGGCGACGCTGCTGAACGATGCGCTCAGGTTCTGCCGCGAGAACTCGCCGCGGATCGGGTAGCTGACGCCCGAGACGATCCCGATCGATCGCTCGTCGTAGGTGACGTTGCGGCCGTTGATGCGGTAGCCGCTGCGCGGCGACATGGCGTAGTACGCGCGGACGCCGAGATCGATGGGCAATCGCCCGTAAGTGTACCCGAAGAGGACGGTCGGGGCCGGCGCGTCCGGCTGCACGGTGAGCTCGCCGAAGACCCCGTGGCGACCGACGATGTCGGAGCCGGTCACGCTCACGGTCAGCGCGTTCGATCCATAGCTCCCGGGCGCGTAGTCGAGCGTGATCGCGCGCGGCGCGAGCGTCGGAAACGGGCTGTAGGGGGAGCGCTCGAGCCGCACCGCCGAGGGCTCGGTCGCGGGATCGGGGCGGTCGGTCGGGGGCGGCGGCGCCGGGAGGAAGCGCGCCGGGTCGAGCGGCATGACGAAGAGATCGTGGCCGCGGGAGGTATATCCGACATAGACAAGTGTCTTTCCATCGGGGCTGATCGCCGGATGGAAGGCCCCGAGTCTGACGTTGGTGACCTGCCGCAGCGTGCCGGCCGAGAGCGCGTAGGCGTAGACGTTCTGGATGCCGGTGCGGTCGGAGGTGAAATAAAGCGTCTCGCCGTCGGGCGACCAGACCGGGCTCATCTCGGTGGCGCGATCGCGCGTCACCTGGCGGTAGCTGCCGGTGGCGACGTCCACCACGCGGATGTCGCGGTAGCCGCCGGCGGTCCAGACGCTGTAGGCGAGGCGCTTGCCGTCGGGAGAGAACGACGGGGAGTAGGCCTGCTCGAAGCGGGCGCTCGGCACGAGATCGCGCCGCTCCGAGAGGGCGCCGTCCCGGGAGAGCCGCGCGATCTCCAGGTAGCGGGTGCCCTTGCTGTTGAGCGAGAAGGCGACGAGATCTCCGGTCGGGCTCACGTCGGGGGCCGAGGAGCGGAGGCCGCGCGTCAGCCGGCGCCGCGCGGGCTCGTCGCCGTCGGGCGCCTCCTCGCCGCGCGGAAGGAAGACCAGGTCGTGACGATAGTACTGATTGCGCCACGGCATGAGGGCCGTGAAGATCAGGTCGCCGGCCGGCGTGAACGCCGGTCGCGAGGCCGCGTTGGTGCGCGCGACAAGCGCCTCCTGGCGCTCGGCCCCGGGCGCAGGCGCGGCGAGCGAGAGGCGGTAGATGCCGGGGCGGGCGCGGCCGTCGTCGCGGAAGTAGACGATCTCGTCCGCCGCGGTCCGGCGCGCGACGGGCGGAACGAACCGCGGGTAGTAGACGGTGCGGCCGTGATGGGTGAGCCGCGTGCCTTCGCGGAGACCGCGCGCCTCGACGGCCGCCATCTGCTCCCGGTAGAGCCCGCGGAGGTGGTCCTTCCAGCCCTCGTAGAGCTCGACGTAGGTCTTGCCGGTCACACGGCGGATGGCGCGGTTGATCCCCCACGGGATGATCGACGCGCCGTAGTCGGCGGAGACGGCGCGCATCGTGTTGGGCCCGTAGACGTCGATGATCCAGCCCAGGAACCTCGATCCGTAGAGGTACCAGAGGGTGCCCTGCGGCCAGCGGAACGGGGAGCTCGAGATCTGATCGAGCCCCGCGATGTTGTCCTCGAGCACGTCGGCGCGCAGGTACATGTCGAACGTGGTCGAGCGCATCCGGCCGCCGGTCGTGTGGTTGCTCTCGCTCACGACGGCGAGCCCCTCGATGATCCACCGCGGCTGCACCTGGTTCGGCGAGAACGACTTGCCCACGATCGCGTTCAGGATCGCGGGGATCCCGGAGGTGTTGTCGAGGTGCGCGATGTGCGTGAACTCGTGCGTGAGCAGGTCGAGGTACCAGTCGTCGTAGTCGCCGAGCGTCGACATGTCCTCGGGCCCCGACACGAGGAGGTGGATCGCGTTGTAGGGGAGCGTGCCGGCCGATCCGTTCGCGATCTCCGAGTCGTCGGTGATCACGATCTCGGTGCGGCCCTGCGGGGCGTAGCCGAGCGTGTGCTCGACGCGCCCGTAGATCGTCTCGGCGAGCGAGGCGATGCGCGCCGCGACGGGCTCGAGGCCCTGCGGATGGTGCACGCGGAAATGCGCGGTCTCGAAGGTCCAGAACGCGAGATCGGGGTCGCCTGTCGCCCGGGCGGGACGCGGCGCGAGGAGCAGCAGCGCCGCAAGGGCGACGGCGGAGAGGACGGAGGCTACGCGGTGGAGCGGCCGGCTCGCTCGCGAGCCGGGGCGCGCGTTAAAACGGTTCACCAGGATCGAGGCGACGTTGCGGCGTCAGAGGTCGTCGTAGAAGAGCGGCTCCCTGTTGCGCGTGAACCGGGAGACGAGCTGGCGGCCCTCCGCCGAGATCTGCGTGATCCGGGCGCCAAAGCCCGGCTCGGCCGAGTCCTTCGAGCCGCCGGCCTCGCGCGTCCACCGGACCGCCGCCAGCGCGGTGAACTCGTAGTCGCCCGGCAGGCGGACACGCAGGCTCACGACGGAGCCGGTCGGCGGGATCTTGTAGGTCGCAACGAAGATGCCGCCGTGCTCGATGACGTCGTTGCCAGCTAGGCCCTTGTAAAAATTCGACGGGGTCAAAGCGCCGAGCTCGACGTCGACAACGGCAGCGGGCGTGCGGTTGTCAACCGACGGCTGCGTGGCCTGGGGCGGCGGTGCTCGGTGCGCGTCCGCAGCCGGGCGGGAGGCGGCGGGGCGAGCGGGCGGGGCGGGCGCCGGTGCATGCCGTGACGGCTGCGGCGAGGGCAGCGTCTGCTGGAGGGGCACAGGGGCGGCCACCGCGACAGGCGGCGGTGCCACGGGCGCAGGGGCGGCCACCGCGACGGGCGGCGGTGCCACCGCGACGGGCGGCGGTGCCACCGCGACGGGCGGCGGTGCCACCGCGACGGGCGCAGGGGCGGCCACCGGAGCCGGCGCTGGCGCGCCGGCAGCCTGCGCTCTGCTCAGCGCGTGCACCTTGCTCAGCGAGGAGGCGACGTGCTCCATCAACACGTCGACCACCGGATCCGCCACCGTGATCCTCTGCAGGCGGTTCAGGACGTCGCGCACATGGCCTAACGCGATCTCGCTGCCGTCGAGGGTCTGCCCCCCGGAGCGCTCGACGCGATGCATGATGCCCATCGCCTGCGCAATCGGTTCGGCGAGCGCCTCGATTTCCGGCGACACTCCCCCGTTCGACTGGAGCGCATTGAGCGCCGATGCAAGCAGTTCGCGGGCGCTTTTCGCAAGCTGCGCGGGTTCCGACATGAATCCTCCGAGGGGCGCATCCTACGCGGTCGCGCGCGCGTAGGTTCAGGATTCGATGGCCCGCGCGCCGACCAGGCGACCCCGCCGGCGCCACGGCCGCCCGCCGAGCGCGCCCCGGCCGGCGGTCACCCGCTCGGCGCGCCCGATGCGCCCGACGAAACGAGCGCCGCGAGCTCTCCCGCCGACGCCGGCTCGCCATCGATCTCCCCCTCCAGCAGCGCGACGGCCGTGTCGCCGGTCCGCACGAGGACCACCCCGCCCTCAGCGACCGCCTCGCCCGGCGCGAGCGCCTCGGGGAACCTCGGCGCCGGCGCGGCCCGCAGGACGATGACGCAGGCGCCCTCGATCTCGGTCCACGCCCCCGGCGCCGGGGCGAGGGCGCGGATGTGCCGCAGCACGCGCTCCGTCGGCCAGGACCAGCAGATGGCGCACGCCTCGTCGTCCGGCGCGGGCGCCTCCGTCGCGAGCGCCGGATCCTGGGCGAACCCCGCCACCTCCTCGCCGCGCGCGAACCGGGCGACCGTGCGTCGCAGGACGCGCAGGCTCGGCCGGTCCAGGGCGCGGGCGAGCTGCCACGCGGTCCACGCCGGATCGATGAGGAGCCTCTCCTGCTCCAGGATGTCGCCTGTGTCGTACTCCGCCTCGATCCGGTGCGCCGTGACGCCGCTCTCGGCGTCGCCCGAGGCGATCGCCCAGAAGGTGGGATCCGGCCCGCGATGACGCGGGAGCAGGGAGGGATGCACGCCGATGCCGCCGAGCCGCGCCGCCGTCACGAGCGACATCGGCAGGCGCGTGGTCCAGAACCAGCTGACGAGGAGGTCGGGCGCGAGCGCCTCGACGCGCGACCCGAGCTCGGGGCGCTCGACGTCGGGGCGCAGGAGGAGGCGCGCGCCGAAGACCCGTCGGGCGCGGCGGAGCCCCACCGCGTCGGCGCGGCTGATCGCGGCGAGGACGATCTCGTGGCCGTCGCCGTGGAGCAGCAGCGCGGCCAGCGGGAGGCCGAAAAAGACGACCCGGAGAGGACGCTCGCCCGGGCGTCGGCCGAAAAGTTTTCCGTGTCCGAGCAGGCTGATAGGTGAAGGGTCCGATGGCGGCGCCCCCTCCGCAAGGCTCATTTCGTCCGGCGCTCCGGCCCGGTCACCGCTACGACGCGTCCGCCGCGCGACGGCCAATCCTCGTCTTCGAGGACGTATATAAGTCCTACCGCGCGGATCAGCCGGTGCTCCGCGGGATGTCGCTGTCGATCGAGCGGGGCGAGTTCGTGTTCATCACCGGCCCGAGCGGCTCGGGCAAGAGCACGCTCCTCCGGCTCGTGCACCGCACCGAGCGCGTCGACGACGGCCGGATCCTGTTCCTCGGCCGGGACATCGCGCGCCTGACCGACGCGTCGATCCCCGCGCTCCGGCGCAACATCGGCTTCGTGTTCCAGGATTTCAAGCTGGTCCCGAGCTGGACGGTCTTCGACAACGTGGCGATCGCGCTCGAGGTGCTCGGCCTCCCGTCGCGCCTGCTGCGGACCCGGGTAGGCGAGGCGCTCGAGCGTGTCGGTCTGTCGGGGCGCGGCGGTGACCGGGCGCAGGTGCTGAGCGGCGGCGAGCAGCAGCGCGTCTCGATCGCGCGGGCGATCGTCGGGGAGCCGGCGCTGATCCTCGCGGACGAGCCCACGGGCAACCTCGACCCGCAGCTCGCGATCGATCTGCTCGGGCTGTTCGAGGACATCCACGAGATCGGCACGACGGTCCTGTTCGCGACGCACGACCGGACGCTGCTCGACGTGCGCCCGCGGCGCGTCGTGGTGCTCGACGACGGGAAGGCGACGGACGTGCCGCACGGCCTCGGGTCCGGCGGCGAGCTCGTAGGCGACGACGACGCGGACGAGATGGACAGCGGCGTGCGCGGCGCAGCGTAGCGCCGAGCGCGCCGCATCATGCGACGGGGATAAGGGAACGGGATGCAGACCAGCGAGCGTGACGATCGGCGGAGAAGGCTTCGCACCTGGCGGGCCGGGAGGAGCGACTGGCGCCTGCAGGCGCTGTCGATCTTCTCGCTCGCGGTGGCATTCGTCTGCCTCGCGTCGGCCCTCCTCGTGGTCACGAACCTCATGGCCGTGCGCGATCGCTGGTCGCGCGCGGGCCGCGCCACGGTCTACCTGCTCGACAGCGCGACCGAGGCGGAGACCGCGGAGCTCACCCGCGCGCTCGAGGGCACGCAGGGGGTCAAGAAGGTCCGGCTCGTGACGAGCGCCGAGGCGCGCCGCGAGGTGGTGCACGACGACGGCGACAAGGCCCTCGCCGCGCTGCCCCTGAGCGCGTTCCCCGCGTCCCTCGAGGTCGGCTTCACCGAGGAGATCTCCGACGAGGCGCTCGCGTCGATGACCGTGAAGCTGCGCGCCCTGCCGGCCGTGGACACGGTGGAGACCTACCAACGCTGGACGGAGCGGCTCTCGTCGCTCCTCGGCGGCGGCGTGGCCGCGAGCACCTGCCTCGCGGCGATCGTCCTCTGCGCCGTCGTCAGCGTCATCGGCTCGACGATGCGCCTCCTCCTGCACCGCCGGAAGATCGAGGTCGAGGTGCTGAAGCTCGTCGGCGCGACCGACGGCTTCGTGCGCCGGCCGTTCATCGTCGAGGGCGCGACGCAGGGGGCGGCCGGCGCGGCCGGCGCGCTGCTGATGCTGGGCGCGCTGTTCATGATGGTGCGGGGCCGCTTCGATCACGAGCTCGCCAACCTGCTCGGCGTCTCGCCGTCGTTCCTGCCCTGGCCGGTCGCGCTCGGGATGGTCGCCCTCGGCGCCACGCTCGGCGCCGCGACCGCGGTGCTCACGCTGCGCAAGATGGTGGCCGTGTGAGGCGCCGCGCCCGGCTCGCGCCGATCGCGCTGGCGCTCCTGACCGGCGCGGCGACCAGCGGCGCCGAGGTCCCGGCGGCCTATGCCCCGGCGGCTCCCCCGCCCTCCGTGGCGACGCGGGCCGCGGCGGCGCGCCCGAGCTCGGCGCTGGCGGAGAACGATCTCGACCGGCTGCTCGCGAAGCTCGACGCCGAGGAGAAGGCGCTGCGCGCGGAGCTCGACTCCATCGGCCCCGCGCTCGAGCTCACCCGCCGCCGGATGGTCGCGCGCGGCCGCGCGTACTATCGCCACATCCGCGCCGGCTTCCTCCCGGTGGGCGGCGGGTTCGACGCGCTGGTCGACCACGCCGCCCGCGTGGAGCGCACCCGGCTCGCCTTGGAGCGCGACCTCGCCCGCGAGGCCGACCTGACCCGGCGCAGCGCCGAGCTCGCGGACCGGCTCACGCACCTCGGCGCGGAGCGCGCGCCCCTCGAGGTGCACCGCGAGGCGATGAACCGCGCGCGGGTCGCGCTGGCCCAGGAGGAGGAGCGCCGCGCCGCGTTCGGGCGCGCGTTCGAGACGAGCGTGCGCCCCGACTACCTCGCGATCTACGGCGCGGACACCGGGCCCGCCGAGCTCGATCGCCGCGCCGGCTTCCGCTCGCTCCTGGGTCGGCTCCCCTTCCCGATCGCCGGCCGCGCGGAGGTGCGCAAGGTGTCGCGCCGCGGCGCCGGCGGGCCCGGCGTCGAGCTCACCGCGCTGGACGGCGCGCCGGTCCGCAGCGTGGCCGCGGGGCGGGTGGCCTTCGCCGACACCTACGCGGACTACGGGCTCACCGTGATCGTCGATCACGGCGAGCGGCACTACTCGGTGTACGCGAGCCTCGGCGCCGCGGACGTGCGCGCCGGCGATCAGCTCCCGGGCGGGGCGCGGGTGGGCACGGTCGCGAGCGGGCCGGACGGCGCGAGGCTCTACTTCGAGCTGAGGCGCGGCGCCGAGGTGATCGACCCGGGCCCCTGGTTCGGGATGTAGCGCCGCCGGGCCGCACGGCGCCTCGCGCGCGGCCGCGAGGCGAGCCCGTGCGTCGCCCGAGTTGTGCTAAGGCGGCCCTCGTGAATCGCCCTGACGGCCGCGCCCTCGACGCCCACCGCCCCGTGGAGATGATCCTCGGGTTCCACCGCAACGCCGAGGGCTCCGTCCTCTACCGCGCCGGGAGGACGGTCGTGCTCTGCACGGCGTCGGTCGAGCCCACGGTGCCCGCCTGGATGATGGGCAAGGGCAAGGGCTGGCTCACGGCCGAGTACCAGATGCACCCGCGATCGAGCCCGGTCCGCAGGGAGCCGCGCGACGGGCGGGGCAAGGCCCCGAGCGGGCGCACGCAGGAGATCCAGCGGCTCATCGGGCGCGCGCTCCGGGCGGCGATCGATCTGAAGCAGCTCGGCGAGCAGACGATCGCGATCGACTGCGACATCCTCGAGGCGGACGGGGGCACGCGGACCGCGTCGATCACCGCCGGGTTCGTGGCGCTCGCGCTGGCGCTCGACCGGATGCGCGCGGCCGGGTCGCTCGAGGGGCCGGTGCTCCGCGATCAGGTGGCGGCGATCAGCGTGGGCCACCTTCCGGGCGGGCTCGCCCTCGATCTCGTGTACACCGAGGACAGCGCGGCGCGCGTCGACATGAACGTCGTGGCGACGACGGTCGGCTCGGTCGTGGAGGTCCAGGCGACGGCCGAGGACGAGGCCATCCCCCGGACGGAGCTCGACAGCATGATCGACCTCGCGCTCGCGGGCGTGGCCTCGCTCGCGAGCGCGCAGCACCGCGCGCTGAGCGACGCCGGCGTCGATCTCTCCGCGCTATTTCTGACGGACCACTGGAGGATCGCGTGAGCCGGGAGCGGCTGCGCCTGCTCGCCGCGACCTCGAACCGGGGGAAGCTCGCGGAGCTGCGATCGCTGCTCGCCGATCTCCCGATCGAGGTGCTCTCGCTGGCGGAGGTGCTGCCGGACGCGCCGCCGGTGGTCGAGGACGGCGCGACGTTCCTGGACAACGCGCTCCTCAAGGTGCGCGCCGGGGTGCTCCGGTCGCAGATGGTGACGCTCGCCGAGGACTCGGGGCTCGAGGTGGACGCGCTCGGCGGCCGGCCGGGCGTGCGGTCCGCCCGCTTCGCGGGGGAGAGCGCGACCGACGCGGAGAACAACGAGGCGCTGCTCTCGGCGCTCGCGCACGCGGCGGACGACGCCCGTCGAGCGCGCTTCCGTTGCGTGATGGTGCTGCTCGATCCGCGATCCGAGGAGCAACCCGTCGTGACCGAAGGGCGCTGCGAGGGATGGATCGGCAGAGCGCCCAGGGGTACGGGCGGCTTCGGCTACGACCCGCTGTTCGTCGTGGAAGCGTACGGACGGACGATGGCTGAGCTCGACGAGGCCGAGAAGAACCGCGTGAGCCACCGCGGCAGGGCCGCGCAGGCGATGCGATCCGCGCTCGAGGCGCTTGTCGCGCGGCGGTAGGCGGTGCGCCTCCGGCGCAGGCGCCCGACGGCGGTTGACCCCGTCCGGGACCGCTTGTAATCGCGACCGGAGGCACCCAGGTACCACCGGGTGATCGGATCCCCTGATGAAGCAGGATTGGAAGGCCGTCGGGAGCTACGGGACCGTCGGTCTCGAGGTGGTGCTCTGCATCATGCTCGGCCTGTTCGTCGGCCGCTGGCTCGACGCGAAGCTCGGGACGGATCCGTTCCTCTCGGTGCTCTGGTTCTTCTTCGGCCTCGGCGCCGCCGGCAAGGCGGTCCACCGGGCGTGGAAGGAGATGCAGATCGCGGCGGCGAGGGAGGAGCGCGAGCAAGGGAACCCCGCGCCGATGTTCGACGACCGCAAGGCGCGACAGGACGAGCGCGCGGACGGCGACCGCCGGGCGGACTCGATCGATGTCGTCCCCTACCCCGACGAGCGGCCGCCCGCGAAGGAGCACGATGAACGCTGAGCGAAGACCCGAGACGCGCGACGGCGAGCCGCCGCACGAGGAGCCCGACGCGGACGGACCGCCCGGCCTCGGGGACGCGACCATGCGGGCCGTGCTCCGCTGGGTCGCCGGCACCGCCGCGGTCCTGTCCGTGGCCGCGCTGCTCGCGTACGGCGCGCGCGCGGCGCTCGGCGTCGGCATCGGCGGCGCCATCGCCACGGCGAACCTGTACGTCTTCGCGCGCATCGTCGACGCGTTCCTCTCGCGCAGGGGCCACACCGTCTCGTGGACGGTGATCGCGATGGTGAAGCTCACCGGCCTGATGGGCGGCGTCTGGCTCATCCTGAAGAGCGATCTCGTCTCGGGGGTCGCCCTGATGGTCGGCTACGCCTCGCTCGTGGTCGGCATCAGCCTCGGGACCTTGTTCGGGCCGAAGCCCCCGGCAGACGGGGCCCCGCCGGGCGCTCGCGGCTGAGCCCCCGCGGCGACCGGCGCCGCCGCGAGCGACCCGCGCGCGATGCGGCGGCAACTCGGCGCGCTCCAGGGTGCCCACCGTAAAGGAGTTGTGGTAGAGGCGAGGCCCCCTCGACCGAGGGCGGACTCCCCCAAGGCGCGCCGGCGCGCGCGGCCGTGCCGGCACAGCCGCGCGGCTGCCAGCGCGGCGCATCGACGACGAAAGCCATGCCTGAGCACACAGGGTTCCTCACCTACCTCCTGGCGCAGCTCCCCGGACTCCGGGAGAACGCTCGCAACATCGGCAAGACGTTCATCGGTCACCACACGGTGGATTACCGCGGGACCGAGCCGATCTTCATGAGCCTCCTGATCATGGTGCTGTTCGTGCTGCTCGCCAGCGAGGTGCGCGGACAGTACCGGCGCCTGAACGAGTCCGTGGTCCCCGAGGACAAGCTCACGCTGCGCACGTTCTTCGAGGCGTTCTTCGGCTACTTCTACGGGATGGCTCGGGATGTGATGGGGCCCGAGAACGCGAAGCGGTACTTCCCGCTCATCGGGGGCTCGGCCGCGTTCATCTTCTTCTCGAACGCGTCGGCGCTGATCCCGGGGGTGAACCCGCCGACCTCGAACCTGAACGTCACGATCGGGTGCGCGGTCGTGGTGTTCGTCCTCTTCAACTACTACGGGCTGAAGGAGAACGGCTGGGGCTACATCGCCCACCTCGCCGGGCCGAAGTGGTACCTGGCGCCGCTCATCTTCCCCATCGAGGTCATCTCCACCTGCGTCCGCCCGGTCACGCTCTCGATCCGGCTCATGCTCAACATCGGGGTCGACCACCTCGTGGCGAGCATCTTCCTCGGGCTCATCGCGCTGTTCGTCCCGGTGCCGCTCATGTTCCTGGCGATCATCGTCATCGTCGTGCAGACGCTTGTGTTCTGTCTGCTGAGTTGCATCTACATCGGGCTCGCGACGGAGAAGGCGGACCATCACTGATCACTGCGCCTGACCGCTCGGTCAGGGATCACCCGGCGCCGCGGAGAACGGCGCTGGAGGATGAAGAGAAGGCTAGCCAGCCCTCGAAAATCGGATTAGAGGGGCCCCGCTGTCGATGGGTTGCCCCAGAGCGGTGGGTGGATCGCGCGAGCGCATCCCCTACCGAGCAGTCGAAGAGGTCCCGGGAGCGATCCCCGGTTCTCGAGGGGGTACCGCCCGCGCGGCCCCCGACCCACGCAGATGTTACGCATGCAGCCCCGCGCGGGCTGTGTGGCTTGAAAGGAGCAGATTCGGATGTCGCTGAAGAGCAAGCTGTCGCTGTCCGCCGTTGTCGGCACTGCGCTGGTACTGGTTCCCGCTATGGCGCTGGCGCAGGATGGCGCGGCGTCGAACAAGTACGACGCGAACTCGTGGCTCGCCGTCGCTGCCGGATTCGCGATCGGCATCGCTGCCCTCGGCGGCACCATGGGCCAGGGGCGTGCCGCTGCCGCCGCCCTGGAGGGCATCTCCCGGAACCCGGGCGCTGCGGCCCGGATCCAGACCCCGATGATCCTCGGCCTGGCGCTCATCGAGTCGCTCGTGCTCCTCTCCTGGGTCATCGCCTTCTTCCTCCAGAACAAGATCGCCCCCTGAGCCAGCGCTGGCCGCGCCCCCTGGGTCCGGCTCCGCTGCTCCTTCTCCTGCCCCTTCCTGCTGCGCCGGCCGAGCGCTCCTCCAATGGAGCTTCGCCGGCGCGCGTTCCCGCCCGCGCACAGACCCATCGTCCTCGCTGCCAGGCCGTGCGCATGGCAACGAGCCCCGCACGGACCCGCCTCGCGCGCGCCCGCGCCTTGCGTGACCCGCCTCGCGCGCGCCCGCGCCTTGCGTGACCCGTCTCGCGCGCGCTCGCGGCCGCGGCCTGCCGCTATCGCACGCGCACCACGGTGCCCAGCTCGTGCGCCGTGGGGAGGACGGCCGTCCAGCCGGCGGGGAGCCGGGGCGACGTCCACCAGAACAGCCGCTGCGCGTCGAGCGGGGCCAGGTTCACGCAGCCGTGGCTCCGCACCTGGCCGAACGAGCGATGCCAGAACGCGCCGTGCAGCCCGACCCCCTTCGAGAAGTACTGCACGTAGGGGACGTCCTCCATCCGGTAATAACGATCGGCGCCCTCGTCCTCGAGGTTGTCCATGTCCGAGGTGAGCAGCTTGGCCCAGATCCGGTACGTGCCGGCGGGCGTGGCGCGCGACGACCCGGGCGCGCCCTTGCCGGTCGAGACGAGCGTCGCGAACACGGGGCGACGCCCCTCGTAGGCCACGAGCGTCTGCGCCGAGCGCTCGACGTCAATCCAGCGCTCGCCCGCATCGGCGTCGACCTCGGGCGGCGGCGGCGCCACCGACGGGCGCCGGAGATCGCGGATCGAGATCCACGCCGCCGCGTCGCCGTCCGCGATGCGCGCGAGCTTGCCCGCGGCGCCCTGCGCCTCCTCGAGATAGGAGACGACGTCGAACCGCGCCTTGCTCTCCTCGGTCCGCGTGAAGCCCGCCCCGGTCCGCGTGAAGAGCGGAGCTCTCTCGGACACGACCCACGCGATCGCGATCTGCGCGGCGTCCGGAGGGACGTCCACCCCGTGGAAAGCGAAGGCGCGCACCGGGCCGAGATCGCGCATCGGCACCCAGAAGCCGCTGTTCGTGCGGCCGTACCGCGCCCCGCCGAGGGCCCGCTCCTCGACGATCGCCACCGCGAAGCCAGGCTCGAGCTGCGCGTCCGGCGCGTCGATGTCGGCCGCGTCGGCGCGGCGGTAGCCGAAGGACCCATCGGGGCCGACGAAGTAGTAGCGATACGGGAGCCCGTCCGGCATCTCGCGCCACGTGCGCACGAGCGGGCTGATCGGGCCTGCAGCGGAGAGCTCGACGGCGTCGTCGCAGACCCAGGCCGCGGCGCCCACCTCGAGCCAGCGTCCGAGGCAGCCGTCGCCGCGCCGGGCCGCGAAGAGGGGCAGCTGCACGTTGCGATCGACGGAGCCGCGCCGGCGCGGGCTCCCGCCCGGCGCGTCGAACAGCGGCTGATCGCGCTTGAGCACGCGCGCGCTCTTGACCCAGGCCGGGAGCGGGGCGTCGCCCGCCGGGACCCACGGCGGTAGCTGCGAAGCGAGGACCGCTCCGCCCCAGATCGCCGCGCCGAGGACGACCCCCGCCGCACCGACCCGCAGCGCGACGCGGCGCTCGCGCCGCAGCGCGCCGCGGCGCAGCTCCCGCAAGCCCGCCGCGGCGTCTCCACGCTTCACCATCTCGCGAGATCCGGCGGAGACGACGGGCCTGCCGCGGTCAGCGGTAGGAGAAGCGCACTTCGTGATCGCAGATCCGGAAGAGGTCGCCCTCGACGATGGCCTTCCGGGCGATGCGCTGGCCGTTGTACTCGACGCCGTTCGTCGAGCCCATGTCGACCATGTAGTACTGGCCGTTCAGGAACTCGACCATGGCGTGCTGGCGCGACACGTTCGGGTCCTTGATCGTCAGATCGCTCGACTGCTTGCCGCGCCCGATGATGAACCGGTCCTTGTTCACCACGAACCGCTGCCCCGCATAGAACGCGGCGAGCACCGGGCCGGCGGGGACCTGGTTCGGCATCCCCATGGCCATCGGCGGCGGGCCCGGCATGCTGCTCGCCGCCTGCGGCGGAACGCCGTACGGCGGCGGCGCCATCGGCGGTCCCATGGGCGAGGCGTATCCGGCGGCGCTGCTCAGCGGCGGCGGCGGCGGCCCCGAGCGGCTCACCGAGCCGCCGGGCATGCTCTGGCGCCCGCCGGGGTTCGTGGCCTGCGACGGGAGCGGCGGCGGCGCGCCGAGGCGGGTCACGCTGGTCGGCGGCGGCGGCGGGCCGCCGACGCGGCCCGGGATGGGCGGCGGAACGGGCAGGCTGGGCCGCTTCCCGCCGGCATTGCTGCTGCCGGGCGGCGGAGGCGGTGGCGGCGGCGCGCCCGGCCGGACCGGCGGCGGTGGCGGCGGCGTCAGCGCCGGCACCGGCGTCGGCCCCACGGGGGACACGCCGTACGGCGGCGACGGCGCGCCATAGGCAGGCGCGATGGCCGGGGCACCGTAGCCCGCCCCCACGGGCGGCGGCTGCTGCTGCAGGGCGACCATCGAAGGCCCGCCCGGTCCGAAGGGCGGCGGCGAGCCGGGCGTCATCAGCCCGGGCGGCGGGGGCGTCGCGGCCGGAGGCACCCCGCTGGACTGATGAGCGTGCGGGACCGCCTGATGTCCGGAGCCGGGCGCCGCGTCGACCCTCGCGGGCGGCGGAAAAGGCGTGCGCGGGCTGTAGCTTCGCTGCCGCGCGTACTGCTTCATCGACTCGTTGATGAGGTAGTCGATGGAGCACTCGAGCTCGCGCGCCATCTGCTCGAACGTCTCCCAAAGGACATCGCGACACTGGAACGTCCGTGCGCTTTTCTTGTTCGGATCCGCGCTCATCTCTACCCAACGATATCGGAGGATGAATTGCGCTGGGAAGCCTCCTCCCGGCCTCTTCCCTGCAAGCACCTGATGGCTCTGGATCGCGCCGAAAGCGCGCTGCGACCGCAAACATGCCCGCGCGAGATCCGCCGAGAGCCCGCGCAGCCCGCCGTGAAACCCGCGCCCCGGCCGCCCTTCGCGGCGAGGGCGAAGCGCCGCGGGCCCGGCGCGGAGGGCCGCGCTGGCCTCGCGGCGGGATCGCCCGAAGATCCCGCGTGCTGCGCCGGCGCTCGCGTCACTTCTTCTCGCCCTTCTCGATCTCCGGCTTCCTGTCCTGCATGGCCGGCTCGATGCAGTACTGAACGAACTCGCCGACGGTCTTCACTTCCCTGAGCTCACGCTCGTTCGACCCCTCTTTCGACACCTCGCACGCCCACTTGCAGTCCGGATCGGCCTCGCAGACCGGCGCGCGCGTGGTGTCGCCCTCGAGCGCCTTGACCGCCGGGAGATCGGCGGTCGTGCCGAAGGTGAAGTAGTAGGCGATCGCGCTCGTGCGCGCCGGCGCCGAGCCCGCGGCGAAGTGGCGCTTCAGGGCCTCGAGGGGCGAGCCCTCCTTCAGATCGCCGAACGCCGCGCCGTACGTGAGCGCCTCGGGCATGGCGAACCCCTTGCTGTCGGGGAGCCTGCTCATGAACTCGTCGATGTGCTTCACCGTCGACATCTTCAGGATGGTCGCGGCGGCGGCGCGGCGGATCTTCCACTTGTCGGTCTTGAACAGGCCGTAGAGCTTCTCGACGACGAGCTCGCGCGGCATCTCGCCGACGCGGCGGAAGGCCTGGTCGAGCACCACGTCAGGCGCGTCCGCGGTGGCGATCTCGAGGATGCGCTGGATGTCGCTCGGGTTGTTGCGGTCGAGCCGGCCTTCGAGCGCGGCGAGGGCGGCCTGGCGGCGCTTCTCGGGCTGCTCCTTGTTGGCCGCGAACCCGAGGAGGAAGTCGACCGACGGCCTGCCGCCGAGCTTCTTCATCGAGCCGAAGACCCGGAAGAGCTCCTCCTCCTGGTACTGCGCGAGCTGCGCCTCGAACTGCTTTTCGGTGGGCTCGAGCTTCGACGCGGCGTTCGCCGCCTGGAGCTCGGGCTTCTTCACGTCGACCCACTCGCTGGAGGTGACGAACTTCGCGATGGAGACGAGGTTCGCCGAGGCGGCTTCCTTCGTCGTCGGGTCGCCGTACTCGGCCACGAGCGACGCCATCTGGTCGAGCCGCTTCGCCTCGCGGGTCATGAGCTTCGGCAGCCCGGCCACCGCGGGCGGGCCGATGAAGCGCAGGAGCTGCTCCATCCCGTACGCCTGCGAGCGGTCCTCGAGCCGGTGCTCGAAGTCCGCCATCGCCCAGTCGATGAGCGCGGCCTTGAGCCCCTCCTTAAGCGCCTCGTCCGCGATGATCACGGTCCGATCCGACGTGAGCATCGCGTACGCGGCGTCCTTGTAGGGGAACGACGTGTCCGGCGGGAGCGGCTGCCCCGGCTGCGCGACGGGCGGCGGCTTCCTCAGCTCGGCGATGATCGACGGCACGAGCGCGGCCACGATGGACTGCCGGGCCTCCGGCGCCATGGTCGCGAGGGTCTCGACCATGATGCCGATGCCCACGCGCCGGCCCTGCCGGGGCTTCATGCGGATGAGCGACGTGGCCGCCTCGATGCGGAGCGAGTTGTCGTACTTGTCGTGAAACAGCACCGCCCTGAGCTTGTCGGGCCCGTGCGCCGTGGACTCCCACCGGTGGATGTCGTTCTCGTTGACGCGGCACCCGCTTGTCGCGAGCCCCACGCCAGCGGTCGCGAGGCACAGCAAAAGAAGGCCCGCAGCGCCGACGCGCCGCCCTGCTCGTTCGACAGTTTCCATGCACGTCCCAGGAAGGTCGGGATGGTACCGCCCGCAGCGCTCTGTTTGAAAGAATTTCAAGGCCGGTAAGAAGGGAGCTCGAACAAAGTTTGCGCGAAATCTGGCCAGAACTCCAGCGCGGCGGCGTCCTCCCCTCCCTGGCAGGCCTCCCAGACTTCTTGCCCCCGGGGTGGAGTGCGCATATGTGAGCAAGGTAGGTTTAGGTAGGCATGAACGTCCCTTTGTTCGCTCCTCGTCGTGCCCAGCCCGCCGCCGGCCTTGGCGAGCCCTTGCGCTCCGGGGCGCGTGGCGCCGCACGGACCAGCCCGGCGGGGGTCGCGGGTCCTGCGGCGCCGCCGGGGCACAGCTATGCCCGCGATGCGGCGGCGCTGGTCCTCCTGGTGTCCGCCTTGTACAGCGCGCTGGCGCTCGCCTCGTTTCGCGCGGATCCGCTGCGCCCGGAGATCTCGGGCGACGACTGGGTGGGGCCGGTGGGCGCGGCGCTCGCGGGGGCGTCGGTCGAGACGGTCGGGGTCATCGCGTGGTTCGTCCCGCTGGAGCTCGCGCTGCTCGCGATGCCGCTGCTCGGGGCGAAGCGCTCGATCGCCAGCCTGTTCCGGCTGAGCGGCGACATCGTGGTGGTCATCGTGCTCGCGGCGCTCGCGCACGTCGCGTTCCCGCTGGCGGTCGCGTTCGGCGCGATGCCGCTCGGCGGGGCCGTGGGTGAGCTGTTCGGGGAGGTGCTGCGCGCGCTCTTCTCGAACATCGGGTCGTACATCATCGGGCTCACCGTCGTCGCGCTCATCCTGATGGGCCGGGCGACGTTCTCGTTCATCGAGCTGGCGCACCGGGCCGAGCAGCTCGCGGCGGCGATCGCCGTGCGCGTCGCCGGCTGGGCGCGCGCGCTCTTCGGGGCGTGGGCCGCGGCGCGCGACCTGGAGCGGCGGGAGGGCGCCTCGGCGAAGGAAGCGCCGCCGATCATCGCGCGCAACTCGAGCCCCGACGCGATCATCGCCGCGCTGGCCGACGACGCCGACGAGCCGCTCTCGGATCCCGCCGCGAGGACCACGCCCGTCGAGCCGGCCCAGGTCGAGGCGCCGGCGCTCGACCTCTGGAAGAGCGCGCCGACGAGCGCCGCCCTCGAGGAGCCGGCGGCCCCGCCGAAGCCGCGACGCGGGCGGAAGGCGCAGGCCAAGGAGCCGCGCGAGGCGGCGCAGCAGGACGCCGAGGCGAGCGAGGCGCTGATCCACGGCGGCGAGGCGCGCGAGGTGGTGCCGCACAGCGCCGAGCCGTACGAGGTGGTGATCCACGGCGGCGAGGCGCACGAGGTGGTGCTGCGCGGCGCCGAGCCGCGCGAGGCAGCGGAGCAGGTCGACGAGCCGCACGAGGCGGCCGAGCCGGACGACGAGCCGCGCCAGGTGGTGATGCGTAGCGCCGAGCCGCGCGAGGGCGCACGGCGCGCCGCCGAGCCGCGCGAGGGTGCGCAGCGTCGGGCTGCGCGGCGCCCTGCCGCGCCCCCGAGAGAGCCGCGCGGCGCCGCCGTCCCGGAGGACGGCGACGAGTCGCCGTTCGGAGGCGAGGCTCACCTCTTCGAGGGGGATGCGCACCTGGACGAGGACGACGCGGAGGATCGCGCGGCGCTCGATCTGGCCGACGAGGAGACCTCGACCGCGTTCGCTGAGCCGGAAGCGCTCGACGTGCCCACCCCGTCGCCCATCCTGCCCGTGCGCGGGCCGCGCGAGGTGTCGATGCGCGAGCCGGACGCCAGGCCCGCGCACCGCGACCTGCCCCAGCGCGAGCCGCGCGAGCCGGACGCCAGGCCCGCGCACCGCGAGCTGCCCCCGCGCGAGCCGGACGCCAGGCCCGCGCACCGCGAGCTGCCGCCCGCCGGCGGGCCGGAGCGACCGCACGGCGCCGCGCTACGCGCCCCGACCATCGTCGATACGAGCCGCGAGCTCGTGAGCGAGAAGCCGGCCGTGGTGAAGGTCGTCCCGGCCGCCGGGGCGGGCTTCCGCCTGCCGATAACGGACATGCTCGAGGCGGCCGCGGGCGGACGCATCCAGCTCGACGCGGATCAGCTCAAGGCGACCGCGCAGCTCCTCGAGAAGACGCTCGCCGACTACGGCGTCAGCGGGAAGGTCGAGGAGATCCACCCCGGGCCGACCGTCACGACGTTCGAGGTCTCGCCCGCCGCCGGCACCAAGGTCTCGAAGGTGGCAGGCCTCGCGGACGACCTCGCGCTCGGCCTCTCGCGCAAGGTCCGCATCGTCGCCCCCATCCCCGGGAAGAACCGGATCGGCTTCGAGATCCCGAACGAGCACCGCCAGCCCGTCAACCTGCGCGAGCTCGTCGAAGATCGCCGCTTCCTCGAGATGAAGGCGCCGCTGCCGTGCGTGCTCGGCCGCGACATCATCGGGACGCCGTACTTCGCCGACCTCGCGTCGATGCCGCACGTCATCGTCGCGGGCGCGACCGGCGCGGGCAAGAGCGTCGGGCTCAACGTGATGCTGGTGAGCCTGCTCTTCCGCAAGACGCCGGACGAGCTCCGGCTCCTGATGATCGATCCCAAGGTCGTCGAGCTCGCGCCCTTCGACCGCATCCCGCACCTGCTCCTGCCGGTCGTGACGGACATGAAGCAGGCGGCGAACGCGCTCAAGTGGGCCGTCGACGAGATGGAGCGCCGGTACCAGCTCTTCGCGAACGCGGGGACGAAGAACATCACGACCTACAACGCCTGGGTCGAGCGCGTGCAGCGCGGCGAGGCGCGCCCGCCGAAGCCCCCGGCCAGGGTGAGCGCGATCGGCGCAGACGGGCTCGAGGTGGAGATCGACGCCGCGAAGGACGGGTCGGACGCGGCGCTGCCGGAGAAGATCCCGTTCATCGTGATCGTGGTCGACGAGTTCGCCGATCTGATGATGCAGCAGGGCAAGGACGTGGAGGCGAGCGTGGCCCGGCTCGCGCAGAAGGCGCGCGCCGCCGGCATGCACGTGATCCTGGCGACGCAGCGGCCGAGCGTCGACGTGATCACCGGCATGATCAAGGCGAACTTCCCCACGCGCATCGCCTTCCGGGTCGCGCAGAAGGTGGACAGCCGCACGATCCTCGACGAGCAGGGCGCCGAGCACCTGCTCGGCCGCGGCGACATGCTGATCAAGATGAACGGCTCGAACGACACGCGCCGCGTCCAGTGCCCGTTCTGCTCCGAGGAGGAGGTCCAGAAGATCACCGACTTCCTCCGGCTCCAGGGCGAGCCGGTCTACGACGAGGCGATCCTCCGGCCCCGCGACGACGAGGGCGAGGAGCCCGACACCGCCGACGCGGAGGCCGATCCCATGTACGACGCCGCGGTGCGGATCGTGGCCGATACGCGGCGCTGCTCGACCTCCTGGCTGCAGCGCAAGCTCGGCGTCGGCTACAACCGCGCGGCCAAGCTGGTCGAGGCCATGGAGAAGCGCGGGCTCGTCGGGCCCGCGAACGGCGCCAAGGATCGCGAGGTGCTGATCGCACCGATCTGAGCCTTGTGCAGTTTGTCTTGACGCCGTTTCGTAACGCGTGTTGGCACGCCGTCGACCTGGGCGAGCGGTCCAGATCGGATGTTGAGGAGAGCACATCGCCGGTCTTTCCGCCGCCGAGGCCGCGCGTCAGCGTGGCGGTTGTTTTGACTTTCCCGTTCGAATGCTTCATGGAGCACGCAGGATGGCGCCTGAGGAAACGCGCACGCGTCTGATCGCCCAGATCGCGAGCCTCCTGAAAGAAGGAACGATGCCCGCAGACGCCCGCGCAGCGGGGCTGACGCTCATCGGCTGGCTTGCGAGGCGCATGCCCGGAGAGGCGGCGTCGCGGGACGGCGTCGAGGAGATGCGCCGTCGCGCAGCGGTCCTGAGCTGCCCGCCGCGACGCATGGGCGGGCGGCGGTCCACCTGAGCGTGCGGCGCTGAGCGGGGCACAGACACCGCGCGCTCAGATGGCGTACGCGGCGCGGCTCCTGCCGGCAATCTGGCCGACTGCCCCGACGGGAGCGCGGCGCTCGCCTCAAGTCCACGGGGCGTCGCGCCGACCCCGCGGGTACGCGCCTGCGCCCTGGGGGCCGGCGGCCGCGCACGGCGACGAGAGGACCGAAAGCGACATCAGTATCGTAATTTGTACGAGCCGTATCGAGCGCGGCTAAGCTCTTGGTGGCGCGGCTTTCCGCGCCGTGGGGCTCGCGCGACGTTCGAACCGGGACGTCGGCTCGCTCGGTATCATGGGTAAACGGCCGCAGTGGGGCCTGTGATAGGTGGTGTTGCTCATGGCGAACCGCGTGGTCGCCCTCCCCGAACCTCACCCGAATGACGATGAAGATGTCGTGTGGGGGATCTCCACGGCCAGCGCGCTGTGGGCGCGCGGCGAGCGGCGCGACGCCATCGTGTGGCTGCGACGCGCGGCCGACGCGGCCGGGGCGGCCGGGCAGCCGTTCCGCGCCTCGGAGCTCGGGCTGTGCGCGACGGCGCTCGAGGAGATGATGGCCTCGGAGGTCGGGCAGCCGAGCGATCCCGATCTCCTGGAGACGATCACCGGCGAGGACGACGACGAACCGTCCCCTTCCGATGAGGAAGCTGACGAAGCTCCTCCGTCCGACGAGCAGACCTGGCGCCGCCGCCTCTCGCTCGGCGCAGAGCTGCGCGCGTCGATGCCCTCGATCGAGATCGACCTGTTCGAGCCGCTGTCGGAGCCGGAGCTGGCCGCCGAAGCCGAGCGCCTGCCGGCGCCGTCACGGCCGGCGCCGAAGCTTCCTCCGGGCGCGACGGAAGGGCCGGCCGCCGCGGGCCGACCGATCGCGCCGTTTCCCCCCGCGCCTGCGGGGCATTTGCAGGGAAGCGCGTCGCAGCCCCCGCCTCCCCCGCCGCCGATGGCGCATCGGCCGACGCAGCAGCCGCCGGGCGGTGCTTTCCCGCAGCCTGCGCCGCACGCGCAGCCGCCCGCCGCGCCGTACGCGCAGCCGCCCGCCGCGCCGTACGCGCAGCCGCCGACGCGGGTCGCCCCCTCCACACCGCCGCCGGCGCCCAACGTCCAGGCCGGCGCCCTTTATCGGAGTCAACCACCGCCGGCACCTCCGCTACCTGTCGCGCCGGTGGCGAACGCCATCCCGCCGCTGCCTCCACCGCCAGGGGCTCCGTCGTTCAGGCCGCAGATCACCCCGGATCCGCATTCGATCGCGGCGCAGGCCAAGACGCAGAGCGCGCCGCCGCCCGCCCCGGTACCGCCGCCGGCCGTACCGCGAGGAGCACCCCCGCGGCCATCGTCGGCCCCCCCTCGCCCTTCCCCGGCACCGGTGCTGCCGGAGCCGCCGGCCGCCCTGGCTCCGTTGCCGGAGCGCGGCCGGTCCGACGCCGCGATGGGGCCCCCGCCGCCCCCGCGCCGCGCCGGGGCACGCGCAACGAGCGAGCCGCCGCCCGCGGCGCCGCTGCCTCCGCCAACGTTCTCCGCGCTTCCGGCAGCAGCCCTCGCCGCGCCGCCACCGCCGAGGTTCATCGCGGAGCCGCATTCGCCGCCAGCGCCAGGAAGCGCCGCGCCCGCGTCGACACCGCCGCACCCGCCATCCTTCGGGCCGCCGCCGGCACCGCCGCACCCGCCATCCTTCGGGCCGCCGCCGGCACCGCCCGTCGGGCCGCCGCCGGCACCGCCCGTCGGGCTTCCACCGGCGCCGCCCGTCGGGCTTCCACCGGCGCCGCCCGTCGGGCTTCCACCGGCGCCGCCCGTCGGGCTTCCACCGGCGCCGCACCCACCATCGTTCGCGCCCCCGCGCGCGCAGCCTCCGCCCGCGCCGCTCCCGCGCCCGCAACCGCTGCCTCCGCCCGCTGGATCTCTGCACCCGCAGGTGCTGGCCCCGCCAGCATCGCCGCAGTTGGTCGCGCCGCCGCCGCCGACTGCGCTGCCGCCGCCTGCCGCACCGCTCCCTCCGCCGACGCTGCCTCCGCCGGCGCCGCCTCCGCTCGCGACCACCGCTTCCGCTGCGCCGCTGCCGCCACCGCACCCGCCGACGCTGCCTCCGCCGGCGCCGCCTCCGCTCGCGACCACCGCTTCCGCTGCGCCGCTGCCGCCACCGCACCCGCCGACGCTGCCTCCGCCGGCGCCGCCTCCGCTCGCGACCACCGCTTCCGCTGCGCCGCTGCCGCCACCGCCCGCCGCGCCGCCGCATCCGGCGACGCTGCCTCCGCCGGCGCCGCCGCCGTCACCCACGCTGACCTCCGCCGCGTCTGTGCCGCCTGCAGCGCCACTTCCGCCGCTGGTGGCGCAGTCGCCGTCTGCGCCGGCATCCGTCGCGCCGCCGCCGCCTCCGGCGCCCGTGGCGCAGCCGCCGTCCGCGCCGCCGCCGGCCGCACCGCCGGCCGCCGCCGCGCCGTCCGCGCCGCCGCCCGCCGCGCCTCCGGCCTCCACCGCTTCGTTGCCGCTCTCGACATCGCCGCATGTCCCGAGCCCGGCAGCGCCCACCGAGCAGCACGCGCCGGACGACGACGTCGTCGGCGAGATCCTCGTCGAGGATCAGGCCCCGACGCCCGCCCCGGCCCGCACAGACACGGCCGCTCCGGCGCACGCAACGACTGGCTCGAGAAGGAAACCCCGGGAGCCGATCCTCGATCCGTGGTCCGACGACGCGGAGATTGCCGCGCCACCTCGGCCTCCCCAGGAAACCATCACGCCGAGCGGCGACACGTACCTCGTGGCTCGCCGGCCTCCCTCGACGCCGCAGGCCGGAGACGAGGAGGAGGAGGTCATCACCTCGGCAGCACCGCTCGATCTGACGCTCAAGCGGAAACCGAACTCCGCGCGACCTCCCGCGCCTCCGGCACCCGCAGCGCCACGCCCCCGCTCAGCGACCCCAACCGGAAGCGAGCCGGCCGGACACCTCGGAGCCTCCGCCGACGACGTTCCTTCGAAGGGCGCCGGCGCGCCCGCGATCCCTGCCGGGAAGATCGAGCCTCCTGCGAGCACGGAAGCGCCGCTCCCAGCCTCGACGCCCGACGGGACCGTCATCATCGAGCTCTCCGACCACGATCTCGACGCTCCGACGTCGTCGCGGCTCGACAGCCCATTGCCCGCGCCGCAGGCAGCGGGGCAGGACGACGACCTGCTGGCGAAGGCCGGCCTGCCTCTCGGCGAGCCCACCTCCGGCGGCGCCGCGGACCCGGCGCAGCGACCGCTCGATCTCGGTGCGGCGACCGCCGAGCCCGAGGCGGAAGAAGAGCTGCTCGACGACGCGGACATCGCGATCGAGGACGAGTCCGCGGCCCAGGCGGCCGCCGGCGAGCCGCTGCCGGCGCTCGCTGCCGACGCCCGCGCGACGGCAGCGGTCGACGCCCCCCTCGCGACCGACCCGACGCGGCCCGAGGCGCTGCCGATGGAGCGGCCCGGAGCGGACGCAGGCGAGGCCGCCGACCTCGCCGGGGTGGCGCGCGACGCACCGCACGGCGCGCCTCCGGACGCAGGAACGATCGCGGCCCTCGACATCGACCCGGAGATCGCGCCGGCTCTGCCGCAGCCGGACGCAGCCAGCGCCGCGCCGGCCGCCGCCGGCGCCGCAGCCCTCACCGGCCGTGACCTCGAGCAGATCGAGGCGTTCGCCGATCTACCCGAGGAGACGCACGACGAGCTCGCGCTCGCAGCGCACGTGGAAGACCTCGCGTCCGACGAGGAGCTCGCCGTCTACGGCGCAGCGCTGGTGCTCAGCGGCAGCGTCGCCGTGTGCGCGAACATCGTCGACACGCCCGCCGAGCGCGCCGCCATCAGGGCGCTCGTGCCGTCCCGCGGCACGCTCGAGGAAGGCATCCCGCTGCGCGTGGTCGCCGGCGCGGGCGGCGCGCGGGTGGCGATCTGGGACCAGACGACCATCGACAACGCGCTCCGCACCTGCCCCTGGGTCGTCGACGAGCTGCGCACGGTCGCAGACCGGCTCCAGTCGCTCGCCGGCGCCACGATGGGGCCGCTCGGCGAGCTCGAGGAGACGCTGCTGCGCCGGGTCCTCGACCGGCTCCGCCTGCGCAACCTGGAGCCCGGCGAGCAGCTGATCCACGCCGGCAATCCCATACCCGGGCTCGTGATCATCGGCGCCGGCGCGCTGGAGCTGGTCGCGGAGCGATCGCAGGAGATCGTCGGCACCACGAGGCCCGGTGAGCTCCTGTTCGCCTCCGAGCTGCTCGGAGGCCAGCCAGCGCCGACGATCGCGCGCGCGGCCGGATGCGGCGCGCTCGTGCTCATCGCCGACCACCCCGTGCTGCGCGAGCTGTTCGAGAGCACGCCGGAGCTGCTCTCCATCCTCGCGCAGTCCATCTCGCTGAACGCCCAGGGCAGCTGAAACGGCAGGAGAACCGACGCCGTGCACGGGTGGTCAGGCCGCCCGCGTCGCCGGCGGCGCGCGCGCCCGGGCGACGCGGGCACAGCTGCCCGCGGTCCGCGAGCCGCGCCCGAGCCGCGCCTAGAGTCGGCCTCTCACCGGACGCAGCGGCCGTGCGCGCGCGGCGTCCTGCTCCAGCTCGACGGCCTCGGCGGGGTCCTCGTTGAGCTGCCAGACGAGCTCGCTGTTGCCCTGCGCTCCGGCGAAGCGGAGCCCGAACCACTTCGCGCTCGGCGAGATCGTCGGCCTGCCCTCCGCGGTCGCGCGCGGGAAGCGGATGCGGAACGCCTGCCGCCACACCGTGTTGTACGGGAAGTAGGTCCGCTCGAGCGCGTTCGGCTTCGTGATCGCGACGATCTCCTCGGGCGCCGTCTCGTTCCCCGTGTCGTCGATCAGCCGGACGATCCACGCGCTGTTCGGCGTCGAGAGGTCGTTGTACTTGCGCTCGCCCCCGAAGATCGCGACGAAGAACTGGTGGCGCTGGCGCGTCTCCTCCAGCGTCTTCTCGAGCAGCTTCTGCCGCTGCTCGATCGTGAGCCGGTAGTCCTGCGCGTAGCGGGCCACGTAGGCCCAGCGGAAGTCCCACGACTCGAAGGTCGCGGTGGCGGTGAGGAAGTTGTCGAGCTCCGAGAGCGCGAACAGGTGCTCCGTGCGCGTCCACGTGCGCAGCACGTTCTCGTAGTCCGTCGCGACGTACTCGCGGGGCCCCTCGTTCAGGTTGACGAGCTGGGTCGAGCAGCCGGTCGACCCGAGGAGCGCCGCGACAACCAGACCGCGCCGGAGCCATGCTGCAGTGACCACGCGGCCAGGGTACCCAGCACCCGCGCTGGATGCACGCACTCGAACGAGATCCCCGCGCCTTCGCCCGCGGGAGCGCGCGGCGGGCGCGCCCACGCGCGAGGGTGTGCCCGCTCCGCGCTCACCGGGGCGCCGATGGCGCCTCCGTCGGGAAGGTGAACCCGACGCTGAGCCGCGCGGCGTAGTACGAGGCGACGTCGCCGCGCAGCGGGGTCGCGACCGGCAGGAGCACGCTCAGCGCCGGCTGCACGTTCGCCAGGATGAAGCGGATGCTCGGCGAGATCGCGAACGTCGCGCGCTTGTCGTCCGGCAGGTCCTGCGTCAGCTGGTAGACCTCCCACAGCTCCAGGCCCACCCCGACCGGCCGCGCGAGCCGGTAGCCGAAGTAGAACGCGGTGTGCGCCGTGACGTCGGTGCGGCGCTCACCGGACCTCAGGCCGCGCACGACCAGCGACCAGTCGATGCCCTGCCTGAGCTGGAAGATGAACGGCCCGGTGACGTACCGCATGTCGAACCAGGGGCGGAACGTCAGCGTGAGCTCCCGGAAGCGCGTCTCGTCCCACGGCCGCACCACGCGCGCTGTCCGCAGCACCTCGGCCTCGGCGGGCGAGACGTCGCGCGGGACCGGGAGCACGATGCCGAAGCCTCCCCCGGACGCGAGCCCGCGCACGCTCGACCAGACGCCCCGCCCGTAGAGCTCGGGGCTCCCGAGCAGGACCGACCGCTCGACGCCGGGGACGCTCGCGGCGGCGCTGTCATGCACCGCGCCGACGAACCACTTGCGGGGAACGAGCGGCACCTCCATCTCGCCGTGCGAGTACCAGGCGTAGGCGTTCCTGCCGCCCGCCCGGCTCGTCGCCTCGGGCTCGATCACGGCCGCCGTGTACTCGAAGGTGAAGGTCGGGTCGCGCAGCGTGAGCCCAGGGAGCGTCGGAGGCGCGGGGACGTCGAAGACCGCCTGCTCCTCCTCGTCGGACCACGCGCCCGAGCCCGGCGGCGCAGCCAGCGCGGCGCCCGTCCCGCCGGCCAGAGAGAGGAGCGAGAGGCACGCCGCCGCGCAGGCGAGGCGCCCGGCCGACGCCGGAACCTGCGCGGGCCGCCTCGATGCCACGGGGAGATGCGGCTCGACGCTACTTCGACCCGAGGCCGAAATCGTTCGCCGTGACGTAGAGCATCAGCCCGATCAGCATGAACACGCCGACCAGATGGATGTGCGCCTCGATGCGGGCGTTCGGCCGGCGCCGCGTGGCGGCCTCGTAGAACAGGAACATCAGGCGGCCGCCGTCCAGGGCCGGGAACGGGATCAGGTTGAACGCGCCGAGGTAGGCCGAGAGCAGGCCGAGGAACTCGAGCCCCTCGGCCCAGCCGCGCTTGGCCGCGTACGCCGTCTCCTCGATCATTCGCTTCGGGCCACCGAGCTCACCCTCGACCTTGCCCGTCAGGTACTGGCCGAGCCCGACGACCAAGCTCTGCACGACCTTCGGCGGCTTCGTCACGGCGAGCACCGCGGCCTCCTTCGCGGTCACCGGAGTCGACCGGATCGCTCCGATGGCCATCACGCCGATCTTGCCCGAGCCGTTCTCGTTCGTCGGGGTGACCGTGGCCTGGACGCGCTCGCCGGCGCGCTCCACGACGATGTCGAGCGGCCGGCCGGGGCTGTGGGAGATGATCTCCGCCATCTTCTCCCAGTCCTGGACCGGGGTCCCGTCGATCTCGACGATGCGGTCGCCGTCCTTGAGGTTGGCCGCCGCCGCCGGCATCCCGGCGACGACGCCGATGTCCGTCAGGCGGTAGGGCTTGCCGCCCGTCATCAGGCTCGCGAAGAAGAGCACCGACGCGAACAGGTAGTTGGCGAGCGGACCGGCGAAGATCGCGGCGATCCGGCCCATCAGGCTCGCGTTCGCGTAGCTGCCCTTGTCCTCGGGGTCGATCTCCTCGAGCGGGTTCATCCCCGCGATCTGCACGTACGCGAGGAAGGGGATCATCGCGACCTGGAACACGGTGGGGCCGTGCTTCACCGGGTCGTGACGCCAGAGCCGCACGCGGATCTTGTCCGCGGCGGTCGTGAACCAGAAGTACCCGTCCTTCGGGACAACCTTGAAGAAGGTGGGGCCGAAGCCGATCGAGAACTTCAGGACGCGCATCCCGTAGGCGCGCGCGGCGAAATAGTGCCCTCCCTCGTGGACCACCATGAGCAGGGCGAGCCCGAGGATGCCTACGAAATACCAGCCGACCATCTCCGGCTAGTCTAACCAGGGTGGGCCCCATCCGCACGTGCGCGATGTCCGCCTCGTACGCCTACCCCGGCAAGATCCCTCCGCCCACGGCGGAGGCCGGGCGCTCCGCCCCCCGACCCGCGGGCAGCGCCGGGGCGGCTCAGCCCGCCGGGGGACCGGCGCAGAGCAGCTCAGCCGACGAAGAACGACACGCCAACGCTGAAGAAAGGATAGCCGATGCGCATGGTCAGCGCGAGGTTGTCGTTGAAGTGGTACCGGCCGCCGACCATGGTGACGAAGTCGAGCCACACGTCGTTGTAGAACCCATCGGTCCGGATGACAGCGCCGACATCGGCGAACGCGCTCCACTTATCGTTGAAGAAGAAGTTCCACTGCATGGTGACCGGACTCCAGATGGTGAAGTCGCGGCGGCAGTACGTGCAGTTGGTGAAATCCAGGCCGAACGAGATGCCGACAGTGTTGTTGAGCCTCGGGATGAAAGCCGGATCGGCGAGCTCGATGGTGGCCCTGAAGCCGAGGCCGAACTCGGGATCGCCGAAGTCGTCGTAGTACCTGTTGTACCCGCGCCGCAAACCGTAGTCGCGGTGCAAGAAGACGAAGTTCCCGTGCGGCTCGAGCTCGGCCGCGTAATCGGGGTGATCGTTCGGATTCTTGATGTTCGCCTGCGCTTCGGGCGCGAGCGTGAGGAGGGTGGCGCCAGCGAGAGCGACACTCACGAGCGAGGGGAGCGCTTTCATGAGCTCTTCGTACCAAAGGAACGGCAGCGAAGGAAGCGAACGGCCACGCGCCCGGCTCATGACGGCCGCCGCTGGGAGGCGATGTCGCACCTCGCGCGGCGCGCTGCGCCCGGAGCGGAGCGCGCCGCGGCGCCGGACGCGAGCCCTCGACGCCACGCGAGCCCTCGACGCCACGCAAGCCCTCGACGCCACGCGAGCCCTCGACGCCACGCGAGCACGCCTAGCTGAGCCGCGCGCTTCGGAGTAAACAGAGCGCGGCGCCGCATCAGCCCGCGCGCCGCGGCGGGCGCGGCCTTCCCCGGAGCGTCGAGATGAGAGGAACGACAAGCGTCATCCAGCTGGCCCGTGGGTGCGCGCGCATCGTCGGCGCGCTCGTCGCGGCCGCCGCGCTCGCATGCAGCGCCACGATCCAGGTCGCGGGGCCGCCGTCCGGGGAGCCGGCGCGGCCTCCCGCGCCGCAGAAGAAGCCGCCCGCGCCGGCCGAGGCCCCCGCGCCGCCGGAGCCGCCGTTGCCCGCGGCTGTCGAGCCGTTCGTGAAGACGCAGGACTCCGACGAGTGGGTGAGCCAGACGCTGAAGCTGCAGAGACGGTACGAGCGCGTCCTCGTCGTCGGCGCGCCGGCCCCCGCCGCGATCCGCGTCGCCTCGCTCGATCTGAACGCGCGCGACGCCGCGGCCGAGCCGCAGGATCTCCCGGTCACGCGCGCGTTCGCGACGCTCCAGGACGCCGCGGACGCGGCCCGGGGCGGCGACCTCATCGCGGTGTTGCCCGGCGCCTACGCGGGGTTCTCGCTCGGCGACAAACCGAGCGCCGGTCAGGGGCGCTACATCCACTTCAAGGCGATGGGGCGCCCGGGCGAGGTCGTGATTCACCGGGGATGCGCCGCCGACCCGAACTGGATGATCTACCTGAAGAGGGCGCACCACGTGGTGATCGAGGGCTTCCGCCTCGCCGGCAGCAGCGGGCCCGGCAGGCAGAGCGCGGGCACGCCGAAGGCGGGGATCATGGTCGACGGCGCGTTCGGCGAGACCGGCAGGCTGGCGCACCACATCGCGCTCGTCGGCAACTTCTCGCATCACCATCGGACATGGGGGTTTCACTCCACCGACAGCCACACCGTCCTCCTGCAGGACAACCTGTTCGCCTTCTCTGCCGCCGAGCACGGCGCCTACGTGTCCGACGGCTCGGACAACTACGTGGTTCGTCGCAACGTGTTCTTCGGCAACAGCGCGAGCGGGTTCCAGGCGAACCTCGATCCGGAGGCCTCGCTCGACGCGGTGCTGGAGCACCCGTCGTTCCGGGGCTATCCGCGCAGGGAGCCGACCCGCGCCTGGGCCGCGGGGCTGATGAAGGTCGCGACGGACCGGTTCGGCGAGCACGGGTTTCCGGACGGCCGGGGCGTGAACTTCATCATCGAGCAGAACGTCATCAACGGCAACGGACGCCTGGGCGGCGGGGCGATCAACCTCGCGGGGGCGTCGGACTCCGTCATCCAGAACAACCTCATCTATGGCAACCTCGGCAGCGGGATCGCGCAGTGGGACAACGGGAACCCGTTCGACCAGGCCTATGTGGAGCCGGGCCCGCGCTCTCCGGAGCAGGTGAGCGGCCCCGACGCCCTGCCGCTCTGGGGCTGCCGCAACAACCTGATCCGCAACAACACCGTGGTCATGAACACCAGGGGCCGGCCCGCGCTCCAGTGCGGCAACGGGAGCTGGGGTTGCCGGCTGCGGAACAACATCTTCGTCAGCGACGACTCGCCGTCGATCGAGGTGCTGAGCACGAGCATCTACCGGTTCGACGCGGGCCACAACGTGGTGACCCAGGTGAGCTACGGCGGGATGCCGAACGGGCTGAAGCGCCTGGCGG
This sequence comes from Sorangium sp. So ce1014, assembly GCF_051521505.1. Lineage (NCBI taxonomy): Bacteria > Pseudomonadati > Myxococcota > Polyangiales > Polyangiaceae > Sorangium > Sorangium sp. So ce1014. Next base: position 10,829,083 of record NZ_CP150356.1, read on the forward strand.
CGGCGCTGCCGGAGACGCGGGCGATCACGGGCATCACGCGCGCGCGGCTCGCGGCGGAGGTGGTGCGCGCGGGCGAGGAGCCGTGGGTGATCGTGGAGGGGAGCTGGTGGAAGCTCAACCCGAGCCGCCCGGATTTCAGGCCGAAGCGGTCGTCGAAGATGCTGCTCGGGCAGGGCGACGCGCGCGAGGTGCCGTCGCGGGATCTGCTCGGCGAGAAGCGCGGCGGCGCCGATCTCGGGGCCTTGTCGCCGGGGCCGCCCTGAGGGGCGCGGCGGCGCGGCCGTCGGGGGCCGCCGACGGCTCGGGCGGGGCGAGGCGATGAGCGCAACCGCGATCCCGCGCAGCGGCGCGCCGGGCGCGTGTACACTCCGCCTCGTGCCGTCCGCGCCGCGCCGCGATCGCCTCCGGGATCGCCTCTCTCGCCTCCGGGCCTGCCTGTCGACGAGGTCCTCGCTCCCCCGGCGCTCTCGGTCACGACGCGCGAATCCAGGCTTGCTCGCCGCCCTGGCATGGCTCACCGCGTGCACCGGGCCGGGCGAGGGCGGCGGCAGCCCGGCGACGAAGGTAGACGCTCCCGGCCAGGTGCACGTGGCGCACGCCGCCGAGGGGACGGCTCCTGCCGCGCCTTCCGCGCCCGCGGCGGCTCCGGCTCCCGCCGCGCCGGCGCCTGCCGGCAGCGCGCACGCCGGCGCGGCCATCCTGGGCGGCGCAGCCCCCGAGCCCGCGCCGGTCGCCGGCAGCGCGAGCGCCGCCCCGGCCGAGGCGCATCCGCCCGGCCCGGCCGGCGCCGCGCCCGCCGTCTTCCCTCCGCGACCGCTCGGGCTCCCGCTGGCGCTCGGGCCTTGCCCGGCCGACATGGCCCTCGTCGGCGGCTTCTGCATCGACCGGTACGAGGCGCACCTGGTCACCGACGCCGGCGGGGAGCTCGCCGTCCACCCGCACTTCAAGCGGCCCGAGGCGGGCGTCCGCTACGTCGCCCGCAGCGAGGCCGGCGTCTTTCCGCAGGCGTACATCAGCCGCGTCGAGGCCACCGCCGCGTGCGCCGCCGCCGGCAAGCGCCTCTGCACGCGGCGCGAGTGGCAGCGCGCCTGCCGCGGCAACGGCGTCCACCGCTACCCCTACGGCCCTCACGGCGAGCGCGAACGGTGCAACACCGGCAAACGCCACCTCCTGAGAGAGCTCTTCGGCGACCACCCGCCGGGCGGGTGGAGCTACGAGCGGCACTTCAACAGCCCCGAGCTCGACCAGAAGCCGGGCTTCCTGGCGCGGAGCGGCGATCACGCCGGCTGCGCCAGCGAGCTCGGCGTCCACGACATGGTCGGGAACCTGCACGAGTGGGTCAGCGACATGGTCGATCACGAGCTCGTGATGCGCATGCAGACCGAGGGCGTGACGCGCCGCGACCAGCCCTGGCACGAGGGCAGCGGCGTGTTCATGGGCGGCTTCTTCAGCACGACCAGCGAGCTCGGCCCCGGGTGCTACTTCACCACGATCGCCCACGAGCCTGCCTATCACGACTACTCCACGGGATTCCGCTGCTGCGACAGCGTCGATGTGCCGGCAGCGCCGGAGTCGGACGGGGCGGTCAAGCGCGACGGAGGCTGACGGGGCGGCTGTCCTCAAGCCACGACAGGAACAGGGCACTTCCTCCAGATATCCGCCCTCTCGACGACCACGAGCGCGGCGGTGACGACGGGAGAGGCGCGCCAGCGCCCGCCGCTCACGCCGCGAACATCCGGTCGAGCACCGTCCTCGGCGCCCCGCCCTGCAGGATCGTCTCGAGCGCCTCGAACACCCCGCCGTCCACCTTCCGCGCCCTCGCGAACGCCACGACGCGCGGGATCAGCGGGATCGCCTCCACGCGCAGCCTGGCCTCCGCGACGGCCTCGTCGAGCGTCCGCCCGCGCGCGAGGGCCTTGCCGAGGATCACCTCGGGGCGGCTCTCGAGCCGGATCGAGGCGAGCAGGTCGCCGTAGCCGCCGAGCCCCAGCATCGTCCGCTCCTCGGCGCCGGCCGCGGCGGCGATGCGCGCCGCGCCGTCGACCGCCCTCGAGATGAGCGCGGCGAGCAGCCCGGGCCCGGCGCCCGCCTGCTCGGCGAAGCCGACGCCGACCGCGAGGCAACCGACCAGCGCCGACGCCCACTCCAGGCCCTGCAGATCCGGCGTCGTGTAGACGCGGAGCCCGTCGGACTGGAACGCCGCGGTCACCGCGGCGTGCACCTCGGGGAACCGCGAGCCGCACACCATCGCCGAGGGGCGGCCCTCCCGCAGCTCGTCCTCCTGGATCGGGCCGCCCAGCGCGCCCACCCGGCGCGCCGGGGTCTCCTCGCGCACAAGGTCCGAGACGGTCTTCAGCGCCTCGCCCTCGAGGCCGCGCACGCCGTGGATCACGAGGTGCGAGCCGTCCATGTGATCGCCGAGCGCGCGCAGCGCCGTCCGGGCCGCGTTCGACGGCACCGCGATGACGAGCAGCCGCGCCCGGGCGACCTCCGCGTGGTCCCGCACGATCCGCGGGCCGTCGTTGATCTGCGGGTGCTCGCGGCGGGTGAACAGGAGGACCTCGGCCCCGGTGCGGCTCGCCGCGAGCGCCAGCGCCACGCCCCAGAAGCCGCCGCCGATGACCCCGACCGAAGGCGCCGGACGCGCGCTCACCGGCCACCCCCGGCGCCGTTCATCGAGCCCGCGCGCGCGCCCGCGGCGCCGCCGCGCGACGAGGCCGCGCCGCGGTCGTCCAGCGGCGGCGGCAGCGAGGAGGGCGGCAGCGGCGGGAGCGGCGGCTGGACCTGGAGGCCGGAAGGGACGCCGGGCGGCGCGATCACGTCCCACGCCACCCCGTGGGCGGCGAGGCGGTTCTGGTAATAAAAGAGCAGGTTTGTGTCGCAGATGGCGATGCCGTCGGGACGCGAGTCGAGCACCGGCGACGAGTGGTAGCCCGCGAAGGCGCGCAGCGCGCGCTCGACGATGTCCCCGCCCGAGCCGAGCCGGACGTCCTCACCCAGCACGATGCACCCCGTCTGCTCGAGCGCGCGCAGGCGCTCGCACAGGGCCATCACGTCGGCCGCGAGGTCGTCGCGCGGCACCGTGAGCACGTCGCGCTGGCGGAGCACCGTGAAGAGATCCGCGGCCGGCGCGTGGCTGCGGAGCCGGGCGAAGCTCGCCGCCGCGACGACGTGCGTCGCCATGACGACCGTGTCGCGCGCGTACGCCCGGCAGATCTCCTCGCCGAGCTCGCGGGCGTACTGGACGTCGCGCGCCGCGTCGACGACCGCGGCGCCGTCCTGGTTCTTCACGTAGGTCGCCGGGTCGACCTCGCGGCCGCGCGCGTCGAACGAGCGGCCGAGCTCGTCGACCCGGTTACCGAACGGATCGAGCGGCTCCGAGAAGCGGATGACCACCGCGGCGTTCATCGCGAGGAGCTTGCGGAGGAACGAGGCGATCCGGCCGATCCGGCTCGACTCGTCGTCCTCGATGATGAAGCGGCCCTTGCCGGCCTCGGAGAGGAAATCGGCGATGAGCGTCTCGGCCTCGAGCGTGATGAGATAATTGATCGTGGCCGGGACGAAGAAGATGCGGCGCTCGCGGCCGCTGAGCAGCGTGCGCGTGTAGGCCTCGAAGGCGCTGCCGACAAGGCCCAGCTTGAGCTTCCGCTCGATGCCGCCCGAGCGCGACCGCGTCCCCCCGGGGAAGAACAGCGAGTGGTAGCCGCGCTCCAGGAGCACGCCCGAGTACGTCTTCAGCACGTCCTTGTAGAGGTTGTGCCGGATGCGCCGATCCACGCGGTAGGCGCCGAGGTTGTGCATGAAGAACGAGAGGACCGGGTTCGTGAACAGGTTCTTTCCGGCGCCGTAGGTGGCGGGCGGCAGGCCGGCGCGCTCGAGGGCGTAGCCGAACACGATCGAGTCCATGTTCGACAGGTGCGTCGGGACATAGACCGCGGTGCCGCGCTGCACGAGCGACCGGAGCTTCGCGAGCGGGCCCTGCACGAGCACCCGGTCGGCGAGCAGCTCCAGGCTGATGAGCTTGCGCGGGTCGCGGACCACGGTCACGAGCTTGCGCGGCGCGAGCAGGGCGCTCACGACCGGCGGCAGGAGCCGCGAGGACAGCTGGTAGACGCGCGGGTCGAAGTTCCCCGCGATGTCCCACGCGTACTCCTCGGCGAGCTCCCGCAGGCGGCGGCGGCGCTCCGCGTCGTGCATGCGGCCGAGCGAGCGGGCGAGCCGCTGCCACTCGGTGAGCTCGCGGACGTCCTGCGGCTTCCGTGACCCCTCGAGCCGCTTCGCCTCCTGGTACGCCGCCTCGTTCATGGCGAGCAGCGGATCCCTCGTGGCGCCGAGGACCCGATCGACCACGGTGCGCACGATCTCGTCGCGCGCGTCGTTGAACCCGAAGATGGGAGCGCGGGAGTCCATGGGCCTAGTCGTATAGAAATCAGGCCGCGGGCGCGAGCGGAATGCGGCCGCGCGCGACGTCGTAAGTCAGCGGTAATCGTCCTTCGCGCGCCGCACGGCGGCGAACACGTCGGGCAGCGTGGGCCCCGGGAAGCGGGCCTGCACGGACCGCTCGCTGCAGCGCAGGAACGGGTTCGTCGCGAGCTCCTCGGCGATGGTGCTCCCGACCGTGGGCTCGCCGCGCTCGCGCGCCGCGCGGGCGGCCGCGAGCTTCTTGCGGATGGCCTCGTTCTCGGGCTCGACCGTCTCGGCGAAACGGAGGTTGTTCACGGTGTACTCGTGACCGCAGAAGACGCGCATGTGCACCGGGAGGGCGGCGAGCTTGGAGAGCGAGGCGTGCATCACCTCGGGCGTGCCCTCGAACATGCGGCCGCAGCCGCCGATGAAGAGCGTGTCGCCGGTGAACACGACGTCCTCGACGCAATAGGAGACGGCGCCGAGCGTGTGGCCGGGGACGTGCAGCGGCCGGAGCGTGAGGCCGGCGATCTCGACCGGCTTGCCCTCCTCGACCTGCTCCGTCTGCGCGGGCACGCGCCCGACGTCGCTCGCGTGCGCGTAGACGGGGAGATCGCCGTAGCGCTGGCGGAGCGCCTCGTTGCCGCCGACGTGATCGTGGTGGTGGTGCGTGTTGACGATGGCGACCAGGCGGAGCTGCTCGCGGTCGAGCGCCGCGATGATCGGCTCGGCCTCCGACGGGTCGATGACGATCGCCTCGCGCCGCCCGTCCGCGGCCACGAGGTATGCGTAGTTGTCGCTGAGGCAGGGCACGGTGAGGATGCGCATGGGCGAGAAATATAGTGCGGTGCATGCGGGGAGCCTGTGAAAAACTCGGGGCAGAGAACGTAAAGAGGACGTAAAGAGGGCGTGAGGGGGCGCGCTTGTCGACCTCGATCGGATCTGCGCGCGGGAGGATAACGCTGGCGGGTCGCCTCGCGCCGTGACGCGCGCGCCGTCGTGTGGCAGAGGGGCCGTGCATGGCGTCCGCCGAGCCCTCTGTCCGCTACCGCATCGGCGTCGATGAGAACGGCCTCGGCCCGCGGCTCGGTCCGATGGTGGTGACGGCCGTCCTCTCGCGCGTCACCGAGGCCGGCTGGCAGACCGCCGGCAGCGCGCCCCGCGGCGCCCTCGCGCAGCGGCTCGGCGACTCGAAGCAGCTCGTCGCGCACGGGGACGTCTCGCTCGGCGAGGCGTGGGCCCGCGCGCTCGTCGCGCGCGGCTGCGGCCGCACGGCGATGGCCGGCGACCCGCCGTCGGTCGACGAGCTGCTCCACGCCGTCTCGCTCGACGACCGCGCCGCGCTGCGCGCGCTCTGCCCGGACCACGTCGAGGCGCAGTGCTGGTCGGCGGAGGGCGAGGCGTTCACCGCGCCGGACAAGCTGCTGCGCACGGTCTGCCGCGACCTCGACAAGCTCGCGGAGAAGGGGGTCGAGATCGTCGCCGTGCGCTCGATGCTGCTCTGCGTGAAGCGGATGAACGACGGGGTACGCGCCGGGAAGAACCGGTTCGTGCTCGATCTCCACGCGATGGAGCGCCTCATCCTCGAGCTCGGCGGCCTCGCCGGCGCGGAGGTCTTCGCGGTGTGCGGCAAGGTCGGCGGCTTCGGCAAATACGGGTCTGCGTTCGGCCCGCTCGCCGGGAGGCTGCACCTCGTGCTCGAGGAGGGCCGCGCCCGCAGCGCCTACCACTTTCCCGGCCTCGGCGAGATCGCGTTCGTCCGCGACAGCGACGCCTCGGATCTTTGCGTCGCGATGGCGTCGATGGTGGGCAAGTACGTCCGCGAGGCGCTGATGGAGCGGGTCGCGCGCCATTACCAGCGCGCGGTCCCGGGCCTGCACGGGGCGAGCGGCTACCACGATCCGGTGACCTCGGCGTTCATCGGGGCGACCCGGCTCGTCCGCCGCGCGCGCGAGATCCCCGACGACTGCTTCGAGCGGCGCGCCGCCGAGGGGGCCGCCTCGCTCGAGCGCGGCGGCCCGTGATGTCGAGGCCGGCGCCGCGCTAGGCGGGCGCCGCGCCAGGCCGGCGCGCGCGCCGCGCCCGCGAAACCGGCGGCCCCGCGCGGCGTAGGAGGGGTGGATGCGCTACCCTCGACCGGCCAGGTGGATGATGAATTGGCTCCGCGCTGCTCGTCTGCTCTTCGCGCTCTTGCTCGTCGCGTCCGCCGCCCTGATCGCGTGCTGGCGCACGGGCGCTGCGGGGCATGCGAGCAAGACTGCCCTGGTATCCAAGGAGGCTGTGACGATGTCGGACAGAAGCTATCGCAAACCGTCGGATGAAGAGCTGCGCAAGCGGCTCACGCCGCTCGCGTACGAGGTCACCCAGCACGACGCGACCGAGCCGCCGTTCCGCAACGCCTTCTGGAACAGCCACGAGGCGGGCCTCTACGTCGATGTCGCGAGCGGCGAGCCGCTCTTTTCATCGGTCGACAAGTTCGAGTCGGGCACCGGCTGGCCGAGCTTCACCCGCCCCATCGAGCCGGAGCGGGTCGTGGAGCGCTCCGACAGGGCCCATGGAATGGTCCGGACGGAGGTGCGCTCCAAGGCCGGCAACTCGCACCTCGGGCACGTCTTCGAGGACGGGCCTCGGCCGAGCGGGCTGCGTTACTGCATCAACTCTGCGTCCCTCCGGTTCATCCCGCTGGATCGCCTCGAGGCCGAGGGCTACGGCGCCTACCGTGCCCTGTTCGAGGGGCGGAGCGGCGCGCCGGCGGAGCAGGCCGGCGCGAACGCCTGCGCGCTCCCGGCGCCTGGAGAGGCGGCCGGCTGCAAGACGACGCTGGAGACGGCCGTCCTGGCGGGCGGTTGCTTCTGGGGGATGGAAGAGCTCCTCCGGCAGATCCCCGGCGTCCTCGAGACGGAGGTCGGTTATGCCGGCGGCCGGACGAAGGAGCCGACCTATGAAGACGTGAAGACCGGGGTGACGGGCCACGCCGAGTCGGTGCGCATCGTCTTCGATCCAGCGAAGCTGTCGTATGCCGAGCTGCTCGAGAAATGGTTCTTCCGCATGCACGATCCGACGACGCAGAACCGCCAGGGCAACGATGTCGGCACGCAGTACCGCTCGGCCATCTTCGTCACGACGCCCGAGCAGCGCCGCATCGCCGAGGAGGTGAAGGCGCGCGTGGGGCAGGGCGGCAAATGGCGCGCGCCGCTCGTGACCGAGATCGTGGAGGCCGGGCCGTTCACGCGCGCCGAGGAGTACCACCAGAAGTACCTGGTGAAGTCCCCGGGCGGGTACACGTGCCATTACATGCGCGATTGACGCGGCGACGCGCTCAGCGGTTCGCGATGTGGATCGCCGCGCCCATGGCGTGGGCGGCGGCTTCCATCAGCGACTCGCCGAGGGTCGGGTGGGGGTGGATCGTGAGCGAGATGTCCTCGAGGAAGGCCGCCATCTCGAGCGAGAGGGACGCCTCGCTGATCATCGTGCTGGCCTCCGGTCCGACGATGTGGACGCCGAGCACCTGCTTCGTCTTCTTGTCGGCGACGATCTTCGCGAACCCCTCGGTCTCGTTCATGGCCATGGCCTTGCCGAGCACCGAGAACGGGAACTTGCCGACGACGACCTCGAGGCCCTTCGCCTTCGCCTCCGCCTCGGTGAGCCCCACCGTCGCGATCTCCGGATCGGTGAAGATCGCGCCCGGGATCGCGACCCAGTCCTTCGCGGCCTTGTGCCCCGCGATGACCTCGGCGACGATCTCGCCCTCCTTCGTCGCCTTGTGCGCGAGCAGGGGCGGACCGCTGACGTCGCCCACGGCGTAGATCGACGGCACGTTGGTGCGGCACGTCTTGTCCGTGGGGATGAACCCGCGCTGATCGACCGTCACGCCGACCTTCTCGAGGCCGAGCCCCTTCGAGCTCGGCCGCATGCCGACGGCGACCAGCACCGTGTCGACGACGATCGTCTGCTCCTTGCCCTCGATCTGGATCTTCACCCCGACCGAGCCGTCCTTCTGCTTCTCGTACCCGACCGCCTTGGCGTTCTTGTGGATCGTGCCGCCGCGCTTCAGGATCTTGCGCTCGACGAGCTTCGTGCAGTCGGGGTCGACGCCCGTGAGCAGCTCCGGCAGCGCCTCGACCACGGTGAGCTGCGAGCCGAACGCCTGGTAGACCATGCCGAGCTCGAGGCCGATGACGCCGCCGCCGATCACGAGCAGCCGCTTCGGGATACGGCGCAGGCTCACCGCCTCCTTCGCGCCGATGATCGCGTCGCCGTCGAACTTGAACGTCGGGATCTCGATGGTGGTCGAGCCGGTCGCGATGACGATCCCCTTGGTCGCCTCGATCTGCTCCACCGAGCCGTCCGGCAAGGTCACGTCCACGCGCTTCGGCCCGACGATCGTGGCGGTGCCGGTGAGCAGGTCGGCGCCGTTGCCCTTGAGCAGCGACCTGACGCCGCCGGTGAGCTTCTTGACGATGCCTTCCTTCCAGTCCTGCATCTGGTTGGCGTCGAGCTCGACGCCGCTGACCTTGATCCCCATCGCGGCGCCGGCCTGCGACTTCTCGTAGAGGTGGGCGGCGGCGATGAGCGCCTTGGAGGGGATACAGCCCCAGTTGAGGCAGACGCCGCCGGGCTGCTCCTTCTCGATGCAGAGCGTCTTCTGCTTGAGCTGAGCCAGCCGGATGGCGCAGGGGTAACCGCCGGGGCCGGCTCCGATCACGATTGCGTCGTAGGTCTTCATCCTTGTCCTTGTTGTGCGCTTCGGAGACTGGGATTAGGGGCGCCGGGGTCCGTCAGGCAAGCCCCTCGCTGACCAGCCCTGAGGCCGCGCCCGCGAGCCGTACCCTGGGTGCCCGGGGCTTACACGACCTCGCACCGAGGGGAAATCCCTCCCGTGGTCAGCGTCCGCCGCCGTGCGCGGGCGCTTTCGGGGAGCGCAGGAGCTCCGCGCGCTGGTCGCGCAGGTGCCAGGGCAGCTCGGCGTAGACGTCCTCGAACAGGGTCTCGCGGGCGGGCGGGTCCATCGCCTCGACCTCCGCGACGGCGGCGGCGATCTCGGCGTTGAGCTCCGCCTCGAGGGAGGCCTCCGCGGCGTCGTCGAGCAGGCCGCGGACGGCGAGGTGGCGCCCGAGGCGCAGCAGCGGATCGCGCTGCGTCCAGCGATCGACCTCCTCCTGCGACCGGTACCGGCTCGGGTCGTCGCTCGAGGAGTGCGCGCCGACGCGGTAGGTGAGCGCCTCGATGAAGCTGGGGCCGCCTCCAGCCCGGGCCCGCGCGACCGCCTCGGAGACGGCGCGGTAGACGGCGATGACGTCGTTGCCGTCGACCCGGACCGACGGGACGCCGTAGGCCCGCCCCTTGATGGCGATCGTCCTGGAGGCCGTCTGCCGGTCGGTCGGGACGCTGATCGCCCAGTGGTTGTTCTGGCAGATCATCACGCAGGGCGCCTTGAAGACCCCCGCGAAGTTCATCGCGCTGTGGAAATCGGGCTCGCTCGTCGCGCCGTCGCCCATGAACCCCACCACCACCGTGCTGTCGCGCCGCAGCTTCGCGGCCCACGCGGCGCCGACCGCCTGCGGGATCTGCGGGCCGATGCAGCTCGACCAGGACACCTGGTTCACCTGCCGGCCGCTCATGTGAGACGGCATCTGGCGCCCCTTGAGCAGGTCGCCCGAGTTGCCGAAGATCTGGGCCACGTACGTGCGGAGCGGAAAGCCGCGCACCAGCATCATCACGCTCTCGCGCAGCGCGGGGAAGATCCAGTCCGTCGGATCGAGCGCGAGCGCGGTGGCGATCGGCGTCGCCTCCTGGCCGGTGCACGCGCCGTAGAAGCCGACCCGCCCCTGTCGCTGGAGCAGGAGCATGCGCGCGTCGAGCAGCCTGAGGCGCTTGATCTCGCGGTAGGTGCGCAACAGCAGCGCGTCGGTCAGGCCGGGATCGGTCGCCGGATCCAGCGATCCGTCGTCGCGAAGGACGCTGAGCAAACCCTCGTCGTCCCCGTCCCCCGCGCGGGGCGGCGGCGCGTCGGCGGCGGGCCGGGTCGAGGCGCCGGGCGGCGTGGCTTCCAGCTCGCTCATGACCGGACCATACCGCGAAATGGCGGCGATCGCGGCCCCTTCGGCTCGCCGGCGCGAGCCCGACCACCCCGGTCGCCCGCCGGAGCGAAGCGGCTCACGCGCCTCGCGCCGCGCTCAGCCGAGGAGAACGCGGAACATCCGCTTGCTGTCGGAGAGGTAGTAATAGGCGGCGCGGTCGGCGTCGCCCATCTGATCGAGGATGGCGCGCTCCATCTGATCCGGGCTGAGCGTGTTGGACACCTCCCAGGTGCCGGGCGTGACCTCGTCGCCCTGCCACGGCCCGGCGCACAGCGCGACGAGGCGGGCCCGGTTCGCCTCGTCGGCGATCGAGAAGGTGAGGATGTAATCGTGGTTGACGAAGCCGCTATAGAGCTTGTTGTCACGCGGCATCTGGGTCCTCCCTGTCGTGGGCGCGACGCGCGGCGGCGCCTCGTGCTGCGGTCATCGGATCGGCACCCTCGCACCGGCGCCCGCGGCGCAGGTCGGGTGCGTCGATGTTCTCACCGCGGGCCGGGCGGCAGCGGAGCGGCCGCGTCCTCGTCGTCGTCCTCCTGCTCGGGGCGGCGCGCGCCGAGCGTGAAGACGTGCAGCACGACCAGGCTCGCGCCGAGGAACACCTCCGACCGGCCCACGAGCTCGGCGCGGCGGTGGGCGCGCTCGAGCTCCATGCCGAGCTCCCCCTCGCCGCGCCGGGCGCCCTCGCGGTGGAGCGCCGCGATGCGGGGGGTGAGCGCCAGGCCGACGTACGCGGCGCACCCGGCCATCACCATGGCGAGGATCCGGCGCACGCGGGCCGCGCGGCCCGCGCCCTGACGGCCAGCCGCCCAGGTGCGCGCCACCTCCGCGCCGAGGAGGATCACCGCGGCGCCGAGCGCGAGCTGATCGAAGCGGGCGAAGGCCGCGCTCATCGCGTCGCCGGAGAAAGGGGTCGGGGTGAGACGGAAGACGAACGGGGCGGCGCAGGCGCCCAGCGCCACGAGGCCGCCGGCCCAGGCCCCCGCCGCGAGCGCGGCCACGCTCGCGGCCGCGCGATCGATCAGGAAGCGGCGCGATGCGGCGCGCTCCTCGGGGCTCGGGGCGAGGTCGGCCTCGCTGAACTGGGCTTCCTCGTTCATGCCTCCACCTCGGAAGCGATGGCGGCGAGCGCCTCCTCGACGGCTCCCTGATCAGCCTTCCGCTCGTCGCCCCGCATCGCCGCGATCGTCGCGCGGGCGGTCGCGAGGCGAGCGCGGCCGGCGGCCGCGACGGCGAGCGTGCGCCGGTGGCGGTCCCACGCGCCGAGCTCGCTCAAGATCTCGCGGATCGCACGCTCGTGGCCCATCCGCGCGAGCGCGACGCGCGCGTGCCAGCGCAACGGGTCCCGACCGAGGCCGAGCCTCAGACCGAAGACGCGCCGCTCGAGCGCGCTCCGGGAAGCGGAGAGGCCGAGCTCGCCGCAGAGCTCGATCGCGGCGGCCTCGTCCTCGTGGTCGACCCCGCGGAGCTTGCCACCCACGACCTCGACGAGCACCGCGTGGCCCGCCGGATCGCCGAAGCGCGCGGTGACGACCGCCGCCGCTGCCCGGACGAGCGGCGACGCGTGGCCGAGCAGCGCGCTCGCCCGCGCCAGGCTCGACGGAGGGAGCTCGCCGTTGAGCTCCCCCAGCTCCTCGAACATCCGCAGGGCGATGTGGCAGACGAGCGGATCGTCGTCGTGCGAGGCCTGCATGACGGCCTCGAGCGCATCGGCCGGCTCGGCGCAGACGCGGGGGAACGCGATCACCGCCTGGAAGCGGACCTCGGGCCGCTCGTCCGAGAGGGCGCGCCGGAGCCGCCCCGTGGCGCGCGCGTCGCCGATCTCGCCGAGCGCCGTGATCGCCATCTGCCGGACGTTGGGATCCACGTCCTCGACGGCGAGGAGCAGCGCGGGCAGCGCCTCGACGGCCTTCGTGTCGGCGAGGGCGATGGCCGCTGCCGCGCGCACCGCCGCGTGCCCATCGGCGCGCAGCGCGCCCTCGATCGCGCGCAGGACCTGCTCCCGCGCCTTCGCGGCATAGGGGACGAGGTCGCTCACCGCCTCCACGCGCACAGCGGGCTTCTGCGAGGCGACGTCGCGCAGCGCAGCCTCGAACGTCCTCTTCGCGGGAGCCGATCCGAACACGCGGCCCACGCTAGCACGGTCGACGCGCGACGCCGGACCGCACCGCACCGCGCAGCGCTCAGCCTCCGCCCTCGCCCCTCGAGCCGCCAGCGCCGCCCTCGCCCTCCGAGCCGCCAGCGCCGTCCTCGCCCTCCGAGCCGCCAGCGCCGCCCTCGCCCTCCGAGCCGCCAGCGCCGCCCTCGCCCTCCGAACCACCGGCGCCGCCCTCGCCCTCCGGCGTGTAGGGAGTCCACGCGGGCTGCTCAGGAGCGGCCCCGCAGACACCGGGCCCGCTCTCGACGTCGCCCGACGGCTCGCCGGGCGCGCTCGGGGTAGAGGACGGATCCGGCAGGCAGGCCTTCGAGCTCTCCGGCTCGGAGTCGACGATCGCGGCGTTGCGCTCGCCCGGCGGTATCGCCGCGGCGCCCCGGATATCGCCCAGCGCGACGCACGAGTAGCCGCTGCGGCAGTCGTCGTCGTCGTCGCAGGTGGCCATGCAGAACGTCCGCTCGAAGCGCGGCCAGCGGACGTTCTCGAGCTCGCCGCACGCCTGATCCAGCACCGGGTTGAACACGACGCAGACGCTGCTGCCGTAGCAGCTGTCCGGCTCGCAGTTGAAGACCGTGCAGTAGCCGCCGGGCTGCGTGCCATCGCAGAAGAGCTGCTGCTCTTGCTGCGCGCAATCGAGCGACGTGATGCACGCATCGCCGATCTGCGGGCCGCATCCGGCGAGCAGCGAGGAGGCGCCGAGGACGACGAGCAGGAGGGCGGGCCCGGTGAGGCGAAGCATCGAGGAGGGCCGCTTAGTACCGGCAGGGGCGCCCGCGCGCAAGCGTGCGCCGGCGTCTCCGCGCGGAACCTGCGCCCACTTCCGCCCGAATTGACACCGTGCGGTCAGGCCTCTAGAAACGAGCGGACCGGGGTTGACCCGGAGAATGAAGCGAAGGCCATGGCGACTTACATCACCGAAGACTGCATCAACTGCGGCGCCTGCGAGCCGGAATGCCCGAACGAAGCCATCAGCGAGGGCGATGAGATCTACGTGATCGATCCGGAGCTCTGCACGGAGTGCGTCGGCTTCTACGACCACGAAGCGTGCCAGGCCGTGTGCCCGGTCGAGTGCTGCCTGCCCAATCCGCAGATCGTGGAGACCGAGGAAGCGCTCATCGCGCGCGCCATCAAGCTGCACCCGGACGATGCCGAGCTGCAGAAGCGGGCCGCCGCCAACGACTACCCCTCGCGCTTCCGCAAGTAGAGCAGCTTCTCGAGCCCCCTCGCGTCGCCTCTCGGGCCGCGCTCCCCATGTCTCCGCCGGCACCGTCGGTTCAATACGGCGCCCGGGTCACACCGTGATCCGGCGCTGGGTCGCAACGCTCCTCGCAGGCGCCTGCGCGGGCTGTCATGGCAGCGGTCCGCTGCTCCATCCGGCCCACGTCCTCCGTCCGGGCAACGTGAGCTTCGGCGCGGGCCTGTCGGGCGACCTGATCGTCGCCGGAGCGACGGCCGCTCCGCCGGCGGCGGGCGCGAGCGCCGGCGACCCGGCCGCGACGGAGGGCGCCGCGCGGCGGAAGCTCTCCGAGATCACGGTGTCGCCGGGCGTCGCGCCCTGGGCCAGCGCCCGCGTCGGGATCGACGGCGGGAACGAGGCCGGGCTGACGTACACGGGGCGCGCCCTCCGGCTCGACGGGCGCCATGAGTTCCCGCTCGGCGAGGCGTCCCTGTCGCTCGGGCTCGGCGCCTCGGCGCTCTTCGCGGGCGCTCCGGGCCCGAGCGCGGGCTCGAAAGCGGCGGGGAGCGACGTCTACGGCGCGGGGCTCGACGTCCCGCTCCTGCTCGGCTTCCGGTCGGACGCGGATCTCTTTGCCCTCTGGCTCGGTCCGCGGCTCGGGCTGGAGCTCCTGGGCGGCGAGGTGCGGCTGCCCGCCGGCTCGGCGACCCAGGGGCCCCTCGTCGACGCATCGGGCCAGCACCTCCGGGTCGGGTTCGTGCTGGGCGTGCGTGCCGGGTTCCGACACGTACATGTCGCCCTGGAGGCCACAGCGACGTACCATCACGCCACGGGCCAGATTGGCGGGGCTCCGGTCACCCTCGATCAGGGCACCGTCGCCCCGGGCGGCGGCCTCACGGTCACCTTCTGACCTGGCCGTAACGCCGTAAAAAATCGGATTTCGCGCATTTTCTGTGGCCAGCGCAGGCGCTTGCCCGGCCGGAGGACCGGCCTTAGACTTGGATCTATGCGTCCCTACGGCGCCCTCTCCACCTCATGCCTCCTCGCCGTTGCGGCTCTCGTCGGCTGTTCGGCGCCTGTCGCGGGCGACGCGGCCGACGTCAACGGGGTGGTCACCCAGGGGGTCGTGCGCGTCGAGCGCGCGATCAACCTGAGCCGGGACGCCGCCACCGCCCCCGTCGAGCTCGACGACGCGGCGCTGCCGGTCGCGGCCGACGAGAGCGCGTCGTCGGTCACCAACGTCCTGGCGAAGTTCATGCGCCTCTCTTCCGCGATGGATCCCGAGCTCGCCGAGGGGGCGGTCGGCCAGGCGTTCGTCCTCCCGGCCGCCGGCAGCTGCATGGTCCTCTCGCCCGCCGCCGAGGATGACGCGGCGAGCAGCTTCAGCTCCCTCAGCCCGATCGAGCTCCTCGACGCGGGCGACGTGACGATGCGGACCGACAGCACCCAAATGCCGCTCGCCGCCCGCGCATTCCCCGACGTGGGCGCCCTGGTCTTCGGCGTGTTCTACACGTCGCGCGACGCCACGAGCGATCTGCCGGCGCCGGCGCGGTACGTCTTCGAGAGCTCGGGGTCGGGGCAGCTCGACCGGTTCGCCTTCGAGGCCGACGCCCCCGCCGGTCCCGAGGACGTGCGGGTGGGCGACGCCGATCTGGCCGACCTTGTCGAGCTCGACGCCGGGGTCGGCGCGGTGGTGCAGTGGCGCGCGGACGAGGGCGGTGAGGCCGGCCGGACGCGCGACGACATCTACATCGACGTGACCTCGGCGCACGGCGCGACCGTGCGGTGCGCGTTCAAGGACACGGGGAGGGGCGTGATCCCGGGATCCTTGCTGGATCCGTCGACGCTCGGCCCCCTGCCCGCGAGCGCGACGGTCGCCGTGCACCGCACGCGGCAGGTGCCGTTCAGCGCCTCGGGGATCGATCTCGGCGAGGTGCGCTTCGACCTCTCCGTGAACGGCCGCGCGCGCATCGCCGCGCACTGACGGTTGGACGGCCGACCTCGGGGTGGCGTACGAGGACCTGCGACGGCGCGCGGACGAGCTCGCCGCGATCGGGCAGCGCGAGCGCGGCGCCGCGCTCCTCGTGGCGGCCGGCGATCACGCGGGCGCGTCGGAGCTGCTCGAGCGGGTCTGCGATTTCGCCGGCGCGGCCAGGGAGGCGCTCGCCGCCGAGGACCCGGCCCGCGCCGCGCTGATGGCCGCGCTCGGCGGCGACGACGCGCTCGCGCGCGAGGCGCTCGAGGCGCTCGCGATCACGGCGCCCCGGGACGCCGCGCTGCGCGTCGCCGCCGACCTCGCGGCGCGCGGGTTCCCCCGCCACGCCGGCGCGCTGTTCGCGGCGCTCGGCGCCCACGCCGCGGCAGCGGAGGCGTTCACCGCGGCCCAGGACGCGCGCCGCGCCGCCGAGAGCTTCGAGCTCGCCGGCCGCCCCGCGGATGGCGCGCGCGCGCTCGAGGCCGCGCTCCGCCGCCGCCCGGGCGACGCGGCGGCGTGGCTCGCGCTCGGCGAGCTCCTCGCGCGCCACGGCCGCACCGAGGCCGCGGTGCGGGCGCTGCAGCATCTGCCGCCCGCCTCCGAGGAGCGCGCCCGCGCGCTGCCGCTGCTCTGCCGCTGCCTGGGCGACCTCGGGCTCGAGGACGCCGCGCAGACCGTGCGCGACGAGCTCTCCCGGCTCGATCCGCGCGGCCAGGAGGCGCCCTCGTCGCCGGCCGTCGCTCCCGGCGGCCCCGCGGCGGCGCCCTCTCCTCTGGGCTCCGCGCCCGCCGGGCCGCTCCTCTTCGGGCGCTACGAGACCCTGCGCGACGTCACGGCCACGCATCACGCGCGCGTGGTGGAGGCGCGCGACCGGATCACGGCGGAGCGCGTCGCCGTGAAGATCTTCGCGGGCGCGGCGTTCGGAGCGGGCCGCGACGCGCTGCTCCGGTTCGAGCGCGAGGCGCGGGCCCTCGCCCAGCTCCGGCACCCGAACGTCGTCGCGCTCCGCGCCTATCACCCCGAGGGGCCCGCGATGGTGCTCGCCTGGATGGCCGGCGGCTCCCTGATCGAGCGGCTCCGGGGGGAGCCGGTCGCGCCCGCGCGCGCCGTCGAGATCGCCTGCGCGCTCCTGTCCGCGCTCGGCGAGGCGCACCGGCTCGGCATCCTTCACCGCGACGTGAAGCCGAGCAACGTGCTCTTCGACGAGATCGGGACGGCGCACCTCGCGGACTTCGGGGCGGCGCACCTCGGCGATCTCTCGACCACCGCGACGGCCGGCGCGATCGGGACGTTCGCGTACATGTCGCCGGAGCAGCGGATGGGGCGACCGGCGACGCTGGCGAGCGACCTGTACGGCGCCGGCGCGGTGCTCGCCGAGCTGCTCACCGGAGAGCCGCCCGCGCCCGCCGTGGGCGGGCACCTCGATCCGGCGCCGAGCGAGATCCACCCGGATCTCACGGCGGCCCACGACGCCATCGTGGCGGCGCTGCTCGCGGAGGACCCCGCCGCGCGCCCGGCCGACGCGTTCGAGGCGCGGCGCGCGATCACCGCGCTCCCCTGGCCGGAGAGCCCGCGGCCGCGGCGGTCGCGCGCGAGCGCCCGGCCTCGGTCGAGCGAGGCGCCGCCCTCCGCGACGACGCGGCTCGCGGCGACGCTCGAGGTCGGCGACGGCCGGGACACCGAGGGGCGATGGCGCGACGCCTGGCTCGATCGCGACGTGCTCGTGCTGCAGCTCGACGACGCGACCCTCGCCCGGGCCCGGGCGTTCGCGCGCGCCGGCCACCCGGCCCTGCCGTCCGTCCTGCGGGTCGACCTCGCCGCCGGCGAGGTCTGGGTGGCGCCGCCCCAGGGTCGCGCGCTCGCCGACGAGGGCCTCGCCCTGACCAGGGGCCAGCGGGCGCGCCTCGGCGAGGCCATCGCGGCGCTCCACGCGGCGGGGGGCGCGCACGGGTGCATCGACGGCCAGCACCTCTATCTGCACGACGGCGAGATCGCGCTGGCCTACCCGCGCGAGGCTGCCGGCGGCGTGGAGGAGCTGGCCGCGCGGGATCTCGCGGCGCTCGAGGAGCTCGACAGGAACGCGCTGGACGAGCGCTAGAACGCGCAGGTGTCGTACTCGCCGTCGGCTCGCTTGGTGATGTCGTAACAGCAGTAGTCGCCGTCGAACTCGGGCTCGCTGTCGACCGACTGGACCTCGCCGCCGCAGGTGGAGCCGCCGAAATAGTCGAGCGCTTCCTCCTGAGCGGGGCACTCCCCCTCGAGCTCGGTCCACTCGAAGCACCCGACCTTGTCGCACCCCGTCGTCGCCAAGGAGAGCGCCAGGGCTGCGAGCGGAAGGGCCCGGACCGGACAACGCGCAAGGGCCGAACGGATCGTCGAGATCATGGATTCTCCCGGAGTCGGGCGCTGCTCGCGCCGCGGGCGAGCATACTCCGGTTCGGACGAAGCCGGCTGTCCTGGAGAGACGTCGGGCGCGCGGAGCAGGCTTACGTCACGCGCTGGCGTGCCCCTCGCCGCGCGTCGCGACGGACGCCGCGCCGCCTGGTCGAGCCGCGCCGGCTGGAGTACACGACAGCATGACGACGGGAGCGCAAGGGGCCCGGGGGGTGCGCGCGCCGCGCGGGAGCGAGCGGAGCTGCAAGGGGTGGATCCAGGAGGCGGCGCTCCGGATGATCCACAACAACCTGGATCCGGAGGTCGCGGAGCGGCCAGACGACCTCGTGGTCTACGGCGGTACCGGGAAGGCCGCGCGATCGTGGGAGGCGTTCGACGTGATCGTCCGCGAGCTCCGGGAGCTCGAGGACGACGAGACGCTCCTCGTGCAGTCGGGCAAGGCGGTGGGCCGCTTCCGCACGCACCCGGACGCGCCCCGCGTGCTCCTCGCGAACTCGAACCTCGTGGGCCGGTGGGCGACGTGGGACGAGTTCCGGCGGCTCGAGGCGCTCGGCCTGACCATGTACGGGCAGATGACCGCGGGCTCCTGGATCTACATCGGCTCGCAGGGCATCGTGCAGGGCACCTACGAGACGTTCGTCGCCGCGCGCAAGGCGCACGCGGCGCGCGCCCCGGGCGGCGGCCGCTGGGTGCTCACCGCGGGGCTCGGCGGCATGGGCGGCGCGCAGCCGCTCGCCGCGACCATGGCGGGCATCGCCTGCCTCGGCGTCGAGATCGACCCGGCGCGCATCGAGAAGCGGCTCCGCACCCGCTACGTCGACGAGCGCATCGACGACCTCGATCGCGCCCTCGAGGCCGTCCTCGAGAGCGTCGGGCGCGGGACGCCGCGCTCGATCGCCCTCTGCGGCAACGCCGCCGACGTCTATCCGGAGCTCGTCCGCCGCGGCGTCACGCCGGACCTCGTCACCGAGCAGACCGCGGCGCACGATCCGCTCGTCGGCTACGTCCCGCCGGGGCTCACGCTGGAGCAGGCGGCGGAGCTGCGCGCCCGCGACCCGGGGGAGTACGTCGCGCGCGCGAAGGCGGGGATGCGGGTCGAGGTCGAGGCGATGCTCGCGATGCAGCAGCGCGGGGCCGAGGTCTTCGACTACGGCAACAACATCCGGACCTGCGCGATGGAGGCGGGCTGCCAGGATGCGTTCGCGATCCCCGGCTTCGTGCCGGCGTACGTGCGCGAGCTGTTCTGCCAGGGCAAAGGCCCGTTCCGGTGGGTCGCGCTGTCGGGCGATCCCGAGGACATCCTCGCCACCGACCGCGCGGTGCTCGAGGCGGTCCCGGGCGATCCCGATCTCCGGCGCTGGATCGAGCTCGCGGAGCAGAAGATCGCGTTCCAGGGGCTCCCGTCCCGGATCTGCTGGCTCGGCCACGGCGACCGCGCGAAGGTCGGGCTCGCGTTCAACGAGCTCGTGCGCACCGGCCGGGTGAAGGCGCCGCTCGTGATCGGGCGCGACCACCTCGACTGCGGGTCGGTCGCGTCCCCGTTCCGCGAGACCGAGGCGATGAAGGACGGCTCGGACGCGATCGCCGACTGGGCGATCCTCAATGCGCTCGCGAACACGGCCGGCGGCGCGTCGTGGGTCAGCTTCCACCACGGCGGCGGCGTCGGGATCGGCAACTCGCTGCACGCCGGGATGGTGATCGTCGCCGACGGCACCGAGGCCGCCCGGCGGAGGCTCGAGCGGGTGCTCACCATCGATCCGGGGATGGGGATCATCCGGCACGCCGACGCGGGATACGAGACGGCGATCCGCGTGGCCGACGAGAAGGGCGTCCGGGTGCCGCACCGGGCGAGGTGAGCGCGCCGAGCAACGCGGCGCAGACGAGCCATGTCGCAGGGCCACGATCGCCCCGAGGCGCTCCGCTCTCGCGCGGGCGTCAGCCTCGCGAGGCGCGCGGCCTCCCCTTCCTCGGCGGCCGGGCATCGACGGGGAGCGGCGACGCCGTCGCCGGCTCCGGCGCGCCCCTGAGGCCGCGCAGCCGCGCGATCTCCTCCGTGTAGCCGCGCCGCTCCTTGGAGAGCGGCGGCAGCTCGACCACCGCCGGCACGCGCGCGAGCCGCGCGTCGTTCGCGAGGCGCCAGAACGGCACGAGCCCCATCTCCCCGTCACCGATGCGCTCGTGCCGATCGAGCCGCTGGCCGAGCGCCGCCTTCGAGTCGTTCACGTGCATGCACCGCAGCCGATCCATGCCGAGCAGCCGGTCGAAGTCGCCGAAGAACCGCTCGTAGCCGGCCTCGCTCCGGAGATCGTGCCCCGCCGCGAAGGCGTGCTGCGTGTCGATGCAGACCCCGAGCCGCGCCCCCTCCGGCCCGGCGCGCTCGATCATCGCGGCGATCTGATCGATGCGATCGCCGAGCGTCGACCCCTGCCCGGCCATGTTCTCGATGCACAGCTGCGCGCGGAGCCCCTTCCCCCGCGAGAGCACGATCGCGAGGCTCTCGCCGATGCGGTCGAGGCCGGCCTCCTCGCCGAGGCCGCGGTGCGCGCCCGGATGGAACACCACGAAGTCGATCCCGAGCGCGTCGCACCGCGCGAGCTCCTGGAACAGCGCTTCCCGCGAGCGCTCCAGGATCGAGGCGTCGTCGGAGCACAGGTTGATGAGGTAGCTCGCGTGGGCGAGCGTGGGGCCCGCGCCGGCCCACGCCGCGCGCGCGACGCGAAACGCGGCGATCTGATCCGCGCTCAGCGCGGGCTCCCGCCACTGGCCCGAGACCTTGGTGAAGATTTGCAGCGCCTCGCAGCGGTCCTCCCCCGCCAGCGCGATCGCGCGGTAAAGGCCGCCGGCCACGGACTCATGCGCCCCGAAGATCATCGGCCGCACTGCTTGGGTCGCGTCCCCCGCGCCGGCAAGTCATTCCGCCGAGCACGCCCGATCTGCCACGTCGTCCGCCGGCCACGCGCGAATGCGATCGCCGGAACACGTCGTCGGATCCTCCGCAACGGCCCCGATTCTGCGAGCAAAGGTGCGAGCAAACCCCGTGCCTGAAGGGCGCGAACCCCGGTTCGCGGCACCTCACCCTTGACGCGTTCCGGCCCAGGCGCGAATTGAGCGGCCTTCCTGGAGTCTCGATGAGCCATATGGGTGTTACGAACGGAGCCGGCGCCCGAGGGGCGGAGCCGGGTGGAGCCAAGGGCGAGGAAACCGCGGCGGTCCCGCCGCTGGTGCCGTCTCAGGTGTTCGCCGGCAAGCGGCTCGTGGTGGTCGGAGGCACCGGGTTCCTCGGCAAGGTCTGGCTGGCCATGCTGCTCGCCAGGTTCCCGGAGATCGATCACATCTACCTGCTCGTCCGGGCCAAGGAGAGCCAGTCGCCGGAAGAGCGCTTCTGGTCGCAGATCGCGACCTCGCCGGTGTTCGACCCGATCCGCGAGCAGCACCCGGGGCCCGCCTTCGAGGAGTACCTGCGGCAGAAGATCACCCCGATGAACGGCAACGTCGGCCTGCCGCTGCTCGGGCTCGACGCCCGCGTCGCGGAGCTCACGGGCAAGATCGCCGCGGTCGTGAACGTGGCCGGGGTCGTCGACTTCAACCCCCCGCTCGACGAGGCGCTCGAGGTCAACGCGTTCGGCATCAGCAACATCGTCGAGCTCGCGCGGACCCTCGGGGCCAAGGTGATGCACACGAGCACCTGCTTCGTCGCAGGGTACCGCTCCGGGCTCATCGAGGAGAACCACCCGGCCGAGATCCCGTTCCCCCGCGCCGCAGGCGAGACGTGGTTCGGCGCCGCCTGTCCGAAGCGCACGCTCGATCGATCGCACTGGGACCCGCAGCGCGAGATCAGCGAGTGCCTCGACCTCGTGAAGCAGGCGCGCCAGCGTTGCGAGGACGCCTTCCGGCAGAGCGCCTTCCTCGACGAGGCCAAGGCCAACCTGGCCGCGCGCGGCGAGCCGGGCCGCGGCAGCGCGCTCGACAACGAGCTCGCCAGGGTGAAGCGCAAGTTCATCAAGGACCGGCTCGTCGAGGCCGGCAAGGAGCGCGCGCTCTTCTGGGGGTGGACCAACATCTACACCTACACGAAGAGCATCGGCGAGCAGGTCCTCGCGAGCTCCGGGCTGCCCTTCACCATCGTCCGCCCCGCCGTCGTCGAGACCGCCGTCGAGTTCCCGTTCTGCGGCTGGAACGAGGGGATCAACACCTCGGCGCCCTACCTCTACCTCGCCTCGAAGGGGCAGGTGCAGTTCCCCGGCGACCACGACGTGCGGCTCGACCTCATCCCGGTCGACATGACCGCGAGCGGCATGATCGCCTCGCTCTGCGAGCTCATCGAGGGCCGCGCGGCCGCCGTGTACCAGTACGGGACGACCGACACGAACGGCTGCCGCGTGGACCGGTACCTGGAGCTCGCCGGGCTCTACAAGCGGCGGCAGGTCTTCGAGGGGAAGAAGACCTCGCTCTTCGACATCGTGTCCTCCCGCTTCGAGCCGCGCGGGCTGAGCCGGCAGCAGTACAACGCGCACGGCGCGCGCGCCATCGAGGGCGCGCTCCGCGGCCTGGGGAGCCTGCTCAAGACGGCGAGCGTCGGCCCCGCCGCCGCCCTCCTCAAGCCGGCCGCCGCCGCGCTGGAGAACGCCGCCAGGGCCGAGCAGAAGACGGCGGCCCTCCTCGAGGTCTTCATGCCGTTCGTCGCGGAGGCGGACTGGGTCTACTCCTGCGCCAACACGCGCGCGGCGATGGCCCGCATGCCGCCCGAGGAGCGGGCGCGCTTCATCTGGGCGCCCGAGAAGATCGACTGGCGCGACTACATCTGGAACGTCCACCTGCCCGGCCTGGAGAAGTGGGCCTTCCCGCTCATGGAGAACATGCTCCGCCGGGAGATCAAGGCGCTCCGGCCCTACGACAGCCTGGTCGACCTGCTCGACGAGGTCGCCGAGCGCTTCGATCATGCGCTCTCGCTGCAGCGGATCGAGCAGGACGGGCTCTCGCGCACGAGCTACCGCGAGCTCCGCGACGCGGCCTGCCAGACGGCCGCGCGCCTCGCCGCGCTCGGCGTCCGCCGCGGCGATCGCGTGGCGCTCTCCGGCGCGAACCAGCCGTCGTGGCCCGTCGCCTACTTCGGCATCCTCCGCGCAGGCGCCGTCGCCGTCCCGGTCGACCCGGGCCTCGACGCGGACGCGTTCGCGGCCATCGTCCGCTCGTCGACGGCGAAGGTCGTCCTCTGGGACAGCGACGTCGAGGAGAAGCTCGGCGCCGAGGTGCGCGCGGCGCTGCCGAACCTGTACGCCTTCGACCTGGTCGGCTTCGCCGAGGGCCGCGTGGCCGGCCTGGGACCGGCGTCCGGCGAGGGGCTCGCGCCCCCGGACGTGCGCGTGGGCAGCGACGACGTCGCGAGCATGGTCTACACGAGCGGCACGACCGGGGAGCCGAAGGGCGTGCTGCTCACGCACGGCAACTTCACGGCGCTCCTCGCCTCCCTCGCCCCGCTGTTCCCGCTCAAGGCGAGCGACCGCGTGCTCAGCGTGCTGCCGCTCCACCAGACCTTCGAGGTCACCTGCGGCCTGCTCCTGCCGCTGTCGCACGGCGCGCGGATCATCTACCTCGACGAGGTCTCGGCCGACGGGGTGAGCGACGGGCTGAAGAGGGCCCGCATCACGGCGATGGTCGGCGTGCCGGCGCTCTGGCAGATGCTGGAGCGCCAGATCGTCGCCCGGGCGAAGGAGCAGGGGCCCGCCGCGGCCGCCGCGTTCAGCTGGGCCATGGAGCTGAACCGCATGCTCGGCAAGCGCTTCGGGCTGAACATGGGGCGGCTCTTCTTCGGCAACGTCCACGAGGCGCTCGGCGGCAACATCCGGTTCCTCATCTCCGGCGGCGCGGCGCTCCCCAGGGACACGGCCGCCGTGTTCAAGGGGCTCGGCCTGCCGCTCGCCGAGGGCTACGGCCTGACCGAGGCGGCGCCGCTCCTGACCGTCGCCAAGCCGTCGCCGACGGTGAGCCCGGGGAACGTGGGCAAGCCGATCCCCGGCGTGCACATCAAGATCGCGGACCCGGACGCGAACGGCGTCGGCGAGGTGCTCGCGCGCGGCCCCAACGTCATGAAGGGCTACGCCGACGACCCCGGCGCGACCCGGACCGCGCTCGACGCGGACGGGTGGCTGCACACAGGCGATCTCGGCAAGCTCGACAAGCAAGGGCGGCTCGTCCTCGTCGGCCGGCAGAGCGAGGTGATCACCGCGGCGAAGGGCGAGAACGTGTACCCGGCCGACGTCGAGCGCCTGCTCGGCAAGGTCAAGCACATCAAGGAGCTCGCGATCGTCGGGATCGACAACGGCCGCGGCGGCGAGCAGGTCGCCTGCCTCGCCGTCCCCACAGCGCCGAGCGCGAAGGACGGCGGCGGCGACGAGGCGCTCGCGTGGGCAGCGCAGCACGAGCGCGCGCTCGATGCGCTCCGCACGGCGATCCAGGCGCTGCCCAAGCCGTGCCACCCCATGGCCCTGCACCTCCACGACGCCGAGCTGCCGCGCACCGCGTCCGGCCAGGTGAAGCGCTCCGAGGTGAAGGCGATCGTCGCGCACCTCGCGGCCGAGGCCGCCACGGCGTCCGAGGCGGGCGCGGGGGCGCTCGCGCACGACGCCGGCGCCGCGCTCGCGGAGCCGAACGCGCACAAGCCGGGCGAGGAGCCCATCCACATCCCCCGCCCCGTGGCCGACTTCGCCAAGCACTGGATGAACAAGGTCCAGTCCGGCTTCTACGGGAACCTCATGCGCCCGAAGGTCTACGGGCGCGCCTTCATCCCGCACAACCGCAACACGATCGTCATCTCGAACCACGCGAGCCACCTCGACATGGGGCTCGTGAAGTTCGCGCTGGGCAGCTACGGCGACGGCATCGTCTCGCTCGCCGCCCAGGACTACTTCTTCGAGGGCAACCGCTGGCGGCGCGCCTACTTCGAGAACCTCACGAACCTGGCGCCCTTCGACCGCAAGGGCGGCCTCCGCACAGCGCTGCGCCAGACCGGCGAGATCCTCGACCGCGGGCGGACCGTGCTGCTCTTCCCCGAGGGCACGCGCAGCTCCGACGGCGGCATCCTGGAGTTCAAGCCGGCGATCGGGCACCTCGCGCTCACGCACAACGTCGACATCCTGCCCCTCTACCTGGGCGGCACCTTCGAGGCGCTCCCCAAGGGGCGCAGCGTCCCGATCCGCCGCGACCTCGTCGCGCGCATCGGGCCGCCGCTCGAGATCGGCGACCTCCGGCGGCTCACCGCCGGGATGAAGTACGCGGTGGCCTGCCGCAGGGTCGCCGAGCTCACGCAGCTCGCCGTGATCAAGCTCAGGGACGGCGGCGCGCTCGACCTGCGCCGGGTCGAGAACATCGATCAGGCCGCCACCACGAAGGAGCACCCGCTCACGGTCCTGTTCCGCGAGCTCGAGGCGAAGTACGTGGCCGGGCGGGTCACCCAGCCCATCACCTACTACGTCACGCTCGGGGCGGAGGAGGAGGCGAAGTGGACGCTGCGGATCGAGCCGGCCAGCTGCGAGGCGCGGATCGGCAAGCCGAGCCAGCAGGCCGACTGCGTCCTCAAAACAACGCCGGAGATCTTCACCAAGATCGTCCGCGAGGCCTACACACCGAGCCCGATGGAGTTCATGACGGGCCTCGTGAAATCGAACGACATCTCCCTCCTCCAGACCTTCCAGAAGGTTTTCGACCTCGCATGAGCCGCTACCTCGTCACCGGCGCGACCGGCTTCCTGGGCTCGCACCTCGTCTCGGCGCTGCGCGGGGCGGGCCACGACGTCGTGGCGCTCTGCCGGGCGGAGGCGCCCGCGCTCGCCGAGCAAGGCGTGGCGCTCCGCCGCGGAGACATCCTCGACGCGGCGTCGGTCCGCGGCGCCGCCGAGGGCTGCGAGGGGCTCTTCCACTGCGCCGGGCGCGTCTCGCGGCGCCGCGAGGACGCCGAGATGCTCTACCGGACCCACGTCGAGGGGACCAAGATCACCCTCGACGCCTGCCGCGACGCGGGGGTGAAGCGCGCGGTGATCGCGAGCACGAGCGGCGTCGTCGCGGTGAGCACGGATCCGAACGACGTCCGCGACGAGACGGCCGAGCCGCCGATCGAGCTCATCGCCGGCTGGCCCTACTACCGCTCGAAGCTGTACGCCGAGCGCGCGGCCTTCGATCGCAACGGGCCCGGGTTCGAGGTCGTCGCCATCAACCCGAGCATCCTGCTCGGCCCGGGCGATGTCCACGGCGCGTCGACGGGGGACGTCGTGAGCTTCCTCGAGCGCCGGCTCCCCTTCATCCCCGCGGGCGGCCTCTCCTTCGTCGACGCCCGCGACGCGGCGCAGGGCATGGCGCTGGCGATGGAGAAGGGCCGCCCGGGCGAGCGCTACCTGCTCGGCGCCGCCAACATGAGCCTGGACGTCTTCTTCCGCCGCCTCTCGCGCATCTCGGGCGTCCCGGCCCCTGCCCTGCGGCTGCCGCGGAGCATCGCGCTCGCCAAGGCGGGCGCGCACCTCATCGAGCGGGCGCGGAAGCGGCTGCCGTTCGATCTGCCGGTCGACCCGGTGTCGGCCGCGATGGGCCAGCACTTCTGGTACCTCGACGCGACGAAGGCGCGGCGCGAGCTCGGCTGGACGCCCCGCGACCCGCTCGAGACGCTCGCGGACACCGTCGCCGATCTGCGCGCGCGCGGCGTGGTCTGGCCGCAGACGTAGGCGGCGCGGCCTCGTATCGGGCGGCCGGACGCGGCTCAGACGGCCCGGCGCAGGGGGGTCGGCGGGAACAGGTCCTTCATGTCGAGCGGGAGCTGACCGCGGAACCCCTCGATCTCGCCGGCGGACACGCTGTCCGCGACCGCCTCGCAGATCGCCTGCAGCACGAAGCCGGCGGCCTCGCGGTCCATGCGGAGCTCGCGCGCGAGGTCGGCCTCGATGGTCGCGGTCGTGATGCGCTTGTCGGGCCCGTCGAGAAACGGCTCGAGCGACGGGTGGAGCTTGGAGGGGAGCTGCGCGATGAGGTGCCGCGCCTCCTGGGGCGTCACCCGGCGGCAGAGGCAGCCGAGGGCGATCTGGAGCGCGAGTTCGGCGCGGTCGCGCTGCTGGAGGCCGCTGTGGCGCTCGACGGCGTGGAGCAGACGGCCATAGGCGCTGTCCGCGCGCGCCTTGCGCCGGGTGAGGGCCCGCACGCGGCCGTGCGAGCGCTCCGGGCGCGCGGTCCCCTCGGGGTGCGTCGCGCCCTCCGGCTTGAACCGGGCGGCCACCTCGAGCTGCGCCCTGACGATCGAGCCGGCGGTCGCGGCGTCGATGACCCCGTCGGCGAGCAGGTCGTCGAGGGTCACGAGGCCGACGGGCCGCCCTTGCTCGGTCACCGGCACCCGGCGACACGCATGCTCGCGCATTGTGCGCACGGCGTCGTCGATCGACGCGTCGACCTCGACCGTCGCGATCTCGTCCGACATGACGTCGCGCAGCATCGTGCTGCGCGCGTCGAGGTCGCCCGCCACGATCTCCAGCGCGATGTCACGATCGGTCACGATGCCGGTGAGGCGCTGGCCATCGTGGACCAGGACCGAACCGACGTGGTTGTCCATCATCGCCCTCACGGCGTCGTAAGCGGTCGAGCGCGGGCTCAGAACGATCATCCGCGGGCGTCGGTACTCTTCGAGCGACATGGCGAGTCCCTCCCCTGGGCAGCGTCTTCGCGTGTGAACATGCGCGCGTGCGCGCGTGCGTCGAGGACACAGCTAGCCAGAACGGTACCAACCGAGAGGGCGCGGCTGCCCTCGCCCGGCGGTCGTGGAGGGCTCTCGGCGTTTTAGTAAATAGTATTTAGTAAATAGTTCGCCAGCGGCGCGCCGGCCCGCGCCGCCGGCGCTCAGCGCGCCTGCTTGGCCGCCGGCGCGACGGGTACGAGCCTCACCATCCGGTGCAGGAGCCCGTCGACCCGCTGCAGCCAGCTGCGCCAGGCGGCGTACTGGTCCACCGGGAGGGTCGAGCGGTCGATGATCACCCGCTCCTTCACCACCACCGCGTTCTTGCCCGGCACCTTCGCGAACGAGATCGTCGCGCGGCCGAACTCGCCGCCGTCCTCGTCGCCGCCCGGCGGGAGCTCGGCGAACGCGTACCCCGCGGGGGCGACGATCGTGATCGTCCGGTTGTGGTGCCGCGGCGCGATGCTCGGCGGCAGGACCACGGGCAGCGTGCGCTTCACGAGCGGCGCGAGCTGCGACGTCATCGTGGACGTGCCCGAGAGCGGCACCGCGAGCTCCGCGCCCTCGCGGCGGGCGAGCCCCTCGGAGCGCGCCTCGTACTCGAGGGACGCCGCCCCGTGCGCGAGATCGGCCTGGAACGCCACCCTGGGCTTCACGTCGACGGTGGGGAACCAGCCGTACGCGAGGTACTGCTCGACCCACTGCGCGCGCGCGTCGGCCTCCGCCAGGTTCGACCGGAGCTCGAAGGCCGCGTCGCCGATGTGCCGCTCCTTCGCGACGAGCTCGCCCGCGCCGGAGGGGAGCAGCGCGATGGTCCAAGCGGCGTCGACGCCGTGATCGGCCGGCGAGCTCGCCGGCGTCTCCACGATCTTCGGCGGCCCATCGTCGACGAACAGCGCCAGCGTGCGCGCATCCATCGCCGGCAGCGGCCCGAGCCGGCTCTGCGGGCTCGTCGCGTCGAGCCACAGGCCCGGCGCGCCGCCTGTGCCCGGGAGGTACGCGATGCCGTGATCGAACACCGGGATCGCCGCCACCTCGCTCCGGAGCAGCGAGGGCTGGCCCGTGTACCGCGTCTGCACCAGCACCTCCGTCGCCTCGATGCCGATCGACTTGAGCAGCGTGATGAGCAGCATCGCCTTGTCGTCGCAGTCGCCCTGGCGCCGCGCCAGGAGCTCCTGCGGGCGGTTCGGCAGCCACCACTCGCCCGAGACGAAGTTCACGTAGCGGATGTCGTCGGCCACGAAGTCGAAGAGCGCGCGCAGCTTGTCCTCGCGCGTGGTCTTGCCCTTCGTGAGCTCGGCGGCGAGCCGGCGGACCTGATCGTCGGGCTCGGTGAAGCCGGCGATCGCGCCCCGGTACCACTCCCGGAAGTCGTGCCAGCCGTGGAACGTGGAGCCGACGACGACCGGCAGCACCTCGGCGAGGTGCGGTGCGAGCGGCTCCTCGGGCACCTCGGGCGGGTCGTCCCAGATGAACCGCGTCACCTGGCGGCCGTCCTTCTCGGACCGGAGCACCCGCTCCGCCTTGCCGTTCAGCACGTCGATCGCCAGGGGATCGCTCTTCGGCGAGTCGACGACGACCTCGTTGTAAAGGATCGGGCGCGTGTCGGTCGAGCCGACGTAGTCGATGAAATAGAACGGCGCGTCGCCCCGGCGACCGACGGGGCCCGGGGTCCACGCGCGCACCGCGACCTCGACAACGTCGCCGGTCTCGAGCTTGGGCCAGCGCACGAACGGCCGCTGCCCGCCCGCGCCCTGCTCATCCGGCGGCGAGACCGTGCCGTCCTTGCGGTGCACGCGCGCGAACAGGAGCTCGGTGTCCTCCGCCTCGGCGGGGATGTCGCGCTCGTAGAGGTCCTGGTCGGTGCGCGGCTCGATGACGATCTCGCGCGCGTAGTGCATGAGCTGCGAGACGCGCTTGTCCGGGTGGTACGTCACGACGCGCACCCAGTGGAGCTGCCGGTCGGCCACCTCGCCCTTCCGCGCCGGGGTCTGCCGCGCGCGCGTGATGAAGACGCCGGGCGCGACGAGGTGCTGCTCGTCGCGCATGCGCCGCCGGTCCGGCGCGCCGGCCGCGCCCTCGCCGAGGCGGAGCGCGAGCTCGGCCTTGAGGAACGGATCGCCGGGCGCGAGATCGCGCGCCCGCGCGAGCGCGCCGTGGGCGAGCGCGGTCGCCGCGGCGCTCGCGTCGCCCTGCCGGACCGCGGCGAGCGCCTGGAACGCGGCGGGCTGGTTCGGCGCGACCTGCGCGGCGTACGACAGCACCTCGCGCGCCCACGCGACGCGGCCCGCGTCGTGGAGCGCGCGGCCGATGCGGATGACGTCCTCGGCCGACGTCTGCTGCGCGAGCGCGCCGGCGGCCGAGAGCTCCAGCGCGGCGCCGCCCTCGGGCTCGAACGCGAGCACGTAGCGCGCGCCCCGCGACTCGGGCGCGATCTCGGCGAGCCGGCGCGCGGCCTGCAGCTCGAGCGCCGGGTCGAGCCGGGCCGCGGCCGCGATCTCCTGCCAGACGACGACCGGCGTCCGGTCCTTCTGCTCGCGCTCGATCGCGAGCAGCTCCTCGAGCCCGGCCCGCGTGAACCCCGACGTCCCGAGCTTCTTCTCGACGAGCCCGCGGAGGACGCGCGCCTCGGGGTCGCGCGCCGAGCGCAGCGGGTCCTCGCGCAGCAAGGCGGCCGCCCAGTCGACGCGGTCCGAGGCGAGGTGCGCCGCGACCAGCCGGCGCTGCGCGAAGGCGGCGGTGGCCCGGTCCTTCTCGGCGAGGCCGCGGGCGCGCGCGGCCTCGAGCCAGCCGCTGCGGTTCGCGCCGAACGGGGACACCCACCCCGCCAGGGCGAGCGCGTCGGCGGAGATCCCCGGAGCCCGCGTCACGCGGTCGAGCAGGCCGGGCGCGCGGGGCGATCGCTGATCGTCGGCGCCGCCGAGCGTGCGCGCCACGACGGACGTGAGGGTCTGCTCTGTCTGCTGCAGCGGCTGCGCCGCGCCCGCGTCGAGCGCCCTGTCGAGCGCCGTCGCGACGGCGGTCGCCGCGCGTACGGCCGGGGACGCGGCCGGGGGCAGCGCGAGCTTCGTGAGGTCCGACGAGGTCGCGAGCGCCACCGGCCGGCGCTGCTCGTCGGTGAAGCGCACGCGGACGCGCCCCTCGTCGGAGACGGCCCCGGTGCACACCTTGAGGGCGAGCAGGTGATCGCCCGCGGGCGCCTCGATCCGCGCGGCGATGCGGTCGAGCACGAGGCGCTGGTGGGCGGCGTCGCTCGCGGCCACGTCGGCGCCGTCCCACGCGATCCGGACGGCGCCGGTCGCGGCGACGTGGGCGAGGATCGGCTTGCGATCGAGCGCGGCGGGGACGGTCACGCGCGAGGCGAGGTAGGTGCAGCTCTCGGCGCGGGGATGGATGTAGAGGTCGAGCGGCACGCCGCGCGCGGTCGCCGCGGCGGGCAGCACCCGGCGCCACGCGACGTCGTACACGCCCCAGGCGTAGCGGGCGCTCATGTCCGAGAAGCGCTGGCCTTCCGCCTCGGGCCCCTCGCGGCGCGCGAGCCCGCCGCCCGAGTTGTCCTGGAACGGCCCGAGGATGGCGAACGCCTTCACGAGCCCCGAAGGGTCCGGGGGCGCGTCGTACGAGACGGCGCGCGCGCCGGGCCACGTCGGCGCCGGCGGCTCGGGGGCGAGCGAGGCCGCGAGCCAGCGCGCCTCGTCGGCGAGCGCCGAGGGCGACGCCGCGATCTGCTCGAGGCCCTCCCGCGCGCGGCCCTGCGCCGCGCGATCGGAGAGGGCCGCCGCGATCACGAGCCCGGCGAGCGCGTCCTCGCCGCCCCGCCGCGCCCGGGCCAGCGCGGCGCCGAGCATCTCGTCGGGCGTCGCGGCGGTCCACCGCAGCGCGGGCGCGATGCGCGAGCGCTTCTCTGTCGCGCGCGCGCCGCCCGCCGCCGGCGCGCTCGGGTCGACCTTCGCGCCGCTCGGGCGCCGCACCGGCGCGCTGCCCGCCGCCGGCGCGCTCGGGTCGACCTTCGCGCCGCCCGGGCGCGGCGCCTGCGCGTGGCCCGCCGCGGGGACGACGGCGATCGCGAGCAGCGCCGCGATGCATCCGCCCCGGCGCGCCGCGCGCCCCCCGCGTCGATCTCGTCCTCGTCGATCGCGTCGATCGCGTCGATCTTCCCCCGGCGAGCTCCGCTCCATCGATCCTCGCTTCCAGGCCACGGCATAGCGCGTGCCCGATCGCGGCGCGAGCGCGGCGATCGGCGCGCTGGGTTGCGCGGAGCGGCCGCCCCGGGGCGTGAAGCGGTACGCGAATTTGGCCGGCGAGCGCGCGGCCCACTAGCCTGCTCCCATGCGCCGCGCGTCACGATGGGTGCTCTCGGCGGTGATGGCCCTGACCACGCTCACGGCCTCGCCAGCGTCGGCCTTCGCCCGCGACACAAAGGTCGAGTGGAAGAGCGTCGACGTGACCGCAGGCGAAGGCCAGGCCCGGCGGGCGCGCTCGCTGCGCGGCATGCTCTCCAGCGCCGCGAAGAAGGCGGACTTCGGCAAGGCGCGCTCGGTCGTGCTGAGCGCGCGCGTCGTCGAGTTCACCTCGGCCACGCGGGGCGACGTCCACCGCGTGAGCTGCACCATCGTCGGCCGCGTCGTCGGCGGCCCCACCGCCCGCTCGCGCATCTCGTTCGGCGGCAGGCCGTCCGAGCGACAGGCGCTGGAGAAGCAGGTGCTCACGATGGTCGCCAACGGCGTCGTCGGCAGGCTCGCCTCGATCGTCCGCGCCCGCGCCGAGGCGCGCGACTGAGCCGACCGGCCCCGCGCGCGAGGTCGCGCCGCGCTCGACCTCCCCCGGGATCTGGATTACACGGCCCGCGCATCATGGAGCTGGACCGGATGGTGAGCGAGCTCTTCCAGGAGGAGGAGCTCGCCCGCGAGGTGGCGAGGAAGCTGATGGCGATGGCGCAGCGCTCCGCGGACGATGCGAGCGCCGAGCGCGGGAGCCTGCTCACGTTCCTCCGCGGTCCGATGGAGCGGCACATGCGCTACGAAGAGGCCGCGATCTTCCCCCATTTCCAGGCCCGCGGGCTCACCGAAGAGGTCCAGGTCGCGCTGAAACAGCACGCCGCCGTGCGCGAGGCGACCGAGGCGCTGGCGAGCGTCGCGCAGGCCGACGTCGCAAGGAGCATCGTCAATGTGGCCCGGCTGCTCCTGCACCATACAAATTTCGAGGGCGACTACATTTATCCAGAGCTCACCCGCGACGAGTGGCGCGAGCTGATGCAGGAAACCGTTCGTCAGGGGATCTGAGGTGGCACGCAGGAACTCGACACGGATGTTCCCCTCGACGTAGGCTTTTGCCGTCGTGTCTACCGCAGCAGGTCAGGTGCTGAGCGAGCGCTACCGCCTCATCCGACCCGTGGGGCAGGGCGCGCAAGCCTCGGTGTGGATCGCGGAGCACCTGGCGCTCGGCACCCAGGTCGCCGTCAAGCTCATCGATCCCGAGCTCGCGAAGCAGGAGGACGCGCGCGAGCGGTTCCGCCGCGAGGCGACGGCTGCAGCCCAGCTGCGCAGCACGCACGTCGTGCAGATCCTCGATCACGGCATCGAGGGGGAGCAGCCGTTCATCGTGATGGAGCTGCTCGAGGGCGAGGACCTCTTCGATCGGCTCGCGAGCCGGCGCCGCCTCTCGCTCCAGGAGACATCGAAGATCGTGACGCAGGTCGCGCGCGCGCTCACCCGCGCGCACGGGGCCGGCATCGTGCACCGCGACCTCAAGCCGGAGAATTTTTACCTCTGCGCGAACGAGGACGACGAGGTCGTCAAGATCCTCGACTTCGGCATCGCCAAGGTGGGGCACGGGAAGCGCGCCGCCCAGCGCACCACGGTCGGCACGCTCATGGGCACGCCGCACTACATGAGCCCGGAGCAGGTGAAGGGGCTCCAGGAGGTCGACCACCGCGCCGACCTCTGGGCGCTCGGCGTGATCGTCTACCAGTGCGTGACGGGCGAGCTCCCGTTCGACAGCGAGGGGGTCGGCGACCTGCTGATCAAGATCTCGCTCGGCGAGATCCCGGTCCCCTCGAGGGTGAACCCGGAGCTGCCGCCGAGCTTCGACGCGTGGTTCGCGCGCGCGTGCGACCGCGAGCCGGGACGGCGCTTCAGCAGCGCGCGAGATCTCGCGGAGTCGCTCGCCCGCATCGCCGAGCTGTCGACCGAGACGGCGAGCAGCCCGAGCTCGCCGCGGCCGCCGCCGATGCCGTCCCGCGCCTTGCCGACGCGCCCGCCGGCGGCCCCGCCGCGACCGGCGACGGGCTCGACGATCCCCAAGGCGCCGCCGCTTCCCCGGATGGCCGACCCCACAGGCGCCGCCTCGACGCGATCGCCCGAGCGACGGCCGAGCGAGCATGCCACGAACACGGCGGCTGCTCCGCTGTCGGTCAGGCCGAGCGCGCGGGTCCCCGCGCGGCCCAGCGAGCGACCTCCGTCGCCGCCGCAGCTCACCGCGCGGCCGCCGCTCAGCGAGCGCTCGCCGCTTTCGGCTCGGCCCGGCGAGCGGCCGCTGACGCCGTCGCGGCTCACCGAGCGGCCTCCCCCGGCGCCGCCGCGGCTCACCGAGCGGCCTCCTCCGGCGCCGCCGGGGCTCACCGCGCGGCCTCCTTCGGCGCCGCCGGGGCTCACCGCGCGGCCTCCTCCGGCGCCGCCGCGGGCCACCGAGCGGCCGCAGGTGTCGCCTCTGGCTCAGGTGAGCGAGCAGCCACCGGCCTCGTCCCACCGCGGCGAGCGGTCGCCGCTCAGCGAGCGCTCGCCGCTTTCGGCTCGGCCCGGCGAGCGGCCGCTGACGCCGCCGCGGCGCAGCGACAGCGCCTCGCAGAGGCCGCCGCTCTCCGCGCCCCCGAGCAACACGTCGCCCGGGACGGCGGACGGTGTCGAGGCCCCGTCAGGCTCGCTGGCGCGCAGCGAGATGCCCCGGGAGGCAGCCGACAGCGCGCCCTCGCTCCTCGACGTCGACATCGAGGAGTTTGAAGAGGACCCGATCGACACCGACGTGGACGAGCCCTGGATGGCGCCGGCCAACCCCGCGGCGCTCGGTCCACGAGCCGACGCGACGCCCGCCTCCGGGGAGCCCGCCGCCCACGCGCCGGCCGAGCCCGCTGCCCACGCGCCGGCCGAGCCCGCTGCCCACCCGTCGGCCGAGCCCGCTGCCCACCCGTCGGCCGAGCCCGCTGCCCACGCGCCGACCGAGCCCGCTGCCCACGCGTCGGCCGAGCCCGCTGCCCACGCGCCGGCCGAGCCCGCTGCCTACGCGCCGGCCGAGCCTGCAATGCCGACGCCCGAGAGCGGCGTGCCCCTCGCGCCGAGCGCGCCGGCGGAGCCGCCGCTCGCCGCGCAGACGCCGCGCGCGCTCTCGCCGCCGGAGGCCCATCCAGCGGCGTACGAGCGCGAGGCGCCGCCGAGCCACGAGCTGCCGGAGCAGCCCCGCGACGGCGCCGAACGAGCCGCCGGCGAGGCCGCTACAGCCGTGGCCGCCGCGCCCCCCGCCTCGCTGCGCGCGCCGCGTTCGCTCGATCAGCCGGTCGCGCCGGCCGCTGCCTCGCCGGATCGCGCCGTGCCCTCCGGCCAGACGCCGGAACACTGGATGAAGGCCTCCAGCGTGAGCGGGCTGGCGCATGAGGGCGAGCTTCCGGAGTTCGACCCTGGCTCGCGCCGGCGCCGGCGCGTTCGCTGGACAGCTATCGTGCTGGTCGCTGTCGCGGGCGTCGTCGCGTGGCAGGTCCTCCGCTCGCAGCGCCTGCCGCAGAGCACACCGGCAGCGGAGAGCGAGACCCCACCGCCCGCCGTCGCGACGGCGCCCGCGCCGCCGCAAGAGCCGGCGCCCCAGCCCAGCGCCACGGCGCCCGCCGCGTCGGCGGCCCCGACTGCGCAGCCTTCGGCCAGCGCCGCCGCGACGGCGCCGCCGCCGCGGAAGCGGCGCCCGCCGCCGCCGAAGAAGCCGCGGAAAGAGCCGGCCAAGGTGGACGACCTGACGATCGAGATCCCGACGCCGCCCCCGGAGCCGTCCGAGGAAGAGCGGACGTCACCGGCCGATTTGCCGCCCCCGGCCGCGCCGCCTCCCCAGGAAGAATCGGCCCCGCAGGCAGAGTGAAGAGCGGATTGAAACGACGGCATACCAGCAACACTCCGAGGCCTCCGGCGACTGGTTGAGGAAGGAGAGGGCTCGGCTGCTGGCACCATCCCGCGCGCTGCAGCATTTCCGCCGGTACACCGCCGGCAGCTTCCGCGCTGCCGGCCGATTTCCACGTCGAGGCGTGCGCTTACTTCAACCAGCTCCTCTTCCCGCCCAGGATCACATGCCGCTTGGCGGCGAGCTCGTAGAGCCCTGACTTGTAGGCATTGCCGCAGCCCAAGGTAGGCCACGGTGGTGGGGAACGGGGCTTGCGGGTCCGGGGGGCGGACCCATCTCGGCGAGCGTCATCCCGCCGTACTTCGCGTGTTTCACGGTGCGCTTGAGCGCGAAGTCGAAGAACATGAGATCTCCCGCGACCGTGTCCCACCCCATGCTGACCTGGGTATCCCAGGCCACGTGGGTCACCCCCATGCCCTTCAGGAGGTCCCAGACCTCGCGGGGCGCGCGCTGCCGACCATAGCTGATGCCGTACTGCCAGCCGTTCCAGTCCGACAGCGTCTCGGCGCCGATCCCGAGGTGGTTGTGGTTGTCGTGCAGCAGCACGCGCGCGCCCTCGGGGAGCGCGCGGGCGATGGACTGGAACGCCGGGTAGATGTCGAATTGCGCACGGCAGCCTGGATGGCGACGAGGGTGCAGAGGAACCCCACGAACTCCATGTGCGCGGCGAGCTCGACCTTGTCGAACAGGAGCCCGCGCGGCAAGGTGCTTCCAGCGCGAGTCGAACAGGACGTCGTGGGGCGTGAGGATGACGAAGTACACCATGCCCACGCCGAGTAGCCCGAGCGCGAGCACCCTGTAGGAGCCCGGCTACGCTCCTGAGGAAGACGAACTCGAGGACGCCGATGGCGAAGCTCGTGGCGAGCTGCTCCACGATCGGCAGGGAGCGGCCGACAACGAGCCTGAGCGTCAGGTGGCCCGCAGAGACGCAGGCGGCCGTCCACAGCCCGCAGAGGAGCCGGTAGCCGGCGTACCGCCAGAAGAGCCAGTGCTGAATGGGATAGAAACGATGGACGAAGCTGGCGAAGAAGGCGACGGCCCCGAGCAGGAGGGCGGCAGGGTGATCGGCCGGGCGCGCTCCCAGCGCTCACGCCTGCTTCCCGCGACTCTCAACGTGGGCGGGGCATCCATCAGCGCTTCGCAGACCGGGTGGGCTCGACCATGAGCCCGCTCCTGGCTCGCTGCGCGCCGGATGACCGCAGGAACGTGCCGTGCCGTCCCTGAGCAGGAATCCACGCCCCGGAGGGCTGCGCTGTCCGGGAGCGACGTCCCGCAGCCCGCCGCGCACCCTACCGCCCTAATTGAGCAGCTTCTTCGAGAGGTGCTTGACCGCCTCCTGTGCCGCATGTCGCAGCGCGAGCTCGACCGCCTTGGAGGACGTGTCGCCGCGCACGAGGATGGCGCAACTGTCTCCCTCGGCCTCGAACGATGCGAGGGGGAGCTCCGTCGCCGCCTCTGCAGCGCGGATCGGCACCTGCACAGCAAGCGAGCCGACCTCGAGCTCCACGAACCCCACCAGCTCCGACTTGGATAGGTTCTGCATGGTTCGAACGTGGGTCGTCCACAGGGGCTTAGCAAGGTCAGGTTTTTCCTGCTTGTCGGTGGGATTGAGCTCCACCTGGAGCGGCAGAACGCGGGCACGTCAAGCGCATCCGGTGGGCGCTGTCGGTGGCGGTGCGGTCGGCGTACGCGTGACGCGCAACGCGCGGCGTGCGACGCGGCGCGAGCCGGTCCGGGCGCCGCACCGCGACCGTCGCGCCCGCCGCGCTCGTCGCGCTCGTCGCGCTCTTCCGCACGGATGACCTCTCTCGCGTCAGTTCTTCAGGGATGTCAGCTGGTCGGCCATGATGCTGCGGTGGTTGCGGTAGACCTGGAGCACGATGGCCAGCGCGATCGCCGCCTCGCTCGCCGCGAGGACGATGATGAAGACCGTGAACACCTGGCCCGACACGCCGCCCGCGACGAAGTGCTCGAACGCAACGAAGTTCAGCGCGGCGGCGTTGAGGATGAGCTCGACGCCGAGGAGGATGCCCACCGCGTTCTTCCGCGTCATGACGGTGAACAGCCCGAGGCCGAAGAGCGCCGCGGCGACGCTGAGGTAATGGATGAGCCCGATCTCCTCCATCGCCTACTCCTTCTCCCAGGCGCGCCGGACGGCGCGGCGCGCGAGCACGACCGCGCCGATCATGGCGCCGAGCAGGATGATCGAGCCGAGCTCGAACGGGAGCAGGTACTCGCCAAGGAACGCATGCCCGAGCTTGGCCGTGGACGGCATCGCCGGCCTGGCCTCGGCGGGCCAGGGGGTCCGGGTCGCCACCCGGCCGAGCACGAGGAGCACTGCCGTGACCAGGACGAACGCCACGACGGGCCGGCCGCGCGGGTTCGAGACCTTCATCTCCGCGATGCGGCTCGTGAGCATCACGGCGAAGAGGATCAGGACGAGCGTGCCGCCGACGTAGACGAGCACCTGCGTCGCCGCGAGGAAATCGGCCGACAGCGTGACGTAGAGCCCCGCAATGCCGAGGAACGTGCCGAGCAGGGCCAGCGCGGAGTGGATGATGTTCCTGGAGAACGCCACGAACCCGGCGGAGCCGAGCGTCAGCGCCGCAAGCCCGAGGAAGACGAGTGCACTCAGGGAGGGCATGTGGTGAGGGCAGCGACGTTAGACCGCTGCCCATCGCCCTTCAAGGGCGACGCCCCCGCGATGCGCGACGCCCTCGCTCAGGCGCCCGCTCCGGCCTCCCCGCCCGCGGCCTCCCCGCCCGCGGCCTCCGCGCCCGCGGCCTCCGGTTCCTCGGCGCCCTTCTTCCGGGCGCGCTCCCGGCGCCAGATGGCGCGCAGCTCCTCCAGCGCGGCGGGGTTGTCGCGCATGGCGCGCTCGCGGGCCTCGCGGGCGTGAGGCCCGTACTCGCCGACAGGCACCTCGCCGAGGTCCTTCGGCGCCTTGTACAGCGGGACCAGCCCCTCGGGGATGAAGCGGAAGGTGAGGTGGTCGAGCGTCGGCGCCGCCCCCTCGAACTCGCGGGTATGCCGGATCGCGCCGGTCGACTCGTTCTTGCACGCCTCGACGCAGAGGCCGCAGTACATGCATTTGCCCATGTCGATGTCGAAGCGGCTCATCGCCTGCTTCTTCGTCGCCGGGTCCTTCTCCAGGTCGATCGCGATGCACTCGATGGGGCACGCGCGCTCGCAACGCTTGCAGCCGGTGCAGATGTCCATCTGCACCTCGAGGAAGCCGCGGTACCGCGGCGGGAGCATCTCGCTCACGGGCCGATCCGTCTTGTCGGGATACTGGACGGTGATGGGCTCCCGGAACAGATGGGAGAACGTGACCGCCATCCCTTCCAGGATGGTATTGGCCGCGCTGGAGATGCTCTTGATGTACTGGGCGAGATCCATGGCCGGTGCCTCTCCGGGACCTGACGCGCTCGGACATACCGCCCGAAGGAGCGAGGCGCCACGCCAAGCAGGCTAGCAGATCCCCCGCTCGCAGCGTCCGGCCCGCGCGACGCCATCCGCTCCGGGCTTCCGCCGACCGGCGCCGCATTGCGTCCACGGTCGCGTCCGACCGGCGCCGCGCCGGGCAGGAACCCGCGGAGAGGGTGGAGCGCGCGGAGGACCTGTCCTCTCCTGTTGACGCGCCCCCCGGGTGGCGATCATGGTCGTCTGATGACGCAGCTCCCCTTATCGGGAACGTTCACCGCCCTCGTCACGCCCTTCACGCCCGATGGCGAAGCCGTCGACTTCGAAGCGCTGGATGCGCTCGTCGAGGCGCAGATCGCGGGCGGCGTCAGCGGGCTCGTGCCGTGCGGGACCACGGGCGAGTCGCCGACCCTGAGCGAAGCGGAGACGACCGCGGTCATCCGGCGCGTCGTCGAGGCGGCGCACGGCCGCGTGCCGGTGATCGCGGGGACGGGCTCGTTCTCGACGAAGAAGACGATCGAGGCCTCGCGCGCCGCGCTCACCGCGGGCGCGGACGCCGTGATGATCGTGATGCCGTACTACAACAAGCCCTCGCAGGACGGGCTCCGCGAGCACGTGCTGGCCGTGGCCAGGGCCATTTCGGGGCCGATCGTGCTCTACAACATCCCGGGGCGAACGGGGGTCGATCTCTCCGCCGAGGCGACCGAGCGCATCTGCGCCGCCGCGCCGAACGTCGTCGCCATCAAGGACGCCACGGGCAACGTGCTCCGCTGCCAGGAGCTCGCGCGGCGCCTCGGCGACCGGCTCACGGTCCTGTGCGGCGACGACGCGCTGACGCTCGCGATGATGGCGCTCGGCGCGCAGGGCGTCATCAGCGTCACGTCGAACGTGCTGCCGCGCGAGACGAGCGTGGTGCCCCGGCGGTTCCTGGCCGGCGACCTCGCGGGCGCGCGGGCGGCTCACCTCGCGCTGCTGGAGCTGCACGGGCTCATGTTCCTCGAGCCGAACCCCTCCCCGGCCAAGGCCGTGCTGGCCGCCCTGGGCCGCATGAGCCCCGCCGTCCGGATGCCCCTCTCGCCGGCCGGCGAGGCGACACGGCAGCAGATCGTCGATGCGATGAAGCGGATCGAGGCGAGGCGCGAGGCGACGTGAAATCGAACGGCGATCATCGAGGCGTAACGATGGGCGCGCTGATGGAGGCTGCCCGGGAAGAAGAGGCCCGCATGCTGAAGGTCGCTGTCCACGGCGCGAGCGGCAAGATGGGGCAGGCGATCGTCCGGCTCGCCGCGAACGAGCGCGCGCAGATCGTGGGCGCGATCGTGTCGCGCGGCTCCTCCGGCATCGGCCGCGACGTCGGCGAGCTCGCGGGGACGGGCAACATCGGCGTCGCGATGAGCGACGACACAAGCGCCGGGCTGCTCGGCGCGGACGTGGTCATCGACTTCTCGCGACCCGAGGCGCTCCCCCGGCTCCTGCACCTCGCGATGCGGGCCAAGGTCGCCGTGGTCAGCGGCACGACGCGGCTCGACAGCACGTGCGAGCGGCTCCTCGACGAGACGGCGCAGCACGTCCCGGTCCTCTGGTCGCCGAACACGAGCATCGGCATCCACGTGCTCGCGGAGATCGCGGCGAGCGCGGCGCGCCGGCTCGGGCCCGGCTACGACGTCGAGATCGTCGAGGTGCACCATCGCGCCAAGGTGGACGCCCCGAGCGGCACGGCCGTGCGGCTCGCCGACGCGGTGCGCGCG
The DNA here is from genome assembly GCF_051521505.1 of Sorangium sp. So ce1014. Classification (NCBI taxonomy): domain Bacteria; kingdom Pseudomonadati; phylum Myxococcota; order Polyangiales; family Polyangiaceae; genus Sorangium; species Sorangium sp. So ce1014. The sequence goes on from NZ_CP150356.1 coordinate 10,870,298, forward strand.
GCCCGCGGCGGGGCCGGCGAGGCGGCCACGGCGCTCGCCGACGTGCACGGCCGCGAGGGCAACGCCGGTCCCCGGAAGGCGAACGAGCTCGGGATCTTCGCCGTGCGCGGCGGAGACGTCATCGGCGACCACACGGTCCACCTGCTCGGCCCCGGCGAGCGCATCGAGCTCACGCACCGCGCCACGAACCGCGACCTCTTCGCGCGCGGCGCGCTGCGCGCGGCGTGGCACCTGCACGGCAAGCCGCCAGGCCGGTACACGATGGCCGACGTGATCGAAGGCTGACGGCGGAGCTGCCGGGGCGCCGCCGGGCCGACGACCGGCGATCGGTGCTCCGGCGCGCCGCGCGGACAGCCACAAGGTGGTCAGCAGCGTTTCGCCGCACTAGGCTGCCGCGCTCGTATGGAGACGCTCGCTGCGCGGATCGCGCGTGCCGGTCCTTTGCCGGACCGAGACGCGGTGGGCTGGGTCGTCCGTCTGGCCAAGCGGATCGAGAGCCTGCACGCGCGCGGGACCGTGCACGGCAGCCTGTCGGCTGCGTGCGTGATCATGGAGGACGAGCCATGCGCGTCGCGGGGGTGGCTCTCCGATCCGCTCGCGACGCCGGTCTTCGTGAGCTACCGCTCGCCGGAGCGCGCCGCGGGCGAGGGGCCGTCGCGCCGGGACGACACGTGGGCGCTCGCGATCACGCTGTACGTGGCGCTCTCGGGGACGCTCCCCTTCCCTGCCGAGAGCGACCGGGAGCTCCGCCGCAAGCAGAGCGCCGGCGCCGCGCCGCGGGTGACGCCGCGGGGCGGCGCCGGCGACGCGCTGTGGCGCGTCCTCGAGCAGGCGCTCGCGCGCGACGCGGAGCAACGGATCGTCGAGGTGGCAGCGCTCCGTCGCGCGCTGGAGGCGGCGCGGCCGAGCGACGGGCTGGGGGAGCTGCCGCCGCTCGATGAGCACGCGGTCGTGGAGCCGGCGAGGACCGTGCCGGCGCCGCGCCCGTCGAACAGCGGCATGCGGGGCGCGTCGAGCTCGCAGCCGCCGCTTCGCAGGAGCTCGCCGCCGCGCGAGAGCTCGCCGCCGCGCGGGAGCTCGCCGCCGCGCGGGAGCTCCAGCTCGCAGCCGCCGCGCGGGAGCTCGCCGCCGCGCGGGAGCTCCAGCTCGCAGCCGCCGCGCGGGAGCTCGCCGCCGCGCGGGAGCTCGCCGCCGCGCGGGAGCTCCAGCTCGCAGCCGCCGCGCGGGAGCTCGCTGCCGCCTACCAGCGCGAGCTCCACGGGGCGCCGGACCCCGGTGCCGCTCCACGGGCTCTCGGCCCTGGGGCTCCGGTCGACGGTCCGCACGCCGACCACCCCGGTTCCCGAGGCGCCAGACCGCGCCTCGAAGGCGCCGGCGGCCTCGCCTGCCGCATCACCGGGGCACGCCGGCGCCCCGAGGGCGGACACCCCCCACCGCCCGCCCGGCGCGGCTGTTCCGCCCGCACCGCCGGAGCAACCGGCCCTCCCGACCGCACCGCCGGAGCAGTCATCCTTCCCGCCCGCGCACGCGGAACAGCCACCCCGACCGACCGCAGCGGCGGAGCCGTCGCCCCTTGCGCACGCACTGACGGAGCCGTCGCCCCTTGCGCACGCACTGACGGAGCCGTCGCCCCTCCCGCCCGCGCACGCGGAACGACCGCCTCTCTCGCCCGCACCGGCGCCGCCCGCCGACGGAGACGAACCGGAGAGCCTGCGTCCTGGCCGCGATCGGCTCGCGCCCGTCGACGACGAGTTGCTGCCTGATCCGTCCGCGCTGAGGACCGACGGCGCCGTTGCGCACGTCGGCGTGCCCGATGCGCCGCGCGCCCCGGCATTCCCTCCAGGCGCGCGCCGCAAGGCGCCCTCCGCGGCGCGCCGGGTGGCCGCGCTGGCCCTGTGCGCCGTGGCCTTCGCGGGCGCCATTGCGGCGGCCTGGTCCTGGCTGCGCCACCGCGATGCCACGCCGCCGCAGCCGTCCCTTGCAGCCCTGCCTGCCGGATCGGACGCCGCTCCCGCCGCCTGCGCCGCCCCCGCCGCGCCGAGCGCCCCGGCAGCCGAGGGCGCGGGCGATGCGGCCATGGACGACGCGACCGCGACGGCGCCAGATCCGGTGGACGCCGGCGCGGCGAGCGCAGCGGCGGATGCTGCAGTCACGGCGGACTTCGCGGCTTGCGCGATGCCGCTCTTCCCGAGCAAGAGCGTCGACGCCGCGACCGCAGGCCAGCTGTCGTTCCTTTGCACCGAGGTCGACCCGATGAAGGGCGTCGCGGCGCTCAAGGGCCAGCTCGTCAGCGCCGCCGGGGCCGACGGTGTCTCGGACGCGACGAAGGAATGGGCCGTGCTTGGCTGGTACGACATGGCGACCCTCGCCACCCTGCGCGCCCGCTGCTGTCACGCCCCGCCCCCCCTCGAGCTGCCGCGCGCGCCGGAGGGCTGCCTCCCGCTCGACAAGGCGCTGAACGACCTCGGCGCGGCCGTCGCGTCGGCGTCTGCGCCGGACGATCGGGCGGTCGCGAAGGCGTCCCGGCGGTACACGCGGGCAGCCCAGTGCGTCGTGCGCGTCGGCGCTGCGACCTGGTACGGGCGCAAGAACAAGCCGAACGGAGGAGAGGCGAGCGCCTTCAAGAAGGTGCTCGCGCGCGCTCTCCGGCGCGCGGCTCAGGACCGCTGAGCCGCGCACGTCACGGCGAGGCGCGTAAGGCGCGCGAGGCGCGGTCGGAGCAGGCGGGCCGCGCGTGGCCAGGCGACTCGCCACGCGCGCAGCGCTGCCCGATCTATCGACCGCCTCGCCGGACGGGCGGTTCTGGGCTAGCGTCCGCGGTCCCATGTCCAACGAAGCGAGCGATCTCCTGCTCGAAATCGGCGTCGAGGAGCTCCCCTCGTCGTTTGTCGAGGCCGCGCTCCGCGCGCTCCCGGATCTCGCGACGAAGCGCCTCGCGGAGCTCCGGCTCCGCCACGGCGCGATGCGCGCGCTCGGCACCCCGCGGCGGCTCGCGCTGCTCATCTCCGGGATCGCGGCGCGCCAGCCCGACCTCGAGGAGGAGGTCACCGGCCCGCCGGTCAAGGCGGCCTTCAAGGACGGCGCCCCCACGAAGGCGGCGGAGGCGTTCGCGCAGAAGCTCGGTTGCGCGGTCGCCGATCTGCGTCGCGTCCAGGGGCCGAAGGGCGAGTACCTCGCGGGCACGCGGCGCGAGGCCGGTAAGCCCGCGGCCGAGCTCCTCCCGGAGGTCCTGACGTCGCTCATCGCGGCGATTCCCTTCCGCAAGTCGATGCGCTGGGGGAAGGGTGAGTTCGCGTTCGGCCGCCCCATCCAGTGGCTTGTCGCGCTCTCCGGCGCCGAGGTCATCCCCGTCGAGATCGCCGGCGTCCGCAGCGGGCGCGCGAGCCGCGGCCACCGCTTCCTCGCGCCGGGCGAGATCACGCTCGGCGCGGCCAGGGACTACGTCGAGGCGATGCGCGCGGCGCACGTGCTCGTCGACCCCGGCGAGCGCGCGCGCCTGATGCGCGAGCGCCTGCTCGCCGCGGCGCGGGACGCCGGCGGGGTGCTGATCGAGGACGACTTCCTCATCGGCGAGAACCTGTCCCTCGTGGAGGAGCCGCACGTCATCGTCGGCAGCTTCGAGGAGCGGTTCCTCGAGCTGCCGGAGCGGGTGATCCTCGAGGTCGCGCGCGGGCACCAGCGCTACTTCGGCGTCCGCGACGCGAAGACGGGCGCGCTGCTCCCGAGGTACCTGGCGGTCGTCAACACCGCGGAGGCGCCCGAGAAGATCAAGAGCGGCAACGACAAGACGATGCGCGCGCGCCTCTCGGACGCGCAGTTCTTCTACCGGGAGGACGTCAAGCTCCCGCTCGCGAGCCGCCGCGAGAAGCTCGGCGGGATCGTGTTCCAGAAGCGACTCGGCAGCGTGCTCGCGAAGGCCGAGCGCGTCGAGCGGCTCGCCCGCGAGCTCGGCCTGCTGCTGATGCTGCCCGAGCCGACGCTCATGGCGGCCGCCTCGGGCGCGCACCTCGCGAAGTGCGATCTCGTCGCGCTGATGGTGGGCGAGTTCCCCGAGCTCCAGGGCGAGATGGGCCGCGCCTACGCGCTGGCCCAGGGCGTCAGCCCCGACGTCGCCGACGTCATCCGCGATCACTACCTGCCGAAGGGCGCCGCGGACGCGACCGCGCCGACGCACGCCGGCGCGCTGGTCGCGATCGCCGATCGGCTCGACACGCTCGTCGGCTGCTTCGCGGTCGGGCTCATCCCCACGAGCACGGCCGACCCGTACGGGCTACGCCGCGCCTGCCTCGGCGTGCTGCGCACGCTCCTGGATCGCGACCTCGATCTGCGCCTCGGCGCCGCGTTCAGCGCCGCGTACGACGGCTACGCCGGCGTGAAGCTCGACGTCGCGCGCGAGGAGCTCGCGGCGCGCCTCGGCGAGTTCTTCGCCGAGCGGCTGCGGGGCCTGCTCTCCGACCGGCTCCCGCAGGACGCGGTCCTCGCGTGTCTCCGCGTCGCCGCGGATCGCCCGCTCGATCTCCGGGCGCGCGTGCGCGCGATCGACGCGCTCAGCCCCGAGACCCGCGCCCGGGTCGGCGAGGTGTTCAAGCGGGCGACCAACATCGCCGACAAGGCGCCGCCCGGCGAGCCGGTCGCGCCGTTCGGCAACGAGGTGCACCCGAGCGAGACGGCGCTCTTCGCGGGCTATCTCAAGCTGCGCGAGCAGATCGCCTCTGACGTCCAGAGCGGCGCGTACGACGCTGCGTTCAAGGCGGTGGCGGACTTCGCGCCGCTGCTCCACCAGTACTTCATCGACGTGTTCGTGATGACCGACGACGCGGCCGTGCGGGACAACCGCCTGCGGCTGATGCGCGCCCTGTCGGAGACCTGCGGGAGCCTGGCGAGGCTGGAGCTGCTCGGCGAGGCGCCGCGCGCGGCGTCGTGACGGGACCGGCGCGGGGTGTGATGACCAGCGCGCCGTCGTAGCAAGCCCGGCTCACGGGCGAGTGTCTCCAGCACATGCTGGCATCCGTGCCCGGCGTGCCGTGGTGCTCGTCAGACGGGCCTAGCCGCCGTCGGCTTCGTCCACCTCGCGGGACGCCGCCTTGGCGGCCGGCCAGTAGATCGACACCGGCAGCGCCGCCGCGTACACGAGCAGGCTGAGCGCCACGAGCGCGTTGTAGAGGCGCACGCGCGGCCGGAACCACAGCGCGACCGCGACGAGGTAGGGGATCGCGTAGGCGACGTAGAGGAACTTGATGCTCGAGTTCTTCCCCGGGAGGAGCCCGGCGCCGCTCTGCCAGTAGAGGTACAGCGCGATGCCGCCCACCGCCATCGCCACCGTGGCCGTCCGCGGGGACACCCACTCCCGCTCTCGCACCGCATGGACGAGCGATCTCCCCACCCCGACGAGGAAGCCGATCACCAGGAAGAGCGTGAGCGGGAGCGCCACGACGAGCAGCGCCCGCTTCTCCCAGAGCTTGCCGTCCGGGTTCCTCGTCCCCGAGAAATAGAGCCAGTGATCTCCCCACGTCTCCGAGTAGAAGATCGTGAAGAAGGTGTTCGCCATCGGGTTATGAGAGGGCTTCTCCTTCCCCGTCAGCTTCCGGTTCGGGGTCTCGAGGAGCTTCGAGTAATAGAAGGTCGTGTAGTACTCGCCGAAGTCGAAGCCCTTCTTGAGCGGTTGATAGGGCGCCACGTAGCTGTCGTTATACGCGTTCATCAGGTGGCCAGTGCGCGCGTAGCGGTACGCGTACCAGCCGCTCGACATCGCCCCGATGAGGAGCGTCACCGCCGCGGCGCGGCCGAGGAAGCTCGCCGAGAAGAACCGGCGCCCGGCGTTGCGGAGCGCCTCCCAGAGGTTCAGCGCCCAGGTCACGAGCACCGGCACCACCGCGAACGGCCGCGTCATGCCCGCGAGCCCCGACAGGAGGCCGAGCAACAGCGAGGACCACAGAGGCACCTTCGGCTGCCGCGCCATCCATAGCCAGAACGCGAACGACGCCGCGGACAGCGCCATCAGGAGATTGTCCGGGTGCACCATGGCCGCGGACTTCTGGTACCCAGGGAGCGACAGGAGAACGATGCCGGCGATCGTCGCGGCCCTCGGATCAGGCAGCATGCGCGGGAAGATGAAGAACACCCACGCCACGTAGAACACCGCCAGGTACCCCACGTTCGTGCAGCGGAGCTGAGCCATGAGATCGTCGACCTTCGCGGTCGGGCTCACGCTCGGCAGGACCGGCAGGTAATACAGCGGCGGATTGTAGGCCATCTTGCCCATCTCTAGGCCGGCGCTCTTCGCCCGCCACGCGTGGTGGCGATGGTCGTAGCTTCCGCGCGTCGGGAACGCGGCCGCGTTCCAGACCGAGATCGCGAGCTTCAGAACGAGCAGCAGGACGAGGAACGCGCGTGCGCTCCTCCGCGGAATGAGCTCGTACGGCACGGCCCTTCTCCTCGTCGCTCGGCCTCGTGGTGGGGGCGATGGCTCAGGCCGCGTCCCGCGACCGGTAGTCGATGATCCAGTAGACCGAGAGCGGCCCACCGAGGGGGATCCTGGACGTGCGCACGACCTCGAAGCCGCTCTGGCGGATCTCCGCGTCGATCCGGCTCGCGTCGCTGTGATGATAGTGGCCAGAGAAGCCCGCCAGCTTGCGGCCGAGCCGGTAGACGGCGTTCTCGGTCGGCAGGCTGACCAGCATGTGCCCGCCCCGAGCGAGCCGCGTCCGGAGCCATTCGAGCGTGTCCCCGAGGGGCTCGATGTGCTCCAGCACCTCCCCGGCGAGGAGGATATCGATGCTCCCGGGCTCGATCTGCGCGCGCGCCTCGTCGGGCGTGAGCAGCGTGACCCGATCGAGCCCGCGGCGCTCGACGAGGATCTTCGCCGCGCCGAGCACCATGTCGACGCCGTAAATCCTCTCGGCGAAGCGGCTCGCCCGCTCGAACTGCACGCCGCACCCGCAGCCAAAATCGAGGACGCGCGGGCGTGAAGGGCCGTTCCGGGCCGCCCTGTCCAGGAAGGCCCCGAGGGCGTGGACCCGCCACCACGCCATCGATCGCAGGAGCGGGTTCTTGTGGCGATAGCTCGGGATCGCCATCTCGGCCGCGTCGTCGGGCGACAGGGCCCGCTCCATCTCTCCCAGCAAGTCGTTCGGTATCGTTCCGATGCTGATCATGAGTCCTCGTTGCGCTGGAGGTGCCTGCGCATGAGATAGAGCTGCTTGTCCTGCACCATGCGGAGCCGCGCCACCATGAGCGCGATCTGGCCGAGGGCGAAGATCATCAGCGCGAGCCCGAAGAAGAACGCAGACACGAAGCCTGCCCAGATGTGGGGCGTGAATACGCCCGCCGTGATCCGGTGCCAGATGAAGAAGCCGCCGATCCCGAGCGAGCTCAGGAGCAGCACGAACGAGACGGTGTTGAAGATCGAGCCAGGGCGGTAGTCGCGGAGGCAGCTCCAGATGATGCCGCTGGTGCGGAACGCATACCGGAACAGGTTCGATGCGACGCGCGACGTCCCGTGCTCGCGGACGCCGCGCACGGCGAGCGGTATCTCGTAGAGCCGCAGCCCCTTCTGGGCCAGGACGAGGAACGTCTCCTGCGTGTAGGTGAATTTGCCGGTGAGCACGAGCTGGAGCATCGCCTCGCGCGAATAGGCGCGGAAACCGCACGACACGTCGGCGAAGCGCCTGCCGGCCAGCGTGCTGATGAGCCACGACATGCCCCGGTTGCCGAGCTTCTTCGTGAGCGGCATCTCCGGGATGAGCGCCGCATGCAGGAAACGGGAGGCGCTCACGAAATCCGTCTCTCTCGCGAGGATCGGCCGGATGAGGGTCGGGATCTGCCCCGGATCGAACTGTCCGTCCGAGTCGATGTTCACCGCGATGTCGACGCGACGGCGCAGCGCCTCGTCGAGGCCGCTCTGGAGCGCGGCGCCGACCCCGAGGTTGATGCCGTGGGAGATCACCGAGGCGCCCACGGCGCGCGCGAGCGCCGCGGTGTCGTCCGTGGAGCCGTCGTCGATCACCAGGATCTCGACCGACGCGACACCCTCGATCGACCGCGGGATACTGCCGATGACAGACTGGACGGTCGCGGCCTCGTTGAGCGCGGGGAGCATGACGAGGAGGCGCGGCAGCCGCACCGGCACCGCCGCCGCGCGGGGCTGGGCGACGGTGTCGACGGGGGCTGGGCGGGTGTTGTCGCGAATCGATTGTTCGAGCATCGGTGAAAACCTGGAAATTTTGCTGCGAGCGACGGGCGGGGAAATCACGGCGTCTCAGGCGGGCGGAGTCTACTCCAGGCTCGGTTTGCGTTCTAGGCCGAAAGGGGGCGGATCGAGCTGCCAGGCAATGAAGCCGAGCAGCACGATAAAGAGATACAGCACCGCGAAGACCAGCAGACCGAATCCGACGCCGCTCGCGGCCGTGTATCCGAGCAGCGGGAACACAAGCGCATAGATGAGCTCGCGGACACCCAGCCCGGAGATCGAGATTGGCAACAGGCCGAGCAGGCTCGCGATCGCGAGCAGGCACCCGACGTCGTAGAACGAGATCCCCATGCCGAGCGCCCGGGCGAGCAGGAAGCCCTGGAAGAAGTTGATGCAGAACGCGAGCAAGGTGAGGGGGAGCGCGGCCCAGAGCCCCCGGACGGCCGCGCCGCGCAGCGCCTGCAGGAACAGGGAGAACCCGGTCTCCGCGCCGGCGCCGCGCGCGAGCTTCGCGTAAAGGCGCGAGGCGACGGCCTCCGCGATCCCGGGGATGAGGAAGAGCAGCGGCCCGAGCACCGTCAGCGCCATCGTGATCCACGTGAGGTACGCGAGCTGCCCGGCGAAGACCTCGCGAAACCGCACGATCGCGAGGGCGACGAAGGCCGCGAGCACGTAGAGATCGCAGAGGCGATCCACGACGACGGAGGCGACGCCCTCGGCGTAGGGCACGCCGTGGTCGCGCCGGAGGTACTGCACCCGCAGCACGTCGCCGACGCGGCCCGGCGTCAGCATTCCGGCGTACGAGGACGCGAGGAAGCTCGCCCACGCGCTCTTCACCGGGTACTCGATGCCGCGCGCCCGCAGGAGCACGGTCCACCGAAGCACCTTCACGTGCACCGAGGCGAAGTTCAGCACGATCGCGGCGGCGAGGTGCCACCCGAGGGCGGACGACAGCAGCTCGAGCACGGCCGCGCGGTCCTTCATCCGGAGGAACACGACGAGCAGCAGCACAGGGCCGACGAGGCGGAGCAACGTCCGGATCGCGAGCGGCCCCCGGCGCGCCGGTGGTGCCGAGCGTGTCATGGCCGCGCGATTACCATGATCGCGCGACGTGCGCGAGGTGGTCGTCTCGATCGGGGCTGCCACGCTGGAGCGGCGCTCACCCCGCTCCAGGGATGTCAAGGCGAAACGGCCGGGCCCTCCCCGGGCGACGGAGCGTCGCGGATGGGCTCCGCCGCGCCTCCGGGGGGAGCGACGTCCTGGGGCGACTCCGCGGCGGCATCGCCGCATCGGCGGTGCAATATCCGCACGGGATCGAGCAGCAGGACGAGGCCCAGGGCGGTGCCGGCAAACGCCATGAAGTAGCTGGGCTCACCGGCCCACAACTTCTTCACGAGGATCAGAAGGTACAGATAGAGCGTGGCCACGCTGAGCAGGGACGCCATGAGGACTCCCGCCTTCGGAAGCACGGGGGTCTTTACCGAGTGCAGCCCGATCGCCAGGATCAACATAGGCACCCAGAGCACGGGAAAGTAATAGCGCGCGGTGATATTGCCGCCCCGGCTGTAGAACTCGAAGATGGGCAATGTCACGCACAGGAAGGCGAGGAGCGAGATGGCGAGCCCCACGGCCCGGGGATCGCGCCACAGATTCCAGCGAAGATGCCGCCGCGCGTGGAAGATCGCCTTGGCGAACCCGACGAGCGCGAGCAGGGAGAAGCAGCGCGCCACATAGACCGTGGCTCCCTTCACCGTCTTCCCGGCGGCCAGGCGCGCCCACAGGTGATCGTGCAGCGTGAGCCATTGGTCGAAGGAGAAGATGTAATAGATGGCCGGCTTGCGCGCGCGGCGATGCAGGATGTCGAAGAGCTCTTTCCCGCCGGTCAGGTCCCCATAGAGCCGATAATTGCGAAAGTAGAACCAGCCCGAGGTGAGGACCACAGCCCCGAGGATCGCGCCGCAAGCGAGCGCGCCCCGTCCAAGGCGCCGCCCCGCGCTGCCCTGCTCGTACAAGAGGGGCGTCACGAACACCGCGAGCAAGGCGGGCGCGAGGACGAGCAGGCTGGCGAAGCGCGTCAGACAGGCGATGGACGCCCAGATCGCGGCGGCGAGCAGCCGGCCTCGCGACAGGCCGTTCACCAGGACGCCGAACGCGGCGTGGAGCAGCCCTCCCGCGGCGAGGAAGGCGAGGGCGTCGTTGTGGACCAGCGCGCACACGTTCACGAACGCCGGCATGACGGCCGTGAGCGCCGTGGTGGTCAGCGCGAGCGCTGGGTACCCTGGCAAGAGCAGCCGCACGATGCGAAACACATAGACCAGCCCTGCCGCCGCCAGGGCCAGCGTGATGAGCCGGGACAGCTGGAGCGCCGTGGTCATGTGGTTCGTGACGCTGCCCCAGCGGAGGGGCGGGCCGACCATCAGGTAATAAAGAGGGGGGTGGTTCGCCGCCGCGACGATGTTGCTCCTGCGCAGAGGAGCAATCCCCAGCTTCTTGTGAGGCAGCGGCTCGGAGACCTCCGGCATCCTGCCCTCGGCGAGCAGCAGCGCATAGGCAGCGTGCCGCGGCTCGTCGAGCGGGCGGAACGGCGGGATGACGAACACGTTGAGCGCGCCGAACGTCAAGAAGACGAGCAAGATCCCACAGAGCCCCAGCTTCAGCGGGCTGTCTCCGATCCGTGTCCCGGCCAGGCGAGCAAGGAACGACCTGAGCGTTCGGGGGTGCAATTGCATCGTGAATCTCGGAGTCAGGAGAGGCGCTCAGGCCGGCTGGCCTGCTCGTGCGCCTGGGTTGTGCTGCGCAAGCCGGGGGACAAGCGGCGGCAGGAGACACAAAACGATTCGTGAATGTCAAGGCGAAACAGGCGGGATCCGCGGCCTCGGCGCCCGCTGTCCGCCCCTGTCCGTGGCGCCCTCGGCCGTTTGCGGAGGACGCGACGCTATGCGATGAACGCGATGAACGCGCGAGCGCCAATCACGACGTGGCTCGTCGACGACACGGTCTTCGTGAAGCAGGGCAAGCGCTCGGTCGGCGTCAATCGGCCAGGTTTCGCGACACCGGGCGCGTGGCCCCGCCCGGAGCGCCGCGCACGGCTTCCGGCGCCGGACGTCCACGCTCGCGTGGAGCGCCACCCACGCAGGGCGCGGCACCCGCCGCGTGCAGCGGAGCTTCCGGTGCGGGACGCCGGCGCGCGCGAGCTCCGCCGAGGCCCGGTCGCCCTACGGCTCGAGCAGAGCCCAGGCCACGGCGATCTCAGGCGGCAAAGCCGCCGTCGACGGCGACCGTCGCGCCCGTGATGAAGCGCCCGCTCTCCCCGGCGAGGTGAGCGACCGTGGCAGCGATATCGTCCGCGGTGCCGTATTGGCCGATGGCGAGCAGGCTCCGCTGCTGGTCTGCGCCTGGGCCGTCGGCCGGGTTCATGTCCGTGTCGATCGGGCCCGGCTGGACGAGGTTGGCGGTGATGCCGCGCGACCCGAGATCGCGGGCGAGGCCCTTGGTGAGGCCCACCAGCGCCGCCTTGCTCATCGAATACAGGGTGGTGCCCGGCCCCGGCACCCGATCGGCAAGGCAGCTGCCGATGCTGATGATCCGCCCGCCCGCCCCCATCGTCCGCGCCGCAGCCTGGGAGGCGATGAAGACCGCCCGCACATGGATCGCCAGCGTCCGGTCCACCTGCTCGAGCGTCACGGCCTCGAGCGGCCCCATGAGCGCGATGCCAGCGTTATTGACGAGGATGTCGAGCCGCCCGAGCTCGGCCACCGTCCGCTCGACGGCGCGAGCGACCTGCGCCGGATCCGCGCTGTCCGCCGCGATCGCCAGCCCCCGCCGGCCAGCCGCCTCGACCTCGGCGAGCGCCCCGCGCCCTCCGTCCGCAGCGCTCACATACGTCAGCGCCACATCCGCCCCGTCCCGCGCCAGCCGCTTGACGATCGCCGCGCCAATCCCGCGGCTGCCTCCGGTCACCAGCGCCACCTTGCCAGCAAGCTCCAGCATGTCTACCTCATTTCTGTGTCGATCAGCACAGAACGTATACGTCGCCGGGTGAGCGGGCGTCAACGGATTTATTTATCGATCGGCACAGAAAGGTCCGCGTGATGGCCAGACGGGGGCGCCCGCGCGGTTTCGATCGGGCCGCCGCCTTGCGGCGGGCGATGGAGGTGTTCTGGGAGCGCGGCTACGAGGGCACGTCGCTCAGCGATCTCACGGCCGCGATGGGCATCAGCTCGCCGAGCCTTTACGCCGCCTTCGGCTGCAAGGAGGCGCTGTTTCGCGAGGCGGTGGCGCTCTACAACGAGGTCGAGGGCGCGGCGGCGAGCCGCGCGCTCCGCGACGAGCCGACAGCGCGCAGGGCCGTCGAGGCGATGCTGCGCAGCAACGTGGAGGCGTACGCGCACCCGGAGAAGCCGAGCGGCTGCATGATCGTGCTCGCCGCGACGCTCGGCACGCCGGAGAGCGAGGGCGTGCGCGGCCACCTCGCCGCGTGCCGGCGGGGCGCGCTCGACGAGCTCCGCAGGCGGCTGGAGCGCGGCGTCTGCGAGGGCGAGCTGCCGCCGGGCACCGACACGGCGGCGCTCGCCGCCTTCTACACCACGGTGCTCCAGGGCCTCTCCATCCAGGCCCGCGACGGCGCCTCGCGCGAGGCCCTGGAGGCGATCGTCGACTGCGCCATGGCCGCCTGGGGCACGCTGGCGCGGCCGCGCGCCGCGGTCTGAGCGGGCCGCCTGCGGCCTGCCGCAGGCCGAACTCCAGGCGCCCCGCCCGCGCACCACGACCTGGACGCCGGCGGGCCGCTTCGTGCCCTCCGCGCGCCGACGTGCTCGGCCCGTGTGACGTGGCTCGGGCGACGGTATTTCCGCGGCACGTGAGCCGCCAGTCCGGCGCTAGCCTGCACGCGGATCACGCGGTCGACGAGGGCGGTGAAGCCCTCCTCGAAAACGGCTTGACACGGCGCGGCACGCTCGGGTGTCCTCGCTGGTCCTGTCATGCGCCTGATCAATGCCACAGCGGTCCCCGCCAAGCTGGTGACGGCGCGCCTGTTCGGCGCGACCCACCGCATCGGCATGGTGATGGCCAAGGCGACGTTCCGTATCGGGCCGAGGGGGACGGAGCTCGACACGCAGGATCCCTGGCCGCTCCTCGACGAGGATCGCGTGACGGAGCTCGGCATCGTGCCGCGCGACGACCTGCCGCGGCGCGACGACGCCTTCGAGGTCCTCGTGCTCGGCGCGGCGCACGCGCCCGACGGCGAGCCGGTCGAGCAAATGAAGGTGTCCCTCGCGGTCGGCGGCGAGCGGCGCGAGCTCCTGGTCTCCGGAGATCGCGCCTGGGAGGGCGGCGTCGGCCCGCGGATCGGCGCGCCGGCGCCGTTCACGCGGATGCCCCTGACCCACGAGCGCGCGTTCGGGGGAACGGTGGAGGTCGAGGTCGACCGCGAGGCGTTCGTCGAGGCGATGGACGCCCGCAACCGCGGCGGGCGCGGCTTCGATCCCGCGCCCGCCGTGAGATCGCTCGCGGAGATGCTGAAGCCGCCCGAGGGGTACCCGCGCCACGACGCGCTCCGGCGGCTGCCCAACATCGAGGATCCCGAGGCGCGGATCAGGCTCCCGGAGGACGCGCCCGATCCTGTGTACTGGGGGGCGGTTCCGGTCGACTCCGCCATCCAGGCGGCGCGCACCGTGGCGCCGCCGAGCCCGGGATCCGCGCCGGGGCTGCCAGAGTTCATCGACGGCGCATATCACCGGGCGCACCCGCGATGGGTCATCGCGCTGCCGGAGGCGAGGTGCAGGGTGATCCTGGCCGGGTTGACGCCAGGGAAGGAGCCTGTGTCCTTCGCGCTCCCAGCGGTCCGGGTCTTCGTCGACTACGTGTCGGGGCTCCGCACCGGGACGCGCGAGCTGCGGCCCCACGCGCTCGTCCTGCTCCCCGAGGAGCGGCGCTTCTATCTCGTGTTCCGCCACGCCTTCACCTACGAATACCCCAGCGCGGAGCGCTCGATGCGCCTGCGCGTCGAGCGGGGCGGCTGGTACGCGCCGCCCGGCCGAGGAGGATGAGCGATGCGCGTCCCCGTCCCGGTCACCCGGTCGAACGACCTCAGCGCGGGCTCCTCGAGCCACCTGTTCCTGCCCATCCCGCCCGCGCCGCCGCCGACGATCGTCCCGGCGATCGAGGTCCCGATCCCGCACGGGTGGCCGTTCGGGGAGAGCGCCGGGAAGGTCCAGAAGACGACCACCGTGTTCGTCAACGGCAAGAACGTGGTGCTCGATCAGCACGACTGCGGGCCTCTCATCCCGCAGATCACGATCCCGCCGGCGAACTCGTTCTTGCCGATGCAGCTCCTCCAGTCGAAGCGCGCGGTCATCGTGACCTGCTTCTCGGTCCGGATGAACGGGAAGACGACCGCTTGCACGAGCCACTGGCCGCCGCTCCCGCTGCTCACCTGCGGCCAGCCGATGTCGATGCCGGCGACCTTCACGTTCACCAACCCGTGCATGAACGTCCACGTCGGCATGTCAGGGACCGACCTGATCGGCGGGATCATGCGGACAGCCGCCACGATGGCCATCGAGCGCTACTACTTCAGGACGCCCGGGGTGAGCCTGACGGCGCTGAAGGAGTCCCAAAAGAGCTTCGCTGGAGCCGCCGCGAGCCTCCTCGCGAGCGTCGTTCAACACGCGCTCGATCCGCGGTATCCGATGCGCGTCGACGCCACGGTGAAGGGTCCCTTCGGCACCGAGATCAAGATGAGTGTCTCTACGGAATCTGCGGACCTGCGCAATAACCCACAGAAGATCTCGATCAGCATCGAGAGGAAGTGGGAAGATCCACTCAAGAGCAGCGCGGCCAGCATCGGCGCCTCCGGCGAGTACACCTTCAACGCCGGCGGCGACGCGACCAAGGAGGGGCCCAAGGGTCAGATCGGCATCGCCACGACGGCTCCTGGCCTCGGCAGCAAGGTGACTGGCGGCGGCGAGTACCACCCCGACGCTCCCGAAGGACAGCGTGGCAAGGCAACGTACAAGCAAGAAACGGCGACGCCCTTCAGCTCGGAGTCGGTGCAGAACGACTACAACCCCGGAGCCCCCGACGGACGAAGGAGGTCGAGCCAAACCGAGACGGTGGCAAAGACCTGGAGCGGCGATCGGCGGACGACCACGGTGAACAACCCCGACGGAACCAGGACGACCACGGTCGTCGAGAACAGCGACGGCAAGGTCACCTTGACGACCCGTAGAGAGCCGGGTGAATCCATGGCGCCTCCGGAGCCGGCTGGCCGCGGCAGCCCGCCTCGCGGGGTGGACACAGCGGCCTCCGAGATCTGGGGTCCTCCGCTGTGAGCGCCGAACGCACCCCCGCGCGCGAGGCCTATGACGCCGTCCTCGAGCTCGGCCCCTGGGAGGGGGTTCGACCGACGGCGTACGTGCTGGTGAAGAAGACGTTCACGATCGCCGGGCGGAGATGCGTGCTCGCGCCGCCGCGACCTCTGCTCAACGATCCTCGGGACGAGCGGCTCGCCCCGCGCCTCCCCGCCGGCGTCGATTTCTGGCCCAGCAAGGCGGCGACCGACTTCGTCGTCCGCGGCGCCGCGCACGCGCCCGGCGGCCGGCCGACGGCGCAGACGCTCGTGGAGGCCGCCATCGGCGCCACGTCGAAGCGCATCGCCGTCTTCGGCCGGCGAGAGATCCGCTGGACCGCGGGAGGTAGGCCGGTCATCGATGACCCGGAGCCGTTCACCGTCATGCCGGTGATCTGGGAGCTCGCCTACGGCGGCACCGATACGCGCGTGGAGCTCCGGGGCGAGGTGTCCTTGTCGCAGCTCGCGCTGGCGTCGATGGGCGCGGATCACCCGGGCACCTACCCGCGGAATCCGCTCGGCAAGGGCTACCTCGTCGATCCCGCGCCGCTCCATGGAGCCGAGATGCCGAACCTCGAAGACCCGCTCGATCGGCTCACGCCCGAGCGGCTCGTGACCGGCGACCCGGCGCTCTGGTACCGGCAGCCGCTCCCCGCGTGCTTCGACTTCGTGCCTCCGCTCGCGTTCCCCCGTCACCTCGGCTTCGGGCCCTCGGTCGAGCCGTGGTTCCCCGCGCCGGACGACGAGCGCTTGCCCGAGGTGCGCCTCGGCGCTCTCCCGGCAGGGTACCGTGCTGCGCGCGAGCCCGGGGTCTCGCCCCGGCTGTTCCAGGAGGCGCCGGAGGGCTTCGTGCTCGACGCGGTGCGCGGCGACGAGGTGATCCGCGTCGACGGCATGCACGCGGAGCGGCCCTCTATCGAGTTCACATTGCCCGGCTCACCATCGATCGAGTTCACGCTGGAGGGCCGCCGCGTGCCCGCCGCCCCCCGCACCCATACGATCGTCGTCGAGCCCGCTCTCGAGCGCGTCTCGCTCGTCTACGGGGCCACGGTGGATCTACCGCGCACCTTCATCCCGGGCATCCACAAGTACATCCCGGTCGCCGTGACGATCGACGGCGATCGGCCCATCGAGTACCAGCCGCCGCCCACGCACCGCGCGAGGACGCCTGCGACGGTCGCCCGCGGAGGCCGACCGTGATCCACCGCGCAGCCCCCTCCTCGCTCCTCGATGACATCGCCTGGAACCGCGCGGGACGGCTCTCCGCGGCGCAACGAGCCTCGCTCCAAAATGTCCTATCCGTCAACCCGAATGAACAGATGGCGTGGCTGTTCTCCACGATACTCGTTGGCGTCGCCGTGCTCATCGTGGTGCAGAGGCGTGGGAGCCAGGGCCTCTTCGGTTGGGGCATGTGCGCGCTCCTCGCAGCGGGCGGCCTTCTAGCGGCGTGGATGCCCGTGCGCCGCATCTGGCGCCGCGCCCGTGTCCGTGCTGACATCGCCGCCGGCGACGTCGCCATGTTTCCCGGTCGTGTCGTCTGGCGCGCGCGCCGCTTCTACGGCCACTACGTGATGGAGCCGGTGGACGGGTCGGCGCCGGTCCGTGCCGCCGCGGCGCCGCTCCCGCCCGGACCGTACCGCGGCTATCTCCTCCCTCGCTCCAGACTGCTGATCGCTGCCGAATCGACCGTCGTTCCAGGGGGCACCTGGTCCGTCTCGCTCGGTGTCCGCGACGTGGAAGAAGGGGTCTTCGCCGGACGCCCTGGCCGAACCGGGCTCGCGTATCCTTTCTCCATGGCGCCGCACGTTGGCGACCGCATCGAGCTGTTCCGCGCGCTCGCCGGCGCGCTCAGATTCAACGCCGAGGATCTCGGACACAACCGCCGAGGGAGGATGTCCTTGCGACAGGTGGGGCACCGCCTCACTTCGCACCTCATCTTCTTCGCCCCGTTCGTATTCTTTGGGACACTTCATCTGGTCACGTCCTCCACCGAACACGATGGCCATTTTTCGGTCCACGCACAGGTCATCCTGATCGCCACCCTCTATTACCTCTGGAGCATCCGCGACGTCTTCACGCCGCGCGTGCTCACCGTGGACGGTGAGGTCGTGCGACACGTCTGGACTATACAGAGCTCCAGCGATTCGGCGCAGTCGACACATATTTATTATTTCGTCGTCCAGAATCAAAAATTCATGGTGAAGAAACAAGCCTATCGCGCCCTGGTGCCCCACCTGCCTTACCGGCTCTACTTCACCAAGCACACGCGTACCGTGCTGAGCGTCGATCCCCTGGACACGTCATCGACCCACCCCCGCGGCGCCTCGCTCCCTGGAGCGGCCTGGAAGGCAACGTGACCATGCAGCGCATCTCCGACCCTGGCTCCGCCGCGCTCTACGAAGAGCGCTCCCCCGTCGACGAGCTCGTCGACGCCGCCCCCGCGCGCCTCGACGAGGCGCCGCCGGAGCCTTTCGCGGGCCTCCGCCCCGGCGAGGTGATCGTCGGCGAGTGCGTCGACGCGCGGCACCCGACCCTGATCGGCCGCCTCCTCGTCCGCTGGGCGACGCCGCTCGGCCCGCAGGAGCGCTGGCTGCCGTCGCTGCACGGCCTCGCCGTGCGCGCGCACGATCGCGTGCTCGTCTCGCAGCCGTCGAACTGGCCCGAGCCCATCGTGACGGGCGTCGTCGACGGCTTCGCCCTGCGGCCCGAGGCGCCGCGCGCCGAGGCCGCGCGCCTCGAGCTCCACGGCGACGAGGCGCTGCGCGTCGCCACCGCGGACGGTAAGCCGCTCGTCGACGTGTTCGCCTCCGAGACCGGCCCCGTGATCCGGCTCTTGACCGAGGGGATCGACCTCGAGCTGGATGGCGCGCTGCGCGTCAGCGCCAGGAGCATCGATCTCGTGGCCCGGCAAGGCGAGGTGCGGCTGGGCGCGGCCGACGACGTCGTCGTGCAAGGCGAGACTATCCACCTGAACTGATCCCACGACCGGAGCGAGACAAAACACCATGGCAAGCGATCTCACCTTCGCCTGGGAAGGAGCGAACCGCTCCGACGACGGCCCGTGGCACCACCTCCGGGTGCTGGAGCTCCGCGGACGCGAGGCGATCAGCGGGCTCTATGCGTTCGAGATCGACCTCCTGCGCCCGCACCACACGCCGGACGTCGACGCCGCCGATCTCGTGGGGAAGCCCGCCTCGCTGCGGATCGCGACAAAGGACAACCCTCCTTTCCGGCTCATCCACGGCGAGATCTCGGCCGCCGAGGAGCTGGGAGAGGTCCAGCTCGGCGCGCGGTACCGCGTCACGCTCGCGCCGCCGTTCTGGCGCGCGACGATGCTGAAGAAGAGCATCATCTACCTGGAAAAGACGATCCAGCAGATCATCGAGCAGGCGCTCACCCGGACCGCGTGGGGCGCCGGGCTCGTCGCCTCGTCGAACCATCCCGCCGAGGACGACGGCGACGAGAGCGCGTTCCGCCCGGCGAAGGCGACGTTCGCCTGGCGCGTCATCGACATGGGCCGGATCGCCGACGTCACGGCGCGGCCCTACTGCGTGCAATACCAGGAGAGCGACATCGACTTCGTCTCTCGCCTCCTCGAGGAGGAGGGCATCTCGTATCACGTCGAGCACACGAAGGACGAGTGCGTCCTCGTGCTCACCGACAACGACGGCGGCCGCCCGCAGCTCGATCCGGAGCGGCCGCTCGGGCCCGGCATCCTCGGGCGGGAGATCGGCGACGTCCGGATGGGGAGCCGCGTCCGGCCGACGTCGGTCGTCCTGAGCGACTTCAGCTGGCGCAAGCCGCAGCTCGATCTGCTCGCGGCCGCGCCGGCCGGCGCCACGGACGCCGCGGTGTACGAGCACCCCGGCCGCTACGAGGAATCGAAGGAGACAGGCGAGCGCCTGGCAGAGCAGCGGGCGCAGCGCCTCGCCACCGAGCGGACGTGGGCGGCGGCGCGCGGGGCGTGCCGGCTGCTCGGCGCCGGGACGCTGTTCACGCTCGAGCACCCGACCTCGAAATGGAACGGGTCCTATCTCGTCACAGCGATCGAGCACCTCGCGCACGAGCGAGGCCACTTCGCCGCCGCCGCCGGCGAGCAGGAGCCCTACCGCTGCCAGTTCGAAGCCATCCGGTGCGGCCGGAGCGGGGAGGAGGCCGCGTCGCGCTTCGTCCCGGCCCGGACCACGCCGCGGCCGCGCATCCACGGCAGCCAGACGGCGGTCGTCACCGCGGAGCCGTCCGATCCGGAGGCCGAGATCAACGTCGGCGGGCCGTCGGCCATCGGCTGCGTGCGCGTGCGCTTCCACTGGGACATCGACGTGGGCCGTCACGAGAAGGAGGCGACCTCGTGCTGGGTGCGCGTGAGCCAGATGTTCGCCGGCGGGCGCGGGCACGGCGCGATCTGGCACCCGCGCGTCGGCGACGAGGTGGTCGTCGACTTCCTCGAAGGCGACCCCGACCGGCCGCTGATCACCGGGCGCGTTTACAACGGGATCAACCTCCCGCCGGAGAACGCGACGAAGCGACCCACGTACAGCGCGATCAAGAGCTACACGAGCCCGTTCAACGGCAACTACAACCAGCTGTCGTTCGAGGACGCCCAGGGCGAGGAGGAGATTGGCCTGCACGCGGCGCGCGATCTGACGACCGAGGTCACGCGCAACGCGAGCAGGACCGTCGGCGTCGATGACGCGACCGCGGTGGGCGGCGACCAGAGCACTCAGGTGGCCGGATCCCAGTCGACGAGCGCGGGATCCATCACGCAGAGCGCCGCGACCACCGTCGGGATCCACTCCGGCGCCGAGATGACGCTCTCGGCCGGGACGAGGTTCACCGGATCGGCCGGAGACAACATGTCGCTCGGCGCGGGCGGCAACACCACCGTCACGGCCGGGTCTCATCTGTCGCTGGGCGCGCCGGTCATCGAGATCACGGGCGAAGGGAACATCAGCGTGGACGCGCCCTGGATCGACATCAAGGGAGGCCCGAAGCTCCGGGCCGGAGCCGCGCTCGTCGAGGTCAACGGCGCCGCGACGGTCCTGATCAACGGCGGCAGCTCGATCTCGATCAAGGGCGGCACGGTCAACGTCTCCGGAGGGACGGTCAACGTCTCCGGCGACGGGACCGTGACCATCAAGGGCGCGGTCGTGAACCTCAACAGCTGAGCGGCTGGAGCGAGCGGACGCGCCGCGGGGGGCGCGCCGGAGGAAGCAGGACCATGGCAAGAGACGCATCGCAGCCGCCCGGAGGCAGAGACGCATCGCGGCCGCCCGGAACGACGCCGGCCGATCTCGCCGGGACGACGCGCGGAGGGATGACCCTCGAGCGGTACGGGCTGGTCTCCGCGCACCTGGGCCGCTTCCCGCGGTCCGCCAAGGCCGAGGTCCTCGCCCGCCTGGAGATCGCGGACCGGGACTGGGACGACGCGGTGTGCGGGTGGACCGATGCGCTCGCCGACGAGTGCGCCGACGGCGGCGACGCGCTGTCGAACCGCTTCTGTCAGGCCTTCGCCGCCGCCGAGGCGCGCCTCAAGCGCGAGCAGCCCGCGCTCGCGTCGCTCGGCCCGCTGCCGCCGGAGAGACGCCCGCCGCCGCACGAGCCATCCGACGGGCCCGCAGCGCTCGAGACCACAGCCCCCGCGGCGCGGCCGGTACCGGCGATCGTCCCGGCGGGAATGCGGCACTTCACGAGCCTGCGGGAGACCGTCGAGGCCTCGACGGCCGCGCCGCGTGGGCCGACGCTCCCGTTCGCGCCGCGCGCGGCGGGGGGACCGGGCACGGTCGACGATCGCGCCGCATCGCTGGCGGCGAGCGGCCGGGCAGCGCCGTCTCCAGCCCGACCGGCGGCCCCGCCCGGGGGTGGAACCGCCGACCTGTCGACCGCGCTCGCCTCGGCGCTCGGCAGGCGCAATCCGCTGCCCTTCAACGCAGCGCGGGCGGGCGCGTCACAGGCCAAAAGGACGGCTGGCCCTGCGGTGCTGTCGCTGGAGCAGCATGCGTCGATGTGCGCCGAGATCGCGATCGCCCCCCGAAACACGGCCGAGATCCTCACGCGTTACGGGCTCACGGAGGCGACGCGACCCGAGGTGGATGAGCACTGGCGAGCACGGATCGCGGCGGAGCCAGGGATGGGAGAGGCGTGGCAGCGCGCCTATGTTCTCTACCGGGACTGGTTGCTCGGCGTGGGCTCCTGAGCTCGCCCGGGCGATCTGGCCCGCGCCGCGCCGCCGCCGTCAGGCTTGCCAGATCGCCAGCAGCCAGACCGCGACCCCGGCCGCGCACACCGCGAGCCCCGGCGCGGCCCGCGGCCACACCCACTGGCCCGTCACGGTGACCGCGCGCCGCACCACCCAGATGGCGCCCGCTACCCACGCCACGAAGGCCGCCACGAGCGCGACGACCCAGCCGACCCGCGGCGCGTCGTCGCGCGCGAGCGCCGCCATGTGCTCCCGCGCGATCGCGGCCGCAGGCTCGGTCCGGGTGCCCGGCGGGCGCGGCGCGGCCGCCGAGAGCCGGGCGATCGCCGCGTTGGCCTGCTCCAGGTCCTCCGCGTGCGGCGTCGTGAGCCACCGCGTCTCCAGGGCGGCCGTGCGCACCGCGCGCCAGGCGAAGAGCGCCGTGTCGGCCTGGCCGAGGCCCTCCGCCGCCGTCGCGAGCGCGATCAGCCGCTCGTAGGCCACGCGGACGTGCGGGGCGCCGGGGGCGTACCAGCCCGCCGCCCGCCGGGCGTGGAGCGCCGCCGCGTGCGGATCGCCGGCGCGCAGGGCGGCCGTGCTCTCGGCGATCTCCCCCTCGCCCGCGACCACCACGCGCAGCGACGCCGCGCCGAGCAGGAAGCCGGCGACAGCGAAGCCGCGCGCGACGCCGAGCACGACCGAAAGCTTCACAGAAAGTCGCGCTTCTTGAAGACGAACGCCGCCACCGCCAGGAGGCCGAGCACCCAGCCGGCGCACGTGATCGCCGCCCAGCCGAGGTACACAAGGAGGTTCGCGTCGACGACCTCGCCCGCGAGCAACGGGCGGGGCGGCACGTAGATCTGCAAGTTGGGGACGACCCTGGAGAGGGCGCGCCCCGCGGCGCTGATCTGAGGGCCGAAGTACTTCACCGGCAGCCGGCCGAGCGAGTCGGCGTTGCGCCCCACGAGGAAGACGCCCAGCGTGAGCAAGGAGGACAGGAACGGCGTCGAGAACGACGAGAACAGCGTGGCCACGGCCGCGACGATGCCGATTTCGAGGAACGCGAGCGCGCTGCCGGCGAGGACGATCCGCCGCTCCGTGGGGACGCCGGCCGAGAGGAGCACGCCGAGGACGAGGAAGACCGCCGACCACGGGATGAACCCGTACGTGCGCACCCGCGGAGAACGCCACGCCGCGAGGCCGAGCACCGCGAGCGAGGCGGCCCCGGCGCCCGCGACGAGCGCGAGCGGACGGCCGGCCAGGACGGCGCTGATCAGCAGCACCAGCCCGGTGTCGGCCAGGATGAACACCGCGAGCGTGAGCAACGTGCCGAGGTACTTGCCGACGAGGTACTCGCCGCGACGGACCGGGCGCGCCAGGATCGGGAAGATCGTCTTCTGCTCGAGCTCGCGGTACAGCGACGTCGCGCCGATGATGACCGCGACCGCGATGCTGAACAGCGAGATCGACGCGACGCCGAGGTCGCTGACGACGCGCGCCCCGTTGCGGAGCGTGTAGGCGCCCACGATGATCGAGTAGAAAGCGACCGCGAAGGCGACGCCCGCGAGGCCGATGAGGATGCGCGCACGAAGCGATTCCCGGTAGGTGTTGAGGGCGATCGCGGAGATGCGGCCGAACATCGGGGCGACGTTAGCAAGGGTGAGGGGGAGCTTGCAAAGGGCCGCGGGTCAGGGTTCGACCTCGTCGACGGCGTCGACGACCCTCACGTCGAGGAACCACAGGCCATGCGCCAGCGCGTGGCCGTCGATCTGGAGGTAATAGACGCCCGGATCGAGCACGAGATCGAGGAAGCTGCGCTGGGGGTCCGTACCGATGGTGCAGGAAAGCGGCATTTCGGTGCCGGGGCAGTCCGGGCCGCGGCGGACCGAGAGCAGCGTCTCGTAGGCCGAGCCGGCCATGTCGAGCACGACCCGCCTGCGCGCGGTGAGCGTGAGCTTCAGGAGCTGGTCCCGGGCGCCGCGATCGTCGGTGCCGGCGCGGTCGCAGCCCGCGTCGAAGTCCGCGGCGGCGTTGGTCGTGTTGCCCTGGAAGAAGCCGCCCGCCTCCGGGATCTCCAGCGCGCCCTCGCAGGCGTCGGAGAAGGGGACCAGGGTGGGCGGCGCCGCCGGCCGGACGAAGGCCGTCACGCTCACGGGCTGGCCGAGCTGCGCCTCCGCCACGACGCGGTACGAGCCCGGAGCGACGCCGCGCCGCGCGCTCCGGAGCGGGCTGACGTCGCCCTCGCCGCACGCGAGCCGGTCGTCCGCGCCGCCGCACGCCGGCAAGGACAGGGCGATCGAGCCGGTGTCGCCCGCCGACAGCCGCTCGACGAGGAGCACGTCGGACGCGACCGGCAGCTCGAGCGCGTACACGGCGTCGACGGCCGACGGGCCGCAGCCGAGATCGACGTCGTCCTGGTGGCCGAGCAGCGAGACCGAGGCCGTCCGGTTCGGCGCGAGCACGGCCGCCTCCGCGCAGGCCTCGTCCGGCGGCGGATCGGTCGGCGGCGCGAGCTCCAGCGTGACGAGCGCCGAGGTGGGGGCCGTCGCGGAGACCGCGACGGCGTAGACCCCCGCGGGCAGCGCGCGCCGGAAGAGGTGCGGCGCCGCCGCCGTCTGGCAGGTGAGCTCGTCCTCGGGCAGCGCGCACGCCGCGGACCGCAGCGAGAGCGAGGGCTCGCCGTCGCCGTCGGTCGAGATCGCGTAGAGGTCGACGTCCCGGGGCTCCATGAGCTCGAACGTGTAGACGAGCTCCCCGAGGTCGGTCTCGCACGCGGTCCCGAGATCCCGGGCGGCGTCGAGGATCGTCGCCAGGACCGGCGCGCCCGGCTCGAGGAGCGCCGCGGTGCCGCACGTCTCGTTCTCGGGCGCCGGCGAGGGCGGCAAGAAGGCGACGTCGAGGACGACCGGCGCGCCCTCCGCGGTCGTCACGTAGACCGGCAGCGCGGTCGCCCGCTCCGGATCGCCGAGGCCGCGGCCCCGGAGCTTCGCGAGCTTGCCGCCGTCGGCGCCGGGGAACGGGCGCCCGCACGCGAGCTCCGTCGCGGCGTCGCCGCACTGGCCGGCGAGCGTCACGGCGACGTCGGTGCCCTCCGTCCGCGCGGTCACCTGCACGTCGACCGGCGGCCCCGGCGGCAGGAGCACCGCGGCCACGACGTCGCGCGTGCTCATCGGACGGGGCAGGCCGCACGAGCTCGCGTAGTGGAAGCCAGCGCCCGCGGTCGTCATCGCGTACGAGCCCGGCGCCGAGATCTCCAGCGCGTCGGCGCACGTGTCGTGCTCCGGCGACACGCAGTCGTCCTCGTCGGCGCTCCCGTCGCAGTCGTCGTCCCGGTCGTTCCCGCAGACCTCGGGCTGCGACGAGGACACCGCGGGATCGGCGTCGTCGCAGTCGCCCCCGCCGCAGTGCGCGTCGGGATCGCCGTCGAGGTCGGCGTCGCGCGGCGCGCTCGAGCACGCCCTGGTCGGCTCATCGCAGGCGTCGATCGTGCAGGTGCTCCCGTCGCCGCAAGCGATGGGCTCGCCGGGCAAGCAGCCGAGGCGCGGGTTGCAGCGCTCGACGCCGTCGCAGTGGACGCCGTTCTGGCACGCGCTGTCGTCCGGCGTGAAGCGGCACCGGCCTGCGGAGGTGTCACAGGCGTCGAAGGTGCAGGGAAATCCGTCCTCGCACTGGTCGTCGTCGACGCACGGGCCGCCGAGCGTCGGGTCCGCAGGAGCCAGCTCGCCGCCTGCGCCGCCCGCGCCGCCCTCGCCGCCGGCCCCGCCCGCTCCGCCCGCCGACGGGAAGGGGCTCGGGGCGCTCGAGCCGCAGGCAGCGCCCGCCAGCGCCGCCGTCGCGGCGGCGCCACAGAGGAGAGCAAGACGCGTCAAGGAGGAAGAAGAGCGAGTCCGCATCGAACGAGGTGAGCGGCAATGAGCGTAGCAGGGCACCGCCACGTCTGGCATCATGTCGCGCGATTCCGCGGAGGCGTGGCGGATAGAGGGAAAACCAGGGTGACCAGCGACAGATTGACCCGACCCGAGCTGACGTGGCTGCTGGCCCAGGAGGCGCGCAGCGCCGCCCAGAAGCTCCGCCAGGGCGTGGGGATGATCGCGACCGAGACCTCGCCGCCACCGACTCCATCGCCGGACGACAGCGCGGGCGGCGTGGAGAGCACGCTCAACCGGCTCGACGAGGCCGTGACCATGCTCGCCTCGCTCCACGGCCGGCCCATGCCCCGCGGGCGGCGCGGCCGCGTCGACCTGACCGCCCTGCTCTGGGAGGTCGCGCCCGAGGCGCGCGTGCAGATCGAGATGGGCGAAGGGACGACGGTGTTCGGCGACGAGACCGAGCTCCGGCGGATGCTCCAGGTGCTCATCGCCCAGGGCGGCGATCCCACGAGCCAGACCGGGGCGCCCGAGGTGAGCATCCAGCGCGTCGGCGCCGAGGTGAGCGTGCGGGTCAACCTCGGGCCGGAGACGCCCGTGAACTGCGAGACCGAGCGGGTGTGGCTGTCGCGGATGGCGCTGCGCTACGGCGGCCGGATGGAGCTCGACGGGCTGATGCAGACGCTGACCTTGCCCGCCGAGGTCGACCTCCAGCGCCTCGAGCTCGAGAGCCTGAAGAAGGAGCTCGCCGCGGCGCAGGCGCAGGGCGAGGCCTACGCGCGCGAGCTCGCCGCGGTCTTCTCGCGGGTCGAGGGCGAGCGCGAGCGGGGGTCGCTGGCCGGCGCCGTGTCGCGGCTGAGCGGCAGCGATCCGGTGTCGCACCTGCCGCCGAGCGGCGACAGCCTCGCGGTGCTCGTGGCCGCGGTGCGGGTGCTCGGGACCCAGCTGCGCGGCATCCTGTCGGCGATCGGGCGGGACATCGCGCCGCTCCGGTCGCACGGCGGCGACGCCGGAGAGACGGCGTCCTCGGTGGGGCGCCACGTGACGGCGGCATCCGAAATCGTGAGTGATCTCGCCAGGTTGGGCTCGTGCCCGCTCCACGAGTTCCCGCGCCACTGCGACGTCGCCGACGTGCTGCGCGACGTGGTGAAGGACGACCTCGCGCGCGCGGCCCGCCACGACGTGCGCGTGGTGGTCGAGGCGCCGGAGACGGCGCAGGAGGTGGTGCCGCAGGGCGCGCTCACGGTGCTGCTGCACGCGCTGCTCGATCACGCCATCAGCGCGTCCCCGCCGGGCAGCGAGGTGGTCGTCACCCTCGTCGAGGGGCCGGGCGGGGTCGAGATCACGTTCGACGACGCGGGGCCGCCGCTGCCGGCGGCGGCGCGGAGCGTGGTGCTGAGCCGCGACTTCGAGGCGGTCGCGCAGGGGAGGCCGCCGGCGGTGCCGCTCATCGCGGCGCACGCGATCGCGGCGCACACGAGCTACGGGCTCGTCATCGAGGACGGGCCGCGGGGGGAGACGCGGGTGCGGCTCACGATCCCGAGGGCGGGCTAGCTCCAGGCTCCTCGGACCGACGGTCCGAGATATCGAGGCGGATGGCGTCGCCTCCGTGTTCGCTCGGCCCGGGACGGGCCCAGGTCAATACCGGGCTCGTGGAGAGCGGGCCGTCATCTGAGGAACGATGTCGACGGGAAGTCGACGTCGATGTTGAGCTCAGCGCCCCTCACGATGTCGATCTCCTCCAGCGGCAGCGTCGTGGTGACAGGGCGGTCGTCGCCCCGCGCCACGAGCGTCGCATAAGCCTTGTAGTCGTCGGGCGGAAGATCCACCGTCAGGATGAAGTCCTCGCAGCGCGCATACTCCCTCGCCACCTCGCGGCTGCCACGGTAGATGATCAGCTCGAAATCGGCGCCGCCACGGCTATGCCGGTCGCAGGCCCGCGCCTCGCTCTGGCGGCTCACCGTCCACTGCACCGTCAGGCTCCCCACGTCCGGCCGGGGCCGGGGCCGGGGCCGGACATCGTCTCGCACATCGAAGACGCACCCCAGGGCCAGAAAGCTCGACAGCGCGAGCCCGCAGAGGGGATAGACGCTCTTCTCCTGATTCATCCTCAAACCCGTCCTTTCACAGCTGCACCCTCGTCAACGCGGCGTGTAATGACGGCGCCCCCGCTCGCGCGGATAGCTCAGCTCACGCTCCGGCACGTACCGCGGTGACGCCCGGAACGTCTGCCGGTAACGCCTGAGCTCCGGCGGCTCCCTCTCGAAGATGACCCAGCCCTGGTTCGTCGGGTAATACCACTGGCCATCGACCAGATACGCATAGGTGCCACGGAAGAAGACGCGCGGATGGGCCGCGATCTCCACCGGGACGATCTCGGCGCGCGCCGCCGGGTAGCCGGACACGACAAACCCCTCGGTCGCGATCGTGCCCAGACATCCCATGAGCAGCGAGGCGCCGGCCGCGAGCGCGAGCGGCGCGAGCGCGGACCTCATCATCGCGAGACACCTGGGCCGCCTTCGCACGGGCGAAGTCACGTTGTTGCTCTGCTTCACGTCATTGCTCCTCGGACCGTAGCTCAGCAACGCGAGTGCCAGCGCGACTCGGCATCTCGGGCGACCGGCGATCAGCGGGGCGCGCCGAGCGCGCCGGCGAGCGCGAGCGCGCGCTGGATCTCCGCCGACGTCACGAGGCCTATCACGTGCTCCCCCTCGTCGAGCACCGCGACCGCGCTCGCCTCGCCGCTCGCCAGCGCGTCGAACGAGCGGGACGCGTCGTCGCCGGCGCGCGCCCTCGGCACATTGACGGACATCACGGCGCCGACCGTCTCCGGCGCGACGCCGCGCCCGAGCTTTTGCGCGAGATCCCAGACCGTGACGACGCCGATCTCCCGGCGCCCCTCGCCTCCCCGGGGATCGTCGATGACCCGCGCGCCGACGAGGTTGTGACGCAGGAGCCGCTCGGCCACCGCGCGAGGGCTCTCGTCCGCATACGCGTCGCCGAGCCGATCGGTCATCAAACGCAGGACCGGAATGCCGCGGAGGAGATCGTGCGTGCTCGAGCGCACCTGCTCGGCCGAGGCGCCCATGTAGACGAACGCGGCGATGAGCACCAGGATGACGTTCCACGAGAGCAGGCCGAAGAGCCCGAAGACCACCGCCATCATCTTGCCGATCGTTGTCGCGACGCGCGTCGCGCGCGCCCGCCCGATGCGGCGGAGCAGCAGCCCCCTCAGCACCCGGCCGCCATCCATCGGGAACGCCGGCAGCAGGTTGAACGCGCCGAGGACCGCGTTCATGATCGCGAAGGCCAGGAGCGCCACGCTGACCTCCGCCGGCGCAGGGAGCAGGCGATAGGCGCCGTAGCTGCCGAGCGCGATGCCGAAGCTCATCAGCGGCCCGGCGAACGCCATCCACGCCTCGTGCTCGGGATCGTCGCGCTCCATCAGCGAGACGCCGCCCAGCATCATCAGCGTGATCGAGCGCACCCGGATCCCGTTCTTGAGCGCGACGAGCGAGTGGGCCAGCTCGTGCGCCAGCACGGCGACGAACAGGCCGACCGCCAGGATCGCCCCCCAGGCGAGCGGCGGCAGGCGCAGCGCCTCGCGCGGGATCTCGAGCGACGCCGCGATGAAAGAGAACTGCGACGCCGCCACGTACGCGACGAACGGCAGGAAAATCAGCAAGGAGATGTGCAGCCGGATCGGGATTCCTCGGATGCGCAGGACTGTCAGCCCCTGATCGAACATATGCCTCCTGATCGCGGGTACAGATCGCGGGTACAGATGGGGCCGACAAGCACCTTCGCAAGCCGCCGAGACGGCGCCGGCGCATGGAAATCAGGGCCTCTTCGCAGATGCGCCGCGCAATGCAGAGGCGCACGCAGCGCCTGGACGGACTCCAGCGCGCGTCCGTCCCAGGCGGGACTCGGCGCGAGGAGCACGCATTCGAGGGCGTAGCGCAGCGCGGCGCCCCCGCCGGCCGCGGATTGGCGTAGCTTGGTGTGACCGAGGTCGTCATGCGCCAGCGTGTCCCCGATGCATTGATGGCAGCGAGCACCAAAGAGCTCACGAGGGTCGAGCTCACGGTCCTTGAATCATCGCTCTCGGGCGGCGTGCCCAGGGACCTCACAGGCCATGTGTTCGCGATCGGTCCGGTCGGCTCGGTGGACGGCGGGCTGCCCAGGGCGGACGGCGCGCCGATCCTCAATGGGAATGGGATGATCTATCGGCTCGACTTCGGCGGCGGCAGCGCGGTCCGGCTGACCTCGAGACTGGCGCGACCCCCCTGCCATGACGCGGACGCCGCCTCGCGCCCCGGCACGCGCTTCGAGGCGCTCGGCTTCCGCGACGCGGGGCTGCTCCGCTTCTCGCCCCACCTCGGCCTGCGCAACCACCTCAATCACGCGTTCGTGCCGATGCACGCGCCCCGCGCGCCCGCGCGCCTCCTCGTCACGGGCGACACGGGGAGGCCCTACGAGATCGACCCGGCGACGCTCGAGCTCGTCACGCCGGTCGGGCGCAACAGCACGTGGTACCCGGCGGCGCCCGTCGATCACCCCTTTCCGATGACGCTGGCGACCGCGCATCCGTGCTTCGACGCGGAGCGGGGTGAGCTCCTCACCGTCAACTACGGCCGCTCGCTCCTCCACCTGTTCGCCGCGTCGCTGCCGCGGCTCGACGAGCTCGCCGCGCTGCCGCGCTCCTGGGATCGGCTCGCGTCGGCGGCCGCGTCGATGATCGAGCAGCAGCTGCTCCGGCCGAGCGCGGATCGGCTCGAGCTCTTCGCGAAGCGCGCGCTCGAGCTCCTGCCCGCGCGCTTCCGCCCGAGCGCGCCGCCCGGCCCGGGCGACCTCCTCGCGCGGCAGGCGGCGCGCTTCGGCGGGGTCCCGCTCGACGAGGCGGCGGGCGACTTCGTTCACCTCCTGCGGTGGGACGGCCACAACGAGCCGGAGCGGCACGCGCTCGTCCTGCCGGGCGGCGCGCCGGTGCGCATCGAGCAGAGCGTGCACCAGCTCGGGCTGACGCGGCGCTGGGTCGTGCTGGCGGACACGGCCTTCCGGATCGGGCTGGAGAGCGTGGCCTGTCAGAGCCCGGGGGAGGGCCCCGGGGTCGATCGCCTCCTCCGGTCGCTGCTCACGATGCCCCACGAGCCGAGCACGACGTTCTACCTGGTCCGGCGGGACGCGCTCCGGCCGGGCGGCGGACCCGTCGTCGTGAAGAAGGTCGTCGTCCCGCAGGAGACGCTCCATTTCCTCGTCGACTACGAGGACGCGGGCGACCGCATCACCGTGCACGCGGCGCACAACTGCGCGACCGACCACGCCGAGTGGCTCCGGCCCTACGACCGGCACGCGGCCGACAGGACGCCGGCGCCGCCGCGGCTCCGCGGGCTATTTCCGCCCGGGCAGGCGGACGTGAACCGCCTCGGCCGGTACACCCTCGACGCGGCGGCCGAGCGCGTCGTGGATCAGGCGGTGTTCGCCGATCCTGCGCGGGCGCTCGGCGTCGGCCTCTACGCGTACCGGGAGGCGGGCCCGTCGTGGATGCCGCCCGATCGCATCGAGAACGTCTACTGGCGCGGCTGCGGGATCTGGGACGAGCTCTCGACCGAGTTCATCGACCGGCTCTACGCGGCGCACCCGCACAGGTCGCTGCCGCTGGCGACGCTCCGGCGGATGCGCGCGGAAGGCGGGCATCCCGACAGCCTGTTCCGGTTCAACCACCGCGCGATGCGGATCGAGGATCGCTACGAGTTCCCGCAGCGCGCCGTGGGGTGCTGGCTCAGCTCGCTGCAGTTCGTGCCGCGGCGCGGCGGCAGCGGGGCGGACACGGACGGGTACGTGGTCGCGCTCGTCACGACGCCGCAGCGCGCCGAGGTCTGGATCTTCGACGCGGCGAACCTGGCGCGGGGGCCGCTCTGCAAGCTGGGGCACCCGGCCTTCCGGCCGGGGCTCACCCTCCACATGGCGTGGCTCAACGCGGCCGCGCCGTGGAGAGCCGGATACAAGGTGCCGGTGCGCGAGGATTACGAGGATTTCGTGGCCGAGGCCCCGCTCGACAAGGTGAAGGCGCTGTTCGAGGAGGCGGTCTATCCGCGGTTCGCCTGAGCCGCCCTTGACGCGTTGACGCCGTTCACCGCCTGCCGCCCGGGAGGTTACGTTCTTTCTGCGCCCTGGGCGGGCTGCCGCGGACACGCGACCGGGCCGGAAGCGCGGGCGCGCGAACGGAAGCGCGCGACGACGCGAACCGAGGGCGCCGCGACGCCGGTGCGATGATGTCGCGGAGGGAACGAGAGTGACGACGGCGGACCGTTCCGACCGGGGTCGAGGCTTCCGCTCTCACGTGCGAACGGATGCACAAACGTGTCGGAACGCCCGGCGCTGAGCAGGCAGGGCGCAGCGCGCACGTCTCCCTCGGACGGCGCGATCGATTGCGTCGGCGCTGCGCGGAGCCCGTGGTTTCTCTGGGTACGGCGGGAGGCTCCACCTATTTTGAGAACACCTGCGCTCGCCGCGGCCGCTGCGCGCGACCGCGTCACGGCGCGCAATCGCGGTGCGCGGCGCGCCTCGACCGGGCCCACCGGGATCGAATCGTGGAGAACTACAAAGGGCGCGCAGATCCGAGGAGCGCCTAATTCGCGAACGCCATCCGTGAAATCACGCGATGTCGAAGCGGCAGCCTCTGCACAGAGGCGCGAGGCACACAGCCTGCTCTGGGGTGAGTCAAGGTGTTCGGGGCCGCGAGGCTCAACACGGACACCGGGGAGGACCAATGATCTCGATTCACGGCAAGATGATGGGTTTCGCGATGGTGCTGGCGCTCGGGGCCGGGTGCGCGGTCGGCGCCGATGAGGAGTTCGACCTGGATGAGGAGAGCGTCGACACCACGAGCGAGGCGCTGGAAGAGGCCGAGCGCGGCGGGTACGCGTCGCAATCGCAGTCGCAGGTCGGCCAGATGGGGCCCAGCAAGCTCGGTCTGCCCCCGAGCAAGGGTCTGCCCTCGAAGGCTGGCCCGATGCTCCCCGGCAAGGGGCCCAGCAAGGGCGAGCTCCTGCCCAGCAAGGGTGAGTTCCCGACGAAGGGTGCCCTGCCGAGCAAGGGCCTCCCGGGCAAGGGCGGCTACGCCACGCAAGGCCCGTCGCAGCTCAGCCAGGGCGCGGTGGGCCAGGCGTCGGATCTCTCGCAGGCGCAGATCGGGCAGCTCGGCCCCGGCGCGCAGACGCAGATCGGGCAGCTCGGTCCCGGCGCGCAGTCGCAGGTCGGGCAGCTCGGCCCCGGCCCGCAGTCGCAGATCGGACAGGAGGGCGTCGGGCAGACGGGCGGCATGGTGGGGCAGGAGACCGGGCAGCGTGACGGCGCGCGGTGCGGCTTCGGCGGCGGCTTCGGCTGCGGCGGCTTCGGCGGCGGCTTCTGCGGCGGCGGCTTCGGCGGCTTCGGCGGCTGCGGCCTGACGGCGGTCACGACGTCGATCACTAGCGTCATCCCGAGCTTCGGCTTCGGCGGCTTCGGCGGCTGCGGCTTCGGCGGCGGCATCTGCGGCTTCTGATCTCGCTCTGACCGCACCGCGCCGGCCGGCGCCGGAGGCTCCGCCTCTCTGGATCCCTCGACGCCGCTCCGGCCCTCCTCATTCACTGGGCTCCCGAGCGCCGGCAGCCTGGGGTTGGATATCCCAGGCTGCCGGTAGCTGCTCTCTCCCCTCCACCGCTCGCGCAGGAGCCGCCCCACCGCTCGCCGGTGGGGAGCGCGCGAGACCCCGACCCCTTCAGCCGCCCTGACCGAGCGCGCGATCCAGGTAGAACGCCGCGCTGACCAGCCCGAGGTGGGTGAACGCCTGCGGGAAGTTGCCGAGGAGCTCTCCGCTCGGCCCGATCTCCTCGGAGTACAGCCCGAGGTGGTTGGCGTACGTGAGCATCTTCTCGAAGATGAAGCGCGCGTCGTCGAGGCGGCCGGCGCGCGCCAGCGCCTCGACGAGCCAGAAGGTGCAGATGCTGAACGTTCCCTCCTTGCCGGTCAGGCCGTCGCCGGCGCCCTTGCCGAGCTCGTAGCGGTGAACGAGCGTGTCGCTCGCGAGCTCCGCGAGCGTGCGGTCGAGCGTGCCGAGGATGCGCGGGTCGGTGGGAGAGATGAAGCGCATGAGCGACATGAGCAGGTTGCTCGCGTCGAGCGCCTTCGAGCCGAACGACTGCACGAACGTCCTCCGCTCCGCGTCCCAGCCGTGCGTCATGATCGCCTCGTAGATGGCGTCGCGCGTGCGCGCGACGCGCGGGCGATCGAGCGGCAGCGAGCGCTTGTCGGCGAGCCGCAGGGTCCGGTCGAGGGCGACCCAGCACTGGAGCTTCGAGTAGACGAACTGCCGCCTGCCGCCGCGCACCTCCCAGATGCTCTCGTCCGTCTGCTCCCAGTTCTGACACACCCAGGTCGCCATGCGCTGGAGCTCACGCCAGAAGTCGTAGGAGATGGGCGACCCGTACTTGTCGAACAGGTACACCGAGTCGATGAGCTCGCCGTAGATGTCGAGCTGGAGCTGCGCTGTCGCCCCGTTGCCGACCCGGACCGGCCGCGACCCGCGGTAGCCGTCGAGGTGGGTCAGCGCGATCTCGGGCAGCTCGTGGCGCCCCTCGATGCTGTACATGAGCTGGAGCGGCCCGGTGGGGCCGTCCTCCTCGGAGACGCGGGCGCTCAGAAACTCCATGAAGCGCGCGGCCTCCTCGGTGTAGCCGAGCCGGAGAAAGGCGTAGAGGGTGAACGCGGCGTCGCGCACCCAGACGTAGCGGTAGTCCCAGTTGCGGACCCCGCCGATCTCCTCGGGCAGGCTCGTTGTCGCCGCGGCGACGATCGCGCCTGTCGGCTCGAACGTGAGCAGCTTGAGGACGAGGGCCGACCGATCGACCATCTCGCGCCAGCGCCCCTTGTAGCGCGACTTGCCGAGCCACTTCCGCCAGAAGTCGACCGTGCGCCGGAGGGCGTCCTCGCCGTTGATCGGCGTGGAGAGCAGGCCGTCGCTCGCCGTCCAGTCCTCGACCTGGCGCAGCGCGAACGTGGCCGACTCGCCGGGCTGCAGCACGAAGTCGGCGGTCACCCCGCCGGCGCCGTCGCTCGACAGGGGAACCGGGCTGATCAGCGCGAGGTCGAGCCCATCCGAGTCGAAGACGGCGCCGCGCGGATCGTCGAGGAGGAGGCGGTGGGGGCGGCGGGCGAAGTCCATCGCGGGGCGGCAGGCGAGCCGGAAGCGCACCGCGCCGCGGACGGCCCGCGCGACGCGGACGATCTGGTGCATCCCGCGGCGGTAGTCGCCGTACGTGTCCCGGTGGATCGGCATGAAATCGCAGACCTCGCCGACCCCGTCCACGTCGAGGAAGCGCGTGAGCAGCACGTTTGTGTCGGGCATGTACATCTGCTTGCGCGACGTGGCGTGCGCCGCCGCGAGCGCGAAGCTGCCCCCCTGCTTGTCGTCCAGGATGGCCGCGAACACGCTCGGTGAGTCGAAGTGGGGCAGGCAACACCAGTCGATGGAGCCATCCATCCCGACCAGCGCAACAGAGTGCATGTCGCCGATGATGCCGTAGGACTCGATGGGCTTGTAGGGCATCACCTGTTCATAGCGCCCGCCCGGCCGAGAGGAACAGCCCCCCGCCGCCATCGCCCGCGGTTTCTGCCCTCACGATCGCGGCGGCAACCGCGAGAGCTTCCGCTGGAGCGAGCGCCGGTGCATCCTGAGCTTGCGCGCCGCCTCCGAGATGTTCCCCTCGCTGTCGGCGAGCACACGCTGGAGGTACTCCCACTCCACGCGCTCGAGCGACGGCAGGCCCTCGTCGCCGTTCGCCGTCGGGGCGAAGCCGAGCAGCGACCGCGCGCACCGGGCCGCGTCCACCGGCTTGGTCAGGTAATCCACGGCGCCCGCCCGGATCGCCGCCACCGCGTTCGCGATCGTGCCGTACCCCGTGAACACCACGATGCGGATGCCGTCATCCAGGCTCCGCAGCGTCCCCACGAGGTCGATCCCGCTCTGCCCGGGCATCCGGACGTCGACGAGCGCGTACTCGAACACGTGCTCGCGCGCCATCGCCGCGGCCTCCTCCGCGCTGCCGGCGAGGAACACGGCGAACCCGTGCTTGACGAGCGCCTGCCCGAGCGCCGACCGGAAGGTCGCGTCGTCGTCGACGATGAGCAGCGTCGGCTCGCCGGCGGGCTCCGTGCTCACGGGTCCACCGGCGCGAGGCGCAGGGCGACGCGCGTGCCGGCCGGCTGCCTCGCCGACACCGTGAGGCGCCCGCCGACCTGCTCGATGAGCGTCCGCACGAGGTAGAGCCCGAGGCCCATCCCCTCGCCGGGCGCCTTGGTCGTCACGAACGGCTCGCCGAGCCGCCCCTCCAGGCCCGCCGGGACGCCCGCGCCCCCGTCCTCGACGCTGATCACCGGCGCGCCGCCCTCGTCCCCGACGGTGACAACGATCGGCCCCGCGGCCGCGGAGGCCGGCCCGAGCGCCTCCAGCGCGTTGTCGAGCAGGGCGAACAGCGCCGCCTCGATGTCGGCCGCGTCGAGCGGCACCGTGCGCCGCGGCGCGAGGTCGCCGCGCACCTCGACGGCGACGCCGGGGTGCGCCGCCCGCCACGCCTGCACGCCGCGCAGGGCCGCCGCGCCGACCTCGACCCCGGCGCGCAGCTCGTCCGCGCGGACGTCCGCCCGCATGCGCGCGATCACGACGCGGCAGCGCTCGACCTGCTCCGCGATCGTCCGGGCGCGACGCCGCGCGGCGTCGGTCGCCTCCGGGTCGTGGAGGCCCTCCCCGGCGAGCACCGCGATCGTCCCGAGCGGGGTGCCGAGCTCGTGCGCGGTGCCGGCGGCGAGCGCGCCGAGGGCCTGGAAGCGCGAGGCCTCCTCCGCGCGCCGGCGGAGCGCCGCGTTCTCGGCCGCGCTCTCGTCGAGCGCGCGGCGGACCTTGAGCAGCACGTAGGCGACGAGCGACGAGCTCAGGACGAAGGCGAGGAGCATCCCGTAGAGGTGGGCCGAGAAGGCGCCGTGCTCCGGGTGGCTCGGGCAGCACGCGCCGGCGGGGAGCGCGAAGAGCGCCGCGAACAGGCACGCCGCGAGCGCCGCGAGCGCGAAGGTCGTCCGAGGCGGCAGGAGCGCCGCGGCGAGCGCGACGTGCACGAAGAAGAGGGCGCTGAACGGGTTGCCCGCGCCGCCCGACGCGGCGAGGACCCCCGCGATCGCGACGAGGTCGAGGGCCACGACGAAGGCGACGAGCCCGCTCTGCGCGCCCTTCTCGGACCGCACCCGCCGGGCGAGGGCGAGGTTGAGCCCGCCGGCCAGCACGAGGATGGGCACGGCGATGCCGTACCGGACGTGGTAGCCGAACAGCGCCTCGTCGACGATCAGGGTGGCCGCGAGCAGCGCGAACACCGCCCAGCGCAATCCGACGAGCCACCGGAGGACGATCCCGCCCGCCGGCGCCTGATCCAGGGAAGCCTCGCGCGTCACGGCGGAGACTATAGCGCGAAAGCCGGGAGGACCGCGCTCGAGACGGCCTCGCCGAGCGCGACGCCCGCCTTCCCGCCTTCATGTTCAGATGACCCCACCCCCCGCGGCGCCTGCTGCGCTGGAGAGGAGGCGCCTCGCTGCGCCGGCGATGGCGGAGGCATCGATCCCCGCCGCGCGCAGGAGCTCGGCTGGGGTGCCCGAGCCGGGCATCTCCCTCACGGCGAGGTGGACGACGCGCGCGACGACGGGCTCCTCGCCAGCCAGGCTCGCGAGCACGGCGTCGCCCAGGCCGCCCTCGGCCCAGTGATCCTCCACGACGACGACGTTTCCAGCCGTCGCCTGCACCGCCGCGCGGATGCCGGCGGCGTCGATCGGCTTGACGCAATAGGCGTCGACGACTCGAGCGGAGAGCCCGCTCGCCTCGAGCGCTGCGTGGGCCTTCAACGCCTCGTGGACGGTGATGCCGGCGGCGATGATCGTCACGTGATCGTGGGGCCCCTCGCGCAGCACCTTGCTCCCCCCGATGGGAAACGCTTCGGTCGAATCGTACAGGACAGGCGTCTTCTCGCGCGTCGTTCGGAGGTAGACGATGCCCTTCTGGTCGGCCATGGCGGCGACGAGCTGCGCGGTCTGATGAGCGCAGCACGGATAGAGCACGGTGCTCCCGTGGACGGCGCGCATCATGGCCAGATCCTCGAGCCCCATCTGCGACGGACCGTCCTCGCCGATGGATACGCCCGCGTGCGAGCCGCAGAGGCGGATATCGGCCCTCGACACCGCGGCCATCCGGATGAAATCGTAGGCGCGCGTGAGGAAGGCGGCGAACGTCGACGCGAAGGGCGACCAGCGCCGGACGCTCATCCCCACGGCGGCGGCCACCATCTGCTGTTCGCTGATGAACATCTCGAAGTAGCGGTCGGGGTGAGCCTTCGCGAACTCCTCGGCGAAGGTCGAGTTGCTGACCTCGCCGTCCACGGCGACGATGTCCGCGCGCGCAGCGCCGAGCGCCTTGAGCGCGTCGCCGTAGGCTTTCCGCGTCGCGACGCTCGTGGAGCGCTCGTAGACAGGGAGCCTCAGCGGCTCGGTGGCGGGCCGCGGAGCAGGCTGACCCGGCGCCGGCGCCTGGGGCTCGACCACGATGTCGCGCATCCCCCCCAGCTCTTCGATCGCCTTCGCGCACTGCGCCTCGTCGAGCGCCTTCCCGTGCCAGCCGTCCTTGTCCTCGACGAGGGACACGCCTCTTCCCTTCAGCGTGCGCGCGACGATCAGCGCGGGGGCATCCGGCGCGCCGAGGGCTTCGGCATAGGCGCCGGAGATGGCGGAGGGATCGTGGCCGTCGATCTCCAGGGCACGCCAGCCGAACGCGCGGGCACGCGCCGCATAGGCCGCGGAGTTCCAGCCGAGGGGGGTCGGTCCGCGTTGCCCCAGGCGGTTCATGTCGAGGATGGCGATGATGTTGCCGAGCTGATAATGGCGCGCGTGGTCGAAGGCCTCCCAGATGGATCCCTCGGACATCTCGCTGTCGCCGAGCAACACCCAGACACGGTAGGGGATCTTCTCGAGATACTTCCCGGAGAGCGCCATCCCGACGCCGAAGGGGAGCCCCTGACCCAGGGAGCCGGTCGCCACATCGACCCAGGGGAGCGTCGGCACCGGGTGCCCTTCCAGCCGGCTCCCGAAGCGCCGGTAGGACAGGAGCTCCGCGTCGGAGAGGACGCCCGCCGCCTTGAGCATCGCGTAGAGCAGAGGGGAGGCGTGACCCTTCGAGAAGATCACATGATCGTTGTTCGGGTTCTCCGGATGGCTCAGGTCCCAGCGGAGGTGGTCGCAGAGGAGCACCGCCATGAGATCGGCCGCCGACAGGCTGGAGGTCGGGTGACCGGAGCCGGCCCTCGTCGAGGCTCGGAGGCTATCGACGCGAAGCTGCTGAGCGAGCTCACGAGGATCGTGCGCCTGCTCGGCGCCCCTCCGGCGTCGCCCCCCGGTCCGGTCGTCCCCACCGCGCGATCCCTGCTCACGCGGAGGTGCGTCGTGGGGCACGTGGGTCGCTCTCTCGCCGGGCGGCGCGGGCGAGCGGTCCTTCTCGGCCCTCGGCATCTGCGCTCGATCATCGTGCGCAGGGGCCCCCCTGGGGCGGCTCGGCATAGCGTCTCTCAGGGGGCTGCGTACGTGCTTTGGCCGTCTCTTCTCGGACGGCTTGGGGACCTCTTGCGCCATGGCTGCACCTGACCTTGCCGTTTCCTTGCCGTTTTGATGCAAGCAGGGTTGAAGCAATCAGGGTGCCACCGCGTGCGAAGCGTGCATCTGGCTGGCGGGCACGAGCCTGCTCACCGCGGCCGGAGCACGGAGAGCAGGGCGCGCGGCCGCGCCACGACGCGGGCGTGGACAGGCAGCCGGGGCCAGCGGGTTGACAAGCACGCGCTGGGCGGTCCGACCCACGTCCCGGGGAAGTTCTGGCCTGAATTCCGTCTGGCATCGAATCCCATCATCACAAGAATCGTTCGCGCTGTCGCGTTCTTCGTTGCAAGGTGCTCGTGATCCGATGTCGCTCTCGGCCGGCGACCGCCTGTCCCGCCGTCAAGACCCGCCAGGTCTTTCCTCTGGGTGCCGGGCGAGAGGCAGTGTACGCTGGGCAGGATGAAAGCAGTGACAACCGTGCTCTTGCTCATGTCGGTGGTGGGCTGCACCTCTACCGGCGCGCGATCTCGACACGGGCAGCCCGATCCCGCGGCGAGCGCCGAGGTGGTGGGAGAGATGCAGCTTGAAGAGGAGCTGCACCGGCTGGACCTGCTCGAGGCCGAGATTTACGCTCATTCCCCCTCCGATGCTCCCGGCAATCCGCGCGATCGTTGCGCTGACGGCGATCGCGAGGTGCTGTCTCGGATGCTGGCGTTCAAGCTCATGATGGGGAACCCGCAGAAGCAATCCGCGGACGGAAAATATTACGGTCTGCTGCAGAGAGGGACGCCGGAGGAGCTCTTGCCGGCGATCTATTTAAGGAGGTACTATTTCGAGGGTCTGCTGGAGTGTGTTCGTGGCCTGACGGGCGCAGAACCCCGCGACGTGAGGGAGGAACATCACGTCTCGATCCTCACTCAGTCGAACTTCGACGCTGAAACCAGCCGCGGGCTTGTTCTGGTGGATTTCATGACCCACTGGTGCGGTCCTTGCAAAATCATGGCGCCCGAGCTGGAGAAGCTCGCGCGTGATCATCGAGGCGAGATCCGGGTGGGGAGGTTGACCGCCGATCGGCACCGGGAGCTGATCGAGAGGTTTGAAATCACGACCTTCCCGATGCTGGTTCTCCTCAAGGATGGAGAAGTGGTGGCACGGAACGGTAAATATCGTAGGTATCCAGATCTCTTGGCATGGGTTCGGGATGTGACGTCGGGGCAAAGCTCCCCGTCGAGCGCGCACTTGCCGCGGGGTGACCAGACTTCGGCCGGCGACGCCCGCTGAGCCGCGCTCGTCTGCAAGAGCCGCCATGTCTTCCGTCTCGTCCCCGCGTGAGAGAGTGTACGCTGAGCGCGATGAAAGAAGCGGTATTCGGGCTTTTGCTCGCCGGCCTGGGGCCAGCGGTGACGCCGCCGGAACACGTTGTCTCCGACCCTCTGGATTGTGTGAGAATTTTGGTCGCGATGGCGCAATGCAACCCGGCGACTGTCTGGGTCGCGGGCGTTCGGTGAGGCTATCCAAGCACGCCCGGATGATGTATGAACAGGAACCGTCGCGGCGCGGTGGCACGCTTCCGCGCGCGTCGGGTGTGCCTGCACGACCATGGTGGCGTATGCGCGGTCCTCGATCTGCAACTTATGTTTCGTCGTGGGTGGCGCTGTTCCTTGGGCTGTTCGCGACCGCTTACGCGCACGCGGCAGACCCTCCCGAGCGGCCTCGCGAACGCTCCCGGCCCGTCAAAGAGCTCATCCGTGAGGCCGACGCGGCAGTGGCTCGCCTCGATATCGCGCGGGCCCGGGAGCTGTGGGCCGAGGTCTACGAGATCGAGCGGTCGAACGTCGCGATGTGCACCCTGGGGCAGCTCGACGCGCGGATGGGCCGCTGGGCGGACGCCATGGTGGAGCTGTCGCAGTGCGTCGACCAGATGCCGGCCCCGCGCACGAAGAGGGAGCGGAGCCTGTACGAGCAGCGTCACGCCGACCTCGCCCGTGCCCGGCGGCGGGTGGGCGAGGTGGTCCTCGTGCCGCCGCCCGGCGTCGTGGGCATGCTCGTGAACGGCCGCGGGGTGAAGCACGGCAGCCGCGTCTACGTGGCGCCCGGCCAGCACGAGGTGAAGGCCGTCGGGGAAGATGGTCAGGTCGCGCGCACGAGCGTGATGGTGGAGGCGGGCGAGTCGAAGCCGGTGCCGCTCACGTTCGACAAGCCGGCGCCGGCCCCGGAGGACCGCGCGCAGGCGCCGAAGGGGGCTCCGGGGCCTCGGACTCCAGCGCCGGCGGCGCCGAAAGCGCCGCATCCGGGGGCAGCCCGGCCGGGGCCGGACTTCCGGATCGTCGCGACGGGCGCGATGGCCTCCGCTGGGTTGCTGGTCACGGGCGCCGTGTTCCTGCAGAGCGCGCAGGGGTATGAGCAGGAGTCGACGGCGGCTGGGTATCACGCCCAGACGATGAGCAAGCTCGACCCCGCATTTCAACCCGACTACAACGAGATCATTGATACTGCCGCCAGCGGGAAGCTGATGAGTCTCCTGGGTACCAGCTCGCTGATCGTTGGGGCGGCAGCGGGCGTGGCCACCCTCATGTACGTCTGGTTGCCGAACGACACGCAGATTCGCGTGGCAACGCACGGCGCGGAGGTTCGCGTTCGATGGTGAGCGTTGGCGACGTCCCTGTGGGCCATGAGCGCGCGAGCACGGTGAAGCCGGCATGGAGGCCTGCCTGATGCGACAACCGATGTTGCTGGTTCTCTCCGCGACGGCGCTGCTCGCGTGCGAAAACGAGTGGTATGTACCGCTGCTCGCGCCGCCGGCCGATTCGGGTCCGGTGCTGTGGATGTGGGTAGGTGCGGAGGACGAAGCGCCTCCTTGCATCGACGGCCAGCCGCCGAAGTGGGAAGGCTGGATGCCTGAAACACCTGAAGGGCTGCCGGACACGTGCGATGCGTGCGAATGCGGCCCGGCGGCGTGCGTGCTGCCCTCCAAGGTCATGACGAACGGGATGGCTTGCCCAGGCGGAGGCCCATCGATCGCGCTCGATGCCGGCGCGGGATGGGATGGGACATGCGCTGCGCTCCCGTCGCCCGTCCAGCCGGACGATGTCGCGTCCATCGTCTACGAGCCGCCGACACTCTCGCCGTGCACCGCCTCGGCGACGCCCCAGCCGCCACCTGTTCCTGCGAGTTTCGTCCGGGTGTGCGCCGGCACTACGGCGCAGGACCCGCCGGGGTTCATCCCCTGCATGGAGTCCAGCACGGAGGAGAGCTGCAGGAATGACCTGACACGACACGAGTTCTTCGAGGAGCTGATCGACAACCGCGCCTGCGCCCCGTGCGAGTGTGGTCCCCCGGCGGGGGGCAGGTGCGTCGCCGACGTCGGCCTGTATGGGGACAGCGCATGCAGCGACCGCGTGAACGCGGCGGTCTCCCTCGGCCTCGGGGAGGTGTCCTGCGCGGACGTCAGCTCGCCCCTCCCGCTCAGCGCGATGCGCGCCACGCTCGTGGAAGCAGAGCCAGGCGCCTGCTCCCCCAGCGTTGCGGCCGTGATCGGCACCCTGGAGCAACGCGAGCCGCACGTCGTGTGCTCCTTTCCCGAGATCTAGGGCAACCCATGCGGCGGATGGAGACGACCCTGTTGAGCACGCGGCTCACCCTCTTGGCGGTGCTGTCGCTGCC
The DNA here is from genome assembly GCF_051521505.1 of Sorangium sp. So ce1014. Lineage (NCBI taxonomy): Bacteria > Pseudomonadati > Myxococcota > Polyangiales > Polyangiaceae > Sorangium > Sorangium sp. So ce1014. Next base: position 10,913,197 of record NZ_CP150356.1, read on the forward strand.
GGTCATGGCATGCGCAAATCATCCGGACATCGCAGGGAAGGCCGTCGTCGCCCTCGACGGAGAAACCCTGGGTTACGATACTGGCGATGATGGGCGGAGGTTCGTAAAAACAGGGGAGAGGTGGTCGACGTGGTGCACCCTGAGAAACTCCGCGCTGTCGATGGCCCTGGACCGCGCGCGCGACGACAACCCGCCGATCAGCGGAATTTCATTGGATATCAAGCGCGAAGATGACGGCGGCGAGCCTCTACCGAATGTCACGATGGACATAGGAGAGGATTTCTACGATGGATTTTGCCCCGTCGTGGCGACGGTCGGCGACGACCCGCACGAGGTGGACTTCTCGACGGGCGATTGCCAGCTGCGGCGAGCCCTCGACGGCCATCCCGCGCTGCTCGTCTCCGCCTTGTTTCACGTCAAGGAGTGCGAGAACCAGTAGGGCACGGCCGGCGCGGCCGGGTACGGCGCGTGCCCTCAGCAGGGCACGCGCGCTCTCCTGAACCGGAGGCATCGCGCCGAGTGCGGCGCGGGCGAACTTCCTCCCGCGGCCGCGGACGCCCCGGCGCTTCGCCGCCTCAGCCTTCCTCGGCCGGCGCCGCCTCGCTCGGCGCGGCGCCCTTCGCGGGCCGGCCGCCGCCGCGGAAGGTCGATAGGAAGTCGAGCAGCGACTTGTAGCGGAGCGGCATGTCGGGGTGATCCTCGGCGAGCGCGCTGATGCGCCGCGCGATCTTCTGGAGCATCCCGATCCCCTCGTGGTCGAGGACGAGCCGCTGGTGGTAAGCGGACATGTAGACCGCCTCCAGCACGGCCTCGCGCGCGGAGAGCTCCTTGTGCGCCGCCTGCACGCGCAGGAGGTCGTCCGGGCCGACGTCCTTCACCCGGAGCACATCGGCGTCCTCTTCCACGAGCTCGGCGACGTCATCGAGCAGGTTGATGTAGCCGGGGAGCGCGCGGCGGAGCCGCTGCACCTCGGACGTCTTGAGCGTCGGCTTGTACGCGACGCCCACCAGCGCGGCGAGCTCGCCCGCGCTGATCACCTTCGCCTTCTTCGTCGCCCGCGCCGCGCCGCTCTTCTTCCCCGCTGCCGTCGCCGCCCGCGCCGCGCCGGCTTTCTTCGCCGCCGCCGCCGCGCCGTTCTTCTTCCCCGCTGCCGTCGCCTTCTTGATGGTTGCCATCTCCGCCTCCCTCGACCCGATGCTGTGCTGCTCGGGGTGGTCGATGGTATTCTTCCCGAACCGAAGCCGTCCAGGAAGTCAGGGAGGCGCTCCGCCCGGCCGCCGGGGACTTGAGGTTCGTGCCGCGGGCATTGACCTCCCCGAGGGGAGCCTCAAGTCCCCCGACGCGGGCAAGAACCTCCCAGCGGGGGGCGAAAACATCCCCTCAGGGGAGGTTAGCCTTCACTGCCAAGCGTGCTCTGTCGTCGCGTCGGTGCTACACGGCCGGGATGACCAGCCGAACAAACGAACGTGTCATTCAGGCCATGTCCGACGCGGCGCACCTTCCGCCTGACAGGTTTACCGTAGAGCTCGATCGGGGAGAGTACATCCTCAATCATCCTGACTCGCAAACGTGGAGTGAAGATGTGCGCGCAGCCGTCGTTCGGGCGGCGAAGACGGTGCTCCCACCCGGGTCGCGCGCCTCACTCATGTAAACTCTGCCCCCGCCGCGCCGCCGCGGAGGTCGAGGTGCGTCGGCGCGCGGTGTTGGGGTCCTCGAGCGTGGAGCGTCCGCGGCGTGGAGGCGGACACCGGCGAGCTCGAGGCCGTCGTTGTCCACCTCGTCGAGCTTGGAGGAACGACGCGAGTGAAGGCGAACGTCGGCGAGCTCGGGATCGCGCCGGCGTCGAGCGCGGAGCGTCCGCGGCGATGTCCACCTGGTCGCGGTGTGCGTCGGACGAGCGCGGTGCCGTCATCCTCGTCCATCTGGCTAAGCTCGGGCGCGGTGCCGACGACGAGGAGCACAGGCGTGAGCTCGGCGCGGCCCCTCTCCGCCGCTCGGGTCGCAGAGGTCGAAGCGCACGCCGCGCAAGAGCGGCACTGTCGCATCAGTCAAGCTGAATCGTCGCGGCGCTGCGGGCTTGTTCGCCAACCATCCGGTTGACGAACACTCGCGCCGCGTAGACGTATGCGCACCTGCGCCGCCCGGGACGCGTCGATCCACGTGCATTGTGATTTGATCGCCGAATTTTTCCTTGATACCCACGTCATGCCCAGAAAGATCGTGCTCGCACTCACATCGCGTGTCGCGGCTCGGCTAGGGCTTCCACCATGTCCATGCGCTTACTCGGCAAGATCGGCTTGCTCTACGTCGGTGCGCTCGTCGTGGTTCCGGCGCCAGCACAGGCGCTCGAGTTCAACGGCGGCGTGAGCGTGGGCGGGATCCAGGTCGGGATCGAACCCAAGATTGCCGTGAGCCCCTTCGTCGCGTGGCTCTGGCGCAGCGAGGGGGACTTCCGGCTCGAAGTCCACAACATGCTCAGCATCGTTCCGGGGGCAGGTGTCGGGGTCTACGACCGAACGGCAGTCACTCTTGGGTATGCCACGAAGACAACCACCGTCAGCCTCGGGCCATCCCTGGCGATCTACTCGATGCCGGTATGTGGTGCCGTGATCTGTGACCGCGTGGTGGGGGTTGCTCCAGGCGGCCGCGCCCAGTCCGACTGGTACTTCGCCGGGCCCTTGGGCGTGTCCACCAGCGTCCATGTGGACTGGGCTGGCGGCAGTAGTCGCGTTCTTCCTGGAAGTCTGGTCGTGATGGTGACCGCTGGACCCATTTGGAGATTTGAGGTAAAGTCAAGATGAACAGGATATTTGTTGTTCTCTGCTTCGGTCTCACGGCGTGTAATTACGATGTGGGAGAGTGCTATGTCCGGGGTGAGGGAAACGAAGGTGCCGGGGGCAGCATCATCACGCCGACAGGAGGGGTTGGAGGCTTCGGGTGGTATGTGCCACTGGAGCCGCAAAGTCACACGGGCCTCGGTGGGGATCCGTGCTCGCAAACAGTGGAGTGCACGGTCACGTGGAAGGCTGGTTCGGCTGTTTGCAATAACCAGGGCGCGTCAGGTAGCTGCACGACACTGTATCAGGGCGAGCACGCGAGCTTGGACGAGGCCAAGGATCGATGCGAAGAAGCCTCTGGGGTTCGAAACGGATCCGGTGCGCAGTCGTGCGGCTCGTGTCGGTGGGCGACCGGCGCGCTGAATGACTGTTTGGAGCACTGCAAGGACCTCTGCTTACAGGTATGGGAAAATTGCCGCAAGGATTGCCCCAGAGGGGACAAAAATTGCCTGGCTGAGTGCACCAACGATCTCAGTGTTTGTAATCGCAACTGCGATAGAAAGTGCAGATGAACATGATCGAGCTGAAGTATCGATTTAATGGCGACGTATCGCGGGATATCACTGTGCGATTGTTCGATGTCAAGCAGGCGCGCGATGCCGACGATTCCGCGCCTTGGGATATCGGCGTAACGATCACGTGGGGAGCAGAGATCGCATTCGATCACCCGCTAGCCGGCGCGGATCCGCTCCACGCTGTGGAGCTGGCTGCTCAGTATGCGTCCAAGTACATCCGCGGCCGAGCGGAAGATGAGGGCGGTACGCTCGAACCGCCGATCACTCCCTGAAGAAAGAACATCGCCGGCGAGGCCATCGAGGGCGAGCTCGGCGCCGCGCATGCGTGCCATGGCGTACTGCGTTCTATGGGCATGGATATCGCGGAGGTCGAGTTCGCATATAAGCTGAAGCGTACTGTTCGACTCGTCATCGTGCTGGAGAATCCTACGACTGGCCAAGAGCTTCGGTTCGAGTCATCGGTAATCTGGGACGCCGAAGTTTTGCGTCATGTCGGCATCATGACACTGGGCAAGAGGCCGGTTCTGCACGGATACTACGCTTTCGCATCCTGAAGCTTGAAGGCTGCCCAACAGGCCGCTGGTGCCGACGGCGCTTCGCGCCGCGGCACACCGGTAACCGGCAAATCGTTGGGCGCAACCAGGACGAGAGATGCCCCGAGGGGCAGCGCTCACCGCGGCCGGAGCACGGAGAACAGCGCGCGCGGGAGCGGGTCCAGGGTCCCCTGGTAGACGGTCTCCACGCTGGAGAGGACCTCGAACTCCGCCGCGAAGATCTCGCGGATCTCCTCGGGAGAGAACCGGTACGGTCCCTGTTCCCGCGGCTCCAGCACGCTGAAACACTTGAGGAAGAAGAGCCCTCCGGGCGCGACGAGCCGCTTCAGCACGCGCACGTAATCGCCCCTCCGGTCCGGCGGGAGGCAATGGAAACAGCCGCGGTCGAAGACGACATCGAACCGCTCGTCGAGCCGGCTGTCCAGGATATCGTCCTGCACGAAACGCACGGCGGCGCCCCGCTGCGCCGCCTGCGCCGCCTGCGCCGCCGCCTGCTCGATGGCGGCGTGCGAGAGGTCGGTGCCGGTGACGTCGAACCCGCGCTCGGCCAGCGCGAACGCCTGCGTGGCCGGGCCCGTGCCGAGATCGAGCGCCCGCCCCCGGGCGACCTGCCAGCGATCGAGCGCCTGCCCGAGATCGGGATCCAGGCCCGCGTGGTACCAGGGCAGGCTCTCTGCCGGGGTGCTTCGATACAGCTCTTGCCAGTCCGGGAAGTTTCGCTGTTCGCTCATGTCCACCCTTATAGTCCACCGGAGCGGCGCTGCACCCCGGGCGTTCTCGTGTAGGCTCCGGCGCGTGCAGAGGCGCGGAGGCAGAGGGGCAGGCCGATGAGGATCACGTGCGTGGGCGGCGGGCCGGCGGGCCTCTACTTCGCGCTGCTCGCGAAGCAGCGCGACCCGCGGCGCGAGGTGGTCGTCGTGGAGCGGAGCCGGCCCGACGACACCTTCGGCTTCGGGGTCGTGTTCTCGGACGCGACGCTCGACGGCCTCGAAGGCGCCGACCGCCCGAGCTACGACGCGATCCGGAGCAGCCTCGCCCACTGGAACGAGCTCCACGCGCACATCGGCGGGCGCGTCCTCGTCTCGACGGGGCACGGCTTCAGCGGCCTGTCGCGCCGGAGGCTGCTCGCGATCCTCCAGGACCGGGCGCGGGAGCTCGGCGTCGTCCTGCGCTTCGAGGAGGAGGTGACGGACGCGGCCGAGGCCCTCGCCGGGAGCGATCTCGTGGTCGCCGCCGACGGGGTGAACAGCCGCATCCGCGAGCGCTTCGCCGACCGGTTCGGGCCGCGCATCGACGTCCGCCCGAACCGCTTCGTCTGGCTCGGCACGACGTTCCCGTTCGACGCGTTCACCTTCTACTTCGAGGAGAACCGACACGGCCTCTTCCGGGTGCACGCCTACCGCTACGAGCCGGACCGCTCCACGTTCATCGTCGAGTGCCGCGAGGAGACCTTCCGCCGGGCGGGCCTCGACCGCGCGAGCGAGGACGAGACGATCGCGTACTTCGAGGAGCTCTTCGAAGACAAGCTCCGGGGGCACCGGCTGCTCAAGAACAGGAGCGTGTGGCGGAGCTTCCCCACGGTGCACAACGAGCGCTGGAGCGCGGGCAACGTGGTGCTGCTCGGGGACGCCGCGCACACGGCGCACTTCTCGATCGGCTCGGGGACGAAGCTCGCGCTCGAGGACGCCATCGCGCTCGCCGAGAGCCTCGGGCGGAGCCCGGGCGTGCCGGAGGCGCTCGCCGCCTACGAGGCGGAGCGCAAGCCCAAGGTGCTCGCGTTCCAGCGGGCCGCGCAGGTGAGCCTCCTGTGGTTCGAGAACACCGAGCGCTACATGGCGCTCGATCCGGTGGAGTTCATGTTCAGCCTGCTGACGCGGAGCCTGCGGGTGACGCACGAGGGGCTGAAGGCGCGCGATCCGGCGTTCGTGCGCGAGGTGGACGCGCACGTCGCGAGCAAGGCGGAGGCGCAGTCGGGGGCGCGCATCGCCGCCGGGGACGGCGGCCCGCCGCCGCCGATGTTCACGCCGTTCCGGCTGCGGTCGCTCGTGCTGGAGAACCGGGTCGTCGTGGCGCCGATGTGCCAGTACTCGGCGGACGACGGGCGGATCGACGACTGGCACCTCGTGCACCTGGGCAGCCGGGCGCTCGGCGGGGCGGGGCTCGTGATCACCGAGATGACCGACGTGAGCGCCGAGGGGCGCATCACGCCGGGCTGCGCGGGGCTCTACCGCCCCGACCACGCCGAGGGGTGGCGGCGCGTTGTCGATTTCGTCCACGCGCGCTCCCGGGCCAGGATCGGTGTCCAGCTGGCCCACGCGGGGCGCAAGGGCGCGACGAAGCGGATGTGGGAGGGCATGGACGAGCCGCTCGAGCGCGGCGGGTGGCCGCTCCTCAGCGCCTCCGCCATCCCGTACCTCCCGGAGAGCCAGGTCCCGAAGGCGATGGATCGCGGGGACATGGATCAGGTGATCTCGGACTTCGTGCAGGCGGCGAGGAGGGCGGACGAGGCCGGGTTCGACCTTCTCGAGCTGCACTGCGCGCACGGCTACCTGCTGGCGAGCTTCATCTCGCCGCTCACGAACCGGCGCGACGACGCCTACGGCGGGCCGATCGAGAACCGGATGCGCTATCCGCTCGAGGTGTTCGACGCGGTGCGGGCGGCGTGGCCGGCGGACAAGCCGATGAGCGTTCGCATCTCGGCGACCGACTGGGCGCCGGGCGGGCTCACGACGGACGATCTCCTGGCGCTCGCGACGATGCTGCGGGAGCACGGCGCCGACATCCTCCATGTGTCGGCGGGGCAGACGGACCCCTCCGGAAAGCCGGAGTACGGCCGGCTGTTCCAGACGCCGCTCTCGGAGCTCGTGCGGCTCTCGGCGAAGGTGCCGACGATCGCGGTGGGCAACATCCAGAGCTACGCGGACGTGAACAGCATCATCGCGGCCGGCAGAGCCGACCTGTGCGCGCTCGCGCGGGCGCACCTCTACGACCCGTACTGGACAAGGCACGCCGCCGCGGAGCAGGGGTTTGACCTGGAGTGGCCGCCTCAGTACCGGTCGGTCGATAGATACACGCTCCGCATGCGGTGACCTGCGCGGGGCGAGGTCTCACCGCGCGGGGCGCCACCGCGCGGCTCGGCGGAGTGAGCCCAAAAAAAGTTGAGGCCGGGCCTTGATCCTCACGCTACGTGAGGACCTAGCCTCCGGGGCATGGACGTCCTCCCCCGCCCTGGAAACAGGGGAAGCACCATGCATTCAGCACCGTTGAAAGTTGGCGACCTCGCCAGGCAGACCGGCCTCTCCGTCCGCACGCTCCACTACTACGAGGAGATCGGCCTGCTCTCCCCGTCGCATCGCACGGCGTCGGGGCACCGGATGTACTCGGCGGGCGACGTCGCCCGGCTCCAGCAGATCAAGTCGTTGCGCGAGCTCGGCTTCAGCCTGGAGCAGATCACCGCGTGTCTGGACAAGCCGGGCTTCTCACCGCTGCAGACCATCGAGCTGCACCTGTCGCGGCTGCGCGAGCAGATCGCGCTGGAGCAGAGGCTCTGCGCGCGGCTCGAGGGGCTGGCGCACGTGCTGCGCGCGGGAGAGGACGTCTCTGTGGAGCAGCTCCTTCAAACCATCGAGGTGATGACCATGATCGAGAAGTACTACACCCCAGAGCAGCTCGCGGAGCTCAAGCAGCGCGCGGAGGCGATCGGCCCGGAGAAGATGCGCGAGGCGGAGAGCGCGTGGAAGACGATCTACGATGACATGCGCGCGGAGATGCAGAGGGGCTCCGATCCGAAGAGCGAGCCGGTGCAGCAGATCGTGAAGCGCATGCGGGTCCTCATCGACGCGTTCACAGGGAAGAACCCCGAGATCGAGAGATCGCTCAACCGGATGCGCCAGCAGGAGCCGGCGATGAGGGACCAGCACGGGATGGATCCGGAGCTGCACGAGTTCATCGGCAAGGCGATGCGCTAGATCGCCCGCCTGAGCGTCGCGACCCCGCGCGCCGTGCGGGGCGCCAGACCGCACGCGTCGTGATGTGGCCTTTGTGCCGCGTGTGGCAATTCGCCCCACGCGTCAGGAGGAGCCGGCAAGCGCCCGGCGCGAGCGGGTTTCCCGAGCGAGGACGCGGGCGGGGCTGGCAACTCCCCTGTCCGTCCCCTGCCCCGTCCCCCTGCCACCGCGCCCGGCCTGGCACTCGCGTTGCTCTCTCACGGGCGGCCACCCCGGCGTATGCTGCCCAGGAAGAACGCAACGGCGCCTCGTGCGCCCCTGCAGTGAAGGTCCGTCATGTACCTGCCCGGAAAAGAGATCCCCTGGAAGGATTTTCTGAACGATCTCAAGGAGGAATGGGTCAAGGACAAGATCGACACCGTCGCTGCTGCGCTGACCTTCTTCGGCGTCCTCTCGATCTTCCCGTTCCTGCTCTTCGCTGTCGCCCTCGCCGGCCTGGTCATCGACCCGGCCGAGTCGGCGCGGCTGATGCGCGACCTCTACCAGATGGCCCCGCCCGCCGTGGCCAGCATCCTGGGCGAGCGCCTCCAGGCGCTCACCGAGGGGCAGAGTCCGGCGCTCCTGACGGTCGGCGCGCTCGGCGCGGTCTGGGCGGCCTCGGGCGGCGTGATCGCGCTCATGGACGCGCTCAACTCCGCCTACGGGGTCGAGGACAGCCGGTCGTTCTTCAGGCGCCGCGGGATTGCGCTCCTTGTCACGCTCGGCGGCGCCGTCCTGCTGACGGTCGCCTCGGCGATCGCGGTGGCCACGCCGGCGGTCACCGCGCACCTCGGCCCCCTCGCGACGCCGATCCTCTGGCTGCGCTTGCCGGTCTCGGCGCTCATCGTGATGGCCGTCCTGGCGACGCTCTATTACGTGCTCCCCGACGTCGAGCAGAAGTTCAAGTTCATCACGCCCGGGTCGGTCGTGGCGGTCTTGATCTGGGCCGTCGCCTCCCTGGGATTCTCCTTCTACGTCAGCCGGTTCGGCAGCTACGAGGTGAGCTACGGCGCGCTCGGCGGCGTCATCATTCTCCTCATGTGGATGTGGATCTCCTCGATGGCGGTGCTCCTCGGGGCCGAGATCAACGCCATCATCGAGCACCGCTCGCCGGACGGGAAGCGCACCGGCGCCAAGGATACAAGCGACACGGGCGTGGACGTGCCCAAGGCCGCGAAGGAGGAGGGTCAGGGGACCGCGCTCCCGGCCAGCGCCGACCGTCCCCCGCGCGACACGGGCGCTGGCGGCGACGCCGCGCTCCCCCACCCCGTCCACTCGGGCCGCTCGGAGCTCCAGGGGAGGAGGGCGTAATCGACACCGCGTCTCCTCTGCACCTCGGCACCTCGGCTGTGACTGCACCTCGGCCGCCACTTCAACTCGGCTGCCGCCGTCGCGGCCGCCGGGGCCCGCCCTGCGGATCTCCCCTGTTCACCGGAGCCTCTTGCATGCCGCATCAAGTCATCGCTTCCACATCGCTGTTCGTGTTCGTGTTGATTGGCTCGCTCGCCGCGGGCTGCCAGAGCACCCCGAGCGGCGCGCCCGTGACGCCTCCGCCGGCCGAGACCGGCAGGGGCGCGGAGGCCGTCGGCGCGCCGGACCAGGAGGTCGACCCAGGGGGCAGCGATCCGGTCGGCGCCGGGGGCGCGCCGGGCACGGGCAGCCAGCAGGGCTGCATCGACGGCCCGCTCCTCAAGTATGTGGGGCAGAGCCCGGACCACTGCGCCCGGATGCGCTTCGTCTGCGAGCCGGGCTGGACCTACTTCAGCGACGATTGCGGCTGCGGTTGCACGAAGCAGCCGTGATCCGGGGCGAGCCCCCGCGGGGCGCCACGGCGGAGCTCGCGCGCGGCGTTGCCCGCCGGCGGGGGGGCGCGCGCGTCGCTCCACAAAAACAAAAACACCTCGCGCCGGGCGGCCTGCGGCATCTAGCATCGGGGCCCGCATGCGCCCCCTCCTCATCGTGAATCCCCAGTCCAGCGGCGGAAAGACGGGCAAGCTCTTCGACGGGATGCAGACGCCCATCCGGCGCATCCTTGGCGAGGTCGACATCGTGCGCACGGAGCGCCCGCGCCACGCCGTCGACCTCGCGCGCGAGGCCGCGCTCGACGGGCGCGAGACGGTCGTGGCGGTCGGCGGGGACGGCAGCGTCAGCGAGGTGGTGAACGGCCTCATGCAGGCGAGGGACGTGGGCGCCGCCGGCACCCGGCTCGGGATCATCGGCGCGGGCACGGGCGGCGATCTCTGCAGGACGCTGAAGCTGAACCACCGGCTCGACCGCTACTGCACGGCGATCGCGAGCGGCACCGCGCGCCCCATCGATGTGGGCCGCTTCTCGTACGAGACGCACGACGGCCGGCGAGCCGAGGCGTTCTTCGTCAACGTGCTCTCCGCGGGGATGAGCGGGCTCGTGGATCAGATCGTCAGCGAGACGACGCGGGTGCTCGGCAACTCGCTCGCGTACTCGATGGCCTCGCTCCGCGGCCTCGTCCGCAGCCGCGTCGGCCGGGTGCGCTGCGTGGCGACGTTGCGCGGAGAGCGGCGCGAGATGGAGCTCGCGACGCGCACCGTGGGCATCTGCAACGGCCGGTTCTTCGGCGCGGGCATGCAGATCGCGCCGATGGCGCGGGCGGACGACGGCGTGTTCGACGTCATCGACCTGGGCGGCGCGCCCCACCTGCGCTTCGCCGCCGTGTCGACCGGCATGTACACGGGCGCGCACATCCGCCACCCGGACGTCCGCCACTTCCAGTGCGATCGCATCGAGCTCACGCTCCTGAACCGCGACGTCGAGCAGGCGTTCCTGCTCGACGTGGACGGCGAGCCGCTCGGACGGCTACCGCTCACGGTCACGATCGAGCCAAAGGCGATCGAGGTGCTGGCGCCGGCGGATTGAGCGAGGGCGGCGAGGGGCGGCGCCGCGGCGGGAGCTCGGCGCATGCCCGCGCCGGGCGACCAGGAGAGGAGACGAGCCATGGGAAGGCTCGTGAGAAGAGGATCGAGGACCTCGGGCCTCGGTGCTACGCGCCGAAGGCAAGCGAATGCTCGTGCACGTGCGGGCCCACGCCGATCGCCGTCTCCTGGCCGGTGTGCCTCGAGCGCCTCGGCGCTGCCAGCGCGGACGAGGGCGAGCTCCCGTGCTCCTGCCAGATCCAGGCCCGTGCCGGCCTTGGCTGGTGCGGCTGCGCTGGGCGCCGTGCCGGTCCCGGAGGGCACGGACCAGCTCGCGATGTTGCTGACCCATGCGGAAGGTTGGCCGGGCCTTGCTCCGGGGTTGGCCCCGCAGGCTTCGGCGATGGACGCTCCAGGATAGAATGATGGCCGTCCCATCATTCCATGGTGGCGAAGCCATCATCGACCTTGAACGCGCCAGGGGGACTCCATGGCCCCCTGAACCAAGACGAAGAAGACGCCTGTGCTCCTCCTCGGAGAGCTCGTCCAAGCTTTCCAGAAGCGTCTCCGCGAGACGTGCGCGCTCCGCGACGGGCAGCTTCAGGGCTTCGGTTTCCAGCTCGGGAAGATTCACCGGGGGGATTGTACCGCGTGGCTCACGTATCGCCGCGACAACTCCGCGGTGGACTCCGCTGCTCCCGTGCTCTCCGAGGGCGGCGTCATGGCCCCGGAGTACGCCGTCATCGTTTCCCGGGGAGCTGAAGATCGGAGAGCGCCTCACGGCGCGAGCGCCGCGGCGGTGGAGCTGAGCTTGCAGTTCACCGGCAGGCTCAGGGAGATCTCTTCGAGCGAGACGACGCGCTGGTCGATGTCGCCCGGAGGCGCGCAGTCCACGATCGCGAGAGGAGCCTTGTCCGACTGGGCGATCTTCGCGAGCTGACGGGCCCTCTCCGTCCACAGCTCCAGGAGCTTCGGGCGGAGCTCCTCGGCGTCCTTCAGCAGGAGACGCGGCGCGGAGAAGCCGAGCTCGACGCCCGTCTTGGAGGACTTCGTGGCCGCGACGAGATCGCGCGTCGCCGCAACGAGCGACACCCATAGACCGCTCCGTGCCCAGTAGTCCTGCTCCGCCGCGAGAGCGACGTCGATCGAGCCGTCGACGCGAACCACGTAGACGGCCGGCTCGGCGAGCTCGCTCCCGTCCGCGGACGTGGACACTCCGCGCATCTTGCTCGTGACCGGGGAGCCGGCGGCCTCCCCGAGCCGCTGCGTGATCGCCTGTGCGCGCGTCCTGAGATCCGCCAGGATCGCGCGCGGATCGGCGCCGCGGCCCGTGAGCGCGAACGTGATCTCGATCGTATCGGGCCGGACGACGAAGCCGCCCGGGCTCGCCCTCGGAGACACCGCGCTGACGCCGCCCATACCGCTCGACAGGGACGATCCGACCGACGCGGAGTAGCCCGTCGACGCCGATGGATGCGAGGACGCGGCCCCGGACGATCCCAGGCACCCGAGCGTGTGGAGAGCGAGGAAGGAGGGAAGGACGAGCTGGAGGACGCGCATGGCGGCGCAGCATATTCTCCGCGGAGCCTGGCAGCGAGGAGCCTGGGCGCTCACGGCAGCGCGGCCGTGCCGAGGATGCGCGGCCGACACCGGAGAGGCCGAGCACCACATCAAGGAGGGCGGCCTCGGTTGCGGTCGGCAGCTCAGCCGCCGTCTCGGCGGGGGCGTCGACGGGGGCGCCGCTCATCGGGGCCACCTCCGAAAGCGGGTGAGGTGTTCTCGACATGCCTCCGGAGCACCCGACATCTGCTCGGAGGCCGCTCCAGGCACCGCCTTGGCGAGCGTGGGACCGCTGCCGTGGAGAGCGTGGGAGAGATCGGCGATGCCGAGCCGCCGCTGGCCGTCCGAGGTGCCCGCGATCTGAGCGCGACGATCAGCTTCGTCTCCGTTCGTCGAGCGTCGCGCGAAGCACCAGGAGCATCACCTGATCCTTGGGACGGGTGAGCTTCTCCTTGATCACGATGAGCCGTTCGAGCGTGATGACGCGTATCGGAGTCCCGCCGAGATCCAGCTCCTCGCTATCGGCCAAGAGCTCCTCATACGACGTCTCTTCCTCGATCGTGCCCAGAAGATCGAGCGCTCCCATGTGGGTCGCCAGCAATTGATGCCCAGGGGAGACGAGATGAGACGCGGTTGGCGGAAGCCGCCTCTGGAGGTCTGTCCGGTAGAACGCATCGAGCTCACGTAACGCACCGAGCAGCCGTTCGATGTTGTCCGGCGTGCGAGCGTGCACCACGTCCAGATCGAACGTGTTGACCGGCGCTCCGTGAATCACGGCGGCGACGCCACCGACGACAATGAAGTCGACTCGATGCCGGGCGAGCACCCCGAGCAGATCAACGATCTTCGTCGACGCGGGCATGCGGCTCTCGCGCTCGCCTGCTCTCTCGGGCGAGCGTGACGAAGTCGATGTGGGCCTGGAGGGTGGCGATCCGTTCTGCTGGAGTGAGGCTCAGCATCCAGCGGATGAGCGTGAGGTCGACACCGTCCTCGTTGTAGACCGGAGGTGTCGCTTCAGGATCGACCATCGTGGATGGAGCGTACCACGCTTTGCTGCGATGGACGAGCCCCGGTTTCGCGGCGAACCGCTGCGCACCAACTCGTCATCTCGGCTCGGCCAGATCGCCGCCAGGTCGAGCTCCACCGCGTTGAACAGCTCGGCCCTCACCTTCCCTTGTCGGGCCGCGGGCCGAGGTGGAACGCCGGCTCATCCATGAGCCCCCAGCCGCCGGGCCCGCCGTCGCCGAGGTCGTGCGTCGGGCTCACGCCGCCGGGCGCCCGGCGAGGACGCCGCGGAGCTGCCGGCCGGGGCGGTGCGCTGGAGGCTGGCTGGCGGATGCGCACGGGCGCAGCCTTCCGAAGCGAGCCTCGGGCCGAAGGTACGCGCCACGCGGGCGGCGCCGGTGAGGAGCGCTCCCCGGCGCGCGCGGCGTGGGTGCGGGTTGGGGTAGCCGGCGGAGGGGGCGTCGGCCGTCCGTGCCCTCCCTCCGTGCCCTCCCTGTCCCCGGGTCGCGCGTGGAGTCAAGTTCGCTCGCACCGGCCCGTGGTGAGCCATGGGCTCAAATCCTCTACAATCCCGGCATGTCGTCCAGGAACGCCGTGCTGGCCGAGGCCCTGCAACTTCCGCCGGAGGAGCGAGCAGACGTCGCGAAGCGCTTGATCGCGAGCCTCGACGGACCCGCGGACGAGGACGTTGAGGCTGCCTGGCTCGCCGAGGTGGAGCGACGTCTGCTGGACGTGGGCCGCGGCACGGCGAAGGTGAAGCCCTGGGACGATGTTCGGGAGCGGCTCGCCAGGCGTCTCCGCGCGAACCGCAAATGAGGGTCGTCGTTCTCGACGAGGCAGATGCCGAGCTTACCGCCGCCGTGGACTGGTATGAGCAGGAGCGAGAGGGCCTCGTGACGATCTGCTGGTCGAGGCCGATCGCGTACTGAATGCAATCGCGGCGAGCCCCACCCCATGGCCTCTCGTTCCGGGCAGCAAGATCGTCCGCCGGTTCCTGTTCGCACGGTTCCCGTACGTGGCCTACTTCGTCATCCGCGACGAGCATGTCCTCGTGCTGGCGTTTGGCCACACGAGTCGAAGGCCTGGCTACTGGCGGAACCGACTGAAATAGCCAGCGGCGCTCAGGAGAGATTCAGGGCGATCTTTCCTCCCGCCCCACCGCCTCTCGCAGGGCGCGGTGCGCATCTGCCGCGCGCCCGTGGGGGAACGTGCGATCGGCGCGGATCGTGAGCCATTCCGCGTCGACGAGCTCGGCCTGGAACTCCGGGGGCACGTCGTCCCAGGCGGGGGGCCGAGGCTCAGCGCGCGCAGCATCACGGCCTCGAGCGGCTGTCGGGTCGCGAGCGTGGTCGCCTTCAGCCGCTGGTAAAGCGCTTCGGGAAGAGCGAGGGTGACGGTCGCGATCGACATCGAGCCGGGATGGACGCGTGGACGAGCTGGAGGCCTCCTTGCCGGCCGGGCGGACGCGATGACGAGGGCGAACGCATGGCGGGGCTCCCGGCCGGGGCGGCGCGCTGGAGGCGGGCTGCTGGACGCGCAGGGGTGCTGCGCCCCATCACAGGGGCACAGCGTCCCGCGATGGCCTACTCGTGGACGGCGGCGTAGCGGCCGCTGGGCGTGACGATGACGTGGGCGGTGAGCGGGACGTGCAGCTCCGAGGAGAGGTGGCGCAGCTCCAGGGTCATCGCTTCGTCCTCGCGGGTCGGCGTCGGGTCGCCGCTGGGGTGGTTATGGGCGCGGGAGCGAGAGGGAGGCGGCGATCTCGTGCAGGGAGAGGCCGGTGGCGGCGAGCGCCAGGATCTCGCGAAGCTCGGGACGGAGACGGTGGAAGGCGCGGAGGAGACCGCGGGCGACGAGGCGGGCCTCTGGAGAGGGAGCGGTGATGGCGGAGAGGCGGTCAGGGTCGACCGCGGGGAGCTCGTGGCGGCGGCCGGCTCGCTCGCCGGTTCGACCCACCCCTGCTCGGCCGCGAGCGCCTCCCCCGTCGCTTGCAGCTCGGCAAGCGGCGACCAGAACGGCGGCAGCGCGGGCAGGCCCGGATAGAACGTGCCCGCCGGATAGTCCGCCAGCCCGAAGCCGCTCTGCAGCGCGACGCGATGGAATAACCCAGCCGCCGCCGCTGAGGTGAGCTGCGCGCTCGCGGCGAAGGCACTCCACGACTCGCCGAGCAGGGTAACGTTGCCCGGATCGCCGCCGAACGCCGCGATGTTGCGCTACACCCAGTGCAGCGCCGCGTGCTGATCCTGCAGACCGAAGGTCCCCGAGCCGTCGAGTCCGGGGTATCCGAAGAACCCGAAGAGGCCGAGCCGAAAGTTGATCGTCACGACAACGACGCCGTCGCCGCCAACGGCGAGCCCACAAGCGTCGAAGACGCTGCCTGCGCCGGTGGCTCAGGAGCCGGTCGTCGCGAGCAGCTCCCTGGCGTCGCTGACGGATGCAGCGCGGCGGATCCAGCGGTCCAGCTCGGTCACGTCGGTGCTCGCGAGGACGCGCTCCCGGACCTCGGCAGGGACCTCCAGCCCGCGGGCCTCGAGGAAGGCCAGCACGTCGTGCGCCTTGGCTTCGAGGATCCCCTGCTGCCGGCCCTCCTTCCGGCCCTTCGCCACGCCCTCTTCCACGCCCTTCGCCACGTAACTGCGCGCGAATTCACTCTGAAACTCGTATCCGCTCTTCATCATCGCCTCCAACGTCCGCCTCGCCGCTGCGTTCAGCGAGGATAGCACCAGGTCCCCGTACACGGCGCGGCGCTCCTCATCGAGCCCGGTTGCCGCCCCCAGGAACGCCACGCCGATCGCCTCACCCGCCTCCCCCCGCCCGTGCGCCATCGCCGAGAGCACGACCACCTCGGGCGCCGCCTTCGCCTGCTCGGCGTCGGTGACGACCGGGACGCCCGCCGGCCCGAGCACCAGCGGTTTCAACGTCCAGTCGGGGTGCCCCGCGTCGATCGGCCGCGAGCACCACCGCGCGATCTCCGCGTCGATCGTGACAATCAGCAGCCACGTCGAGCAGCGGTGCCGGGCCCGCGTCTGCGTGACGTACACCGGCCAGACGTACGGCTTATCCGGGTCCACGCCGAGCTGGACCTCGACAACGATGGCCATCGCCGGCCGCTGCTGCTCGCCGACCAGCAGCACGACGATGACGTCCGCCCTCCGGTCCGACGGCATCACCTCCGTCAGGTCGGAGGACTCGACGCGCGCCTCCGTGAAGGCCGCCACCGGCTGGCCGAGCGCGTCCTGGAGCATCTCGGCGGCCAGCGTCGGTCGGTTCTTGAACAGCTCCACCAGGGCTTCATGGGTCACTGAGGGCATCGGGTCGTCTCTCGGGTGATTGCAGCCATGCTGAATTCTCGAACGGCGCACCAGGCCCATGCGTACGGGCCGCAGGGGCCGGTGCAGCCGCCTCCACCTCTTCAATTCCGGGCACCTCCCTCGAGTGGTCACGCTATGTGACCTGCGCGCGCTCTGACGCCTGGGCACGTCACCCACCCCGCCCCGTGGCCCGCGCGTTCCGCTCGTCCGCTCTGCCTCGCGCTCCGCGACGACGTCCCGAATCGCGTCGTCCCCGGACTTCCCCGGATCACCATGGACGCCCGCTGGAGCTTTTCAGGCGGGCGTCGCGGCGGACGCGCACCATCGCGCCCGTCGCGAGGGTGCTGAATCCGTGCTGGAGGTCGACCGGACCTTGCTCCGGGGTTGACCCAGCTGGCTTCGACGATGAACGCTCCAGGATGGAATGATGGCTGGCCCATCATTCCTTGCTGACGAAGCCATCATCGACCTTGAACCCGCCAGGAGGACTCCATGGCAACCCGAACGACGAAGCAGACGACGAAGAAGAAGAGCCCGAGCCCCACCACGAAGCCGAGCAGCACCAGGCCGGCCAGGCCGCCGAGCACCCGCGAGGTGGCCGACATGCTGGGCGTGACGCTCTCGCCGCCGCTCAAGCCCGAGCAGACCGCGCGGCTGCGCAAGGCGCTGCCCGGCTATGCGGGCATCCTGGACGACGTGGCGGCGCTGCTCGCGGAGGACGCCGGCGCGCTCAACCTGCCGGACGTCACCCCCGAGGCGCTCCTCGCGGCCCAGGCCGAGCAGAAGTACCTCGCCGCGCGCGAGGCCGTCGCGCACTCCGTCTACCGCAGCCTGTTCGAGCAGCGGATGCAGGTCGACGACCGCGCCATGAAGATGCTCGAGAAGATCGCCCGCCGGATCAACGCCCTCAAGGAAGACGACCGCGATCTGCCGGGCCGCTGGAAGCTGCTGCTCGACTTCCTCGGCACCTTCCGCCAGGGCGGCGCCCGCAGCAAGCCGCAGCCCGCCGAACCGGCCGCCGCCGAACCGGCCGCCGTCGCGTAGCGCGACCCGAACGAACAGCAACCCGACCTGGGTTGGGGCGACCCGGGTCGGGGTAGCCGCCGCGTTCGCCGCGTCCAGCGACACGGGCCGCGCCCGAGTGACGCCCTGAACCTATCTCAGCGCCCAAATCCCACCGACAGATCCGCGGCCCGAAAGCCCGGCGATGAGCCAGCCGCGGCGAAAATCCGGTCGGACCGGGCAGGGTTCGACTCGAACGCCTCCAGCGGACAGCGCGCCTCGACCGGCTCGGCGGCCTCGCCGAACGCCTCGACCAGCAGCTCACCGTACCGCTGCGGGGTCACCGGTGCGCCCGCGAGTTCGTGGGCAGGTCGGCGAGCGGCGACCAGAACGGCGGCAGCGCGGGCAGGCCCGGATGAACGTGCCCGCCGGGACGCTGCCTGCGCCGGCGGTCAGGAGCCGGTCGTCGCGAGCAGCTCCCTGGTGTCGCCGACCGATGCAGCGCGGCGGATCCAGCGGTCCAGCTCGGCCAGGTCGGTGCCCGCGAGGACGCGCTCCCGGACTTCGGCAGGGACCTCCAGCCCGCGGGCCTCGAGGACGGCGAGCACGGCCTGCGCCTTGCCTTCGAGGATCCCCTCGTTCCGGCCCTCTTTTCGACCCTCCTTCTGACCCTCCTTCCGGCCCTTCTCCACACCCTCTTCCACGCCCTTCGCCACGTAGCTGCGCGCGAAGTCACTCTGAAACTCGTATCCGCTCTTCATCATCGCCTCCAACGTCCGCCTCGCCGCACCGTTCAGCGAGGATAGCACCAGGTCCCCGTACACGACGCGGCGCTCCTCATCGAGCCCGGCTGCCGCCCCGAGGAACGCCACGCCGATCGCCTCCCCCGCCTCCCCCCGCCCGTGCGCCATCGCCGAGAGCACGGACACCTCGGGCGCCGCCTTCGCCTGCTCGGCGTCGGTGACGACCGGGACGCCCGCCGGCCCGAGCACCAGCGGTTTCAACGTCCAGTCGGGGTGCCCCGCGTCGATCGGCCGCGAGCACCACCGCGCGATCTCCGCGTCGATCGTCACGATCAGCAGCCACGTCGGACAGCGGTGCCGTGCCCTGGTCTGGATGACGTACACCGGCCAGACATACGGTTTGTCCGAGTCCACACCGAGCTGGACCTCGACAACGATGGCCATCGCGGGCCGCTGCTGCTCGCCGACCAGCAGCACGACGATGACGTCCGCCCTCCGGTCCGACGGCATCACCTCCGTCAGGTCGGAGGACTCGACGCGCGCCTCCCTGAAGGCCGGCACCGGCTGGCCGAGCGCGTCCTGGAGCATCTCGGCGGCCAGCGTCGGCCGGTTCTTGAACAGCTCCACCAAGGCTTCATGGATCACAGAGGGCATCGGGTCGTCTCTCGGGTCTCGGGTGGTTGCAGCCATGCTGAATTCTCGAGCGGCGTGCCAGGCCCATGCGTACGGGCCGCAGGGGCCGGTGCAGCCGCCTCCACCTCTTCAATTCCGGGCACCTCCCTCGATTGGTCACGCCCTGTGACCTGCGCGCGCCCTGACGCCTGGGCGGCGCGCGCAAGCCGCAGCGCGCCGCGCCGGCCGCCGTCGCGTAGCGCGACCCGACCCGGGTTGAGCGCCCCGGCTTTCCCGGCGTCCCTTCCTGCCGCAGCCGCTCCGCACGCCCGGTCCGCTGATGTATCGTCGGCGTATGGCCCGTACCGTCCCGGTTCTGAACATCCCTGCCATTCCCGGCATGGACCCCGGCGTCTTCGTGATGGGGGCGGAGGCGGAGGCTCCGGCGGCCGTAAAGGCAACGGCGCGGGCGACGGCCAGGGCGGCGGAGGCAATGGCGCAGACGGTGGCGGCAAGGGCGCCGGCTCGTGCGGCACCGGCTCGACCGATGGCGGCGGGTGCCCGAACCATCATGGCTCCGGTACGAGCGGCAGGATGTCGCGCGGCGATCCCGTCGAGTTCGCGAGTGGCAGCCAATCCCTGCCCCGTCTGCAAGGCGATGCTGAAAGAGATGGGGATCCCACACACCTCTGTCCAGGGACACCCTCCGACCCGACCTGGGAAAACCGCTCCTTGGAACGGCGAGTCGACCTATAATCCTGCCACCGCGAAGATTTTCAATGGAGCACGATGAGCACACGCACGTGCGCGGAGGGGGCGGACGGGATCGACGACTCGGCTGACGGTCCGGAGCTTGCTGCGAGGCGGAGTGTCCTCGAATCCTTGCGCGGTCCGCAGGCAGGCTACGCGCGATCGCATCGCGGGCTTGCCGCGTTCTGGCGGACTATCGCGGAAGCGGTCCTCGTTCGGCCGACTCCGCCGGAGATGCTCTCGTTGCTCGCACGACTTGACGACTGGCTTGCCGGCGGGCCTGCCTGCGCCTTGGTGGCGAGCGCCGATCCCGGGGCACGTACGGCCCTCCTGGCGCGGTGGGCGATATCGATCGTGGAGCGCAAGGCAGCCGAGGTGATCTTTGTGCCGGTAAGTCCGTGCTTTGGGACCGCGATCGAACGCGATATGCTGAAGCTGTTCTTCGGCTTGTTTCGGAGCTCAACAACGGCGGTCTTCAGTCGGCCGCGGAGCCCCGAGGAGCTGATGCTGTCAATCCGAATGGCGCTGCGCAGCGTCGACTCGGTCTCCTCGGTCCCCGACGAGGAATGCCCTCAGTTGCTCGTGATCGTGGACGGGGTCGAGCGGGCGGCAGATGGTTGGCCGCACAGGCGAATGCCCTTCTTGGGTGAAGCCTACGAGGGGGCGCACATCCTTGTCTCCACCAGCCCGGAGAGCTCTTCTGCGCGCGGTCTGGGCCTGCATGAACGCCTCGCCTGGTCTCCGGAGCAGACGAGCCTTTTCTTGCTTGCCGGCGAGAGCGACGCTTCGGAAGGATCGACGCCCGCGCGGCCAATCGCTGAGAAAACTGGCGAGATGGACCCCTCGTTGATCCGCTTCTTCGATGCACTTGGGACGGTGCTCGCTCCCGTATCGAACGAGGATCTCGTCTCGGCAGTCGGCTTGGATGCGACCGGGCTCGAAGCTTTCAAGAACGGGCCGCATTCTGCCCACAGGCTCGTCCTGATGAGCGACGATGAAAAATATTCCTTCCGCGATGATGCGAGCCGTGCAAGCTGGATGATTGACGCGGACAAGGTCGCGTCCGTTGAAGATACCATCATCGGGAGGGGTCTGGCGGCGCTCACGCGCGGAGCGGTCTTGCCGGATACATGGCCGCCGTATCTCGTGGAGTATCTGGGCGCCCATATGAAGCGGCGCTCTGTCTCTGTGTCTGAGCTGATGAGGCTTGTGTCGCCCGAGTGGCTCCAGATCTGGATGAGCCGTCCCGGAGGCTTGGTCGGGTTCACCACCGACGCTCGTCGCGCGCGCTACGCCGCCGAGGACGCGCTCATCGAAGCGTGCAGTCCAGAGTGCGCTGGAGCAGCCGAGCACGAAAGGGCAACGCTGGTCTGCGCCATTGTTCGATGCGCGCTGGTCGAAGGAGCTTTGTTCGCGAAAGAGGGAAGTCACGAGGAAGTAGACTACCGAACAACACCTTATGTTGAATCATCGGTCGATCTGAAGAAGCCGGCTGGAGCTGCGCGCGAGCGTGCCGAGGCGCTGGTGACGCTAGCTTCCGCGTTGACAGGCTCGGAGCAACAGTTGGTTCGGCGGTGGGCAACAGATGCGTGCGCAGGTCTTGGCGAGATCGTTCCCCGGCCGATCCCTTGCGTGGCGACGGACCAGAGCGCAGCGGACCCTGAGCGCACCCGTCGGATCCGCGCGGGCGCGAAGCACGAGGAGGTCGACGGGTACCTGTCGAGAGACCTGGTGATTCGGCCCACGGACCTCTCGCCCGAGGAAGCTTGGGGCCTGGCGGAGAGCCGAGAAGGGGAATCGCGGATGGTCGCCTTCGCGGGCATATTGCCCGATCTTCCCCAGGAGATGCGCGAGAAGGCCGTACGAGAGGTCATGACCGCATACTGCGCGCACGGCGACCGGCTGGCGCTGCGCATTCTGGCGGCGTGCGCGCCCTGGATGGCCCTTGCCGATGCAGCCAGGGTCCTCTGCAACGAGCTCGGGAACGACTGGACAGATGAATATCCCGGGATGCTGGTGGGCTTCGGCAGCCTCACCGAGCTCTCTCCGCTCTTGCGACGACTGGGTGGCACAGCGGCGCTCGTGGACGCCGCCCGCGCCATCGCCGACGTGGGCCGGTGGCTACCGTAGCCAGCGTGCGTCCTGCAGGACACCGAGTCCTTGGACGGCTTCCGGAGGCCGTGCGCCCTCAGCAGCCGGTCGTCGCGAGCAGCTCCCTGGTGTCGCCGACGGATGCAGCGCGGCGGATCCAGCGGTCCAGCTCGGCCAGGTCGGTGCTCGCGAGGACACGCTCCCGGACCTCGGCAGGGACCTCCAGCCCGCGGGCCTCGAGGACGGCGAGCACGGCCTGCGCCTTGCCTTCGAGGATCCCCTGCTCTCGGCCCTTTTCCATGCCCTCCTTCCGGCCCTTTTCCATGCCCTCCTTCCGGCCCTTGGCCGCGTAGCTGCGCGCGAACTCACTCTGAAACTCGTATCCGCTCTTCATCATCGCCTCCAACGTCCGCCTCGCCGCACCGTTCAGCGAGGATAGCACCAGGTCCCCGTACACGGCGCGGCGCTCCTCATCGAGCCCGGCTGCCGCCCCGAGGAACGCCACGCCGATCGCCTCCCCCGCCTCGCTCTGCCCGTGCGCCATCGCCGAGAGCACGACCACCTCGGGCGCCGCCTTCGCCTGCTCGGCGTCGGTGACGACCGGGACGCCCGCCGGCCCGAGCACCAGCGGCGTCAGCGTCAAGCCGGGGTGGCCCGCGTTGATCGGCCGCGAGCACCACCGCGCGATCTCCGCGTCGATCGTGACAATCAGCAGCCACGTCGAGCAGCGGTGCCGGGCCCGCGTCTGCGTGACGTACACCGGCCAGACGTACGGCTTGTCCGGGTCCACGCCGAGCTGGACCTCGACGACGATCGCCATCGCGGGCCGCTGCTGCTCGCCGACCAGCAGCACGACGATGACGTCCGCCCGGCGGTCCGAGGGCACGATCTCGGCGAGGTCGGAGGACTCGACGCGCGCCTCCGTGAAGGCCACCACCGGCTGGCCGAGCGCGTCCTGGAGCATCTCGGCGGCCAGCGTCGGCCGGTTCTTGAACAGCTCCACCAAGGCTTCATGGATCACAGAGGGCATCGGGTCGTCTCTCGGGTGGTTGCAGCCATGCTGAATTCTCAAGCGGCGCACCAGGCCCATGCGTACGGGCCGCAGGGGCCGGTGCAGCCGCCTCCACCTCTTCAATTCCGGGCACCTCCCTCGAGTGGTCACGCCGTGTGACCTGCGCGCGCCCTGACGCCTGGGCGGCGCGCGCAAGCCGCAGCCCGCCGAGCCGGCCGCCACCCCGCTCGCCCGCCTGACGTGGTGATCGCAAGGCACGCCTCGGTCCGGCGCTGCCGTCGTGGTAGCCCGGTCACGATGCGCAACGCTGACGAGCTCCGGCGGTTCGCTCGCCAGGGCTGGGCGGCCGCCCAGCGCGACAAGGAGCTCTACTGGCGCGACCGGAAGAGGCAGCACGACCCAGCCGCCGGGATCCGGATCGCCGATGAGCTCCGCAAGCAAGTCCTCGCGCAAAAGCCCGGCTGGCCGGGCGAAGAAGAACGCCGCGAAGACCTCGCCACGGGCGGCGTGCGCGGGCCGATCCCGCGGTTCGATCCAGGGCGACACCGGCTGCGGCGCGCGCCACCGCAGCGCGCCCACCGGAGGCGCGGCGCAGGGCATCCCCTGCTACCCTCCCGTGCGATGAAGCTATATTTTGCGCCTCGCACCCGTTCGGTTCGCCCCCGCTGGCTGCTGGAAGAGCTCGAGGCGCCGTATGACCTCGTGAGGCTCGACCTCCCGAAGCAGGAGAACCAGACGCCTGACTATCTCGCCGTGAGCCCGCTCGGCGAGGTCCCCGCGCTCGTCGACGGAGAGCTCACGCTCCTCGAGCCGTCGGCCATCTGCCTCTATCTCGCGGACCGCTTCCCGGAGAAACAGCTCGCGCCGCCGCCGGGCTCGACCGAGCGCGGCGCGTACTATCAATGGCTGCTCTTCGCCGAGGCGACCCTCGCTCCCGTGGTGATGGCGCTCCACGGCCACGCGCAGCTGCCCGAGGAGCAGAAGACCGCCGCGCATGCGCAGGAGGCGCTCGCCAAGCACCACGCTCGACTCAGCGCGCTGCTCGACGTCGTCGACGCCGAGGTCAAAGACCGCGACTTCCTCGCCGCGGGCCACTTCACCGCCGCGGATCTGGTGATGGCGTCGATTCTGCATATCGTGAATCATTTGAAGCTGCTCGAGGACCGGCCGCGGCTGATGAAGTACGTCTATCTGCACTGCCAGCGTCCGGCATCCAGACGGGCGGCGTCGTAGCGAGGAGGCTAGCTCGTCCATCGCCGAGGAGGGTCGTCATGGATCAACAGCAGCCACGGACGCCTACCACATCAGGTTCCGCAAGGTCGAGATGCCTTCGCGGCCTATGGATCGCGCCGACGCCGGCACGGGCCGATGCCGTTCTTGCCAGATCGGAGCGGCGGCTGCCTCGGCGGCCTGGGCGACACGCTTGTAGTGCTTGAAGCTGTGACCGCCATCGGCCTGCGCGTGTCCAGCCGGCACCCCCGCACGAGCCCATTGTCGCCTACACTGCCGGAGCCATGGCGATCGGCGGCGTCAACCACGTGACCCTCGCGGTTCGAGACCTCGACCGCACCGTGCATTTCTACGTCCAGGTGCTCGGCGGAAGGCGGCGAGCGCAGTGGACCAGAGGCGCGTATCTCGAGCTGGGGACGCTCTGGCTCTGTCTGGAGCTGGACGCGCGCGCCGCTCGGCAGGTCGACGGCTCGCACCTCGCGTTCTCGGTCGATGCACAGGGCTTCGCCTCCCTGGAAGAGGCCATTCGCCTGAGCGGAGCCCGGATCTGGAAAGAGAACCGCTCCGAAGGGACGTCGCTCTACTTTGAAGACCCGGACGGACACAGGCTCGAGATCCACGTCGGCGACCTCCGGACACGCCTCGCTTCCTGCCGCGAGGAGCCCTACGAAGGGATGGAGTTCTTCGACGACGGAGAGAGCGAGACGCCGGCGCGGTGAAGACGTCTACCGGAGCCTGTTCGAGCAGCGGCTGCAGGTCGACGACCGCGCCATGAAGAGGCTCGAGAAGATCGCCCGGCACGAAGCCATCATCGACCTTGAATCAGCCACAGGGATACGGTCGCAGCCCGGGTCGTTCACGAGGCGCTCGCGGCGCGGGCCGCCGCGGCGCCACCGAAGGCGCGCCGCCATCTCGCGCGTGTGGACCTAGCGTCGCCCGGTGGCCGGCGGGCGCGCCGCGTACGTACACGCAAGGACCCTCGCCAGGGCCTCGAGGAGATCCAGAGAGGCAGGCTGAGCCGCCTGGCGCAGGTCATAGGCCCGCGTCGCTCCGCCCGCCGCGTCGCTCCGCCCCCGATCCGCGGTGGTGCACCCCGACCCACGCTGGCGGCCGCGGCGGGAGACCGGCCCAGAAAAATGCTTCGCCCCCTGTCACACGAGCATCACCGACCTCATCCTGGCGGTGAGCGCGGGATCACAGGAGCAAGGCACCGGTCCTTCGCGTGATGGACGAGGGAGAAAGATATGAAGATCGTGGTTATCGGCGGCACCGGGCTGATCGGGACGAAGCTCGTGCGCAGGCTCCGCCAGCAGGGCCAAGAGGTCATCGCGGCGTCGCCTGGCACCGGCGTCAATTGCATCACGGGCGAAGGACTCGCTGAAGCGCTCGCAGGCGCCGAGGTCGTGGTCGATGTGGCGAACTCGCCGTCGTTCGAGGACAAGGCGGTCCTCGACTTCTTCGAGGTCTCGGGCCGCAACCTGCTCACCGCTGAGGCCGCCGCAGGCATCAAACATCATGTGGCGCTCTCGGTGGTCGGTACAGATCGAATGCTCGGCAGCGGCTACTTTCGCGCGAAGATGGCCCAGGAGGAGCTGATCAAGGCCTCCGGGATCCCCTACACCATCCTGCGGGCCACGCAGTTCTTCGAGTTCATGGGCGGCATCGCGCGCTCCGGCGCTGGCGCGGATGGGGTCCGCCTCTCGCCGGCGCTCGTGCAGCCGATCGCGTCCGAGGACGTCGCCGAGGCCCTCGCCGATGTCACGCTTGGGGCGCCCATGAACGGCACCGTCGAGGTGGCCGGTCCCGAGAGGCGCCCGCTCGCCGAGCTCGTCCGCAAGCATCTGAGCGCGAGCAAGGAGAGCCGCGAGGTGATCGTCGACGCAGATGCGCCCTATTTTGGCGTCCAGCTCGACGATCAGTCGCTCACCCCCGGCGACGGCGCGCGCGTCATGCCGACGCGCTTCGACGACTGGCTCGCCCTGTCGCGGCTCGAGCCCTCGTGATCACGGCGCAAGGGGCGCTTCGAGCTCAGCCAGGTCGCCGCCGGCCTCGCGCGCTGTCGTCCAGGGATGGCGATGAATCGAGGCTGCGCCGGAGCGGCGCAGCCGGGGGCGAGACCGCCCTTAGGGTCTCACGGACAGGCGGTCACGCACGCGGCGAACGCGGCGCACCCCTCGCTGGCGCTGCATCCCGCCTCGACCGTCCCGATGCAAGCGTCCTCGTCCTCGAGCCCGTCAACGCAGTCCAGGCACGCATCGTTCCCCTCGAGCGCCGTCTGTAGGTTACCGGAGCCATCGTCCTCGCAGGCGTCGGTCTCAGGATCCGTCGTGTCGCAGGCGCTGGCGCACGTCGCGCCCTCCGCACAGCCGCAGGTGTCGAGCGTCAGCTGGAAGAACTCCAGGGCCCCCACCGTATGGTCCTCGAAGCACTGCGTTGTGCAGTCGGCGCCGCCGCCCTCGCCGCCGCCCCCCTCGCCGCTGCCCCCCTCGCCGCCCGTGCCCGTGCCCGTGCCCGTGCCCGTGACTGTCGAGCTCGGCCCCGAGGAGGAGGACGCGGTGGTGCCGGACGCGCCGCCCCCACCGCCCGCCCCGCCGTCACCCCCCGAGCCGCCGTCATCCGAACAGGCCGCCACCGCGCACACCGTGACCAGAATCGCTGCAAAGCTGAGACTCTTCATTTGAGATTGCTCCTGACAATAAGGGTTACGCTGCTCCGACTCGAACGAGACGGCGAACACCGCCGCTCCTGCGGAGCGTCTTCTTCACGCTCTGGCACCGTGCCATGACGCCGGGCGTCTACCTACACCAGAATTTTACAGGATGGTATCTGCCGCGTGCGCGCCTGCATCTCTTGTCGATGCCATCGGCCCCCTGGCCATCAGCGCACACACGGTGAGCGCTCACACAACAATCAGCAGGTTCCGCCAAAGACGTCTTTGTACGGTAGAACTGATTCTAGCACGCCGGAGGCCTGTGCCATTCTGGAGGTAGCTCTCCGAGACGACGGCCGCTGGGCCGTCATCGAGCTCAGCAAGGGTCAAGTCGCTGGTCTACCCGCACCCGAGCTCGCTGGAGACGTCTATCGGCAACTCCGCAAGAGGATGGCCGTGACGTATCGACGAGGATGGCCCGACAAGGGCCTGCTTCCGGTGAGCGCCGTCGCGCGCCTGCGGTTCGCTCCAGCTCCGGCCGCAGGTGCCCAGGCCGCTGGGCGGAGCAGCGCAAGACGGCTCACCCGCGCGTGATCGCCCGCCGCTGGAGCAGGGACAGGCGGCCGCCCGCGAACGCCCACTCGATGTCCTGCGTGCCGCCGAACGCCGCCTCGCACGCCGCGGCCAGCGCCTCCAGCGCGGCGAGCCGCGGGTCGTCGAGGCACAGCGCCGCGGCACGGGCGGGCTCCACCGCGACCTCCCTCGTGCCGCCCTCCTCGGCCCACAGGATCGCGAGATCCTTCTCGCCCGCCCGCCGCTCGAGCACGCGCCCGCCGCGCGCCATCCGGTAGCTGTCCGGGGTCACGAGGCCGGCGACCACCACCTCGCCGAGGCCCCAGGCCGCCTCGACGACACGCTCGTCGGCGCCCGTGACCGGGTTCCGCGTGAACAGCACCCCCGCGCAATCGGCCTGCACGAGCCGCTGCACGACGATCGCCATGCGCGGCTCCGGCGCGAGCCCGAGCCTCCGCCGGTAGGCCAGCGCCGCCTCGGTGCGCGCCGAGCCGTGCACCTTGTGGACGGCCTGGAGCAGCCCCTCGCGGGTCCGCACGTTGAGCTCCGTCGCGTGCTGCCCCGCGAAGCTCGCCGAGACGCCGTCCTCGCCGATGCCGGACGACCGCACGGCCACGGGCCCGTCGAGCTCGCCGAACGCCTCGACGAGCCGGCTCACGGCCGCGGCCTCCCCGGCGACGACGCGCTCGACGAGCGCCGCCGACAGCGCCCAGCCCGGCGGCACCGGCAGGCCGCCCCGGTGCGCCTGCCCGAGCTGCGCCGCCTTGCCCCCGAAGTCCTCCTCGCGCAGCTCCTCGTCGAGGCGCGCGATCACGGCGACGCCTCCTGCGCGCGGCGCTCCGGCGGCCGCGCGAGGATCGTCACCTCGCCGGCCGCCCCGTCGACGCGCACGCGCGCCCCGTCCGGGATCGTCACCGTCGCCTCCCGCGTGCCGACGACGCCGGGGATGCCGTATTCGCGCGCGACGATCGCCGCGTGGCAGAGCTGCCCGCCCCGATCGGTCACGATCGCGCCGAGCAGCGGGAGCACGACGTTGAACGACGCCGACGTCGCGCGCGTCACGAGCACGTCCCCCTGCTGGATCCTCCCGAAGTCGTCCGGGCTGATCACGACGCGCGCCGTGCCCTCGTATACGCCCTCGTTGATGGAGAGGCCGCGGACGGCCGTGTCGGTGTTCCTGGCCTCGGATTCCTTCGAGAGGCCTTGCATGATGGCGTCGGTGGCCATCGCCGCGCGGCGCGCCGGGGCGGGGAAGACGTCGAGCGGCGGCGGCGGTCCAGGGGGCATGTTCAGCCAGGGGGGAGCGTCGGCGAGGGTCGCCGTCGCGCGCCAGCGCGCGCGCTCGGCGAGCTCCGCGGCGGACGGCGCCTGCCGGTCGCGCAGGAGGCCGATCATCTCGTCGAGCGCGAGGTCGGCGGCGTGCTCGGGGTCGTCGACCTTGCCGGCGGCGGCGAGGCGGCGCCCCGCCTCGAGGACGGCCCGGCGCGCGAGCCCGGTGCCCCAGCTGTCCGAGTAGAGCGCCCGCTCGTCGCGGAGGCGGTTCGTGAGGCGCGCCTCGCCGAGCAGCTCGTCGAACTGCGCGCGGTGGGCCGCGGGCATGCGCTCCCGCAGCGCCTTTTCCTTGGCCTCGCGCGCGGCGCGCGGCCCGGCCCCGCGGTCGCCCTCGACCGCCGCCCGGATCGTCCGGACGAGCACGTCGGGCAGCTCGCCGCCCGTCTTGTCGGACACGTCGTAGCCCACCGTGCGAAAGCGCACGAGGTCGAGGTAAGCGCGCGTCGCCGGCCCCACGTCGCCGTCCAGGGCCGCGAGCGCGTCGAGCGTCGCCTGCGGGTCGCCCTTCCTGGCGAGCGCCTCACGGCCCGCCGCGCTCGCGCGCAGGGCCCCGGCGAGGGCCTCGAGCTCCTCGGTCGCCACGCCCTTCGCGAGCGGCGTGCTCCCCTGCAGCAGCGCGAGCGCCTCGCCGGGGCTCGCGCCGGTCCACGCGCTGACGTGCGCGAGGTAGTCGCCCGCCGGCAGGACGGCGGCGAAGTTGTAGCGGTGATGCAGGGCGATCATGTCCTCCATGTGCGCCTGGGCGCGACGCAGGTGCGCGATCAGCGCGCCGGTGTCGAGCTGGGCGGGATCGATCGCCTGGACGGCGAGGTTCTTCTCGGTGGCGCGCGGCCGGTCGACGCGATCCCACCGGTCGAGGTCCTCGCGCCACAGCTTCTCCTCGAACGCCCGGCGGCACTGCCGGATGCGCGCGCGCATGCGCGGGTGCAGGCGCAGGAGGAGCCACAGCACGAGCTTCGGCGGCGTCGCGCTCGCCCCCTCGGACGCGCCGTGCATCACGGGCTGCGAGTACATGAAGCCGTTGACGACGGCTGGCTTGAGGTGGCTCATCAGGAGCCCGTAGCGCGCCGAGCCCTCGGCGAAGCCCCTCGGCATCCCGCGCGTGAACGGCTCGACAGCGAACCGGGTGACCGGCCGCAGGAAATGCGCCCGCTCGATCTCCCAGGGGCCCGGGCCGGGGGCCACGAACCTGACTCCGTTGACGCTCGGCTCTCTCTTCATCGCTGGACACCTCGATCGCCCCGCCGCGCCCGCGCGAGCCACCGTGTCGTCCCGAGGACGACGGCGACGTTTCGGTGACGCGCAGGTCACGAATTCATGAGGACGTTGAAGGTAGAGGCGACATTCCTGGTGGTCCAGTCCCGAGACGACCCGCGGGGGAGGCGGGTCATCGGACGGTTCGCGCGTGCGTGCGTGTGCGATGATCGCCCAGCGCGGCCCGAGCCAGGTCGAACCGCGAGCGTGCAGGACGCGCGCGAACGTGGCGTGCTCGATACGGCCCTCGCGGGCGTTGTGAACTTGAATGTCCGCCGCGGCGCGCGCTTGAAAGGCTCCAGAAGGTGTCGATGGCGGTCGGGGTCCGTGCCCGCGTTCCGCTTCGAGGTGTTCTCTGGGCTGAAGGCGACGACGGTGATGATCGGGTGGGATGAGCGGATGACAGGCCGCGTCCGGTCGTGGCGGCGACCGGGCCCACGGACCGCCGATCACGCCTCCTCAATCTCGCGATCGAGCGCTTCGAGCGCGCCCGTCCGATTCAAGCGCTGCAGATCGCAGCCGTGCATCGGCGGCCATGTGCGCGGAGAACTACCCTCCTGCGGGAGCTCACGAGGAGCGAATCGGAGCCGCGAGCCAGCGAACCAGCGCCTCGCCCTCAAGATCGAGCAAGGCATCCTCGACCTCGCCCGGACCCAGCAAGCGGGCTCGCTCGACGATCGAGCGCTCTTCGTCGGCCGTCGGCCGTCGTCCGATCCGCCGCGCGAGGAGACGACCGAGCAGCTCCGCGATCGCCTTCTGCTCCCCGCGCTCCTCTCCTCGTTGCTCGGCCTCGATGATCATCTCCCCGATGATGGGCGTGCGGCGGAGCAGCCCCTCTTCCTTGTCTTCCACCATGATGATGAGCTCCTTCAGCAGATTATGCCCCCAGGGGTCGATGGTCGCCATCACCAGGAGCGCCGTGTACAGCTCGGCCCGTTCCTCTGCGGAGCGCGTAGCAGAACTCGACGTGCAGCACGCGTGTCTCGCCGTCGATCCGCAAGCGCAGGGCCTTGTCGAGGCGACGCTCGATGTGGGTGACCTGGCTGTCGACCCAGCCGAGGACCTCGATAGGATGGCCCTCGGGGACGAGGGCGCGCACGATGTCCTCGGGGCGCCTGCGGGCGAGGTGGCGCAAGGTGATGTCGGCGTCTCCCATGTGCGGCGCCTAAAGCAGATCGTGTACCAGGGGTTCTGGAAGCTGAAACCAAGGGGATCTGAGGTGAGGCGTGCGCGTCGGGCAGGTGGCGGCGCCATGGCGGGTGGCGGCCTCGCAGGGCGCGGGGGCTCCGGGAGATACCCCGGTGGCGGCTCGCGTGGCACGGGGCGGGGGACGGGCTGATGTTTGAGCCCAATTGACGTCGTGTGTCCGGCGTGCTCCGCATGTCGGGCACACGATGTCCCAGGCGAGTTCGGCCCGTCCCCACCCCGCGCGACGAGCACCCTCTCCGGGGGCCGGGCGTCTTGGCAATCTCTTCCGCGCAACCCGTCACGCCCAGGCGCGCCGGCGCCAGCTAGTTCCCCGCGCTCTCTTCCTTCCGCGCCGGCGGCAGCCGCGGCAGCCCTGGAAGCGGCCGATACCCCGGCTTCCGGTACGACAGGATCGGGATCGTCTCGTTCTTGTACGCCGCGCTCTCCCCCGGCTTCGGGCACTGATCCCGCACCCAGTAGACATCGAACGCGACGATCTCGTCCTCCGGCCGCCCCGTGCGCTCAGGGTACCTGAGCAGGTAGTCCTGGAGCCCGGGCTTGCGGAACGCCTTGTTCCGGTCGAGCCGGATCCGGTTGAAATAGTCCTGCTGGATCTGCCCGAGCCCGAGCCCCCGCGCGTCGGAGAGATCGAGATCGGGCGTGAGCCCCGTGAACGGATCCACGTGCCGACCCTCGACGGTGATCGCGTCGACGGTGATCGACCCGTCCTCGGTGATCGGATTCGGAGCGAACATCCCCCACCCCTGGAGGAGGCGCGGATAGACGATCGTCGCCTGCACGATCGTCGGCTGGGTATGCTTGAGAAAGGCCGGCACGCTCTTGTTCTCGTTGATGGCCTGGCTCACGGCGCAGAGCCCGAGGTACGCGACCAGCGCCTCCCGCGCGATCACCCGGCCGCGCGCGAGCTTCTCCGAGAGCGGCGACGGGCCCTCCGCCGCGGCCGCCCTCGCGCGCGGCGGCCGCCTCAGGCCGAAGAACCTCGCGATCGCGTCGCGCCGCCGCGATGCGAGCGCGAGCAGCGCGCCGGGCGCGCCGAGGCAAAGCACCCAGACCAGCGGGCGCGCAAAGCGGCCTCCGGGGAGCGCCTGCAGGATCTCGCGCAGCGCCGCGGCGCCCCGGAACACCCGGGCGTGCGCGACGTCGCCCGCCTCGCGCACCTCGAAGAGCTCCGGCCGGGGCTCCCCTCCCCCGGCCGCCTCCGCCTCCGCCGCGACCGCAGCGCGCGCCTCCTCGAACCGGAGCAGCTCGAGGCCGTCGAGCCGGACAAGGAGCCGCATGAACGCGAAGGCGAGCGGCGAGCTGCCGTCATAGACGACGACCCTCGGCGCCGCGCGGCGGCGATACCACCGCTCCAGAGCGTCCCAGTGCTGCGAGGTCGGCAGCAGGAAAGACCAGCCGATCATGAACCACGAGAAGGGGCCGAGGCGCATCATCACCCCGAACGAGCCGTGCAGGCCCCACATCGTCAGCATCGCCAGCGCGCGCGTGAAGCGGCGGCCGTAGGGCGAGAGGATCCAGGTCACGAGCAGCGCCTCGACCACCAGGACTCCCCAGGTGAGCCCCCGCTTCCCCCAGAGGGGGATGTACTCCCGCGCGGCGACCGCGAGCCCCGTCACCATGCGGTCGAGGTGCAGCACGTAATGCACCGTCTCGCCGCGACGCCAGATCTGGCCCGACTTGTTGACGACGTTGAAATAATAGATGGTCGCCAGGTTGAGGATCGCGAGGAGCACGATCCCCGAGACATACGGGCGCTCGGCCCACGCGGGGCGGCTCCTATCCGCGAGATCCGCGGCCGTTCGCTCCCGCCTCTCGCGGAAGGAGCGGATCAGCGCGTCGACCGAGAAGCGCCTGCCGGTCGGCATGAACATCGCCCAGCAGGCGATGAGGTTCACGACGACATAGCCGCCGTTCTCGATCAGGACAACGCGGTTGTCCCTGCTCGTCACGAGGAGGAAGGAGAGGATCGAGAACAGCCGTGTGTGCCAGCCGACGAAGAAGCAGAGGAAGCAGAAGAGCGAGAGCGCGAACGCGACGTGGACCTCTTCTATCGACGAGAACGCGTGATACAGGCTGAAGTTGAATCCGCTGCTCGGGTGGAAGAGGTGGTAGTGGTTGGTGAGCACCCCGTCGTTGCTGTAGATCCAGCTCGCCTCGGCCCAGTGGCGCACGCAGTCGCTCGCCAGGAGGAAGCCGAGCACCAGCCTGAACAGGCCGAGCGTGCGGACGTCGATGGTGCAGTAGCGCTCCTTGATCCAGCGCCCCACGCGCCGGAGGCGGCCCTCGGCCGGCGGCTTCGGGGCGCCGGCGGGCGGCCTGGACGGCGCGCTCTCCTCCGGCGCGCTCTCGTCCGGCGCGCCGCGATCCGCGGCGCTCGGGTCCTCGTCAGGCCCACGCATGCGAGCGCCTCAGTTCGACTTGTGCGGTCGGATGAGGCCCGGCGCGAGCGGCGGCATGCGCTCGCCGAGCTTCCCCGTGCCTCCCCGCGAGTGCGAGAACAGCTTCTCCCGCTCGAAGGTGGCTGACGCGGGCGCGCCGGGCGCGGGCGTCGGCGCCGAGACCCAGTACGCATCGTAGCCCGACATCGCCATCTCGCGCGCCCCGTCGGCCCCGAGGGGTCCGCCCTTCGCGAGGTAGTCGCGGAAGGCGCGCTGGAAATCGGAATACTCCGGCCGCCGGACGCGATCGAGGTAATCAGACCAGAGCTGGCCGAGCCGCGCCCCCGGGTGCCCGGCAGGCTGCAGCCGCGGCTCCTCCCCGGTCAGCGGATCGATCGGCTTCTGCGCGCGCGTCTGGCCGTCGATCACCAGCAGCGCGTTGCTCCGCGGCGGCTCGGGCGCCATCACGTCCCACCGCGCCATCATGCGCGGCCACGACGCCACGCCGGCGAGCACCCTCCCCTGCGGGACGGCGGCCGCGCCGGGCAACGGGTTCTCCTTCGCCGTCTGCGCCAGCATCGCGGCGAGCACCACGAGCACCGCCACCTCGCGCAACGACCCCAGCACGAGGCGCGCCACCCGCACCGCCGGCGCAGGCGTGCCCGGAGCGGCGCCCTCATCGTCGCCGTCCGCGTGGCTCTCGTCGAACAGCGGGATCCCGCACGCCTGCTTGCCGAGGAGCACGCTGATGTGGTGCCGGCGCTTCGCGACAACGTCGTAGAGCAGGTCCAGGAGGTGCGAGATGCCCGGCAGCTTGAGCGGCCAGGCGAGCCAGCCGAACGGCAACGCCAGGAGCCCCTCGGTCACCGCCGCGCCCTTCGTGTACACGCGCCCGTTCCGGTCGATCGCGAGCACCGTCTGCTCGACGAGCTCCGCCGTGACCTCCTTCGGCATCGGCACGAGCTCCGTGGCGCCCGTCTGGTTGCGCACATAGAGCTCGTCGAGCGCGACGTTGCCCTGGAAGGCCACGTGCCCGCGCAGATCGAGCCGCTTGATCAGGCGGCACAGCATGAGGCAAAGGCCGCAGTCGGCGTCGTACACGATCGTGCGCGCCCGCCGCTCGTTCCAGGAGCGCTCGTAGACGTCCGAGAGCTCGCCCGGCAGGACGAGCGGCGCAGCGGCGGCGAGCGCCCAGCCGAACATCCCGAGATCGAAGAAGATCCCGAGGATCAGCCCGTGCACGAGCATCAGCGCGGCGGCGACCCCGCGCGTCCAGCGGAAGAGCGCGGGGACGAAGAGGAGCGCCGGGATCGCGAGCTGCATGGCCCACGTGCCGAACGCGAGCCCGCGCAGCGTGCCGAGCGGCAGGGCGTCGCGGAGCCAGACGCCCGCGTCGCTCGCCAGGCGCTCGGCGTGGAGCGCATAGTAGAACGCCGTCCCGTCACGCCACGCCTCGCCGCGCTGCTGGAGCGCCGTACAGAGGTAGATGAGCCCGAGCTGCAGCAGCACCGCCAGCGCGGCGAGCGACGTCGGCGACCACCCGGGCAGGCGCTCGGCCGCGATCTCGGCCTCCGAGACCCTCGACCGGTCGTTCAGCTCCGTGTCGCGCTGCTCGTCCCGGAGCGCCAGCGAGGCGCGGAGGCTGTCGAGCGAGAAGCGGTTCCCGCAGGGCAGGAAGGCGGTGAACGCGAGGAGCGCGATCGCCGCGTAGTTGCCGGCGTTCTCGAGCAGGATGTTCCTCGACGTCAGGCTCGTGAGCGTCACGAGCGCGAGGACGTGGAAGACGCGCGTCCGGTAGCCCAGCAGGAACAGCGCGTAGACGACGAGCGCGAGCGCGAAGGCGAAGTGGGCCTCGCCCACCGTCGAGAACGCGTGGAGCAGGCTGAAGACCTGCTCCTTTCCGCGGAGGTTGAAGAGGTGGTTGTGGTTCGGGAGGACGCCCTCGTTCGAGTAGAAGTCCCGCACCCACCGCCACCGCGCGAAGAGATCGGCGATGAGGACCAGCCCGAAGGTGATGCGAAACAGCCCGAGCGAGCGGGCGTCGATGCGCAAGAAATGATCGCGAAGTGATTTCACGGAGAGTCCTCGACCCGGAATCCGTAATCCGATGCGTGCTCGAGCTCGGGGACGCTCGGCTGGCGAAGTAGCAGGGAGCGCACTGTCCAGAGATCGCCGAAGACGCGGTAGCGCAGCGCGGTCTGGTCGAGGTAGTCGACGCCCGCGGAGCCGCCCGTGCCGGTGCGCCGGCCGATCACCCGCTCGACCATCCGCGCGTGGCGCTGCCGCCAGATGAGCATGGCCTGCTCCATCTCCAGGACGCGGTCGAGCACCTCGCGCGGCCACGCGAGCCGGGGCAGCTCGCGGTAGCTCTCGATGAAGACGATCGCCGCGCGGACGGCCCGGCGCTTCTCGCAGGTGGCCGCGTCGGCGCCCGGGTCGTCCTCGGCGAGCAGGAACGCCTCGGCGTTCGCGTTCTCGGCCTCGTACCGCGCGCGGAGCCGCTCGACGTCCGCCGGGGTGAGCGCCTTGTCGATCGCGATCTGGACCCGGCGCTCGTTCTCCTTGCGCATCGAGCGCATGTAGTTGCGCAGGAAGCACACGACCGCATCCGGCTCGCTCGATCCGTCGATCGGCGTCCGCGACAGCCACTCGTACAGGTCGTGCTTGAGGCTCGGCCCGCTCGCGAGCCGCGCGTCCAGCCGGCGCGTCGCCGACGACGCCGAGCCGTCCGCGGTCTTGAGCGCCTCCTTGTAGCTCCCCTCCCGGCCGAGCGGGATCCGGACCGCGTCGTCGAGCCCCAGCAGCACCTCGATCTCGCGCAGCTGCGCCGACTGGAAGCCGCTCGCCGGGATGAGGCGATCCCGGAAATCCAGGTAGTCACGCGTGGTCAGCGTCTCCATCACCCGGAAGTGCTGGATCGCCTGCTCGAAGATGGTGACGACCCGCCGGAACGAGCGCGCCGCGGAGGCGAGCTTCTGATCGGGCACGGGGTTCTGGCGGAAGAGCTCGCGCGCCGAGGTGAGCTCCCGGAGGATGAGCTTGAACCAGAGCTCGTAGATCTGGTGGACGACGATGAACAGGGCCTCGTCGTTGCCGACCTTCTGCTCGTCGTCGTCGAATCCACCCTGGAGGGCGAGCAGCTCCTCGACGTGGATATATTCCCAGTAGTTCATGTCGGTGGCGATCGCGGGACGTGCCGCCGGGGGAGCTCGCGCGGCGCATCCTGCGCCGGCTCCACGAGCGGCGCCGGGAGTCTACTTCCCGCCCCCCCGGAAACGGAAGTGCGCCGGCGCCGCGCGCACGGAAAGCGCGCCCGGTCCGGAGGGCCGTTTCACGGGCACCGCGCGCCTTCCACCGGCGCGGTCCATGCCCGGCGCGCGCCGCGCGTTCACGGCGCGCCCGCGGGGCCGGTCGGCGGCTCGGCGGGCGGCGGCCCGGCCGGCGCGCGCCGCAGGCCGTCGGGGCCCATGTCGAAGGGCGGCGCGTAGCTCCTGAGCTCGGCCCTCTCGTAGCTCGCGCCGCTCGCGGCCTCGATCGCCACCACGCCGACGTCCGGGCAGTACGTCGACACGAAGCGCGCCGGCCTGTCGCCGAGGCGCTCCTCGACGGTCTGCACGCACCCCGTGAACCGGCCTGCGGGCACCTCGATCGCCGCGTCGACCGCGGTGATCCGGGCGCGGCCGCCGTGCTCGCCGGTCCACGTCGTGCCGGGCGCGATCGGCTCCTTGAGCACGAAGACGCCCGTGTCGCTGCGGATCACGCCCTCGGGGGTGAACTCGAAGCGCTTCGCCCCCGAGGGGAACCGGAGCTCGCCGCGGCGCCCGTCGGCGCGGTGCACGCGCGCGACGAGGAGGCCCTGCTCGCCGCCCTCGCTCAGGGTCGCGTAGTGGTAGAGTTGCCCGTCGACGAGCGGGAAGTAGCGCTCGGCCGGCGTGCCCGACGTGGCGCCCGTCTGCCCGTCGGGCGCCGCGTTCCACGCCGCGGGCCGCGCCGGGTCGGCGGCGCCCCCGCAGCCGATCAGCGCGAGGGCGAGCGCGGCGAGCCGCCGCGGACGGGGGCGGCCGGAGGGGCGATCGATCTCGGGGCTCACCGCGCTGCCGGTCGTCACGGGCGGGGTCCTCACGGGACGTGGCTGTGGGACCAGTACCAGAGCGACAGGAACGCGAGCAGCGCGATGGCCGCGAGGAGCAGGGCGACGGCGAGCGGATCGGGGTCGATCCGGCGCAGCAGCGCCCGCGCTGCGCGGCGCACGTGGACGCGCTCGCCCTCGGCGTCCTCGGCGTCGTCACGCTGGGCCTGGCTCTCGCCGGGAGGCCGGGAAGAATGTCGCTTCGCCGAAGGCACGCCGCGGAGGTCGTCGGGCTCGGCCCCGCTCAGGAGGAGCCGCTTCGCGCCGGCCCGGACGAGCGCGTAGTCGCCGCGCTCGAACGCTTGCTCGAGGCGCACGAGCTCGGGATCGCGCGGGATCGCCGGCGCGGCGCTGCCCGGCGGCGACGACGCCGCGCCGCGCTGCCTCGCGCGCTTCTTCGTCCGGCGCCGCGGCTCGGCGTCGGCGGACCCGCCCGGCGGGGAGCCCGGCTCCGGCTCGGCCGGCGCAGGCCGGTCGGCGGCGACCGGCTCGCGCCCGTCGGCGTCCGCCGGCGCAGACAGGTCGGCGTCGGCCGGCTCTGGACCGTCGGCGTCGGCCGGCGCCCTGTCCGTCACGTGCAGCTCTCGGTGGTGATGAAGGCCATGGCCGAACCCCTGGGCGGATGGTCGAGACGCGGCAGGCTACCGGAACCTGGGCCCACGTGCCTCAAAAAAGCCCAGGAAAACAAGGGATCGGCCGGCGCGGCTCACCGCCGGTCCCGGTCGACGTCCCTCGGCTCCGGGCGGTCTCTCCAGGGGACGGCCGCCTCGCCCTCGCCGCTCACCACGCAGCGGAGCGCCTCGCACGCGGCCCGGTAGTACGCCTTGCGGCCGCAGCCGACGGCCTTGAACTGGCCGCCGATCTGCTCCTCGACGCGGACGTCCTTGTCGGCGCAGTCGAGGTCGGACGTGGCGCGCGCCCGGACCATCGGCATCGCGTTCGACGGCACGTTGGCCACGCTGCACGCCGGCGAGAGCGCGCCGGCCAGGAGGGCGGCGAAGGGGACAAGGGCAGCGACGGAGGAGGGGCGCACGCCGTGAGCGTAATCCACCGATCCGCCTCAAATCCCCAGAAATGAACCACGGCGAAGCGCCGAGCGAGCCCGGCGCTGGAGCCCCCGGCGCGCGCTGCCTCCTCCGTGGTTCCTCCGTGGTCGAGCCCTCCCGCCTGCCCCGGCGCCCGGATCAGAAC
Organism: Sorangium sp. So ce1014; assembly: GCF_051521505.1. Classification (NCBI taxonomy): domain Bacteria; kingdom Pseudomonadati; phylum Myxococcota; order Polyangiales; family Polyangiaceae; genus Sorangium; species Sorangium sp. So ce1014. The sequence goes on from NZ_CP150356.1 coordinate 10,952,009, forward strand.
TGGAAGTACACGAACGGCACGGCGGCCGCGCTCGCCGCCTCGTGGAGCCCGACCGCGACAAGGAACAGCAGCGCGCCCTGGAGCGGCGCCGGCGCCGCGGTGAAGGCGCCGCGGGCGCGCTCGTAGAGGCGCTCCGGCACGTAGTGGGACAGGAGCGCGACCGCGAGGAGCGCCACAAGCACGGGCGGCAGGTTCGGGTGGAAGGTCGTCAGCGTGCCGATCTGCCGCAGGATGAGCACGGCCTGCGAGAAGGTCGGCACGCGGAAGAAGATCCACGCGAAGCAGACGTAGTGGAACGTCAGCAGCACGCACAGCACGTGGACCGGGAACGAGCGCGCGCGCGACGCCGTCGACCCCTCGCGCGCGCCCTCGCCGCCCGGGCGGCGGCGGTTCACGGCGCGCTGGAAGGCGCGCGTCACGGCGAGGCCCAGGCCGTGGAGGAAGCCCCAGAAGACGAAGCTCCACGACGCCCCGTGCCAGAGGCCGCCGAGCAGCATCGTGATCATCAGGTTGCGGTACGTCGCGAGCTCCGAGCCGCGGTTGCCGCCGAGCGGGATGTACAGGTAGTCGCGGAGCCACGTGGAGAGCGAGATGTGCCAGCGGCGCCAGAAATCGGCGAGGTTCCGGGCCTTGTACGGCGCGTCGAAATTCTTCGGGAACCGCACCCCGAGCAGCAGCGCCGAGCCAATCGCGATGTCGGTGTAGCCCGAGAAGTCGCAGTAGATCTGCGCGGCGTAGCCGTAGACGCCCGCGAGGACCTCCAGGGCCGAGTAGTTCTCCGGGCGCTCGAAGACGCGGTCGACGAGGTTGAGCGCGAGCTGGTCCGAGAGGACGACCTTCTTCACGAGGCCGATCGCGACGAGGAACAGCCCCTCGCCGCTCTCCTCGCGGGTGAGGCTCGGGGCGCGCTCGAACTGCGGGAGCAGATCGCGCGGGCGCACGATGGGGCCGGCGACGAGGTGCGGGAAGAAGGCGACGAAGAGCAGGTAGCGGAGGTAGCTCTTGTGGGGCGGGAGCTCGCCCCGGTACACGTCGATGACGTAGCTCATCGACTCGAACGTGAAGAACGAGATGCCCACCGGCGGCAGGAGCACCCGGAACGCGTGACCGACGCTCGCCGGCTCGCCCGTGAGCAGGGCGCGCAGCGCCTCGACGTTCTCGATCGCGAAGTTCCAGTACTTGAAGAACCCCAGGAACCCGAGGTTCAGCGCCACGGTGGCGATGAGCATCGCGCGCCGCGCCCGGGGCCTCGGCTCGCGGGCGATCGCGCGGGCGAGCAGGAAATCGACGGTGGACGAGGCGAAGATGAGCGGCAGGTAGCGCCAGTCCCAGGCCGCGTAGAAGCCGTAGCTCACGAGCAGCAGGAACACGAGGCGCGCCCGGATGCCGGCGAATCGCACGAGCGCCCACGATCCAACGAAGACGGCGGCGAAAAACTCGGCGTAGCGGAGGGTGTTGAAGAGCACGGCCGGTCGGATCCCGGGTCAGGCGGGGGCCAGGGGGCGCGGCGCGCGGCAGGGCCGAGCGCGTTGTCGGAGGGCGGGCTACCCGGGCGCCCGGGCGGCGGAGCGCCGTCTACCACGGCGCGCGCCGCGAGGTTGAGCTTGCGGCGCGGCGCGCTGTTGAACGGCGCCTCGCGTCGTGCCAAGGATGGAGCTGATGCTGGGTCGCCTGATCCTCGGGGTTGTGAAGGGGCTCCTCGTGGGGGGCTTGCTGGGGTTCGGGCTGGCCAAGCTCGGCTTCGCGGCGCCCATCGCGATCGTCGCCTACGTGGCCGCGGCGCTCGCCGGGGTCCTCGTGGGGCTCGTCGCGGGCAAGCCCATCTGGGCCAAGGACGCGAAGATCGAGGCGGGGATGAAGGCCTTCGTCGGGGCGCTGCTCGGCGCCGGCCTGATGTACGCCGCGCGCCGGTGGCTGACCTTTCCGGTGCCGGTGCCGCTCGGCGAGCTCGGGGGCGCGAACCTGTCGCTCGGCGAGGCCGCGGGGAGCGCCGGCACGTTCGGCGGCCTCGCGATCACGTCGCTCGCCGCGATCGCCGCGCTGCTCGGCGGCTTCTACGAGGTCGACAACAACCCCTCGGACGAGGAGAAGCCGGGCGCGACGCCGGAGGCGAAGGCGGCGGCGGGGGGCAACAACAAGCGCATCGCGGCGTCCGCCGCGGCCGACGATCTCGACGACGACGTCGACGTCGAGCCCGAGAAGAAGCGCTCGAAGAAGTAGCCTGTGCCTCTCGCGCGGGCGCTCCTCTATGCGGCCTCGCTCGGCGCGCTCGCGCTCGTCGCGCGGTCGCTGCTCGTCGCGCCGGTGCCCATCGCGGTCGCCTGCGCGGCGGCCGTCGGGTACCTGTCGCTCGTCCTGTGCGGGGTCTTCTTCCTCGGGCTCGGCATGTTCGTCGACGTGGTGAAGCGCGGCCCGCCCGGCGCGCGGGGCGTCGCGCTGACGTTCGACGACGGGCCGAGCCCGGAGCACACGCCGCGGGTCCTCGCGCTCCTGGACCAGGCGGGCGTGAAGGCGACGTTCTTCGTCATCGGCCGCAAGGCCGAGGCCCACCCGGAGCTCGTCCGCGAGATCGCGGCGCGGGGCCACGCCGTCGCGCTGCACAGCCACGCGCACGACCGGCTCTTCTCGCTGCGCTCGGCCCGCTACGTCGAGCGCGACCTCCGGCGGGGCCTCGACGTCATCGAGCGGATCACCGGCGCCCGTCCCGCGCTGTTCAGGCCGCCGGTCGGCCACACGAGCCCGCGCATGGCTCGCGTGGTCGACGCGCTCGACCTCGACATAATCGGCTGGTCGGCGCGGGGGTTCGACGGGCTCGCCGGGGCGACCCCCGAGGGGGTGGCGGCCCGGGTCATCCCGGGGCTCCGCGACGGGGCCATCGTGCTGCTCCACGATGCGGCCGAGCGCGACGACCACGCGCCCGCGGGGGTCGCGGCGCTCCCGCGCATCCTCGCGGCGATGAGCCAGCGCAACCTGGCCGGGGTCCGCGTCGACGCCTGGCTCGACGAAGGCGCCCGGGACGACGCGCCGCCCTAGACCATTTCGCTCAGGTGGCGCTACGCTCCGTCCGATGGCTGCGCCGGTGAGTCTGACGCTTTTCGCGCATATCGTCGCCAGACCGGAGGACGAGCTCGACCTCGCCGAGGCGGCGCTCCTCATCGACGACGCTGCGTACCCGGGGCTCGACATCCCCCGCTACCTCGGCGTGCTCGACCAGCTCGGCGGCGAGGCGCGCCGCGCGCTCGAGCGCCCCCTGCGCGCCGCCGAGGCGACGCCTGGCAGCGGCCCGAGCGAGCAGCTGCTCCGCTGGTTCTACGGCGAGCTCGGGTTCCACGGGAACGCGGGGGACTACTACGACCCGAAGAACAGCTACCTGCACGAGGTCCTGGATCGCCGGACGGGCATCCCCATCACGCTGGCCGTCGTGCTCCTCGAGGTGTGCTGGCGGGCGGGCCTTGACGCGCAGGGCGTCTCGTTCCCGGGTCACTTCCTGGTGAGGACGCCGGTCCGCGGCGGCATGCTGCTCATCGATCCGTTCGAGGGCCGCCTGCTCGGCCGGGACGACCTGCGCGCGCTGCACACCCGCACCACCGGCGCCAAGAGCGATCCGGACCCGCGGCTGCTGGTGCCGGCGCAGAAGCGGCAGATCCTTGTGCGCATGCTGAGCAACCTGCGCTCGATCTACTCGAGCCGCTCGGACGCGGCGCGGCTGCGCGGCGTGCTCGAGAGGATCCAGGTGCTCGCGCCGACCGAGGAGCTGCGCAAGGAGCTCGATCAGCTCGGCGGCGAGCGGCCGTGGCCGACGCTGGGGCGCGGGGTGAACTGACGGAGCGACGGGGCGACGGGGCGACGGGGCGACGGGGCGGGAGGACGGGGAGCAGCAGGTGCTCATGGGCCACGCCGTCGTCGTTCTCGACGCCGTAGGCGCGGCAGATCTCGTGCTTCACGTCGGCTGCCAGGGTGAAGCGGACCGGCCCGATGCCGCCGCGCTCCACGGGGGTCTCGCGCCAGGCGTGGTGCGTGGCGTGCTGTCCGCGCCGAGGCCCAGGGCAAGCTCGTCCACCGTCTCGCGCGGGAGCGCGACGGTCTCCATCTCGCCCGCGTAGTGGACGCCCAGGTGGACATCCACGCTCCGCTCGAGCAGCGCGCGGGCGGCGTCGCGGTCGAGCGGGAACCGCAGGTATTGCACGGGGCAAGAGGGGTCGTGCTCGGGGCAGAGCAGCTCGGCGGCGACCCTCCGCTCGCCGAGCATCAGCAGCACCACGGCTTGCCCCGCGACGAGCCCCTCGATCAGGGCCTGACCCGCGACCCAGGGGCCGCCCTGGATCATGAGCGTGGCGGTGATCTCACCGGCCCTCGGGATGAGGCGGTCGTATTCCGCGACCTCCTCCGCGACGCGCTCGGGCCTCACGGGGCGCTCGAGCCAGAGCATCTCCTGGATGTGGTAGAGGACCGTCTCGCGCGACTCGAACAGGACCGAGACGTGGAGCCCGACGGTCACGCGGCGCCGGCGCTTCAGCTCGATGATGCGGCCGCGGTACCTGGCGCGCACGATGCCGTAGGCGTCGGTGGAGAGGAGATCTTCGGCGGCGAAGACAGGGGTCATCGAATCACCTCATCCCGGCTCAGAGCGAGCCCACGAAAACGAGCACCGAGGCGCGATCGGCGGCAAGGAGCGCGCGGAACGCCTCGCGCGAGGGTTCGACCTCGCCGCCATGGCCGTGCCAGAGGACGGCCTCATCGGCTCTCCGGGCGCGGTGCGCTCCCAGCGAGCAACAGAGTCGGCACCAGCGCACACGCCAAGAAGCTCCTGGTCATCCTGCCTCAACCCCGGATGTCCCCGCGAGCGAGGCTCGACGGGACATCCGGAGTAGCACTGGCCCCTTCAGGATGTAAATGAAATTCACTTTCATTTTCAAAAAAGCCGACCGGGCGGACCTGCCGGCCGCGCGGATGTGGGTCGTGAAGGCCCTGACGTTTCCGAGACGTCTGGAGGAGCTGCTGAAGCAACTGGACCAGCTCGGCGGCGAGCGGCCGTGGCCGCCTTTGGGGCGGGGGGTGAACTGACGCGGCCCGATCGTCGCTCGCGCGCCGCGCGCGATCGAATACCCTCGTCGGCATGGGTCAACCCGCCGCGACCCCCCCGACGTTCGAGGAGCTCTACCAGCGTATCCGCGCCTTGCCCGAGCACATGACGGGCGAGATCCTGGAGCCCGGCGTCCTCCGCACGATGTCGCGGCCCGGGAAGCGCCACCGCCGCGCGGCCAGGCTCTGCCTGCACGGCCTCGTCCCGTTCGACGCGAACGTCGGCGGCGCCGGCTGGTGGATCGAGCCCGAGCCGGAGATCCGCTTCCCCGGCGGCCGGCTCGTCGTGCCGGACCTGTGCGGCTTCCGCGTCGAGCGGGTCCCCGAGCTGCCGGACGAGAACCCGCTGACCGTCCTGCCCGACTGGTGCTGCGAGGTCCTGTCGCCGCGGACCGCGCGCGACGACGTGGCGGTGAAGCTGCCGCTCTACGCGCGCTCCGGCGTCGGCTGGAGCTGGATCGTGGACCCGATGCGCCGGCTGGTCGAGGTGTTCGAGACGGTCGGCGGAAGGCCGGCGCTCACGGCGACCGCGCAGGACGACGAGCGCGTCGTGCTGCCGCCCTTCCACGGAGAGCTCGCGGTCGCCTCGTGGTGGATCCCGGGCGCCGTCGAGGAGTAGCGCCCTCCCGCCGCGTCATCCTCCGCGCGGCCCCACCCCCGGCAGCAGCACAACGAACCGCGCCCCGCCCTCGGCCCCCCGCTCGACGCCGATCGAGCCGCCCGCGACCTCGATGAGTCCGCGGCACACCGCGAGCCCGAGCCCCGTCCCCTCGCCGACCTCCTTGGTCGTGATGAACGGCTCGAACAGCGTCTCGCGCACCGCCTCGGCGATCCCCGGCCCGTTGTCCTCGACCTCGATCCGCGCGCCCCCGCCCGCGCCCCGCGACGCGCGCACCACCACGCGCCCCCCGGCGCGCGGCACCGCGTCGGCCGCGTTCAGGAGCAGGTTCAGGAGCACCTGCACGAGCCGCCCGTGCGACAGCGGGACGGGCGGCACGTCCGGCGCGACGTCCCGCAGGAGCTCGACCGCGCGGAACGTCCTCTGCGGCGCCACGAGCGAGACGACGTCCTCGATCGCCTCCGCCACCGAGCCGGAGGGCTCCTCCCCGGCCTGCTCCGCGCCGCGCGCCGCCGGCCGCGCGAAGTCGAGCAGGTCGCGCAGGATCTTGTGGATGCGCTCCGTCTCGCGCTTCATCCGCTCGACGAACTCGCGCTCCTCGTCCGGCGTGAGGCCCCCGGCGAGCAGCAGCTCCTGGAAGCCGAGGATCGCCGCGATCGGGTTGCCGATCTCGTGCGCGAGCCCCGCCGCGAGCCGCCCCACGGACGCGAGCCGCTCCGAGCGGACCAGCCGCTCCTGCGCGCTCTTCAGGTCCGCCGCGTAGCGCTCGACCTCCGCGATCTTCGCCCGCAGCGACTCCTCGTCGGCGCGGAGGCGGCCCGTCATGAGCGCGAGGCTCGCCCCGAGCTCCCCGAGCTCCCGCGCGCCGGCCCGCGGCACCTCGAGGTCGCGCGCCCCGCCGGCCACGCGGCGCGCGGCCTCCGACAGCGCGTCGACCGGCCGCACCACGAGGCGCGTCATCGCGATGTACGCGAACACGAGCAGCGCCAGCGCCACCACCCCCGTGTAAAGCGCCACGATCCGGACGAGCGGCGCGGCGGGCACCGTCGACGGGTCGGTCGGCACAAGCACGGCCACGGAGCCCACCTGCGGCGGCCGCGCGGCGTCGGCCTCCGGCGCGCTCGCCGGATCCGCGCGCGGCGCCGCCTCGCGCGCTTGCTCCGGGACGATGACCAGGATCGCGCCCCCCCGCGCGGTGCGCGCCGCCCTCAGCACCTCCGCGCCCGCCTCGACGGAGGCCGGCAGCGCCGCCGCCACCTCCGGCTCGCCGGCGCGGTCGACGAGCGCGCCCGCCGCGTCGTAGACGCCGATCGCCGACGCCCCGTCCGGCCCGAGCTGCGCCTCGAGCAGCAGCGAGAGCTCCGGCGCGGACCGGCTCGCCCGCGCCGCGGCGACGTGCCCGGCGATCGCGCGGCCGATCGCGCGGGCGCTCGACGCGCGCACGCCGCCCATCGTGGCCCGCGTGAGGTTCGCGACGGCGAAGAAGAGCGGCACGAACGCGAGCACGAGCAGCGCGCCGAGCGCGAACAAGAGCTGAAGCCGTATCCCGAGCCGCACGGTGTGTCCCTGCCCCTCGGCGCCATCCTCGCCCAGGTCGCCCCCGATCGCACCCGGCAGGCGCGGATCCACGCCGCACGCGCGCCGCGGGGAGATCCGGCGCGGTGCCGCCCGGGTGAGCTGGGCTGTCGATCGCCGTTCCCTGCCCGCCGCCCGCCCGCCGCGACGGAGCCCCGGCCAAGGATCTGCCGTGCGTCGAGGGAGGCCTGCGCAGGCCCCGGGAGCGGCCGCCGCACCGGCGCGCTGCGGCGCCCATGCTAGCCTGACACGTGGGCTGTCCAGCGAGCGACGTCCAGAATCAGACGAGGAACGCAGCTCGGGAGCAACCGGGCTCCGGGCGGCAGAGCCCGGCGCGCGCCGAAGACGAGCGGGGCGCCTCGGCCGAGGACGCGTGGGGGCCGGCGCTCCTCGGCGCGCTGGACGCGCTCGTCTGGGAGGTCTCCGGCGACGCGCTCGAGCTGTCGGTGGTCCGCGCGCCGGCGAGGGACGAGCTGTTCGGGCACGCCGCCGAGCGCTGGGCGGCCGATGACGGGCTCTTCTGGCGACAGCAGCACCCGGAAGACCGCCCGCGGCTGCTCGCCCTCGTGCGCAAGGTCCTCGCGGAGGGGGGGACCGAGCGCACCGAGCACCGCTTCATCGCCGCCGACGGCCGCACGGTGTGGCTGAGCAGCGAGCTCACCCGCCGCGGCGCCCCCGCCGGCAGGGAGCCCGTCGCCCGCGGCCTCTCCACCAACGTGACGCGGGCGAAGGTCGCGGAGGAGGCGCTCCGCGAGAGCGAGGAGCGGGCGCAGGCGCTGCTCGAGTCGACCGAGCAGGGGATCTACGGGCTCGATCGCGCGGGCCGGTGCACGTTCGCCAACGGGGCCTGCGTGCGGCTGCTCGGGTACCGCGACGAGGCGGAGCTCGTCGGGCGCACCATGCACCAGCTCATTCACCACACGCGCGAGAGCGGCGCGCCGCTGCCCGAGTCGGAGTGCCGGATCTGCCACACGCTCCGGAGCGGCGAGCCCGCGCACCTCGCCGGCGAGCAGCTCTTTCGCGCGGACGGGACGACCTTCCCCGTCGAGTGCTGGTCCCGCCCCGTCTGCCGGCAAGGCGAGACCGTCGGCGCCATCGTCACGTTCGTCGACGTCACCGAGCGGAAGCGGAGCGAGCAGCTGCTCGCCGCCCAGGCGCTCATGAGCGCGCTCCGGGCCGAGGTGGGCGCGGCGCTGTCCCACCCCGGCACGATGCGCGAGCTCCTGCAGCGCGGAGCCGAGGCGATCCGGGGACACCTCGGCGCGGCGTTCGCCCGCATCTGGCTGCTCGACGAGCGCGAGCAGGTGCTGGAGCTCCACGCGAGCGCGGGGATGTACACGCACCTCGACGGGCGCCACAGCCGCATCCCCGTGGGCAGCTACAAGATCGGCCGCATCGCGAGCGAACTCCGGCCGCACATGACGAACGACGTCCTGCACGACCCCCAGGTGAGCGAGAAGGACTGGGCGCGGCGCGAGGGCATGGTGTCCTTCGCCGGCTACCCGCTTGTCGTCGAGGATCGGCTCATCGGCGTCATGGCGATGTTCGCGCGGAGCGCCCTGCACGAGCAGGTGATCGACGCGCTCGGGACGGTCGCCGACATGGTCGCCCAGGGGATCGAGCGCAAGCGCGCCGAGGAGGCGCTCCAGGAGAGCGAGGCCAGGCGCGCCGCCGAGTACGCCGTCCTGCGGCGCATCATCGGGCAGAGCGGCGACGGGATCGTCATGGTGGACGAGGACGGCGTCGTCCGCCTGATGAACCCGGAGGCCGAGCGGCAGCTCGGGCCGGCCACGGAGCTCACGATCGACGCGTGGGCGTGCGCGACGGGCATGTCCACGCCGGAGGGCGCCCCGATGTCCGCCGCGGAGACGCCGCTCCACCGCGCCCTGCACGGCGAGAAGGTGGAGAGCGTCCGCTGGCAGGTCCGGCGGCCGGACGGCCTCGTGCGCGTCCTCTCCGCGAGCGCGTCCCCGCTGCGCCGCGCGGGCGGCGCGCCCGCCGGCGCGGTGATGAACACCCGCGACGAGACGGAGCATCTCCGGCTGGAGGAGGAGCGCGAGCGGCTGCTCCGGAGCCTCCAGGAAGCGGTCCAGGTGCGCGACGAGTTCCTCTCCATCGCGTCGCACGAGCTCAAGACGCCGCTCACCGCGCTCCTCCTCCAGGTGGAGAGCCTGCGCCGGGCGATCCGGCTCGGCCAGTTCCCCCAGGACACGGCGCGGCTCGACGCCAAGCTCTCGACCATCCACCGGAGCGTCTTCCGGCTGAGCGATCTCGTGAACGAGCTGCTCGACGTCTCGCGGATCTCGGCGCGGGGCCTGCCGCTCCACGTGGAGGACTTCGACCTCGTGGCGCTGCTCCGCGAGAGCATCGAGCGGTTCGAGGAGGCGGCGCGCCGGGGCTCGTCCATCCGGCTGCTCGGGTGCCCGGAGGTCCTCGTGCGCTGGGATCGCGCCCGCATGGAGCAGGTGATCACGAACCTGCTGTCGAACGCCGTGAAGTACGGCGCCGGCGCCCCCATCGACGTGCGCGTCGAGGCCGACGCGGAGCGGGTCCGGTTCGACGTGGAGGACCGAGGCATCGGCATCGCGACCGGCGACCACGCGCGCATCTTCGAGCGGTTCCAGCGCGCGGCGTCGGTGATGCACTACGGCGGGTTCGGCCTCGGCCTCTGGATCGTGCGGCTCATCGTGGAGCAGCACGGGGGCGCCGTGCGGGTGGAGAGCGCGCCGGGGCGCGGCGCGACCTTCTCGGTCGAGCTGCCCCGCGCCGTCGCGGGGGCCGGGGCCGGCGCGCCGGCGGAGGGCGGCATGCCGGCGGGGCCGGGGGCGGGGCCGGAGGGCGGGGAGTAGATAGATAGAGGCGGATTGCCGCAGCAGGCGCGCCCAGCAGAGCTGCCGCTGCCCAACCCATCGTGGTCCGGTACGAATCCGAGGGCAAGTCGCCCAAGCTCATGCGGACTTGGGCCTCGACGGGCGTCGTAGGAAGCGCCCGTCTCGGTTCACGTCGTGAGATGGAACCGAAGCGGGCAACGCTCATCCGCGTCGATTACCCCACAAGAATGCGCCGAAGGAGCTTCGCCAGTTGTTCGTCGGACGCGTCGAACACGTCGACAAACATGAGCTCCGCAGCCGCAAACGACAGCTTAGCGAAGAAGCTTGGGCTCGACCCGATGGCTCCGTGAGCTGCCTCTGCCAGTCTCAGTACTCCAGGACTGAACTTCGTGGTGACCACTGACGAGAGCGCCTGAAAGATCGACTTTGAATACTCCTCTGGCAACCCGATCCTCACCTCATCAATGGTCGCCGCGAGGGATTCGTACCATTTCATTCCTTCGCTGGTGGAATACCCGACTTCGACACGCGAGGCCTCCGATGTGGTCGACTGGTAAGCGAGTCCGAGAAGGCCGTACTCGGCTAGCGCACCCCGCGGCACCAAAGCCTCTACTGTCACGGCGGGGTGCTCGGGGGCGCCAGCTCTCGCTGCCACAAACGATCCGGACATGACGTCAGCAAACTCAACCACAGAAGTGGCTCTTTCTGAAACCCACACTCGTGCCTTGGCCAGAGGAGTCATTTGAATAATTCTCATTGTAGACCCCAGAACTTGAACCAGTTTGAATTAAATGATCCCGGGTTAGCTAGAATGACATCCGGGTGGTAGACGCTAAACGGAGAAACGCCGTACTTTGCGAGCGCACCAGCGTGCGCAACATCGTACGCGAGACCACGACCCATCCTTGTTGCCTCCGACACTTCGTGCAAGTAGAAACTCGCGTCAGCTCCAACGACTCGTTGCCCACTGGCGAGTGCACTTCGCAGGCGGCCCACCATCGCTACGTTCTGGGGGACGGGCTCGAACCGAGCGAGGTGGTTCTCCACGATCGCGAGTCCTCTCTCGGATACCTGGATCGACCTCTCCGCCAGTTTGCCAAGACCGGCACCACCCTGTGCGCCCGGATTGAACGCTCCTGTCGCCCTTGCGACCGAGGACGCCGCCGCATCGGCACCGCCACCGGCCCCGCGCATCACCTGCGCGCCCCACCGGGTGACCTGGTTGCCGTAGCGCCGTGCGCCCTCGCCGACCACGCCGGCAACGCCCGTGATCGCCCGCCACAAGGTCGCCCCGAAGCTCGCGACGCGCGCGCTCATGCCGGCGAACACCCCCGCCTCCGCCGCCATTCCGTACGTGGCCAGCGTCAGCGCGGCGTACGAGACCCCGAGCGAGACGTTGATCGCCGCGTCCCCGTTTTCCTGCAGCCATGCATCGACACCATGGTCGATCAGGGCGCGCGCGACCACATCGCCACCCGCGTACCCCGCCCCTGTGAACTGCGGCCCCGCCGGCGTCGCGGTCCGGTACGAATCCGGCGTCACGTCGGGCAAACCCGTGCGCACCTGCAGCGTCGACATCGGACCGCCGCCCGCGTAGCTGCCGAACGACAGCTGCAGCGGGCTGACGTAGCCGCACAGCCAGGCCGGCGGCACCGCTCCCCACTGGCCCGTCGGAGAGTAGCCGGTCGGGTCGGTGATGGTCGCCGGGTTGTTGTGCGCGTAGCTGTAGCGGTGCCTCGCTTGGTCGAAGTACGGATCGCTCACCAGCGGGTCTGGGCTGAGGAACCGGCGCTGGGCCGGATCGTAGGCGCGGCCCCCCATCTGGATGAGCTCCATCCGCGCCTGCTCGACCCCTGCGAAGCCGAGCGTCAGTGCCCCCCACGAGCCCGCCCACGCGCTCCCGTCCGCCTCGATGCGGCGACCGAACGGCTCGTAGTGCAGCCGCTCGGGCGCCGCGCCCGCCACGGGGGCGTCTCGTTATCTCATTCAATAGTCTCGACCCGAGATGTCACTCGGCCGAACGCATGGACGCTATCCCGTGCAGCTTTATCTTCTTCAGATATGCGACAGATCTCATCTCGGGACAATCTAGAACGGCTTCCTGAAATACTGAAGGCGGTAAGTAATCGTGAGCATCAACGTAATGCGCGATCAAGCTCGGCGCAACGTATACTTCCTTGTCCGTAGGAACGAAGAGATTACTCGCTCCAACACGAATCGTTACACCTTCAAATCGAAGCTCAGCGGGACCACCAGTGAAGCGACAGTAAGGACATTTCTGATACCCTGCAACAGCGGCGGGCTGCCATGGGTCGGAAAGCAGACGCACTAGCGCTTCGAAGAAGTTCTTTGACACCGAGCCTGTTGCGAATGGATGGCTCGGCTCGTGCCACCCGACCGCCCGCAGGATGCCTTGCCAGCGGCCGAAGTAATCACACGGGCTCAGATCTGGATAGTAAACCATGACTCCTCCGACTCTTACAGTCCGGGCCTAAACAGCTCCCACTTGCCATTGGTCCAAAAATTTCCCATCCCATCAACGTAGACAACATCCGTCGGGGCAAGGACATTAACTCCGAGCTTGTTCGCAATATCTTTTGCGAGCCCGGTCGAGCAAGCACCCGAGTTGCACGCGATCAGGCGAACCGGATGTCCGTTGTAGCCAGTAGACCGTTGGACGAATTGAGCCAATGTTCGATGGCTTACGCTCGCCCACTGACCACCACGAATGACATAGGCAGTGCTCGCGTCGGCGTGGGACACGATGTTGAAGTAGCCACCGCTCTGGGTTGGCACTGCAAGTCCATACTGAGCCAAAAAAATCCATATCGGCACTAAGTGTCGGTGCTGCCCGTGCGACGGGCGGCGCCGCCGAATCGGCACCGCCTCCGGCCCCGCGCATCACCTGCGCGCCCCACCGGGTGACCTGGTTGCCGTAGCGCCGTGCGCCCTCGCCGACCACGCCGGCAACGCCCGTGATCGCCCGCCAAGAGCTCGCCCCGAAGCTCGCGACGCGCGCGCTCATGCCGGCGAACACCCCCGCCTCCGCCGCCATTCCGTACGTGGCCAGCGTCAGCGCGGCGTACGAGACCCCGAGCGAGACGTTGATCGCCGCGTCCCCGTTTTCCTGCAGCCATGCATCGACACCATGGTCGATCAGGGCGCGCGCGACCACATCGCCGCCGGCGTAACCCGGCCCGCTGAACGTGAGCCCGGTCGGCGCGGCGCTCCGGTACGAATCCGGCGTCACGTCGGGCAACGTCGCGCGGACCTGCGGCCACGACATCGGGCCGCCGCCCATAGCTGAGTAGCTCCCGAAAGAGAACTGGAGCGAGCCGACGCTGAGATAGCCGGCGTTGACGAACAGGCCGCACAACCAGGCGGGCGGTACCCAGTAGCCGGTCGGGTCGGTGAACGTCGCCGGGTTGTTGTGGGCGTAGCTGTAGCGGTGCCTCGCCTGGTCGAAGTACGGATCGCTCACCAGCGGGTCCGGGCTGAGGAACCGGCGCTGGGCCGGATCGTAGGCGCGACCCCCCATCTGGATGAGCCCCTGCGGCGCCTGCTCGACCCCCGCGAAGCCGAGTGTCAACGCACCCCACGAGCCCGCCCACGCGCTCCCGTCCGCCTCGATGCGGCGACCGAACGGCTCGTAGTGCAGCCGCTCGGGCGCTGCCCCGGGGGCCAACGTCTCGTCGAATCGCACCGCGGTGCTGCCGATCGCGTCGGGTACCACATAGCTCACGCGGCGGCCGCTGGCGTTGACGATGATGTCGGCCACCGGTCCGTCCGGCCCGTGCACGTGGTGGACATGGGTCTGCTGCGCCCCCGCCTTGTGCCGCTCGTACAGGCCTCCGACGTAGACCCGCTCCAGGAGGCCGACCGGATCGGTCTCGCGGAAGCGCTCGCCCGACGCCGTGTACTGGTAATTCAACCAGATCCCGTTGCGCGTCACCCGCCGCGGCAAGTCGAACGCGGTGTACGTGACCCTGCGATCCCCGGCCCGGATCTGCCGCCCGCGGTGGTCGTAGTCGTACGTCACGCCGCCGGTCGAGTGGTCCAGCTTCTGCGGACCAGCGACGCCTCGATCGACGAACTCCTCGAGGACGGTCGCGCCGCTCAGCACCTTCTCGAGGTTGCCGATCGGATCGTACACGAAGCTCCGCGAGAGGGACGTCGCGCCGCGCGTATTGGTCCATTGCCGCAGCCGGTGCAGCTCGTCGTAGCCGAACGTCTCGACGCGGCCGGCGACGTGGTCCTCGCGCCGCTCGACGTTGCCGTTCGCGTCGGGCGTGTACTCGATGTCCATCAGGTAGTCGCTCGAGCCGCGGTAGGCCTGCAGGCGAGTCGGCTGCCCCATCTCGTCGTACTGGGCCGCGTAGTAGGCGAGCCCGTCGCCGAACTCGCCGGCGCTGAGCGCCCCATCGGCAGCGCGCTCGGTGATCGTCCAGAGCGGCTTCGGGTCCAGCGGGTCCGTCACGTCCTCCACGCGCTCCACGTACGCGCCTTCGTAGGCATTGGCGATGATGAGACGCTGCCCGTTGACCTCCGGGTAGATGGTCTTGATGACCCGCCCGTGCTCGTCTCGATTCACGTCAAGATCGAACCATTCGTTCCCTCCCGATTTCCACCACGTACTGCCGCTGACCCGCCCCGCGTCGTCGTAGCGATACACCACCCGTGTGCCGTCGGCGCTGAACTCCTTGTCGAGCTTGCCAGTGCCGTTGGGAGCGTCCCAGCTCAAGGTCACGGTGCCGTCGACCGTATCCATCGTGTGGATGCGACCGAGCACATCGCGGTTATAGACGGTCGGATCGACCGTGCCCGTGCCGCGCTCGGCGCGGCGGATCTCACCGAAGCCGTTGTAGAACAACCGCGTCGTCCCGGTGTTCGGGTCCTCCTCGCGCATCCTGCGGCCGAGATGGTCGTACCACAGCTCGGTCACGTTATTGTCGGCGTCTCGAGTGATTCCAGGCAGATCGAACGGTTTGTACTCGATCCGGGACGACAGGACCTCCACCCCGTCGACGACGGTGTACGTCTCGATGAGGCGGCCATCGACATCCACGATCTGGCGCTTCCTGGCGTCCTTCGCGTCCTCGTGGGTCGCCTCGAACAGCCCGGCGTACGTCGTCTCGAGCTTGGTACCATCAGCACGACCGACGATGCGTGGGCGGCCGAGCGTGTCATACCAGTGGAGCGTCGTTTCGGGGGTTCCCACGCCATCGCTCCAGTTCGAGCGGCTGTGCAGAACCCCGAGCACGTTGTAGGACATCCTCATCTGCTTCACATTCCCGTCCATGCCCAGGACGGTGCGCATCGTCGGCCGGCCGAGCTTGTCGAGATACGTCGAGCGGACGTCGCCGGACGCGGTCGTCGCGGTCACCTCGAGCGTCAACTCGAGCGTCTGGATTACTTTCTCGGCGTAGGTCAGCGCGACGCTATCCCCTCCCTCCACCGCGGTCCCGCGCGGGCGGCCGAGGTCATCGTACTGGTACAGGGTTTCGACCCCGTCGGGATTCGCCTCGGCGAGCAGCAAGCCGTAAGCCGGGTGGTGGACGAACGTCGTCGTGTGCGCGAGCCCGTTCCACTCCCGCGACGGGAAGATCTGCTCTCCCGTCAAATCGTGCCAGTCAACGCCGGTGAACCGCGGGTCGACCACCCCCGGCGCGGTCCGCGTCACACCCGTGACCTGCCCGTAGCTGCCGTACGCCGGGTCGCGCTCGTACGTGATCGTCTGCTTGATGTCGTCGTTCGTGCTGGTCGGCTCGTTCCATTGCGTGGTGAGCCGTCCCTTCGTGTCGTGCTGAAATCGCACGTGGCGGAAGGACGGCGCGCCGTGCAGGCTCGGCGTCCACGAACGGAAACGATAATCCTTCGGCAGGTCGACCAGCCACGAGATCGTGTTTGCCGGCTCGTGATCGAGCGTGAATTCGCTGCGGACGCCGCCGTTGGTCGTCGCGGTTTGCGCGATCACATTGCCATAGTCGTCGAACTTCGGGTCGACCATGCGCTGGCGAGGCGCCAGCTCGGGGCTCTCACTGACCCCTTCGAGATAGTCCGCCACGCCGGCTTGCGTCGGATCCCAGACCACATCGACGTCTTCCTCCCACTCGAACACGTCCGTCGACTCATCGTTGACGACGTAGGTTTTGTCGCCGTTGAGGGCCCGATGCTGCAAGTCGTGCGAGGTGTAGACGACGCGCGCGCGCGCCGACGTCACCGGGAGCTCGCGGCCCAACGCCTCGATTTCGAGGACGAGCGTGGTGGTGAGCGTTTCCGAGGGGATGAACGCGAACGGATACCGGGTACCGACGCGATACGTGTTGTCGTACTGGACCTCGCTCTCGACCGCCAGCTCAGGCTCCCACGAGCGGATCATCTGAAACCCGAGAAAACCACGACCCAACGCATCGGCGTACGGGTGGAAATACGAGTATCGCGTTCGCCGCTCCGGCGAGAAGACCCAGATCGTCGGCTTGTAGGTGGCGTGCTCAACCACGACGGTCATGCCGCGGCGCACGCAGACGACGGGATAGGACGAGCAGCCCGCGGTCACCGCCGGAGGCTCGGCGCTCTCGGGATAGTCGAACACCCCAGCTACCGGCGTCTTGTTCCGGTAGACGATGTCCTCGCGCCGCAGGAACGCACCGTCGGTGTCGCGGACGCTCGTCACCAGGTCGACGTCGATCGTCGCTATCCCGACATTGTTCCACTCGTTGATGTTGGACCAGGCCACGACCTCGCCGCCGGCGCCGCTCTCGATACCCGCGATGTCGACGCGACCGTCGCCGTCGAAGTCGCCGGTGACGACCCTCGCGAGCTCTCGGTCGTGGGTCAGCGTCTTGAACGGCGCGTACACCGGCTCAGGCGAGCTGGCGAGGGTCTTCGACAGCTGGATCGAGATCGTGTCCGCGTCCGTGTCGTGGAGGACGACGTCCTCGCGGCCGTCGCCGTCGACGTCAGCACGTATCGGTTTGATGTGGCTCGGGTACCACGGATCGGTCGCAGCCAGCCACCGGAGCTCGCGGGCCCCGTCTCCGTCGGGGTCCATGTCGATCGGCTTCGGTCCGGTGGTTCCGTCGTGCCATGGGTCATTCCCGTGGGAGAATGTCTCGGGAGTCCCGTCGGCTCTCAGTCCCACGATCCACGCATCGTACTCCCGCGCGCAGTCGACGCAGTCCTGGTAGCGCAGATAGCGGACGTAGTGCCGCCCGTCGACGACTGCGGTGTGAAACCAGGCATGGTACGCGAGCCGCTCATCCGAGGAGAGCCCGAGAGGCAGACTCATCGGCGGACCGAAGCCTCCGCCGGTGTTCAAGAAGATATCGAACCTCGCCGGCTGATACACGCCGTCAATCGATGGATCCCATGGCTTGACAATGTCCGGGAGCATGTCTCCGTTGAGGTCGGCGAAGAACAGGTGATCGCACCCACCGAACGCGTCTCCGAACGTGCACGTCGGGTCCTGGAAGGCGTCGGGGGCGAGCGTCGCTGCGTTAGCCGGGAGCACGCCGGGGACGAGCTCGAAGTCCAAGGCGTCCTTATTCCACTGCCAGATCTCGTAGCGGAAGATCGCTTGATACTCCGGCCAGGTGTCCGCTTCCTCGAGATCCTCATTGGACCCGTGGACCACCATCACGGCGACCTCGCTGGCGCCGTCCCCGTCGATGTCGACGGGCTGCGCCAGGGACATGTCGCCGATGTCTGACACATTGAAGGAGCCCGAGAGCGGCATCTCGGGGCCTCCGATGTGGATGCGGCGCTGGCCGTTACCATCCGCGTACAACACGTCGTCGTCGCCGTCGCCGTCGACGTCCAGCACCAGCATCGACGAGCCAGGGGCCAGCGAATTACCACCGAACGACGTCGACTTCTCTTCGAACCGATCTCCACCGAACTCACTGAACCTCGAGTAGTCGAACTCGCGCGCGTACGAGCAACCACCCGCCGCCCCGCAGCGCGTCACCGTCGTCAGCCGCGAGTAGCCGGTGTCGGGGCTGGTCTCGTAACCCAGCGAGTAGGTCCATATTGTGGCCTTGGCGTCCGGGTTCGGCGCCTTCATCTCGATGAAGTCGAGCAGCTCGTCCCAGCGATACGTCTCGCCGCTCACGCGGCGCGCTATCGGATCGGGGCGTTCCTTGTAGTTGAAGACGATCTCGCGCTGCGCCTCGGCGCCGCTGTTGTGAAAGGTGTACTGGATCGACTGGACGATGGGAGGCGCCGTGTCTTTGTACATGTACTGGGCGATGTTCCCCGAGCGGTCGTGCTCCTCGGCGAGCGGGAAGCTATCCGTCTTGTCGTCGCCTTGGTCATACGTCCTTCCATAGTACCGGATCCGGTGATCTTTCAGGTACACCATCCAGTTGAAATCCGAGTCACCGAGACGCACGATCTTGGCGATCATGTCGTTCTCGGTGCGGAACTCGTGCGCTCCGATCTGCACCATCAGCGCGCCGTCGAGGCAGAGCCGCTCGCCTTCCGCGGCGATATTATCAGTCGCCACGATCGCGTCGCACCGGTGGACCGCCGAGAGCCCGCCGACGTTCCAGCCGACGCCGAGCGGGCCGTTGCCAGCGCGGCTCGAGTACTCGAGAGAGAGCTGCGGCGTCACCTCGCCGCGCCCCGGGGGAAGCTCGATCGGCAACGAGTAGTGATAGGACCCGTCTGCCTGCACCCCGCCAGATCCCGGCAGGTAGTCGCGCGCGGTCGCCGGCAGGATGTGCGCGGCGGGCGCGAGGTCGGTGAACTCATGCACTGGGTCGGGCGGGATGTAGGTCTGCTGCTGCGCGACCTGCGCGACCTGCGGAATCTCGCTATCGCCGTGACAACCGGCGAAGCTGGCCATCGCGATGCATGTGCCCAGGAGGTATGCCGCGGAGCGTGCGCTCACGAAGGCCTCACGCCTGGGTGTCGTGACGCGCCTTGATGACCGCGGCGCGCGCGGCTCGAGTCCGTTGGAACGGCTTGCTTCGTCGTCCCGCGAAGCCTCGCGAGGCTCAGGCGGTCGAATCTTCGAATTTGGATTATCGCTAATCACAAGACTCTCCTCATCAAGGTGGATGCTCAGAAAGCAGCAAGAACAAGCGAAACGCCGCGCACGGGGCGCCCCCACGCGCTCTCTCCTAAGCGCGGAGGAGCTCCCACGCGTGCACGAGGGCAAGTGGACCCGAGCGCGCCCCGCGCTCATGGCAAAGCAGCCCACGTGCCAGCGCTCGAGGCAGCCTCGATCAAGAAAACCCAGGCGACGACGGCTCCTCGCCGGGCTGCGCTGCTGTTCCAGAGCGGTCCGCGGACCGTCCGCGGACCGTCCGCGGACGCTCCGCTCCGCACCCAGGCGGACGGAGTTACCTCTCGCGCCCCTTTTCGGCGATCCCGAGCTCCCGCTGTCGCAGCTTCAGCCCTCGCTTCGATACCCGGAGGCGCGCCGACATGGCATCGAGATCGCCGGTGCACTCATTGTGGCAGCGCATGAGCTCGTCCTCCGGTATGTCCGCCGCCTTGCGCACGTGCGGGCTACGCTCGATGAGCCGGTAGAGGGTGGTGCGCGACACGCCGAGCGCTGCCGCCGCGGGTCCGATCGACCACTGGCTGTCGCGGAGCGCCGCGATCAGGGCGTCCTCGTCGACCTCCCGCTCCAGGCCTCGCGCCTCCGGCTCGCCGGCGGGGACGTCCACGTCGCGCGTCTCGGCCAATCGCGGTGCATCCGACGGGGGCCGCGCCGTCTGGCGCGCCTGCTCCAGCATCCGCTCCAGGCTCTCGTCGACGACGATGACGTCGGAGCCGCGACTGGAGATCACCAGCTGCCGCGCGACATTCCGGAGCTGGCGCACGTTGCCGGGCCACCCGTGCTGGAGCAACCGCACCATGAGCGATCGAGGGAACCACGGCAGCGCGCCGTCCGCGGTCGGCTCCAGCCGGGAGAGCTCCCCGACGCGCGCGAGCTCCTCGCGGAGGAAGTGAAGCAGCAGGCGGGGAATGTCCTCGCGGCTCCGGCGAAGTGGAGGAAGGGTGATGGTATAGCCCTGGAGCCGGTGGAGCAGCGGCGCGCGAAATCTGCCTTGCGCCACGGCTTGCTCCAGATCGACATCCGTCGCGGCAATGACCCGGACATCCAGCGCGCGCTGCTCGGTGTCGCCGAGCGGCAGGATCGCGCCTGTCTCGAGCGCCCGGAGCAGCATGGCCTGGACATCCATCGACATATCGCCGATCTCGTCAAGGAAGAGCGTCCCGCCCTGCGCGCGCTCGAAGAGGCCCGCGTGGCGCTGGTGAGCGCCCGTGAAGGAGCCCTTCGCGTGCCCGAACAGCTCCGAAGCCGCGGTGGTCGAGGCGAGCGCGGCCATGTTCACCGCGAGCCAGGGACCACCGGCCCGCGGGCTCGCCTGGTGAATGGCCTGGGCGACGCGTTCCTTGCCGGTGCCGGTCTCTCCCCGGAGAAAGGACAGGCACCCGCAGATCGGCGACGCGCGCGACCGACGTGCGGACCTCCTCGAGGGTGTCGCTGTCGCCGACGAGCGCGTGTCTCGGCCCACGGGTCACGGCGGTCGCCACATGGACGAGGATCACGATCCTCCTGGACAGCTGCAACAGGAGCCCTTCGCGCAAGCGCTCCGCGGGAAACTGGCGCGCCTCGTCGACGGGCTCTCCATCGACCGACAGCTGCCCCGGCCCCACAGGCGTGATGGTCAGCGAATCGTCTGCGCCCCAGGTCACAAGGTGAGGCCTCCTGCTCACGTGAGGATCGCGGAGCGGCGCGTGATCGAGGCCACGCGGCTGCGCGAAGTCGGGCGCAAGGCGGGAAAGGGGCGCCGCGCGACCGGGATCGATCGCCGCGGTCGCCCGGGCGCCGACGCGACGCAGGTCCGGGTGGTAGAGCAATGTGAAGAGCAGGCGGCGCGTCCCCGAGGAGGCGCGCTGCGCCGGCGGCGTGTCGAGCCCGTTCAGCGTCTCCACCTGGTGCCATGAGTCCCGCAGCGAGAACTCCGCAGGGGCGGTCTGCTCGCCGTGCATCTCCTCGGTCCTCCCCGCCATGAGCGCGGACGCCTGAGCGACGGTCCCAAGGCCATCGCCGCCCCTGATCTCACTGCTGCACCGGCGCTGAGACACGAGCCGTCAACCTATCACCGAGCGCCTGATGCTCGTCCAGCCGTTGGTTGGTCGGCGCACAATTGCGACCTCCCACGCGGCCTTCCAGCGGACGACCAACGCCGATCGATCTCGTGCTCCGTTCTCGACTACTACCCACACGCTCAAGGACACACCCCGGTCCCTGCTCTCGCCCGTTTCCCCCCGCCGGCCGGCCGGCCGCCCGCAGCCGAGAACTGGGCCCTCGGGATCGGCCTCTGGTACCGGCATGCGAGCCCATGGCCAACCTGGTGCTCGCCGTGCTCACCGCCCGCCGTATCGCGCGCAACGCGGCGCCGCTCGCGTGCGCCCTCGCCCTCGGGGGGCTCGTGGTCCTCGACGCGGCCGAGCGCCTGCCGCAGGTCGCGGCCGCGGCGGCGCTGCTCGTGCTGCTCGCGGCGCTCGTCCAGCGGGCGCGGCGGCGCGCGGCCGCCATCGAGGCGAGCGCGCTGCTCGACCTCGAGGTCGGCGCCCTCCTCGTCGTCGCGACGTTCGCCGCGGTCCTCCGCCTCGACGGCTCGCTCGACGGCGACGCCCACGCCGCCCTCTACGTCGTCATCGCCCTCGTGAGCGCCTTCGCCCGCCCCGCGGCGTCGCTCCTCGTCGCGATCGCCGCCGCCGCCCTCGAGATCGCCGTCCGCTCGGCCATGGCCGCGCGCGGCGCGCCGATCGCGTGGGGCGCCGCCGCGCCGCACATCGGCTTCATGGCCGTCTTCTCGGTGCTGAACGCGGCCGTCCTCCGCGCCGAGATCAGCCGCGTCCGGAAGGCCTCCCACACCCGCCTCCAGGCCGAGATCGAGCGGCTCCGCGACGACGCGCGCAGCTACCGCCTGCTCTCCGCCCCGGCCCAGGCGCGCGGCGCGGCCCAGAAGGGCGACGACGAGCGGCTCGCCCGCTCCGGCGTCGAGGAGATCCACCAGTCGGTGCTCTTCGCGCTCCGCCTCCTGCGCGAGTCGCTGGACCTCTACACCGCGATGCTCCTCTGGCAGAACGACGCCGGCACGCACCTGCGCATCAGCGAGCTCGCGAGCGACGCCCCGAACCTCTCGGAGGGCCCGTTCCTCTCGGGCGACGGCGTCTTCGGCGCGGCGATCACGCAGCGCGCGCCGGTCGTCATCGGGGGCCTCAAGCCCGGCTACAAGCTCCCCTACTACGTCGGCCCCTCCCCGGTGCGCGCCGTCTGCGCGCTGCCGGTGTTCGAGCACGGCAAGCTCCGCGGCGCGCTCGTCGTCGATCGCGTCGAGGACCGGCCGTTCTCGCCGCGGGAGCTCGAGCTCATCGACGAGGCGTGCCGCTACGCCGTGCGCGCCATCCAGAACGAGCGCGTCTTCGTCCAGCTCGAGCGCGCCAAGGTGGAGCAGGGCAAGCTCTACCGCGCCGCCGAGGCGCTCGGCGCCGCCACCACGGAGCCCGGCGTCATCGAGGCGGGCGTCACGAGCGCCCGCGAGATCACGTCGGTCGATTTCGCGGCGGTGACGCTCTACGACGAGGCGCAGAAGGTCCACGAGATCCGCGCCGTGAGCGGCGACGGGGGCGCCGAGCTGACCGGGCAGCGCTTCCGCCACAACGCGGGGCTCGTCTCGATGGTGCTGCAGAACCGGCACCCGCTGCCGTACCGCGGCGAGTACGACGAGAAGCGGCAGATCGTCTTCACCCGCCGCGTGACGCCGCCGTCGATGCCGTCGATCATCGTGCTCCCGCTGGTCGTGCACGACCGGCCGCTCGGCACGCTGGTCCTCGGCTCGCGGCGGCGCGCGGCCTTCACCGACTCGGTGCGGAGCACGCTCGAGGTGCTCGCGAGCCACATGGCCGTGTCGCTCTCGAACGCGCGGATGATGCGGCGCCTCGAGGAGCTCGCGACGATGGACGGGCTCACCGGGCTGCTCAACAAGCGGGCGATGCTCGAGGTGGCCGACCAGAAGATCACGGCGGCGCGGCGGTTCTCGCGGCGGCTCTCGGTGCTCGTGACCGACATCGACCACTTCAAGAAGGTGAACGACACGTACGGCCACGACGTGGGCGACGTGATCATCAAGGGGCTCGGCGACGTGCTCCGGCGCGCGAAGCGCACGACCGACGCGGTCGCGCGCTTCGGCGGCGAGGAGTTCGTGGTGATCTGCGAGGAGACGGACGCGCGCGGCGCGATGCTGCTCGCCGAGCGCGTGCGCGAGGAGCTCGAGCGGACGACGTTCCACGCGGCCGGGAGCGGCGGCCCGGTGCAGTGCCAGGTCACCTGCTCGATCGGGATCGCCACCTACCCCGAGGCGGGCAGCACGTGGGAGGAGCTCTTCAAGGCCGCGGACGAGTCGCTCTACGTCTCGAAGCGGTCGGGCCGGAACCGCTCCACGGCGTGGTCGCCGGCGAACCGGTCGAGCAGCGGGCCCCCGCCCGCGGCCGAGGCGACCGCGCCGGCGAAGCCCGGGACGGAGGCCCTGTCGGCGAGGCCCCCGGCGGCGAGCACGAGACCCCCGGCACCGGCGAGCACGACGGTGCGGCCCCCCGCGCCGGCGAGCACGACCGCGAGGCCCCCCGCGCCGGCGAGCACGACCGCGAGGCCCCCCGCGCCGGCGAGCACGACCGCGAGGCCCCCGGCGACGGCGCCCGCGCCGCAGCGCAGGCCGTCTGCGGCGGGCGGCGGCCCGGCGCCCGCGGGGCACGACGGCGCACCGCCCGGCGGGAAGCGCGCCGCGGCCTCCTCGCCCTCGCCGACGCCGGCCAGGACGCCCGCTGAGGCCGAGCCTCGGAGCAAGCCGAGGCGTCCGCCGGAGGTCGATCCCACGAGCAAGCCGAAGACCGCGGCCTGAGCGGGGCGCGCCGCTTGCGGCGCCAGCGCGGCGGGAACATAAGCCACCTCGGCGCGGCGAGGCGAAGCCAAGGAGGCGCGATGAGCTCGGACCCGGATCGCGACGACCCGAAGGAGGATCTCAAGCAGGGGCTGAGCCTGCTCTGGCGCGCGGCGCGCAAGACGGCCGTGGACCTGCGCAAGGACATCGATCGCACGAGCGTCGGCAAGGCGATCGACGACGCCGGGCGCGAGCTCGTGCGGGCGGCGTCCAACGTGGTCGGCCGGCTCGGCGCCGAGCTGAGCAAGGAGCCGCCGCCGGCGCCGCCGCGCGAGGACCGCCCCGAGGGCGGCGCCGGGCCCGACGCGCCCGCGGCGCGGCCCACCGGGCCCACCCCGGAGGATCCCGGGTTCCGCATCGCGGTCGACCCGGAGGACAAGGACGAGAAGCCCCGCTGAGGGCGGGCTTCACGGGGGGCCGGCCGCGGTCGTGGGGCGCTCGGGGCGCGGTGCGGCGAGCGCCGCGGCGGTGAGCCCGTCGGCCTGCACCACGCACGCCTGGACCGGCCGGCCCAGCGAGGCGCGCCCCGCCACGGCCCCGCCCTGCGCGTCGAGGAACGAGATCCCGCCGCGCGCGTCGCACAGCGCGAAGCCGCCGACATAGGCCGCTCCGCCGAGGAAGTCCGCGTCTCCCGCGTGGGCCCACGCGAGCTCGCCCGAGCGCGCGTCGAGGCCGACGGCGGCCCGGTAGTACGTCGCCACGAAGCGCTCCGCCTCGACGCCGGGCGGCCCGGATGCGCGGGGGCGGGCGTAGAGCCGTACCTTGTCCTCGGCCGAGGCGATGGGCGCGAGCACCTCGGTCCCGTCGGTCATCCAGACCGGCGCCCCGGGCAGCTCGCGCGCTGGCAGCCGCGCCGTCGACGCGTGCCCGGCCGCACCGAGCCCGATGGCCTCGTCGAGGCGCGTCGCCGCCGCGCCGCCGCCGAAGAAGACGGCGCCGCCGAGCAGGAAGGCGCGGCTCACCTCGGTGCGGAGGAGCGCCCGCGCCACCTCGCCGCCCGTCTGCAGGTCGAAGACGGTGACGTACCGCCCCTGCCAGGGCAGGAACGCGTAGCGCCCCACGACGGCCGGCACGCCGATGGTGGCGGAGTCCTCGATCTGGCGCTGCACCATCCCGTCGTGGCCGATGGCGAGCACCACGCTCAGGGTGCCGGTGGTCGACACGAGCGACACAACGGTGGTCTCTCCGTCGTCGCCCGCGCCGCGGAGCCTGCCGCCGGCCCTCCGCGTCCAGAGCAGCTGGCCTGTGCGCGCGTCGAGCGCGAACAGCTCGCCCTGGCCGAGCCCGACGACGACGCTCCCCGCGACGGCCGGCCGCGCGTCGAGCGGGTGCGCGAAGGTCCACGCCGGGCCGCCGCCGAGCGGCACCCCGACGAGCTGGCGCGCCCCTGAGCCCGCGACGACGCCGACCGCCACGTCGGCGCCGAGGGGGATGGGCCTGCCCGCGAAGCGCTGCTGGAAGGCCGCGATGCCGGCGCCGCCGTCGTCCTTCCAGCGCGGGTCGAAGGCCTCGCCCTGCGTCTGTCCGCCGCCGCAGCCGCCGGAGAGGGCCGCGATCGCGACGCCCGGCGCGAGGACGAGCGCGCGGGCGCGGGCGGCGGCGCGGGGCGAGCGCGGGGGTCGCATGCGAGGTGTCCTGCGGCGGTCGTAGCGCGGCTCCGGTTGGCCGAGCAAGGAAGCGTCGGGGCGGCCAGGGGTGATGCGAGCGCACGAGGGGTGCGGCGAGCTACCGCGGGCGCTCCTCGCGCTCGCCCCCGCCCCCGCCCCCGGTCCTCGAAGGGGGCGTGCTAGAAGGCCCGCGTGCACTTCACCATCTGTCACGAGCTCGACGCGCCCCTCGACGCCATCGAGCTCGCCGTGCTCTCGCCGGAGCTCGGGCCGCGGCTGGCCAGGAAGGTCGCCTCCATCGAGAGCGTCGTCACGATCGAGCACGCGCTCCACGACGGCGAGCTCCTGCGCATCCTCCGCTTCCAGGCCAGAGCGCCGCTGCCGATCTTCAAGGGCTATCCCGTCGCCAAGGACGCCATGTCCTGGGAGGAGCGCTCGACCTACCGGCTCTCGGATCACGCCTCCACCTGGCAGGTGAGCCCGAAGGAGCAGTGGCGCAGCTACTTCCGCTCCACAGGCACGTACCAGCTCGAGCCCCTGCCCGAGGGACGCACCCGCCGCCGCGTCGACGGCGACATCGAGATCCGGCTGCGCCTGCTCGGCCCGCTCGTCGAACGCCTCGCCCTCGCCGAGGTCCAGCGGACGTACGACGCCGAAGCGGATACCCTCCGGGAGCTCGTCAGCGCATGAACGACCTACCCCGCCCCCAAAGCCCCGCCCGCCGTGCCCCCTTCGCCCGCGCCGCCGCGCTCCTCGGCGTGTACGCGACCGCCGCGCTCGCCGCGCTCGCCGCGCCGACCGCCGCGCTCGCCGCGCCGACCGACGGGCCCTCGCAGCCGATCCCGGATCCGGGCAAGGCCGTCGCCAGCAGCGACGACACCTCGGCCATCGCGGTGAACCCCGCGAACCTCTCCTTCCTGCCAGGCACCGAGCTCCGGTGGACCTGGGTCTCCACCGGCTCGGCCTCGCCGCTGCCGGCGCGCGGCCACTCGATCGCGCTCGGCGTGCCGCTCTGGTACGTGTCGACCGGCCTGCGCTTCGACTTCCTCGACCCGCCCGAGGCCGCGGCGGCGCCGCTCGACAGCGCCGCGCGCTGGGTCCGCTGGGGGCTCGCGCTCGACACAGGCCCGGGCTTCGCGTTCGGGACGACGCTCGGCTGGGGCAGCTCCGACGCGCCGGCGCTCGACGGGTACTTCTCGCTCACGAGCGGCGTCACCCTCCGGCCCTTCACCTGGCTCTCGCTCTCGGCCGTCGCGCGCGACTGGAACCGCCCCGAGAGCCGCCTCCGCGTGGCCCTCGAGCGCAGCTGGGATTTCGGCGTCGCCGTGCGACCCGTGGGCGGCCGGCGCGCGCTCGAGATCGGGCTCGAGACCGCCTACGTCGAGGACAGCGACCCCGACGAGAGCGGCGCCTGGACGCCGCGGGCCACCCTCGGCCTGCGGGTGCCCTACGTCGGTACCCTCCGGGGCGACGTGACGCTGCGCGACCTCGCGGCCGACGGCGGCCCGCACATCGCGGCCATGGCCGGGCTCGACGTCAACGTCGGCGAGCTGCAGGCCTCCGCCGGCGGCGTCTTCGGCGACGCCGTCACGAAGAGCGGCACCGGCTTCTACACAGGCGTCGCGCTCCGCAGCTTCTCCGAGCCGGGCGTCCAGCTGCCGGCCCGCGTCGTCCGCGTCCGCCTCGACTCGACCCCGGGCGTCCGCAGGCACACGCGGTTCCTCCAGCAGCTCTGGCGCCTCGCCGAGGACCCGGAGGTCTCCGGCGTCGCGCTCGTGCTCCGCGCCGAGCCGGCCAGCTCGCTCGCCCACGCCGAGGAGGTCGCCGACGCGATCCGCAACCTGCGGAGCCACGGCAAGAAGGTCCTCTGCCACCTCGAGGACGCCGGCGGGCGCTCGCTCCACGTGTGCTCGCACGCCGACGCCATCGCGATGAACCCCGCGGGGGGCCTGCGCTTCTCCGGCATCTCGTCGAGCTACTTCTACTTCGGCGGGCTCCTGAAGAAGCTCGGCGTGCAGGCCGACATCGTCCGCATCGGCGCGCACAAGCTCGCCGCCGAGCAGTTCGCCCGCGAGGGCAGCACCCAGGTCGGCAAGGACGACCACCAGGCGCTGCTCGACGAGCTCTCCGGCGCCTTCCTCGGCGAGGTGAGCGCCGGGCGCCGCATCCCCGTCGAGGAGCTCAAGCGGCGGCTCGCGCGCGGCCCGTTCCTCGCGCAGGAGGCGCGGCAGAGCGGCCTCGTCGACCTGCTCGCCTACGACGACGAGCTCGGCCGCGTCGTCGACGAGGTGATGGGGCGCTCCTCCCGCCTCGTCGACGATGACCCGGGCGACGAGGCGCCGGAGCGCTGGGGCTACTCGCCCAAGATCGCGCTCGTCTACCTCGACGGCGACATGATCGACGGCGAGAGCCGGTCGATCCCGCTGCTCGGCGTCAAGCTCGCGGGCTCGTACACGGTCGCGGGCGCGCTGCGCCGCGCGCGCGAGGACCGCAACGTCCGCGCCGTCGTGCTCCGCGTCGAGACCGGCGGGGGCTCGACGCTCGCGTCGGACGTCATCCTCCGCGAGGCGATCCTCACGGCGCGCGTGAAGCCGCTCATCGTCTCGATGGGCTCGCAGGCCGCGAGCGGCGGCTACTACGCGTCCGTCGCCGGCGGCACCCTCTTCGCGACCCGCTCCACGATCACCGGGTCGATCGGCATCTTCTACGGGAAGGTGGACGTCACCGGGCTGCTGCAGAAGCTCGGCGTCGGCCTCGAGACGTTCCGCTCTTCGCCGCGCGCCGACGCCGAGTCGCTCTACAGGCCGTTCACCGACGACGAGCGCGAGCAGCTCGGCGTCAAGGTCAAGCAGCTCTACGACCGGTTCGTCGCCCGCGTCGCCGAGGGCCGGCGCATGCGGCCCGACGAGGTCGACGCCGTCGCGCGCGGGCGCGTGTGGACCGGCGCCCAGGCCCTGGAGCGCCGGCTCATCGATCGCATCGGCGGGCTCCGCGAGGCGCTCGCCGAGGCGCGCCGGCTGGGCCGGCTGCCCGACGACGCGCCCGTCCTGTCGCTCCCCGAGGAGGACACGTCGCTCCTCGGCTACGCCCTCAGCCTTGTCGGCTTCTCGGCGCAGGCCCAGGGCGAGCTCGCGACGGCGACCCTCCCGCCCGTGATGCTCGACGCCGCGCGCGCCCTCACGCCGTTCCTCGTGTTCGGCGCCGACAGGCCGCTCGCGCGCAGCGAGTTCGCCGGGGAGATCTCGTTCGGCGTCCCCACCACGGCCCGCGAGGACGCGCCCCGAGGGCCCGCCCCGCGCGCGCAGGCGGAGCGCTGAGCCCATGGAGAAGGCCGAGGCCGCCGGCCCGCCGCTCCTCGACGCCCGCGCCGCGCGCATCGCCGTCGACGACGTCGTCGCGATCGACGCGCTCACGGCGGAGGCGCGCGGCGATCGCGTGCTCTGCGCCGGCGACACAGGCGCGCTCTTCGCGGCGCTCACCGGCATCCCGTTCTCGGCCGTCCGCGCGCCGGCGCCGGGCGCCGCGGCGGACGACGCGGCGCCCGGCGAGGCGCGCGTCGTCGCCGGGCGCCTCGAGGTCGCGGGCCGCGACGTCGGGCGCTCCGCGCACCGCGCCGCGAGCGGGGCGGCGCCGCTCGATCCGCCGCTGCCGCTCGCGTGGACCGCGGACGCCTACGTCGCGTGGAGCGCGCGGCTCTCCGGGGCCTCGCCGCGCGCGGCCGCCGAGATGGCGCCGCCCGCCCTGGCGCGGGTCGGCCTCGCGGCCGCCCGGAAGCGCACGCTCCGGACGCTGGCGCTGCCCGAGCGCCGCGCGCTCGTCCTCGCCCAGGCGATCGTGACGGCGCCGGCCGTGCTGATCGCCGAGGATCCGCTCGTCGGCCTCGACGACGGCGCCGCCGGCTTCGTCCTGGCCGCGCTCGCGGGCGCCACCGAGGGCCGCGGCGCGCTGCTCACGGCGGCGCGGCTCGACGTCGAGGGCCCTCGGGGCGTCCTGGTCCGCGGCGCCACCGACGTGCTCGTGCTCGCCGGCGGCGAGCTCGCCTTCTCGGGCACCTTCGCGGAGATCGCCGCCGGGGGCCGCGTCTACACCCTCACCGTCCGCAGCAACGCGGAGCTCCTCCGCGAGGAGCTCGCCGCCCGGGGCATCGCGCTGCGCGGAGGGCCGGCGCGCTTCTCGGCCGCGCTGCCCGAGGGCGCGACGACCCGCGACCTCGTCCTGGCCGCCACGCGCTGCCGCGCCGCGATCGTCGAGCTCACGCCCCTCTTCTGAGGGCCTTGGGTCGAGCGTCCACCGGAGCGCAGGCCCAGCAGCGGCTGTGGTGCTCGGCGCAGCAGCCGCTCCGCGGGCGACGATCCCGGGGCGACACGGCGCAGCAGCCGCTCCGCGGGCGACGATCCCGGGGCGAGACGGCGCAGCAGCCGCTCCGCGGGCGACGGTCCCGGGGCGAGACGGCGCTCGGGCCGTCGGAAAGGCGAGATCCGACGGCGCCGGCGCCGCCGAACGCCTCAGAAGGGCTGCGCCGGCGGCGACGGCCGAGGGGAACGGCTCGGAGCGCGGCTCGCCGCGGGATCATCGCGTTTCCCGGCCGTCGCAGCGCGATCTGGGGGAGCGTGGGGGCCGCTTTCAGGCTCGGCCGGCGGTCAGCCGCCTTCGAGCGACAGAGGAGGTTCGGGCGAGGCGGGTGCCTCGGGGGAGAGCGCGTCGTCCTCCTCGGCCGCGGTCCGGCCGGGCCTGCGGCCGGACGGGCGCACCTTGGCGGCGAGATCCTCGAGGCCGGCGAACATGAAGCTCGCGGCGAGCAGCGCGGCGCCCTGGCCGAAGCTCTTGTCGCTCTTGCGCAGGGCGTTCTGCTTCGCGCGCAGCGTCGCCTCCTTCTCGCGCTCCTCGGTCGCGACCTTCGCGAGCGCCTTCTTGAGCGCCGGCAGCTCGGCCGCGATCTCGTCGGCGAGCGCGGCGCGATCGAGCTTCATCGACGCGCGCCTCGGCTTCGGGAGCTTGATCTCCGCGTCCCGCAGGGCGCTCGCGACCCGCTCGCCGCTCGTCACGAGCACGGAGGGGTCCTCGGGCACGGCCCCGTCCAGCAGCAGCTTGCGCAGGCCCGCCGGCCCGAACGCCGCATCGATGGCGGCGCGCCCGTCGACGAGCACCGAGCGCAACCGGGCGGCCGCCTCGTCGCGCGCCTCGCGTGGCGCGGCATCGTCGGCGAGCTCGCGCTCGTGCGCGTCGTCGGCCGCCACGAGCGCGGCAGTGTCCGCGGCGAGCCGGCGCGCGACGAGGCGCATCAGCAACGCCACGTCGGGCATCTTCTCGCCGGACCTCAGGAAGGGCGCGAGCTCTGCCGCGGTCCCCTTCGCGCTCTCGTCCGCGTGCGTCTCGGCCGACGCGGCCACGGCGCGGCTGGACTTGTCCCTGTCGGTCACCAATTTCGACGCCATGCATCCTCCTTCTCGGGGAGCGCGGCCGGAACGGCCGCGACATGGCCCGACAGGCTCGTCGATCCGCGAGCGCATCGCAAGAGTCTGCCCGTTCGCCGTGGGCCGGCGGCGCCCCACCGAGCAACCGCGTCGCGGCGATCGTGGCCACGATCTTGCGAAGCGGCACGTGCCAGTTTGCAGGCCCATGGGGCCCCCTACGGCGTTCACCCCTTATCCCGGGGCGGTCGCGCTCGGGGATTCGGGGCTTGGGGAATGGGCGTCTGATTCGCCGTGGCCTCGGCGGTCCGCCATAGGTGCCCGAGCTCATCGCAGGCGCGGGCCAGGCGCTTGTACGCGGTCGAGACCGGGAGCGAGAGCTGCGTTGCGATCTCGTTCATCGACACCCCTGCCAGATACCGCGTGAGCACGTCGCGCAGCTCGGGGGGGATCTGGTGAATGAGGGCGCGCGCCTGCTGGCGTCGCGACACGTCCTCGACGAGCTCGAGGGCCGTCGGGCTCTCGTCGGGCATCTCGGGATCTGGCTCGGTGCCTGGCCATTCCCGTGGGCGGCGCTTGACCTTCTCGTGGTAGTGCGACGCCGTGAAGACCGCGATTCGGTTCTGCCATCGATCGGCCGGCGAGCGCTCCGCGTCGTAATTGCCCCATGTCTTGAGCATCTGCTCCAAGACATCTTGCGCCACGTCGTGCACGTCTGACGACGGAACACCCAGGCGGACAAGCCATCGAGCCAGGCGCTTGAGGGCGCGCTCCGAAAGAAGGACGTCAATCCCAGGATAGCGACCGTCCCTCTTCGCCATGCTCTCATGGTGTCACAAATGCGACATCGCGTAAAGGCCGATGCGCCAATTTCCGTGAGCACCGTGCGCGGGAGCGCCGCGCCAGCCCCCGCAGCTCGGAGAGCACGCCGAGCAGGAGCGCCGTCGCGACGCACACCGAGAGCGTCGACCGGCCATCTCTGGCCAGGCGTTCACCCGCGTCAGCGACGAGCCCCGCCGCGCCTCGCCGCGCCCACCACCGCGCAGGCGGTGCGACTCGGGGAGCAGGCGGACCCGACCTCGCAACACCTCTCGATTTCCAATTTGGGGGTTCTCACAGTGTCGCAAATGTGACATGGTGTCCCGACGCGGTCCAGGCCGCTTGGCCCGTTCCCCGACCACCCCACCCGGGGGGACAGCGCCGACGCGTGGCGCGTTCAAGGCCGGCCGGGCCGCGCTTTGTCCGGAGGTGCCTATGACATGGGCTCAGGTACATGAGATATTACGCATCAACGCCGGTGTGCTCGCGCTCGGTCTGCTTGTCTCTGTTCTCGTCATCGCCGGTCTCGTCGGGGAGCTCGCCCTCGCGAACCGAAGGCTTGGCAGAGCCAGAGGCGAGCGGGATGCCGCGGTCGAGCGCGAGCGCGCGGCGAAAGAAACGGTCGGTGCGATTCAGAACTGGGACGTGGAGGAGATGCGGCGTCTCCTCGGGTTGTTCGTGACGACCGCCGATGCCATGGTCGCCGAGATCGACGAGTTTCGCGGTCGATCCGTGCCGTCTCCGGCGGAAGCCTTCAGGCTGCTCTGCCGCGGGGACGACGATTGGCAGACCCGATTTGCTTATGCATCTGGCCTGTCCCCCGGTGCCGCGGCGGCCGTCATGGACGGGCGTCGCGCCATCAACGAAAGGATGGCGCGGCACCTCGCGGATTTCACGGGGGTCTCTGTCAACGCGTGGCTCATGCTCTCCCGCATCCATGGCGCCTATCGCCTGCTCTCGGAGACGACCATGGTTCGCACGCGCGACGCCCTCACGGCTGCGATCTCGCGTCGTCGTGCCGCGTTCGCCGAGCTGGCCGAGCTCCCCGGCGGCCCCGCTCCCGCCGACAGCGCCGAGCCGCCGCCCGCCCCGGTCAAGGCGTCGGCGCCACCGCCCGTGCCGACGGTGCGCCCGGGCGAGCCGCCTCCCCCGCCGATCGCGCCGCCGCCGCCCACGGTCCCGGCGCCGCCCGCTGGCGAGCGGCGCAGGCCGTGGAGGCCGGCCGATGATCGCCAGGCCGCCGCGCTGACCGAGCTCCCCGTGCTGAGCGAGCCCGACGAGGGAGATGAGCCCACCTCGCAATTCCGACCGGATCGCACCCTGCCCGGTGTGGGCCTGTCGTAGTGTCGTAAAAGCGACACTGCGCCTCCGCTCTTCCGCGCACGGGTCGCGCTCGCGTACCATGCGCCCGTGCCCTCGCACCCCGACGAGATCCTCCGTCACCGCGTCGAGTTGCTGGCGCGCTCGCCGGTGCTCCAGCGTGGGAGCCCCGACACGTTGACCCAGATCGCCAGCGCCACCACGACCGCGCGGGCCGAGGGACCCGATCCGCTCTACTCCGAGGGGAGCCCCGCGCTGCACGTGCTGCTGCTCGTCCGCGGGGCCGTCCGGCTCGATGCGACGATTCGCGGGCGCACCGTGCCGACCGGGTGGCACCGCGGCGGGGAGCTCATCGGAGAGGAAGCCGCGTATGAGCCCACGTACCGCGCCACGGCGGTCCCGCTCAGCCCGACGTCGATCGTCCAGCTGCCGGCCGGCGCCCTGCGCGCGGCGCTCGCGTCCGATGCAGCGCTCGCGATCGCGTGGGGGCACCTGGCGCATGAGCGCTTGGTCGAGACGCAGCTGCGCCTGGGCGCGCTCGCCGCGAAAACGCATGTTCGTCTCGCGGGCTTCCTGCTGGATTACGCGCGCCGTTTCGGCAGCAAGGAGCTCGAGACGAACAAGCTTTTGCTGGTCGATCGGCCGACCGCCTCGCAGATCGCCGCATATCTCGGGGTCGTGAGGCAAACGGTGCAGAAGGACTATGACAAGCTGGAGGAGCTCGGCGGAATCCTGCGCGTGAGCGGCGGCCTGTACCTCCATCCCGCGGTGCTCGAGCGCATCGCCGACCAGGAAGGCCCGCCCTCGAGCAGGTGAATCGAGTCGCGGACCCGCCCCCGGTGTCGAGCTGAGGTACAAACGACGGTCGAGAGCAGGCCTTTTGCGCACGGGTCGCGCTCGTGTACGGTAAGCGCGTGCCTCCGCTCCCCGACGACGCCCTGCGTGACCGCGTCGAGCTGCTCGCGCGCTCGCCGGTCCTCAAGCGGGCGAGCGCCGACACGCTGATCCAGATCGCGAGCGCCGGGAGCACGGCGCAGATTGAGGGGCCGGACCCGATCTACACCGCGGGGAGCCCCGCGGCCTACGCGCTGCTCCTCGTCCGCGGCACCGTCCGGCTCGACGCCACGATCACCGAGCGCACGGTGCCGATCGGGTGGTACCGCGCCAGGGAGATCATCGGCGACGAAGCCGTCTATCAGGTCACGTACCGCACGACGGCCATCGCGCTCAGCCCGGTCATGCTCGTGCGGCTGCCGGCTCGTGCCCTGCGCGCCGCCCTCGCCTCGGATGCCGAGCTCAACTTCGCGTGGGGGAATGAGCAGCACCGGCGCATGGTCGAGACCCAGCTGCGGCTCGGCTCGCTCGGGGCGACCACGCACGTGCGGCTCGCCGCGTTCTTGCTCAACTACGCGCGCCGATTCGGCGCCGAGCGGGCCGGCGCGAACCACATCGTCCTCGACGAAAAGCCGACCGCCTCTCAAATCGCCGCGTATCTCGGCGTCGTCCGGCAGACGGTCCAGAGGGACCTCGACAAGCTCGAGGCGCTCCGCGCGATCGAGCGAGGGAGCGGCGGCGGCCTGCACCTCTTCCCGGAGGTCCTCGCGCGCATCGCCGGCGACGAGGGGCCGCCGTCGAGCAGGTAGCGCCGGAACCATTCGTTCTGCACCGGCGCGTGGTTGGATATCGTAGGGAGTTGATGAAGGATGGCTCTCCCGTAGGACCTGTGCGCCACGCCGCCTTTCCGTAACTCAGATCGCCTTTACGTTTAGCGCGGCGAAATTTCCTCAAAATCGAACGATCCGGTCTCGAAAAAATACAAATGAAGGATCGGGATGGCCGGTAATGCCACGGGGGACGAGGACTCCCAATCTTCCCCGTGGTTTTTTGCGTTTTCTTGCGGTAGCCTCGCCAACGTGCGTTCCTTTGGTGTGTGTCTCGCGGTCCTCCTCGTGTCGGCGGGCGCGCATGCCGAGCCGTCGCGGCGCGGCATGCGCGAGCAGACGATCCAGGCGGCCAACCGAGCTGTCGGGGAGCGGCGCTTGGCCGACGGTCGCGAGCTCTGGCGGGCGCTGTGGGAGTCCGAGCGGGCGCCGGAGGCCGCCTGTAACATTGGACAGCTATCGAGCCGCATGGGCGAGCTCGTCACGGCCCAGGAGTACCTGGCGATCTGCGTGCGCCTGGACCCCCGCGAGGCGCACAGGATCGAGCTCGCGCGGGTCGAGGCGCGGCTCGGGCGCCTGATCGTCCGTGCAGATCCCGGCGTGACCGTGCGCGTCGACGGGCGAGAGCTCGAGCCCGGGGCACGCGAGACGTGGGTGCGAGCCGGCGACCATTTCGTGGAGATTGAGCGCGCAGGGCGGCGTGCGTCTGCTCCCGTGCTGGTGCCTGCGGGCGAGCGTCGGCAGGTGACGCTCGAGCTCCCCCCGGAGCGGCCCGCCAGCCCCCCGGAGCGGCCCGCCCGCGCTGCGCGCCGGCCCCCTCCGCCGCCCGAACCGGGCCCGACGTGGCCGATCTACGCCGGCCTGGCTGGCGCCGCCGCTGCCGCCGTGGCCGGCGGGACCGCGCTCGCGATAGCGGAGGACCGGCGCGTCGCCGCGTTCCGGCGCGCGCGGCAGATCAGCCCGACGAACGGATGCATCGCGCCCCGGCCCGGTTGTGACGAGGTGACCGAGACCACGGAGGAGCATTTCACGCTTCGCACGGTCGCGATAGGCGCGTTCATCGGCGCCGCGGTCCTCGGCGCCGGAACGGGGGTCTATTGGTACGTTCGGCCCGATGGCGCATCCGTGGCAGTGGCACGCCGATGGTGATTCCGGGTTACGAGATCGGCGATCGGATCGACGCGCCTCCGCCGCTCCAAGGGTGGCAATGCACCAAGGAGGGCGAACCGTGGTGCATCTACGCGGCGCCCCAAGGTGACACAGGCTTTTCAGAGCGCCTGGAGCGCCTGCGGCGCGTAAAGCTTCCGTGGTCACCGGCCATCGTCGATGGAGGGATGACTGAAGAGGGCTGCCCGTACGTCGTCACCGAGCCAGCAGGGACGCCTGTTTCCCTGTCGGGTGGATGGCAGGGGATCGCAGAGATGCTTCGTCACGCCCTGAACGCTGCGGGGGCGCTGTTAGCGGCTCACGAGATGGGCGTGTGTCATGGGGACCTGACGCTCGAATCTCTGAGCCTCGACGCGCGGGGTGAAGTGCGCATCGCGCGGCTTGGATTCTTGGCGCTGTTCCGGGTCGAGCTCTGTGAGACGCATCGGCCCCAAGCGCCCGAGGTGCTGAGGCGCGGCCATCCGACCGGCCCGCAGGCCGATGTCTACAGCCTGGCGGCGATCCTTGATCGTGTCGTGCGTGATCGCCTGCCGGCGGGCGCCGTTCTCCCTGCGCCGCTCGCCGAGCTCATCGCGAGGGGCACGGCGGAGCACCACGAGGAGCGTTACACCGACATGCTCGAGCTCTTCGATCGTTTGCGAGACGCATCGACAGAGGTGCTCGCGGCCCAGCTCGTCGTGCCAGACGATCGCGATACGGCCCCCGTCGCGATCGACGACGGGCCGAAGACGCCCCGCGGCCCATCGAGCCGGCAGACGGTCCCGGCGTCGATAGAAATACGAGCCGTGCGGCGCGGGGCCGCGCCGCACCCGGCGTCGTCGGTCCCCGAGCTCCCCGTGCAGGCCTCCCGTGTGACGGGCCCCGTGGCCGTCGTTGCGCTCGGCCTCGCAGCGCTGGCGCTCGGGACCGCTGCGAGCCTGGCCGTGCTGCTCCGCCCATCGCCCATCGTTGTGCAGGTACCTGCGCCGGCCGCTGCACCGCCGCCATCCGCCACGGCGCCGCCCGCGAAAGCGGAGCCGGCGCCCGCCGCCGCGCCGACGCCCCCGCCCTCGTCCCCTGCGCCGTCCCCCCGGCGAAGAGCGCGCACGCCGATGGAGGAGCTTTGCGAGTCCGAAGGATGGTATTCGTGCACGATGCCTCGGTCAGCTAGGAGGTGACATGTCATTCCGCATCATCGCGTCCGCCGTCGTGACGGCGATATGGTTTACGATACCGTTGGCGTGCCAGTCGCCATATACGTATCTCAACTGCGGCGAAACCAACGATTGCCACACTGACGCTCAGAACGCTCCGGGGACAGTCTGTGTGGACGAAGTCTGCACATGCCAAAGCCGGACCCAGGTCATCTGCTGCGACTTCAAGCAGGCCGACGATCCGGATTGTGAGCTCGCGTGCCGCCCTTGCTGGTCATGTCCCGAGGGCACCAGGGGCTGCGAGGGCGCGGACTTTGAATGCCGTTCGCCTGCTGATTGCGCCCCCGTACCCACCACTTGCCCGAACATTAGCTCGTGCGAGCTCGGGCGATGCGGGCACACCTTCCAGGCCGGGACGACGGAAGTCCAAAAGTTGGGGGACTGCACGCGGCGGAGGTGTGACGGCCTGGGCGTCGTCGAGTATGTCGTCGATTTCGCCGATACGCATGATGACGGGAACGATTGCACTGTTGATCAATGCGACGAGACCGGACCAACTCACAAGGTTAGCCCGGATGGTACAGGCTGCAAAGGCGGCAAGGGCTACTGCGTCGCCGGCCAGTGCGTGGAATGTATGCGGCAAAGCGATTGCGAGGACTTGCCGGACGCCGTTTGCGGCGCACATAAGTGCATCCCAGCGAGTTGCATGGATAGCCGCCTTAGTAGCAACGAAACGGACACCGATTGCGGCGGCCCCTGCGCGCCATGCGACGACGGCCAGAAATGCGAGGTTGATGCGGACTGCTCCTCTAACGCCTGCCAGTCTGGGCGCTGCGTCGCGCCGACCGCCAGCGACGAGCGGACGAACGGCAGCGAGACGGGCGTGGATTGCGGCGGCCGTGACGCGCCTGCGTGCTCCGGCGGTGAGCGCTGCGCGTATCACCGGGACTGCACGAGCGGCGTGTGCATCGGCAACGTATGCCGTGCGCCGACATGCACCGACGGCACGCAGAACGGCGAGGAGACCGGCATAGACTGCGGCGGCTCCTGCCCCGCCGCGTGCGAGTAGTTCGGCGTCGATTGGGTCGTTGTAAGCGGCGTGCCAAACCCGGCGGGCTGCCTGTAACCAGGGCCGGAGCCGCCGGTCGATCCGCTGCGAACGTAGCAAGCCAGCGGGTAGACGAGATCCCACCGAGCTCGCTGCCGAGCGCCTCGATCACTCACCCGGCCGGTCGCGCTCCGGCTCCCATGTGCAAGGGCTGCATGGACGTAACGTAGTCCAGGTCGCCTGTTGACGCCGCCCCTCTTCCTGGGAGATCGGTGCGCTCATCCGGAAAGAGAGGAAGACATGGGGTGCAGCTTGAAGCTGAAGGCGAGCGCGCTCGTGCTATGTGGCGGGCTCGCGATGGTGCTCGCGTCGGCATGTGAATTGCCCACTTACGTATGCGACACAACAGAGTCTGTCGGAGTGGGCGCGGGATACCCGACAGAATCCGTAGGGGCGGGAGACTACCATCAGAGATGGCAACGAAGGTGAAGGCGGAGCCGAAGAAATGGGTAGCGCATCGCTGGCGATGGCAGGATGCGTTCCGGTCGCTAGGTGCAGCGAGTACTTCGAACATTGTCAGGCCGAAGGGTGGCCTTGCACGCGCATAACGACAAGCGGCCACACGTTCTGCCGCGACTGTCTTGACTATTGCCTTCGTGACGAACCATATGAATTCAGTGAGTGCCTTCGCCGTGGATATCGCTAGTGCGACACACGTCGTGTTTGAGTCTCGTGTGGCGGATCGCATTGCGTCGCTAGGCGCCACCAACGTGGTCGTTGACTCCGACTGCCTTCTTGTTGGGCCGTCCCGTATGGGCACGTCAGAGCACGTTCTTGCGCGTCAGGCATGGTGGGGCTCTTTCGTCGACCCCATCGGTGCTGATAGCAAGATAGGTTTCGTGGTTGTCGTGTGGGTTTCGTCCGCAAATCTGCGCGAGCGCGTGGGCATCTGGAGAGTCTGCGGTAGGCTGCGCGAGTGCGGCATTCCGCGGAAGAACATCGTTATCGTCGAGCTGGACCCGCCATCTCGCGGGCTGGATACGCGCGAATCTGCCGTGCCGACGCGGTGCTCCGCCTCCGAGCTGGGTACCCTCCCGGCGCGGCTCAGTGAAGCGCGCCCCTGGCCACGCGAACGCTACCGGCGTGCCGTCCGCCTCTGGAGCCAGTACACCGCTGCGGACCCGAGGCCGCTCGCGCAGAATTGCGCACGTGGTGTCGAGGGGTTTCCAGAGCTCGCTCCCTTATGGGCACTCCTCGCTTGCTTCTTTCCAAGAAGGATTGCGGGCGGCCCCTTGCGTCTCAGCCGATTCGACGAGCTTCTCATGACCATCCTTTCGGCAGAATGGCAGACTCCTCTCGCGGTGGTTAGTCGCGACATGCGATCTGGAATGGATTTATGGAGGATACTCTCCTGCACAGGAGACCTGTTCCTGCCACGCCGGCTAGAGCACTGGGCAGACCATGGTTCGAGCGCATTCGTGGAGCGTGCGCCTGGCCCGAAGCCGCCTAACGCTGGCTACCCGATGCTCTCGGAGGTCTACCGCCTCACCGAGCGTGGCATGCGGCTCCGAGACAAGGGACTCGACCGGCTCACGGATGGGCCAAGCCTGGCCATCGCTGGGACCGAGGCGTACTCGCCTTCGTCCCCCTGGGGGCTGCTCGAAGATGGACGGCTCGCTCGGCTGTAAGGGGCAACCGCTGGCAGCGTGTAGATGGCCGCGGAGATCCGCAGGAATCTGTGAGCATGAGCCTAAGGATGGATGGACTTTCGCCCCGCCAGCGCCAAATTGATTCTTCCGTTTTTGGAATTGCCAGCGCCGCATTCGCGTCATACCCAGGTGCTCCTGCGAACGCGTTCTTGGCCGGAACATGGTGCCCACCACCAGGGCCTCCGTATGGCCGCAGCGCCGCTCCCCTTGCGGCCCCCGCCGCAACCGCCGACTCCTCCGCGAGCGCCCCCAGCCCCCTCCCCATCCCGAAGACGGTGGCTGCCGCGAAGATCACCGACCTCGTCCCCGCCGCGCCCGCTGCCCAGTAGTCGCCTCGGTCGATCGCGAGCGCCGTGTCCGCGGCGCCCTGCCCGATGTGGAAGAGCGGGTTCACGGCGTTGAGCGCGCCGAGGAGCCCGTCCTGCTCGTAGCCCTGCCAGAGCGCGCCGCCCAGTTCGTATCCGCCGTAGATCCCGAACGTCAGCGCATTGAGCACCAGCGACCGTGCGATGCCGAAGCCGAGGTCGCCCGTGCCCTCCGCGGCGCCCAGCAAGGTCTGGCCCACGATGGTGCCAGGGCCGCCGGCGCCGGCGTGCTCCGGCGAGACGGTCACCGGCTGCGGCACGTACCCGGACGAGGTGCCGGTCGTGCCCACGTCGACAGGCGCCGTCGTGGCGCCGACCTCCAAGGGCTCGCGACTGGGGCTCGCGGCGATGACCGTCACGGACTCGCGATTGGGTCTCGCAGGCCGAACTCCTTGGATCGTTACCGAACACCCGCGCACACAAGGGGTGACGACTCCGTCGCTCCCGTGGACCGCTGAAATTGGCAATCCCCCGGCGGCTTGGGGTTCCTCCTGAAACCCGCTCGGATCCACGTAGTTGAGCGGGCTGTTGCGCACGTAGCTGTACGGGTTCCAGCTCTGGCCCGACAGCGGCGCTTGCACGATCGGATCGGTCGTCAAGAACCGACCGATCCTGGGGTCAAACATCCTCCCCTTCATGTTGACGAGGCCGAGCTCCTCATCGCCCTCGTGCCCTGTGAACCCCCGCGTCGTCTCGCTGGAGAACGACGCCGGCACGGGCTCCCCCCACACCGGGTCTCTCCGCTGGCCGAACGGATCGTAGCTCCGCCGCTCGACCACGTCGCCGTCTTCGTCGGTGAGCGCA
The DNA here is from genome assembly GCF_051521505.1 of Sorangium sp. So ce1014. NCBI lineage: Bacteria > Pseudomonadati > Myxococcota > Polyangiales > Polyangiaceae > Sorangium > Sorangium sp. So ce1014. The sequence continues at coordinate 10,993,124 of NZ_CP150356.1, forward strand.
TCGACCGAGCCGAGGTGGTCGACATGGACGTAGCGCGTGCCGGCCGCGGCGCCCCCTCGGGTCACGATCGCCACCAGCCGCTCCGGCGAGTGGACGTGGTACCGATGCTCGGCGCTTCCCGCCGCCGCTTCGGTGACCCGCTCGTACAGATCGCCGAAGTACAGCGTCTCCTGGTCCGGCGTGGTCTTGCGGATTCGCTGCTGGTCGCCGTCGTAGGCGAACGAGACGGTGCTCGCGCCCTGCGTGATGGTCTCCGGCAGGTCGAACGGCGTGTAACGCACCGTCACGCCGCCCGGGCGCGCGATCTGGTTGCCGACGGCGTCGTAGCTGAAGCGGTCCGTGCCCGCGCCGGTGACGGCGTGCGGGTGCAGCGGGTCGTCGTAGGCGAGCGTGCCGACGTCGGACTTGAAGGTGAGATTGCCGTCGGGCGCGACCTCGTAGCGGAGCGCGCACGGCACCGACGCGCTGTCGGTGGCGCTGAAGTACGCGCACGTCAGCCGCTCCAGCGCGTCATGGCGGAAGCGCTCGGTCCGGTGCTGTGGCTGGAGCGCGTCGGTCCGGAGCGTGAGGCTCCGCCGCGCGTCATAGTCGTACGACAGGTCTTGCACCTCGGCCGTGCCGCGCCGGGTGACGAGGCTCTCCAGGCGTTGCTTGTCGGCGAAGTAGCTCCGCTCCGTGACGGTGCCGTTGCCGAACGCCTCCGCGCGGAAGCGTCCCGCGTCGTCCACATCGGTCAGGCGCCAGTAGGCAGAGCGCGTCGCGGCGTCGCGCACCGCGAGCACGTGGCCGTGGGCGTCGTGGTCGTGGGCCACGACGAACGGTGCCGCGCCGGCCGGCGTGGGGTACGTGATGGTCTCGACGCGGCCGAGCTCGTCGTAGTCGAGCCTGCTCTCCAGGGCCGCGCTCTCTCCGTCGATGCGGAGCGTCACCGTCTCGAGATTGCTCTCCGCGTTGTAGGTGTACGTCTTCTGTCCATCGGGGCTCGCGAGCGCCTCGAGCTTGCCGATGCCGTTCGCCGCCGTATCCCACGTCCACGTCGTTGTCCGCCGCTCCGCGCCGTGCTCGTCCAGACGCGATCGGGCGCGCCCGAGAGGATCGTACTCGAACGTCGTGACTCGCCCGAGCGCGTCGGTCGAGGTGACGAGCTCCCCGAAGCCATCGTTCGTGGACACCGTCGTGCCCCGATCCGGATCCTCGCGTTTGCGGATGCGGCCGAACGCGTCATGGGTCGTGGTCGTAACCACGCCGCCCGGATCGGTGACGGCGTGCAGCGCGCCGAACGGACCGTACCCATAACGCGTGACGCCCAGCGCCGCATCGGTGACGGCCACCGGCCGTCCCAGCGGGTCCTTCTCGACCGCGGTCACGTGACCGAGCGCATCGGTGACCTCGACGCGCAAGGCGTCGTGGTCGGTCTCCACGACCGCGTTCCACGGCGTCGTGTGCTGCACCTCGCGGCCCACCGCGTCGTGCTCGTAGACGTCGTGCAGGATCTCGTCTTCGGGCGTGCCCTCGCGAGCCGGCACCGAGCGCCGCGCGATGTGCTCGCCGAGTGCGTCGTACGCGATCTCTTGCATCAAGCGCGGAAGCTCGTCCCTGGCGCCCTCCACGGAAGGTCCGTGCCACAACCACCGGATCGGACGGCCCAGGCTGTCGTATTCGACCGTATCGTCGGCGCCGCCGGGCGTCGTGGTCCGCTGCGTCACGCGCCAACCGTCCTGGTCCGGGCCGCCGTCCTTTGTGCGCGACAGCTCGATCGTCGTCTGCGTCCCATCGGGCCGAATCTCCAGCCCGAGGCGGCCGAAGCCGTCGTATCTCCACTCGGTCACGAGCCCGTTCGGATCGACCCGCTCGACGAGCACGCCGAGCCCCTCATCGAGCTCCACGCGCGTGGTGTGGCCGGCCGCGTTGACGTGCGTCTCGGGGAAGATCCCCTCGGGGTCGTACGTCGTGCTCCACGCCCGGTGGTGGCCGAACGCGTCGTCCGCCGTCACCCCCGTGACGTTCCCGAAGTCGTCCCGCGTGTATACGACATCGAGCTTCGTGTCCAGGATGCCTTCGTCGCTGTCCGTGGACTCGGTGTCGATCTCGCCATGGTCCGTCGTCGTGCGCGTGAGCAGGCGACACTGCGAGCGCCCCGCGGCCGCGCTGCACGCCTGCTCCGTCGCCAGCTGGCCGAGCACCCAGCGCTCTGTGTCGTTTTTGTAGGTGCGCGTAACGTCGAGCGTCAGGTCGACATCGCGGGTCGACACCTCCTCGGTGATCACGTTGCCGAACGCATCGAACTCGGTCACCTCCGCCAGCGTGTCGCGCAGGATCGTCGCCCCGTCCCCGTCGCCCGACGCGACCTGCTCGACGTACGCCTCCACGGTGGGCGCCTCGCCGTTCTCCGGCGGAACCACCCCTTGCGCTCGCCGGGTCCGGCGCTCGGTCGGGAGCGTGAAATAGCTCGCGCCTCGTTCGTCAGAACGAGCGTCCGCTCGACGTCGAGGAACGAGAGCTCGATCGGGTCCGGCCTGGGTTGGCCCGGCAGCCCCGGAGCCCAGCGCCGCTGCTGCTTCACCTGCCCCGTGAACGGGAAGACCTCGAGCTCCTCGTCGAACGTGGCATTGTCGTACCGCTCGGCCGTCCCGGCGCGGGTGTCGAGATCGACAACGATTCGCTCCCCGAACCCCAGAAACCCCCGCCCGAGGCGGTGATAACGCCCATCGCGGTAGCGCACCTCGAAGCGCCGCAACCGGTCTGCGCCGTTGTTGACAGCGTAGCCGCTGACGACCCGCCGCGGCCCCACCGCGCAGCGGCGCGGGTAATCGCAGTCGTTCGCCGCGTCGTCGCGAGCGAGGTAGAGCATGCCCTCCCGCTCCGGATCTCCCACGGCGGTGTCGTTCGTGATCGAGGCGTCGGTGAGATGGCCGTACGCGACGCTCACGTTCGGCACGAAGCCCGGCTCGCCCGGCTCGTGCGCGTTCATCCCGTCGGACACGGCGACGAGGAGATCCTGATCGGCCGCGAGGTTCTGGAAGATCGTGAATACGCCGTCGATCGGCAGCACCACATCCTGAGCCCCGTCGCCATTGATGTCCCCGACCCTCGGCCCGTGCGGCTCGGCGAGCGTGACGGCCGCCCCGACCGCCGCCTCGAACGGGATCTTCGGGTCGACGAGCGCGAACGTCGGCCCGTCGCGCGCGCCCGTGGCCTGCAGGACGGCCCACGACGGCAGCGCGAGGGATGAGCCCGGCAGCATGCCCGGTGGCACCGGCATCAGCAAATCCTGCATTCCATCGTTGTTGTAGTCCAGGGGTGTCGCGAGCTTGAAGAACGTGTCCTGTGCGCCGAGCTCCGCCGGGTCAAGGGCGAGGCTGTCGTCGAGGTCCTCCGGGTCAAGGCTCACGATGAAGCCCACCTGGCCGAGGCTCTCGACCCCCGGCGTGGCGAACGTCGCCCCCGTGTTGAGGTACGTGCGGAGCCCGCGGTAGCTGAAGCCGGATTGCACGGCGTCGGGCAAGCCGTCCCCGTTCACGTCGAGAAATACGACACGCCCCCCGATCTGAGGGAGCTTTGTGTCGAACACTTCCCAGCTCCCGTCGTGCCGGCGGGTGAGCGCGGCCCACGTCGACGCGGGGAGCATCGCGCCATCGCTGAACGTCAGCACGGTCGCCACGACGAGCTCGACCTTGCTGTCCGCGTTGAGGTCGAGCGTCTGGATCTCCATCTCGCAGGGAAACCCGTTGAGCGGCTCGAGCGACTCCCCCACGCGGTCGAACCCCGCCGGCGTCCCGTCGCGCTCGGGCTTCCAGCGGTGGACGAGCCACGTCGCGTCGAGCGGGTTCAGGGTCAGCTCGCGGCTGTGATCGTCACACTGGATCAGATCGGGCACGCCGTCGCCGTCCACGTCGGCGAGGTGCATCGCGCCCCCGGGCATGCTCAATCCGGGCGGCGTGGGGCGGACGCCGAGCGGGAACGGCCGCCGGATGCCGGTATCGTGGACCTCGAAGGTGCGGTCCGGCCGGGCCAGGAGCACGTGCCAGGTGTCGGTCGCGTCATGAACGTCGTGCAGCAGGATATCTGTCCTGCCATCCTGGTTGTAATCGATGCTCGTCCCGAGCTCGGGCTGAAGGAAGGCCGGATCGGCGGCCTCGAACGAAGGGTCGACCACGGGCCAGTCCTCGAAGAGCGCCAGGGTCGCCGGCTCCGGGTACGGCACGGCCGCGCCCGGCCCTCGATTGCGCGCGACGAGCCAGCCGGTGATCGGATTGCGGGGCGTGCTCAGCCCCGCGACCGTGTCCGGGAGCACGAGGTCGTCGAGCCCGTCGCCGTCGATGTCGAGGAGCATCGGGCTCGCCTTTCTGGAGGTCGGCCTGGCGACGCTCGTCGCGATCCGCTGGAACCCCGCCTCGCCGCGGCTGTACTGAAATCGCGTGGGGGGCTTGCACACGCCGTCGCCCGCGCACTCCTCGACTTCGGTCAAGCGCGTCCGCCGCGTCGTCTCGCTCACCTCGTACGTGAACCCGTAGCGCCGCACAAGCGTGTTGTCCGGCCCGAGCATCTGGATCTCGTCGAGGCGCAGCGCGCTCTGAAGCTCCATGCCGCCGGCGTAATGACCCCGGACCTCGGCCGGCTCCTTCGTGGCATACACAAACCGCACTGCCCGCGAGGGATCGAGCTCCGGCTCTCCCTCGAAGCTCGTATATCGGATCTCATCGAGCGCGTACTCCGCCGTGAAGCCCCCCCTCGGCATTGGCGAGACAGTAGTCGTACGTCATGGCGTTGCCGCGCCCGTCGCGCGCCTTGGTGGCGAGCCACGCGCGCGGGGCGCCACCCAGCGCGAGCGGCTTGCCGCTGTCGCCGCTGCCGTACTCGATGACAAGCCCGGACGGCATCATCGCCTCGAAAAAGAGCGCCTCCGCGGGCGCCTGCCCTTCCTCGGCATGGTGGCCGACCACCTTGACCCTCGTGTCGGGCAGCGTCCTGTACTCGATGGTCCCGGGCGCTCGCCCCACCGCGACAAGCCGCTTGCTGTCGAGGCAGAGCGCGTCGTCCCCGTCGTACCGGACGCCGCGGATCTCCCCGTCCTGGGCCAGGCTCTTCGGACACCGCGTGATCGCCGACAGCCCGGCGATCGAGAACCCCGCCCCGAGGACGCCTTCGCCGCCGCCGCTATCGAATTGGAGGGCGAGCCGCGGCTCCACGCCCGCGCGTCCCGGGACCGAGACGAGCGGCATGACGTACGTCGCCTCTCCCGTGCTCGTGACCGAGAACGTCCCCGCCATGGCGCCGGCAGCGACGGTCTTGACCCCCGGTGCGCGTCCGGCGCTCACGGGATCGCTCGGGTCGCGCGTCCGGCAGGCGATGGTGCTGTGAGGATGAACCGGCGGGCGCTCCGGCATGCACGTACACCCCGCCTGCGCGAGCACGCAGAGCAGGAACATCGCGAGCGGGAACAGCGCCCGGCCGAACCATCGCCGAAACGACGCCATCGCGGCCTGCCTCACCCGAAGCACCGCATGGATCAGCGACCGAACGATGGATTGCAGAATCGCCGCCATGGCGACCTCCCTCGCAGATAGCAGCGCATGGTTCTGCAGCGCATGTCAAGCGCCCTCGGGACATCTTGGTTCGACCTAAATGCGGCTTTTCTCGGGTGGGGGGCTTGATTACGTCATCGGAAAGACACCGCGCCGGGAGTGAAACACGATGAGGCGCTATCGCCGTTCGTCCTGAACAACACAGCGCGTCCCAGTACGCGCCTGCGCCTCTGGGCGCCCACGCGCCCCGTGCTGCTCGCTAGGTAAGAGATCATCGAGCCGCACAAGAGCCGCCCCCGGTCGTCGCCTCGACCAGCAAGCGCGCGTCGGACTTCTTTTCGGCCCTCGACCACGCCGCCGCGGCGCCCCGCCATCGCAACAGGGACGAGGGCTGATCGCTGCGCGCTTCGTCTGGGTCGACCCGTCTCATGCTGCCCTCGTGGGCGAACATCTCCCCCTCCGGACAGACCGCTCCGCCTCGCCGGGCAGACCTTCCCGCTCTTCGTCGAAACCCGGGCCGAAAAAATTCCGCGAACGTACGGTCGTCACCGTCGTGGCCGTGGGGATTGTAGGCAACCCGCAGGATTGTCCGAGGGCCTGTGGGCAAGCTCGATTTTAAGCCTATCGTCCACCACCACCACCACCACCCAAGGAGCCAGCGGATCGTACGCTGTGACACCCCACACCGGCAGCGGCGCTCCTTGAGCGATTTCGGCAAGACCGTGTCGCTTTATTTCATCGCCGACAGCCGTCAACCTATAGCGAGCCTCCAGCATAGGTGGTCTATCCGTCCTGTAGGGCACACTCTCCAGCGCGGCCTCAGCCCCACGGTGCTCGGCCCACTGTCGCAGCCGCATGGCGAAATAGCAATCGCTGATGCGTATCATCCAAGTTTAAGCAGCTCTGCGCCAGCCGATGAACGGTGCATCAACACGTCCACGGGCGTCGACCAGTCTTTCCCGAGACACGAGAACAAGAGCTCGTCAATCCGAGATAGGGTGAGCTTGCTGCCGTCCACCCGAGGAAGGAATGCCGCTTGGTGGGTGCCCAGCTCTACGAGATCCTTCCGTGCTCGATCTGCGCGCCCACCCTCGGTGGACAGGACTGGAGACCGACCGGATACCTTTCGCCAAGAGCGCGCCATGTGCTGGACGCGCGTCCGAGATAGAGCGCGCGCGTCGTCCAGACCGCGGCGCGCGTCAGCCGGCTTCACGTGGACGAATCCACGGCTAAACCCATCCTCCGGCGCATCTCCCAGGATGACGATGTCGAGATCCGGGTGATCGGGCCGATAGCGGAGCCTCCACGCGCAGAGCGCCCACAGCTTCAGCCTATCGCTCCACAACCCGGACGTCCATACGACGATTCTCTGCTGCGATTTCAACGCATCGATAACATCATGAAACCGCGAACGGAATCGTGTCCTTTCCCGTCCTCGAAGGTTCCAATAATCGCACCGCCGCTCACAATGGTCTTCGGGAGCGGACGCGCACGGCCCCTCGAGCAAGTTATCGCGCACGAAACGCACAGGAAGGCGAAGCCCGCGCCGGATCGCTTTCCGAATGTCCTCATTTGTAGTGACGTGAATAGTCATTGAGATCTCAGAACAAACACTTTTCGCGGTCACAGATCACGGCACCGCATACCTGCATCGAGTAGAGCGACAGGGATGGATCAAGGCTGACATTGCCCGTCTTCGCGACGTATCCAACGGTAACCGCCGTTCGATCGTGGACCCCTTCGCGTGCCCCCGGAATGATGCTGAGCATGTTGTGGACTTCGATCCGGAAGTCCCTCTCTTTTCGCCAGAGCCAGCCGGAGAAGGGGCTCACGGCCAGCTTGGGTTCGGTCCCGACCTGGATCCCGCCCACGCTCACGCCACCGCTGAACTCGAGTGCCTGCGCCGATGCCGCAACAAGGACGAGCGCAGATGCGCAGAGCAGGCAGACGTTGCCGTGTGAGCGCAACGACATGGTGGAGGTCCCCCGGCCGAGCCCCGACACGCGCCGCGCGGGGGCGTGAACAGTTTTTCTGGGTGAGATTTGGGCGTCAAGGAAGGGCTGAGGGTTTCGGCGAGTCGAATCGACAGAAGGCCAGTTCGACCGTCCCGGGCGCGTCTGGTGCGCACGCGGCTGCGCGGCGGGCGTGTTCGTCAACCATGGGGTTGGCGAACAGCCACCACTCAGAACCCCACAGCGCCGCGACGATTCGTCTTGACTATTGCGACGGCATCGCTCTCACGCGACGTGCGCCTCGACCGCGGCCAGCCGTAGCGGCGGAAGGGGGTCGCGCCGAGCTCACGCCCGGTGCCGAGCTCGCCGGCGTCCACCTCGACCCCGCGCCGCGCTCGCACCTGTGCTCCTCGTCGCCGGCATCGCGCCCGAGCTCGGCCAGGTGGCGAGCATCGCGAGGAGCTGGTCCGGACGCACGGCCAGAGAGCCGCTCCCCGGGCGACGATCCCAGGGCGAGACGGAGCAGCAGCCGCTCCGCGGGCGACGATCCCGGGGCGAGGCGGCGCTCGGGCCGTCAGAAAGGCGAGAGCCGGCGGCGACGGCGCCGCCGAACGCTTCGGAACGGCTGCGCCCGCGGCGACGGCCGAGGGGAACGGCTCGGAACGCGGCTCGCCGCGGGATCATCGCGTTTCCCGGCCGTGGCAGCGCGATTTGGGGGCGCGTGGGAGGACGCCTTCGGGCTCGCCCTCGCCCTTTCGCCGGCTCCCCGCTCCGCCGTCTCACCCGCCCTCGCCTCCTCTCTCTCGCCGCCTCTCTCCGCCGCGCGCCGGCATCGCCACCTGTTCGCCACCCGTCGGGCGCCGTAGTACCGTGCGCGCGATGTCATCCGAACCCGCCGCGAACCCGCCGTCCGCCGCTCAGGTCACTCCGGGCGGCCCGCCTCCCGGAGGTCGACTCGCCGTGCTCACCGCGTTCGCGGTGGGCGCCTCGTGGATCCCGGTCCCGGTCCTCCCCGATCGGATGCTCCTGCGCATCCGCGGGGCCATCGTCCAGGACACGGTCGCCCGCCACGGCCTCAGCCTCACCACCGACGCGCGCGCCCTGCTCATCCAGCCGGGCACGGATCAGACCCCGTTCCGCAAGGCCGCGCAGCTCGTCACGAAGGAGGTCCTCCGGCGGCTCAACCCGGCCCTCGCGCTCGCGGCGGCCGCGCGCGGCCTCGAGGTCTACGCCCTCGGCCACCTCCTGAACCGCTACATCACGCGCGTCCGGCGGACGAGCGCCGTCCGCATCCACGCCGAGGAGGCGCGCTGGATCCGCGACGCCGTCGATCGCGCCGTGCGGCGCGCGCTGTCCCCCTCGCTCCGCGCGAGCGTCACCATCCTGCCGAGCGGCGCGGAGGACCTGCGCGACGAGTTCACGCGCTGGATCGACGCGTTCCTGCTCGCGGGCGCCGCCGCCCCCGAGTACATCGAGCGCCGCCTCGACGCGGCCTTCGACGAGATCGCCGCCGCCGGCCTCCCCCATGACTGAGCACGAGGAACGCACCGCCGCGAAGGGCGCCGCCACGGGCCGCCACGCGGGCGTCGCCACGCCCGAGCCCGATCCAGAGGGCGCGCGCGCCGCGCTCAAGCGCTGCCGCCGCGTCATCATCAAGATCGGCTCGAAGAGCCTGTCCGGCGACGCCTGGGACCGGCTCGCCGTCGAGGTGGCCGCGCTCCGCGCCCGCGCCGGCCGGAACCTCGTCATCGTGTCGAGCGGCGCCATCGCCCTCGGCGTGGCGAAGCTCGGGCTGAAGGCGCGCCCGAAGGACATGGCCTGGCTCCAGGCCGCGGCCGCGGCCGGCCAGAGCGTGCTGATGCAGCGCTACGAGGAGGCCTTCGGCAAGGTGGGCCTGCTCGTCGCGCAGGTGCTCCTCACGCACGCCGACCTCGCGGACCGCACCCGCACAAACAACGCGAGGAACGCCCTCGCCGCGCTGCTCGAGGCGGGCGCCATCCCGATCATCAACGAGAACGACGCCGTCGCGGTCGAGGAGATCAAGTTCGGCGACAACGACCAGCTCGCCGCGATGGTGACCCCGCTCTGCGAGGCCGATCTCCTGATCCTCCTCTCGGACGTCGAGGGCCTGCTCGACGGCGACGGGCGCCGCGTGCCGTTCGTGCGCAGCGTCGCCCGCGAGGCGCGGCACCTCGCCGGCGCCTCGACCTCCGGCGTCGGCACCGGCGGCATGGCCAGCAAGGTGGAGGCCGCGCGCCGCGCCACGCTCGCGGGCTCGCACGTGGTCATCGCCGCCGCCCGCGAGCCGGGCATCATCACGAGCATCCTCGCGGGCGAGGACGTCGGCACCCTCTTCGCCGCCGTGCCGCAGCGGCTCAACGCGCGCAAGCACTGGATCGCCTACACGCTGCGCCCGCGCGGCGCGATCCTCGTCGACCGGGGCGCCGCCGAGGCGATCGCCTCGAAGAACCGGAGCATCCTCGCCGTCGGCGTCCTCGGCGTGCGCGGCACCTTCCTCCCGGGCGACGCCGTGGCCGTCTTCGACCCGGAGGGCACCGAGATCGCGCGCGGGCTCGCGCGGATATCCGCCGGCGACGCGGCGCGCATCGCGCGGAAGAAGCGCGACGAGTCCGGCGACGACGTCGTCGTCCACCGCGACGACCTCGTGGTGCTCCCGAGCGAGTAGCCCCGCCGCCGTCCAGGCCGCCCTGTGGGTGAGCCGCCCCCCCGATCGCGCGTCCCTCGCACCTCGCGGGAACCTTCGCGCCGCCCGGCTGTCGCTCAGTCTCAGTCAGCAGTTCCAGTCTGCTTCCTGGAGGTCGAGTGATGCGCTTCGGGTTGTTCGTCGCGAACGGCGTGGTGCTGGCGGGGGTCATCTGGACGGTCGGGCTCGGGCCGAGCGTCAAGGCGTCGCAGCTTCTGCCGCCGCGCGCCACGGCGGGGCTCGGCGAGCTCGCGGCGCTCGAGGCCCGCTACGCCGAGGGCCGGACGCCGGCGAGCGTCACCGCGCTCGCCGCGGCCTACCTGGAGCGCGAGCAGCCGGGCCTCGCCTCCTCGGCGCTCGAGGCCGCCCCCCGCGAGGTGCGCGAGCTCCCGGAGGCGGCGCACCTCTCGGCGCGCGCGCTGCTCCGCCGCGGTCGCGTCCACGACGCGCTCGCCGCGGCCGAGCAGGCCTCGGCGGCCTGCGCGACCGGCGGCTGCCCCGCGTGGCTCGAGGCGAAGTCCGAGCGCCAGCGCGCGTTCCTCGAGCAGCTCGTCGCCGCGGGCGTCGAGGATCCGCAGATCGACGCGACCGCCGTGCGCGCCGCCTACGAGCGCAGCGCGAGCGAGGTGCGCCTCGTTGCGATGCGCTGAACGCAGCGCGCCGAGGGCGCGTCAGCGACGGCCGAGGCGACACGATCTCGACGCGCGCGTCGGAATCGTTCTGCCCGGAACCAATCTATTCGGTCTGGCTGGACAGGGTGGCAGTCCGGCGGAAGGCGTCTGTGACAGCGCGGCGGCGCGACGGCGGCGCGACGGCGAGATCGACGATCGTTGAGGTCGTATCCAAGCTTGGAAACCCTGTCGATGTCGAATGACGGTCACCTTTTCATGTCGTAGCCTTGGGTCTTGTTCGGCGCGTCGACACCGGGGGCGCTGTCCGATTGAACAACCGGTTGCGCTTGGGAGGGTCTCCCTCAGGTGGAACAGCCGCACGCTTGCACGCTGGGCGCCTTGTCGCCCGCATCGACAGGGTTGTACCGGCGCGGCGCCGTGGTCGCTGCCGCGCTCGCCCTCACCGCCGCCGCGGGCTGCGCGGCGCCGATCACCAACGCGGGGCTGCCGATCCCCGCGGCGAAGCCGGGCCAGGAGCAGCGCCCGTTCCAGCTGCGGCCTCCGTTCGAGCTGGCGACGAACGAGGACGCGATCGTGCGGATCGTCACCGACGTGACCTGCACGGGGACGCTCATCACCGAGGACCTGGTGCTCACCGCGCACCACTGCGTCGCGGCGCGCGACGAGAACGGCAGGACGCTGCGCCGCGATCAGGAGCCCGAGGCCATCTCGATCGAGCTCGGGGGCGACCACCTGCCCTGGGGCGACGTCTCGGTCCGCGCGGTGGTGTCGCCGGACTGCGGGTACACGTCGGGCGAGGGCGACATCGCCATCCTCGTGCTGTCGCGCCGCCTGATCGGGATCCCGACCCTCGCGCCGCGGATCGAGGCGGTGCCCGGGTCCAGCGAGTACGTGACGCCGTACGGCTTCGGCCGCTGCGCGCTCTCGCGCTCCCCGGTCCACCTCGTGCCGCGGCCGGGCGGCACGATCGACACGGTGGGCCCCGGGCACTTCGTCGCGACCGCCTCGATCTGCCCCGGCGACTCGGGGGGGCCTGCGCGCAGCGACATGGGGGGCGACGTCGTCGGCGTGATCTCGTCGAGCGTGATGGACGGCGACGAGATCACGACCGGCACCTCGTACTTCAGCCGCCTCGACGTGTGGCCCGAGCTGTTCTCCGCCGCCCGCGAGATCGCGGCGGGCGCGAGCCCGAGCGAGCTGCCGCCGTACCGGAGCTGCCTGCGTTGACGGGGCCGCGGCGTCCGCGAGCTCGCCTTGCTCGCCGCCCGCGGCCGCCGCTGCGCTAGGCTGCGGGGCCGCATGCGGAAGCTGTTCAACGGGCTGCTCTGGATCGTGGGGACCTTGCTGGTGATCGGCGTCGTGCTCCGCGCGCTCGTCCTCGACGTCTGGACGGTGCCGAACGACCCGAGCCTCGGCGCCTCGATCGCGCCGAGCCTCGCCCCGGGCGACGTGGTCGTCGTGCTGACGCGGGGCACACCCGGCTTCGGCGAGCTGGTGCGGTGCCCGGATCCCGAGACCCCCGACAGCCACATCGTGGGCCGGATCGCGGGCGTGCCGGGCGACACGGTCGAGGTCGACCACAGCGCCCTCGTCGTGAACGGGCAGCGCTACGAGGCCGAGGTCGCGTGCACCGAGCCGAAGCTGAGCATCGCCGACCCGGCCACGGGCAACGCGGTCCCGATCTCGTGCGACATGGTGATGATGGGCCCCGGGCTTCACCTGCGGGCGACGGGGCGCAAGCCTCCGCGCGAGCGCCGCCACCGCGTGGAGGTGCGGCCCGACACGGTCTTCCTGCTGAGCGACAACCGGAGCTACCACGACGACTCGCGCGACTTCGGCCTGCAGCCGCGCGCCGCGTGCAGCCAGCGGATCGTCTTCCGTCTGCTGGGCGCCGGGGGCTGGGGCGACGACGAGCGCCGCTTCACCTTCGTGCGCTGACGGCCCCGGCGGCCCCGCGACCGCGCCGGCGGCCCCGCGACCGCGCCGGCGGCCCCGCGACCGCGCCGGCGGCCCGCTCGACGGAGCGTCTTCCAGGCAGAAGTCCCGGATCTGCGTCAGCTCGTGCTTGACCCCTCCGCTCTTCGACGTCTAGAACCGTGGTTCTCTCCACCCGGGTCATGGATCCAGCGCGAGCAGCGGGCCGGGTCCCGCGCCCGGGCTCGCTTCATCGGTCGGAGGTCCGCCCAGGCGGCCTTCCACTGGCGCGGGTCGGAGAACCGCGATCCGCGGTCCTCCAATGCACCGAGGAGACGTTTGCACACAGAACAGCACGAGATTGGCATCGTCTGTGGCCAGTGCGACCTGTGGAGCCCGATGGGCACCGCGCGTTGTGCTGAGTGCGCGAACGACTTGGCCCTGTTCACGCCGCGCCGGGCGAGCCCGCAGGCCGTATCGGTCCGGCGCTCTCCGACGCCCGCCGCCGGCAGCGGGAGCGTGAGGGCGGAGGCCCGGCTCGACCCGACGAGCTCGCGCGGCGCGGGGCGGAGCCCCAAGACCACCTCGTCCAAAGGCGAATTTGCCGAACTCTCCCAGGAGGAGCTGATGGAGCAAGCCCGTAACTACGTCTGCCGTTCCTGCTCGAGCGGAGTTCCCTCGGGCCACAAGTTCTGCGGGAGGTGCGGAACGGCGGTCCCGCCCGAGATCCTCAACGCGCAGACGCTGTTCTTCGGGGACATGCAGAACCCGGCGAAGGCGAAGCTGATCCTCATCCGTGGCGAGGGCATGGACGGCCTCTCCTTCCACCTCAAGGCCGAGCAGCACATCGTCGGCCGCAACGGGCAGCTCGTCTTCCCGGACGATCCGTTCGTCTCGCCGAAGCACGCGAACTTCTTCTACCGCGACGGCAAGCTTGTCGTGCGCGACGAGGGCTCGCTGAACGGCGTGTACATCCGCGTGCGCGGCACGATCGACATCACGCCGGGCGACACATTCCTCGCGGGCGAGCAGCTCTTCCGGCTCGATCCGACGCCGCGCGCCTCGGACGGCCAGGACACGGACGGGACCTTCTTCTACTCCTCGCCCAAGCACCCGAGCCCGTTCCGTCTCACGCAGGTGCTCCAGGGCGGCGCGGTCGGCATGACCGTGTGCGCGCGCGGCAGCTCGCTGCAGATCGGGCGCGAGGGCGGCGACCTGAACTTCCCCGTCGACCTGTACATGTCGGGCTCGCACTGCCGCCTCGAGGAGCACAACGGCAAGTTCACGCTGACCGACCTCAACAGCCGCAACGGCACGTACGTGCGCATCAAGAGCGAGCGCGAGCTCGCCCACGGCGACTACCTCTTCATCGGCCGCAAGCTCCTGCGCGTCGAGCTCAACACGAACTAGTGCCGCCCGCCCGCGCGCGGCCGCGCCGGAGCGCTCTCCTCCGGGGGGCGTGTCGCCCGTGACCTCCGCGCGCTGGCCGCTCGACGTCTTCCGCGCCGGACCGGTCGCCGCGGGCGCGAAGCTGTGGCGCAGCCGTGGCCAGCTCCACGTGACGCTCCTCGCCAAGGCCACCTTCGCGATGGTGCCGGGCGGCGACGCGCGGCGGATCGAGCCGCTGGAGGTGATCCGGAGCGAGGCCTACACGCGCGGCCACCCGATGAAGCCGCTCCTCGCGACGAGCGAGCTCGCGCCGTGGCTGGAGCGCGCGGAGGTGGTGCTCACGGGGCACGCGTGGGCGCCGGGCGGGGCGCCGGTGCGGCGGATGCCGGTGCGGCTCGCGGTCCTGCGCGGAGCGGCGGCGCTCGTCGACAAGCGCCTCGAGGTCGTGGGCGATCGGGCGGCCTCGATGGGGTCGCCGGCTCCGGAGCCCGAGCCGTTCGTGAAGATGCCGATCGAGTACCAGCGCGCCTGGGGCGGGCCCGGCGATCCGGACAACCCCTTCGGCGTCGGCGCGTTCGAGGACACGGGCGGCGCGATCGCGCTGCCCAACCTGCTGCCGCCCGGCGGGCGGCGCGCGTCGATCGGGCTCGGGCCCATCCCGTCCATCGTGCCGAGCCGGGCGCGCCTGCTCCGCGGCCTGGCGCGCGGGGAGCTGGAGGGGATCGCGTCGATCCCGGAGGATTTCGACTGGTCGTACTTCCAGTCGGCGCCGCTGGATCAGCGCTTCGACCGGGTGCTCGGCGGCGAGGAGATCGTGCTGGAGGGCCTGAGCCCGCGTCACCCGACGCTCGCCACGCGCCTGCCGGCGCTGCGGGCGCTCGCGACGATTCACCTGCCGAACGGCGCGCAGCGCTGGTTGTCGCTCCCGGGCGACATGCTGATCGTGCACTCCGACGCCGCGCGCTGCGCGGTGGTCTTCCGCGGGAGCTTCCAGGTGGCCTCGGAGGAGGCGCTCTCGGCGCTGCGCGTCGCGGTGGGCGTGGAGGCAGGGGGCCAGCCGGTGCCGTGGCCGAGCCTCGCCGAGGTGCTCGCGGGCGCGCCGCTCGCGGAGGCGGCGCCGGAGACCGTGAAGCTGACGGACTGGAGCACGACGGTGACCCTCGACGACGAGGACATCGTGGACGCGCCGGAGAGCGTGGCGGCCGTGCGACAGCCTCCGCTCGGGAGCACGCAGCCGGTCGCGGGCGCGCACCCGCTCGAGCGCACGTTCTCGCTCGATGACACGCTGCCGCCGGGGAGCGAGGCGCGATCACGCGCGGCGCAGGCAGCGCTCCCGCCCGCGGCGCGGATCCGGGGTGAGGGCCATCACGACGCGGTGCGCGCGCCGTTTCGGATCGCGCCGCCGGGGGAACGGAGCGCGCGGGAGCGCGGCGAGCCCCCGGGCGCGCCGTGGTCGGAGGGCAGCGCGACGGCGATCCCGGTGCCCGCGTCACCGCTGGAGGGCACGGTCGATCTGCGGGTGCCGAGCGCGGCGCCTGCGGCGGATGCGGCGCCTGCCGATGTCGCGGCGCCCATGCCTGCCGCCGTCGCGGCGCCCACGCCTGCGCCCATCGCGGCGCCTGCGCCTGCGCCCGTCGCGGCGCCTGCCCCCGTCGCGGCGCCTGCGCATGCCCCCGTCGCGGCGCCTGCCCCCGTCGCGGCGCCTGCCCCCGTGGCGGCGCCCGTGCGGAAGCAGGAGCGGCCCGATCTCGTCGGCAGCCTGTACAGGCGCTTCCGCAAGGACTGAGCCGGAACGCGCGGTGCTCACCGATTCAGCCGACGAGACGCTGGAGCAGAGGTTCTTCACGTTGGTGCAGAACATGGAGAGCTCCTGCCGGTTGGTCAGGTTGAGCTCGGCCTTGGGGCCCATGTCGATCGACACCGCCGCGGTGAGCGAGACCTCGAGCAGGGCCACGATCGTCAGCTCGACAAGGCCGCCAAGCGTGACCTCCTCGGTGGCGCCGACGGTGATCGACGCCGGCTCGCCTCCGGCGCGCCCGGGCTTCCGGCGAGGCCCGGGGCCTTGACCGCGCCGAGGCGCAGATAGGAGCCCATCGCCGCGGCCTCGGCCCCGGCGTGTTGAAGTTCGGGACCTCGATGAGGAGGTACTTCCCGCGGATACCGTCACCCTCGTGCGTACCCATGCGTGCCTCCGCATCGGGTACGGTAACAGGCGAGCCGCGGAGGAGGCGCTAAGGATGAACGGGGAGCCGATCCAAACCCTGACGTGCAGCGAGCCGAGCGCCGACCGGCCGTGCGGCGAACCGATGGCCGCGACAGCGCACCGCGCGCCGAGCGCCCTGCAGATGGGCCCGGAGTCGGCCGCCGCCCGCATTCGCGAGGCGCCCGGCGCAGGGCCGCCGTGCACGGAGCCGATCGCGCCCGCGGCGTGCGCGGAGAGAGCGGAGGAGGCGCCCGGGCCGGCGGTGGAGGAAGCCGCCGCTGCGGCGCCGCCTGCGAGCGACGAGGGCATCGCCGCGGCCCCGGCGCGCGCGAGCGGCGCGGGGCCGGGCGAGCTCTCACCATCGCCGCCGAGGGCCCGCCTCGCGCGGCCGGGCGAGCTCTCGCCATCGCCGCCGAGGGCCCGCCTCGCGGGGCCGAGCGAGCTCTCGCCATCGCCGCCGAGGGCCCGCCTCGCGGGGCCGGGCGAGAGCTCGCCGTCGCCGAAGGCGAGCGTCTCGGGCTCGAGGGATCTCCCGCCCCCCTCCGGCGGCCTGCCGACGCCGGATCACCTGCCTTTCTCGGCGCCGGATACGGCGGAATCAGCGCTCCGCGAGGCGCGCCTCCGGCCGATCGAACCGCTGCAGGAGGCGAAGGCCGCGCTCCGGGACCGGGCGCGGCAAAGCCCCGTCCTGCGGCTCGATTCCCCGGATTTCGATTGCAGCCATGTCCGGGTGCGCGAGGTGCGCGGCACCGAGGCCGTCGGCCAGCTCTTCTCGTTCGACATCGACGTCGTGTGCAGCGACGACGCCGAGCTCCCGATCGAGCAGGTGCTCGGGGCGACCGCGTCGCTCGTGTTCGAGGTCCAGGGCGCGGACGAACGGACCGTGTACGGGATGATCGCCGCGATCGAGGACGGGCACGAGACCGAGACCGCCTTCCGCTCCTACCGGCTCCGGCTCGTGCCGCGGGCGTTCCGCGCGACGCTCGTGGAGCTCCAGCAGGTCTTCCTCGACATCAGCGTGCCGGCGCTCATCCAGCAGAAGCTCGCGATGGTGGGGCTCGGGCCCGACGACGTGATGATGCGCCTCTACCGCGCTCACCCGGACCGGGAGATGATCGTCCAGTACAAGGAGACGGATCTGGCCTTCATCTCGCGGCTCGCCGAGCACCTCGGGATCTCCTTCTTCTTCGAGCACGAGTCGGGGCGCGACGTGATGGTCTTCACCGACGAGCAGACGGGCTTCCAGCCGCTGCCGGGCGGCGACGCGGTGGTGTTCCGGACGCGGGGCGAGCGGCGCGACGTGTTCGAGCTCAAGGAGCAGGCCAGGGCCTTCCCCGCGACGTACGTCATGCAGGAGTACAACTACCGGACTCCCAGGCTCGATCTCACGGCAGCACACGAGTCGGCGGCGGGCCTCGGGGGCGGGGTGGTCGAGGTCGGCGCCCATCACAAGACGCCGGAGGAGGGCCAGCTGCTGGCGCAGATCCGCGCCGAGGAGCGCGCCTCATCGGGCCGCTATTTCGAGTGCCGGAGCGACGAGCTCCGGCTGATCCCGGGGGCCGTCTTCGCGCTCGAGGGCCACCCGCGGCTCGACGGGCAGCGGTTCCTTGTCGTCGAGGTGGAGCACCGCGCCGTGCAGCCGGTGGCCATCGAGGGCGGGGCCGGGCGCGAGCAGGAGTATGTCAATCGCGCGCGGCTCGTGCGCGCCGAGCAGGCCTATCGCCCCCCGCGGGCGACGCCGCGGCCGAAGATCCACGGGGTGGTGACGGCGCTCGTCGAGCCGCTCCCGAACGGAGAGATCGGGCAGACGTCGCCGATCGACGAGCAGGGGCGCTACCGGGTGCGCTTCCATTTCGACGCGGGGGATCCCGCGTCCCGCGCGTTCCCCTCGCGGCTCGTGCGGATGATCCAGCCGCACGCCGGGCCGAACTACGGCGTCCATTTCCCGCTCAAGCCCGGGATCGAGGTGCTGATGGTCTTCGTGGACGGAGACCCCGATCGACCGATGATCGTGGGCGCCGCGCCCAACCCGATCACGCCGTCGCCGGTGACCCGGGAGGAGAACCTGATGCACCGGATCGAGACGTCGACCGGCATCCTCATCGAGATGAGGGACTGCCCGCCGCGAGGATGACGCCGCGCGCGCCCCCGTGCGGCCCGAGCGGCGCTCAGCGCTTGCGGGTGGCGCGGCTGCTCAGCCGGCTGATCGCGTCGCCTGCGGCCCAGGCGACGCGGGCGGCCGCGTTGAGCGAGCGGACCACCGCCTCGGGCACCTGCGCGATCAGCCGCTCGAGATCGACGGGGCCGTCGATCGACGGCAGGAGCTGCTCCATCAGCTCGGCGAACAGGTCGTACTTGCGCGACAGGTCGTCGAGCCGCGCGCGCATCGCGTCGGCCTCCGGGCCCTGTGCGTCGCCGAGCAGCGCGAGCGCGCGCCGTGCGAGGGAGCGCTTGTCCTGCACCACGCGGCGCAGGCGGCCGAGGTAGGCGCCGACGATCACGTCGGGGTACTTGCCGCGCAGCGCGAACGAGTCGTGCCGCGCGCCCGACTCCCGCCGGCGCTCGATGATCCCGGCCGCCTCGAGGCCGCGCAGGTTCGCGAAGATGTTGCTCTTGGAGCGGCCGAGCTCCTGGCTGAGCTCATCCATCGAGCGCGGCACGTCCGCCAGGTAGAGGGCCGCGACGACCTGCCCTCCGAGCCGGGTGATGCCGGGGAACGAGGCCGCGATCTCGGCGCCGACCCCCTCGAGCAGCGCCTTTCGCGCGGCCGTGACCCGCTCGTCCGAGGCTGGGCCGTCGCCCCCTTCGCTCGCTGCGGGCGGCTGCGGCGGATGCGCGGTCGGCGACGTCGGCCTGCGGGCGGTCATGATGGGTGACTCACATAACGATCTTTCGGGAAAGCGCCAAGCGGCGAGCGTGCCCCGCGCTCCCGGTGCGTGCCCCGCATGCGCTCCCGGTGCGTGCCCCGCATGCGCTCCCTGCGCGTCCCGCGCTCCCTGCCGGATTGCCCCGCCGCCGGAGCCCGCTCAGGAATCGTCGGTGCAGAGGCCCGCGAAGCCGCCGCGCGGCTGCCCCTTGAAGATCTCGACCGGGCACCCGCCCCAGCGCGAGACCATCTCGCCCACGTCGATGGCCAGGCTGTTCGACCAGTCCCGCGCCCCGTCGAAGCGGGCCCGGATGATCCCGTTCGGGTCGATGATCCACGTCTCCGGGAAGAGCTGCGTGCCGTACTTGTCCAGCACGACCTTGGACTCGGGATCGAAGAGGACCGGGAACGGCGGATCCCCGTTCAGGGCCACCTTGAGCGCGTCGCGCACGTCGTCCGGCCCCTCGTCGGTCGAGACCGTGAGGAGGACGATGTCGTTGCGCGACCGGGCGATCCGGCCGAGCTCCGCGAGCGCCGGCATCTCCTCGAGGCACGGGCCGCAGGTCTTGGTCCAGAAGTTCAGGAAGACCGTCTTGCCCCGGAAGGACGACAGCCGGACGGGCTTGCCGTTCATGTCCGGCAGCTCGAAGTCCGGCGCGAGCCGGTCGCGGCCGGCGTACGCGGGGCGCAGCGCGCACATGGCCTTGCAGCCGGTGCTGCGCTGGTCATTCTGCGCCGCGTGCACGAAGCCGTACACGGCGACGGCAGCGACGAGGATGAAGAGGATCTGCGCGATTGTCGTCCACTTCACGGGGGTGGCCATAGCCTAGCGCGACGCGGGGTGAAAGCGGGCCGAACCGTCCCGGCGCGACAGAATGTCACCCCGGGCTGGAGAGCAGCCGCTCGAGCCGCTGCTCGTCGACGCGGTATTTCATGATCTTCCGCCCATCCAGCTCGACCACGGGGACCTCCCAGTCGTACAGCGCTCGCTTCTCCGCGCCGGCCTCGCGGTCCAGGTCGACGACGGCGAGCTCGAACGGGAGGCGGGCGCGCACGCGCTCGAGCGCGGCGTGGGCGTCCTCGCAGAGGTGGCAGCGCTCGCGCGTGAACAGCGTCAGCCTCTTCATCGGCTCCTCCGGGGCGGCGGCCCGCCCCGCTCACCCCGCCGCGAGGAGCGGCAGGCTCTGGCGGCGCGGCGGCTCCACCCGCTGGATCTTCTCGAACGCGCGCTCGTAGTCGCGGAACGAGCCGCCCGCGTGCACCGCGTGCATCAGCGCGCGCCCCTCGGCCTCGCCGCCGGCGGCGAGCACCGCCTCGACCCACGCCCAGCGCGCGCTCGTGGCCCGCACGTCGGCGCGGCCGCGCAGCCCGCGGCGGAGCCGGTCGAGCCGCTTGTTCACGACGCCGATCCCCGCGAAGGGCGCGCCGTGGAGCGGCGTGTTGCGCTTCGGGCAGAAGGGCGCGATCCCGAGCGCGACCGGCACGATCCGGGAGAGCTCCGCGACGAACGCGACGCACTCGTCGACGTCGTCGTCGGTCTCGCCGGGGACGCCGACCATGAGGTACAGCTTGAGCCGGTTCATCCCGTGCTGCCGCGCGAGCTCGGCCGCCCGCTGGAGGTGCTTGGGCCGCGCGCGCCGCTCGAGGGTCTCGCGGACGCGCTCGCTCGTGCCGTCCATCGCCGTCGTGAGCGTCTTGTAGCCCGCGAGCCGCAGCGCGCCGACGAACTCGTCGGTCAGCCGGTCCGGCCGGAGGCTGCTCAGCCCGACCTCGCAACCCCGCTCGGCCAGCGACCGGACCACCTCGACGATCTTCGGGTGATCGCTGACCGCGGCGCCGACGAGGCCGACGCGCCGCGCGTCCTCGGGGATGAGCTCGAGGAGGCGCTCCTTCGGGACGATGCGCATGCCGCCGTTGGTCGAGCGGCGCATCACGCAGTAGGTGCACCCGCGCGAGCAGCCCCGCTCCGCCTCGATGAGGAACATGTTCGAGAGCTCGGTCTCCTCGGCGCGGATCGGCGACCAGGCGGGCAGGAGCGCGTTGTCGCACTGGGCGACCGGGGGCATCTCGGCGCCGTGGCGCGCGGGGACGAAGACGTGGGGGACGCGCGCCAGCTCGTCGAGCGCCGCCTCGCGCGAGGGGGCCTCCCGCAGCAGGCGGAGCACGTCCACCGCCAGGGTGTCGGCCTCGCCCATGAGGATCGCGTCGGCGAACACCGCGAGCGGCAGCGGGTTCGAGAACGTGAGCGGACCGCCCGCCAGGACGAACGGGTGGCGGCCGTCGCGCTCCTCCCGGAGCGCCGGCAGCCCCGCGAGCTCGAGCAGGCGGACGACCCCGGCGAGCTCGAGCTCGTAGGCCACCGAGAGCGCGATGACCGGAAAGTCGGAGAGCGGGCGGAGCCCCTCGTACGTGACCGGAGCGCTCTCCACGCCGGAGGCGCCCGGGCCCTCGTCGTCCGGCAGGAAGGCGCGCTCGCACGCCATCCCGGGCTCGGCCTGGATCATCTTGTAGATCTGGAGGAAGCCGAGCGAGCTCATGCCAGCCCGGTACGGGGACGGGTAAGACAGCGCGACGCGGAAGGGCGCCTGCTTGTCGATACGACCGATCTCGCTCGCGAGCCGGCGGCGGATCGTTGTCGTCATCGCGCTACGAGACATCGACGGAGCGTCCCTCAGGGGACGTTCAGGCGCAAGGACGCCCGGTCCGGCGCCGGGCTCGGCGGCTGGCCCGGGCGGGACCAGAGGACGCGCTCGCCGTCGGTCTCCCAGACCAGGGCGCCGCCGCGGTCCATGCGCGCGATCGCCACGCCGCGGGCCGACAGGCGGGAGATCACCTCGGGGCTCGGGTGCCCGAAGCGGTTGCGGACGCCGCAGGACACGGCGGCGACCGAGGGGTCGACGGCCGCGAGGAGCGCCGCGCCGGTCGAGGTCCGGCTGCCGTGGTGCCCCACCTTGAGCAGGTCGGCGCGCAGCGCGGCGCCGTGGTGCGCCACGAGCGCGTCCTCGGCCTCGTGCTCCGCGTCGCCCACGAGCAGCGCGGAACGAGCCCCGTAGGTGATGCGCAGGACGAGCGAGTTGTCGTTGGCGCCGCGGTCGGGGTGGAGCTCGGGGCACGGCGCGAGCACCTCGATCGTCGCCCCCGAGAGCCCCCGCGGCCTGCCGCACAGCGAGGCGGGCCCCACGATGGGCACGCCGCGCCGGCGCAGGTCCGAGAGCAGCTTGGCGTACACGGGGCCCGCGCCCTCGGCCTCGCCCTGGCCGGTGTCCCAGAGCTCGCCGACCTCCACGCCCTCGACCACGGCGGGCAGGCCCCCGAAGTGATCCGGGTGCGGGTGCGAGAGGACGACCGCGTCGAGGCGCGCGCGGCGGCGCGACCGCAAGAGCGGCCGGATGACGCGCGCGCCCGGATCGACCGGGCTGCCCACGAAGCCGCCCGCGTCGACGAGCATCGCGCCGCCCTCGGGCAGGTCGATCAGGATGGCGTCGCCTTGCCCCACGTCGAGGACGTTGACGCGCAGCACGCCGCGCGGCGCGCCGGCGCGCACGGCGACGACCTCGAGCAGCAGCCACGCGGCGGCGCCGGCCGCGAGCGCGGCGAGCCGGCGGCCGCGCCGCTCCGCGGCCCACGCGAGCGCGATCGCGGCGGCGAGCGCGGCCAGCTGGGCGGGCGACGGCTCGGGCAGGCGCAGCACCGCGCCGGTCTCCGCCGAGGCGCGGGCGACGGCGCGCACCGCGAGCAGCGCGCCCGACCCGACGAGCGCGCACCCGCGCTCGACCGGCGGCGCCCACCAGAGCACCGCGTGCGCGAGGCAGAACGGGAGCGCCGCCAGCTCGCCGATCGGCGCGGCGACAACGTTCGCCGCCACGCCGAGCAGCGGGAACGTCTCGCCGGTCATGAGCAGCAGCGGCGCGCACCCGAACATGGCGGCGAGCGTCGTCGCGAGGGGCGCGAGGAGCTTGCGCGCCAGCGCGCGCGGCGACGCGCCGAGCCCCCCGCCCTCGGCGCCGCCGTCGCCGCGCCCTCGCTCGCCGGGGACGAGCACCGCGGCGAGCGGCCGCTGCAGCCAGAGCAGCCCGGCGGTCGCGGCCGCGGAGAGGCCGAACGAGAGATCGCACGCGACGAGCGGGTCGACCGCGGCCGCGCCCGCGAGCGACAGGGCGAAGTTGCGCACGCCCACCGGACGGAGGCCCAGGAGCCGGGCGCCCATCGCGCAGCTGAGCATCGCCGCGGCGCGCATCGCCGATCCGCCGCCGCCGGCGAAGTCGGCGTAGAGCCACGCGGCCGGCACGCACAGGGCCGCGGTGATGCGGCCCGCGTCCCACCGCGCCGCGATCGGGCCGACGCGGACGAGGATCGCGCGCAGGACCGCGGCGAAGCCCGCCACCGCGAGGATCAGGTGCGTCCCCGACACCGCGAGCAGGTGCGCGAGGCCGCTCTCGCGGAAGGCGTCCTGGTCCTCGGGCGCGAGATCGGTCTCGCCGAGCACGAGCGCGCGCCCGAGCGCGACAGCGTCGGGGTGGAACGTCGCCTCGATGCGCGCCCGCACGCGGCCCCGCGCGCGGTCGACGGCCGCCCCGATCGACCGCCCCTCCACGGTCCGCCGCGCGTCGACGATCGTCCCGCTCGCGACGATCCCGCTCCGCGCGATCGCGGCGGTCGCGTCGCGGAGCCCCTCGTTGCGGAACAGGTGGATCGGCGCGAGGTCCACGACGATCTCGAGTTGGTCTCCGCGCGCGAGATCCAGCGGCGCCCCGTAGAGGCGCGCCCGGAGCGGCCCCGGCAGCGCTCGCCCGCCGCACGTCCCGCCGGTGAGCTCCACGTCGATGCGCGAGGCCGGCTCCTCGCCCGCCTCCCGCTGCGCCGCCCCGACCACGATGGGCGAGCTGACGATCGCGGCCGTCACCTCGCAGCGCGCCGGCGGGTGCAGCAGCGCGGCGGCGCCATCGTAGAGGCCGCCCGCGCCGTCGAGCAGCGCGCGGGCGCGGAGGCCGCCGGCGACGAGCGCCACCGCGGCGGCGGCGAGCGCCGCGTGGCCGGCCCGGCGGCGGAGCGCCGCGGCGGCGAGCGCCGCGCCGAGCGCCGTGGCCAGCGGAGAGAGAGCGAGCGGCGCGCCCGCGGCGAGCGCGAGCCCGAAGAGCAGGACCGGGTCGATCACGGCCGCACCGCCCCGCAACACCCGGACCGCGCACGTTTTCACGGCTTTTCACGGCGGAGCCGATCGCCCTGCCCCTGGCGCCGCCATGGCGGATCCGGCGTTCGTCGGTTACCTGATGAGTCTGAAAGGCCTCTGAAACGACCTCTTGATGTGGCGCATGCAACGAGCCGAATCGCTCATCGCGCCGGGCGCGCGTGCATGACCGCATATTCCCCTCTAGAATCATCTGCTCGGCGCGGCGCCTCGCGGCTCGCACCTACATTGCAGTACTTGGAGGCTCTCGATGTCGTTTTGCTCGCCCAGAGTCACCTTGATTCTTGCCCTGGGACTCACTTCAACAGCGTGCAGCTCGGCCCTGGAGGAGCCCCCTGACGAGACCGGAGAGACGCGCGATGCCATCCGGGACGGCTATCTGGACAACGGCGACAGGGCCGTCGTGGGCATCTACAATGACGAGATCGGCGCCATCTGCACCGGTAGCCTGATCGCCCCGAACGTGGTGCTGACGGCCCGGCACTGCGTATCGGACATGGCCAATGAGCTCGACGGCCAGATCACCTGCCGCTCCACGACATTCACGGATACGCACCTGGCGCGGCGGATCTTCGTGACGACCGACGCCGAGATCGGCGCGTCCTCGCGCTATTACGGCGGCAGCGAGCTCGTGCTGCTCCCCGGCAGCGGGGCGGACAGCTTCTGCGGCAACGACCAGGCGATCCTGATCCTGGACGAGCTGATCCCGGAGAGCGAGGCCGTGCCGCTCGTGCCGCGCGTCGATGTGCCGCTCGCGGTGGGCGAGGAGTATTATGCGGTCGGCTTCGGGGCGACGAACGACATGAGCACCGGCGCGGGCCTGCGGCGACGCCGCGACAACCTCTTCATCGACTGCGTGTCCGACGGCTGCCCGGCGTCCATGGTGAAGGCGACCGAGTGGGTCGGGGACACGGGCATCTGCGAGGGGGACTCGGGCGGGCCCAGCCTCGATCTGATGCACCGCGTGATCGGCGTGACCTCGCGCGGGGCCGAGCGCTGCGAGTATCCGATTTACGGCTATGTGTACGGCTGGGCGGAATGGATCAAGGAGGCGACCCTGCATGCCGCCGAGCTCGGAGGGTACGAGGCGCCGCGCTGGGCGACCGGCTTCCCCACCGATCCCGTCTACTCGGCGGAGGTCGGCGCCGCCTGCGAGCAGCCGGAGCAGTGCTTGACGAACGCTTGCCTCGACGGCTACTGCACCCGCCCGTGCAGCGAGGTCGCGACGTGCCCGAGCGGCTACAGCTGCAACGAAGAGCTCGGCTTCTGCGCGAAGCTCCCGGAGCCGCCGCCCGAGGACGACGGTGGAGACGACGGCGCCGGTGAGGACGACGCATCGAGCGGGTCGTGCAGCCTCCACTCGAGGCCTGACCCGACAAAGCCGGTCCCCTGGCTGCTCGGCGCGGCGGGCCTGGGCGCCGTGGCGAGCCTGCGGCGGCGCCGCCGGGACCGGCTTGGCTGAAGGGCGAAGCGCGTCTTCTTCTTCTCGCGCGCGGGGCACCGCGCTCCGGCGGCGAGGAGCGCTCGCGGCGCTCGCCGCGGTCGCGCTCGCGGCGTGCGGGCGTCGGGCCCCGGCGGCGCAGGGCGGCGCGCGCGTCGTCTCCCTGTCGCCCAGCACCACCGAGGCGGTCTGCGCGATCGGGGCCGGCGCGGCGCTCGTCGGCCGCTCGCGCCACTGCGACCACCCGCCCGAGGTGCTCCGCCTGCCCAGCGTCGGCGGCTACGCCGATCCGAGCATCGAGGCGATCATCGCGCTCTCGCCGACCCTCGTCGTCGGCGCCCACGGCCCCGCGGGGCCGGCGCTGGACGAGACGCTGCGCGGGCACGGGATCGCGACCTGCTTCCCCGAGACCGAGTCGCTCGCCCAGATCGAGGCGATGCTCGCGGAGCTCGGCCGGCGGCTCGACGCGGTGCCCGGCGCCGAGCAAGCGATCGGCCGGATCCGCGCTCGTCGCCAGGCGGTCGAGCAGGCCGTGAAGGGGATGCCGCGCGTCCGGGTCGCCATGCTGTTCGACACCTCACCCATCTTCGCCGCGGGTCCCGGCAGCTTCGCCGATGAGCTCCTCCGGCTCGCCGGCGGCGAGAACGCGATCGCCCGCGGCGGCGCCTACCCGTCGATCAGCGTCGAGCACCTGCTCGCGCTGGATCCCGATGTGCTGCTCGACGGCACCGGCGAGGCCGGCGGGCTCGGCGCCTCCAGGCTGGCGATGCTCCGGGACGCGCTCGGCTGGAGATCCCTGCGCGCCGTGCGCGAGGGGCGCGTGCGCCCGCTCCGCGCCGACGTCGTGCTGCGCCCGGGCCCGCGCATCGGCGACGGGCTCGCCGCCGTCGCCCGGGCGCTCCACGGCGACGCGCTTTCGCTCTCCGACGCGGCGGCCGCCCCCGACCCCCGGGACGGCGGCGCGGCCCCCGCGCCCCCTTCGCCCTCTTCGCCCTCTTCGCCTCCGAGGGCGCCGTGACCCGCGTCCGCGCCGACGCGTTGCTCGTCGCCCGGAAGCTCGCCGGCTCGCGCACCGAGGCGCAGGCGCTGATCATGGCCGGCAAGGTCACCTCGGGGCCGCGCCGCATCGACAAGCCGGGCACGCTGCTCCCCGAGGACGCCGAGGTGAACGTCGCCTCGGGCCCGCGGTTCGTCTCGCGCGGCGGCGACAAGCTCGAGCACGCGCTCGCGGCCTTCGCGGCGCACGGCCTCGACGTCGCCGGCAAGACGTGCGTCGACGTGGGCGCCTCGACCGGGGGCTTCACCGACTGCCTGCTCCAGCGCGGCGCGGCGCGGGTGTTCGCGGTCGACGTCGGCTACGGCCAGCTCGCCAGCAAGCTGCGCGCCGATCCGCGCGTCGAGGTGCGCGATCGGGTCAACGCGCGCGAGCTCCAGCGGGAGGACTTCGACAGCCCCATCGATCTCGTCGTCGTCGACGCGTCCTTCATCAGCATCTCCCGGCTCATCGACGCGATCGCCCGCCTGCTCCGCCCCTCGGGCGACCTCGTCGCGCTGATCAAGCCGCAGTTCGAGGCGGGCCGCGAGGCCGCCGCCCGCGGGCGCGGCGTCATCCGTGACGAGGCGACCCGCCTCGCGGCGATCGCCGAGGCGCGCGAGGCCATCGAGGCCGCGGGCTTCTCGGTCGTCGGCGAGGCCGACAGCGCGGTGCGCGGGCCGAAGGGGAACCTCGAGCACTTCGTCCATGCGCGCCGCGCCGGCTAGCCTCGCACCGCCCCGCGCCGGCTCGCCCCGCGCGGGGCGGTGCGAGGCTAGCCGGCGGAATCCGTGGAGAATCGCACACTTGAGATGACCCGCGCCGAGCGCTACGCGGCCCGACATAGCTGACGTGCCGCGTGGACAATGGTAGACGCGGTGAGTACACGCGCTCTGGGCCGCTGCGTGGGCGGCCCTGGCCACCGGCGGGCGACCCACACGCGAGGCGGCCCGGCGACAGGGAGGACGACAACATGCTCGGACGACGAGGTTTGGTGAGGATGATCGCCGGGGCGCTCGCGCTGAGCGCGATGGCGCTCGGGTGCGGCAAGACGAGCGAGGGTTCGGGCGGCGACCCGGCCAAGCACGCGAAGGACGACCCCGAGTGGAAGGTCGGCGCCTTCTTCAGCCTCTCGGGCGAGGAGACGGCGTTCGGCGTCGACTCGAAGGAGGGTATCGATCTCGCCATCGACGAGATCAACAAGGCGGGCGGGGTCAAGGGCAAGCCGATCAACGTCCTCTACGAGGACAACAAGTCGAAGCCCGAGGAGGCGACCAACAAGGTCCTGCAGCTCATCGATCGCGATCACGTGCTCGCCCTCCTCGGCGAGGTCGCCTCGTCCCGGTCGCGCGCCGGCGGCATCGTCGCCAACAAGAAGAAGGTGCCGATGATCTCGCCGTCGTCCACGAACCCGGACGTGACGAAGGTCGGCCCCTTCGTGTTCCGCGCCTGCTTCACGGACGACGTGCAGGGCCAGATGGGCGCGCAGTTCATCGTGAACACGCTCGGCAAGAAGAAGGTGGGGCTCTTCTTCGCCTCCGACGACCTCTACTCGTCGGGCCTCGCCAACGAGTTCCGCGCCGAGGTGAAGCGCCTAGGCGGCGAGATCGTCATGGAGAAGAGCTTCCTCAAGAAGGAGACCAACTTCACGACGTACATCAACGAGCTCAAGTCGGCGAACCCCGAGATGATCTACGCGCCGATCTATTACACGAGCATGGCCCCCATCGCGCGGCAGGCCAAGGCCGCGGGCGTGCCGGGGAACATGTTCGTCGGCACCGACGGGTGGGACGCGAACGAGCTCCTGCGCGACGCAGCCGAGGAGCTCGAAGGCGCGTACTTCACGAACCACTACGCGCCGGACGTCCCCTGGCCCAACTCGCAGGCGTTCGTGAAGAAGTACAAGGACCGGTACAACCGCACGCCGTCGAGCATCGCGGCGCAGGGCTACGACGCGGCCAGGCTGCTCGCCGACGCGATGGGCCGCGCCAAGACGATGACGCCGGACGACATCCGGCAGGCCATCCAGGACACAAAGGGTTTCCAGGGGGCGACGGGGGTCATCACCATCGACGCGAATCGCAACGCCGACAAGCCGGTCGTGATTGTCCAGATCAAGGACAAGCAGTTTACCTACTACTCCACGGTCAACGAGAAGGCCGCGAAGCAGTAGTGGTCGTGCCCGCGCGCTCGCTCGACGTGCGGTGAAGGGATCTCCATGGAGAAGATCGTGAGTGCCCTGATCACGGGGCTCGCCCAGGGGTCGATGATCGCCCTCGTCGCCCTCGGCTACACGATGGTTTACGGCATCCTCAAGCTCATCAACTTCGCTCATAGCGAGGTCTTCATGATGGGCGCCTTCGCCGGGCTGTTCGGGATCGCGGCGTTCGGCGCCCAGGACGCGCCGCTGTTCGCGGGCGTGGCCGGCACCCTCTGCGCGATGGCCTTCACGGCGGTCCTCGGGGTCGTGGTCGAGAAGGTGGCTTACGCGCCGCTGCGATCCCGGGGCCGGAGCCTCGCGAACACCCGGATCACGCCGCTCGTCACGGCGCTCGCGATGAGCGTCCTCCTCCAGAACCTGGCGCAGCTGCTCTTCACCGCCCGCTACCGCGGCTATCCTCAGCTCCTGCCGATCGAGCACACGCGCAAGGTGATCTTCGTCACCTCGATCCTCGTGATGATCGGCCTGGAGCTGCTCGTGCGGCGCACCTGGACGGGCAAGGCGATGCGCGCGCTCAGCGTGAACGTCGAGGCTGCCCGGCTGATGGGCATCCGCACGAGCCGCATCATCGCGCTCACCTTCGTCACGGGCTCGATGCTCGCGGCGGTGGGCGCGGTGCTCTACTGCCTCGATCAGTCGCAGGTGTACCCCACGATGGGCGTGGTGATCGGCAACCGCGCCTTCGTGGCGGCGGTCATCGGGGGCATCGGCAACATCACGGGCGCGATGCTCGGGGGCATGCTGATCGGGATCATCGGCGAGATGACGAAGCTCACGCCCTACTCCGGCTTGCAGGACGTCCTCGTGTTCGCCGTGCTAATCGCGGTGCTGCTCGTGAAGCCGACCGGGCTGCTCGGCACGACCGGGACCGAGAAGGTGTAGCGCTGCGCGCTGGCGCGTCGGCGCGTCGGCCGATCGCCGGCCGACGCGCCGGCGCGCCGCTCGTCGCTGCGGTATGCTCGGCGCATGCGACGCCTCGCTCTCGTCGTGCCGCTCTCGCTGCTCGCGGCGTGCGCCGCGACGCCCCCTGCCAACTGGGCCCGTGGCGGCGCGCTGCTCGACATCCCGCGGGCGCGCTGGGTCCACGGGAACCTCGCGGTCGACATCGCGCCGGACGGCAAGATCTTCGTGAACGGCGAGCACCGGCTCAGCGTGGATCGCGGCGGGCGGGTGTTCGGTCTGGAGGCCGAGCCGCTGGCGCTGCTCGAGCCGGACGGCCGGGTCATTGGCCCGAACGACGACGCGCTGGGCCAGGTCGGCGTGCTGCACGCGTCGCTGCCGGGCGAGGCGAACGCATGGCTCACGGTCGCCCAGAACGGCCCGGTGATCCGCTATGCGGAGGAGGGCGAGCGGGAGCCGTTCGGCGTCTGGCTGGGGTGCGAGGTGACGGCGCGCGCGCACCAGACCTGCACGCTGATCACGCACGTGCTCGGGATGCGCATCCGCAAGCTGGAGCGGCAGACCACGACGGCGCCGGTGGGCGTGGGGCTCGGGTCAGGCTTCGGGTTCGGGTCGGGATCGCCTTTCCCCTGAGCGCGGTCTTCGGCAACATCAGGTACACGCCGCGCGAGCCGCTCTACTTCAGCAGCCAGCCGAACAGCATCCTCTTCGTCGTGTCGCGGGCGACCGCGGCGAGCGAGTCGACCAGCGGGATCTCCTTCGGGCACACCTCGACGCAGTTCTGCGACTTGCCGCAATCGGAGATCCCGCCCTCGCTCATCACGGACTCCAGGCGCTCGCCCTCGTGCATCGCCCCGGAAGGATGCATGTTGTAGAGCCGCACCAGGTTGATCGCGAAGGCGCCGACGAACTTCGTCCCGTCGTTGTACTGCGGGCACGCCTCGACACAGCAGCCGCACGTCATGCAGCGGGAGAGCGGATACCGCTCCTCCTGCCGCTCCGGCGACTCGCGTGGACCCGGGCCGAGCTCGTGCGTACCGTCGATGTCGATCCACGCGCGGACCCGCTTCATGTCCTCGAACATCCGGCTCCGGTCGACGAGCAGGTCGCGCACGAGCGGGAACTTGGACATGGGCTCCAGCGTGATCACCTCGCCCTTCGGCGCGATCTGGTCGATGAGCGCCGAGCAGGCCTGACGGACCCGGCCGTTGACCACCATCGTGCACGAGCCGCACACCTCCTCCAGACACACCGCCTCCCAGACGACCGGAGCCACCTCCTTGCCGTCCACGGTCCGCGGATCCCGCTGGATCTGCTGCAGCGCGCTGATCACGTTCATCTGCGGCAGGTAGGGGACCTTGAACTCCTCCCAGCGCCGCGACTCCGGCCGATCCCCGGTGTCCTGCCGCCGCACGCGCAGGTGCACAAGCCGGCCCTCGCCCCGCGCCTGCGCCGGCGCCGCCGCCCCGTTCGCCTCGTCTCCGCTCGCCTTGGCCATCCTACACGCTCTTCTGCGACAGCTTCCCCGTCGCCTGCGCGCTCGCCGCGCCCGCCTGCTCGTACTTGCGCTCCCGCGGCGCCACCAGCGACGTGTCCACCGCGTCGGTCACGTGGACCGACTGGCCGGCGCACGTCGTGTCGAACGCGCGGATAAACCTCACGGCGCCCTTCTCCTCGTGGCGCGCCAGCGTCGTGCGCAGCCACTCGGCGTCGTTCCGCACCGGGAACTCCGGCTTGTAGTGCGCCCCGCGCGACTCGTCCCGGTTCCTCGCCCCCTGCGCGATGACCCGCGCGAGCACCAGCATGTTCTCGAAGTGCCGCACGAACTGCGCCCCCTGGTTCACCCGCGGGGCCGTGTCCGTGCTCTTGATCCGCCCCGCCCGCTCCTCGAGCTCGCCGAGCTTCTCGATCACCCGGTCGAGCGCGGCGTTGTCGCGCTCGATCGTGCAGTCGCGCAGCATCATCTCGCCGAGCTCCTGGTGCAGCCGGTACGCGTTCTCCGGCTGCTTCGCCTCCTGGTTCTGCGTCAGGATGCGCTGGTAGTCGGCCTCGGCGCGCTTCTCGGCCTTGTCGAAGATCGAGCGCGGCAGGTCCAGGGCGCTCCGCTTGATGCTCCGCTGATAGCTCGCGACGGCCGGACCGCACACAAGGCCGCCGTAGATGCACGAGAGCAGCGAGTTGGCGCCGAGCCGGTTGGCCCCGTGATACTGGTAGTCCACCTCGCCCACCGCATAGAGCCCCGGGATGCTCGTCGCGTGATTGCGCGGCGACCCCACCTTGAGCGAGCCCCGCGCGTCCGCCTCGTAGTCGACCCACAGGCCGCCCATCGCGTAGTGGACCGCCGGGAAGACCTTCATCGGGTTCTTGTACGGGTCGGTGCCCGCGAACTTCTCGTAGATCTCGAGGATGCCCGCGAGCTTCGCCCGGAGGAACTTCTCGTCCTTGTGGGTCAGGTCGAGGTAGACCTCGTTCTCGTTCCGGCCCGTCGCGGCGTTCCAGATGCCGCGCCCCTCGTGGAAGCACGTCCGGAAGATCGCGCGCGCCGCGATGTCGCGGGGGACGAGGTTGCCGTAGCCGGGGTACATCCGCTCGAGGAGGTAGTCGCGCTCCTTCTCGGGGATGTCGCGCGCGCTCCGCGCGTCGGTCTTGTCCTTCGGCACCCAGACGCGGCCGCCCTCGCCGCGCGCGCTCTCCGAGATGAGCCGCAGCTTGTCGGCGCCCGGGATCGCGGTCGGGTGCACCTGCATGAACTCGCCGTTCGCGTAGACCGCGCCCTGCTGGTAGACCGCCGACGCGGCCGTCCCCGTGCAGATGACGCTCAGCGTGGAGCGGCCGAAGACGATGCCGCAGCCGCCCGTCGCGAGCACGACCGCGTCGCCGGTAAACGCGCGGATCTGCATCGTTTTCAGGTCCTGCGCGACGCAGCCGACGCACGTGCCGGAGTCGTCGAGGATCGCCTCGATGAAGTCCCAGAACTCGTGCTTCCGGACCATCTTCTCGCCCGGGATCGACACGCCGTGCTCGTCGGTCACGTCGGCGAGCTCGAACCGCCGCACCTGCTCGTCGAGCGCGTAGAGCAGCTGCTGCCCCGTCGTCGCGCCGGCGAACGCCGTGCGGTGGAACAGCGTGCCGCCGAAGCGGCGGAAGTCGAGCAGGCCCTCGGGCGTCCGGTTGAACGGCACGCCCATGCGATCGAGCAGGTTCACGATGCCGGGCGCGGCCTCCGCCATCCCCTTGATCGGCGGCTGGTTCGCGAGAAAATCGCCGCCGTACGCCGTCTCCTCGAGGTGCACCTGGGGGCTGTCCCCCTCGCCCTTCGTGTTCACCGAGGCGTTGATGCCGCCCTGCGCGCACGCCGAGTGCGAGCGCTTCACCGGTACGAGGGAGATCAGGTCGACAGGGACCTTCGCCTCGCACAGCTTGATCACCGTCATCAGGCCGGCGAGCCCGCCCCCGACGACGATCACGCGCCGAACCTTCCCCCCCTCGCTCCTCGTCGTGCTCTTCGCGGCCATGTTCGCTCTCGATGCTCCCGCGCCGCTCCCCACCGGGGCGCGGCCGATACGATGGTCAGTGCGAGGCCGGCGCGACCAGCGCGGCGCGCCCGGCCGACGCGATCTCCGCGCACGTGCGGGCGCCCTCCGCGGCCGGGCTCGGCGTCCCGGGGAACGGCGCGCCGGTCGCGAAGTAGATCACCGTGTTGGCGCCGAGCACGAAGCAGAGGAGGCCCAGCGCGCCGAAGACCACCGCGGCCATCCGCTGCGACCGGCGCGACACGGTGACCCCCCACGAAAAGCAGAAGCCCCAGAGGCCGTTGGCGAAGTGGAACACGCTCGCCGCGATGCCGAAGATGTAGACGAGCGCGATCACCGGGACGCCGCCCACCGTCGACGCCATGTCGGCGCACAGCCGCGGGTAGAACTCCTCGGGCGCCATCCGGCCGAGCCACTTCTGCGCCCAGTACTGCCACAGGTGGAACGCGATGAACGCGAACGCGAGCACCCCCGTGACCCGCTGCATCGTGTACATCCAGTTGCGCGAGAACGTGTAGCTGCCGACGTTCGGCTTGCCCTCGAGCACCAGCTTGACCCCGTAGAGGGCGTGGAACGCGAGCGGCAGCACGACGAGCCCGAGCTCGAGCACGGGCAGGTACGGCATGTGCGAGATCTCGGCGACCGCCGCGTCGAACCGCTCCTGCCCCTGGAGCGCCTTCGCGTTCGTCCAGAAATGGAAGAGCAGGAACCCGCCCACGGGGAGGGCGCCGGTGAGAGAATGCAGCTTGCGCAGGAGAAAGGACCGGCGGCTCTTGTGGAAGAGCGATCTGGCGGGGGTTGCCTCGGACACGCTGACCTCGATGGAAGGCGGGCGCCGCCGGTGTATGGGATGGCTCGGGTGACGTCAAGGTGAACGCAGTCAACGCTTCGGGCCGATTTTCCGCTGCCTCCGGCGCATCGACCGAGCGCGCGAAGGCCGGGCGCGCCGCGCGACGACCGCTGCGCGCGCGTGTGCCTGCGATCACGAGCGCGGCGCTGCTCGCGCGTGTGTCCGCGATCACGAGCGCGGCGCTGCTCGCGCGTGTGCCCGCGATCACGAGCGCGGCGCTGCTCGCGCTCGGGGCGGCGATCGCCGTCGTCGGCTGCGGCGCGCAGGACGGCGCGGCGGCGATGAGCCCGGCGCTCGGCGGGTCGCCCGCGGCCCAGGCGGAGCTGCACCGCATCCTCTCGCGCTTCGAGAGCGGCGCGCGCGCGGAGCGCATCGCGCTCGAGCCGGAGCTCCTCGCCTTCCGCGACCGCTACGCGGGCGACGATCTCGCGCGCGTCGCGGCCGCCCACCTCGCGTGGCTCGCGCTGGAGCGAGGGGACCTCCGCCGCGCCGAGGCGCTCGCGGCCGAGATCGAGGCCGGGGGGCCGGGCCCGACCGCGGACCTCGCGCGCGTGCTCCGCGGCGCGGCGCTCCGGCGCGCCGGCAAGCCGAGGCCCGCCTTCGGGGTGCTGCGCCCGCTGGTGAGCAAGATGATCGACGCGTACGTGCGCTCGCTCCTCAACGAGGAGGTCACGGCCGCCGCGATGGAGGCGGGCGCGTGGACGCAGGCGGTCGAGCTGATGAGCGTCTGGCTGCGCGAGGCGGACGACGACGACCGCGCCGCCGTCCGGGCGCAGATCGGGGCGCTCCTGCGCAAGGTGCCCATCGCTCACCTCGTCAGCGCGATGCGCGCCGGCCAGGCCGCCGGTGAGGTCGTGGACCCGCAGGTCGACCTGCGCTCGCTCGTCGCCGAGCGCCTCGCGATCGTCGCCCGCGAGCGCCGCGACGTCGCGCTCGCGAAGGAGCTGCTCGACCGGGCCGGCGCGCTGCTCGGCAGCCAGGGCGACGCGATCTCGGAGCTCGCGGCCGGCGCGGGGACCGCGCGCGTCGAGCCCCCCACGGTCGGCCTGCTGCTCTCGACGCGCACCTCCGAGTCGCGCCGGCGGGGCGTCGAGATGGCCGCCGGCGTGGCGCACGGGCTCGGGCTGCTGCGGCCGGGGTCGGACGCGCGGCTCGTGAGCCGCGACGACGGCGGCGAGGGCAGCATCGACGAGGCGCTGAGCAGCCTCACCGCCGAGGGCGCCGCGGTGCTCATCGCCGGCTCGGATCGAGATCAGGCGACCGCGGTGGCGAGGTTCGCGCGGGCGAACGCGATCCCGGTGCTGCTCGTGCACCCGCCGGAGCCGGCGGCGCTGGACGGGGCGTTCGTCTTCGTCGTGGGCGAGGAGCCCGCGAGGGGCATCGAGGTGCTCGCCGCCGCGCTCGCGGAGCGGGGCGCGAAGCCGGCGGCGCTCGTGGGCGGCGAGGCCGCCGGGGGCGCTCCGGCCGCAGCGCTCGCCGAGCGCGGCATCGCGCTCGCGCTGCCCTGCGACGGGACCTTCGATCCGCGCGCCCTCCGGCCGCCGGCCATCCGAGGGGTGATCCTGGCCGGAGACGCGCCCTGCGCAGAGCAGGCGCTCCGCGCCGCCCCGCGCACGGTGACGATCGCGCTCGGCTTCGAGGCGGCCGTGCCGCCGCCGCCGGGGTCGCTCGTCGCGACGGCGGGGCTCTTCCCGTTCGTCGCGGCGCCCTCGGGCGCGCCGGCCGCGCTCGGGGTGTGGCTCGCCACCCACCCGTCGCCACCGAGCTTCTGGGCGGCGCTCGGGCGCGACGCCGGCGTCCTCGCCTGGGCCGGCGTGCAGCGGCTGCCGAAGACGGGCACCGAGGACCCGGCCGAGGTGAAGGCGCGGCGGCTCGCGGCGACGAGCGCCGTGAGCCGCGCGACGGCCGAGCTCTGGACCACGACGGCGACCGGCTTCGGTGGAAAGCGCGTGCTGCCGAGGGGGGTCGCGTACCGCGAGATCGAGAGAGCGCGATGAGCGGAGCGAGCCGCCGGACGGCCGCCTGGCCGCCGCGCGGGGCTCGCGCGTGGCGTGGAGAGCGTGCCGCCGCGTCGTCCTGGGGCTGCTCCGGCGTCCCGGCGGGCGTAGCATGGCGCCGCATGATCCGCCGAGCCCTCTCCTGTGCCGCCGCCGCCGCGCTGACGGCGATCGCCCCGGCCGCGTTCGCCGACCGCGTGGCGGTGCTCCCCGCGCGCGGAGGCACCGACGAGGCCGCCCGGAGCGCCGCCCAGGCCGAGATCGCGCGCGGGCTCGCCGCCCTCGGCCACACCCCGGTGCCGGACGGCGCGGTGGCGGCCGCGCTCAAGGGCGTCGCCGACGGCATCGCCGACACCACGGACGAGTACCGCGCCGTGGGCGCGCGGACGGGCGCGGACTGGATCCTGAGCGGCACCGTCGAGCCTGCGGTCACGACCTCCCGGGTCGAGCTCACCGCGTATCTCGCCTCGACGGGCCGGGTCGAGTCGGTCGCGCGGGAGGTCGACCGGGGTAAGGAGGCCCAGCAGACGCAGGAGATGCTGGCGGTGCTCCTCCGCCCCGAGGGCGTCGGCGTCGGCGAGCTCCCCTGGGAGCGCCCCGCGGGCGCCACGCCGGCGGGCGCGCCGCCTCCTGCCGCGCCCCCGTCCGCGGGCGGGGCCGCCGTGCTGCCGCCGGTGCCCCCGCCGCCGCCGGCGCCGCCCGCGAAGGAGGTGCAGATGGCGTACCCGCTCGGGCCCGAGCGCGTCTGGCCTGCGTACTCGGGCGGGCGCCGGCTCGCCCTCTCCGCGTCGCTCGGGGCCGCCGTGGCGGCGGCGCGCCTCCCGGGCGCGAGCGGCAGCGCGGCCTCGCTGGTCGGCACGGCGCGCGTGGCCTACGCGGTCTCCGATCGCGGGCTCGAGCTGTTCGCCGGCGGCGGCGGGAACCTGGCCGGCCCGTTCGCCGCCTGGCTCGAGGGCGGCGCGCGCCTGATGCTGACCCCCAGCCTGACGCCCGAGGGCGGCGCGTGGCGCGCGTTCCCGCTCCACATCGGCCCCGCGCTCCACGCCGGCGCCTTCTTCCGGTCGGGCGCCGGCGTCGTGGGCCCCGGCGGCGCGACGTACCGCGGCGACCTCGAGGTGCGCCCGGTGATCGGGGCGTCGCTCGACGTCGTGCTCGCGCTGAGCTCCTCGGTGCAGATCGAGGCCCAGCTCGGCAATCTCCGGTGGGTCCCCGCGGGGGACGGCTCGCTGCTCCTGCTCGGCGCGACGCTCGGCGCGGGGGCCCGGTTCTGACGCATGCGCATCGAGCTGCCGAGCCGCCGCAGCACCATCCGCCTCGCGCGCGCGCTCGCCGGCCGCCTCGCGGGCGGCGATCTGGTGGTCCTGGCCGGCGACCTGGGCGCCGGGAAGACGTTCTTCGCCCGCGCCCTCTGCCGCGCGCTCGGCGTGCCGTCGGAGCTGCCGGTCACGAGCCCGACCTTCACGCTGGTCCACGAGCACGACGGCCGCGTCCCGATCGCGCACGCCGACGCCTACCGCCTCGGCGGCGCGTCCCCTGCGGAGGGCGCGCGCGGCGCCGCGGACGAGGAGCTCGCCCAGCTCGGGCTGCGCGAGCGCCGCGCGGAGGGGGCGCTCGTCGTGGTGGAGTGGGGCGAGCCGTTCGTGGAGGCGCTCGGCGGCGACGCGCTCCTGATCCACCTCGCCGCCCCCGAGGACCCGGGCGCGCCGGGGCGCGCCGCCGAGATCAGGGCGACCGGCGCGCGGAGCGGCGAGGTGCTCGCGGCGCTCGAGGCCGAGCTGCGAGGCGGCGCCGGCGGATCGCGGGGGGCCGGCCCGGGCGCTGCGTGAACGACGTCGAACCGCCGGCGGCTGGAGCGGGCGAGCGGCGACCGCTGCACCTCCGGACGAGCTCGACCGACGGCTCGGACCGCACGCTGGGGCGCTGCCCTTCGCGCCGGCGGCTCGGGCAGCGTGCCAGCGCGAAGGGTAAGGTAACGCGCGGCGCGAAGGGTAACGCGCAGTGCGGGCGCGCGGGGTCGTTGCGCGCCCGACCCCGTGCGCGGCGGCGTTGCATGATACAAGAGCGCACGGTGAAGGAAGGCGCGGAAACCAGCCGCAGCGAGCTGCTCAACAAGGCGCTGGAGCCGCTCCTCGGGTTCCTCGACAACATCGGCAACATCGTCACGCTGACGTTCCAGACGCTCCTCTGGCTCGTGCGCCCGCCGTTCCGCCCCGCGCAGTTCCTGGCGGCGATGGACTTCATGGGCGCGCAGTCGGTCTTCATCGTCGGCCTGACCGGCGTCTTCAGCGGCATGGTCGTGACGCTGCAGACGTCCCACGCGCTGCGCGCGTTCAGCGCCGAGGGCCGCGTCGGCGGCCTCGTCGCGGTCTCGCTCGCCCGCGAGCTCGCGCCGGTCTTCTCGGCGATCATGGTCACCGCCCGCGCCGGCAGCGCCATGGCCGCGGAGCTCGGCAACATGCGCG
Organism: Sorangium sp. So ce1014; assembly: GCF_051521505.1. NCBI lineage: Bacteria > Pseudomonadati > Myxococcota > Polyangiales > Polyangiaceae > Sorangium > Sorangium sp. So ce1014. Next base: position 11,031,934 of record NZ_CP150356.1, read on the forward strand.
TCACCGAGCAGATCGACGCGATCGCGACGATGGGCGTGAGCCCCGTGCAGTACCTGCTCTCGCCCCGGCTCTTCGCCGCGACGGTGATGCTGCCGCTCCTCTGCATCCTGTACACGAGCGTCGGCATGTGCGGCTCGTACCTCGTCGCCGTGCTCTGGCTCGGCGGCGACGCGGGCTCGTTCTTCCAGAGCGTCCGCGACTTCGCCCTGCCCAGCGACATCTCGATGGGGCTCATCAAGGCGTGCGTCTTCGGCTTCATCGTCTCGTCGGTCTCGTGCCGCCACGGCTTCTTCGCCTCGGGCGGCGCGCGCGGCGTCGGCGTCGCGACAACGCGCGCGGTCGTCGAGAGCTGCGTCACCGTGCTCGTCACGAACTACATCCTGACGCAGCTGCTGCTCGACATGTGAGCCACGGCGGCCCGCCCGACCTGGAGTAGCCGCGCACTTAGAGGCTCCGGCCCTGCTCCCCCCTACCGCCAGGAGCTCGGCGGCTCCGGCTCGCGCAGCGCGATCAGCGCCGGCGACAGCTGCACGGGGTACCGCCCCGGCGCGCGCAGGCGCACGACCCCGTGCGGGAGCAGCTCGCGCCCGGCGATGGAGCGCTCGCGCCCGGCGCTCGGCGGCTCCGGCGACTCCAGCGCGCGGCCGCCGCGCATCACCGCCCGCGCGAGCGGCGCGAGCCTCGCGGCCCCGAGCGCGCGCGGCGCCAGCATCCGCTCGTGCGCCAGGTGGATCACGTCACAGGCCGCGCGCCCCGCCTCGTCGTAGTAGCGCGCCACCATCTTGCGCCCCGCGATCACGTCGCCGCGATCGCTCGTGCCCTGCCGCAGCGCCCACGCGCCCGACTCCTCGAGCGCCACGAGCTCGTAGCGCACCGCCGGCAGCCCGCCCTCAGGCTCGGCGAGCCCCGTGGCGACCCAGCCGCCGGCGGTCGTGCCCACGCGCCTCGCCTCGAGGAGCGTCGCCTCCTCCTCGTGGCCCCCGAGGTCGACCATCCGGTCGGCGTACCAGGGCCAGCTGCCCTCGAGCGGCGACGGCGGCGGCGCGAGCTCGCCGAGATCGATCCCCACCGCGCCGCGGAACGGGACGCCGAGCGCCGTGGCCGCGAGCGCGCTCGTCGTCGCCGACGCGCCGCCCACGTGCGCCGCGCGGGCGAGCGCCAGCGCCTCGTCGGCGAACGGCACCCGCGCCGACGACCCGTCGACGACCGCGCCGCCGTCCGAGGCGACGAGGAGCCGCGCCGCCCGCGTCGCCACGGCCGTGCCCCGGCCGAGCGCCGGCACGAGCAGCGCGCCGGCGAGCAGCGCCTCGATGAACGGCCCCTCCACCGTGACCACCGGCGTGCCCGGGAAGGCGATCGTCCCGTCGGGCATCGCGTCGATGTCGATCGAGATCGGCGCGCCGGCGAGCCGCTCCACGAGCGCGTCGCTCAGGCCGCAGGCCTCGCGCGCCGCGAAGACCGCCCCCGCGTCGAGGCGCGCGCCGTCCAGCGCGAGCGCCTCGAGCGCCGCCTCGACGCCGGCGACCACGAGGAAGCCCGCGTGGGGCGGCATCGCCGTGAACGCGAGCTCGAAGCTCGCGCGCCGCTCGGCGACCCCCGCGTGGAGCAGGCGATCGGCGTCGAGCAACGCGCGTCCGTCGATGAGCAGCGGGCTCGCTCGCAGCATCGCCGCCGGCATCGGGCCCCGCTCAGAGCCGCGCGGCCAGCCTGCGGGTGCCGGCGACCGTCGAGGCCTCGTCGAAGAGGAACGGCAGGATCACGGTCGGCAGATCGAGCTCACGGCGCAGGCGGCCCAGGCTCTCGTGCTGCACCGACTCGCGCATCGCCCGGCGCGCGCCGGCCACGATGGCGCTCTCGGCGGTGTGCGCCGCGCGCGTCGGCGCCGCGATGTCGAGCCGCCCCGGATCGACGAGCAGCGCCCGCCGCTCCTCGGGCGAGAACAGCGGCGGCAGCACGCCGTTGATGATCAGCCGGTGGACCGGCAGGCCGAGCTCGCCCCGGATCTCCGCCACGAGCTCGACGGTCTCGGTGGCCGGCATCTCCTCCGGGAGCGTCACGACGACGACCCCGCTCCGCGCGGGATCCCTGAACATCGCCCACGCCGCCTCGGCGTCCCGGCGCAGGATGCCCGGCGGCGCCACGTCGAGGATCACCTTGGGCACGCGCAGCATGTCCATGCCGTGCCCGGTCGCGGGCGCGTCGAGCAGGACCACATCGAAGCGGGGAGAGCCGTCCGGGAGCAGCTCGGTCGTGTGGAACCAGGCCTTGCCGAGCATCGCCCACTCGAACAGCCCGGGCACCGCGCGGAAGAAGGTGCGCGTGTACTTGTTGTCGAACACGAGATCGGCCGCGGCCCGCACCTTGAGGACCATCTCGCCGTACTCGCGCAGCGCCTTGTCCGGCGAGATGTTCACCGCCCACACGCGCTCGGCCACGTGGGTGACCTCCTGGCCGATCGGCCTCGTGCCGAGGATGGCCGAGAGCCGCTCCTTCGTGTTGCACATCGCGACGAGGACGCGCTTGCCACGGGCGGCGAAGGCGAGGGCGAGGGCGCCGGAGATCGTCGTCTTCCCGACGCCTCCCTTGCCGGTCACGAACAGGAAGCGCCGGCGCTCGAGCTCCGGCAGATCCTGGCCGAGCCCGCCCGCTTGCAAGGCTAGATGGGCGCTGGTCATTTCCGCGTCAGCGGAGTTAGGCGCAAGCTCAGGCGAAGGCAACCCGGATCAAGGAAACGGGCTCTGCTATCCATCGCCCATGCGCATCACCGAGCGACACCTCGAACCGCTGAACCGACGCTTCCAGGGCGCGTCGCCCGTCGAGCTCCTCCGCTTCGTCCGCGAGTCCTTCGGCCCCCGCGCGGCCATCATGAGCAGCATGCAGCGGGCCGGGACCGCGCTGTGCCACATGGCCGACCGGGCCGGGCTCCCCTTCGACGTGATCTTCGTCGACACCGGCGTGCTCCACGCCGAGACGCTCGCCACCCGCGACGAGCTCGCGCGGACCCACCCGCACCTGCGCGTCGTGACGCTCTCGCCCGAGCGCACCTTCGCGCAGCAGACGCGCGAGGAGGGGCTGCTCTACCTCTCGAAGGAGGGCCAGGAGCGGTGCTGCGACCTCCGCAAGTCGGCCCCGCTGAGCGCCCTCCGCGGCCGCTACGACGCGCTCGTCGCGGCGCTCCGGCGGGGCGAGGGCGGCGCCCGCGCCAAGGTCGCGCCGTTCGGGCTCGACCCGGCGAACAACGTGCTCCGCGTCCACCCGTTCGCCTCGCTGAGCGGCGAGGCGCTCGACGCGCACTTCGCCGCGCACCCGGACGCGATCGAGAACCCGCTGCACGCCATGGGTTTCCGCACCATCGGCTGCTTCCCGTGCACGACGCCCGTGCTGCCCGACGAGCCCGAGCGCGCCGGGCGCTGGCGCCACCTGGCGAGCGTCGAATACTGCGGGATCAACCCGGTCGACCGGGGCGAGACCGACGGCGGCATCGAGCTCGACGACCGGTACGAGCGCCTCTTCGCGGCGTGACGATCTGCCTGCGAACGCCGGTTCGCGGCAGCTCGATCTTGACTCAAACGGGATGCAGGGAGATTTGCCCTGCATGCCGGCGAGCTACTTCGACGTAGACGGCACCCTGGTCACGACCAACCTCGTGCACCCGACGGTGTTCTACATGCTGAACCAGCCGACGCCGATGCACAGCCTTGCGAAGCTCGGCCGCGCTCTGGTGAAGGCGCCCTGGATGGCGATGGCGGAGCTCCAGGATCGGCGCCTCTTCAACGAGCTGCTCTTCAGCTCGTTCGACGGCGTCTCCGAGGATCGCCTCGTCGCGCTCGCCGAGGAGGCGTTCGCGAAGGTGCTCAAGCCAGCCATCTACGGCAAGGCGCGGGACCTCGTGAAGTGCAGCCTCGACAAGGGGCACGAGGTCGTCCTGATCTCCGGCGCGCTGGATTTCCTGATGCAGCGGCTCGCCGAGCACCTCGGCGCGACCGGCATCATCGCGAACCGCCTCGAGGTGAAGGACGGGTTCGCGACGGGCAAGCTCCTGCGCCCCGTGGTGGCCGGGCCCGAGAAGGCGCGCCTCATCCGCGAGCACGCGCACGCGCGCGGGCACGACCTCGACGAGTGCTTCGCCTACTCGGACAGCTACTCGGACGTCCCGATGCTCTCGGTCGTCGGCTACCCGGCGGCGGTGAACCCGGACCGCAAGCTCAAGCTGCTCGCGCAGGCCTACCACTGGCCGATCCTCCACCTCGCCGCATGACCCCGGCCCCTGCCGGACGGCGGCGGGGAGCCACGCCACAGCCCAACACGGTCGCACCCCCTGCTCTGAAAGCCCCATGAGCCATCCTTGCGTCGTCACGCTAGACAGCCGCAGCGCCCCCCGGGTGCTCTTCTCAGGCGACCAGCTGGTCGAGGTCGACCTGCCCACCGGCACCCGGGTGCTCTACGCGAAGCCGCCCCTCGAGCCGCTGAAGGACGTCGACGCCGCGATCCGCTACGCGATCAACCACCCGTACAACTCGGAGCCGCTCTACGCGAAGCTCCGCCCGGGGATGAAGGTCACGATCGCGGTGGACGACATCTCGCTGCCGCTGCCCCCGATGAAGCGGCCTGACATCCGCGAGCGGGTGCTCACCATCGTGCTCGACCTGCTCTCGGACTACGGCGTCGACGACGTGGAGATCATCATCGCCACGAGCGTCCATCGGCGCATGAAGGACTGGGAGGTCCGCCACATCGTCGGCGACAGGATCTTCAACGCCTACTGGCCGAAGAAGCTCTACAACCACGACGCCGAGAACCTCGCCAACATGAAGCACATCGGCACGACCGACGTGGGCGAGGAGGTCGAGCTCAACAAGCGCGCGGTCGACAGCGATCTCGTGATCTACGTGAACCTGAACCTCGTGCCGATGGACGGCGGGCACAAGTCGGTCTCGGTCGGCCTGTGCGGGTACAGGAGCCTGCGCGCGCACCACAACCCGCGGGTGATGCGCGACTGCTACTCGTACATGGACCCGAAGAGCTCCGCGCTGCACACGAGCGTCGAGCGCATGGGCCGGCTGGCCAACAAGAAGCTCAACGTCTTCACGATCGAGACGACGATCAACAACCGCATGTTCGATCGCCCGCTCGAGTTCCTCGCCCGGAACGAGGACGATCTGAGCGCGGGCGAGAAGAGCGCGCTGCGCGCCCTCCGCTTCACGCTGTCGAAGGTGCCGCAGCCCGCGCGCCAGGCGATCTTCCAGCGCGTCCCCTCGCCGTACGGCGTGACCGGGGTGTTCGCCGGCGAGACCGAGGCTGTCCACGAGCACACGCTGAAGCGCAGCTTCGACCAGTACCTCGTCCCGGTCACGGGCCAGGCCGACATCCTGATCACGGGCATCCCGTACATCAGCCCGTACAACGTGAACTCGTTCCTGAACCCGCTGCTCGTGCAGGTGATGGCGAACGGCTACATGTTCAACCTCTACCGGGGCGCGCCGATGCTCAAGAAGGGGGGGACGATGATCATCCTCCACCCCTGCACCGACCTGTTCGACAACGAGCACCACGCCCCGTACATCGAGTTCGTGCACCGGCTCCTGCCGGAGACGCGCGACGCGATGGAGCTGCACAAGCGGTACGAGAAGAAGTTCTCGGAGAACCCGGCGTACATCGAGATGTACCGCTTCGGGCACGCGTACCACCCGACCCACCCGTTCTTCATGTGGTACTGGGGCGAGGCGGGCCGGCAGCACATCGGCCGGATGATCGTGGTCGGCGCCGACAACGAGTACATCCCGCAGCTGCTCGGCTGGGAGACGGCGCGCACGATGGACGAGGCGCTCCGGATGGCGAAGCAGTCGGCCCCGCCCACGCCGGAGATCATGGCCCTCCACAGCCCGCCGATCTTCATGGCCGACATGACCGCGTAGCGGGCGCGCCGCCCGGGAGCGCGGCCCGCAGGCCTTCGTCAAGGCTGCTTCTTTTCCGGCGCCCTGAGCTCGGCGAGCACGCGCTCGCGGAGGAGCGGCACGGGCGGCGACCCGTGCGCGAGGAGCGCGTCGTGGAAGCGGCGCAGCGAGAACGCCGGGCCCAGGGCCACCTTCGCCTCGTCGCGGAGCTTCAGGATCTGGATCTTGCCGAGCGTGTAGGCGAAGTAGCCGGGGTCGAACGTCGCGCGCACCGCCTGCTCCCGCGCCGTCGCGCGATCCTGGAAGCAGTCGTCGACGAAGCGGCGCTCGGCCTCGTCGAGCCCCATGCCCTCGGCGTGCACGCCGAGCGACGCGACCACCCGGCAGTTGCGCAGCAGCGCGTCCGTGAGCTGACCGAGCCGGCTCTGCGGGTCCTCCTTGCCGAACCCTTCCTCGATCATCATCTGCTCGGCGTAGTGGGCCCAGCCCTCGACGAACGAGTAGCTCCCGAACATCTTCTGCGCCTCGGTCGGCGCGCGGTGCTCCCACAGGCCCTGGACGAAGTGCCCCGGGTAGACCTCGTGCACGGTCGTCGAGACCAGCGTCCCGCGCGACATCACGTACTCCTCCTGCTCCTTCCTGGGCCAGGAGGGGTCGGGCTTCGTGATGTAGTAGAACGCCTCGAGCCCCTTCCGCTCGAACGGCCCCGGCGCGTCGAGGAACGCGGAGTTCCAGCGCATGTACGGCGGCGTCTCCTTCACGAGCGCCCGCTCGTCGGACGGGAGGCTCACGAGCCCCCGGTCGACGACGAACCTGCGCGACGCCTCCATCACCCGCGTCGCCTCGGCGAGGAGCAGCTCCGCCTTGGGCCGGGTGGCCTTCACCTTCCGGGCGAGCTCCTGGTAGGCCGCCTTGTTCGCCGCGAGGTCCTCCTCGCCCATCTTCTTGAGCTCGGCGAGCGGGATCGAGAGCCCCTCCTGCGCGAGAAGGAGCTTCCTGTACCGCGCCTCCCCGAGCACGTGGCTCGCGTCGCCCTTCGGCAGCTCGACCCTGGCCAGGTGCTCGGCCAGCCCCTCCGCCGCGCCGGCGAGCGCCGCGTTCGTCTCCTCGAAGTCGGCCTGGAACGCGGCGTCGCCCGCGCCCTTGAGCAGCTTCACGACGTCGCCGCGCAGGTACTCGGCGTAGCCGCGGAAGATCTTCACGGCGACCTCGACCACCGGCTTCGGCAGCGGGCTCGCGAGGTTCTCGAGGATGCGCGGCACCTGGGCCAGCGCCGCCTTCTCGTGCTCGAGGAGGCGCCTCGCGCGCTCGGGCAGCGGCGCATACGCGCGATCGAGGTAGTGGTTCACGCCGAACAGCTCGCCGTAGAACTGCGGCTGCCGGCGCCAGTCCTCGAGGTCCCTTCCGTGGAAGAGCTTGAGGTCGATCTGCTGGAGGACGAGCGCGCGGTCGAGCGCCTCGTCGGGCGAGAGCGCCGCGGCGTCGATCGCGGCGAGGGCCGCGCGATCGCGCGAGAGGCGCGTGAGCCTCCGCTCGATCGCCGCGGCGGAGTAGTCGCCGACCTTGCCGTCCTGGTCGTGCAGCCCGCGCGAGCGCGCGAACGCCGGCTCGTCCGTCACCCACTCGCGCAGGATCCGGTCGCGCAGCGCCGCGAACGGCTCCCGCGGCGCCTCCAGCGGCCGCGCGGGCTCCGCGGGCGCCGCGGCGGGCGGGCTCGTGCCCGTGGAGGGAGGCGGCGCCGAGGCGCCCCCGCTGCAGGCGGCGAGCGGCGCGAGCAGCGCGGCGAGCGCCGCGAGGCGACGCGGGCGGCGGACGGGCGTGGAGGCAGGTGCGGCCATGGCGGGCCGGAGCCTGTCAAACCGGCCTGTGCAGGTCAACGGCGCAGGCTAGTCGCGGAGCGCTCGATCGATGATCGCGTCCACGTGCGAGAGCGCGTGGTCGAGGTCGAAGCAGCGCGCGATTTCGTCCGGGGTGAGCAGCGCGGCGACGTCGGCGTCGGCGGCGAGGTTGTCGCGGAAGCGGCCCTCGCCCGCGATGGCGCGCATCGCGCAGCGCTGCACGAGCTCGTAGGCCGCCTGCCGCGGCCTGCCCTTCTGGACGAGCGACAGCAGCACCGCCTCGCTGAAGAAGAGCTCGCCCGTGCGGTCGAGGTTCTCGCGCATCTTCTCGGGATAGACGACCAGCCCGTCGACGAGCCCCGCGGCGCGGTCGAGCATGAACCCGAGCGTCGAGGTCGCGTCGGGCGCGATCATCCGCTCGACCGACGAGTGCGAGATGTCGCGCTCGTGCCACAGCGACACGTTCTCGAGCGCGGGGATCACGGCCGCGCGCACGATGCGCGCGAGGCCGCACAGGTTCTCGCTGAGGATGGGGTTGCGCTTGTGGGGCATCGCGCTCGATCCCTTCTGGCCCACCGAGAAGCGCTCCTCCGCCTCGCGGACCTCGGTGCGCTGCCAGTGCCGCACGTTGGTCGCGAGCCGCTCGATGCCCGCCGCGATGAGCGAGAGCGCGGCGAAGAACTCGGCGTGGCGGTCGCGCGCGACGATCTGCGTCGAGACCGTCTCGGGGCGCAGGCCCAGGGCGGCGAGCGCGCGCTCCTCGATGCGCGGCGACAGGTGCGCGTACGTCCCGACGGCGCCGGCGATCTTCCCGACCGCGATCGCCTGGCGCGCGGCGAGCAGGCGCGCCCTGCCGCGCTTCATCTCGGCGAGGTGGCCCGCGAGCGCCAGGCCGAACGTGACCGGCTCGGCCGCGATGCCGTGGCTCCGGCCGATCATCGGGGTGCGCCGGTGCTCGTCGGCGCGCCGCGCGAGCGCGTCGCAGAGCTTGTCGAGCCGGGCCGAGAGCAGGTCCGCCGCGCGGACGAGCAGGATCGCGAGGCTCGTGTCGAGCACGTCGCTCGAGGTCATCCCCCGGTGCAGCCACCGCGCTCCCTCGCCCGCCAGCTCCTCGACGTGCGTCAGGAAGGCGATGACGTCGTGCTTGACCGTGCGCTCGATCGACTCGATCCGCTCCGGATCGAGCGAGAGCTGCTTCGCCCGGATCCCTTTCGCGATGCCAGCGGGCACGAGCCCTTCGGCCTCCATCGCCTCGCAGGCGGCGAGCTCCACCTCGAGCCAGGTCGAGAATCGGGTGGCGGGCGACCAGAGATCTTCGAATTCGGACGGGGTGTAGCGGGGGATCATGGGCGGGACGCTGCGAAGGTCTGGAGGGTGCGTCAAGGATGGAGTGGTCCGGGGCACGCGCTCGCTGTCGCAACGGGCCGCACGACGCTTGCGGTCGCGCGGCGCGTTGCAAACGTTTGCGCGCGATGCCGACCGAAGCACCGGCGCCCGCGCACGCCCACCTGGGCAGGTCGGTCGCCTGTCCGCCGCCCCAGGAGAGCGACACCGCGCCGGAGACGCTGCCCGCGGGGGCGAGCGAGCCGACCGGAGCCGTCAAGGCGCCCGCGAGCCCCCCGGGCGGGTCTGGCCGGGGCGAGCCGGCCCGGGGCGAGCCGGCGGGACGCGCCGGCGAGGCCGCCGCCCCCGCGAGCGAGCCGGCCCGCGCGAGCGCGCGCGCCGCTCGCCACGTGAAGCCGTACATCGTGGTGGTCGCGATGGACCTGTCGGAGCCGGGCGGGCGGGCGTGGCGCTTCGCCTTCGAGCTGGCGGCGCTCCGGGGCGAGACCGAGATCCACGCCGTGGTCGTCGGCCCGCGGCAGGTCGCCCCCGCGGTGCGCGACGTGACGGTGCCGGGCGCGTCGTCGCCGCCCTCGCTCCGGGTGCTCCAGCACCGCTTCGCGGACGGCCAGGCCCGGCTCATGGCGATGCACTTCCGCACGGGCCGCCCCGACCGGGCCATCGTCTCGCTCGCCCGGGAGCTCAGCGCCGATCTCATCGTCGTGGCCACGCACCCGCAGTCGCCGCTCCAGCGGCTGTTCGGCGGCTCGACCGCCGATCGGATCGTGCGACACGCGCCGTGCCCGGTCGTCGTCGTGCGCCCCAAGGAGGACGACGACGCCGACGCGGCCGAGTACGACCCGAGGCTGCGCTGACGCCGCCGCGCGCTGGACGCCGGCCGCGCGCTCGATGCCGCCGCCCGCCCGCGACCTACCGCGCGCCGGACGCCGGCGGCGCGCCGGCCTGCGCCGCCGGCCCGAGCTTGTCGGGCGCGCCGACCCCCTCGGTCGCGCCCCCTTCGCGCGTGTCGGCGTACCCCCACGCCACGCCGGCGGCGTCGACGAGGATGTTGTTCGCGTCGCCGATCGGCATCGGGTCCAGCACGACCGCGTGCCCCCGCCGCGCGAGGTCGTCGAGGGCGGCGCGCGGCGGCGGCGTCAGCCGCTCGACGCGCACCCGGTCCGGCAGCCACTGGTGGTGGATGCGCGCGCGGCGGACCGCCTCGTCGATGGTCATCCCGTGGTCGACCAGGTTGCGGAGCACCTGAGCCACGGTGTTCGGGATCGTATCGCCGCCGGGCGAGCCGAGGAGGAGCGCTACCCTGTCGTCCCGGCTCACGAGCGTGGGCGTCATCGAGCTCGCCATGCGCTTGCCCGGCGCGACCGCGTTGATGCCTGTCTCCGAGAACGCGCCCATCGCGTTGCCGAGCAGGATGCCCGTCCCGGGGATCACGATCTTCGCGCCGAAGCTCGCCGACTGCGTGGTCGTGCACGAGACCGCGTTGCCCTGCCCGTCGATCACCGAGAAGTGCGTCGTCTGCGGGGACTCCGGCGCGAGCGCGCCCGCCGCGCTCGCGATCTCGCCCGCCGGCGTGGCGCGCTCCGGGTCGATGGGCGGCGTGCGGCGCATGAGGGCGCTCCCGTCGAGGAGCCTCGCGAGCAGCTGCGCCGTCTCGGGCGGGACGAAATCCGGGTCGGCGCTCACCTTTCGCCGGTCGGCGTACGCTCGCTTCGCTGCCTCGACGAACAGGTGCAGCGACAGCCCCGAGTCTGCGGGGGCCTCGTGGGCCTTCAGCCTCTCCAGCGTGAGCATGATCTCGGCGAGCGCGACGCCGCCCATCGACGGGGGCGGCATCGTGTCGACGGTGAAGCCGCGGTACGAGAACCGGAGCGGCGCGCGCCACTTCGCCTGGTAGGCGCGCAGGTCGCCCTCGCTGATGTGGCCGCCGCGCTCGCGCATGGCGGCGGCGATCTTCCGGGCGATCGCGCCCTCGTAGAACGCGCGCGGGCCCTCGGTGGCGAGCGTCTCCAGGGTGCGGGCGAGATCGAGCTGGCGCACCAGCTCGCCCTGGGCGAGCGGCGCCTTGCCCCGCCCCCAGATGGCGCTCGCGGCCCGGTCGGTCTTCAGCCGGGGCCATGACCAGCGCAGCGTCAGCGCCTGCCGCGCGCCGAGGCGGTGCCCCTTGCGCGCCAGGGAGATCGCGGGGGCCAGCAGCTCGGCGAGCGGCCGGGTGCCGAACCGCTCGTGCGCCAGGGCGAGGCCGGCGACCGAGCCCGGGACGCCGGCCGACGCGTAGCCGTACGCGCCGTCGCGCACCATGGCCATGTTCGACGCGGTGGTCACCGACGCGGGCGCGGCCTCGCGGAAGTCGATCGCCTGCGTCTCGCCGCTCGCGAGGCGGACCATCATGAAGCCGCCGCCGCCGATGTTGCCCGCGCTCGGGTGGGTCACCGCCAGCGCGAACGCGACGGCGACCGCCGCGTCGATCGCGTTGCCCCCGCGCCGCAGCACGTCCGCGCCGGCGCGCGTCGCGTGCTCCTCGACCGAGGTCACGAGCCCGGCGTCGCCGCGCACCGCCCGCGCGCCGCCCGAGGCGAGCGCGATCGGCGGATCCGGGGGCAGCGGCGCCGGATCCGCGACGGCATCCGCCGGCGGCGCCGGGGCGCTCGCGGCCTTCGGCGCCGCGGCGGCGCTGGCGTGGGCCGGCGCGGCGGAGGTCGCGGGCGCCGCCGCGGGCGGGGCGGGCGGCGTGCGGGCCTCGCAGCCGGCGAGCAGCGCGAGGGCGAGCACCCAGCGCGGCCTCGAGCGACGATGCAGGGTCATCAAGGTGGGCGCGAATCTACTACGGTGCCGGAGAAACCCAGGCCCGGCCGCGCGGGGCGCCCTGGCCTGGAGGATGGATGCACGATGCGAGGGTGCGCTCCCCCGCGGCGCGCGCGACAGGCCGTGGAGGAGCCTCCGTCTGGAGGCGCCTCCACGGCCTCGCCTGCGCCGTCAGGTGCGCCGGACCTCGCTCAGGACCGCTTGCGGCGGCGCGCGGCGGCCACGCCCACGCCCGCGACGAGCGCCGCGAGCCCGGTGCCCGCGAACGGCGCGGACGAGGACGACCCCGGCGCGGCGGCGCAGGAGACGCTGGCCTCGGCCTCGGCCTCGGCGTGGAACTCCACGTCGACCCCCTGCGTCAGCAGCCAGTTCTTGCACTCCTCCACGCTCCCGGCGACATCGACGTACTGCCCGTTGCAGAACAGCGCGCCGTCCGGCGTGGAGCATTGCACTTCGCACCCGCCCTTGAGCTCGGTCGTGCAGTCGACGTTGCAGTCGATGTTCGCCTCGACGTTGCACTCCCCCTCGCAGCTCGCCTCGCACTTCGCGTCGCACGACGCGCTCGGCGGGGTCCCCTCGCAGCTGACGTTGCACTCGCCGTCGCAGCTCGCTTTGCACGACGACTCGCAATCCGCCTGCGCCCCTGATCCATCGGCGCTCGCCGAGCAATTGGCGCTGCAGTTCGCCTTGCAGCTCGCCGTGCAGCTCCCCTCGCAGTCGAGGCTCCCCGGGTCGACGTTGCACTCCCCCTCGCAGTCCGCCTGGCAGCTGCCCGTGCACGAGCCCTGCGCGGTGGCATTGCACTTCCCCGAGCACTCCGCCGTGAACTGGACCGGCTCGCAGTACCCTTGGCAGCCGCCGGAGGTGCGGATCTCGCACTGTCCGGCCGCCGCGGCCTGGAGGTTTCCACAGGGGTTGGGCTGGGCTGATGCGGTGGAAGCAACGAGCACGGGAACAGCAAAAGTAAATACGCTTACAACAAGCTGAGCAATAGTCCGTCGCATGTCAATTCTCCTGGGTTGGGAGCGCGGGATCCGCGTGTGGTCTCCGCGGGTATTGCAATCGGACGACCAGCACCACCCCTTGAAGCATTTCCCACGAAAAAAGTCTCTACGGTCGTGCTCGCCCCGCCGTGGCGTGTCGCCGAGTTCACGGCGCGCTGAGGCGACATGCCATACTGCGCGCATGTCAGGGCTGGTGAGAGGACATGCGGTCTGGTGATCATCGGCTCACAGTGTCGGCGATCTGCCCGGTTCCGTGGCGCGCCACCACGCCCTTGCGGGCCCTGCCCGGCGTCGGCCGGCTGAGGAAGTCCCCGCCGACCGCCCAGAAGGCCCCGTTCCCGTCGGCCCAGACGGCGTGGAGGTCGGCATACGGCTCTTCGGTGAACTCGTCGATCCAGGCCCCGCCGACGAGGCGCTGCTTGAGGCCTCCGTACCCGACGATCGCCACCTCGCCCGGGCGGCCGCAGGCGACGCCGTTCACGTCGTTGGTGAGCTCTATCTCGAGCCGGCGCCACGCCTCGCCGTCCGAGCGGAGCACGTCTCTCCCGCCGACGGCGTACACCTCGTCACGGCTGCAGCCGGCGGCCGTGAACAAGGTGCCCTGCGCGATCGGCGGATCGGACTGCAATTGCCAGGTCGTGCCCGCGCGATGCCAGATCACGCCGAACTCGCCGACGGCATAGAGGTCGTCGGACGACGTGCCCCAGACCTTGTAGAGCGCGCGGCCGGGCTCCTCGGGCAGCGGCTCTCTCGACCATGCGCTGCCGTCCCAGTGAAGGACAATATCCTTCTCCCCCTCCGCTCCGCTGCCGGGCGTGCCGCCCACGGCCCAGGCATCGTCGGGAGCGAACGCAATTACGCCCCACAGCGTAGCGTCTGTGCCGGTGTGGTGCTTGGTGAAGGCCTCGCCGTCCCAGCGCACGGCGCGGCCGAGCTCGCCGACCATCCAGACGTCCTTCGGACCGGAGCCGGCCACCCACCAGAAGGTCTCCTCTCCGCCCGCCGGGAGCTCACGCCACGTCGACCCATCGTAATGCAGCGCGAGCGACGCGAGCCCCGTGTTGCCGAGCGGCCCCCCCACGGCGAACACGTCGTCCGGCGCCGTCCCCCAGATCGACAGGACCGCCCGATCGAGGTCGCCCTCGTCGAGCAGCACGCGCCACGCCGGCGGTCCGTCATCCGGCGGCGGCGTCACAGGATTGTCGGGGCAGCCGGCGAGGGCGGCCGCCCCGAGCGCCATCGCGGCAACGGGATGCAAGCAGGTGCGCATTGGGTTGAAGACCAGGCTAGAGCGAGCTCGAGCGATCCTGTCGGTGCGCGCGCCGCGCGCGCGCCTGTCCGGGAGCTCAGTTGCAGACCACGTCGTCCTGCTTCGGATAGTAGTAGACGAAGATGTTGCAGTGCTCGTTCTTCTCGACGATCGGGCCGAATGTGTAGCAGCAATCGAGCTGCTCTTCGGAGGTCTCGTTCTTTGTCACGTCGTACTCGTCGAGGCCGCTGCACCCCACGGCGGGGTCCGGCGGCTGCCACTCGTAGGTGCAGCCGTACCAGACGCCGCCGCCCTTCGGGAGCTCCAGGTCGAGCTCCGGCGAGGTGAGCATCGGCGGGTCGTCCCACGAGCTCGAGGTGTAGAAGAGATCGGAGGCCGGCGGCGTGCCGATGGATGTGCCGTCCCACGTGTACATGTCGAACCGCGTGCCCCGGCTGTGGAAATGGCCGTTGGCGCCGATGATCTTCACGGGAGAGGGGCTGTTGATCTGGCACGAGCCCTCGAACGTGGGCCGCGGGTTCGACTGGCAGACACGGATGGACTGCTTTGTCGCGAAGACGGTGCCCATCTCGGCCGTCACCTGCTCCGTGGGCAGCGCCCAGAAGTTCACCCGGACGCGGCCGACGGCCTGGGGGGTCTTCTGCGACGTCGCGTTCACGTAGTGCGTTTGCAGCATGAGCCACTCGTCGGGCCCGAGGACGTTCGCGACGCCCTCGGGGAACTCCCAGTCGAGCTGCCCGTTCTGCTGCGAGTTCGCGAGGAGCGGCCAGTCGGCCCAGTTGGGGCTCTTGAAGCACTCCCCCACGCCGTCCTGGTTCTTCTGAAGGAGCCCCCCTTCCGGCCCCAGCCCCTTGATGGTCCGCACGCGGAAGATGTTCATGTGGTGCGAGCCGTCGCGCTGCGCGATCTGCACCCGGTGGAGGTTCACGGGCGCGTCCGGGTCCAGCCCGTTCGACGCGGCGAGGTCGCGGACCTTGAAGAAATAGCAGTCCTGCTGCTCGACCCCCGGCGGCACCTCGATGTCCTCCGTCTGCATCTGGAAGCCCTCGCCCACCGGAGGCGGATCGAGCAGCGATTCGTCCACCGCCGGCCCCGGGACGGGGCTCGGGCGGTCGTCAATGCAAGCGACAGCACCCAGCACAAGCAGACCAAGCGTCAGCGGTCGAGCAACCATGAGTCCCTCCAGGCAATGGAGCAGCAATGATGGAGATATACACCGTTGGGCAATTTCAGGACCCTGGTGTCACGAGGCCAGCATGGATCCGTCGGGGGGCGGGCCGCTGTGGCCGAACAGGGGTAGAAGCTGCTAGGATGTGGGAGAGGTTCAACCATGGCGGCGCCCAAGAAATGCGGTCCACACACGGAGCTTGCCTCGAATGAGGCGACGCGCGTCACCCGGTGCGGGTGCGGTACCGTCCACGTGACACTCCTCGGCCCCGGCGTGACGTTTCGCATGCCGGCTGACGCGTTCCGCGGCGTCGCCTCCGGGGTCAAGACGGCGGCCGAGCGGCTTGACGACGACCCCCGTTTCGGCACGACCTCCATCAATTAACTTGCGCGCCTGCCGCGGAGCGGCCTACCAGTTGCTTCGCCGCCGAGCATCCCTCTCCTCGGAGGGTGGCGGGGTCGAACAAGGGCGCCTGGCGTGTACGACGACGACGCGGAGCACTGGGTCGGCAAGACGTTCGCTGGAACGTGGTGGATCGAGCGCGTGCTCGGCACCGGCGGCATGGGGAGCGTGCTGCTCGGACGGGCGGCGGACGGCTCGCACGTCGCGCTGAAGGTGCTGCACCCGGAGCTCAACGCGATCGCGGAGGTGCGGAAGCGCTTCCTGCGCGAGGGCTTCATCGGGAACACGTTCGGCGGAGCGGACGCGGTGCCCGGCGTGGTGCGCGTGCTCGGCTCCGGCGAGACGCCGGAGGGGCTCGCGTACCTGACCATGGAGGCGCTCCAGGGCGAGACGCTCTTCGATCGGATGGCGCGCACCGGGACGATGCCGCCCGGCGAGGTGCTCGCGCTCGCGGACCAGGTCCTCGAGACGCTGGCGATCGCGCACGCGCGCGGCGTCGTGCACCGCGATCTCAAGCCCGAGAACATCCACCTCGGCAACGACGGCCGCGTTCGCATGCTCGATTTCGGCATCGCGCGCGTCGTCGACGGGCTCACCGGCCTGCCCGAGAAGACCGCGACAAAGACCGGCATGATCATGGGCACGGCGACGTACATGGCGCCGGAGCAGGCGACGGGCCTCATCCACGATATCGACGGGCGCACGGATCTCTTCGGGCTCGGGGCGACGATGTTCCGCCTGCTCTCGGGCCGGCAGGTGCACGGCGAGGTGACGGAGGCGATGGAGGTCATCGCTGCCGCCACCGAGCCGGCGCCGCCGCTCGCCTCGGTGGCGCCCGGCATCTCGCCCGCCGTCGCGGCCGTGGTCGATCGCTCGCTGGCGTTCATCAAGTTCCACCGTTACCCCAACGCCGAGACCATGCGCGCGGACGTCCGTACGGTGCTTGCCGGCGGGCCGCCCCCGTACGCGCAGGCCGTCCTCGAGGGGCGGATCCGCGCCGGTCAGCCGCTGTCGCAGCCGGCGCCGCCGCTGACGCCCCCGCCCGGCGGCGGCGTGTCGCCGAGCGCCCGCCCGCAGCCGACCGTGGTGGAGCCCGCCGCGGTCCCCGCCCATTCGATGAGCCGGCCGGAGCGCACGCTCGACGACAGAGCGACGGTGCCCCGCAGCGCCGGCACGCCGCTCACGCAATGGTCGACGGGCAAGCTGCTCTTGCTCGTCGGCAGCGCCTCGCTCGTCACGGGCGTCATCGTGGCGCTGATCGTCGTCCTGCTGCTGCTGAGCTGCTGACGAGCCGCGAGGGCTCCGCCGCCGGCAGGCGCGGCGATCGCCGCCGGCAGGCGCGGCGGTCACGTGGCAGGGAGGGTTCGGGGGCTGCAGGCGGGGCCGCGGGGGCCCCGCCGCGGTCAGGCGCGGTCGTCGAGCGGCGTGTAGTCGATGGCGTTCTCGCCCGTGTAGATCTGCCGCGGGCGGCCGATCTTGCCGCTCGGATCGTCGTTCATCTCCTTCCAGTGGGCAATCCAGCCGGGGAGGCGACCGAGCGCGAACATGACGGTGAACATGTTCGTGGGGAAGCCGAGCGCGCGGTAGATGATGCCGCTGTAGAAGTCGACGTTCGGGTAGAGCTTCCGCTCGGCGAAGTACGGGTCCCGCAGCGCGGTCTCCTCGAGCCGCTGCGCGATGTCGAGCAGCGGATCCTTGATGCCGAGCTTCGCCAGGATCTTGTCGGCGGCCGCCTTGATGAGGACGGCGCGCGGGTCGTAGTTCTTGTAGACGCGGTGGCCGAAGCCCATCAGGCGGAAGCCCGAGGTCTTGTCCTTCGCGAGCTTGATGAACTTCGAGACGTCGCCGCCGTCCGCGCGGATCGCCTCGAGCATCGTCACGACCTCCTGGTTCGCGCCGCCGTGGAGCGGGCCCCACAGCGCGCAGATGCCCGCGGCGACCGAGGCGAAGAGGTTCGCCTTCGAGCTGCCGACGAGGCGCACCGTCGACGTCGAGCAGTTCTGCTCGTGATCGGCGTGCAGGATGAGGAGCAGGTTCAGCACCCTCACGATGTCCTCGTCGATCTCGTACGGCTCCGCCGGGACCGAGAACATCATGTTGAGGAAGTTCGCGCAGTACGAGAGCGAGTTGTGCGGGTAGACGAACGGCTGGCCGATCGACTTCTTGAACGAGAACGCGGCGATCGTGCGCACCTTGGAGAGCAGCCTCGCGATCGTGATGTCGAGGTGCTCGGTGTTCTTCACGTCGATCGCTTCCGGGTAGTAGCTCGACAGGGAGAGCACCATCGCGGACAGGATCGCCATCGGGTGCGCCGTCGACGGGTAGCCGTCGAAGAAGCGCTTCATGTCCTCGTGGATGAGCGAGTGCCGGGTGAGCAGCGTCGAGAACCGGGACAGCTCGCTCTTGCTCGGCAGCTTGCCGTAAATCAGGAGGTACGAGGTCTCCACGAAGGTCGACTTCTCGCCGAGCTGCTCGATCGGGATGCCGCGGTAGCGGAGGACGCCCTTCTCCCCATCAAGGAACGTGATGGAGCTGGTGGTCGAGGCCGTATTGACGAAGGCCGGGTCGATGCAGACGTACCCGGTCTTCGAGCGAAGGGATGCGACATCGATCGCCTTCTCCCCTTCGGTGCCCGTGATCACAGGCAGCTCGATCGTTTGCTCCACACCGTTCTTATTCAGCGTAAACTTCGCGGTCTCCTGCACGCCTCCTCCTTCCGCCGCAGCGCGGCGTAAGCTATCACGAGCTGAGGGCAGATTTCTTCCTCAAGAAATGAGGTGATGCGTTTGAACGAGACGGTCGTGCGGGGGGAGCTGGTCCACCACCCGGAGGCGCCTCGGCTCGCGGCCGAGGTGCGGCGGGTCCACGGGCGTTACGCCGACGAGGTCATCGCTCGCCACCGGCTCTGCCCGTTCATGCGCGACGCCGCAACCGGATTCGGACGCTTTTACGTCCTGATCGATCGCGAGCCCGTCCTGGAGACGGCGCTGGCGGCCGTGCTGGAGGCCGAGTCCGCGGTCGTCCACCTGGTTTTCCCGTGCATCCACACTCCGTCGCCCCAGTTCGAGCGGTTCGCGTCGCGCCTGGGTGAACAGCTGCGGCGGCTGCGCACCCCCGCGCCGGTGCTGGCCGCGTTCCACCCCGAGATGGCGGGGGACGAGAGCAACTCGCACCGGCTCGTCGGCCTCCTCCGGCACGCGCCGGACCCGTTCGTGCAAATGATTCCAGAGGGGTTGAACCATTCGGGGACCGTCCTCGCCGGGGCGGGCGTCGAGCCTGTGGCCGACCCTGCCGAGGACAACTACCGGCGCCTTCAAGGGGCTGGGATCGCCGAGGTCAAGGCCAGGCTCGCCGAGATCATGGAGGATCGCGACGCGAGCTATGCGCCCTTCCTCGAGCGGCTCGGGTTGACCCGCCCCGGCCCGCGCTTCGACCCCCCGTCTCGCTAGCGCTCGGGCGTCCGGCGCGCCGGCGGGCTCGGCCCGTCCGACCCGGCCCTCGCCTCGCGCTCGGCCATCAGCGGCATCAGATACGGGAAGCCGGCCGCCATCGTGTCGAGGTTGGGATCGATCTGGGCAGCCAGCCAGAAGAGGAGGACACAGGCGCGCTCGACGTAGAACCAGTCCTCGGGGTACTCGAACGAGCGCATCAGCTCCTGGAGCTCACCGCGCTCGAGCTCGGGATCGGCCAGCTTCTCCAGCTGCTCGGGGCGGGCGCGCATCAGCGCCGCCGGCGTGCGATCCCGGATCTTGAGCAGCTTCGCGAAATAGGCCTTCACGGTCCGCTCGAGCAGCGCGTCGTTGGCCCCGGGCGCGGCGAAGCCCATGCGCCGGAAGCCGCGCACGACCGCCGCGTCGTCCTGCGCGAAGATGCCCTTCAGGATGTCGAGCAGCCCGTCGATGAGCTCGTCCCGGGCCTCGCAGATCGCGCCGAAGTCGAGGACGACGAGGCGAAAGCCGCCGCCCTCCTCCGCGCTCCGCGCGGCGACGAGGAAGTTCCCCGGGTGCGGATCGGCGTGGAAGAAGCGATCCGCGAAGAGCATCTTGTAGAAGGCCTGCACGAGCCGGAGCGCCACGTCCGAGGGCGCCACGCCCGCGCTCCGCAGCGCGTCGAGGCGGGTGATCTTGATCCCCTCCATGAACGTCATCGTGAGCACGTCGCGCGTCGTGAGCTCGTGGATGACCTCCGGGAACGCGAGGCCCGCGTCCCCCTCGAAGTTCTCCGCCATCCGCTCCATGCACGCGGCCTCGTGCAGGTAGTCGGTCTCGCGGCGGAGCAGGTCGACGAGCGACTCGTGCACCCGCTCGATGCGCCCGACCGGGACGAACCGCTTGTAGACAAGGATGGCGAGGCGCAGGACGCGCAGATCGACGGCGATGATCCCGCGGATGCCCGGGTAGAGGAACTTCACCGCGACCTTGCGGCCGTCGCGGAGGCGCGCGACGTGGACCTGCCCCAGCGACGCGGCCGCGAGCGGCGCGCGCTCGATCGACGCGAACAGCTCGGTCGCCGTGCGACCGAAGCTCGCGCGCAGCGCGGCCTCGAGATCGCTGAAGGGGTGAGGCGGGACCTGGTCCTGGAGCTGCTCGAGCTCCTTGCCGTAGGCCCGAGGGAGGAAGCCGCCCATGATGGACAGCACCTGGCCGAGCTTGATGAAGACGCCCCGCAGCTTGAGCATGGCGCGCAGCAGGCGTCGGGCGTTGTTCTGATCGACGCGGGCGCGGCGGGCGGTGAGCCAGCCGGGCAGCTCACGCGCGGCGCGGCCGCGCCCGAGGCGCATCGCGAACACCCGCCCGAGCCCCAGCTGGATCAGGTAGCTCGTCAGGATGACCGAGAATGTAAACAGCGCGCGGAGGAGTCGGACGGCGAGCGTCATGTGCGGCAGAGCAGCCGCACCATGCTACCGCAGGGGCCGCGCGGGGCCAGCCATGCTCGCTCCCCGGGGACGATTGGATCCCGGAGAGGGGGCCGCCGCGGGCCTTCGCCGCGTCCAGGAGCCCTCCAGCGAGCCGGATCGGCTCAGGACAGCGAGTCCTTGATCGCCTTGATGGGGCGAGCGCGGACCGACTTGCTGGCCGGCTTGGCCGCGAACGTCATCGGCTGCTTGGTGAAGGGGTTGGTCCCCTCGCGCGCCTTGGTGGCGGGCTTCTTGATGACGCGGAACTTCGCGAAGCCGGGCATCGTGAAGATGCCGTTCTTCTTGAGCTCCTTGTACGCGATGTCGGTCAGCGCCTCGAGGATCGCCTTGACCTGCTTGCGCGAGACCTCGTTCTCGTTCGCCTCGACCACCGCGTTGATCAGCGCGCTCTTGCTGAGCGACGTGCTCTTCTTCCCGTCGGTTTTCTTCGCCGCCATGTTCATTCCTCCTGAGGTTTGTGCCTCTTGCGCGCCAAAGGAAACACAACGGCCGCCGCAGATCCAGTGTCGAATCATCGATCGGAGCTACAAAAAAAGGGGTTTCATGCCCCGGGGGGCGCGTCGCTCCGGCGGAAGGACCGCCGGGGGGCCCTGACGCGGGTCGCCAAAACCCCAGGAAAACGGCCGAGATCGCCCCTTCTTCAGGCCTCATGCGCCCGCCGCGAGGGCGGCCCGACGCCGGGCGCTCGGGGTAGGAGATCACCCGATCCCCTTCCGTTGAAGGCGATCCCGGTCGCGCGCGCACCCTCGTGGAGTCGAGCCTCCTCGGCCGACAGCCCTCCTCCACCCCGCCCCGCGCGCGCGATCGCGCCGCGCCGGCCCGCTGATACCGGGCCTGCCCGCGGCGCGTCAGGGGCCTAGCGGCGGCTCACCGCCGAGCCCGCGCCCCACTTCCGCTTGGTGGAGAGGCCGAGGATCGTCAGCGACTGCGGCGCCTGGGCGAACTCCATCACGTCGCCGAAGCCGACGTTCACCGCGTGGATCGGCCCGTCGAAGAAGAGCTTCGCGTCGTGCGTCTTGCTCCGCACGACGAGCGAGGAGCCCGGCTGGATCAGCGCGTGGCGGAAGCGGTACGCCTCGCCGTGGGGGGTGTAGGGCTCGCGCACGACGAGCTGGAGGCACTTCGACGTGAGCGGCAGGACGCGCCCGCCGGCGGAGCGCTGCGCGGCCGTGGAGCCGGCCGCGGGGCCGATCCAGAAGCCGCTCGACTTCTGCTCCTCTTCCGCCTTGCCGAGCCGGATCACGTAGCGCGACGTGGCCGCGGGGGAGATATGACAGAAGAGCGCGTCGTTCAGGACGCGCGCCGTGGCGAGCTTGTCGTTCACCGTGACCTGCATGCGGGCGAGCACGGCCCGGCGGAGCGAGCCGCGCAGCGCCTTCGCGATGGCGTCCGCCGCGTCGGCGCTCGTCGCGCCGCAGAAGAAGCCGACCGAGTGGCCCGGCGCGCTGTTGATGCCGAGGATCGGCACGTCGCCGACGTTGTGGGACGCGCTGAGGAGCGTCCCGTCGCCGCCGACCGTGATCACGAGGTCGAGCTCGCCCGCGTCGAAGGACTGCCCCGCGCCGGCGAGGACCTCGACGCGGACGCCGAGATCGTCGAGCGCCGCCTTGACCTCGCGCACCGTCTGCTCGTGCGCCTCGTGCGACGCCTTGAGGCGCGCGACGGCGGCGTCGCCGGCCTCGATGAGCCGCGTGATGCGCGGATCCTTCCGCTCCTCGCGGTAGATCCTCCAGGCAGAGCGCTTCACGACGAGCGCGACGCGGGGCGGACGTCGCTGCGCGGGCGCGAGAGGTTGTTCCGGCATCAGAGCTCCGCGAGGCGCCGGAGCGCCACCTCCGTCTTCGCGTCCTCGATCACGCCGCGCCGGGTGAGCTCGATCGCCTCGTCGAGCGGGACGGCCACGATGACGGCGGACCGCTCGAGCGGGGAGCCGTCCTCGAGGGGCGCGCCCTGGCGCGCAGGATCGACCTCGACGTGAAAGTAGAAGTGCCGCTCGCCCACCATGCCCGGCGTCGGGAACGACGATGGACCGAGCGGCTGGAGCTCCGACGGGGGCACGTCGAAGCCCACCTCTTCGAGCAGCTCGCGCGCGGCCGAGCGCTTCAGGCCCTCGGGGCTCCGCTCGTCGAGCTCGACGAGCCCGGCGGGCAGCTCCCAGAGCGCGCCGAGCGTCGGCGCCTCCGGGAACGGGCACACCTCGGGCGGCCGGGTCGCGGCCGGTGGCCGGAGCGCCGAGCGGAGATAGACATGACGGCGCCCGTCCGCGTCGCGGTAATGCGGGGCGATCACCACCGCATCGAGGCGCTCGCGATCGACGCTGTCGTAGGTGAACGGGTCGCTCAGCGAGCCGTCCGGGAACTCGACGCGGAACACCTGGCGTCGCACGTTGAGAAAACCAGGGCCGTCCAGCGAGGGGATCGTCCGGACCAGCCTGAGCGCGAGCTTCGGGAAGGGAGGTAGCCGCATGCGTCGAGGCGCAAAGCATAGCGCCAAACGACCGCCGATCGCGATGCGCCCGCGCCCCGATCGCGATGCGCGCCCGCCGGATGCGCCGACCTCACGCCGGGGCGCGCGCGGACCGCGGCGGCCCGGGTGAAGGTCCCCCGGCGAGCCCATGACGCATGGCGTGGCACGCAGGCGCCCGGAGGGCTTCAGCCAAGCATGCCCCGCGCCCTGGCGATCGCCTCGATCTCCGGGCGGCGCCGCTCGAGCTCCGGGACGTCCTTGACCGGAAGGAAGCGCGAGGCGAGCCCCTCGCGCGGCACGCGCAAGAACCGGGGCTCGAGCGCCGCCGTGACCTCGCCGAGGAGCCGCTCGAACTGGATGGCCCTCCGCTCCCCGATCTTCTTCTCGACCTCGACGTACGTCCACTCCATCGCGAGCGCGTCGAGCGCCGCGGCGCTGGCGATGAACGTGTTCGTGTTGAAGACCCGCACGACGTCCGGATCGAAGCCGCGGGGGAGGCGGAATTCCTCGGTGATGATGCGCTTTCCGTTCCACCGGACGGGTCCGCCGCCCCGGTCCGCGCCGACCTTGTCGACGACCTCGACCGTGAGCGGGTCGCCGTGGGCAAGGTGCCACCCGAGGAGGGCCGGATCGACGGTCGCGCCGAGGTTGTCGAGGTTGGCGATCCAGACCGTCTTGCCGCCGCGCTCGAGGAAGCGGGCGAGCAGGCCGCTCCGGCGGAGGGCGTCCGGCAGATCGCCGTGGCCGGTGGCGTAGACGCTCGGCTCGCCCTGCTCGTCGAGGAACAGCGAGCCCTCGGGCGTCAGGCGGAGCGAGACGTCCTGCTCGAAGGTGGCGCACCGCGCGCCGTCGAGGCGCGGGCCGAGGGCGTCGCGGATCGGCTGCTCGGTGGCCTCGCTCGTCATGAGCCAGAGCGGCACGTGGGCGCCGGGGCGGTTCGCCAGCCGCTCGAGGTGCGCGTTCTCGCCCAGCCGGAGGTCGAGGAACGTCCGGCCGGGGAGCGCCTCCACGAGCGCCTTGACCACGCCGCCCATCCGGGTCGCCATCCCGCCGGCGAGGACGCAGAGGGCCACCTCGCCCGCCGAGAGCGCAGCGAGCCCGCGTTCGCGCAGGCGCCCGTGCTCGGCCGTCCCCTCGGCCGGCGCCGCCGAGAGGTCGTCCGGGGCCGGCGGCTCGACGCGGCCGGGCAGCCGGTTGCGGGCGTCCCGCTCCACGCCGAGGGTCGCCGCCCACCGCACCAGGCGGGACCCGTCGAAGCCCCGGTCATGCAAGCGCTTCAGGAGAGGCGCAGGAAGAGAGGAGATCTGCTGTGCGAGGGACACCGATTTTCCAAAGCACGGCCAGAACGGCCCGGCAATACGGCACGCGGCCCCGCCCGCACGGACGCGGCCCCGGGCTCAGCGGAGCACGAGGACCCAGACGTCGTAGAGCGCGTGGGTCCAGACGGCCGGCGCGAAGCCGCGGAAGACGTAGATCCCCGTGAGCACGAGCCCGCACACCATGCGGAACACGAACGAGGGGAGATTCCAGGGATCGCCCATCGAGCCGACGTAGTGCCAGCCGGAGAAGACGGCGGCGGCCACGACCGCCCAGCCGACCAGCAGCACCGTCCCCTGGACCCCTCGGCCGAAGAGGAACTTGATCGCGAGCGCGCCCAGCCCGTAGAGGCCTGCCCGGAAGGCGATCTCCTCGTAGAAGCCGGCGCCGAGCGACATCACGACCCCGGTGAAGATGTCGCTGGAAGCCACGGGCGGGCCGAGCCGGAGGGAACCGACCACGTACGAGCCGGCGAAGCGCATCAGGATGGCGTAGAGCGCGCCCTCGGTGGCGAGCAGCGCGAAGCGCCTCGTCTGGAGGGCGTGGCCGCGGCCGAGGAGGGAGAGGACGAGGACGAACACGGCGCCGACGGCGACCGTGAGGCCCGCGTAGAGCGGGAGGCTGTGCTTGGCGAGCGCGCGGAGCTCGGCGGTGACCGGATCCGCCGCGTTGCGGATGGGGAGGAAGGCGACGCCGAGGTGGTAGAGGACGAAGATCGGCATCGTCAGCGCGAGGTCGGTCAGCGCATCGCTCTTCGCTGTGGGCTTGTCGCCGGACGGGGCCGCCGCCGGCCGGGCGAGCTCCGGCCCGGCGCCGAGCATCAGGACGGCCTCAGCCGATACACGATCACCAGCACCTCGGCGGACCACATGACGAGGTTCAGCACGAAGGGGGTGTCCCGGAGGATCTCCTGGGTGGGGCTCTCGGCCTTGCCGCTGCCGGCGACGAGCTGGAGGAACCGGATCACCCCGAAGAGCGGGTGGATCGTCGTCAGCCAGAGGTACGGGTTCTGGAAGAAGCGCTGCGTGTCGTGATCGAGCGTGTACGCGAGGTAGGTGGCGATGGTGGCGACGCCGGTCACGGCGAGCGCCGCCGTCAGGGCGCCGGGCGAGTAGGCGTCCAGCGCCGCGCGCTGCTTCGAGGCGTTGGCGGAAGCGAGCTCGTGGCGGCGCTTGCCGAAGCCGAGGAAGAGCGCGAGCAGGGCGGTGCAGGCGATCATGAAGCCGGAGAGCGGCGTCCTCGTCGCGAAGCCGCCGGCGAGCACGCGCAGCACGAAGAAGATCGCGATGCAGCCGACGTCGAGGTACGCGACCTTCTTGAGCCGGAACGAGTAGGCGACGTTGAGGATGTAGTAGCTGGCGGCGACAAGCGCGAAGAGCGGCGGGCCGAGCAAGCTGGCCCCGAGCGCGATGACCGCGAGGCCGACCGCCATCGCCTTGGCGACCGGGATCGGCACGCGCCCCGAGGCGATCGGCCGGAAACGCTTGACCGGGTGGACCCGGTCGGCCTCCGCGTCGACGATGTCGTTCAGGACGTAGACGGCGCCGGCGAGCAGGCAGAAGATCGCGAACGCCCCGATCGCGCTCGTGATGATCGAGGGGTGGGTCAGGTGCTTGGCGAACACCACCGGGGCGAGGACGAAGAGGTTCTTCACCCACTGGTGCGGGCGCATCGCCCGGATCATCCCGCGCACCCGCCAGAGCAGCGTCCCCTTCGGCGAGTCGGGCAGGAGGGGCGGCTGCGCGATCAGGCTGCCCGAAGGGGGCCCGCTCTCCGGCGGACGGGAGCTCGGCACCCCAGGACGAGAGCTCGGCACGCCGCTCCGCGGAGGCGACGATGTGGGCCTGCCGGCGGGGACGGAGCTCATCGCGACGGGTGAGGCGCCCTGCTCAGCCGGCGCCGGTTTGTCGAGCGCTCCGGCGTCCGGGCGAGCGTCGACGCCCGGCGTCTCTTGAGCAGGGAGGGCCGGAGCACTGCGGCGAAAAAGGGGACCCGGGGCGGTCACGGCGGCCGGAGCATACCCGGGCGCACCGGTCCCGGCCATTCCGCAGCAGGCAAAAGAGCAGGAACGTGGACGCTCAGAACCGAGCGGCGGCGACAGGCCCTGCCCCCCCCGCTCAGGCGACGACCCCGCAGCGAACGTGGCGCAGCGCACCGGGTCCCGCGGGCCGGCGGCGCGCGTCGGCGAATCCGAGTTCGCACCGGCCACGCCGGCTCGTGGAACGCCGTGGAACGCAAAATGCGCATCCGCGCAGGCTGGCCGTAACCTCGTGCTACCATCGCCCTTGATGACATCAGCGCTCTCGGTCGCGCGTGAAGCTTCGCCGATTCTTCTGAAGCTTCGCTCTGCCGTGGAGCAGGCCCTCGAAGGGAAGCCAGAGGCTGTCGAGCTGGCGCTCATCGCGCTGCTCGCCCGGGGCCATGTTCTCATCGAGGACGTGCCCGGCGTCGGCAAGACGACGCTGGCACGCGCGCTGGCGAAGGCCGTGGGGGGCGAGCTCCGTCGCGTTCAGTTCACCAGCGATCTCCTGCCGAGCGACGTCCTCGGGGTGAGCGTCTTCGATCAGCGGATCGGGCAGTTCGTCTTCCGCCAGGGGCCGATCTTCGCGAACGTCCTGCTCGCCGACGAGATCAACCGGGCGAGCCCGCGGACCCAGTCGGCGCTGCTCGAGGCGATGAACGAGGGTCAGGTGTCCATCGAGGGGACGGCGACGCCGCTGCCGGATCCGTTCTTCGTGCTCGCGACCCAGAACCCGCAGGATTTCGCCGGCACCTTTCCGTTGCCGGAGTCGCAGCTCGACCGGTTCATGGTGCGGATCCGGATCGGGTACCCGCCGCCGCAGGTGGAGATGCGGCTGCTCCTCCAGGGCGGCGAGCCCGATCGCGCGCGGAACGTGCCGCAGATCATCGATCCCGCCCAGCTCGTGGTGCTGCAGCGCGAGGTCGATCGCGTCGAGCTCGACTCGTCGCTCGCGACCTACCTGCAGGCGATCCTCGCGGCCACGCGATCGAGCCCGACCCTCTCGCTGGGCGCGTCGCCGCGCGCCGGCATGAACCTGGCCCGCGCGGCCCGGGGGCGCGCCGTCCTCTGCGGGCGCTCGTACTGTATTGCGGACGACATCCATGACCTCGCGGTCGCCGTACTGGCGCACCGGGTCCGGCTCTCGGCCCACGCGGAGGGCTACATGCCGACCCGCGACGAGTGCGAGGCGGCGGTGCGCGACCTCGTGGCTCGGGTGCCGGTCCCGCTCTGAGGGGGACGATGGGCGCGGAAGACCGGGAGCGGGGATCTCTCAGCGGCAGCTCCCGCGGCGCCGACCGTGCCGACGCCGCGGTGCGGAGCGCCGTCCGGCCGAGCCGGCCGAGGCGCGACCGGCCCCCGCTCGAGCAACGCCCGCTGCGGCCCCAGCGCGGGCAGGATGCGTCGTCGTGGGCGAAGGTCCTGTTCGCCCTGCGGCCGCCCCGGAAGCTCAAGTTCACCCGGGAGGGGAAGTACTACCTCGGGATCACGCTGGGCGTCGGCTTCGCGGCGATCAACACGGGCAACAACCTCCTCTACCTGCTGCTCGGGATGCTGCTGTCGCTGATCGTCGTCTCCGGCGTGATGAGCGACCTGTCGCTCCGGCACCTCACCGTCACCCGGCGGCTCCCGGCCCGCGCGCAGGTGGGCCGGGCGCACCTCGTCGAGATCGAGGTCTACAACCACAAGAAGCGCGTGCCGTCGTACGCGATCGAGGTCGAGGACCTGCGCGCCGGTCAGCCGGCCGATAAGCGCTGCTTCTTCCTGAAGATCAGCCCGGCCAGCGCGCAGGTAGCCGCCTACCGGCGGACGCCGGCGAAGCGCGGCCGCGACCGGCACACCGGGTTCCGCATCGCGACCCGCTTTCCCTTCGGGCTGTTCGAGAAATCGCGCGAGGTCGAGGCCGAGGGGGATCTCATCATCTATCCCGCCGTCGATCCGGTGCGGCTCCCGGTCGAGGAGGCGGGGCGGCGCGAGGGCGGCGCGAGCCTCAGCGGGCGCGGGGGCGGCGACGAGACCTTCGGGCTGCGGCCGATGCGCGACGGGGACGATCCGCGCGATATCTACTGGAAGAAGAGCACGATGCGCGACCAGCTGGTGCTGCGCGAGCGGACCCGGGAGACGCGGCCCGACGTGCAGATCGTCGTCGACACGGTGCGACCGACCGGCGAAGGCGACGGGTTCGCGCAGGCGTTCGAGCGCAGGATCCGCGAGGCCGCCTCGCGCGCCGTCGCCCACATCAAGCGCGGCGACGCCGTGGTCGTCGCGACGACGCTGGGCGAGCGGGTGCGCGGTGACCGCAACCTCGGCTCCGACGGGATCCTCAGGTTCCTCGCGCTGCTCGACGCGGTGGACGAGGCGCGGGTGTCGGAGCTCAGCGCCGAGCGCGCCGCCCGGACGTCCCTGCGGCAGGCCTCCAGCCCGGGCCCCACCAGCGGCGAGCGCCGCACCGGCACGCCGAGGACCGCCCCATGAGGTTCGGATTGGTGCACCGGGTCATGACCGACGCGCTCGCAGCGCTCGGCGTCATCGCCCTCGTCGCGAGCGGGCAGTTCAACCGCTATGTGAGCTGGGCCATCCTCATCGGCCTCGCGCTCGCGCTCGTCGTGCGCGAGTCCTGGCAGCGGCACCCGGCGCTCCGCCACCTCGACACGGGCGTCCTCCTGGTCGTCATCGCCGTCCAGGTGGTCCGCATCGTGGCCACCGACGCGAGCGTGCTCGACGTGCTCGTGGAGTTCGCCGCGGCGCTGCAGATCATCCGGCTCGCGACGCGCAAGGGGGCGGCGCACGACCAGCAGGTCATCGTGCTCGCGCTCTTGCACCTCATCGCCGGGACCGTCCTCGGCGGCGGCCTCGGCTACGGGCTGTGCTTCATCGGCGTGCTCGTCGTCGCCCCCGGCGCGCTCGTGCTCAGCCACCTGCGGCGCGAGGTCGAGGGCAACTACCGGCAGGGGGCGCGCGACCGGACCGGGCTGCCCGTGGACGTGCCGCGCATCCTGCGCTCCAGGCGGGTCGTCGGGCGCTCGTTCCTGGCCGTCACCTGCCTGCTCTCGATCCCGATCTTCGTCTTCACCGCGCTCCTGTTCGTCATCTTCCCGCGCGTCGGCCTCTCGCTGCTCCTGCTGAACCGCGGCCACACGGGGCGGATGATCGGCTTCTCGGGCAAGGTCGACCTGGGCGCGGTCGGCGTGCTGCGCAGCGATCCCAAGCTGGCCATGCGGGTCGAGATCCCCGAGCTCCCGGAGCCGCCGCCGCCGCGCCTCACCATGCACCTGCGCGGCACCGCGCTCGACGCGTACGACGGCCGCACCTGGACCCAGAGCGAGACGTTCAAGCGCCCGACCGAGAGCGACGGGGGGCTCGTGCCGCTCGAGCGGTACCCGGACCCGGCGGTCGATCCGGTGATGCGCATCGATCTGGAGCCGATCGATCCGCCCGTGATCTTCCTCCCGCCGAACGCGACGGGGCTCCGGTTCAAGAACCGCGGGCAGCTCGGGGTCGACGCGGGCGCGCTGGCCCACCGCGGGCCCGAGGGCGAGTTCAGGTACCAGCCCCTGGACGACCGTGGGCTCGTCTACGACGTCTTCCTGTCGCGGAAGCGGTCGCCGACGTTCCAGCGCCTCCCGGGGGGCGAGCGACGGCGCTACCTGGAGCTCCCCAGGGACCTGCCGCCGCGCGTCGTCGCGCTCGCCCAGCAGTGGACGCAGGGCTTGGAGCGCCCGGCCGACCAGGCGCGGGCGATCCAGGAGCGCCTGCGCGCGGAGTACCGGTACGATCTCGCGTCGCCCTCAGGGGCGGACCCGCATCCGCTCGATCACTTCCTGTTCGAGTCGAAGCGCGGGCACTGCGAGTTCTACTCGACGGCGATGGCGATCCTGCTGCGCGCGGTGGATGTGCCGACGCGCAACGTGACCGGCTTCGTCGGCGGCACCTACAACCGCTTCGGGCGGTTCTATGCGGTGCGCCAGGGCGACGCGCACTCGTGGGTCGAGGTGTACCTCGACGGCGAGGGGTGGCAGACGTTCGACCCGACGCCGCCGGCCGACTCGGCGCCGAAGAGCGAGCTGGTCGGGGTCTGGGCGTACCTCCGCGACTTCATCGAGGCGACGAGCCAGCGCTGGGACAGGCACATCGTCGGCTACGACCTGAACCAGCAGGTGAGCCTGCTCCAGACGCTCACGTCGCGCTACCGGAGGTCCAGCTCGAGCGGCGATGTCGCGCTGTCGCGCCCGCGGCTCCTCGCCGTCGCCGCCGTCGCGCTCGCGCTGGGCGGCGGCCTGCTCTACTGGCGCTTCCGCCGCGGGCGCCGCGGGCGCGAGGAGTCGCGCGGGGACGGGGGGCGGACCCCGAGCGCGATCCTGGCGATCGCGCTCTACGAGAGCCTGGAGGCCGCCATGCTCGCGCAGGGCGTGCCGCGCCCGCCCAGCATGCCGCCGCTGCGCCACGCCGAGGCGCTGGAGCTCACGGACCACCCGCTGGCGCGCGAGATCCTGCTGCTCACGCAGGTCTACCTGCGCGCCCGCTTCGGCGGGGCGAAGCTCACCGAGGACGACAGCCGCGACTTCGAGCGCCGGGTCAAGGCGCTGCGCCTGGCCGATCGCCGCGCGCTCTCGGCGAGCGACCTCGGGCTCCACGCGTCGCCCTGATCGCGGCCGGGACGCCTGCGCTCAGCGGCGCCGCACGGGGCGCTTCGCGATGAACGCCTGGCGGATGCCGGTGACGGCGCGGCGGCTCGGACCGCCGGAGACGAACGGGTCCCCGGGGGCGAGCTCGCCCAGCCGATCCATGAACGACTGCGCCACGACGCGCTCGCCCAGCAGGCTGACGACGTTCGACTGGCCCCGCATCGTGGACGCGAGGACGGCCGCCGTCGACGTGTCCGGCACCGCGGCGACCGAGAGCGACTCCAGCACCCGCCGGATCGGCACGATCGACTGCACGGTCGCCAGCTTGCGATCCGAGGCGCCGAGCGGCTGCGGGGCGTACTCGAGCCAGATCCCGGCGACGTTCAGGTGGCCGAGGAGCTTCTTCGACCAGCTCGGATCGAGCTCCACGTAGAGGGGCCGGACGTCGGCCAGCGTCGAGAGAGCGAACTCGCTGGGCTCGCCCGCGAGCGCGAAGTCGCGCAGGAGCGGCGCGAGCTTGCGCTCGTCGGCGAGCAGGCTCGCCGCGACCTGGCCGCGATCGAGCAGCGGGATCGGGACCACGACGACGTCCGGCCGCTCGCCGCGCGTGATCCGCGCCGCCCAGACCCGCCACGCGATCGCCGGCGATCGCACGAGGATCGCGGAGCTGGGATCGAGGCTCCCGTACGCCTCGTCGGTCCAGACCTCGGCGGCCGTCTGCTCGCTCCGGTCGGCGGCGAAGCCTGCCTCCTCGCTCGTCAGCGCGACGAGCGTCAGCTGGAAGACGACGAGCAGCACGGCGCCGCTCCGCGAGAACGGCACGCGCGTGTCGAGCAGCGCCCGGACCGCCGCGTGCGCGCCGAGCGCCGAGCCGACCGCGATCGCCGCGACCGCGAGCGAGCGCAGCGGGGTGAGCGGATCCGCGGAGAGCACGCCGGCCGCGCGCGCGGGCAGGAGGGTGTCGAGCGCGAGCAGCACGAGGAACGGCGCGACGAGCCACCGCGCGCGCGGGCGCAGGAGCGAGAGCGCGAGCCCGGCCGCGGCGATGAGCAGGGAGACGACGCCGATCTCGCGGCTCCACGCGGCGAGCGCCGTGGTGCGCGCGCTCGCGACGTCGAGGGCAGCGAGGCTCCCGGTCGTGAGCGCGCGGCCGATGTCGGTCCAGGCGCGCGGCGCGAGCGGCCGGAGCACGAGCGGCGCGAGCAGGAGCGCGGCCGTGAGCACCCCCGCGCCGGCGGCGGCGCCCAGCATGCGCCGCGGCGGGCCGCCGGCGGCCTGTGCCATGGCGGAGGGACCGCCGAGGCCACGGCGGGCGAGGAACATCGCGTACGACGCCGCCAGCGCGGCGAGGCCCGCGGGCGGGCTCTCGGCGAACGTGGCCCCGAGGAGCGCGCCGAGCCCGATCCACGCGCGCCCCGCGTGCCGCGCCTGCTCGGCGCAGATCGACGCGAGCGCGATCGTCACGAGCGCGCAGCAGGTGGCGAGCATGGCGCCGCCGCCGACCGTCGCCTCCCGCTGCCAGGTGGGCGACAGCGCCGCCGTGAGGACGGCGATCGCCGACAGCACGGAGGCGAGCCGCGGGCTCACGGCGCCGCCGGGCGCGCCCGGCGCCGATCGCGCCGCGGCGGGGGTCGCGTCGGCCGCGCCGCCGCGGAGCTTGCGGAGGAGCGAGAGCCCCGGGAGGGGCGCTGGCTGCGCGGACTCCAGCAGGAGCCGGCGGACCATCTCGTAGAGCAGGCGCGAGGCGATCGCGAGCGCGAGCGCCGACCCGAGGGCGGTGCGGAAGGTGCGAGGCCCCAGCGGGAGCAGGCTCAGCGCCTGCGAGAGCGCCGTCGAGAGGCCGCCGCCCACCCCGACCGCGACGAGGCCGAGGTCCCGGACGGCCGTGAGATCTTCACGCCACTGCCCTGACGACGCGGCGCGGGCCAGCGAGAGCCCGAAGGGCAGCGCGGCCGACACGAAGGCGAGCGACCGATCGAGCCAGCAGCGTTTCTCCTCGGAGCTCACCGGGCGGCCATGCCAGATCGGCCGCGCGCGGGCCAAGTTCCGGCGCGCGGCCCGGCCGCGCCGCGGCGGCGGTGCGCGGCCCGGCCGCGCGTCGGCGGCGCGCGGGGCCGATCCGTGCGCGCGGGGCGCGATCATACGGAGAGGCGGGCAACGTCGACCTGGGCTAGAGTCGCCGCTTCCCACGGAAACTCGGAGGTCGGCTCGTGTCCCGTTTCATCGATGAGCTCAAGAGGACGCACCGCTGCGGCGATCTGCGCACGGCGGACATCGGCAAGGAGGTCATCCTCTTCGGCTGGGTGGCGCATCGCCGCGATTTCGGCGGCTGCGTGTTCATCGACCTGCGCGATCGCGAAGGCATCACGCAGGTCGTCTTCGACGCCGGCTACGACGCGGGGTCGGTGAAGCGCGCGCCGGCGCTCGAGGGGTCGGGCGAGCCCTACTCGACGCCGGAGCAGCTCACCGCGTCGCTGAAGCTGGCCGAGACGGTGCGCCGCGAGTGGGTCATCGGCGTGCGCGGCGTCGTCGTCCACCGGGGCGAGCAGAACGTGAACCCGAAGCTCGCGACCGGCGAGGTCGAGGTGCGCGTGGCCGAGGCCGTGGCCTTCAACCGCGCCGACAACCCTCCCTTCTCGATCGAGGACGACATCCGAACCGACGAGGAGATCCGGCTCCAGTACCGGTACCTCGACCTCCGCCGGACCCCGCTCCAGCGGGCGCTGCGGATGCGCCACGAGGTCAACCGGACGACGCGGAACTACCTGTCGGACCAGGGCTGCCTCGAGCTCGAGACGCCCTTCCTCGTGAAGTACACGCCGGGCGGGGCGCGCAACTTCCTCGTCCCCTCGCGGATCGCGGCCGGCAAGTTCTACGCGCTCGCCGAGAGCCCGCAGCTCTACAAGCAGCTCTTCATGGTCGCGGGCTTCGACCGCTACTTCCAGATCGTGAAGTGCTTCCGGGACGAGGACCTGCGCATCGACCGGCAGCCGGAGTTCACCCAGATCGACGTCGAGCTGTCGTTCGTGAACCAGGACGACGTCTTCCGCCTGATCGAGGGGCTCGTCTTCGCGGTGTTCAAGACCGCCCTCGGCAAGGACCTCGCCGAGCTCTACCCGACGGGCCGCTTCCCGCAGATGCCGTACGCCGAGTCGATGGCCCGCTTCGGCAACGACAAGCCCGACCTCCGCTTCGGGATCGAGCACACCGACCTCACCGAGCTCATCATCGAGCAGGGCGGCGGCGGCGTGCCCTTCTGGGTGGAGCTGGCCGAGAAATTCCGGTCGGGCAAGCTGCGGCGCGACCTGCCGGCCGAGATCGTGAAGGGGCTCGTCATCCCGGCGAGCGCCAATCTGTCCCGGCAGCAGACCGAGGAGCTCGAGCGCGGGCTCCGCGACGTGAAGGGCTTCCGGGGGCTCGCGCGCGCCAAGCTCGCCGAGGACGGCTCCTGGACGCAGTCTCCCCTCTCGAAGTCGATCACGCCGGAGCTCCGGCAGAAGCTGAACGCGGCGCTCGGCGCCAAGCCGGGCGACATCCTCTGCTTCCAGTTCGGCAACGCCGCGGTGGTGCACACCGTGATGGCGAAGCTCCGCGTCGACGTCGCCAAGAAGATCGGGCTCATCCCGGAGTACGGGCATGGCGACCAGTGGCGGTTCCTCTGGGTGACGAACCCACCCCTGTTCGATTACGACGACGACACGGGGCGCTGGTCCGCCGCGCACCACGCGTTCACGCGGCCCATCGACGAGCACGTGGCGCTGCTCGAGAGCGATCCGGCGCGGGTCGAGTGCTATCGTTACGATCTCGTGCTGAACGGGTTCGAGGTCGGCGGCGGCTCGATCCGGCTGCACGACCCCGACGTGCAGGCGCGCGTCTTCCAGACGCTGGGCATCGACGAGCGCGACGCGCGCGACAAGTTCGGCTTCCTCCTGGACGCGCTCCGCAGCGGCGCGCCGCCGCATGGCGGCATCGCGCTCGGCATGGATCGGTTCGCGATGCTGCTCAGCGGCGCGCCGACGCTGCGGGACGTGATCCCGTTCCCGAAGACCAACCAGGGCACCGACCAGATGACCGGCGCGCCCGTGCTCGTCGACGCCGCGCAGCTCGCCGAGGTGCACGTGAAGGCGGTCGCGCCCGCGGACCCCCGACCGGGGGCGACGGGCACCGGCAGCGCCGGCGCCTGATGCCGGGCCGGGGGACGCGAGCGCGCTCCGATGCGTCGACGGCGGCGCTCCGGCGCGCCGCCGCCACCGCGCTCGCCGGGCGCCGCCTCGCCCCGGGGCCGCCGCGCCCCTTGGCCTTTATGTTTGCCGGCCGCGCACTTCTGGTAGGGTAGGGCCTGTATCCTTCACCATGGCCTCCCCGGCGCGCGTCCTCGTTGTAGATGACAGCCCGACCATCCTGAAGGTCGTCAGCGCCATCCTGGCGCGCAACGGGTTCGACCCGACCGTGGCGCGCGACGGGCTCGCGGGGATCGAGCTCATCAAGAAGGGGCCGAAATACGACCTCGTCCTCCTCGATTTCGTGATGCCGAGGATGAACGGCTACGCCTTCTGCCGGGAGCTGCGGTCGAACCCGTTGCACCGCACGGTCCCCGTCGTCCTGATGAGCGCCAAGGGCGACAAGATCCGGGGGCAGTTCGTCCAGCAGACCGGCGCCGTCGACGCGATCACCAAGCCGTTCGACGCGCGCGCGCTGGTCGCGGTGATCGAGGGCGCGCTCGCGAAGACGGCGGAGGGGCGCGCGCGGCCCGTGCCCGAGGGCGCGAAGATGCCCGACGAGGACATGATCGTCGAGAGCGTGCGGCCGAGCCTCCTCGCCCGGAACATGCGCCAGCGCACCGGGGTCGACCTCGCGCAGCAGCTGGCGACGGTGATGACGCCGGCGATCATGAGCCTGTCGCCCGAGTCGCGGACGAACGAGGCGGCCGTGATGCAGGCGGTCGCCCGCGTGATGACGAACGAGGTGGTCTCCGGGCTGACCCTGACGCTCCGCGACCTCGACACGCCCCCGGAGGCGAAGGAGGTGATGAGCGGCGACGTCGCGGCGATCCCGCTCGCCGAGATCCTCCAGCTGCTCCAGATGCAGCGGCAGACGGGCGTGCTCCGGGTGGCCACGAATCGCGCGTCGGTCACGATCTCCATCCGCCAGGGGCTCATCGATCTCGTGCAGGCGCGCAACTCGTCGGACGAGTTCAAGCTCGGGCGCTACTTCATCGAGCGCGGGCTCGTGACGCGGGAGCGGCTCGAGGCGCTGCTCCGCGTGAAGATGCCGCAGACGCTGCTCGGCCAGGTGCTCGTCGAGGCGGACGTCGCGACGAACGACGATCTCATCGCCGTGCTGGAGCGCCAGTCGAGCGAGCTGATCTACGAGGTGCTGCGCTGGCCCTACGGGCGCTTCTCGTTCACGCGCGAGCCGTTCCGCCCCGAGGTCGAGCAGGCGCGCCTCGGCCTCACCGTCTCCGCGCTGGTGCTCGAGGGGTTCCGGCGCGTCGACGAGTGGCGGCTCATGGAGGGGACGATCAACTTCGACCAGGTGGTGGTCGTGGACCAGGTCGCGCTCGACGGCGTGGGCTCGGGCAAGCTGACGCGCATCGAGGAGCTCGTGCTCGGGGCGGTCAACGGCTCGCGCACGGTGAACGAGGTGATCAAGGAGAGCGCGGTCGGCTCGTTCGACGCGATCAAGACGATCTACCAGTTCCTGCAGTCGCGGGTGCTGAGGACCCGGGCCGCCTGAGGCGAGCGCCGACGGCGGGGCGACGCGCGCGCGGCGCATCTGGACGACGCGCGCACCACATCCGGACGGCACACGCGACGCGCAGCGCGCTCTGACGAGGCCCCGCGGCGCGGGTCGCCTGCGCCGGCCTTCCGCCTGCGATGCTCCGGTGAGCTGCTCGCCTCGGCGCGGCGGCATCCGCCGCCGTGAGTCGTCTGCACGCGAAGCTCAGGCCGCCTCACAACGGGCGTAGCGCTGAGCGGGATCGCGGCGGAGAGGGCGGGATTCGAACCCGCGGATCAGTTTCCCGATCGCACGCTTAGCAAGCGTGTGCCTTCAGCCACTCGGCCACCTCTCCTGGTCTCCAGGAGGATCCGCCCGGCCAGCGCTCAGCGCAGGGCCCAGTGCGGATCTCGAAGCTTCGACAGTAAAAAGAACGTTGACTCGACAGACGCTCGGCGCGGGCCGTCGAGGGAGCGGCAACATACCAAAGAGCCTGTCGCCGTGCACAGAAGATCGTGCGGGGAAGCGTCGGCGGCGACCGATACCTCCAGGGGACGGGACGGCGGCCCGGAACGACGAGCTGCCGGGCTCGACCGATGGACCTCGGGCCGGCCAGGGAGGAGGAGGGGCGCACCTGCCCAGAGAGCCCTCCATGAATTTAAATCCATGAAATTACTTAATTTTTTAGCAATTTTCCCGCCTCCCGGTCGAGCCCGGCCAAAGACCGGCCGGAGCGGAGCAGGCGGGCGCCCGGCGGCTGCGCCCGCCGTCAAGGGTCATTGCGGCACGCCGTAGGCCAGGGCGAACAGCACGGCGCTGAGCGCCGCGCAGACCCCCCACGCCCGGGTCGCGCTGCGGGCCAGGAAGGCAACGCACATCGCCGTCACCCAGAGCGGCACAACGAGCGCGAAGCCGAGGAGGCTCGGCGTGTCCCCGGAGAGCGGCGCAAACCGCGCGACGCACGCGCTCGCCAGGACGGCGACCGGGAGCGTGCCGACCAGCGCCGCCAGCGGGCGCAAGGGGGCATCGGGCCGGGCGAGCCGGTCGCTAGCCATGACACGCTCCTGCGAACGACAGCGCGGCGACCGCGGGAGGGCACAGGAGCGCAAGGCCCCACGCGGCGCGCGGCCACAGGGGCGCGAGCAGGACGAACAGGCTCGCGGCGCAGAGGAGCGCGGCAAAGGGAACGAGGTACGCCGCGGGGCCGGCCTCGGTCCGGCGCCACAGCGCCACCGACAGCGAGAAGGAGACGGCGGCCAGGACCCGGGCCGCGATGCGCCATGCGCGCCCCCCGCGCAGCCGCGACGCGATGCCGAACGGAACACGCTCCGGCCGCGCCGCGTGGAGCAAGGCGAAGGCGAGATACGCCGCCAGCAGCGATGCGATCTCAACCATGGGACGCCGTCTGCCCCCTGGCCATGAGCCCCGCCCCGCCATGGGCCAGCGACGCCGGCGGCTCGTCCTGCGTCGCCTGCCGAGGCGCCTCGTGCCTCGAGGCCGCCCGGCGAAGCGCCCAGGCCGAGGCGCAGAGCGCCGCAGCCACCAGGAGGAGCGCGACGTCGACCGCGACGACCGCCCCGAGCCTCGGCCCCGCGCCGAAGAGCCCCGCGCCCGACCAGCGCGCCGCGAGCGCGGGGACAGGCAGCAGCAGGAGCCCCGCGAGCCCGATCTGCCGCCACCAGAGGCGCCCGCCGTCGCGCGCGGCGAGCGCCCACGTGATGCAGAGCCCGAGCGCCGCGAGAAACGTGAGCTCCTCGGCCGCCATGCGGCCCGCCCAGTCGAGCGGGAGCGCCCGGCTCGCCAGGAAGAGCGCCGCGATCGCGACGAGGGTCCCCGCGCCGAAGCCCACGGTGAGCCGCGCGAGGAGGCGGTTGCCCAGGCTCTCGCGTCGCGCCTCCCGTCGCGCGAGCCAGATCCAGTTGCCGGTGAGGATCGTGGCGCACGTCGCCACGGAGAGCACGAGGAACAGGATGCGCAGGGCGACGCCGCCGAAATCGGCGTAGTGAAGGCCGTAGATCCAGCGAATCACGCCGCTGCGAGCGCCCTCCGAGCCCGGCATGTCGAGGGAGAGGACCGCGCCGTCGGTCGCCCGCAGGCGCACGATGCCGCGCCCGAACGGAACTCCCTCGACCGGCCCGCGGAGTTCGACCGTCCCGCTGTCGAGGCCGTGATGCCGGATACGGTATCTCTCAGGCACGAACCGGGGCTCCGCCGCGCGCGCGCGCGCCGTGAGCTCGTCCAGGGTGAGGCCGCGCGCGGGCGCCCCTGGCGCCGGCTCGTCTGCGAACGACGCCCCCCAGGCCACCCGGTCCGCCCGCGCGGCGTCCCCGCCGAACACGGGACCCGTGAACACCTGCACCAGCAAGCCGAGGAAAACGAAGAACGCGCCGGTGTACGCGTACAGGACCTGAAACGGCAGGCCTATCACGCCGAGCACCTTGTGCATGTCCGACCACAGGACACGGCGCGTCTTGTTCGGCCGGAACCGATGAAACTGCCGGACGATGTCCTTCAGGTGGATGAGCACGCCGGTCGCCAGCGCGAGCAGGAGCGCGACGCACAGGAGACCGGCCACATAGAACAGCCACGCGCCGGTCGCTCGGTGCCAGAGGTAGTGCAGGTCGTAGAGGAAGTCGGACAGCCGCTCGCGCTCGGGCACCAGCCCCTCGTGGATCCACGACGAGACGCGCTCGCCCTGCGAGCTGTAGAGGATCCGCGCGGCGCCCAGCCCCTCCTTGGGCAGATCGAGCCAGAGCTGCTCGGGCGTGGCGGGAGCGGCGGCGAGCCCTTGATCGAGCGTGGCCTGGAGCCCCACCTGCTCGATGGACGAGCGCCGCTGGGTCAGGGGCTCCTCCCACACTTCCAGCTGCCGCCGGAAGAGCGTGATCCCCCCCGACAGGAACATGACGTAGAGCAAGAGCCCACCGATCACACCGGCCCATGCGTGCACGTCCCAGAAGGTCGTGAAAGCATGGCTGGAGAGCTTCTTTGCCATCGCGAGTCACACTGTCCCCTCGCGCGGAGCGCCGCGCGCCGCGCGCCGCGCGAACTTATCGCACCTTCGCCAAGCCGTGCAGGTACCCCGGCGCCGTCAGGCCGACCTTTGGGCCGCCCTCGGCGGTGAGCTCGATCAGCGTGCTCTCCGTGGAGCCGCTCTTCTCCTCGATGGTGAAGACCCGGCCGTCGACCTCGAAAAAGGAGACGTTCGCGGGCGAGGGGGCCAGCTCCGCGATCGCAGCGGCCTCGTTCGTCGCGGTGTCCCACCGCCACCAGTGCCACGCCGGCTGGCCCGTGATCTCAGAGGTCTTGGTCTCCTCGCTGATCGTGGCGAGGCCCTCGTCGAACACCCGGAGGAAGAGGCTGTCCCCGCCCGCGGGGATGGGATCGCCCACGATCGCGCCGTCTGCCAGCTCGCCCAGGCGCAGGAGGAAGTCCGGGTCGAAGGCGTCCGCGTCCTTCGGGATGCGCAGCGCGCAGGGCTCGGTCTCCAGGCGCTCGACGTGATAGGCCGCCCCCGCGAGCGCCGAGCTCACGAAGTAGGCGTCGCCAGAGGCCGTCTCGACGGACTGCGTGATCCCGCCGCACCGGTCGT
Organism: Sorangium sp. So ce1014; assembly: GCF_051521505.1. Classification (NCBI taxonomy): domain Bacteria; kingdom Pseudomonadati; phylum Myxococcota; order Polyangiales; family Polyangiaceae; genus Sorangium; species Sorangium sp. So ce1014. The sequence goes on from NZ_CP150356.1 coordinate 11,072,312, forward strand.
CGACGTCGAACCGCACGACGGTGTCCGTCTCGGTGTCGATCGCGACGAGCCCGGTCTCCGGAAGGACGGTGTCGGTCGTCTTCCAGTCGAACCACCCCACCGAGAAGAGCAGCGTCTTGCCGCGCAGGACCGAGCCATATCCGTACAGCGCCAGGTAGCCCTCGCGCGCGGTGTCCGGCAACGGGATCGTCGCTTGCACTTCCATCGTCGTGGGGTTCCACACGACAATCTGCTCGCCCGCGCGATCCGGATGGTATGCCTTCGTCGGCGAGATGACGTAATTCGTGGGCCAGAGGGCCTCCACGCCGAAGGGCTGGAGGCCGATCGCGTCTCCCTTGACGAGCGCGCTGCCACCATCGAGCGTGTACTGCGAGATCGTCGGCGACTCGGAATCACCGATGCCGAACCAGCCCTGGTCCTCGAACGCGAACAGCCTGGCCGAGCCGGTGACCTCGAGCGCCTGGGACGGGTCGACCGCCGTGCCTTGTTCGAGCGACGGCAGCACGTAAAAGTAAGAGTTGGTCGCGGTGTCGTCCCAGACGCGCGTGGCGACCACGAACGCTGGCCCGCCCACGCCGCCGCCGCCGCTGCCGCTGCCGCTCGGGTTCGGCTCGTCGTCCCCGCAGCCGCTGTTGCCCAGCGCCACGGCGAGGAGCCCGATCGCGAGGAGCGCGGTGCCCGCGCGCCTCGATGCCGGCGAGTTGTTCCAGATGGTTCTCATGACTTCTCCTGACTCTCCATCACATCTCCAGCATGGCCTTGGAAAAGAAAGCCCGTCCGGGCCGCTGGATGCCGTAGAAGTCGAAGGCGGGCTCGTCGGTGAGGTTGTGGGCTTCGACGGTGAAGCTCAGGGTGCGCGGCGCGAGGCGCGCGACGTAGGTGAGCGCGAGCGAGTGCAGGAGCTGTGAGTTCACCTTGGCCTTGCTCTCGATCAGCCCCGAGTTCGCCCAGCCGACGTAGTACTCGTGCACGTAGCGCGTGTCCCAGGTGAGCGAGACCGCGTCGCGCGCCGCGAAGACCTGCTGGAGCTGCACGCGCGCCGAGCCGTTGGCGAAGAGCCACGGCCGGTTCGGCATCCGTTCGCCCTCGGATCCAGCGAAGTTCCCCTCGTCGGACGTCTTGCGAAAATCGTCATAGGTGATGTTGCCGTCGAGGGCGACGTGCTCTCCCGGCGACGTCCAGCCGGCGGCGGCCTCGATGCCCAGCGACCGGGCCCCCGTGACATGGATGTAGGTGAGCTCGTTAGGGCGGTTGTTCAGCACGATGAGCCGCTCGATCGCGCGGAGAAACCCGTTCGCGTCGAGCCGCCACGCGCCCGACGCGGTGTCGCGCGCGTCGATCGTGAAGCCGAGGTTCGCGTTGTGGCTCGTCTCGGGCTCGAGCGCGAGGTTGGCGAGGATCATCGCCCCGTCGCCGAACACCTCGACGGGCCGCGGGAGCCGCGTCGCCCACTCGTAAGACGCCTTGGCGTAGAGCCACTCGGAGACGCGATAGCGGAGGCCGTCGCCGACACCGAGGCGATGGGTGTCGCGCTCCCGCCGGCTGAAGCCCCCGCCGAGCCCCAGGAGGGGCTCCTTCGCGCGGAGCAGCTGCACGTAGTCTTTCACGAAGAAGCTGTTCTCCAGGCGATCGTCGAGCAGGTTGAGCTGGTGCTCGACGCCGTGCACCCAGGTGAGCATGCTGCGCTCGGCGCCGAGCGGGTCGCGGGCCTGGGGGCTCGCCCGACTGCGCTCCTCTCCCGTGCGCGTGATGAACGTGGGAGACACGGAGATCTGCAGCGCGTGCTCCGGGTGGGGCCGGTAACGGAGGTTCAGGCGGCCGAGGCCGCTGTGCTCCCAGAACACCTGATCCCGAGGGGGCCTCCGGTCCTCGCCTGGCACGGTGCGCCGGCGGATGCAGCGGCCGAACCAGTCGTAGATGCACTCGCTGACATCGAGGAAGGTGGCGCGCCCGTACGTGTACCCGAGGAGCGCTTCGAGGGCGACGCCGCGGCCGAGCCCTTGCTCGTACTGGAGCGTCGCGCCCGGCACGGTCTCGCCGTTCGTGACCTCGCCATAGGGCACCTTCATGACGCCGAACTTGTGCTGATGCTCCTTGTCATAGTCGGTGACGAAGGCGCGCAGGAGCAGCCGCCGCGCCCAGGGCCGGTTCACGAAGCCGAGCTCGGCGCTCCCGCCCGCCGCCCGGTAGGCGTCGTGGAAGCGGTAGGCGCGGGCAGGCTGCTCGCGGCCGGTGTTCTCGTTCGGCACCATGACGTCCACGGGGTAGTCGTTCTTCGCGGCGTCGAAGAAGCCGCTCACGCGGGTGAAGAAGCCGCTCGGCTCGTGCAGGTGCCGCGCCGAGAGCGTGAGCCGGTGGGTGTCGTAGGAGCCGATCTCGTAGGACGCCGCGCCATGGGTGCCGCGGACGTCCCGATCCGTGACCAGGTTGACGGCCCCGCCCAAAGCGTCGGCGCCGAGGCGCACCGGGACCACGCCGCGGTAGATCTCGACGCGCTCGACAAGGTTCACAGGCACGTTCGAGATGCCGAACGGGTACCCCGCGAGGTCGAGCGGCACGCCGTCGAGAAAGAAGCGTATCTGTTCGTCCGTGAGGCCGTTCAGCGAGAAGCGCGTCCACGAGCCGAGCCCCGCGCTCCGCCGCACGCCGACGCCCTCGGTGCGGGCGAGCACCTCGCCCATGTCGGCGGTCCTCCGCTTCGCCTCCTCGATCTCGATGACCTTGATCGCCTGCGCGGACTGCCGGAGGCGCTCGGCCATCGCGGCGCCGCGCACGGTCACCTCGGCGGGCGCTGCGCCGGTCGCCTGGGCTGGCGCCCCGACCGGCCGGGGCGTGATCTCCGCCGTGGGCGCGGCCGGGACGCTGGCTCCCGCGGGGACCCCGGCTCCGGTCGATCCGGCCGAGGCCCCGGCTCCACCCCCCGCCGACGAGGAAGGCGCGGCCGGGGGCTCCTCGGGGAGCTGGAACTCGTAGCCGTAGAGGATCCGTGAGGCGACCGGCGTGCCGCCCCGGCGCGCCGGCGTGAAGCGGGATCGGAGCGCCGCCGCCCGGGCCGCCTCGTCAAAGCCGTGGCCGATTGGACCCGTGACCTCGGCCTCGGTCACGCGCCCCGCCGCATCGATCAGGAGCTTCAGCACGACCGTGCCCTCCTGTCGTGCCGCGCGCGCCTCCGGCGGATACTCCGCCTGGGCGAGCTCGAGGAGCCGCGGCGGCTCGATCGCGGGGACCCCGGCGGCGGCCGGCGAACGCTCGTCCACCGTCGAGCCGGCAGCAGGCGCGCGCGCGCTCGCCTCACGGCCGCCCTCCGCGCGTCCAGGGCCGTCCGGCACGCCGCCCTCCTGAGCGTGCGCCGGCGCAGGCACGCCCGGCAGCAGGAGGGCCATCAGGCCTGCAAGGAAGCCTCGAAGAACAAGAGAACGTCGCGTCACCGCATCAACCTTCGGCCTCGAGCGCGCCGCGGTGCGTCATGGGTCGGGGGACCGGGCAGGCGTCCATGGCCGTGAGGACTCCGGTACCCGAATTGAAAACCCAAATCAATTTCATCTTTTACCGCAGAACCGCCGTTTCGGGCGTTTTTTCTTGACGGACCCTGGATCGGTGTTCCATACAACCGCCGCCGAGAAATTAATAATCGTTTTCATTTTCAATAACAAGACGGCAGGCGAGTGAGGCGGCCGCGGCGCCAGGCCTGGCGGTCCGCGCTGATGACACAACGCGTTATCGGCGCGGACCGCCAGGTCTGGTGAGCGAGCCTGCCCCGCTGTCGGGCTTTCTTTTTCGGTCTGGAGCTGAGGTGGCGATGGAGTCGAACCGATCCCCTGGGCGTGCGATCCGCGATCGCGGCGCGGCCGAGCCCGCGACGCTTGTCGCGCTGCTCCGGCGCCGCGCGGAGCAGCGCCCTTCCGGGCACGCCTATACCTTCCTGCTCGACGGGGAGACGGACGCTCGCGCGATGACGTACGGCGAGCTGGATCGGCGGGCGCGCGCGCTCGCCGCGGAGCTCCAGACCGGAGCGCAGGCGGGGGAGCGCGCGCTGCTCCTGGTGCCGCCAGGGCTCGACTTCATCGCCGCCTTCTTCGGCTGCCTCTACGCGGGGCTCATCGCGGTGCCGGTCCCGCTGCCCCAGCGGAAAAGCGGGCTGCTCCGCGTGCTGGCCATCGTGCGCGACTGCCGCCCGAGCGTCGTGCTCACCACCGAGGCGTTCCTCGGCGCCGTGGCGATGCTCCGCGACGATCCGAGCCTCGCCGAGCTGAGCCACCTGCGCTGCATGGCCGTCGACACGGTCCGCGACGGCCAGGAAGACGCCTGGCGAGCGCCGCGCGTGACGGCCGAGACCGTGGCGTTCCTCCAGTACACCTCCGGCTCGACCGGGACGCCCAAGGGCGTGGTGCTCACGCACGGCAACCTGCTGCGCAACGAGCTCCTGATCCAGCGCGCGTTCGCGCACACCGAGGAGAGCGTGATCGTGGGGTGGCTGCCGCCGCACCACGACATGGGGCTCATCGGCAACATCCTGCAGCCGCTCTACGTGGGCGTGCCGTGCATCCAGCTCTCGCCCGAGCAGTTCCTGATGCGGCCGCGGCGCTGGCTGGACGCGATCTCGCGCTACCGGGCCACGACGAGCGGCGGGCCGAACTTCGCGTACGAGCTGTGCCTCCGCAAGATCCCCCCGGATCAGCGGGGAGGGCTCGACCTCAGCTCATGGAAGGTGGCCTTCAACGGGGCCGAGCCGATCCGGGCAGCGACGCTCGACCGCTTCGCCGAGGCGTTCGCGCCGGCGGGGTTCCGGCGCGCGGCGTTCTACCCCTGCTACGGGCTGGCCGAGGCGACGCTGCTCGTCAGCGGCGGAGCGGCGGACGCGCCGCCGGTCGTGCGCGCGGTCGACCGCGCCGCGCTGGAGCAGGGGCGCGCCGTGTTCGATCCGCGCGATCCGCAAGCCGGTCTCACCCTGGTGGGCTGCGGGGGATCGCCGGCCGGCGACGAGGTGCTGATCGTCGATCCCGAGGCGCACCGGACCTGCGAGGGCGAGCGGGTCGGCGAGATCTGGGTGGCCGGTGCGAGCGTGGCCCAGGGCTACTGGGAGCGGCCGGAGGACACGACAGCGACGTTCGGAGCGCGGCTGTCCACGGGAGAAGGGCCGTTCCTGCGGACCGGCGATCTCGGGTTCCTCTCGCGCGGCGAGCTCTACGTGACCGGCCGGCTCAAGGACCTGATCATCGTCCGCGGGCGCAACCTCTACCCGCAGGACATCGAGCTCACCGCCGAAGGGAGCCATCCGAGCCTGCGCGCCGGCGGCTGCGCGGCGTTCTCCGTGGACGTGGACGGCGAGGAGCGCGTCGTCATCGTCCAGGAGCTCGGACGGCGCGCCTCGGCGTCGACGGATCCGGCGGAGCTCGGCGCGGCGATCCAGAACGCGGTGGCCGATCGGCACGAGGTCGCGGTCCACGCGGTCGTGCTCATCAAGCCAGGGAACCTGCCGCGGACGACGAGCGGCAAGGTGCAACGGAGGGCGTGCCGCGGCCGGTTCCTGGACGGCTCCCTGGACGCCGTCTGGCGATCGACGCTCGACGCGCCGGCGAGCGCCGAGGCCGAGATCGCCGAGCCGCCGCTGACCGCGCTGGAGACCACGCTGGCGGACATCTGGGCCGAGGTGCTGGGACGCGCGCGGGTCGGCCGGAGCGAGGAGTTCCTGAGCCTGGGCGGCGATTCGCTGCGGGCCATGCAGGTGAGCGGCCGGGTGAGCGAGGCCCTCGGCATCGACGTGGGGCCGGCGCAGCTCTTCGAGTCGACGACGGTCGCCGCGCTGGCGGCCTGGATCGAGGCCAGGCAGGACAGCGCGCCCGCGGGCGGATCGACCGCCGGCGCCGCGCCGCTCACGCCGGGTGACCGGCCGGAGCGACTGCCGCTGTCCCTCGTGCAAGAGCGCCTGTGGTTCCTCGAGCACCTTGTCGCCGGGGCGCCCGTCTACCACATCGCGGCTGCCCTGCGGCTCTCCGGAGCCCTCGATACGAGCGCCCTGGAGCAGGCGGTGACCGCGCTCGCGACCCGCCACGAGGCGCTGCGCACGAGCTTTCCGTCGGTCGCAGGGCAGCCCGTCCAGAGGATCGCGCAGCCCGCGAAGGTGGCGCTGCCGATCCAGGACCTGAGCGCGCTCGCCGAGGAGGACCGGGAGCCGGCGCTGCAAGCGCTCCTTCGCGAGGAGGCGCGGCGCGCGTTCGACCTCGCGGAGGCGCCGCCCGTGCGCTGGACGCTCGTCCGCAACGGCGAGCAGGAGCACGCGCTGGCGCTCACCTGCCATCACCTGATCGCGGACGGCTGGTCGATGAACGTGCTCCTGCGGGAGCTGTCGGCGCTGTACGGCGCCTTCTCGGCCGGGCGCGCTCCGGAGCTCGCGCCGCTCCCGGTCCAGCCAGCGGATCACGCGCTGTGGCAGCGCCGGGCGGAGCCGGGGGCGACGCGCGAACGGGAGCTCTCGTACTGGCGCGAACGGCTGAAGGGGCCTGTGCCGCCCCTCGAGCTGCCCACGGATCGACCGCGGCCGTCGGTCCAGACCTACGCGGGCGCGCGCGAGGAGATCGCGCTGCCGCCGGAGCTCGTGGCGCGGCTGACCGCCCTCGGGCGGGGGGCGGGCGCGACCCTGTTCACGACGGTGGCAGCAGGGCTGTTCGCGCTGCTGCACCGGTACACGGGCCAGAGCGATGTCTGCATCGGCACGCCGGTCGCCGCGCGGCCGCGGGCGGCGCTGGAGGGCGTCGTCGGGTGCTTCCTTAACACGCTGGCGCTGCGCGTCGACCTGACCGGGGATCCGCGCGTGGCGGAGCTCATCGCCCGCGTCCGGGCGGCGGTCACCGAGGGGCAAGCGCACCAGGAGGCGCCGTTCGAGCGGGTGCTGGAGGCGCTGTCCCTGGAGCGGAGCCTCAGCCACACACCGCTGTTCAACGTGATGCTCGCCATGGATCCGGCGCCCGAGCAGGGGGCGGAGATCCCCGGCCTGTCGATCGGCGCGCAGCGGGTGGACACGGGGACAGCCCAGTTCGATCTGGCGCTCAACCTGACCCCGGACGGCCAGGGAGCGCGCGGCGCCTGGGAATACAACACCGACCTCTTCGACAGGACCACGGTGGCGCGCATGGCGCGGCACCTGGTCGCGATCCTCGAGGGCTTCGTCGCCGCGCCGGAGGCCCAGCTGTCCGATCTGCCGATGATGGATGCGGACGAGCAAAGGCAGGTCGTGCGCGGCTGGAACGCGACCGAGCGGGCGTATCCGGGCGAGCGGCTCGTGCACGAGCTGTTCGAGGCGCAGGCCGAGCGGACGCCGGACGCGGTGGCTGTCCTCTCCGGCGAGCAGCGGCTGAGCTATCGAGAGCTCGACGCGCGCGCCAACCGGGTGGCGCACGCCCTGCGGCGCCGCGGCGTCGGGCCCGACGTGCTCGTGGCCATCGCCGCGGAGCGCTCGGCCGAGCTGGTCGTCGGGCTGCTCGGCATCCTCAAGGCCGGCGGCGCCTACGTGCCCATCGACCCGGATTACCCGGCCGACCGCATCGCCTTCATGCTCGACGACGCGGCCGCCACCGTCCTGCTCAGCCAGTGGCCCGTCGCGTCGCGCCTTCCTGCCCACCGCGCAGAGGTGCTCTGCCTCGACGCCGATCGCACCCAGATCGACCGAGAGCCCGCGACAAAACCCGCCGTGGCGCTCTCGCCCGACAACCTCGCTTACACCATCTACACCTCGGGCTCGACCGGGCGGCCCAAGGGCGCCGGCAACAGCCACGGCGGCCTGCTCAACCGGCTGCAATGGATGCAGGAGCGCTTCGGGCTCACCGCCGAAGACCGGGTGTTGCAAAAGACGCCCTTCAGCTTCGATGTCTCGGTCTGGGAGTTCTTCTGGCCTTTGATGACCGGCGCGGGCCTCGTCGTCGCGAGGCCCGGCGATCACCGCGACGGCGAGCGGCTCATCGACCTCATCACGCGCCACGCCGTCACCACCCTGCACTTCGTCCCGCCCATGCTCCAGGCCTTCCTGGAGACGCCCGGCGCCGCCTCGTGCCGGTCGCTGCGCCGGGTCGTCTGCAGCGGTGAGGCGCTGCCGGCCGAGCTCGCGCGGCGCTGCTTCGAGCGGCTGCCCGACGCCGAGCTGCACAACCTGTACGGGCCCACCGAGGCGTCCATCGATGTCACCGCCTGGGCCTGCCAGCCACACGACACGTCGGCCTCGGTGCCCATCGGGACACCCATCGCCAACACCCAGATCTACCTGCTCGACCGCCACGGCCAGCCCGTGCCGGTGGGCGTCGCCGGAGAGCTGTACATCGGCGGCGTCGGCCTCGCGCGCGGCTATCACCAGCGGCCCGCCCTCACCGCCGAGCGCTTCGTGCCCGATCCGTTCGGCGCCGCGGCGGGAGGGCGGCTGTACCGCACCGGGGATCTCGCTCGGCACAGGCCCGATGGGGCCGTCGAGTTCCTCGGACGCCTCGATCACCAGGTCAAGATCCGCGGGCTGCGCGTCGAGCTCGGCGAGATCGAGGCGCGCCTGCTCCAGCACCCCGGCGTCGGCGAGGCCGTCGTCCTCGCGCGCGACGTGGCGCACGGCGGCAAGCGCCTCGTCGCGTACGTCGCCGGCCAGGGCGGCGCCGCGCCAGAGCCGGCGTCGCTGCGGGACTGGCTCGCCGAAGCGCTCCCGGCCTACATGGTGCCGGCGCCCATCCTCGTGCTGGACCGGCTGCCGCTGTCGCCGAACGGCAAGGTCGACCGCCGCGCCCTGCCCGCGCCCGAGCAGGTCGACGCGCCGGCCCGGGTCACGACGCCGCCACGAACCGACCTGGAGCGCGCCATCGCGGCGATCTGGAGAGACGTCCTCTCGGTCCCGCAGGTCGGCGTCGACGACAACTTCTTCGATCTGGGCGGACACTCGCTCTTGCTGGCCAAGGTCCACAGCCGCCTGCGCGAGGAGCTCGACCGCGCGCTGCCGATGCTTGTCCTGTTCCAACACCCCACCATCGCGTCGCTCGCAGCGGCCCTGAGCCAGGAAGCCAGCGAGCCGGCGCCCGAGGAGGGAGAGCGGAGCGCCGAGCGGGCGAGCGCCGCGCAGCAGCGGCGCGGGGAGATCTTCGCGCGACGGCGCGGCGGGCGCGGCGAGCAGGAGACAAAGAAATGACACCGAGCAGCGGCGAATCCCGGACGGGGCTGGAGCTCGCGATCATCGGCATGGCCGGGAGATTTCCGGGCGCGCGGGACGTGGCGGCGTTCTGGCAAAACCTCTGCGCAGGCGTCGAGTCCGTCGCGATCCTCACCGACGAGGAGCTCCTCGCCGCGGGCGTGGATCCGGCGCTGATCGCGCGGCCCGACTACGTGCGGGCGCGCGCGGTGCTCGGCGACATCGACCTGTTCGACGCCGAGCTCTTCGGGTTCACGCCGCGCGAGGCCGCCGCGCTGGACCCGCAGCACCGGCTGTTTCTGGAGTGCGCGTGGGAGGCGTTCGAGAACGCCGGGATCGACCCGGAGCGCGCGCGGGGGCCGGTCGGCGTCTACGCGGGATCGAGCCTGAGCGGGTACCTGGCCCACCTCTTCCCCGACGGGCCGCGGCTGCAGTCGGCGGCCGACGTCGCGGCGCTCCTCGCGCTCGACAAGGACTTCCTGACGACCCGCGTGTCGTACAAGCTGAACCTGGAGGGGCCGAGCATCGCGGTGCAGACGGCCTGCTCCACGTCGCTCGTCGCCGTGCACCTGGCCTGCCAGGGGCTGCTCACCGGCGAGTGCGATCTCGCGCTGGCCGGCGGCGTCTCGATCGGCGTCCCGCAGAAGGTCGGGTACCTCTACCAGGAAGGCGCGATCGCGTCGCCCGACGGCCACTGCCGCGCCTTCGACGCGGGAGCCCGCGGCACCGTCGGCGGCAGCGGCGTGGGCGTGGTGCTGCTCAAGCGGCTCGACGACGCAATCGCCGATCGGGACGCGATCATCGCGGTGATCAAGGGGTCCGCCGTCAACAACGACGGCCGGGCCAAGGTCGGCTACACCGCGCCGCGCGTCGAGGGGCAGGCCGGCGTGATCCGCGCCGCCCACACGGCCGCGGGCGTCGAGGCGGACTCCATCGCCTACGTGGAGGCGCACGGCACCGGGACGCCGCTCGGCGATCCGATCGAGATCGCCGCGCTGACGCAGGCCTTCCGGGCCACGACCGACCGGAGAGGGTTCTGCGCGATCGGATCGGCGAAGACAAACGTCGGGCACCTGGACGCGGCCGCGGGCGTGACCGGGCTGATCAAGGCGGCGCTCACCGTGGCGCACGGGCGCATCCCGCCCAGCCTGCACTTCCGCGCCCCCAACCCCGCGCTCGATCTCGAGAACAGCCCGTTCTACGTGGCCGCCGAGCTCGCGGCGTGGACGCCCACGGGCGCGCCGCGCCGCGCCGGGGTGAGCGCCTTCGGGCTCGGCGGGACCAACGCCCATGTCGTCCTGGAGCAGGCGCCGGCCCCGCCGGAGGCGGACCCGCCGCGGGCGTGCGAGCTGCTCGTGCTGTCGGCGCGGTCGAGCGCGTCGCTCGAGCGCCTGACGGAGGCGCTCGCGGAGCACCTGGAGACCCACGCGGAGCTCGAGCTCGGCGACGTCGCGCACACGCAGCAGCTCGGCCGCAGGGGCTTCGCCCACCGCCGCGCGGTGGTGTGCCGCTCGCGGGAGGAGGCGGCGCGGGCGCTCCGCGATCGCAGCGACGCGCTGCGCACGGGCGAGCCCGTGGCCGGGCCGCGGCCGGTCGCGTTCCTGTTCCCCGGGCAGGGCACCCACCGCCCCGACATGGGGCGCGATCTGTACGAGACCGAGCCGGTGTTCCGGGCCGAGGTCGACGCGTGCGCGTCGCAGCTCGAGCGCCACCTGGGCACCGACATCCGGGGGCTGCTGTTCCCCGCGCCGGCGGAGCTCGAGGAAGCCGCGCGGCGCCTCGACCGCACGTCGATGACGCAGCCGGCCCTCTTCGTCGTCGAGTACGCGCTCGCCCGGCTGTGGATGGCCTGGGGCCTGACCCCCGACGCGATGCTGGGGCACAGCGTGGGCGAGTACGTGGCGGCGTGCGTGGCCGGGTGCCTGTCGCTCGACGACGCCCTCTCGCTTGTCGCGGCGCGGGGGCGGCTGATGGAGGCAACGCCGGACGGGGCGATGCTCGCTGTGTCGGCGTCCGAGGCCGAGGTGGCGGGCTGGGTCGGCGACGAGGTCGCGCTGGCGGCCGTGAACGGGCCGCGGCAGTGCGTGCTGTCGGGCCGGGCGGCGGCGATCCAGCGGGTCGAGCGCGAGGCGGGGGGGCGCGGGATCGAGGTCCGCCGGCTGCGCACGTCGCGCGCGTTCCACTCGCACCTGATGGAGGGCGCCCTCGCGGGGTTCGGCGAGGCGGTGGGCAGGGTGACGCTGCGCGCGCCGCGGATCCCGTGGGTCTCGAACGTGACCGGGACCTGGATCACCGCGAGCGAGGCGCAGGACCCGGGTTACTGGGTGCGGCACCTGCGGAGCACGGTCCGCTTCGCGGAGGGCGTGGCGGCCTTGCGGGAGCAGTCGGAGCGGATCTTTCTGGAGGTCGGGCCGGGGCAGACGCTCACCGCGCTGTGCCGGCAGCTCGCGGCGGGGTCGCTCGCGCTGGCGTCGCTGCCCGCGGTCCGCGAGCCGGGAGCGGCGGGCGCGGCGCTGCTCGACACGGTCGGGCAGCTCTGGGTGGCCGGCGCTCGGGTGGACTGGGCCGGCCTGCAGGCGGGACGGCGCCGACGGCGCGTCGCGCTGCCGGCAACCCCGTTCGAGCGAAAGCGGTACTGGCTGGAGCGCCCCCAGACGACGGGGCGAGGGGTCGGGTCAACCTCAACCCCGGTCGGGGCAACCTCAACCTCGGTCGGGTCAACCTCAACCCCGGTCGGCTCAACCTCAACCTCGGTCGGGTCAACCTCAACCTCGGTCGGGTCCACCTCAACCTCGGTCGGGTCCACCTCAACCCCGGTCGGGTCAACCTCAACCTCGGTCGGGTCAACCTCAACCCCGGTCGGCTCAACCTCAACCCCGGTCGGCTCAACCTCGGTCGGGACGTCTGGTCTGGGTGGATTTTTCTATGTGCCCTCGTGGAAGCGCGCCCCGCTGGAAGCGCTTCCGCCCCGAGGCGACGAGGCGCACTGGGTCGTCTTCGCGGACGAGGGGGAGATCGGCCTCCGGATCGTGGAGCGGCTGGAACGCGCCGGCCGGCGGGTCACCCGGGTCAGGAGCGGCGAGCGCTTCGAACGCCTGACCGAGCACGCCTTCACGCTTCGCCCGGATCAGCCCGAGGATTACGCCGCGCTGGCCCGGGAGCTCGGTACGAACACAGAGCAGCCCACGCGGATCGTCCACGCCTTCAGCCTCGACGGCGCGCACAAGGCGCAGCTCGACCCCGGCGCGCTCCAGGAGGCGCAGCGCCGGGGCTCGATGAGCCTGCTCTGGCTCGCGCGGACGCTGGGCAAGCTGCCGGGAGGCGCCCACCTTGTCGCGCTCGCCAGCGGCCTGCACGACCTGACCGGGCGAGAAACCCTGCGCCCGGAGCACGCCACGCTGCTCGGGATCTGCCGGAGCATCCCGCTGGAGTACCCGCTCGTCCGCTGCCGCATGATCGACCTCGAGGCCGCCCGCCCGGACGCCGCGGAGGTCGATGGGGTCGTCGAGCGGATCCTCGCGGAGGCGCGATCCGACGCCGACGCCCCCGTCGTCTCGTACCGCGGGCACCACCGCTGGGTACCCACCGTCGAGCAGGTCCCGCTGAAGGCGGCGCAGGGAACGCCCCCCCTGCTGCGAGAGCGCGGCGTCTACCTCATCACCGGCGGGCTGGGCGGCGTCGGGCTATGGCTCGCCGACTACCTCGCCCGCACCGCGCACGCACGGCTGATCCTCACGGGCCGCTCGGCTCCCACCGACGAGCAGCGCCTGCGCCTGCAGGCGCTCGAGCAGGCCGGCGCCGAGGTGGTGGCGCTGCGCGCTGACGTCACCGACGCGGCGCAGATGCGCGCCGCCGCGCGCGAGGCGATCGATCGGTTCGGCGCCCTGCACGGCGTGATCCACGCAGCCGGGGTCGCGGGCGGCGGGCTCATCGAGCGGCTGACGGCGGACGCGCTCGACGCGGAGCTGGCCCCCAAGGCGCTCGGCGCGCTCGCGCTCGACGAGGTCGCGCGCTCCTTCCAGCCCGACTTCGTCCTGCTCTGCTCCTCGGTCACCGCGCTGAGCGGCGGCCTCGCGCGGGCAGGCTACGCGGCCGCCAACGCGTTCCTCGACGCGTTCGCGCAATCCTGCGCGCGCCGCGCAGGGCCGTACACGGTCTCCGTCAACCTCGATCGCTGGCGAAACGTCGGCATGGCGGCCCGCGCCGAAGCGCGCCTCCTCGCCCTGGGGCTCGACGACGTGATCCTCGACGGGATGAGCCCGGAGGAAGGGCAGCAGGTCTTCCACCGCGTCCTCAGCCAGGCGGCGCTGCCGCAGGTCATCGTCTCGGTCCGCCCGCTCCAGGGCCTGCCCAGCGACGACGAGGGCGCCGCCCTGGCCCGGCGGCTCGGCGCGGGCAACGCCGCCGCGGCCGACCGCAGCCACGAGCCGCCCGGGCGCGCCGGAGCAGCGACCGCCAGCGCCGCCGAGCGCCCCTCGCCCGAGGCGGTGACGGCGCAGGTGACGGCGATCTGGGCGCGGGCGTTCGGCCTCGATCCCATCGACCCCGGGAAGGACTTCTTCGCGCTCGGCGGCGAGTCGCTCCTCGCCCTGCAGATCCTCAACCGCATCCGGGAGACGTTCCAGGTGGAGGTGCCGCTCCGCGAGTTCTTCGAGCGGCCGACGGTGGCCGCGCTCGCGGAGCGCGTCCATAAGGCGCGAGGGCAAGCGCCCGCGAGCCCCGAGCCGGCGCTGATCGCGCTGCCCCGGACCGCGCGGCGGCGCCCAGGCGCCGAGGGCACGCAGGCGCCGGCGCGCCCGGACGGCGAGCCGGTCCCCTCGAAGGAACCGAAGGAGAACGGGTGATGAGCGTGCTCGGCTTCCTCGTGCGCCGCGCCTTCCGGCCCCTCCTGCTCGCCATCGCCACAGGCGTGATCAGCGGGCTCTCCGGCGCCGGCATCATCGCGCTCGTCCAGGACGCGCTCTCGGCAGACGGCCGCCCCGCCGCGCAGCTGGCGTGGGCGTTCGCGGGGCTCGCCGTGCTCGGCGTGCTGAGCAAGGCCGTCTCCCAGGTGCTCCTGACCCGGCTGGGACAGGCCATGATCGCGGAGCTTCGCATGCAGCTCAGCCGGCGCATCCTCGAAGCGCCGCTGCGCCGCGTCGAGCAGCTCGGCCCCCACCGGCTCCTGGCGGCGCTCAACGACGATCCGGCCGTCATCACGCAGGCGTACGTCGTCCTGCCCCTCCTGTGCGTCAACGTGGCCACCGTCCTCGGCTGCCTGGCCTATATCGGGCGGATCTCGTGGCCGGCGCTGGCGATCGTGCTCGGCGCCATGGCGATCGGCGCCGTGCTCTTCCGGGCGCACGACCGGCGCGCGATCCGCTCCTTCACCCGCGCCCGCGAGACGAGCGACGCCCTGTTCCAGCACTTCCGCGGGCTGACGAGCGGGATCAAGGAGCTCAAGATGCACGGCGGGCGCGGGCGGGCGTTCCTCTACGACGCCCTCGGCGGCAGCCTCGCGACGTACCAGCGGGACTTCGTGGCGGGCACGACCGAGTTCTCCATCGCGATCGGCTGGGGCACGCTGCTCTTCTACGCCGTCCTCGGGCTCACGCTGTTCGCTCTCCCGGCCTGGGCAGGGCTGACGGCGCCGGCGATGTCCGGCGTGGTGCTGGCGATGCTCTTCCTGCTGACGCCGTTCGCGCAGACGGTCGAGCTCCTGCCGGCCGTCGGGCGGGCCAGCATCGCGCTCTCGAAGGTGAGCGAGCTCGGCCTCGCGCTGACGCCGGAGATCGAAGCACCGCAGGCGCCGCCGCGCCCGGAAGGCGCGGCGGGCGCGCGCGCGGCCTGGAAGCGCATCGAGCTCCGCGGCGTCACGCACCGTTATTACCGCGAGAAGGAAGACGGGAGCTTCCAGCTCGGGCCCATCGATCTGACCTTCCAGCCCGGCGAGATCGTGTACCTCGTGGGCGGCAACGGCAGCGGCAAGACGACGCTGTCCCTCCTGCTCCTCGGCCTCTACACGCCGGAGTCCGGCGAGATCCGGCTCGACGGCGTGCCCGTCGACGACGCGAGTCGCGAGCCGTATCGACAGCTCTTCTCGGTCGTCTTCGCGGAATACTACCTCTTCGAGCAGCTGCTCGGCCTGAACGGCCCCGGCGTCGACGAGCGCGCCCGCCGCTATCTCGAGCGGCTGCAGCTCGATCACCGGGTGCGCGTCGAGGAGGGCGCCCTCCGCGTGAGCGGGCTGTCGCAGGGGCAGCGCAAGCGCCTCGCCCTGCTCACCGCCTACCTGGAGGACCGGCCGTTCTACGTCTTCGACGAGTGGGCTTCCGACCAGGACCCGCAGTTCCGGAAGATCTTCTACACCGAGCTCCTGCCGGAGCTCCGGGCGAGGGGCAAGACCGTCCTCGTGATCACGCACGACGACCAGTACTTCGCGCTCGCGGATCGCTGCCTGCGGCTCGACTTCGGCCGCCTGACCGAGCTGCCCGCGGCCCCCGCCGTGACCGGCGTGGAGCCGCGAGCGGCGCGGGAAGAGCACGCCGCGAGCGCCCGCACCGACGAGGGCGGCCGGGCCCGATCCGCGCAGGCTCTCCGCCTCCAGCTCGAGCAGCAGGCCGCGCTGGAGACCGGCGTCCGCGGTCACGAGGCCTCGAAGGCGACGGAGCACGAGGTATGAGGCGCGACGTCCGCTCACGCCTCCTCTCGGCGCTCATCCCGCTGGCGATCGCCGGCTGCGCGGAGGCCCCCCAGGGCGCCACCCGCGCCCCGGCGCCGCGCGCCGGCAGCGCGGTGACCGTGTCCGGCCTCGAGGACGTGGTGACGATCGCGTCCGATCGCCTGGGGATCCCCGCGATCCGCGCCGCCTCGCGGGAGGACGCCCTCCGGGCCCTCGGCTTCGTCACGGCGCGCGATCGGCTGTTCCAGCTGGACCTGCTCCGGCGAAGCAGCGGAGGACGGCTCGCGGAGGTCCTCGGGCGCGATCTGCTGGAGGCCGACACCCGGCAGCGGCTGTACGGCGTCCCGAAGGCCGCGGCGGCGATCCTGGCGCGCCTGCCCGGCAGCCAGCGCGCCGCGCTCGACGCGTACGCCGAGGGCGTCAACGCCTATCTGCGCGGCGCGGAGACGCTGCCTGTCGAGTTTCGCCAGCTGGGCTATCGGCCCGAGCCGTGGCGCCCTGAGGACAGCGTCCTCGTCGTGCTGGAGATGTTCCGAGCCCTCAGCGCGACCGAGGACGCGGAGCGGATGCACACGGTCCTGGCACGCAGCCTCCCGAAGGGCGTGACGTCCTTCCTGCTCGAGGACACCGACCCTTACACGAAGGCGCTGCTCGGCGCGCAGGCGCCGGCGTCGCCGCGGCTGCCGGTCGAGGAGCTGCGGGCGCTCGTGGCGCAGAGCCGGAGGGCGCGGGCGCCGAGCGCGGGCGTGCTCGGCGGGGACGCGGGCGAGGCGCCGGTCGGCTCGAACGGCTGGGCGGTGGCCGGCCAGAGGACGCGAGACGGCCGCGCCATCGTCGCGAACGACATGCACCTGGAGCTCGGCGTTCCCAACATCTGGTATCGCGCGGAGCTCCGTTATGGCGACCGCGAGCTCGCGGGCGTCGTGCTGCCCGGCGTGCCCGTCATCATCGTGGGGACGAACCGCCATGTCGCCTGGGCCATGACCAACCTGATGGGCGACGTGATGGACCTCGTCCGGATCGAGGTCCACCCCGAGCGCCCCGACGCGTACCGGACGCCCTCCGGCTGGGCGCGGTTCGACGTCGCGCAGGAGACGATCAAGGTCCGCGGCGGGCCCGACACAACCGTCGCGGTCCGCAGGACGATCTGGGGGCCTGTCGCGCCCGAGCCGCTCCTCGGAGCGCCGGTCGCGATCCGCTGGACGGCGCTCGATCCGGAGGGGGTCGACCTCGGGCTCCTCGAGATGGACCGGGCCCGGAGCGTCGACGAGGCGGCCGCCGTGATGAACGCCGCCGGCGGGCCCGGGTGCAACGTGCTGCTCGCAGATCGGCGCGGCCGCGTCGCGTGGACGGTGACCGGGCGCATGCCCCGGCGCCGCGGGCTCGACGGCGCGGTCAGCGTCTCCTGGGCGGACGGGCGCGCGGGCTGGGACGGTTACCTGCCCCCCGCCGCGCTGCCGCGCGTCGTGGATCCGCCGTCGGGGTTCGTCGTCAACGCCAACCACCGCATGCCGCTCGCCGAGGGCGCGCCGGTGCTCGGCCGCGATTACGCGCACGGCTACCGCGCCTACCGCATCACCGAACGCCTGCGCGAGGCGCGCCCGGTCGCCGAGGCGGACCTGCTGGCGGTGCAGCTCGATACGCGGGCCGAGCACTTCGGCTTCTACCGCGACCTCGCGCTGCGCGCGCTCGGCGAGGAGGCCGCGTCGAGGCGGCCGGCGCTCGCCGAGGCGCGGCGCGCGCTGACGGCGTGGGACGGCCGGGCGGACGCGTCCAGCGTCGGGCTGCCGCTCCTTTCGCGGTTCCGGCGCGCCCTGGCCGACGAGGTGTTCGCCGCGTGGCTCGCCCCGAGCCGCGCCGCGGAGCCGACCCTGGAGCTCGATCTGCCCGACATCGACACGCCCTTGCAGCGCGCGCTCGACGAGCGGTCGCCCGATCTCGTGCCGGCGCCGGAGGGCGGCTGGGACGCCTTCGTCCTCGCGGCGCTGGAGAGGGCCATGACGACGCTCCGGCAGGAGCACGGCGCACGGCCCCTCGACCAGCTCGAGTGGGGCGCGGTGAACCGGGTGCGGATCGCGCACCCGCTCGGCGCGAGCCCGGAGCTCGCCGCGCGCCTCAACATGCCCGACGAGCCGCTCCCGGGGTGCGGCTCCTGCGTGCGCCTGGCGAGCCGCAGGTTCGGCGCCAGCGAGCGGCTCGTCGTCTCGCCGGGGCACGAGACGGAAGGAATCCTGCACATGCCGGCCGGGCAATCCGGCGACCCGACGTCGCCCCACTACCGCGATCAGCAGCGCGCCTGGGTCGACGGGCGGCCGCTGCCGCTCCTGGCGGGCCCGGCCGCGCACACGCTCACGCTCGTTCCCGAGCGCCGATGACATCGAACACCACATCTCGAACGGAGGAGTCCATGGCCAGCGAAGAGCATGAAGACAGCACCATTTACAAAGTCGTCGTGAACCACGAGGAGCAGTACTCGATCTGGCCCGAGTACCGGGAAAACCCGGTCGGCTGGCGCGACGCGGGCAAGGCCGGCAGCAAGGCGGAGTGCCTCGATCACATCAAGGAGGTCTGGACCGACATGCGGCCGCTCAGCCTGCGCAAGCGGATGGAAGAGGGACAGGGGTCGTGAACGACTCGAGCGCGTTGCCCACGTCAGAGGCCACGTCAGAGGCCACGCCCGAGGCGACGTCCGAGGCAACGCGGGAGTCGCGCGAGGGCGCCGCGCGGGGCGAGGCGGCGGGGCTCTCGCGGTCCTGCTTCCCCGGCGGCGCGCTGCCGCTCGTCGCGAGCCCGCTCGGCCGCGGGGACTTCGCCGGCGTCCCCGCGCTCGCCGCGGCCATCCGGGCGTGCGCGGAAGAGGAGCTGTCCCGGCACGGAGCGGTGCTGTTCCGCGGCTTCCCGGTCCGATCGCTCGCCGACTTCCACGCCTTCGTCCGGCTCGTGACGCCGGATCTCCTGGACTACACGTTCGGGTCGACGCCGCGCTCCCACGTGCAGGACCGCATCTACACGTCGACGGAGTACCCCGCTCACCAGCACATCCCTCTTCACAACGAGCAGTCGTACACGCTCGATTGGCCGCTCAAGATCTGGTTTCACTGCGCAGAGGCCGCGCCCGAGGGGGGCAGCACCCCGCTCGCCGACAGCCGCGAGGTCTTCCGGCGCATCCCTGTCCGGATCCGGGAGCGCCTTGCGGCGAAGAAGGTGATGTACGTGCGCAACTACGGAAACGGCCTGGACCTGCCGTGGCAGAAGGTCTTCGGCACGAGCGACCGGGCCGAGGTCGAGCGCTTCTGCCGCGCGGCAGGCATCGAGTGCGTGTGGAAGGCCGACGGCGAGCTGCGCACACGCCAGGTGTGCCAGGCCGTGGCCGCCCACCCGCGCACCGGCGAGCAGGTGTGGTTCAACCAGGCCCACCTGTTCCACGTCTCCAACCTGGACCCGGCCGCGCGGGAGGCGCTCCTCGCGATCTTCGCCGAGGAAGACCTGCCCCGAAACGCCCTCTACGGCGACGGATCGCCCATCGAGGGCGCCGTGCTCGATGAGATCCGCGAGGTGTACAGGCAGCTCGCCGTGGAGTTCGCCTGGCAAGCGGGGGACGTGCTCCTCGCAGACAACATGCTTGTCGCCCACGGGCGCGCGCCCTTCCGCGGCCCGCGCAAGGTCCTTGTCGCCATGGCCGAGCCGCACCGGGCCAAGGCCTCCTGAGGAGTTTCCATGCTTGAGGATGTCTTCGTTTTTCCGATGAGCTTCGCCCAGGAGCGGCTGTGGTTCCTGGCCCAGCTCGAGCCGGAGAGCGCTTCGTACAACATGGCCACGGCCGTGCGGCTCACCGGATCGCTCGATGTCTCCGTGGTGGAGCGGTGCCTGGCGGAGATCGTGCGCCGGCACGAGATCCTGCGCACGACGTTCGCCGTCGTCGACGGGCAGCCCTCCCAGGTCGTCCAGCCCGACGGGGCGGCGCGGCTCGAGCGGCTCGACCTCGGCGTCCTGCCGCCGGCGCAGCGAGACGCGGAGCTCCGGCGCCTGATCGAGCGCGAGGCGCGGCGGCCGTTCGACCTCACGAGCGGCCCGCTCCTGCGGCTCACGCTCCTGCGGCTCGGATCGGAAGAACACATCCTCCTCTGGGGGGTCCACCACATCGTCTTCGACGGGTGGTCCACGAGCCTGGTCCTCGGCGAGTTCGCCGCGCTCTACACGGCGTTCGTGGCGGGCCGGCCCGCCCCGCTCGCCGATCCGGCGCTCCAGTACGCGGACTTCGCGCACTGGCAGCGCCAGCGCGTCGAGGGCGGATTGCTCGAGACCCAGCTCGCCTACTGGACGAAGCAGCTCTCGGGACAGCCTGGGGTGCTGGAGCTGCCCACGGATCGCCCCCGGCCGGCGACCCAGCGCTACCGGGGAGCGCGGCGCTTCTTTCGCGTGCCCGGCGCGCTCGCCGCGGAGCTCGGCGCGCTGGCGCGGCGCGAGGAGACGACGCTGTTCGCGGTGCTGACGGCGGCGTTCCAGACCCTGCTCGCCCGCCACGCGGGGACGTTCGACATCAGCGTGGGCACGCCGGTGACCAACCGGAGCCGGGCCGAGCTGGAAGGGCTCGTCGGCTGCTTCGCCAACACCGTCGTGCTCCGCGCCGATCTCTCCGGGGATCCGTCGTTCGCGCAGCTGCTCGGCCGGGTCACGCAGGCCGTGCGCGCGGCGCAGACGCACCAGGAGGTGCCGTTCGACCAGGTGGTGGAGGCCGTGAGCCCGGTCCGCGACCTGAGCCACGCGCCGCTCTGCCAGGTGATGTTCGCGCTCCAGCCGGTGCTCCGGCAGCCGATGGAGATCCCGGGCCTCGGCGTGCGCCTGCTCGATCTGGACGTGGGCGGCGCCCAGTTCGATCTGTCGCTCGACGTCGCGCCCGACGAGGACGGGCTGGCGGCCGCCCTCGAATACGACACCGATCTGTTCGACGAGGCGACGATCGCGCGGATGGCCGACCACCTCCTGCGCCTGCTCGCGGGCGCGGCGGCGAGCCCCGGGGCGCGCCTGTCGGAGCTGCCGATGCTCGCCGCCGAGGAGCAGCGGCAGGTGCTCGGGTGGAGGACGACAGGGGCGCTCCGCGCGACCCCGCGCGCCGTCCACCGGATGTTCGAGGAGCACGCCGCGCGCGCGCCCGGGGCGACGGCCGTCGTCCACGAGGAGCGGCAGATCACGTACGGCGAGCTCGATCGGAGGGCGAACCAGCTGGCGCAGCTGCTCCGGCGGCGAGGGGTGGGGCCGGAGGTCCGCGTGGGCCTCTGCCTGCCGCGCTCGATCGAGATGATCGCCGCGGTGCTGAGCGTGCTGAAGGCGGGCGGCGCCTACGTCCCGCTCGATCCCAACCTCCCCCGGGAGCGCGTCGCCGCGATGATCGACGGCGCCGGGATCCGCGTGGTGATCGCCGAGGAGGGCGCGGCGGGCGAGCAGCCGCCCGGCGTGGCGGTGATCCAGCTCGACGCCTCCTTCACGTGCGCGCGCCGCGAGCCCTCCGCGCCGCCGGCCGGCGAGCCGGCGCCCGAGCAGGCGGCCTACACCCTCTACACCTCCGGCTCGACGGGGACGCCCAAGGGCGTCGTGGTCCCGCACCGGGCCATCGCGAGCTTCGTCGACGTCGCGGCGGGGGTCTACGAGATCTCGTCGCGCGACCGGGTGCTGCAGTTCGCGTCGCTGAGCTTCGACGCGAGCGCGGAGGAGATCTTCCCGTGCCTCGCGCGAGGCGCGACGCTGGTGCTGCGCACCGAGGCGATGCTCGAGTCGGTCGCCGGGTTCCTGGCGGCGTGCGGCGCGTGGGGCGTGACCGCGGCGGTGCTGCCGACCATGTACTGGCACCGCATCGTCGCGGAGCTCGGCGAGGGCGCGGCCCTGCCGCCGTGCCTCCGTCAGATCGTCATCACCGGCGAGGCGGCCTTGCCCGAGCGGGTGAGCGCCTGGCGGGCGTCACCCGACGCCGCGCGCGTCCGCCTGCTGAACGCCTACGGCCCGACCGAGACCACCGTGACCGCGACGGTCAGCAACCTGTCGGCCGCCGTGGACCCGCGCGAGGCGTGGGCGGTCCCCATCGGCCGGCCGCTCGCCAACACGCGCGCGTACGTGCTCGATCCCGCCGGGAAACCGGTGCCGGCCGGCGTCGTCGGAGAGCTGTACCTCGGAGGCCAGGGGCTCGCGCGCGGGTACTGGGCGCGCCCGGAGCTGACCGCGGAGCGCTTCGTCCCGGATCCCTTCGCCGACCGGCCAGGAGAGCGGCTCTACCGGACGGGGGACCGGGCGCGGTGGCGCGCGGACGGGCAGCTCGAGTTCGCCGGCCGCGTGGATCACCAGGTGAAGCTGCGCGGCTTCCGGATCGAGCCCGGGGAGATCGAGGCGCGGCTCGGCGAGCAGCCCGGGGTGCGCGAGGCGGTCGTGATCGTGCGGCAGGATCGGCCGGAGGAGCGGCGGCTCGTGGCGTACGTCGCGGCCAGCGCCGACGTGGCGCCGGAGGAGCTGCGATGCGCGCTCAAGGAGCAGGTGCCGGACTACATGGTGCCGTCGGCGTTCGTGGTGCTCGAGGAGCTGCCGCACACGCCCTACGGGAAGATCGACCGGCGCGCGCTGCCGGCGCCGGCCGCGCCGAGCGGCGAGGCGGCGACGCCGCGCACCGAGGCCGAGGCGACGCTCGCGGGGATCTGGGCCGAGCTGCTGGGACGGCCGGCGGTCGGGATCCAGGAGAACTTCTTCGAGCTGGGCGGCGACTCGATCCTGGCGCTCCAGGTCGTCTCCCGCGCGCGGGCCGCGGGCCTCTCGCTCACGCCGCGGCAGATCTTCCAGCACCAGACGATCGTCGATCTGGCTGCGGTGGCGGCGCCGGCCTCGGCGCCGGTCGCGGCGCCAGAGCTCGCCGGCGACGCGCCGCTCACGCCGATCCAGCGCTGGTTCTTCGAGCTGGGCGGGCCGAACCCGCACCACTGGAACCAGACCGTGCTGCTCGAGCTGCGGCAGCGGATCTCCGTCGAGGCGCTCACGGCCGCGGTCCGGGCCACGGCCGACCACCACGGCGCGCTGCGGCTGCGGTTCACGCGCGAGGCGGGCGGCTTTCGCCAGCGCACCGCGGGCTCGGCTGGCGCGGCGGTCGCGCGGGTCGACCTGTCGGACCTCCCCGCCGAGGCGCAGGCCGCGGCGCTGGCCAGGGCGGCCGGGGAGCACCAGGCGCAGCTCCACCTCAGCGAGGGGCCGCTCCTCCGCGCGGTGCTGTTCGATCTGGGCCCGGAGCGCCCGGGCCGCCTCCTCCTTGTCGCGCACCACCTCGTGGTCGACGCGGTCTCGTGGCGGATCCTGCTCGAGGATCTCCAGACCGCCTACCGGCAGCTCGGCGGCGGCGAGGCGATCCGGCTGCCGGAAGAGACCCTCTCCTTCGGCGAGTTCGCCCGGCGCCTGGGCGCGCACGCCCGATCCGAGGCGGCGGCGCGGCAGGCCGAGGCGTGGCTCGCCGCGAACCGCCCCGCGGCGGCGCTGCCCGCGGACGATCCGGCCGGCGGGTCGCTCGAGGCGGAGACCGTCTATCTGACCCAGTTCCTCGCCGCCGAGGACACGCGCGCGCTGCTGCAGGCGACGCCCGCGTACCGGATGCGCGTGGACGAGCTCCTGCTCGCGGCCTTCGCCGGGGCGCTCTCGCGGTGGACGGGCGATCCGGCCGTGCGCATCGACCTGGAGGGGCACGGGCGCGACGCGCTCGACGACGTGGACCTCTCCCGGACGGTCGGGTGGTTCACGAGCATCTACCCCGTCCGGCTGGAGGTCCCGGCCGGCGCGGCGCCCGACGGCGTGCTCAAGGCGACGAAGGAGCAGCTCCGCGCCGTCCCCCGGGGCGGCGCCTCGTACGGGGTGCTCCGGTACCTGAGCGAGGACGAGCGCGCCGCGCGGCTCCGGGAGCACGCGGCGCCGCAGGTGAGCTTCAACTACCTCGGGCAGTGGGACGACCTCTTCGCGTCGAGCCCGCTGTTCGCGCACGCCGAGGGCGACGTCGGGCGCACCCAGGATCCGCGCACGCCGCGGGGCTACGAGCTGGAGGTCGACGCGGCCATCGTCGGCGGGCGCCTCCGCGTGATGTGGAACTACAGCGGCGCGCGCTACCGGCCCGAGACGATGGCGCGGCTCAGCGAGGACTTCGCGGCGCGGCTGCGCGCCCTCGTCGCGCACTGCCTTTCGCCGGACAGCGGAGGGTACACGCCCTCGGACTTCCCCCTCGCGCGGCTCGACCAGGCCAGGCTGGACCGCCTGCTGGGGGCCGGCCGCGACGTCGAGGACGTCTATCCCTTGAGCCCGCTCCAGCAAGGGCTGCTCTTCCACAGCCTGTGGGAGCCCGGCTCCGGCGTCTACGTCGAGCAGGTGACGTGCCGGCTGGAGGGCGCGCTCGACGTGGACGCGTTCCGCAGGGCCTGGGAGGCCGTGGTCCACCACCACGGCGTCCTGCGCACGACCTTCGCGTGGGAAGGGGCCGACGAGCCGCTCCAGGTCGTGCGGCGCGGGGGCGCGGTGGAGGCGGTGGAGATCGAGATCGAGGACCTCCGCGGCGCCGGGGACGAGGAGCACCTGGCGCGGGTGGCCGCCCGCGTCGACGCGGATCGCGCGAAAGGCTTCGATCTGGCGCGGGGTCCGCTGATGCGCGTCTCGCTCCTGCGCCTCGGGGACGAGGCGTACCACGTGCTCTGGAGCCACCATCACCTGCTCCTCGACGGGTGGGCGGCGTCCCTCGTGCTGCAGGACGCCTTCGTCGCCCACGACGCCCTGCGCAGCGGCCGCGCGGTCGCGCTGTCGGCTCGCCGGCGCTATCGCGAGCACATCGCGTGGCTGCGCGAGCGGGACCCGAGCGCCGAGGAGCCGTTCTGGCGAGGCGCGCTCTCGGGCTTCAGCGCGGCGACGCCGCTGCCCCTCGATCGCGTGACGCGCGAGGCGTCGACCGACGAGGCGCACGGGTACGGGGCGAAGATCGTCGCGCTGTCCGGGTCGGCCACGGCGCGGCTCGTGCGCTTCGCGCAGCAGCACCGCGTGACGACGAGCACGCTCGTCCAGGCCGCCTGGGCGCTCCTGCTCAGCCGGGCCGCCCGCAGCGACGACGTGCTCTTCGGGATCACGGTCGCCGGGCGGTCGGCTCCGCTGGCCGGGATCGAGGCCATGGTGGGGCTCTTCATCAACACGCTGCCCCTGCGCGTGGCCGTGCCGCAGGCCGCCTCCGTCGCGAGCTGGCTGCGCGATCTCCAGAAGACGATCACCGAGCTCGGCGCCCACGAGCACACGCCGCTCGCGCAGACGCGGACGTACAGCGCGATCCCGGCGGGACAGCCGCTGTTCGAGAGCTTGCTCGTCTTCGAGAACTATCCCACCGATCCTCGGACCCACGAGGGATTGCCCGGCCTCGGCGTCCGCGACGTCTCGTTCGCGGACCAGACAAACTACCCGCTCACCCTGGCCGTCCTGCCGGGAGGTCAGCTCCAGCTCCGCCTGTCCTATGACCGGCGGCGATTCGACGAGGAGGCCGCTTCCCGCCTGCTCGGCCTCGTGGAAGGGGCGCTCCGGCAGCTCACCCGCCGCCCCGAGGCGCCCGTCGGCGAGCTCTCGCTCCCCGGCGAGCTGGAGTCCCGGCGCGTCGTGACGGAGTGGAACGCGACCGAGCGCGCGTATCCGGACGGGCGGCGCGTCCACGAGCTCTTCGAGGCGCAGGCCGAGCGAGCGCCCGACGCCGTGGCCGTGATCTTCGAGGAGCAGCGGCTGAGCTATCGAGAGCTGAACGAGCGCGCCAATCAGGTGGCGCGCGCCCTCAGGCGGCGCGGGGTCGGGCCGGACGGGCTCGTAGCCATCGCGGCCGAGCGCTCGATCGAGATGGTCGTGGGGCTGCTCGGCATCCTGAAGGCGGGCGGCGCCTACGTGCCGATCGACCCGGAGTATCCCGCCGATCGGATCGCCTTCATGCTCGAGGACGCGGGGGCGCCGGTGCTCCTGAGCCAGCGGCCCGTGGCCTCGCGCCTGCCCGCGCACCGCGCCGAGGTGCTCTGCCTGGACGAAGGCCGCGCCGAGATCGACAGGGAGCCGACAGGCAATCTCGCGACCCAGGTGTCGCCGGACAACCTCGCTTACACAATCTACACCTCGGGCTCGACCGGGCGGCCCAAGGGCGCCGGCAACAGCCACCGTGGCCTGCTCAACCGCCTGCAGTGGATGCAGGAGCGGTACGGGCTGACCGCGGAAGACCGGGTATTGCAGAAGACGCCCTTCAGCTTCGACGTCTCGGTCTGGGAGTTCTTCTGGCCCTTGATGACGGGCGCCGGCCTCGTCGTCGCGAGGCCCGGCGACCACCGCGACGGCGAGCGGCTCGTGGAGCTGATCACGCGCCACGGCGTGACCACGCTGCACTTCGTCCCCCCGATGCTCCAGGCGTTCCTCGAGGCGCCCGGGGCGGCGTCGTGCCTGTCGCTGCGGCGGGTCATCTGCAGCGGCGAGGCGCTGCCTTCGGAGCTCGCGCGGCGGTTCTTCGAGCGGCTGGGCGCCGAGCTCCACAACCTCTATGGGCCGACCGAGGCATCCATCGATGTGACCTCCTGGGCCTGCCGGCGAGACGACGCCTCGGCCTCGGTGCCCATCGGACACCCGATCGCCAACACGCAGATCTACCTGCTCGATCGCCACGGCCACCCGGCGCCGGTGGGCGTCGCCGGGGAGCTCCACATCGGCGGCGTCGGCCTCGCCCGCGGCTATCACGAGCGGCCCGCCCTGACCGCGGAGCGCTTCGTGCCCGATCCGTTCGGGTCCACGCCCGGCGGACGGCTGTACCGGACAGGGGACCTGGCCCGCCACAGGCCCGACGGAGCCATCGAGTTCCTCGGCCGCCTCGACCACCAGGTCAAGATCCGCGGCCTGCGCGTCGAGCTCGGCGAGATCGAGGCGCGCTTGCTCCAGCACCCGGAGGTCCAGGAGGCCGTCGTTGTCGCGCGCGACGAGGCCCACGGCGGCAAGCGCCTCGTCGCCTATGTGGCCGGCCGCGACGGGTCGGCGCCCGAGCCGGAGGCGCTGCGCGGGTGGGTCGGCGAGGCGCTCCCGGCGTACATGGTGCCGGCGCCGATCGTCGTGCTCGAGCGACTGCCGCTCTCCCCGAACGGCAAGGTCGACCGCCGCGCCCTGCCCGCGCCCGAGGCGGCGGCGCTCGGCCATCGCCCCTACGTCGCGCCCCGGACCGAGGCGGAGCGGATCCTCGCGGAGGTCTGGGCGGAGGTGCTGCACCGCGCGCAGGTCGGCGTCGAGGACAACTTCTTCGAGCTGGGCGGCGACTCGATCGTCACCTTGCAGGTCATCGCGCGCGCCGCCCAGCGGGGGCTGCGCCTCTCGCCCAAGCTGCTCTTCGAGCACCCGACCGTGGCCGAGGCCGCGGCGCAGCTGACCGTGACAGCCGCGCCGGAGGAGGCGCCGCCCGCGCCGCCGCCCGCCCCCGAGTCCCCTGATGCCGGCCTCTCCGCGGAAGAGTGGAGCGATCTCCTGGACGAGCTCCAGAGGTGAACCATGTCTAGCAAGCCTGATCCGTCTGCCAACATCGAAAGCGTCTATCCCCTCTCCCCCATGCAGGAGGGGATGCTGTTCCACACGCTCCTCCGCCCGTCCTCGGGCGTCTACCTCATGCAGAATCGCTATCGCATCGAGGGAGATCTGCAGATCGACGCGTTCGAGCGGGGCTGGCGAGAGGTGGTGGCGCGGCACGCGATCCTGCGCACCTCCTTCGTCTGGCGAAGCCAGAAGCGCCCGCTCCAGGTCGTCCACAAGGCGGTGGAGCTGCCGTTCGAGGTGCTCGACCACCGGGGCCTCACCGCGGAGGCCCAGGAGGCGCGCATCTCCATGGATCTCCGCGACGAGCTCGACCGAGGGCTGGACTTCGGCAAGGCGCCGGTGATGCGCCTCCGCCTCGTCCGGCTGGGCGACCGGACTCACGAGCTCGTCCACAGCTTCCACCACATCCTCTTCGACGAGTGGTGCACGTCGCTCCTGATGATGGACTTCCTCGCGCACTACGAGGCGCTGGTCCGGGGCGACGCGTCGCGCCCAGCGCCCGCGCGCCCCTACCGCGATTACATCGACTGGCTCGGGCGGCGAGACGTCCAGGCCGCGGAGGCGTTCTGGCGGGGCGCCCTCAAGGGCTTCGGGGCCCCGACGCCGCTCGGGTTCGAGGAGCGCTCCGCCGACGCGGCGGCCGCGGATCACGGCCAGATCGACGACCTCGTGATCCGGCTCGGCGCGGCGCCCACGGCCGCGCTGCGCGCGCTCGCCCAGCGCCATCGCCTCACGCTCAACACGGTGGTGCAAGGCGCCTGGGCCCTGCTCCTCAGCCATTACAGCGGCGAGCCCGAGGTGCTCTTCGGCGTCACCGTCGCCGGGCGTCCCCCGGAGCTGCCTGGGGTCGAGTCCATCCTGGGCCTCTTCATCAACACGCTGCCGCTGCGCGTCCCGGTCCCCGCGGACAAGCCGCTCCTGCCGTGGCTCGCCTCGATCCTCGATCGGAACCTGGCGCTGCGGCAGCACGAGCACACGCCGCTCGTGGACATCCAGCGCTGGAGCGAGATCGAGCGCGGACAGCCGCTGTTCCAGAGCCTCTTCGTGTTCGAGAACGCGCCGGTCGACCCCGCGCTCCGCGAGGGGCGGATCGTCTTCCGGGTCGGCGACGTCCGCGACCGTGTCCACACGAACTACCCGCTCACGATCATGTCGTGGCCCGACGCCGAGCTGCCCCTCAAGCTCTCCTACGATCGGTCGCGCGTCCGGCCCGAGCTCGCCGCGCGGCTGCTCGGGCACCTCGGCGCGCTCCTCGAGGGCATGGCCGCGCGGCCCGACGCGCGCCTCGGCGATCTGCCGCACCTCACGCCGGCCGAGCGGCAGCAGGCGCTCGTCGCGTGGAACACGGCGCCCGCGGCCCCGGAGGACCTCTCCTCCTACGCCGCGCGCTTCCGCGCCCAGGTCGCGCGGACCCCCGACGCCGTCGCCGTGTCCTGCGCGGATCGGCGGCTGACCTACGCCGCGCTGAACCGCGACGCCAACCGCGCGGCGCACGCGCTGCGCGCGCGTGGCGTCCACCCCGAGCAGCGGGTGGCGCTGCTCGACGAGCGGGGCATCCCGCTGCTCACCATGATCCTCGCCGTGTTCAAGGCCGGCGGGGCGTACGTGCCGATCGATCCCGCCTACCCGGCCGAGCGCATGGCGCAGATCCTCGCGTCGAGCGAGCCCCGCGTGGTGCTGACGCGCGATCGGCACCGCGGCGCTTTGGAAAGAGCCATTACTTTGCTGCCCGCGGCGCGCCGGCCGGCGATCGCGACCCTCGAGGGCGCCCTCGACGAGGCCTCGTCCGACGAGGACCCGGAGGAGCGCGGCGGACCGGGGCACCTCGCCTACGTCATCTACACGAGCGGCTCCACCGGGGCGCCCAAGGGCGCGATGGTCGAGCGGCGCGGGATGCTCAACAACATGCTGAGCAAGATCCCGCGGCTCGGCCTCGCGGCGGGCGACGTCATCGCGCAGACGGCGTCGCCGTGCTTCGACATCTCGGTCTGGCAGCTCCTCACCGCCCTGCTCTTCGGCGGCACGGTCGACATCGTGCCCGACGAGATCACGCGCGATCCGGCGCGCCTTCTCGAGCACGTCGAGCGCCGGGGGATCGCCGTCGCCGAGGTCGTCCCCGCCGTGCTCCAGGGCATGCTGGACGCGGCCCTCGAGCGCCCCGCGCCGCCGGCCCTCGCGCGGCTGCGCTGGATCCTGCCGACCGGCGAGGCGCTCCCCGCCGCGCTCGCCCGGGCGTGGCTCGACCGCTACCCCGCGGTGCCCCTCATGAACGCGTACGGGCCCGCGGAGTGCTCGGACGACGTGGCGCTGCACCCCATCGTCGCGCCGCCCGCGGCGCACGAGACCGAGGTCCCGATCGGGCGGCCGGTGGACGGCCTCCGGCTCTACGTCCTCGACCACCTGCTCGCCCCGTCGCCGGTCGGCGTGAGCGGCGAGCTCTACGTGGGCGGCATCGGCGTCGGGCGCGGCTATCTCGGCGAGCCGGGCCGGACCGCCGCCGTGTTCCTCCCCGACCCCTTCAGCCAGGCGCCGGGGCGCCGGCTCTACCGGACCGGGGATCTCGGCCGCTACCGAGAAGACGGCACGATCGAGTTCGCCGGCCGGCGGGACCACCAGGTCAAGCTGCGGGGCTACCGCATCGAGCTCGGCGAGATCGAGGCGCGGCTCGCCGAGCACCCCGCCGTGCAGGAGGCCGCGGTGCTCGTCCGCGAGGACCGGCCGGGCGTGCGGCGGCTCGTCGCCTACGCGGCCGCAGGCGCTGACGTGGCCGCAGGCGCTGACGTGGCCGCGGGCGCTCGGGCGCCGGCCGCGGAGGCGCTGCGCGCGTGGCTCGCGGAGCGCCTGCCCGAGTACATGGTGCCGGCGGCCTTCGTGTTCCTGCCGGCGCTCCCCCGCACGCCGAACGGCAAGGTCGACCGGCGCGCGCTGCCCGCCCCCGAGTCCGGCGACGCGCGGAGCCACGTCTCGCCGCGCACGGCGACCGAGGAGCTGCTCGCCGGGATCTGGGCCGAGGTGCTGGGCGTCGAGCGGGTCTCCGCGGAGGACTCGTTCTTCGACCTCGGCGGCCACTCGCTGCTCTTGACGCAGGTCCTCTCGCGCGTGCGCCGCGTGCTCGACGTCGAGCTCCCGCTCCGCGCGCTCTTCGAGACGCCGACGGTGGCCGCCCAGGCGCGCGCCGTCGAGGCGGCGCGGCGCGGCCCGCTGGCCCCGCCGGCGCCGCCGCTCCTCGCCGCGCCGCGGAGCGGCCCGCCGCCGCTCTCCTTCGCGCAGGAGCGCCTGTGGTTCCTCTCCGAGCTCGAGGAGAGCGCCGCGTCGTACAACGTCCCCGCGGCGGTGCGCCTGCTCGGGCCGCTCGACGTGGCCCGCCTCGAGCGCAGCTTCGCCGCGGTGGTCCGCCGCCACGAGTCCCTGCGCGCCACGTTCGAGGAGCGCGACGGCCGGGCGGTGGCGGTCATCCACGCCGAGCAGCCGGTGACGATCGCCCTCGGGGACCTCGGCGCCGTGCCCGAGGAGGCGCGCGAGGCCGAGGCGCTGCGGCGGCTCGAGGAGCAAGCCCGCCAGCCCTTCGACCTCCGCGGCGGGCCGCTGCTCCGGATCGCGCTCGTGCGCCTCGGCGAGCGCGAGCACCTCCTGCTCGTCGTCCTCCACCACATCGTGTCGGACGGATGGTCGATGAACGTCCTCGTCCGCGAGGTGGCGGAGCTCTACGCCGCCGACGCGGAGGGGCGCGCCGCGGCGCTCCCGGCGCTCCCGATCCAGTACGCCGACTACGCCCGGTGGCAGCGCGGGTGGCTCACGGAGACGGCGCTCGACCGAGAGCTCGCGTACTTCCGCCAGCGGCTCGGCGCGGAGCCGCCGGTGCTGCGGCTGCCCACCGACAAGCCGCGCCCCGCCGCGCGGTCCTACCGGGGCGCCCGCCTCGACTTCGCGCTCCCGCGCGAGCTCTCCGCCGAGCTCGGCGCGCTCGCGCGCGGCCAGGGCGTCACGACGTTCATGCTGCTCCTCGCCACGTTCCAGGCGCTCATGGCGCAGAGGAGCGGCCAGACGGACCTCTGCATCGGGACGCCGATCGCGGGCCGCACGCGCGTCGAGGTCGAGGGGCTCATCGGGCTCTTCGTCAACACCCTCGTGCTGCGGGCGGACCTCGCGGGGAACCCGCGCTTCACCGATCTCCTCTCGCGGACGCGGGAGGAGGTGCTGGCCGCGCAGGCGCACCAGGACCTGCCGTTCGAGCAGCTCGTGAAGGCGCTCCGGCCGGCGCGGGATCTCGGCAGCACGCCGCTGTTCCAGGTGATGTTCTCGCTCCAGGAGGCCTCGCGGCGCGCGCTCCCGCTCGCCGACCTCGAGCTCCGGCCCGTCGAGGTGGATCCGGGCAGCGCGCAGTTCGACCTCTCGCTTCACATGGCGACCGCGCCGGAGGGGCTGAGCGGCACGTTCGAGTACAGCACGGAGCTCTTCGAGGAGGGCACGATCCGCCGCATGGCGGACGACCTCCGCGCCGTGCTGGAGGCGATCGCGGCGCGGCCGACCGCGCGGCTCGGCGAGCTGCCGCTGCCGGAGGCGCCGGCCCCGGCGCAGCCCGAGCCGCCCGAGGCGGCGCCGCCGGCGGACGCGCTCCGCGAGGCGGCGCCGCCTGCGGGCGCGGGAGGAGCGCCCCCGGACGCCGCTCCCGCCACGGACGTCGAGGCGCAGCTCGCCGAGATCTGGGCCGCGGTGCTGGGCCGCGAGCGCGTCGGCCGCGACGACAACTTCTTCGAGCTGGGCGGCGACTCGATCCTGAGCCTGCAGGTCGTGTCGCGCGCGAAGCAGGCGGGCCTCCGCCTGACGGCGCGCCAGATGTTCCAGCACCAGACCCTCGCGGAGCTCTCGGCCGCCGCGGGCGTCGCCTCGGTCGCGGCGGCGGCCGGGGAGGAGCCGGCGACGGGCGACGTTCCCCTGACCCCGATCCAGCGGCGGTTCTTCGCGCGCGATCTGCCGAACCCCCATCACTGGAACCAGGCGCTCCTGCTCACGGTCGACGAGCCCCTCGACGGGCCGGCCCTGGAGGCGGCGGTGCAGGCGCTCCTGCGCCACCACGACGCCCTGCGGCTGCGCTACGTGCCGGAGGGAGACGCGTGGCGCCAGACGCACGCGCCCGGCGAGCCCGA
This sequence comes from Sorangium sp. So ce1014, assembly GCF_051521505.1. Lineage (NCBI taxonomy): Bacteria > Pseudomonadati > Myxococcota > Polyangiales > Polyangiaceae > Sorangium > Sorangium sp. So ce1014. The sequence goes on from NZ_CP150356.1 coordinate 11,104,857, forward strand.
GGCCGTCGCGCATCGGGCGGACCTCTCCAGGGTGCCCGAGGCCGACCTGCCGCGGGCGATCGAGGCGCACGCGTCCCGCTGGCAGGCGAGCCTGGACCTGACGGCGGGGCCGGTGCTCCGCGTGGTCGCCTTCGACCTCGGCGCCGGCCGGCCGGGACGGCTCTTGCTGGCCGCGCACCACCTTGTCGTCGACGGCGTGTCGTGGCGGATCCTCCTCGACGATCTCCAGACCGCCTACGACCAGGCCCGCCGCGGGGCGCCGGCGCAGCTGCCCGGCAGGACCACCTCGTTCAAGCGGTGGGCGGAGCGCCTCGAGGCCGCGGCGCAGGACGCCGCCCTCCAGGAAGAAGCGGCCTTCTGGCTCGGGCTGCCCTGGGACCGGGCGGCGCCGCTGCCGGTCGACACGCCGGCCGGGGATCGCGCGGAGACGGCCATGGCCACGGTCAAGGCGGGGCTGAGCGGGGCCGAGACGCGATCGCTGCTGGAGGCGGTGTCGGAGGCATACCGGACGCGCGTCGACGAGGTCTTGGTGGCCGGGCTGGCCCTGGCCCTCGGGCGGTGGACCGGGCAGCGCGTGGCGGCGATCGAGGTCGAGGGCCACGGGCGCGAGGCGCTCGACGGCGAAGACCTGGACCTGTCGCGCACGGTCGGGTGGTTCACGAGCGCCTACCCGGTGCTGCTCGAGGTCGCGCCGGACGCGGCGCCGGGCGCCGTGCTCAAGACGGTGAAGGAGCAGCTCCGCCGCATCCCGCGGCGCGGCCTCCCCTACGGCGCGGTGCGGGAGCTCGGGACGGGGGCGATCGCCGACCGGCTGCGCCGCCTGCCGACGCCCGGCATCGGGTTCAACTACCTGGGGCAGTGGGACCAGGTGGTGGGCGCCGGCGCGCGGTTCTCCCTGGCCGCGGAGTCGCCCGGCGCCGAGCACGACCCGGGCAGCCCGCTCGCGTACGAGATCGAGATCGACGCGGCGGTGTACGACGGCCGCCTCGAGGCGACCTTCCGCTACAGCGCCGCGCGGTACCGGCAAGAGACGGTCGCGGCGGTCAGCGCGCTGTGGCGCGACGCGCTGAGAGAGCTGATCGCGCACTGCCTGTCTCCTGACGCCGGCGGCTACACGCCATCGGACTTCACCGACGTCGCGCTCGCGTCGGACGAGCTGGACTCCATCCTGCAAGCCCTGGACTGACGCCATGACGAACAAGAAGAAAGACGTTGAGTCGATTCACTATCTCTCCCCGCTCCAGCAGGGATTGCTCTTTCACGCGGTCTCGGATCGGTCCGCCGACCCGTACTTCGTCCAGACGGCCTTCCTCCTGGAGGGGCGGCTCGATCTCGACGCCTTCGAGCGCGCCTGGCAGGCGCTCGCGGAGCGGCACCCCATCCTGCGCACCGGCTTCGTCTGGGAGGGCGTGAACAGGCCGGTGCAGGTCGTCCGCCCGCGAGCGACGATCCCGCTCTCGCGGCACGATCTCCGCGGGCTCGACGCGCGCGAGCGCGAGGAGGCCCTCGTCGAGCTCATGGCCGCGGACCGGCGCGCCGGCTTCGACCTGCTGAAGGCGCCCCTCATGCGGCTCACGGTGGCCCGGGCCGAGGAGGAGGCCTTTTATTTCATCAACAGCCATCACCACCTCCTGCTCGACGGGTGGAGCTTCGCCCTCCTGCTGAGAGAGGCGCTGTTCATTTACAAGGCACTCGCGCGGGGCACGACGCCCGAGCTGCCGCGGCCGCGCCCGTACCGGGAGTACCTCACGTGGGTGCAGGCCCAGGACGAAGGCGCTGCCGAGCGGTTCTTCCGCGGCGCGCTGGCCGGGTTCCGGGCGCCGACGCCGCTCCCGCTGGAGGCCGGTCCGGCGGCCGCCGCGGGCGACGGCGCGTTCCCCTGCGCCGAGCAGGCGCTCCGCTTCTCGCGGGCCGAGACGGAGGCGCTCGCGGCCTGCGCGCGGCGCCTGCGCGTCACGCTGAACACCCTCGTGCAGGGCGCGTGGGCCCTCCTGCTCTCCCGGCACAGCGGAGAGGCCGACGTTGTCTTCGGCTCCACGGTGTCGGGCCGCCCCCCGGAGCTCCCCGGCTCCGAGGCCATCGTCGGCGTGCTGATCAACACCTTGCCGGTGCGGGTCCGCGTGGACGAGCACGAGCCGCTCGCCGCCTGGCTCTCGCGGCTGCAGGACCGGAACAGCGAGCTGCGCCAGTACGAGTGGACCCCCCTGTCCAGCGTCCAGCGCTGGAGCGAGGTGCCAGGCGGGCGGTCGCTCTTCGACACCCTTGTGGTGTTCGACAGCTACCCCGAGGAGGACGTGAGCGGCGTGCAATCTGACGTTCGCGACGTTCGCGACGTTCGCGACGTTCGCGTCCGCGCCCTGCCCCGGCCCGGCGGCGGGCGCGTCGGCGACGCCCTGCTCACCGCCGGGCGCAACAACTACCCGGCGTCGCTCATCGTCGAGCCGTCGAGCGAGCTCGGGCTCATCCTGAGCTACGAGCGCCGGCGCCTCACGCACGAGGCCGCGGCCAGCCTGCTCGGCCAGTGCCGCGCGCTGCTCGAGGCGATGGCGGCGCGGCCGGACGCCCGGCTGGCCGAGCTGCCCCTCGTGGGCGGCGCGGAGCGGCGGCGCCTGCTCTCCGAGTGGAACGCGACGGCCGCCGACTTCCCGCCGGCCTGCGTCCACGAGCTCTTCGCGGCGCACGCCGCCGCGCGGCCCGACGCCCTGGCGGTCGTCTGCGAGGAGACGGCGCTGACCTACGGGGAGCTCGACCGGCGGACGAACCAGCTGGCGCGGAGGCTGCGGGCGCTCGGCGTGGGGCCCGAGGACCGGGTCGTCCTGTGCATCGAGCGCTCGGCGGAGCTGATCCTCGCGCTGCTCGGCGCGCTCAAGGCCGGCGCCGCGTACGTGCCCGTCGACCCGAAATTCCCGCGCGAGCGGCTGCGCGCCGTCGTGGAGGACAGCGGCGCGAAGGTCGTGATCACCCAGGAATCATGGGCCGGCGCGTTCGACGGGCCGGGGCCGGCGCTGCTCTTCCTCGACCGCGACGCGGGCGCCCTCGCGGCCGAATCCGACGCGCCGCTCGGCGCGACGGCCCGGCCGGAGAACCTGGCCTACCTCATCTACACCTCGGGCTCGACCGGGCGCCCGAAGGGCGTGGCCGTCGAGCACCGCCACCTCGTGAACTACGTGCGCGGCGTGCTCACGCGGCTGCCCCTCGCCGAGGGCGGCGGCATGGCGCTCGTCTCGACCGTGGCGGCGGATCTCGGGCACACGTCGCTCTTCGGCGCGCTCTGCTCGGGCCGCGCGCTGCACGTCCTGTCCGAAGCGCGGATCTTCGATCCCGACGCCACCGCCGAGTACATGAGCCGCCACGGGGTCGACGCGCTCAAGATCGTCCCCAGCCACCTCACCGCGCTCCTCGAGGCGGCGCAGCCCGAGCGCGTGCTGCCCGCGCGCTGCCTCGTGCTCGGCGGGGAAGCCTCCAGCTGGGAGCTCATCGACCGGATCCGCGCGCTCTCGCCGGGGTGCACCGTCCTGAATCATTACGGTCCCACGGAAACCACAGTGGGCTCGCTTACATGGCAGATCGATGCCGCAGGCGGCCGATCCGCAGCGACCGTGCCCATCGGCCGGCCGCTCCCGAACACCCAGGCATATGTCCTTGGTGTAAATATGGAACCGGTGCCGGTGGGCGTGCCCGGGGAGCTCTACCTGGGCGGGGCCGGCGTGACGCGCGGCTACCACGCGCGCCCCGAGCTGACGGCGGAGCGCTTCGTCCCCGATCCGTTCGGGGGCGCCCCGGGCGGCCGCCTGTACCGCACCGGGGACCGGGCGCGCCTCCGGGCGGACGGCGCGATCGAGTTCCTCGGGCGCACCGACCACCAGATCAAGCTGCGCGGCCACCGGGTCGAGCTCGGCGAGATCGAGGCTCGCCTGCGCGAGCAGCCCGAGGTGCGCGAGGCGGTCGTGGCGGCGCGGGACGCCGGCGGGACCACGCGCCTCGTGGCCTACGTCGTCGGCCGGGAGGCGGCGGCGCTCGACGTCGCGGCGCTCCGCGGCCGGCTCGCGCTGGGGCTCCCCGACCACATGGTGCCCGCCGTGATCGTGGCGCTGCCCGCGCTGCCGCTCACCGCGAACGGCAAGGTCGACCGCGCGGCGCTGCCCGAGCCCGGGCGGGCGGGCGCGCCGGAGGCCGCCGGCTTCGTCGCGCCGCGGAGCGAGGTCGAGGCCACGCTCGCCCAGATCTGGGCCGAGATCCTGCGCGTGGAGCGGGTCGGCATCCACGACAACTTCTTCGCCCTCGGCGGCGACTCCATCCGGAGCCTCCAGGTCATCGCGCGCGCCAACCAGCGCGGCGTCAAGCTGAGCCCGAAGGACCTGTTCGACCACCCCACCGTGGCCGGCGCCGCGGCGGTCGCGCGCTCCACCGCGGCGCCGGTCGCGGCCGCGGGCGCCGCCACCGTTGCGGGCCCGGACGAGGCCGGCGCGCCGCAGGGAGAGCCGCCCGGGGCGACGCCTCCGCGGTTCGCGCTGAGCGGCCTCACGCAGGACGAGCTCGCGCGCAACCTGCCGGACCCGGCGGGGCTCGATGACGTCTACCCGCTCTCGCCGATGCAGGAGGGGATGCTCTTCCACACCCTGCTGAACCCGGGCTCGGGCATCTACCTGATGCAGCAGCACTACGTGTGGCACGGCGCGCTCGACGGCGGCCTCGTCATCGAGGCCTGGCGGCGGGTGGCGGCGCGGCACCCCATCCTGAGGACCTCCTTCGTCTGGAAGGATCTCGAGCGACCGCTCCAGATCGTCCACCGGCAGGTCGACCTCTCCGACGTCATCCACGTCCTCGACTGGCGCGACAAGACCGAGGCCGAGCAGGAGCGGCGCCTCGCCGAGACGCTCGAGGCCGAGCTCGCCGAAGGGCTCGACATGACGCGCGCGCCGCTCATGCGGCTCCGGCTGATCCGCGTGCGGGAGGACGCCTACCGCATCGTGCGGAGCTTCCACCACATCCTCACGGACGACTGGTGCTTCTCCGTGCTGATGATGGAGTGCCTGTCGTACTACGCGGCCCTGATCGAGGGCCGCTCGCTGGAGCTGCCCGAGCCGCGCCCCTACCGCGACTACATCGCCTGGCTCGCGCGGCAGGACCTCCCGGCGGCCGAGCGGTTCTGGCGCGAGGAGCTCCGCGGCTTCGCCGAGCCGACGCCCCTCGGCGTGGACCGGATCCTCCCCGACGGGGCCGCGCCGCCCGCGGGGGCCGGGGTGAGCGACGCGTTCGTCGAGCTGCCGCCGGCCTTGACCGAGGCGCTCCTCGGCCTCGCGCACAAGCACGGGCTGACGCCCAACACCCTGGTGCAAGGGGCCTGGGCGCTCCTCCTGAGCCGCTACAGCGGCCGGCGCGACGTCGTGTTCGGCGTGACCGTGGCGGGCCGCCCGACCGATCTGCCCGGCGTGGAGACGATCGTGGGCCTCTTCATCAACAGCCTGCCGCTGCGGGTGCGCGTCTCGCCCGAGCAGCCGCTCCTCCCGTGGCTCAAGGGACTCCTGGCCCACAACTACCGGATCCGCGAGGTCGAGTATCCGCCGCTCGTGGAGATCCAGCGGTGGAGCGAGCTCCCCAAGGGACAGGCGCTGTTCGACAGCCTCCTCGTCTTCGAGAACGCGCCGAAGGACCCCCGCCTCGGCGAGCAGGTGGGCGAGGTCCGTCTCTCCTACGAGCAGGACCGGGTCCACACGAACTACCCGATGACGGTCGTGGCCTACCCGGGCGCGGGGCTCGGGATCCGGCTCTCGTACGACCGGCGCCTGTTCGATCACGACGCCGTCGAGCGGATGCTCGGCCACCTTGTCGAGCTCCTCTCGGAGATGGCCCGCCGTCCGGAGGCGCGGCTGGGCGACCTCGCGCTCCTGAAGGAGCGCGAGCGCCGGCAGCTGCTCCTGGAGTGGAACAGCACGAAGCGCGCGGAGCCCGCCGCGCCGAGCTATGTGTCGCTGTTCGAGGCTCAGGCGCGGAGGACGCCCGACGCCGAGGCGGTCACGTGCCGCGGGCGCCGGCTCACCTACGCGGCCCTGAACCGCGCCGCCAACCAGGTGGCCCACGCATTGCGGGCCCAGGGGGTCGGTCCGGACACGATCGTCGCCGTGCTGGAGTCGCGCGACATCGAGCTGGTCGTCGCCCTGCTCGGCGTGCTCAAGGCCGGCGGCGCGTACCTCCCGCTCGATCCTCACCAGCCGGAGCAGCGCATCGCCGGGGTCGTCGAGGCGAGCCGCGCGCCCGTGGTCGTGACCTCGGAGGCGTGGGTCCCGCGGCTCGCGAAGGCGCTCGCGCACCTGCCGGAGCCAGCCCGGCCTCGGTTCGTGACGCGCGAGCGCCTCGCCGCGCAGCGCGGGCCCGCGCTTGTCGATGATCTCCCGCGGCTCGCCGGCCCCGGCCACCTCGCCTACGTCATCTACACGAGCGGTTCGACCGGCGTGCCGAAGGGGGCGATGGTCGAGCACGCCGGGATGCTCAACAACGTGTGGGGGAAGATCCCCGCGCTGGAGCTCGGCGCCTCGGACGTGATCGGCCAGACCGCGTCCCAGTGCTTCGACATCTCGGTGTGGCAGCTGCTGACGGCGCTGCTCTGCGGCGGCCGCGTGCACATCGTCCCCGACGAGATCGTGGGCGATCCGCGGCGCCTGCTGGAGGAGGCCGAGGCGCAGGGGATCACGGTCCTCGAGCTGGTCCCTTCGCTCCTGCGGGAGCTCGTGGGGGCCGAGGAGGACGCGCCGCGCCTCGCGCGCCTCCGGTGGATGCTGCCCACCGGCGAGGCGCTGACGCCCGACCTCTGCCGCCGGTGGTTCGCGCGCTACCCCCGCGTCCCGCTCATGAACGCCTACGGGCCGGCCGAGTGCGCCGACGACGTCGCGCTGCACGCGATCACGGCGGCCCCGGGGCCCGAGCTCGTCCACGTGCCCATCGGCCGGCCCGTGCCCAACGTGAAGCTCTACGTCGTGACGGGCGACGACCTCGCGCCCGTCGGCGTGACCGGCGAGATCTGCGTCACGGGCATCGGCGTGGGGCGAGGCTACCTGAACGACCCCGCCCGGACCGCGGAGGCCTTCGTGCCCGACCCCTTCGGCGACGTGCCCGGCGCGCGCATGTACCGGACCGGCGATCTCGGCCGGCGCCTCGCGGACGGCACCCTCGAGTTCTCGGGGCGGCGGGATCACCAGGTGAAGATCCGCGGCTTCCGCATCGAGCTCGGCGAGATCGAGGCGCGCCTCGCGCAGCACCCGGAGGTCCGCGAGGCCGTGGTCGCGGTCCGGGAGGAGCGCTCGTCCGGCAAGCGGCTCGTGGCCTACGTCGTCGGCGAAGGCGGCGCGCCCCCGGCGCCGGAGCGCCTGCGCGATTTCCTGAAGGAGACGCTGCCCGACTACATGGTGCCGCCCGCGTTCGTCGCGCTGTCCGCGCTGCCGCTCACCCCGAACGGCAAGGTGGACCGCAAGGCCCTGCCGGCGCCGGAGGCGCCCGCGGCCGATCCGGGAGGCGCGGCGGCAGGCGCCCCCACGACGCCGACCGAGGAGGCCCTCGCCGCGATCTGGGCGGAGGTGCTGGGGCTCGAGCGGGTCGGCGTCCACACCGGCTTCTTCGAGCTGGGCGGGCACTCGCTCCTCGCCACGCAGGTCGTGTCGCGCGTGCGCAAGGCGCTCGGCGTCGAGCTGCCGCTCCGCAGCCTGTTCGATCACCCCACCGTGGCGGAGCTCGCCGGCGACGTCGATCGACGCCGCGGCCCGCTCGCCGGCGCGCCGGCGGCCGGGGCGCCGCCGCTCGTCCCGGCGCCGCGGCAGGGGCCGCTGCCGCTCTCGTTCGCGCAGCAGCGCCTGTGGTTCCTGGCCCAGCTCGAGCCCGACAGCGCCGGGTACAACATGACCGCCGCCGTGCGCGTCGAGGGGGAGCTCGACGTCGCGCGGCTCAGGGACAGCCTTGCCGCGCTCGTCCGGCGCCACGAGTCGCTGCGGACCACGTTCGGCGTGGCCTCGGGCGAGCCGGTGCAGGTGATCGCCCCCGAGGGCGCGCCGGCGTTCGAGGTGGTGGACCTGTCGGCGACGCCCGCCGCGGAGCACGGCGCGGCGGTCCAGCGCCTGGCCGAAGGCCGCGCGGAGCGGCCGTTCGACCTCGGTCGCGGCCCGCTCCTGCGGGTGACCGCGATCCGGCTCCGCGACGACGAGCTCGTGCTGGTCATCGTCGTCCACCACATCGTGGCGGACGGCTGGACCCTGAACGTGCTTGTCGCGGAGCTGGCCGAGCTGTACGTGGCGGCGAGGGCCGGGCGCCCGCCGGCGCTGCGGCCGCTGCCGGTCCAGTACGCGGACTTCGCCGTCTGGCAGCGGCGGTGGATCCAGGGCGCGACCCGCGAGGCGCTGCTCGGCGCCTGGCGCGAGCGGCTCTCCGGGCACCCGCCGGCGCTCGATCTGCGCCCGGATCACCCGCGGCCCGCCGCGCCGAGCTACCGCGGCGCGCGCCACACGATCGCGGTGGACCGCGCGCTCTCCGACGCCCTGCGCGCGCTCGGCCGGCGCGAGGGCGCGACCCTCTTCATGACGCTGCTCGCCGCGTTCAAGGTCATGCTCCTCGGGCGCACGGGCCAGAGCGACCTCCTCGTCGGGACCGACGTCGCGGGCCGCAACCGCGCCGAGACCGAGGGGCTCATCGGGTTCTTCGTCAACCTGCTGGTCCTGCGCACGGATCTCGGCGGCCTGCCGACGTTCCGGGAGCTCCTTCAGCGGGTCCGGGAGGTCACGCTCGACGCGTACGCGCACCAGGATCTGCCGTTCGAGCAGGTCGTCGACGCCGTGCGGCCGGCCCGCGAGCCCGGCCGCCACCCCCTCGTGCAGACGCTGTTCGTGCTGCAGAACGTGCCGGCGTCCGACATCTCGCTGCCCGGGATCCGCATCAGCCCCGTGGATCTCGACCGGGAGGTGTCGCGGTTCGACCTCGGCGTGTTCGTCGAGGAGACGGACGAGGGGCTCGCGTGCGCGTGGAAGTACCGCGCCGATCTGTTCGAGCCGCCGACGATCGCCGCGATGGCGGCCCACTTCATGGCCGTGCTGCGGGCCATCGTGGACGACCCCGACCGCCGCGTGACGGCGCTCGCGGCAGCCGAGAGGAAGGAACGCACCGTGGAAGGACGCGCGCGCGACGAGGGCCGGCTCCGGAGCCTCAAGCGCATCACCCCCCGCAAGGTGGACGTGGGTCCCAGCGCGCTCGTCGCGACGAGCACGCTGGACGCCGGGCCGCTGCCGCTCGTCGTGAAGCCGGCGGTGGACGACGTGGAGCTCGCGGCCTGGGCCCGCGAGGAGCGGGCGTTCGTCGAGGCGCAGCTGCTCCGGCACGGGGCCGTCCTGTTCCGCGGCTTCCCGATCCGGTCGGTCCCGGATTTCGAGCAGGTCGCGCAGGCCCTCTGCGGCGAGCTGTTCGGCGAGTACGGCGACCTTCCGCGGGAGAAGACCGGGCAGCACATCTACAGCTCGACGCCGTACCCGGCCGACAAGGCCATCCTGTTCCACAACGAGAGCTCGCACCTCCCGCGCTGGCCGATGAAGCAGTGGTTCTACTGCGTGCAGGCCGCGCCGGAGGGCGGCGCGACGCCGATCGTCGACTGCCGCCGGCTCTACGAGGCGCTCGCGCCGGACGTCCGCGAGCGCTTCCGGCGGACGGGGCTGCTCTACGTGCGCAACTTCACGCCGGGCTTCGACGTGAGCTGGCAGGACTTCTTCCACACGACGGATCCCGCGGTCGTGGAGGAGCGCTGCCGCGCGGGCGGCATGCGGTGCGCGTGGCTCGCGGGCGGCCGGCTGCGGATCGGCCAGCGCGGCCCGGCCGTGCTCTCGCATCCGAAGACGGGAGAGCAGGTGTTCTTCAACCAGGTCCAGCTGCACCACCCGGCGTACCTGGAGGCGCCGGTGCGCGAGTCGCTCCTGGCGATGCTCGGCGAGGAGTGGCTGCCCCGCAACGTGGTCTACGGCGACGGCGCGCCGATCGAGGCGGAGACGACCCGCGCGCTCGGCGAGGCCTACGAGCGCTGCGCCGTGCGGTTCCCGTGGCAGGAGGGCGACGTCATCCTGCTCGACAACATGCTCGTGGCCCACGGCCGCGACCCGTTCTCGGGTCCGCGGAAGATCGTGGTCGCCATGGGCGAGATGATGACGGCCGAGCGGGCGACGCAGGCGGCCCAGGGCGCGGTGGCGACATGACGGCGCAGGTCATGGAGCTCGGGCCGAGCGTCCAGGGCGTGCGCCTGTCGCCGCAGCAGCGGCGCCTGTGGGCGCTCCACCGGAGCGGGATCGCGGTGTGCACGCGCGGGCTGATCCGGCTGGAGGGAAACCTCGATGCCGCGCGGCTGGCCGATGCCCTCGGCCAGGTCGTCGCGCGGCACGAGATCCTGAGGACGACGTTCCGCCGGGATCCGCGCCTCAAGTTCCCGCTGCAGGCCGCCAGTGGGGCGGCGCCCGCGTGGCGCCGCGTGGATCTGGGCGGCCGCGCGGCCGGCGAGCAGCAGGCGCACGTCGAGGCGCTCTGGCGCGAGGCCGCGCGGCTCGAGCTCGACCTCGAGCGCGGGCCGCTGCTTCACGTCTGGCTTGTGCGCCGCGCCGACCGGCTGCACGACCTGCTCGTCGCCGCGCCCGCGCTCTGCGCCGACGCGTGGACGATGGACCTGCTGTTCGGCGAGCTGGCCGAGGCCTACGCCGGCGCCGGCGAGCGAGGCGCGAGCGGGGAGGAGCCGGTGCAATACGCCCAGTTTGCCGAGTGGCAGAACGATCTCGTCGGCTCGGCGGAGGGCGCCCCGGCGCCTCCGGGGATGCCCGTCGTCCTCCCCTTCGAGGGCGCCGCCTTCGAGGGCGGCGCCTCCGGCGAGGCCGTCGAGATCGACGTCGACGCCGCGCTGCTCGACCGGCTGGAGTCGCTGGCCCGCGGCGAGGGCGCCTCGCTCTCGTCGGTCCTGCTCGCGGCCTTCCAGGTCCACCTCGCGCGCCTCACCGGGTCGCGGGAGCTCCTCGTCGCCGTGGCCTCGGCCGGGCGGACGATCGAGGACGTCCAGGAGGTCATGGGCCCGGTGGCCAGGTGGCTCCCGGTGCCGTGCCGCGTGGACGACGCGCAGCGGTTCGCCGAGCTTGTGCGCCGGGCGCAGGCAGGCGTCGAGGAGGCGACCGAGGAAGCCGAGGAGCGCTGGAACCCCGACCTGCCGGCGGACGGCGCGGGGCCCGGGAGCACCGTCGGCTTCGAGTTCTCCTCGCTCCCGGAGCCCCGGGTGGCGGGCGGCCTCGCGTGGAGCGTCGAGCGCCGGTGCACGGGCGCGGGCGGGCTCAAGCTCGCGCTCTCGGCGCAGCGCGGGCGAGGCCGCGTGCGCCTCTCGCTCTGGCACGACGCGCGCCGGTGCGGGGCGGAGGGCGTCCTCGGCCTGGCCGAGCAGTACCGTGCGCTGCTCGGCAGCGCGGCCGGGGCCTGGTCGGCGCCCGTGGAGCGCCTCGACCTGCTCGACCCTTCGGAGCGGGCGCGGCGGCTCTCGGCGGGCCGGGGGGCGGCGCACGACGCCGCGCCGCCGCGGTGCCTGCATGCGTCGTTCGAGGAGCACGCCGCGCGGCAGCCCGATGCGCTGGCCGTTGTCGCGGGGGATCGGCGGCTGACCTACGGTGAGCTGAACCGGCAGGCCAACCGGCTCGCCCACCATCTCCGCCGGCGCGGCGTCGGCGGCGGCAGCCCGGTCGGCCTCTGCTGCGAGCGATCCGTGGACATGATCGCGGGCCTCCTCGGCATCCTCAAGGCCGGAGGGGCCTACGTGCCGCTCGACCCGCACGCCCCCGCGCAGCGGCTCGCCCAGCAGATCCGGCGCGCCGGCTTCTCCGTCCTGCTCACGAACGCGCCTGCCCGCGCCCGGCTGCCGGACACCGACTGCGCCGTCCTCTCGCTCGACGACGCGGCGCTGCTCGACGGCGAGCCCGCCGCCGACCCGGCCGCGCCGGTGCAGCTCGACGACATCGCGTCCGTCATCTTCACGTCCGGCTCGACCGGCGAGCCCAAGGGCGTCGCAATAACGCACCGCGGCATCGCCAGCTACACCCGCTCGGTGTGCGAGGCGCTCGGGATCGAGGCGGGCCTGCATTTCGCGACCGTCTCGACGTTGAGCGCCGATCTCGGCAACACGAGCCTCTTCGGCGCGCTCGCCTCGGGCGGGTGCCTCCACGTGATCGGCTACGAGACGGCCACCGACGGCAGGCTCTTCTCGGAGTACTACCGGCGCTGGCCGATCGACGTGCTGAAGATCGTGCCGTCGCACCTGAGCGCGCTGCTCGACACGGGCGAGGGGGCGGCGGTGCTGCCGCGGCGGCTCCTTGTGCTGGGCGGAGAGGCGCTGCCGTTCGCCCTCATCGAGCGGATCGCGGCGCTCTCGGGCGGCTGCGCGGTGGCGAACCACTACGGGCCGACCGAGACGACGGTGGGCGCGCTCGTGCAGCCGCTCGGCGCGCTGCGTGACCGGCGCGGGTGCGCCTCGGTGCCGATCGGCCGCCCCCTCGCCAACGCCGAGGCGTACGTCCTCGACGAGCGCCTGGAGCCGGCGCCGGCGGGCACGGTGGGCGAGCTCTACCTGGGCGGCGCCGGCCTCGCGCGCGGGTACCTCGGCCAGCCGGATCTGACCGCGAAGCGGTTCGTGCCGCACCCCTTCGGCGTGGGCGCGCGCCTCTACCGCACGGGCGATCGGGCGCGGTACCGCCCCGACGGCGCCATCGAGTTCATGGGCCGGCGCGATCACCAGGTGAAGATCCGCGGCTACCGCGTGGAGATCGGGGAGATCGAGGCGCGCGTCCGGGAGCACCCCGCGGTCGGGCAGGCGGTCGTCGTCGCCCGCGAGGACGGCGCGGGCGGGCGCGCGATCGTCGCGTACGTGGTGCCCCGGGAGGGGGCGCTCGACGAGGCCGCGCTGCGCGGGTTCCTCAGGGATCGGCTCCCCGAGTACATGCACCCGAGCGACTTCGTGCTGCTCCACGCGCTGCCCCTGACCGCCAACGGGAAGGTGGATCGCAAGGCGCTGCCCAGCCCTGCCGCGCGGCGGCGGCGCGAGTACGTCGCGCCGCGCACGCCGGTCGAGGAGGCGCTCGCGCGCATCTGGGCCGACGTGCTGGGGCGCCCGCAGATCGGCGTCGAGGACAGCTTCTTCGACCTCGGCGGGCACTCGCTGATGGCGATCCCGCTGATGCACCGGATCCAGCAGGCGCTCGGCGGCTCCCTGTCGTTGATGGCGATCTTCGAGGCGCCGACCGTCGCGGGGCTGGCCCGCCTGCTCGCGGACGAGCGCCCCGCGTCGAGCGTCGTCGTGCTCCGCGCGGGCGGGTCGCGCCCTCCCCTCTTCTGCGTGGACTCCTCGGGCCTGCACGTCATGGCCTACCAGGGCCTCGCCGCGGCCATGAGCGAGGAGCAGCCGGTGCTCGGGCTCGATCTGGGCCCATCGCTCGCGCGTGAGGCCGGGGCGCTCTCGCTCCCTCGGATCGTCGAGCGGCTCTCGCGCGAGATCCGGGAGCGGCAGGCGCGCGGGCCGTACCGCCTCCTCGGGTGGTCGGTGGGCGGCGTGCTGGCGCTCGCCGTCGCCCGGACGCTGGAGGAGCAGGGCGAGCGGGTCGCCTTCCTCGGCCTGCTGGACACGCAGCCGCGCACGCGGCTCTACGCGGCGGGCGAGCCGGATGTCGTCGAGGAGCTGGCGGCGTACATCGATCAGGGCCGCGGCGCGGAGCTGCTCGCGCTCGCGCCGGCGGAGCTCGACGCGCTGCGGGAGCGGCTGAAGGGGCTGAGCGACGGCGACCGGGTGGCGGAGGCCGTGCGCTGGGCGCAGGCCCGCGGCTTCGCGTCGAGCGACATCCCGCCCGCCGCCTATCACCACCGGTACGCGCTGCTTCGAGGCGCGGCCCTGCTCACGAACGATCTGCCGCCGCGGTGCGTCGCGGCGCCGATCCATGCGTGGTGGAGCGCCGAGACGCTCGCGTACCACGGCGGCCCGCCCATGGACTGGCAGCGCATCACGTCGGGCGCGGTGCACACGGCGGATCTCCCCGGCGATCACCTCGCCGCCGTGCAGGGGGCCGACGTGCATGCGCGCGTGCGCGCGGCCCTGGAGGTCCTGGATCTCGATGAACGCGCCCTGGAGCGCCCGGAATCAAACAACCCTTCTCCCTAGGGAGCATCCGATGAGCTTGTCGACAGTATCCAGTTTGCCTGCATTCGACCCGTCTCCGCTGTCGTCCAGACCGACGCACGTGGCGAGCCTCGCCGCCGAGCTGGCCGAGCGCCACCGGCGGCGCGCCCTGTACGATTTCGACGATCACCCCCTGCTCGAGCGGCAGCGGCAGCGGGAGTCGAACGCCCGCACGTACCCGCGGCGCTTGCCGCTGGCGCTCTCGCGCGCGCAGGGCGTGTACGTGGAGGACGTCCTCGGGCGTGTGTTCATCGATTGTTTGGCCGGGGCTGGCACCCTGGCGCTCGGGCACAACCACCCGGCGGTGATCGAGGTCCTGGAGAGCACGTTGCGCTCCGGTCTGCCGCTGCACGCGCTCGATTTCACCACGCCGGTCAAGGACCGCTTCATGCAAGACGTGCTCGGCGTGCTGCCGGTCAGCGTCGCCCGCCATGCGCGGATCCAGTTCTGCGGCCCCACCGGGGCTGACGCCGTGGAAGCTGCGCTGAAGCTGGTCAAGACGGCCACCGGGCGCGGGACGGTGCTCGCATTTCAGGGTGCGTATCACGGCATGACGCACGGCGCGCTCACCCTGATGGGCAATCTCGGGCCCAAGGTCGCGCTCGGCTCCAGCCTGCAAGGCGTGCAGTTCCTGCCGTATCCGTACGAGTACCGCTGCCCGTTCGGGCTCGGCGGCAATGCTGGCATCGCGGCCTCGCTCGCGTACATCGACAACCTGCTGTCCGATCCGGAGAGCGGCGTGCCCAAGCCTGCGGCCATCATTCTTGAAGCGATCCAGGGCGAGGGGGGCATGATCCCGGCGCCGCCGGCCTGGTTGAAGGGGCTGCGGGGGCTGGCGACGCGCCATGACATCCCCTTGATCCTCGACGAGGTGCAGTCGGGGTTCGGCCGCACCGGGCGCATGTTCGCGTTCGAGCACGCCGGCATCGAGCCGGACGTGCTGGTCCTCTCCAAGGCGCTTGGCGGCGGGCTGCCGATGTCGGTGGTGGTGTATCACGAGCGCTTCGACACCTGGCGACCGGGCGCCCACGCGGGCACGTTTCGCGGCAACCAGCTCGCGATGGCGGCGGGCTCGGCCACGATCTCGGTCCTGCGCGCCGAGCGCCTCGACGCGGCGGCCGCGGAGCTCGGCGCGCGGCTCCAGCTGCAGCTTGCGGCGCTCGGCAAGGAGCTCGCGTGCATCGGCGAGGTGCGCGGGCGCGGCCTGATGATCGGCGTGGAGCTCGTCGACGCGGCGGCCATGCCCGACGCGCTCGGGGCGCGCCCTGCCCACTCCGATCTCGCCGCGCGGGTGCAGCGCGAGTGCCTGCGGCGGGGGCTCATCGTGGAGCTCGGCGGCCGCCACGGGAGCGTTGTGCGGTTCCTCCCGCCGCTCATCATCACGGCGGCTCAGATCGACGAGGTGGCGAGGCTCTTCGGTCAGGCGCTCGCGGCGTCCTGCCAGTAGCTGCCCGGGGCCTCCTCCTGGGGCGGAGGGGCCGGGGCCGCGGGTGTCTGGCCGCGCGTCGGCCGCGGGTGTCTGGCCGCGCGTCGGCCGCGGGTGTCTGGCCGCGCGTCGCGCCGCGGGTGTCTGGCCGCGCGTCGCGCCGCGGGTGTCTGGCCGCGCGTCTCAGCGCTGCGTGCGGCCGAGAACGAACCGGCTGCTCGCCGGCTCGGCGGAAGACGTCGTCCACACGAGCGCGGCGCCGTCGCCCGCCAGCGTTCGAGGCTCATCGACAAGCGGGCGAAGAGGATCGTGTCGTCGAAGCTCAGCCATGCCGCGGCGAGGCCCTGTTCGTCGCTCGCCATCGCGATGTCGCCGACGTTGTACCCGTCGATGCGCGGCCGCGCGCACGCGAGCTGGTGGGGTGCCCCGAGGCGAGAGTCGCAGTCACGGATATCGATCGAGCAGACGTCGCTGCATGCGAGGCCGCCTCCCGTGTATCCGAGCGATCTGCACGTCTCGCTGACGTCGCCGTCGCACGCCTTGGTCACGTCGCTGCACTGACCGGGCTGCCATCGGAGCCAGAGCAAACCTCGCACGTATCCTGCACACCATCGCCGCAGCGCTGCGCGTCGGTATCGCACACAGCGGAGAGCTCGCACAGTGACACACGACCGAGCCGTGTTTGCAGCGCATTCTGTGTCTTGTAGCGACAGGGATGCGCGAAAGGAGGGGCGTGCTCAAACAAGAGCAGAGTCCGCGCGATCCGTCGCGAAACGCCAAGGATTGTGACGAGAGCCGGCCCGATGTCGCGCCCGATCCTGCGCCGCGTTGGGTTCCAGGAGCGCGCCGAGCTCGATTTCCTCGTGGATCGATTCGGCTGACGCGGGAGCTCGGCTTGGGTGCGAGGGGCCTTGAGGCTCTCGTCACCACGCGGTCGCGCGCTCAGGAGTCGCTTGTGGCGAGGAGCTCCCTGGCGTCGCTGACGACCGCGGCACGGCGTACCCAGCGGTCCAGCTCGGCGATATCGGTGCTCGCGAGGACGCGCTCCCGCACCTCGGCGGAGACCTCCAGGCCGCGGGCTTCGAGGAAGGCGAGCACGTCGTGTGCCTTGGCCTCGATCTGCCCTTTCGCCACATAGCTGCGCGCGAATTCACTCTGAAACTGGTACCCGCTCTTCATCATCGCCTCCAACGTCCGCCTCGCCGCTGCGTTCAGCGAGGATAGCACCACGTCCCCGTACAAGGCCCGGCGCTCCTCATCGAGCCCGGCTGCCGCCGCCAGGAACGCCACGCCGATTGCCTCCGCCGCCTCGCCCTGCCCGTGCGCCATCGCCGAGAGCACGGACACCTCGGGCGCCGCCTTCGCCTGCTCGGCGTCCGTGACGACCGGGACACCCTCGGGCCCGAGCACCAGCGGCGTCAGCGTCCAGCCAGGATGGCCCGTCTCGATCGGCCGCGAGCACCACCGCACCATGCTCGCGTCGATCGTCACGACGAGCAGCCGGGCCGGGCAGCGGTGCCGGGCCCTCGTCTGGACGACATACACCGGCCAGACATACGGTTTGTCCGGATCCACGCCGAGCTGGACCTCGACGACGATCGCCATCGCGGGCCGCTGCTGCTCGCCGACCAGCAGCACGACGATGACGTCCGCCCTCCGGTCCGAGGGCATCACCTCCGTCAGGTCGGAGGACTCGACGCGCGCCTCCGTGAAGGCCGGTACCGGCTGGCCGAGCGCGTCTTGCAGCATCTCGGCGGCCAGCGTCGGCCGGTTCTTGAACAGCTCCACCAGGGCTTCGTGGGTTACTGAGGGCATCGGTAGTCTCTCGGTCATTTGCAGTCATACTGGATTCAAGCGGCCTCTCTGGCTCTTGTGGACGGTTCCACAGGGGCCCGAGCAGCCACCTCCCAGTTCTAAATTCCGAGCAGACCGGTGAGGTCGTCACGCCTTGTGACCTGCGTGTGCCCCGACGGCGGACACGGGGCTCCAGGAGAGGGATCTCGGGGGTAAGAGAAGAACTGATCCCGCGACGGGACCTGACGCGATCGGAGCTCCACAGCGAGCACCTGTAGCGCTCCCTGTCGATGATGCGATGATGCGACGATGCCTGGATGCCGCCCTTCGCTCGGGCAGGCGATGGGCCGACCATCACACCCGCGATCGACACCCGCTCACCGGCGCGATGGCCATCAGCCGGCCCGAAGACGAGGAGGCGCGAACCTCAGGAGCCGGTCGTGGTGAGGAGCTCCCGGGCGTCGCTGACGACCGCGGCGCGGCGTACCCAGCGGTCCAGCTCGGCGATATCGGTGCTCGCGAGGACGCGCTCCCGCACCTCGACGGGGACCTCCAGGCCGCGGGCCTCGAGGAAGGCGAGCACGGCCTGCGCCTTGGCTTCCAGGAGCCCTTCCTGCCGGCCCTCCTGCCTACCCTTGGCCACGTAGCTACGCGCGAACTCGCTCTGAAACTCGTATCCGCTCTTCACCATCGCCTCCAACGTCCGCCTCGCCGCTGCGTTCAGCGAGGATAGCACCACGTCCCCGTACAAGGCCCGGCGCTCCTCATCGAGCCCGGCTGCCGCCGCCAGGAACGCCCCGAGCACCACCGCGCCATCGCCGCGTCGATCGTCACGATCAGCAGCCACCTCTCATTTCTAAATTCCGAGCAGACCGGCAGTTTCGTCACGCCTTGTGACCTGCGTGTGCCCCGACGTCAGAGCACCGGGCTCCACGAGAGGGCTCTCGGGGCCACGCGAGGAGCTGATCCCGCGAAGCGCTCCGTCGCGCTAACCGCCGCTCCTCGGCAGGAGCGCGCCGCGCACCGCGCGCAGCCCCTCTGGCAAGCTCGCGTAGCGCGGGATCCCATACCGCTCGCACACCACATCCACGTTGCCTTTGCGCCAGAACGCCTCCGGGCAGACGACATGCATCTTCCCGGTGCGGCCGAACAGGCCGAGCTCCAGCAGGCTGATCGGCGCCTTCGAGCCCGGCGCGAGGTACATCAGGATGACGTCCGCCTCCTCGAGCCCGCGAAGCTCCCACGCCACCTGCTCGACGAAGCTCGGGTTATCGAGGCTCTGCGCCCAGTCCGGCTCCCACCGCTCCCGCCGCGGGTTGAGGATCATCACGTCGAGATCGGCGAGCTCCTGCACGACGCCCGCCTGCCACGGCTCGGCCTGGCCGTTATCGATGGATCCGGCAAGAAAGAGCTTCGGAGTCGTCGCGCCGTCGAACGGCCGCGGCGCCAGCACCTCGATCATGAGAAAGACCTCGCCGATGAGAGCCCGTTGTGAGAACCCGTTGACCTCGCCCGCGCCGCGCTGATCCGCCGCGTCACCCGGCCGGACCGCGGCTCCCCTCCCCGTGGCCGCAGCCTCGCTTCGGCGCCGGCTCGCCCTTCGCCGGTGCCGGCGGTACCGGGCCGCACGAGCAGTCGAGGCAGCCGTGCTCGGCGCAGGTCCCGCACGACGCGGCCACCTGCTTGCGGAGGGCCTCGCGGGCGCGGAAGAGGCGCACCGCCGCGTTGTTCGCGGTGATCGACGCCTCCTCGGCGAAGGCCTGGACCGACAGCCCGTCGACCTCCACGCGCTGGAGCGCGGCGGCGTACTCGGGCTTCAGCGTCGTGGCCAGCGTCCGGACGCACTGGCACACGGTGCGATGCTCCACCTGGGGTTCGGCCACCTCGTCGAGCTCGGCGGCCAGCGCGGCCATCGCTCGCTCCGACGCCCCCTTTCGCCGGAAATAGTCCACCACGGCGTTCCGCAGCGTCCGATAGAACCACGCCGTGGCGGACTCGTCATTGCGCAGGCTGTCAATGCGGCCGATGCCCCGCACGAACGCGTCCTGCAGGATGTCCTCGGCGACCGCCCGGTCGCCGACCTTGCGCTCCAGGAAACGCAGGAACTCCCGGTGGCTCTCGACAAGGGTCGCGACGACCGCTGCCGAACCCGCAGCCTCGGCGCCTTCCGTCGCACGCTCGGCGCCTTCCAAGGTTCGCTCGGGCTCGCTCATGACGCACCAGGCTATCCTCGAGGCCCGCCTTTCGCCACCCGCCACACCGCCACCTCGCCCGCCGCCACCACGCCTTCCGCGCCACCCCGCCACCCCGCCACCCCGCCACCGCGCCGCGCCGCGCCGCGCCGCGACGCGAGCGCCCCGGGAGCCGCGTCACAAAGGGATGGCCGGCGTGACCGGCCGGGTCACAATGTCCTCCTCACCAGGAACTTGGAGGTCGACGTGATGCTTCAGAGGGTGCTCGTCCTGTCCAGCGTGGGACTTGTGTCGGCCTGCTCCGGGGCAGACCCGGACGTCGCGCCGACGTCCGCGCTGGCCTGCCAGGCCTCACCGGATTGCGCCCCTGCGCCAGAAACACCCCTGTGCGACCAGGTGCGCGGCGAGTGCGTCGCCCTCCCGCCTGGATCCCCGATCGGCGTGAAGGACGGCAGTCCGTCGTCGGTCGCGCTCGTGCCCGTCCACGAGCCGGACAGGCCGCGTGAGCCGACCGACCTCGACTTCAACCCCGAGCGGCCCGAAGAGCTCTGGGTCGTCAACCGCAAGGACGACAGCGTGATCATCATCACGAGGCCCGGCGCGCCGGACAGCACGTCGATCCGCCTCCGTGACCCCGCCGCAACGCACTTCATGGACCGCCCGCCGGCGATCGCCTTTGGCGACGCAGGCACGTTCGGGGTCTGCGGCGACAACGACAACGGCGGCAATGACTTCATGGGTCCGTCGCTCTTCTCGTCGGACCTCACGATCTTCGCGGAAACGACGCCCCACGGCCTCGGCTCGCACCTCGACATGCTCCACTCCAGCCCCTTCTGCAAGGGCATCGCGCACGAGGCGTTCAACGTCTACTGGGTCTTCAACAACCACGACCTCGCGCTCGACCGGTACAACTTCGCCCGCGATCACGGCCCCGGGAACGACGACCACGCCGACGGCGAGATCTACCGCTATGCCGCCGGCGAGGTGCTCGGGATCGACGAGGCGCCGAGCCACATCGTCTACAACGCCGAGGACCGGCACCTCTACGTCGCCGACACCGGTCACCGGCGGCTGCTGAAGCTGGATACAGCGAGCGGCACGCGCGGAGCGGACTTCGACGGGCAGGAGCCGGTCGAGGCGCGCAGGCACGTCGATGGGGCCACGCTTGTCGAGCTCGTCCCCCCGGGGACGCTCGAGGTGCCGAGCGGGATCGAGGTCCACGAGGGCCTCGTCTTCGCCACCGATCACGCCACGAGCCGGTTCTACGCCTTCGACCTGACAGGGCAGCTGGTACGCACCCTGGATACAGGGCTGCCAGCCGGGTCGCTCGCCGGGTTCACCTTCGGGCCGGACGGCAAGATCTACTTCACCGATCTGCTGTCGAGCCGCGTTTACCGCATCGATCCCGTCCTGTAATCGACCGACCCATCGACGACGCCCGGCGGCGCCGGCCGCCGGCCGAGCACGCGCCGCGCGAGCGCCGCGGCGGCGATCCACGCAGGGAGGACCTGGAGGACACCCGTGATCTCGAAGAGCGCGTTGTCCGGCACCTCGTACATGGGCGGCGGGAACATGCGCACAAGCACCGGCGACCCAGGGGCCAGGAAGTACAGCACATCCTTGATCACGTGGTTCTAGAAGCCCTCGTACACGCCGATCCAGGCGATCGGGACGAGCGCCAGCAGGACTCCGGCGTCGTGGCGCGGAGGCTCGGCGTCACGCGAATGCTCGTGTGCGCCTCGCCGGAGTACCTGCGCCGGAGCGGGGCGCCGGCGACGCCGGAGGACCTCCAGCAGCACCGCTGCCTCGGGTTCGTCCGCGAGAGCCGTGTCGTGCCATGGCGCTTCCGCGCAGAGAGCGGGGCGCTCCGGTTCGAGCCGACCGGCTCTCTCAGCGTCAACGACGGCGACGCGCTGAAGGCGCTCGCCGTCAACGACGGCGACGCGCTGAAGGCGCTCGCCGTGGCCGGCGCCGGGCTCGCCTGGGTCTTCGACTTCATAATCGCGCCCGAGCTCGCGTCGGGCGCGCTGGTCACCGTGCTCGACGAGTTCGCCGTCGACGAGCGCCCGATCCACGCGCTCTACCAGAGCCCGCGGCACGCCATCCCCAGGGTGCGGGTGTTCCTGGACTTCGCCTCCACGCTGCTCGAGCCCGCGCTCCCCTGAGGGTCGTGGTCACGTTGGCCCGGAAAGAGCTCACAGGAAGGCGGGAAGGCCGGAAGATGATCGTTCTTTCCGCCTTCGCGCCTTCCTCCTCGAGTCTGATCACCACCCCTCGAGCTCGGTAACACCGCCTTCTGGGACGCGATCTACGGCGCGGTTGATGCGAGGCGCACGCAAGGGTCTCCGAGCAGCAGCCAGCCCGTCGCGTCGTGGTGGCGAATCCAGGCATTGACGATCTGCTGAGGAGTGCTCGGATGACGCGCGTCCAGGGCCTCGAGCAGGTCGGCGCTGGCGGCGCTCGCCTGAGACCAGAAGGTGGACATGGCCTGTCCCACCGTTCCGAACCCGCCCAGCGTCCAGTCGGCAAAGTCCTCGAATGCCCGAGGCCCGTCGAAACCGGCGAACGAACCAACCGTGGCCCGGTCCAGATGCCCGACGAACGCCAGCGGCCCCTCGTCGTGACCGAGCAAGAGGCGCGGCAAGGGGGCGAGCCGTGGCACCTCGGGCGGGCCATCGCGCCTGGCGATGAGCTGGACGATGGCGCTTTCCTCGGGGATCCCGGCGCTGAAGCACGCAAACGCGAAGAAGACCGCGCCAGGCGCGAATGGCACGCCGTGCTTCACCCGATCGACCGAGAGCGGCAGGCCATCGGTCGCGGAGTATTCGACATCGGTGAGCGCGCCCCAGAGGCGTGGTTCGGGGGGGTATTCAATCCCATGAGAGCAGGTGAGCACCAGCGCGGGGCGCCCGTCGCGCAGTGCCTCGCAGAGCCGTCCCGTGGTCGCGTCGCCGCCAAGCAACGAAAGCGGCGCTTGCACCGAAGGGACGAGCCGCTGGATTCCGGTCTTGACGTAGTCGAGAAATGGGGTCGCGAGCTGGTCGAAGCTGCGGCGAGTGGCCTTATCTTTCTTGAACGCGTACACAAGGGCCTTGCGGTCAACCCGCGATTGACCGGTCGCATACCGCGTCACCTTTTCCGCGTAGCGCCGGACCGCCCGCCACGAGAGCGCGCCGAGGGGATCGTCCGCAGCGTCGAGCAGGCCGACGATCCTCTCCGAGCTCCACTTGCGGACGACCTCGAAGGGGAAGCGGTCGGGTCCGCCCACGAGGAGCAGGTGGTGCGGCGGCCTTCCGGTCACCTCGCGCAACGCCTCTTCCCAGAGCGCTGGCGTGCTCGCGGGCGGTCGCTCGATCGCGACGAGGCCAGCCGGTCGGTCACCGGGAGCCTGGCCGGACGCCTCGAATGCGATTCCTTCCTGCTGCCGCAGCCGGAGGAGCGGCGCGAGCGAGTCCTTCGCCTGCGCTTCGTCCTCGCGCAGCACCACAGCCGCCCACCGGCCAATCGCGGGCTCGAAGGGATCCTTCACCGGGACAGGGGCGCGAAAGACCCTCCCCGGCTCGAGCATGCGAGTGAGCTCCGCTTTATCAACGACACCGACCCGCCGCCGGAGCTCTGTGAGCGCGGCGGGGAGCTCGAAGACGCTCGACGAAGCTGCCTCGCCTCTGCCCCCGCGGGTGCGCCCGCGCTGGCTCGCAGCGAGTAGCTTCTCCGCCGCGTCATCGTCGTCGATCGTGATCTCGACCGGCCCAACGCCGGGCCGGAAGCTCGTAAAATCCAGGGTCGTCACTGGCATCTCCTCGGAGCTCCGGCGGGGCGGAGCGCTGGTGCCCGTGCGTCAAACGACAAGCAGCGAGACGGGATCGTTTGCTTCACCAAGGACGTTGTACCGCTGGAGACCGATGGGCCTTCCCTCGTGGAGCTGCGCGACGACGTACCCGTACACAGCAAAGTGGGACTCTCGGCTGTGCTTGTACGCGCCGACATCATCCACGTGGATGAAGTGAATTGGCGCCTTCGCCCGGAGCTTCCAGCGATTGATCTCCACAGGAGCGAAGCTGTCCTCGGGATCGAACGCTCCCTCCGCCGTCAGCTCCTCGAAGGCGGCTTCGAGCACGGCCTCGGCGTGCGCCGTGCGCTCGGCGCCGTCGAGCCCGCGAGCGTCGGCGCTGCTCTCGATGACATTGACGAGGGTGTCCACCTGGCGCGCCTTGAGGAGCTGTTTTGCCGTCTTCACCTCGGAGGGCGGCGGGACGGGCTGCCCTGGCGGGACGCTGGATGAATACGTCTGTAGAGCCCGGATCTCGGAGAAGATATCGGCACCTTTCCCGTAGCTCTCGACCCAGTTCTCGTTATCGTGGCCCATGATGAGGCAATGGACTTGGTGGTCGAGGAGGACGGAGAGGAGCTTCCGGGTCTCCTCGAGGTGGCCCGGGTCGTTGGGGCGCTTCATCCACTCTTGCTGCCAGGTCGACGCATTGCTGCCCACGTAGCGCGCATAGGCGATCGCGATATCGACGAGGTTGTCGTACCTGTACGGGCGAACGTCGCTGTAATAGCCGAGCGCCGCGCCCTCGCTCCCACCGCGGGGATCGTGGTGCATGAACACGACCGCGTGCCTGTGGGCGGCCGACGCGTCTTCCAGCTCGTCCTCGAGCCAGCCTCGCTGCTCGGCGCGGACGAACCCGCCCCAGTTAGCCACGACCGCGTGATAGCCCAGGCGCTCGGCGCGCGTGAGCTCGAAGCTGTTCATGCAAATGTAGCGCGTCTTGCCCCAGTCAAACGCGAAGTATAGTGGCCCGATCGTGCGCCGGAAGTGGTGGATCCCGTCGTAGGCGACCTCATTGGCCGGGTCGGGCTCGAGGTAGGCCTCGCTCGGCGTGCCTTCCGCGTAGCTGGCGTATGCGGCCATTCCGTCGTGGTTCCCAGGTACGAGCACGAGGGGCTTGTTCAGCCGCGGGAGGAGCCTCTTCGCGAGGTCGCCGAACTCCGCGATATAATAGGAATGCACCGGGCCGGGGCGGGCTCTCACGACGAGCTTGAGCATGTTGAGCTTGCTCTTCACGCCGTTATCGCAGCCGTCGCCGATGAGCGCGACCCAGGCGATGTCGTCGCGGGCGTTGATGGCGGTGATGAAGCGCTCCAGGCACGCAGCGTTATCGACGTGGTACTGGCTGTCGCCGCAGAAGACGACCTTCTCGTCGCCCGTGATCTCGGCGTAGACGCGGACGGCATTCGGCTGCGTCTCGGAGGCGGTGACGGCGTTCGGCTGCGTCTCGGAGGCGGTGGAGCGGACGGCGAGATCGTAGAGAGCGGGCCGGACGGACGAGAGGTCGAGATCGATCTGCCAGAGCGTGCGCCTCTTGCGCTTCGGCGACGCGGGGCCGAGCCCGAGGGCGACGGGCGCCGAGGCCGGCGTGAGCGGCTGCTCGGGGGTGCTCCCGTGGCGATCGACGAGAGCGACCTTCACGCTGGAAGGATCGTCCCCTTCGGGGAGGCTGAGCCACACGGTGAGCGGCGACGCGGGGGTCAGGAGCGCCGGGCAGCCAAGGGTGGGGTAATGGATGCAATCAATGGTTGCATCGATGCTCATCGTCTGGGCGTCGTCATTGATCGCGGGATCGGCGTAATGGCGGAGCGTCTCGGGGAGGGGGCGGTGGCGGGCTGGCATCAGGGCCTCGGCGCAGGGACATCAGAGGGTGAGGAGCTCGGTGGGGGTGACATCTCAAAATTGGGCGGGTCCCATCGATTTTGCGAACGATAGACGTCTGTCCGCTCGGGATCCATGAACGCAATTACGGCTTGTGCGCCGGTCGCGCCCGAGTCGTCATCGTCGCAGGTGAGCTTGAAGGTTCCGAACGCTGACCCCCCGGAGGGGCCATCGGGGACCGCAACCGCCTCCGCAAAGCGCATCGCCGTGTAATCCACGGCACAATTCGCATCCACTTTCGGGCCCCCGTTATAGCATTCCCATTTGTCAGAGGGGAGACTCAGTCGGCATCCGGCTTGCCAAACCAGAACCGGTTCAGTGGGGAAGTGAAGCTTGAGATCGGCATTCCACGCACTAGATTCCTTCGATTTAGCGAGCTTGACGATCGCGAAGTGATTCGGTTTCGGGTCGATGACATCACTCTCCGGGTCGACGATCTCTCCATGATTGCCTTTCACCTCCCTGAACGCCCCGAACGTGACGGGGAAGTGAGCCCGTTTGATCCAGAACGGGCGGGTCCCGCCCCAGGAGAGGAGCATCGCAAACTGCCTGTCGTCTCCTCCGCGGAGCTCGATCAGCTGGGGGCCGCTCGTTCGAACGTTCAGCCACTTCCCGCTCCTCCAGTCGCGATCGAAGGATTTAGAAACGGCCGCGTCTGGTGCGTCAATATCTACGACATCGGCCCACCACTTGAGCGGATACTCGCGAAGAATAACGACGAGGAGCGCGACGGCCGCGAGGGTGGGGCCGAGGAGCGCGAGGCGCCGCGCGCGCTGTGAAGAGGGTCGAGCTGTGTCCCCGAGACCGGCATGCCCGACGCGCGCGAGCGCGCCGCTGATCGCGGCCGACGCGCAGCTGACCCACGTAAACGCCATATAAACAAGCACCAACCACCCGTCGTCAGATCTCCTTGTCAGAAGCGTGGCACCGGCCACGATCCACAGCATCATGGGGACGGGCGCTGAGCCTGCGATGATCCAGAGACGAGTATGCAGAGCGCGCCAGCCCGTGCCCGCAAAAACGTATTCCAATATACGGACGGAGATGGCAGTGACGCAGAGGCACGCTGCGCCGAGCGCCAAGAAAATACCCGCAAGCAACCCAGCGTCATCGGAGAGCAAGATCGCGCTGGTTCCTGCGGGAATTACGATGAAAGTCCCCAGGAAGACCGCAGCCTCGATCGGGCCGCGTAGCGTCGCGAGCCATGATATCGGGCGGCGCGCCGCGCGTCTGCGCGCGAGCGCGCTGGCCACCGTGCGTCCCCAGAGCGCGCCCAGCAAGGCCGATAGAACGATCGTGAAGATACCGAACACGAGAATGAACTCGTCCATTTCGTCGCCACTGAGCCAGGACAGAACGAGCACGAGACCTGGAATGGCGATCATGCTCGCCACCCATATGGCCATGCGTGCGCCCTCCCACATACCTTCGATCCCCGCGAGACTGATGGCCACCTTGGCTTGCTTGATGCGCTCGCGCTGGTCGCGGCGCTGCGCCTCTTTCCGGTCACTCGCCGAGATCTTCACCCGAGCCGACGGCACATCGAGGAGCGCCGCGAGCACCCGAAGGGCCTCCGGGCGCTCCTTTTCGTTGGAGAGCGCCCTTTGCAGGGACGAGATCTCTTCGTCGCCCGCCACCTTCACGAGGGCCGCCGTGGCCGTCTCCCGCGCGGCCACGTCCTTTGCGTAGAGCGCGCGCTCGAGGCATTTCGCGCGAATCCGAGGCTCGCTCATCTGAAGCGCGCCCACAGCGGAGAGCGTCGCGCGCTCGGTCTCCGGGGCCGACATCATCTCCAGAAGGATTTCCGCCGCGTTCTGCTTGATTTCCGCCGCGTTCTGCTTGGTGAAGTCCTCGTAGGCGCTCGACCAGAATGAGACCTCGTGCTCGGTCGCGACCGCGCTGCGGAAGAGCATCAGCAGCTCGTCAGCGTTGAAGCGGAGGCGGCTGCGGAACGGATCGACTAGGCCGATGAGCTGCTCTTTGCTCAGCAGGGTCGCTCTCGCGACGCCTTCCGACAGGCCCCTGCTGAGCTGCCGCACGACCTCACGCATGAAGCGGATGCGCAAGAAACGGGGATCTCGGCCGAGCCACGCGGGAAGCGCGCGGGCGAGCCGATCGTGAACGAGCTCATACCAGGGCTCACCGGCTGTCTCGTATCTGCGCACCAGCTTCTTCGCGACGAGCCTGTCGAGCAGCGCCTGGACTTCGTCGCTGGACGCCATGAGGCCCGAGGAGAGAAGGCCGGGCACGGTCGCCGGGCGCTTCGTCGCGAGGGCCGTCGTCATCTCGTGGAGCACGAGGGATAAGACGAGCTGCTCTTCGCTCTCCAACCCGGAAAAGAGCTCGCTCAAGAGCAGGCGGAAGACACCCTCAGCGCCGCCCGTAGCCTGGTAGTCATCGAGCGTGAGCGACGGCGCGTCGGGCTGCCTCAGCTCGGCGCGGCGGTAGACGTCGCTGCACACGATCTGCAAGAGCAGCGGATCGACGACCCCGTCCTCCTCGAGGTAGCCCTCGGGCACCTCGGTGAGATCGGCGGCGCAGCGGTCGACGAGCTCGGGCGCGTAGCGGATTTTGTCCCGAACGAGCGGCCGGACGATGGCGGTGCGCGCCCCGAACGGCGAGAGGCCGCGGAGGCGGAAGCGGTAGTCGAGTAACGTCGAGAGCCGGGGGTGCGCGTTGTCGAGTTTGTGGAGGTAGTCCTCGCGCAGGGCGAGCACGAGCCGCAGGGGGAGAGCCTCGTCGTCGATGGCCTCCACAAGGCCGTCCCAGAGGGGCAGGCGCTCTGCCGCGTCGAAGCGCGTGAAGAGCTCTTCAACCTGGTCGATGACCAGTACCACGGGCGGAAGGGCTATCGCGGTCGCGTTGCTCACGCCGCCTGCGCGGGCGTCTCCCAGGCTCGGGCGCTCGGCGCGCTCTCGCTCGATCAGCCGCTGTATTCCGGCCCGCAGGGGCTCGCGCGGCTCGGCGCCCGCGGCGGTCCACACGTCGCTCCTCGGCGAGCGGAGGGGGCGCACGTAGACAGCACGGTAGCGCCGCTCTTTCTCCAGCGTCGGGACGACGCCCGCACAGAGCAGCGAGGTCTTGCCCACGCCGGAGGGGCCGTAGAGCACGAGCGTGGGGCTCGCGGTGATGCGCGTCGCGACGTCATCGATCTCCTCCTCGCGGCCGGCGAAGACCGCGGCATCGGCGTCGGTAAAGAAGTCGAGGCTCTTGTAGGGCTGCGCACGTGCTGAAGCGGAAGGTGTCATGGACGGCAACCGTCGTCGCCTCATAGCTGCTCCGTGATCGCGGCCACAACGTCTTCGGGCGCGGCGTTGATCCACTCCACCGCGAACGCAGACCACGCGGCCTCATCCGCCTTCGTGTGCCCGTGATGTGCGATGAAGACCGTGTTTTGCTCGTAGCTGTCGCGAGGGATCAAGGTCCAGAGCAGGTGCCTGAGCCACGGATCCCAGCTCGAGGCGCCGAGCACGAGCAGGCTGCGGCCGGCTTGCGCGGTCACGAGCCCGAAGACGGCCGAGGTCTCTCGGTCCATCCGGTTCATCGCGTCGAGCAGCCGGTCGTGATCGGCCTCGGTGAGACGCAGGGTGTTGGGCTCGGACGCCGAACCGCGCAGGTGGACGAGCAGCGGCCCGCTCTCGCTCGCCGAAGGCGCCCGCGCCTCCAGCGAGCTGACCGCGTGGTAGGCGCGCACGCTCCGCTTGAACGCCCGCTCCAGGAACCCGTCGAAGTGCGTGCACACGAAGCCAGGCACCGGCCAGGACGAGAGCCGCTCGTGGATCGCCGGGATGCGCTGCTCCTGCTCGAACACCGCCTTCACTTCCCTGAGCAGGGCGGGGCGCGCGCGCAGCTTCTCGTAATGCTGGCAGACGCGCTGAAGAACCAGGTGATCGATGCGGTGTCCGAGGGTTGTCATCGCCTGGAGGATCGACTGCTCGGGGAATTGGCACTTTTGCGCAAGGTGCTGGGCGAGTGGACCCGGAGTCCACGAGAGCGCGCCCCCGTCTCGTGTGGGCGTCACGAGCGCCGGCCCGAGCACGGGGATGCACCAGCCGCCGCGCACCGCAGTGAGGAGCTGCTCCGGGATCGCGAGGGGCGGCGGAGGCGGCCCGATCACGGGTGTTGTCGCGGCCGGTCTGACCTCCTGAGCCTGGGAGGGCACAAACAGGGTCTCGGCCTGGTGGGCCAGGAACAACACCGGGATCGCAAACGCACCGGCGGTGTCCGCCTGCTGCTTCTGCAGGAGCCTCCTGCGCCCCGCCGTGGTGGCCAGATCGACTCGGCCGCAGCGCGCAAGCTCGCCGTAGAAGGCGTCGGCGAACTCGATCGCGAGATCGTTTCGAATGGCCTGCTGCATCGCCACCACCGCGCGGACACCAGCCGCTACGAGCTCCTGCCCGAAGCCTACGAGGCCCTTCGTCTCGGCGGCAGCTCCGGAGTGACACGCGTTGAGGACGATCAACGCGGGCGGCCCTGCCTCGATCATGGAGGTGAGCGCGGCTGGGGGCATCTCATGCATCTCGTCGCCTTGGCCGTTCAGCTCTAGCGCGGGGACGCCATCTGTGCCGACGATGCCGTGGCCGATGAAATGCACGATGTCGTACGGGGCGCCGTCAGCGGCGATCTTCGCTTCGAACGCCCGACTCAGCGCGGTTGTCGTGACACGAGTGCGGAGCACGTCGCATTTGCCCCCTCGTATGGCGACGCCGCGGTCGCGGAACGCCTGGGCGATCGCCGGGATCTCGGCGTCGACCGGGAGCCCCGATCTGCCGGGGACGACGATCAGGACCGACAGGGGCGTCGCGCGAGGCCCTTTCGCCGCGGGGGCGTGGCGAGCGTGGCGAACGAGCACACGATCGTGCGCGGCGGCTGGCCGCTTGCGGCGGTCGTCGATCATCGCCTCCCACGGGATCGCCTCGTCGGCGCCGCTCACGTCGAGGCGAATCGCGAGCGGAACGTTCTCGTCGCGGAGCGGCTCCAGCTCGGCGCCGATCGTTCCCGCGCGGAGCCTCTCCCAGAGGGCGTTACCGCCATTCTGGATTTGCGCCTGAGAGGCGGTGCCAGCGGAGATGGCATCCAACGCGTACTGCATCGTCGGATCAAACCCGAACGAGACAACCTCGGTGGCCCTCGACGTTTTCTCATCGTCGACAAACAGGCGGATCCGCCGGTCCTTCGGCCGACCGATGTCCGCAGGCTCGACGCGGAACAGCAGCGTATACCTGTCACCGCTAGGCATGGAGACGCTGAAGTTACCACAGGCGTGAGCGTTCACGGCTCCGAGAAGTCGGATGCGCGAACGCCGTCTTCCCCGCAAGGTGCCGAGCGAAGGCAGCCCCCTCCGATGCGTGGGCGCGGCATAAGCAATCGATATCCTTTCGGTTCTGCGTGGAAGACGCGGGGTGCTCCGCCGCATCGCGGTCGAGCGCGGCGTTCAGCTCGCGTGCCCGAACCGCCGCAGCCGGAGGGAGCTGAGGAGCACCGAGACGCTCGACAGGCTCATGGCCGCGCTCGCGAGGACCGGCGACAGGAGCCAGCCGGTCAGCGGGTAGAGCGCGCCGGCGGCGATAGGGATGCCGACCACGTTGTAGACGAACGCCCAGAAGAGATTCCGGCGGATGGTCCGGAGCGTCGCGCGCGAGAGCCCGAGCGCGGTGGGCAGGGCGGCGATGCCGCCGCGGAGCAGCGCCACGTCGGCCGCGGCGACCGCGATGTCGGTGCCGCTCGCGACCGCGATCCCCACGTGGGCGCCGGCGAGGGCGGGCGCGTCGTTGATGCCGTCGCCGACCATCGCGACGATGCGCCCGCGCTCCCGCTCCTCGCGCACGATGCGCGCCTTGTCCTCGGGGCGCACCTCGGCGAACACCTCGTCGATCCCGAGCTGCCGCGCCACCGCGCGCGCCGTGGCCTCGCGGTCGCCCGTCACCATGGCGACCCGCACGCCGAGCCGGCGCAGCGCGGCCACGGCCTCCGCGGCCTCGGGGGTCGGCAGGTCGGCGACCGCGACGAGGCCGGCGAGCCGGCCGTCGACGGCGACGAACGACGGGGTGTTCCCCTGCGCGGCGAGGCCCTGGGCGAGCTCCTCGAGCGGCGCGGCGTCGATCCCGAGCTCGGCGAGGTACCGGGCCGTGCCGATGCGCACCTCGCGCCCGTCGACGCGGGCGACAACGCCGCGGCCGGCGTCGGCGCGGAAGCCCTCGGGCGCGGAGAGCGGGAGACCACGGGCGCGCGCGCCCTCGACAAGCGCCTTCGCGACCGGGTGCTCGCTGCCGAGCTCCGCCGACCCGACCAGGCGCAGGAGCTCGTCCTCCGGGATGCCCGCCAGCGCCTTCACCGCCGCGAGCTGCGGCCGCCCCGCGGTGAGCGTGCCCGTCTTGTCCACGAGGACTGTATCGACGCGGCTCGCGGCCTCGAGCGCCGTGCCGCCCTTCACGAGCACGCCGAGCTCGGCGCCGCGGCCGGTGCCCACGGCCACGGCCGCGGGCGTCGCGAGGCCGAGGGCGCACGGACAGGCGATCACGAGGACGGCGACGAACCGCTCGACCGCCGCGGCGAGCCCCGCCGCGGTCGGATCCGCGACGAGCCAGGCGACGAACGCGACGGCGGCGATGCCGAGGACCACCGGGACGAAGACGCCGCTCACCGTGTCGGCGAGGCGCGCGATCGGCGCCTTCGAGCCCTGCGCCTGCTCGACCGCCTCGACGATGCGGGCGAGCGCGGTGTCAGCGCCGGTCCTCGTGATCCGCACGGTGAGCTGCCCGCTCTGGTTGAGCGTGCCGCCGACCACGGGCGCCCCCGCGCCCTTGTCGACCGGGAGGCCCTCGCCGGTGAGCATCGACTCGTCGACCGCGGAGGCGCCGGAGACGACCTCGCCGTCGCTCGGCATGCGCTCTCCCGGGCGGACGCGGACGAGATCGCCGGGCGCGAGCTCGGCGGCCGGGATCTCCTCTTCCAGGTCGCCGCGCAGGCGCCGCGCCGTCCGTGGCTGGAGCGCGACGAGCCCGCGCACGGCGTCGGTGAGCCGCTTGCGGGCGCGCGTCTCGAGGAGCTTGCCGAGCAGGACGAAGGTGATGATGGCCCCCGCGGCCTCGAAGTAGACGTGCGGCTGAGCGCCGTGCCCGGCGTGGGGGAAGAGCTGCGGCGCGACGACCGCGATCGCCGAGTAGACCCACGCGGCGCCGGTCCCGAGGGCCACGAGCGTGTTCATGTCGGCCGCCCGGTGCCGGAGCGCGGCCCAGGCGAGCCGGAAGAAGCGGCGGCCGGGGCCGAAGACCACCGCGGTCGCGAGGGCGAGCTGGAGGAGGCGGCCGCCGGCGCTGTCCGCGCCCGGGATGCGGCCGTGCGACATGCCGAGGACGAGCAGCGGGACCGACAGGGCGAGCGCGACAAGGAAGTCCCGCCAGAGAGCGCGCCGCTCGCGGTCGAGGCTCTCCTCCGCGGCGTCCGCCCGGCCGGCCGGCGCGACGGCGGCGCCGGCCGGCGCGGCGGGGCGCTCCGGGACGCTGTAGCCGGCGCGCTCGATGGCGGCGACGAGCGCCTCGGCGGGCGCGACGGCGGGATCGAACGTGATTGTGGCCGTGCGGGTCACAAGGTTGACCTTCGCGTCGCGGACGCCGCCTGTCGCGAGCAGGGCGCGCTCGACGCGGCGGACGCAGGCGGCGCAGGTCATCCCCTCGACGGGCAGGTCGACGCGGCCGGCGGCGGCGTCCTCGGTGTCCTGGGGGGCGGGAACGGAGACGGATGCGGTCGACATGATCACCTCGCTGTCGACCGGCAGACGCAGGGCCGCCCCGCGCATTACGGCGCAGGCGCGGTGTAATGAGGCCGGGCCGACTGCGTCTTCGGAGGTGAGCGGCCGGTGGGTCGCCGAAAGGAAGACATCATGAAAGAGACGCTCCTCCAGGTCGGCGGGATGAGCTGCCCGTCCTGCATTCGCCACATCGACGCCGCGCTGCGCGAGCTCGACGGCGTCGCCAAGATCGACGTGCGCCTGCGCGAGGGCACCGTCGTCGTGCAGCACGACCCCGCGAGCGCGAGCGTGGACGCGCTTGTCGAGGCCGTGCGCGGGGCCGGCTACGACGTGCGCTCCCGCGCCGCCTGAGCGGCCGGATCGCCGGGGCTCGTGGCCCGAGCGCTCGGGATGACCCGAGCCCCCGGCGCCCGGGGTACCATGCCGGCATGAGCACCGCGCCCCCCCGAAGCGTGCTTCGCCGGATCACCGAGACGAGAGCCCCTGCAGCGGCTGTGCTGATCCGCCTCGCGGTGGGCAGCGTCTTCCTGTCGGAGGGGATCCAGAAGTTCCTCTTCCCGGCCGAGCTCGGCGCTGGCCGCTTCGCCAAGATCGGCCTCCCCGCGCCGGAGATCCTCGGCCCCTTCGTCGGCGCCGTCGAGATCGCCTGCGGATCGCTCGTCCTCCTCGGCCTCGCGACGCGCCTCGCGGCCGTGCCGCTGATCGTCACCATGCTTGTCGCGATCACGACGACGAAGGTTCCCCTCCTCGTGAAGCGCGGATTCTGGGCCATGGCACACGAGTCGCGCACCGACTGGGCGATGCTGCTCGGGGCGCTGTTCCTGCTGCTCGTCGGCGCGGGCGGGCTCTCGCTCGACGCGCGGCTCGCCCGGTCCGAGACCCGGCGGCGCCCCCGGTAGGGGCCGGCCGCGTGGAGCGGCGCTGGCCGCCCCTGGCACCCGCGCGTCGCCCGGCGCTGCCCGGCGGCGCCGGCGCGACGCTCACTCGCCGCCCGCCGCCGCGCCGGCCTCCGGCCTGGCGAGCAGCGCATCCAGCTCGGCCTCGCCCCTGTCCTCCGCCCCCCTGCCCCACCGGCGGCGCAGCCACTCGCCCGCGTCGTCGAAGAGCGAGTAGGCCACCGGCACCGCGAGCAGCGTGAGGACCAGGGAGAGCGACTGCCCGCCGAGCACGATGGCCCCCGTCGTCCGGTTCTGGCCCGAGCCGACGCCGTGCGACAGCACGAGCGGGATCATGCCGGCGACGAAGGCGATCGTCGTCATGAGGATCGGCCGGAGCCGGTCCTTGTTCGCCTGCAAGATCGCCTGGAGCCGCGGCATCCCCTCGGCCCGCAGGTGGTTCGTGTGGTCGATCTGGAGGATCGCGTTCTTCTTCACCACGCCGAAGAGGACGAGGAGGCCGAGCCCCGAGAAGAGGTTCAGCGACTGGTCGAAGAGCTTGAGCGAGATCAGCGCGAACGGGACCGTGAGCGGCAGCGAGAGCAAGATCGTGATCGGGTGGAGCCACGACTCGAACTGCGCCGCGAGGATCAGGTACATGAACACGAACGCGAGGCCGATGACGACGACGAAGCTCGTCGCCGTGCTCGCCGTGTTCTTGGAGCTCCCCACCGGCTGCGTGGAGTAGCCCGCCGGCATCTTCTGCTCGGCGATGATCCGGTCGAGCGCCGCCTGCACCTCGGTGTCGCCGACGCCGGGCGCGGCGTTCGCGCTGATCGTGATCTGCCGGCGCCGGCCGAGGCGGCCGATCGACGAGGGCCCGCTGTCGGGCTCCATCGCGACCACGCCGTGGAGCGGGACGGCGCCGTGCTTGGACGAGGGCACCGTCAGGAACGACAGGCTCTCCGCGCCTTCGCGGTGCTTCGCGTCGGCGCGCATGCGGACCTCGTACTGCTCGCCGGCCTCCGAGTACGTCGAGACCTTGAGCCCGCCGACGAAGAGCTGGAGCGCGCCGGCCACGTCGGCCACCTGGACGCCGAGATCCGCGGCGCGGTCGCGATCGATGATCGCGCGGAGCTCGGGCTTGCCGACGACGAGGCTGTTGTCGACGTCCACGGCGCCGGGGACCTTGCGCAGCGCCTCGGTGATGCGCGTCGCGTACTCGCCCAGCCGGTCGAGATCCGGCCCCTGGAGCGCCACCTGGATCCGCGCCGACGACTGGCCCCCGGACGAGATCGCCTGCACCTCGCCGGCCGTGACGCGCAGCTCGGGCGGCAGCTTCGCGAGGATCTCCTCGCGCGCCTCCTGCATGATCTCGAGCTGCCCGAGCGCGCGCTGCTCCGGGTCCACGAGCATCACGTAGATCTTGGCGACGTTTCCGGCCTGCTGCTCCCCCTCCCCGACGGTCATGAGCGTGCTCGTGACGCCCGGGAGCCGGCGCACGTCGTCGGCGATCCGCTCGGCGATGAGGCGGGTCGAGGTGAGGCTCGCCCCCTCCGGCGCGCGCAGGTTGATCTCGAACTGCGCCTGATCGTCCTCCGGGAGGAACCCGGCGGGCAGCGTCCTGGCGATGGGGCCGCACGAGCCGAGCACGGCCACCGACGCGACGACGATCACCCAGCGGCGCCCCATCACCCACGCGAGCGCGGCCATGTAGGCGCGCTCGATCGGCCGGTAGAAGACGCCGACCGCGCGCTCCAGGATCGGCGGCTTCGCGTGCGCGTCCCTTCGCTTGTGCCCCGACAGCCACCGCGCGGCGAGCGAGGGCGTGAGGGAGAAGCTGACGATCAGCGAGACCCCGATGGCGAACGCCATCGTGAGGCCGAAGCTCCTAAGGAAGCGCCCCACCATGCCGGGCATGAACGCGACCGGGATGAAGACCGCCATGAGCGAGAGCGTGGTCGCGAGCACCGCGAGGCCGATCTCCTTCGTCGCCAGGACGGCGGCCGGGAACGGCTTCATCCCCTTCTCGTCGATGTAGCGGACGATGTTCTCGAGCACGACGATGGCGTCGTCGATCACGATGCCGACGGCGAGCGCGAGCGCGAGGAGCGTGAGGAAGTTGAGCGTGAAGCCGGCGATCCACATGACCGCGAACGTCCCGACGACCGAGATCGGGATCGCGAGCGCCGCGATCAGGGTGCTGCGGGCGTTGCCGAGGAAGAGGAGCACCACCACCGCCGCGAGGAGGGCGCCGAGCACGAGGTGCTCCTTCACGGCGGCGATGCCCGTGCGGATCACGCGCGAGCCGTCGCGCACGACCTCGATCTTCGTCCCCTCGGGCAGCGAGCGCTGCACCTCGGCGAGGCGCTCCCTCACGGTGTCGACGACGGTGACGGTGTTCTGGCCTGACTGCTTGACGATGGACAGGAG
Source organism: Sorangium sp. So ce1014 (assembly GCF_051521505.1). NCBI lineage: Bacteria > Pseudomonadati > Myxococcota > Polyangiales > Polyangiaceae > Sorangium > Sorangium sp. So ce1014. Next base: position 11,141,243 of record NZ_CP150356.1, read on the forward strand.
CACGGTGCGCCGCCGGTCGAGCTGGGCCCACGTCTTCTCCTCGGCGCGACCGTCCTCGACGCGGGCGACGTCCGCGAGGCGCACGGCGTGCCCGTCCTGCTCCCGGAGGACGATGCGGCCGAGGGCCTCGGGCGAGTCGACGCGCCCCATCACGCGGAGCGTGAGGTCCTCGGGGCCGGTCTCGACGCTTCCGCCCGGCGTCATCAGGTTCTGCGCCGCGATCGCGCGCTGCACCTCGGCCGCGGTGATCCCCTGCGCCCGCAGGGCGATCGGGTCGAGCCAGACGTTGATCTGCCGGTTCTGCGCGCCGATCAGGTTGACCTGACCGACGCCGGAGATCCCCTCGATCTGCCGGCGCACCTGCTTGTCGGCGATCTCGCTGAGCTCGCGGATCGGCCGGTCCGACTCGACGGAGACGAGCAGGACCGGGGCCGCGCCGAGGTCGATCCTGCTCACGATCGGCGGATCGACGCCCCTCGGCAGGCTGGGCAGGACAGCGTTGATCTTGTCGCGCACCTCCTGGGCCGCGACGTCGGCGTCCTTCTCCAGCTCGAAGCCGACGACGACCTGGCTCACGCCCTGGGTCGACGTCGAGCGGAGGTCCTCGATGCCGCTGATGGTGTTCACGGCGCCCTCGATCCGGTCCGAGATCTCGGTCTCCACCTCCTCGGGCGCCGCGCCGTCGAGGCGCGTCGTGACGACGACGTACGGGACGTCGATGTTCGGGAACTGGTCGAGGCCGAGCCGGGTGTAGCCGGCGACGCCGAGGACCACGATGACCAGCATGAGGACCGACGCGAAGACCGGCCTCTTGACGCAGACACGGGCGAGCCACTGCATGACGACCTCACTCCACGGCTTGGCCGTTCTGGAGCTCCTCGGACGGCTTCATCACGATCGTGTCGCCCGCGCGGACGCCGCGGAGGACGGCCACGGCGTCGCCCTTCTCCACGCCGATCTGCACGACGCGCTCCTCGATCCGGCGATCGACGACGGCGAACAGGTGCGCGCGCCCCTCCTTCGAGAGGATGGCGGACCGCGGCACCACCGGGCCCGGCGCCTCGCCGGTGGCGAGCGCGATCGACGCGAACATCCCCGGCCGCAGCGCGCCGTCGGGGTCCTGCACCTCGGCCTCGGCGACGAGATCGCGCGTTGTCTCGCGGACCGCGGCGCCGATCCAGCGCACGGTGCCCGGGAACGAGCGCCCCGGGTACGCCGGCACGCTGAAGGTCAGCGCGCCGCCTGTCGTGACGGCGGCGAGGCTCGCCTCCGGCACGGTGAACGAGAGGCGCAGCGCGCCCTTCGAGACGAGCGCGACGACCCGGGAGTCGTGGCGGACGTACTCGCCGACGTCGACGAAGCGCTCGGTGACCCTCCCGTCGAACGGCGCGCGGATCTGGCCGTCGCCGACGCTCTGCGCGGCGGCGCGCGCGCGGGCGGCGGCGGCCGCGACCGAGAGCGGGGCGCTCCGGCACTGGTCGGCGATCCTGTCGTGCTCGACCCCGGAGATCGCGCCGTTCTCGAGCAGCGCCCTGTAGCGGTCGCACTCGCGCTTCGCCGTCTCCTCCTGCGCGCGGGTCAGCGCGGCGTTCGCCTGGGCCTCCGCGGCGGTGAGCGCGGCGGCGCGGACGTCGAGGCGCGCGAGCAGGTCGCCCTTCTTCACCTCGTCGCCGCGCTCGACGAAGGTCTCGAGCACGCGGCCGGCCGCGTTGGCGGCGAGGTCGGTCTGCCGCTCCCCGCGCAGCGTGCCGGTGAGCGCGAGGCTGCGCGGCATGGGCTCCTCGCGCACCGCCGCGGTCTCGACGCGGACCGGCGGCGCGGTCGCCTCGGTCGCGCTCTCGGCGCTGGCCTTGGACGCGCAGCCCGCCGTGGCGGCGGCGAGCGCGGCGAGCGCGGCGAGCAGGAGGAAGCTTTCGGCGCGGCGTTTCGTCGTGGCGTGGTTCAAGGATTCCTCGCTGCGGGATCGGTCACGGGGCGGCCTCGCGCTCGGGCAGAGCACGACGTCGCGCGCGGATAGCGCGCCGCGCCGTCCGCACGTTCCGCCGCCGGCCGGACCTCGGCCTCGCGGCGCGGTCGCGCGGCACCCGATTATCGCAACCGATGGTTGCGGTGGGTATAACACGGCCGGGACCAACCGCAACAATCAGTTGCCATCATCGCAACCAAGAGAGGCGATGGCGGGCCGCGTCATGAAAATTGCGCTGGCGTGCGCCGCGCGGCGGAACTTGAATGGAGGGTCGATGCAGGCGGCGACGGCGAAACGGACGGCGAAGCGGGTCTCCGCGAAGAGGCGTGCGCTCGTGCGCGGCGAGCCGGTCGTGCGCGGCATCCTCGCGGCCGCGCTGGAGGAGCTCGCGAGCGCGGGCTACCGCGCGCTCCGGATCGAGGACGTGGCGACGCGCGCGGGGGTGAACAAGACCACCGTCTACAGGCGCTGGCCGACGAAGGAGGACCTCGTGCGCGCCGCGCTCCTGTCGATCACGGACGAGAAGATCATCCCCCCGAACACGGGCTCGATCCGCGGGGATCTCATCGCGCTCGGGCGCGCGATCATCGAGATCCAGACGTCAGCATTGGGGCAGAGCCTCTTTCACGTGTGCCTCGCGGAGGGCCTCGACTCGGAGCTCATGACCATCGCCCGCTCGTTGCGCGCCGTCCAGGAGGGCGGAATACGGGCGATCGTCGAGAGCGCCGTCGCGCGGGGCGAGCTCGCGCCGAGCGACGAGCCGATGCTCCCGTGCGAGCTCCTCGCGGCTTACCTCAAGCACAAGATGATGGCGGATCGCGCGTGCGTCGACGAGGCCCAGCTCGCGCGCGTCGTCGACGTGATCCTCCTCGGGGTGCTGAGCCCGGCGAGGCGGAAGCAGGTCTGAGCCGGCGGGGCGCGGGGGCGGCGGGTCAGACGGCGAGGGCCTTCCAGCGGCCGCGCGCGAAGGCGACGGCGAGGAGGGCGCTGCGGCAGATCCAGTCGGCGGTGCTGCCCATCCAGACGCCGGCGAGCCCGTGGCCGAGGGTCACCGCGAACAGCCAGGTCCCGCCGACCCGGACGAGCAGCGAGCAGACCAGCGTGACGGCGAGCACGGTCCGGGTGTCGCCGGCGCCGCGGAGCCCCGTCCCCATGACGGTGGCGAACGCCATGAACGGCTGCGCCACGGCGGCCACGGGGAGCGCGCTCTCTCCGAGGGCGAGGAGCTCGGGGTCGCTGGAGAACGCGAGCAGGAGCGGGCGCGGGGCGAGCACGAACAGGACGCCGAACGCGGAGAGGGCGAGGATGGCCATGAGGGCCGCGACGAGCCCGACCCGCGCGGCGTCGCGGGGGCTGCGCGCGCCGAGGCGCTGCGCCATGAGCGCCCCGGCGGCGATGCCGAACCCTTCGGCGGAGAGGAAGCAGACCGACTCGACGGCGATGAGCGCCTGGTTCGCGGCCATCGCGGTGGCGCCGAGCAGCCCGATGATGGCGACGAACCCCGTGTAGCCGGCGTGGTAGACGGAGCGCTCGGCGAACGCCGGCAGCGCGACCCGGAGGACCCGCGCGAGCGCCGCGGCGTTCGCCTGCCGGGCGGCCCGCGCGTCGGCGGCCGGCGCTGCCCGGAGGGGCAGCGGGCTCGAGCGCGACAGCAGCGCCGCGGTGAGCAGCAGCGCCTCGGTCGCCATGGTGCACGCCACGCCGACGGCCGCGCCGCGCACGCCGAGCGCGGGCAGCCCGAGGTGGCCGAAGATCAGGACGGCGCTGACCGCCACGTTGACGACGTTGCCGATCGCGGCCACGGAGAGCGGCGTCCTCGTGTCGCCGACGCCCTGCAGCGCCGACGCCGCGGCGGCCTCGACGAACGCGAACGGCAGGGCCGGCAGCACGATCTCGAGGTACGCGATCGCCTGCTCGACGACCTCGGCGCCGGCGTGCGGGAACAGCGCGCGGAGCAGCGGGCCGCAGGCGACGAGCAGCGGCAGCGCGACCGCCGCCCCGAGCGCGAGCGCGAAGACCAGCGACGCGCGCGCCGCGGCGGCGGCGGCGGCGCGGTCGCCGGCGCCCACGCTGCGCGCGACGACGGCGAGCGTGCCGGCGGAGGTGGCGCTGAAGACGGAGACGATGGTCCACGTGAGCGTCCCGCAGATCTGCATCGAGGCGAGCGCGGTCGTGGAGTAGCGCCCGACCATGCCGCGCCCGACGAGGAAGACCAGCGTCAGCAGCAGCATGTGCGCGATCGCGGGCCAGGCGAGCCGCCACACCTGGCCCGTCAGCGCCGCGTCTTCCGGTTCGCTTGTCACGAGAAGTTCGATCCTCCGGGCTCAGCCGCGCCCCGCCGCCCCGGTGGATATCACCTGCCGAGGTGCGCTCCACCCGACGAGGACGCGAGGCGGGCGAAGGCCGTGCGCCGCGCCGCGCCGGACGGACTGAGCTGGGCGCGGCGACCGGGGTCCGAGCGCGGCGGTCCGGACGGTCTCGGCGCGCGCCGGTCGGCGATGATCCCGAGCCCGCAAGGAGGCGCAGGCGTCCGGCACGCACGCCCTCTACAGTCTACATTTTGTTGCAAATGCAATTAGTATGCATTAATTCGAGCGCGCCGATGCTGAAGAGAGAGGATCTCGACGTGACGCGAAAGCTCCCTGTGACCGTGCTGTCCGGCTTCCTGGGCGCCGGCAAGACCACGCTGCTCAACCACGTCCTCGCGAACCGCGACGCGCTGCGCGTCGCCGTGATCGTCAACGACATGAGCGAGGTCAACGTCGACGCCGCGCTCGTCCGGGGCGGGGGCGCGGCGCTGCGCCGCGTGGAGGAGCGGCTCGTCGAGATGTCGAACGGCTGCATCTGCTGCACGCTCCGGGAGGATCTCCTCGTCGAGGTGGCCCGCCTGGCGGCGGAGGGGCGCTTCGACTACCTGCTGATCGAGTCGACGGGCATCTCGGAGCCGCTCCCGGTCGCCGAGACGTTCACCTTCGACGATCCCGCGACGGGCAAGAGCCTCTCGGAGGTCGCCCGGCTCGACACGCTCGTCACCGTCGTCGACGCGCAGCGGTTCCTCGCGGACTGGACGAGCGCCGACGACCTGCGCGCGCGCGAGGCCGCGCTGGGCGACGACGACGAGCGCACGGTCGCGGATCTGCTCGTCGAGCAGATCGAGTTCGCGAACGTGCTCGTGCTCAACAAGACGGATCTCGTGAGCGATGACGAGGTCGAGCGGCTCACGGCGATGCTCCTGCACCTGAACCCCGGCGCCAGGATCGTCAGGGCCTGCCGCGGCCGGATCGATCCTCGCGAGATCCTCGGCACCGGGCGCTTCGATTTCGAGGCAGCGGCGCGCTCGCCCGGCTGGATGCGGGAGCTGCGCGGCGAGCACGTGCCCGAGACCGAGGCGTACGGCATCGAGAGCTTCGTCTACCGCGCTGACCGCCCGATGCACCCGGAGCGGCTCTGGGCCTTCATCCACGGCGCGGCCGCCTGGGATGGAGTGCTCCGCTCGAAGGGGTTCTTCTGGCTCGCGACCCGCGTGGACATCACGGGCGCCTGGTCGCAGGCGGGCGGCGCCGCCTCGTTCGAGGCGGCGGGCCGCTGGTACGCGGCCCTGCCCGAGGAGCTGCGGTCGGAGGACGACGAGATGGGCGTCGTGTGGCACCCGGTCTGGGGCGACCGGCGGCAGGAGATCGTCTTCATCGGCGTCGACATGACCCGAGAGGCGCTCACGCGCGGCCTCGACGCCTGCTTGCTCACCCCCGAAGAGATGGCCGCGGGCCCCTCCGGCTGGAGCCGGTTCGAGGATCCTTTCCCGGCGTGGCAGGACGAGAGAGAGGAAGAGGAGGAAGAGAGCGGGGCCGAGCCGGCGCAGCTGCTCGTGACTTCTTCATCTGCATCTTCTCCGTCATCGTCCGCTTGTTCTACGTCGTGTAGTAGCAGTGACCGGTCCCCGCAGATGAGACGAGCTTGATGGTATCGCGCACGAGATGCCTCCTTGTAGCCGCTCGGTGGCAGGCCGCGTCCCGCGGCGATGGCGGCGGATCGGCGGGCCTGCTGGATGAAACAGCATTACGCCGATCTGACCGTTCATGCAATTCATTTGCATCAACGGCGCGCTTCATGGCATCGTGATCCATGAGGCTTCATCGCGGCATGGCGGCTCATGTCGCGGCGCCCACGGAATGTGGACATGGTGACCGTCCGTCTGGTGAGGACCTATGTCGGGCCTGGGACGGAGTGGGCAGACGATGCTCGATGCCATCGCGGCGGCCTACGGGCCCGAAGCGTGACGCCGAGATGCTCCTCGCGCCCGGCGACCGGCTGATCCTCGCGAGCAAGGCGCGGCTCGTGCGGGGATCGCTCCTCGGGCCGCGACATCCTGCTCTATCCGGAGCGCGGCATCGCGCTGAACCCGGTGGCTGGGCGGTCGCCGTGCGCCTCGACGGCACGCTCACCGTGGCCGCGATCGCCGCCGAGGTCGCGGCCTCCTTCGCCGCCGCACGGCCGGACGAGGTGGAGCGCGAGCCCGACAAGCACGCGCAGCCCGCCGGCGGCGAGCCTGCGCATCCGCCGCAGGAGATCGTCGACGCACGCCGAGCGTGTCCGGTGATAGCGCTCCTCCGGAGGTGAGCCACGAACGAGCTCACCGAGCCAGACCGCGTCCTTCGTGGGCTTGTGAGGTGGGTCGGACACTCACCGGCGTGAGCGGCCCCTCAGGCTGACCGTTCTTCGGGTCGAACGTCCACGGTCAGCTCCACGCGTACTCCCGATGAAACCCCTTGATCGCAGTCAGGGTCAAGAGCCCCTTCCCCTCGAAGAACCGCTCATACAGATCGCTGTAGGGGCTCCGGTCGACGGTTTTGTCCTTCAGTCCGAAGCACCATTCGGCGTTCAAGTCGAGGACCTCGTCGTAGCGAGGCACGTCCAGGCGCACCCGGCGGCGAAGCTGACCGGAAATGTCGAGAGGCTCCAGAACCTGCCGCGAGCTCGCAGGGAGCAACCCGCTGAAGAACTCCGAGGAGCATCCGGAGCCGTACGAGAACATCCCCACACGACTGCTGGCTTCGATGTGAGCGCTCGCGATGACGCCGCACAGGGCAAGGAAGACCGTACCCGCGTAGATGTTCCCGACCTCGGTGCAATAATGGAGCGATGGAGCCACCCGCTTACGGAAATCCGCCTCGATCTCCTCGGAGCTCGCGCCCCGCAACCGGCGCATCATGCGCCGGTGCGCGCCCTTGACCATCCCCGCGAACGGGGTGTGGAAGGCGAAGTAGTCGAAGGTATTGCAGAAGTCGGCCCCCTCCACATGGCTCGCGTATTCCTTGAAGCTCTTCTCGAGGCAGTCCAGATAGGAGAGCAGGGAGAGATCGGGATCCCCGGTTTCCAGCTCGGCCATGGGCCGGCACACGTCCATGACTTCATAGCTGTGGCGACCGCTGGCGCCGGGGTCGATTTCCAGCAGCTTCGGGCGATCGCTGACCAGGATGGCGACCGCGCCCGCAGCCTGTGTGGGCTCCGCGTAGGTGTCCCTGGCGACCGCGCGGGCGATGTCCGTGCAGATCACGAGGACCTTCGACCCCGGTGAAAAGCCCGAGCCCGCTATGGCGCAGGCCACTTGCAGGGAAGCAGCCCCCGCGTAACACGCCTGCTTTATCTCCATGAGCCGGCAGTTGGGATGGAGGCCGAGCCAGTCGTGGATGTACGTGCTGAGCGATTTCCCGAAGTCGACAGGCGACTCGGTGACCGTGATCACCGTCTCGATCCGGTTCCGCTCCTCGAGCGTCAAGCGATCGATGATCGGCTTTGCTGCGTTGACGCCATAGGAAACGGCGTCCTCGCAGGGCAGCGCGACCGACTTCTTGTTCATGTTCAGGTTGTCAAGGCGGCCGAGGTCGAGCCCCCTCGCCTCGAACATGTCTTTGACGGAGACGTAGGTTGGGCCCGCGTAGAGGTTGATCGCTTCGATCCCGACCCTTGTATTTCGCATAGGTTTCCCGCTCGACGTGCTGTCTTTCGGCGCGCCCCGACGTGCGGCGCGATCTGAGGAGAACGATGCTTTACCAAAGAGCGTCCTGCGATGAAGGGAGGCGCTCGTGACGGCTCGCGGACACGGTCTGGAACCCCCTGCCCGCCCGGCTCGTCACGATCGGACAGCCCCGCGGGAGCGCACATCGATCGCGGGGCTGCCCTGGTCCGCCGACGCGGCCTGCGCGGCGCGATGCTTGGGAGGGAGCGAGACGCGCTGGGGCGCGATCGGCGCCGACGCGAGCGGCTGGAGAGCCGTCTCCTTCGGCCTCAGCCGAACGGGCTGCCGGGCGATCGGCGTCGGCGCGTCGACCTCGGCGGCCGCTGGGGTCGACGCCGGCGGGATGAGCTCCCGTGCAGCGCGTACCGGCGGCGGACCTGCCGACGCCGCAGGCGCGCCACGCCGAAGACCCGCTTTTTCAAGGCGCGACCGGATCTGGTCCCGCGCCTCCGGGCTGGCGAGCACGCGGCGCCGCATCTCGTTCTCCGCATCGACCACCCGCGGCAGCGCGGCGAGCTTTCGACCGGCCAGCTCTCGCTTCAGCACGACGAGCGCCTCCCGCGGCTTCTCCGCCAGCCGGCGCGCGATCGCCAGCGCCTCCGCCCGGACCTCCGCCATCGGCCGCACGGCGAGCGACACCCCGCGGTCGCGCAGCTCGCGGCCCGTATACGATCTGCCGAGGTACATCATCTCGGTCGCGAGCGGACCGCCGAGCTGCTCCCTCAAGATGAACGTGGCGCCCAAGCCGGGCGTGAGCCCGTAGTCTATGAAGTTCGCGCTGTAGATACCCTCTTCCGCCAGCACGACCACGTCAGCGTAGAGCCCGAAACAGAGGCCAGCACCCTCCGCCTGGCCCTGCATGGCGGCGATGACCGGCACCTCGCAGCGCAGGAGCCCCCCGCAGAGGAACGAGAGATCCGGGGACCTCGTGCCCCCGTCCGCCGCGTCGAGGAGCCCCGCTTCGGTGCTCCCCTTGAGGAACACGTCGTCTCGTCCGGTCAGCACGACGACCTTGATCTCCGGCCGTCCGGCGATTTCCTGGAAGCGCGCGAGCAGCGCGAGCACCAAGCCCTCGGAGAGGGCGTTGTCATGCGCGGGATCGTCGATCTCCACCCAGGCGCTCGCCCCGTCGATGAGCCGCAGGATCACCTCGTCGCCCCGGTTCGCCTGGGCCCGCCGCCCCCACTCCGTCGATGCCATGGCCGCGCCGCTCGTGGGGCTCAGGATGTGGGGGTTGTCTCGCGAGCGGTTATCGATCGCGGTCAAAGCCTGCTTCCCGTGGTGTAGATCCGGCATGGGCGCTCTTCTTTGTGGGCTGCTCGTGGTGTCGAACTCAGCCGATAGGCCTGAGGCCTACACGGCGCCTGCCAGCAGTCGTCCAACGGCGCTCGCCGGATCGGTGAGGGCCTTGACGGTGAACATGTCTGCGATCCTTACGCCGTCGCGGCGGCGGTACAGGGTCGACCAGATCCGCAGGCGGTCCGTGCCGTAGAGCTCCAGCTTTCGGAGCTGGAAGGTGAGCTCGTCTCCCGCGTCCGCGTTCCCGTAGTAGTAGACATCGCGGGCAACCGGCGAGATCTCGAACGCGGACTCAGTCGCGCACCCTGCGTGACTCAAACGCTCGTTGAGGACGAGACGCTCGCACACGTCGTGGATCCGGGGATAGGAGGCGAAATAGAGCAGGTTGGCTCCGTTGAGGTCGTGGTAGGGGTTCACCACGTAGTGACGCGAATCCAGGACGTGGTCGGCCCAGTCGAACGTCGCCCCCCCGAGCTCCAGCACGGTGTCTTGGACCGGCTCCATGGCCTCCAGCGCGAGCCGCTTGATCTTCTGATACCCCTGCCCAAACGGCGGCAAGATCGAATGGCTGAAGCCGCGCGAGCGCTCGATCTGCTGGGGCGTCGCTCGGGCCAGGCTCTTGTTGTCGGTGGTTCGCGTGATGAAGACGGTGGCCATCTCGACCCGAACCTCGCCAGCGGCCCCGAGGAAGGTCAGCTCGCTGAAGAAGCGCTTGTCGCCGAACCGGCTCAGCGCGCCGGTGGCGGTGAGGGTCTCGTTCTCAGCGTACCGGGCCAAGGGCACGGTGCTCTCCATCCGGAGCCGCATGAAGCTGGCGTAGAGCCGCTCGCCCTCGCGGTCGGCGAGCTGCCCCGACGGCACGCCCAGGTCGGAACAGAGCATGCGCCAGTGGATGTCGCCAGCCTCCTTCATGAACCATCGCTCGGACAGCCCTCCGAACAACATCTGGGGCATGCCCAGGGTGTAGGTGGCTCGAAAGTCAGCGCCCTGGGGCGAGAGCGCCTGCGGCCCGGTCGACGGCTGGTTGGCTGCGGAAACATTCGGATCCATGGTAACGCTCGTCTGTAGAGTCCCGGTGTCAAGCACCCCTTGGCCGAGATGGCCGCGTGCCTGGTTTGAGGAGGATCGCTGGGAAAGTACGGATTGGCGCTCGCGGTCACCGTGCTCGCGGCGACCCTGGCCGGTTTCCCTCCCACGGGAATGTTCCATGGAGGACGAAGTTTTCGATCGCACTGCGGACCTCGGGGTCGTTCATGGCCCGGTCGGTCTCCTGCATCGCGCGGGCTTCATGGGCCTCTGCAATTCCTGCGATATCGCTGAAGTAGCGCTTGATGCGACCCATTGTGCTCGGCTTAAGGCGGGCGACCTTCAGCCGCAACCGGCGCAGGACCTCGTCGGGTCGCTCTGAGACCTCGTCCACCAGGCCGATCTCGAGCGCTTGGGAGGCGGTCAGATTCTCTGTCGTCAAGCACATCCGCTTGGTCTGTTGCAGACCGATGCGGCGCATCATATGCAGGCCCACGCAGGCTGGAACCAACCCCCATAGCGCTTCGGGGAGGCCGAAGGTCGAGCGCGGCGTGGCGATGGCGATGTCGCTGGCAGCCACGAAGCCGAGCCCGCCGGCGCGGACCTGGCCGTCCACACTGGCTACGACCATCGCGGGGAGCGAGGCGAGCCGGCGCAGCGCGTTCATGTAGGGCGCCGAGCCCTCCGGTCCGCCACGCTCAATCCCTTCCTCGAAGTCGAGGCCGGTCGAGAAGTATCCCCCCTGGCCCTCCAGCACGACCATCCGACACGACGGATCCTGCTGCGCCTGGTCGAGGGCGCAACCCAGCTCGTGCAAGAGGCGGGAGTTGAAGCTGTTCCGTTGCTCCGCCCGATCGAAGATGAGCGTCCGGTGGCCCTCGGCGACATGGATTCGCAGCGTTTGATAGCTCATCTTGAACGCCCCGCTAGGCTGTATCCGACGACCTGCTGGGCGGCCCGATCCTCCGTCGAGCTCGCCCGAAGTATTCCTAGGGCACCGATCACGTTGATCAAGCGAGAAATGAACCGCCAAGACACCAAGGACGCCAAGAGTGTTCTCCGTTCTTGGCGTCCTTGGCGCCTTGGCAGTTCAAAGCTCTGCGCTTTTCAGGCAGTTTCAACCCGTTTGTCGCTCTAGGCCCGGGGCGCTCGCGACGTTCGTCAGAGAGAGCCCAGAGCGTGATGCTTAGCCCGAACGCGCCCGGTACAGCAGATCGACGAGGCCGTCGAGGTCGCGGACCTTCCCGAGCTCCACCAGCGGAATGTCGACGCCGAGCTCGTCCTTGAGCGATGTTGCGATGTCAGCGCGGTCGACCGAGTCGGCGCCGAGATCCTTCAAGGTCGCGTTGGGCAGAATCCGGTCCTGCGTGACGCTGGGGATTACGCTGACGATATGCTTCTTCAACAGAGTAAAGATTTCCTCCCGCGTCATACCGGTCCTTTCAACCTTCCAGCCGTTCGAGTCCGGCAGGAATTTCAATTTCAGAGGAGGACGGGCCCGGAGCACCCAGATCCATCCGCCCGACGGCATAAGCTCAATGATGGGTTCCCGATCCTCATCGCTGTCCAGACGACCTCGCCGAGCGCCATCCCGAGCTCATCGATCGGCGACCTTCAAGAGTTGCTTGCCCCGGTTCTCTCCCGAGAACAGGCGGCGCAGCGCCTTCGGCGCGTTCTCCAGCCCCTCCTGGATATCGACTTGATCCTTGATCTGCCCCGCCGCAAGCCACGCGCCGAGATCCTTCACGGCCTCACCGAAGCGCGCGACATAGTCGAGGACGACAAACCCCTCCATCCTGCCCCGCTGGAGGATGAGATTGGTATAGTTCTTGAACATGCACGAGGGCTCCGTGGCGCCATAGCCGGCCATGGTGCCGCAGAGCACCACCCGCCCTCGAAAGGCGAGCGTCGCGAGGGCGGCGTCGAGGATCTGGCCACCTACGTTGTCGAAATAGACATCAATGCCCTTCGGGCAGAGCTCCCTGAGCCGGGCACGCACGTCCTGGGACTTGTAGTCGATCGCCGCGGTGAAGCCGGCCTCTCGGATGAGCCATGCGCATTTCTCCGCCCCGCCAGCGATGCCGATCACGCGACAGCGCTTGATCCTGGCGATCTGTCCGGCGACCGATCCCGTCGCGCCGGCAGCGGCGGAGACGACCACCGTCTCCCCCTCCACGAGGCGCCCGACATCGAGCAGCCCGAAGTACGCGGTGAGCCCGTTGAGCCCGAGCGTGCTCAGCGACCGCGTGATCGGCATGCCCGGCGGGAGCTTGGTGACCGCCCCGGGGACCGTGGCGTCCACCAGCGCATAATCCTGCCAGCCGAACAGGCCTTGCGCCAGATCGCCGCGAGCAAAGCCCGGATGCGTGGAGGCCTCGACGCGCGCCACGGCGAGGGAACGCATGACATCGCCGATGCGGACAGCGGGCAGATAGGTGTCCTGCGCCATCCATCCGCGCTGGGTCGGATCGACCGAGAGATAAAGATTGCGGAGCAGGAGCTGGCCGCCCGTCGTGAGCGTGGGGACGGGCTCCTCGGTCCAGCGAAAGAGACGCTCGTCGACGGGTCCGGTGGGGCGTGCTGCCAAGCGCCACTGCCGGTTTACACCTTGTGTCACAAGTGGCTCCTCCGGTCCCTGCTACCACCTGGTCACGGATGCGTCAACGACAAATGAAAAGCTGACTCCTGGAATGGGCGTCCGACAGTCCCCCACCGCATGATGATCTGTTGGCGACTGCCCTTGTCGTCTGAAATCGGCAATCGACTCGTGCCGGAAACCTTGTAGCGCAGCGTCAAGGAGACCGAATTTATCTAAGTCAAAAAATTTCGATCGGAGCGTCGTCGACACGCTCCCGTAACCCGGAGAATGCGACATCGTGACCGCGCCCGGGTCGCTCGGCTTTGCTTGTCGGACTGACCAGCCCATGTTAACAGAGGAGCGCTGAATGCGCCGCGCGCAATGGACGGACAACGCACCGGAAGAGGCGCGCACAAGACTCATGGTGCAGGTCGCGGTTGCTAGAGGACACGATCGAAGAGCTGAAGCGGTCTTTTTTCCGCAGAAAGCGGCTCATCGACGCCGACGAGGAGGTCGGAGCGGCGCAGCCTGCCGGCGCGCGGAGCTCGGGATCGAGCTGCACCGCGGCCATCGCGCGGGGGTCCTCAGTCCCATGACAGGGAACGGAGAACCATTGCGAGGTGCGGCGCCAACGCGCGGGTGCGGCGCCTCTCCGGGCGAACGGAACCCTCTCGATGACCGCAGCGCGCGGGCTGCGGCGATCCTCAGGCGGTCGAAGGTTACGCCATGAACAACGTTCACGATCTATCTGCGTCCCAGAGCGCAAGCCTCTGGTTCCTCGGCCGACACGCGCGCCCGCAGGCGCGCCTCCGGCTCTTCTGCTTCCCCTACGCAGGCAAGGGCGCCTCGGTATACCTCAGGTGGGCAGGGGAGCTGCCCGATAGCGTGGACGTGCTCGCGGTTCAGCTGCCCGGGCGCGAGGGTCGCGTCAAGGAGAAGCCTGCCGAGCGGCTCATGCCGCTGGTGGACGAGCTCGTCGGGGCCATCGCCCCGCTGCTCGATCGACCGTTCGCGCTCTTCGGCCACAGCATGGGGACGCTGCTCGCCTTCGAGGTCGCCCGAAAGCTCCGCGCGCGCCACGGCAAGGAGCCCGTGCACCTGTTCGTGTCGGGCCGCGGTGCGCCGCACGTGCCCCGCCGGACGCCGGATCTGCACAGGCTCTCGGACGCGCAGCTCGTCACCGCGCTGCAGGGCACCTACGGGGGCATTCCCGACGTCGTGCGAGAGGATGTCGGCCTACTTCAGCTGTTCCTGCCGGCGCTGCGCGCCGACCTGGCCATGCTGGAGACGTACGTGTTCCAGCCCGGCGCAAAGCTCCGCTGCCCGATCAGCGCCCTCGGCGGCGATCGCGACCCGCACGCCAACGTTCAGGATCTGCGCGCGTGGGGCGAGCAGACCGAAGCGTCGTTCCGGCTCCGGATGCTCGAAGGGGATCACTTCTTCGTGAACAGCGCGCGGGCGGAGGTCCTGCAATCGATCGTGGCGGATCTGGGCCCGCTCCACGGCGGCGGGGTAGCCTCTCCCGGCGTGAACGGAGCGGCGGAGCGAGGGCATCCAGCGGTGCACCGAGAGACCAAGATCGTCGTGTTCCCGGGGCAGGGATCCCAGCGCAAGGGGATGGGGAAGGATCTCTTCGACGCGTATCCGAAGCATGTGGCGGAAGCCGATGAGATCCTCGGCTACTCGGTTCGCAGGCTGTGCCTCGACGACCCGGGGCGCGAGCTCAGCCTGACGAAGTACACGCAACCCGCCCTGTTCGTGGTGAACGCGCTCTCGTACCTCGCGCGCCTCGACAGGGGCGAAGCGCCGCCCGACGTCGTCGCCGGCCACAGCCTCGGCGAGTACAATGCGCTCTTCGCGGCTGGGGTGTTCGACTTCGCCACCGGCGTCCGCCTCGTGCAGCGGCGCGGCGAGCTGATGAGCCAGGCCAAGGAGGGGGCGATGGCTGCGGTGATCGGCCTGTCGCCCGAGCGGATCCGCGAGTTGCTCGACGCCGCCGGTCTCCATGGGGTCGACATCGCGAACCTGAACACCTCGCGCCAGACGGTGATCGGCGGGCCGGCGGCCGACCTCAAACAGGCGGGCCCGCTCTTCATCGAGGCGGGCGCCCGTTACGTGCCGCTGAACGTGAGCGCGGCGTTTCACACGCGGTACATGCAACCTACGCAGCGGGTGTTCGGGGAATTCCTCGAACGCTTTCGCTTCGCGCCGCCGCGGATCCCGGTGATCTCCAACGACGCGGCGCGCCGCTACCCCGACGACGAGGGCTCGATCCGCGCCCACCTCACGCGCCAGATCGCCAGCCCCGTACGCTGGTACGAGACGGTTTCGCACCTGCTCACCTGCCCGGAAGCCCAGTTCGAGGAGGTCGGCCCGGGGAACGTCCTTACCCGCACGATCGACGAAATCCGCGCGGCGCCGCTACCGGTCGAGCCCTTTCCCGCTCGCGCGGTCGCCGAGCCGCGCAAGGAGCCGCTTGCGGCCGAGTCCCTCGTCCGCGCAGAGCCGCTCCGCGCAGAGCCGCCGCGCAAGGAGCCGCTTGCGGCCGAGTCCCTCGTCCGCGCAGAGCCGCTCCGCGCAGAGCCGCCGCGCAAGGAGCCGCTTGCGGCCGAGTCCCTCGTCCGCGCAGAGCCGCCGCGCGCCAGCGCCGCAGCGGCGACGCTCCAGCCTCGGCCGCCGCGCGACGGCGTCGTTTTCCTCTATACAGGCCAGGGCTCGCAGTACTTCGGGATGGGCGCCGAGTTCTACGAGAAAGAGGCGACCTTCCGCGCCGCCATCGAGCGATGCTCCGCGCTGGCTGCACCCCTCCTCGGCCGCTCGCTGGTGGACATTCTGTACCGGAGCGCCGGTCCGTTCCAACCCTTCGACCGGGTGCTCCACTCGAACCCAGCGATGCTCGCCATCGGCTATGCGCTGACCCAGACCCTCGAGGCGCGCGGCGTGCGCCCCGACGTCGTGCTCGGGTACGGCGTCGGCGAGCACACGGCGGCGGTGGTCGCGGGCGCGCTCAGCCTGGAAGACGGCCTCGCGCTGGCGATCGAGCAGGCGCGCCTCCTCGAGGAACGCGCACGCCCGGGCGCGATGCTCGCGGTCTTCGACAGCCACGAGCTCATGGAGCGCCACGCGTCGATATTCTCCGACTGCGAGCTCGCCGGCATCAGCTTCCAGAGGCACTTCGTCGTCAGCGGCCCCGCGCCCGAGGTCGCCGAGGCCGCCAGGAAGTTGAAGGCGCTCGGTATCGTCACCTTCCTCTTGCCGATTGGCTATGCCCTGCACTCGTCGTGGATGGACAGCATCGAGGCGCCGTTTCGCCGCTTCGCGAGCCGGCTCACGCTGAAGCCCCCGCGCGTCGCGATCTTCTCGACCGCAGCCGGCAGCTGGCTGGACGCGGTGGACGCCGATAGCCTGTGGCGAGCGTGCCGGGCGCAGGCCTTGTTCCCGCGCGCCGTCGACGCCCTCGAGGCCCATGGCGTCCGCGCATACGTGGATGTCGGCCCTTCGGGCACGCTGTCGAGCTTCATCAAGCACAAGCTCGGCGACGAGCGGCGCGTTCTGACGCTGGCTACCCGTTTCGGCGCGCGCTTGAGCTCCCTGGATACGGTATCCGTCGCGACCGCATCGAGGCCGTAGCGCCGGATCCTGCGCGGCGGCGGCGGCTCGCGACCGCGCCCGCCGCGCCTCGATTCGAGGTTGTTGATTGCGTCGGATCGGGATACAACGAGCGACACTTCGCTAGAACGGAGCTGATTCCATGTCGAAGCAGGCAACATTCGATGATGCAGAGGTGTCGAGAGTCCTGGTGGGCCTGTGGGAGTGCCACCGGGAGATCAATCACGGGGTGCTCTGGAAATACTTTTCGGAGTTCTACGCCGACGGCAGGTGCCGCAACTGGGGGACCGCCGAGCGCGACGGGGTCGCCAACCATTTCGAGAACAGCGGCACCTGGCGCTTCGAGGGAGGGAAGCTGTTTTACAAGGTGGAGCAGTCCACCATCAAGGAGATCATCGGCAGGGAGCTGGTCGATCCGCTCCTCTCCCTCCAAGAGGACGAGGTCATCTGGCAGAACACCCAGGGCGATCAGGTGGTGCTTCGACGGCTCAAGAGCTAGGGCGCGTCCGCGGACCGTCGCGAGGGTCCGAGCCCAGGGAGCGCGAGCGAGGAACACTCACAGGATTTCGTCAGACAGCGCGAAGCGGACGCTGGGGTTCGGGACGGAACCCCGAGGAGACAAAGCTAGGCCTGCCCGTGCGAAGCCGCCGCGAAGCGGCGCAGAAGTCCGGCCATTCCTGGTCGGACTTCTGACGGGCGAGACCAGCGCCGCCGCGAAACACCAAGCAGCGCAAAGGAGCATGAGCCATGTCCGGAATGACCCCCCCTCCCGCTGACCCGCCGGCCACGGCCGGGTTTACGTTCGATCCCACCACGACCGAGTTCGCTCGCGATCCATTTCCCACCTACCGTTACCTGCGCACGCACGCTCCCGTGTACCAGTGGGAGGCCGGGCGCTCATGGGTGGTGACCCGGCATGAGGACGTGGCGCTCGTGCTGCGTGACCGGCGGTTCAGCGTCAGCCCGCGCCACTGGATTCACGCGGAGCCGACGCCGATGGAAGGTTCCATCGCGGAGTTCTACCGGCTCGTGGGCTCGGGCCTCGCGGGCGCGCCGCCCGACGATCACGTCCGCATGCGCAAGCTCGTCAACCCGGCATTCAACCCCCGGGCCATCGAGCGCATGCGAGAGAGGATCCAGCACATCGTCAATGGCATGATGGACGCGGCGGTGCGGGAGGATACGATCGAGATCCGCAACGACTTCGCGGAGATGCTCCCGATCCGCGTCCTCGGGTGCATCCTCGGCATCCCGGCCGACGAGGACGTCGCGTTCCGCGCCTTCGCCCTGGCCCTGATCAAGGCCCTCAACCCCTGGCGTGCGCGCGACGAGCTCGCCCAGTCCGTCGCGGCGGTGCTCGACGGCAAGCGCCTGCTGGAGCGCCTCATCGAGTCGCGCCGGGGCGTCCCTGGCGATGACCTGCTCACCGATCTCATCCGGGCGGAGGAGGCGGGCGATCGCCTGACCATCGATCAGCTCATGGGGATCATCATCGGTCTGCTCATCGCCGGCTCGGATACGACCGTGCACGGGCTCTGCTTCGCCGTATTTGAGCTGCTCCGGCACCCGGATGCGCTGGAGGCCGTGCTCAAGGATCGCACGCTCCTCAAGGGAGCGATCGACGAGTCGCTCAGGCACAACCCCTTCATGAAATTCGGTACGCTGCCCCGCTACGCGCTGGAGGATGTCCAGATCCGCGGCGTGACGATCCCGAAGGGGCACCGCGTTCATCCCATCGTGAGCGCCGCCCTGCACGACTCGGAGGTCTACCCGAACCCCGAGGTGTTCGACCTCCGCCGCGACAATACGGGCTCCCTGGTGTTCGGCGTCGGGCCGCACTACTGCCTGGGCGCGCCGCTCGCCCGCCTCGAGCTCAACATCGCCGTGGGCTCGCTGCTCGATCGGTCTTCGAACCCTCGCCTCGTTGATGTCGAACCCGAGTTCCGCCCGAACCCGCAGATGCGCGACATGGTGACGCTGCGCGTCGCGCTGGGTCCGAAAGCGCGCTGAGGTCCCCCTGCGGGCGCTTGGCCTGCGCGGCCTTGTGCCCGCAGATCAGGCGGACTGGTGCGCGCGGATCCGGTGGGCGAGCACCCGGAGCATCGCCCCTGGGCTGAGCACGGAATAGGACGGGCGAAGCAGGTGTCCGACCTCCACGAGGAGGCGGGCGACCTCCGGCTGGCTCGCCGCTGTCTCCAGGAGGAGATCGGCATATGCGCGGAGAGCGCGCTTGGGTGCCTCGCGGAGGGGGCTGCCCGATCCTTTCAGGCCACGGGTGTGGGGCCACGCTCCGTCGGCGCTGGTGGCGCGCGTCCATACGTCCTTGTTCAGTCGCGCCAGCCGCTTCTGGAATCTAGCCCCGAGCTCCTGAAGGCCGCCCTGCGGCCGGATCGTGCGCTGCCGGGTGAGCTCCTCGGCCAGGGCGAGCGCCCCCAACGTGGCGTTGGTTATGCCGTGTCCATAAAGCGGGTTGAGGGCGCATACCGAGTCGCCGATGAGGACGAAATTTTCGGGAAAGCGGCGCAGCCGCTCGTAACGATAGAGCCGGTTCTCCGTCGATCCGCTGCGGTAGATCGGCCCCAGGGGCTCCGCCGCCATGAGGCTCTCGTAAACGTTGGGGATCGAGAGCGAGCGTGCGAATTCGAGGAACCCCTCGTCGTCGGTCGGCGGGTGATCGTCGCCCATCGACGCGAGGCACACGAGCCAGCGGTTGCCCTCGACCGGGAAAATGGCGCCGCTCCGCGGCTGGTTGGGCGCGCGTGGGACCGTCGACAGGAGCTTCCAGTCAGCGCGGAAGTCGGGCTTCGGAGCATACAGCCGACACGCATAGGTCAAGGCGCTGTCGATCGTCGTCTCCTCGGGGGCATCGAAGCCGAGCGCTGTCAGCCAGGACCCGGCGCGGGACTGGCGGCCACCCGCATCCACGACCAGATCCGCCGTGAGGACCTCTTCCCCGCCCTCACTCGCCAGCCGCACGCCGGTGACCGTGCGCTTGTCAGGGCCCACCACGAGCCCCAGCGCGGTCGTCCCTTCGAGGAAAGAGATGCCGGGCGACGCCTTCAGATAGCGATGAATATGCCAGTCGATGAGCGGCCTCGTGCACCCGCGGACAATGAGCTCCGAGTCGAATCGCGCCATGGTTTTGCCGTGATTGAAGACGGCAGCGCCGCGGCCGTAATCGAAGGAGACCGCGCCGTCCTTCTCCAGATCTGCAGCGAGGCTGGGAAAGAGCCGCTCGAGCTCTATCCGGCCGCGGATCAAGACGAAGTGGACGTGCCGGCCCTGGGGAACCCCCTTCCGGGGGCCGGGCTCCGCCGGGAGCCGATCGCGCTCGATGATGGTGATTCGCTCGAAGTGGTCCTTGATGGCACGCGCCGTGACCATCCCGGCGATGCTGCCGCCGATCACAATCGCGTGACGATATACCTGTTGCCTCATATGACCCCGCAGAAGAGGACCTGCCCAGAGCGCCGCGTCCTACGGCACGGCCTGCTTGAAGCCGATCTCACAGCGCTGACCTCCGTTCAACGGAGGAGAGGAGAATGCCCGGTTATAGATCAAGGGACCTGGAAACGATAGTCGCCGTGTGACGGCATGCGCCCGCACCTACCGCCCGGAGCCTCCTCCCTTGCCCGTGCGCGGGCGACCGCGCAGGATGGCCATGGCGTCGATCGTACCGCGCAGGCCGAGCAGCTCGAGATAGCCGCTCGTGTGCTGCCAGGCCATCTGCGCGAGGAAGCTGCGGCTCCCGTCCCGGACGGTGCCCCTGAGCGGCTCCGCGTCTCGGCGGATTTGCCGATAGCTCACGCCGCCGCGCTCCATACGGCGGAGCGCTCGCTGCACTTGCCACCAGAGGAACGGGGCGGTCCGGATGCTGGGCTCGTAGATATGCTGAAGGCGCGCGAGGTCCTCGGCGGCGTAGGAGTGCGGCGTGACGTCGAGCGAGTTGACCAGCCTGTCGCAACGCGCGCCGAGCCGCGCGTCCGAGTAGAGCGCGAAATCGGCGTCGCCGGCGGTGAGGCCAGCGACCGAGGTCGTCGACACGACCGCCCTGCCCTCCGGATCCCAGCGCATCTCCTCGGCGATCCCACCGGTCCCCTGCAGATCGGCGAGGCAGAGCGCCAGCGTCGAGGCCAGCGTGCCGCCGAAGCTGTGGCCGGTCGTGGCGATCGCGAGCTGCCCCTGCGCCCCGGCGACGCGGCGCCGGAGGAACTCGAGGAGCGCCTCGCCTGCGCCGGGCGTCCCGCCCGCGGCGCGGAGGCGCAAGAGCGCCCTCAGCCCGCGGTCGATGCCCACCGAGATCTTCGGTCGGAGCTCGCCGCGCGGCTTCCCGTAGGGCCACGGGCGCTGCCGGTAGATGGCCCCCACCTCGAGGAGCATCGTGATCATGGAGGCGGGGTTCGTCCCGCGGACCACCACGGCGAGCCGGTGCTCGTCCTGGATGTCCTCGACCGCGAAGAGCACATGATCGAAGGGGAACAAGCCGATGGCCAGCGAGTCGACCGCAGGCCCCCACGCGAGCCTCCAGCGATCACGGACGGGCGCGAGCTCGTCCAGCAGGCGCAGCAGCTCCGCTTGCAGCCGGCCGGCCCGGAATCCAGCGCACCCCAGCAGGCCGGCATAGGCGATAAACGAGAGCGTGACCATCTCCTGGCGTGTGCGCAGGAGCACCTCGCGCGCTGCAGCGTCCGTGAGCCGCCCGCCGGGCTCAAGGCTGTCGCGGGAGATGGGCTGCACGCTCATGACAGCTCCACGAGGGGCGCGGCGTCCCGGACTTCGATCTCGGAGAGGGCTGCCTTGAGCGGCCCCAGGATGATTTCGAGCGCGCGCTCGCCCGTCAGGTAGGCGTGGCTCACCGGGCACTCGATGACATCGAGCCTGGAGCGGACGATGTCCTTCCAGGGGCGGATGTAGTCGTATCCGTTGATGTAGTCGTCGGCGCCCTCCTGAGATCGGAAGTAAAGCACGTCGGAGGCGTCGTAAGGGGCCGGGCGGTAGGTCGCATAAGACTCCGCTGCGTACTCGCTCACCTCGGTCGCTCCGCGGAGATAACCGAAGATCTCGTCGCGCGCCATGCGCGTTCGCCCGCGCTCGGCGACCAGCGTGGCGAGGTGGGCCAGGTGCAGCCGCGGCGGCACGCCATCGAGATCCTCGCGCGTGATGTTCTGGCTCCACTCGCCATGGCCGGTGAGGTAGTTCGCGAGGATGAGCTTGATGTCGGACGTGTGCTTCGGCTCCTGCATGATGCGGTAGATCGGCTCGGTGGGCGGATAGGTGTCGAGCAGGACGAGCTTCCCGATGCACTCGCCGCGCCGCGCCAGGATCTGCGCCGTCTCGAGCGCCACGAGGCCGCCCCAGGAGTACCCGCCGAGCAGGTAGGGCCCCCCGGGATGGATCGCCCTCACCTGCTCCGCATAGTAAGCCGCCATCTCCTCGACCCGCGCGAACGGCATTCGCTTGCCATCGTTGCCGCGCGACCGGAAGGAGTAGACGGGGTAATCAGGCCCGAGCGCCGCCGCGAGGCTGATGAACGACTCGACGAAGCCGTAGGCGCCCGGGACCCAGAACGACGGCGGCCTCGATCCCTTGGCGTTGAACACGACGACCTCGGGCGGCAGCGCCGGCCGGGCGCGCTCGGCGGCGCGCGGGGGCACCTCGCGCGGCGCGCTCCGCGCGGGCAGCTCCTCCTGAAGATGCTGCGCGATCGAGCGCAGGGTCGGGTGCTCCAGGAAGGCCGCTGGCTCGAGGGTGAGACCGAACTCCTCGCTCAGCCGGCCCAGGAAGGTCGTCAGGTTGATGGAGTCCATGCCGTACTTCGCGAGCGGCTCGTCCTCAAGGAGGATGTCCGGGCTGGCCCCGAGCTGCTCCGACGCGATTCGCCGGAGCCGCTGCACGATGCCTCCCATCGCCTCGGGCGGCCGGTCGCTGGCCGGCGTGGGCGTCGGCTCCCCGGCGCGATGCCGCCCGTTCAGCGCAGCCTCGGCCGGCTTGCTTTGACCGTTGGCCCGATCGCCTCGCTCGCGACCACCGTCCTCGGACACCGCCTCCTTCCGCTCCGCTGCCGGGTGCACCCCACCCGAGCTCGCTGGAGGCGGTGCCGCGTCGAGCAGGGTCGAACCGTCCTCGCCGAGCCAGCAGCGGGTACGGGCGAACGGGTACGTCGGCAGCGGGACGCGGCGCGGCGGCACCGCATGGAGCCGCGCGACGTCGATGCTGGCCCCTCGCGTCCACGCGATGGCCAGCTCCTCCAGCCGGCGCGCGTCCGCCTCGGCTCCGTTGCCGGGGCCGATCGGGTCTGTCGCGCGCGCGCGGGAGGAGCCGTTCGCGACGCCGCAGAAGTACTCGCTCCCAGCGCCTTCGCCCCGGAGGAACTGGCGCAGCCGGCGGAAGAGCGCCTGCTTGTTCGACACGACCGTGGCGAAGCGCCACTCCATGCTCTCGCGACCGACCTGCAGGGTGTACGCGATCTCCTCGAGCGTCGCCTCGTCGCCCTCTCCGAGGAACGTCAGCAAGCGCTCCGCGTACGCCTTGAGCCGATCCTCGGATCTGGCCGAGAGGACGACGAGCTGCGGGATGTCCGCGGCGGGCTGCGCCGGCCGGCGCTCGATCTGGAGCTCCTCGAGCACCAGGTGGGCGTTGGCGCCGCCCATCCCGAAGGAGCTCACGCCCGCGACCCGCGGGAGAGCGCGGCCCGCGGCGTCGCGGGGGGCATCCCACGGGCGGGGCTTGTCGAGGATGTAGAAGGGGGTTCCATCGAGCTTGATGAACGGGTTGAGCGCCTCGAAGTGCAGGTTCGCCGGGAGAAAGCGGTGCTTGAGCGCGAGGAGCACCTTGAAGATCGCCGCGATCCCCGCCGCCGGCTCGAGGTGCCCGACGTTGGTCTTGACGGAGGCGAGGCCGATATGCGGCGCGTCGACGCGCTTGCCTCGAGACCGGTAGAGCCGGTCGAACGCCTTCTTGAGCCCGTCGACCTCGATGGGATCTCCGATGGTCGTCCCGGTGCCATGGGTCTCGATGTAGCCGACGGTCGTCGGATCGATCCCCGCGGCCTCGTGGACGTCGGCGACGAGATCGGCCTGCGCGCGTGGGTTCGGCGCGGTCAGCGAGCGCGCGTGCCCCCCGTGGTTCTCTCCGCTCGCGCGGATGACCGCGTAGATGGGGTTGCCGTCGGCGAGCGCCCGAGAGAGCGGCTTGAGCAGGATCGCTCCCACGCCCTCGCCGCGCACAGTGCCCGTGGCGTCCTTGTCGAACGCGCGGCAGCGGTGATCCCGGCTCAGTATCCCTGCCTTCTTGAAGAACAGGCTCTGCATCGGGCTCAGCATGACGTTCACGCCGCCGGCGATGGCCATCTCGCACCCGTCGGCCTGGATCGCCTTGATCGCTCGATGGACCGCGATGGTCGCGCTCGAGCAGCCCGTATCCACCGGCTGGCTGGGGCCGTGGAAGTCGAAGAAATAGGAGAGCCGGTTCGGGAGCATGCAGAGGGAGTTGCCGATGGGCGCGTGGGCTTCCATCTCCCGGAGGCGCTCGCTCACGAGCTGCGCGTAGTCCGTGTTCATCACGCCGACGAAGACGGCGGTGCGTGTCCCCGCGAGATCGGACGGCCTGTGCCCCGCGTCCTCGATGGCCTTCCACGTGTGCTCCAGCAGGAGGCGGTGCTGTGGATCCATGAGGGCGGCCTCTCGGGGCGAGATCCCGAAGAACAAGGGGTCGAACTGGTCCACTCCCGGCATGAAGCCGCCCCACCTCGACGCCTCACCATGATCCTGCCAGCGCCAGCGGGACGCAGGCGTTTCGGTGATGAGCGCGCGCCCCGCCCGGAGGTTCTCCCAGAAGACCTGGAGATCCTCCGAGCTTGGCATCACGCCGCTGATGCCTACGATCGCGATCGGCTCGGCGCGGGGCGCCGCGGGCGGCTCGGCGCGGGGCGCCGCGGGCGGCTCGGCGACTGGGGCGGAAGCCGGCTGGCGCTCGCCGGGGCCTTCGTCCACGGGCTTGGCCTCCTCGCGCGCCGCCGGCCCGGGGCTCGCGCTGCGCTGGGCAGCGAGAGCGGCGGGGAAGGCGTCGAGGATGTGGCTCGCCAGTGCGTGGAACGTCCGGTGCTCGAAGAATGCCGTCGGCATCAGCTCGACGCTGTACCGCCGGTTGACGGCATTGGTGAACTCGATGAGGCTGATCGACTCGAATCCGTACTCGCTGAGCTCCGTCTCGAGATCCATCTCCGACGGGTCCTGCTTGAGGAGCTCTGCGGCGAGCCCGAGGAGCTCACGGCCGAGCGCGACGATCCGACTACCGGAGTCCGCCGCCGGCGCGCTCGCGGCGCCCGGCGTCGGCGCGGTGGGACGCCTGGAGCTCGCCGCGGACGCTGCCCCGGCGCCCGACGCCCCGAGCCTTCTTTCGCCCACGTACCGCGCGATCCTCTCGCGCGCGCCGGCGAGCACGACCACCTGCGCCCATGGGGCCGAGAGCGCGCGCTCGAACGACGCGATCCCTGCGCCGGCGGCGAGGGGTACAACGCCGATGGTCCGGCGCAGCCACTCCATGACGTTCGCATCAACCGTGCCCACCTCCCACGGGGACCAGCCGATGGACCGCGTCTTACCCGCGCGCTGCCCCCTTCCCCGGGCCTCCTCCCGCCAGGCGGCGAAGCGATCCAGGAAGCCGCTCGCGAAGGCATAATCGGCCTGGGCGGGGCCTCCGAGCTCCGACGCCGTGGACGAGAACGTCACGAAGAAGTCGAGCGGCTCGTCGCGCGTCGCCTGGTCGAGGTGCAGCGCCCCGAGCACCTTGACCCCGACGACCTCCTCGATCGCGCTCCGCTGGCGCTCGGCCACGTACCCTTCGGTGAGGAGGCCGGCCGCATGGATGACGCCGTGGATGTTACCGAACCGCGCTCGCGCCTGCTCGACCGCCGCCACGACGTCGTCGCGACGAGCGAGGTCGGCCTGGAGGTAAATCGCCTCGGAGCCGAGCGCCTGGAGCGACGCGATCAGCTGTTCTTGGCGCGCCGCCGGGGCCGACCTGCCGATGAGGACGAGCCTCGCACCGACGCGTTCGGCGAGGTGGCGCGCGAAGATCCGGCCGAGCGCGCCTGCGCCCCCCGCGAGGAGCACCACGCCCCCGCGCCTGAGCGCGCTCTGCCCCTCGGAGCGATCCCCGCCCAGATCACAGGCGCGCAGGCTGCGGACCCACCTCTTCCCCCCCTCGATCCGGACGACAGCATCGCCTCGGCTGGCCGGGTCGAGCTCGGCCAGGACGATGTCGGCGAGCTGCGAGGGCGAGATCGAGCCCACGATCGTCAGCGCCTTGGCCGTGCGCCCCCGCGCCTCGAGGTTCGCTGAGAGGACCCAGCTCGCGAGGGCGTCGGCGCTCGGCCGCGGCCCGGCATCCGCGGCGCGATGGACGTGGAGCACCTGGATCTGCTGGCCCTTCTGCGTGGCGAGCGCCTGGCTCAGCGCGGAGAGGGTGTACAGGCCAGACTCGAGCCCGGCCCGGAGCGCCCCCTCGTCGACGTCGGAGCGGTCCTCGCCCCAGGCGCACACCACGCTCGACGGCACGAGGCCCTGCGCCGCGAGATCGTCGACGAGCAGGCGGAAGCTCCCGGCGTCTCCCGGCGCGACGGTGAAGGTGCTCTCGCCCGTCCGCGCGAACGCAGGCCCTGGGTGGACGAGCACCACCGGCGCCTGCGGGCCGCCCCCTGCGTCAAGGCGGCGTCGGAGCGCCTCGTGGAGGTGGCCGTCCATGTCGAGGAGCAGGACGGGCCCCAGCGCCTCGGGACGGCCTGCGAGCGCGGGAAGCGGCGATGGCACCCACTCGGGCGTGTAGTAGAGGAGCGCCGTGTCCGCCGCGGCGCGCGCGCGCCGCTCGTCCGCGAGCCCTCGATCGACGATGCGGAAAGCGGCCCCTGCGAGCTTCGCGAGGAGCGCCCCCTCCTCGTCGACGATCTCGACGTCCAGCTTGACGATGGACGCACCTTCCAGCGTCCCCCCGTGGACGAGCCGCGCATGCGCGTACGCGCGCCGCGGGAAAGGTCGGAAGATCTCGACCGCGTCGACGGAGAACGGGAAGAAGAGCCAGCGGAGCTCGGTCTCGGCGTCTCTGCCGAAGCTCACCACGACCTGCACCGCGCCGTCGAGGAGCGCGGGGTGCATGAAGAACCCGCCGAGCTCGGCGTCGAGGTGAGGCGGCAGGGCGAGCTCGGCGAGCACTTCTCGGTCGCCGCTCCAGAGCCCCACGATGGAGCGGAGGCTCGGGCCGATCCTCACCGCGGCCCTGTCCGCGCCGCGCTCGGGGTAGCACTCCCCGGCGGACCGGTGGAGCGGGCAGCGGCGCTCGATGGCGCGAAGGTCGACGGGGGGCTGCGCGACGGCCGCCGGCGGGCCGTAGTCGAGCCGCCCCTGCGCGTGCGTCTCCGTGGCCCCGTCGCGCGAGGAGCGAACCTCGAAGAGCGCCCCGGGCCCGTCCAGACGGAGGACGACCTCGATCTCGCGCGGACCACCGTCGATGGCGATCGGCTTGACCCAGACCACCTGGCGGAGCCCCCGGACGGGCTTGCCTTCGGAGAGCTCACCGGCGGCCCGGGCCATCTCGAGGAGGACGACGCCCGGCAGCACGGGTCGACCGTCGATGATGTGATCGCGGAGGTAGAACTCGTCCCCGCGGAGCTCCACGCGGAAGCGCTTCGTGCCGTCCGGCGCAGCGGTGCGCTCGAAGGGGAACGGCAGCGGCGTCGCCGCCCCCTCCGCGCTCATCGCGGCGGCGGCGGGCACGCGCGGGGCCTCGACCGTCGGGATCCAGTACCGCCTCCGCTCGAAGGGGTACGTGGGGAGCGGGACGCGCCGCGGCGTCGCGCCCGCGTGGAGCAGGCTCCAGTCGATCGGCATCCCTTCGACCCACAGGCGCGCGAGCTTGGAGACGCGCCGGTTCTCGAGCGCCGCGCGCAGGAACGCCGCGCCCTCCTCGCCTTCGAGGAGCGACCCCGAGGCCGGCCCGTTCTTCGTGACCTCGCCTGAGACCCACTCCACGTCGCCGTGGCGCCCGGCGAGGAAGCCCTCGAGGCCCCGCTCCAGCTCGTCGAGGCTGCTCACGACGAGCGCGAGGCGCGCGCTCATCGGCTGACGCCCGACCTGGAGGGTGTACGCGACCTCCTCGACGGCGATGGCGTCGCGCCGCCGGCGCACGTGGCCGAGGAGCGCCTCCGCATACGTGCGGAGGGCGCGCTCGCTCTTGGCGGAGAGCACCGCGACGGCCGGGAGAGGTGCGCGCGCCGCGCGGCGCAGATCGGCCGGGGCCTCTTCGACGATGACATGGGCGTTCACGCCGCCCGCGCCGAACGAGCTCAAGCCTGCCCGCCGCGGCGCCCCGTCCGCCGGGCGCCACTCGGCGAGGCGCCGCGCGACGTAGAAGGGCGAGGTGTCGAGCTGAAGATCCTCGTTCAGGCGGTCCGCGTGGAGGGACGGGGCGATCTGGCCGCGCTCGAGCTGGAGCAACAGCTTGGTGAGCCCCGCGATCCCCGCGGCGGCTTCCAGGTGACCGATGTTGGTCTTCACCGTGCCGAGGGCGCAGAAGCCCCGCTCGGTGGTGTGCGTGAGGAACGCGTTGGTCAGCCCGCGCACCTCGATCGGATCCCCGAGGGCCGTACCCGTTCCATGGGCCTCGACGTAAGTGATGGTGCTGGCGTCGATCGCAGCGTCCCGGAGGGCCTCCTTGATGAGCTGCGTGTGCGCGTTCGGGTTCGGGACCGAGTAGCTGTTCGTCTTGCCGCCGTGGTTGACGGCGCTGCCCTTGATCACGCCGTAGATGTGGTCGCCGTCGCGGATGGCCGCGTCGAGCGGCTTGAGAAGCACAGCACCGACCCCCTCGCCCGGGACGAACCCGTCGGCGTCCGCGCCGAATGCGTGGCATCGCCCCGTGGGCGAGAGCATGTGCACCTGGCACATGTTCACGTACTTCGAGGGGTGGAGGTACAGGTTGACCCCGCCGACGAGCGCCATGCGGCACTCCCCCCGCCGCAAGCTCTGGACCGCGAAGTGCAACGCCACGAGCGACGACGAGCACGCCGTGTCCACCGGCACGCTCGGACCGGTGAGGTCGAGCAGGTACGACACGCGGTTGGCGATGGACCACGGAGCCGAGACGGGCGTCACGAGGTTGCCCTTCTGCCACTCCTCCGGGCCGTAGAGCAGGTACGTGTTCGTCGTGACACCCACGAACACGCCGACAGGCGCCCCCCTGTCGTCCGTCGAGAGGGCGCGGAGCCGCTCGCGGGTATATCCAGCGTCCTCGAACGTGGCCCACGCGGTCTCGAGGAAGAGCCGCTCCTGCGGATCCATGACCTCGGCCTCTCGCGGTGACACGCCGAAGAACTTCGCGTCGAAGTGGTCGACGCCGTCGAGGAAGCCGCCCCACTTGCAGTAGATTGCGCCCTCGCGGCTCCGCTCGGGATCGGGGTCGTAGCGCGGGATGTAACGCCACCGGCCGGCGGGGATCTCCGTCACGGAGTCCTTCCCCTCGGCCAGATTCTTCCAGAAGGTCTCGAGATCGTCCGCCCCTGGATACCGGCCGTGCACGCCGATGACAGCGATGTCGCCGGCGTCGACGAGCGGCGCCCCGGCGGCCTGCTCGCCGACGCGGTCGGGCCGACCCATGCTCGCTGCGCGGGGTTCGCCCGCCGACGCGCGCTCGGCCGTCAGCCCAGCCAGCGCGGCGTCGCGCGGCGGCACCGCCTCCCTGGGCGGCGCTTCGGCTTGCTGCCCGAGCGCTCGGCGCAGGGCTTCGGTGTGATGGCGGGCGAGGTAGTCCGAGAGGCTCCGCAGGTTGTCGTGCTCGAAGAGGAGGGTCCGCGGCAATGCGCCGACGAGCTCGTCGAGCCGGACGTTGAACTCCTTGATCGTCACGGAGTCGACGCCGTATTCGGTGAAGCTCACTTCCGGGTCGATCTCCTCGGGGCCGAGCTGGGTCGCCTTGGCCATGACGTTCCGGAGGAGCCGATCCACCTCGCGGCGAAGCGACACGACCTCGGCGTTCTCGCCCGTGCCTCGGCGCTCGGCCGGCGCCCTCTCCGGAGGCGCGGGCGACTGCTCCGCCAGGGTGGCCTCCAGCTTCGCCGCGTCGCCGTAGAGGACCACGTGCCGCGCGAAACCTTCGCGCAGCGCCGCCTCGTCGAGCGCCCGGAGCCCGGCAGCGCTCGGCATCGGCATCAGGCCGGTATGGAGTCGGATGGCCTCGACGTCGGCGGCGGCGAGGCGCATTCCCCCGTCCTGCCAGTAAGGCCAGTTGAGCGAGCTCGTCCGCCCTCGCCGCTCGCCTCGCGCGCGTCGCGCCTCGCGCTCGACGGCGAAGGCGTCGAGGAACGCGTTCGCATACGCGTAGTCCGCTTGCCCCGGGTTGGCGAGCACGGCCGCGAGCGACGAGAACAACACGAAGAGGTCGAGGTCGGCGTCGGCGGTCGCGCTGTCGAGGTGGAGGGTGCCGAGGACCTTCGGGCCGAGGACGGCGTCGATGTCGCTCCTGCGCTTGTTCCGGACCAACGCGTCCCGATGGACACCGGCAACGTGGAAGATGCCGTGGATGCGCCCGAAGCGGTCGCGGGCCTGGTCGATCAGCCGCTCGACATCCGCTCGGCGGGCGAGCTCCGCTTGTACGTAGAGCGCTTCGCCGCCTCGCTCGCGGACGCGCGCGAGCAGGGCGTCCGTCTTTTCGCTCGATCCGGAGCGCCCGGCGAGGACAAGGCGCGCCCCCACGGTGCGGGCGAGGTGCTCGGCAAGGATGGCACCGATGCCGCCGGCGCCGCCGGTGACGACGTAGACACCGCCGCGGCGGAGGAGCGATGCCCCCCTCTCCTGCCGGTGGAGCTCGCCCGGCGGCTCGAGGATGAAGCGGCGCCGGAGCCGCCGATCGCCGTCATAGCGAACCGCCGTGCCGCCGGGCTCCGTCGCCGTGAGCTCCGCGAGGAGGATGTCGACGTGCGCCGTGGGGGCTCGCTCGGCCCCGAGCGCGACGGTCTTCAGCTTCAACGTCGGCGCCTCCGCGTCGAGCGTCCGGGCGAAGCCGGTGAGGGCAGCCAGCACCGGATCAGGCGCTCCGCGCAGGAGCGGGACGGGGCAGACGATCGGCAGCGGCCGGCGCGGCGGGGCCTTGGCGAGCGCGCGGCAGAGCGCGAAGAGCGAGCGAGGACCGGCGTCGAGGCGCTCCTCGATCCCGACCTCGCCCTCGTCACCGCCGCTGGCGGACGAGAGGACGAGGATCGCGCCCACCTGCCTCGACGCAACGCGCACGGCGGCGACCAGCCTCTCGAAATCCTCCTCGTGCGCGAGCCGCACCGTGAAGCGGTCGCTCCCCACCTCGCCGAAGTCCGCCCCGGGCTCGACGAGCACGACGCGACGCCGAGGTCCCGCCACGCGGGCCTGGAGCTCTCTCCACAGCGCCTCGTCGCGCCCGAAGAGGAGCAGGTCGCCTTCCGGAAGGTCCGCTCCCGCCGAGGACGTCGACGCGGGGAGCGACGCCGGCACCCACTCGTCCCGGAGGAGCCGGAGTTCGCCTGCGTTCCTCTCGGACGAGGCCGCGACAGGCGACGGGCTCGGCGCAGCCTGCGCGGCCGGGGCGGCGGAGGTCGCCGCGGTGGAGGCCGACCAAGGCAGCCAGTAGTGCTCGCGCGTGAAGGGGTAGATCGGGAGCGGGACGCGCGCTCCTCCTTCCGGGTGGAGGTGGCGCCAGTCGGGGAGGTATCCCCGAAGGTACAGATCCCCGAGCATCATGAGCGCACCCCGGTGGCCCTCCGACCCGAGGCCACCTCCGTGGAGGTGCCGAGCGATGCGATCTTCGACGGCCTTCAGGGCCACGCTGGAGGCCCGGTCGAGCGACGGTGCAGCGGCTCCCGAGCCGACGCGCTCGAGCCGGCCGACAAGGTCGTCAGCGCTGTCGGCCACCAGGGCCAGGCGCCGTGAAAAGTGTGCGCGGCCCCGGTGCAGGGTGTAGGCGACGTCGGTCACCGTGTGGCGACCCCTGTCTTCGAGGAGCCAGCGCCTCAGATCGTCGACGCGGCAGCGCAGCGCCTCCTCGGTCTTCGCCGAGAGCAGGACGAGGTGGGGCCCCGCGTGCGAGCGCGCCCTCTGGCGAGCGGCGACGGGCGGCTCTTCCACGACCACGTGCGCGTTGGTGCCGCTGAATCCGAAGGAGCTCACGGCGGCGCGTCGGGGGGAGCCGCCCTGAGGCCACGCGCGGAGCGCGGTGTTCACGAAGAAGGGGCTGTCTTCAAAGTTGATGAGGCGGTTCTCGCGCGAGAAGCCCGCGGCCGGCGGGAGCTGCCCGTGCTCGAGGCAGAGCAGGACCTTGATGATGCCCGCCAGCCCGGCGGCCGAGAGCGGGTGGCCGATGTTGGCCTTGAGCGAGCCGATCGGGCAGTACCGGCGCTTCCGCGTGAAGTGCCCGAACGCGTCGGTCAGCGCGTGGATCTCGATCGGATCGCCGAGGGCCGTGCCCGTCCCGTGCGCCTCGACATAGCCGATGGTCTCGGGATCGATCCCGGCGCGGCGGTAGATGTCCGTGACGAGCGCGGTCTGGGAGGCGCCGTTGGGCGCGCTGATACCGCTGCTCCTGCCGTCCTGGTTGATGCCCGAGCACTTGATGACGCCGCGGATGGGATCTCCGTCGGCCAGCGCAGCCGCGAGGGGCTTGAGCAAGACAGCGCAGACGCCCTCGCCGAGCACGACCCCGTTGGCGCGGTCGTCGAACGGCCGGCACTCGGGGCTCGGCGCGAGCGCGCCCGCGCTGCTGAGCGCTTGGAAGATACCGGGGCTGGTCATCAGCTCGACGCCACCTACGAGGGCCATGTCGCAGGTGCCGCCGAGGAGGCTCTCGCACGCGAGGTGGAGGGCGACCATCGACGACGAGCAAGCGGTATTGATCGGGAGGCTCGGGCCGCGCAAGTTGAGAAAATAGGAGAGCCGCGCGGGGAGCATCGATATGTCATTGCCGCTCATGGCGTGGCCCTCGACCCGATCGCCGAGGCCCTGCAGGCGGATGAGGTAATCGGCGATCTTGCAGCCGACGAAGACGCCGCAGCGCGCGCCGTCGAGATCGCGGTCGGAGTAGCCGGCGTCCTCGAAGGTCTTCCAGCTCTCTTCGAGGAAGAGGCGCTGCTGGGGGTCCATGTAGACCGCGTCTCGCGGCGTGATGCGGAAGAACCGGGGGTCGAAGGCGTCGGCGTCGTCGATGAACCCGCCCCACTTGCTGACGCTCTTGCCGCGCGATTTCGGGTCCGGGTCGTAGAGCGCTCCGGCGTCCCAGCGCGACGCCGGGACCTCGCCGATGGAGACGCGCCCCTCGACTAGATTGGCCCAAAACTCACGCAGGTTGCGTGCGCCCGGGAAGCGGCCAGACATCCCGATGATGGCTATTTCCCGGGACTGCATCGGCTCGAATCGCTCGCTCATCGCTGGCTGGTCTCCTCCTGAGCGTTGCTCTTGGACAGCTCTAGCAGCTGGCCCAGCTCGACAGATTCACCGCTCCCGAGGCGCCTCAGGAGGTCTCGCAGCTCGTCGTCGCCCGCGGCGTCAGCGGCTGGCGGCGGCGCGGGCTCCTCCCGGGCGGGGCCGTTCGGCGGCGGCGCGGCCGCATCGTTCGACGGCTCCTCGACGTTCGTCAGGAGGTGATCGAGGAGCATGCGCGGCGTGGTGAGATTGAAGAGATCGGTCGTCTTCAGACGCACCGTGAGCCCCATGTTGATCTGATTGATGATGTCGACTGCCATGATGGAGTCCACGCCCATCTCGAGGAACGGCTGATCGAGATCCAGCTTGTCGCGGCCGATCTGCAGGACGCTGGTGAGGCTGTCGTTCACGAGCCTCTCGAGCTCGGCCGCCTTCTCGCCCGCGCCTCGAGCCGGCCGGCCCTCGCGCGGAGGCGTCGCGGCCGGCGAGGGCGCGGCCGGCAGCGGCGCCGCCTGCGACGGGACGGCTCGGGTCTCGGGAGCGGCGGCCTGCCGCGCAGGCAGGTCCTTGCGCTCGGCGACGAGCACCGCCTGGTACCAGGCGTCGGTCGACCCATCTCCCTCGCCAAAGGCGCCGCCCATGGTGAAGCCCTCTTCCCCGAGGAGCTTGAACCATCCGCTGACGGCCGAGAGCGGCGAGTGCGCGATGCGCTCGGCGGGGTCGGTGTAGAGCCACCACCCGTCGAGGCAGCCGAAGATCATGGTGAGCAGATCCAGGTTCCGCGTCACCTCGTAGAGGACCAGCCAGCCGCCCGGCTTGAGGAGCGACTTCGCGTGCCGGACCGTATCGCGGAGGCTCCGTGTGGCATGCAGGACGTTGGCTGCGATCACCAGGTCGTAGCTGCCGACCGCGAAGCCCTGCTCGGCCACGTCGCGCTCGATATCCAGGACGCGTGCCTCGAGGAACGGGTACGCGGCCTTGAACCGCCGCTGCCCGAGCGCGACGAAGGAGCGTGAGAGATCGGTGAAGGTATAGGTGATGCGGTCGGCGAAGGGCTCGATGGCCTTGAGGACGGGCACGGTCGTGCTCGCGGTGCCTCCACCGATCTCGAGGATCGTGACCCGCTCGCCGGGCGAATTCTGCGCGAGCCGAGAATCGATGTAGGCCCGGCAGATCGTCGCGACCTGGTCGTTGAAGTACGCGGCGGTCGTGTTGTTGCCGTAGATATTCGCGAGGTTGGATGGATCCGAGAACAGCACGTCGGTGGCCGGGACCTCGCCGCGGAGGATTTCCGGCAGGCGCTGCGCGCAAAGGCTCACCACCTTGAGCTGCGACTTCACCTCCGGATAGCGCTCCAGCAGGCGCTCGCGCCCCTCGTCGAGCCGTTCGAGCGCTC
Organism: Sorangium sp. So ce1014; assembly: GCF_051521505.1. Lineage (NCBI taxonomy): Bacteria > Pseudomonadati > Myxococcota > Polyangiales > Polyangiaceae > Sorangium > Sorangium sp. So ce1014. The sequence continues at coordinate 11,175,563 of NZ_CP150356.1, forward strand.
CGCTCGTGACGACGCGCTCGATTTCCTGGGTGGATACGACCTCCCCTGCAGCCCGCGTCACGAAGCCGGCGTTCTCGAGGATGGTCAGCAGCGCGTCGAACTGGCGCTGCCGCGCGGGCACGATGCGCAGGTCCGCCGCGAGCCGGGCGGGCTCGTAACGCTCTTCGCGCCGGAGGAAGCAGCGCATGCGGTGGAACGCGTCGAGGAGCAGGAGGCGCACAAAGTCCCCGAGCTCGTCGGAGGCGTTCCTGAGCCTCTGGACCAACGCGGCGTCGGGCGGCGTGACGATCTCGGGCAGCCTCGTGAGGAGCGACCGCGGCTCGGACGGCCGCGGCTCGGACGGCCGCGGCTCGAATGGACCCGCGACCACGCCAACCTGCTCTCTTCCGAGCTCGTCGAGCGCCATGCACAGGACCTGACCTGCGCGGAGATCGAGGATGCGGCGGAGCCCTTCAATCCCATCCTCAGGAGCGAAGAAGTTGACCCCCTGCCCCTCGAGGCGCGACCGGCCCGTCGGGTCGACCTCGTTGACGTCCCACACACCCCAGTTCACGAGCGCGACGGGGAACGGTGCGCGGTCGATGAGGGAGCACGCATAGGCGTCCTCGAAGGTGCTGGCGGCCGCGTAGTGGATGCGCCCCTCGGTGCAGGCAAAGGAGAGCGCAGAGGAGAAGAAGGCCATGAAATCGAGCGGCTCGTCGCGAAGGCTCTCATAGAACGCGACGCTGCCCGCGATCTTGGGCGCGAGCACCGCGCGCAGGCTCTGCTCGCCGAGCTCCTTCAGCGCCTCACGCGACAGCACCAGGCCGGAGTGGAACGCGCCGACGATTCGGCCGAAGCGCGCCCGAGCCGCATCGACGGCATCGCGCATGCTGTCGAGATCGGAGGCGTCGGCTCGCACGTAGAGGGCTTCGCCCCCCTCGGCCTCGATCTCCGCAAGGAGCCGGCGCCGCGCCTCGTCGAGCGGGCTACGGCCCACGATGACGAGGCGCGCCTTGTGGCGGCGCGCGAGGTCGCGGCAGAGCTCCCTCCCGACGCCGCCGGCTCCGCCCAGGATCAGATAGACGCCCCGGTTACGGAACACCGGCCGCGCCGGCTTCGGCGTCGCGAGGGGGAACAGCCGCCGTACCCAGCGGCGCCCGCCGCGGATCGCGACCTGCTCGCCGGTGAGGATCGGCGGCTCCCGCCGGAGCGGAAGGAGCCGCGCTGCGAGCTCCTCCACCGAGCGGGGGTCCGTGAGGTCCATCAGGTCGAGATCGAGCGAGGTCACCCTCGCCGTGGGGAACTCCTGGGAGAGGGTCATGGCGAAGCCGTGGAGCCCGGCGAAGTGCGGCCTCACCTCGCTCGCGGCGTGGACGCGGTGGACGTTGGCCGTGGCGATCCTGATCTCGATCGGCGTCCGCCCGAGCGCGCCGCGCGCGAAAAGGGCCTGCGTCAGGCGGTAGAGCGCGATGACGCCCAGCTCGGTGGAGCGGTTCACGGCGCGCAGATCCAGCGGAAGGGGCTCGTTGCCGGCGCGCAGTCCGGCGAGGAAGTAAACGGTGTGGAAGGCGCTGATGCCCCTGTCCCCGAGCGACGCGAGCAGGTTGGACCAGCCCGCCGGATCGGATGAGTCGACCTCGAGCTCGAACGGCCCATCGTGCCGGTGGCCGTTGGGGGCGCTCAGCGTGACGGTGATCGTGCGCCGACCGGGATGCCATGCCTCGATGACGCGCGCCGCCGCCGAGAAGCCTTGCGGGACGACGACGAGCACCGCCCCGTCACGATCCTGCGGCAGGGCGCTCCGATAGAGCGGCCGGGTCGGGCGCGGACCAGGGGAGGTGTCGTCGAGCGATGCTGGCAGCCAGCGCGGCTCGTAGCAGAGCTCGTCCACACTGTAGGCGGGCGCGCGTCGGGTGCGGGCGGGCGGGACGTCGGCCGAGGCGCTGGCCGAGCCGCCGATCCAGTGGCGCTCGCGCTCGAACGGATAGAGGGGCAGCGCGATCTTCGCGGGCGCTGGATCCCTGTAGAGATGCCGCCATGCGACCTCGCCGCCCGCGATCCACCGGCGCGCGAGCTCCCTGGCGCGCTCGGGCGTGAGCTCCTCGAACCCGCCGGGCACGGCAGCCGCGGACGCGCCGCCGTCGGCGACGGCGCCCTCGCTCCGGCTCAGGCGGGCCGAGAAGAGGGACGGGTCGTCCACCCTGCCGTCGACATAGGCCGAGAGGCGTGCGACGAGCTCGTCGACGGTGGAAGCGACGATGGCGAGCCGCGCCGGCATCGGCGTCCGGCAGAGCTGCAGCGTGTAGGCGAGCTCGTCGAGGCCGGGCAGCTCCGCGGTGCCTCGGCGCCCCGCGAGGAAGGCGCGCAGCTGATCGGCGCAGGCGCGGAGCCGCTCCTCGGTGCGCGCCGACAGGACGATGATCTGCCATGCCTCCGGCCTGCGGACCGGCTTCGGAGCGACGTGCTCCTCGACGACGAGGTGGCAGTTCGTGCCGCTGAACCCGAAAGAGCTGATCGCGGCGCGCCTCGGCCCGCCGGTCGGCTGCTCCCACGCCTTGAGCCGGTCGCTCACGTAGAGCGCGCTCTCCTCGAAATGGATGTGCCGGTTCGGCCGCTCGAAGTGCAGCGATTGCGGGATCTGGCGGTGACGCATCGCGAGCAGCGCCTTGATGAGGCTCACGACACCTGCGGCTCCCGAGGTGTGGCCGATGCTGCTCTTGACCGATCCGATCGCGCAGAACCGCCGACGATCGGTGTACTTGCGGAAAGCAGCGGTCAGGGCTGCGATCTCGATCGGATCGCCGAGGGGGGTGCCCGTCCCGTGCGCCTCGACGAGGGAGATGCTGGCGGGATCGATCCCGGCCTTGCGCCACACGTCGAGGAGCAGCGCCTCCTGAGAGGCGGCGCTCGGCGCGGTGATACCGTTCGTGCGCCCGTCCTGGTTCATCCCGGAGGCGCGGATGATCCCGTCGATCCTGTCGCCGTCGCGGAGCGCGTCCTCGAGCCGCTTGAGGACGACGGCGCCCACCGCCTCGCCGGGGACGATCCCGTCGGCGCGGTCGTCGAACGCCCGGCACTGCCCGCGGGGCGAGAGCATGCCCGCGCGGCTCATCATGATGTAGGGCCGCACCGTCAGGTAGAGCGTGACCCCGCCGGCAAGCATGAGGTCAACCTCACCGGCGAGGAGGTCCTGGCAGGCCTTGTGGATGGCCACCAGCGAGGAGGAACACGCGGTGTCGAGGCTCACCGCCCCGCCCTTGAGGTCGAGGAAGTAGGCGATGCGCGCGGCCAGGATGGAGGTCGCGTTTCCGATCATCGCGTGCGCGCGGTACTGCTCGTCGCCGCCCGCGTCCCGGAGGATGTCCTGGTAGTCGCCGCCGAGCACCCCGATGTAGACGCCGCAACGCGAGCCGCGGGCCTGCCGCGCATACCCGGCGTCCTCGAGCGCGGCCCAGCACGTCTCGAGCATCAGCCGCTGCTGTGGATCCATCAGCCGGGCTTCGGCCGGCGCGATCCCGAAGAAGCCGGCGTCGAACCGATCGACGTCCGACAGGAAGCCTCCCCACTTGCTGAGGGTCTTGACCGACTCACTCGACGCGCCCTCCTCGTAGTAGCGCTTCGCATCCCACCGGCCGCTCGGGACCTCCTGGACCGCATCGACGCCGTTGCGCAGGTTCTCCCAGAACGAGAAGACATCGCTGGCGCCAGGGAAGCGTCCCGCCATGCCGATGACCGCGATGCACCCCGAAGGGTGCTCTGCGGCGCGCTGCGGGCGCGATTGCGGGGCAGCCCGCGCGAGCTCGGCCCTCGGCAGCGGAGCAGCCTGCGCGAGCTCGGATCCGAGCTGCGGGGGCAGCGCCTCCGGCGCTGCCGCACCCTGCCTGCCAGCGGCAGCCGCCCTTTGCTCGGCGTAAATCTTGGCGATGTAGCGGGAGAGATCCCGCACGCTGGAATGATCGTAGAGGGCGTGGACCTCGAGCGTGAGGCCGAGCTCGCGGTTGATGCTCTCGAGGACCTGCAGGCCCTGGAGCGAATCGACGCCGAAATCGGCGAAGCGCGCGTCGAGGTCGAGCTCGTGCGGCATCATGCGCAGCACACGGCGCACGATCTCCGCGACCCGGGCAGCGACATCAGGGACCGGCGGCGCCGAGACCGGCGGCGCCGCGGCCGGCGGCGCCGCGGCCGCCTGGGCCGGCCGCGCGAACCCCCGGATCGCCTCGGAATAGCTGCGGGAGCTCACGAAGGCGTCGAGGTTGGCCTCCGCGACCGCGGCTTCGCGCTCGTCGGGGCGAGACTTCCGGAGCGTCAGGGCCACGTAGCGGAACAGGCCCAGGCTGAGCGCCTTGCCGAAGCGCAGCCACCCGCGGTGCATCGGGGCGACCTGCTCGAGCGTGGGGTGCACCCGGTGCAGCTCCGCCAGGTTCGCCTCGAAATTGGGATCGTCGAGGAAGTTCGCCACCTCGCGGCTCGCGTCGACGCAGGAGTCCACGCGCAACCCGGCGCGGGCGAGGCAGCGGGCGAGCTCCGCCTCGGTCGAGGTGAAATGGCCGAGCTCGGGCTTGTGCACAGGCGCCGCCGTCCTCGCCACGACGTCGGCGAGCAGGACTCGGCCCGAGTCGCTCAGGTGCTGGGCGATGTTGGAGAACAGGCCGTCTTTGTCCTGGATGTGGACCCCGACCTCGAACCCGATGATGAGGTCGAAGCGGCCCGGGAACGGCGTCCGGGAGCTGTCTGCCTCGTGCACGCGTACGCGATCGGACAGCCCCGAGGCATCGATGCGCTGGCGCGCGACCTGGACTTGCCGGGAGCTGATGTTGAACCCGTCGGCGCGGAGTTCCGGGTAGGCCCGCGCCAGCGTCATGATGTCTGTCCCGAGCCCGCATCCGATGTCGAGGGCGCGCGTCACACGATTCATGTCGACGCCGCCGAAGAGCATCTGTTTGAGCTCCCGCTGCTTCTCGATGGCGAGCCGGTAGTGCTCGGCGTGGCGCTCCGGATCGGCGAAGGTCAGCAGCCACGAGAAGCCGTCAACGCGCTCGATGAACGGTGCCAGGATCAAGTGATCGTCCTCCAGGGCGCTGCCGCTCGGCGTATCGAGCGCTGACAGCACATGGTTGTAGTAGCCGGCGGCCGCGTTCTTGTTGCCGGCGGCCCCCACCGACGGCGCCTCCGCGGCCCTCGCCGGCGGCGTCTCGGCGGCCCCCTCCTCGCCGACGTCGTGCGGCCAGCAGCGGCGTCGCTCGAACGGGTAGGTCGGGAGCCGGAGCCGCCGCTTCGGCGACCCGTCGGCCAGGCGGAGCCAGTCGATCGCCGCCCCCTTCACGAAGCGCCGGGCAGCCTCCTCGAGGTCCCGCGGCGTGGAGCTCGCGGCGGCGGCGCCATTTCCATCGACGCCGGCCGCGCTCCCCACGAACGTCGGGCACGCGGGCCGCTGGCCGGACGCGAGGGCGTCGAGCGCCGCCGCGAGCGGCTCCTTGCTCTCGACAATCAGGACGAGCCGCTCGACGAAGTGCTCCCGCCCGGTCTGGAGGGTCCACGCAAGATCGCCGAGCCGGACCGGCTCCGCTCCAGTCGCCGCGTCGGAAGCGAGGAACCGCTGGAGCCTGCGCACCTGCTCGACGAGGCCATCGCGCGTCCGCGCGGTCAGGGGCACGAGCTCCGCTCTACGAGCGGGTTCGCTCAGCTCGGCGAACGCCTGGGGCGCCCGCACCTCGGTTTCCATGACGACGTGCGCGATCGTGCCGCCCACGCCCACGGAGCTGATCCCAGCCCGGCGCACCGTGCGGCTCTCCCCTGCGCCGCCGGCGACCCGCACGGGCTCCCAGGGCGCCGGCTCGGTCGGCAAGGTGAGCGTCGAGCGCGCAAGGTTGACCTCGGGGTTGAGGCGGTCGGGGAGGCGCACCGGCGCGATGCGCCCGTGCCGCATCTGCAGGAGCACCGCCGTGAGCTGCGCGACCCCTGATGCCCCCTCGGAGTGGCCGAGATACCCGCTCAGAGCGCTGACCGTGCACCCGGGCCCTTGGGCCCCGTTCCTCCCGCCGTACACCTGGTCCAGGGCCACCCACTCCGCGGCGTCGGCCAGGGCGGAGCCAGTCGCCTGCACCTCGACAAGCCCGACGGTGCTCGGATCCACGGCGCCGCGAGCCAGCGCCTCCGCCGCCACCGCGGCTTGCTCCTTCGGCGAGGGCAGGGACGCGCCGCTGCCCTTGCCCTTGTGCCGGACGGCGGACCCGAGGATGACGGCGTGGATCGGATCGCCGTCGCGGAGCGCATCGCGCAGCGGCTTCAGCACGACGACGCCGACGCCCTCGCCGGGGATGAACCCGTCCCCGTCGGCCGAGTACACGCCGCGGTTCGGCCGCGTGCCGAGCAGCCTCGCTCGGCTCAGGTTCGCGAACTTGGAGGGGTGCAGGTACATGTTCGCGCCGCCGACGAGGGCGGCCTCGCAGTCGCCCACGCGGATGCTCTGGCACGCGAGATGGAGGGCCACGAGGGACGACGAGCACGCCGTGTCGACCGCGAAGCTCGGCCCCAGCAGGTCGAAGAAGATGGACAGGCGGTTCGCGATCCGGAAGTGGGCACCGTCGAGCGCGGGGGCCCCGCGGTTGTCGTGCTCGCGCGTGAGCAGCGGGTAGGTGTGCGTCGTCATCCCCACGAACACGCCGACCGACCGGCCTCGCAGGCTGGAGGGACGAATGGCAGCGTCTTCCAGCGCCTCCCAGGCGGTCTCCAACAGGAGCCGCTCCTCGGGGCTGGCCTGCTCGGCTTCGAGGGGTGTCATCTGGAAGAACAGCGGATCGAAGCGATCCACCCCGTCGAGGAACCCGCCGGAGGCGCTGGGCCCGTCGACCGTGCGCCACCGGTCTGCCGGAACGGTCGTGATCCCGCTCTGCCCGGCGAGGAGGCGCGGCCACATCTCCCCGGGCGTGCGCGCGCCAGGGTAGCGGCCCGCGACCCCGACGACGGCGATCGCATCGTCGCGCGAGGTCGTGGCGGACGCCGGCGCCCTGCGCGCCTCGGACCGCAGACCTTGCTCGCGGTCCTGGCGGTCCTGGCGCTCGACGGGCGCCGCGCCCTGACGTTCCGTGACGATCGCCTGGCGCGCTCTGTCGGCATCCTCGCCGGGTTCGGCATGGCCGACCGCGCCCTGGCGATTCCGGAGGACTGCCTGGACCCGCTCGCGGTGCTCCGCGAGCAGGAAAGACGCGAGCGCCTGCACGCTCGGATAGGCCAGCACGGTGGTCGGCGAGATCTCGGCGATCTCCTCGTCGAGCCGAGCCTTGAGATGGCCGAGGACGATGGAGTCGAAGCCGTAGTCGGCAAAAGGCACGGTCGTCTCGATGGTCTCCCTGGGCCTACCCGTCACCTGCGCGATGAGGTCGCAGACGTACGTCTCCGCACGACGCTGCAGATCGCCCTCCTGGGCGCCGCCATCGCTCCGCGCGCTTGCCAGCCGCTCGCCGATCGCGGAGCCGCTGAGCAGCTCGTCGGCCCGGTCGAGGCGCCCGTACAGCACCACGATCTGGCTCGCGTCCGCGCGGAGCGCGCGCTCGAAGGCATCGATCCCCTTGGCAGTGGGCAGCTGCGCCACGCCTGTCTGGGCGCGGACATGGTCCGCGAGGGACTGCTCGACGCGCGTGCCGCCCTCCTCCCAGAGTGGCCAGTCGACGGCGAGCGACTTGCCTCGGCACAGGCCAGCGGCCCGCAGGCGCTCCCGGTAGCCCATGTACTCATCCTGGAAGCCGGTCGCGAACACGTAGTCCGTCTGCGTCGCGCTCCCGATGAGCCCCGCGAGCGACGAGGTGACCGCGAACCAGTCGAGCGGATCGTCGCGCGTCTCCTCGTCGAGGAAGACGGTGCCCTGGACCTTGGGCCCGAGCACGGCCTCGATCTCGTCGACGCGCTTGTGCGCCAGATGGCCGTCGTGACGCACCATCGCGCAGTGCAGGACGCCGTGGATCTCCCCGAGGAATGTCCTCGCCTCGCGGAGGAGCGCCACCACATCCTCGCGTCGCGCCACGTCGGCGCGGACGTACCGGACGCGCCTGCCGGCCCGCTGGTGCGCGGCGAGCTCGGCCAGGAGCGCGGGGTCTGGCTCCGAGCGCCCGCAGAGCACGAGGCGGGCGTCGAACCGCTCGGCGAGGTGCCGCGCGAAGAGGAGGCCGACCCCCTTGCTTCCGCCGACGATGAGGTAGGCCCCGCCCTTGCGGATCGCGGGCGCGTCATCGCGCTCCGGCGCGGGCCCGCACTTGGTAAACCGCTTCGAGAGCCGGCGGCCATCCCGGAGCCAGATCTCCGGCGCGGCGTCTCGCCTCTCCTCCCAGATCCTGTCCACGAGCGCCTCCGGCGCGTCGAAGACGTGGACGACCCGCGCGATGACGCGCGAGCTCTCCGAGCGCAGGCTCCTCGCGAACGCGGCGAGCGGGGCGTACAGAGGCAGGGCGGCAGGCTCCTCGCGCGATAGCTGGCGATCCACGATGAGCAGCTGAATGGGCGCGGCCGACGTGCGGGCGAGCAGGGCCTGGCTGAGGGCCACGACGGTGTAGAGCCCCGCGTCGAGCTGGCGCCGAATCGCCCACTCGCCGCGGCCCGGCGACGCAGCCGCAGGGCACAGCAGGATCTGCGTCGGAGCGGCTCCCCGCGCCTCGAGCGCGTCGAGCAGCCTCTCCCAGTCGCCCTGTCGCTTGCCGTCGACCTCGTAACGCCCCTCCTCGAGCGCACGGAACCCGCTGCCCAGGAGAGCGTGCGTGATCTTCCAGGCCGTCTGCGATCGCAAAAACCTGGCGCGCAGCGCCTCGGCGAAGCGCCCGTCGGTGTCGAGGACGAGGACAGAGCCCCCCGGCTCCGCGCCGGCGGCAGGCGGCAGAGGCGACTCCTGCCAGCCAGGCTCGAAGAGCGCGAGCTCCGCCCCGGAGGCCGGCGGAGGCCGCATGGCACCGTCGCTCGGGGGCGCGCTCGCGGCGCCGCCCGTCGCCGGCGCGAGCGGCGCTGCCGCCGCGGGCACCCAGGGCTGCTCTCCCAGGCCGCTCGCGGCGCCCCCCGCCGCCGGCGCGAACGCCATCACCGCCGCCGCAGGGGTCCAGGCCTGCTCTGCCAGGCCGTTCGCGGCGCTCCTCGCCGCCGGCGCGAGCGCCACCACCGCCGCCCCAGGCGTCCAGGTTTGCTCTGCCAGGCCGGTCACGGTGCCGTTCGCTGCCGGCGCGCCGCGCCCCGCCGGCGCGCCCTCGACGCGGACCGGGCGGATCCAGTGCCGGGTGCGAGCGAAGGGATAGCCCGGCAGCGGCGTGCGCCGCCGGGCATGGTCGCGCCGCAGCGCGGCCCCATCGATCGAGGCGCCGCTGACCCAGCGCCGGGCGAGCTCCTCGAGCTCCTGCGGGCTCCGCCGCTCCCCCGGATCGATGATCTCGGCCGTGGCCTTCGCCACGACGCCAGCGAAGACGCCGGAGCCCGCCTCCCCGCGCAGCCACCCGCGCAAGCGCGCGAGGAGCTCCAGGAGATCGAAGGCCACGACGGCGAGGCGGGCGGCGAACGGCTCCCGCCCCATCTGGAGGGTATAGGCGACGTCCGCGGGATCGCGGTGACGGCCAGGCGCCGGGCGCTCGAGGAACGCGACCAGGGACTCGGCATAGGCGCGCAGGCGCTCGTCGCTCATCGCCGAGAGCACGAAGAGGTACGGCCCCTGGCTGCGGCGCTCGATCGGGGGCGGAACGTACTCCTCGACGAGAACGTGGGCGTTGCTGCCGCCCGCCCCGAACGCGCTCACGCCGGCCCTGCGCGGGAGCGCCTGGCGGACGCCATGGCGCTCCTCGCTCCTCGGTGTCCACGAAGCGAGCTCCCGCTGGACCTGGAAAGGCACCGTGTCCCACTCGACGTTCGGGTTGAGGCGATCGGCGTGAATGGAAGGAACGAGCTGGCCGTGCTGCATCTGAAGGATGACCTTGGTGAGGCCGGCGATCCCCGCGGCGGACTCCAGGTGACCGATGTTGGACTTCACGGATCCGATGGCGCAGGTCGGGCCGGCCGAGGGCTGCCCTCCAAAGGCGATCGCGAGGCCGCGGATCTCGATGGGATCGCCGAGGGCGGTGCCGGTGCCGTGGGCCTCGATGTACCCGACCGTGCTCGGCTCCCAGCCGGCCACCCGAAGCGCCTCGCTCACGATCTCTCCCTGCGCCGTCGGATTGGGGACCGTGTAGCCGTTGGACCGGCCACCATGGTTGATACGTGACGCGACGATGGTCGCGTAGATGTGATCGCCGTCGGCGATGGCTCTGGACAGCGGCTTGAGCAGCACGGCCCCGACGCCCTCGCCCGGGACGTAGCCGTCGCCGCCCGCTCCGAAGCTCCTGCACCTCCCGTCGCTCGCTCCGAAGCCGCCCTGCCCGAGGACAAGGAACTTGTGCGCGTGCAGCGACAGGTTCACGCCGCCGACGAGCGCGGCCTCGCACTCCCCGCTCCGAATGCTGCCGATGGCCAGGTGAAGGGCCGTCAGCGACGAGGAGCACATGGTGTCGACCGCGAGGCTCGGACCACGCAGGTCGAGCACGTGGGAGACCCGGTTAGCAATCGACGCGAACGAGGAGCCAGGCGGCGTGCCGTCCGCCCCGGGCTGGCCCCCTGTGACGAGGGGATACTCGGCGTACATCACGCCGACAAACACGCCGACCCGCGCGCCACGCAGGCTGGCCCGCGTGTAGCCGGCATCTTCAATCGTATGCCAGGCGGCCTCGAGGAACAGCCGTTCCTGCGGATCGAGGACCTCGGCCTCCCGCGGGGTGATGGAGAAGAAGCTCGCGTCGAAGCAGTCGACGCCGTCGAGAAAGCCGCCCCAGCGCAGGTAGGTCTTCCCCGGCTTATGGCGCGTGGGGTCGTAATAAGCGGTGTGGTCCCAGCGTTCCGCGGGGATTTCGCGGATGCAGTCCCGGCCCTCCGCGAGGTTGCGCCAGAATGCGGCGAGATCCTCCGCCATCGGGTATCGCCCGCACACCCCGACGATGGCGATGGGCTCGTCGGTCCCGCCGGGATGCGCGCGTGTGGGCCCGTCGCCCGGCGCAGTCAGCGGAGCCGACGCCGCCGACAGGGGAGCCGGCGCCGCGGACGCAGGGGAGCTCGCCGCGCGCTCGGCGGCGCTCGGCGGCTCGGGCACCCTCGGGGAGAAGGCTCGGAGGCACGCGTCCCGGCGGTGCGTCGTCAGATAACGCGCCAGCTCGGCGACAGACGGGTACTCGAAAAACAAGGTCTTTGGTAACTCGCCGAAAGTACGCTCAAGCGCTTGTGTCATGTGCATCACCATCACCGAATCGATCCCCAGCCTGTGGAACGGCTCCCGCGCGTTGATCTCATCGGTCTGCAGATTCACTTCCACCGCGACAACCTCTTTGATGAAGCGCTCGATCGCGGCGAGCGGAATGTCATCAGCGGGCGCCACGACCGGCGGCTGCGCCGCCCGCCGGTCGTGGCTGCGCCATGCTGTCCGGATCTGCGCCGCGTCGCCGTCGACGATGACGAGCTGCGGCGCGCCCAGCCTCAGCCCCTCCTCGAACGCCTCGTATCCCCGATCCGGTGTGAGCGGGACCAGCCCCGCCTCGTCCCGCAGGCGCTGCTTCGTCGCGGGGTCGACCGGCATGCCGTCGACGTCCCACGCGGGCCACACGAAGGAGACGGTCTGCCCCCACCGCTCGCCCTGCGCCCGGCGTCGCTCGCGCACGTCAGCGAAGTAGTCAAGGAAGCTGTTCGCGTAGGCGTAATCCGCCTGGCCCGGGTTTCCTCGCACGACCGTCCACGACGAGCAGAGGGCAAAGAAATCCAGCCGCTCCTCGCGCGTCGCCTCGTCGAGGTGCAGGGCGCCGAGGATCTTCGGGGCGAGCACCGCCATCATCTCGGCCGGCGTCTTCCGGAGGAAGAGGCTGTCGCGGATCGTGCCCGCCGCGTGCACGACGCCGTCGATGGATCCGAACCGGGCCCGGGCCGCGTCGATGAGCTGCCGTACCGCCCTGCCGTCGCGCACGTCGGCGGGGACGTAGATCACCTCGCCTCCCCGCGCCCGGAGCGCGTCGAGAGCCCGCTCGACGCGCTCGTCGATCGGCGATCGGCCGCAGAGAACGAGGCGCGCCTGGTGCCGCTCTGCGAGCCGCTGCGCGAGCGCGCTGGCGATGCCTCCGAGCCCCCCCGTGAGGACATACACGCCCCGGTGCTTGAGGAGCGCCCGCGAGACCGGAGCGGACTGCACCTCTTCCCAGACGCGTATCCGCCGCGGCCCCGCGCGGTGCGAGACCGTGTGCTCCTCGTCCGGGGCCGCGGCCTCGCGCAGCAGCAGCGCCGCGGCTTCCTCCGCGCTCACCGCGGAGGGCAAGGCCACCACGCCGAGATGCAGGCGGGGATGTTCGAGCGCCACGCACTTGCCGAGCTCGCCGAAGGCGGCGACCTGCGGGGAGAGCTCCTCGCCGGCGCCCTGGATCGCGCAAAGGACGCGGATGCTCTCGGATCCGGTGGCCACCAGCGCGCGGCACAGCAGGATCACGGACGAAAAGTCCGCTTCGAACCACGCTGCGGCGTTGGCGGCGTCGATGCGGGCGCTGTCGTCCCAGCGGAACAGGACGATGCGGGGCGCCCGCCCGCGCTTTGCCTGCTCGTCGAGCAACGCGCGGAAGTCCTCCTCGTGCGTCGGCCTGACGATCCACTCGTCATGGCGCTGCCGGCAGACGTCGCCCGGCAGGACCAGGGTCGCGGAGCACCCGTGCGCCCGGAGCGCGCGCGCCAGCCGATCGTCGCGATCGAGGACGAGCACGTCGCCAGCCAGCCCCTCAGCCGAGGGCGCGGCCAGCGGCGCAGGGCGCCATACGGGGCAGAGGAAGAGTCGGTCCAGCCCCGGCTCGGCGGGAGGGAGCCCGGCGCGCGCCGGCGCAGACGCCGGGCGAGCGATCGAGCGCAGCGCCGGATCGAGCCGCCGCACCTCGAAGTCCTCCACCGAAAGCAGGAGGCGGCCCTCGGCGTCCGCGATGCGGATACGGAACTTCAAGGCGTCGCCCTCGCGGCCGCCGCCCTGAGGCCCGGCGAACGTGACGTGCGCCGCGCACGACCGTGGCCACGGCGTCGCCCACGCTGCCCCCGAGATGGCGAACGGGACGTACAGGGCTGGCTCCGCGCCGAGCTCCTCGACCAGCGGGGCGATCGCCTGAAGCGCGCCGTCGAGCAACGCGGGATGCAGGAGGAGCCCCGCGTCGTCCCCCTCCTCCGTCGGAGGGAGCGACAGCTCGGCCAGCACCTCGCCCGGGCCGCGGAACAGGCGCCGGATGACCCGGAGGCTGGGGCCGATGTAGAGCCCGACGTCCTGGAAACGCCCGTAGCAGGCGTCCTCTCCGATCGCGTCGGGGCAGCGCGCGCGGATGGCGTCGAGGTCGATGCCCGCGCCCGTCTCGAGGGATCCCTCGAGGTCCCCGGACGACAGCGAGCCTCGGGCGTGCACGCAGCGATCGCCGGCGGGCCCCGTCGTATACAGCTCCGCTTCAACGACGGTGCCGGCGGCAGTCAGCCGCGTCCGCAGCTCGACGGGCTCCGCCGCGACGACGAGCGGCGAAGACCACCTGAACGACCGGGCGCCCTGCGCCCGCATCCCGACGTGCTCCGAGGCCGCGCGGGCAATCTCGAGGAAGGCCGCCCCAGGCAGCATCCCCTGGGCGGCGACGTGGTGGTCGCGGATGAAGCGTGACCGCGCGTCGAGGCGGGTCACGAGCTCGCAGGCCGTGAGCGTCGAGGCGTTCTCGTTGAGCAGCGGATGCAGGCGCGCCCCCGCGGGAGCCGGCCCGCGCCCGCTGGCCCGCTGCTCGATCCAGTACCTCGTCCTGGCGAACGGATAGGCCGGCAGGGAGAGCATTCGACGCCCGCGGCTCTCGGGCAGCATGCCAAAGTCGACGTCCGCGCCCTTGACCCAGAGCTCGGCCAGCCGCGTACGATGGCCCTTGGCAAGGAGGCTCTCGATGAGCAGGCGGAGATCGTCGTTGTCGAACGGGAGGGCGTCCCCCTCGACGAGGACATGGGAGAGCGTGTTGCTCGCGCCGCCCTCGCCGCGGGAAAAGCGCGAGAGCGCGTCGCGGAGCTCCTCCAGAGAGCTCGCGAACACCACGAGGCGCGCTTCCATCGCCTCACGCCCGACCTGGAGCGTGTAGGCGATGTCGGAGAGCTCGAACTTCGATCCCGCCTCCGGTCCCTCGGCGAGGCGTCCATCGAGCCACGCAGCCAGGTTTGCGGCGTGAGCCCGGAGCCGGTCCTCGTTCCTCGCGGACAGGGGGACGATCGCGGGCAAGGGCGGCGAGCTCGCGGCGGATTCGGTCGCCTGGGCGGAGACGAACTCCTCGACGATGACGTGCGCGTTGGCTCCTCCGGCACCGAAGGAGCTGATCCCGGCCCGGCGCGGGACCGCGCGGCGCTCCTCCCCCTCCCCGACGACGGGCTGCTGCCACGGGCAGGCCTCGTGCTGGAGATAGAACGGCGTGCGCTCGAAATCGATCCGGGGGTTCGGCGGATCGGCGTGCAGCGTGGGCGCGAGCTGCTGGTGTCGCATCATCAGGATCACCTTCGTGAGCCCGACGATGCCCGCCGCGGACTCAAGGTGCCCGACGTTCGACTTGACCGTGCCGATGGCGCAGTAACCGCGCGCGTCGGTCGAGCGCCGGTACGCCTCGGCGAGGCCGGCGATCTCGATGGGATCGCCGAGGTCGGTGCCGGTGCCGTGCGCCTCCACGTAGCTCACCGTCCGGGCATCGACGCCCGTCGCCCCGAGCGCGTCCGCGATGGCGCGCGCCTGGGCGCGCGGGTTCGGCACGGTGTACCCGCTGGTCCTGCCTCCCGCGCTGAGCGCCGAGCCCAGGATGACCGCCTCGATGCGATCGCCGTCCTCGAGGCTCTTCTGCAGCGGCTTGAGGAGCACCGCGCCCACCCCTTCGCCGTCGATGAAGCCGTCGGCCCCGACGCCGAAGCTCTTCGAGCGGTGGCCGCGGGAGAGCATGTTCATCGCGTGGAGGCGCTTGAGGTGGAGCGGGTGGAGCACCAGGTTCACGCCGCCGGCGATGGCCATCGCGCACTCGCCGCGCCGCAGGCTCTCGCAGGCGAGGTGCACGGCCGTGAGCGACGACGAGCAGGCGGTGTCGACCGCCATGCTCGGCCCGTAGAGGTCGAAGAAGTAGGAGACCCGGTTGGCGATCGACCAGAATGACGCAAGGCCATCCGAGGCCGCGTCGCGCGCCGCGGGGTCGCCGCCGACGAGCTCGTAATGGGCGTTCATCACCCCGACGAAGACGCCGACGCGCCCACCCAGCGCCTCGATCCTCCGGCGGGGGTAGCCCGCATCTTCAAAGAGCGACCACGCGGTCTCGAGGAAGAGCCGCTCCTGCGGGTCCATCCGGGCGGCCTCCCGCGGTGAGATGTGGAAGAGGCGCGCGTCAAAGGCGTCGATCGCATCGAGGAAGCCGCCGAACGGGGTGATCACGTCGCCGGACGCCTCGCCCGGGGCGAGGCGCTGCCACCACGACCGCCGGTCCTCGGGCAGCTGCCGGACGCAGTCCCGCCCGGCCTTGAGGTTGTCCCAGAAGGCCTCGAGGTCCGCGGCCAGGGGATAGCGGCCGCTCATGCCGATGACCGCGATCGGCTCGTTCCCGCCTGCCGCCGGCCTGGCCTTTCGAGAGGCGGCTCCCTCGCTCGGGAGCGCCTCGAACATCTGCACGGGCGGCGACACCGCGGCGGTCGGACGCGGCGGCGCACCCTTCTGCGACGGCGTCGCCAGCCCCTGCGGTGGCGAGGCTGAGGCGACGCCGCTCGCGCCGAGCAGCTCCCCGAGCCGGATCGCATGGTGGGCGCAGAGGTGATCGGCCAGGGCCTCGATCGTCTGCACCTCGAACAGCAGGCTCGAGGAGAGCGGCCCGAAATCCTTCTCGAGCTCCTTCATCAGCTGGAGCACGAGGAGCGAGTCGATGCCGTAGCGTTCGAAGCGCGCCTTCGGATCGATGCGGCCCGCGCTCAGGCGCAGGGGCCCGGAGAAGACCTGCCGGAGGTAGTCGATCGCGCGCTCGCGCAGCGAGTGCGCCGCGGGGAGCGCCGCCGCATCAGGCCCTCGCGGCCTCTGCGCCGGCGGCGCAGCGCCGTCGCGCTGGCCCAGCGCCTCGTCCCGGACGGCCGCCGGCTCTCTGCCCGGGAGGGCGCGAAAGGTAACACCGCGGACCCTGGCAAGGATCTCCCCGTCCGGGCCGATGACAGCGACGTAGAACCGATCCGAGCCCGAGGCCCGGATATAGGCGAAGCCGCGCAGCTCGAGGCGCGACGACACCTCGATGGCGTCCATGGCCACGGGGACGCGCGGCCCGCGCCCGGGCTCTTCGCGCTGAGCGAAGAGCCCGGCCACCGCCTGAATGGCAGCGTCGATCACCATGGGAGGCAGCCGGTAGGAAGCGGCCTCGCGCCCGACCTCCGCCGGGAACGCGATCTCGGCCAGCGCCTCGCCATCGCCGACCAATAGGCGCGCGATGCCGCGGAAGCAGGGGCCGTATTCGACCCCGGCTTCTCCGAAGCGCTGGTAGAGATCGTCCCCCTCGACGACGATGCGCGTGCAGCGCGCTCGGATGGCCTCGATCTCCAGGCGAGAGGAGGCGCCAGCGCCGCGCGGCGCACCGACGGCGAGGAACCCGCGCGCGTGCTCGACAGGCTGATCCTCGGTCCCGCTCTCGATGCGGAACGCGAAGCGGTCGCCGACCTGCGTGAGGGGGATACGGATCTCGCGCTCCGCGTCGACCCAGCAGACGTGCGAGAGGACGAGGTCCTCGACGGTGATCGAGCCCGCGTCGACTCCCTCGCCGAGCGAGGCAGCCGCGGAGATCGCCAGCTCTGCGTAGACGATCCCTGCCACGACGGGGCGCCCGCTGACGCGGTGATCGCGCGTCAGGGGGTCCGTGGGGCGCAGGATCTTGCGGAAGACGCCCCCGCTCTGCCGGAGGTCCGCCGCAGGATCGGCCTCGCCGAGCGCGCGGCTCGTGTTTCGGGCGGGCGTGGCCGTCGCGTCGACAGGCTGCGCCGGAGCCCAGTACCGCTCCCGCGCGAACGGGTAATGGGGCAGCGAAAGCAGCGGCGCCCGCTCGCTGATCACTTCCCGCCACGCGACGTCGAGCCCACCCGCCCAGGCGCGCGCGAGCTCGTCGAGCCGACCCTGCCGGAGGAGGCTCTCGGCTTGTCGCCCCGCGTCCTCCGCGTCGAGCGCAGCGCGCCGTCGATCGCCAGACAGCGCCCCCGTGGAGAGGCCCTCTGCCTCGGATCCACGCGCGAGGTAGCGCTCCAGGCGGTCGATCACGTCGTCGTTCGATGAGGCGACGAAGGCCAGCCGGTGATCGAGCGCCTCGCGCCCCACCTGGAGGGTGTAGGCGAGGCTCGCCAGGAACGTCGTCGCGTCGCCGGCTCCCTCGCCGCGCGCGGCCTCTCGGACGAAGCGCAGGATCCGCCCCGCGAGCTCGGACAGCTGCGGCGCCGTGGCCGCCGACAGGAGGATGAGGCGCGGGCCGGGAGCGCACTGTGGCGCCTGCGGCGGCCTGTACTCCTCGAGGATCAGGTGCGCGTTGGAGCCGCCGGCGCCGAAGGAGCTCACCGCCGCGCGCCGCGGCTCCTCGCGCGCGACGCCGTCGACGATGGTGACGCGGGCCTTCCAGGGCCCGGTCTCCTGCTGGACGAAGAAGGGAGAGCGCTCGAAGTCGATCTTGGGGTTCGTGCGGGACGCGTGAAGCGAACTGACCAGCTCGCCGTGCTTGAGCTGGAGGAGGACCTTGGTGAGGCCGGCGATGCCGGCGGCCGATTCGAGGTGCCCGATGTTCGTCTTCGCGCTCCCGATGGCGCAGAAACCGACGGCGTCGGTGCAGCGCCGGTAGGCACGCGTAAGCCCCGCGATCTCGATCGGGTCTCCGAGGTCGGTCCCGGTGCCATGCGCCTCGATGTAGCTGATCGAGCGGGGCTCGACGCCGGACTTCTCCAGCGCCTCGACGATGACCTCGGCCTGCGCGGTCGGGTTCGGGACCGTGTAGCCGCTCGTCTTGCCCCCGGCGTTGATGGCCGAGCCCCTGATCACCGCGTGAATGCGGTCGCCATCGAGGACCGCGTCCACGAGCGGCTTCAGCAGCACCGCGCCCACGCCCTCGCCGTCGACGAAGCCGTCCGCGCCCGCGCCGAACGCCTTGGCTCGCCCTTCGGCGGAGAGCATCCGCATGCGGCTCAGGCGCATGTAGTGCAGCGGGTGCAGGATGAGGTTGACGCCCCCGGCGAGGGCGGCCCGGCACTCGCCCGCGGCGAGGCTCTGGCAGGCCAGGTGGATCGCGGTCAGCGACGAGGAGCAGGCCGTGTCGATCGCGACGCTCGGGCCGGTGAAATCGAAGCAATAGGAGACCCGGTTGGCGACGGCGTGAAAATCGGAGAACGCGAGCATCTCGGCGCCGCGCGCGAACGCCTCGGCGCTGAGCCGGCCGTAATTGCCGTTCATCACGCCGACGAATACGCCCACCTTGCAGGACCTCGACAGGTCCTTGCGCGTGTAGCCGGCGTCCGACAGCGTCTCCCAGGCGATCTCGAGGAAGAGGCGCTCCTGAGGATCCATCGCCTCGGCCTCGCGCGGCGAGATGCTGAACAGCAGAGGATCGAAGAGGTCGACCCCCTCGAGGAACCCGCCGCGCTTCGTGTAGTAGCGGCCCAGCGCGTCCGGATCGGGATCGAAGTAACGATCCGCCTCCCAGCGCTCGGCGGGGATCTCCCCGATGCAGCTCGCGCCGCTGCGCAGGTGCATCCAGAAGGTCTCCAGGTCGGGCGCCTTGGGGTACCGGCCCGCCACCCCGATGATGGCGACGGCCATGGGCGCACGCCAATTCGACCGCTGTTCGAGCAGCTCAGCGAGAAGTTCGCGCTTCTGATCCATATCGTAATCTTTCACCGGCGTGAGCGTCCCCCGTTCAGGGTGGGGTTCGTGTGAATGAGGCTGTTGAGGAGGCTCTCGACCTGCTGATCCGAGAGCTGCGCGATCCTCCGGCGCACGTCGCCGCCGGGCGCCGCGGTGGCCCTGGCGTCTTGGCCACCGTTGCCGCGAGGCTCCGGCGGGGTCGCGTCCGCGCGCGCTCCTCGCCGTTGGTCGGCCGCCCCCTCGTGCGCTGCGGCCGTTTCGCTCGACGTCAGGCCGAGCACCCGCGCGAGCGCGCCGCGGTGCTCCGCCAGCAGGTACGCCGACAGGCGCTCTGCGGTGTTGTGCTCGAAGAGCATTGTCGCCGGGAGTGGGCCCAAATCGCGCTCGAATCGGGCGTTGATCTCCTGGCTGATGAGCGAGTCGATCCCGTAGCGCTCGAGGGTCGCGTCGGGCCGGATCTTGGCCCCTTCGCTCTTCAGGACCTCCCCGAGCACGCGGGTGACGTACTCGAGCGCGCGCCCGTGGAGATCCTTGTCCGAGGCCGCCGCTCTGGCGGCCGGTCGGGCCGGCTCCCCGGAGGGCTCCGACGCACGGGCCGCCGCCGCGGGCGCCGTGGCGGGTCGAGCCTCTTCTTGCCGCGATGACACCGGATCGCGCTCGGAGACGAGGACGACCTGGGCGGCGTCCTCGGGGCGCACGCCCGGGAGCGCGAGCGCCCGCGTGGCCGAGAAGCCGCTCTCCCTGAGGACGTGCTCCCACCCGGCCACGCTCAGGAGCGGCGCCCAAGGAAGTCGCTCATCCTCGTAGAGCCACCAGCCGCTCGTCAGGCCGAAGGTCAGCGTGGCGAAGTCCCGGCGCCGGCAGCCCTCGTTCAGCAGCACCAGCCCGCCGGGCCGGAGGAGCGCGCGGATCTCGCCGAGCGTCGTGCCGACGCGGCGGGTCGCGTGGATGGCGTTGCTGGCGAGCACCACGTCGACCGTGCCCAGCGGCACGGCGGACGTCTGGCTCGCCCGCTCGGCGTCGATCACCTCGAACTCCACGAACGGATAGGTGGCGGCGAAGCGGGATCGCCCGAACTCCGCGAAGCCGCGTGAGACGTCGGTGTAGAGGTACCGGATGCGCGCGGCATGCGGCTTCAGGGCCTCGAGGACGAAGGCGGTCGTGCCCCCGGTACCGGCCCCCACCTCGACGATTCGAACGGTCGCCGAGGGATCGTCGGCGAGCCGCGCTCGGACATAGGCCTCGACAGCGCTCGCCGTGACGCGGTTGAAGTAGTCGATGACCGCGTTGCCCCGGTAGATGCCCTCGACACGCGACATCCCTCCCCCGGGGAAGAGCACCGCCATGTGGTCCTTCTCGCCGCTCACGACGCCCGGGAACGCGTCCACGCAGACATCGAGCAGCGAGACCGCGGCGCGGGCCTCCGGGTGCTCCTTGAGGATGCGCGCGCGCGCCGCTTCGAGGCGGGGCTCGGCCTCGTCCGGGGCGCGCAGGACCTCCACGGCGTCGCCGGCGAGGCGCAGGTAACCAGCGCGCGCGAGCACGTCGAGCGACGCGTCGAACAGCCGGCGGTAGCCATCCAGCACGCGCAGCCGCTCGCGGAGCTCACCGCGGCTGAGATGCGCCGGGCCGGGGGGCAGGGCGCCCGCCCGCACGAGGGTCTCCCGCAGCATGCGCGCCGTGAGGCGGTCGATGGCGGTCGCGGCGGACTCGTAGCGCTGGATGACCCCGGCCTCGATGGCGGGGAGCACGGTCCGCTCGACAACCCTGTCCACCCAGGGCGGGGGTGCGGCGGGCTCGCGGCCGCCGCCGTGGCCTTCGCTGCCGTCGCTCTGAAGGAGGTCGAGGCGCTCGCCAATCCTCTTGTCGGCCCGGATCGCCATCACCTGGACGAGGTCGTGAGCCAGGACGCGGCGGAACGCCTCCACGCCCTCCTCGGGGCGAATGGAGCCGATACCCATGGCCGCCATGCGCATCGCGACCTCGGCGTTCGCGACGATGCCCACGGTGCCCCAGTAGCCCCAGTTGATGACCCGGACGGGGAACGGCGCGCGGCGCGCCATGGCGTGCGCGAAGGCGTCCTCGAAGGTCGACGCGGCGGCGTAGTTGCCCTGCCCGGCGCTGCCCGCGAACGACTGCGCCGACGAGAAGAAGACGAGGAAATCGAGCGCCTCTCCCGCGAGCGCCTCCACGAGGTTCACCGCGCCGTCGACCTTGGGGCCGAGCACCGCGCGGAGCTCGCCCTCGGTCATCCGGAGCAGGGATCGATCCTCGAGCACGATCGCCGAGTGAACGGCCCCGTCGATCCGCCCGAATCGCTGCCGCGCGGCCTGGACCACCGCGTCCATCGCGCGTCGATCGGTCGCGTCGACCTGGAGATAGAGCACCTCGCCGCCCGCGCGGCGGATCTCGTCCATGTCACGGCGCCGATCGTCGTCGAGGGGGCTCCGCCCGAGCCACACGAGCCGCGCGGAGAAGCGCGCCGCAAGGTCGCGGCTCAGCGCGAGGCCGATCCCTTTAGCGCCGCCGAGGATGAGGTAGA
Source organism: Sorangium sp. So ce1014 (assembly GCF_051521505.1). Classification (NCBI taxonomy): domain Bacteria; kingdom Pseudomonadati; phylum Myxococcota; order Polyangiales; family Polyangiaceae; genus Sorangium; species Sorangium sp. So ce1014. Next base: position 11,197,000 of record NZ_CP150356.1, read on the forward strand.
CGCCCCCGCGCCGGAGCCGCGCTTCGGGCCGCGGCGCCAGCGTGACCTTCTCGATGACGCGAACGAAACGCCGGCCGTCGCGCACCGCCACGTCCTCGCCTCCCCGCTGGCGAGGCTCGCGCAAGAGCGCGGCCAGGAGCGCTCCCCACGCGTCCGGCCCCGCCAAAGGCCGCACGCCCTCGAGGCTGACGTCCACGCACGACACGTCCCACCCGAAGAACTCCTTGGCGATGGCCTTGGTGAGCCCGTGGACCCCTGCGGCGCGGGCGTCGAGCGCCTCCTTGCCGGTCACCGGGTGCACGTCGTTGGTCGCCACCGCGAGGCGCAGAGGCTCGCGCTGGAGGCCTGCGTCGATGAGCCCCTTGATCAGCCGGAAGAGGGCGATGACGCTCCGCTCCTGGACTTCGCGGAGGTCCCCGGCGCTCCCGCCGGGGGGCAGGAGGCTCGCCAGGAAGCAAATGCAGTCGATGCTCCCGGCGCGGGTGAGCAGATCCTCCAGCGCGGCGGTGTACCCTTTCGGATCCCCGGCCGGGATCTCGACGGAATCCGGCGCCCCCCGGCGGTGGCGGGCGCCGACCACCACCTCGGCGATCGCAGCGCCCGGGTGGAGCGCCGCAACGCCCTCCTTGAGCCCGAGGCGCTCGTCAGCGTGGATGACGAGGACGCTCCGCATCGCGGCGCGCTGCTGGGGCAGCGCGTCGCCGTACGGCTGCTCGACCCACCGCGGCGTGTAGAAGAAATCGGCGAGGGGATCCCGCCACGGCCGCAGCGAGACGTCCCGCAGCACGGCGCACACGTCTCCCGCGAGGTCGAGCAGCGTGACGTGGAACCGCCGCTCCCCCGCCAGCTCGAGGTAGGAGAAGCCGCCCGCGCCCACGGGCCGGTAGACCTCCACCTCTTCCGCCGAGAAGGGCAGCAGCGCCTGCCCCTCCTGCGCATCCAGCACGAAGCCGGCGATCGCCTGCAGCGCTGCGTCCGCAAGCGCTGGGTCGAGCCGATAGCGATCGTGGCCCTTTGCCTCTGACGGCAGCCGCAGGACCCCGAGCGCCTCGCGGCGGTTGCCGGAGACCTCCGCGAGCGCCTGGTAATCGCCCTGGTACACGATGCCCAGCCCCGCGTACTGCGCGTAGATCTCGTCGTGGGCGAGGCGGCGCGCGCAGCGCCTGCGGATGCTATCGAGGTCCACGCCGCGCGGCGGCGTCGGGTCGGCCGGACACAGGTCCCCCTGGGCGTGGACCTGGCGCTCCTCGGGCCTGCCGCTGGTCACCTCGAAGCGGACCTGGCCCTTGTCATCGCGCAGGCGCACCTGCACCTCGACGACATCCCCGACGGCGAGCGGGCGGAGCCACCGCACCCGCCTGAGCGTCCACGCCGCCTCTTCGCCTGCGGCCGCCAGCGCCGCGAAGACGAGCTCGAGGTACGCTACCGCGGGCAGGATGGCCTGGCCCTGCACCCGATGGTCGCGCACGACCGGGTCGTCGGGCGAGAAGGTCTTTCGAAACACGAGACCCTCGCCCAGGCTGCCACGCCAGTCGGCGCCGTCGATGAGCGGGTGGGAGCCGGCATGCGCCGCGGGCGCGCTGCTCCTCTGCTCCTCGTCGTCGATCCAGTAGCGCTCCCCCTGGAAGGGGTACGTCGGGAGAGAGATGCGGAGCGCGTCCTCGTCCGCGAAGATGGCCTCCCAGTCCGGGTCATACCCGCCGACATAGGCCTCGGCCATCTCGAGCAACGCCTGGCGGCGCCTGTCCTCGGAGCCCCCGGCGTGAGCGCACGCGTCCTGCGCGCGCGCGCCCCGCGCGCGCGCCTCGCGCACCCTCGCGTGGTCCGAGGGCGCCTCGCCGCGGCGCGCATGCGGCTGGGCCTTGCCGGCCAGCGCTGCCTCGAGCGACGCCCTGAGCTCGTCGGGATCGCGCACCACGAAGGCGCTGCGGAGCTCGAAATGGCTGCGCCCGGCGCCCAGCGTGAAGCTGACGTCGCCGAGCCACAGGTCGTCGCCCTGCCTGCCGAGCCACCCGATCAGGTCCTCGAACCGCCTCCGAAGAGCAGCCTCGTCCTTCGCCGAGAGGACGACGAGGTGGGGGCGCGAGCGCGCGCCGCGCCGCTCGGGCGGCGGCGGCTCTGCGAGGACCGCGTGCGCGTTGGTGCCGCTGAACCCGAACGAGCTGAGGGCGGCGAGCCGCGGGCTGTCACCGCGCCGCTCCCAGCGCGCGAGCGCCGTGTTGACGTAGAACGGGCTGCTCCCGAAATCGATGTGAGGGTTCGGCTCGTCAAAGTGCAGCGACGGCGGGATCTGCCGGTGGCGCATCGAGAGCGCCACCTTGATCACCGACGCGACGCCGGCGGCCATGTTTGCGTGCCCGATGTTGGTCTTGACCGAGCCGATCGGGCAGCGCGCCCGCTTCTCGCTGTACGCAGGGAACGCATCCTTGAGCGCTTTCAGCTCGATGGGATCGCCGAGCGGCGTCCCGGTCCCGTGCGCCTCCATGCACGAGATCTGGTCGGGATCGATCCCGGCGCGGCGGTAGACCTCGAGCTCGAGCGCGGTCTGGGAGCGCGCGCTCGGCGCCGAGATGCCGTTCGTCTTGCCGTCCTGGTTCGCGCCGACCGCCTTGATGACCGCGTGGATGTGGTCCCGGTCAGCGAGCGCGCGCGCGAGGGGCTTGAGCACGACGACGCCCACCCCCTCGCTCATCACGATGCCGTCGGCCGCGCTGCTGAACGTCGCGCATTTGCCGGTCGGCGAGAGCACCGAGGCGCTGCTCGAGACGATGAGGAAGTCGGGGGAGAGCATCAGGGTGACCCCGCCCGCAATCGCCATGTTGCATTCGCCCGCGAGCAGGCTCTGGCAGGCGAGCCAGATGGCGATGAGGGACGACGAGCAGGCCGTGTCCACGGCGATAGCCGGGCCCTTGAGGTCGAGGTGGTAGGCGATGCGCGCGGCGAGGACGCTGTTCGACAGGCCCGTCAGCGCGTGCGCCGTCTTCCGCCCGCGCGCCCGCTCCACGTAATCGCGCGCGCTGGCGCCGACGAACACACCGCACCGGCTGCCGGCCAGGCGGCGATCCGAGTAGCCGGCATCCTCCAGCGCCCTCCAGGACTCCTCGAGGAAGAGCCGCTGTTCAGGCGCCATCATCTCGGCTTCCTTCGGGGAGACGTGGAAGAACTCGGCGTCGAACCGGTCGATGTCCGTGAGGAAGCCGCCCCACTTGCAGTAGGTCCGGCCAGCTGCGCGGGGATCCGGATCGAACACCCTTGCCACATCGAAGCGCTCGGGGGGGACCTCGGTGACGCTGTCGACCCCGTGGGCGAGGTTGTGCCAGAACCGATCGAGATCGGGGGCGCCGGGGAAGCGCCCGGACATGCCGATGATCGCGACGTCCTCGGCCGCGGTCACCGTGGCGCCTCCGTCGATGGAGGCGGCGCGTTCAGCGGCCGTGCGTTCCAAGGACGCGGCCTTCGCGGCCGTCACGCGAGCCTGCTCCATGTCGGTGTCGGCCGCGTCCGCCGCGGGCGCGGCCGCGGATGCCGTCGGCGCTGCCGCCGTGGCCAGCGCGGACGGGGGTGGCGCGATGGCGCTCCGCGCCGGCTCCGCCGGGGTAGCCTGCTCGGACGACGCACCTGCGTGCGAGGCAGCCGGCGCTGCCGCTTCCTGCCCTGAAGGCTCCCCCGGCAACGGGCGTCCCGCTTTGACGAGCTCGGCCTGGACCCGCTCGGCCAGCGCGTTCAGCGTCGGGTGATCGTAGAGCGCGATCGCCTCGAGGTTCAGGCCGAAGGTGCGGTTGATGTCGCGAATGATCTCGACGCCGCTGATGGAATCGACCCCCATCTCCTGGAACGGCAGCTCTGCGTCGACCTCGTCCTCGATCTGGAGAGCGTCGGACAGAAGGCCCCGAAGCCGGCGGAGGGTGGCGGAGATCGCGTCGGCGGCGGCGATCGGCGCGGGGGGCACCGCGGTCGCCAGCGACGGCGCAGCGGCCGCTGCGGCGCTCGGCGCGCTGGCCTCAGCCGCCTGCCGTGCGGGGGCGGACGCCTGTACGGCGACGGATTCGGCGCTGGGGCGCGGCTCGGGCGTGCGCGCCGCGCTGGCGTACGAGGTGCCCTCGCGACCCAGATCGACCGGCTCGGCCCCGATAACGCCAGCGCCGGCGGCGCCAGGCGTCGGCGCGCTGCTGAGCTGGGCGCCGGCGGCCGCCCCGCGCGCCGCCGGCTGCCCCGCGGCGGCGATCGGCTGCAGGCTCGCTTTCGCGAAGTGCTCGCGGATGCGGTCGCGCACCTCGGGGATCGCGAAGGTCTGCCTGTGCATCTCGATCTCCGCAGCGATCACGCGGGGGAGCGCGGCGAGCGTGCGGCTGGCGAGCTCTTGCTTGAGGATGACGAGGGACTCCCTCGGTTTGTCGGCCAGCCGGCGCGCGATGGCGAGCGCCTCCGCGTGGACCTCGGCGGCGGGGCGGAAGATCGGAGAGGAGCGCCGTTCCTTCAGCTCCCGTCCGGTGAACGAGCGCGCGACGTACATCATCTCCGTCGCGAGCGGGTTTCCGAAGCGCTCGGCGAGGATGAACGTGGCGCCGAGCCCCGGTGTGAAGCCGTAGCTCATGAAATTCGCGCCGTAGACCGCCTCCTCGGCCATCACCACGATATCGGCGTAGAGGCCGAAGCAGAGGCCCGCGCCGAGCGCGTGCCCCTGCATCGCGGTGATCACCGGGACCTCGCAGCGCAGGAGCCCCTCGTAGAGGAACGGCAGATCGGAGTACTTCGCGTTCCCGTCCGCGATATCGATCAAGCCCTCTTCGGTGCCGCCCATCATGAAGACGTTGCCCCCGCCCGTGAGGACCACGGCCTTGATGTCGGTGCGGCCTTGGATCTCGCGGAAGCGCGCCAGCAGGCCGAGGACGAGGCCCTCCGAGAACATGTTCCGGTGGGCCAGGTCGTTCATCTCGATCCATGCGATCGAGCCGTCGACGACTTTCAGCGTCACCTCGTCGCCCTGGTAGGACCGCGCTCGGCGCTCCCAGACCTCCGCGAACGTGGGGTCTGTCGCCGGCGCGAGCTCCGGCTTCCCGTCGCCGTCCGACCTGCCCCTGTCCATGCTCGAGGAGGTGTCGAACCAGTACCGGGGCCCTCGGAAGGGGTAGGTCGGGATGGACACCCTGCGAGGCCGCGGCTCGCCCTCGAAGAGGGGCTGCCACGCGATCCGGGCCCCGCCGGTCCAGAGGCGCGCCAGCGCGTCGAGATCGCGCTCGGCGAGGGCGCGCAGCGCCGCCACGTCGTCGCTCTCTGCTGGCAGCACCCGTCGGCTGACGTGGCCGCGGTGGACGCCGGGGCAGCTCGGGTCGGCGCCGAGCGCGGCGCGGAGCTTCTCGATGAGCTCCTCGTGCGTTCCGGCGGCGACCGCGAGCCGGCACTCGAGCTCCTCCCGCCCGAGCATGAGGGTGAAGGCGATATCGCGCAGCGCGGGCAGCGCCTCGCCGCCGCGCCCCCTCCGGCGCTCGAGGTAGGCGACGAGCGCTGCGGCGGCGTCGCGCAGGCGCTCCTCGTCGCGGGCCGACAGGAGGATGAGCTCTGGCCCGGCGTGACCGCTCGCCGAAGCCGCGGGCGTCTGGACGTGCTCCTCGAGCACCACATGGGCGTTGGCGCCCCCGAACCCGAAGGAGCTCACGCCGGCGCGCCGCGGCACGGGGTCGCCGCTCGGATCGGCGAGGCGCTGCCACGAGCGCGTGCGCTCGACGGCGTAGAACGGGGTCCCCTCGATCTGGAGGTAGGGGTTGAGCTCGACGAGGTGCGGGTTGCCCGGCAGCACCCCGTGGCGCATCGACAGGATGACCTTGATCACGCCCGCGATCCCGGCGGCCGGCTCGAGGTGGCCGATGTTGGCCTTCACCGACCCGAGGCCGCAGGTCGCGCCAGCAGCGGCAGCGCTCGTGCGCCCGAACGCCTTCTTGAGCCCCTCGACCTCGACGGGATCGCCGAGCTTGGTGCCCGTCCCGTGCAGCTCGACGTACGTGACCGTCTCGGGGGCCACGCCCGCGTCCTCGTACGCGGCCTGGAGGAGCGCGGCCTGAGCGTCGGCGTTGGGGGCGGTCAGCGAGTGCGCGCGCCCACCATGGTTCACCGCCGCGCCGCGGAGGAGCGCGCGGATCGGATCACCGTCGGCGAGCGCCGCGGACAGCGGCTTGAGGAAGAGGACGCCCACGCCCTCGCCCTTGACGAACCCGTCCGCGCCCGCGTCGAGGGTGCGGCACCGGCCCCGGGGCGACAGGACCTCGAGCTGGCTCGCGCCGATCATCGTCGACGGCGCGAGCATCAGGCTGACGCCGCCCACGAGCGCCGCCTCGCATTCGCCCGCTCGGAGCGCGCGGACGGCGCGGTTCAGGGCGACGAGGCTCGCGGAGCAGGCCGTGTCGATCGCCTCGCTCGGGCCGTGCAGGTCGAGCACGTACGAGACGCGGTTGGCGACCATCGTGTGAGCGTTCCCCGTGACCACCTGCGCCCGGTAATCGGCGCGCGAGGACAGGAGCATCTGGTAGTCGTTGAACTGCACGCCGGCGAACACGCCAACGGCTCGTCCGGCGAGCTCCGACGCGCGATGGCCCGAGGACTCGATCGCTTTCCACGCGTGCTCGAGGAACAGGCGCTGCTGGGGGTCCATCAGCTTGGCCTCGAGCGGCGAGATGCGGAAGAAGGCGGCGTCGAAGCGATCGACGTCGGCGATGAAGCCGCCCCACCTCGAGGTCGACTGGCCGCGCTCTGCACCGAAGTGCGCGCGCCAGTCCCATCGCTCCGGCGGCACCTCGGTGATGAGATCCCGCTCGGCCACGAGGTGCTCCCAGAGCTCCTCGAGATCCCGCGCCCCCGGGAACACGCCGCTCATCCCGACGATGGCGATGGCGTCGCCGTCGATGTCCGAGCCCTGACGGGCTCGGCCGATGGCGCTCGGCTCCGATCCGGGCGCTCCGGACGGCGCCTCCCGAACGGCTGGCGCCTCGCGGACGGCTGGCGCCTCGCCGGCGACGGCAAGCGGTGCCTCGAGCGGCGAGGCGCTGACCTCAGCCCCACAAGCCGCCTGCGGCGAGCTCTCCTCGAGACGGAGCCCAGGGCCGAACGTCTCCACCAGGTGGGCCGCGAGGCTCCGAACGGTGTTGTGGCTGAAGAACACCGTCGGGAGGACCTCGACCCCGTAGCGCCTGCTCAGTCGATCGGCGAGCTCCGTGAGCATGAGCGAGTCGAAGCCGAGCGCCCCGAGGTTGTCGTCGAGCTCGAGCTCGCCGAGGTTCACCTTGAAGTGCGCGGTGATGATCTTGCGCAAATCCGCCTCGATCTGCTCCCGCGCGGGGCCCGCCGCCCCGCTCCGTCCGCCGGCGGGCGCCTCGCGCGTCCCGCGGTCCACGGCGGCTACATTGACGGTCGGTCGCGCTCGAGGCGCGGAGAGCCCCAGGATCGGGGCGAGGAGCGACAGGTCACCGACGAGCGGCATCACCTGGATCGGGCGGCCCGCGAGGATCGCGTCGAACGCCTCGATGCCCTGGTGCTCCTCGACCAGGGCAAGCCCCGAGGAGCGCAGGTACCGCTGCTCCAGATCTGGAGCGAAGCGCATGCCCCCGTCGCGCCAGAGGGGCCAGGCGATCGACGCCGAGCGTCCGTGGCGCAGGCCGCGCCGCCGCAGGCCCTCGCGGTGCAGGCAGTAAGCGTCCATGAACCGATTCGCGACCGCGTAATCGCCCTGGCCCATGTCCCCGAGCCAGGACGAGGCCGAGGAGAAAGCGACGAAAAAGTCGAGCGGCTCGCCCGCGGTGACGGCGTCGATCGCCGGTGTGCCCACGATCTTCGGCCGCAGCGTCGCCTCGAACTCCGCATGGCTCTTGTCGGCCAGCAATCGCCCCGTGATCACGCCCGCGGCGTGGATGACGCCGTGCAACGGCCCGAAGCGCCGCTTCGCCTCCGCCAGCGCGCCCTCGAGATCGCGCGTCCGCGTGACGTCCGCTTGGTGGTACATGACCTCGGCGCCGAGGTCCTCGAGCGACGTGAGCTCGGCGCGCAGGCGCTCATCGAGCGGGGATCGGCCGAGTAGCAGCAGCCGCGCCTGGCAACGGCGCGCAAGGTGGCGCGCGAAGATCCGCCCGAGACCACCGGCGCCGCCCGTGATGAGGTAATGCCCGCGCTCGCGGAGCGCCGCGCCGTCCTCGGAGGGGATCGGCTCGGCCGGGCCGAGGCCGCGCACGTAGCGCTCGCCGCCGTCGTACGCGACCTCCCGGTGCGGATCCCCCCCCGCGTCGGAGAGCTCCCGGTCGAGCAGGTCGGCAAGGCGGCGCTCGTCGAGATCCCCGGGCAGCATCAACGACAGGAAGCGGACCTGCGGCAGCAGCGGCCGGAGCGACCTGCCGTAAGCTGCAGCGGCCTCGCCCAAGGGCTGGTCGCCCGCGCGGACCTCGAGGTCGCCGCGGTGCACGAGGACGAGCCGCGTCTCGGCCGCAGGCGGCGCTCCGCACATCGCGCGGGCGAGCAGCTCTATGGCGCGGATCCCATGCGCGAGCGCCTGCTCGACGTCGACCGCGTCCGCGTTCGCCCTGGCGGACAGGCGCCACGGCCAGAGCAGCACGAGAGCGGCCGGCGCGCGCCCCGATCCAGCGAGGTGCGCCCAGAGCTGCCGGTAGTCGTCCGGGCTGCTCGGGTCGACGGCGATCGTGTCCGGCGCCGAGATCTCGAAGCGCGGCCCCGGGCGGACCCACAGGATCCGACGCGCGCCGTCGAGGCCGCGGGCCTGCTGCTCGCGCACTAGCTGAGCGTCGAGATCGAACACGGCGAGATCACCGCCCGGCCACGCTCTCGCCGTGGCGCTCGGCAGGGGGGCGCGGTCCCAGCGCGGACCGAAGTAGGCGAGCCGACGGGCTCCGTCCGTCACCGGCAGGCTCGGCCTCGGGCCCTCCGCGGCGCGCGGCGACGCCTCCGCGGGAGGCTCTGCCCAGAAGCGCTGGCGCACGAAAGGGTAGGTCGGCAAGGAGACCGTGCGGCTCTCTTCGGGGAAGGCGCGCTCCCAGTCGATGTCCGTGCCCACGACGTAGAGCTCGGCGAGCGCGACGCTCTTCTTGTGCTGCTCGTCCGGGGGCAGCGCTCCGTCGCCGAGCTCGCGGCAGAGCGAGGCCGCAAGCTCGTCGAGCGAGCGACGTAGCCCTGTGACGGAGCCCCGCCCCTCGCTCGTCAGCGAGCACGGATGCCGCCCCTCCTGCTCTACGGCCCGGATGGCGTCGAGGAGCTCCTGCGCATCGCGGACGACGAACGCGGCGCGGTGGGCATGATGGCTCCTGCGGCGCTGCAGCGTATAGGCCACATCGCCGAGGTCGTGCCGCGGGCCCTGCTCCGCGAGCCAGCGCCCGAGGTCGGAGACGCGCCGGCGCAGCGCGTCGGGGTGCTTCGCGGACAGGGGGACTACGTACGCCGCAGGCTTCCGCGCCGCCGGCCGGAGCGGGCGCTCGGGCGGCTCCGCCAGGACGAGGTGCGCATTGGTGCCTCCAAACCCGAAGGAGCTCACGGTCATCCGTCGCGGTCCCCGATCGCGGCCCCACTCGCGGAGCTCGGCGTTGACGAAGAAGGGGCTTGCGCCGAAGTCGATCGCCGGGTTCGGGGCGCTGAAGTGGAGCGAGGGCGGGATCTGGCCGTACCGGAGGCACAGCAGCCCCTTCAGCAGGCCGGCGATCCCCGCCGCCGTCGCGGCGTGCCCCATGTTCGTCTTCACCGAGCCGAGGGCGCAGTACCCCCGCGCGTCGGTGAATGCGCGGAACGCCCGGGTCAACCCCTCCACTTCGATGGGGTCACCGAGCTTCGTCCCCGTGCCGTGCGCCTCGACGTAGGTGATGGTGGCCGGATCGATCCCGTTCCGGTCATACACCTCGCGCAGCAGCGCGGCCTGGGATTCGACGCTCGGCGCGATGATCCCGTTCGTCCTGCCGTCCTGGTTGACGGCCGAACCGAGGATGACCCCGTGGATGCAGTCGCCGTCGCGCAGCGCGGCGTCGAGCCGCTTGAGCACCACGGCGCCGACGCCCTCGCCGGGCACGAAGCCGTCGGCGTCCGCGGAGAACGCCTTGCAGCGCCCCACGGGCGACAGCATCCGCGCGTTGCTCGCCAGGATGTGGAAGTTCGGGGTGACGTTGAGGAAAGCCCCGCCGGCAATCGCGAGGTCGCTCTCGCCGTCGAGGAGGCTCTGGCAGGCGAGGTGGATCGCCACGAGCGACGACGAGCACGCAGTGTCGACCGCGAGGGAGACGCCCTTCATGTCCAGGAAGTAGGACAGGCGTGACGCCAGGACCGAAGCCGTGTTCCCCCAGAACGCCTGCGCGCCCTTCGGGATCCGGAGCTCGAGCATGCGGTTCAGGTAGTCGCCGGCGCCGGCGCCGACGAACACGCTGCACCGCGCCCCTCGGATGGACTCCGTAGCGTATCCCGCGTCCTCGAGCGCGGCGTAGGCTTCCTCCAGGAAGAGCCGGTGCTGCGGATCCGTCAGCTCGGCCTCGCGCCCGGTGATCCCGAAGAACGCGGCGTCGAACAGGTCGATGTCATCGAGGAAGCCGCCCTCGATGCAGTAGGACCGGTCGAGTCGGTCCGGGTCGGGATCGAAGATCTCCTCCGCCGCCCAGCGCTCTTTGGGCGCCTTCCGAATGGCGCACGTGCCGCTCGCGAGCAGCCGCCAGAACTCGGCCAGATTCCTCGCGCCCGGAAAGCGCCCCGACATCCCGATGACCGCGATCAGGCCATCCGACGCGCTGGCGTCGGACGCGCGCTCCGCCCCGCCGCCGACCTGCGCCGCGACCGCGGTGTCCGGCGCGACACCGGTGCCGCCCACGTCCGCCGAGGCGGCCGATCCTGCGCCGGCGCCCAGAGCGCCCGTGTGCGGCGCATCGGCGAGCTCCTCCGCGAGGTGGGACGCGAGCGCAAGGATGTTGTTGTGCTCGAAGAGGGCTGTCGGGAGCAGCCTCGCCCCGAGGATCCGGTTCACCCGCTCGACGAGCTCCACGGCGATGATGGAGTCGACGCCGTAGTCCGCGAACGGCTGGTGGACGTCCACGTCGTCAGGCTTCATCCGCAGCGCGGCGCAGATCTGCGCCACGAGCTCACGAACGATCGGCTCTGCGGCCTCGAGGCCTCCAGCCCGAGGGCCGACGACCTGCCGGCCGGTGCGCGCGGCAACGCGAGGCTGGCGCGCCTCGGCGGGTCGCGGAGCGCTCGGGCGGGCGATGCGACCGTCGCTCTCCGCAACCAGCACCGCCTGATGCGGCTCCGCGCTGCCGGAGACAGGCGCCGTGAGCGCGGACACCGCAGAGAAGCCGAGGTCGCGGAGGAGCTCCTGCCAGCCGCCCAGGCCGAGGAGCGGCCCATCAGAGGACCGGCGATTGTCCTCGGACCTCCACCAGCCGTCGAGGAGGCCGAACGTCATCGTGAGGAACAGCTGCAGGCTCGTCGCCTCGCTCACGATGAGCCAGCCGCCCGGAGCGAGGAGGTTTCTCGTATTGCCGACGGCTTGCTCGATGTCCCGTGTCGCGTGCAGGACGTTGGCGGCGATGACGATATCGAAGCTGCCGGCCGAGAATCCCTGCTGCTCGATGTCTGCTTCGATATCGAGCGCCGCGAAGCGAACGAAGGGGCGCGTCGCTCCGAACCGCTTCTCCGCCCGGCGCAGGAGGCCGCGGGAGATATCCGTGTAGACGTACTCGACGCTCCGGTGCCAAGGTTCGAGCGCGTCGAGCACAGGAATGCTGGTGCCTCCGGTCCCAGCCCCCACCTCGACGATGCGGACGTGCGTGTCCGGCCCCTGCGCACTGGCCCGCTGCGCGACGAACGTTCGCACGGCCGTCGCGACGGCCTCGTTGAACGGGACGGTCAAGGGGCTGTCGCCGTACACCGCCTCGACGAGGTGGCTCGATCCGCCGGGGAATACGACTTCGGTCGGAGTCACCTCGCCGCGCAGCACGGCGACGAGGTGCGCGGCACAGCGCGAGAGGAAGGCCAGGTGGGGCGCGATGGAAGGCGACTCCGCGGCGAGGCGGTCCGCCTCCAGCGCGGGGTCCCATGCGTGCTCGGCGGCCGGCGCATTCGCCGCACGGACCGCGTTCAGCAGGGCCGAGAGCAGCCGCGCGCGAGCGGGTGTGACGCGAAGAGCGCGACGGATCGCGTCTCGGTCGACGCCTCCTGCTCGAGAGAGGTCGATGCCTGCGCCGCGCAGCGTGTGGAGGAGCAACCTCTGCGCGAAGGACTCGAGCTTCGCCAGGGCGCCCAGGTGGGCCGTCGCGTCCACGGCGCGCAGCCGAGACTGCGCTGGCGACAGGGCCGCCTGGAGCGATGAAGGAGCCGCGAGCGGCTCGGCGCGCTCCGCGGCTTCCTCTCGAGCGGAGGCAGCAGGGGCGCGGAGCGTCACGTCGAGGAGCCGGACGCAGATGGCGCCGACATCATCCGTGACGATAACGTCGAAGTGCTCATCGCTGGTGCGCCGGACATACGTCCACCCGCTGCGCCCCGGCCGCCGCCAGATCTCGACGCGCCCGAGGGAGAAGACCACCCGGCCCGAGCCCGTAGATAGGACCGCGGCCAGGGTCTGGATCGCGCCCTCGAAGATGGCGCCCGGCAGCTCCTCGGAAGCGGGCGCCGCCCGGTCCAGTCGGTAGCGCCCCAAGGCCTCGCCCGCCCCCCTCCCGACGCGCGTCAGCACGCGGAAGCCGAGGCTGTACGCGATGCCGGCGTCGGACAGGAGGCGATATAGCTGCGCCGCGGGGAACTCGTCGGCGCAACGCTGCTCGATCTCGTCGAGGGGCAGAGGCTGCGGCGTCGGGCCGCCATCCCCGAGGGCGATGGCGCCGCGCGCGTAGACCGCTCCGGGATCGTCCTGGATCTCGAGCTCCCATCCTCGCTCACGCTGCGCGACCACGACGCGGACGGAGACCTCGCCGCGCGCGCACGAAAGCGGCCGCAGGAACACAATCCGCTCGAGGGCGCACCGCTCCGCGGACAGCGAGCTCGCGGCCGCGAAGGTCCGCTCGAGGAGCGACGACGCGGGTACGACGCCGACGCCTCGGACCATGTGGCCCTTCAGCACGGGGTCCTCGGCGCGATAGGTAGTCCGCAGGAGCTCGCGCCGCTCGTGCGCCTGAGCCGCCTCGCCAGAGCCCAACGCGTCGCCGCGCGGCTCTGCCTGGATCGCGCCCGCTTCGACGTGCGAGCCCTCGCCCTTCAGCTTGAGCCGGCCTGCTTCCCCTCGCTCGAAGAGCCAATGGCGGCGCCGCTCGAAGGGATACCCCGGCAGCGAGACCCGCCGCGGCGCTGGCCCGTCAGCGTAGAGCCACGTCCACGCCACGCTCTCCCCTTCGACCCACCGCCGGGCCAGGGCCTTCCACTGTCGATCGGCGATGAGCGTTACTTGCTCCTCCTGCTCCGCCGAGCTCGGGCCGGCGATCGCGGACTTCACGGTGCGCTTCGGGACCTCGCCGAGGAGCACGCCGGAGGTCCGCACCTCGCCCGACGCGATGGCGTCCAGCGCGGACAGCGCCGACGCGAGATCCGAGACGATCGCGGCCGCGCGGCATTCCCACGACGCGCGCGAGACTTGCAAGGTGAACGCGAGGTCCCGCAGCGCGGGAGCGGTGCCGGCCTCGATCTCGCGCCGCAGGGAGCGCGCGAGCCGCGCGGCATACGCGCGCAGGCGCTCCTCGGTCCGGGCCGAGAGCACGAGGATGCGCGGGCCCGCGTCGGTCTCCGCCGTGGCCTCGGACGCGGGGGGCTCCTCCACGACGATGTGAGCGTTGACGCCGCCGTAGCCGAACGCGCTGATCCCCGCCCGGCGCGGGGTGCGCCCTGCGCGCGGGTCGACGACGTGCGGCCACGCCGTCGTCAGGTCGAGGAGGTAGAACGGGCTGCCGCCCAGATCGATGTGCGGGTTGAGCGCGTTCGCGTTCGCATTCGCGTTCATCGGGAGCTGGGCGTGCTTCATCGCGAGCAGCACCTTGGCGAGAGACGCCATGCCAGAGGCGGTCTCGAGGCTGCCCACGTTCGTCTTCACGGAGCCGATCGCGCAGTGCGGGCGCTCTGGGGCGGGGAGCCCCCACCGCTGGTACAGCTCGCTGAAGGCGCGCTTGAGCCCGAGGATCTCGACCTGATCGGAGACGTCTGCGCCGACGCCGTAGGCCTCGATGAGCCCGACGGTGGACGGGTCGACGTCTGCGTTCGCGTACGCTCGAAGGAGCACGTCGACCTGCGCGTCGAGCCGCGGAGCGACGAGCGTCCCCGAGCGGCCGTTGTGGTTGATCGCAGACCCGCGGATGACGCCGCGGATGTGATCCCCATCTGCGCGCGCCTTGCGGAGCGGCTTGAGCAGGACGGCGCCTACGCCTTCACCCCGCACGAAGCCGTCGGCCCCCGCCGCGAACGCGTTGCAGCGCCCCGTCGGGCTCAGCATCCCGGCCTTCTGGAACGCGTCCGATACCCGCGAATGCAGGATGAGGTTCACGCCGCCGGCGATCGCCATGTCGCAGTCCCCCGCCCGGATCGCCTGGACGGCGCGGTGAATGGCGACGAGCGAGCTTGAGCAGGCGGTGTTCACCGGCTCGCTCGGGCCGTTGAGCCCAAGGAGAAACGACACGCGATTCGCGAGGATGGAGTGCGCGAGGCCGGTCGCCATATAGGCGTCCGCGGCGACGCCAGCCTCCATCGCGAGATCGAGGTAGTCAGTGGTCGCGACCCCAACGAAGACGCCGGTCCGGCTGTTGGCGAGCCCTCGCGGGTCATAGCCGGCGTCCTCGATGACGTGCCAGACGGACTGGAGAAAGAGCCGCTGCTGCGGATCCATGAGCTCCGCCTCGCGCGGCGTGATCCCGAAGAACGCGGCGTCGAAGGCGTCCACGCCGTCGAGGAATGCCCCCCACGCCACGTCCGAGCGTCGCCCCCCGCCGATCGATGCGGGGTGGTATGTCGCCGCTGCGATCCGCTCGGCGGGGATCCGCGTGACCAGGTGGTCGCCTGCCAGAAGGTGCGCCCAAAACTCCTCGATGTCTGCGCTGGCCGGCAGCACGGCGCTCTGGCCGATCACGGCGATGTCATCGCGCTCCGAGGGCACCGCGCCGGCCGGAGCGCGCTCTCGGGTGCCGGGCGTCGGGGCCTTCGTGGAGGCCAGCTCCCCGGGCGTCGTCTCCTGCCCCTCGCTGCCCCAGAGCGCCTCGAGGTCGCTCATCGGCGCGCCGGCGCCGCTCGGCTGCGCGCGGGGAGTGTGACCGCGCGCGCTCGCGTCGGACGCCGCGGCGCCGTTCGCGGTGCCTGTCCCGCGCAGCGGCGCGGGCTCGGGCGCGCTCTTGTCCGTATCCAGGGCGCGCTCGATCCGGTCCGGATACCTCTCGACGAGGTGGTTTGCGAGCGCGAGGAGGTCCTGATACTCGAAGAAGACCGTAGGCGCCAGCTTGATGCCAAAGAGCTTCTCGAAGCGCTCGATGAACTCAGTGGCCAGAACCGAGTTGAGCCCGTAATCGACGACGGGCTGGCGGAGGTCCACCTCCTCGATGTCGAGCTTCAGGATCTCCGCAGTCAGCCTGCGCAGGCGCTCGGAGAATCGCGGCCCGATCGGCTGAACCCCACGGCCTTCAACTTCAGGGAGCTTATGGATTTCTCGTGTTTTCATGCAGTCTCTGAAGCGGGGCGCCGGCGAGGCTCGCGGCGCTGGACGTGCCATGACTGGCACCCACCTCGAGCTTGGCGCGGAAGAAACTTATGGCCTGGATCATCTTCCAGAGGTCGACCTCGAACGCGTGGCGCTCACTATGTATATAATTCTGCCCGCCGAGATCCGGATCAGGCCCGTTCATGAGCGCACGGAATCGACGGAAGGCGGGGGTGTCCCGCTCTCGAGCGCGCAGGTAGGTAGCAAGAAGATTGCCAATGGCATTGACGACATTGCCGAGCCCTGCGGGCGCATTGACGAAACCGACAAGAAACAAATTGTCATGCTCGCGATGAAAGATGCGCAGGAACAAGTCCGGGCGACCTTGCGTCCATGCGAGGTGGCGCTCGTCAAGGAACGGGAAGTGCGGAATATAGCCGGTGGCATAGAGGATACAATCCACATCGACGGCGCTGCCATCCGCGAATTTTACGCGCTGCCCGTCGAGCGACACGACGTCCGACTTGGGCACGATGTCGCCCTGACCCACGTGGCACAAGTAGTGTGAATTGATGATGGGGTGCGCCTGGTTGATCCCGTAATCGGGCGCCTGCAGGCCGTAGTCGGACGGGTCGAAGCCCGCGAGCTTGAAGACCCGGCGCACGTGAGACCAGACGTCGACCCCCTTTCCGAGCTGCCGCGGCAGATCCATCAGCCACTCCTGCGTCGGGCGGCCTTCGATGAACTTCGGCATGAAGTAGTACGGCCGTCGCATGCTGTGGAAGACGGTGTCGGCGGAGGAGGACACGTCTACCGCGATGTCGCAGCCGGAGTTTCCGCCTCCGATGATGAGAACACGCTTGCCCCGAAGACTATTCGCGCTGCGATAGTCGGCGGAGTGCAGTGTCTCCCCTGTGAACGTTCCGTGAAGACTGGGGTAACTCGGCTGCCGCTGTAACCCGTTGGCGATGACGACGCCCCGGTAGAGCCGCTCGTCGCCGTCGCTCGTCGCGACTCGCCATCTGTCCCCCTCGGGCTCGATCCGCTCCACCGAGGTGCCGAGGCGCGCGAAATCATACAGATCGAAATGACGCGCCATATCGCGCAGATAAGCGAGAAACATCCGTCGATCGGGATAATGCGGGTAGTCCTCCGGCATCGGATAGTCGCTGAACTGCGTGTTGACCTTCGACGAGATGAGGTGCGTGCTCTCGTAGACGCGCCCGCTCGACGAGCCAAAGTTCCACACGCCGCCAAAGTCGTCCTCACGCTCGATGATCTCGATCGGGATGCCGCGTTGGAGGAGGCACTTTGCGGTACCGATGCCGGTCGGCCCGCCACCGATGATGCAGTAAGCGTCCGGGTTTTGCGCCTGCGGGCGCGCCTTGCTGGGGACGCGCACGGGCTTCGCCTCGGGCTCCGGCGCGCGGGCGCTGATCGCGGAATCCTCGGCCGTGCGCCGCGGCGCCCAGCACCGTCGCCGCGCGAAGGGATAGGTCGGTAGCGAGGCGCGCCGCGGCCGCCGATCGGCGTGCAGGGCCGTCCAGTTCACGTCGCCGCGAGACGAGCTCCAACGCTTTGCCAGCGTGGCGAGCTCGTCCGCCGTCAACGGGCGGCCGATCGCGCCGAGGACCGCGTCCTCGCTCGCCGGCGCATCGTGAGGCGGCGTGTCGCTGGGGCTGCCAGAGTACATCCCCGGGACAGCGCGTTCGCCGGCGACGAAGCGCGTGAGGCTGTCCTCCCATTGCTTGAGGTCGGTCGCGATGATCGCAAGCCGCTTGTCCTGCTGCTCGCGGCCGACCTGGAGGGTATAGGCGATGTCGGCGAGCGGCGGCAGCGGCTCGTCCGAGTTCCGCGCGCGGGCGAGGAAGCTCAGCATGTTTTGCGCGTAGGCGAGGAGGCGTTCCTCGGTCGCGGCCGAGAGCGGCAAGAGCTGGGGCGAGGCCGCGTCCTCTCGCTCCTCCGGGCTGTGCTCCTCGATGATGACGTGCGCGTTCGCGCCGCCTGCGCCGAACGAGCTCAGCCCGGCGCGCCGCGGATGTCGGATGCCGGCGCTGTCCTCCACGGGTTCCCACGCCGCGACCTCGCGCTGAACCCGCAGGGGCAGCGTCGCGAAGTCGATGTTCCTGTTCAGCGTGTCGGCGTGGATCGAGGGGACGAGGGTGCGGTGACGGAGCTGGAGGAGCAGCTTGGTGAGCCCTGCGATCCCCGCCGCGGACTCGAGGTGGCCGATGTTCGACTTGACCGACCCGACCGCGCAGGTCGAACCGCCCGGCCGCACGCCGCCGAGCGCCCGGGCGAGCGCGCGGAGCTCGATGGGATCACCGAGCGCCGTGCCCGTGCCGTGCGCCTCCACGTAGCCGAGCGTCGTCGGGTCGATGCCGCTCGTCGTCAGGGCCTCATGGATGAGCGCGGCCTGCGCGTCGGGGCTGGGCACGGTGTACCCGTGGGTCATCCCCCCATGATTCATGGCTGCCCCCTTGATCACGCCGTAGATGTGATCCCCGTCGGCGACGGCGCGGCGAAGCGGCTTGAGGACCAGCGCCCCGGCCCCTTCCCCGGGCACATACCCGTCGCCCCCCTCGCCGAAGGCCCGGCATCGACCGTCCGACGAGAGGAACTTCTGCTGGGCGAGGTAAAGGAACTTGTTCGGGTGCAACGAGAGGTTCACGCCGCCGGCGATGGCCATGAGGCACTCGCCCCGCGAGAGGCTCTGGCAGGCCAGGATCACCGCCGTCAGCGACGACGAGCACATCGTGTCCACCGCCATGCTGGGGCCGTTCAAATCGAGCGCGAACGACACACGGTTCGCGATCGATGCGAAGGATGAAGAGAGCCTGAGCCCTCGACCGTCAGCGCCGTCCCCCACCCCGTAGAGCTGGTAGTCGCTCCACATCACGCCCGTGAAGACGCCGACGTGCCGATCGAGTGCACGGCGCACCGTCGACCGGCTGTAGCCCGCGTCCTCAACCGCTGCCCACGCGACCTCCAGGAAGAGGCGCTCCTGGGGATCCATCACCTCCGCGTCGCGCGGCGAGATGTGGAAGAAGAGCGGATCGAACACGTCGTGGTCGGCGAGGAAGCCGCCCCATTTGCCGTAGATCCGATCGCGCCGGCTCGGATCGGCGTCGATGTAGCGAGCGACGTCCCAGCGCTCGGGCGGGATCTCCTCGATGCAGTCGCGCCGCTCGAGGAGGTTCTGCCAGAACGTGTCCAGGTCGGGCGCCTTCGGGTACCGACCCGCGAGGCCGATGACGGCGATGTCTTCGAAAGCACGCGCTCCGCCCGAGGGCGCGCTCGCGTCCGACGGCCGCGGCGATGCGCTGGGCGCCTCGGCCGGCGCCGCGCTTCCGGCGCCGACGAGCACGGCGAGCTTCGGGCCATGTTCCTCAACGAGCCCGTGAGCGAGCGAGGCGAGGCTCTGGTGCTCGAAGAGGAGCGTCTTCGGCAGCTCGCCGAGATCGTCCTCGAGGCGGCTCGTGATCCTCGTGGCCATCATCGAGTCGAGGCCGTACGTCTCGAACGACGCGCTCGGGTGCAGGCGGCTCGCCGGGATCTGGAGCAGCTCGGCGAAGCGCTTTTTGAGGAGCCGCTCGGCGGCCGCGAGGAGCGCGTCGCTGTCGGTTCGCTCCGGCTCGAGCGATGCCGTGGCGCGACGGGAAAGCGGGTGCTCGCGGAAGTCGGAGAGGAACGTGCGCATCGCCTCGTCCTTGCCGTACATGACCGAATGCGTCGGGCCGGGCCGCTCCAGGCACGCGCGGAGCGCGGAGAGCCCCGCCTCGGTCGGCATGGGAAGGAGCCCCGCGACGGCGGCCATCCGCCCGCGCACCGCCGGCGAGATGGGGAAGCCTCCCTGCGCCCACAGCGGCCAGGCGACGGCCAGCGTGCGGCCGCTGCAGGCGCCGGACTTCCTGAGCGCTTCCCGCCAGGCGGCGAAGCTGAGGAGGAAGCGGTTCGCGTAGGCGTAATCGGCCTGGCCAGCATTGCCGGTGAGACCGGCGAGCGAGGAAAAGAGCAGGAACAGATCGAGCGGACCGTCCCCGATGGCCTCGTCGAGGTGCACGGCGCCGAGCACCTTCGCCATGACGACCTCCGTGATGTCGCGCTCGCTCTTCTGCACGAGCAGTCCATCCCGGAGCGTGCCGGCCGCGTGGAGAACGCCGTGCAGCGCGCCGAGCTGATCCCGCGTCCGCTCGACAGCGGCGCGCACCTCCTCGCGTCGGGTCACGTCGACCCGGTGGTAGGTCACGCCCCCGCCGAGCCGCCGGATACCGTCGAGCCATTGCTGCCGAGCATGGCTCAGCTCGGAGCGCCCGAGGAGCACGACGTGCGCCTCGGCCTCTCGGACCAGATGCTCGGCGAACGCCCCTCCGATCCCACCCGCGCCACCGGTGATCACGTAAACACCGCCCTTCCGCCACCGCGATCGGTCGCCGCCGCCGGCGGGCGGCTGCCACCCGGCGAGGTCGTAGACCTGGCGCAGCCCACCGACGTACTGGATCTCTCGAGCGAGCGGCGCGGTCGCCCCCCATTCGCGCAGCACGACGTCGGCCAGCGCCTCGGGGCCGGCGCCCGGCGCGTCCTTGAGCTCGACGAGCTGTGCTGTGCACGCCGGGTGCTCCAGGACCAGCGTCCGAAAAAGGCCGCCGAGGGCTTCGAAGAGCGGCGCGCCGGCGTCGGTCCCACCGGCGCGGACGCACATCAAGCGGACGCCCGCGCCGCTGGTGCGCGCGAGCGCGCGGCTCAGCCGGTACATCGTCAGGCCCTGCTGTCGGAGGGTTTTCTCTGCGTCCTCTCCGCTTCGCATCCGGCCCGCGGGCGACGGCCAGTGGACGACGATGAGCTCGGGCGGCGCGACGTCGATCGCCCGCTGAAGCGTCGCTTCCTCGTCCCTGTCGCCGCACGAGAACGAGATCCGCTCGACGGCCGGTGCGCCGGCGCCGGACGAGCGCCCGACGCGCGCTGCCAGCGCGTTGCTCAGGCCGCCGTCGTCGTCGAGCACGAGCACCCGGCGGGGGGCTCGCGCCGCCGGGTCCGCCTTGAGGTCCATGCCTCGCCAGAGCGGCTCGAAGAAGAGCGAAGTGCCGTCCGTGTCCCTCGGCTCTCGAGAGGACCCCTGTCGCGACGGCGCATCCGCGCGAGCCACAGTGAAGCCGGTCATCTCCGCGAGGACCTGACCTGTCCTGTCGACGAACGTCAGCGCGAAGCGCCGATACCGCCCTCCGTCCGCGCCCTTGACGGTGATGTGCGCGAACGCAGCGCGGCCGAGCGTGTCGTACCACGTGAGCTCTTCGAGGGAGAACGGCCGGAAGGACGCCGACTCTTCGCCGGGCAACAGGGCGACGAGCGCCTGCCAGGCGCCGTCGATGACGGGCGGGAGAAGGACGAGTCCATCGGCACCGCGCTCCCCGTCGCGATCGGCCTTCAGCGTCGCGAGCGCCTCGTCGCCGGATCGCAGCACCTCGTCGAGGACGCAGAACGTGGGTCCGAAGGCGAGCCCCTGGCGCAGAAGCAGCGTCCGGCACGCGTCGCCGGTCAGGCGATCCGAGAGGCGGAGCCTGATCGACGCGAGATCAAGGGGCGGCGGCGCGGACACGGGCGGCGACGAGAGCTGCATCTCGACGTTCAGCGCGCGATCCTGTCCGCTCGTTATCTGGCAGTGAAACCCGTTCCCCACCGGCTTCAGCTCGATATGGGCCTCGACAGGTCCCGTCGTCACCGGCAGCGGATGCAACCACGCCGCCTTGGAGATGCGCCGAACCTGCGCGCCCGCCGCTGCGGCGGCGGCGCGCGCCATCTCGAGGAACACGGCGCCCGGGAGCACCGGTTGCCCCCAGACGATGTGGTCGCGCACCCAGACGTCGGCGGGCGTGAACGTCTTCGCGAAGTGAGGCGCCCCGCCGTTCGCGAGGCCTCGGTCGACGAAAGGATGCGTACCCGAGAGCGGGGCACGCCGCTCGGCGGCGAAGCGGCGCCGGATTCCTCGAGGCCAGTGGCGCTCCCGCGCGAAGGGGTACGTGGGGAGACGGACGCGGCGGTGATCCTCCGACTGGAAGAGGGCGCCGGCGTCCACCTTGGCGCCGCGCACGTAGAGCTCGGCGAGCTGCTCCACCATGGCCTCGCAGCTCGCCGCGCCCTCCTTCAGCGCATTACGGAGCTCCCCGACCAGCCGGCGGCAGCGGTCGTTGTCGAGCGCCTGCGTCCGCGGGTCCTCCGGTCGAGCTCCGCGCCGAGCGCGCGGGGCCGAGCGCCCCGCGAGATCGGCCTCGAGATGCGCCGTGAGCTCGTCGAGATCGCTCGCCACAATGCAAAGCCGCACGGCGTGGTGGCTTCGGCCAGCGAGCAGGGTGAAGCTGACATCGCCAGGGCGGTGCTCGCGTCCATGGCGTCGAAGCCAGTCGAGGAGATCCTCGCTCCTCCGCCGGAGCGCTTCCTCGCTGGCGGCGGAGAGGCAAAAGCAGAAGAGGCGGCGCCGGTCAGCCTCCCCCGCGCGCGCCGGCTGCGGCGGTGGTTCTTCGACGACGACGTGCGCGTTGGTGCCGCTGAAGCCGAAGGAGCTGACGGCCGCACGGCGCGGGTGGCCGGAGGGACGCCACTCCTTGAGCTCCGTGTTGACGAAGAACGGGCTGCTCTCGAAGTCGATGCGCGGGTTCGGGCGTTCGAAATGGAGGCTTGGCGGGAGCTCTTGGTGCTCGAGCGCGAGCAGCACCTTGAGGACGCCGGCGACGCCAGCCGCGGTCACCGCGTGCCCGATGTTCGTCTTGACGGAGCCCACGGCGCAGGTCCGCACCTTGTCGGTCTTGGCGCGGAAGGCGCGGGTCAACGCCTCGATCTCGATGGGATCCCCGAGGGGCGTGCCGGTCCCGTGGCATTCCACGAGCTCGATCGTCCCCGGATCGATGCCGCCCGCCTTGTAGACGGACTCGAGGAGCACCGCCTGCGAGGCGCCGCTCGGCGCGGTGATGCCACTCGTCCTACCGTCCTGGTTCACGCC
This sequence comes from Sorangium sp. So ce1014, assembly GCF_051521505.1. Taxonomy (NCBI): domain Bacteria; kingdom Pseudomonadati; phylum Myxococcota; order Polyangiales; family Polyangiaceae; genus Sorangium; species Sorangium sp. So ce1014. Next base: position 11,219,619 of record NZ_CP150356.1, read on the forward strand.
GGTGGCCGTGATCACGCCCCGGATGAGGTCGCGATCCTCGAGCGCGCGAGCGAGCGGCTTGAGGACGAGGACGCCGACCCCCTCGCCGGGCACGAAGCCGTCCGCCCCCTCGTCGAAGGTGCGGCAGCGCCCACCTGGCGAGAGCATCCCAGCGCGGCCGCTGAGCACGTGGAAGCGAGGCGTGGTGTTCACGAACACTCCGCCGACCAGCGCGAGGTCACACTCCCCGCTGCGCAGGCTCTGGCAGGCGTAATGGAGCGCGACCAGCGACGATGAGCATGCTGTCCCGATCGCCAGCGTCGGGCCCTTGAGGTTCAGCAGATAGGCGATCCGCGCAGCGTTGATCGAGGCCTCGTTGCCGATGAAGGTGTGCGCCTCGATGCGCTCGCCCGCCGCCCCCAAGACATCGGCGTAGTCCCCCGGCGCTGTCCCCAGAAAGACGCCGCAGCGCTGCCCGTCGAGGCTGGACGGCGCGATGACCGCATCCTCGAGCGCTTTCCAGCACTCCTCGAGAAAGAGACGCTGCTGGGGATCCATCAGCGTCGCCTCCGCGCCCGAGATGCGGAAAAAGAGCGGGTCGAAGCGATCGATGTCCTCGAGGAAGCCTCCGTGCTCGACGCCCGAGCCCAGATCGCCCCCCGCTCCGGGGATGTCGCGGATCGCGATCGGCCAGTCCTCGGAGAGCACGCGCGTCACCGAGCAGACGCCTGTCGCGATGTTGCGCCAGAAGGTCGAGAGATCCGCCGCGCCCGGAAAGCGCCCGGACGCACCGATGATGGCGATGGGCTCTTGCTCCGGCCGCCCCATGGGCCCTGCGCTTCGGTTCACCGCCCTGCTCGAGGGCACCGCGGGCTCGCGGTCGAGCGGCACGCCGGAGACGACGACCTTGCCGACGTTGCGGGCGGCGTCCAGGTATCGATAGGCCGCGCGCCAATCCTGAAACTCGAAGGTTCGACCTACGTTCGGCTGGATCCGCCCGGCCTCGACGAGCGCGACCATCTCCTCGAGAGCGCCGCGCACGCGCTCCGGGCGAGAGAGGAGCGTGCGGCGTAGGTCGATGCTGTGAATGGACTGGTTTCCGATCAGGCGGGAGAGATCGACGGCGCGCGCCTGCCGCAGGGCGGTCATCGCGATCTCGATGTAGCGCCCCCCCGGAGCGAGCAGGTCGAGCCCCTTCTGCAACGCGTCGCCCGGCAACATGTTGAGCACGATGTCGATCCCCTGTCCCCCTGTCCGCTCGGAGATCGCCTTGGAGAAATCGGTGGCTCGATAGTTGATCGCGTGCGCTACCCCCAGCCGGCGCAAGTACTCGCATTTCTCCGCGGAGCCAGCGGTGGCGAAGATCTCGAGGCCACGCGCTTGGGCGAGCTGGATCGCCATGGATCCGACGCCGCCCGCTGCGGTCTGGATGAGGATGCGCTCTCCAGCGACCGGAGCCGCTTGCTGCAGTGCGGCATGGGCCGTCACGAACGCGACCGGAAGCGCAGCCGCCTCGGGAAAGCCGAGCCCGCGGGGCTTTTTGACGGTGACTTCAGCCGGCGTGTTGACGAGCGCAGCGTGCCCGCCGAGCGCGGCGCCCGTGAGGGCGACGACCTCGTCGCCGACCTGAAGTCCTTCGACCTGGGCGCCCACCCGATAGACGGTCCCCGAGACCTCGAAGCCGGGCACGAACGGGTACTCCGGCATCGTGGGATAGAGCCCCAGGACGCAGAGCAGATCGCCAAAATTCAGGGCGAAGGCGTGGACCCGGATCTGGACTTCCCTCGGCCCTGGAGGGCCGACCACCACGGGCTCGATGTGCACATCGTCGATGCTCCCAGGCATATGGAGCATGACGCCACGACAGGTCTCGCCATCCGCCGCGCTCCCTCGGGACATGCGGGCAGCGGTGCGAACGGTGTCGCTGCCCCGCCTCGGCATCGCAGGTCGGACGGGCGCTTCCCCATGGTCCGCCCCCGAAGGGCGGACGGGCGGTCCCCCGCGGTCCGGTGCCGCCGGCCGCTCTTCCACGCCCAGGCGGGCGCGAAGCTCCGCAGGATAGGTCGCGCACAGGTGCTCCGCCAGCGCGGCGGTGGTCGTGAACTCGAACAGGCTCGTCGTCTTGAGCGGCAGCCCGAACGCCTTGGAGAGCCCCTGCGCGACATCCGCGGCGACGATCGAGTCGACGCCGTGCTCGGCGAACGGACGCTCCGCGTCGATGCTGGACGGCGTGCTCTGGATCGCGCGCGCGAGAACAGCGATGAGCTTCTCGAGCACAGCGGCCTGCAGGGAGGCCGTGGTCGCGCTGCCGGCCTCGCTGGGTGCAGGCTCGGACCGGCGCGCCTCCGGCCGATGAGGCTGACTGATGCTCGGCGTGGGAGCAGCCCGGCACGGCGCGGCGATCGTGCCGTCGCTCTCCGCCGCGATCAGGCACTGAGCCAGCGGCTCATGCTGGTCGCTGGTGATGCAGGCAGCCTGGACCGCTCGGAAGCCTTGCTCGCGGAGCTCCCGCTGCCAGCGCTCGATATCGAGCAGCGGCGAGTGAGGCAGGCGCCGCTCCGGATCCTCGAAGCGCCACCACCCGTCGAGGAGCCCGAATGTCAGCGTCGTGAAGAACTGCACGGCGCGGGTCTCGCAGAAGAGGAGCTGCCCGCCGTCCGCGAGCAGCCACTTGAGGTGGCGCAGGGTCTCCGCCACGTCCCGCGTCGCGTGCAGGACATTCGCGGCGAGGACGATGTCCGCCGAACCTCGCGCGAAGCCCTGCTCGCCCGGGTGCACCTCGATATCGAGCCCCGCGAAGCGCAACGACGCATAGCGCGGGCCGAAGCGCTCCTCTCCCAGGCGCAGGAAGGCCGGCGAGACATCGGTGTAGACGTACTCGACGCGGCGGAGTGAGCCCGAGAGCGCAGCCAACACGTGCCCTGTGGTGCCACCGGTCCCGGCGCCGACCTCGATCAGCCGGATCGGAGCCGGTGCGCCGCCAGCGCGCTGCGCGACGAGCTTACGCACGGCGCTGGCAGCGCACTGGCCGTACGCACCCACGGCGCCTTCCCGGTACACGCGCTCGACGTAGGGCCGCGTCTCGGCGGCGAAGAGCACGTCGGTCGCGGGCCTCTCCCCGCGCAGGACGGACGGCAGCGCCGAGAGGCAAGCCCGCAGGAGCCGCGCGTGCGGCATGAAGTCGGGGTGGCGTTGCTCGAACGCGGAGAAGCTCTCCAGCAGCTCCTGGTGATGGCGGAGCGTCAGCCGCTCCTTCGCGTGGTCGCCGAGGTGGAGCGACTGCCCGGTGCCGATGACATGGCCTGCGCGCCTGAGGAGCTCGAGCATCGCGCTGACGAGCCGCTCGAAGCCTGGAGCCAGCGAGATCCTCTCGCGCACGTCGGCAAGCGCCAGGGAAGAGGTGCCCTCTCCGAACGCGCGCATCTGCTCGAGGGCATCGAGGAGCCCGAGGCACCCGAGTTCCTCGAGCTCGCGGAACGCCTGCGCCTGCCTCGAGAGCTCAGGAGCATCCTCGCTCGCCCTCGCCAAGGACGAGAGGTCGAGCGCGCCCTCGCGGACGTCCGGAGCGCGGGCCGCAGGCGGGTCGCCGGCGGTGCCGCCGACGCTGACGCCGAAGTCGGCAAGCGCCGTGCGATCCGCGCGGAGGGCGACGACCTCCTCGATCGGCGCCGAGAGAATCCGGGCGAGGGCATCGATGCCCTCGCCCGGGGAGATGGGCTGGATACCCAGCCGCGCGAGCTTCCGCAGCCATACCTCTCCCGCGACGACGCCTGTCTCGCCCCAGTACCCCCAGCTGATGACCTTGACGCGACGCCCCGCCTTGCGGAGGCGTGCGGCGAGCGCCTCCTGAAAGGTGCAGCCTGCGGCATAGTTCCCCTGCCCTGCGTTCCCCCGATACGAGATCGCAGAGGAGTAGAACAGCATGAAATCGAGCGGCTCGCGCTCCGTCACCTCCGAGAGGACGACCGAGGCCTGCACCTTGGGCGCAAGCGCGGCCCAGAACGCGGCCTCATCCATGCTCTCGAGGGGCCGATCCGCGAGCTCGACCGCGGAGTGCACGACCCCGTTGATCGGTCCGAAGGCATCCCAGATTTGCCGGACGGCGCGCTCCATGTCGGCTCGAGAAGCGCCGTCGGCCTGGCAATAGAGCACCTCGCCGCCGGCGCCTCGGACGCGTTCGAGCCGGCTCGAGATCTCGGCGTCAAGGGGCCGCCGCCCGAGCACCGCTACACGCGCGCGCGCCCGTTCGGCGAAGAGGACCGCCGTCTCGAGGCCAATACCCGAGGCGCCGCCGAGGATGAGGTAGACGCCGCGTTGCCTGAGCTTGAGCTCCCCGGGCTCGACGCGCAGCGGCTCGAGGACGCGCGCGGAGTGTACGCCACCGCGGACCGCGGTGACCGCGTTGGCCGCGAGATCGCTCCGGGTCATCGCTCCGACGAGCTCGGCGCTCGCCTCGACGACAGCGGGCAGATCGGTGCATGTGACGTGCAGCGCGGGGTGCTCGCGCGCGACGGAGAGGGCGAGCCCGACGAGGGAGGCGCTGTGGGGCACGACCTCGTCGGTGGGCGATACCGCGAACGCGCCGTTGGTGAACGCCCGAATGGCGGTCCCGTCCCGGAGCAGGCTCCGGCGGTCGAGCGCCTGCACGAAGCGCAGAAAGGTCAGCGCGCCGCGCAGCTGGCTCTGCTTGAGCTCGTCGAGATCTGCGAGGGGCTGGGCGGGGTCTACCAGCGCGCCGAGGAAGTAGAATGCGCGCACGCTCCCGAGCCCGTCGAGGCACCTTTGGAGCCCATCGGAGTCAGCCGGAGCCAGCGTCCATTCGTGAGGCGAGCTCTGCGCAGTGCGGTCTCCGAGCACGACCGTCCGCGCTTGCTGTCCGCCGTGCACGGCCGCGATCCTCAGCATCAGATCGCGCTGGGGCGCGAGCCCGACGAGGAGGACGCTGCCTTCGCCGCCCTTCACCACCTCCCCATCGGACCGCCCCAGCGGTCGAAAGGTCGGGCGATAGAACAGCCCCATCGGCGCAGCCCGCCGGCGGAGGATTGTGAGCCCATCCAGCTTTGCGCAGACGTGGCCAGCGCCATCGAGGATCTCGAGATCGAAGCGATCGGCCGCGGCCCCGCTGCGAACGACGTGCGCGAAGCCCTCGTGGGGTAGCGGGGCGAAGACCTCGAGCTGGGCGAGCTCCGCCGGCAGCGGAGCCCCCTCCACCTCGAGATCGAGGAGCGCTGACACGGCCTGCAGCGATCCATCCAAGACATCCGGTCGAAGGAGAGACGGTGCCGCATCACCGACGGCGTGCTGCGGCGCCTGCAGCGTCGCCAGGGCCTCCGTGTCGTTCCGCGAGAGCTGTCGGAGGACGCGGTAGGTCGCCCCGTAATCGAGGCCGGCAAGGCCCAGGGCGCGGTAGCGCGCGCCCGCATCCTCGCGCACGTTGCAACGCGCCTCGAGCGCCACGACGTCGCGGCGCTCCTGCTCCGTCTTTCCGCCGGTGCGAGAGGAGAGCGCGAGCGTTCCGCTCCCGAAGACCTGGCGGGCCGCCCCGCTGGATTGCGTGAAGATCTCGAACGTGAGCTCATCGCCGCACGGCGTGAGCTCGACGTGGCAGGGAAGCGTCGCCTCGTCGATGCGGAGGGGGCGGATCCACGAGACGTCGCGCAGGCGAGTTTGCTCCTGCCCGCCTGCCCGCGCGATCGCGACAACGAAGTCGAGGACCAGGGCCGCTGGCGCGACCGGCCGCCCCTCCACGACATGGTCACGAATGCGCGGATCAGAGGGCGCGAGCTCGAGGAGAGTGCAGCGCTCGCCGTGCTGTGGGCAGGAGCGTCCGACCGAGGGGTGAGCGGCGCCGAATCCGCCCGCCGCCCGCTCGCGAGCGGCGGGCGCCGGCCGTCCCAGGTCCTGGAGCCAGTACCGCTCGCGGGCGAAGCGGTAGGTCGGCAGCGGGATGCGGCGGCCCTTCGCCCCCACCTCCGGCGCCGACCAGTCGATGTCACCTCCGTGAACCCAGTGCGATGCGATGCTGGCCGGCGCAAGATCGCTCGGAGCCGCGCCCTCTCCTGCAGCGCTCTGCGCGGGCGCAGCGTCCGCCTTCGGCTTGCGCGCCTCGCCGTGGATCACGCCGGGAGCCGGCTGATTTCGCGAAAACGCGTCGAGGCCGGCGATGAGGGCGTCCAGATCGGTGGCGGCCACGGCCACCCGGCTCGCCATCGCCTCCCGGCCGATCTGGAGCGTGTGCGCGACATCGTGCAGGTCCACGCGGCCGCGGTTCTCGGCGAGGAAGCTCGCCAGCGCGCCGGCCATCTCCTGCAGACGCTCGGGGTTCTTCGCCGACAGCGGGACGACGACGGGCCCTGCCTGTCGAGCGCCTCGAGCGGGAGCTTCGGAGGAGCAGAGCTCCTCGAACACCACGTGAGCGTTCGCTCCCCCGAAGCCGAATGAGCTGACCCCGGCGCGCCGGGGGAGAGGCTTTCCCTCGTCGTCGAACAGCCGCTCCCAGGGCTGGGTCTTGTCGACGACGAGCAACGATCTCCCCTCGAGCTTGATGCGCGGATTCAGGCGCCGGAAACGCGGCATCCCGGGCAATACGCCGTGCTGGAAGGCGAGCAGGACCTTGATGACGCCCGCGATGCCGGCCGCCCCCTCGGCGTGGCCGATGTTGGCCTTGACCGACCCGATGCCGCAGGTCGCCTTCTCCGGATGCCCCGAGCTGGGACCTTTGGCGAGCTGGGTGAAGGCGCGGCGCAGGCCGTGCACCTCGATGGGATCGCCGAGCGGGGTCCCTGTCCCATGCGCCTCGATGTACCCGATGGTCTCGGGAGGAACGCCGGCCTGCTGCCACGCGGCCGCAACGACCCTGGATTGCGCGAAGGCGTTGGGCGAGGTCAACGTCCTGGCCCGGCCCCCATGGTTCACCGCCGACCCCTTGATGACGCCGTAGATGAAGTCTCGATCATGAAGCGCGCGATCGAGCGGCTTGAGGAGCACGAGGCCCGCACCTTCGGCGCGCACATACCCGTCGGCGTCGGCGTCAAACGTATTGCACACGCCTGCGCTCGACAGCATCCCGAGCTTGGCCATGGAAACATAGCGCTCCCCACAGAGGAGCAGGTTCACGCCGCCCGCCAGCGCCATCTCGCACTCGCCGTTGCGCAGGCTGCTCACCGCTTCGTGGATCGCGAAGAGCGAGCTCGAGCAGGCGGTATCGGTGGAGACGCTCGGGCCGTGGAGATCTAGCTCATAGGAGACCCGGTTCGGTACGATGGTGTTGGCCGTCCCCGTGAGGGTGTGGCCTCCGATGGTCTCTCCGCAGCGATCCTGGAGCTCCTTGTAGTCGTAGTTGCAGATGCCGACAAAGATTCCGACGTTCGTACCCTTGACGCGGGACGCCTTGTAACCGGCATCTTCGAGGCACGACCAGGCTAGCTGCAGCAGGATGCGCTGCTGCGGGTCCATGGCATGCGCCTCGCGCGGCGAGATGTTGAAGAAATCTGGATCGAAGCGGTCGATATCGTTGAGGAATCCACCCCAGCGGATGCTGCTCCCGTCCTCGTCGAGACCTGCCTGGCGGCACAGGCCTCGCCAGTCCCATCGCGTTGAGGGGACCTCTTCGATACTCACGACAGATGCCTCGATATTGCGCCAGTACGCGCGCTGGTCGGCCGCCCCGGGGAAGCGGCACGCAATGCCGATTACGGCAATATCAAGCGGTGGGACTGCGAAATCATCGCCGCGGCTCGACCCCATAGGCCGTGGGATGTTATACAAAACAGCAAACCGCGCCACACTATTCGAGACCGTGCATTTCGACATGGTCACGACAAGTTTCGGTCACGGTGCAACGCTGCACATATATTGAATGCGCACGCACGGATGTGTGCGATCAGAGCGGAGGTCCTGGGCGAGCCGAGCCTGAGCGTCGAGATCGGGCCCAAGTACGACCCGAGTGGCGCTTCTCGCACACCGAGAGTGGTTTGACCCTATGCGAGCACGTCATCCAGGAGGTCTGGGATCGGGCCCAGATCCATAGGAACAATGACGCGAGTTCAGGTCACTCGGACGTCGCCTGGACGCCATCTGCTGGACACCAGAGGTACACAGTCGCGTGATCGCGTGATCGCGTGACGGACCCCGCATCACCGCGATGGCTCACTCTTGACATCCACTATCAAATTGTGCATAGCGGGGCGCCCCTTGCTCACATGATTCGCCGAAGCGGACCGCGCCCAGGGGGGTCAAGGGCATCGCCGCGATGGGGCGGTGATGCCGCCCTTCGGCGCGCCCGGCACGGCTGCGGAGCTGGAGGTGAACGTCCTCTTGGGACCGTGATCGACGACGATCACTCCGGCTCTCGTGCGCTCTTGCTGAGCCAGCCGCACCGCCTCCTGCTCGAGCTCAGGCGAGAACGCCCTCCTCTTTCTCCGTTCCATCCCTCCTCGCGGCGCCTTCGCGGGTGTCCACAGGAGCGGGGGAGGATCACGCGCCAATGCAGGCGCGGACACCTCCATGCAGCGATGCACACATTCGGCTCTTAGGTAATTCGAAGTAGCATCTTATCGGACTTGTTGGACAGGCAAGCGCTGTGCTATACGGTGCCGCTGATTCCACTGGTTACGTAAGGAAGGCTCCATTTCCATGGTTGTTGGAAAAATCACCCAGGTCATCGGCCCCGTGGTCGACGTCGAGTTCCCGTCAGGCCAGCTGCCCAGGATTCTGAATGCTCTCAAGATGACCAGCCCGAGCATTTCCGCCGAGCCCGACAACTTGGTGCTCGAGGTAGGCCAGCACCTCGGCGAGTCGACCGTTCGGGCGCTGGCGATGGATTCAACGGACGGCCTGATGCGAGGGATGGAGGTCCGTGACACCGGCGCGCCGATCATGATGCCGGTCGGCGAAGAATGCCTCGGCCGCATCCTCAACGTTGTCGGGGCTCCCGTCGACGGGGGTGGGCCCGTGCACGCGAAGCAGTTCGCCCCTATCCACAGGGAACCGCCCGCCTTCGTGAGCCAGTCCACAAAAGTCGAGGTTTTCGAGACGGGCATCAAGGTCATCGATCTGCTCGCGCCTTACCGCAAGGGAGGCAAGATCGGCCTGTTCGGCGGCGCCGGCGTCGGCAAGACGGTCATCATCCTGGAGCTCATCAACAACGTCGCCAAGGCGTACGGCGGCGTCAGCGTGTTCGCCGGCGTTGGCGAGCGCACCCGCGAGGGCAACGATCTGTACCTCGAGATGAGCGAGTCGAAGCTCGAGACCGGTGAGCCGGTCATCTCCAAGACCGCGCTCGTCTATGGCCAGATGAACGAGCCGCCCGGCGCCCGCGCCCGGGTCGCGCTATCAGCCCTCACGGTGGCAGAGCACTTCCGCGATGAACAGGGGCAGGACGTGCTCCTGTTCGTCGATAACATCTTCCGCTTCACGCAGGCCGGCTCCGAGGTGTCCGCCCTCCTCGGCCGCATCCCGAGCGCCGTCGGCTACCAGCCCACCCTCTCGACCGAGATGGGCGCGCTCCAGGAGCGGATCACCTCGACGACCAAGGGGTCGATCACCAGCGTCCAGGCGATCTTCGTCCCGGCAGACGATCTCACCGACCCTGCGCCGGCGACGGCGTTCGCGCACCTGGACGCGACCACGGTGCTCTCGCGCGCGATCAGCGAGCTTGGGATCTACCCGGCCGTCGATCCGCTCGACTCCAGCTCGACGATGCTCGACCCGATGATCGTCGGTGAACGACACTACAACGTGGCCCGTCGCGTGCAGCAGACGCTCCAGCGCTACAAGGACCTCCAGGACATCATCGCCATCCTCGGCATGGACGAGCTCAGCGAGGAAGACAAGCTGAGCGTCGCGCGCGCCCGCAGGATACAGCAGTTCTTGTCGCAGCCGTTCTTCGTTGCGTCTCAGTTCACGGGCCGGCCGGGGAAGCTCGTCTCCATGAAGGACACGATCGACGGCTTCGAGGAGATCCTCGATGGCAAGCTTGACCACATCGCTGAGCAGGACTTCTACATGGCCGGAGGCATCGACGAGGTGAAGGCCCGGAGCGCTTCGAGCTCCGCGAAGAGCTAGAGCGACAAACGGGTTGAAACCGCCAGAAGAGAGCAGAATTTCGAACCGCCAAGGCGCCAAGGACGCCAAGAAGAGAACATTACCTTGGCGTCTTGGCGGTTCATTTCTCGCTCGATCAACGTGATCGGTGTTCTGGAGCGACAAACGGGTTGAAACTGCCTGAAAAGCGCAGAACTTCGAACCGCCAAGGCGCCAAGGACGCCAAGAACGGAGAACACTCTTGGCGTCCTTGGTGTCTTGGCGGTCCATTTCTCGCTTGATCAACGAGATCGGTGTCCCAGCACCAAACGCCCCCGAACCCTTCGGAGCGTTCACCGACGACTTCCGCCTCAACGCATGATCGACGCCTGAGCCCGGCTGCTGCGAGCTTTCGTCCCTGTGGGATGCTTGCCGTGAGGAGAGAACGATGGCGGCGGACACGGCGACGACCCAGGCGAGCGAGGCGCCGCAGCAGGCGTGGGTACGCTGGCAGCGCGAGCATGCGGACGTGCTGGAGGGGGCGACACGATCGCAGCAAGTCCTGCTGGAGGCGGCGGTGCGGTTCGTGGCCGTCATTGCGGCCCAGCCGATCCTGCTGCGCGTAGCAGCCAATTTTCTCCTGCATGCGGAGATGGGCCTGACGGCAGCGCAAGTGGGCGCGGCGGTGGGCCACACCGACCGGGCCATGCGCACCGCGCGCACGCTCACGGCGCAGCAAATGCTCGAGTCGATCTGGGCGGAGCTCGGGCGAGACCGGCAACCGCGACTGCGTCCGGAGCATGCCGGTCCGATCGCCAAGTACCTCGTCGATCATCCGCGATGCACTCAGCCGGAGGTGGTCGCGTTCATCGCGCGCGAGCTCGGGATCGACATCGATCAGCAGACGCTCCGCCGTTTTCTCGATGCCTACGGCCTTTACGTCTTTCGCCCTGATCACGATCGCGCGGAGGCGCATGTCGCGCGCCCCACCTCGTCGGGCGCACCCATGCACGCCACCGAGTCGTGGGGCGCGCTGCGCCACCGCGGCTTGCCAGAGCGTCACGCGAGAGGACCGGCGGGTACGCGAGGCGTCGCCCACCGAGCGTCGAGCGCGTTCGCCGTCGAGTATGGGGCAGTCCCGCCCGAACTCCTCGGGAGTGGGAGCGACCGCCCGAGCCGGTGCCAGACGGGGGTCGCCGTGCCAGAACTTTGCCAGAACCTGCGTCCAGACCTCTCCGCGCCTGTCCACTCCCGTCCACGTCCCGGACCGCGCCAACCACCCGACATCCTTGCAGAAACCAGCGGAGGAGAAGGGATTCGAACCCCTGGTTGAGTTGCCCCAACGGCGGTTTTCAAAACCGCTGCCTTCGACCGCTCGGCCACTCCTCCAAATACTCAGAACGACTTGCTTTTGTGCCTCCTCTGGCGCCGCCTGTCAACGCCGCCGTGCCGGCCGTTGCCATCTCGCGCCCATCTCGCGCCCATCTCGCGCCCATCTCGCGCCAGAGCGCCGGCCGGGCCAGGGCGCCAGCCCCTCCGTGAGCGCGATCCTCGCCGCCGGGTAGGCGAGCGAGAGCACGAGCTCGACCTCCTCGGCGCCGTGGGGCTGCACGGATCCGGGGGCGCAGCGCAGCGCAGCGCGAGCGCCGCGGCGTCGATCGGGATCCGTCATGGCGCCGTGACGTTCACCGCCGCCCTCGCCACGAGATCATCGAGGTCATGCCTGCAGAGCGCGCTCGCCGGCAACGTCGCCTCGGCCAGCTCGACGAGCCGCGCGTGATGGGTGAAGAACAGGATCTGCGTCCGCTGCGACAGCTCCCCGAGGACCTCGAGCGCGGCGCGGGCGCGCGCGTCGTCGAAATGGATGAGCACGTCGTCGAGCACCAGCGGCAATGGCTCGCTCTTCGTGAAGTACTGCTCCAGGCTCGCCACCCGGAGCGCCAGGAAGAGCTGATCGCGCGTCCCGTCGGACAGCGCCCTCACCTCCACCGGATCCCCGGCCCTCGGCACGCACCGGAGCACGGGCCGATCGTGATCGTCGTGATCCCCCCGCAGCCCCGAGAACGTACCCAGCGATAGCCTCGCAAACAGCTCGCTCGCCCGCCGTACCAGCGGCCCCTGGTTCTTCTCGCGGTATTGCTCCATCGCCCGCCGCAGCAGGTCCGCCGCGAGCTTCGCCCGCGCATAGTCGTCGACCAGCGCGCTGATCGACGCCAGGTGCTGCTCCGCCCGCGTCAGCTCCTCCGCCGCCAGGTCGCTCCCATCCATCGAGAGCAGCCGCTGCCGGAGCTGCCCCACCTCCTCGTTCACCCGCGTCCGCTCCTGATCCAGGTCCGCGATCTGCCGCTCCACGTCCACCCGATCCTGCGCAAGCGCATCCGCGTTCGTCCCGCGGCACGCCTCCAGGAGCGCCTCCACGCTGAGCCCCTCGCCGATCGTCGAGAGCCGCGTCTCGACGATCTCCCGATCTTGCCGGAGCTTCCGCGCCACGGCCGATCGATCCTCCGCGGCGACGAGCTCGGACACGTCCTGGGCCCGGGCCTCCTCCATGAGCTGCTTGAGCGCGCGCTCCGCCCCTCGCCGTTTTTCCCGCGTGGCGAGCAGATCCTGCTGCTTCTCCTTGGACTCCTTCTCGAGCGCCTGCTTGAGCTGCCGGTTCGTCTTCCCGTCCTCGAACCGCTCCAGCAGCGCCGCCGCCGCCTGCTCCAGCGGAATGCCCGCGAGATCCGGCGCCGTGAGCCGCGCCAGCCCCTCCACCTGGACCTTGAAATCGGCCGCATCGCGCTCGATCCCCGCGATGCGCCGCCGCCGGTCCCGGGCCCCCTCCCCATGTCGGGCGAGCTCCGCGCGCAGTTTCAGCACCTCCTCGGCTTCCTCGATCCCGGTCGCGGCCGACACCCCGAGCGCCAGCATCACCTCCGACCACTGCTCGGCCCACGCCGCCTGTTCCCGCTGCAGCCGCGCGAGCGCGCCGGAGAGCCCCTCGAGCTCGACCTCCCCCCGGCGCACCTCTTTCACGACCGCTTCCCGCTCCCGCTGCGCTTTCCCCTCCCGCTCCACCACCTCACGCGCATGCGCGACGAGCGCGAGCAACCCGTGCCGCGGCCCAGCGGCCACGCCGACCGCCTCCAGCGCCGCAGCGAGCGCCTCCCGATGCCCCTCGATGCGCTCCCTCTGGGCCTGCTCCCGCCGCCGCACCTCCTCGAGCCTGGCCTTCTCCTCCACGAGCTTCTGGTAGCGCCCCAGGAAGGCCAGCATCTCCCCCGGCGAGCGCGGCGCGATCCCCGCCGCCGTCCAGGCGGCTTGCCACTGCCTCTGCTCCTCTTCCTCCGTCGTTTGCGCCCGCTCCGCCGCGGTCACGGACTCCTCGATGCCGCGCGCCGCCCGATCGCGATCGGCCGAGAGCGTCGCGAACTTCGCCACCCGATCTGCCTCTCTCCTGAGCCGATCCGACAGCTCATCCGCCCGCCGCGCGCTCGTCTCGTGATGATGCGCGATCTCGCTCGCCGAGAGCCCCGCCCCGGCCGCCCCCTCCTCCGCCGGCTCCCCCAGCCACGCCTGCCGCACCCGCTTCCAGTGCCCCTCGCGCTCGCGCCGCGCCGTCGCCAGATCCCCCTCCATGGGCACCTCCTCGCCGCGCCGCAACGCCTCGATCTCGCGCTCCAGCTCCCCGGAGCGCTCCTTGCGCTCTGCCAGCGAGTGAGCGAGCGACTTCCGCTCGGCGTCCCGAGCGGCGAACTCACGGGCAAACCTCTCCACCGTCTCCGGGATCGGCACCGGCAGCGCGCCCACCTTCTCGAGCGAGAGCTGCGCCACCCCGAGCGCCGAGAGCCCGGCTTCAAGCCGCGCCGCCATCGCCGTCGCCTCGCCGCGCAGCTCACCGAGGACCTTCTCCAGATCCCCGTCTCGCTGCGCGATCTCGAGCGTGCGCACGAGCGCCGTCGCATCCACCGGAGCGCGCAGGGCCGCGAGCTTGCTCCGCTCGCCCCCGAGCTTGTTCTCCGCCTCGGAGAGCCCCTTCGCCGCCCCGGCGAGGTCGCGCTCGAGGCCGATGCGCTGCTTGAGCAGCGCCTGGACCCGCGCCTCCATGCTCGACGGGACAGCGAGGCTCCCCACCTCCTCCACGGGCACGCGCCGCCCGAGCCGCCCGAGGAGCGACTCGATCGTGTCTTCGATCTGGCGCAGCTCGCCGCGGAGCCGAGGCAGATCCACCCCCGCCGCCTTCTTGTGGTTGCCGAGCCCGTCCTGGATCGCGGTGATCGACGCCCCCTGCGCGAGCAGCGCCTCCGGCACCGGCAACCGGTCCATCTGCGCGGTCAGATCCGCGATCTCGCGGCCGAGCCGCTCCTCGCGCGGCTCCGTCTCCGCGAGCGTGCTCTCGGCCTTCCGCCGCGCCTCGGGCGCCGTCTCGGGCAAGAACACCGCGCCCTCATGCTCCTTCAGCATCCCGAGGATCCTGTCCCGCTCCGCGATGGGCACCAGCGCCTGCGCCGTGCGCGACAGATGCCTGAGCTTCGCCTGGAGATCGGAGAGCTCCCTGGCCAGGGTCGCGGCGCGCGCCTGTGCACCGGCGAGATCCTTCTGGAGCTGCTCCCACTCCTTCGCCGGCTGGGACCGATCCGCGGCTCCCTTCTTCGCGCTCTTGTAGCTCTCGAGCGCGGCGTTGAGCTTCTTCTTGTGCTTCCCGAGGGGCGTGAAGATCTCCTCCGCCTGCGCGTCGAGCTTCTCCAGCACCGCGTGCACGCGCGTGCCCCCGAGCCCGGCCGCGAACAGGCTCTCTCCGAGGTCGCCGCCTCCCTTGAGCAGCGCCTCGCCGCCGTCCACGAGCGCCTCGTGGGAGAGGCCGAACATCACCTTGTACTGCTCCTCCGTCACCCCGCCGAGCAACGCCTGCAGCTGCCCCTCGTCCACCGGCTGCTCGGCGGGATCCAGCAACGTCTGCTTGAGCCCCTTGCGTCGGACCAGCTGCAAGGTCCGCCCGTCCTCGGCCGCGAGGAGCGCGCCCACCCGGAGCTTCTTGTAGTCCCGATCGTGCGCGTCCTGGGTGTCCTTGGGCATCTCGAAGAGAAACCCCAGCACCGCCCGCAGCGTCGTGCTCTTGCCGACCGCGTTCGACCCGAAGATCACGTGCAGCGCGCGCGGCTTCGCCGAGAAATCCAGCGACAGCCCGGTGAAAGGCCCGTACCTCAGGAGATCGAGCGAGAGGATCTTCACGACGCGTCCTCACCTGCGAAGAGCAGCGGCAGCAGGGTATCGGGCAGCTCCCGGACGAGCTGCCGGAGCGCCGTCCGATCGAGCTTCCCTCCGCCTTCGAGGTGGTCGAGCTCCGCCGGCAGCTTCTTGCGCAAGGGCTCGAGCCCGCCCAGCAGCCTGTCGATCTCGGCGTCGTCCTCGCAGAGGGCGCGGAGCTGCCGGTAGAGCCCGCCCACGGCCTCGTCCCCGAGGCTCGCCTCCGCATCGAGCGGGTTCCGGGTGCGGAAGCTGATCTTCTCGACCCAGATCTCGCCCGCGTCGCTCGCCGCGCTGCGCACCTCGCTCCGGTACTTCTCGGGCTCGCGCGAGAGCGCCCCGTGCGCCCGCGTCGCCCCCGTCACCTCGATCCGCGCGGCCACGATCCTCTCCTCCGCCGCGTCCGCCTCGCGCGCCAGGGCCTCGCGGCACAGCTCGATCACATCATCGACCGACGACGCCATGCGCGCGTCCACCGCGCACCGCACCCAGCGCAGCGCGTCCAGGGTCCGGGGCTCGACCCCCACGATCCGCCCCTCGTCGACGGTCACCAGCGTCGCCCCCTTCTTCCCCGTCTCGCGCGCATGCCTGCCCTGCAGGTTCCCGGGGAACACGATCCACGGCGACTCGTGGAGCACCTCGCGCGCGTGCACATGCCCGAGAGCCCAGTAATCGTATCTCCTCGCCACGAGGTCGCTCACCGAGCACGGGGCATACGATTGATGCCCTTCGCGACCGCTCGCGCACGTATGCAGCAAACCCACGTTGAAATACCCCTCCTTCGGCGCGGGATAGGCGACGGAGAGGTCCTCCGTTGTATCGGCCTTCTCGTAGCTCCGACCGTGCACGGCCACGCCGAGATCCTCCAGCTCGATCGTCTCCGGCTTCTTCGCCGACAGCTCGCGCACGCCCTCCGGCAATCGCAGGATCTTGCTCCGCGCGTCGTGATTGCCACGCACGATGAACACCCGGATACCCGCTTCACGCAGGCGTGACATCTGCTTCGCGAAGAAGAGCCCCGTGTTGTAATCGGTCCAGTCGCCGTCGTAGAGATCGCCGGCGATGAGCAGGAAGGCCACCTTCTCCTCGATGCACTGCGCCACGAGGTTCTCGAGCGCGCGCCGCGTCGCCCCGCGGAGCTTGTCCACCGGCGCCCCGTCGTACCGATCGAGGCCCCGCAGGGGACTATCGAGGTGGATGTCCGCTGCGTGAAAGAACTTCATGCGGCCCCCGGTCCGCGCCGCTCTTTGCCGCGCGATGGGGCGGACCGTAGCAGTCTTCCCCGGGGACGTGAAGCGCCACGCGGCTCCGTCATCGCCACGGTCTCGTGACACCCGGCGAGCTCGCGCGTCACCTGCACGAAATCGTCCCGCAGGGAGGCGTCCGAAAGATGGCTCCAGAGGCGGCGTGCCATGCGGAGAATGAGAAGAACAGCGATTCGGAGGACGAGCCATCAACCTTGCAGATTCGCCGCTGGATTGCCTGAGCCACCGTTTCAGGGAAGTCTTCTATCCATCCAGGCAGCCAGAGAGACATCGAATCGCTCGAGCTCCGTCCGCTGCGCCCAGGCGACTGTGCTCGGTCCCTTCGTCGACGGACGCTTCGCTCTTCCAGAGGGTGATGTAGTCGTTGACGGTGCTGCCGCTGAGCTTGTGCCCGAAGCCCCACCTCTGAAGGTTCTCGAGCGTCGACGAGGGCGATGCGTGGCGCACGCGGTCTAGCCGAAACCCTCGAGGAAGGTCCGGAGCTTCATCCGTCTGCGGCTGCTATCCGGGCGGACGACAGACGTCGCGAGCTCCTCGCGAAGGCGCTCGCTGAGGGTGTCGACCTCCGGGCCTGTGCGGCGCAACGGACGGGGCACCGCTCGACGTTGCCCAGCGCCCACTCGTGAGCGGATCGGCTACTTCCGTCCCCGGCTCTCCGCCGCTGCTCCCCCCGTCGCCTTCCCCCCAACCCCGCCCTTCATCACCTCCGCCAGCCACGTCTTCGCCCCCGCGCACGTCCCCACCGCGCTGGCCTCCCCTCCCCCGCGCCGCTCGTACGGCCCCGCGACGACCGCCACGTCGCCCCCGCGCGCCGTCCACGCGAGCGGCCCGAGCGACGCGCGCTGCTGGCACGTCTTCCCGAAGCGGCGCTCCAGCACCTTCCCCGCCTCCGCCGCGTCGCCCGCGCTGTCGAACCGCAGCCGCCACGCGAGCGCGAACGCGCGCCGCGTCGGGTCCTGCGGATCGTCCCGCTGCACCACCGCAACCCGGTCCCCGCCCCACCCGGCCGCCGCGCCGATGGCCGCCTCGCGGTGCGCGTACGCCGCGAACGCGATGCGCAGCGCCTGCTCGCCCATCACGTCGTCGAACACGACGCGGTACCCTGGACCGAGCGCCGCGGCGGTCGGGACCGCCACCTCGACGGCGGGCTCGCGCGCGGCGAGCTTCTCGGGGTGCAGCAGCTGCTCGGTCGTCTCCGGCAGCGCGCGCCAGACCGCGTCCACGGAGGGCCAGCCGCCGTCCCGGCGCAGCGCCTGCACGAACGCGAAGCCGTCCGTGTACGGCGCGCCCAGCGACTCCTGCAGCACGAGCGGCGTGTCGCCCACGGACGACAGCGCCGTCGACATCGCCACGAGCTTCCGGAGCGTCGACTCGTCCATCTGGAACGCCGAGCCGACAAGCACATCGAACATCGCGCTCATCGCCTCGCCCTCGACGAGCGCGTGCGTGGCCGCCAGGCGATCGCTGTCGCCGGGCCTGAAGCGAAGGAGCTTCCCCAGCGAGAAGCTCTGGTCCTGGAGCGCATGGACGAGCTCGTGCGCCAGCGTCTCCTCGGCCTCGGTCTCGCTGAGATCGTCGACGAGGTACATCGTCGCGTCGTCCGGCTCGTAGAAGCCCGCGATGCGCCCCTCGAGCAGGCGGTACATCCCGGCGGTGAAGTCGTAGTCGGCCGGGATGAGCTCGAGCGCCGCGAGCACCTCGCGCTGATGGTCCAGCACGCCCTCGGGGATCTCGCGCTCCACGTGCGCGCGCACCCGCGCCAGGATCTCGCCGCGGGTGAGCACGCGGCTCCGCACCTCGCGGAGCACGGGCAGGCCGCGCGCCTTCGCCAGGCGGGCGAGCACGCGCGCGATCTCCTCCTGGGTCAGCCGGGCAGCATCGTCGTCGAGCTCGCCCTCGCCGACCGGATTGGCGCCCCCGGCCGGCGGGAGCGCGGCCGAACCCGCGGGGCGCGCCGCGTCCGGGGCCTGCGCGCGTGGCGGCGCCACAGGCGCAGCCGGCTGCGCGCAGCCGGCCAGCACGGCCGTCCCGACGAGCGCGAGCGCCGCCGCCGCGCACGCCGCCGCGGGGGCGTTGCGCCGCATCAAAGCTGCTCCCCGGCGGGCGCGCGGATCGCCCGGATCGCCTCCGCATACCGCGCCACACGCGCGTCGAACGACAGCTGCTCGCCCGGCGCCGCGGCGCCGAACACGGCCGAGCCGGCGACGAGCGCCGTCGCCCCGGCGGCGATGACCTGCCCGGACGTCGACGGCGCGATGCCACCGTCGACCTCGAGCGCGATGTCCAGGCCCGCCTGATCGATCGCCTGACGCAGGCTCCGCAGCTTGGGGAGCGTGGCCGGGATGAACCGCTGGCCACCGAACCCGGGGTTGACGCTCATCACCAGCACCAGATCCAGGTCGGGCAGCACGTGCCGGATCGACTCTTCCGAGGTGTGGGGGTTCAGCACGACGCCGGGGCGCGCGCCTGCGCCCCGGATCTGCTGGATCGTCCGGTGCAGGTGCGGCGACGCCTCCACGTGGACCGAGATCCGATCGGCGCCGGCGGCCGCGAACTCGTCCACGTAGCGCTCGGGCTCGACGATCATCAGGTGCACGTCGAGAGGAAGACGCGTCGCGGCGCGAACCGCGCGAACGATGAGCGGTCCGATCGTAATGTTTGGCACAAACCGGCCATCCATCACATCGACGTGAATCCAGTCGGCGCCGGCGGCCTCGGCGGCTCGCACTTCCTCCGCGAGACGACCGAAGTCAGCCGACAGGATCGACGGAGCGACGATGATTTTGTCGTGACGCACGGGGTAGCGCTAGCAGGCGTGACGCGCGGCGGCTAGCGGGGCCTCACGAGCGTGCTTACGAGGAGGCCGGCGCGGCTGCTAGGCTGCGCAGGTCTGCGCGAGATGTTCGTGCCATCCGCGGCGACGCTGCAGATCGAAAGCTGGATCCCGAACCGTTCGAGTGAGGTGATGCATGGAGACACGGCCGCTGACGAAGCCCGACTACGACCGGATCGTGGGTGAGATCGATCGGTGGTGGGCAGGCCCAACCAGCGCGCTCGCGCACCCGATCTACTTCTACGAGCTCGGGCGGCTTGCCCGCGTCGTCGAGGATCACGGGTTGCTTGTCGGCTTCCTGCTCGGGTTCAGGTGCCCGGACGCGGCGATCGGGTACGTGCACCTCGTCGGCATTCATCCCGACTACCGCCGCCGCGGCGTCGGCAGGATGCTCTATGCAGCGTTCGAGGAGGACTGCCGCCGTGAGGGTTGCCGGCAGCTCAAGGCGATCACGACCCTGGGCAACGAGGGCTCCGTGCGCTTCCACGCGGCGGTCGGCTGGTCGGCGGCCGAGATCGAGGACTACGCCGGGCCTGGGCGCCCGCGGATCGTGTTTACCAAGGATCTCTAGCGCGGCTCGCGCCAGGTGCGCCCGGCGGCAGCGCGGCCGCGAGGCAGGCGCACGGCTCGGAGCGACGTGACCGAGGGGACGGGGCTCGGGGGGGCGCATCCCGCGGCGCGACGAGACGGCCGGGGAGCCGGCAGGACGTCGCGTGCGCGTCGCGAGCGCGAGCGTTGACGTCCTCATGTTGCGGCGTACGCTCTCGGTGGGTACATCGGCTCGGGGCCGCGAGGTGGAGCGATGCGAGTAGGCGAGCATGTTCGCGAGGTGTTGGTGGGCTTTGTCGGGTCGGCCGCCGCGGTCGCCCGCGGTGCAACCCCGTGAGCCACAACGCTGACTTGATCGCGCAGCTGCGCGAGATCGGGCTGTTCGGCGGCCTGGGCGATCACGTCCTCCATGGACTCGCCGACTCGCTGGAGCTGCTCGATCTGCAGCCGGGGGCCGTCGCCTTTCGCGAGGGCGACAGCGGCCGCGAGATGTTCGTGCTGCTCGCGGGGGAGATGGAAGTGCTCAAGCGGTCGAAGCGCGATGTCGACGCGCGGATCGCGGTCCTGGGGCCGAGCGACTGGTTCGGCGAGATGTCGATCCTCGACGTGATGCCGCGCTCGGCGACCGTGCGAGCCATCGCCCCGTCGCGTTTGATGCGCATCACCGCTCACGATCTCGACGCGCTCTACCGGCGCGATCTCAAGTCGTACACCCTCCTGGTGCTGAACATCGCGCGCGAGATGTCGCGCCGCCTTCGCGTCGCGGACAGCCTCCTCGCCGAGCTCGTCGCGAACATGCTCGACGAGTACACGCGGCCGCGGCGACCTGCGATCTGAGGCGCGCGCTCGCGGCGTCGAGCCGCGCGCTCGCGGCGTCGCAGGGCGGAGCTGACGGCGTGCGGCGGCGGCTGACGGCGCGGGGAGAACGCTTCAAGAGCCGCTGCCGGGCGTACCTCGGAGCTCAGCGCCACCGCCAGGCTACGAGGCTGCGTCGAGCGCTCGGCGTCGTGGCGCCTGGCCCATCCGTCGCCTCACGCGCCGCCCTGGCCAAGCGCGCCACCGGCGCCGGCTTCGCCGCCCGCACCGCCGGTACCACCCGTGCCGCCTTCGCCGCCGGTGCCGCCCTCGCCGCCCTCGCCACCGGTGCCGCCTTCGCCGCCTCCGCCATCCGCACCGGCGTGGCCACCCGAGTTGGTCGCGCCGCCGGCGCCGGGTGCACCCGTGCTACCGGCCCCGGTTGAACCAGCGTTGCCCGAGCCGGCCTCGCCGGCGGTGGCGCCGCCCCCGTCGCCGTCATTCTCATCGGGCCCGTCCTCGACGCGTCCCCCTCCGGCCCCGGTCGCGCCGAGGTCATCGCAGTCCGCGCATCCGATACCCGAGAGGGGAGGCTCGGGCTGCGGGTTGAAGCCACAGCCCGAGAGCACCACCCCGAACAAAAGGACGACAAGCTTGCGCATAAGCTCTCTCCTCATAGCACCCTGCGCAGTCCCCTGCCGCTTGCGCAGCTCCTTCGTCCGCGGGAGCGCGGCGTCGAGCGCGATGAGCCTTCTGCTGTCGCTCGCGCCTGCCACCCGGCTGGCGCCGCCGTCAAGGTCGGGCGGCGCGCTAGCTCAGCCGCAGTTCACACTTCCCACGCCCCCTTCGCCGCAGGGCTCGCCACCTGCGCCGCCCTCACCGCCGCCGGAGCCGCCCTCACCGCCGCCGGAGCCGCCCTCACCGCCGCCAGAGCCGCCCTCACCGCCGCCAGAGCCGCCCTCACCGCCGCCAGAGCCGCCCTCACCGCCGCCAGAGCCGCCCTCACCGCCGCCGGAGCCGCCCTCACCGCCCTCACCGCCCGAGGCACCCGCGCCGCCCTCGCCGCTCCCACCGCCCTCACTGGCCGTGCCGCCGGAGCCGCTGCTACCCACGGCGCCGGAGCCGCCCCCTCCTCCGGCGCCCGATGGCGCGGGAAAGCCAGCACCTGCACCTGCACCTGTACCTGCACCCGTGCTGCCGGCTCCGGTGGCGGTATTCCCCGACGGATCGGGGTCCTGCTCCTGGAACGGCGGTTCGGGCTGCGGGTTGAACGTGCATCCAACCGCGATGAGCAGGGTAGACAACAGCAGGCTTCGCATGGCGGGTACGCACGCGTATGGCAATCCACGTGCCACGAGAAGATCCCTGGAAGCACTGCGATCCGGCGGTGATTGACGCGGTCCTCAGGCACACTCTGGCACGCCGCCCGGGCGGGTGGATCCGACACCCTGCGCCGGCCTCCGCCACGGCCCGCGCTGCCGTGTCCGGTGCAGCGGCGCGCCCTCGTGTCCGCGAGCGGCAGGTCGCGGTATCGTGCGGCGTGATTTCTGAAGACCTGGAGAACATCGCGCCGCGGCTCGAAGAGGTACGGCGCCGGATCGCAGGCGCCGCCGCGCGCGCCGGGCGGGGGCCCGAAGAGGTCCGGCTCATCGCTGTGTCCAAGGGAAAGCCCGCGGAGGCCATCCGCGCCGCCTACGCCGCCGGGCAGCGCGATTTCGGCGAGAGCTACGCGCAGGAGCTCGTCGAGAAGGCCGAGGCGCTCGCCGACCTCGACGGGCTCGTGTGGCACGCCATCGGCCGGCTCCAGAGGAACAAGGCGAAGCACGTTGCGCGCGTCGCGCAGGTCGTGCACTCCGTCGATCGCGAGGACCTCGCCGTCGAGCTCGACAGGCGCGCGGCCGCGCTCAACCGGACGGTCGACGTCCTGCTCGAGGTCAACGTCGGCGGCGAGGCCTCGAAGGGCGGCTGTGCGCCCGGCGATCTCGCGCCGCTCGTCGGCGCGGTGACTCGGTGCGCGCACCTCCGGCCGATCGGCCTCATGACCATCGCGCCGTTCCTCGACGACCCGGCCGACGTCCTCCCGTTCTTCGCGCAGCTGCGCGCCCTGCGGGACGCGCACGGCGGCCAGGCCGCGCTGCCCGAGCTCTCGATGGGTATGTCGCACGATTTCGAGGCAGCCATCGCCGAAGGCGCCACGCTCGTCCGCGTCGGCACCGCCATCTTCGGAGCCCGCGGATAGCGCCGGCGCGCCGCGCGCGGCGCAACCCCGGCGCGGCTCGCCGGCCCCTCGGGCGGGGTCCCCGCGCCCGCCGCGGCGGACTCATTCCGCCGACCACGCGCTCTTTTTCCTCCTGCGCCCCTCGGACAAGGGGCGCCGGGACGTTAAGCTCCCCGCGTGTTGCAGGCGAAGGCGGCGAGCAAGCCCTCCTCGGTCAGCGGCGGCGTCCGCGCGGCGACTGTGCGGCCCGCGCTGTCGCGCCTCCGCTCAGCCGTCCGTATCGGCGCCCTCGCGAGCGCTGCGGCCTGCGCGCCGCTCGTGCTCGGGTGCGGGCCGGGCGCGATGCCTGCCTCGGTGCGCCACCCGCTCGTGGGCAGCGCCGCGCCGGAGTTCCACGCGGAGTCGACGGCGGCGATCACCGTGGGCGTGCCCGGCACCCGGAGGACGCGGGTCACCGTGATCGACTTCTGGGCGTCCTGGTGCGCGTCGTGCAGCCGGACCCTGCCGGCGCTCGACAAGCTCTGGCGCGACCGCAAGGCGGACGGGGTGGCGATGATCGGCGTGAACGTCGACGCCTCCGAGGCCACCGCCGAGGCGGCCGCGTACGAGCTCGGCGCGACGTTCCCCATCGTCGCGGACCTCGATCAGCGGCTCACCGGGACCTACGGCGTCGCGCAGGTCCCCCTCACGTTCGTGGTCGACGGCGCGGGCACGGTGCGCTGGGTCGGGCGCGATCCGGCGAGCGCGCGCCGCGCCGTGGAGGTCCTGCTCTCGGAACGGGCCTCCGACGCGCGCGCGCGGTCGGCCTTCGAATGAGCGCGCCCCGCGGCGGGGGAGGCGGCGGCGCGCGGCGGCGGCCCGCGGGCGACGAGCCGACCCTCTTCGACGCCGCCCGGCAGCGCGATCCGGAGCTCCGGGCCACGGTGCCCCTCGCCGAGCGCATGCGCCCGCGCTCGCTCGCGGACATGATCGGCCAGGGCCACCTCCTCGGCGAGGGCAAGCTGCTCGCGCGCGCGATCACCGCCGACCGGATCCCCTCGATGATCCTGTGGGGCCCGCCGGGCGCCGGCAAGACGACGCTGGCGCGCGTCGTCGCGCACACGACGAACGCCCGCTTCGTCCCCTTCAACGCCGTGCTGGGTGGCGTGCCGGAGCTCCGCGAGATCCTCGCCCAGGCGCGCACCGCGCGCTCGTACGAGAGCAAGCGCACGATCCTGTTCGTCGACGAGATCCACCGCTTCAACAAGGCCCAGCAGGACGCGTTCCTCCCGCACGTCGAGGACGGGACGATCACCCTGATCGGGGCGACCACCGAGAACCCTTCGTTCGCGGTGAACGCGCCGCTCCTCTCCCGCTGCAAGGTCTTCCGCCTCCAGGGCCTCGACGCCCCGGAGCTCGTCGAGCTCCTGCGCCGCGCCATCGACTCGCCCACCGGGCTCGCCGGCGCGGTCGCGGCCGACGACGACGCGCTCTCGGCGATCGCGGCGCTCGCGCAGGGCGACGCGCGCAGGGCGCTCACCACGCTGGAGGTCGCCGCGGACGAGGCGGTGCGCGCGGGCGCCGCCACGATCACGCGCGAGCTCATCGCCGGCGCGAGCGAGCACAAGACGCTGCTCTACGACAAGGCCGGCGAGGAGCACTACAACGTCATCAGCGCCTTCATCAAGTCGATGCGCGGCTCCGATCCCGACGCCGCCGTCTACTGGCTGATGCGCATGATCGAGGCCGGCGACGACCCGCTCTTCCTGCTGCGCCGGATGATGATCTTCGCCTCCGAGGACATCGGCAACGCCGACCCGCGCGCCCTGGAGATCGCCGTCGCGGCGGACGCCGCGTTCCGGCGGATGGGGATGCCGGAGGGCCTCTACCCGCTCACGCAGGCGGCGCTGTACCTCGCCACGGCCCCGAAATCGAACGCGTGCAAGTCAGCCTGGCAGTCGGCGCAGGCCGCCGTACGCGAGCACGGCGCGCTGCCGGTCCCGCTCACGCTCCGCAACGCCGTCACGCGGCTGATGCGCGACGAGGGCTACGGCGAGGGCTACCGCTACGCGCACGACGAGCCGGGCGGCGTCGCGGTGGGCGAGGCCTACCTGCCCGAGCCGATCGCCGGCAGCCGGTTCTACGAGCCGACCGACCGCGGCTACGAGCGGACGATCGGCGAGCGCCTCCGCCGGATCCGCGGCGAGGGCGGGGGAGAGGGCGGCTGAGGCGCGGCGCGATCCCCGCCGCGCGCCGCCCTCATGGCGTCACGCGTCGCCGTCGCCCTCGAGCGCCTGCTGGAGCTCGCTCAGCGCGTGCTGATCTCCCTTGCTGCGCGCGACCCCGATGCCGTCGCTCAGCCAGGAGCGCCCCTCGTCGCGGCGGCCTGCCTTCACAAGCATCGTCCCGCACATGAGGTACATCGGCACGTAGCTCGGGTCGATCGCCCGGAGCGCGCCGAACGTGGCGAGCGCCTCGTCGTGGCGTCCTTGCCCCGCGTACTCCAGCGCGAGCGCGTACCAGTGGAACGGGTCCTTCGACCCGCCCTGGGTCATCTTCTCGAGCATCAGCAACCGCTTGCTCACGTCGCCTCCACAACGCCGATGAACGGCAGGTTTCGATAGCGCTCGGCCCAGTCGAGCCCGTAGCCGACGACGAACTTGTCCTCGATCGTGAAGCCCAGGTAGTCGATCGGCACCTCGACCCGCGCGCGGGCCGGCTTGTGCAGGAGCGCGCAGACCTTCACGCTGTTCGGCATCCTCGTGCGGAAGAGCTGGAGCAGGTGCGAGATCGTGAGGCCCGTATCGACGATGTCCTCGATGAGGAGGATGTCCTCGCCCTCGATCGGGCGCGTCAGGTCCTGCGTGATCTGGACGACGCCGGTGGAGGCCGTGCCCTCGCCGTAGCTGCGCACGCCGAGGAACTCGATGCGCACCGGGAGGTCGATGTGGCGCGCGATGTCGGCGGTGAACACGAAGCTCCCCTTGAGCACCGAGACGAGCACGAGCCGCCGCTCCGCGTAGTCCCTGGTGATCTGCGCGCCGAGGTCGCGCACGCGGGCGCCGATCTGCTCGGCGGACAGGAGCGTCCGGACATTCGCCATGGCGCCCGCTAGCATCGCGGCGCCCCCGCCACCAGCGCCGAGGCGCCTCCCTCGTCCCTGCGCGCCGCCGGCCGTTCCCGATCGCGCGCGTTCCAGGTCGCGCGGCCGCTCCGCCGCCCGGGTCGAAAGTGGGTTAATCTCGGCGCCTCCCGCGATGCCGCCCCTTCCTCCGCTTCCTCCGCCCGACGCGCCCCCGCACCTCACCTCGCGCACCCCGCTGGCCGTCCGCTTCTGCGAGACGGATCTGATGGGCATCGTCCACCACGCGAACTATCTCATCTACCTGGAGGCTGGCCGCATCGACTGGCTGCAGCGCCGCGGGATCTCCTACGAGGAGATGGTCCGGCGCGACCTTCACCTCGCTGTCGCGGAGCTGCGGATCAAGTACCGCCAGGCGGCGCGGTTCGGCGACAACCTCGTGGTCGAGACGACCTGCCGCGAGATCCACAGGGTGACCGCGCGCTTCAGCTACCGCGTCCTCCGGGGCGAGGAGGTGATCTGCGACGGCGACATCCTCCTCGCGTGCCTCGGATCGAGCCTCACGCTGACGCGGATCCCGGACGACATCGCCGCGCTCCTGTCGAGCCCCGAGACGACGACCGGCAGCTAGCGGCGGCCGCTCAGCCGCCGTCCGTCGCGCCTGCGTCGGTCCCGCTGCGCACGAGGCGCGCCGGCATCTCGACCGTCTGCGGCGGCTCGATGCTCTCGCCGAGGAACGTGCGCCACTGGACGACGTAGCGCCCGCGCAGCGGCCCGGCGACGTAGCGCTCGCTCATCGGAGGCACCGCGACCGCGGGGATGCCGTCGACGAGCAGGTAGAACAGCGCGTCGGTCTGATTGACCGCGACGAAGCCCTCGCCGGGCGCACCCGGGTCGACGCTCGCGGGCAGCGGGAGCGGCTCTGCCCGGATGGCGGCGAGCTCGTCGCGCGTCAGGAAGACGCCGCCCTGCGCCGACGGGAGCCCCGCGGCGGCGAACGCCGCGCTCGGGGGCGGCATGAGCATGTCGGTCGAGATCAGGTCGGTGCGCCGGTCGGCCGACGTGACCTCGAACGCGACGCCGCCGCCGCTCTGCCAGGCATAGCTCGCATAGAGCGGCACCTCGCCGGCCACGCACTCGGGCGACTTCGGGTCGACGCCGAGGATCTCCAGCAGCGCCCGGCAGAGCAGGGGCCCCCCTTCGCCGGCCTCGGGCACCCTGCCGAGCTCGAGGTACAGCGCGCCGAGGCTCCCGTGCATCTCGATCTTGCGGACGTCGATCTCGAGCCGCTTGCCTTCGCCGACCGGACGCGCCGAGCCGGCCGACAGCGGCGTCACGTCGACGCGCCGCTCGCCGAGCAGCGTGCGGAGCGCCCCCGGCGGCACGACGCGGTACTGGGTCAAGGCCGGCCAGAGCAGGACCTCCCCGTGGACGTCGTGTCGGGCGCGGAGCTCGGAGCCGGGGGGCAACGGCAGCGCCCGCGACGTGAACTGGACCCGCATGCGCCCCGTCTCGGCGAGATCGACCTTCCACGTCAGCTCGGTGAGCCGCTGCGCCGCGTGGATCCCGGCGGCCGCCACCTCGGGCGCCTTGGGGGGCTGCGGCACGTCGCGCCAGCGGAAGGCCGCCGCGAGCGTGACGCCCGGGAGCTCGCGGGACGAGAGCGTGTCCTCCGGCAGGGGGGTCGCGGGCGGCAGCGGCAGCGGCGATTGCTGGCTCGCCTCGGACATGATGAGCCGGCCGTAGTCGTCCGACACGAGCTTCGCGCTGGCCTCGGCCGCCGAGGCGTCGAGCAGGTCCGGCGTCTCGTTCGCGAGCGGCGCGGGGAGGATCTTCGCGTTCGGGCTCGCCCCGGCCTCCACGAGGTCGGCGGGCTGGTGGCGCGACGGCTCGCACCCGGCGGCGGCGAGCAGCAGGCCGACGGCGGCGATGCGCGCGCGGATCACGGCACCCGCTCGAAGGTGTGGATCACCTGCACCCGCCGATCGAGCGGCGGCGGGTCGGGCGCGTACTGCGTGTCCACGAAGACCGCGGTGCAGCGGGGATGGCAGGCCACGAGCAGGTTGCAGTTCGCCGCCTCGTTGTCGAACGCCGCGATGACGCGCCCGAGCCGGGAGAGCCGCGGGGCGACGCTCCGCTTGAACTCGGTGTCAGGCATCTCGAACCTCGGCTTCACGACGAGCTCCGTGCCGATGACCCCGATGGGGAAGCCGAGGTCGCGCAGGCTCGCGAAGGAGCCGAGCGCCATGTTCGGGAGGTCGCGCCCGGTGAGGTACACGAGCGTCGCCCCCGCCGCGTGGCAGTCGCGCGCGTACTGGCTCGCGCCCGGCACCTCGACGTCGTGCCGGATGTGCGGATCGTTGAAGAAGCGGGCCTTCCAGAACTCGAAGGCGTGCAGGTGGAGCGACTCGTCGTCGACGCCGAGCCGGCGCAGGTTGTCCTGGAACCCGTACCCGATGCCCTCGGGCGCCGCGCGCTCGAGGAGGGCGGCCGCGTGCGGGTGCTTGCGGCGCCACTCCTCCGCGAGCTCGTGGAGGATCGCGACCACCCGCGGCCGGTTGTCCATGAGGGTGCCGTCGAGATCGAAGACGACCACGGGAGGCCCCTCCGACCGGTCAGCCGCCCGCTCGACGACGGAGTTCAGGAGCCGCGTCCGCTCGAGGGGGACGAGGCGCTTCTCGTGGAACAGCGTGCTCAAGGTCGTCGCGCCGCGAAGGAGCGCGTCTTCCGCGCGGCTCCTCCGGCGGAACCCTAGCGCGAACTCGCCCTCCCCAGAAGCGGCGGCATCCATCCCCCTTGCCGGAGCTCGCTATGTCCGTAAGTGTGCAGAAACATCCTACATTGTTGGCCACGCCGTTCCGTTTTTCGTAGCATTTTCCACACCGGGGACCCCGAGACCCCCCGAAGGAAGGCCCATGCAGAACCGCATCATGACCGCTCTGGCCCTGGCGATGGCGCTGACCGCTGTGTCGGGCTGCTCGAAGACCCCTCGCGATCGTCTTCAGGGGCGCTGGTATGGCGACTCCATCGAGAACGCCCCCGTTGAACAGCTCACGAAGGCGACCGGATGGGTCAAGGGGACGGCGCTCGAGTTCAACGGCAGCAAGGTCACGGTGACCGTGCCCGCGGAGACGCCGCGCAGCGGCACCTTCAAGGTGGCCAAGGCGGAGGGCGATCAGGTGACCGTCGCGTTCCTCCGTCCCGAGGGCGGGCTCGATCAAGCGGAGTTCCGCTTCGCCACGGATCACACGCTGCGCTGGGAGATCGGCGACGGCCGCGCGATCGTGCTGGCCAAGGCGAAGAACTGAGATCGGGTGGCGCGCCGCCACGCCGCCTCCTGAGCCGCTGCCGGGCGCCTCGGCCGGCCGAGGGCCCTGCCGCGCGGCCGCCTACCGCCGTACCCGCTCCCTCCGCACCCGCGTGAGCCACCGCGTCTCGCCGCGCTCGCCGTCGCGCGCGAGCAGCACCACGACGTCCTCCGAGAGCGGCCCGGTGAGGCGCCGCCGCGCTTCCTCGATGGAGCGCACCTCGGCGCCGTTCACGGACAGGAGCCGATCGCCGGGCTCGATCCCGGCCTCCTCCGCCTCGCTCGCCGGAGGCACCGACACCACGGCCACGGTCCGGCGCGCCTCGCCGAGCGTCACCGCCAGGCTCCCCGCGCCCTTCGGGTCCTGCCGCGCGCCGCCGCCCGGCAGCGCGATCCTGACCCGGTCGGTGGTCCTGCCTGCCCGGATCTGCACCGGCTGCGACTCGGCGCGCCCGAGCTCCGCGCTGTACGCCTCGAGCACCGCCGTGCCCTCGGGCAGGCCGCCGAGCTGGAACCGCCCGTCCCGATCGGTGGTCACGACGCCCGGCGGCAGCGGGCCGAGCGGCAGGTACGTCGGCACGCGGTCGCGCGCGACGCGGGCCCCTGCGACCGGATCGCCGCGCGGATCGACGACCTGGCCGGCGATCTCTCCCGCCTCGAACAGGTCGATGCGCCCGAGGTCCGTCGGGCGATCGGGATCGCCGGCGAGGGTGACCCGCAGCGTCGCCGGCGCGAACCCGTCGCGGGTCACCGTCACACGGAACTGGCCCGGCGCGAGGTCTCCGAGCGTGAAGGCGCCCTCCGCGTCGCTCGTGGCGCGGCGCGGCCCGGTCGACGAGAACAGCGTGATCCGCGCGCCCTCGAGCCGCTCGCGCCCGCCGCGCCCGGTCACGGTGCCGGTGGCCTTGAGGGCGGCGCTCATCTCCAGCCGCAGCTCCTTCGGCGCGGCGTCGACCTGCTCGACGCGCGGGGACCTGCCGGAGCGCACGAGGCTGATCCGGAGCGGGAGGCCGGCGGCGTCGGGCAGCCGCGCGTCGCCGTCGTCGTCCGTGAAGAGCGTCTTGCGGAGCGGGACGGCGACGTCGAGCGAGAGGACGCGCACCTCCACGCGATCGATCGGGTAGCCCCGATCGTCGGTGACGTGGATGGCCACCGCCTCGCGCACCTTCGGGAGGACGACCTCGATCTCCTTGCGCTCGCGCTCCGGGACCTCGACGACGAGCCGCGCCACGACGTCCCCGGGCGACTCGGGCCGGGAGACCGAGACGAGCACCTCGTCGGGGACCGCGGCGAAGGCGAACGTGCCGTCGTCCGCGGAGTACGTCACCCGCTCGAGCGAGCCGGCGGTCGCGGCCAGCTCGACGCGCGCGCCGGCGACCGGCTTGCGGTCCTCCTCGAGGACGCGGCCCTCGAGCAGGCCGCCCTGGCGCATCACCACGCGCACATGGGCCTCGCCGCCCGGCTGCAGCGTCACGATCTCGCTGGACGTCTCCACGTACTCCGGGTGGCGGACGATGGCGTGGACGCGCCCCGGGGTGACGGGCTCGGCCCGGAAGGTGCCGTCGGCGCGCGTGACCCACGGGTCACCCGACCGCACCGCGGCGGCCGGGACGAACGCGTCGCCGCGCGGCAGATCCGGGATGGGGCCGGGCATGACCCCGAGCTCTCCCGCCGGGATCAGCGGCGCTGGACCGGGCAGGGCGCGCTCGAAGTGCTCGTCCCTGAACTCGGACATCGCGGTGGTCTCGTCGATGGGCATCCCGTCGGCGTCGGCCCCGACGATCTCGAGGGTCGCGCCCGGGACCGGGTAGCCGCGGTCGTCCACGACCTCGCCCACGAGCGCGCCGCCGCGGAGCAGCGGGATGCGGACCTCGGCGGCGCCTGCGTCGACCTGCACGGCGTTCCTCGGCACGAAGCCGGCCGCCAGGGCCGAGGCGCTCGCGTACCCCGGCGCGATGGGCCCGAGCGTCACGGACCCGTCGTCGCCCGTGCGCCCGTGCAGCGGGAACGCCGACAGGCCCTGCTCGACGAGCACGACGTTCGCGCCCTTCACGGACGGCGCGTCCTCGCCGTCGCCGTCGGTCACGAGGAGGCGCACGTGGCGGCCGGGCCCGAGGACGAGCGTCACCTCCTTGCCCTCGCCGCGCCTCACGGGCACGGCGAGCGCGGTCGCGCTCACGGCGGCGCCGCGCCGCGCCTTGAGATCGTACACCCCGTCGCGGAGCCCGGCGATCCTCGCGGCGCCGGTCGCGTCGGTGGTCGTGCTGCGCGCCGGCCACAGGCCGGTGCCGGCGGCGAGCACGGTCGCGCCGCCTGCGGGCTGCCCCTCCGCGTCCACCACCCGGACCGTGAGCGCGCCGAGCCGCTCCATGCGGAGCCTGAGCGGCACCGGCCCGGGCACGATGCCCGTCCGCACGGTGTCCTCGAAGCCGAGCGCCGACGCGCGGACGACGTAGGGCGCCGCGCCGAGCCGCTCGAACCGCGCGCGGCCCCCCTCGGCGCTCGCCGCGACGAAGGGGAGGGGATCGGCGGTCGCGACCGTGACCTCGGCGCCGTCGATCGGGCGCTCCGCCTCGTCGACGACCAGCACGTCCAGCACCTTCGCGGGCCGCAGCACGAGGTCGACGGCGCGAGGGCCCGGCTCCAGCGCGAGGCGCGTCGAGGCGCGAGCCCGCTCCGCGCCGTACGCCATGATCCACGCCTCCCCGGAGGGCAGCCCGGCGAAGCGAGCCTCGCCCGCCGGATCGGTCCTCTGCTCGCCGGCGAAGTACGCGCGGTCCTCGCGCAGCGCGAAGACGCGCACCGTGGCGTCCTGGAGCGGGCGCCCCTGCTCGTCGCGCACGGTGGCGGTGAGATCGGCCGCGCGCCCTTCGACCCAGGCGGGCACCGGCGGCGCGGGGATCGACGCCTGCGGCAGGAACCGCGGGCCCAGGTCGCGCAGCGTGGTCGCGGCGAGGAAGCAGACCAGCGCGGCGATCGCGGCCAGGACGGTATCGAGCCGCGACCGGCGCTCGGGCCGGTCGGCTTCCGCTGCGGGTTGCTTGTCCTGCTCGGCCACGGCCTGGATCTCTACTCCGGATCCGCGAAAACGCCGAACCTCCGGGGACCGTTCCCGCGGGCGGGGCTCGCCCCCGGTCGATGTCGCCGGCTCAGGCCTGGCGGCCGCGGTGCTGCTCGATCACGGCCAGGATCTCCTCCTCGGCGAGGATGTGGTCCGTGGCCTTGGCCTTCACCAGGATGGCGTCGACGAGCTCCTTCGAGGGCTCGATCTTCCGCTGCCTGAGCCAGTAGTTCACGTTGGAGGCGCCGGACATGTAGCCCACGCAGATCTCCTGCTTGCGGCCGAACATGCCTGCCGGGACGCCGGAGTAGATCCGGTCGGCCATCCAGGAGTCGCCCTTCGCCTCGGCCTTGATGATGGCCGCCGCGTGCACGCCGGTGGCCGTGCGGAAGGCGTCCCGTCCGACCAGGGGGTAATTGATGGGGACCTCCCAGCCGACCGCCTGCGCGGCCGTGGTGCAGTACTCGAGGAGGTGGGTGAGGTCCTGGTGCTCGAGGAGGCCGAGGAGCTTCATGTTGAGCAGGATGAGCTCCATGGCGGCGTTGCCGACGCGCTCGCCGATGCCGAGGGCGGTGCCGTGCACCCGGTCCGCGCCGAACTGGAGCGCCCAGATCGCGTTCTCGAGCGCGAGCCCGCGGTCGTTGTGGCCGTGCCAGTCGATGCCGACCGACGCCCCGGCCCCGGCGACGATGGCGCGCGTGAAGTTGATGAGGTTGCGGACCCCGTCGGGCGTCGCGTGCCCGACGGTATCGCACAGGCACAGCCGGGACGCGCCGTGGTCGATGGCGACCTTGAAGAGCGTCGCCAGCACCTCGGGGCGCGAGCGCGTCGTGTCTTCCGTGACGTAGGCGACGGGCAGCCCGGCCTTCACGCCCGCGTCGATCGCGTCGGCGCTGCGCTGGGCGATGAGGTCGACGTCCCACGCCTCCGCGAGCTGCCGGATCGGGCTCGATCCGATGAAGGCGTAGATCTCGACCGGGATCCCCGCGCGCTGGGAGATCTCGATCATCGGCGTGATGTCCGAGACGACCGTGCGGCCTGCGCAAGCGATGCGGAGCGGCAGGTGGTTGTCTGCCACCTCCTTGCACATCCGGAGCACGTCCTCGAAGGCCCGCTGCGAGCTGCCGGGCAGGCCGACGTCGGCGATCTGGATGCCGACCTTGGCCATCAGGTGGAGCAGCTTGAGCTTGCTCTCGATGCTCGGGTCGGCGACGGAGGGATTCTGCAGACCATCGCGCAGGGTCTCGTCGAAGAAGCCGATCTCCTTCGGAATGACGCGCCCGACGCGGCCCACCTCGTTCCAGTCGTAGATGAGATCGGTCGGGCGGATAGTGGCGGCAGCGATCGCCATGCTCTGAGTATAGTGCGCCGTTCTCAGCGCCGAGCCTGAAACGAAGCGCTTCCGGCGCGCTCGACATGACGCGCGGCGCAGGCGAAGACGCGGAGAACGACGCTGGTGACTCCGTGATGCATG
Source organism: Sorangium sp. So ce1014 (assembly GCF_051521505.1). Lineage (NCBI taxonomy): Bacteria > Pseudomonadati > Myxococcota > Polyangiales > Polyangiaceae > Sorangium > Sorangium sp. So ce1014. The sequence continues at coordinate 11,253,413 of NZ_CP150356.1, forward strand.
CTCCGTCACATCGCGGTCGCGCGGAGGAGATCCGAGCGCGCGGGCCGGCGTCGGCGTCGGCGTCGGCGTCGGCGGGGCAGGGTGCAGCCCCGCCAGAAAAAGCGCCGGGGCCAGGACGGGGCAGACGATCGCGAGCGCCACGCGCACAGCAGCGCGCGTTCAGCGGCGGTGAAGGCCGAATTGGTGGGTGCGGTGCGCTGGCCCTGCGCGCCTGGCAAGCCTAAGCTTGCGGCCACGACGATGTGGCAATCCCTTCCTGAGTTCGGGACCGGCGTCCTTTACGCCATTCTGGTGACCGCGGCGTATACCTTCGCCGTCGGGCTCGCGTCGGCGCGCGGGCGACCGCGGCTGCTGCAGGCGGCGCGGCTCGGCGCGTACGGCACGATCGCGCTGGTCGGCCTCGCGGTGCTCGTGCTGGCGTACGCCTTCGTCAGCCACGATTTCCGCATCGCCTACGTCGCCCAGTACAGCGACCGGTCGATGACCACGCCGTACCTCATCGCGGCGCTCTGGGGCGGGCAGGACGGCTCGCTGCTCTGGTGGATGTTCCTGACCGCGTTGTTCTCGGGAGGCTGCGTCGTCTGGCTGCAGCGCCGGTACCTGGAGCTCCAGCCCTACGTCATCGCGACGCTGATGAGCGTCCTCATCTTCTTCGCAGCGCTGATGATCTTCGCGGTGAACCCGTTCCGCACGAGCGTGGCGGGCGCCCCGATCGACGGCAACGGGCTGAATTACCAGCTGCGCAATTTCTACATGATCATCCACCCGCCGAGCCTCTACATCGGCTTCACGAGCGCGGCGGTCCCGTTCGCCTTCGCGATCGCCGCCCTCGCCACGGGCCGGCTCGACAGCGAGTGGATCGTGGCGACGCGGAAGTGGATGCTCTTCTCCTGGCTGTTCCTCTCCATCGGCAACGTGCTCGGGATGCTGTGGGCTTACGAGGAGCTCGGCTGGGGCGGCCCGTGGGCGTGGGATCCGGTCGAGAACGCCGCGTTCCTCCCGTGGCTCACGGCGAGCGCCTACGTGCACTCGACGATGATCCAGGAGCGCCGCGGCATGCTGAAGGTGTGGAACGTCTCGCTCATCTGCGGGACGTTCTTCCTCACCATCTTCGGCACCTGGCTCACGCGGTCGGGCCTCATCGCGAGCGTGCACTCCTTTGCCCAGTCCGGCATCGGCATCTGGTTCGTCGGCTTCATGGCCGTGATCCTGGCGACGTGCACCGCCCTGATCGTCTACCGCCTGCCGCGGCTGCGCAGCGACGGGCAGTTCGAGTCGCTCTTGTCGCGCGAGGCCGCGTTCCTCCTCAACAACTGGGGCCTCTTCAGCATCATGATCTTCATCGCGGTCGCGACCGTGTGGCCGCGCATCAGCGAGTGGCTGCTCGATCAGAAGTCGACGCTGGGGCCGACGTTCTACAACATGTGGCTCCCTCCGGTCGCCCTCGTGGTCTTCTTGATGATGGGCGTCGCGCCGCTGCTCGGGTGGCGGAAGACGTCGCCGGAGCTCTTCCGGAAGAGCTTCCGCTGGCCGGTGCTGGCCACGGCCGTCACGGTGGCGCTCCACCTCTCGCTCGGGAAGAAGGTGGGCTTCGCCCCGTTCGTCGCCGTGGACCCGATCTACCCCGGCCAGCTCGGCGCCGCGCTCGCGAAGCTCGCGTCCACCTACCCGTTCATCACGGTGGCGATCGCCGCGTTCAACGTCACCGTCGTCATCCAGGAGTTCGCCCGCGGCATCGCGGCGCGGCAGAAGCGCGGGGACGAGTCGCCCTTCGCCTCGTTCTACAACCTGATCGCCAGGTCGCGGCGCCGCTACGGCGGCTACATCGTGCACGTCGGCATCGCGGTGATGTTCGTCGGGTTCGCCGGCCGCGCGTGGGGCGTCGACAAGGAGATCAGCCTCCGCCCGGGTGAGGCCGTGGAGATCGAGGAGTACCGCCTCGTCTACGCCGGTCCGCGCATGGAGGTCGACAGCGAGAAGCGGATGGTCTTCGCCGACCTCGACGTCGAGCGCCACGGCACGCCGGTCGGCCGGATCAGCCCGGCGAAGTACATCTACAAGGCGACCCCCGAGGCGCCGTCGACCGAGGTCGCCCGGCACATGACGCTCAAGAACGACCTCTACGTGATCATCGGGATGGCGAACCCTCAGACCAAGGTCGCTTCCTTCCAGCTGCACGTGAACAACCTGATCTCGTTCATGTGGTTCGGCGCGGGCATCCTCGTCTTCGGGGCGCTCATCGCGATGTGGCCCGACATCGTGCTCGAGGAGGCCGGCGCGTTCGGCTATGTCCGGGCGGGAGGGTCGGTCGTGGCGTCCGTCGTGTTCGCCTTCCTGCTCGCCGGAGGCCCGTCGCAGGCCTACGGACGCCCCATCCAGGAGAGGCTCGGGCCGCCAATCCTGCACGCGCCAGGCGACGTCGACGCCCCCGCCTCCGGCGCGTCCGTTCATCCCGGGCGGGCGCCGGCGATCGGTGCAATGCTCCCGACCGCTGCCGAGCCCAGGCAGCCAGCCTTCGAATGAGCCGCACACGACACCTTATCCACGGCATCACCCTCCTCGCCGCAGGCGTCATCGCCCTCGTCGTCCTGCTGCGCTCGCCGGAGTTCGCTCACGGCCAGCAGCTCGGGGAGGGGATGCAGCGCTCGGGCACCGTCGGCATCCAGAGCGACGACGAGCGCAAGCTCTTCTGGAGCGTGATCTGCACGTGCGGCTGCCCGCGTGAGACCCTCGGGACGTGCACCTGCGGCTTCGCGCACGAGCGCCGTGATGAGCTCCGCGCGGCGCTCGCGTCGGGGCTATCGGTGGAGGCCATCAAGGCCGCGTACGCCGAGCGCTTCGGGGCGGAGGCGCTGTCCGTGCCGCCGAACAAGGGCAGCCAGCGGCTGATCTATCTCCTCCCGCTCGGCGCTATCCTGGTCGGCGCCGGTGTCGTCATCATGACGCTGCGCCGCTGGAAGCGGCGGAGCGACGAGGCGGGCGCCGCCGGCGAGCGATCCCGGAAGGGCGTTGTCCCCGGCGCGCGCGACGATTACGACGACAAGCTCGACGAGGAGCTCAAGAACCTCGACCGCGAAGACCGCGCATGAGTGCCGAAATGTCCGCCAAAAGCGCCGCCACGGCCACGGCCCACGAGGCCGTGATCCGGGGCTCTGACTCGCCGCTCGAGCGGCAGATCGTGCACTACGCCCGCTTCGGGGTGCCGCTCGCGGCGCTCGTCGGCGCCGGCGTCGCGGGGCTCGTCGCCGGGCCGCCCGCGGCGATCCTCGTGCTCGCCGGCGGCGCGCTCGTCGCCGTGATCGCCATCTTCTGGGCGAGCCTGCGCGTGCTGCTCGGGGAGACGCCGCTGAGCGGCGCCGACGCGTACGCCATCGGCGCGCCGCGCGCAGAGGAGGAGCAGAAGCAGGCCGTCCTGCGCGCGCTCAAGGACCTGGAGTTCGAGCGGAGCGTCGGGAAGATCAGCGACGAGGACTACGCCGAGCTGGTCGCGAAGTACCGCGCCGAGGCGAAGCGGCTGCTCCGCGTGCTGGACGCCGACGCGCAGCCGCGGCGCGAGCAGGTCGCCGCGCTCGTGGCGAATCACCTCCGGCGCGCCGGGCTGCAGGACGACGGCGGCGTGGACGCCCCGGAGCTGGGCGTGGACGCGGCCGCGAGCGCGCCGGAGGGCGCCGCCGCGGAGGCCAGGCCGGCGAAGCGGAAGCGCGTCGGGGCCAAGCAGCCGGAGCAGGAGCGCGTTCCGGAGCCGGCGGCGGACGGCGAGAGCGACGTGGCCGCGGCGACGGAGGAGCGCGAGGCGGCGCTGGCATGCGCGGTCTGCGGCACGCTGAACGACGAAGACGCCGTGTTTTGCAAGAAGTGCGGGACGAAGTGCGCGGCCGGCGCGCCGCTGGCCGATCAGGTTGCGACGGACGAGGCCGTGGCCGGCGGCGACGAGAGCGACAGCAGGAGGGCGTTGTGATGCGCTGGACCAGGTACACCCCGCTGGCCGCGATCGCCTCGCTGAGCATGACCGCCGCGCACCCGGCGCAGGCGCAGCCGGCTGCTCCGGCCCCGCCGGCGGCGGCGCCCGCCTCGGCGCAGCCCGCGGCGGGCAAGACGGCTTCCGCGCAGCCCGCGGCGCCCAAGCAGGATGCGAAGACGCCGGCGCCGAGCGCGGCGAAGCCGCCGGCGGGGGCCGCGGCTGCCGGAAGCGCGAGCCCCGCTGCAGCCTCGACGGCTGGGGCGGACGCGGGCGCACCCGGCGCCGCGGGCGCTCTCCCGCCGGGCCATCCCGAGGTCGAGCAGGAGCTGCCTTCCGGTCACCCGCCCGTGGGGAAGCCTCCCGCGAGAGATGCGGCATCCCGGCGCGCTTCCGAGCAGGCGACCGGCCTGTTCGAGGCGCCCGAGGACACGGCCCGGGAGGACGCCGCCCTTCCGCCCGGCGTCCTCGTGCTCACCGTGCAGGACGCGGACGGCAAGCCCCTCCCTCGCATCCCGGTCGACGTCGACATCATGCAGAGCTCGGTGACGAAGGGCGACTCGCGCGAGCGCGTGAAGCGAGAGACGGACGACGCGGGCACCGTCCGGCTCGAGAACCTCACGATCGGCGGCGGCACGAGCTACGGCATCTCGGTCACGCGCGACGGCGGCACGTTCTCGCTGCCGCATTTCGGGCTCAGCGCCGAGGCCGGCAAGCGCGCCGTGCTCCACGTCTACGAGGCCACGCCGGACGTGAACAACCTGATGGTCGGGACGCAGGGCATCATCTACCTCCAGCTCCGTCAGGACTCGATCTCGGTGGAGCAGCTGTTCCAGGTCTACAACCTCGGCCGCGTCGCCTGGCTGCCCAACGAGACGTTCGCCCTCCCGCCCGACTACAAGGCGTTCAACAAGACCGAGAGCATGGACGAGGTGCGCTTCGAGGAGGTCAAGGGCACCGGTGCGGCGCTGCGCGGCACCGTGAGCCCCGGCCGGCACGAGGGCCAGTTCCGCTGGCAGGTCCCGCTCAATCTGGAAGAGCGCCAGACGATCCGCATCGAGCTGCCGCCGCGCATGGCCCAGATGCGCGTGATGGCCGAGGCGTCGAAGTCGATGACGCTGAACGTCGCCGGCTTCCCGGCGGCGCAGCGCACCCAGAACCGGGACGGCAAGAAGATCCTGATCACCGAGAGGCAGGGCACCCGCGTGGAAGGCGGGCTGAAGATCATCGAGATCACGCTCGGCGGGCTGCCGACGCCCAGCGTGGGCCGGTGGATCGCGCTCGTCCTGGCCGGCGCCGCCGTGATCGGCGGGGCCGCGATGAACCTGGTCCGTCGGCGCGACGAAGACCGCGGGCCCGACGACGAGGAGCGGCGAGAGCTGATCGAGGCGCGCGACGCGCTGCTCGACGAGTTCGTCGAGCTCGAGCGCGCGCGGAAGCGGGGCGACGTCGGTCCGAAGACGTACGACCGCGTCCGGGGGGCGCTCCTCGACGCGCTCGCGCGCCTCGTGGCCATGATTGAAGCGAAGCCGGCGCACGGGAAGGCCGCCGTCTCACGCGAGCCGGCCGGGGCGCGGCGGAAGGCGGACGCTGCCGGCTCGCCGCCCCCCTGAGGTGGGGGCAGCACCGGACGCCGGAGCGGTGGCCGGCTGGAAGGCCGGTCTCGCTGCGGGCGCAGCCCTGCTGATCGTCGGCATCACCGCGCTGGCCCGCCATCGCGCCGGGCCGCCGGCGCGCTGCGCGCCGGGGATGGTCGCGCTCGGCCCGCGGTGTTGCGGCGAAGGCCAGCGCCTCGAGGCTGGCCGCTGCGCCGGCGCGCCGACCCGCTGCGGCGCAGGCCTCGCGCCGACCCCCGCCGGCTGCGTCGCGCCGAGCGCGACCGTACGCATCTCCGCCGGGACGCTGCAGCTCGGGCCGAGCGACTGGGAAGCGCAGGGCGTCGTCGAGGCGCGCGAGGTGTTCGTCCCGGCGTTCGCGCTCGACGCGTTCGAGGTCACCGAGCAGCGCTACGCCGCCTGCGTTGCGGCCGGCGCGTGCGCCTCGCTGGCGCTGCGCGGTGAGCCCGGCCTTCCGGTGACGGGGATCACCCTGGAGGAGTCCGCCCGCTACTGTGCCTTTGCGGGCGGGGCGCTCCCCTCGCGGGATCAGCTGGCCTTCTCTGCGGCGGGCCCCTCGAGCCGGCGGTACCCGTGGGGAGACACAGGCGCGGTCTGCCGGCGCGTCGCCTTCGGCTTGCGGGCGGGCCCGTGCGGATGGGGCGCGACGGGCCCGGAGCTCGCCGGCTCGCGCCCTGACGGCGCCGCTTTGCACGCGGGCGGGCGCGTGTTCGACCTGGCCGGCAATGTCGCCGAGTGGGCGGCCCCGGATCGGCCCGAGGACGGGTTCTCGGGAGCTCACGGCGGATCGTGGGCCGACGAGGCAGCTGCGGCGCTCCGCACCTGGAATCGGCAACTTGTTCCGGTACTCACGCGTTCGCCGGCTCTCGGCTTCCGGTGCGTCTATCCTCCTTGAGCGCACGCCGCGCCCCTCGCGCGCCGCGTTGGAGGGGGAGAGGGGACGAGAACGACGACCGACCTCAAAACAGTCCGGAAACGCGCTCCGTTCGCTCCGGATTGAGTTACAGTCCCGCTTCCCAATGGCTGTCGCGCTTCTCTCGATCGGGACCGAGCTCACCCGCGGCGAGATCCTCAACACCAACGCCGCCTGGCTCGCTGCCGAGCTCACCGCAGCGGGCTTCACGGTCAGCGAGTCCACCACCGTCGACGACGACGTCGATCACATCGCCGCCGCCGTCCGCCAGCTCGCGAGCGCGCACCGGCTGGTGATCGCCACCGGCGGTCTGGGTCCCACGACGGACGACCTCACCCCGCTCGCCGCAGCGCGCGCGACAGGCACCGACCTCGTGCGCGACGACAGCACGTTGCTCGCCATCCGCCGCCGCGTCGAGAGCCGTGGCAAGACGATGAACGCGGGTCACGAGAAGCAGGCCGAGGTCCCTTCCGGCTCGGAGATCCTGCCGAACTCGTCCGGCACCGCGCCCGGCTTCGGGATCCACCTCGGCGAGTCCACGGTCTTCTTCCTGCCGGGCGTGCCGCGGGAGATGAAGAGCATGTTCACCGAGCAGGTCTTGCCGCGCGTGCGGCCGGCCGCTCCGAACAACACCTTCCAGGTCCGCCTTCGCACCTACGGTCTGCCCGAGTCCGCGCTGGGCGAGCTCCTGAAGGGCGTGGAGGAGGCCTATCCCGGCATCACGCTTGGCTACCGGGTGCATTACCCGGAGGTCGACGTGAAGGTCCACGCTCACGCCGCCACGCACTCGATGGCGCACGAGCTGGCCTTGAGGGCGACGGCCGAGGTCCGTGAGCGGCTCGGCACGGCCGTGTACGGGGAGGGGGACGACGCCTTCCCGGAGATGGTCGGGCGCTCCGTGCGCGCCCGCGGCTGGCGGCTCGCCGTATCGGAGTCGTGCACAGGCGGGCTGATCTCTCACCTGCTCACGAGCTACCCGGCGAGCGACTACCTGGTCGGCGCCGCGGTCACGTACGCGAACAGCGCCAAGACGCGGCTGCTCGGCGTCGCCGAGGACACCCTGCGCGGCCACGGCGCGGTGTCGGCCGAGGTCGCCGCCGAGATGGCCCAGGGCGTCCGCCGCCTCTGCGAGGTCGACGTCGCCATCTCGGTCACCGGCATCGCCGGACCGACCGGCGGCACGGCGACCAAGCCGGTCGGCCTTTGCTACTGGGCTGTGTCGCACCCCGGCGGCCTCGTCGTGCGCGACCGCGTGTTCTCGGGGGATCGCGAAGAGGTCCAGCTCGGCGCCGCCTACGCCGTCCTGGACCTCCTCCGCCGCATCGCCGGCAATCTCCCCGAGCGCTGACGCGGGCGCGGGCTGACGAGCGTCAGTTCGGCGCCGCGCGCGTGAACGTGAGCGCGCCGCCCGCTCGGTCGATCTGCACCGTGTCGCCCTGCTTGAGCTCGCCGCCGAGGATCCGCTTCGCGAGCTCGTCCTCGATGCTCCTCTGGATGGCGCGCTTCAGCGGCCTTGCGCCGTACTGCGGATCCCACCCCTGCTCGATGAGGTAGCCCTTCGCCTCCGACGAGATGGTGAACAGGAGCCCCCGCCGATCCAGGCGCTTTCGCAGCAGATCGAGCTGGATATCGACGATCTTCTCCATCTGCTCGCGCTCCAGCCGCCGGAACACGATGAGATCGTCCAGGCGGTTCAGGAACTCCGGGCGGAAGTGCCTCCGCACCTCCTCGACGACGGCCCTCCTCACGAGCTCCGCCTTCTCTTCTGCCGGCAGGTTCGCGCGCTCCTCGATGGCCGCGGCCGCGGGCGTCCCGAGGTTGGAGGTCAGGATGATGATCGTGTTCTTGAAATCGACCGTGTGCCCCTGTCCATCGGTCAGGCGCCCGTCGTCGAGCACCTGGAGGAGCGTGTTCCAGATGTCCGGGTGCGCCTTCTCGATCTCGTCGAACAGCACCACGCTGTACGGCCGCCGGCGCACCGGCTCGGTGAGCTGGCCGCCCTCCTCGTAGCCGACGTACCCGGGCGGCGCGCCGATCAGGCGGGCCACCGCGTGGCGCTCCCCGTACTCGCTCATATCGAGCCTCACCATGGCCCGCTCGTCGTCGAAGAGGATCTCGGCGAGCGCGCGCGCGAGCTCGGTCTTGCCGACGCCGGTCGGCCCGAGGAACAGGAACGACCCGATCGGCCGCCGCTCGTCCCCGAGGCCTGCCCTCGATCGCCGGATGGAGTTCGACACCGCGCGGAGCGCGTCCTCCTGCCCGACGACGCGGCGGCGCAGCTCGTCCTCCAGGCGCAGGAGCTTCTGCATCTCGCTCTCGAGCATCTTGGACACGGGGATCCCGGTCCACTTCGAGACGACCGCGGCGATGTCCTCGTCGGTGACCTCCTCCTTCAGATAGCTCTCCTTCGACTGCACCTGCGCGAGCGTGGCGCGGATCGCCTCGAGCTTCTTCTCGATCTCCGGGATCCTGCCGTAATGGATCTCCGCCGCGCGCCCGAGGTCGCCGGCGCGCTTCAGGCGCTCCTCCTCGAGCCTGAGCTCCTCGATCTGCGGCTTGAGCTGGCGCAGCTCGGAGATGAGCTCCTTCTCTCGCATCCACTGCGCCCGCATCGCGTCGCGCTGCCCCTGGAGATCGGCGATCTCGCGCCGCACCTCGTCGAGGCGCGCCTTGCTCGCCTTGTCGCTCTCGCGCTTCAGCGCCTGTTCCTCCATCTGCAGCTTGAGCAGATCGCGCTCCACCTGGTCGATCGGCGTGGGCAGGCTGTCGATCTCCATGCGGATCTTCGACGCCGCCTCGTCCACGAGGTCGATCGCCTTGTCGGGCAGGAACCGCTCGGTGATGTACCGATTCGACAGCACCGCGGCGGCCACGAGCGCTGCGTCCTGGATGCGGATCCCGTGGTGGACCTCGTACTTCTCCTTGAGTCCTCGCAGGATGGCGATCGTGTCCTCGACGCTGGGCTGCGCGACGAGCACCTGCTGGAACCGCCGCTCCAGCGCCGCGTCCTTCTCGATCCGCTTCCGGTACTCGTCGAGGGTGGTCGCGCCGATGCACCGCAGCTCGCCGCGCGCGAGCGCGGGCTTCAGCATGTTGGCCGCGTCCATGGCGCCCTCGGCCGCGCCGGCGCCCACCAGCGTGTGGAGCTCGTCGATGAACAGGACGATGCGCCCGTTCGAGCCCTCGATCTCCTTGAGCACCGCCTTCAGCCGGTCCTCGAACTCCCCGCGGAACTTCGAGCCTGCGACCATGGCGGCGAGGTCGAGCGCGGCGACGGTCTTGTCCTTGAGCGACTCGGGCACATCTCCCGCCACGATCCGGTGCGCGAGGCCCTCGACGATGGCCGTCTTGCCGACGCCGGGCTCACCGATGAGCACCGGGTTGTTCTTTGTGCGCCGCGAGAGCACCTGAATCACGCGCCGGATCTCCTCGTCTCGGCCGATCACCGGATCGATCTTGCCCTGTCGGGCGAGCTTCGTGAGATCGCGTGTGTACTTCTCGAGCGCCTGGAACTTCCCCTCGGGGTCCCGGTCTGTCACGCGCTGGTTGCCGCGCACGGCCGCGAGCGACGCGAGGAGCTTGTCGTACGACAGCCCGGCTCGCTCGAAGATCGACTGGATCTCCTTGTCGGCCTTGGTCCCGGCGAGCAGGACGTGCTCTGTCGAGATGTACTCGTCCTTGAGCGCCTTGGCCTCGTCCTCGGCCTTCTGCAGCACCGTGAGCGCGCGCCGCGACAGGTTCGGCTCGGCGCCGCCGCTCACGCGAGGGTAGGTGTCGATCTTCGCGTCGAGGAGGCGCAGCAACCCTGCCGGGTCGGCGCCTGCCTTCTGCACGAGGGGAGCGCCGACGCCGCCATCCTGGCCGACGATCGCCCGCACGATGTGCTCGGGATAGAGCTCGGGATTTCCCCGGCGGCTGCCGAAATCGACAGCCTCTCGTATGGCCTCTTGGGCCTTCGTCGTCATTCGCTCGATTCTCATGGCCCCTCGAAGCTAAGGCGCGTGCCTTGGCTAGCAAGGGGCCGACCAAGCAAGCGGCTTGCCAGAGATACCGAGCGGACGCATCCGGTGATCGATGCAGCGCCAGCGCCGCGTCAACCCCAGGTGCGCGCGACTCGCGCGCCGGGCCGCCGCGCGCCCGGCCGCTGCGCGCGGGGCGCAGCAGCCGCGCCGCGCGCGCAGGAACCGCGCGCCGGATGCAGGATCAGATGTCGAGGTTCTTCACGTTGAGCGCGTTCTGCTCGATGAAGTTGCGCCGCGGCTCGACCTGATCCCCCATGAGGATCGTGAAGAGCTCGTCCGTCTTCACCGCATCGTCGATGCGGACCTGGAGGAGGGTGCGCGCGTCCGGGTTCATCGTCGTTTCCCAGAGCTCATCGGCGTTCATCTCGCCGAGGCCCTTGTAACGGCTGATCGCGATACCCTTCTTGCCCCGCTCTTCGATGTACTCGACGAGCGTCTCGCCGTTCTCGATGGTGTCCTCACCGCTCGAGGTGCGGGCCCGGTACGGGGGCGCGCCGATGGACCGGAGGTCCTGCTCGATCGACCAGGCCTCCTGGTACTCCGGCGAGTTCACAAGATCCCAGTCGATGACGCTCCGTCGAGCGCTCGCGCCGGGCCGCGGAACGACCTCGATCCGGCTCGTCCCGTGCTCTGTGTCCCGGGGCGTCGCCAGCGTGAGCGGGAACAGGTCCGGATAGCGCTGCTTCAGGTAGGCCCGGAGCTCGTCGGCGGCCGCGGCGACCTTCTTTGTCTCCCGCAGGTCGTCGCGCCCGAGCCCGCTCGACCTCAGCACCGCGGCCACGATCCGCGCGTCACAGCGCTTGTCGATGTTGGACAGCACGGCGCGGAACCGCTTCAGCCGCTGCGCGAGGCGGTAGAGCGGCTGGCCGAGGATGCCCGTCTCCGCGCCGCAGGCGACGATCTCGAGCCCGTCCACGGCGTTGCCCACGAGGAACTCGTCCAGCGCGGCCTGGTCCTTCAGGTACAGGTCGCGCTTGCCCTTGCGCACGCGGTAGAGGGGCGGCTGCGCGATGAACAGATACCCCTTCTCCATGATCTCGGGCATCTGCCGGAAGAAGAAGGTCAGGAGCAGCGTGCGGATATGGGAGCCGTCGACGTCGGCGTCCGTCATCAGGATGATCTTCTGGTAGCGGAGCTTGTCGATCTCGAAGCCGCCGGCGTCGTTGATCCCGCAACCGAGGGCGGTGATCAGCGTGCCGACCTCGGCGGAGCTCAGCATCCGGTCGAGCCGCGCCCGCTCGACGTTGAGGATCTTGCCCTTCAGCGGGAGGATCGCCTGGAAGTGCCGGTCGCGCCCCATCTTGGCGCTGCCGCCGGCGCTCTCGCCCTCGACGATGTAGATCTCGCTCTTCTCCGGGTCCTTGGACTGGCAGTCGGCGAGCTTGCCCGAGAGCGACGTCACGTCGAGCGAGCCCTTGCGGATCACCTCGCGCGCCTTGCGGGCCGCCTCGCGCGCCTTCGCCGCGACGACCGCCTTCTCGATGATCTTCTTCGCGCTCTGCGGGTTCTCCTCGAAGTACTGCCCGAGCTTGTCGCTGACGGCGGCCTCGACGATGCCTTTGACCTCGCTGGAGACGAGCTTGGATTTCGTCTGCGAGTCGAACGACGGGTCCGGGTGCTTGATGCTGAGCACGCACGTCAGGCCCTCGCGTGCGTCCTCGCCCTGCAGGCCCTGCTTCAGCTCCTTGAAGAGGTTGTGCGCGCTCCCGTAGTTGTTGATCGTCTTCGTGAGCGCGGCGCGGAGCCCGGTGAGGTGCGTGCCGCCGTCCCGGTTGTGGACGTTGTTCGTGTAACAGAAGATCGCCTCCGTGTAGGAGCCGTTCCACTGCAGCGCGACCTCCACGCCGACCGGCGGCGCCCCCGGGCTCCCGCGGCCGTTCGTGGCCTCGCTCCCGGCGCTCATCTCATGCTGCGAGATGAAGCTGATCACCTCCTCGTGAATCGGCTCCTTGGTCTTGTTGAGGAGCGCCACGAACTCCGCGATGCCGCCCTTGTACTCGTAGGCTTCCGCTCTTCCGCCGGGGCGCTGGTCGTCGAGGTGGATGACGAGCCCGGCGTTCAGGAACGCGAGCTCGCGCAGGCGGCTCGCGAGGATGTCGAAGCTGAACTCGACCGCGCTGAAGATGACCGGATCGGGCCTGAAGGTGATCTTCGTCCCCGTCTTGTCCGTCACGCCGATGGGCTTGAGCGGCGCCCTCGGCACGCCTCGGGCGTACTCCTGGAACCAGAGCTTTCCCTCGCGCTTGATCTCGACCTTCAGCCACTCGGAGACGGCGTTCACGGCGCTCACGCCGACGCCGTGCAGGCCCGCAGAGACCTTGTAGCTGGAATTGTCGAACTTGCCGCCGGCGTGGAGGACGGTCATGACGACCTCTGCCGCGCTCACGCCCTTGGCGTGCATCCCGACCGGGATCCCGCGGCCGTTGTCCTCGACCGACACCGAGCCGTCGAAGTGGACGGTGATCCTGATCTCCGTGCAGGCGCCGGCGAGGTGCTCATCGACGGCGTTGTCGACGGCTTCCCACACGAGGTGGTGCAGCCCCGATCCGTCATGCACATCGCCGATGTACATGCCGGGGCGCTTTCGCACCGCTTCAAGGCCTTCGAGCGCCGTGATGCTGTGGGCGTCATACGACGCCTTGGTGAGGTCGGTCGGCTGGCTCAGGGTGGGTTCCGTCATCATCGGTCCTGGTGGCGCGCCCGCCGCCTCTCACCGGGGGCGCAGAGCGGCGGAGGCCGCTCGGATTGCCGGAGTTCTTGCAGTGGAGGGGCCGGCTCGATCGCAGCTCGTCAGGTGGGACCCGGGTGCCGCGGCCGCGGCGCCGGATCGGTTCCGAGGGCACGAACGATCATGCGCGGACCGCTCGTCGATGCCCCGTAAAGACTGCGGAAATGTAGCCGAAATCAGCGGCTCGGGCAAGCGTTTCGCCGAGTCCGGAAGCCTCGTAACACCGTATTTTCAGCGCCCGGCGCGGGCGCGTCCGGAGCGCCCCAACTCGTGGCCTGTGGGCGGGCGATCAACGCGTCTGGCGGCGGTCATGGCGGTCGCGGCGGGGGACCTGGCGCGCGCGCCATCCGCCCTTCAGCGTCCGCTCGGTGGACGCAGACGCCCGCGCGCCCGCGACGCACGTCAGCTGAGCGCGCCGCCTTCGACGTGAAAATCGCGCCGCTCCGACGACGCGACGCCCGGCGTGACGATGAGATCGCGCCGCGTGGTCGTCAGGAACACCTGTCCACGCGCCATTCCGAGGAACGTGAACAGCGCGACCGTCCGGTCCGGGTCGAGCTCGCTCGACACGTCGTCCAGCAGAAGAATGGGCTCTACGCCCCGGACGGACGCAATGGCAGCGGTCTCGGCCGCCTTGAGCGAGAGGGTGAGGGCCCTGTGTTGCCCCTGGGAGGCGACCACGCGGGCGGGGTGGCCATCGAGCTCGAGCAGCAGGTCGTCGCGGTGGGGACCGAAGCCGGCGCTCGGCCGATGGGCGTCGCGCCGGCGGTGCTCGCGCAGCGCCTCGCGCGCCTGCTCGGCGTCGCTCGTGCCTCCCGGCGCATAGCGGGCCGCCAGGATCAGGTCCGGCGCGGCGATGCGGGTGAAGGCGCGCGTGAGCTCCGGCGCCAGCGCCTCGACGGCGGCCTCGCGGGCGCGGGTCAGCGCCGCGCCGTGGACGGCGCAGAGCTCCTCGAAGGCGTCGAGCTCGGCGCCCGCCTGCGTGGACCCGCCCCCGCCGCGGTGGAGCAGCTCGTGGCGCGCGCGGAGCGCCTGCGCGTAGCGGGCGCGGTGGTCGGCGCTCTGCGGATCCATGAAGAGCGCCAGCCGATCGAGCAGCGTGCGCCGCGCGCTCGCGGGCCCGGTCGACAGCGCGAGCTCCTCCGCGTGGAACGCGACGACCGGCGAGCGCGTCGCGAAGCTCGCCAGGCTCGGGGGCCGGTTGCCGTCGATCCGCACGACGCACCGCTTCTGCTCCACGGCGGCGGTCTGCTCGCGCCCGAGGGGCGGCAGCGCGTCCCGTCGTTCGACGAAGCGCGCCCGCGCGCTCGTGACGTCGGCGCCGTGGCGTACGAGCTCGGCCATGCGGTGGGTGCGGAAGCTGCGCGAGGTGGCCGCGAAGTAGATCGCCTCGAGCAGGCTCGTCTTGCCCTGACCGTTGTTGCCGGCGATCACGTTGAGGCGCGGCGCGGGCTCGACGTCCACGCGGCCGAGGTTCCGGAACTCGCGGATCTGGAGCCGCTCGAGCAGCAGGCTCGGGAGGCGTCCCTGGAGCTCGTCGGGGGGCGCGCTCAAATCCGCATCGGCATGATGACGGCGACGTAGCTCTGCTGGTTCGACTCGCTGCCGGGCCGGAGCACGGCGGGGTCGAGCTCCCCGGAGATGCCGAGGACGACCTCGTCGTCGTCGATGGAGGCGAGGACGTCGAGGAAGTACTTGGCGTTGAAGCCGATGGTGACCTCGGGGCCGTTGTAGTCGACGGCCAGCTCGTCGAAGCCGGCGCCGGTGTCCGGGCTCTCGCTGGTGATCCGGAGGGTGCCGGGCGCGATCGACAGCTTGACGCCGCCGGTGCGGTCGTTGGCGGCGAGCGCGATGGCGCGGAGGGCCTCGGCGAACGCGACGCGGGGCGCGCGGACCGAGCGCTCGGTGACCGAGGGGATGACCTGCTGGTAGGGGGGGAACTGCGCGTCGACGAGCTTCACCGAGAACTGCATCCCGGCGATGTTGAAGAACGCGTTCGGCCCGCTCTGGGTGATGGCGACCATCGGGGTTTCCTTCTCGGCGCGCGCCTCCTCGGCGAGGCGGCGGAGCTCCGTGATCGCCTTGAGCGGGATGAGCATGGTGGCCGTGGCGGAGCTGCCGGAGACGGTCGCCTCCATCTTGGACAGGCGGTGGCCGTCGGTGGTGACCATCCTGACGCGGTCGCCGGCCCACTCGAACAGGGCGCTGTTGACGTGCGCGCGCGTCTCGTCGGTGGAGATCGAGAAGTGCGTCCTGGTGATCAGGAGCGCGAGCTGTTCGACGGGGAGCTCCAGCGAGGGCGCGTCGTGCGCCGGGACGGGCAGCTGCGGGAACTCCGAGCCGGGGAGGCCGGGGAGCGTGTAGCGCCGGGGCGATCCGACGGCCTTGAGCGACGTGTGCGCGCCCTCGGTGGTGGTGATCTGGATCGGGCCATCGGGCATGGCTTTCACGCGCTCGAGCAGGTCCCTGGCCGGGACCGCGACGGTGCCGCCGGTCTTGATGTCCGCGTGCGTCTGGCCGGTGACCCCGATGTACAGGTCGGTCGCGGCGACGCGGACGGCGTTGCCCTCGGCGGCGAGCAGGACGTTGGCGAGCGCCGGCATGGCGCTCTTCTTGTCCGCCACGCCTTGGCAGCGTGCGACGAGGCGAAGCAGATCTTTCTTGGGGATCACAAGGTCCATAGCCGACTCCAGAGCAGCTCCCTTTAGCAGGGTTATCGCCCGGGCGTGCCTCGGAAATGAGCGCTCCCGTGACCTTGCGGGACGCCTCTCTCTTCCATGAATTAGATAAATTTAAGACAACGTCTTCGTCGTAGGCGCTGTGGAGGGCGGGGATAACCCAAATTGCTCAATAAATACGACCAGTTGGAAGCGTGTGCCCTGGGGTAAATGGACCGTGCTCAGGGGTAGGTGGACAGGGGAGAGCTGGCGGGCGGCGTGTCTCCCCCGTTTTGCCCCCAGGGTTCCCGACGGGGTTATCCCCAAGATCTCCCGGGGTGGGTTCGGGAATGTAGAACCGAGCGCGGCGGGGCACGTGTTGACCTGATGCGCTGTGCAGTTCCGAGCAGCACCCGGATGGAGTATTGCAAAATGTACGGACTTGAGTTCGGTGCGGTGCATCCACTGCGGTAACCACCACGACGGTGCGGCGGTCGTGTGTCCGGCGACCGGGCTCGTGATTGCGTCGTCGGAGGCGCCCTTGTCGTCACGCGGGGGTGGGCGGGCTGGTGCGGCTCCGTTGCAACCCGTTCCCCGCCCAGCTGCGCTGCCGAGGGCGGCGGCACCCGCATCGAGCGGAGTTGCGCCCTCGAGGGGAGCGCTGCCCTCGGGGGGAGCGCCGCCTTCATCGAGGGCGGCGCCCCCATCGCCGAGGGGCTCGCCGGGGGCGGGGTCGAGCTCGGCCACGCGCAGCGCGCCGCCGCCGCGTCCCGAGCAGCGCGCCGTGGCGTTGCGCGCACGGTCGCTTGGCGGTGCGGATGACGCGCGGATCGAAGCGTGGCCGGGGAGCAATGTGGCGGGCGCGTCGTGGGGGCGCTCGCTGCTCGGCCACGTGATCGGCGACAAGTACGGGGTCACCGCCATCATCGGGGAGGGCGGCATGGGCGCGGTCTACGAGGCCGAGCACCTCCAGATCGGGCGGCTGGTTGCTGTCAAGGTGATGCATCCGCGGGAGATGCAGAAGCACGAGGCGATCTCCAGATTGGAGCACGAGGCGCGGGTCGCGGGGCGGATCGGTCATCCGAACATCTGCGAGGTCTACGACATGGGGTGGCTCTCTGACGGCAGCCCCTACCTTGTGATGGAGCGCCTGCACGGTGAGACGCTGGCGCAGCGTCTCGAGCGCTGCCGGGTTGTGCCGCCGAGCGAGCTCGTGGACATCATGCTTCAGGTGCTCTCGGCGCTGGTGACGGCACATGAGCGGGGGATTGTCCACCGTGACCTGAAGCCGGAGAACATTTTCCTTTCGGAGCGTGCCGGCATGCTGCCGGTTGCCAAGCTGCTCGATTTCGGCATCTCGCAGGCGTCTGGCGTCGATGGGATGGCGATGGATCTGACCCGCACCGGCATGGTGATGGGCACGCCGTACTACATGGCGCCCGAGCAGGCTCGGGGGGATGTGGAACTTGATCACCGACTCGATCTATGGGCCGTGGGCGTGATCCTCTACGAGGCGCTGACCGGCCAGCGCCCGTTCGTGGCGCGCAATTACAACGCGCTGCTCGTCCAGATACTGACGCTCTGGCACCGCCCTGTGACAGAGCTCGATCCGACGACTCCGCCCGGGCTCTCGCGCATGGTGGATCGTGCCTTGGCGAAGGAGCGCGAGGAGCGTTTCCAGAGCGCCCGGGAGTTCCAGAAGGCGCTGCGGCGGTTCAAGAACCAGGTCCCTGTGTCGCAGAAGCGCCGGCTGGAGGGCGTTGCGGTCCAGAGCATCGTCGAGGATCGGAACGACGATGGGACGATGATGTTCGCGCGGCTCGGGGGCGAGCAGGACGCCGGCGAGGCTGGTCGATTCGTCGTCGGGGGCGCCCGCCCTGAGCCGGAGGCGGCGAGGAAGGGACATCGAGTGACGGACAGCGGCAACGGGGTCCAGCTGCGTCACAGTGCGTGGTCGCCACCGGCGATCGGCGCATCGAGCGACCGGGGCGCTGTCCGCAGGCGGAGCGAGCCGGTCGCCGAGGTGGTGGACGGACAATCCCGGGACGACGAGGCGGAAGATCGTCCGACGATCCCGTCGCTGCCCCCGCTCGATCGGTGCACGGATTTCTCGGAGGATACGGAGGCGACCCTGGTTGATCCGCCTGCGTTCCCGGAGGACATGACCACCGTCGTTCGGGGTGAAGGTCGCACGCGAGGCGGCGGCCAGAGCTGACCGCGGTGTGGAGCGCAGAAGCGAGGTGAGCGCAGTGGATGCGATCGAGCGCGTGGTGGCGCGCGGCGTCGTGAAGACGTACGGAGGGACAGCGGCGCTGCGTGGGGTGAACGCGACCGTCGAGTCGGGGCGGTTGACCCTCATTGAGGGGGCGAACGGATCAGGCAAGTCGACGCTGCTCGGCATCCTGGGCACCGTGATTCGTCCCACGTCGGGTGCTGTCACTTACGAGCCGCTGGGGGACGACGCGGGGCTGGTTCGCCGCACCATCGGCTGGTTGTCGCACGAGTCGTTGGCGTACCCCGATCTTTCCGGCCGGCAGAACGTCGAGCTGGCGGCCGGTTTCCATGGTCTGGATGCGCACGAGGCGTGGCGCCGCGCGGAGGAGCGCTTCGAGCTGGGGAGCTTCGCGCTGCGACCGCTGCGCACGTGCTCGCGCGGCCAGCGGCAGCGCATCGCGCTCGCGCGAGCGCTGGTTCACCATCCCTCCCTGGTGTTGCTGGACGAGCCCACGACGGGCCTTGACCGCTCTGGTGTCGCGCGGCTCCTCACGGTCGTGGAAGCGGAGGTCGCGCGGGGCGCCGCTGTGGTTGTGGTCTCGCACGAGCCGGACGTCTTCCGGCATCGAGCTGCCGCTCGTCTCGTACTGGAGCGGGGTCGTGTCGTCACCGAGTCGACCTGAGCCGGTGGGGAAGCAACCCGGGCAGTTTCACGTGAAACAAGGTCGTCGTCCTCGTCTGCTGGCTGCTGAACCCATCGTGCGTGACAGCGGCGACTCGCGTTGAAGCGAGGAGTGAGCTGGGGCGACGCACCGGGCTCGTAAGAAGCCTCTGAGACGCCGACGCTTTCAGCCGAGGAGCAGCAACACCGGCCGGGCTCGACTGCACCTCCGCCATTCGTCCCGGCAATGAGGCTTCTTCGGGGTTGGCCACCCGGGCACGTCCTTGAGCGCTTTCGGCGCCAAGAAGCAAGCTCATCCCGCGCGCTCGGCGGAGCCTTTCGGTCGCAGCGAGGAGGCGGCGCAGGTGAGTGCGCGCGGTGAGAACCGGACCCGCCGCAGCGATGGAGGGGTCAGGCACCGACGACGACAAGCAGCAGAGTTTCGAGCCGCCAGAAGGTCAGCCAGCTCTTGGTGTCCTGAGGCGTCTGGTGGCTCGTTCCGCCATCGAGCAAAACGACCGACGCTGTGGGCGAGAGGGAGGCACGCGGATGCCGACCGGTAGCGCTGCACTTGTGGGCTTCCGCTGGCGCTTGCGCTCGGACGCGTCGTGGACGGCCGACACGAGCGGCTCCTCCAAACCACGCGGCGCGCGACGCGCGCCTCGACCTTGCTGGCAACCCCCGCGCCGAGCACGTGCTCGAGCAGCGCCGTCGCGCCGCGCCGCTCGCGCGTGGCCCATGCGAGCAGCTCATCGAGGCGAGCGAGGCTGCGGGTCAAGCCGAGGAAGCCGAGGTGTCGCCGGAGTCGCTCGGCGACGACGTCGTCGCCGAGGGGCGGGTCGATGCCGCTGCTCTGCCGTCTGGGCATGGTGTCTTCTCCTTGTAGTCGGCGCGGGCAGCGCCGGAGGTCTCGGGGTGGCCGGGAAGGCGGTCGTACTCGACGAGATCGCGCGTCCCAGTGCGCGTCTCGCCGAGGGCTTTGGCGATGCGCCGGACGGTGTCCTCGGCGACGTACTCGTCGAGCGAGCGCGGCGTCGCGCGGGCGGCGAGGATGCGCCCCAGCGCGTGGGAATCGATAGCCGTCCTCGCGCAGCGTCTCGAAGATGCGCTGAGCGGTGATGTCCGGGTAGCGAGCCATCAGCTCGGCGACGCGCGCCGCATACGCATCGACCTTGGACGCGCGCGGCGCTCGCGGCGGCGGCTCCAGGAGCGCCTTGTGCTCCTTGTCGCGCGCGTCCGCGTCGGCCGCGAGCAGCGCCTTGACGGTGTTGCGGCTGACGCCGAGCGCGCGGGCGATAGCTCGGGAGGAGAGGCCCTGCCGGTGGAGTGTCACGAGCTGAAGCACCAGCTCTTCGCGGGTGCGCCATGTCACGGTCATGCGGCGTCCTTGTCTTTCAAAGCGGCGCTGTCGCCGCAGACGAGCTGGATGGTGCGCCCGAGGGCATCGAGCACCGGCACGAGCGCGACGAGGCTGTCTTGCGCGAGCGCCGCGGCCTCGGGGCCGATGGTGTGGAGCGTGCCGCCGGCCAGGCGTGCTTCGAGCCGGGCCGCGACGAGTCGCACCGTCCGGAGGTCGCCCGCAAGCCAGTCAAGCTCGCTCCTGGACCGGCGCGTGGGGCGGACACCGGGCTTCGCGCCCGGCGCGCCCTCGTCGAGCCATCGTGCGAGCTGCTCGGCCCGGGCTGCATCGTCGGTGGCGTCGAGCAGCTCGGCGACGAGGAGCTCGGTTTGCCGCACGGTCAGGCCGCGGCGGATCACGACGCCCGCGGCGGCGTGCTGGTTGCCACGTGGCAACTGGCTCACAGCGACGGCGGCGCGCGGCGCGATGAGGCCGAGCGCACGTCGGCTTGCACCGCGGGATCCAGCGCTTCGACGAGCAGCAGGCGCCGGAACGCCCAGCTCTTGTGACGGCCGAGCCGTGCGGCGATGGCGGACTGCGACAGGTGGTGGTCGTGATGGAGCGACCGGATCAACCACCCTTCCTCGAGCTCGGTGAGCCGGCGACGGTCGTGGAGCGCGACGAGCAGGATCTTGGCCTCGGCCACGTCCGCGTCGACGGCGCGTGCGCGGAGGGTGGGCCAGCCGAGAATGCGCGCGGCGCGAGCGCGCTTGAACCCGTCGAGCAGCTCGATCTGGCCGCGATCGGCGAACACGGAGACCGCGTCGAGCTGGCCGTGGCGCGTGCGGCCAGATTCTGCGCAGATCGCGAAGCAAGCTGGCGCGTGACCGGTCGACGGCGCGATCCACGAGCTGGGCGATTTCCTCCGGCAATTCCGCGGACTTGGAGGCCGAAGGTGGAGCGTGACCCCCGGCGGGAGCGACGGCGGGCGGCGCCGCCGCTCGACCCCTGCGACAGTCGCGCTGACGCCTGCGCTCATCGACGCGATGGTCGTCGAGCTCGCGGCAGCGCCGCGCTCGCGCGAGCTGCGGCCGCGAGCGCGGCGACACGCAGCGCCACAAACGCGCTGGGTGGTCAGGGCACGTGGTGACGGCGTGAAGGAGAAGCGGCACTCAGCGCATCGACGGCGGGACGCCATCCCCGCAGCGTCGCGGGCGGCGGCGGGCCGGGCGCCCTGCGGCGGAGACGGCCGCGACGCTGCGCGGGTGGATCACGAAAGCGCCGCGGGCGGCGCTTTCAGACGGCGGCGTCGTGGATCAGTCGGGCGCCGCGGGGTGGATCAGAGGGAGGGCGCCGCTGAAGCCTGTTCGTCGCGCGGCGCGGGGAGGCGCCAGTTCGCAGCCTCATGGGCCACATGAGGGCGGCTTTTGAAGCTGCGGAAGGTCCACACGCTGCTCAAGCGCGAGCGCGGCGTCACTGCCAGCTACGAGACGCTCAGGCGCTCCGTTCGCGTAGCGCAAAATGACGCCGACGGTTCGTGTCGCTGCCACCGGGACCCGGCAAGGTCGCGCAGGTCGACTTCGGTCTCGTGAGCACGCAGTTCAACACGGGCCGCAGTGTGATCAGGAAGCCCCGTTCGTCGCGCGGCGCGGAGAGGGCCGATGTCCACAGCCCAGTGGCTCTCGCTCCTCCGGTTCTGTCGGAAAGCGGGGGCCCAGGCGAGTCCGGCGGGACCCCCGCACCCCGCGACGAGCTGAGTCTCCTCGGGCCGGGCAGCTCGGCACGACCTCCCGCACAATCGGGGACGAGCTTGGGCGACATGAGCCTGGTCGGCCCGCGTTGGAAGGCAGGCCGGATGACCTCAGCTAGCAGGGTGGCTCAGCCGTCCCCGGCCCGGACTCGGCGGACGGCCAACCAGACCCTCGCCCGCAGCTCCGCGCGTGAGCGCATTCCTACATGCCGAGTCGCGCCAAGGTGAGCTCGGCGGCGGCAAGCGACGCCGGCGCTGTGGGGAGGGCACGAGGCATCACAACGCCATCCGGAGCAATGCCCAGCGTCTCGAGCTCCCCCGTGTTGGTACCGGTCGATGCGTCGGGTGCTGCCGGGGGGTTCAGCACCACCAGGGCTGGCGGCAAGCCAGGGGCCAGAGCGCGCAAGGCCAGCACGCAGCTGGCCACCTCGTGAAGGATGCCGAGCCGGTCAAGGCCGACCAGCACGACAGCGTCAGGCGCGAGCGCGCGCACGAGATCTGCGTTCGTCACGCCCGGCCCCAGCGGGGAGAGGAGCGCGCCGGCGCTCTCGATGATCACGAGGGGTGCCGGCTGCCTGTCGACCCACGCGGCCACGAGATCCAGCGAGATGCCTCGGCCGCAGCGGCGTGCCGCCAGGTGAGGTGAGAGCGGCTCCAGAAAGCGGTACGGCGCCGGCTCGGGCTGGACCGAGCTGACCAGAGCGAGGCGATCGGCGTCGCTCGTCGAGAGGCCGTCCACGCCCGACTCGATGGGCTTCAAGCCGCAGACCTTGTCGCCGCGCGCTGCCAGCGCGGCGACGAGCGCCACCGATGCGTGCGTCTTGCCTACCCCGGTCCCCGTTCCAACCACCGCGACCCGGAGCTGCCCTGTTTCACGTGAAACAGGACGGCGCCTCATCGGAGTGCCTCGCGGAACCCTGCGAGGGCGCGGGCCACGTCGACCTCCGAGAGAGACGCACTGGCCGTGATGCGGAGCCGCGATGTGCCCGCCGGCACCGTCGGCGGCCGGATCGCCTGGACAAGGATGCCCTCCCGCGCGAGGCGCTGGGACATCTCCACCGCGGCACCCGGCGACTTCAAGATCCACGGCAGGATAGGGCCCGATGAACCCGGGAGCAGCGGGGCCCCCAGCGCATGCAGGCCCGAGCGGAGCTGGCGCGTGACCAGGGCCAGGCGGGCCCGAGCGGCATCGTCAGCAGAGGCACGACGGACGCGGTCCACCGACGCCAGAGCCACCATGGGGCTGATGCCGGTCGAGAAAACGAAGCTCCTGGCGCGATTCCATAGGTAGGTCCGCAGCGTCGCGGAGCCCGCGACGAAGGCTCCGTGGAGCCCGAGCGACTTGCCGAGCGTGCCGATGAGCACGTCAGGGCGAACGCCGATCTCGGCGCAAAGGCCAGCGCCGCGCGGCCCACAGATGCCAAGGGCATGTGCCTCATCCACCACCAGCGCGGCGTCGTGACGGTCGCACAGCTCGCGGAGACGGCGCAGATCGGGGTTGTCGCCATCCATGCTGAAGAGCGATTCGGTCACGACCCACCGGCAACGAGCGCCGCGGCTGCGCGCGAGAGCGCTCTCGACCGCCTCGACGTCCACATGGCGAACCACCTCGACCGCCGCTCCCGACAGACGGCAGCCGTCGATCAGCGACGCGTGGTTCAGGGCGTCCGAGACGATGACATCCCCCGGCCTGGCCAGCGCGGTGATGGTCCCGACGTTGGCCGCGTACCCTGAAGAGAACAGGAGCGCCGCGTCCACCCCCAGCCACGCAGCGATCTCTCGCTCGGCCATCAAGTGGGCCTCGTGCGTCCCGCTCACGAGGCGGGACGCGCCCGCACCGCTCGCAGCCCCGCCCTTCAAGGACCAGGGGAGAGCGGCGTAGCCAAGATAGTCGTTGGAGCACAGCACCAGCACCCCGGCGACAGGCGGGGTGGCGGCAGGCGTGCGCAGCAAACCCGCGCGTTCGAGCTCAGCGAGCTCGTCCTGCAGGTGCCGGAGGGCACTCACTCCATCGGGCGTCGACGCGTGGGGAAGGGGAGCTTCATCCATGGGTGCAGGCATGCCATCTCCAGTCAGCAGCACGGCCGTCTCAGCAGCAGGGCCGTCACCAGCGGCGCCCGGGCGGTTGAAGGGGCTCCGGCTCAGGGCGTGCTGCCGTTCGCTTCACCCGAAGGTGGCGATTCCGGGCCGGCGCCCAGCACTGCGTCCACCCGCTGCAGGATCCGCCCGAACGCATCCCGCGCGCGCCCGGCGACCAGGGCCGTCCGGGTTCGCTCCTCCTCCAGGTCGTGCGCGAGCGCGATGGCGGCCAGCAACATGGCCTGGGGAGTCACAGAGCGGCCGGCGGGCACAACGGTGGCGAGCTTCTGATCCACGACAGCAGCGAGCCGCTGGAGCTCCTCATCGCTCGCGGAAGTCACCACGCGGTAGGTTTGACCCCCCACCCGTAGCTGCACGGTGCGGCGCGCCATAGCCCCCGGACGCTACCATGAACGCCGCCAGACGCGCAGAGCGGCATGCACTGTGCGATGTGCGAACGGAATGACCCGCCCCGTGACCAGCGTGGCAATCGAGCGCCGGATCGAGCGCCGGCGAACCGGGAGACGCGCGCCAAGACCTGGCCGGAAACCTCGAAGACGAGCCCCGGGCAACCGCGTTGATCGGCGCCGATCGCAGAATTCGAGCGCGCTGCCCGGCAGCGCCCTGTAGCATCGCCCCATCATGGCTACGGCGGGCCGCCCAGCTGCCTTGATTGCCGCCCTCCTGGGGGTCGTCCTCGTGCACGGCACTGCCCGCGCCGAACCCCAGGCGAGCGTCGGCGTCACCCTCGGCCTCGCCGGCGCCGGCCTCGAACGGCGGCTGTGGGACACCACCGTCTTTCACGCTGGATTGCGAGGAGACGTCCTGTTCGGCCGCACCGCCAACGACGACTTCGGCGTCGGACCCTATGCCGAGGTGCTCACCCACGCGTTCGACGAGCTTCAGGCCGGCGCGGGCGTCGCGGCGCTCGTTCCGGTCCTCGACTCGTTTCCGCTGGTCCTCTCCGCAGGGATGTACGGCCGGTGGAGCGATGACGCGAAGGCCGTGGAGCCGGGGATCGCCGCCGCCGTCTTCTGGGGGGTCCGCAGCTACAACTTCCACTCGCGCTACGCGCTGAGCACAGGGCTGCTCGCCCAGATGCGGCTCGGGCTCGGAGACTCGAGGGAGACGGCGGTCGTCCTCGCCGCCCAGGTCGACCTCGCGCTGCTCGGTCTCCCGTTCGTCTATCTGTTCAACGCGATGAAGGGGCCGTCACCCGAGGCAGCCCCGGTGCGCCGCGTTGAAGCGACGCCGTGACGGCGCTTCGAGCCAGCGCCCGGGGGAGGGCGTCCTGGCTCCGCCGGCCAGCCATCCCCGGCGGGATTTCCGGGGCGCGGCGCTACAGGCCGAAGCCGTCGAGGTGTTCGCCGCAGGTCTCACCCAGGTCGCGGCAGTCCTTCGGGCCCACCCTGCCGGAGCAGGTACGCTCGATCTCGTCGAGCTCCTGGCACTCCTCGCTCGCGGAGCTCTGGCAGCAGCTCGGCGGGGCCGTGTCGACGCACGGGCTGCAGCCGAAGCAGACCCGGACAGGGTAGGACCACTCGGCGGTCTCGACCTCCTGGCCGCCCAGCGTCCTGCCCCGCACCACCACCGTCGCCACCACCTCGATGTCGCGCTCGAGCGCCGCGGCCTGGAAGCGCAGGTTGTCCATCGTGGCACCGTCGATCAGGAGGACCTCGGTGCAGTTGTAGCCGGCGTCGCCGCCGCTCCCCGGGTCGACCAGGCCCGCGATCGGAACCACGTACCCCTCCGTCATCGGGGTGCCCGCGAGGTCGGCGACGCGGACCTCGGCCTCGTAGAGCTGGACACGCGACGTCTCGGTGCGGAGCACGTCCGAGTCGCCGCGCTGGACGATCTGGTTGCCCACGAGGAGCGTCGCCGAGTGGCTGAAATCGTACGCGGCGTCCACTTCATCTGCGGTCCAGAACTCCTCGCCAGGGCCGCAGGTTATGGAGGAGCAGTCCTCCGTCGGCGCCATCCGCATGCGGATGAACAGGCTGCTCTCGTTACTGGCGCATGCAGACGCGAGCAGACCGCCCGACGCCGCGAGCAGCGCGAGCGCACACAACCTCCTCGCAAGGCCGGACGTCGCGGCCACCGACCCTTGTCCTTCATCAGTCATGGCAAACGCCTCCACCGCGGAAATGAGCATCAGCGGCGACTATCGAGAACCGCCGGCGCAAGTCGCCCCTGCCGGATCATGTTGCGCGAGCCGGCCCACGACCTGGTCGAAAAGAGTAGCGGGTCAGCCCGCCGAGCGGCAAATTCGCGGTGGCCGTCCGCCGAGCGACGCTGCCGCGGCTCGCGGGAACCACGCGTGAGCTCCAGATACGCTACGATGCCAACGGCCAGATGAGCAAACCCGAGGAGAGCGATCCCGTCGGTGCATGGAGTCGCCTCGCGATCACCGAGCGCGCCGAAGGCGTACGCATCTCGGTCCACGTGCGCCCCAGGTCGTCGCGCTCGGCCATCGCCGGGGTGCGCGAGGGGGCGCTCGACGTGTCGCTGGCCGCGCCGCCCGTCGACGGCGCCGCCAACGCGGAGCTCGTCAAGCTGCTCGCGCGCGCGCTCGACGTGCGCCAGAACGATATCCAGATCGCCCTCGGCACGAGCGGCAGGAGCAAGGTCGTCGCCGTCCGCGGGCTCAACGAGACCGAGGCGCGAATGCGGCTCTCCGGGGCGAAGCGATGAGGGACAACGTCGTCCGGTTCGAGAAATGGGAAGGTCTTGGCAACGACTTCATCCTCGTCGAGGCGGTCCCGATGACCGCCGAGGCGGCGCGGCGCCTGTGTGACAGGCGGTTCGGCGTCGGCGCCGACGGCGTGCTGGTCATCGATCGCGATCGGCCCCGCATGCATGTCTGGAACGCCGACGGGAGCCGCCCCGAGATGTGCGGCAACGGCATCCGCTGCGTCGCGGCCTACCTCGTCTCCCGAGGGACGCCCCAGAAGGAGATCACCATCGCGACCGACGCCGGCGACAAGCGCTGCGAGGTCACCCGGGCAGGCGATCGCTTCGACGTGCTCGTCGGCATGGGCCGCGCCCGCATGGGCGAGCCGCTCGCGGTCACCGCGCTCGGCGCGGAGCACCGGTTCGCTACCGTGGACGTCGGCAACCCGCACGCCGTGACGTTCGATCCCTACACCGAGGACGCGATCGACGCGCTCGGGCCCACCGTCGCGACCACGCCGGCCGAGGGCGTCAACGTCGAGTTCTGCCGCGTTCGACCGGGCGAGGCGGCGTGCATCGACGTGACCGTCTGGGAGCGTGGGGTGGGCCGGACGCTGGCGTGCGGCACGGGCGCCTGCGCCGTGGCCGCCGCCGCGTGCGCGCAGGGCCGCGCGCCGTACGGATCGCCCGTCCGCGTGGTGCTGCCCGGCGGCGCGCTGCGTGTGACCGTCGCCGCCGGATCCCTGGAGCTGCTCATGCAAGGCCCGGCGCGCCGGGCGTTCTCGGGCGAGGTGGTGATCGCGTGACCGCCTCGCTCGAGGGGGTCTGGAGCCCAAACCGGGCGCCGATCCACGAGATCTCGCTCAAGGTGCTCGCCGTCATCGCCGACGAGGCGACCCATACGCTGTTCTCGCGGGTCGTCACGACGGACGAGCTGATGCTCGCCAGCGAGCTCTCGGAGGGGATCGCCCTGGCCGAGACCGGCGCGCCCGACGTTGCCTTCATCGATGTCGGGCTCGGCGACGGGGCGGGCCTCGCCATGGTTCACCATCTGAAGGCTCTCGCGCCCGAGGCGACCGTCTTCGCGCTGGCGACGCGGGCAGAGCTCGAGGCGGGCGCCCACGCGGTCGCGCTCGGCGGCGCCGGGCTCTTCCTCCTGCCGCTCGGCGGCGACGAGGTGCTGAACGCGGTCGGCTCGGTGCGGCTGCGCTTCGCGGAGCGGGCCCTCCGGATGCAGCTCGAGCAGGAGTCGGCGCGTAGCGCGCGGGCGGCCGGGTGGATCGCCCGCGTGGCCGAGCTCGCCGACGCGCGCGACCGCAACGCGGCGGCCCAGCAGCTCGCCGAGGTGTTCGTCGAGGCGACCGCCGCGGCCGCGGCCGCCGTGTACCTGACCGTCGGCGAGCGCTCCACCGAGCTGGCCCGCTCGGCGCTGACCGGGCCGCTCGACCGCGCACCGGCCTACGGGAGCGAGGCCGACATCCTCGACTTTGCCCGGCGCGAGCAGCTTGTCGTCGTTCCTCTCGCCCTCCGCAGGCTGTCGGCGGGGCACCTCCTGCTCCAGAAGGAGCCCGGTCGCAGCTCGGCGTTCCCCTCGGTCAGGCGCCCGGACAGCAGCGCCTCCACGTCCCGGCGCGCTCCGCTCCTCGACGGCCTCGTCAAGCTGCTCGCCACGCAGGCGACGACGGCGCTCGCTCTGCTCGGTGAACGCGAGCGCTCGACCGTCGGCGCCGCGATGAAGGATCCGGCGACCAGCGCCTACTCGTTCGCCTACTACGTCGACGTCGCCGGTCGGGAGATCGACAAGGCCAAGCGGCACGGCCGCCGGTTCACGATCGCCACCATCGTGATCGAGCCCGACGCGACGGCTGTACCCGAGCGCCCGGACGACCTCGCCTTCTGGCGGGCCACGCCGCCGCCCCCCTCGAACACGCTCAACCCCGGTCAGGTCGCCGAGCACCTGCTCCGCGCCGTGCGCGACACCGACATCCTGGCCCGCGTCGACGAGAACGAGTTCCACCTGCTCATGCCCGAGACCGCCGGGCTGGAGGCGCATGCCTGCCACCGCCGGATGCTCTCGCGCGTCGCCGGGAGCGAGAAGCGGGCCGGGTACTTGCCGAAGGGGTTGCTCGTCGGGGTCGCCACGTTCCCGCACGATGGCCAGGGGCTCGCGCAGCTGCTCCGCATCGCCCGGCGGCGCGCCGACGCCACAAAGTCCTCGATCATGCACCGCATCCCCCAGGATCGGCGGACCATCGGCGAGGTCTTCAGCCTGCTCGTGCGCGAGACCCCGAGCGCCGAGGGCCCCTCCGCGATCTCGGCGCCCAGGGCGCTCGACCTGTCGGTGTCCGATACGGTCCTGCTCACGACGTCGGTGGTCCGCAACGCGCTCCGCGGGGGCGCCGTGTTGATCCTTGTCGCCCACCACGACGGGCTCAGCCTCGGTGCTCAGGTGAAGACGCTGCTGGCCTCGCCGCGCGACGACGTGGTGGTGCACGCCCTCGACCTGCGATCCTCGCCGGGGTGCGACGACATCGAGGCGCTCTGCGTGCTTGCGGAGCACGGCGCGTATGCCCTCGTCGGGCGGAACCAGGGGGGCTTCGTGAAGGGTATCCACGCCGCCGATCCGCTGCTCGCGGACTTCCTCGCCGAGCGGCTCGGCCGCGCGGCCGGGCTGCGGGTCTTCGGCTGACTCGGAGGGCGCCGTCCAGTGTCTCGCAGGGTGCTGCTGGTTGATTCGGATGTGGATGCGCTCGGCGCGCTCGCGTCGGCGCTGAGGGCGCGCGGCCTGACGGTGAACAACGCGAACGGCGCCTTCGAGGCCGTGGAGCAGGCGTTCAAGCGGCCGCCCGACGTCGTGCTCGCCGCCAGGGCGATCGACGAGGACAGCGCGCTCGCGGACGCGTTCGCCGCCGTCCCCGACCTCGCCGACACGCCGATCCTGTTCGTCGTCGACGACGCCGAGGGCGATCTCGGCCCCGACGACGTCCTGCGTGGCGACGTCGATCACATCGTCTCGCGCATCACCGAGGCCTCGCCGCGCGGCTCCAAGCCGACGCCGCTGCAGGAGATCCGCGGCGACCTCCAGCAGGTGCCGCTCGTCGACCTGCTCCAGCTGCTCGCGATGAACCGCCGGAGCGGCGTCCTCGGGATCACCACGCCGATCGGCGCCGGCGAGCTCCGGCTCTCGGCAGGGGAGGTGATCGACGCCGTCTACCGCCTCCTCGAAGGGGAGAAGGCGCTCTACCGGCTGCTCGGGGAGCGCGACGGCCACTTCGCGTTCTCCCCCGGCGAGCCGACGAGCGTGCGCCGGCTCATGGTGCCGACCTCGCGGCTCCTGATGGAGGCGCTCCACCAGGTCGACGAGGTCCAGCGCCGGCGCATCGAGCTCGCGCCCGCCGGCGAGGCCTTCCTGGTGACCGAGCCGTCGAGCGACGATCTCGACCTGCCGCCCCTCCACAGCCACGAGACCTTCAACGTCGGCGCGGCCTCCGGGGGCGCCGGCGCGGCGGACGACGCGAGCGCGGCGACCTCGGTGCCCGACATCACCGCGCCGATGCCGACCAGCGCGGCGCGCGGGAGCCGCGCTGGATCGATGCCGCCGCCGCCGACGCTCCGCGCGGCCGAGTCGACCGCGCTCAAGCTCGAGGCGATGCGCTTCCCGACGGCGCCGCCTTCGTCGCTCGGGGAGCCGACGGAGCGCGCGGTCGTGGCCGAGAAGCTCACGGCGCTGCTCCAGATGCCGCACAACCTGGACGAGCTGCTCGACGAGATCGGCGCGCCGGATCTGCTGATCCTGGAGGTCCTGATGGAGCTCACGGCGGCCGGGAAGATCCGCCGCATCTCGCTCGCCGACCTCACCACGCCGTTCGCCCCGCCGGAGCACTTTCCGGTGCTCCGGTCCCTTGTGACGCGCCTGGCCCGGCCGGGCTTCGCGCCGCCGCCGCACCTCGTCATCGCGGCGAGCGCGCGCCGCATGACGATGCTCGCCCACGCCGTCCGCCGCATCGCGGACGCCGTCGTCCCGGCCGAGCCGTCGCCGCACGCGCCGCTCCCGAGGCCGCTCGGCGTGATCCGGCTCGGTGACGGGGTCGAGCTCGCCCTGATCGGGCTCCCCACCGAGGAGAGCTTCGCCCCCACCTGGGCGCTCGCCCTGCACGGCGCGGCCGCGGTCGTCCGGCTCGGGGACGCCCGGGAGGACGCGCTGGCGGCGCACTGCGAGGCGCTGGAGCTCCTGCTGCTCGACGCAGAGGCCATGTTGGGGCCGCTCGATCTCGCGTCTCCGGGACAGATCACGCTGCTGGTGCGCGCCGCGCTCGAGGCCGCCGCAGGGGTGTGAACCGCTGACACGAGGGTCAATTCGAACGGATTTTCCGAGGTTTCTCGCCTCGGAAACAGCCTCCGTATCGGCGGCTTGCAGGGTTGCAAGGGCGCGTTTCTGCTATCGTCGCACATACCTCGCTCTGCAGTTCGGCGAGGAGAGGAGCGAGTGTGCTTATCGGAGTCCCCAGGGAGATCAAGACACGTGAGTACCGCGTCGGCATGACCCCCGCGGGTGTCCGGGCCATGGTGGGGCACGGGCACAGGGTCCTCGTGGAGTCCGGCGCCGGCGAGGGCAGCGGGCTCTCGGACGAAGCCTACGTGCGCGCGGGCGCCGTCATCGCGCGATCGGCAGCGGAAGCGTGGAGCGCCGACATGGTCGTGAAGGTGAAGGAGCCGCTCCCCTCCGAGTACGGCCACTTCCGCCAGGGTCTGCTCCTCTATACCTACCTGCACCTGGCCGCCGAGCCCGATCTCACGAGGGAGCTCGCCAGGCGCGGCGTGACCGGCGTCGCGTACGAGACGATCCAGCACGAGGACGGCTCGCTGCCGCTGCTCCGCCCCATGAGCGAGGTGGCCGGCAGGATGGCGGTCCAGGTCGGCGCCTCGTGCCTAGAGAAGGAGCGGGGTGGCAAGGGCGTGCTCCTCGGCGGCGTGCCGGGGACGCGGCGCGGCCGCGTGGCGATCCTCGGCGGCGGCGTGGTCGGGCGGAACGCGGCGACCATCGCGGTCGGCATGGGGGCGCAGGTCACCGTGCTCGACGTGCGCGCCGAGACGATGAGCTACCTCGAGGACGTGTTCGGCGGCGCGATCGAGACGCTCTACTCCAACGCGGAGAACATCGAGACAATGTGCGAGCGGGCCGATCTCGTGATCGGCGCGGTGCTCGTGCCCGGCGCCAAGGCGCCCCTGCTCGTGACCGAGGACCACATTCGCTGCATGGAGAAGGGGACCGTCGTGGTCGACGTCGCCGTGGATCAGGGGGGCTGCATCGCGACCTGCCGACCGACGACCCACGACAACCCGACCTACGAGGTGCACGGGGTCGTCCACTACTGCGTCGCCAACATGCCCGGCGCGGTGTCGCACACGAGCACCTGGGCGCTGACGAACACGACGATCGGCTATGCGGTGGCGATCGCCAACCAGGGCATCGCCGCCGCCGCCAGGGCCGACCGGGCGGTGGCGCTCGGCATCAACACCCACGGCGGACACGTGACCTACGGCCCCGTCGCCGCAACCCACCGGCTGGAGTACGTGCCGGTCGAACGCGCGCTCGGCTGAGCCCGGAACGCGACCCCGTGGCAGCCGGAAAAAAGAAGAAGATCGCGATCATCGGCGGCGATGGCATCGGCCCGTCCGTCACCGCGGAGGCCAGGCTCCTGCTCGAGCTCTACCAGGCCCGCGCCGGGCTGCCGATCGACCTCTGGGAGCTCGACCTCGGCGCCGACAGGTACCTGCGCGACGGGACGACCTTCCCGAACCAGATCCAGGTGGCGATCCAGCGCGAGTGCTCGGCGGTGCTCCTCGGCGCGCTCGGCGATCCCCGCGTGCCGAACCTCGAGCACGCGCGCGACATCCTGTTCGGGATGCGCTTCGGTTACGACCTCTACGCCAACGTGAGGCCCGTCCGGGCGCTGTCCGACCGGCTCGTCCCGCTCAAGGGTCGCGCGGCGAAGGACATCGACTTCGTCGTGTTCCGCGAGAACACCGAGGGCATCTACGTCGGGATGGGCGGCCAGTTCAAGCGAGGCACCCCCGACGAGGTTGCGATCAATGAGGACGTAAATACGAGGAAGGGGGTCGAGCGGATCATCCGCGCGGCCTTCGACTACGCGCGCGCAAGCGGGCGGACGCGCGTCACGATGGCGGACAAGTCCAACGCAATGCGCCACGCGCACGAGCTGTGGTTGCGGGTCTTTCACGAGGTGCGCGCCCAGTACCCGGAGATCCAGTCGAACCACGTCTACGTGGACGCTCTGTGCCTGTACCTCATCCAGGATCCGTCGCAGTTCCAGGTGATCGTGACGAACAACCTGTTCGGCGACATCGTGACCGATCTCGGCGCGGCGCTGCAGGGCGGGCTCGGCATGGCCGCGAGCGCGAACGTGCACGCGTCCGATCCGGCGCGGGTCGCGCTGTTCGAGCCGGTCCACGGGTCGGCGCCGCCGCTCGCCGGCAAGGACGTGGCGAACCCGTTCGCGGCGATGCTCACCGCCGGGCTGCTCCTCGCCCACCTCGGGTGGCCCGAGGAGGAGCGCCGCATCGAGCGCTGGGTCTCCCAGGCGCTCGACCAGGGGAAGTGCACGGCCGATGTCGGCGGCACGCTCGGCACGCAGGCCGCAGGGGCCTGGGTCCGGGAGCAGATCGCCGCGGAGCTGGGCTCTCAATGAGGTGACGCAGGTGACGCCTGCGCCCCGGCCCGGTGACCGCGCGGGCCCGATCGCCGAGAAGTTCGGGTGTCCGATCCTCCTGTGATACGGGACCGCCAATGGGCGTAGGATCGAGGGCGGTGGAGCACGCGGGACCGCGGAGCAATGCAGCGGGCGAGGCTCGGCACGAGCGGCTGGGCGGGGCGCGGGCCGAGTTCGTGGCGAACCTGGGTCGCCGCGTGGCCGAGCTCCGCACGATGGTCCGGCGGATCGAGGCGGACGACGATGCGCCGCGGCTCGCGGAGGAGCTGAAGCGGCGCCTGCACTCGCTCGGCGCCGGGGCGCGGCTCCTGCGCTTCGCGCGGGTCGCCGAGCGGCTCGCCGAAGGAGAGTCGCAGCTCATCGGCGCGAGCGGCGGCCGGCCGACCGGCGAGGTCACCGCGGCGCTGCGGAAGATACTCGAGGAGCTGCCCGCCCTGGCATGGGGGCAGTCGGCGATCGGCGAGCAGGTGGAGGCGCCGCGCGAGCAGGCGGTGGCGCAGCGCGCGCACGCTGCCGGACCGGCGAGCGCACGCTGCGCCGAGGCCGAGCAGGAGGCCGCGGACGCAGGCTCCGCGAAGGGCAAGAGCACGACCTGGATCGCGGGGGTGAGCAACGGGCGCGCGCTCGCCGCCGGGCCGCTCACGCTCGATGACGACGAGGAGGCGAGCGCGCGCGCGTCCTCGCCGCGCAGCGCGGAGCAGGCGCTCTCCGCCGAGGCGCCGGAGG
This sequence comes from Sorangium sp. So ce1014, assembly GCF_051521505.1. Taxonomy (NCBI): domain Bacteria; kingdom Pseudomonadati; phylum Myxococcota; order Polyangiales; family Polyangiaceae; genus Sorangium; species Sorangium sp. So ce1014. The sequence goes on from NZ_CP150356.1 coordinate 11,287,477, forward strand.
CCGCGTCGCTCGAGGCGTCGATCACGGTGCTGGTCGTGGGCGGCGCGCCGCTCGCCGGGGCGCTCGATCCGGGGAGCGCCGGCGCCGGGCCGTCGTTCGAGGTGGAGCGCACCGACGACGTGGACACGGCGATCGATCTCGCGCGCGCCTTCGCGCCGGACGTTGTCCTGCTCGACGCGGATCTGCCGGGCGCGCGCGGGCTCGCGGAGGCGCTCGCCGCCGACCCGCTGACCGAGCTCTGCCCGGTCGTCGCCGTGGGGCGCTTCGCTCGACCGGAGGACGCGGCCCCGTACATTGCGCTCGGCGCCGCGCGCGCGCTCGCGAAGCCGGCGTCACCCGACGCGCTCCGGCGCGCCGCCGCCGAGGCCGCGGCGATCTGCGTGCGCTCTGACGACACGCGCGCCGCGCGCGGGCCGCTCGGGGCCGTCAGCCTCGACGAGCTCGGGGCGCGCCTCGCCGAGGAGCTGCGCCGCGGGCTCTGCGACGCCGCCGAGCCGAGGAGCCGCGGGGAGCACGTGGATCTCGGCGACGGCGCCGAGGTCCTCGCGGCGCTCTGGGGCGCTGTGGCGCGCATCCGCGATCTCGTGACGATCCGCTCGCACGGCGGCGTGCGGTTCTCGCCGAACGGTCCGGAGGGCGCGCTGCCGCTCGCGCCGTGGATGACCGCGCCGAGCGCGCCCGAGGGCGACCGATCGAGGCTGCACAGCGAGATCCGCGCGAAGGCGCCGGCGCGCGGGGTCGCCGCGTCCACCGCGGCGCCGGTCGACGCGGCGCTCGACGCGATGGACATCGTGGTCGCGGACGACGATCCGGCGGTGACGTGGTTCCTCGCCGGCGTGCTCCGGGCCGCGGGGGCGAACGTGCACGAGGCGCACGACGGGGCGCGGGCGCTCGACCTCGCGTACCAGACGACGCCGGATCTGGTCGTGAGCGACGTGCTCATGCCGCGCCTCGACGGCTTCGCCCTCTGCCGGGCGCTCAAGCGCGACGTGGCGCTGCGCGACGTGCCGGTCATCCTGCTGTCCTGGAAGGAAGACCTGCTCCAGCGGCTCCGCGAGCTCGGTGCCCAGGCCGACGGCTACCTCCGCAAGGAGGCGAGCGCCGCGGCCTTCGTGCAGCGGGTGAACGAGGTCCTGCGGGGCAGGCGGCGCGTGGCCGAGCGCATCGCGACCGGCGGTGAGGTCCGCGGGCGGCTCGACGGCATGACGACGCGGACACTGCTGTCGCTCGCGTGCGCGCGCCGGCCTGACGCGCTGGTGTCGGTGCGCGATGCCGCGTTCCTGTACGAGGTGCTGATCCGGGACGGCCGCCCCGCCGGCGCGACCCGGACGGCGCAGGACGGGACGTTCCATCGCGGCCCCGCGGTGCTCGCGGCGCTGCTCGGCGTCGGCTCCGGCCGCTTCGCGGTGGCGTCCGCGCCGGAGAGCGAGCTCGAGGCGCCGCCGCGCCCCGGGTTCGAGGGGACGCTCGCAGAGCAGCTCGTGCCCGCGATCGCCGCGGCCCGGGCGGCACAGCGGCTGCTCCACGGGCCGCCCCTGATGCAGGCCGAGCGCGTCATCCTCGATCTGGAGGGGATGGGCGCCACCATCGACGCGACACCCGAGCCGGCGCGGTCGCTCCTGAAGGCGCTCGCCCGGGGGACTTCGCCGCGATCGGTGATCACCTCGGGCGAGTTCGCCGCGAGCCTCGTCGAGGACGTGCTGAACGACGTCGCGGCGCGCGGCGGCGTGCGGCGCGTGATCGGCCGCGAGGGAGAAGACCTGCTGGCGCCCGCCGTGATCCACGAGGAGGAGACGCTGCGCGGCGTGCGACGCACCCCGGAGCGTGCACCGGTCATGGCGCTGCTGCCGGAGCTCGGCGGCGACGCCGCCGCGTCATCGCGCGCACCGGTCGAGCTCGCCGATGACCAGCTCACGGTGGTGCCCGGCTCGGTGGCGCCGATCTCGGCGGTGTCTGCGCCGGGCTCGGCGGCTTCGATCCCGGTGATGTCGGTGGTGTCAGCGCCCGGGTCGGCGGCGTCCATCCCGGTGGTGTCGGTCGACGGCGACGACGAGACCACCGCGGTTGCGAGCGCGCTCAGGGCGGAGGCGAGGGCGCTGGCGAGCGCCAGAATCCCGAGTGATTTCGCAGAGATCCATGGCGATGTGGTCAACGCGCGCGCGACATGGACCCCGCCGGCCGAGGCCGTGACGCTCGCGAGCGCGACGCCGGCCGTGGCGGGCGTCCGGCCGGCGCCGCGTCGGCCGGACGCCACGTTGCCCGCGCTGGAGTACCCGAGGCCCGAGCGGCTCGTCACGCTCGGCTCGCTCCCACCGCCCCCGGTCGCCGAGGAACCGGCTCCGGCGCCCGTGGCGCTGAGGGCGCCCGCGCCCTCCGCAGCGCGAGGCGCGGCGTCCGCCCCCGCGCCCTCCGTCGACGAGTCGCCCACGCCGCGCCGGGTGCGCCGGCCGTCCGCCTACGTGCCCACGCCGCCGCCGCCCGCCCGCGACAACCGGTTGACCATGTGGGTCCTCTTCGCGGTGGCGGCGTTCGTCTTCGCGGTGGCCGCGCGGCTGTCGCGCGATCACGAGCTGCAGAGCGCCCCGCCGCCCGCCCAGCCGCCGAGCCCGTCAGCGGTCGAGCCCGCGGTCGCCGCCATGGCGGGCGCTGCCGTGGCGTCCGCCGCCGCGCCGCCGGCCGCCGCGCCGCCGGCCGTGACGGCCGCCGGACCGATCGGTGAGACGACGGCCAACCCCGTGCTCCCCGACGATCTGCCGCTCGCCGCCGAGCACAAGGTCCCCGAGGGACACGGCATGCTGGAGGTGATCGCCGGGTCGGGCGACACGCTCTTCGTGGACGGGCGGAAGGTGGGCACCGGCAGCGCCAAGCTGCCGCTCGCGCCGAAGGACGGCGTCTACGAGATCCGGGCGAAGCTCCGGGACGAGGAGCGGGTGCGCTTCGCCCTCGTCAAGGCCGGCCGCCTCACCCGGCTCCGCATCGCGCCGCCGTGGCGCCGCTGACCGCGCCGGAGGCGCCGCCCCCGCCGCCGAACCAGCCCGCGCTGCCCCGGGTGCCCAACCACAGGCAGGAAACGCCGCTCGTGGTAGAGCACGCCCCGTGCGCGCCCGCGTGATCCGACCCAGCCACCCCTCTGCCGCGCTCACGCTCCTCTCCGCCGCGGCCGCGCTCCTCTCCGGCTGCACCGGGTGCGAGACGTCGACCCGCGATCTTCCGGCCGGCGCCGCCGCGGCGCCGGCGAGCCCCGCAGCGCCGCAGCTGCCCCCGGCCCGCGACCTCGTGCACCTCGTCGACGAGCTGCCCAACTGCGACATCGAGCACCGAGGGCTCCTGTTCGATACAGGCGCCGGCGCCCTCCTCGGCCGCTTCGCCTGGCAGGGGACCGTGCCCACCGGCATCCACGCGGTCGAGCACGCTGGATCCACCTGGGCGCGCATCTCGGACCGACAGATCAAGCTCACGTTCGTCCTGCCGTCCGCGAGCCCCATCTTCGTGTCCGCCCGCGCGGTCGGCCTCGCCTCCCGGTACGCCACCATCTCCCTCGACGACCAGCTGCTCGGGACCCTCCGCTTCCAGCGCGACCAGATCCGGATCGCCTCGACCCCGACCACCACGCTCCCCGCCGATCCCGGCCTGCACACCCTCACGATCCGGTTCTCCGGCCGGCTCCGCGCAGGGGAGGCGTTTGCCGACGTCGACTGGGTCCGCGTGGGCATCCCCGACGAGGACCCGACCACCTACGGCCCCCCGACCCTGCGCGACGTCGTCGCGCCCGCCGCGGCGCTTTCGGGCGTCCCGCACCGGTCCATCGCGCTGCGCGCCCCGGGCGCCGTCCGCTGCGCCTTCCGCCCCTCCAGGGTGACCCGCCTCCGCACGGCCGTCGGCGCGCAGGGCTCCGCGGAAGGCGACGCCGAGATCCGCGTCCTGCGCGACGGCCAGGAGCCCCTCGTGATCCATCGGGTCCACGTCGAGGGCGGCGACAAGGCGACCTGGACCGACATCGAGCTGCCGCTCGCGCCCTTCGCGGGCTCCCTCATCTCCCTCGAGCTCCGCGCCACCGCCGCGGCCCGCGGCGGACGCATCCTCTTCGGCGACCCCGTCCTCGCCGGATCGCCGGAGCCCCCGCCGTCCGTGCCCGCAGCGCGCGCCGTCGTGATCGTCGCCCTGAACGGGGTCGAGCGGCCCGATCTGCCCCCCTGGAGCGGTCGCCCGGAGCCGCACCTCGCGACGCTGTCCGAGCTCGCCACGTCGGCGACGACCTTCGATCACCACCGGGGCCCGAGCACCGTCGTGTCCGCCGTGGTCGCGTCGCTGCTCACCGGACTGCCGCCGCCAGCCCATACCGTCACCGATACAGGGGCCCGCCTCCCCGCCCGCATGACCACCCTCGGCGCCATCGCGAGCGACAGCAGCATCCGGACCGGCTTCTTCACCGGTGTCCCCACCACCTTCCGGGCGTTCGGCTTCGGACCCGGCTGGTCCCGCGTCCTCGAGCACCCCCCGACCAGCGGCGAGCCGGCCACCACCCCGATCGACGCCGCCGCCGCCTGGATCAGCGAGACCGTCCGCCAGGACGCCGGGAACCGCCTGCTCGCGTTCGTCCACGCGCGCGGAGGCCACCCGCCCTGGGAAGTCGGCCCGAAGGAGCTGAACGCCCTCAAGCCCGCCGACTACGCCGGCCCGATCGAGCCGCGCCGCGCCGCCCAGGTGCTGGCCAGGCTGCGCAACCGGCGCCGCGACGTCCTCAGCCCCGACGATCGGGACCGGATCCGCGACCTCTTTTCCATCGCGCTCGCCGGCCAGGACCGCGCCCTCGGCAACCTCATCGGGACCCTCAAGACCGCCGGCCTGTGGGACGAGACCCTCTTCATCGTCACCGGCGACCTGGCCAGCGGGCGCTCCGACACCGCGCTCTACGCCGAGAGCCTCGACCTCCAGGAGCCGGTCCTGGCGCTCCCGCTTTATGTCCACTTTCCCGGCGACCTTTACGCCGGCCAGCGCGTCTCTGCCCCGACCGAGATCATCGACATCGCGCGCACCGCGGTCGCCTCCCTCGGCCTCTCGTTCGCCCGCAAACCGCTCGGGAAGGATCTGGCGGCCGTCGCCTCGGGCCTCGAGGGCGTCGAGCGCGACCCCCAGATCGCCGCCCTCGGCGATCGTTACTCCACGCGCTGGGGTAACCTCGTGCTTTCGGGGCGGCTCGGTGTTCCCCCCTTTCTCTGCGACCTCGACGTGGACCCAACCTGCGCCTTCAACCGCCGCGAGGTGATGCCGCTCGCCACCGTGTCGCTCTTCAGACGCACCGTGACGTTCGACCTGTCCCTGCGCGCGCCGGCGGCGCAAAGGGAGCCGGCCACGATCGACGCGGAGACGGCGGCCGTGCTCAACGTATGGGGCGCACAATGAGGCCCGCGCGACGCCGCGCCCGCGCGCAGACGACAGCCCGCTGACGGCGCCCGGGCGGCGCGCCGGCGCCGGGCGCGGGCGTCCGCGACATCGCGCAGGCCGCGCGCGATCGCGCTCCGCGACGTCATGATGCCCCGCTGCGAGGCAGCATGCCCCGCTCCGCGCTCCCGGCGGCGCCCGCGCGCGGGGTCGAGATCGACGTACGCCCGCGCCCGCGCGTGCGCGTCACGCGCCCGCCGCACGCGCGTCAGCGTGCGCGTGATGCGCTCGCTCCGCGCGCGCCGGGCGCCTGGCATGCTTCGCGCAAACGCCGCAGACCGCACAGGCAAAGCGCCTCGAAGGCGCTTCATCTTTCCGTGAGAGGAGTCCCCGCATGAAGGCGACCGACCTATTGAAGGAGCAGCACCAGGAAGTCGACGAGCTCTTCGAGCGCATCGCGCAGGCTGACAGCAACGAGATCAGCGCGCTCCGCGACGAGCTCGTGGCGAGCCTCGTCGGCCACGCGGCCATCGAGGAGGAGCTCTTCTACCCCCAGACCCGGGAGGCGCTCGGCTCCTCCCCCCTGATCCCGACCTCGTACGAGGAGCACTCCCTCGTCGAGATCATGTTGCAGAAATTGCTCAGCACCAAGCCAGGTGACGAAACCTTTCACGCCAGGCTGAGTGTGCTCAAGGAGCTCGTGCAGCACCACGTCGAGGAGGAGGAGAAGGAGCTCTTCCCCCAGGTCGAGAGCGCCATGGGCGCCGAGCGCCTCGAGGAGCTCGGCGCTCGCCTGGAGGCGCGCTTCGACCAGGTGCGCGAGGGCAACGTCGAGACGCTCCTGAGCAAGCTCGTCGCGAAGAGCATGCCCGCCGCCACCGGCCGCCGCACGCGGGCGGCGAAGCCGGCGGCGCGCAAGGCGGCGGCCAAGCGTCCGCCCGCGAAGCGCGCATCGACGCAGCGCGCCGAGCCGGCGCGGGGCGCCCAGAAGGGCCGTCGCGGCGCCGCGGCCGCGACCGGACGGAAGAAGGCGGCGGACGCGGCGCCGGCGAAGACCGGGCGAGCCGCGCCCACGCGCAAGGCGAGCCGGCCCGCGAAGACGAGCCGCACGGGCCGCAAGGGCGGTCGCACGAGCAGCGCCTCCGCGCGCTGAGATCGCGGTACACCGGCGAACGCCGGGGAACGTCAGCGGCGCGAGGTCCGTCCGGGGGGGACGGCGGGCCCCGCGCCGCCATCCAGGTCGAAGAGCGGAAGCGTGCCGCCGGCCTTCGGGGCAGCGGCCTTCGAGGGGCTGGCCTTCGGGGCAGCAGCCTCCGCCGCGACCTCCTGCAGCAGGGCAGGGTCGTCGTGGCCGACCGAGTTGACCCGCGGCGAGACGGCGCGCGCCGCGAGGGAGCCGCGAGGCGCCGGCCGGAGCAACGCCTCGGCCCGCTCAGCGTCCGCGCCGTCGCCGCCGAGCCAGAGATCGACGTCCCCGGGCTCGAGGAGGACCGGCATGCGGTCGTGGACCGGCGCCACGTCGGCGCTCGCCTCGGTGGTCAGGATCGTGAAGCGGAGGTCGAGCTCCCCCGTGTCGGGGTCCTTCGCCGGCTGGTACAGCCCGGCCAGGCGGAGCAGCCCGCCCCCCGCCGGGTGGAACCACGTCGGCCGGCGCGCACCCTTCGGCCCGGTCCACTCGTAAAAGCCGTCCGCCGGCACCACGCAGCGGTGCGCCGCGAACGCCCCGCGGAACGTCGGCTTCGTTCGCGCGCTCTCGGCCCGCGCGTTGGCGAGGAGCGAAGGCGCCGCGCCGCCCCTGGCGAAGCGCCCCGCGAAGCCCCAGGTCGCCGGCACGAGCTCTCGCTGGCCGCCCTGCGCGCGCAGCACGGGGTGGACGGTCGAGGGAGCGATGTTGTACCGGGGCCGGTAGAGCGCGGCCGCCTTCGGGTCGGCGACGATCGCCCGAGCGGGGCCGCCGCCCGCGGCGCCTGCACCGAGGGCCGCCTCCAGCATCGCCAGGAGGGACGCAAAGTCCGGAACGGCGAGGGTGAAACGCGCGCACATAACACTAGATTAGCGCCTTCGGCGCGCCTACAAGGGCGCCTCGGACGTTGGAGGATGCCGCATGGTCGACAGCTTTGGCACGAAGAGCACGCTGACGGTTCAAGCCGATACATACACCTACTACAAGCTCACCTCGCTGGCGCAAGGCGGCGCTTCGCTCGATAAGCTCCCCTTCTCGCTCCGCATTCTCCTGGAGAACCTCCTCCGCCACGAGGACGGGCGCGTCGTGCGCAAGGAGCACGTGGAGGCCGTCCTCAACTGGGACCCGAAGGCCCGCCCCTCGCAGGAGATCGCCTTCCACCCCGCGCGCGTGCTGCTCCAGGACTTCACCGGCGTCCCCGCCGTGGTCGACCTCGCGGCCATGCGCGAGGCGCTCGCGAAGCTCGGCGGCGACTCGCTCAAGATCAACCCGCTCCAGCCCGTCGACCTCGTGATCGACCACTCGGTCCAGGTCGACAAGTTTGCGTCGACGACGGCCCTGAAGGTCAACGCGGCGCTCGAGTTCGAGCGCAACGAGGAGCGGTACGCCTTCCTCCGCTGGGGGGCGCAGGCGTTCACGAACTTCCGCGTGGTGCCGCCCGACCAGGGCATCTGCCACCAGATCAACCTGGAGTACCTCGCGGGCGCCGTCATGCGGCAGGGCACGCTGGCCTACCCGGATACGCTCGTCGGCACCGATTCGCACACCACGATGATCAACGGGCTCGGCGTCGTCGGCTGGGGCGTCGGCGGCATCGAGGCCGAGGCGGCGATGCTCGGCCAGCCGCTCTCGATGCTCATCCCCGAGGTCGTGGGCTTCAAGCTCCACGGCAGCCTGCCCGAGGGCGCCACCGCGACCGATCTCGTCCTCACGGTGACGCAGATGCTGCGGCAGCGGAAGGTCGTCGGGAAATTCGTCGAGTTCTACGGCCCCGGCCTGAGCGCGCTCTCGCTCCCCGACCGCGCCACGATCGCCAACATGGCGCCCGAGTACGGCGCCACCATCGGCTTCTTCCCCGTCGACGACGAGACGATCGCCTACCTGCGCTTCACCGGCCGGCCCGCCCCGCTCGTCGCGCTCGTCGAGGCCTACTACAAGGCGCAGGGCCTGTTCCGCACGGACAGCACTCCGGACCCGGTCTTCAGCGACACGCTCTCGCTCGACCTCGGCGAGGTCGAGCCGTCGCTCGCCGGCCCGAAGCGCCCGCAGGACCGCGTCCCGCTCCGCGACGCGAAGCGCGCCTTCCGCGCCTCGCTCCAGGGCATGCTCGAGAAGGAGTTCGCCGCCGCCGACGCGACCGCCGTGAAGGCGTTCCTCGAGGAGGAGACCGGCGCCTCGGCCGCGCGCGCGCCCGCGCTCGAGAAGCTCATGCGCCCGGCGGAGATCACCGAGGGCGACGCGCGCTACACGCTGCGCCACGGCTCGGTCGTGATCGCCGCGATCACGTCGTGCACCAACACCTCGAACCCGGCGGTCATGCTCGGCGCGGGCCTCCTCGCGAAGAAGGCCGTCGAGCGCGGGCTCACGGTGAAGCCGTGGGTGAAGACCTCGCTCGCCCCCGGGTCGAAGGTCGTCACCGACTACCTGCGCCAGGCGGGGCTCCTGCCGTACCTCGAGGCGCTCGGCTTCCACCTGGTCGGCTACGGCTGCACGACGTGCATCGGCAACTCCGGGCCGCTGCCGGACGTGATCGGCGACACGGTCCGCAACAACGATCTCGTCGTGGCGAGCGTCCTCTCCGGCAACCGCAACTTCGAGGGCCGCATCAACCAGCACGTGCGGATGAACTTCCTCGCCTCGCCGCCGCTCGTCGTCGCCTACGCGCTGCGCGGCGACGTCGACGCCGACCTCTTCAAGGAGCCGGTCGGCACCGATCGCAACGGCGATCCGGTGTACCTCAAGGACATCTGGCCGAGCTCGTCCGAGGTCAACGAGGCCATCCGCACGGCGGTGCGGCCCGAGCAGTTCCAGACGCAGTACGAGAACGTGTTCGCCGGCGACGAGGAGTGGCAGACGCTCTCGATCCCGAGCGGCCAGACGTTCGTGTGGGACGAGGCCTCGACGTACGTGCGCAGGCCGCCGTTCTTCGAGGGGCTGTCGAAGGATCCGGAGCCGCTCCACGACATCCAGGGCGCGCGCGTGCTCGCGCTGCTCGGGGACTCGGTGACGACCGACCACATCTCGCCGGCCGGCAACATCGCCAAGAACAGCCCCGCCGCGAAGTACCTGGGCGAGCACGGCGTCGCGCCCGCCGACTTCAACTCGTACGGCGCCCGCCGCGGCAACCACGAGGTGATGATGCGCGGCACGTTCGCGAACATCCGCCTCAAGAACCTGCTGCGCCCGGGTGAGGAGGGCGGCATCACCATGCACCTGCCCGACGGCGAGAAGACGACGATCTACGACGCGGCCATGCGGTACAAGGCGGAGAAGGTGCCGCTGCTCGTGATCGCCGGCGCCGAGTACGGCACCGGGTCGTCGCGCGACTGGGCGGCCAAGGGGACGAAGCTGCTCGGCGTGCGCGGGGTCATCGCGAAGAGCTTCGAGCGCATCCACCGGTCGAACCTGGTCGGTATGGGCGTGCTCCCGCTCGAGTTCGCGCCGGGCGAGGACGCCGGAACGCTCGGGCTCACCGGGCGCGAGGTGTTCAAGATCGACGGCATCTCGGACAACCTCACGCCGGGCAAGAAGCTGAGCGTCGTCGCGACCGGGGAAGGCGGGAAGACGACGACGTTCACCGTCACCGCGCGCATCGATACGCCGAACGAGGTCGACTACTATCAGCACGGCGGCATCCTCCAGTTCGTGCTGCGCAGCCTGGGCGCCACGGCCTAGCGCCTCCTCACCGCGCCGCTCCCCACCCACCCGCTCCGGCGGGGAGCGGACCCCTCCCGAATGCGGAGCGGCGCCTCGCGGCTGCTGACGCGCGTGCAGGCTTCGGCTAGACCCTGGGGCATGCTCGATCCCCGCTACGTCGCAGATCACCTCGGTGAGGTGCGCGCGGCGCTTGCTCGTCGCTCGCCCGCCGCCGCCGCCACCCTCGGAGACGACTTCGCCTCCACGGTCAGCACGCGCCGGTCGAAGGTCCAGGAGCTCGAGCGGTGGCAGGCGGAGCGCAACGCGGCGAACGACGCGATGGCGCGCCTCGACAAGAAGTCGCCGGAGTTCGCGCAGAAGCGCGACGAGCTGAAGGGCCTGTCCGCCAGGATCAAGGAGGCCGAGCAGGTCGTCTCCGAGCTCGAGAAGGGGATGACCGAGCTGCTCTCCAGCGTCCCCAACCTGCCGGATCCGTCGGTGCCCGACGGCGCCGGAGACCAGGACAACGTGGTCGTCAGGACGTGGGGCGAGAAGCCGAGCTTCTCGTTCGCGCCGAAGTCCCACTGGGACATCGGCACGGCCCTCGGCATCCTCGACTTCGAGCGCGCGGCGAAGCTCTCGGGCGCGCGGTTCACGGTGCTGATGGGCGCGGCCGCCCGCCTCGAGCGGGCGCTCATCTCGTTCATGCTCGACCTGCACACGCGCGAGCAGGGCTACCTCGAGGTGCTGCCGCCCTTCCTCGTCAAGGACTCGGCCCTGTTCGGCACGGGCCAGCTGCCCAAGTTCGCCGAGGACCTGTTCAAGACGCAGAAGAGCGACCCGGAGCGGGCATACGACCTCTACCTCATCCCGACGGCGGAGGTCCCGCTCACGAACCTCCACGCGGACGAGATCCTCGACGGCGCGTCGCTGCCGATCGCCTACACGGCGTACACGCCGTGCTTCCGCAGCGAGGCGGGCAGCCACGGGCGCGACGTGCGGGGGCTCATCCGGCAGCACCAGTTCGACAAGGTCGAGCTCGTGCGGTTCTCGACGCCGGAGGACTCGCCCCGCCAGCACGAGCTGCTCACCTCGCACGCCGAGGAGGTGCTGAAGCGCCTCGGCCTCCACTACCGCGTCTCCGCGCTCTGCGCCGGCGATCTCGGCTTCGGCGCGCAGAAGACGTACGACCTGGAGGTGTGGCTGCCCGGCCAGGGGGGCTACCGCGAGATCTCGAGCTGCTCGACCTTCGGCGACTTCCAGGCGCGCCGCGCCCAGATCCGCTACCGGCCGGAGCCGAAGGCGAAGCCGCGGCTGGTCCACACGATGAACGGGTCGGCGCTCGCCGTGGGGCGGACGGTGATCGCGATCCTCGAGCAGTACCAGCAGGCGGACGGGACGGTGGTCGTGCCGGAGCCGCTCCGGGCGTTCATGGGCTGCGAGGTCCTCCGCGGCAGGTAGCAGCGATGGCAGCGGACGAGGAGGCCAAGCGCGAGCTCGCGGAGTCGAGGGGCGCGCGCGACGGGGGCGAGGGCGAGCGCCGCTCGCAGGTCCCGGAGTCGAGGGGCGAGCGCCGCTCGCAGGTCCCGGAGTCGAGGGGCGAGCGCCGCTCGCAGGTCCCGGAGTCGAGGGGCGAGCGCCGCTCGCAGGTCCCGGAGTCGAGGGGCGAGGGCGAGCGCCGCTCGCAGGTCCACGCGCCGCCGAGCCACGCGGAGACGTCCATGGCGCTCGCGCGCCGGCGGCTGCTCGAGCTCTGCAAGCGGCACAAGGACGAGCTGATCGACGACTGGATCGAGAACGTGCTGGCGCTGCCGCCGGAGCGCGGCCGGTACACCGACCGGCCGGTGGGCGAGGTGACGGAGAACGTGCGCTCCTGGCTCGCCGCCTTCACGAGGATCCTCGAGGACGGCAGCGAGACGCTGCTCGACGAGTTCATCACGCACCTCGTCGAGCAGCGCTACGCGACCGGGTACTCCATCAGCGGTCCGCTGATCGCCGCATCCGAGTTCCGCACCGCCGTCGCGGGCGTCCTCGACACGACGCACGACGACGGCGACGCGGACGGCACGTCCTCCATCGACGTGCTCCGCGCCGTGGACGCGCTGCTGCTCCAGTTCGAGCACCGCTTCGCCGAGGCGTACGCCCAGCGCTCGCTGTTCGCCTCCGAGGAGCGCCACCGCGAGATCGTCGAGCTCTCGTCCGACGTCCTCGCGACGATCGATCAGGAGGGGATGCTGACGCGGCTGAACGTGCGGTTCGAGGTGCTCTTCGGGCACTCGCGGCAGGCGTGGATCGGCCGGCCGATCACCGCGCTCGCGGTCGCGGCGGACGTGCCGGCGCTGCGCGCCCTCGTGATGTCCGCGTCCCGGTCCGAGGCGCCCCGGGAGGCCACCATCCGCTGCGCGACGCGCGCCGGCCTGACCAAGGTGATGACGGTCCGGATCACGCGGCTCTACGGCGAGGACGCCTCGCTCGCGCTCATGCGCGACGTCACCGAGGAGGTCGCGCGCCGCGCGCAGATCCTCCACAGCGAGAAGCTCGCCTCGATCGGCCAGGTCGCGGCGAGCGTCGCGCACGAGCTCAACAACCCCATGGCGTGGGTGATGGCGAACCTGGAGCAGATCCGGAGCGGGGCGCACAAGCTCGTCTCGGCGGCGCGCCCCGTCGCGTCGGGCTCCTACGAGGACCTGCTCCGCGCCATCGATCTCATCGACAGGTCCTGCCACGAGGCGCTCGCCGGCGTCGAGCGGATGCGCGACATCGTGACGGACCTCAACCTCTTCTCGAGCAGCAGCGAGCGCAAGCCCGAGCGGGTCGATCTCGTCGACGTGATCGAGCTCGCGCTGCGCATGACGGGGCCGCAGCTCAGCCAGCTCTGCCGCATCGAGCGCCACTACGGCGAGATGCCCCCGCTGGTCGGCTACCCGGGCAAGCTCTCGCAGGTGTTCGTGAACCTGTTCATCAACGCGGCGCAGGCGATGCCGAACCGCCCGCGCGACGAGAACATGGTGCGGGTGACGGCGCGCTTCGACGACGGGGTCCACCACGTCGAGGTGGAGGACAACGCGCGCGGCATGACCCCCGAGGTCGTCGAGCGGATCTTCGACCCGTTCTTCACGACGAAGGAGGAGAGCGCCCGCCCGGGCATCGGGCTCTGGGTGTCGCGCAACATCGTCGAGGAGCAGCAGGGCACGATGACGGTGTCGAGCCAGCCCGGCATCGGCACCATCTTCACGATCCGCCTGACCGGCCTCAACCCCGCGGATCTGCCCGCGCTGCGCCCGCCGCCGGAGCCGCCGCGCGCCTCGTCGCGCGGGACGATCCTGTTCGTCGACGACGAGCCGATGCTCCTCAACGCGTTCGCGCGCGCGTTCGAGGAGCGGCACGAGGTGCTCGTGGCGAAGAGCGGCCACGAGGCGCTCGACCTCCTGCGGGACCGCGGCGGCCGGATCGACGCGATCGTCTGCGATCTCCTGATGCCGCAGATGAGCGGGATGGCCCTCTACGACGAGATCGGCGAGCGGTTCCCGCAGCTCCAGCCGAAGATGGCCTTCATGTCGGGCGGTGCGTTCACGTCGAGCGCGCGCGAGTTCGTGGAGCGGGTGGACAACGCGAAGATCGCGAAGCCGATCTCGCTCGACGACCTGGAGCGCGTGATCGCCGATCTCCTCAGCGGCGGGCAGAAGCGGGGGCAGTAGGTGGCGGGCGCGAAGGCGGGCGCGGTGCGGGAGCGAGCGAACCACGCGCGCTACCGGCCGGGGCAGCGGGAGGGCTTCTACGAGAGCTTCTTCCAGCGCGCGAACCATCCGACGCGGCCGCTCGCCTTCTGGATCCGGTACACGCTCTTCAGCCCGGCCGGGCGGCCCGAGGCCGCAGAGGGCGAGCTCTGGGCCATCTACTTCGACGGCGAGTCGGGGCGCCACGCGGTCGCCAAGCGCGAGGTCCCCTTCGCCGGGCGTTGCTCGTTCGCCCGCGACGCCCTGTCGGTCGACATCGACGGCGCCCGGCTGCGCCCCGGCAGGCTCGCCGGCGCGGCGGGCGAGGGGGAGGACGCCATCTCCTGGGACCTCGCGTACGAGGGCGGCGGGGAGCCGCTCCTGCTGCTCCCGGCGGCCCTCTACGACGCCCCGCTGCCGAAGGCGAAGGCGCTGGTCGGGGCGCCGCTGGCCGTCTACAGCGGCGTCCTCCGGGCCTCCGGGCGCGACGTGGACATCTCGGGGTGGGTGGGCAGCCAGAACCACAACTGGGGGACGAAGCACACGGACCTCTACGCCTGGGGGCAGGTCGCCGGGTTTGACAGCCACCCGGACAGCTTTCTCGAGGTCGCCACGGCCCGGCTCAAGGTCGGCCCGTTCTGGACGCCGAGCATGACGCCGCTGGTCTTGCGGCACGGGGGGGAGGAGATCGCGCTGAGCTCGCTGGTCCAGGCGGTCCGCGCCGAGGCCTCGTTCGACTACTTCACCTGGCGCTTCCGGACCGAGACCGATCGGCTGAGCGTCGAGGGGCAGATCACCGCGCGCGCCGGCGACGTCGTGGGCCTCGCCTACAGGAACCCCCCCGGCGGCGTGAAGCACTGTCTGAACACGAAGATCGGGGCCTGCAGCGTCACCCTGCGGCGGAAGAGCCTGGGCCGCGAGGTCGGGAGCGAGACCCTGACGACGGCGCGGCGCGCGGCGTTCGAGATCCTCACGGACGACCGCGGCCACGGCGTGACGATCCGCGCCTGATCCGCGCCGGACGCTCGGGCGGCGCGCTGCGCGCGGGCGGCCGGCCGGGTGGCGCGCCGGCGCGGGCGCCGCCTGCGCGGGACTGCGCGCCCGGCGCGGAGTCGGCTAAAGAGATCCGGGAACGCTACCGCACGAAAGGCGGACGCCATGAGCCTCAAGCACCCCCGGACCCTCCTCGTCGCACTGGACAGCTCTCCCAGGGCGCCGCTCATCCTCGCCGAGGGCGTCGATCTCGCGCAGAAGCTCGGCGGCAAGCTCGTGCTCGTCCGCGGCATCGGGCTGCACCACAGCCTGCCTGCCGAGGCGCTGAACGAGTCGCCGACGCGCGTCCCCGAGATCCTGGAGCGGGGCGACCGGGCGGAGCTCGCGCAGCTCGCGCGCGACGTGCCGCCCGAGCTCCTCGCGAAGATCGTGGTCCACGTCGGCGTCGCCTGGGAGGTCATCTGCCGCACGGCCGACGAGGAGAACGCGGACCTCATCGTGATCGGGTCGCACGGCTACTCGGGCATCGACAAGGTGCTCGGGACGACGGCGGCGAAGGTCGTGAACCACACGAGCCGATCGGTGCTCGTGGTGCGCGACAAGCCGTCCGACTGACGAGGCCTCCGGCCTCAACGGAGCTTGGCGATGAGCTCCTCGCTCAGCCTCGGCTGGTCGATCTTGCCAAACCAGATCCGCCAGGTGGCCTTCATGAAATCGATGCCGCCCACCGTCGCGGTCCCGCCGCCGGCGACCTTGACGGTCGTCGTCTTCGCGCGCGCGTCGTACTCGATGGTGACCTCCGCTCCCGTCTTGAGGTCGCCCTCGAACGCCGAGACGAACCTCGCGATCTTCGCCTGATCGGCATATCCGTTCAACGCATAGGCGTCCGTCAACGCCTTGACGGTGCTCTCGCGGTCGACGTCGCGCAGCATCGTCCAGACGAGCTTCTTCCCCGTATCCATGTCGATGACGGCCTGCGTGGACCTCGCGGCAGGGAGCTCATCCATGTAGTGGCTGATCCGGTAGACCTCGATGCTGGCCGTGCCAACAGTCCTCGCGCGGACGCCGCTCCCCGTCAGCGTGTAGTCCGGTAAAGCAAAGAGGCTCGCGACAGCCAGGAAGATCGCCGCGAACGCGGCGAGAAAAGCTGGAGACTTGCTACGTGCGAGTTTCATCGGATCGACCTCCTCCTGCATCGCCGCTCGGCGCGGCGCATCGTGCCCGGGCGCCGCGCTCCGGCGAGCGCCCATCCATGATCATGATCGTGAATGGGCAAGACCCGGACCACCGGCGGAGGGACATTGGAAGTCGCGGCGCTCGTGAGATCTCGAGATGTGCCCTGGAGTCAGGCAGGGACGACCCATGAGGTGTGCTCGGAGGGGGCTCCGGAGGCCGGGCAGCGGACCTCGCGGCCGGGCGAGGGCCGGCGGCGACGGCGCCGGGGCGAGCTCTCCCTGAGATCTTTTTTCGGCCAGGTCCGTAGAAGTCGCGCGCTGCGGGGGTCGAGGAGATCGCGGCGGAGGACGCGAGTCCCCGCGGGCGGCGCCTTGGCTTGCGGCGGAAGGAGCTTCTCGATGCGGACGATGCTCGCGGGATTGCTGATGGGATTTGCGGCTCTGGGCTGCGCGGCCGGCGCGGCGGCGCCTCCGGGGACGAGCGCCGCGGCCGCGGGGGTCGCGCCGGGCATGGAGGCGCGGCTGGAGGGCGCGCCGGCAGCCGCCGCGGCGCCGGGGGCTGCCGGGCCCACCGCGGCGGTGGCGGCCGAGCCCGCGGCGGTCGAGGCGCCGGCGTCCCGGTCGGAGGCGGCCGGCGAGGCGCGCCGGGGCGTCTGGATCGGCGCCGCGGGCGCGAGCGACTTCGTGCTGCCGGGGACGCGCGAGACGCAGCTCGGGGTGTGGGTCGACGTCCCGGCGGCCCGCCGCGGGGCGCGCGCGCCGGCCGCGGTCGCGCTGCTCGTCGACGCCTCCGGCTCGATGCAGGGCGCGAAGATGGACCACGCCCGCGCCGCGGCGCAGGCGTTCGTCGACCGGCTGCCCGACGGCGATGTGGTCTCGCTCGCGTCGTTCGCCGACGCCGCGCAGGAGCGCGTGGCGCCCTCCGTGCTCGGCCCCGCCACGCGCCCCGCGGTGGCGCGCGCCATCGCCGCGCTCGGCTCCGAGGGCAGCACCAACCTCTTCGAGGGCCTCCGGCTCGCGGAGCGGCACGCGGCCGCGGCGCCGTCGACGCACGCCGTCCGGCGCGTGGTGCTCATCTCGGACGGCCAGGCGAACATCGGGCCCTCGTCCCCTGAGATCCTCGGCGCGCTCGCCCAGCGCGGCGCCGCCCACGGGGTGCAGATCACGTCGATCGGGGTGGGCGCCGACTACGACGAGCGCACGCTCAACGCGCTCGCCATCGGCTCCAGCGGCCGGCTGTACCACCTCACCGAGGCGCGTCAGATGTCCTCCGTCCTCGAGCGCGAGCTCGCCCTGCTCCAGACGACCGCGGCGACGGGCGCCTTCGTCGAGATCGTCCCGGCGCCCGGCGTGGAGCTGATCGGCGTCCCGAGCGAGCGCACCGACCGGTCCGGCGACACGATCCGGGTGCTCCTTGGCACGATGTTCGGCGGGCAGCACCGCGAGATGCTCGTGCGGGTGCGGGTCACCGCGCCGGCCGCCGGCTCCCACCCGCTCGCGAGCGTGCGGCTCCACTTCCGCGACCCCGAGAACGGCAACGTCCCGCGCGTGCACGAGGTGGTGGCCCGCTACGACGTGACGAGCGACGCGGCCCTGGTCGCCGCGCACGAGAACGAGAGGACCCAGACCCTCGCCGCGGTGATCGAGACGGGCATGATGCAGCTCGACGCGGCCCAGGACGTGAGCTCGGGCGATTTCGGCGCGGCCGAGGCGAAGCTCGCCGCGGCGGAGGATCGGCTCCGGCAGCAGGCGGCGCGCGCGCAGTCGGCCAAGGAGAAGGCGCGCGTCGCCGACGCGGCCTCGGCGGTGGCGAGCGCGCGAAAGACCGCCCGCGCGGCCGCGGCGGCCCCGCCGGCGGCGCGGCGCATGGATGCCCTCCAGATGAACAGCGCCTCTCCGGTCTGGGCGGGCCGCTGAGCGGCGATCGAAGCGCCGCCCGCGCCCTCTCATCCATGATGGACCGTCGAGGTGTCCATCATGGATGGGTTGACCGAGCTCTGCGCGCATCCCGTCAACCGATCGCAGTGGATCAACCAATCAACATTGATTGATCTGTACACCATAGATCCATGTTGATCCACCTCGCGTGGGCCCTCGACAGGGGAGCGGTCGCGCGCGACATTGCCCCGGGCCGTCCGACATCTCACCTCCCTGGGCACTCGACCCCCCATGAACCCCAACGCCTTCCCGGAGTCGCGCGCCGGCGCCGTGCGTGAGCTCTGGCCGCTCGACCCGGCCGTCACCTTCCTGAACCATGGCTCGTTCGGCGCCTGCCCGCGCGCGGTGCTCGAGGCGCAGCAGCGCTACCGCGACCAGCTCGAGCGCGAGCCGGTCCGCTTCTTCCTCCGCGAGCTCGAGCCGCTGCTCGACGCGGCCCGCGGGGAGCTCGCCTCGTTCGTCGGCGCCGACCCGGACGACCTCGCGTTCGTGCCCAACGCGACCGTCGGGGTCAACACGGTGCTGCGGTCGCTCTCGCTCGGTCCCGACGACGAGCTCTGCGTCACCGACCACGGGTACAACGCCTGCCGCAACGCGATCGAGGCCGTCGCGGCCCGCGCCGGGGCGCGCGTCGTGGTGGCGCCGGTGCCGTTCCCGATCGAGGCGCCCGAGCGGGTGGTCGAGGCGGTGCTCGCGCGGGTGGGGTCGCGGACGCGGCTCGTCCTGGTCGACCACGTGACGAGCCCGACCGGGCTCGTGTTCCCGGTCGCCGCGCTGTGCGCCGAGCTCGCTGGCCGCGGCGTGGACGTCCTCGTGGACGGGGCGCACGCGCCCGGCATGCTGCCGCTCGACCTCCGCGCCCTCGGGGCGGCCTATTACACAGGCAACTGCCACAAGTGGATCTGCGCGCCGAAGGGCGCGGCGTTCCTCCACGTGCGGCGGGACAGGCAGGGCTCGGTTCGCCCGCTCTGCATCAGCCACGGCGCCAACTCGCCGCGCGCTGACCGGTCGCGCTTCCTGCTCGAGTTCGACTGGACGGGCACCTGGGATCCGAGCGCGGCCCTCTGCATCGCGGACGCGATCCGCGCGATGGGAGCGCTCCTGCCCGGCGGCTGGCCCGCGCTGCGGGCGCACAACCGGGCGACGGCGCTCGCCGCGCGCGACCTGCTCTGCGGGGCGCTCGGCTGCCCGCCGCCGAGCCCTGACGCGATGATCGGCGCGCTCGCGACGGTGCCGCTCCCCGACGCGCCGTCGTCGCCGCTGCGCCTCGACCCGCTCCAGGACGCGCTCCTCGAGCGGTGGGGGATCGAGGTGCCGGTGTTCGCCTGGCCCGCGTCCCCGCGGCGGTTCCTGCGGATCTCGGCGCAGATCTACAACGACAGGCCGCAGTACGAGCGGCTCGCGGCGGCGCTCTCGGCGCTGCTGTAGCGTCGCGCGAAGGAGCCCGGCCGCGTCTCGGGCCGCCGCTGCACGGCGGCGTGCGCGCGGCGCTCGCCTCGTTCTCGGAGCATCGCCCGGGCTCGGCGTCGCGGCGGGCTGCCCGGGCGCGGCCGCGCTTCGTGCGCGCGGCGCTCGTCGCAGCCGACCGCGCGCGCCTTCCGAGACGATAGGATGCGCGCTCCAAGGAGACACGATGCAACGTCGAATCCTGGTCTTGTCCTCGCTTTCCTGGCTGGCGGCGACGACCCTCGCGGCCGCGCCGACCGTCGCGCAGCCCGTGACGCCTCGCCCGGCGACGCGCCCGGCGCCGGCAGCGGCCGCACCTGGGCCGGAGGGATCACCGCCCTTGCCGGGAGCTGCCGAGCTGCCCGCGGGCTCCGAGCCGCCCGCGGGCTCCGAGCCGCCTGCAGGCGCCGAGCCACCTGCGGGCGCCGAGCCGCCTGCAGGCGCCGAGCCACCTGCGGGCGCCGAGCCGCCTGCGGGCGCCGAGCCGCCCGTCGGGGCGCCGGCCGAGCCCGCGGTAACTCCGCAGCGCAGCACGGAGATCTGGTCCGCGTCCCTCTCGGACTCCGCGCTGGGGCCGCCGCCCGCTCCCGCGCCGGACCCCGACGGCGCGCTTGGCGGGGGGAGCGTCCCGCGCGGCCGGCGCGGGGCGATCGGCGTGGAGACCTCGTCGTTCACCGGCGGCGACAACGACGTCTCCGGGCTCGCGATCGCCCTCTTTGCCCGCGTGCCGTTCGCCGAGCACACGTTCCTCGACGTCCGGGTCCCCTTCGGGCTCGCAATGGATGAGCGGACCGACGCCGTGCTCGGCAACGTGATGCTCGGTGCCCACCACGTCGGCCGCGTCGGCCGGACGCTCTGGCTCACGGTGGGCGGCGCTGTCGGGCTGGCGACGCTCTCGGGCCAGACCCACGACCACGACAGCTACGAGCCGGTCGGCGCGAGCCGGGCCTACTGGGACCTCCACGAATACTTCCCGAGCATCCTCCCGATCCACGCGCGCCTCGGCGCCGAGGCCCACGTCGGCCCGCTGATCGCGCGCGCCCAGATCGAGCCGGTGCTCTACATCCCGCTCGGCCGCAACGACGAGTACGAGGTCGCCATCCAGCACGCCGCCGAGCTCCAGATCGGCCATGGGATCGGCGGCGGCGTGCGCGTGCAAGGCATGGCGCTGGTCACGTTCGACAACGTGGACATCCGGCACGCCGTCGCGCGCAATCTCTACGTCCTCGCCCTCGAGCCGTTCCTCGCGATGGAGCGCAAGACCGCGTTCGTCCGAACGGGGCTGCTGCTGCCCTTCGACGAGGAGCTCGGCCCGCCGCTCGACCACACCTGGGGCTTCCACTTCACCGCGGGTGTCCGCATGGACTGAGGCCCTCGGCGGCCGAGACCGGCGGCGGCTGCCGTCCGGCTACGCGCCTCGGGCGCGCGTCGCCTCGCCGATCGCGTGGGTGATGTGCCCCTCCAGCTCGCCCGCGGGCAGCTGCTCGGACTCCACGACGACAAGGCGCGCTCCCGCGTCCTCCGCGAGCAGCTCGAACGTCCGCGGCGCGCGGTCGTGCAGGTGGCTCGGCAGGACGATCGCCTGCGGGCGGAGGCGGACCGCCATCCCCCACGCCGACGCCGCCTCGCAGGAGCGGACAAGGAAACGAGCCCGCGCCGCAACCCTGCGGCAACGGGCCAGAAAACCGGGGCTGCAGTCGAGCGCCAGCACGATGGGAATCCGGATCAACTGACTGCTGCTACTAGGGGGCTCCGACATAGGAAGATGCTACTCCAGCGAAGCGCTATTGCGCGTCCTCTTATCCCGCATAACCGATACAGAGCTTTCCCGAAATAGAAAACAACAAGGTCGCCAGCTCATGTAAGCAGTCACGCGTCCGTTTGGTGTATTGGATAACGTTCTGTGAGAGCAGGATATTTGAAATGGACGCTGCGAGAAGGAAGGACCCAGCGCACTGCTGCCCACGCGCGCCCGGCGCGCAAATTCGCCGAGAAAGTTGGCCCATCTTCAGCGCGTGATGCCCTGGCCGATCGCGCGTCGATGAAATGATGTGCCGAGGACGGAGTCCATCCCGGTGGCTCAGGCACACCCGGACGGATGAAGTCGGCGTGCACGTAGCAGACGCCGCTCGGGACGTAGGCTGTGAAGCCAGCGTCCGCGAGAGCGTCGCACACGATGGCTTGCATTCACCCATCACACCCATCACCCCGGCGAAACGGTCGTCGTGGCGCGACGGCGCCTCGAGCCCGCCGAGGTTGCCGCACCTCAAGGAGGTTGGCGCGCATACGTAAAGGAGATCGCGTGTCATCGTGATGCGGCGCGCGCGCCGCGCCAGCGCGGCCATGTGCCCGGGTCGCCTCCTTGCCGCGGCAGCCCGCCCTCGTCGAGCGTCCGGAGCTCACGACCGCGCGCCGCGCTCGGGGCGGCCAGGAGGACATGCTCCTTCTCATCAACCACCATGCGCTCGTTGAGCCCTCGGCGGATGAACCGGTTAACTTGCTCACAGATGCTCGCATGCGGGCTCGGCCCACGCCCGAATGTTTCCACCATGTTGCGGGGAGCGAATGTTTCCACCAGGTTGCGGGGAGCGCGGGCGCCGGAGACGAGCCGTGGGGCGATCCCCGTCCGAAACGTCCGGAGCCGTCCCCCCAGGCCGGCGGTTGCAGGGCAGGGGCACCGGGGAGAGGTCGAGAGAGATAGCGGTGTCGAGCTGGCAGCTGCAATAAGACCCCAACTATATCATTTCATCGCCCGGAGAGAACAGCGCCGGGCAGCGGACACCATGGCGCCGGTCGCGCCGGGTGGACGACAATCTCGCAGGCAGGGGCGGAGTCGACCCTGTAGCGTTGCTGGATTTTTACAGCGCTGTCCGCTGCAAGCGGGGTATTCCACGGGTGCGGCATGGACGACCCGGTCCGCGGACAGCGTGGTTTCACGGGCCGGGGAGGCGGCGCGCGCGCCGAGAGGGGGGTGCGCTGGCCCCGGAGCACGCTCTAAGGAGATCGGGAGGTTGGGAAGAACACCGAGCCTTCTCCTCACCTCCGCTCGTGCCGTTTCAGAGGCGGGCACCCCCGCGGTGGGCGCGACCCGCCGGCGCCGACGCGGGGTGGAGCTCCGAACGCAGCGGCGCCGCACGCGCGGCCGCCAGGGTCGGTCCCGGGACGCCGCCTGGGTCGTCCCGGGAAGGCGAGCGCCCCGGCCGGTGAGGCGGCTTGCCCGGCGCGCGGCGCCGGCGGTCGCGCGGCGCCTCGAGAACGGCCCGCTCGCCGGGAGGACGCTGGGGCGCACATGGTATATGCCGGCCCCATGGCGCAGGTGCACGGCGGCAAGCTCGTCTCGAAGGCGCTCGCGAGGCACGGGGTGACCCACCTCTTCACCCTGTGCGGCGGACACATCCAGGCGATCTATGACGGGTGCCTGGACGACGGCATCCGCGTCGTCGACGTGCGGCACGAGCAGACGGCAGGCCACGCCGCGGACGGGTACGCGCGGGTCACCGGGAGGCCAGGGGTGTGCGCGGTCACCGCGGGACCGGGCGTCACGGACGTGGTGACGGCCGTCGCCAACGCGCAGCGCGCGGGGATCCCGATGGTGGTGATCGGCGGCGCCGGACCGCGCGCCCTCGCCGACATGGGCTCGCTGCAGGACATGAACCACGTCGAGCTGATGCGCCCCATCTCGAAGTGGAGCGCCGCCGTCCCCTCGACCGACCGCATCCAGGAGTACGTCGACTCGGCCTTCCGCGTCGCCCAGGCGAACGTGCCAGGCCCGGTCTTCCTCGAGATGCCGCTCGACCTCCTGATGGGCTTCGCAGGCGACGAGGCGCCGGCCACCGCGCCCATGGCCCCGGCCCGGCCCGGCGGCGACCCGGCCGCCGTCGCGCGCGCCGCGACCCTGCTGAGGGAAGCCGAGCGGCCCATGTTCATCGTCGGGAGCCAGCTCCGCTGGTCGCCGCGGCGGGACGCGCTGCGCCGCTTCGCCGACGCCGTGAAGGCGCCCTTCTACCTGAACGGCATGGCCCGCGGCGCGCTGCCCCACGCCCACCCGGGGCTGATGAGCCGCTCGCGCCGCTTCGCGCTCTCGCAGACCGATCTCTGCGTGGTGCTCGGCACCCCCTTCGACTTCCGGCTCGAGTACGGCCGCGCGGTCGGCCCGGCCGCGAAGGTCGTCCAGATCGATCTCGACGGCAGCGAGCTCGGCAGGAACCGCCGCGTGGACGTCGGGATCGACGGGGACAGCGGCGTCGTGCTGGAGCAGCTGCTCGCGGAGGTGACCGAGAAGTCGGCCGAGCCGTGGCTCTCGGCCGTGCGCGAGGCCGAGGAGCGGTCGCGCGCGAAGATGCTGGCCGAGATCGCGAGCGACGGCGATCCGCCGAACCCGCTGCGCGTCTGCGCGGAGATCGGCAAGCGGCTCGGCAAGGACGACATCGTCATCGGCGACGGCGGGGACTTCGTCGCCACGGCCGCGAACGTGCTGAAGCTCGAGTGGCCGCAGCTCTGGATGGACCCAGGCCCGCTCGGGACCCTCGGGGTCGGACCGGGCTACGCGATGGCGGCCAAGCTCGCGCGCCCCGAGGCCAACGTGGTGCTCGTGTACGGCGACGGCTCGTTCGGGTTCCACGCGCTCGAGTTCGAGGCGATGGTGCGCCAGGGGATCCCCGTCGTGAGCGTGATCGGGAACGACGCGGCCTGGACGCAGATCCGGCGCGGGCAGGTCGAGATCTACGGCGAGGGCCGCGCGCCCGCGACGTCGCTCGACTTCACCCGGTACGACCGCGTGGTGGAGGCGCTCGGCGGCTTCGGCGCCTGGGTCGAGCGCATCGAGGAGCTCGGGCCCGCGCTGGACGAGGCGTTCCGGTGCGGCAAGCCCGCGTGCGTCAACGTGAAGATCGCGAAGAGCGACTTCCGCAAGGGCGCCATCAGCGTCTGATCCGCGTGGAGCTCCGGTTCATCTCCCCCGACCTGCAGAGCCTCGACGAGCTCGACTCCGAGGTGCTCGCGTGCGCCCCCTTCAGCGACGCGCTGCCCGCCCACGGCGTGGCCGGCCTCTGCGACTGGCGGCTCGGCGGCCGGCTCTCGGAGCTGAGGCGGCAGGGCCTGATCACCTGCGAGCTCGGCGAGGTCGTGATGATCCCGTGCAAGCCGCGCATGGCCTTCGACAAGCTCGTCCTGTTCGGCGCCGGCCGGCGCGACGCGTTCGACGAGGCGATCTTCCGCGAGGTCGTGCGCGGGATGCTCGCGACGATGGGCGGGCTCTGCACGCGCGTCGCCGTGGTGGAGCTCCCGGGGCGGCCCGACGGGCTCATCCCCGCCGAGCAGGCGGCCGACGCGCTCCTCGACTGCGCGGGCAGGGAGCGCGGCGACAACGTGTGGACGCTTGTCGAGCGCGCCGAGGGCAGGCAGCAGATCACGCAGCACATGATCGAGCAGCGCCGCCGGGTGCGGCGGGCGCTGTAGCGCGCCCGGCGCGGACGCGTCAGGCGAGCGCCTTCGGCAGGTCGACGGTGAACGTCGCCCCCTCGCCCGGGCGGCTGTCGACCTCGATCGTCGCCCCGAGCGCGTCGGCGATCTGCCGCACGATCCACAGCCCCATGCCGAAGCCGCTGTAGTTCTCGCTGGAGACGGCGCGCTCGAAGCGCTCGAAGATGCGGGCCTGCTGGTCCGGCGCGATGCCGATGCCGCGATCCCGCACCACCAGGCGGGCGCGATCCCCGAGGTCCCAGACCGCGACGTCGATGGGCTTGCCGGCGCCGTACTTGATGGCGTTCGAGAGGAGGTTCGTGACGATCTGATCGAGGCGCAGGCGGTCCCACCGGCCGACGATCGAGGCGGAGGCCGACAGGTCGACCGGGCAGCCCGCGGCGGCGAGCTCGTCGCGGAACCGATCCAGCACGTCGTTCACCGTGGCCGCCAGATCGACGTCCTCCAGCTCGATCTGCAGGCGGCCCGCGGAGATGCGCGAGATGTCGAGCAGGTTCGTGATGAGCCGGGCGAGCCGCTCGACCTGCCGCTTGATCATCTCGAGCCGCGGCGTCGCGCGCTCGGCGGTGAGATCGCCGCGCTTGCCGGCGCGCAGCAGGCCGTCGACCTGCAGCTGCATGGGCGTGAGCGGCGTGCGGAGCTCGTGGGACGCGATCGTGAGAAAATCGTCGCGCGCGCGCACGGCGAGCTTCGCCTCGCGGTAGAGCCGGGCGTTGTCGACGGCCAGGGCCGCGCGCCGCGCGAGATCCTGCGCGAGATCGAGGTCGACGGCGTCGTAGCGCCGGTGCGTCGAGGCGAACGAGAGCGTGCCGAGCGTCCGGCCGCGCGCGGTCAGCGGGACCGTGAGGTGCGAGGCGAGCGAGAGCGAGCGCAGCGCCTCGTAGTGCGCCTGATCGAAGGAGATCGCGCGGACGAACGAGTCGGTCACCCGGGGGGTGAGCTCCGGCTGCGCCGTGCGCAGGACCTTGCCGATGCCGCGCCCGGCGGAGTCGGCCGTGAGCTTGCCGAGGAGCTCGGTCGCCGCCGCCATCGAGGGATCCGCGTGGGCGGTCACCTGCCGCTCGTGCGCGCCGGACTCGTCCTGCAGGAGGAGCACGCAGATCTGGGCGAAATCAGGGAGCGCGACGCGGACCACGCGCCGCAGCGTCTCCTCGAAGTCCAGCGACTCGCCGAGGATCTGCCCGGCCGAGACGAGGATGCGCTGCGCCTCGTGGACCCGGCGGCGCTCGGTCACGTCGCGGGTGACCTTCGCGAAGCCGCGCAGGCGCCCGGCCTCGTCGAAGAGGACGCTGATCACCTCGTTCGCCCAGTAGCGCGTGCCGTCCTTGCGGACGCGGTAGCCCTCCTGGACCGAGCGGCCGGTCTCCACCGTGCACTCGAGCTCCGCGGCGGGCCTGCCGAGCTCGATGTCCTCCGGCGGGAAGAGGACCGAGCAATGACGGCCGAGGATCTCGTCTTCGCGGTAGCCGTTGATCCGCTCGGCGCCCGGGTTCCAGCTGGCGATGCGGCCCGCGGGGTCGAGCATGAAGATGGCGTAGTCCTGGACGCCCTCGACGATGAGGCGGAACCGCTCCTCGCTCTGCTTGAGGCGCCGGTCGGCGCGCGCCTCGGCCGCCTCCATCTCCCGGCGCAGGAGGAGCTCGCGCATCCTGCGGTTCTCGTCCTCGTAGAGCTTGCGGCGCAGCTGCGCGCGCAGGCGCGCCTTGAGCACGGTGAGCTCGCCCGTCTTCGTGACGAAGTCGTCGGCGCCGGCCGAGAGGGCGTCGAGGATCGCCTTGTGGTCGTCCCGGCCGGTGAGCATGAGGAGCGGGATCGACCGCCACGCGGCGTTCGCCTTGATGCGGAGGCACGTGGCCGGACCCGACAGCCCCGGCATCACCATGTCGAGCAGGATGCCGTCGACGCGCGCCGCCGTGAGCCGCGCGAGCGCCTCCTCCCCCGAGTGGGCGAGCACCGCGACGTAGCCCTCGTCGCGCATCGCCGCCGCGACCTGGTGCAGGTACGTGGGGCTGTCGTCCACGATGAGGATGCGATGAGGCGGGTTGTCGGATGGGCGGATCATGGGAGCCTCCCAGGCAGGCTCCGGTCAGCGAGGGCAGCCGCCACGGCGGACCGCGCGGTCGTGGCTGAACCGGTGCTGCACCCGCCGATGCCCGCCCGCGGCGCCCCCACCCTCATTGGCCACCCGTGCAGGTTGGCATGCCCTCTCCCCCGGCCGTCGCGAGAAGCCTACCTGGCCCGATGCACTTTGCGTACAGCATCCTTTTTCTACCAGACGCCAACCGCTCGCAACGTTGCGCCCCCCACGGTCCACCGGAATCCCAGCCACGAGCCCACCCGATCGCCCGGGCGTGCTGGGCTGCCCGGAGGCAGCGTAAGGAGGTTTCTGTACGGTGAATCAGGCAAATGGTGATTGACAGTCGTCCAATGTACTGAATTTGTTGCCCAATCGGCCGACTCGATGCCTTCTGGAGAATCGCGGCTTCACGGCGCCGCGTCTGCCTCGACGAGGGCGTGAATGCGCGGCGCGAGGCGGAGCTCATCGCCTCTCCGGCGCCTCGGATGAAGCGCTGAACTGCGGGGTCGGCGAGAGAGAGCCCGGAGCGCGCGAGTCCGTCACCCCTCGTCGATGAGCCCGATCATCCGGCGGGCTCCTCGGGCGGACCGGCGGCGCGCGCGGCCTGGTCGGGGCGGACCGCGGCCGGATCGAGGCGCCGCGCCGACGCCAGCATCTCGTGGAGCGCGGGCTCGAACGGCGCGTCCGGGGGCCGCTGGAAGCGGAGCGGGTCTGTGCGCTTCGCGGCCATCGGTCGCTCCTCAGCGACCCCGGAGCATGCTCCTGGGATCCGCGCTCGGCCCCCCTCTCATCGTGTCGGCGATCGCCTGGTGGAAGCGCTCCAGCCGCTGGTCCGCCGCGTGGAATACGGTCCCGTCCGGATACCTCCCGTCCGCGTCGGCGACGCCCGCCGGGACGCCGGTGATGATCTCGATGCCCTCCTCGACCGAGCTCACCTCGAACACGTGGAAGCGGCCAGCCTCGATCGCCGTGACGACGTCGCCCCGCAGCATGAGCGCGTCGCGGTTGGCGCTCGGGATCAGCACGCCCTGGTCGCCCGTCAGGCCCTTGGCGGCGCACAGATCGAAGAAGGCCTCGATCTTCTCGTTGATGCCGCCGACGGGCTGGATGCTCCCCTGCTGGTCGATGCTGCCCGTCGCGGCGAGCTCCTGCCGGATCGGGACGCCGGAGAGCGCCGACAGGAGCGCGTACAGCTCGCTCGATGAGGCGCTGTCGCCCTCGATCGGCTCGTAGGTCTGCTCGAAGACGAGCGAGGCGCCGAACGACAGCGGGCGGCGCTGGGCGAACCGGTCCGCGAGGAAGCCCGTGAGGACGAGCACGCCCTTGCTGTGGAGCGGGCCGGACATCTCGACCTCGCGCGCGATGTTCACCGGGCCCTCGCGGCCCGGGTAGACGACCGCCGTCACCCGGCAGGGGCGGCCGAACGTCTGCGGGCCGTCCGACAGGACCGAGATCGCGTTGACCTGCCCGACGCGCCGGCCGGTCACGTCGATGCGGATCGTCCCGTCGGAGAGCATCTCGTGCACGTGGTCGCGGAAATGGCTGCCGCGGCGGCGGGCCGACTCGAGCGCCTCGTTGACCTCGGGGCCGTCGACGACCTTGCGGCCGCGGCGCTGGGCCCGGTAGCCGGCCTCGGTCGCGACCTCGGCGATGATCCCGAGCTGCGCGCTCACCTTGGTCTGGCTCTCCGCGAGCCGGCCGCCGTGGAAGAGGAGCGCGGTCACGCCGTCGGCCGTGATCGGCGGCAGGCCGCGATCGTGCGCGAAGCCGGCGAGGAACGCGGGGTAGGTGAGCAGCGCCTGATCGAGCGAGATCGTCGTCTCGAAGCGCGCCTGCACCTTGAAGAGCTGCGAGAACTCCGGATCGGCGTCGTGCAGGTCCTGGTAGAGCTGCGGGTTCGTGACGAGGACGACCTTCACGTCGATCGGGATCGGGGGGAAGAGCAGCTCCTCCGAGGTGCCGCGGAAGTACGACGGGTTGTGCTCGGGCACGATGAACTTGCCGGCGAGGAGGCAGGCCTTGAGCTGCTCGTAGAGCGCCTCGTTCTTGAGCAGCGCGCCCGCGGGCAGGATGAGGAAGCCGCCGGCCGCCTCGTGGAGCGCGCCCGCGACGGCGAAGCCGGGCTCCGGCGGGAAGCCGGAGTCGGGCGGCGCGTGGGTGCGGCCGAAGAGGGCGCTCAGCGTGGGGTAGGGGACCTCCACGACTGGGGCGCCGGAGTCGGGCGTGTGCTCGGTGAGCAGCGTCGGGACGACCACGCCGCGCGGCAGGGTGCCGCCGCCCTCCTCGCCGCGCGCCTCGTCGACGAGCAGGCGGAACTCCTTCGACACGACCGTCTCGACGTCCGCGAGGAAGGCGCTGATGTCGTCGCGCCCCTCGAAGCGCGCGCGCACCGGCTGGAAGCAGCCCTTCACGCCGTCGCTGAGCAGCTGCTTCACGACGCCGCGCAGCTCGACGTCGGCCTCGTCCTGCACCGTGGCGAGCCGCATCTCGAACTCCTCGATGGAGCCGGCGATGGCGAGCAGGGCCTCGCTGTCGGGCGAGGTCGAGGCGTCCTGGATCGAGGTGATCTGCACCTCGTCGTCGCCGCGGACGAGGTCGAGGCCGAGCTCGCGCGCCGCGGACTTGAGCTGCTCCTCGAGCCGCCGCTCCTCCGCGTTGACCCGGCGCTGGATCTTGCCGCGCGCCTGCTTGAAGCGCTCGCCCTCGGTCGCGCCGCGCAGGGCGTCGACGAGCTTCTCGTGGAGCTCCTCCATCGCCTCGACGAAGGGGCGCCCCTCGCCCGGGGGGAGCGACAGGACCGTCGGCTCGCTCGGGCGGTGGGGGTTCGGCAAGAGGAGGATGTCGTCGGGCGTGGGGCGGCTCGCGGCGATGCGCTTCGCGACGGCGCGCGCGCAGAACGTGCGGCCCGTGCCGGGCGCGCCCACGACGACGACGTGGAAGCGGGGCTGGCGGATGTCGAGGCCGAAGGCGAGCGCGGCGAGGGCGCGCTCCTGCGAGCCGATGCCCGCCGACAGCGGCGCGACCTCCTCCGTCGAGGAGAAGCGGAAGCCCTCGGGCTCGACGATCTTGCGGCACTCGCTGGCGGGCAGCTTCCGGGAGACCATGGCGGCGCACGATAGCGCCTTTCGCCGCTCGTTGGCGTGGCGCCCGACCGGCGGGGCGCCGGCGCGCCGATCCGCGCCGATCCGCGCCGGCGAGCGCGCCGGAGCCCACGCGGGGAGCGCGCTCTACCGCCGCAGGACCATCACCGGGCAGGGAGCGCCGCAGAGCACGTCGCGGAAGACCCCGCCGTGGTGATCCTCGAGCTGCCCGTGCCAGACAAGCACCACGAGATCGCTCGCCAGCTGGCCGGCGAACCGCAGGATCTCGGCCGCCGGCTCGCCCTTGCCGAGGAAGAACCGCGTGGCGACGTCGTGGGGGCAGTGGCCGATCGCGCTCAGGAACCGGCCCAGGAACTCCTCGGTGAACGCGGGCCACTCATGGTGGGGCTGGTCGACGTACAGGGGCGCCACCATCGCGCCCGGCTCGGAGGGCGCCGGCGCCGAGACGGGTGGCGCGTCGTCGTCGGCCTCCTTCCGCGGCGAGGCGCAGCCGACCATCACGATGTCGAGCTCGGCGCCGAGCCTGCGGGCGAGCTCTCCGGCGGGGGTGATGGAGGCGGCCGTGCTGGGGGTCCCGTCGAGCGGCAAGAGGATGCGCTCCAGCCGCGACGGCGGCCGGGTCGCCTGGCCGATGACGACGACCCCGCAGGAGGCGGCCTCCAGCGCGCGCGCGGCGAGCCGGCCGACGCCTAGGCGCTCGTCCAGGAGCTCCTCCGGCTCGGAGGCCACCACGACGATCGAGGCCCCTCGGCCCCTCACCGCCGACGCGAGCGCGCCCGGCGGATCCTCGCTCGCCGCGACGCGCAGCACCACGCCCTGCAGCGCCTCCGGGGCGACCCCGAGGTGGGCGGGCACCTCGCTCGCGTCGATCGGCTCGGAGCAGACGAGGAGCCCGTGCAGCGGCGCGTGGAACGCGCCGGCGATGATCCGCCCGAGCCCGAGGGCGCCGAGGTGGGCGCGGCGGCCGTGGAGCGCGACGAGCACGTCCTTGCTCCGCGCGCCGCTCTCCGGCGAGGCCTCGTCGCCTCCCTCGCGCGCCCCGATCGACGGCTCGGCCCCGGCGGCCGGCCCGGACAGCGCCCCGCGTTCGCCGGGGGACCCATCGCGCACAGCGCTCAGCATGACGTGACCTCCTCCCAGGGCTGGAACCGGCCGCCGATCCGCCGCGCGGCGTAGCGGCGCCCCGGCTCGGCCAGCACGGCCGCGGCGGGCGCGCCCCCGTCGAGCAGTCCGATCGGCAGCGGCGCGCTCCCCTCGAGCGCGACCTCCACCGCGTCGTCCTCCACGTGGATCTCGAGCGCGCGCCCTCGCCAGAAGATCGGGATCTTGAGGTGCCGCCAGCCCGGCAGCAGGTGCGGCTCGATGCCGATCGCCTCGTCCTCGCCCGCGCTGGGCGGCGCGTGAGGGAGCCGCTGTGCGAGCGCGCTCCGCGGCACCCGCGTGACGCCGGCGACGCCGAACGCGACCGCCTGCCAGAGGCTGCCCATCGCGGCGATGTGCACGCCCCCCGCGGCGTTGCCCATCGTGTTGCCGAGGTCGATGTCGGCGGTCTGGTCGAAGTAGCGCTCGGCGTGCGCGTGGAGATCGAGCCGGGCGGCGACGAGCGCGTGCATGCCCGGGCTCAGCGAGCTCCCGTGGGCGGTGCGCGGCTCGTAGTAGAGGAAGTTGTCGCGCCGAGCGCCCGCGGGCACCGCGCTCCAGAGCAGCGCGAGGAGCTGCACGACGTCCGCCTGCTTCACCACCTGGCAGGCCTGCGTCCGCTCGCGCCCGAGCAGCACGTCGATCGGCGCGCTGCGCACGGCGTAGTCGGCGATCGAGAACGGCTCGAGGCGGAAGTAGCCCGCGAACTGCTCGATCAGGCCCGTGTCCGGGTCGATCCCGAGGACCAGGCGATCCGCGACGTCGCGAAAGCGAT
The DNA here is from genome assembly GCF_051521505.1 of Sorangium sp. So ce1014. Classification (NCBI taxonomy): domain Bacteria; kingdom Pseudomonadati; phylum Myxococcota; order Polyangiales; family Polyangiaceae; genus Sorangium; species Sorangium sp. So ce1014. The sequence goes on from NZ_CP150356.1 coordinate 11,319,520, forward strand.
CGACCTCCTCGGGCCGGAGGTCGAGCCGCGCGAGCACGTCGCCCCCCGCGACGCCGCGCCGGACGACGTCCGCGGCGGCGCGCAGGTTGTACCGCGCCATCCAGTTCGTGAACGCGTTGTCGTCGACGGCCTCGTGGTACTCGTCCGGCCCGATGACCCGCCGGATGTGGGCGAGGCCGTCCGCCCCGATCTCGGCGCGGCTCGCCCAGAAGCGCGCCGTCTCGATGAGGATCTCGGCCCCCTCGCCGCGCTCGAAGTCGAGATCGCCGGTCGCGCGGCCGTAGGCGTGCGCCGCGTACGCGACGTCGGCGCTGATGTGGTGCTCCTGCTCGCCGGAGAGCACCCGGGTCACCTCGCCGAACGGCGTGACGACGAGCGGCGGCGTCGTCTCGTCGCCCGTGTCCGCCGACTCCCACGCGTAGAGGGCGCCCTCGTAGCCGAGCGCCTTCGCCTTGCGGCGCGCGCCCGCGAGGGTGCGGTGCCTGTACAGCAGCAGCGCGCGCGCGGCCTCGGGGTAGCAGTGCGTGTAGAAGGGGACGAGGAAGGTCTCGGTGTCCCAGAAGACGTGGCCGCGGTACGCCTCCCCGCTGAGCCCGCGGGCGCCGATGGAGCAGCGCGGGTCGTCCGGGTTCGCGGCGCCGATGAGGTGGTACAGGGCGAACCGGAGCGCCCGCTCGATCTTCGGAGCGCCGTCGATCTCGACGTCGGCGCGGCGCCAGCGCTCTGCCCACGCGCGGGTGTGCTCGCCGAGCACGTCGTCCATGGCGCGCCGCGAGAGCTCCGCCTGGAGCGCCTCGCCCGCCTCGCGCGGCGCGGGCGTGTCGCGCGACGTGTGCAGCGTCGTCGTCCGGAAGAGGCGGCGCGGCTCGGCGACGCGGACGCCGATGTCGCAGCGCTCGGCGATGGAGCGCGCGCCCTCGGTGCGCTCGCAGCGCGCGCCCTCGCCGGCCTCGGGCGGGGGCGAGCCCTCGGCGGCCTGCCCCGGGAGCACGCGCAGGTGCGAGGTCATCGCGGTCTCGAGCCCGCCGCGCGTGTGCCCGACGAGGAGCAGGCTGTCCGCGCTCGCGTCCGCCGCGAAGCGCTCCCAGTGCGCCGCGCCGCTCGCGCTCTTCACGTCGCCGCTCAGGATCGCGTCGACGCGGATCGTCCCGGTGAAGTTCAGGGGGGCGACGCTGAGCGCCTCGACGAGGACGTGGCGGTCCGCGAGCGACGCCGCGTGGAGCGTGTGCAGGTGCGTGAGGTGCCCCGCCTCGCCGCGCCGCAGGCACTCGCGCAGCAGCACGCCGCGCCGCAGGTCGAGGGCGCGAAGGTGGTGCAGCACGCCGCTCGTCTCCGCGGAGAACGACTCGCCTTCGATGACGACGCTCAGCCGGCCCCAGTCGGGGGCGATCACGAGCTCCGGGACGCGGCTCACGTCGGCCGAGGGCTCGAACGCGCCCGCGATGAACGTCGCCGGCCGCGACACGCGCGAGCCCTCCGGGAGCGACGCGCGCGAGCCGAGATAGCCGTTGGCGATCGCGAGCAGCGACTCGATCTCGTGCTCGCGCGCCACGTCGAACCCCGGCTCCTCGATGGACCACGCGGCGTCGCGCGGCGCCGCGAGCGGGCCGAGCTCCCGGTCGAGCTCGCGCTGGAGCGCGAGGATCTCGCCGAGCCGCTGCGCGCCCGCCGTCGCGTGGATCGCGCCGGCGAGCTCGGGCGCGTCGCGCAGCCCGCGGGCGTCCGCGGCCGGCGCGCCCCCGCCCGGGTCCGGCGAGATCGCGAGCCAGTCGTGCCGCGCGATACGGAGCGGCGCGATCCCCTGCGCGAGCAGCGCGGCGATCGCGGAGCGCCCGTGCGGCTCCGCCCTGTCGACGAGCGCGACCGCGGCGCCGCGACGATCGAAGCCGTAGAGCTCCGCGCCCCCGAGCGCGCCGACGAAGAGCCGCCTGCGGTTCTCCGGCCGCACGACGCGCTCGAGCCGCCGCGCGAGGTGGGGCACGCCCTCGCGGGCGAGGAGCGCCACGCGCGCCCCCAGCGCGAGCAGCGCCGCGGCCGCGTCGGCCGCCTCCGGGAGGAGGCCCGCGTCGAGCGCGATGAAGCGGAAGCGGTGGTGCAGCTCGGCCGGCATCCGGGTCGCGGCCGCCGGCGCGCTCGCGGGGCCGGGGCTGCCCGGCCCGCCTCGCGCGAGGGCAGGCGGCCCGGCGGCGCTGTCTAGGAGCGACGACATCCCGGCTTCTCCCGGGGGCCACGGTACGCGAGGAGCGTGCCGCCGCGCCTGTGCAGGCCGGGAGCAGGGGGGGGGCGCGGCGGCGGTGGGCTAGCGCTGCACGGCGCCGGTCAGCCGAGCGAGCACGACGAGGAGCCGGTCGACGTCGAACGGCTTCGCGAGCACGCCGGCCACGGCGCCGTGGATGCTGGGCTCGCTCACCCCGGAGAGCAGGAGGACGGGCACCTCGACGCCCGCCGCGGCGAGCGCGGCGAGGAACTCCTCGCCGGTCATCTCGGGCATCACGTAGTCGAGCAGCACGGCGCGCGGCCGGGCGCCGCGGGTGAGACGATCGAGCGCCTCCAGCGGTCGCGTGAACCCCTGAACGCGGTAGCCCTCGTCGGAGAGCAGGTCCATCAGCGATTCGACAAGCGCGGGGTCGTCGTCAACGACGAAGATCTCCGCGCGTGCGAGCGGCGCGGCGCCGGCCAGGCATGGAGAAGGGCCCGGCGAGCTCATCCAATTCCTCTCGATCGCTGGCCTTTTCGGCGCATGAGACCCGCAAAGGATACCAGACGGCCGCCGCGACGGCATGGGGCATGCCGCGGCGTCGCGTTGTGGCGCTTCCCACGCCGCAGATCTCCACTGAGCTCCGAAACTCGCTCAGGACGGAGTTTTCCTTATCAATTGGGCTTGCCGCCGCGCCGTTGCTTGCAGATCGTTGAGCACCTGATACCCCTGTAAGGTTCCTCCCAGGACGACCCGAGCAGCTTGACTTGGACTGCTTGCGGGTATCGAATTGTGGCCCGAAGGACACTCCAATCCCCCTGTGGTCATCATGGCGGAAACCCCTGCTAGCAAGCTGCACATTTATCTGATCGACGATCACCCGGTCGTCCGCGAGGGCTTCGCTCGAGCGCTCTCGGACGAGCCCGACATGGTCGTCGTGGGCCAGGCCGGGACAGCAGCCGACGCCTTGCGCGAAACGGCGAGCTGCAAGCCGGACGTGGTGCTTGTCGATCTCAACATCCCCGACCGGGACGGCATCGAGCTGCTCGGGGCGCTGAGAGCGCAGCTGCCGCAGGCGAAGCTGCTCGTGCTGAGCGGCTACGACGACGAGTTCCGTGTCGCCGAGGCGCTGCGCGCCGGGGCGCAGGGATACCTCGTGAAGACGTCGAAGCTCGAGGAGGTCATCGAGGGCATCCGCCGGATCGCGACCGGCGGTGCGCCGCTGTCCTCGAGCATCGCGGGCGCGGTCGTGCGGGCGATGCGCAAGCCGGCGAGCGAGGGCTCCGGCGGCCTCGACGCGCTGACGCCGCGCGAGCGCCAGGTGCTCCGGCTGCTCGCGGCCGGCGTGTCGACGCGCGAGACGGCCGCGCGGCTCACGATCAGCCCGAAGACGGTGGAGACCCACCGCGTGCGCATCTACGCGAAGCTCGGGTGCAAGAGCGCGGTCGAGCTGACCCGCATCGCGGTCCGCACCGGGCTCATCGAGGCGTAGCCCGGCCGCGGTCACGGCGCGGGCGCGCGCCCCCTCTCACTTCGTGGGAGCGGGGCGCTTCGACTTCTTCCTCCCCGGAAGCGCTTTCTTCGCGGTTGCCTTCGGCGCCAAGCCCGCGCTCGCTCGGCGCTTCGCGTCCTCGAGCAGGCGATCGATCCGCACGCCGTCGATGGTGAGCCCCTCGATCGTGCAGCCGGCGATCGTGACGTCGCGGAGGTCCGACGCCTCGATCCGAGCGCCGCGCAGGCTCGCGCCGGACCACCGGGTCTCCGCGGCGTCGGTGTTGTCGAGGCGCGCGCCGCGCAGGTCGACGTCATCGAGCTCGGCCTTCGCGAGGGCGACGTTGTGGAGGCGTGCGCCGCGCAGGTCGACGTCGTCGAGCTCGGCCGCCGTGAGCGCGGCGTTGTGGAGGCGAGCGCCGCGCAGGTCGACATCGTCGAGCTCGGCCTTCGTGAGCGCGACATTGTGGAAGCGTGCGCCGCGCAGGTCGACGTCGTCGAGCTCGGCCCTCGTGAGGGCGACGTTGTGGAGGCGTGCGCCGCGCAGGTCGACGTCGTCGAAGTCGGCCCCGGCGAGCGTCGATCCGTGAAAGCGCTCGGGCCTCGGCGGCTGGACGACCTGGTCCTCCGCGGCGTCCGCGCTCACCGGCGCGATGGAGGGCTTCTTGACCATGGGGCCATGCTAGCGCTAGGCGCAGGCCGCGCGCTCGCGCCGCCCGGAGAGCCATGAACGCCCACGCCGCCTTCGTGCCCCACCACGCCCTCGTCACCGCGCCCTCCGCGGCGCCTGTCCGCTGGATGCTCGTGCTGCACGGCATCTTCGGCTCCGGCGCCAACTGGCGCACCTTCGTCCGGCGCCTCGCCGACGCGCAGACCGCCGGCGGCGCGCCCGGCGCCGCGGCCCGGCCGTGGGGCTTCATCCTTGTCGACCTGCGGGCCCACGGCATGTCGCAGAGCCCGCCTGCTCCGCACACCATCGCGGCGGCGGCCGACGATCTGCTCCGGCTGGGCGACCGCCTCGGCCTCGATGTCCGCGGCGTCATGGGCCACTCGTTCGGCGGCAAGGTGGCCCTCGCCTACCTCGAGCGCCGGCCCGAGGGCCTGGAGCGCGGCTTCCTCCTCGACGTCGATCCGAGCGCCAGCCCCGCCGGCGAGAGCGGCTCGGAGAGCCCCGGCGTGCTCGAGCTGCTCCGCGCGATCCCGCAGCCGATCGCGTCGCGCGAGGCGTTCCTGGAGGCGGTGCAGGCCGCCGGGTTGAGCCGCGGCATCGCCGAGTGGCTGGCGATGAACGTCCGCCGCGAAGGCGACGGCTTTCGCATCCGGCTCGACCTCGACGTTTTGAACGAGCTGCTCACCGACTACTTCGCCCGCGATCTGTGGCACGTCCTGGAGGATCCGCCGGCGCCGGCCGGCCCGGGGGTCGAGGCGCGGCGCATCCATGTCGTCCTCGGCGGCAGGTCGGCGTCGGTCTCGCCGGCGTCGCGCGCCCGCTTCGAGGCGCTCGCGGCGCGCGCGCCCTGGCTGTCGGTCGACGTCCTCCCGCGCGCCGGTCACTGGCTCCACGTCGACGATCCGGACGGCCTCTTCGACGTGATCCGGGCGGCCCTGTGACCTGCGCTCCCCTGTCCCCGGTGAGCGGAGCGCGCGCCCCCGGATCCAGGCTTTCCGTCCTGCTGTCCATCCATTATCGGTGAGGGGACCCATGCGCATCGCGTCCTGGAATGTGAACTCCATCCGCACGCGGCTCGAGCAGCTCACGAGCTGGCTGGTCCGTGCCGCGCCCGATGTCGTCTGCATGCAGGAGACGAAGGTCGAGGACGGCAGCTTCCCCGAGGCCGCGCTCTCCGAGGTGGGCTACCGGTCCGTCATCTTCGGCCAGAAGTCCTACAACGGCGTCGCGATCGCCGCGCGCTTCGGCCTGTCGGTGGACGACGTGAAGAAGGGCCTCGACGGCGACGAGGAAGACGTCGCCCGGCGGATGCTGTCGGCCACGGTCGAGGGGATCCGGATCATCAATGTCTACGTGCCCAACGGGCAGGCGGTGGGGACGCCGGCGTTCGCCTACAAGCTCGCGTGGCTGGAGCGGCTCCGGCGCGAGCTCGAGGCGAGCTACCGGCCCGATCAGGAGCTCCTGATCTGCGGCGACTTCAACGTGGCGCCCGAGGCCATCGACGTCGCCGAGCCGAAGAAGTGGGAGGGGCAGGTGCTCTTCCATCCGGACGAGCGGGCGGCGCTGGGCCGCCTGATGGAGTGGGGGCTCGTGGACGCGTTCCGCGCCTGTCACCCCGCCAAGGCGGCGTACAGCTGGTGGGATTACCGGATGGGCGCGTTCCGGCGCAACAAGGGCCTCCGGATCGACCTCGCGCTGCTGACGCGGCCGCTCGCCGCCCGATGCACCGATGTGTCGATCGACACGCGCCCGCGGGAGCTCCAGCGCCCTTCCGATCACGCGCCGGTCGTGGTGGAGCTCGCGGACGGCGCGGCGCCGCCCGGGGCCGTGCCGGCGGCCTGAGCGCGGCCGGGCGTCAGCGGGGGGCGTCGTCCGCGGCGGCGGCGCCCGCTGACAGCGCGGACGCGGCGGGCGCGTCGGCGGCGCCCGCTGACAGCGCGGACGCGGCGGGCGCGTCGGCGGCGCCCGCTGACAGCGCGGACGCGGCGGGCGCGCTGGCGTCGAGCGGCTTCTTCGCTTCGTCGGCGGCGCACGCGGGGCGGGCGAGCGACTCCTCGACGCAGGCGGCGCGCATCGACGGGGGGCACATCACGCGGATGTGGAAGTGGTCGTTGTGCAGATCGGCGTCCCTGGGGCTCATCATCGCGGCGGCGGCCCGGGTCCGGAGCTCCGCCGGGACGCGCTTCTTCGTGGCGTAGGCGAGCAGCCGCGCCTTCAGCGCGTCGGTCACGAACAGGTACTTGACCCTTGCCTGCCGGTCCTGGAGCAGCGCCTCGACGAGCGCCCAGTTGCGCTTGTCGTCGAACCGCGCCCCGGGGAGGCCGATGGCGTTGCCCCTGTCGTCGAACGCCACGAACCGGTCGGTGCGCAGCGTCCTGCCCTTCGAGTTCACGACGTAGAACCCGACGTCGACGTCGCGCCCCGTCTGGTGGGAGTTGTGCCCGTCGAGCGGGCCCCCTGTCCTGGCCGAGAGATCTCCGACGAGCAGCGCGGAGTCGCCGTGCTTCTTGGCCACCTGGAAGGCGGCGCGGCGCAGGGCCTTGACGAGCACGGGCAGCCCCCAGGTCCTGGCGCCCTCGCGCGTCTTGAGGTGCCTCGACGACCGGAGCCGCACCGCGCCGGTCAACCGTCCCCGGTTGGGCGCCCCCTTCGACAGCAGCCTGCGCTCGTCGGCCTCGGCGGCGGTGCCGCCGCGCGCCGCGCGGGAGGTCTCGTCCCGCTTCGCCGCGCGCTTCTTGCTCGCGCGGTCCGCGGCCTTCCCCATCGCCCCGGCGCTCCGTGCCGCCCGCGCTCCGCCTTCGTCGCCGGCCGAGCTCCGCCGCGCGGCGGAGCGCTTGCCCTGCGGGCGCTCGTCCGGCTGCTGCTCCGCCGAGGCGACCTGCGCGCTCGCCGGGGCGCCCAGGGCCGGCGTCGCGACCGAGAGCGCGAGCGCGAGCAGGAGCGCGGCGACAGGACCCCGGGACGCGAAGCAGCGGCGAGAGAGCGGGCGAAGCAACGGCATGACGGGGGCGGACCCTACCCGCGGCGCGGCGGGCAGAGAAATTCTTTCGCGGCCGCGCAGCCGCCGCTGGTGAGGCGAGGCGCGGCGGAAGGCGAGGCGAGGCGGAAGGCGTGGCCGCGAGGGGCGCTCGGCCGGTTGCGGCAGGTGGAGGTGTGCCGCGCCGCGAGGGCGAGCTCATGGAAGCGTCCGTCCAGGCTCATCAGGGACGGCGGCCTGAGAATTGCGCGTCATGTCGCTTCATCGCCTTGACACAACGGCTCCGGTGCGGTTAGAAGCGTTCCGCGTGCCTCGCCGAGGGGCGCGCAGGAGCGCCCGTAGCTCAGCTGGATAGAGCGTCGGACTTCGAATCCGAAAGTCGCCTGTTCGAATCAGGCCGGGCGTACCGGGCTCAACGGACGACGCAAGCGATCCGGCCAGATCCCGGGACTGTTTCAGAATCCGTCGGTTTGACAACTCATCCGGGCCATTAGCTCAATTGGTAGAGCAGTGGACTCTTAATCCATTGGCTGAAGGTTCAAGTCCTTCATGGCCCACCCGAGATGATTGAGGAACCCTGGCCGCTGCGAGAAGCGGCCGGGACAGATGCTCGAAAGCCCGAGACCCCATGGGTCGGCGGGCTTTCGGCGTTCTGGGGTAGCCCTTTTTACCTGTCCGTCCGCTTCGGCTCACGAGCGCCGAACGGCAGGGGCGCCGTGCTCGCCCGACCGAGCCGCGTCCGGGCCTCCTCGCGTTCGGACCTGTGCCGACCGAGCGATCTCGGCGGACCACCCGTCGCGGCTCGATCCGAGGCAAGACGCCGGGGGTCCTCCTCGTCCCGGAGAAGGCCCGCTTCAGCCGCCTCCTCCAGCTCCGCGAGGGGCCGACATCGGCAAGGCGCTCAACGATGCGATGAAGGCCATCGAGGCGGAGAATGAGGACCTGAAGGAGGTCCTGCCGAAGACCTACGGCCGCTTCGACGCGAAGACGCTCAGGGAGTTGCTCAAGATCTTCGGCACCATCCCGGAGAACGTCGAGGGCGATGTCTTCGGGCGCATCTACGAGTGCTTCCTCGGCAACTTCGCGCCGCGCACGCTGCGGAAGGGCGGCGCGTACTTCACGCCCTACTCGGTCGTGCGCCCGATCGTCGAGGTCATCGAGCCGTACCACGGCAGAATCTACGACCCTCCATCACGCTGACAGATTGTTCGCTTCAGCGAGATCGTCGATAGTAGCGCATTCGGCCCACGTTTCGGTTCAAGAGACCACTCCTCTGACGGAAACGTGGCTACCTTGCGGACGACTGAACTCGATAATCGCGGTCGCATCTCCTATGATGCCATGCCTTTGGCCCAGCTCGACGAAGAGCAGTTCAAAAAGCACTTCTTGAGACGGGGTGACCTGGTAATTACACGGTCTGGGACATGCGGCATCGCGGGGTGGCGCCGCCCCCGAACCGAGCTGCGCACCCCGGGGGGCGCGCGCTATGGTAAATAGCCCCGTGGCGCTGAAGGTGGACATCTACGACGGCCAGGCCCCGGAGGAGCTTCCGGCATACCCGGTCCCGCGTGCCGCGCGGCTGTACCCCTGGGTCCGAAGCACGGGGATAGGCAGCCAGCCGAAGACGATTGTGGTCGACCCGCGGCGCGGCTTCGGGCAGCCGGTGCTCGCCGGCACCGGGATCGAAGCCCGCATCGTCACCGAGCGCTACCGGGCCGGCGAGTCCGTGCGGCTTCTCGCGAAGGACTACGGCGTCGAGATCGAGAAGATCGAGGACGCGATCCGGTGCGAGATGCGTGAAGCTGCGTGAGCCGTTCACCTACTTCGTCGACCGGTCGCTCGGCCGCGGGCTGGTCGACACGCTCGTCCGCCTGAACCCGACGCGCGGGAACCTGCGCGCGCAGCTCGAGGAGCTCATCGCCGAGTACAACGACGGCGCCCGCAACACGGAGCAGTTCTTCAAGGATCTCCTCGCGTTCATGAAGAACAAGGTCGAGCCCGAGGAGCAACGCAGCAGCGCCGAGGCGCTGAGCCAGGAGGAGCTCGCGCTGCACGAGCTTCTTCTCCCGCCAGACCTGAAGCTCGACGCGAAGGAGCATGAGGCCGTGAAGCAGCTCGCGCGCGAGCTGCCGAAGAAGCTCGCGCCGAAGCTCGTGATCGATTGGCGAAAGAGTCAGCGCGCGCGGGCGGCCGTGAAAGTGACGATCAAGCGCGTGCTCGAGGCGCTACCCCGAGGAACCTACAGCGATGAGGTCTACGCGAAGCTCGTAGAGGCCGTATACGAGCACGTTGATGAGTCGACCTGGGGCGAGGGGAGGAGCAAGTACAGCGACCCAGCCGGGTGAGTGATCGCTCTGGCGGTGCGGCTCGGCTCGGGCCGCCGGTCGGAGGCTGCCGGGAGCCTCCCGGGAGAGTTGAAACTCAACCCGGAGGCTGTCGAGAGCCCCCCGGGAGAGTTGAAACTCAACCCGGAGGCTGTCGAGAGCCCCCCGGGAGAGTTGAAACTCAACCCGGAGGCTGTCGAGAGCCTCCCGGGAGAGTTGAAACTCAACCCGGAGGCTGTCGACGAGGGACCAACTTCAACGGCCGTGCCCGCCGCGGCGATCAGGTGGCCAGCCAGTCGGGCTTGAGCAGCAGGAGGAGACCGAGCAGCACCATGATCGCCCCGCTCAGCAACTTGAGCCACCGTCCCTCCTTCTCCTGGAGCTTGCGGCGGCTCAGCGTCGCCACCGCGACGCCGACCATCACCATGTCGTCCGCCATGTAGGCCACGTTGTAGAGCCCGAGATAGGCATAGTGCTTCCACGCGGGGAGGCCCGCCTCGGCGAGGATCTGGGTGTAGAGGGCCGGCAGGCCCGCGGTGCAGAGCAGCTCGACGACGTTGACCATGACGGCGAGGACGACCGCGGCGGCCAGCGCGGAAGGCAGGTTCTCCGCCCTGACGACGGCCCGCATCCTCGCGTAGATCCCAGGCTTCACCGACTCGGGGATGCTGAGCGACACGCCCCGCTTCCACGCGAAGAAGTCCTTGATGTGGACCGAACCGGCGAGCACGGCGATGACCCCCAGCGCGATCCGCACGGCACGCGAGGCGCCGACCAGGAGAAAAAAGTTCAGCCAGGCAGCCATGAAGGCGAAATAGGCGAGGCCGCTCACGAGCACGAACACGCCGGCGATGAGCAGCATCTTCGACCGGCTCCGCAGCGTGGCGAGGAAGGAGAGGAGAAACAGGAGCACCCACATGGCGCACGGGTTGAAGCCGTCCACGAGCCCCAGCAGGACGGTGAACGCCGGCAGGCCAAGATCGCGGGCGTCCAGCCGCCCGAGGACGGGCACGTCGACGACCCCCGCGCGCGGCGCGGGGCCATCGGCCGGGCACGGCGGCTGCTCCGGCGCGAGAGGGCACGAGGCAGCAGGCTCGCCCGACGCGGCGGGCGGCGGCGGTGCGCTGTCGAGCAGCGCCTCGATGCGCCGGCCCGTCACGTCGCGCCCCGCGTACCCGACGACGAGCACCCCGCGCACATAGAACGCAGGGACGCTCAGGGCAGCGGTCGACTGCGCCTCGGCGATCGCCCTCAGCCGGTCGAGCGCCGCGCGGTCCTCGACGACATCCGCGACGATCGTGCGCAGACCGGACCGCCGGCCCTCGATCTCGGTCAGGAAGCGCTTGGCCTCGTCGCAGCGAGGGCACCCCTTGCGCGTGAACAGCTCCACGTCGGCGCGCGGCTCGATCGGCGCAGCTCGCCCGGGCTCGCTCCAGAGCAGCGAGAAGGCGAGCACGCACGCAACGAGAGCTCGCATGGCTACGGCAGGTCGCATGCGAGGCGGCTGTCGCACGATGCATGCTCAGCGGATCACGTGGACCCTTCGACGAGCGCCCCGGCCGGTCGTCTCGACCGGCTCCGTTACGTGGCCCGTGACGCATGGCCCAAGACGGCGTCGAGAGGGCATGACGATTGCTGGGACTTGTAGCCACGGTCAGACACGCGTGAAGCCGGTCCACCACGGCCATGGAACTTGGACCGGACCGGCACGGGGACAGCACGCAGCCTATCCAGCGGATCCCGGTGGAGAAGACACGGCGCTCTCCGATGCGGTGAACCGCCGACGTGACCGGCCGACCTCATCGTCAAGACGTCTCCGGCGCACCCGGTGCGCGCCGGTCGAGCGCCTCCCGGAGCAGCCGACAGACATCCTGCTCGGACACGGGCGCGTAGTCCTCGTACCAGAGCCCGACCGAATAGACAGGATCTCGGATATGGCAGTACACGAACTCGCGTGCTCGCCGGGAGAGCTCCGCGTACGCGGCGTAGGACGCGACGGGGACCGCGATGACGATTCCCGCCGGGCCTACTTGCTCGACGGCCGTCACGGCGGCGCGCATGCTCGCTCCGGTCGCCACACCGTCGTCGACGAGGAGGAGCATTCGATCCCGGATGTCAGGCGCCCTGTGGCAGCCGTAGTAAACGCGCTCCAGGCGCTCCACCTCCCGGGCCTCCACATCCGCGAGCCATTGTACCGTCCGGTCCGAGATGCCCAGCGCACGGCAGAGCTCTGCATCCACGACCCGGACGCCGCCGCTCGCGACGGCGCCGATCGTCATGCGATGATCGCCGGGTGCCACGATCCGGCGCGCGATCAGCACGTCGAGCGGCACCCGCAGGAGCTTCGCTATCTCGAAGCCGATCGGCACCCCGCCTCGCGGCAGCGAAAGGACGGTCACGTCCTCCCGCCCGGCGTAGGCGGTCAGCCGCGACGCGAGCTGGCGGCCGGCGTCGGCCCGATCTCGAAATGGCATGTTTCCCTCACCATCCGGCGTCGCTGGACATCGACAGCGCGTGGTGGGGCGTGCAATTGTCCCGCCAGGCGTCGCGCCCGACGCCGCAGGGGCGCTCTGTTCGCGTGGAGGCCTGCTCGCTACCTGGCGCTCGTGCGCCGCGGCTCACCGCGACCTTTGATCCTCTTCCTCACGTGCTCGCCGCGCTCGGGTGCTCCTCCGCGCCCCGGCCGCGCGCCAGGGCGAGCAGGCGGGCAGGGCCGACCGGCTGTTCGGTCATCCAGGGGACGATCGCGATCCTTCGGGCATGCCGCTCGCGCACCGCCTCGACCTGGCCGAGCTCGGCTGCGACGCGCTGCTCGAGGCAAGGGTCCGTGACACCCGCGGCTGCGAGGCTGCTGTTGATGATCCAGGCGAAGGGCTCGATCTGAGCGCGACGCAGATCCGTCTGTAGCCGCGCCGCTTCCGAGACGGGCGTCGTCTCCGCGAGCGTCACAAGCAGGATCTTTGTGTACTGCGGATCGCGCAGCTTCATGAGAGGGGTGACGAGCCGGGCTGACGCGTGCTTCGCGTCAGCGTCGATGGCCATCGTCTGCCGGTGATACGAGCCCGTCGCGTCGAGGAGCAGGAGCGTGTGCCCGGTAGGTGCCGTATCGAGGACGACGAAGCTCGAGCGCGCCTGGGAGACGGTCCGGGAAAAGGCCGTGAAGACCGCCACCTCTTCGTAGCAGGGCGAGCGGAGATCCTCGGCCAGAAGGGCTCGTCCCGCCTCGTCGAGATTGGCCCCGCGGCTCGCCATCACGCGCTCCACGTACACCTTCGTCTCGGCGACCGGATCGATGCGGCTGACCTCCAGATTGTCGAGCTGGCCGTCGAGCGTCGCGGCGACGTGAGCCGCGGGATCGGTGGTGCTGAGATGAACCTTGTGACCGCGCGACGCGAGCTCCGCGGCGATCGATGCGGCGATCGTCGTCTTCCCCACGCCGCCCTTGCCCATCACCATCACGAGCCCGTGGCCAGGCGCCGCGATCTCGTCGATGAGCGACCGAAGGGGTGGCAGCGATGGCGTCACGAGCGGAGGGACGGCGCGCGTGAGCTCTGCGGACGCACGCTCGTCCAGGAGCGCGCGGAGGGCCGGCAGACCGACCATGTTGAAGCCGCGCAGAGGGATCTGCGTCATGGGCAGTCGTCGCAGCCGAGGGGGCAGCTCGCGGAGCGCTGCTCGTCCCCGCTGCTCGAGCGCGACGGCGATCGGATCGGCGGGGTCTCTCGCCTCGAACACCGCGTTGACGACGAGGTGCTGGCTCTGGAGGCCGAGCGCCTCGAGCTCGCCCGATGTCCGCTCCACCTCGCGCAGCGCAGCGCGATCAGGCCGCGTCACGAGGACGATGGTCGTGCGTTCATCGTCAGCCAGCGCCTCGACCGCGGCGGCGAACCGCGTCGCTTGCATCTTCAACCCCGAGTGCGGGCCCAGACACGAAGCCCCGTGCGTGGCCGACCCGAGGAAGGTGGACCAGGCGCGCGGCAAGCTGAGCAGCCTCAGCGTGTGTCCGGTCGGCGCCGTGTCGAACAGGATGTGATCGAACGGCGCGCTCTGCTCGTCGCCGGCGAGGAGCGCGGCGAACTCGTCGAACGCCGCGATCTCCACGGTGCAGGCGCCGGCGAGCTGCTCGCGCAGCTCGGCGATCTGCGGCTCGGTCCAGATGTCGCGGTACGGCGCGATCACGCGCTCTCGATACGCGTCGGCCGCTCTCTCGGGATCGATGTTGAGCGCGGAGAGCCCGTCGACGCCGGGGATCGGCGTGGGTCGATGAGAGAGCGCGACGCCGAGCATCTCGTCCAGGTTCGACGCAGGGTCGGTGCTGACGAGGAGGATGCGCTTCCCGGCGTCGGCGAGCCGGATCGCAGCCGCGCACGCGAGCGCTGTCTTGCCGACGCCCCCCTTCCCCGTGAAGAAGAGGAAACGGCTCGGCTGTTCCAGGAAGCTTGTCAAGCGACCCCCTCCTCGATGCGCGTCGCCTTCATCACGGCTGCGCGGGGAGACATGCCATCGAGCCTGCGAGACGGCAAGTCGGCGCTCGCCTCTCGCCCGTGCCTGACATCCAGAGAGAAGCAGAGGATCCGGACACGTAGGTTGGCCGAGCTCGCCAGATGCGTTTGTGGCGGGTATCCGATCCGCGCCGCCATCGCCCGAGCGTGTGCGACCGCTTCATGCCGTGGCCCGCGGGCTGCATGACGGGGCGTGAACGCACGTCTGCTGCGTGTCCCGGAGGTCCTGTGATGAGCACCCGCCCGAGCCCGCTCGCCCCGATCGCCGCTGAGCCCTCCGCCCCCGCGAGGCAGGCCAGGCGCTCGGTCGTATCCACGATCTCCACGTGTTTGAAGCCGGGCTTGATCGCCTGCGCGGCCTGCGCAGGCCTCGCGGCGTGCAGCGAGACCTCCTCGACCCCCTCGCCGGAGCGGGCGCGGTTCGCCGATCCAATCGCTCCGCTGGCGGTCGAGCGATATGACGGCTGCCACGCAACGGCGCCGGGCGGCTCCATGGCGGTCTACCGCACCGCGAGATCGTTCATCACGCGGTCGAGCAACGACCGTACCGGCGCCGAGGCGTGCAGGGCGTCCTCGCCAATCGCTCGAGCTCGGCGGGCGGGCTCGCCGTGGCTGTCCGTGCGGAGCGCGGCCGGCTCAGCGCCTCGGGATATCGGGGGGCATGGGGCCGATCTGATAGGGCCGCATCATCTCGTTGTCCTCGTGCTCGAGGATGTGGCAGTGCCACACGAACCGGCCAGGCCTGTCGAACCGCATCTTGACGCGGGTGATCTCGGCAGGCGGCGCGATCACGGTGTCCTTGTAACCCCCCTCGCCCGCTTCCGGCGGGCGCGGCGGGCCGTCGAATGGCTGGCGATCGACGACCTGGAACAGGATCTCGTGGATGTGGATCGGGTGCGAGTCCATGGTGAAGTTGTAGATCTCCCAGATCTCGGTCGACCCCACCTCCGGGTGCTCGGTGACGGGATCGTCCCAGTGCAGCGGCAAGGGCGTATCGGAGCCCGGAGGCCGGAACGTGCCGAGCAGGACGGCGAGCGGGCCGGCGTCGGGGGCGACCTCGGAGAACTCCTCGTTCAGGGACACCCGCCGCACGACGTCCTCGGCGCCGAGCGGCTTGATCGGCGGCAGCCTGAGCCGGTGAGGTGGCGTGCTCGTGTCCCTGCTCGTCGCCCGCACGACGCGGAACTGCATCACCTGTCCTGTCGTCGCCGGATCCGCCGGGGTCTGCGGGCCGCTGGTGAAGGGCCCGTCCGGACCGAGGTTGAGGAGGACGATCTCGGTGCCGGCGCGGACACCGCTGAAATCCACGATCACGTCCGCGCGCTCGGCCGGGGCGAGCAGGATGCTATTGAGCTGCACCGGGGCGGGGAGGAACCCTCCCTCGTTGCCTATCTGCCAGAACGGGAGACCGTTATTCATCTGAAGGAGCAGGAACCGCGAGTTGCTGCCGTTCAGGAGGCGGAAGCGGTAACGTCGCTGCTCGACCTCGAGGTAGGGCCACGCTCGGCCGTTCACGACCATGACGTCGCCGAAGAACTCCGGGACCCAGATCGGCGGGAAGGGGCCGCACGGGACGTACAGGTCCGCCAGCTCGGGAGCGAGCCCGCGTGTCTCCGGGTAGTAGAGCGACCCGTCGTCGTTGAAGGAGCGGTCCTGGATGACGATCGGGACCTCGTACGTCCCGGAGCCATGGCAGCCGCCCCGCGCCCGGGCCCGGGCCGAGCCGGGGAGCACGCCGGGCGGGAGATCGCCTGGGCCGCCGCGGAGCAGGTAGAAGCCGGCCGTCCCCGCATAGACGTTGAGGCGGGTGATGCCGAGCGCGTGATCGTGGTACCAGAGCGTCGCTGCCCGCTGGTCGTTCGGGTACCGGAACACGGCCGCCCCCGGCTTCCATAGATCCCCGAGCGGCGACGTGCGCTTGTAGTAATCGTAGAAGGTGCCGGTCTCCGCGTACCCGTCGGGGATGTTGGTCGCCGCGGGGAGATACCAGGCTTCGGGGTAGCCGTCGCTCTCCTGCGCCACCCTGGCCATCCCGTGGACGTGCGTGACGATCGGCACCGGGCCGCGGTACGGCTCCGGCGGGCATTCGCCCGGGCATTCGCCGATGAACGTGGGCCTCGTATCGCGGCCATTCACCCCGCCGGGCGGGTTGGCCCAGTGGAGGGTCGGGTCGACCGGGAGCAGGTGGGGGAGGAACTGGCCGGTCGCGGGATCCTTGAGGTCGTTGATCCACTTCACGATCACCGGCGTTTGCCACCTCGCCTCGATGGTGAACGCCGGGTAGCTGAACGTCTCCGGGTCGTGGATCGACCCGTACCCCCACACCGGGGTCAGGGGCAGACCCAGCTCGGTCGGCAGCACCTGTTGCGGGAACTGACGGACGGCGATCTCGTAGTAATCGAAGTGCGAGCCGAGCCCGTGGCGCATGCGCGCCCTGGGCATTACGGGCGGGATGAGCAGCGGATGGGTGAACCGGTGCTCGGCGATGACGGCGCCGGGGAGGGTTGGTCCCTGTGCCGGGAGGACCGGACACGCGTCGATGAGCGCCCTCGCCAGACCTCCGCGCCGGAGCACCAAGAGCCCGCCCGTCGCGGCCAGACCATGCTTCAGGAGCTGTCGTCGTTTCATGGAGGACATCGCATCTCCTTGCTCCTCAGCTCACGCTGCGAGCCAGGCCATCATGACGGGCGCGGGAATCCGAGCAATCCGGGAAGCTCCGGATCGAGGGGACTGGATGACCATGAACGGCGATCGGGACTCGCCAGGACTCTCGGCGAGGCGTGGAATCCGTTCTTTTCGGAGCGAGGACGCCCCGGGCGACGCGCGGAGCGGCGGGCGGAGCTAGACGGACCCGTCCAGCGAGACGACGCCGCCCTCGAAGCGGATCGGCGCGGTGAGCAAGGCGCGGAAGACCTTGTATCCGGCCACGCCCGCCCGGAAGGCGTGCAGGAAGACGTGATGGCGCCCGTCGGCGCCGATGGCCACCGAGGGGTGCCCTGGCCCCCACCATTCCGCGCTGGAGCTCAGGAGCACCTCCGATGCCTTGCGGTACGGGCCCGTCGGCGCGTCCGCCACGGCCGCGCCGATGCCGTAATGGGCGGTCGAGAAGTCGTTGCCGGCGTAGAGCAGGTAATACCGCCCGCCCTCCTGGGTGATCCAGACGCCCTCGATGAGGTGCGCCTCCCAGGGCTGGTCGTTCTCCAGGATGACGGCCGGCTCCCCCTCCAGCCTGCGGCCGTCCGCCGACAGTCGCTGGGCGTGGATGCCCGTCCTGAGCGCCCGCGATATCGCGGCGATGTCCTCCGCCTCCGCGCCGCTCGCCCGCGCCCCGAGGCCTGTAAGTCGCGCCGCGAACCCGGTGAAGTCCGCGGTCACTGCCTCGATCAGCGGCTGTAGCACGAAGAACTGCTCCATGGGCTCGAGCGTCTCCACCCACGGCCACAACGTCAGCGCGAGGACCGCGGTGCGCTGGTCCTCGCGGGCAGCGAAGAGCTCGCTCACCCGGGCGGGCTCCCGGTGGAGCAAGGCCGCCAGCCTGCCGGGCCACACGCCGTTGTCGTCTTTCTTCCAGATCAGCCAGGGCGCGCCGCCAGCGTCCACGAGGATGTGCGCGTCGATCACGTCGCCGGTGACGATCGGGGCTTCGTCGGCCTTGAACGGGCCATCCGGGCTCCCGGACCGGGCGAGGCCGATCGCCAGCGAGCGGTCCTGCGCGCGCGCCGTGAAGCAGACCCAGTACTCGTCGCCGATCCGGTGCATCTCCGGCGCCCAGAAGTCCGCCTGGTTCAGGCCGGTCAGCGCCCACGCCGGCGTCTGCCCCTCCGGGAAGACGAAGCCGGTGAGCTGCCAGGTGGTCAGGTCGCTGGAGGCGAGGATGGGGAAGGCGTTCGGCGCGTCGTTCGAGGTCACCAGCAAGCGCCATTCGCGTTCGCCCACGCGCACCACGCAGGGGTCGCCATAGCCGTAGAGGATCTCCGGCGCGACCGGCTCGGTCAGCAGCGGCCGCAGCGGCGGTCCGCCCTTCCGTGGCGGCAGCGGGGTGCGGGCGAGCGGCACGCGGGTCCCGAGGTCACGCGCCAGCGCCTCGAACAGGTCGAGGTAGTCCGGCTGCTCCGCCCGGGCGAGCTCGTAACTCCGGGCGTCCCGCCCCGGCTCGGTCAGCCGGAAGCGGCGCGGCCCCCGAGGATCGATGACAACCTCGAAGGCGAACGGCGCGCCGGGCGGCGTTTCCAGGCGCAAGGGCATGGCTTCGGCAAGCGGGTTCTTCCATTGCCCGCGGGGGCCTCTTCCGTCCACGGAAGCAATGGACATGCCGGAAGGGGTTGGACGGGGAGCATCACCCCTTCACGGCAGCGCCCGCGGCAGCTGACCGAGCCGCCGGGGGTTGACGGCGCCGTCGTCCTCTCATGACATTGATATCACGCGCCGCGCCCCGATGACAGGAGCGCATCCTGACGAGTCGCGCTGGGGCGAGGGGAGGAGGAGGCCGCCGGGAGCCTCCGGGGAGGATTGAAATCAGACCCAGTCGGTCTGGGTCCCGCCGATGTCCCCAGCCGGCACGCGCGTCATCTCAAGAACAGATGATAGGCCGCATTCTTGGTCTCTTCGATGCACGGATAACCGAGCTCGGTGAGAAAATGGTCGAACTCGTTGTATTCGACCTCCGGGACCTGCAACGCGGCGAGGACTCGCCCGAAGGCGGCGCCGTGGTTGCGGTAGTGGAACAGGCTGATGTTCCAGCGCCCGCCGATCTGCGTGAGGAATTGCATCAGCGCCCCGGGGCGCTCCGGGAACTCGAAGCGCAGGAGCCGCTCGTTGGCTGTCGGGGCGCGCCCGCCGACCATGTAGCGCACGTGCAACTTGGCCATCTCGTCCATGCTGAGGTCGATGACCGGCAGCTTGGCGTCGTGGAGGCGCTCCAGCACCTCGTCGCGCTGCTTGCGCCCGTGCGCCAGGCCCACGCCGACGAAGATCTGCGCCTCGTCCGCGCGTCCAAAACGATAGTTGAACTCCGTGATCGTCGCGCGCCCGAGCAGCTGGCAGAACTCACGGAACGCGCCCGGTCGCTCCGGAATGGTGACCGCGAACAGCGCCTCGCGCTGCTCGCCCAGCTCTGCCCGCTCGACCACGTGCCGCAGACGGTCGAAGTTCATGTTCGCACCGCTGTGGATCGCCACGAGCGTCCTTCCGTCCAGGCCTTCGCGCTCGACGTACGCCTTGAGGCCCGCGACCGCCAGCGCGCCCGACGGCTCGGCGATCGAGCGCGTGTCGTCGAAGATGTCCTTGATGGCGGCGCAGATGGCGTCGGTGTCCACCACGATCACGTCATCCACGCACCGCCGGGCGATGCGAAACGGCTCCTCCCCCACCTGACGCACCGCCACGCCGTCAGCGAACAGCCCGACCTGGCTCAGCCGTACACGCTCGCCCGCGTCGAGCGCCGCGCGCAGACACGCGGCGTCGTCCGGCTCCACGCCGATGACCTTGATCTCGGGGTACAGATGCTTGATATACGCGCCGATTCCGGCGATCAGCCCGCCGCCGCCCACGGGCACGAAGATGGCGTCCAGCGGTCCGCGATGCTGGCGCATGATCTCCATGGCAATGGTGCCCTGACCCGCGATCACGTCCGGGTCGTCGTACGGGTGCACGAAGGTCAGCCCCGCGCTCGCTTCGAGCGCCTTGGCGTGGGCGTAAGCTTCGTCGTAGGAATCGCCGATCAGCTCGATCTCGGCGCCGAGCGCGCGCACGGCGTCGACCTTGATCCGGGGCGTCGTGGTCGGCATCACGATGCAGGCGCGGATGCCGAGCCGCTGCGCGGCCAGCGCCACCCCCTGCGCGTGGTTGCCCGCCGACGCGGCGATCACGCCGCGCGCCCTCTCGGCCGCGCTCAGCGAGGAGATCTTGTTGTAGGCGCCGCGCAGCTTGAACGAGAAGACGGGCTGCAGGTCCTCGCGCTTGATCAGCACGCGATTGCCGAGGCGCGCGGAGAGCCGCGGCGCATCCTCCAGGGGGCTCTCCTGGGCCACGTCGTAGACGCGGGCGCGCAGGATCCGCTCGAGATAACCGCTTGGGGCCATTGGGCCGCGAAAACTACGGTCCTCCGCGCGCGTCGTCAACTCGCTCGTGGAACACCCCTCAGGCATCAGGCCAGCTGCGCTCGCGCATGTCGCGTATCCGCACCTCGCGCGAGACGGAGCCCGCGGACCCGCGCTCGCGAGCGCGCAGCGGGCCTCGGCGCCGAGGGGGCGCCCGGAGGCGGGCGGCGCGCCTCATCGAGGGCTCCACTGGTCCGCGAGTTGCACCAGGCGCGGAGCGAGATGTCGTTGCTCACGATACCCAGGATCAGCGCCGCCGAGCTCATGACCGAGAACCCCCGGACCGTGCGGGTCGACGACCCCATCGCCGAGGCGGTGGACGTGCTCCAGACGACGGACTTCCGCCACCTGCCGGTCCTCGACGAGCAGGGTGAGCTGGTCGGGATGCTCAGCGATCGCGACCTGCGAGGGCTCCAGTTGCCCTACTCGGCGAACACCGCCGTGGTTGACGCAGCGCGACAGAAGACCGGCGTGCCGGTGTCGACGATGCCTGTATCCACGATCATGAGCGGCAATGTCGTGAGCGTCGGTCCCGACGCGGACATGACCGAGCTCATGGAGCTCATGCTCGAGCACAAGATCGGCGCGCTCCCGGTCGTCGACGCAGAAGGCGCGCTGCTCGGCATCGTCAGCTATGTGGACATCTTTCGCAGGATCCTCGGGGAGGCGTGACTCGCCGCCCCCTTCGCGCACGACGTGCACAGCGGCCTCGCTCGACGGCCGCCACGCGCGACGTGCCGCGGCGGTGTCAGGCGCCCGCTCACGGGAGCCCGAGCAGCCCGCTCCCCTGGTAGACGACGAGCGCCGCGACGTAAGCCGCCGCGTAGCTGTAGGCGAGGACGAACGCCGGCCAGCGCCATGTCTTTGTCTCGCGGCGGATCGCCGCCACGGTGCTCATGCACTGGCAGGCCAGGACGAAGAACGCGAGCAGCGCGAGCCCCGTGCGGCTCGAGTAGGCGTGCGTCCCGTCCGGGCGCCTCGCCTCGCGGATCCGCTCGGCGAGCGGCGCGGGCTCGTCGTCGGCGCCCTCGACGCCGAAGATGACGCCCATCGTCCCGACCATGACCTCGCGCGCGCCGAACGAGCCGATGAGGCCGACGTTGATGCGCCAGTCGAAGCCGAGCGGCGCGGTCACCGGCTCGAGCGCGCGCCCGACGCTGCCGGCGATGCTCGACTCGAGCGAGGCCCCCGCGAGGTCGGCCGCGGCGGTCGACGGCTCCGGCGCCGCGGCGCCCGGCATGGGGACCTTCAGCAGCACCCACAGCACGGCCGAGACGGCCAGGATCACGGTCCCGACCTCGCGCGTGAACCGCCACGCCGCCTGGGCCCCCTTGCGGACCACGAGCCGCGGCTCGGGGCTGCGGTAGGCCGGCATCTCGAGCACCATGGGGAGCGAACGCCCGCGGGTCGCCGTGCGCCGCAGCGCGAGCGAGGCGACGAGCCCGGAGGCGATGCCGGCGACGTACAGCGCGACGAAGAGCAGCGCCTGCACCCACGCGCCGTGGGCGGCGAAGAAGGTCGTCAGGAGGAGCCCGTAGGTCGGGATCCGCGCGGAGCAGGCCATGAGCGGCAGGACGAGGATCGCCGTGAGCCGCTCGCGCGGATCGCGGAGGATGCGCGTGGCGTGCACGGCGGGCACCGCGCACGCATGCCCCATGAGCAGCGGGACGAACGCGCGGCCGCTCAGCCCCATCAGCTGGAGGAGGCGGTCGACGAGGAAGGCGCCGCGGGCGAGGTAGCCGCTCGCCTCGAGCAGCTCCATGGCGACCGTGAGGATCACGATCTGCGGCATGAAGGCGAGCACCGTCCCGGCGCCGCCGAGCAGGCCGTCGACGACGAACGAGGCGGCGAGCCCCCCGCCGAGGGCGCGGGACACGAGGCCGCCGAGCTGTCCGATCGCCGCGTCGAGCGCCTCGGTGACCGGGGTGGCGACGAGGAACACGGCGGCGAAGAGGAGCGCCATGAGCCCGAGGAACAGGACCGGACCGGCCGCCGGGTGGAGCAGCACGGCGTCGGCGCGCGCGGTGAACGTCCTCCTTCGCTCCGCGGCGGCGTCGTGGCGCGTCGCCTCGAGGGTCGCGTCGCGCGCGATCGCGTCCGGGTCCCATGTCGCGGCGCCGGGGGCAGGCGCGGCGCCCGCGGCGATCGCGTCGAGCCGCGCGGCGATCGCGTCGAGCACGGCGCCGCGCGCGGCCGGGTCTCTCGCGCTCACGAGCAGCACGGGCAGGCCGATGCCGCGCTCGAGGGCGCCGAGGTCGAGCCGGCGCCCCTCGCCCTCGAGCACGTCGCGCTGGGTGGCGACGACGAGCGGCGCGAGCCCGCGCCGCACGAGCTCGCGCGTGAGCCGCAGGCCGAGCGCGAGCTGCGTCGCGTCCAGCACCTGGACGACGAGGCGCGGCCGCCCGCCCTCGTCCGTGCGATCGAGGAAGCGGCGCGCGACGCCCTCGTCCGTCGCGGGGTCGACGACGGACTCGATCGAGTAAAGCCCGGGGAGATCCGCGATCGTCACGGCCGTCCCGGCGGCGAGGCGGACGTCGGCGGTGAGGATATCGACCGTGATGCCGGGGAAGTTGCCGACGTGCGCGCTGCCGCCGGTCAGCCGGTTGAAGAGCGACGACTTGCCCGAGTTCGGCCGCCCCAGCAGCGCGACGAGCGGGCGTCCTGCCGCCGCCGGGGGGCGCTCCGTGCGGGCATCGGCGAGCGCGGTGGTCATGTGGTCTGCCTCGGCGCGGGGAGGGGCGCGACAAGGATCGAGCGCGCGAGCCCCGCGTTGATGGCGAGCTCGCCGCCGGAGCCGGTGCGCACATGGAGCGGGCCGCCGAACGCCGCGCGCCGGATCACCGTGAGCGTCTGGCCGGAGCCGAGCCCCATCGCACCGAGCCAGCCGGCGAGATCCGCCTCGAGGCTGACCTCGATGACGACCACCCGCTCACCGGCGCTTGCATTCGCGAGCGGGCCCGCAGCCACGCCGGCGCGCGCGTCGTGCGCCGGCGTGGCCATGTCGGTAACGCCGGCCGAACCCAGGTTGGCGAT
Source organism: Sorangium sp. So ce1014 (assembly GCF_051521505.1). Taxonomy (NCBI): domain Bacteria; kingdom Pseudomonadati; phylum Myxococcota; order Polyangiales; family Polyangiaceae; genus Sorangium; species Sorangium sp. So ce1014. The sequence continues at coordinate 11,342,812 of NZ_CP150356.1, forward strand.
GTTCAAGTTCACGTCCAAGTTCACGTCGAGAGGGGGAGAATCGCTGGAGATCCCATGCCTTGGAGGATATTGAAAATCAATTTCATCATCAAGGAGAATTGTGAACGGTGTTGAACGGGGTGTCGAGGCATCTCTCGACCTGCGGTGGGGCAACCGCTCGCTCTGGTCGCTCGGGCCCGGCGGCAACTCTCTCCTGTCTTGCCCGGACGGCCACCATTTTCCGGTGCTGCAGACAATCGCGCAGCGGCCAGCCTTCCGAGCCCCTGCGCCAGGAGCCACGCGCGAGCGTGAGGAGCTCGTTCGGGTACTTCTCGGCCTTGGAAACAGGCCTCTTATGAACGATCACACTGCCCGGTTGAGCTGACGGATGTAGCGTAAAATAGCCATCATCTTCCCGGATGGCCGCAGGCCCCCCGGCTGTCGCCGTCACCCTTGGGCCCATCAGGGGGATGGCGCCGCGTGGAGCGCCTCGTATACCTCGAAGTAGAGCTTCGCCTGCGTCGGGTCGGACGAGAGCACGCGCGCCCAGCAGCGCGACAGGCGGAGGTAATCGGCGGTGGACAGCCCGCGTGCGGCCAGCGGCGCCGCCGGTCCGCCCGCGGCCTGCACATCGACGACGAGCCTCGCGTAGCCGGCGGCGTCCATGGGGGGCACGGGCTTCATCGCGTCCTGCGCCTCCGCAAACGCGTCCGAGTACACGTGCGGGATCCGCGCGTCCTGGCCGCTCTGGCGCACGTCGTCGCCCATGCGGGTCATCCAGTACAGAGTCGACTCGTTCCACTGCGCGTCGGTGAGTTCGTGCGCCTTCAGCACGGCCGCCACGGGCCGATCGCCCTCGGCGATCTCGGCCGAGATCCGGGCGTGGTGGAAGAGCGTGATGCCGTGCGGGGCGCCTTCCTGTGTCACTTTCTTCGCGCCGCCTCCGGCGCCGGAGCCGCCCGTCATTCGGCTATGGTGCGAGCACTCCCGATCGGGTGTCCAGAGGGTTGTCGGCGCAAGGTGGCGCGGTTAGCGTGGACCGCATGCCGCCGCGTTCCTCCGTCCCGCAGCTTCCGGGGGGGCCGGACGCGGGACAGCCCGTCCCGCGCACGCCGGTCGACGGGCTGGATCTGCGCGCCTTCGCGGCGATCTCGGCGGCGCTCGCGGCCCGCGACGAGCCCAGGGCGGCGGTGCTCGCGCGCGCGGGCCTCACGGAGCTGCGCTGGACCTCCATCGAGACGACCTGGCTGCTCCGCGTGGCGACCGCGCTCCTGCAGCAGGACCTCTCGCTGTCTCGTGATCATGACGAGGCCTTTGCCGCCGCGCAGGCCGAGATCGCTGCCCGGCGGTGACGCGGGCCCTGGCTGGCGCCGCCCGGCCGGTTCGGATAAGCTCTTTCCTCCGCGGAGGATCTCCATGGATCAAGCGAACGGCGCAGCGGCGGCGACGTGGCGGTCGGAGGGAACGTTCGAAGGCGGCGAGCCTGTCTCGTCTCGAATCACCGTGAAGCCGGCCGACCAGGCGTCCGCCGGGCTCGTGGCGGTGCTGCTCGGCGCGATCGACGAGGCGGCGCGCACCGCGGCGATCCGGATCGACGGCGAGGAGGTCGAGGCGACCGTCGATCCGTCGGTGGATCCAGCGGTGCTGCGCACGGCGCTGCGGCGACGCGAGCGGGTGATCGCCCAGCGCGAGGGCGGCGCCTGGGTGGTCCTGGGGGCGCTGCGCACGGCAGCCACGCCGGGGGTGGACGAGGGCGACGATTTCACCATCAAGGCGCGGCGAGTCACGGTGGAGGCCGCGCACGAGTTCAGCGTGATCAGCGGCGCGGCCAGCTTCGTCCTGCGCGCTTATGGTCACGTGGAGACGCTGGCGCAGGACATCACCGCGAGAGCGTCCGGTGTGAACAAGATCATCGGCAGGATGATCCGGCTGAACTAGCCGAGGGGGCGCCCTATGCCGCTCGTCAACCAGAAGAAGCTCGTCGCCAGCGTCGCCTCGGGCCACGTCGCCGTGAGCCAGGGCCCGAACGATGTGTGCAAGACGCCCGCGCCCCCGGCGCCCGCGCCCGTCCCGCTGCCGTATCCCAACGTCGCGGTGTCGGCCACCATGGGCCCGGGCTACACCACCAAGACGTTGGTGATGGCCACCCCGATGTGGACCAAGAACGGCAAGACCGCCATTTCCAACGGCGATCAGCCGGGCGTGGCGCTGGGGGTGGTCAGCAGCAAGATCATGGGGATGTGCGAGATCACCATGGCGTCGAACGACGTCAACGCCGAGGGTGGGGCGGTGGTGCGCACGCTGGACTCGTCGTTGTCGAACGGCTGACGCGCCATGACCGCCCAGTCGAGCGGCACGGTGGCCAACGGCCCGGGCGCCGGCGCGCCCGGGAGCGGGAAGGACCCGTTCTGCGAGACATTCGTGACCACGTTGCACCAGTGGTGCAAGGAGAAGCCGAAGCGCCCCAACTTCGACAACATGTACTTCAAGAACTTGAAGAAGGACTTCCCCGACATCTTCAATAACATGACGCGCGAGACACCGGTCGTCGCCTTCATGAAGGACGGGGCGCTGAAGCTCACGCGCGCATCGACGCTGGCGCAGCTGGCCCACCCGCTGGCCGCGCTCGGGGCGGCATTGCTCGGCGCGTACAACCCGTCGAACGGGCCCGCGTGGTTCATGACGCGCAACGAGATGCACGGCGCCTTCACGGCCGCCAAGGACGCGATGAACCCTCCCCCGCAGGCCTGGGACTGCTATCCGGACGGGCTGTCGAGGGACGGGAAGACCTGGCTGGAGATCAAACGCCCCAACGACGATGTCAGCGACTGGCAGAAGAAGCAGCACGCGGCGTTCGAGGCGGGAGGGGGTAAGGTGGAGCTGGCCGGCTGCAACTGCCCCGGGGCAAACTGCGGCGAGGGCGGCAACGGTTGCCCGGACGGCATGGGCTATGCTCCGGCCGACCCCATTTGAGAAAGGCCATCGATGCCGATCCTGTCCAATCTCGACTTCACCCGGAGCAACCTCCACGTCGCCTACCGGGCCAGCCTCGATCCTCAGCTCGTCGACATCTCGGTCGCGACCGCGGGCGTCACGCGCTTTCCCTACGCCCAGCTCACCGTGCGCAAGCTGCTCACCTCGGTGAACTCCGGCAGCGCCGGCGGAGCGCGGTTCCCGCCGACGGCCGGCGCGGCGATCATCACCGACGAGGGGTCGGATCCATGCGGCCCCAACTATTTCTGGAGGGTCCGCATGGCCGCGGTCGATCCGCTCTTCCTGCGCACGGTCGTGGAAGAGCTGCGGATGGCCGGGCTCGACCACCCGGTCACGTCGATGCGGATCACCGGCTCGCTGCCGCTCGACGCGACCGTTCTCTCGGTGCGGGAAGCCGACGTCAAGCGCTGGCTCGACGATCCCGACGCCTACGTGGGGCAGTGGCCGGATCCGGGCTTCCCCGTGGTCGACCAGGGTCGATGGGCCATGTTCCGGATCCGGCTGGGGGCCGAGATCACGCCCGCGCTGCGCCGCAAGCTGGACCTCCTGGCGCTGGGGTGGCTCAACGACGTCTCCTCGTACATCTGGGACACAGGCGAGCCGGAGGCGGGCCGCATCGACAGGAGCCTTCCCCGCTGCGGATCCGGCAAAGTCGAGTTCGCCGCAGGGTACGACGACTTCTACTTCAAGACCGGGCCGGCGCGGGCGCGCCTCGTCAACGCGCTCTCGCGCTTCCACGCGACGGTTGCGCCCATCGAGCTCGCGGAGATCTCGCCATGACCCATGCAGCGTCGTCGATCGAGCCTGGAGAGCCGCTGGCGAGCGAGAACGGCGTCCCCAAGGTGTACAGCGCGCTCGGCGCCTTCTTTCATTGCGAGCTGGTCGAGCCGGACGACGAGGCGCGCTTCGACCGGGTGAACGAGCTGGTCCTGGGCTGGTTCGGCCCTCGCCTGCGCTGGTCCAGCGCGCCGTTCCTGCGGACCGTACCCGCCTTCCGGCAGACCGACCTCGATTACGTCTCCGGTTATTGCCGCACGCTCGAGCTTCCCCGGGACCCTCCGATCGATCGCCAGGCGGCACTCGACTTTCATTTCGGCCGCAACGACTACTCGATCCACTTTGGGGGCGGCAGGACTGCGGCCGCGGCGTCGCCGTACTCCTATGGCTTCTGGGCGACGTTCTTCACCGACCCGCCCGAGGAGCGCTTCCGGGTCTGTCCGGTTCTCTCGCTGACGGTGCCCGACACCTGGCCGCACCAGGACTTCGCCGCCCGTGTCTCCGCCATCGCGGCCGAGCTCCGCTTACGCTGGGCGGCCGCGGGGCTCACCTATGCGACGTGGGACGTGTACGGCTACAAGACCTCCGACGAGGCCATCTACAAGCACGCCCGCCGCTTCCACGGCTACGACGTGCCGCACTACTTGAACGCGACGGCGAGGCTCCACGACGCCATCCGCTCGGTCAACTGGCTCACCTTCGTGGGCCCCGCGCTGGCCGAGCGGCTGCGGCAGGCGGGCAAGAAGCTGGAGAGCGCAGGACCGCTCGTCGTGAGCCCCGTGGGGACCTCCGTCCTCCTCCGCGCCGGCGACAGGCCCGAGCGGGGCGACATCAACCGCCTTCAGGTCCCGCCGGCCTACGTGGCCGCCGACGCGCTGGTGCGCCCGGTGCGCGCGGGCGGCACCGCGGCCGAGAGCCTGGTCTTCTTCGGATCGCCCTGGAGCGTGCCCGAGACGAGCGACTGGCTCCAGCGCTTCGGCCAGGGCGGCGTGCTCCCGCCGGCTCCCTCGACCGACGACATCCCGTTCTGATGAACGTTCAGAACGCCACCCAGGGGATGAGCTTCGCCTTTCCCTCGAAGGACAAGGCCGGCCGCGATCAGCTGGCCTGCGTGCTCAAGTACACCTTCGCGGTCGGCCCGACGGGCCGGGTCGAGCTCCTGGGTGAGGGCGCCGCCGAGGTCGACCTCGTCGACACCTACAACGGCGAAGACCCCGCGAAATCCAGCATCCGGCGGCCCTCGCAGCTCTTCGACCAGAAGCCCGGGACAGACGTTGTCCTGATCGGCAGCGCCTATCCTCCGCGGCGCGGCAACGCGACGCACGTGGACGTCTCGCTGCGCTTCGGCCCCGTCCGCAAGACCGTGCGCGCCCACGGCGTGCGAGCCTGGATGCCGAGCACCTTCGGCGGCCTCTCGCCCGGCCCGGCGCGGCCCATCCGCGAGCCCATCCCCTTGATCTACGAGCTGGCCTGGGGCGGTATGGATCTGACCGATCCGGAGCGACCCGCCGGCGAGCCGCGCAACTACGTCGGCCGCGGCGTCGCGTGCGATCCCGAATCGCTGGTGGGCCAGCCCGCCGCGCAGCTCGAGGATCCCGCCCACCCCCTGGGCGGCCGCAACAACACGCCGGCGAGCTTCGGCGCCATCCATCGTCACTGGCAGCCCCGCGCGTCGTACGCGGGCACCCACGACCAGGCCTGGATCGAGACGCGGATGCCGCTCCTGCCCGAGGACTTCGATCCTCGCTTCCACGTCTGCGTGCCGCACGATCAATGGTCGCCGACGCCGCTGCGCGGCGACGAGCCGTGCGAGATCCACGGCGCCACACCCGAGGGGGCCTGGCGCTTCGAGCTCCCCCGCCTGGTCCCCGGCTTCTCCAGCTCCATCGAGGGGCGCGTGCAGGACCACCGCACCCACCTCGACACCGTGCTGATCGACGCCGGCGCGCAGCGGGTGGAGCTCACCTGGCGCGCGGCGGTGCCGCTCCCGCGCAAATACGAGATGCTGGAGCGGGTGCGCCTGATCGAGAAGACGATGCTGCGCTGAGCCCGCAGGCGACGCGGTCAGATGTCTTCCACCATCGGCGCGAGCTCGGCGTGAGGCCCTGTCGCCGTCAGCTTGATCTCGCGCGATTGAATCACCACCATGCCGGCGGCCAGGGTGACGGTCGAGCCGCCCACCTTGAGCGCGACGCTGCCCGCGTTCAGCGCCACCGCGCCGCCCACCGTGATCGTCACGTTGGCCTTGCTGGCGAGCACCACATCGCCGCCAGCGTTGGCGGCCCACGCGCCGCCCACCGTGGTCGCCTTGGCGCCGGCGGTCTTCACCGCCACGTTGCCGCTGCTCGCCGAGATGAAGGCGCCTCCCACGGTCGACGCGCGGGCGCCGAGCGTCATGTCGGTCTTGCCGGTGGCGACCACCTCGACCTTGGAGCCGCCCACCGTGAACGAGCCCACGCCCGCCGCCGCCATGCTCACCCCGAGCGCCGCCGCCTCGATGCAGCTCCCGCCCACCGTCTCGGAGAACGCCGCGGGCGTGGAGTGACCGACCGTGAGCGGCGTCATGGTGGTGTGGCTGCCGCCGATCGACAGCGTGCGCGAGCCGGTCACCGTGACGCTCTCGCCGCCGCCGATGGTCTTGGTCCGCGATCCGCCGACCGACCACGTCTGTGAGGCCCCCACGGTGAGGCCGTGCTGGCCGCTGACCTCGAGCGTCTCGTTGGCTCCCACGGTGCGGGTCTGGTTCGAGCCGACGCTGTGCAGGGCGTTGGTCGTGATCGTCTCGGTCTTGTTGTTGCCCACGTTGAGGTTCAGGTCCTTCTGCGCATGCACGTGCAGGTGCTCTCCGCCGGCCCCGTCCTCCATCCGGATCTCGTTGTGCCCGCCTCCGCCGGGCGTCGACGCCGACTTCAACGACGACATCGTCTTGCCGCCGGGTAGCTTGTAGGGCGGCGCGTAGATGCCGTTATAGAGGCGCCCCACCACGATCGGCCGATCCGGATCGCCGTCCTCGAATTCGATCAGCACCTCCCAGCCGACGCGGGGGATGGCGACCGAGCCGCTGGTGTGCATCTGGCCGACGCGCACCCAGGCCGAGCTCTTCTCGTCGCGGGTGCTGCGCCGATCCCAGGGGAAGTACACCTTGACGCGTCCGTGCTCGTCGCAGTGGATCTCCTCGCCCTTCGGGCCGGTGACGCGCGCGACTTGCGGGCCGCGCACCCGGGGGCGCGGGGAGCGCTCGGGCGGCCGGAAGTCGACGTCGCCCGGGAGCAGCTCGAAGCGGTTGGCGAAGCTGGCCGCGCCCTGGGCGATCCACCAGTGGTGGATCACCTCATCCACCACCCACTCGCGGTCGAGGCTCGCGTCCGGCGCGCCGGTCACCTTGACGGTGTGGCCCGGCGTGAGCGAGAAGCCGGTGCTCGTCCCTGCGACGCGCCTGGCCTGGCAGGCCATCGCGTCGAGGCGGACCTGCGCGCGGCGCTTGCCCTCGCCAGGATCGACGTAGCGGCCAGGGTGATCGTAGTGCTCGCGCCCGAGCGGCGCCTGGTCCCGCGCCGACGCCTCCAGATCGAGCGCGGGCCGCTTGAAGTCGTGATCTCGCAGCGTCACCTTGGCCGGCCGGACGCGGTCGCGCTCGCGCAGCTCGAACACCGCCTGCTCGGAGATGAGGCCCGAGGCGCGCCGGAAGGGCAGCTCGTCGGACGGCGTGGTGGCCGAGTAGGCCGACTTGCTATCGCCGAAGACGAGCGCGTCGCCCCCCTCGCGGTGCTCGAAGAAGTAGAAGATGCCGTCCTCTTCGAGCAGCCGGGAGATGAACGCCAGGTGGGTCTCGCCGAACTGCGTGCACACCTCCCGCGTCGGGTACGAGCCCGAGAGGCGAAACTCGCTCCCCTCGATCCCGGCCTCGCCCAGCAGCGTCTCGACGATCTGCTGCGTGGTCTGCTCCTGGAAGATGCGATGATCGGCGCTGAGGCGCAGGACCGCGAGACGCGGCTCGATGGTGACCGTGAAGCGCGTCCGGCCCGATGCGTCGCTCGCGACCTCGCGCGTGCGCGTGACGACGCCCCGGAACCGGCGGAGCACCGCGCCGCCCTGATCCACCAACACCTCGGCGCTCTTCAGGAGGAGCGAGCTCGGATCGAAGTCGGGATCGGCCGCGTCGAGCTCGACCTCGGCGGCGTACGGCCGCGAGAGGCCCTCGGCGCACTCGAGGCTCCGGACCTGCGCCGCGCCGGGGTCCACCCCTTCGGCCGTGAAGATGAGCTGGTGAAGGAACGTTTGCTCGGCCATGCGCGCCTCAGTTGTGGTTGACCTTCGACGCCTTCTTGCTGATGGTCGCGCCCGGGCTCGCCAGCGAGGGCGCCTTGACCTCGACCGAGCCCGACGAGATCGTCAGCACCGACGCTCCGCAGCGGATCGAGATCTCCGACTCGCCTTCGATCTCGATCGCGGGCGCGTTGGCCACGAACGCGCCGCCCACGGTCAGCGCCAGCGCGCCGCTCGATGACTCCGAGACGTTGCCCCCGGCGGCGATCACGTACGCGCCGCCCACCGTCTCGGCCAGGGCGCCCTTGACGCCCGTCTCGCAGCCCGCGGCCCCAAGGTGGATCTTGGCGCCGCCCACCGTCTCGGAGGAGGCACCGCCCGTCACGTTGGCGAGCCCCGTCGCGGCGGCGCTGATCCAGCTCCCGCCCACGGTGACGCTCATCGTACCGAGCGCCATGCGCGCGACCGCCAGCGCCGACGCCGACGTCATGGTCCCGCCGACCGTCAGCGTCCGGCCCCCGGTGGCGGACAAGGTCACGCCCGACGATGCGGTGACCGATCGCGATCCGCCGACGGTGGCCGACTCGGCGCCGCTCACCGTGATCGTCCGGTCGCTCGAGACGTTCAGCGTCTCCGATCCGCCGATCGAGACGCTCTGGCTCGAGACGACGCCGACCTTGAGCTGGCCGCCGATGGTCGTGCCGAGGTTCGACCCGATGTCGTGCACGTGATCGACGCCGACCTTGGTTTGCTTGTTGTCGCCGACCACGACGTTCATGTCTTTCGAGGCGTTGATGAAGATCTCCTCGGAGCCCTTCTTGTCCTCGAAGCGGATCTCGTTGGTCGTGCCGCCCCCCGGCGTGGTCGCCGTCTGCCAGGCGGTGCGCGTCTTGCCGGCGGGCAGCGCGTACGGAACGGGGTGCGCGCCGTCGTAGAGGTGGGTCAGCACGAACGGGGCGTCGATGTCGCCCTCGTGGTGGTGGACCAGGGTGTCCCAGCCGATGCGCGGCAGGACCATCGAGCCGCCGAGCGGGAACTGGCCGACGCGCATCCAGGTCGAGGCCGTCTCGTCGCGCGCGGGCGACCGGTCCCACCAGTGCTTGACCCGGATCCGGCCGCTCTTGTCCGGATAGACCTCCTCGCCGCTCGGGCCGACCACCACGCCCGTCTGGGGGCCGCCGGGCGCCCGCGTCACCGCCGAGGCCGCGGCGCGGTACGGGGTGGCGGCGGGGATGGCTCGCCAGATCAGGTGCATCTCGCCGTGCACGGTGGCCGAGTAGGAGACGAACTCGACAAGATACCGGCCGTTGAGCGCCTCGATGGGGTGCTCGGTCAGCTCGAAGATCTGGCCCGGCCGCAGCCTCAGGCTGATGGACTCGCCGAAGATCTCCCGCTCGTGCGCCTTCTTCCCTTCGAGCCGCACGCGGGCCAGCCGGTCGCCGTCGGACGGGGCGCCGAACCGCCCAGGGAAATCGTAGATCTCGCGCGTGGGGCTGCCCGCCTCCGCGTCGAGATCGAGCCTGGGCTTGTCGAAGCTGTAGTCGCGGATCCGCGCGCCCGTCGGGACGAGCGAGGCCTTGCGGCCCACCCGGACCACGCTCGCCTCGGTGGACGCGAGCGCGCTGTCGTCCCGGAAGGGCAGCGCGGCGCCGCCCTCGATATCGGGGGCAGCCGTCGAATCGTCCAGGAGGACCAGCGTGGTCGCGCCGTCGCTCCACTCGAAGTGATAAAAGATCCCTTCCTCGCCCAATAGCCGCTCGACGAAGGCCCAGTCGGATTCGTGGTACTGCACGCAGTAGGGCCGCTTGGGGTAGCTACCGGAGGTGGACCAGCGGATGGCCGTGCCGGGCACGCCCGCGTCCGAGAGGACCTCCTTCACGATGTCGACCGCGGTCATCTCCTGGAAGACGCGGGAGCCCTGGCCGACCGAGAGCGGCGCGACCTCGGGCTCGAGCGAGAGATCGAAGGTCGCGTCGCCGGACGCGCCCGCCGTCCGTTCGGCGGACATGACGACGCCGCGGACCTCGAGCGCGACATTGAAGGCATCGCGGAGGGTCAGCGTGAAGGGCGCGCCGACCAGCTCGGCGAGCTCCGGCGGCGACGACGCCTTCGACGCCTGCGCCCTGAACGCGAAGGGGCGGCTGAGGCCGGAGGTGCCCCGGACGATGTCGACGTCCAGATCGACGCCGTTGATCGCGAGCTCGGCGGTGGGCATCGCGTCACCCTGCCAGGTTGGGGTTTCCCGAGATGGTGATATTGCCCGAGGCGTCGAGCACGACCAGGCCCACGAACGAGACCGATCCGGGGGTCATGTTGAGGATGGCGCCGCCGCCCAGGAGGTTCGCGACGCCGGCGACGCGGATTGTCACCTTCTTGCCCTTGATGCTCACCTTGCTGCCGGCGCTGGAGCACAGCACGCCGCCGACCGTGACCGCGGCCGCGCCCTTGGTGGCGCCCTCGCGGTTGCCGCCCGCGGCCTGCACCCGCACGCCGCCCACCGTCTCGGCCAGCGCCCCCACGACCGACTCGCCCACCGTGGCCGGCGACATCGCGAGCTTCAGGCCGCCCACCGTCTCGGACTTGGCGCCGGCGATCGCCACGCCCACCCCGGCCCCCGCCGCGGACACGAGCGATCCGCCGACGGTCAGGTCGTGCGAGCTCGACGAGGTGCGGGTGATGCCGAGCGCCGCCAGCGTGGTGTGGCTGCCGCCGGTCGACTCGGTGTCAGAGCCGCCCACCTTCATGGCGAGGCCGCTGCCGACCGTCACCGACTCGGACCCGCCCACGCTCTTGGTCCGGTCCGCCTTGATGGTCACGCCCTCCACGTCGCCGACGGTTGTCGACTCGTCGCCGCCGACCGAGATCTTCTGGCTCGCCCCCACGTTGATCTCGCAGTCGGAGCCCACCGCCAGCTTTTCATCGACGGCGATGGTCTCGGTCAGGTTGTTGTTCACCTGGCCGTCGTAGTCCTTCGAGGCATTGGCGAAGAACTCCATGCCCCCCGAGCCGTCCTCCATCCGGATCTCGTTGGACTTGCCGCCGCCCGGGCTCGACGGCGTCTGGAGCGCCATCCGCGTCATGGCGGCCGGGTAGCTGTAGGGCGACGTCTTCTCGGCGTTGTAGAGCCGGGCGACGGCCGTCGGCCGGTCTGGATCGCCGTCGAGGTAGACGACCGCCATCTCCCAGCCCACGCGCGCCAGCGCCATGGATCCGCCGATGGGGAGCTGACCGACGCGCATCCAGCACGAGCTCTGGTCGTCGTTCTTGCCCAGGCGGTCCCAGAAGAACTTGGCTTTCATCCGGCCGTGCTCATCGGTGTGGATTTCCGCGCCTGCCGGGCCCGTGACCACCGCCGAGTGGGCGCCGCGCATCACCGGGCGCGGGGCGGCGCGCCGCGGGCGGTAGGTGCGGTCGTACGGGATGCAGCGGAACCGGTTAAAGACGTGCGCCCGCTCCAGCACGTGCTCGACCTCGGTCAAGAGGTACTTGCCGTCGAGCGCGGCGCGCTGCGCGCCTTCCAGCTCGAACCAGGAACCGGCGCGCAGCCCGAGCCTGTCCGACGCGCCGAGCCCGACCTTGCCCTCCGAGAGGAGCTCGTCGAGGCGGATGCCGGCCAGCGCCCTGCCTTCGGCCTGCGTCGTGTGGCCGGCGGTGTACTCGAACCAATCGCCCGGGCCGCCGCCCGTGTCCTGGCGGATGGTGAGATCGACGGCGGGGTTGGCGAAGCTGTAGTCCGAGAGCGTCACCTTGCCGGGCGTGGGCCGCGACTCGAACACCAGCTCGTGGATGCCGTACCCGTGCCCCTTCCAGAGCGGGACCTTGCAGTCGCCCTCGATGGGCGGAAATGCGCTCTGAGCGTCGGCGAAGGTGAGGTGCGTCGAGGACGCGTCGTCGTGGGCGAAGTAGAAGATCCCCTCGTGCTCCAGCAGGCGCGAGGCGAAATCGAGGTCCGTCTCGCGGTACTGCACGCAGTACTCGCGCTTCTGCAGCGAGCGCTGGACGGTGAAGCTCACGTGGTCGGAGGGGACGCCCGCCCCCTCGAGCACCTCGGACACGATGGCCTTGACGTCCTTGTCCTGGAAGATGCGCACATCGGCGCGCAGCGAGAGCAGATACAGCTCGTGAACAAGCTCCAGGTTGTAGCGCCGGCGCTCGCGCATCTGGCGGCCCTCGAAGTGGACCGCCTTCACGATGAAGTGGAAATGGCGCACGATGCCGCCCTCCTCCTCGATCACGAGGTGCGCGGGCTGCCCGGGCGCGCCGTCGAGGTCGGCGTCGTCGCCGCCGAGCGCGCTCACGGCGGCCCGGACGACGCCGGAGATCGCCTCCGTGACGCTGGCGGTGACGACGGTGAGCTCGCCCATGGGATCGCACGTCAGCCTGGCGTTCACGCTCATGGGGCTCCCCTTCTGTGAATCGTGGCGGTCAGAAGTTGAACGATGTGTCGCGGAGCTCGTCGCGGATGTAGGGGAAGAGCGGGCTACTCGTGTCCATCCCGCCCGTGAACCAGTCCTGGACGATCCTCGCCTGCTGCTCGACGTTGTACTCGTCCCAAGTGAGGCCTGCGGTATAGATGTAAACGTCCTCTCGATTGCCGCCGGCGATCGCCCGGCCCTGCGCGATCACCGAGCTGTGCACGAACTGCGTGCTCCAGAGGCCGTGGACGCCCTGCCACACGTGGGTGAGCTCGTGGATCAGGGTTGCTCGCAACGCATCCGTCGTATGCATTCCGGCGAAGAACGCCTCGGCGCCAGCGTGGATGATGTAGCCGAGCGCGATGGGAGAGACGATGGGGAGCGGGAAAGGGAGGGTGAAGGGGACGCCGCCGATGCCGATGCCGGGATGAATCTCGACGCGGCAGTACGGTATGGATGACTGGAACACTTGCCGCGCAATGTCGCGCTCCTCCCTGCGCAATCCTCGACCCATCACCGGCTCCCTCCCGCCCCTGCGTCGAGCGCCTGATTGCAGGTTACCCGGCCGCTCCCGGCCCCGCAAAGACAAAGCCCTCCGATCCTTGACACGAGGCGTCCCCCTTGAGACCGTACCCGCGTGAGCGAACCGGGTGGCGCCGTCGCGGCCGGCGCGGTGATCGCGGGCGTCGGTGCCCGCACCGCGGCCGGCCTGACCGCGCTTCAGGTCACCATGAGCGCGCGCGCGCGGAAGCTCGCGCCGCGCGCGTCGCATATGATCGACAAATCGGGCCAGCCCATCGGCATGGCCCGGCTGCGCTCCATCGGCGACGGCGTCTATGGCATGGATCGTTTCCTGGCGCTGGCGGGGCCGGCGCTGATTCAGGCGGCGCATCCCTGGCTCACCGCGCAGTCTGGGCGGACCGCGGCGCGCCTGCCGGTCATCGTGGCGCTCCCGAGCCGGGCCCGGCCCGGCTTCGACGCGAGGCTCATGCAGCACCTGCTTCCTGGGCTGGCGGCCCGCTCGCAGGTGCCGCTCGATCTCGATCGATCGCGGCTGGTATGCGAGGGCCGCGGGGGCGGCGTGGCCGCCGTCGACGCGGCCCTCGGCGAGCTGCGCGCCGGGCGCTGCGACGCGATCGCGGTCGGCGGCGTCGACAGCTATTTCGATCCGGACGCGCTCGAGCACCTCGATCGCGAGCTGCGCCTGCACGGACCCGAGACGGAGAACGGCTTCATCCCCGGCGAGGGCGCGGGGTTTTTGCTGCTGGCCGCCCGCAGCCGGCGCGGCGCGCTTCCCCGCCGCGGCAGGCTGCTCTCCGCCGCCGTGGTGGACGAGCCGCACCCTTATGGCTCGGCCGAGCCGTGCCTCGGGCTCGGGATGACGCTCGCCGTCAAGAAGGCCGCCGAGGCCGCCGGCCTGGGAGGCGCTGGGAGCATTCCGTGGGCGCTGACCGATGTGGCCAATGAGCGCCATCGGGTCGACGAGTGGACCAGCGCGTTCCTGCGCAATCACGCGGTGTTCACTCAGGACGTGGCTCACGAGGCCGCGCTGCTCCAGACGGGCGATCTGGGCGCAGCGAGCGCGGCGGTGCTGGCCGCGATGGCGGTGACGCGCTGGGAGACGGGCTGCGCGCCGGGCGTCCGCGCCTTGATCGCGACCCACTCCGACGGACCCGAGCGCGGCGCCATGGTGCTCGAGCAGCAGACGGCACGATGAGCGCGGGGCCGAGCCATGCTGGATTCACCCCTCCCGGACCCGAGCCGCCCTCGGGGCCCGGCCACAGCGCGGCGCGCCGCGGGCGGAGCTCGATCGAGGAGGCGCTGCTCGCCATCGCCCTCCTCCCGCTCGACCTCCCCCGGGCCGATCTGCGCGACAGGCTGCTGCGCGCCGTTCATTGCGCCTACCTGGCGATCGATTCGCAGGTGATCACGGCGGCGCACCTCGACGGCCTCATCGAGGCTGCCGCCATGGCCCGGGAGTCGCGCGCGCTGCTGGAGCGCGCAGGCGATCCGGCCTTCAGCGATCCGCTCCGGCGCGCCGTGGCGCACCTCGCCGAGGCCGAGGCCGCCATGCTCCAGGGCGCCGAGGCGGTCCGTCAGATCCATCTGGCTCGCCGGACCGAGGTCATCTCCGGCCCCGCCGCGGGCGCCTTGCGCGCGCGCCCCATGCGCGCCAGCGTCGGGCTGCCGGAGCTCCACGCCCCCGCGCGCCTGGTGCTGCTGCCGCATGTCTCGCTGGAGTCGGGCGATCCCCCGCGGGCCTCTGCCGCCGCGCCGGTCACCCTGGCCACCCCTCGCACGCTGGCGGAGCTGGAGGCCTTTGCGGCCGACGCCTTCTCGGGCGCCCTGGCCGAGCGCCTCGCCGGCCAGGATCGCGATGAGCCCACGCCGGCGCCGGCCGGCGAGGCCCCGTATGCGCCGTTCGAGCCCGCCGTGGAGGAGGTTCAGCTCCTCCGCGACATTGGCCGCGACTGCCTGGAGGACCTCGCCGCCGGTCGCAGCCTCCGCAAGCCCAACGCGATGGAGACGTGGCTCGATCAGGAGCCCTTCGAGCAGCGCCTCCTCGACAACCTGGACGCGTTCGCCGCGCTGGGTGGGAGTGTGTTGCCGCTCGTGTCGCTGTTCCATGCGGAAGCCAAGGCGCCCGACCCGGAGCGCGCGTTCGCCGTCGCGTTGACGCTCGGCTGTATCGAGGGCAGCGACACCGTGGGCGCGGCGGTGATGACGCTCAAGCAGAGCGCGCCGGAGGAGTATCCGGGCTGGATGGAGGGCTTCTGGCTCGCGCCGAGCCCTGCGATCGACGTCGCGATGGCGGACCTCACGACGAGCGCCCGGCCCGAGCACGTCGCGCTCGCGCTCGACGTGCTGCATGCGCGCGGGCAGACGCCGGATCATGTCGTCGAGGCGCTCCTCGAACGCCCGGAGCCGAAGATCGCGGCGCGTGTCGCGCGGGCGCTCGCGACGGCGCTGCCGCGGCGGGACGCGATTGAAACGTTGGAGCGCATCTGCGGGACGACCGAGGACGACGATCTCTTCCTCGCCGCCGTCGCGTCGTTGCTCCAGCGCGGGGGCGGCGCGGCCGTCCACCTCCTGCGCCGCGCCGTCGACGCGCCTACCTCGGACGCGCGGCGCCGTCGCGCCCTGCCGCTGCTCTGCCTGGTCGGGCGCGTGAGCGATCTGGACCGCCTGCTCGCGGCGGCGCACGACGCTCCCACGGCGCCGATCCTGCGCGGGCTCGGCCGCTACGGGCACGTCGAGTCGCTCGGGACGTTGCTCGACTTCCTGAGGCGCGAGGACGTGGAGGTCGTCGCGGCCGCCGCGGAGGCGCTCGACCGCATCACGGGCGCCGGGTTGCGGGAGATCATCGAGGAGCCGTGGGAAGTCGAGCTTCCTCCGGAGGCGGCGGCGGCGGGCGGGATCCCCGTCCCGCTGCGCAAGGTGGAGCGGGTCGTCACCGATCCGGCGCGGTGGTCCGCGTGGATGCACGAGGAGGCGCGGCGCCTCGACGCGCGGCTGAGGACGCGCGGCGGCGTTCCGTTCTCGCCGATGCAGATCGTGAACGAGATCGAGGCGAAATCGACGCCGCCCGACCGGCGCGAGGAGGCCGCGCTCGAGCTCGCGGTGCTGACAGGGATCCCGTCGCTCTTCTCACCTCACGACTGGGTGGCCCGGCAAAAGAAGCACCTCGCCGAGCTACGAGCCCACGTGGCGACGATTGCGTTCACGCCGGGAGGCTGGGCGTCCGGCGCGGCCGGAGGTTCGAGGGGGTCCAGTGACGTCCCTGCCCGCCCGTTGCCCATCCAGGCGCCGGCCGCCCCCAGGTCACAGCCAGGGACCTCACACCTGCCCGCGTTTCTTCCACACGGGCCAGTTCTTCCGTTCAAGTCCCCTTCCGAGGCACCGGCGCACCCCCCTGCCGTGGAGCGGGACGCCGGCGATACGAGGCGCTCTCCGCCGCCGGGAGCTCCGACAGGCGTGACAGCCACCCCGCAGGTGGGCAGTCCTTTCGGTTCGACGCTGATGGCGCCACCGCAGGTCGCCAGGAATCCGTTGCCCTTCCAGCCCGCTTCGCCATCGCGTGCGGCGTCGCAGGAGGGTGTCGCTTCGCTGTCTCGTCCCTCAGCTCCCCCGCTTCCTCCCCCGGCACCGGAGCCCCTCTCCGCCGCGGCGACGCCAGCGCCGACGAGCGGGCCGATCTCTCGCCTGACCCTCGCGCAGTACGCCTCGTTGTGCGCGGAGCTCGCCGTGTCTCCGCGGCAGAGCGAGGCCATTTTCGAACGGTACGGTCTCGTGTCGCACCACGACAGGCTCGCTGTCGACAAGGCATGGCAAGAGCGATTGAGCCGCGTGCCGGACGAGCATCGCTCCTGGCAGGGATTGTATCAGCATTACCAGGCCTACTGGGCCGATCAGGCACGTCGCGGCGGAGCGCGCTGATAGAGTCTCCGGCGCGCGAGGCGGTCGCGGGAGCCGCTCGCCGTGTTTCGTACGACCAGCGCTGCGCGATCCGTGGCGAAGCGCTGCCGGATCTCCTTCCGAAGCGCGACCGGAGGCTGCCGGGAGCCTCCCGGTAGAATTGAAATTCAGGCCAGAGGATCACGCAGCCGTCGGGTTGAACCATTCAGGTGATACTGTACGCCCACACCTGCGCGGCTTGCTCTGGCCCACGCTGCGCGGCCCCGCTCGATGTGGCCGGCGGTCCACCGGCCGGCCACTGGCCGGCTCGGCGACGCCCTCTCGCCACCGCTCTCCGCAGGATACCGCCGGAGCCTCGCCCATCCCACGCCCATCGCCCGGGCACGCATCCTGCTCTCGCGCCTGCTCGCCTCGCGACCCGCGCGGCTCGAAGGCAGGAGTGTCCAGTGTCCAGTTCAAAACAGCCCAAGTCTCCCTCTCGCTGGCAGCGCGCCGCAGCGCGCAGCCTTCTCCTCATCGGATTGCTCGGACCGGGCGGGCTCGCCGCCGGGTGCTACGCCTCCGACGACGCCGCGCCGGGCGACGAATCCGGGGAGGCCGCCGGGGCGCTCACGCTGCCCGCAGGGAGCCAGTTTCATGATCTCTACATGGTCGCCCACGAGGATGACGACCTGCTGTTCATGAGCCCGGACGTGCGTGAGAGCATTCGCGCCGGGCACACCGTGCGCACCGTCTATCTCACGGCCGGCGACGCCGGCGACACAAGCGCCTACTGGAAGGATGGGCGCGAGGCGGGCATCCGCGCGGCCTATGCGCTCATGGCCGGCGTGGCCAACCGCTGGACCGCCAGCGTCGATACGGTGAACGAAAAGCCCACCTACCGCTTCACGCTCGACGGCAACCGCCGCGTCTCCGTCGTCTTCCTGCGCTTGCCCGACGGCGGCGGCGGCGACGGCTTCGCCTCCCCCTCGGGCGACACCGATTGTAACCGCCCGGGTCACAAGAGCCTGCGCAACCTGTGGAACGATACGACGGGCGCCTCCACGGTCCCGGTGCTCGGTACGTGGGGCAGCTGCGCCGGCACCACCTACACGAAGAGCGAGCTCGGCGCGGTCCTGCGCTCGCTCGTGGAGCGCTTCGCCCCGACGCGCATGCACATCCAGGACCTGAGCGATCTCTACGGCGGCGACCACTCCGATCACGTCCACGCGGCGAAGTTCGCGTTCAATGCGCATCACGCCTACGCGCCGGACCACCAGCTCGTCGTGCACCGCGACTACAACATCGCGAACGAGGAGGAGAACCTCTCGGCGCAGCAGAAGGCGGACAAGACCGACGTCTTCTGCGCCTACGCGGCGCATGACGCGCATATCGGCGACTGCTCGACCTACGGCGACAGCGCGCACGGCTCATGGCTGGGCAGCCAGTACCAGAGCGCCCAGATCACCTATGCGGACGGGTGGCTCGCCGGCCTGTCGGACAAGTGCCTCGACCTCCCGGGCGGCAACACCACGAACGGCACAACGCTCCAGATCCGGGACTGCGCCGGCGTGCCCAACCAGCGATGGACCCTCGAGGGCGGCAAGATCCAGCTCACCGGCACGGACAAGTGCGTCGATCTCCGGGGCGCGAACACCACGAACGGCACGCCCGTCCAGATCTGGGACTGCGTCGACGTGCCCAACCAGAAGTGGACCCTCACGAGCGACGGCATGCTGCGCGGGCTGGACGGCAAGTGCCTCGACGTGAGGGGCGCCAATCCGGCCAACGGCACGGTCGTCCAGGTCTGGGATTGCGTCGCGCAGCCGGCGAGCGGCGGCGGTCTGGAGGTCGTCCCGCGGCAGAGCTTTACCCCGCGCTTCGGCGTGGTGACCGGCTGGACGAGCGGCGGCCTGCTCAGCGACGGCGACGCGTCCGGCCTCTACGGGGACCATTCGTATTACTATGGCTCGGTCCGCCTCGGCGACGTGAACGGCGATCACCTGGCGGACGTCTGCGGCCGCCGCCCCGACGGCGTTTACTGCGCCCTGAACCAGGGCGGATCCGGCTTCGGCGCTCCCGCGCTCTACACAGCCGAGTTCAGCGACGCGCGCGGCTGGGCCACCGAGATGCACGGCATGACGCTCATGCTCGGGGACGTGGACCACGACGGCCGCGCCGACGTCTGCGGCCGCGGCGGCGCCGGCATCCTCTGCGCGACCGCGAACGCGACCGGCACCGCCTTCGTGCCCGACTTTCGCGCCTGGACCACGTCATTCTCGAACGCGACCGAGTTCGCGGCCGGCGCGCAATACCATGGCTCGCTGCGCCTCGTGGACGTGGACGGCGACGGCTACGCCGACGTCTGCGGCCGCGGCGCCGGCGGCATTCAGTGCGCGATCAACGATCAGCACCGCGCCTTCCAGCCCGCCGCCACGTGGCTCGGCACCGAGTACCTCGACGCGCTCGGCTGGAGCGCGGAGCGGCACGGCATGACCCTCGCGTTCGGCGACATCAACGGCGACGGTCGCGCCGACGTGTGCGGCCGCGGCGCCGCCAAGATCATCTGCGCCACCGGCAAGGCCGGCGGCGGCGGCTTCGAGGACCCGCGCAGGTGGTCGCTGCGGAACGATTTCGCCGACACCGGGACCCCGACCGGCTGGGACGCGTCGCGCGCCTATTATGGGTCCATTCGCCTCGGCGACATCAATGGAGACGGCTACGCCGACGTGTGCGGTCGCAGCCCCACAGGCCTGGTCTGCGGGCTGTCGAGCGGCAGCGGCTTCGATCGCATGCGCCCGATCCTGCCGCAGGACTACACGAACGCCGCGGGCTGGGGCGTCGACCGCCACGGCATGACGCTGGAGCTCGCCGACCTCGACGGCGACGGCGCGCTCGACGTGTGCGGCCGCGGCGCCGCCGCCATCCTCTGCGCCCACGCCCGGTAGCGCTCCCGGACCTCCACGCCGCCCGGATCGCGCGGGCAGCAGACGTTCTTTGCCCCTCTCCACGGGCGGCACGCCCGCGGCAGGGCGCGGGGGCAGCGCCGCGCCCCGGCGTGCTCGTCCCGCTCGCGCAGGGCCGCCACGGAGATCTCGGCGGCAGCGAGGACGCCGTTCCGGCACCCTGCTCCGATCGTCGTGGATGCGTTCATGCCATATCGCCCGCCGATGCGTCCAGGTTGCTCGCAGAGCACCTCGAGCGAGATCGGGTGACCACCGGTCGAGATTTGACGACGAATGATGATTTTGGTCGTGACCTCATCGACCAGTTTTGCTCGTCAAAGTGACCAGGTTCGCTCTGGTCACGACATTACTCCTCGGACGTCTGTCCGACGTGGATTCGATCTCGCTCGTCGCCGGAAGCTCGCGTTTCTTGCTATGATGGGCACTGCTCCCGATTTCGTGCATCGGTGACGCGGTCGTGTCGTCGGGTGGGTGTCGACGAGGTCGTTCTGTACATGAAGGCTTCCCTCTCCATGCAAGCCGCAGGTGAACCGCCCGCCATCGCGCCGAGCGTGCAGATCCCGAAGCCGCGGGTGGAGTGGGTCGATTACGCGAAGGGCATCTGCATCTTCTTCGTCGTGATGCTGCACGCGAATGACGTCGCGCAGGAGCGGATGCGCGAGATCGGCTGGCTCGAGGAGGTCGTCAAGTTCGCCCGGCCGTTCCGCATGCCCGACTTCTTCCTGATCGCCGGCCTTTTCCTGGCGAGCGCGCTGCGCCGGCCGTGGCGGCGCTACCTCGACACAAAGGTCGTGCACTTCCTCTACTACTATCTGCTGTGGATGACGCTGCGCTTCGTGGTCGTGGACCTCGAGCCCCTGGTCCGCGCGGACGACGCCTCAGCGCGCGGGGTCGTGCTGGCCTATTTACGGCGCTGGATCGATCCGATCGGCACGCTGTGGTTCATCCACATGCTGCCGATCTTCTTCGTCGTGACCCGCCTGACGCGATCGGTCCCGCCCCGCTGGCATCCCGCTGCTCTGGGCGCCCAGCCCCATGGGCGCCTGCGGCGCTCGAGCTGACGAGGCGCCGGCGGCACGCTTCGTGGTTCACCGGGCTCATGGGAGAGCCAGCGGGGCAGCAGGGGGACGGACGCGGCGACAAGCACCCCTCCACGATACGGATTGCCCTGATCGCGTCCGTCGCCGCGCTGGGCGGCTTCCTGTTCGGGTTCGACACCGCCGTGATCAACGGTGCCGTCGGCGCGCTGGAGAGGATGTTCAGAGCGCACACGGTCGCGGTCGGCCTGTCCGTGTCCTCGGCGCTGCTCGGCGCGGCCGTCGGCGCGGTGCTCGCGGGCAGGCTGGCCGATCGCTACGGCCGGACACGGACCATGCTGGTGAACTCGCTTGTCTTCGTCGTCAGCGCGGCGGGCTCGGGGGCGGCGCTCTCGCCCTGGGACTTCAGCGCGTGGAGGGTGCTCGGGGGCGTGGCCATCGGCGCGGCCAGCGTCGTCGCTCCGGCGTACATCGCCGAGATCGCGCCGGCTCACCTGCGCGGCCGCCTCGGATCGCTCCAGCAGCTCGCGATCGTGCTCGGTATCTTCGTCGCCCTGCTCGGCGATTACGCCATCGCGACGTCCGCGGGCTCGGCGTCAAACCCGTTCTGGCTCGGGGCCAGCGCCTGGCGATGGATGTTCTGGAGCGCCATCCCCCCGGCGCTCCTCTATGGGATCGGCGCGCTGCTGATCCCCGAGTCCCCGCGCTATCTCGTGGCGAGGGGCCGTGTGGCCGAGGCGCTCGCCGTGCTTCGTGGCCTCCTCGGCGCGGCCGCCCAGGCGAAGCTCCTCGCGATCCAGAGGACGCTCTCGTCCGAGCACCGGCCCAGGCTCGCCGACCTGCGGGGGCGCTCAGGGCTGCTCCGCATCGTCTGGATCGGCATCGGCCTGTCGGCGTTCCAGCAGCTCGTGGGCATCAACGTCATCTTCTATTACTCGAGCGTCCTCTGGCAGGCGGTCGGGTTCTCCGAGCGAAGCGCCCTCGCGATCACGGTCATCACCGGCGTCACGAACATCGCGACCACCCTCCTCGCCATCGCGACCGTCGACCGCGTCGGGCGCAGGCCGCTGCTCATCGCGGGCTCGATCGGCATGGCCCTGACGCTCGGCACCCTGGCGGCCGTGTTCGCCGCCGCGGGCGAGGACGCCGCGGGCAACCCCGTGCTGACGGGCGCCGCCGGCCCCATCGCGCTCCTCGCGGCCAATCTCTATGTCTTCTGCTTCGGGGCGTCCTGGGGTCCGGTGACGTGGGTGCTGCTCGGGGAGATGTTCGAGAACCGCATCCGCGCCCTCGCCCTCTCGATCGCGGCGGCCGCGCAATGGCTGGCGAACTTCCTCGTGACCGCCACGTTCCCCGTGCTCAAGGTCGCCGGCCTGGGCATCGCCTACGGGCTCTACACCGCCGCCGCGGCGGCCTCGCTCGTGTTCGTCATCGCCTTCATCCCCGAGACGAAGGGCAAGGAGCTCGAGGAGATGTGATCGCCGGCGGCAGGGCCGGCGCGGCCGAGATCCGTCGCGCCGGGAACCCGCTTATGTTCTAGACTGCCGGTCGATGGTCGAGCTAGCCAGGCACGTCGACCCGGACCAGGCGCGGCAGGCACCCCCGGAACGACCTACCCGACGCTGCCCCGTGTGCGCCGTCCGGTACCCGCTCGACTTCCTCGTCTGCCCCATCGACGCGACCGCCCTGGAGCTCCAGGGCGTGACCGCGACCGATCCGATGGTCGGCGAGCTGCTCGCCGGGAGCTTCTGCATCACCGGCGTGATCGGCGCGGGCGGCATGGGCCGCGTCTACGTCGCCGAGCACATCCGCCTGCCCAAGCGCTTCGCCGTCAAGGTGCCGCACGAGCACTTCGCCAGCCACCGGGAGGCGATGGCCCGCTTCGAGCGCGAGGCGCAGACGATCGCGCGCGTGGGCAACGAGCACGTGATCGACGTGGTGGACATCGTGCGCCTCAAGGACGGGCGCCCGTGCATGGTGACCGAGCTGCTCAACGGCGAGGATCTCGGCGGCCTCCTCGACCAGGTCGGCAAGCTGCCGCTCCCGACCGCCATCACCATCTCGCGCCAGGTCTGCCGGGGCCTGGCCGCGGCCCACGCGACCGGCGTCGTCCACCGCGACCTCAAGCCGTCGAACCTGTTCCTCGTCCGGCGCGAGGGGGGCAGCATCCACGTGAAGATCCTCGACTTCGGGGTCGCCAAGGTGCTCGACGGCGCCGATCTCACCCGCACGGGCTCGGTGGTCGGCACGCCGCAGTACATGGCGCCGGAGCAGGCGCGAGGCTCGGCCCAGGTCGACTCCCGCGCGGACATCTACGCGGTCGGCGCCGTGCTCTACCGCATGCTCACGGGCGAGCGCCCCTTCCCCGAGGAGGAGCCGGCCCGGACGATGATCCGCCTGCTCACCGAGGATCCGCGGCGCCCGCGCGACATCGACAAGACCATCCCGGAGGGGCTCGAGGCGCTGATCCAGCGCGCCATGGCCCGGACGCGCGAGGACCGGCCGCCCTCCGCGCAGGAGCTCGACCGCCTGCTCGCCGACTTCGACATGCAGGACCCGTTCGGGCCCGCGCGCGCGCTCGGCACGACCACGGCGATGACCGACGGCGCGCCGAACGACGAGATCGCCACGGTCGTCATCCCCAACGCCCAGGGCAGCCAGAGCGCGGACGACGTGACGCGCAGGGCGCGGCGGGCGCGGCCCGTCGCGCTGCTGCTGTCCATCGCGGTGAGCCTCGCCGCGGGCGCGGCGGTCTTCACGAGCGCCGCGATGGTCCTCCGCACGGTCTACGGCGTCACCGAGCGGCGGGCGCTCAGCGAGACGGAGATGCTCATCGCCGCGGGCGTCGCGGGGGCGCTCTCGCTCTTCGCGTTCAGCGCGACGATCCGGGTCCTCATCGGGCGCTGGCGGAGCGCGCCGGCCATGGAGCGCCTCGGCAAGGGCCTCCTGGCCGCGCTCGCGTGGCTGTTCCTCTCGTGCGGCGTCCTCGCGCTCGGCGTCGCCGCCTACAACGCATTCGCGCTGCCGATCCCCGCCCTGGGGCTCGCCCCGACCGACTGGCTCGGCTGGCTCAACATCGGCGCGATCGCCCTGCCGGCCCTGATCGCGCTCGTCGCGCTCCTCGTGGCGCTGCGGCGCGTGACGCGCGTGTCCTAGCGAGCTTGTCAACAGCGGTTGGATCGGCGAGATCCCCGTCCCCGCCAGGCACCCCACGAGGAGGCGAGATCATGTCCGCACGGTTCAGGCCCGAGGTGTATGCCGTCGATTTCGGTACCTCCAACTCGCTGCTCTCGGCGGCCAGCGCGGAGGCGACCTGCCCGCCCATCCCGCTCGACGGCGCGGCGGCCGACCCCACCGTCCTCCGGAGCCTGCTGTTCTTCGGGCAGCAGCACTTCTCCTGCGGCGCGGCGGCGATCGGGGACTTCGTCGCGAACGGCATGCAAGGCCGCTTCATCCGCTCGATCAAGAAATACCTCCCTGACCGGAGCTTCTCGGGCACGCAGATCGGGCACCGGCTCGTGACCATCGAGGACCTGATCGGCCGCTTCCTGCGCGAGATGCGCGAGCGGGCGAACCGCCACTTCGACGCGGACGTCGCGCGCGTCGTGCTGGGCAGGCCGGCGAAGTTCTCGACCGACCCGGCGGAGGACCGCCTCGCCGAGGAGCGGCTCGAGCGGGCGGCGCGCATCGCCGGCTTTCGCGACGTCTTCTTCTGCCCCGAGCCGGTCGCCGCGGCGCACGACTTTCACCTGGAGCTCGACCGCGGGGCCGTCGTCCTCGTCGCCGATTTCGGCGGAGGGACGTCCGATTACACGATCGTGCGGATGCGGCCGGAGGGGTTCACGCCGTCCGACGTGCTCTCGCTCGGCGGCGTCTCCATCGCGGGGGACGCGCTCGACGGCAGCGTCATGCGCCACAAGATCGCCCGCCACTTCGGGGCGGAGGTCACCTACCGCGTCCCGCTCGGCTCGAACCAGCTGACCATGCCCCGGCCCATCGTCGAGAAGCTCTGTTCCCCGGCCGACATGACGGTGCTCCAGCACCGCGATGTCCTCGCCTTCCTCCGCGACGTGAGGGCGTGGTCCCTCGGGTCCGAGGATCGGCAGCGCATGGATAACCTGCTCTGCCTCGTGGAAGACTCGCTCGCTTTCCGGCTCTTCGAGGAGATCGAGCGCAGCAAGTGCGCGCTGTCCGGCGAGGCGGTCACGGAGTTCCGGTTCGATTATCCGTCAATGCACATCCGCGAGCGCATCGCGCGGGAGGAGTTCGACGCCGGGAGCGAGCGGCAGATCGACGCGATCCTCCGCGCGCTCGACCAGACGGTGCAGGACGCCGGCGTGTCGTTCGATGGGGTCGACGTCGTGTGCTGCACGGGCGGGACCGCGAGGGTGCCAGCCCTCCGGCGCGGCATCGAGCGGCGGTTCGGCGAGGGCAAGGTGAGGCAGCTGCGCAGCTTCCACTCGGTCGTGCAGGGGCTCGCCGAGCGCGCGCGCGGCATCGCCGCCGCGTCCGCCTGAGCGGGCGCCGGCGCGCGGCGAGGGCGCGGCCGCACCGGGCGAGGGCGCGTCCGCATCGGGCGAGGGCGAGGCGCCGCCGAGCCAGCGGGGATCGCCCTCGACGACCCACGGGTATACCTCGTGGAGCGCGCGCTCCATCAGGCCGCCGTAGCTGTGGCCGGCGCCCTCGGCGTGCAGGACGCGCGCGGTCACGCCGCCGCGCTCGAGCATCGCCTGCGTCTTGCGCGCCTGCGCCGCGCAGTAGGCCCCCCCGCACGCGAGCAGCACCCGCGCCCCGCCGCCGCCGCGAAAGCGCCGGACGGTGCCCGGCGTCCACTCGCCGAAGCCGCCGTATCCGCCCTCGATCAGCGCCGCCCGGGCGAAGCGCGCGGCGTGCCCGGGCAAGAGCAGCGCGCCCATGATCGCGCCCTGCGAGTACCCCGCATAGACCGGGTCGCGGAGATCCACCCGATCCCCGAAGCGCGTCGACAGCGCCGAGACGGCCGCGGCGACCTCGCGGCTCAGCGCGTGGTGGTCCGGGTAGTAGAAGATCCGCCCGCCATCCGGCGCCCGGGCGTCGATGGGCTTGCCGCGCGGGCAGAGCACGAACCCGGCCCCTCGCACCATCGGGCGCCAGAGCTCGCAGTGCCATTCGGGCCGATCGCCCGCGCCGTGCGCGACAACGAGCACGGGCCGCGGCCCCTCGCCGCGCGCCGTCACGACCACCGCAGGTCCGAAGCCGGGGACCTCGATCTCGAGGAGCGCCGGCTCCTCCGCAGGCGGCGGAGGCTCCGGCGCCGGCTCGAAGCCGTCCGCCGGGCCGCCCGCCGGCGGGGCGATGGGCGCATCGCTCCGGCCGACAGGGGCGGCGAGCGGCGGGCGCGCGCACCCCTCGGCGAAGGTCGCGAGCAGCAGGCCCAGCAAGAGCGCCCCTCGCGGGCCACAGGTCGGCAGCGGTCGTCGGATCGTCGCGCGCGTCGCGCTCATCGCGCGTCAGAGCCTGAACACCCTCGGCACGAGAATCAAGAACCGGAGGACACGCCCTATCGCGAAAATTATCGAGGACCTTCGGGAGCTCGCGATCGCCGCCGGAGATCACCGCCGCTCTCGAGCCCCTGCCCGCATCGGCTCGACAGGCGCCAGGCGGGCTCAGCGACGGCGGCCCCGGGCATCGCGCCAGGCGTCAGGCGGCGACGAGCACGATGCGGCTCACCTCGGGGGGCGCCCCGATGCGCGCGGGCGGCCCGGCGGTGCCGAAGCCGCGGTTGATGTAGAGGTGCGCGCTGCCGCGCTTGTAGAGCCCGGCCACGTAGCCGTGCGGGAGCACCAGGTCGGCAGGCCGGACGAGCGGGTTCACCTGGCCGCCGTGGGTATGGCCGCTGAGCTGCAAGGCCACCTCGCCGGCGGCGTCGGGGAAGAACACCGGGTTGTGGCAGAGCAGCACGCGCGGCAGGTCGCCGGGCACGTCCGCGAGCGCGCGGCGGAGGTCGGGGCCGCCGCCGGGCACGCGCCCTCGCGCCCACACGTCGTCGACGCCGAGCAGCGCGAAGGCGCCGCCGGCCCCGCCCACGACGCTCCCCCGGTTGCTCAGCACGCGGGCGCCGCCGCGCTCCAGCGCGTCGAGCGCCGCGTCGATGCCGGCGAAATGGTCATGGTTGCCCGGGATCGCCGCGACCCCCTCCCGGGCGAGCGGGCCCAGCCTCCGGGTGAGCCGCCCGAGGTGCTCGGCATACGTCGGATTGAAATCGATGAGATCGCCCGTCATCACGACGAGATCGCCGCGCGCCTTGCGCACGAGATCCTCGGCGGCGCGCATCTGCGGCTCACCCACGAACAGCCCGAGATGGATGTCGGACAGCTGCACGATCGTGAAGCCATCCAGGCTGCGCGGCAGGCCCGGTATCGGGATGGCGACCTCTTCAATGACGTAGTCGTGTCGCCCGACCAGGGCGCCATACACCGCGCTGCCGCCGCCGATGAGGAAGGCGGAGCCGACGGCCCCGTTCGCGAGAAATGCGCGGCGGGGGAGCGCCGGCGGCGCGAGCGGCGCGAGCTGCGGCGAGAGCGGCTCGCCCGCGTCGCCGCCGTCCTCGCGCGCCCCTGGCTCGCCAGGGCGGTGCGCCACGTCCGCGTCTGCGGGGCGCGCGGCGGCTCGGGCGCGTCCGAGCGCGGCGCGCCCGAGCCGCGCGATCAGGTGCCCGAGGTCCACGATGGCGAGCAGGGCCGCGGAGAGCAGGACGCCGAGCGAGAGGATGCTGCTCACGAGCACCACCCCGCGGAGCACGCCCTCGGGCAGCACGCCCCGCCAGAGCCGCGCGGAGATCATCGCGAGCACGCCGGCGGCAAGCAGGCAGGCCAGCACGCGCCGGCCGCGCCGGCTCAAGCCGAGCAGGCCGGAGGCGCGCCGGTGCACGTACAGGCCAAGGGCCCCGAGGACGACGAGGAGGATCAGCGAGACGACGACGAAGCGCATGGCGGGCTCTGCGGGGCAGGGGGGGACCGAAGCCTAACCGATCGGCGGCGACCGGCCAGAAGCGGCTCGGTGGCGGCCCGGCGACGGGCGCGCCTGCGGACGGCGTCCCTCGACACGCGCTCCGCGCGACGCGGCCGGCCGGAGAGCCCACTCGTTAT
Organism: Sorangium sp. So ce1014; assembly: GCF_051521505.1. Classification (NCBI taxonomy): domain Bacteria; kingdom Pseudomonadati; phylum Myxococcota; order Polyangiales; family Polyangiaceae; genus Sorangium; species Sorangium sp. So ce1014. The sequence continues at coordinate 11,370,768 of NZ_CP150356.1, forward strand.
CAACACCATGAGCGCCGGCTGGATGAAGGCGCGCGGGCAAGCCGAGGATGAGCGCTGCACTCCCCACGATCACGGCACGACGCGCCCCCGGCGCGGTGCGTCTCAAAGTGCCACCCTGCGTCACTGCACGTCCGACTCGCCGCGCAACCCGAGCACGCTGCGGTTCAGAGAGGGTGAGCTCACCGTGACTCGCCGCGCAACCCGAGCACGCTGCGGTTCAGAGAGGGTGAGCTCACCGTCGGTGACGTACCTGGAAATCAACCCGAAACAGTTCTCGTTGTCTGCCATGTCACTTCGACGGCCAGGCCGCGCCGACCCGTCGCGTGGGTTGCGCGATGCGTTGGGCCCGGAGGCCATCCTCTCCCAGCGTGGTTTCCCCGTGCGAAACAGCCTTGCGGGCCGTTGTCGGACGCGCCATGTGACGCGCTCGCGACGCGCGTCGGAACGTCGTAAGTCGAGAGGCGGTCGAGAGGCGGTCGAGAGGCGGCGGACATTTCTATTCGCCGTGAAAAATAACCGCACGGCAGATTACGATGGAGCCACGCTGGCATGGGATAGCCGCCGTTTGTCCTTGCCCCTGCGAAACCCTTGGTCTAGGCTCGGCACGCTATTTTTGATACGTTGGATTTGCCTGGTTTCTTCAGTGACGTAGGTGAAAGGCTTAATATGCTGAGAAGGAATTCGCATCAGCTCGGGTTGGCAAAGTGGGTTGCGGTCCTCCTCACGACCGCCTCTTTTGCGGCGTGCTCGGGCGACGGGGGCGGCGGGAGCAGCAACGGAGAGGGCGGCGCCGGCGCGGGCGCGGGCACCCCGACGGGCAGCGGCGCGGGCGCCGGCACCCCGACGGGCAGCGGCGCGGGCACCCCGACGGGCAGCGGCGCGGGCGCCGGCACCCCGACGGGCAGCGGCGCGGGCGCGGGCACCCCGACGGGCAGCGGCGCGGGCGCGGGCACCCCGACGGGCACGGCCTCGACGGCGTCGGGCGGCAACTGCACCGGACCGGTCGACATCTCGACGGCGGACGGCAACCCGTTCGTGGGCGGGACGCTGTTCGTCGACCCGGAGTATATCGCGAAGGTCCAGTCGTCGATCGACAAGACGACGGACGCGGCCCTCGTCGAGAAGATGAAGAAGGTCCAGGAGATCCCGACCGCGTTCTGGCTCGACCGGATCGCGGCGGTCGACCGCCTCGAGGGGCACCTCGACGCCGCGCTCGCGCTCCAGAACCAGATCTGCGAGCCGGTCATTCCGGTCATCGTCGTGTACGACCTGCCGAACCGCGATTGCTTCGCCGAGGCCTCGAACGGCGAGCTCCGGGTCGAGAACGGCGGCGTCAAGCGGTACAGGGAAGAGTTCATCGATCGGATCGCCGCGATCTTCGCCGCGCGTCCGAACCAGCGCATCATCGCGATCATCGAGCCCGACTCGCTCCCCAACCTCGCGACGAATCTGGGCAAGAAGGACTGCACCCCGGAGACGGATACGGCCTACCGCGAGAACGTCGCGTACGCGCTCCAGAAGCTCAATATGGATCACGTGTACCAGTACATCGACGCGGCGCACTCGGGCTGGCTCGGCTGGGCGGACAACCAGAAGAAGGGCGCCGAGATCTTCGCCAGCGTCATCGAGGCCGCCGGCAATCCGAAGGGCGTTCGCGGCTTCGCGACCAACGTCGCGAACTACACGCAGCTCACCTACAGCTCGGAGAGCTACGATCAGCAGGACAACCCGTGCTTCGGCGAGTACGACTATGTCGATGCCATGGCCTCGGCGCTGGCGGCTGAAGGCCTCGGGGACAAGCACTTCATCATCGACACGAGCCGCAACGGCCGCGGCAACATCCGGTCGGACTGGGGCTTCTGGTGCAACAACGAGGGCGCCGGCATGGGCGAGCGGCCCCGGGCGAACCCGGGCGGAGCGACGCGCCTCGACGCCTTCTACTGGGTCAAGCCGCCGGGTGACTCCGACGGCACCGCCGACACGAGCGCGGAGCGCTACGACCTGTTCTGCGGCTACGAGAACGCAGATCAGCGCGCGCCGGAAGCGGGGTTCTGGTTCCACGAGTACTTCGTGGAGTGCGTGAAGAACGCCAACCCGCCGCTCTGATCGGCGTCGTCGGCTGCTCCAGGCCGTGACGAGCGCGCTCGATCGAGCGCGCGCCGGCGGCCGGGGCAGGCGAGGAGCGTAGAAAAAGGGGTCTACCCGCCCGCGGGCCGCGCGGCCGGCTGGAGGGTAGACCCCTTGGGAAAACGCTCCTCGCCTGCCCCGGCCGCCGCGCTGTTTTTGTCGAGCTCACAAGCGCAGGAGGCCCGCCGCCGGCGGGCTGACGGACGACCGACGCGCCGGGGCGCGGCGAGCCGTGGCAGGGTGACGCGCGGTGCACGACTCCATCACGCTCGACCAGCTGCGCACGTTCATCGCGGTCGCCGACGAGGGCAGCTTCTCGGCCGCGGCCAGGAAGCTCCACCGCGTCCAGTCGGCCGTGAGCCACGCGATGGCCAACCTGGAGGGCCAGCTCGGGGTCGTCCTCTGGGACCGATCGACGAGGATCCCGGCGCTCACGGAGCAGGGCCGCGTCCTGCTCGGCGCCGCGCGGCGGGTGTGCGCCGACGCGGACGCGCTCAGCAGCGCGGCGCAGCGGCTCGCCGGCGGCCTCGACCCGCTCGTCTCGCTGTGCGTCGACGCTGTCTTTCCGCTCTCCGCGCTCGTCGATCTCTGCGTCGAGTTCGCGCGCGTCTACCCCACCGTGGAGCTCGTCGTGCACACCGAGACCATGGCCGCCGTCGCCGATCGGGTGCTCGACGGGACCTGCCAGCTCGGGGTCGTGGGGCCGGCGGCGGCGGCCCAGGGGCTCGAGCGCCGTCACCTCACGTCCGTGCGCATGGTGCCAGTCGCCGGCAAGACGCACCCGCTCGCCGCCGCGCAGCAGCACGCCGGGCGCGTCGCGACCGATCAGCTGCGCGAGCACGTGCAGATCGTGCTGAGCGAGCGCGGCGGGGCGCGCTCACCGGAGCAGGCCGTGCTGTCCCCCCGCACCTGGCGTGTCGTCGATCTCCAGACCAAGCGAGAGCTCCTGTGCGCAGGGCTCGGCTGGGGAAACCTGCCAGAGCACATGATCCGCGACGATCTCAGGTCCGGACGTCTGGTCCGCGTCCGGCCGGAGGCGTGGGGAGAGGACGAGCACCTCCTGTCGCTCGCCGTGGTCCACCGGCCGGGGCTCGTGCTGGGCCCCGCGGGGCAGTGGGTGCTGAAGCGCCTCGTCGAGCTCTGCTGCGAGCACGTGGGGAGCCCGCACGAGGGGAGCCCCGAAGAGCCGCGTTGACCGCGGCCGCGGCGGCCGTCCGCGGGGAGCGCGGGCGTCAGAGCGACAGCCGCGAGAGCAGCTCGTTCACGCGGATCGCGGCCGCGACGCTCCCTGTGTCATGGGCGTAGTCCATGGCCGCGAACAGGTGGGTCTGCTCGAGGTCGAGCCGCTCCGGAGAGCGCTCGAGGAGCGCCACGTAGTGCTCGAAGAAGCGGCCCTGATCGAACCGCGTGCGCTTCATGAGGGCGTGGCGCACGGTCGCGTGCAGCGCGAAGCGGCCCGCGAGCGGCTCCTGCACAAGCCGGAAGCGGCGGAGCGACGCGAGGGCGTCGCCGGCGCTCCGCCCCGCCCGCGCGAGCTGCGCGAGCGAGCCCTCGTCGATGTGGTCGCCGTTCGAGTGCGCCAGCACCGCGAGCATCCGCCGCGCCGGCGGCGAGAGCCCGCGGAAGACCCAGGCGACGAGCAGGCCGACCTCGGGGAGGTCGTCCTCGTGATCGATGACCTGCACGCGGTCGACGCCGCCCGACACGAGCCAGCGGTGGAGCTCGGCGACGTCGGCCGCGCCGCCCTCGACGATGGCGTCGGCGAGCTCCAGGGAGACCGGGTTCCAGCGGAGCAGGCGGGTCAGCGAGGCGACCGCGGGGAAGGGGCTCTGCCCCGAGGTCACGAGGGGCGCGATGACCGGGAAGATGGAGACGCCGGCCACGAGGCAGCGCCGCGCCGTGATGACCCACGTCACCGCCTCGTCGCGGAGGCCGTCGAGCAGCTCGGCGACGGCGCGGTCGTGCTCGTGGTTGTCGAGCACGATGAGCATCTCGCCGAGCGCTCGCAGGCGGCGCCGCAGCGCCGGCAGCGAGGGCGACGGCCCGGCCCCGAAGCGGAGCGACAGCATCCCGAGCAGGGTGCGCGCGTCCCAGGCGCCGACCCGGAACCAGTGGATCCCGCCGGGGAGCTCGGCCGCGAGCCTGTGCCCGAGCGCGCACGCGAGCGTCGACTTGCCGCTGCCGCCCGTGCCGACGAGCGCGATGCGCGTCGGGCGCGACGCGCGCAGGGTCGCCGTGAGCGTCGCGAGCTCGCGGCGCCGGCCGTGCAGCGAGGGGGGGCGGGGAGGGAACACGAGCGGCGAGGCGGTCATCCCCGCGCGAGCGTACCAAAAACCGCGCGGGGAGCCGGCCGCTGTTGCGGTCGCCGCGCGCTCACCCGCGCGGGCCCGACGCGCGCAGGAGCTGCTCGATCGCGCGGGAGATCGGCTCCGGCGACATCGAGGAGAGGCGGAGCCGGCGGAGCCCCTCTCCCTCGCGGCTCAGGAACAGCGCCGGCACGCCGTGGACCTGGAGGTGAGCGGCCTCGGCCCGCGCGGCCTCGAGCTGCCGCACGACCTCCCCGCTGTCGCGCTGCGCCATCGCCCGCGCGGCGTCCACGCCCGGCAGCTCGGAGGCGATGCGCAGCAGGAGCTCGTCCGTGACCGGCGGGCGCTCGCGCGCCTGGATCCGGAAGAAGTTGTCGACGAACTCCCAGAGCCGGCCCTGCATGCCGACCGCCGCGGCCATGCGCGCGGCCTGCACGGAGCCCGGCCCGAGGAACGTGAGGTTCCGGAACACGAGCTTCACCTGCCTCGTGCGCACGTGGCGGTCGAGGATCACGGGCAGGACCTCGAGCGCGTAATCCCGGCAATGCGAGCAGCGGAGATCCGAGAACTCGACGAGGGTGATCGGCGCGCCCGGATCCCCGAGGACGACGCCGTCCTGGGGAATGCCGGAATAGAGGTCGGCGCCCGCGCTGACGGCGCCGGTGGCCTCTTGTTCCGGCTCTTCTCCGGCGCCCTGGCAGGCCGAGATACCGAGCAAGATCGCGGCGATCAAGGCGCCGCGCCGCGCCGCGGAGCCAGGGTGTGAGTTGCGTGAATGAGCGAGTGCGTGCCGTTCGAGCGTCTGGGCCTTCATTCGAGGACACACGGCACGAACCGTACCTCCGCGCGGCGCTGCGCCGGGAATCCTTTCACGCGCATCCCGGTAAAGCGTGCTGGGGGAGGACCTCCGGGCGAGGAAGGACTCCTCTCCAGCGCGCCGCGCGTCGGGACCTCCGGGCGAGGAAGGACTCCTCTCCAGCGCGCCGCGCGTCAGGACCTCCGGGCGAGGAAGGACTCCTCTCCAGCGCGCCGCGCGTCGCCCGCCGGGGCGACGCTCCACCCGGGCCGCCGCCGCGGCCCTCGCGCGCCTCGGCGTCGGGGCTCTTGCCTGCACCCCGTCCTATCCGCAATGCTCCGTGCGGATCCCGCGTGTCCTCGGAATGCCCTCAGCTCGGCGCCTCCCTGCGCTGCGACCGTGAACGGGTCGACTCGTGCTCCCCGCGCGACGGCGCGAGGGAGGAGGGCGCGCCCGGCGAGCTCCGCCGCCAGCCCGCGCCGCCTGGCCACGGCGTGGCCAGGCAGCTCCGCGAGCAGGCGCAGGGCGCGCTCGGCGAGCTCCTCCGCGGCGTTCAGTCGGCCGATCCGCAGGGCGGCGGCGCGGCCTCGGGCGGCTCCGCCGCGGGCCGGCGGCACCTCCGCGCCGGCCTCGTGACCGCGTTGATGCGGCTCATCCTCCTCCTCTACGCCGAGGCGCGCGGCCTGCTCGCCGGCGCGGACGGCGACGGCGCTCCGCTCGCGCGGCTCTTCGAGGAGCTCCAGGAGGAGCGGCGGCGGGGCGGCGACCTCGGGCATCGCCACGGCGCGTGGGCGCGCGTCGCGGCGCTCTTCCGTGCGCTCCTCGAGCGCGGTCCCGGGGGCGCGCGCGGCGGCCTCTGCGGCCCGGACGCGCACCCTCTGCTGGACGGTCGATCCTCGCTCAGCGATGGCGTGCTCCACCGCGTGCTCGCGGCGCTCCTCGCGCATGACGGCGCGCCGGTGCGCTACGGCGAGCTCGAGGTCGAGCACATCGGCACGCTCTACGAGGGCCTGATCGCCTTCGATCTCGAGATCGCCGAGGGCGAGTCGATGGCGCTCCTGCCGTCGCACGCGGTCGTCGACCTGGAGGCGCTCCTCGCCCTCCCGGGTGGCGAGCGCCTCGCGCGGCTCGAGGAGGTGGCGGACCTCCGGCTCGGCGCGCGCCTCGCCGCCAGCGTGGTCGCGGCGGGCAGCGTGGCCGAGCTGTCGCAGGCGCTCGCGCGCCGCGCTTCCCCGCGCCAGCCGGGCCGCCTCGCGCGGGGCACGCTCTATCTCCAGCCGGGGCAGCTCCGGCGGCGCGCGGGCTCGTACTACACGCCGCGCGACATCACGCGCCACGTCGTCGAGCGCACGCTGTCGCCGCTGCTCGCGCGGGCCGGCGGGCCGCCGGCGCCGGACGACATCCTCTCGCTCGCGGTGTGCGATCCCGCGATGGGCTCCGGCGCGTTCCTCGTGGAGGCGTGCCGCCAGCTCGCCGCGCACCTCGCCGCCGCCTGGCAGCGCGCCGGCGCGACGCCGGGCCTCGCCCCCGGGGAGCCGCCGCTCCGCCGCGCGATGGCGCTCGTGGCCGAGCGCTGTCTGTACGGGGTCGACCTCGACCCGCTCGCGGTCGACCTCGCCAGGCTCTCGCTCTGGCTTGTCGTGCAGGACGCGGACCTCCCGCCGAGCCTCCTCGATGGGAAGCTCCGCTGCGGCGACAGCCTCATCGGCGCCGAGCGCGCGGAGGTCGGCGCGTTCCCGGCCGCGGCGTGGACGCGCGGCGGGCCCGCGGACGCCGCCGGGGAGCGCCGGGCGCGGCGGTCCCTGTCGCGGCGAGCTCCTGCGCGCCGGTCGCCGGCGCGCGCCGAGGGGGCGGCCTGCGACAGCGCCGAGCGCGCCGAGGGCGCGGATCAGGCGGCGCTCGACGCCTGGATGGCCCTGTGGTTCTGGCCGTCCGAAGGCGAGCTCGCGGCCCTGGCGCCCGGGCCGGCCACGTTCGCGCGCTACATGGCCGCGGCGGGCGATCCGGCCGAGCCGCGGGCGGCTGTGTCGCGCCGCATCGCCGAGGGGCGCCGGTTCCTGCACTGGGAGCTCGCGTTCCCCGGCGCCTTCGATCGCGCGGAGCCCGGCTTCGACGCCGTGATCGGCAATCCGCCCTGGGTCGCGTACGTCGGCCGCGCGGCGCAGCCGATCGCGCCCGAGGTCTTCAACCTCTATCTCCGGAGGAACCCGGCCTTCCATGGCTACCGCTCGCTGCACGGCCTGTTCGTGCACCGGGCTGCGTCGCTGCTCCGGCCGGGCGGGCGGCTCGGCCTCGTCATCCCCACGTCGGTGGCGGACCTCGATGGCTACCGCCCCACGCGGCGCGCGCACGACGCGCTCTGCGCCGTCGACCCTGACCTCCCGAGCTTCGGCAGCGACGCGTTCGAGGGCGTCTTCCAGCCGTGCATGGGCCTCCTCTCGACCCGCCTCGCGCCCCCGTCCCCCCGGGCGGCGGCGAGCGCCCCCTGCTGGTCGCTCGCGCGCTCGGATCTCGACGGCGTGTCCCGGCGGCTCCTCGATCGGCTCGGCGCGCTCAGCCCGCTGCCGGCCGCGCTGTTCGGGGAGCGCGGCTTCCAGACGTCGGCCGAGGACGCCGAGCGCATCCGGCGCGCGGACGTCCCCGTGCCGCCGTACACCTGCCCCATCCGCGAGGGCACCGACGTGGGCGAGCTCATCGCGCGCGCGCCGCGCCACCACGTCGATCGCGCGGGCGTGAAGGGCCGCTTCCGGAAGGACGAGGACTGGAAGGCGGTGCGGCTGCTGATCCGCCAGACCGCCCGCTACCCGATCGCCGCGCTGAGCGACGGCCTCCCGTTTCGCAACTCGATCCTGGCCGGCTTCTGCGACGCCACCTGGAGCGAGTTCGCGCTGCTCTGCTACCTCAACTCCTCCCCTGTGCGCTGGTGGCATTACACCCGACACCGGGATGCGCGCGAGGGCATGCCGCAGGTGAAGATCGCGCACCTGCGGGCGATCCCGGCGCCCCCTCCGGCGCGGGCCGACCTGATCGGCGCGCTCGACGCGCTCGGGCGGGAGCTCGGCCCGGCGAACGCAGGCCTGCCGGCCGAGGCGCGGCGCCACCTGGACGGCGTGGTGGCGAGCATGCTGGAGATGACCGAGGAGGAGCGGAGCTGCGTCGCGCGCTGGGCGGCGGCGACGCCCCTCCCGCGGCCGGACGGCTGAGCGCGGCGTCCGGCGGCCCCGCGGGGGTACGGGGCGCGCTCTTCGTTATCAGTAGCCGCCGTCGAAGCCGGGCGCGTCCTTCAGGTTGAACAGGACGCTGCGGAGATCATCCAGCTCGAACGGTTTCTCGAAGACCGCCGAGGCGCCCAGGCTTCGTGCGGCCGCGTGGAGGTGGGGGTCGCCGAACCCCGTGATCAGGATGACCGGCGGCCGGCGTCTCAGCTCGGCGAGGCCCTCCAGGATCTCCATCCCCGAGAAGCAGGGCATCTGGATATCGCTGACGATCACGTCGATCGGCTCCGGGGGCTCCTTCCCACCGAGCCAGGGCGCCACCTTGTCGAGCAGCTCGAGGCCATTGCGCGCCTCGGACACCTCGAACCCGTCGCGGCGGAGCGCCATCGCGAGCGTGGAGCGCATGTCGTCGTCGTCTTCGGCCAGGACGATATGCTGGCCTTTACCGAACAAACCGCAAGGCGGGACCAAGGGCTTATCGCCAATCCAGCTTTCGGTGAGGTTCATGGCAGCTTCTCCTTCTTCTGGCCCGCCCCTCGTGGACCTTCGGGCCGTCTACCGAGGTCCTCGGAGCTCAGCACCGCATGAATTGCAGCGCCCGTGCCACGCTGTCCTGGTTTGCGGTGGAGCGGGCTCGACGATGTCATCGCGCGCGCGGGGCGCGCCGCTGTCCGCGGTGTAAGCCGTGCCAGCGGGAGCCACGTCCCGTGCGGTAGGGGCAATTTGCCGCGCAAGGGGCAGAACACGCCCATCGCCGCCGGGGCACTCCGGTCCCCTGCCTCGGCGGGGCCGGTGCGTCGTGGTGTGGTCGCGATTCACCATCGCGCGCAGGGTCGTTCCACTCGCAGCGGGAGCGCCGGTGCGTCGCGTGTCACGGTCGGCGATCTTACCTGCGCCCGGAGGCCGTGGGCCGGAGAGGTCGGCGACCTTGGAACCGCCGGAACGGTCGCGGGGTCGAGGGCGCCTGTGGAGCGAGGGGGTGGCCGGATCTGAACAGGAAGGCGGGGAGGCGGGAAGAAAAGCTCAAGGATCTTCCCGCCTTCATGGGATTCGCTCCGGGGCAAAGGGCCACCCGCTGGAGCGATGAGGCTGCCTCTCGTGGACGGGCTCGTTCGGTGGGGAGTCGCGGGGGAGGGGAGCAGCGAGGGGCAGGGAGGGGGGGATGGGCCAGCGCCGGTACGCTCGAGTCAGGTCGCTCGGGCGGGCGCTGGCCCAGGGGGGCGCCGGGGCTTATCGGTCAGCGGCAGCCGCGGTCGTGGTCGCGGTCATCCCGGTCGTTGTCGCAGTCCAGGTCATCGCGGTGCGGGGCGCAGAGGTAGCCGTTGTTGTACCTGTCGAGCTTCTCGGCGAGCGGCTCGCCGCTCTCCCACGGGGAGTTCTTGCCCTTGTCCTTGACGTTGCTGCCGAGCGGGTACTTCTTGAGCCACGCATCCGCCTTGGCGATGGTGTCCTCGATGCAGCTCGACTGGTTGCCGATACCGACGTTGAGCTTGGCGACGATGAGGTGCTTCGCGATGATGTACGTGACGTCGCCCTTGGTCGGACGGCTGATGATGTCGAGGAGCTGGGACTTCGTGTACGTCTTGTTACCGATCGTCAGCTTCGAGACCTTCCACGCGCCCGGGTGGTTCTTCCAGTAGCCGGGGGAGCCGGTGCCGGGGGACGCGCACTGGCAGGTGCCGCAGTCGGCCGCGCAGCTCGAGCAGTTCTCGATGCCCGCCTTGCAGACTCCGTCGCCGCAGACCGGCGCGCACGCGCCGCAGTCGGCCGCGCAGCTCCCGCAGGTCTCACCGACCTCGCAGACGCCGCTGCCGCAGACCGGCGGGCAGATGCCGCAGTCGCTCGGGCACTCGAGGCAGCTCTCGCCGGCCTCGCAGCTGTCGTTGCCGCAGACCGCGGGGCAAGCGCCGCAGTCGCCGGCGCAGTTCGAGCAGTCCTCGCCGTTCTCGCAGACGTTGTTGCCGCAGACCGCGGGGCAGGCGCCGCAGTCGTCCGAGCAGGTGCCGCAGTCCTCGCCGGCCTCGCACGTGTCGTTGCCGCAGACGGGCGGGCAGGCGCCGCAGTCGTCCGAGCAGCTCCCGCAGCTCTCGCTCGCGTCGCAGGTGCCGTCGCCGCAGACGGGCGCGCAGACGTCGCAGTCGGTGCTGCAGCTCCCGCAGTCCTCGCCGATCCCGCAGGTGCCGTCGCCGCAGACGGGCGGGCAGATGCCGCAGTCGACGGCGCAGGTGGAGCAGCTCTCGTCGCCGCCGCAGACGCCGTTGCCGCAGGAGAGCTGGTAGCCGAAGTCCGCGTCGAGGAGGTCCTGGGCCCAGCCGAGCGCGACCGTGCCGACGTTGTCGAGCCCGCCGTCCGGGTCCGCCGTCTGCTCCTGTCCGGCGAGCGGACCGCTCGTCATGAAGTTGTCGGAGGTGATGACCACCGAGTAGGTGCCCGCCGAGAGCGTGTCGAAGAGATAGAAGCCGGGCTGGCCGGTGTAGGGGCTGTTGCCGGTGAGGGTGAAGTCGAGCATCTGGTCGCCCTGGAACAGCTCGACGCGGACGCCGTTGACGCCGAGCTCGCCCGTCTCCGGCTCGTAGAGCCCGTCGGCGTCGCTGTCGAGCCAGACCGTGTCGCCGATCGACGAGTACGTCACGTACCCGAAGTCGGCGTCGGTCACGTTCTCTCCCGCGTCGAGGGACACGGCGAGCGGCTCGTCGTCGGTGGTAAGGAAATGCCCGAGCGGCAGCGTCGCGTCGTCGACGGCGACGACATAACAGCCCGCTTCGACGTCGCTGAAGCGGTAGACGCCTGTCGCGCCGGTCGCGGTCGTCTGCATGGCGGCGCCGTCGGCCGAGCCGTCGCAGTTCGTGTCGGCGAAGAGGTCGACGACGACGTCGGCGATGCCGGGCTCGGAGGCGTCCTCGATGCCGTCGGCGTTCGCGTCGAACCACACCTTGTCGCCGATCGTGCCCTTTGGCGCCGTGTAACAGACCTCGAGGAGGGGGCGGTACGAAGCGTCGGTGTGGGCGCTGCCTTTGTAAGAGGTCTTTCCGGAGGAGGCCTCTTCGAGGAGGATCCCGTAGCTCGGCGAGACGCCGCTCACCCAGTCCTGCACGAGCCCGGTGAGGTCGACCGAGCTCCATCCTGTGACGTTGGGCACGAACGAGGTGAACGTGGCGGGGTCGATGCCGCCGAGGTTGTTCCAGGTGACGCCCTCCTCGGTCCAGGGGGCGAGCACCTGGTGGACGTACACGGTCTGGGCCGTGCTCGTGTAGGTCAGGGCGTAGAACTTGGCCGACGTGACGAGCGAGCCGGCGGGGATGGGGCTCAGATCGAAGCGGAAGAGGGCGCGCTTCTCGCCGACGGTGCTGGAGTAGCCGGTGTTCACTTCATGCGGGGACGGGACGTGATAGCTCGGGGCAAGGCTCCAGATCTCGGCGTTGTAGATGTCGCCCAGGACACCCCGCTTGATCACGGTGCACGTGGGGGACGGTGAAGAGGTGTTGGCGAGGCTTGTGGCGGCGATGAACAGGGTGGCGAGCGCGGCGGATGAGGCGATTGCGACTTGCTTCATTTGTAGCTCCTTGAGGTCCTCACAGGTGAACCATTGCTGGAGCGTCATCCGGATGGCAGTTGCCATGACACACGGGTCAGGCGAGGTCGTTTCGCGGGCTCCTATCGGACTGCGCCCCGCGGGCTGATCAGGATCAGATCAGGTACGCGGGTGCTTTGGCTTCGATCGGAGAGCGGATGCGCAAAGGGACAGTGTTCAAGTTAGCAACTCACTACTGGAAGTGTCCAGATCTTTTTTCTGGGAGACACAAGAAAACCACCGAGGTGCGCAGTGACAATTTTGGGACAATTTTGGGACGTGCGGTGACGCTTTTGGGCCGTTTGCGTTCCGTGAAGAGGAGCGCAGGGACGAGGGAGATCCGCAGCATGGGTGGATGGGCGCGCGATGGGTACGCGGCGGGTGCGGGGCGTGCGGCGGCGCGTTGTGACATCTCGCGCGTCTCGCGCGTCTCGCACGCTTTGCCTCCTCCGCACGCTCCGCAGCCCTCTCCAGCCCTCATGCCGGCCAGGGGCTGAACAGGATCGGATCAGGCACGCGGGAGTGTCTGACGAGATTTGATGCAGAGCGCGCACGGGACCATTTTTCAAGATAACGAATCTCTGTTTCGCCTGTCTAGACCCTTTTCCAGGCCCGCCGCTTTTTCATGTGTTGCGGCCTGCGCCCGGAGGGCGCCGCCGCGCGTCGCGCGTCGCGCCGGGTCGCGTTCTCGCTCGTTCTCGCTCGTCCTCGCCCGCCCTGGACGAGGGGGGAGGACGCGAGGAGCGAGCGAGCCGCCCCGGGCTGCGAGCCTGCCGGCTGCCGTCCGTGCGCGGGCGCTGCTAGGGTTCGGCTGTGGGACGCCCGCTGCTCGCCTCGCCGGCCCTGCTCCTCGCGTCGTTCGCGTCGCTTGCGTCGCTCGCGTCGCTCGCTCTTCCGGGCACGGGCGCGGCGCAGGGCCAGCCGAAGCTGAGCGGGGCCTGGACCGCGAGCGCGCTCTCCGAACAGTGGTCGGTCGACGCGTGGGGGGAGGCGTGCGGGCCCAGGCCGCGCCCGCAGGGCGCCCCGGGCGGCGCCGTGCAGATCCAGCAGCACGGCTCGGAGCTCTCGATCTCGGGCGCCGGACGGTCGTGGAGCACCGCCGAGTGCTGGGAGCAGATGCCCGGGCTCGCGCGCAGCAAGCACTCGGCGTCCGGCAACGCGCGCTCCTGGCAGACGCGCTGCACGACGCCGCCGAACGACCCCCGCCGGGCGGTCGTCACCACGACGACGCAGGCGACCGACACAAGCCTCCACATGGTGGAGACGGGGCAGTACGAGTTCATCATCCAGGACACGACCTGCAGCGCCTCCGTGACGAGGACGCGGTCCTACACGCTCGTCCGGCGCGAGGGCGAGGCGCCCCCCGCGGCGAGCGCTCCGCCCATCGCGAGCGCTCCGCCCGCCGCGCCCGCCGCCTCCGAGAAGAAGCCCGCCGCCACGCGCACCTGCGATGCGCCCGGCGATCCGGCGCGCCTCGAGGTCACGCCGTCGCGCAAGCTCATGCGGCCGGGCGAGCGCTTTCAGTTCCGCGCCCTGGTCATGGATGCGGCAGGATGCGCGCTCCCGACGAGGCCCGCGTGGTCGATCGCGTCCGGGCCGCTCGCGTCCGCCGCGACGGTCGACGCGACCGGCGCCCTCTCGCTCGGCGCCGACGCGGGCGAGGGGGCGCTCGGCCTCGTGGCGACCGTCGCCGGCAAGGGCGTGACCGTCGCGATCGAGGTGACGAGCCCCGACCGGTACGACGCGCTCCTCGCCACGAGCGGGCTCAACGAGGCCGGTGAGAGCGATCAGGCCGCCGTCGTGGTGATCGCGGCCGGCACCATCGGCGGGCGCACCACCTCGGGCGAGGACCTGGGACGCCAGCGCAAGAACCTGTTCGTCGCCATCGTGGGCGGGGTCGCCGCCTGCCTCGGGTTTGCGGGGCTGATCCTGCTGCGCCGCGGGCGCCGGCGCGCCGGCGGCGAGCTCGAAGGCCCCGCGTCGACGGGCGGCGCCCTCGGCGGGGAGCGCGGCGGCGCCGGGGCCGAGGATGCGCCGGCGTCGACCGGTGCCGCGCTCGCGGCGCCGGCCGCGGGCGGCGCCGGGCCGGCGCCGCGGGTTCGCGGAAAGATCTGCCCTACCTGCGGCGAGCGCTATCCGGGCGAGGCGATGTTCTGCGGGAAAGACGGCACGCAGCTGCTCTTGCTCAACTGAGCGCGTCGCCCTTGCGCGTCGCGCGGGCATGGGCGCGCGCTGCGTCATCTCGCTGCGCTGCGCCGGCGGCGATCACAAAAAAAGCCGGCTCCTTGATCGGTCTCGCGCGCTCCCGCTATCCTCCGTCAACCGACCGTCCCGCGTGATTGTGCGCGTGTGTGGTCGTTGAACCCATGCCCGCACGCCGGAACGGGAAGGGCGACAGTCGCATGAAGATTACGTGTGAGTCCTGCCAGGCCAAGTACACGATTGCCGACGAGAAAGTCGTCGGCAAGACGGTCAAGATCAAATGCAAGAAATGCAACCACGCGATGGTCGTCCACGGCGCGAATGAGGCGGCCTCGGCCCCGTCGCAGGACGCGACCGTGGGGCAGCAGGGCGACCTCTCGGAGGACGCCGACGCGAAGCTCGACGCCGGCGGCCCGCCCTCGTCGGCGGCGCCCGACGCGTGGACCGTCAACGTCGCCGAGGGCGACGAGCGGACCATGACGACCGCCCAGCTCGTGACCGAGTACGCCCGCGGAGCGCTCAGCAACGAGACCTACGTCTGGAAAGAGGGGATGACCGACTGGCTGCCGCTCGCCAGCGTCCCCGAGCTCAAGGAGCAATTTTCCACCCCGGCGGATGCGGCGTCGGCCACGGCGGCCGCTGCAGCGGCTCCAGCGGTCGCGATGCCTGCTGCTGCCGCGGTGCCCGTGCCTGCCGCGGTGCCCGTGCCTGCCGCGGTGCCCGCGCCTGCCGCGGTGCCCGCGCCTGCCGCGGTGCCTGCGGCCGCCGCGGCGCCCGCGCCTGCCGCGGTGCCCGCGCCTGCACCGGCAGCGGCGCCGATCCCCGTGGCTCCGGCGCCGGCCGGGCTCAGGTTCGGCCCCGAGGGGACCGTGGTGATGAAGGACTCGAAGCGCGCGCTGAACCAGCTCGGTATCGTACCGTCGGCTGCAGCATCGGCAGCCCCTGCGCCTGCTCCGGCGCCGGCCGGCGGGGCGGCGGCAGCGCCGGCCGCAGCCGGCGCGGCGGCTCCGGCGGCGCGACGCCCGGGCCGCACGGCCGCGGTCGACGTCTTCAGCGCCGCCGAGCGGGACGCCGAGTCGGCCGCACCTGCCCCGCTGCCCGGCGCCGATCGCCAGGTGGGCGAGCGCAACGAGAATTCCGTCCTCTTCTCGCTCTCGGCGCTCACCGCGACCGAGAACGCGGCCAAGCAGCAGGACGATGACGCCCCGCTGGTCCGGCGTCCCTCGAGCCGCCCCGCGAAGAACAACGGGCGCAGCGGCTACGACGACCTGCTGAACCTCGGCGGCGGCGCGATCGCCTCCGCGCCGATGCTCGCGCCGCCCCCCCTGCTTGCGCCGGTGACGGACTCGCGGCCGCCGCCGTCGATGTCGGTCCCGGCCAAGGCGTCGGTGCCGCCCTCGCCGCTCCTGCCGCTCTCCCCGATCGCGGCGCCGGAGGCCTCGGCGAAGAAGGGCCGCATGGGCCTGATCGCCACCGCGGTCGCCGCGGTCGCGCTGATCGGCGGCGTCGCCTTCTTCTTCATGCAGTCGCCGAAGGAGGACGCGTCCACGACCACGCCGGAGCAGACGAACACCACCCCCGCCGAGGTGCCGAGCCCGGCGGCAACGCCGGCGCCGGCACCGACCGAGACGGCGGCCGCCACGCCGCCCCCCGCCGAGACGGCGGCGCCGGCCGCCGAGGAGCCCGCCGCGGCGGCGCCGACGCCGGATCCGCCGTCGCCCGGCGCGGCCGAGAAGCCGGCGGAGAGGGAGAAGCCGGCGTCTGCGCCCGCCGCTGCGGCGGACAAGCCGGCTGCGCCGAAGCCCGCGGCGGAGCCGGCGCCCTCCGGAGGCGGCGAGTTCAACCGCGGCGCCGCGAGCTCGGCGCTCGGCTCGGCAGCGGGCTCTGCCAAGAGCTGCAAGAAGGCCGGCGGGCCGACGGGCACCGGGAAGGTCAAGGTCACCTTCGCGCCGAGCGGCAATGTCACGTCGGCCGAGGTTCAGGGCGCGCCGTTCGCTGGAACGAGCGTCGGCGGCTGCGTGGCCAGGTTGTTCCGCGGCGCGCGCGTGCCCGCCTTCGGCGGCGGGCCGGTCGCGGTCAGCAAGTCGTTCACCATCAACTGAGCTCGGCCGGAACCCGAGCGCTCTCCGCTCGGTCCGGCTCCCGCTCGCGCCTCCAGCGTCGGACCGCTACGCCCGGCGCCGCCTGCAGAGGAGCCCCGCCAGCGCGAGCCCCGCGAGCCAGCCGGCGCTCCCATCCCGGCCTCGCGGGCTCGTCGCGCAGGCGCCGAGCATGCCGCTCCCGGCAGCATAGAAGTCCTCGGGCTCCACCGCGACCTCGGTCGGCGGCGCGCCGGCGGCGGCGCCGTTGCCGTCCGTCGGGTCGTCGCTGACCGGCGCACCGAGCGCGCCCCCCGCGGCGATCCGCGCCTGGTTCTTGATGGCGTCCGGCGCGTCCGTGTCGACCGTGACCTCGAAGCGCACCGAGACGCTCCCGTCGACAGGGATGCTGCCGCCCTGCGCGCCGTCCGCCCCCTCGCCCAGCCGGAACGTGACGGTCCGCGTCTGCGGATCGTACTCGCCGAGGTCGTCTCCCGGACTGTCCGTCTGGGGACCGGCGTTCGGCCCGTCGACGATCGAGAGCGAGCCCGGGACGAACGTCACACCGGGAGGCAGCGCGTCGGTCAGCACCGCACCCACGGCGTCGTCATTGCCGGTGTTCGACGCCGTGATGACGTATTCGATGGCGTCGCCGCGGTAGGTCGGCGGCCCGCCGATGTCCCTCGCCACCTTGCTCGACTTGCTGAAGTCGGGCCCGAAGTTGGAGATCGACGTCACCCACCCCGCGAGGAAATAGAGCTCCTGGCTGCTCGTGGCGACGAGCGTCGCCCGGTTGTTCCCCGGCTTGAGCTTCGCGCTCACATCCACGATGTCGATGTCGACCCCCGACATGCTCTGAGGCGTGCCCGCGATCCTCGGGAGATCACCCTCCACCGACACCGGCTCTCCGAGGGCCGATCGGGTGCTGTTGAAGAAGTTGTCCGCGGGGTTCAGGGCGTCGCTCAGCGCCTCGGCCGCGTCGGGCTTGCCGGGGTTCTGGGGGTTGAAGAACACGCTGTCGCCCGAGTTCGTGTTGTCGCCCTCGAACGCGACGATGCCGAGCTTCGCGGTGAAGCCGGCGTCAGGCACCTTGAAGCCCGAGAGCTCGACCCGCTGCGAGTTCCCCTCGGAGACCCGGTCGAGCCCGTCGAACAGCGCGAGGTTGCGCATCGGTGATCTCGGCGCCTCGTAGAACACCACCATCCACCACGCCACGAAGACCACATCGTCGTCGCTGTTCCTGACGTCGACGACGTCCACGCCGCCCACCCGGTAAGCCCCCGCGCCGCTCTCCTTCACGATCGAGGTGATGTCGGCGACCGACTGGTAGTTGTGCGACTCGTTGGGCTTCCCCTCGTTGATCACCGTCTCGACCGAGTCGATCGAGGTGACCGTGCCGTCGAAGCCGCCCGCGTGGTGGAGCTCGACGTCGGGATCCGCGCCGGCGCTGTTGCGCGCGGCCCAGTACAGGAACGCGTGCGTCACCGTCGCTCCCTCGGGCAGCGTCAGCACCGCGGTCGTGCGCGCCATCTCCGGGGCGACGTCGAGGTTCGCCTCCGCCCTGCCGTCCGCGGGCGAGTCGGACCGCCAGAAGAGATCAGGCCCCGATTCGACGATCGATGTGCCGCAGTCGCCGACCGTGCCCTCCTTGGGCCTCGGCGTCGAAGAGCGGCACTCCTGGCCGATCGAGCTCCCGATGAGGGCGAAGTCGCCCTGCTGATCGACCTGTATGCGCAGCTTGGGCTCGGCCGTCGCGCTGGCGGTCGTGAGGCCAATCAGCGTGAGAGACGCGAGCCCGGTGACGCCTAACTGCTTTCTCATCGATCCTCTCCGGTTTCGACCTGCGGCTTGTACGCGGCCTTCTTGATGATGTTGAACTGGACACGGCGGTTCCGCTGCCGCCCCGCCTCCGTCGCGTTGTTGTCGAGGGGCTGCTCCCGGCCGTAGCCCTGGGCCGTCAGCCGCGTCGAGTCGATGCCGCGGCGGACCAGCGCCGCCATGACGGAGTTGGCGCGGTTCTGCGACAGGGCCTTGTTGTGCCCGTCGGTGCCCCGATCGTCGGTGTGGCCCTGGATCTCGATGAGCACGATCTCCGGGTGCTCCTCCAGCACCTGCGCGACCTCGTCGAGCAGCGGATCGCTCACCGGCTTAATGGTGGCCCTGTTCGTGTCGAACTGCACCTGCTGGAGGATCACGACGTTCTTGTCCGTCACCCGCACCGCCTTCGGGCAGCCGTGCTTCTCGGGGTCCGGATCCGCGAAGCCCTTCTCCCTCGGGCAGGCGTCGTCGTCGTCGCGGAACAGGTCGCCGTCCGTATCGCGCGGGCAGCCGTTCTTCGCCGGGTCCTTCGAGCGGAACCCCTTCACCTCGGGGCAGGCGTCCTCGCTGTCGGGCACGCCGTCCTCGTCCCGGTCCGGCGGGCAGCCGTTCTTGCGCGGATCGTCGCTGGGGACGCCGGGCACGAGCGGGCACGCGTCGTCGGCGTCGGCGATGCCGTCGTCGTCGCGGTCCGGCGGCGGCGGGCAGCCGTTCTTGCGCGGATCGTCGCTGGGGACGCCGGGCACGAGCGGGCACGCGTCGTCGGCGTCGACGATGCCGTCCTTGTCGCGGTCCGGCGGCGGCGGGCAGCCGTGCTTGCGCGGGTCGTCGCTGCGCGCGCCCGGCACCTTCGGGCAGGCGTCCTCCGGATCGGAAACGCCGTCCCTGTCCGTGTCCGGCGGCTGCTCCGGCGTGAAGGCGGCCATGGCGACGAAGCGCAGGTCGGGCGTCCCGATCCCCGAGGTGAGCCCCGGCCCGACGCCGATGCCGGCCTCCAGGAACGGGAGGAATCGATACCGCGCGTCGAGGAGGAGCTCCGCGTTGATCGAGCGATCGCTGATGTCCTCGAGCACCATCGCGGTGCTGAGCTCCGGCCCCACCTGGAGCCGGCCGTCGGCGGCGAGGAACCCGACGCCGCCGCCCAGGGTGAGCATCGTCCCCTGCGCCACGCCGCCGAACGACTGGGAGCGCCGGATCTCGGTGCCCAGCGAGGTCGACCAGACAAGCCGCTCCAGGCGGCCGCCGGCGACGACGTAAGGCATCGCGCGGACGCTCCCGTCGCTCACGAACGAGTCGTCCGCGCCGGTGGGCAGCCAGAGGTAGGCGCCGACCGCGAGCTGGAGCGGGTCGTGGTACGTGCCATAGACCTGCACGCGCGCGCCGAGCCGCAGGTCGCCGAGCTCCGCGCCGCTCGGGGACGCGAACTCGCGGCCGCCGCCGTTCGGGCTCTCTCCCGACTGGAGCGCGGTGAGCGGCGCGTCGAGGTCGAAGCTCACCTTGTTCCAGAGCGGGAGCGACGCGTTGAGCCGGAACGTGAGCTGATCGCTGACGACCGCGCCGATCTCGGCGCCGTCGCGCTCGCGCCGCAGGACGAGCGGATTGCTCGCGTAATCGGCCAGCAGCATCACGTGGGGCGTCAGGTGGCCTGGCGCGAACGGCGACGGTACGCTGAACATGCGGTCCCCGGCGGGCGCCGGGACGAAGCGGCTCAGGGCCATGCCCTCGGGCTTGACGGGCGCGTCCTGCGCGCGGGCGAGCGCGGGCGCGGCGGCGAGGGCGGCCAGCGCGACCGCCAGCGAGCAGAAAGACCGAGATCTCATGAGGTGGCACCCTGCGTCGGCGGGTTTCGCATGACGAGTCAAGCCGCTGTCACGGACCAGTATACCGGCCGGCAACTGCGGAGTCTTGGGCAACGAGCGACGTGGTCTACATCTTCGTAGGACTTGCGCGCACCTCCCCGGACCCTCTGAACGAGCGAGACGCGGCCGCGCGGGGAGGGGCAAGGAGGCGGCTCCGCTCGCAGGCACGACCCGATGCTACGTCATGCGGTCCGCCACCGGAAGCGCCGGGCGACGCCCGCCGCCAGGCGCGCGGCCCCCGGCGGCAGGGCCGGCGCGACATCCGCAGAGCAGGTATGTCTCTCCGTTCACGAACGCCCCTGTCTACACAGCAAGACAAGACACGATGGCGGAGCGGCTCACGCGGGTCGAAGAGCCGATGTCGCGCGCCGCGGGGCCCGAGGCGCCGACCACAGATTCAATGCGGGGTGGAAATTTGCACCACGATCGCCTCGCCGCGGCGGCCTCGCTGCGGCCGAGCGCCCTCGGCGCCCGCGGGGCCGCTTGTCGACGGTGCATCCGGGCGCTGGACGCGCTCAGCGCCGCGCCGTCTGGGCGGGCGGCGCGCGGTCCGGTAGGGACGGATTTTCGCCGGTGGTGGCGGCTCGCGTTCGAGTGCCTGCGCTCCGGACGCCGAACGGCTATGGTGGGCGAGACATCGCGATGGGCATCCTCCTCAAGCGCGCGCTCGACCAGGCGGCGGTCTGGCACCGAGCACAGAAGCGCAAGTATCCGAACGCCGACGTCCCCTACATCAGCCACCTCGCCGGGGTCGCGGTCCTGCTCGCGCGCCACGGCTTCGACGACGAGGTGGTCGCGGCCGGCGCGCTGCACGACGCCGTGGAGGACCAGGGCGTCACGTTCGACGAGCTGGTCCAGCACTTCGGCGAGCGCGTCGCCACGCTCGTCCGCCACGTGACCGAGCAGGACAGGTCGCTTCCCTGGGAGGACAGGAAGCGGCTCTATCTCAAGGCGTTCCCCGGAAAGCCCTGGGAAGCACAGGCGATCACGCTGGCGGACAAGATAGACAACCTCCAGTCCATCATCGTCTGCTCGCGCGAGCACGGCGATCCGTGGCCGATGTTCAAGCGCGGCAGGGAGGTGCAGGTCGCCAGGTTCGAGGAGCTGCGCGCGATGGGCCGAGCGCTGGCGCCGCACCCTCTCGTCGACGAGTACGAGGCCGTGCTCGACGAGCTCCTGTCGACGAGCTGAGCGCCCGCGCCCCGGAGCGCGACGCGCGCAGGCCGCCGCGCAGGGCCCGCCCGTGGGGCGGGAGGTCGGTTCACGGCCAGGAGATCCTGAAGATCGAGACCTCGGAGACAGGGTGTGTCTCGAACGTGAACGAGGTGGCGACTCCGGCGTCGCCGCCCCCCTGCCAGAGCGCATCGTGGACGGTGAGGAGAGCCGCGCCAGCACCGTCAAGCTCCGCCGGGCCCTGTCCCGATTCGAGCGCGCGCGCCCCATGCGCTCGCTTCAGGTGAGCACGACAAGCACTCTCCCGCCCGTCCCGGACGAGCCATGACCGCCCTGCTCTCCGGGGCGCGCGGCGCCCCGACGCGGGCTGCGCGCGCGCTGACAGCCGCTCACCGGCACATGCGATGCACGGTCGTGCGGAGAGCTCTCCAGGGAGGGACCGATGAAGCTGCTGTCTCCGCGACTCCATGGGTACGTCGATTATGCGGTCGTCGTCCTGCTCGCGTTCGCGCCGCTCGCGCTCCGCTTCGGGCCGGTGCCGACGGCGGTCTCTTCTGTCGCCGCCCTGACGCACCTCGTCCTGACGCTGCTGTCCGACCAGCCGCTCGGCGCCACCAGGAAGATCCCGTTTCCGGTGCACGGAGCGCTGGAATCCTTCCTCGGCGTCGGTCTCGTCGCCTCTCCCTGGCTGTTCGGCTTCTCCGCCGAGGGCCCGGCGCGGATCTTCTCCGTGATCACCGGGCTCGCGCTGTTGCTCGTCGTCCTCGCGACGAGGTACACGGCCGGCATCCTCTCCCGGCCGGAGCCCTACGACCGCTACGATCGCTGAGCCGCGCGGGCGGCGCTCAGCCGGCGGCGGCCCGCGCCGCCTGCGCCTCGCGCATCACCTCGGACCAGGCCGGATCCGGGCGCGACACCTCCAGGGCGATCGCCAGCGGATCCTCGCCGGCCTCGATGGCGAGGCGCGCCGCAGCAGAGCCGGTGAGCAGATCGAAGGCCGGGATCGTGTCGACGTACTCGTAACGCTCGGTGCGGAAACGGAACGCCTCGGGCTGCTGCCTGAAGGCAAACGCGGTGAGCGCGAGGTACGTGGCGACCGGACGGAAGGTGCGCGGGTCGGTGACGTGGACCTGGACGCCGCCGCAGGTCTTGCCAGCGTGCTTCTGGAAGGTGGGCCGGAAGGTGAGCGGCCGCGCGATGAACCCGAGCAGCCCCGTGGACGCGAGGCGCGCGGCGAGATCGCGGCCGTCGAGCCAGGGGGCGCCGACGATCTCGAAGGGGCGCGTCGTGCCGCGGCCCTCCGACAGGTTCGTCCCCTCGATGAGGCAGCCGCCCGGGTAGACGAGCGCGGTGTCGGTCGCCGGCATGTTGGGCGAGGGGAGGACGAACGGACGGTCCCACTCGGCGGCGAGCCCCTCGCGGCGATGCTCCTCGACCGCCACGACGTGCAGGCCACAGGCGACGTCGCCGAGCGGGATGCCCTCGCGCCGCGCGAAGAGCGCGACAAGCTCGCCCACCGTGAGCGAATGGCGGATCGGTACGGGCTCGAGGCCCACGAACGAGAGGAATCCAGGCGCCTGCGTCGCGCCCTCGACGCTCTCCAGCGCGCAGCCGATGGGGTTCGGCCGGTCGAGCAGCACGACGTGCACGCCCGCGGCGTGGGCCGCCCGCAGCGCGAGCAGCGCCGTCCAGACGAACGTGTAATAGCGCGCGCCGACGTCGGCGAGATCGATGAGGAGCAGGTCGATCTCCGCGAGATCCGCCGCGGAAGGCGAGAGATCCTCGAAGCGATCGCCGTACAGGCTGACGATGCGCGCGCCGGAGCGCGCGTCGACGGCGCTCGTCACCGACGCCATGTCCTGCGCCTCGCCGCCATAGCCGTGCTCCGGGCCGAAGAAGAGGCGCGGGCGCACGCCGAGGCGCTCGAGGACGAACGCGATGTGGGTGAGGTCGCGATCGACGCTCGCCGGGTGCGCAAGGACCCCCAGGCGAGCCGATCGGATGCGCTGGAGCTGCGAGAGATCCGGGAGACGGTCGAGTCCGATGTGCACGGTACCCTGACTACCAAGGCGAGCGCGGGCAGTCCATTTGTCCGCGTCGGATTTTCCGGGGGCGCCGGGGCAGGTCAGCGCTTGAGGGCGGTGTAGAACGCGGCGCCCCGGCGCTGGACCCGGACGAGGAGCTCGCCGTCGCGCGCGGCCTCCTCGACCTCGGCGGCGGTCGGCGCGCGGCGGCTGTCGGCCTCCAGGATCACGTCGCCCGGGCGGAGGCCGGCGCGCTCGGCGGGCGAGTCGTTCGCCACGATGGCCACGCGCGCGAGCGCTCGGCCCTCGCCGCGCTCGCCGCGCTCGCCGCGCGAGGCCGGTACGTCGTGCAGCGTGAGGCCGAGGTCCGGGTGCGGGGCGGGCGCGCGCTGCACCGGGAGCGCCGGCGGCGCCGGCTCGTTCCGCGGGGCGAGCGTCACCCGGGTCTGGTATCGCTGGCCGCCGCGCACGACCTCGACCGGCAGCGTCTCGCCGACGTTGTGGTGGAAGAGCTCGCGGATGACGTCCTGCGCGTCGCGCGTCGGCCTGGCCGCGATCGACGTGATCACGTCGCCCGGCTGGAGGTTCGACCTGGCGGCTGGGCCGCTCGGGTTGACGGCGTTGACGAGCGCGCCGGCCCGGGGCGGGCTCGGCATCACCGCCGCGAGCTGGGGCGTGAGGTCCTGCAGCCCGACGCCGATCCAGGCGCGCTCGACGCGGCCGTGCCGGAGCAGCTGCTCGGCCACGCGCCGGGCCATGCTCGCCGGCACCGCCAGCCCGATGCCCTGCCCCCGGCTCACCACCATCGTGTTGATGCCGAGCACGCGGCCGTCGAGGTCGACGAGCGGTCCGCCCGAGTTGCCGGGGTTGATGCTCGCGTCGGTCTGGAGGTAGTCCTCCACGTCGTTCACGCCGACGCCGCCCCGCCCCTTGGCGCTGAGCACGCCGGTGGTGACCGTGTGGCCGAGGCCGAAGGGGGAACCGATCGCGACCACCCAGGCGCCGACGCGCGCGGCGTCGCTGTCGGCGAACGTCGCGGTGGGGAGGGCCTTCGCGTCGATGCGGAGCACGGCGAGATCGGTCGCGGGATCGCGGCCTGCCACGCGGCCGGCGAACATGCGGCCGTCGCGGAGCCGGACGGTGATCGCGCGGGCCCCGTCGATGACGTGGTTGTTCGTGAGGATGCCGCCGTCCGGGGAGAAGAGGACGCCCGAGCCGAGCCCGCGCCGCTGGCCGCCGTCGCGGAACCAGCGCAGCGGCGAGGAGACGTCCTCGCCGACGGCGACCTCGATCTGGACGACCGCGGGACCGACCTTGTCGACGACATCGGCGAAGGCCTCGCCGAGGCGGCGCAGATCAGCCGCGCCGGCGGCCGCGGCGGCGCTGGAGGCGGCGGCGCGGGACGGCGCGGGCGAGGGCGCCGCCTGCGGCGGGGCCGAGGGCGCCCTGAGGGGGGGCGCCGCCGCCGGCGCTGCGGACGGCTGGGCGCCCGCGAGCGACGGGAGCCCAAGGGCAGGGATGAGCAGGGCGAGGGATGCAGTCAGCCGACGCGAGTTCATGCTTCCTCCAGCGCGTTGGGAGAGGTCCTGTCCGCGGTCCGCGGAGCGGGGTGCCCGGCAGCGAGGCAAGAGAGGTAAGACGGGAAGCGCTCGCGAGCGCAACCTTCTGGCGCGCGGAAAGCGCGCGAATCACCGATCGGGCAGAAGGGGCGCTCCCGCCCCGGGTCGCACGCTCGCCTCGTCCCCGGCATCCGCCCCGGGCCGCGCGCTCGCCTCGCCCCCGGCGTCCGTCTCGGCGCCCGGCTCCGCGGGGGCGGCGTCGCCCGTGGGTGGAGTGTCCTCCGGCGCGGCGTCGCCCTCCGAGGACCCGCCCGACGGGCCCGTCGGCCAGGGATCCTGGCCGTTGTCGCGCAGGTGGATGTGCTCCAGGTACAGCCCGTCCGGCGGCGCCGTGATCCCGGCGTCGCGCCGGTCGAGCGACGCGAGCGCGCGGGCGATCGCGCCGGGGGCGAGGTAGCCGCGCGCCACGTCCATCAAGGTGCCGACAAGGATGCGCACCATGTTGTGCAGAAACGCGTTCCCCTCGACGTCGATCCGGACGAGGCGCGGGTCCGCAGGGTCGAGCGACAGCTCGAGGCCGTACAGCGTGCGCACCGTGCTCGTCCGCTCGTCCGCGCTCGTCCGGAACGCCGCGAAGTCGTGGGTGCCCTTCGCGGCGGGCGTCTCGGCGCGCGCCCGCTCGATCGCGTCGTCGGTGAGACCCTCGACCCGCCAGGCGCGGCGGATGAGGAACGGATCGCGGACAAGATCCCGGAGGACCAGGTAGCGGTAGCGCTTGCGGAGGCTCTCGAAGCGGGGCGAGTACCCGACGCGCACGACGGCGGCGCGCCGGATCACGATCTCGTCCGGGAGGTGGCGCGCGGTCGCGAGGACCCAGCCGCGCGGCGGCAGCGGCGCCGCCGTGTCGAAGGCGACGCGCTGGTCGCGCGCGTGGACGCCCGCGTCGGTGCGGCTCGCGCCGCGGATCTCGCGGATGGCCGGGTCGATGGCGCGCAGCGCGCCGAGCAGCTCGCCCGAGACCGTGCGCTGGTCGCGCTGACGGGCGAAGCCCGCGAACGGGCGCCCGTCATAGGCGACCGAGAGCAGGATCCCCCGACTGGAAGCGGCACTCCTCGCCACGGTGGATGGATGCGCGCGGCCTAGCCGCCGCTCCCCCCGCCGCCGTCCGAGCCGCCGTTGCCCCCGGAGCCGCCGTTGCCCCCGGAGCCGCCGTTGCCCCCGGAGCCGCCGTTGCCCCCGGAGCCGCCGTTGCCCCCGGAGCTGCTCGCCGACGTCGTGCTGGCCGAGGAGGTCAGGGACGCATACCCCCTGGCGCACTCCGGGTTGACCATGCCCTCTGCGTTCTTGCAGCACTCCGCGGGGTCCGCCTGCGCGCCGTTCACCATGCAGTACGGGAGCCGATGGCACCCATCCGGGTCGTCCACGATTCCCTGCTCGCTGTTGAGGTTGTCGGTGCAGGTCGGGGTGGTGCCTTCCTCGACACGGCACGCGGCGCTCGACAGCGCGAGCGCGAGGAGGAGCAAGCTGGCCATCCGGAGGGGGAGCATTCGCATCGGCGGCTTCCTATTGCTTGATGGTGAAGTTGATCGGAACGTTCACCACGACGCATCCGCTCTGCGGCGGAGGCAGTGATTTGCCGCGGAAACGTCCAAGGACGCAAGACGCAATCTCGCCCGAACCCACGGTATCGTTGAGAATCGAGGCGCTGCACACCGCGCCCGTCGAGGCGACCTGCACGCTCACCGTCAGCTTGCCGGAGACCTCCGAGGTGCGCAGTGCGCGGTTATAACAACCCTGCGCCGAGCGGGCGAGCCCGAGGACGGCGGAGTCGAGCGCGGGCGAGCTGGCGCCGTCGCCGCACTTGCCCGAGCAAGGCGACTTGCCGGTCGTGGCCGGGCCCTGCCCCGACGCGACCTTGCCAGCGTCCACGCCGGCATCCTCGACCTCGTCGACGGGCGGCGGCGGGGGGGGCGCGAAGAGCGGCGGCGGATCGGCGGACTTCGTCTCGGTGCGGGCAGCGGCGGTGGGCGCCGCGGGCGGCGCGTCCGGCTCCGGGCGCAGCTTCCAGTAGAGCAGGCCCGCCATGAGCGCGGCAAGGACGACCATTCCTGCGATGTAAGGCCCAGAATTACCGGATTTGCCCGGGATCTGCTGGGACGACGGGGGCATCGATGCGGACACGTTGAGAAGTCCTCCCGGAGAGGCGCGCGGGGGCCGGCCGCTTCGGCGGGGCCATCGTGCGCCGGAGCCGAGACGCGGGCGCGTCCGGCGGGGCGAGTCTACAAGGGCGGGCAGGGAAGCGCGCCAGGAAACTGGATGCGCCCCGGATGAACATGTTGGGTCCGCGCGGACGGCGGCTCGGCGCGCAGGCGGGGTATCCGGTGCGCGCAGCGGGCTGCCCGGCGCGCGCGGCTCGGCGCGTGTCGAGCGCGCGGAGGCTGCTCAGCGCGTGTAGAACGACACCGCGGTGTCACCGTAGGTGCGGAGCGCAGCGCAGGTGAGCCCGGCGATCTCCGGGGAAGGATCGCGGCGCGCGTGCTCGAGGACGAGGCGCCCGGTCGGGGCGAGCAGGCCGAGCGGGCCGGCGAGGCGCGCGGCCGCGGCGGCGGCCTGGGTCAGGGCGGCGTAGGGCGGATCGAGCAGCGCGAGATCGAAGGGGCCTTCGTCGCGGAGCAGATCGAGCGCGCGCTCGACCGGGAGCGGGACGACGCGCGTCGCCTCGGCGAGGCTGAGCGCGGCGAGGTTCTCGCGGAGCGTGGCGAGCGCAGGCCGGCCGCTCTCGACGAAGACCGCGCGCCGCGCGCCGCGCGAGAGCGCCTCGATGCCGAGCGCGCCGGTGCCGGCGTACAGGTCGCAGACGAGCGCGCCGGTGACGTCGCCGAGCGAGGAGAAGAGCGCCTCACGCACGCGATCCGCGGTCGGCCGCGTGCCCTCGCCGCGCGGCGCGGCGAGCCTCCGCCCCCCGAGCCGGCCGGCGATCACCCGCATGATCGTCGCCCCTGGACGCGCTCCTGGCGAGCGGAACGAAGGGCGGGGCTCACCAGCGGTACGTCACGTCGAGGCCGCCCGCGTCGAGGCCGACGCTGGGCTGCACGGTCCAGCCGGTGCGCTCCCCGCTCCGGCTGTCGCTCGTCACGAGCAGGTAGGCGCCGAGGCCCGCGGAGACCACCGCCAGCGGGTAGAAGACGTACTGGAGCCCCATGAACGTGTCCGTCCTCTCGCAGAGCCGGATGCCCGCGTCGGCCGTCCTCGCGTCGGCGGTGATGTCGCCCCGGATGGCCTCGCGCTGCGCGGGCGCGCAGACGTCCTCGACCCCGGTGAGGAACAGCCCTCGGTAGGCCGTGTACCGCGGGTCGCTCTGGATGCTCGCGACCTGGACCGAGCTGATGACGGCGACGGTGCCGAACACCGCCCCCGCGCCGAGGCCGATGAACCCGCCCACCCGCTTCCAGTTGGACTGCGACGGCTCGGCGGGCATCTGGCTGAGCGCGACGTCCGTCGTGGCCACGGGCAGGACCACGACCGACGCCTCGGAGTCGAGGAAGCCGGACGACTTGACGCGCACCCTGTGCGGCCCGGCCGTGACCGTGAAGGTCGCCTCGCCGTTCTGCACGTTGCCGACCGGTTTCCCGTCGATGAGCACGCTCGCCTGCGCGGCGCCCGTCCTCACGCGGAGCGAGCCCTCCGGCGGCCCGCCGGTCAGCGCCGCGATCGCGTCCGCCGCGATCTTGCGGAGCGGCTCGTCGTTGGCCTCGGTGAGGTTCGCGCTGTGCTTCACCGGGACGCTCGTGGCCGGCTTCCCGCGGGTCCAGAGGTGCAGGGCGCCCTCCACGTCGGTGTCGCTCTTGCGGAGCACGCCCCAGAGATAGCGGTCGCTCTTGATCTGGTCGGCGATGCGCGCCTGGCAGCCCGCGTCGGGCACATCTTCGCACTGCAGCGAGAGCGTCAGGACCTCCAGCGAGAAATCCCCCTCGCCGACCGACCACCCCGGGGTCTCCTTGACGGCGGAGCGGAGCGCCTGGGTCAGCGCGCCTGCCTGGTCGTACGCGTCGTCGGTCCGGAGGGCGACGACGGTGATCGGCAGGGCGGCGGGCGACGGCTCCGCCGCCCGGGCGGCCTCGCTGCAGGCGAGGCACGCGGAGAGGGCCAGCATGGCAGCGAGGCCGGTTCTCTGTGCGCGCGTCATCATGCGGTCCTGGGCTCCACGGGGCCCAACTTACCCGGCCGGCGGCCAGGAACGCAATCCGACGAGCTGACCGACGAGCTGACCGACGAGCCGACCGACGAGCCGACGAGCCGACGAGCCGACGGGCCGGCGCCGTGGCGAGCGTTTTTCGTTTCACCCACGATTGCGCTGTGTCAGAGCACCCTTGGCGCCGGCCCTGCGCTGCAGCGCGGCACGGACGCTCCTCCGCGTGGTCCATGAAGGTCCCCCGAACCATCTTCCGCGAGTACGACATCCGCGGCGACGCCGAGCGCGACCTCAGCAGCGAGCTTGCCCGCGAGCTCGGCGCCGCGTTCGCCGGCCTCCTGCAGCTCTCCCTCGACGCGCAGCGCGTCACCCTGCCGGTCGACGGGCCCCGTCCCCGGGTCGCCGTTTGCCGCGACGGCCGCCTCTCGAGCGACAGGCTGTTCTCCGCGCTCACGGACGGCCTGCGCGCGGGCGGCGCCGACGTGATCTCGGCCGGCGTCGGGCCGACGCCGCTGCTCTACTTCGCGGCGCACCACCTGCACGCGGACGGCGCGATCATGATCACGGCGAGCCACAACCCGGCGCCGGACAACGGGTTCAAGCTCATGCGCGGCAAGGCCTCGTTCTTCGGCCAGGAGATCCAGGGGCTCGCCGATGCCATCGAGGAGGGCCTGGGCGCCGCAGGTGCCGCGGGAGGCGGCGCGCTCACCGAGGTCGACCTTGCGGCCGACTACATCGAGGCGGTGCGCGCCGCGGCCCGCCTGTCCCGCACCGACGTCCGCTTCGTGGTCGACGCCGGCAACGGCGCGGCCGGCCCGCTCGGCGTCCGCACGCTCACGGCGCTCGGCTTCTCGCCGGACGCGCTCTTCTGCGACATCGACGGCCGGTTCCCGAACCACCACCCGGACCCGACGGTGCCCGAGAACCTCGAGGCGCTCCGCGCCCGCGTGCTCTCGACAGGCGCCGCGCTCGGCGTCGCGTGGGACGGCGACGGCGACCGGGTTGGCGTCGTCGACGAGCGCGGCGAGGTGATCTGGGGGGACAAGCTGCTGCTCCTGTTCGCGCGGTCGCTCCTCGCGGAGCGCCCCGGCTCGGCGGTGCTCGGCGAGGTGAAGTGCTCCGAGACGCTCTACGCGGACATCGCCGCGCGCGGAGGGCGCCCCATCGTCTGGAAGACGGGCCATTCGCTCATCAAGACAAAGATGAAAGAGGAGGGCGCCCTGCTCGCGGGCGAGATGAGCGGGCACATGTTCTTCGCCGACCGGTGGTTCGGGTTCGACGACGCGGTCTACGCGACGGTCCGCCTGCTCGAGATCGTGGCCCGGGAGCAGCGGCCGCTCGGCGAGCTGCTCGCCGACGTGCCGCTGACCTTCGCGACCCCCGAGATCCGGGTCGACTGCCCCGACGCCGTGAAGTTCGAGGTCGTCCGCCGCGTGACCGAGCACTTCCGCCGCGTCCGTCCGGTCGTGGACATCGACGGCGCGCGCATCGACTTCGGCGGCGGGGCCTGGGGCCTCTGCCGCGCCTCGAACACCGGTCCGATCCTGGTGCTGCGGTTCGAGGCCCGCTCGGTCGCGGACCGCGACGCGGTCCGCGCCGAGGTCGAGGCCGTCGTCTCCGCCGCTGTCCGCGACGCCGTCGCCGCCCCGCTCCCGTGACAAAGCCCGACGTCGAGCCGCAGAACGAGCCCTGGACGATCCGCCGCGTGATCGCCTGGGCCTCGGGCGATCTGAGGAAGCGCGGCGCGTCCTCGGCGCGCCTCGACGCCGAGCTCCTGCTCGGCAAGGTGCTGGGCATCGATCGCGTCGGGCTGCTCATCGACGCCGATCGGCCGCTCACGAGGGACGAGCTCGCCACCTACCGGGAGCTGCACCAGCGCCGCCGCGCCGGCGAGCCGGTCGCTTACCTGCTCGGTGTGCGGGAGTTCTACGGCCGCCCGTTCCGCGTCGATCCGCGCGTGCTCATCCCGCGCCCCGACACCGAGATCCTCGTCGAGGTCGGCCTCGCCCGGACGAGGCACCTCGCGCTCTCCGCGCGCGTGCTCGATCTGTGCACCGGGTCCGGCTGCGTCGCGGTGAGCCTCGCCTGCGAGCGGCCCACCAGCCGCGTCCTCGGGATCGACATCTCGGACGGGGCGCTCGCCGTCGCCCGCGAGAACGCGCTCCGCCTCGGCGCCGTCAACGCGGGGTTCTTGCGCTCGGATCTCTTCGCCGGCGTGCCGTCCGGCCTCCGCTTCGATCTGATCACCGCGAACCCGCCGTACATCCCGGACCAGGACGTGGCCGCGCTGCAGATCGACATCCGCGGCTACGAGCCGCACCTCGCGCTGGCGGGGGGACCGGACGGGCTCGCCTTCACGCGCAGCATCGTCGCGGGCGCGCCGGCGTTGCTCGCCGGCGGCGGCGTGCTGGCGGTGGAGGTCGAGGCCGGCAAGGCGGGCGAGGTCGCCGAGCTCTTCGCGGCGGCTGGGTTCGTCGACGTCACGCGGAGCCTCGACTACGGCGGTCACGAGCGCGTCGTCTCCGGCGCCCTGCCCTGATCGCCCGCCGCGCGGGGCGGGGCGGAGACTGGGCGGCGGCCGCGCAGGGCGCGCGCGCCTTCGCGAGGATGGGGCTGGCGTGCCGTATGCACCGCGTGCCGCGGGTCGGTGGCGGGGGCTCCGCGGCGTTCCGTGTGCTGGCGGCTGTCTGCTCCGCTCCCGAGCGCGTTCACCCTGTGAGGCGGAGAGGTGTCCCATGAGGCAGCTGGATCCCAGGCCCGAGAGCTCGACGGCCGATCTCGTGAAGGAGGCGATCGTCGAGGCGAGGGAGCTGATAGAGGTCGAGGTCGCGCTGGCGCGCGACGAGATCAACCAGGAGATCTCGCGGGCGAAGACGTCGGGCGTCGCGCTCGGCGTGGCGGCTGCCGCGGCGCTGCTCGGGGTGGCGCTCGTGCTCGTCGCGATCGCGCTGGCGATCTCGCCGGAGCCGCTCCCGGCGCTGCTGATGGGGCTCGCGCTGATCGCGCTGGCGATCGTGGTGGGCATCGTCGGCTACGAGCGTGCGCCGAGGAGGCCGCTCGAGCGGACGCGCGGTCGGCTCGGGTCGGACGTCCGGCTGGTCCGGGAGCGCGTCGTATGAAGGGGCTGAACGGCCAGCGGGAGGAGTTCGAGCGAAAGGCGGACGAGCTGCGCGACCGGCTGCTGCACACGATCGAGGTGATCGATCGGCGGCGCCACGCGCTCCTCGACGTGAAGACCCAGGTGCGCCGGCACGGCGCCGGGGTGGCCACCGGAGGGCTCCTGCTCGCGATCCTGGGCGGCGCGGCGGTGATCGCGCTGGTCCGGGGGGCGCGGGCGCGCGGCGAGCGGCTGCGGGGCGAGCGGGTCCGTGCGCTCGTCCGCTCTTGGCGGCACCCGGACTGGGTGGCGCCGCGCGGGAAGCCGAGCGTGCCGCGCGAGATCGGGCGGAAGATCCTGGTGGGCGCGGTGTCCTTCGCGGCGATGCAGCTCATCCGGCGCGGGATCCGGCTCACGCTGGCGCCGCCGACCCGGAAGGTGCTCGTGCGGCGGCGGGTGCCCGAACTCCAAGCGTAGAGCGGAGCTCACCCGCTTCGGATCCGGGCCCACCTCGACGTTTTCGGTGCTCGGCGCACCGGAGTGCGCCTGTGCGCCGAAAACGCCGATCTGGGCCCGTCTCCTGTGCGGGTGAGCTCCGCTCGGCGATCGTGGTGGCAGGAGCGGCCGGTCGGAGCTGGCGGCGGGGGGTCAGGGGCCGGTGTAGATGGCGGTGCGCCAGCCCAGGTAGAAGCCTGGCTGGCGTACGGACGTGCTCCAGGTGTAATCGGCGTAGAGCCACGGTCCCATCGACACCTTCCAGAGCCGGATCCCCTCGTAAAACACGCCGCCTCCGATGCGAGCCGGGAGAGCGCCGTCGATGACGTCGGTGTCGCTGCCGTCCGAGGTCGTGTAGGCCACGCCGGTGCCGGCGTCGAAGATGACGCCCACCTCTCTCCAGCGCTCCCCGAGCGAGAAGAGCGGGAATACCTCGGTGTGGAACATGAACCCGCCGGCCAGGGAACCATGGTCCGCGGCGCTCAGGGCGTGCCCGCCGAACGCGCCGCCGAACGTGAGCCAGTCCGCGAGCACGCCGCCGAGCCAGACGTAACCCCCGCCGCCGATCCCGACGCCTGTCTCGGTGTAGTGCCGCTCGAACCCTATCTTCTGAATATCATTCGGAAATCCGGCGGCGCTCCCGAGCGACAGGCCGCCGGCGATCCCTGCGGTGAACCCGGCGCGCCGCACCGCTGGCCTGGGGGCGAAGAGCGGGTCGGCGGCGGGCGTCTCTCCGGACGGCGCCGGCTGCGCCGCGGCGGTGGTGTGGAGCAGGCTGAGGCCAAGGAGCGCCGGAAGCGCGGTCGCGCGCAGGAGGGGGAGAGGCGTCGCCATGGGCTCCCTTTCCTATACGATGACGGGGACCCCGGCATCGCAATCTGGCGGTTCATCGCGCACAGGCGCGGCCGCGCGCGGTCGCGCCTCGCCTCCGCGTACCGGTCCGGCGCACCCGCACGCCGGGTCGCCGGGCGCACCTACCGTCACGTCACGTGCGATCCTCAGCCGACCTCTTCACGGGCTTCGCTGGTCTCCTGGTCGCCGCCTGCCTGGGCGACTCGGGTGCCGTCTTCGTGCCTGCCTTGCTCGCCCTCTCCCCGGAGCGCTTCTATCGCGCGGAGCTCCGCCTGGCTGATCCCGAGGCGCCACGCCTCTACATGGCGTCCCTCGACCTCGTCGCGTGGCGTGAAGCCCTCGATCCGGGCTGCGAACATGCTCACGTCGCCCATGCCCCCGAAGTCAACGCCGCGGATCGGCGTCGCGCGCGGCGCCGTCGCTCCCACGGTGAGCGACGCGTCGCTCCTCACTCGTGTGACGTAGTCGGCGACATCGTCCTGGGATCGCCCATCGAGCGAGCGCACTTCGTCCTTGATCGAACCCCACGCGTCCGGCCCCTTGAGCTCGGCGTTCACCGCCGCTGCTGCGAGCACGAACGGTCCGACGGGCGCTCCGAGGTGCCCGGCGCCGACGGCCATCTCAGGGACGGACCTGCTCCGCGGACGAGGAGCCAGCGGATCCGGCAGCGTCTCCGGTGTGTCGCGTCGTGCGGAGCTCAAGGTGAAGAGATGCTCCAGCGCATTGGCGCTCGCGTCCCGCTCCGTCAGGTGCGCCAGTCCGAAGCGCAGCGCGAGGGTCTTCAGGATCGACGTGTGATCATAGACCGTGCTATCGACGCGGTTCTTGGGGATGAGCGGGGAGATGATCACGGCCGGCACGCGCGGCCCCAGCCGCTTGAAGTCGAACGCGCCGTTCGCGGAGCCATCCCCCGGCGCCGGCGCCGCGGGCGGCGGGACATGGTCGAAGAACCCGCCGTGCTCGTCGAAGACGACGATGAGCGCGCTGCGCTGCCACACGTGCGGCGACGCCCGGATCGCTTCATAGACGTCCTTCACGAGGGCCTCGGCGTTCATCATATCGCTGATGGGGTGCATCGAGTTCCCCCGGGAAAAGTCGCCCAAGATGGCGTCGTAGCGCGGCTCGATGAAGACATACCGCGGCAGGAACGGCCTCTTCTGCAGCTCCCACGCGAACTGCGAGAACTCCTTCATCTCGGCTCCGAACGCGGAGATGCCATCCAGGAGGACGCTCATGTTCTCGACGCGATCATGCACGAAGATGGCCCACGGGATGCGCTTCTGACGGAGCCGACCGAAGATGTGGCCGTTCCTGAAGTCGTAGCCGTCGATGGTGCGCAGCGCGATTTGCCCATGGCTCGGGCTGTCGGCGATTCCACCCGACGTGGCCGCATGGGCGAACATGCGGTTCGGAAACGTCGGCCCCGGCATGGAGCTGAACCAGCGGTCGCAGATGACGAACTCCTTGGCAAGCGAGGTCAGCACCCGGAGGTGACCTGGCCCGACGCAACGAACGGCATCCTCCATGGTCGGGTCTGTGCCGTCTCGGTCCGCGATGAAGCCG
This sequence comes from Sorangium sp. So ce1014, assembly GCF_051521505.1. Classification (NCBI taxonomy): domain Bacteria; kingdom Pseudomonadati; phylum Myxococcota; order Polyangiales; family Polyangiaceae; genus Sorangium; species Sorangium sp. So ce1014. Next base: position 11,405,695 of record NZ_CP150356.1, read on the forward strand.
TCCATCGTGATGTTCCGATCGGAGTAGGGCCCATGATGGCTCGGCCCACAGAGCTGCCGCTTCACGTCCCCGAGCTCATGGGGGATATCGCGCGTCAGGCGGTTCAGGGCGCGGTTGATGTTCCTGTCGATCTGAACCAGCTCGCCCGACCTGTTCTTGACAAAGAACCTCTTGCCAATGAGCCCGTCGACGCCGACCCTCTGCCCGGTAGTCGCGCTGATGCCCGAGATGCCAGAGAGACCGAAGATGTGGTCGAACGAGCGATTTTCGAGCATGAGCACGAAGAAGTGCTGCACGTCGTTTAGCGCCACTGGAATCCTCCTGGAGGGCGTCGAGACGTCCCATGAAGACGGGAAGATGGGAAATCATTGAGGATTTTATCCCCGCCTTCCCGCCTTCCTGTTCAAATGACCCCACCACCCGAGGATGGACGTCGACAAGGTTCGGAGATTCCGGGTCTGCCACATGACCTCCCGCCCCATGGCCGGCAGCATCCCACGGTTCATACCAGAGCCTCGTCGCGCATGAGAAGCGCGTTCGCCCGAGCACGCCGCGAACTCGCCTGCCCCCGGCGGCCGGGGCACGGTATGCTTGTCGCACCATGAAGGCCTCCCCCTGCCTGCTCCTCACGGCGCTTCTCGCTGGCGCCTGCGGAGGTGCCGAGGCACACCGATCGGGTCCCCCAATGACCGCAAGCTCCTCACGACTCCCCGCTGCGGCCAGCGCCGCGCCGACGCCCGACGCCCCTGGCCGCCCCGCGTACCCGCCCACCCGCGTCGCGCCGGTGAAGTACGCCGTCCATGGAGTCGAGATCACCGATCCGTACCGCTGGCTCGAGGAGGGCGACGCGCCGGAGGTGAAGGAGTGGATGCAGGCTCAGGACGCGTTCACGCGCGCCGAGCTCGCGCGGCTCCCCGAGCGGGACGCGATCGCGTCGAGGCTCAAGCAGCTCTTCTACATCGACACGGTCTCCGCGCCGCGCCACCGCCGGGGCCGATACTTCCTGAGCCGGAGGCACGCGACGAAAGAGAAGTCGATTGTCTACTGGAAGGAAGGAAAGAGCGGCGAGGAGCGCCCGCTGCTCGACCCGAACAGCTGGTCTGACGACGGCAGCGTCTCGCTGGGCGGGTGGGAAGTCTCGTGGGATGGCAAGAACGTCGCCTACAAGATCCAGAAGAACAACTCGGATGAAGCGACCCTGCATGTGATGGATGTCGCGTCCGGCAAGCGCTCCGAGGTGGACGTCATCGAAGGGGGCAAGTACGCGTACGCGTCGTGGACGCCCTCCGGCGACGGCTTCTACTACGTCTGGCTCCCCACTGACCCGTCGATCCCGGTCGCCGATCGGCCCGGCTACGCCGAGGTGCGCTTCCACCGGCTCGGCCAGGATCCGAAGCAAGATCGCGTGGTGCGCGGCAGGACGGGCGATCCGAAGACCTTCCTCGGCGCGGCCCTGTCCAAGGATGGCCGCTTCCTGATGCTCACCGTCGCCCACGGGTGGACCTCGACCGACGTCTACTTTCGCGATCTCCGCAGGCCGGGCGGGCAGGCCGTGGACAAGCCGCTCGCCGTCGGGCGCGACGCTCACTACAGCGTCGAGGTCTACAAGGACCGGTTCTACGTCCACACCGACGAGGGCGCGCCCCATTACCGCCTCTTCGAGGTCGACCCGGCCCGGCCGGAGCGCGCCGCGTGGAAGGAGATCGTCCCGGAGCGCCCTGACGCCATCCTGGACAGCTTCTCCATCCTGGGTGGGCACCTCGCGCTGGGCTACCTCAAGGACGCCTCCAGCCGGGTCGAGGTGCGCTCGCTCGACGGCAAGCGGGTCCGCGAGGTCCCGCTGCCCGGCATCGGCACCGTGGGCGGCCCGTCCGGGCTGCCCGACGAGGACGAGGCGTATTTCTCGTTCGAATCCTTCACCTCGCCCCCGGAGATCCACGCGACCTCGATCAAGACGGGCCAGACCGCGCTCTACGCGCGCATCGAGGTGCCTGTCGACCCGTCGCCGTTCACCGTCGAGCAGACCTTCTTCCCGTCCAAGGACGGCACGAAGATCTCGATGTTCATCGTCCGTCGCAAGGACATGAAGAAGGACGGGAGCTCGCGCGCGCTGCTCTACGGCTACGGAGGGTTCCAGATGTCGCAGACCCCCTCGTTCACCGCCTCGATGTATCCGTGGCTCGAGCGGGGCGGCGTGTACGCGGTGGCGAACCTGCGCGGCGGCGGCGAGTACGGCGAGGCGTGGCACCGGGACGGGATGCTGCTCAAGAAGCAGAACGGCTTCGACGACTTCATCGCCGCCGCGGAGCACCTGGTCCGCGAGGGATATACGCAGCCGGAGCGGCTGGCCATCCAGGGCGGCTCGAACGGCGGCCTGCTCGTCGGCGCCGCGCTCACCCAGCGGCCGGATCTGTTCGGGGCCGTCCTCTGCGGCGTCCCCCTGCTCGACATGGTGCGATACCACCTGTTCGGGTCCGGCAAGACGTGGATCAGCGAGTATGGGTCCGCCGACGATCCGGAGCAGCTCAAGGCGCTCCACGCCTACTCGCCCTATCACCACATCAAGCCGGGGACGAGGTACCCGGAGGTCCTCCTGCTGTCGGCCGACAGCGACGATCGGGTCGATCCGATGCACGCGCGCAAGTTCGCCGCGGCGCTCCAGGCGGCGAGCTCGGGCGGGCGGGTCCTGCTCCGCATCGAGCGGAACGCCGGGCACGGCGGCGCGGACCTCATCAAGGCGGCCGTCGCGAAGGGGGCCGACCAGCTCTCCTTCGCGCTGTGGGCCACGAACGCGCCGGCGCCGGCGAGCCGATGAGGCGCGGCGGGCGCGCGGCGTGACGGGCGCGAGGCCCGACGGACAGGCTTGCGGCTCCGCGCCGCGACGGCTAACAACGCCCGGCCGTGCGAATGCTTCACCCCGGAGCCGGGTCCTCGCGGCCCGGGCCTTTGACCTCGCGCCCCCTCGCCGCCGCTGTCGCGGCGCTGGTGGAGGAGGGGACGCGCGCGCCGCTCGCGGAGCGCTCCGATCCTGCGGCGGTCCTCGCCGGGCTCATGGATCTGCACGGCAGCGTGGCGCTCGCGCGCGAGCTCTCGCTCCTCGACCGCCCCGCCGCGCCGCCCCCGCCGGCGGCCGAAGGCGCGCGCGCCGAGGTCCGGGCGCTCGCCGCGGAGCGCCTCGGTGAGCTCGCGGCGGCGCTCGACTCCGTGTTCGCCGCGCCGTTCCACCGGCGGAACAAGCTGCCCGACGCGGCGGCGGTGCTCGCGACGCTGGAGCTGACCGGGGTGCTGTCCGCGCGCGCCGCGCACGAGCGGGCGGCGCGCGGCGGACGCCCGCTCGCGTCCGCGGTCGGCCAGCTCTGGGAGCCGTTCGGCGAGCTCACGGACCGCGTCCTCGGCCGCATCCGGCTCGAGACGCGCGCGCTGCGCGAGGAGCTCGCGCCGTCGCTGCGGGCGCTCGGGCCGGACGCGGCCCGGCTCGAGCGGTTCGACGCGGTGATCGCCGCCGCCACCCAGAAGCGGCGCGAGCGCGCCCTTGCCGGGCTCGTCCCCGGGCTCGCGCGCGCCTTCGCGCGGGGCCTCCGCGCGGCCGTTGTCGCGCTGCCGGAGGCGGTCGAGATCGAGCACGTGGCGGGCTGGTTCGCGCGGGAGCAGTGGCTCGGCCGGGAGCTCCAGCGCATGGAGCTCGTGGTCCAGGCGGTGCTCGCGCACGAGGCGGGCCGGCTGCTCGCGCTTGTCGACGGGGCTGCGGCGGCGGGCGCGCCCGCGTAGCCCGTGAGGGGCTCCACGATGCGGCTCGCGACGGCGCGGCAGTGGACGACGCGGCTCCTGGTGCTCCTCACCGGGGGGGTCGGTCTCGCCCTGGTGGGGCGGGCGGCGCTCGCCTACCGCGGGACGGATCCGCTCGCGTACCGCCTCGTGCAGCTGATCGCGCTCGGGCTCGCGCTCGGCACCCTCGAGCTGTTCGTGCGCGCGGGTCGGGCCGCCCGGATCGAGCGCGAGCTCGCCGCGCTGCCGCGGCCGGCGACGCGGGCGGCGATCGAGCAGACCAGCGCGCCGCTCCGGTCGATGCTCGAGGCGCGGGTCGCCGGCGCGGCGCTGGCTCCGGCCGGCGCGACGTTCGCGTCGTACCTCGTCGGGCTGCTCGTGATGATCGGGCTGCTCGGCACGTTCCTCGGCCTGTTCGAGACGCTGCAGGGGGCGCGCGAGGCGCTGACCCTGAGCGCCGACGTCGACGCGCTGCGGGGGAGCCTGGCCGCGCCGCTGCAGGGCCTGTCGCGCGCGTTCGGCACCTCGGCGGCGGGCGTGTCGGCGTCGGGGGCGCTGGGGCTCGGCGCCGTGCTCGCGCGCCGGGCCGAGGCGGCGGCCGTGGCCGCGCTCCAGGCCTACGCGGCGGGCCCGCTCGCGGCGCTGACGGTCGCGGGGCGACAGCTCGCGGCGCTGGAGGCGCTCGCGCGGCAAGGCGAGGCGCTCCCCGCCGCGGCGGCGTCGCTGCGCGAGGCCACCTCCCGGCTCGAGCGCCTCGAGGAGCGGCTCGTGGCCGTCCAGGTCGAGGGGGCGCGCCAGGCCGCCGCCTCGTTCACGGCGGCCGCGGCCGAGATCCGCGGCGACATCGCGGCGGGCCTCCGGCAGACAGCCGACGTCGCGGCCGGCGTGGTGAGGCCAATCCTGGCCGAGGCGGTGGAGCGCGCCGGCGCGGCCGCGGGCGGCGCGCTGCAGGCGGTCGAGCGGCGCCTCGACGAGGAGTCACGCGCGCGGCGAGAGGCGGACACCGCGTCGGCGTCGCGGCTGGAGGGCCAGGCGGAGCGGCTGGCCGGGGTGGTGGGGGAGGCGATCGAGCGGCTGGAGCAGGCGCAGGCGGCGCGGGCGGCGGAAGCGGCGTCGCGGCAGGCGGAGCAGGACGCGGCGCGCGCGGCGCACCTGAGGGCGCTGGGCGAGGCGCTGTCGGGGCCGCTGACGGAGGCGGCGCGCGCGGCGCAGGCGGCGCCGGAGGCGGCGGCGCGGCTGATCGGGGAGGCGTCGGAGCGGCTGTCGGCGCGGGCGGAGGCGGACGCCGAGCGGGACGCGCGGCTGGACGCGCTGCTGGAGAAGCTGTCGGAGGCGACGGCGGGGATGTCGGGCAGCGCGCGGGAGCAGGCCGAGCGGGTGGCGGCGCTGGCGGAGGCGGCGGAGCGGGTGGCGGCGGAGCGCGAGGCGCGGGCCGAGGCGCGCGTGGCGGCGCTGGGCGAGGCGGCGCGGGCGCATCTGGCGGAGCAGGCGGCGCGGCTGCTGGCGTTCGAGGAGCGGCTCGACGGCGCGCGGCGGGAGGCGGCCGACGGGCTGGCCGAGCGGCTCAGCGCCCACGCCGGCGGCCTGGGCGAGCGGCTGGAGCGGATGGAAGAGGGCGTCGTGTCGCGGCTGGAGCGGACGGAAGGGGGCGTCGCGTCGCGGCTGGAGCGGATGGAGGAGGGCGCGGCGAAGCGCTTCGAGCGGCTCGACCGGGAGGCCGCGGCGCGCCGGCGCGAGCTCGAGACCGAGTCGTCGTCGCGGCTGGAGGGCCAGGCGGAGCGGCTGGCCGGGGTGGTGGGGGAGGCGATCGAGCGGCTGGAGCAGGCGCAGGCGGCGCGCGCGGCGGAAGCGGCGTCGCGGCAGGCGGAGCAGGACGCGGCGCGCGCGGCGCACCTGAGGGCGCTGGGCGAGGCGCTGTCGGGGCCGCTGACGGAGGCGGCGCGCGCGGCGCAGGCGGCGCCGGAGGCGGCGGCGCGGCTGATCGGGGAGGCGTCGGAGCGGCTGTCGGCGCGGGCGGAGGCGGACGCCGAGCGGGACGCGCGGCTGGATGCGCTGCTGGAGAAGCTGTCGGAGGCGACGGCGGGGATGTCGGGCAGCGCGCGGGAGCAGGCCGAGCGGGTGGCGGCGCTGGCGGAGGCGGCGGAGCGGGGGGCGGCGGAGCGCGAGGAGCGGGCCGAGGCGCGCGTGGCGGCGCTGGGCGAGGCGGCGCGGGCGCATCTGGCGGAGCAGGCGGCGCGGCTGCTGGCGTTCGAGGAGCGGCTCGACGGCGCGCGGCGGGAGGCGGCCGACGGGCTGGCCGAGCGGCTCAGCGCCCACGCCGGCGGCCTGGGCGAGCGGCTGGAGCGGATGGAAGAGGGCGTCGTGTCGCGGCTGGAGCGGACGGAAGGGGGCGTCGCGTCGCGGCTGGAGCGGATGGAGGAGGGCGCGGCGAAGCGCTTCGAGCGGCTCGACCGGGAGGCCGCGGCGCGCCGGCGCGAGCTCGAGACCGAGTCGTCGTCGCGGCTGGAGGGCCAGGCGGAGCGGCTGGCCGGGGTGGTGGGGGAGGCGATCGAGCGGCTGGAGCAGGCGCAGGCGGCGCGCGCGGCGGAAGCGGCGTCGCGGCAGGCGGAGCAGGACGCGGCGCGCGCGGCGCACCTGAGGGCGCTGGGCGAGGCGCTGTCGGGACCGCTGACGGAGGCGGCGCGCGCGGCGCAGGCGGCGCCGGAGGCGGCGGCGCGGCTGATCGAGGAGGCGTCGGAGCGGCTGTCGGCGCGGGCGGAGGCGGACGCCGAGCGGGACGCGCGGCTGGATGCGTTGCTGGAGAAGCTGTCGGAGGCGACGGCGGGGATGTCGGGCAGCGCGCGGGAGCAGGCCGAGCGGGTGGCGGCGCTGGCGGAGGCGGCGGAGCGGGGGGCGGCGGAGCGCGAGGCGCGGGCCGAGGCGCGCGTGGCGGCGCTGGGCGAGGCGGCGCGGGCGCATCTGGCGGAGCAGGCGGCGCGGCTCCTAGCGTTCGAGGAGCGGCTCGACGGCGCGCGGCGGGAGGCGGCCGACGGGCTGGCCGAGCGGCTCAGCGCCCACGCCCGCGGCCTCGGGGAGAGCCTCGAGGCGACCGCGGCGGTGGCGCGCGAGGCGTCGGAGCTCGTGCGCGCCGGCGGCGCCGAGATGACGGCGGTGGCCGAGATGTTCACCGTCGCGGTCGACCGTTACCGCGACGCCAGCGATCGCTGGCTGAACAGCCTCGGCGCAATCGAGGACGCGATCGAGCGACGTGAGCACGGCGAGGCGACGGACCTCCTCGGCGCCTACCTCGACCAGACCCGCGAGGTCTTCGACCACTCGCTGCAGTTCCAGCGCGAGCTCTTCTCGGAGCTGCGGGCGCTGAGGAGCAGGACGAGCTGATGCGTCGCTCCTCGCCTGCGCCTGGCGCCTCGCGCCCCGAGGTCGTCTGCTCCACGGATTGCCGTGAGAGCGCGCCGGTATCCGCCCTGGCGCGCGCCGCGAGAGCTGAGCGATGTCCCTGATGCCGGCCGAGGACGAGGCGCCCGAGCAGGCGGCGGTGTGGCCGGTCTTCGGCGACCTCATGGCCTGCCTCTTCGGCCTCTTCGTGCTCTTTTTCGTCTGGGCGATCTCGTTCCAGGTCGACCTGGCCCGCGATCTGGCCGCCGAGCGTGCCACCCGCGCAACGGAGCGCGCGCGCCTGGAGACGCTCGAGCGCGCCCTGGCCGGACCGCTCGCCGAGGGCAGGATCACGCTGACGGAGGGGCGCATCGGGATCCGCGGGAGCATCCTGTTCGAGCTCAACTCGGCCGAGCTTCAACCGGAGGGCATCGCGCTGCTCCGCGCCCTGGCTGATCCGCTCAAGGCGTACCTGGCCCACCATGACGAGCTCATCATGGTGAGCGGGTTCACGGATGACCGGCCCCTTACGAGCTCGTCCCGTGGCTATGCCGACAACTGGGAGCTCTCGGCGCAGCGCGCGCTCACGGTGACGCGCGCGCTCGCGGCGGGCGGCGTTCCCGACACGGCGCTGTTCGCGGCCGGTTTCGGCGAGCGGCACCCGGTGGCGCCCAACGACACAAGCGAGAACCGGGCGAAGAACCGTCGCGTGGAGATCTCGCCCATCCCGCGGCGCGGCGCGCCCTGATGGCGTCCACGTTAAATTTTTCTCCCCCGGTGGATTTCGACGAGCGCCAGCGGCGTCTCCAATCCCAACCCGGGTCGCCCGCCGCCGCGGCCGCCCAACCCGGGTCGCCCGCCGCCGCGGCCGCTCAACCCGGGTCGCCCGCCGCCGCGGCCGCCCAACCCGGGTCGCCCGCCGCCGCCGCGGCCGCTCAACCCGGGTCGTCCTCCTCCCCCTCCTCCGCCGCGCGCCTCGCGGCCCTCCGCGCCGCCGGCGCCCACCGCTTCGATCCGGCCAGCTACCGCTTCGTCGAGGCGCTCCTCGAGCGCGCCCGCGCCCTCGACGGCGGCGCCCGCGCGCGCCTCGACGCCCGCGCCTCTGCGCGGCTCACGGCGCTCGAGGCCGCCTTCCACCGCGCCCGCGCCGACGCCGAGGCCCAGCTCCGCGCCCTCGCCGACGCGGGCGTCCCCGACGGCGGGGAGCTCGCCGCGGCGCTCTCGCTCGGCGAGCTCCCCGCCGTCGTGAGGGCTGCGCGCCGCCGCCTGCGCGCGCTCGCCGCCGGGCGGCAGACGACCGCCGTGCCCTCGCTCGCGCGCCTCCGCGGCGAGGCCGCCGCGCGCGACATGCGCCTGCCCGAGCCGCTCGCGCGCGATCTCGCCGCGCTCCCGTGCGACGGCGACGTCGTCGAGCGCCGGGTGAAGCGGCAGGCCCAGGCGCTCAGCAACGCCCTGTCCACGGCGCTGTTCCACGAGTCGCTGGTGAGCGCCCGCGCGACGCTCGCCGTCGCCCGCGCGGCCGACAACGTGCCCGAGGACGCCGGCCCCTACAACGCCCAGGTCCTCGCCTCCCGGGCCCTCTGCGCCGCCGAGCGGCTCTCGGCGCACTACCTGCGCGCGCTCGTCGCCAGCCTCCAGGATCTCGGCGCCCTCTCCGCCGCGCTCGAGCCGCCGCCCGAAAAGTCCACCCGGAAGAAGGCCGCCCCGCGAAATACCGGCGATACCGCCCCGCGCCGCCGGTTCGCCCCGTCCGCCCGAAAAAAAGAATCTCTTTTCCGTGGATCGCGTTAGGTAAGAAGTCGCCATGCCTCGCTCGCCAGGCCGATCGCTCGCTGCCCTCGCGCTGACCCTGCTCGCCGCCTCCTGCTCGTCCGCGCCCGAAAAGGTGCAGAGCGGGCCGTCGACGCCGCCGCTCAAGCAGTGCGGCACCGAGGTCGTCAAGCACGGTCACGGCTACAACGGCGCGGCGCGCGAGTGCATCTGGCAGGCGTACAGGAACCGCGAGCCGTCCGAGTTCACGACGACGCGGTACACCATCGAAGGCGATCCCGTCACCTACCGCCTCGAGGTCACCCTCACCGGCGTCGTCGTCGTCGTGGACAGCAAGGATCGCTACGCTCTCCAGGGCGTCTTCCGTCACGCTTGCCGCAACCTCGAGCGCATCATGCAGGAGGGCCGCGAGGACCGGTTCGGCTTCGCGCTCAGCGCGTGCTCCGGCGGCGGCGCCGATCGGTTCGCGGTCCCTTGACGCGCCCGCCGCGGCCTCGGGGCGGCGCGCGCCGGGTCGCCCCCGCAGGCCCCGCGCGGCTCCGCCCCGGGTCCGCCGCAGCGCGAGACGTTGGAAACGGAACGGCAACGCGCGCGCAGCGCACCGGACAGCCGAGCCCCGCGCGGACAGCCGCGGGCGGGCGCGGCCCGAGGCCTGATCTGGTGGACGCGACCGATCCTTGCCGCGTAGGCTCCCTGAGAGCAGTTGAAGCGGGCAGCCAGATGAGCAGACGATGCGTCCTGTGTCGCGCGATCGGTTCGATCCAGGCGCCGGAAGGGCGCGGATGACGGCGGATACGCGCCCGTCGTTCGGCAGTTCGGCAGCGCGTGCCTGAGAGCAAGCTGGAGGGTAGCGCCGTGCAGCGTCACCTCGTTTTTGAAGCCGCCGGGATCACCCACGCTGGCATGGTCCGGGAAACGAACGAGGACAGCTTCGCGATCCTCGAGCCGCGGGGGCTGTTCCTCGTGGCTGACGGCATGGGAGGCCGCGCCGCCGGGGAGGTCGCCTCGCGGATGGCGATCGACACCGTGCGTGATTTCTTCGACGATCCGGACTCCACCTGGCCTGTCGCGGTCAGCGTGGGGCCGGCCACGACGCGGGGCGCGGAGGCCCGCTACATCGATCAGGGGCTCCCGCTGCTCGTCGCGGGCATCCAGCTCGCGAACGGCCGCATCTTCTCCGCGGCGCGGCGCGACCGGGAGAAGCGCGGGATGGGCACCACGTTCGCCGCCGCGCTCGTGCGCGACGGCTTCATCGCCGTCGCGCACGTGGGCGACAGCCGCGTATACCGCCTCCGCGATCACCGCCTCGAGCAGCTCACCCGGGACCACTCGCTGGTCAACGAGTGCATCCGGCTCGGCCACCTCCTCCCCGAGCAGGCCAGCTCGTTCCCGCTCCAGCACGTGATCACCCGCGCGCTCGGCACCGACGAGGCGGTCGAGGTGGAGACGCGGATCGACGCCGTCGAGGGCGGGGATGTCCTGCTGCTCTGCTCGGACGGCCTGTCCGGCGTGGTGTCCGCGCAAGATATCGCAAGTATCCTGGACGAGGGCGCCGACCTCGCCGACATCACGTCGCGGCTCGTCAAGCGCGCCAATGAGAACGGTGGCCCCGATAACGTCACCTGCGTTGTCGTGCGCTGGCGCGCTTCTCCCGGCGGCCCGGCCAGGCGCTGAGCTGCGCGCTCCCCTGACCTGGGCTGCCGCGCGCATTGCGCGTGGCTTCCCGGTTTTTCCATAGAACATCGCGTGCCGGAGAGCGCGCCACCGTGTTAATGGCGGTGAGCAATCCAATGGGCGCGCGAACGAACGGATCCACACAGTCGCAATCCATCGTCTCCACCTCCCGGAGCGCGGGGCCGGCCAGATCGGGAAAGGGCGGCGCGTCGCGGGCGCCGCGCCCGGAGCCGGCCGCGCCCGACCTCGGGCAGGCCGAGCCGCGGCCGGCGCTCAAGCTCCTCGACGCCGCGCGCGAGCCGGATTTCATCGAGGTGCTCGGGTCGCGGGAGCACAACCTCCGCATCGATCGGCTGGAGGTGCCGAAGCGGAAGCTCGTGGTGTTCACGGGGGTGAGCGGCTCGGGCAAATCGAGCCTGGCGTTCGACACCCTCTACGCCGAGGGGCAGCGGCGTTACGTCGAGACGCTGAGCTCGTACGCCCGGCAGTTCCTGGGTCAGCTCGATCGACCGCAGGTCGAGCACCTGCGCGGCCTGTCGCCGACCATTGCCATCGAGCAGAAGAGCGCATCGAGCAACCCGCGCTCCACGGTCGGCACCATCACCGAGGTCTACGATTACCTGCGCGTGCTCTATGCGCGCGCCGGCGAGCAGCATTGTCATCTCTGCGGCAAGCCGGTGAAGGCGCAGAGCTCGGAGCAGATCGTCGACGAGCTCCTCGGCATGCCGGAGGGGACGAAATTCGTGCTGTTCGCCCCGCTCGTGACGCACCGGAAGGGGGAGTTCAAGGACCTCTTCGAGGAGCTCCGGGGCCGCGGCTTCGTGCGGATCGAGATCGACGGGGCGCAGCACCGGCTCGACGAGGCGCCGCGGCTCGACAAGAAGCTCAAGCACACCATCGCGCTCGTGGTCGACCGGCTCGTCGTGCGGGCGGACGAGCGCCAGCGCATCACCGAGGGGGTCGAGCTCGCGCTCCAGGAGGGGCGCGGCGAGCTCCGGGTCGAGGTCCAGGCCGACGACGCGCCGGCCGCGCGGCGGCGGCGTCCGGGCGCCCCGCTGCTGTTCAGCGCCGCGCGCTCCTGCTGCGGCCAGAGCTTCCCCGAGCTCTCGCCGCAGAGCTTCTCGTTCAACAGCCCGCTCGGCATGTGCGGCGCCTGCAACGGCCTCGGCACCCGCCTGGAGATCGATCCGGCCCTCGTGATCCCGGACCCCGCGCTGTCGCTCCGGGAGGGCGCCATCGCCCCCTGGGCGTCGGCCATGGCGCGCGGCGAGGGCTGGACGTTCCGCATCATCGACGCCGTGGCCAAGGCGTGCTCCGTCGACCTCGACGTGCCCTGGCGCAAGCTCGGGGCGAAGAAGCAGGAGATGGTGCTCCATGGCCTCTCGGGCAAGCGCATCGCGGTGACGTGGGGGAAGGAGGGGACCGAGACCCATGGCACCTGGGGCATCAAGTTCGAGGGCGTGATTCCCAGCCTGATGCGCAGGTTCCAGCAGTCGTCGTCCGAGTCGGCGCGGGAGGCTTACCGCAAGTTCATGAGCGAGCGGCCGTGCGACGTCTGCGGCTCCAGGAGGATGCGCCCCGAGTCGCTCTCGGTGCGCGTCGCGGACAAGGGGATCGCCGACGTCACCGGGATGACGGTGAAGGACGCGTTCGACCATTTCGCCCGGCTGGAGCTCCCGGGCAACCGGCAGAAGATCACGGAGGGGGTGCGGCGGGAGATCACGAGCCGTCTCAACTTTCTCCTGAACGTGGGCCTCGACTACCTGACGCTCGATCGTTCGGGGCCGACGCTGAGCGGCGGCGAGGCGCAGCGCATCCGGCTGGCGAGCCAGCTCGGCAGCGAGCTCTCGGGGGTGATGTACGTGCTCGACGAGCCGAGCATCGGCCTGCACCAGCGGGACAACCAGCGCCTCATCGAGACGCTGCGGCGCCTCAGGGATCTGGGCAACACGGTGCTGGTGGTGGAGCACGACGAGGAGACGATCCGGGCCGCCGATTACGTGGTGGATTTCGGCCCCGGGGCGGGGCACCTCGGCGGCCGGGTGATGGCCGCGGGGACGCCCGAGGAGATCGAGCGTCACCCGGAGAGCCTGACGGGCGCGTACCTCGCGGGGCGCGCGCGCATCGAGGTGCCCGAGGCGCGGCGCGCGCCGCGCGGGTGGCTGGAGATCCTGGGCGCGTCCGAGCACAACCTGAGGAGCATCGATGTCCGCTTCCCGCTCGGGGTGCTGCTCGCGGTGACCGGGGTGAGCGGCGCGGGCAAGAGCTCGCTGGTGAACGGCATCCTCCTGCCGGCGCTCGGCCGGGCGCTCCACAACAGCACCGAGCCGGTCGGCGCGCACCGCGCGATCAAGGGGCTCCAGGCGCTCGACAAGGTGATCGCGATCGACCAGAAGCCGATCGGCCGCACGCCGCGCTCGAACCCCGGGACGTACACGAAGGCGTTCGACCAGATCCGCGAGATCTTCGCCGAGCTGCCGGAGTCGCGGACGCGCGGCTATGGTCCGGGGCGGTTCAGCTTCAACGTGAAGGGCGGGCGCTGCGAGGCGTGCAGCGGTGACGGCGTGGTGAAGGTGGAGATGCACTTCCTCGCCGACGTCTACGTCCCGTGCGAGGTGTGCGCCGGCAAGCGGTACAGCGCGCAGACGCTCGCGGTGCGGTACAAGGGCAAGAGCATCGCCGACATCCTGGACACCAGCATCGAGGACTGCGTGCGGCTCTTCGAGCACCACGTGGCGCTGCGGCGGATCCTCGACACGCTGGTCGAGGTCGGCCTCGGATACATGAAGATCGGCCAGAGCGCGCCGACGATGAGCGGCGGCGAGGCGCAGCGCGTGAAGCTGAGCCGCGAGCTCGGCAAGAGCCAGACGGGGCGCACGCTCTACGTGCTCGACGAGCCCACGACGGGCCTGCATTTCGAGGACATTCGCAAGCTCCTCGGCGTGCTCCACCGGCTCGTCGAGGCGGGGAACACGGTGGTGGTCATCGAGCACAGCCTCGACGTCATCAAGTGCGCCGACTGGGTTGTCGACCTCGGCCCCGAGGGCGGCGCCGGCGGCGGCCAGGTCATCGCCGAGGGGACGCCGGAGGACGTCGCGAACGTCCCGGCCTCGTACACGGGGCAGTTCCTGCGACCGCTGCTGGCGGCTCGCTAGCGCCTCGTCACCCAGAGAACCGTCCCTGGTGTGATCAGGGTATCCCAGCGTTCCAAAGCTTCTGGAACTCCATTGTCTCCATGATTGGCGACTACAGTGGATTTGTTTGACGTGCTTGCGTCGAAGCACAAAAAAGCGTAGCCGGGATCGATAGACACCGCGTGTCTCGGGGTGCGGACGCGCCCGACAGATCACGTCAGCAATCAACAATCCATTGTAATTCTCATGCCAGCCGGGCTGTCGCACAGGCCCCTGTGCTCGAAGTCCGTTGACGGGAGGGCCCATGCAGATCTCGAAGCACTCTCTATTTCTCGGCCTAGGACTGTGGGTGGGCGCCGTCTCCTCGGCCGCGTGCTCCGCCAGCGGTTCTTCCGCGGGCCCCCCTGGACCTGAAAGCACCACCACCGGCGGCGGCCCGGGCGACGGCGGCTCGACGAGCGCGGGCGCCGGCGCCACCGGAGACGATATCGGCATCGGTACCGGCGGCGGAGACGACCTGGGCCCCGAGCTGACGGGCGACCCGAAGACGTGCGCGGAGGCCGCCGCGAACAAGTCCTATATCGGGTGCGATTTCTGGCCCACGGTCACCGCGAACATCGTCTGGTCGATCTTCGACTATGCGGTCGTCGTCGCGAACGCCGGCGACGAGGTGGCCGAGGTCGAGGTGACGCGCGACGGCGCTGCGATGGCGCACGCCGAGGTCCAGCCCAACAGCCTGACCAAGATCTACCTCCCCTGGGTCCCCGAGCTGAAGGGGCCCGACGCCTCCAGGTGCGCCTCGGGCAAATCGATCACCGGCTCCGTTCGCGTGGACGGCGGCGCCTACCACCTCGTCTCGACCAGGCCGGTCACGGTCTATCAATTCAACGCGCTCGAGTACAAGAGCGCTGGAGGCCCGGAGGGGAAGGACTGGTCCTCCTGTCCTGGCCTTCAGACGTGCCCTTCCAGCGGGGACGCCTACGGCTGCTTCTCGTTCACCAACGACGCCTCTCTGCTCCTGCCGAGCACCGCGATGACCGGCAACTACCGCGTCACCGGCCAGCAGGGCTGGAGACAGGCGGAATCGGGCGCCTACATGGTCATCACCGGCATCCAGGATGGCACCAGCGTCACCGTCAACGTCGCTCAGGGCGGCGCGGTGATCGCGGGCGGCGGCATCCCTGCGACGCCCGGCGGCGGCGACTTCACCGTCGAGCTCGACGAGGGCGACGTCGTCGAGGTCCTCGGACACCCGAACAACGATCTCAGCGGCAGCCTCGTCACCGCGACGAAGCCCGTCCAGGTGCTGACGGGCATGCCGTGCACGCAGGCGCCGGCCGGCTACAAGGCCTGCGACCACATCGAGGAGTCGGTGTTCCCGGCCGAGACCCTGGGCAGGCGGTACTTCGTCACGGTCCCGACCTCGCCCGGCGGCAAGGTCTTCGGCCACATCGTGCGCCTCTATGGCAACGTCGACGGCACGGCGCTGACCTACCCCTCCGGCCGGCCGGACGGCGCGCCGACCTCGATCGACGCCGGCCAGGTCGTCGACCTCAGCGTCGTGAGGAGCGATTTCGAGATCGTGGGAGATCACGAGTTCGCGGTCAGCACGTTCATGCTGGGCGCCGAGATCGTCGACCGCGACACCCGCGCTCCCAAGCAGAAGGGCGACCCCTCGCAGAGCCACGCCACGGCGGTCGAGCAGTACCGCACCAAGTACATCTTCCTCGCGCCCAGCGACTACGACGAGAGCTACGTCGACATCATCCAGCCCATCGACGCCGCGATCACGCTCGACGCCGCCGCCGTCGACGTCGCGCCGACCCCGATCGGCAACGGCTCCGGCTTCGGTGTCGCGCGCGTCCGGCTCGGCCCGGGCAACGGCGGCGCTCACGTGCTGACCGCCTCGGCCCCCGTCGGCATCCAGGTGATCGGCTACGGCTCCTACACGAGCTACCAGTACCCGGGCGGGCTCAACCTCGTCGCCATCGCGCCGCCGCCGCCCCCGCCCAACTGATCCCGGACGCCCGTCGGACGCTCCCGCCGGCCCGAGAGGGTCGAGCTGCGACCCGAGATCGCGGCGCGGCGGCGTGGCGGGGCGCCGCCGCGGTGGCCGGTACGCGCCTCGCGGATTGTCTTCCCCTGCCGCCTGACCTAGCAGCATCGCATGACGGCCAAGCAGCGCGTCACGGCCCGGAGCGCCGCGCTCTTCGTCGTCCTGGCCAGCCTCGCCTTCGCCTCGAGCGGCCCGCTCGCCCGGTACGCGCGCCCGGTCCACCCGCTCTTCATCGCCTTTGGCCGGGTCGCCCTCGCCGCGGTCGCGCTCTCCCTGCTCGACCTGCGCGGGATCGCCCGCTCCGCGGCCGGCCTCTCGCTGCGCCAGCGCGCCGCCGTCCTGACGGCGGGCTTGCTGCTCGCCGTCCACTTCGCGCTCTTCCTCTGGGGGCTCGACCGCACCTCCCTCGCCGCGGCGCTCTCGCTCATCTCGCTCGAGCCGCTCGCCGTCGTGCTCTGCGCGTGGGCGTTCTTCCGTGTCCGCCCCACGCGCTCCGAGCAGGCCGGCGTGCTCCTCGCCACCGCCGGAGCGATCGTCATCGCGAGCGCGTCCGGCGCCGGCGATCACCGGCTCTCGGGCGACCTCATGGTCGTCGGCGCCACCGTCCTCTACGGCCTCTACGTGTCCTTCGCCCGGGCGCTCCGGGACGCGCTGCCGGCGCGCAGCTACGCCGCGCTCGTCTACACGAGCGCCGCGGTCTTCCTCGCCGCCGCGCTCCCCGCCGCGCCCGGCGCCCTCGCCGGCGTCGCCCCGCCGCCGGCCCACGCCGCCGTCGCCATCGTCGCGCTCGCGCTCGTCCCCACCCTCGTCGGCCACACCGCGGTGCAGGCCGCGGCGCGCCGCATGTCCCCGTCCATCGTCGCGCTCGTGTCCCCCGGCGAGACGCTGGGCGGGATCGTCATCGGCGCCCTGTGGCTCGACGCCCTGCCCACCGCCACCGAGATCGCCGGCGCCGCGATCATCCTCGCCGGCGCCACCGTCGCCATCTTCGGATCGAGCCCGCCCGCGGCCGGCGGCGCAGGCTGACGCGCCCCTCCGCTCCGGCTCCGCCAGGACGAAAGTCGCCGGCGCGCGCCGCTCCGGTCGGACTCCTCGCCACGAAGATGCGGATTCGCAGGAGCGCCTCCGGCGCGCGCTGGACGAGCGATGATTCGATAGGACGCTCTCCCCATGTACGCCCGCCTCCGCTCCCGTCAGGGCATCGGGTACACGAGCGAGAGCCCGGCGACGCACATCTCGTCGAACGTATTCCCCTCGCCGTAGGCCACGTCGATCGTCGAGATCAACTTGGCCTCCTTGAGCGCCTTGACCACGTACGGGTTCTCCGTCGAGTTATTGTACGAGCACCGGATCTGGAGCACATCGCCCGGCTCGAGCGTCGGGAGCGTCTCGAGGGGCGCGTCGTACGAGTACGAGCGCTGCCAGCCGAACTCCCACTTCGGCGCGTGCGCCAGGCACTCCTCCTTGGGTTGATCGGGTGAGCCGTTCGCCCGCGTGACCGTCACCTTCTGGTCGAAGCCCAGGTAGTGCATGTGCAGAAAGTCGCCATAGATGCGCGTGCCCGGCGGGAACGGCATCTGTTGCGCTATGGGCGAGTCCGGGGCCGGGACCGTGATCTGCTGCGTCTCCACGTGGTTCTTGCTGTCCGCGGGGATCAGGAACTCGACGCCGTTCTTGTCGTCCGGACCCGGTAGCAGCCCGAAGCCAAATTGGCCGACCGGATCATCGAAGTTGCCGATCAGGTGGTACAGGAAGCCGTACTTCGGCTTCTCCTGGGTGAGCCTGAGCTGGATGCGCGTCAGGTCCGGGTCGGCCGTCGTGCCGGCGGGGTGGTAGTGGATCTGGATCATGATGAGCGACCCCTTCGGGATCAGCTGACCCACCCCCTCGGGCAGATCGACCGGGTCGGTGCCGGGAGCCCAGGCTGTGAGCATCTGGAGCGATCCGTCGTCCACGCCATTCGCGACATCGCCGGCGCCACACGGAAAGCTCCCGTCGGGGCCGGCCAGGCTCGCGGACTTCCTCTCCGGATCGACGGAGATGATCCCATGGTGAACGACCTTGTGGTTGCCGGGCACCATCTGTAGACCATTCAGGTACTGGTCCTCGGTGAGCCCGGGATCGATGATGAAGCAGCGGAACTCGTCCTGCTCGCCGGAGGTGACGTAGGGCTCGTTCGGATGAACCTCGAGGGTCATGCCCGGCAGGTCGGGGCTCTTCGGCACGAACGAGGCGGGCGCGTCCTTCGGATCCCCCTTGGGGGTGCCGGCCTTGCTCCAGGCCTCCAGCGTGCTGATCTCCTCGTCGGAGAGGCGGATGTCGCCCTTCCACGCGTGACGGGTCGAGCACTCGTCGGTGTCACGCACGGCGAAGGGCGGCATCGTGCCCGCCTTGGTCGTGTGGACCATGAGCGCCGCGACAGCCTTGGCGTCGTCGTACGCGGTAAGACTGAAGGGCGCGATATTGCCCGCGGAGTGGCAGCCCATGCAGCTCTTCTGCAGGATGGGCTCGACGTCTTTGTGGAACGTGGGGCTACTCCCGGCAGCCTGGGGCTCCGTGGGCTCGTCGCCCCCGGAGCAGCCGGTGAGCGAGGCGGCTGGCAGAGCGAGGGCGAGGGTGAGGGCGGACAGCGAGACTCGGGCGACGGAGCGCGAGCGTATTGAAGCAGGCATGAGATCTCCGGGCAGCCGGATCCTTCACGAGCGGAGGGGCCGGGCGCTTGGTAAGAAGCCACGTTTTGTTCGACTGCGGTTTGTATATGTGTACTATGCATATAGTTACGCCTTCCGAAGCGTCAAGAGAATTCGTGCAAAATACACGGATTACAAAAGAGGAGCTCCGCGAGCTGCACGGAGCCATGGTCGATCTGATCGCGCTCATGAATCAGCCGCACCGCGATCAGGCGCTGCTCGCGGAGGCGGGCATCTCCCTGGATCGCGCCCTCTTTGCGCTGCTGGTGGGGATCGAGCGCTTCGGGCCGATCGGCGTGGTCGAGCTTTCGGACGAGCCCTCGACGGGGTGTCGCCTGGGAGAGGACACCCGTGGCGGCCAGCGGTCAGCCGTCGAGCGTCAGTCGGCGGGCAGCCGGGGCTCGACCTCTCCGACCGGTCTCGAATTCCCTTGTGCGACCCTGGGCCGCTGTCTCCTTGCGGGTTTCGCCTCGGCCGTGCTTCAGGGGTAGATCTCGATCCCCAGCTTGGCCGTGACGACGCCCTGCTCCTTGCCGTCGAACGTCACCTCGACCTCGTAGCTGCCCGGCGCGAAGAAGTCGCCCTCCGGATTGCTGGTGTCGGACGGCCCGTTCCACTGCCGCCCCGACCAGAGGATCGACTGCGTCGCCGTCGTCGCGTCGACCTGCACGGTCGCTGACTCGTCGGGAGGGCAGCAGCCCACGTCGCACAGGCAGTAGAGCTGCGGCTGCGGAGAGGCGGCCCACGTGAGGCCGCTGATCTTGTAGGAGACGAACGAGCGCGGATCCTTCGTCGGCTCGACGCAGCGCCCGCAGCCGGTGGAGGCCGCGATGTCGATCGGGGGAACGCTCGAGTCGGTCGTGACCGTGTAGACGAACTCCGCCGCCTCTCCCTCGTGGTAGACGCACCGGCTCGACTCGATCGTTATCTTCACGCCAGGGATCGTGCCCTCGACGTCGCGCACCTCGCACGGCTTGTCCGGCGGGAAGCCGCAGCCACCGCCGCTGCCCTCGCCGCAGCCGCCGGCGCCGCTGTTGTCGCCGCCGCTGCCGCCGTTGTCGCCGCCGCTGCCGCTGTTGTCGCCGCCGCTGCCGCTGTTGTCGCCGCCGCTGCCGCTGTTGTCGCCGCCGCTGCCGCTGTTGTCGCCGCCGCTGCCGCCGTTGTCGCCGCCGCTGCCGCCGCTGGCGCCAACGCCGTCGTTGCCGCCGTTTTTGCATCCCATAAGGCACGCACCGGACAGCAGGGCTGCCATCAGGGCTCGAAGCACGTTGCTCGTCATCTGATCACCTCTCCGCGTTCGCCTGCGCACCTCGCGCGCGGCGACGAGGGCGGACAGCAAGAGAGGTGCCTCGCGACAAACGCGCGAATCCAGGCAGGAGCAGGGCCAGCGCGTGGCACATCAAGCCTGCGGGTGTGCCAGCATGGGCCGACGCGGGTAGGCGACGGATCTCGGTTCAGGTGGGCCGTGCTCATGAAGCGTTCGTTCGGCTTCGATGCGCTCCGCTGCCCGAGATGCGAACGGAGGATGCGCGTGCTTTCCACGATCACCGACTCCGCGGTGGTGCGCCGCATCCTCGATCCTCTGAACTTACCCTCGCAGCCCGAACGGCAGCACCCGCGCGCGATCCAACGTGTCAGCCGATGGCGTTCGGGTTCGACGCGGCGTAAGTGGGCACCCGGCCGGAGCCCGTCATGGCGAGCGCACGCCGCGGTCGTCGAGCCAGAAGAGATCGCTCGCCGCCCGGTGGAAGGGTGCCTGTGCCGTCCTGGATACGGCGCCTCCGGCTCCGCCAGGACGGAAGTCGACGGCGCGCGCCGCTCCGGTCGGATTCCTCGCGACGAAGATGCGGATTCGCAGGAGAGCCGCCGGCGCGCGCTTGACGGTCGATGATTCGATAGAACGCTCTCCCCATGTACGGTGAGCTGTTTCGAAACATCCTGTTTCCGCTCTACGAGACCCGTTTGAGGGGCAGGGAGACCCTGAAACACCTGGAGGAGATCGAGCGCTCCCAGTGGCGGTCGGAAGACGAGGTTCGCGACCTCGGCTTCCGGCGGATGCTCGCGGCCCTCCATTTCGCCGAGCAGAACGTCCCGTTCTACAGGGCTCGGTTCGCCGAGCACGGCGTGCGCGTCGCCTCGGTGAAGGCGCCGGAGGACCTCCTGCGGCTCCCCGTCCTCACGCGGGCCGACCTCCGCGCCCACGGGCCGGATCTCCTCGCCGAGGGCTTCGTCGGCCGGCTCTACTCGAGCGGCACGGGAGGCTCCACGGGGGAGCCGGTGCAGTTCCGCTTCGACCACCGCACCTACGAGCGCCGCATCGCGGCCGCCATGCGGTCCGACGGGTGGGCGGGCGCCCGGCTCGGCGACCGGGAGCTTCACCTGTGGAGCACAGTGTTCGGGGAGACGCTCGCGAAGAAGGCCAAGCGCTCCCTGCACGAGGCCGTCCTCCGCAAGAAGATGATCAGCGCCTTCGATCTGTCCGAAGCGCGCTTCGCCGCGCTGCTCGACGAGATCGCGCGGTACCGGCCGCAGCTCATCGTCGGCTACACGAGCGCGCTGTACCAGGCGGCGCGCTACGCGCTCGCGGAGGGGCGCGCGCTCCCCGCCCCGCGCGGCATCGTCACAAGCGCCGAGCGGCTCTTCGCGCACCAGCGCGAGGCGATCGAGCGCGCGTTCGGCGCGCCGGTGTTCGACCGGTACGGCTGCCGGGAGCTCATGCTGATCGCCGCCGAGTGCGAGCGGCACGAGGGCAAGCACATCAACCTGGAAGGCGTGTACGTCGAGCTGCTCCGCGACGGGCGACACGCCCTCCCGGGCGAGGCGGGCGAGGTCGTCGTGACCGACCTCGTCTGCCGATCGATGCCGCTCATCCGCTACAAGAACCAGGACGTCGCGATCGCCGCCGGCGCGCCGTGCGCGTGCGGCCGCGGGCTGCCGATGCTCGCCTCGGTGGAGGGCCGCGTCCTCGACCTCCTCGTCGGCCCCGACGGCCAGCTGCTCGCGGGGGAGCTCTTCCCGCACCTCATCAAGGACCAGCCCACGATCGCCCGCTACCAGGTCTACCAGGACCGGCGGCGCGCGATCACGGTCCGGCTCGTGCCCGGCAAGGGCTTCCAGCCCGAGACCGCGCGGCTCATCGAGCGCACCGTCCGGCAGCACCTCGGCGAGCGCGCGGAGATCTGCGTCCAGATCGTCGACCACATCCCCCTCACGAGCGCCGGCAAGCACCGCGTCACCCTCTCGGAGGTCCCGATCCAGCTGAGCCGGCGACCCGCGGCGTGAGGTGCGCGGGCGCGCGGGCCGCGAGGAGGAGGTCCGGCAGCCCGATCGTGCCGGCGCCCGCCGCGTCGCGCGCGCCTCTACGGCGAGCTTTCTACAGAGCTGCTGGAGTCGCCTGGCGGCTTTCGCCCTGCGGCCTGCTCACCGGCGCGCCGCCCGGCGCCCGAGGGCCCGAAGCGCTGGCGGAGCCGCGCGGTCCGGGGTATTGGGCAGAGCAGTACGATGTCCGACGTGCAGAGACCGCTTCCGCCGAAGAAGGACGTCGCGCTGGCCCTCCTCGAGCGAGAGCCGAGCGTGTTCATCCACCTCGACCCGCGCCGGCCCGGGGTCTCCGTCCCCAAGTGGTTCACGGGGCAGCCGCAGCTGATCCTCCAGGTCGGCATGAACATGGCGATCTCGATCCCCGACCTGAAGGTGGACGACGACGGGATCAGCTGCACCCTCTCGTTCAACCGCGCGCCGTTCTGGTGCCGCTTGCCGTGGCACGCGATCTGGGCGCTCGTGAGCGAGGACCAGCGGGGCATGGTGTGGCCCGAGGACATCCCGGCCGATCTCGCCGCGCAGAAGCAGCAGCGCCCCGGCGTGGCCCCGCCGCAGAAGCCCGCCAAGCGGCCGCGCCCCCGGCTCGCCGCCGTGGCGCCCCCGAGCGGCGACGACGAGCGGAGCGACGACGCGGCGGACGAGGCGCGCGCGCGCGACAAGGTGCGCCGTCCCGAGCTCGAGCCCGTGGAGCCCGCCGAGCGCAGCGCGAGCGAGCCCTCGGCGCGGGACGCCGGCGCGCCCGTGAGGACGCTCGCGGCGGTGCCCGCGCCGGCCCTCGCGCCGGTGCGCTCCACCGAGGAGAGCGAAGACGACGATTCCGGCAGCTCCGGTGAGCCCGAGCCCAGACAGCGCCAGGGAGCGGGCAAGGCGAAGCGCGAGCTACCCCCCTATTTGCGGGTCATCAAGTAACGCTACTGCTTGACGGTACGGCTCGGCCAAATCAACTGTGGCCGGCCATGCCTCGACCGTTGAAGCGCGTCATCACGGCGCTCGTGCTCCTCGGCGCCGTCGTCGCCCTCGAGTTCGGCTTCGAGACCCTCATGCCGGACGCCGCCTGGCGGCAGCTCGCGCTGTTCGCGATGGTCAACGTCATCGCGGCGCTCTCGCTCAACGTCATCAACGGCATGGCCGGCCAGTTCTCGATCGGCCACGCCGGCTTCGTCGGCATCGGCGCGTACACCGGGGCCATCGTCTCCGGCAACCTGCACCAGCAGCTCGGCGGCGGCGATCCCCTCTTCGGCAACTCGTTCCTCGTGATGCCCCCGGCGCTCCTCGCGTCGGGGCTCGTCGCGGCCCTCTTCGGCCTCGTCGTCGGCCTGCCGAGCCTCCGGCTGCGCGGCGACTACCTCGCCATCGTGACCCTCGGGTTCGCCGAGATCTTCCGCCTGACGATCGCCACGGCGACGACCGGCGCCGCCGAGCAGGGGACGGTCGGCAGGCTGCTCGGGGCGCTCGGCGGCCCGATCGGCTACGCCGGCCCCGACGACACCGGCGTCCCGCAGTACGGCGGCCCGTTCTGGATCTTCGGCGCCGTCGTGCTCGCGACCCTCATCGCCTGGCGGCTGAAGTTCTCCGGCTGGGGCCGCGCGCTGCGCGCGCTCCGCGAGGACGAGATCGCCTCCGCCGCGGTGGGCGTCGACCCGACGCGCTACAAGGTCACCTCGTTCGTCATCTCCGCCGCCGGCGGCGGGATCGCCGGCGGCCTGCTCGCCTCGATGCGCGACGGCAACCCGACGATCCAGCCCGACCAGTTCACGTTCAGCTACTCGTTCGACGCCATCACGATGGTGATCCTCGGCGGCTCGGGCAGCGTCACCGGGTCGATCGTGGGCGGCGTGCTCGTGACCTTCACGGTCAAGCTCATCGAGCAGCTCCAGGGCCTCGACAGCGTCCTCGCGCTGAAGGCGGCCTACCCCGCGCTCGATCTGAACGCCCTGAGGATGGTGCTCTATGCGAGCATCCTCATCGGGCTGATGATCCTCCGCCCCGAGGGGCTCTTCGGCGAGCGCGAGCTCTTCGGCCGGCGCGTGGTGCGCGCGAAGCGCCCTCCGGTCGGGCCGGCCGAGCCCGTCCCCGCCACGACCGGCGCCGAGGCGGCCGCCGAGCGCCCGGGCGCCCCGCCGGAGGAGCAGCCGCCCGGCAGCGCCCTCGAGCACGAGGTCAAGCCGACCGGGAGGGAGTTCGAGTGAGCCTCGATCTGCAGCGAGTGACCAAGCGGTTCGGCGGCCTGCGGGCCGTCGGCGGCGTCTCGTTCTCCGTGCCGGATCGCTCGATCTTCGGGCTCATCGGCCCGAACGGCGCCGGCAAGACGACGGTGTTCAACCTGATCACCGGCGTCTACAAGCACGACGAGGGCTCGATCCGCTTCGGCGGGACCGACCTCGCGCCGCTCAGGCCGAGCCAGATCGCGCGCCTCGGCGTCGCTCGCACGTTCCAGAACATCCGCCTCTTCGGCCAGCTCACGGTGCTCGAGAACGTGCTCGTCGCCTGCGAGAACCTGCGCAGGTCGACGCTCACCTCCGCCCTGCTCCGCTCGCCGTTCTTCTACAAGGACGAGCAGGAGATGACCGAGCGCGCGCTCTCGCTGCTCTCGGTGTTCAAGCTCGAGGAGATGGCCGACGAGATCTCGACGTCGCTCTCCTACGGCAACCAGCGCCGCCTCGAGATCGCCCGGGCGATGATGCTCAAGCCGAAGCTGCTCCTGCTCGACGAGCCGGCGGCGGGCATGAACTACGGCGAGGCCGAGGGGCTCAAGCAGCAGATCCGCTGGCTGCGCGACACCTTCGACATCACGGTCGTGCTCGTCGAGCACAACATGCAGGTCGTGATGGGGGTGTGCGAGGAGATCCACGTCCTCGACCACGGCGAGACCATCTCGCACGGCACCCCGGAGGCGGTGCGCAGGGACCCGAAGGTCCTCGCCGCCTACCTCGGCGAGGAGGTCGAAGACGAGGCCCGCCCCGCGGCCGCTGCGGCGGTAGAGGAGCGCGCATGAAGACATCGCATCCGACGCGGCAGCCCCCCTCGGTGGCGCCCGGCGAGCGCCTGCTCGTCGTCGAGGATCTCGCGGTCAGCTACGGCGGCATCCGGGCGCTCAAGGGCGTCAGCCTCGAGGTGCGGCGCGGCGAGGTCGTCGCGATGATCGGCGCGAACGGCGCCGGCAAGACGACCACGCTGAAGACGATCGTCCGCCTGTTGCCGATCGCCTCCGGCCGCATCCGCTATGACGGCAAGGACCTCGCGTCCATCTCGACCGAGGAGCTCGTCGCCGTCGGCGTCTCGCTCGTCCCCGAGGGGCGCGCGATCTTCTCGAACCTCACCGTCCGCGAGAACCTCGATCTCGGCGCGTGGTGCCATAAAGACGGCCCCACCATGGCAGAGACCGTCGATGACGTGGTGAAGCTCTTCCCCCGCCTCGGCGAGCGCATGCACCAGCACGGCGGCACGCTCTCCGGCGGCGAGCAGCAGATGCTCGCGATCGGCCGCGCCATGATGGCGCGCCCGGCCATGCTGCTCCTCGACGAGCCCTCGCTCGGCATCGCGCCGCGGCTCGTCGCGGACATCTTCGAGTCGATCGCCAAGATCGCGGCGTCAGGAACTACCGTACTCCTCGTCGAGCAAAACACCCGACTCGCCCTCAAGTACTCGACGCGCGCCTACGTGCTCCGTACTGGGCAGATCGCCATGAGCGGCGACTCCAGGGATCTCGCGGCGAACGAAGAGATCCGCGCGGCCTATCTCGGCGGCTGAGCCCCCGCCGGGCCCGCGCGGATGGGGCGCGGGTCGCGGAGACGACAGGGGGAAAGCGCTGATGTTTCAAGCGCGTATCAACGCGTCGCGTGATGCGATGAAGCGCGATTGATATCGCGCTTTGTCGCCGATGGAGTATGGTTTCCCTGGGCGCGGCGATGAAGATCTGGTCTTCGTGGCCGCGGTCAGACCCAGCCGCCGACGGGGGAACCTTATGGAGATTGAGAGCACGACCCGAGTTCTGGTGATTGACGACGACGCCAGCAACTCCCTGCCGCTCGTCCACTTCCTCTCATCCCGGGACTACACGGTGGAGACGTGCTGCGGGCTCGGCCATGCGCGTGACGTGCTTGCCCGCTGGCGTCCTCACGTGATGGTGCTCGTGCCCCGGGAGGAATCGGGGCTCCACAGCGAGATGGAGGCGCTCCGCCGCATGTCGCCGCGCGTGCCCGTCGTGGTGCTCACGCTCGCGGCCGGCCCCGAGCTGATCCTGGACATGGAGGCGTTCGCGCCCACGGTGCCCGCGTGCCCGTCGCGCGGCCTCGCCTACATCGAGTCGGCGGTGGCGGACGCGTCGGCCATGGGCTGAGCGGCCGCTCGCCGCAGGGGCCCGCGCCCGAGGCGGGCTGCGCGCCTTGTCTCGGCGCGCTTCAGGCGGGCGGCTCGATGCCGTCCGGCAGCCCGTCGAAGAACTCCTCCACCACGGACGCGAGCCAGGCGCGCACCGGTCCGGTCGCGCACAGGCTCCGCACGAGCGGCCAGAGCGCGGCCGCGAGCGCGTCGAAGTCGGGCGCGGGCGCGATCCCGAGGCGCCCCAGCGCCTCGCCGAGCGGCTCGCGCGCGTGCGCGGCGACGAACGCCGCGATCGCCTCGCTGGTCCGCGTCCGGACCGGCCGGTCCCGGAGCACCTGCGCGGCGACGTCGGCCCCGAGCTCCTCGGCGAGCGCCGAGCTCGTCGCGTCGAGCTGACCGACGAGCGCGCAGATCTCCTGCTCCAGCACCCACGTCGCGACGTGCTTGCGCAGGCCGATGAACTCGGGCGTGTCGCCCCGGGCGACGACGATGTCGTGCACCTGGCGCATCGCCGTGCGCGAGAACCCCTGCAAGAAGCGGCGGATCTCGGGCTCGAGCCGCCGCTCGAAGTCGCCCCGCAGGGTGCCCATCGTCTTGCCGACCCCGCCGAGGCCGAAGGGGGAGATCCGCTTGAGCAGCGCCGGCAGGCCCCACTCGGCGAAGAACGGGTTCACCTTCTCGGAGAACTCCTTCAGCGTGTCGTAGAGCACGTCGCGCATCACCGCGTCGAGCGCCGCGCTCTCGAGCACCTCGCGCACGAGCCGCTCGGGGACGATCTTCGGCTGCTCCAGGATGCGATCGAGCTTGTCGCGCGCCCCCTGCGGCATGAGCTCCTTCGCGCGCCGCCGCTCGGCGCGCGCCGCCTCGACCAGCGCCGCGAGCGCCGCGGCGACCGCGGGCCGGACCGCCCGCCGGAGCGACTCCTCCGCCGCCAGCGCGTCGAGCGCCCGCGCGACCGCCCCCGCATCGATGAGCTCGCCGAGCGGCGTCGCGAGCAGCGCCGCGAAGCCGGCGGGCAGGCGCTCCCGGAAGTCCCGCGCGGCGGCCTCCGAGACGAGCCGCGCCTCGAGGAACGCGATCTGGCGGGCCTTCAGTTCATTAAGTAACGCGCGGCTCATCGGCAACGGATAGCCCCGGGCTCCCACGGGCGCCAGGCGCAGATGACCCCGGACCCCCGGCGGCGCCGCTCCTGGACAGGCCTCAAAACCCCACAGCACTGTGAATCTGCTCATCAGGCGAGCGCCGTACTTATTGAACGAAGCCTCGGGCAGCCCTTACGAAAAACACCTTACTTAAGAGCAGCGGTATCGGGGGATCACCGTACCTGGTGCGTCGCTCGCGCACGGGCGTTCGTGCAGCGAACCTGCGGCCAGCGCCGCGCGACCGGGCGAAGCGGGATTGTCGGTGATTGTCATTTTCCAGGGGGAAGGACTCGGCCTCAAGTCAACTTTTCGCGTCTCGTGACAGAGAGTTGCAACGAATTACAAGTGCATGACAACTTCGGATTCGGCGGATGGTACGCGTTCGGTACCCGCCAGCATCTGCAGGAGTGGGGACCGGCAAGATCGCCCGATCCCACGGCTGCCCGGCAACCCTGGCGGTAGGTGCTCCCGATGCTCTCGATGTTGCTCTGTGTGCTCTACTTCGGCGTGCTGCTCGGTCTCAGCGCCTACGGCCTGCACCGACTGCACCTCGTCGTCCTCTGTCGCTTCAACCGCGCGAAGATCGTGCACGCGCAGGAGGTCGCGGCCCTGACGGATCGCGATCTCCCGCCGGTGACGATCCAGCTCCCGCTCTTCAACGAGTCGACGGTCGCGGCGCGGCTGCTCGATGCGGTCGCGAGGATGGATTACCCGCGCGACAAGCTCGAGATCCAGGTGCTCGACGACTCGACGGACGAGACGCAGGGCCTCGTGCGCGCGCACGTCGAGCGGCTCCGCGCGCAGGGCATCGACGCGGTGTACCTGCACCGCACGAACCGCGTCGGCTACAAGGCGGGGGCCCTCGACGAGGGCCTCAAGGTCGCGAAGGGCGAGCTCGTCGCGATCTTCGACGCCGACTTCATCCCGCAGCCGGGCTTCGTCCGGTCGATCGTCGGCCACTTCGAGGATCCGACGGTCGGCATGGTCCAGACGCGGTGGGGGCACCTGAACCGCGACGTCTCCATCCTCACGCAGGTGCAGGCGCTCATGCTCGACGGCCACCACCTCGTCGAGAACCGCGCGCGCTTCGGCGCCGGCCTCCTGTTCAACTTCTCCGGCACCGGCGGGATGTGGCGCAAGGACGCCATCCGCGAGGCCGGCGGCTGGCAGCACGACACGCTGACCGAGGACCTCGACCTGTCGTACCGGGCGCAGCTCGCGGGCTACCGCTTCATCTACCGCGAGGATGTCGTCTCGCCGGCGGAGCTCCCCGAGGACATCTCGGCGCTGCGCGCGCAGCAGTACCGCTGGGCGAAGGGGACGGTGCAGACCGCGCGCAAGCTGATGGCGAGGGTGCTCAGCGCGAAGCTCTCGCGGGGGCAGCGGATCGAGGCGTTCTTCCACCTCACGCCGCACTTCGCCTACCCGCTCCTGGTCCTGCTGAGCATCCTCCTCCTGCCGGCGCTCGTCCTGTTCCCCGCCGCCGACACGCTGACGATGGTCGCCATCGACCTGCCGCTCTGCACGGCGACGACTGGATCGCTCGCGGCGTTCTACATGC
This sequence comes from Sorangium sp. So ce1014, assembly GCF_051521505.1. NCBI lineage: Bacteria > Pseudomonadati > Myxococcota > Polyangiales > Polyangiaceae > Sorangium > Sorangium sp. So ce1014. The sequence goes on from NZ_CP150356.1 coordinate 11,434,506, forward strand.
TGGCCGAGACGGCGCAGGGCCGCTCGCGCTGGGGCGCGGTCGTGCGCCTGCCGATGCTCATCGCGCTCGGGACGGGGCTCGCGCCGCACCTGTCGAAGGCCGTGATCGAGGGGATCCGCAGCATGTCGGGCGAGTTCGTGCGGACCCCGAAGCAGGGCGACAACAAGGGCCGGTACAGGGTGCGCACGGACCTGCCGCTGACCGAGGCGGTGCTCGCCGTGCTGTCGTGCGGCGCGGTGGTTGCGTCCGTCCAGACGGGGCACTACTTCGCCACGCCGTTCGCGGTGCTCTTCGCCGTCGGATATTTCTACGTCGCGGCCATGGTCGCCCAGGAGCAGTTCGCGCGCCGCCGCGACGCGGTCTCGGGCGCGCCGGCCGTCGGCTGGAACGACGCGCGGCCGGGCGATGCGGCCGTGGTCGGCGCCTGGTCAAGGCAGGCGACGAAGGAGCGGCCTCTCGGCGACCTCGCCGCCTGAGCCGTTCGCCGCCAGCGAGCCCATGCCGCGCGGCCGCGCCGGGATCCTGCCGGGGTTCCGGCCTCGATGAGGGCCGCGCGGGGCGCTTGTCTCGTCGTGGTGGGCTGACGCCGAGCCCCGGCGGGCTGGCTCCGGCACCGCGCCCGCTGGAGGGCTGCACAAAGCGGGCCCGGCGCTCATCGGGCGAAGCCTGCGTAACCCCCTAGACCTCCCCGACGCAGGCTGGCATCCTGCCCCCAGGCCGGTCGGGGGACCGCACGCGGCTTCCTGAACGGTCTTCAGGGGTTGCGGCGTGTCCCCCCCTTCTGCAAGGGCGATGGGGGTCTCATGACGAAAGCCGAAATCGTTCAGGCGGTCTACTCCCGCCTCGGGGGGTTCTCGAAGAAGGAGTCTGCCGATCTGGTGGATCTCGTGTTCGAGACCATGAAGGAAACCCTGGGGCGCGGGGAGAAGATCAAGATCTCTGGATTCGGCAACTTCGTGCTGCGCGACAAGCGCCAGCGGCAGGGGCGCAATCCCCAGACCGGCGACCCGATCCTGATCACGGAGCGGCGGGTCCTGAACTTCAAGGCGAGCCAGATCTTGAAGCAGGCCCTCAACCCGCGCGAGACGGCCTCGGCCGCCGAGGAGTAGACCGCTTGGCGGTGCGCCAGCAGCTTCCGGCGAAGCTGTACTACCGGATCGGCGAGGTGGCCGGCCTCGTGGGGGTCGAGCCGCACGTGCTCCGGTACTGGGAGACGGAGTTCCGCTCCATCCGCCCGCAGAAGTCGGCGAAGGGGCAGCGGGTCTACAGCCGGCGCGACGTCGAGACGCTCCTCAAGGTCAAGGAGCTCCTCTATTCGCACCGCTTCACGATCGCGGGGGCGCGTCGCAAGCTGCGCGAGGGCGGCATCGAGCCGCCGCCCGCCGACGCGGGCGCGAGCCATGAGGAGGTGCAGCGGATGCGCACGGCGCTCGTCGAGATCCGCAGCGAGGTGCTCGCGTTGATGGATGAGCTCGAGCGCGTCTGAGCTGCACGGCGTGGCGCCGGGCCTCGCGCTGCGCCTCTCGTTGCCTGCCGGGGCGCGCGATGCGCTGCAGGCGGTGCTGCCCTCGATCGACGTCTCGGCGATCGCGGGGGCGAAGGTGACGCTCCGGCGGGGCGTCGACGCGGACGGCCTCTCGCTGCGCGCGGTCTGCGCGACGGCTCCGTCGCGGCAGTGGGTGACCGGTCTGGAGGAGCTGGTGCTCGATCGGGCATCGGGGCTCGTGCGCGGCGGCCTCGGGGTGGCGATCGAGCGGTGGGAAGCGGGGCCGATCCGCGCGCACTCGCAGCGGTTCGAGCAGCCGTTCGAGGCGGCGGGGACGGCGGGCGAGCGCGCGGTGGCGATCCGCGGGTGGCACGTGCTCGGCTTCGCCGGGAGCGAGCGCGACGCGGCGCTCTGCAGCGTGGTCTGTCTGGAGGAGCCGGCGCAGGGGGCGGGCGCCCGGTGCGGCGCGCTGCTCGGCGCGACGGAGGTTGAGGGGGCGTTCACGGCGCCGCCGGCGCCGGGGGTGCTCGTGCGGGCGATCTTCTTCGCCGCGGAGGAGCCGCTCGCCGCGACCGCGGCGCTCGGGGTGCTCGCGGCGGCAGGCGTGGCCGTTATGCTGGCGTGGCGCCCTCGCCCGCGCCCCTAGAGCGGCGTCACCCGCTTCGGATACGGGCCCACCTCGACGCTTTCGGTGCTCGGCGCACGGGAGTGCGCCTGTGCGCCGAAAACGCCGACCTGGGCCCGTCTCCTGTGCGGGTGAGCGCCGCTCTGGCAGCGGGGATTGTGCAGGATTTCCGGGGATCAGAACGGGATGTCGTCGTCGTTGCCGCCGCCGTAGCCGCCGCCGCCGAAGTCGTCCGGAGGGGGGCCGGCATCCGGCGCAGCCGGTGCCGGGCGACCGCCACCACCGCCGCCACCGCCGCGGTTGTAGCCGCCGCCGGCCGGGCGACCGCCGCCGTAGCCGCCACCACCACCGCCGTAGCCGCCGCCGCCGCCGGTGTAGCCGCCGCCGGGATCAGCGCCGAACGCGCCCGCGTCGTCGTTGGCGACGCCGCGGCTGCGGCCGCCGCCCGTCAGCAGGACGTTGTTCGCGACCACCTCGGTCTTGTAGCGCTTGTTGCCATCCCGGTCGTCGTAGCTCGACGTGCGGAGCGAGCCCTCGATGAAGATCGAGGAGCCTTTGCTGAGGATCTTGCCCAAGGCCTCGGCGCGCTTGCCCCAGATCACGACATTGTGCCAGTCCGTCCGTTCTTTCCGGACCTTGTCGCGGTCCAGGTACGACTCGGTCGTCGCGAGCCGCAGGTTCAAGACGGCCTGCCCTCCCTGGGTGAACCGGAGCTCGGGGTCGGCGCCCAGGTTGCCAAGCAGCATCACGCGATTCAAGCCTTCGGCCATCTTGACTCCTTCCCTGGGAGCGGCTCAGCGCACGTTGCGCTGAACGAACGTCGCCTGTTTCCCTCCCCCATGGGCGCTGACGCGTCAAGGACTCGAGGCGCGCGCAGATCACGCGGCGACTCACGCGGCGCGCCCGCGCGGGGGAGCCGGCGCCGCCTCGGTCCGGACGGCGAGGTGCCCGGGGCCGCTCAGCCGCCCGCCCCGGCCTGCGCGAGGAGATCGGCCAGGAAGACGCGGGCGATCGTGAAGTAGAGGAGGATCCCGAGGACGTCCACGAGGCTCGCGATGAACGGCGTGGAGCTTGTCGCCGGATCGAGGCCGATACGCCGGAGCAGGAGCGGGAGCATCGCGCCCACCGTGCAGCCCATGAGCACGATCGCCATGAGCGTCGCGCCGATCGTCAGGACGAAGCCGGTGCCGTCGCCCCAGAGCCAGACGCGGAGCATGCCGATGACGGAGAGCATGAGGCCGAGCACGACCGCCTGCCCGAGCTCGCGGACGAGGACGCTCGCCCAGTCGCCGACGCGCACATCGCCGACGGCGAGGCCGCGGATGATGAGCGACGACGACTGCGAGCCGGAGTTGCCGCCCGTCGAGATGAGCAGCGGCACGTAGTAAGCGAGCGTCGCGACGGCCTCGAGGTCGTCCTCGTAACGCCGGAGCACCTCGCCGGTCATGAACTCGCCGACGAACAGCACGGCGAGCCAGGGGGCGCGCTTCTGGATGAACGTCCAGAAGCTCGTCTTGAAGTAGCTCTCGTCGATGGGACCCACCGCGCCGAGCCGCTGCATGTCCTCGGACTGCTCCTCCGTGAGGACATCCATCACGTCGTCGACGGTGATGACGCCGAGCAGCTTCCGGTCCGCGGAGAGCACGGGCAACGCGTTGAAGTCGTACTTCGCCATGGTCCGCGCGACCTCTTCCTGGTCGGTCTCGGGGCTGACGGCGAAGACGTTCTCGGTCATGACGTTCGCGAGCTTCTCGGAGGGCGAGGCGAGCAGCAGATCGCGCAGCGAGACGACGCCGATGAGGTGCCCCCGATCGGAGACGATGTACACGGAGTAGATGGTCTCGGCGTGCTCGCCGACGGCGCGGATCCGCTCGATCACGTCGGCGACCGTGAGGTGGATGCCCACCGACACGTAATCGGTGGTCATGAGGCCGCCGGCGCTGTCCTCGGGCCACTTGGCGAGCTCCTCGACCTCGGCGGCGGCCTCGGGGTCGACCTTCTCCAGCGTGGAGAGCAGCGTGCCGCTGACCTGGTCCGGCAGGGCCTCGATGAGGTCGGTGCGGTCGTCGGCCGCCATCTCGGAGACGATGGGCGCGATGCTCTCGACGCCCATCTGCTCGACCAGGGCCTCCTGGGTCTCGCCGTCGAGGCGCTCGAAGATGGGCGCGGCGTCCTCGGCCTTGAGCGCCATCAGGACCGTCGCCGCCTCGGCGTCGTCCAGCAGGCCGATGAGATCGGCGAGGTCCTCGTCGTGGATCTCGTCCAGGAGGTCGGCGAGCTGCGCCGGATCCTCGGCGAGGAGCTGCCGTACCTCCGGGACCATGGCGACGGCGACGCGCAACATGCTCGGGCACTGACCACAACTCGGCCCTGCTGGGAAGCGGCAAACCCCGGCCGGCGCCGGGGGGGGCGCGATCAGGCCAGCCCGCTCCCTTCGACCGAGGTGGAGGCGACCGGGGTTGAGGCGGAGGCGGCCGACCGGGGTTGCGCGGCCGCGGCAATCACGGCCCCGCCAGACGATCGCCCCCCGACCGACCGGGGTTGAGCCAGGAGGGTGTGGAAAGGGAGGAGATCGCCTACTGCGTTGGCAGCGCGCAATCAAGTTGACGGCGCAGCCCGGCGCGGAGATGGAGATTCTCGAAGCGCGGCGGCGGCATCTCGTTTGCTACGGCGCCCTCCGGCGGGTCCGAGCGGGCCGGCAGGTCGAATTGACAGCGTTCCGGTCGGGTCCTTAGCATCGAGCTCCCGTCGAGCCGCGGATCGCCTGCGGAAGTCGGTCGTGGGCCCGTGGACGACGGGCCCTTTCAGTGGCTTGACCGCCGCGCAACTGGATCGGTGGTCGAAAGGAAAGTCCAATGATGACGCGGATTGAGCGTGAGAGGAGGCGCCCGTGGAGGGGCGCGGCGAGGCTCGCCATGGCAGGCCTCCTGGTAGCGGGCACAGGCAGCGCCTTCGGCTGTCTGAACCGCCCCATCGCCACGAACGAGCCCCGCACGACATCGACGATCGTCGAGCGGCTGACCCAGAGCTCGGTCGACAAGATCGACCTCCTCCTGGCGATCGACAACTCGGGCTCGATGGCCGACAAGCAGGACATCCTCGGCTTCGCGATCCCCGACCTCGTGCAGGGTCTCGTCAACCCGCGCTGCATCGACAAGACCGGCACGCGGGCTCCCATGACGGTCGCGTCGCCGAACGCGGAATGCGATGCGGGATTCCAGCGCGAGTTCGAGCCGGTCAAGGATATCCACATCGGCATCATCAGCTCGAGCCTCGGCGGCTACGGCTCGGCTGCTTGCCCGGGGGCTACGATCCCCTCGAACGTGGACATGGCGCACCTCCTCGCGCGCGAGAGCGAGGACGACACCATGAACAACCTTCCGACCTACCTTGACCAGGGCTTCCTGGCCTGGGACCCCGATCAGAAGCGCGGCCAGGGTGGAGAGCCGAACGTGCCCGACGCGGACGACGGCGAGGCGGACATCGAGGGCGACACGAACGCCGACCTCAACAACACGTCGCTCGTCGAGCAGCTCACGGCGATGGTCAAGGGCACGGGGCAGTCCGGCTGCGGCTTCGAGGCGCAGCTCGAGAGCGTGTACCGATTCCTCGTCGACCCGGAGCCGTACCAGTCGATCGATATCCTGGAAGAAGAGAACGATATCGCCGTGCTGGTGGACACGGATCAGGTCGTCCTCGATCAACGCCGCCGGTTTCTCCGGCCGAGCTCCCTCCTCGCCATCATCATGCTCAGCGACGAGAACGACTGCTCGATCCGCGCGGAGGGCCGCAACTACCTCGTCGCCGAGACCAATGGGTTCCGCATGTGGCGGCCGCGCGCCGAGTGCGCTGAAAACCCGAACGACAAGTGCTGCAAGTCGTGTAGCCAGCCCGTGGGCGAATGCCCGGTCCAAGAGGCATGCACGGGCACGGACGGCTACCCCGCCAGGCTGACCGAGCTCGAGGATCCGGTCAACTCCCGCTGCTGGGACCAGAAGCGCCGGTTCGGCTACGACTTCCTCCAGCCGATCGATCGCTACCGGCGCGGCTTTACCGAGGCCCGCGTCAAGAACCGCCAGGGCGATCTCGTCCCGAACCCGATCTTCACCGATCTGGATCCGGACGACGACGACTCCTCCGTCCGCGATCCCGGGCTCGTCTTCTTCGCCGGCATCGTCGGTGTGCCGTGGCAGGACATCGCGCGCCAGAACGCGCAGGGCGAGCCGGACCTCCTGAATGGCCTCAACGAGAACAACGAGCCGGTCGGCGGGTTCAAGAACGCGACCGAGCTCGGCTCCCCGCTGCTCGACAACGCGTTCAGCAGCACCTGGGAGCTCATCCTCGGCGACCCCGCGAACCACGTTCGGCCGAAGGATCCCTTCATGGTCGAGTCGATGGCGCCGCGCTCGGGCACGAACCCGATCACCGGCGACGCGATCGTCACGCCGGAGCAGCCGGGCTGGAACGGCATCAACGGCCGGGAGTACACGATCTCGCCGAAGAGCGGCGATCTCCAGTACGCGTGCATCTTCGATCTCACCGCGCCGAAACCCTGCGAGGGGAGCAACCAGAGCTGCGACTGCAGGGCGGGCGAACTGCCGAACGACAACCCGCTGTGCCGGCCGGAGGGCACGAACAGTCAGGAGGACCCGGCGCCCAGGACGACGACGCAGATCAAAGCGAAGGCCTACCCGGGCCTCCGCGAGCTGCAGCTCATCCGGGAGCTCGGGCCCCAGGGCATCGTCGGCTCGGTGTGCCCGGCCCAGCTCAACGACGACAGCTCGGCCGACTACGGCTACCGGCCGGCGATCGGCGCCATCATCGATCGCCTGAAGACCGTGCTCGGCGGCCAGTGCCTGCCGCGCACCTTGACCCCCACCGACGGAAAAGTCCCCTGCCTGATCCTCGAGGCGCGCAACTCGCAGGGCCAGTGCGACTGCTTGGACCCGAGGACGCCGGGGCGCACCGAGGTGACCACGAAGCACCAGCCCGCGAAGGATGAGGTGCTCTCCCTCGACATCGCGAAGGTCTCCGAATGGGACTGCGTGTGCGAGATCCAGCAGCTCGAGGGCGTGAACGAGGGCGAGCCGGCCTACGAGTGCAGGACCAACCCCAACGAGAACGTCGAGTCCGGCGGTCAGGCGGTGCACGGGTGGTGCTACGTCGACCCGTCGATCCAGCTCGGCGATCCGACCATCGTCGCCGACTGCCCGTCGACCGAGCAGCGCAAGATCCGGTTCACGAACAAGGGCGACGCCCAGACGGGGGCCACGCTGTTCATCACCTGCTCCGGCGAGTCCGGCGAGTAGACTGACGGCTGACTGACCCGGCGCGCGGGGCCGATCGCGAGATCGCGCCCCGCGCCGTCGTTTGTGGCCCCCGAGGGGCTCCGGCGAGCCGGCCGGCAGGGCGCTCGCGGGGCCCGTCGGGTTTGTGCTAAGACCGCACTCCGTCGTGGCGGCACGCAAGAAGATCCTGATCATCGAGGACGAGCCTCACATCGTGCTGGGGCTGACGGATGCCCTCGAGTTCGAGGGCTTCTCGGTGGCGTCGGCCTCGAAGGGGAAGGACGGCGTGCAGCTCGCGCGGCAGGAGAAGCCGGACGCGATCCTCCTCGACCTCATGCTCCCCGACACCAACGGCTTCAAGGTCTGCGAGGACCTGCGCCGCTGGGACGCGTTCGTGCCGATCATCATGCTGACGGCCCGCGGTCAGGAGATCGACAAGATCCGCGGCCTCGACGCGGGCGCCGACGACTACGTGACAAAGCCGTTCAGCGTGGGCGAGCTCATCGCGCGGCTGCGCGCCCTCTTCCGCCGCGCCGCCCGGCCGGCCGAGGCGCCGGTCGAGGTGTTCACCATCGGCAACGTGCAGGTCAACATGACCGCCCACACGGTCTCGCGTGGCTCGCGCTCGGATCAGCTGTCGTTCTACGAGGTCGAGCTCCTGCGCCTCCTGCACGAGCGCCTGGGCCAGCCGGTCTCGCGCGAGGAGATCCTCCAGAAGATCTGGGGGATCGAGGCCGGGCCGTCGAACCGCACCGTCGACAACTTCATCGTCAAGCTGCGCAAGAAGGTCGAGCGCTCGCCCGACAAGCCGGAGCACATCCTCACGGTCTACGGCTTCGGCTACAAGCTCGCGCCCTGACGCAGCGGCAGCACGTTGCGCAGGTCGCACGGCACCGTCACCGCGGCGTCGGTGATGCGCTTCGGGTCGAGATCCGAGAGGCGCGCGCCCTCGCGGAGCTGCCGCGCCTCGAGGTGCAGCCGGACGAGGCCCAGGCTGCCGGTTTCGCCGGCGTACCCGACCACGTCCCCCGCGTCGAGGCGCGCGCCCGCCACGACGCCGGGGCCAGGGCGATCGAGGTGGCCGTGGAGCACGACGTACCTGCGCACGCGATCCACGTCGCGCGCCTCGCGCACGTCGTGCGCCGTGGCGACCGTGATCCCGGACAGCTCGCCGACGAAGACGACCTCGGCCTTCCCCTCCTGGCCCTCGAGCCTCAGCGCCGTCACCCGCTCGCCCCGCGTCGCCGCGATCTCGACCCCGCCGGCCCAGGACGGCGGCTCGGGCCGCGCGGCGCCGATCGCCGCCACGGGGCCCGCCGGAGGCGGCGCGCCCGCCTGGGCTGGAGCGCCCTCGACGAGGAGGAACCCGGGCGGCTGAGCCGGCGCGCCGATCGGGAACGCGTACGCGGCGGCGCTCGCCGGACGCTCGGGGCGGCGGGGGATGTGCTCGTAGGCCTGGCCGCGCGCGCCCCCCCCGGCGGGACGCGCCCCGGCGGGGCCGGAGAGGGCCGCCGCGCCGCCTTCGGGGAGCGGCGCGCCCGGCGCGGGCAGCGGGATGCACGCGGCGCCCTCCGGCACGGTGCGGGGGCCGCAGAGCGCCGCCGCGCCCGCCGCGCCGCGCGCCGCGGCCGCCGGAGGGACGATCGCGGGCGGCGGCGGCGAGGGGTCGTCGAGACCGCCGAGCGCAAGGACGAGGGCGGACGCCGCCGCGCCGCGCACGAGCGGGGAAGGGGAGACCGCCGCCCTCGTCGGGCGGGCCTGCGGTGAGCCGGACGCGCGCATGCCTCGAACGGTCTACCGTATCGCGCGCGGCTGGCGAGCGCGATACGGCGCCGCCGGGCCGGCGTGGCCGTGCCCGCCGTGGACGGGAATCCACGGGGAACAGGCCCTTGCTGCCTGCCAGCTTGCGGAGGCGGCGCGCTGTTGATAGCTCCTCTTCGTGCAAAATCGCCAAGCTATCGAGACGACCCTGAACAAGCTGTTCGACGCGGAGCGCACGGCCCGCCGGCTCCACGACGATCTGGCCGCCATGCCCGGCGATGCGTTGCTGGACGTCCTCACCGCCGCGATCGCGAGCGCGACGCGCGAGAGCGATGAGGACGAGGCGGCGCTCCGGCTGGTGCGCATCGCGTCGCTGCTCGGCGAGCACGAGGGCCCGCGCGCGCTCGACGCCCTCATCGACGTGCTCGCCGCGGAGCACCCCGAGGCGCGGCAGGCGGCGGGCGAGGAGATCGAGTTGCTCGCCTACGACCGGTTCAAGGAGGTCGCGCAGGCGATCGAGCGGGCGCTCAAGCGGCTGCCGCTCGGGTCGTCCGCGCTGCCGGAGCTGCCGTACCTCATCGCCGAGGTGCCGGAGCCGGGCGTGCCGAAGCTGCTCGGTCAATTCCTCGGCCACAAGGATCCGGACGCGGTGGCGGCGGCGATCGAGACCCTCGTCGAGATCGGCGACCCGGCGCACGCGCCGCTGATCCAGCCGCTGCTCGGCGACCTGCGCACGGTCGAGCTGGCGGACGACGGCGGCGAGGACGCGACGTCGGAGGTCACGATCGGTGAGCTCGCCGAAGAGGCGCTCGGCCTGCTCGCTCCCTACGACGAGGAGGAAGAGGACGGGGTCGCCTGATGATCGGCCCGCCGCTGAGCGCGGCGGACGCCGTGTTGTTCGAGCACGCGGTCGTCCCGCGCTACATCTCGTTCTTCGCCTCGCTGGCGGTGGACATGCTGCTGCCCTCCGAGGCGGCGCGCATCGTCCACCTCGGCTGCCGGAGCGGCTTCCCCGACGCGATCGTGGCCGACAAGCTGCCCGGCGCGACGCTGGTGGGCGTGGACGGGTCCGCCGCCGCGCTCGATCTCGCGCGCGCCAAGGCGGCGCTGTTCTCCGGGATGAACGCGAGCTACGTGCTCGCCGACGCCCTGCCGACGCCGCTGCCGGACGCGAGCTTCACCCACGCGTTCACGCTGCACCCGGTCTGCCGCCCGGATGAGCGGGCGCAGCTCCTCGCCGAGCTGCACCGGGTCCTGGTCCCCGGCGGCCAGGCGCTCATCGCGCTGCCGCTGCGCGGCTCGTTCCCGGAGGTGGCCGACATCGCGCGCGAGTGCGCGCTCAAGCAGGACCTCTCGGAGCTCGGCGCGGCGGTCGACGCCGCCTCCGCCAGCCGTCCGACCCTCGAGACCATCGCCGAGGAGATCGAGGGCGCGGGGTTCGACGAGGTCGAGGTCGACGTCCAGCTCATCGCGGTGTCGTTCGACAGCGGACGCGAGTTCCTCGAGGACCCCATCTCGCGGCTGATGGTGATCCCCGAGGCGACGGCGATGCTCGATCTCGAGCCGCAGATCATCGACTCGATGCTCAAGTACCTGCACCACGCGGTCTCGAAGTACTGGTCCGAGGGCGTGTTCGAGCTGACCGTGAACGTCGGGTGCGCGAGCGCGCGGCGGCCGATCGGCTGACGATCGACCCGGAGCGCCGAGCCGGGCGATCGAGGCGCGGCCGGCGCTAGCGGTCGTGCCCGCCGCCGCGGAGGCCGAGCTCGTCGAGCCCGGCGAGCGCGGCGAGCGAGACCGGGTGGTACGGGGGCCGCGGCGTGATCGGCTTCTGGACGTCGCCCCCGCGCTCCTCGATGAGCCGCGCGCAGAGCGCGAGGCACCACTTGCCCTGGCACCAGCCGGTGCCGAAGCCCGTGTAGCGCTTGACGGACTCGATGTCCCTGTAGCCGCGGCCCATCGCGGCCTCGAGCTCGTGCAGGGTGACGTCCTCGCAGCGGCAGACGAGCGTCTTCATCGACCTAGTCGCCCTCGTACTCGCAGCGCGCGTCGCAGGTCTCGAAGATGGTGACCCGGCTCAAGGACGGCAGCGACGGCGTGAGGCGGTTCCAGATCCACCGGGCGAGCACCTCGCTCGTCGGGTTCTCCAGCCCGGGGACATCGTTCAGGTAATGGTGATCGAGCAGGTCGTGGAGGGGAGCCCAGGCCTCGTAGAGGTGGCTGTAGTCGATGAACCACCCCGTCTCCTCGTTCACGGGGCCGCGGATCGCGACCTCGACCTTGAAGCTGTGACCGTGGAGGCGCGCGCACTTGTGCCCCTGGGGCACCTTGGGAAGGCGGTGGGCGGCCTCGAAGCGGAACTCATGCACGAGACGAACGTTCATTGGAGCAGCGGTCATGGGGCGGGCGCAGTGACGCGTCAACGCCCGGCGGCCTCGCGGGGGTCGGCGGCGCGAGGTACGGGGTTCCCTCGAGGGGCTCGAGCGGCTATACCCCCGGCCATGCCGCAAAAGCCCGCAGTGAGAGCCAAGAAGAAGCGACGCGACACGAAGCGCCTGGCGAACTGGCGCGCCAAGAAGGAGCTGCAGAGCGCCCAGGGAACGTCGCCGGCCAATCCGGCCGCCGCCGCGCAGCCCAGCAGCTGAGCCGCGAGCACCGGCCCTCGCCGGTGCTCAGCTCGCCGGCTCGTCCTCTCCGTCGTCGTCCGGCGCCGGCCCTGGCGAGGAGGGCCCTTTGCGCCGCGCAGCGCGAACGGTCGCGACCTCGGCCCGGGACGGGTTGATCACCAGAAAGCCGTGGTCGGCGTCGAGGAGCGCGACGTCGCCCGGCGACGCCCAGCGGAACGCGCCTGCCACATCCACGATCGACGGCACGCCGAGCAGCTGGAGCAGCACGAGCGAGCGCGGCCCGGACCGGTCGCTGAGCGCGACGCCGACCGGGTTGGCCCGGGCGGAGATCAGGAGATCGAACACCGTCAGCTGGTCGCCGACGAGGACCGCCTTCGACGGGAGCTCGGCCCGGGCGTCCGGGGTCGCCAGCATCAGGATCGCGTCGCAGAGGTCCTCGATGTCGCGGGCGCGGTCCTGCAAGAACGGGTCGCCGACGATCCCGTTGGCGGCTCGCGCCACCTCGCGGGCGACCGTCCCGAGCGCCTGTGCGACGCTCTGCCCGCCGGCCGCGAGCTCGAAGGCGCGCGCGCGCAGGCGGCCGTCACCGATCATCAGGAGGTAGGTCGAGAGGAACGCCGCGTCCTGCGCGATCCCCCGCTCCGCCGCGCGGGCGTGGAGGTCGACGAGCGCCTTCTCCGCGATGTCGAAGGCGAGCCGCAGGAGCTTCGGATCGCCGCGATCCCGCTGCGGGCCGAGCGACGAGCTGGCCGGCCGCCGCAGGGCCGCGATCGCGCCGAGCGCGCGACCCGGGACGACGGGTAACCCCGGCAGCGTGACCTTGCGCGTGCCCCCGCCCGTGCGCCGCCGCCGCTCGCGCAGCTCGTCGAGCACCTGCGCGTGGCGCGCGCCGGCCGCGATCGGCGCCGTCAGGGCCATGAGGAGCTCGACGTCCCGCGCGGTGAAGGCGCGATCCCCCGCCCGCTGCACGACGAGGGCGCCGAGCGGACGGCCGCTGCCCAGGATGGGGGCGGCCAGGAAGACCGGGAACCGCTCCTCGTGGAGCTCCGGGAACGCGCGGTAGCGCTCGTGCTCGGTCGCCTGGACGACCGAGATCGGGCGCAGGCACTCGACCGCCATGCCCGTGATGCCCTGCCCGACCGAGAGCCGCACCGTGCCGCGCGCCTCGCGCGGGAAGCCGACGTTGCCGCGCAAGACGAGCTCGTCGCCGTCGCCCTCGAGGAGGTACAGCGACGCCACGTCGGCGCCGAGGATCGCGGCGATCCGCTGCGGCGCCTCGTCGAGGAGGAGCGACAGCGGCATCGGCTTCGCCACGAAGGCCAGGTACTCGATGACGAGATCCAGGCGCTCGTCGCGGCGTACCTGGATCCTGGCGGAGGTGACCGACGGCGGCGCGTCCTCGTCCTCGGCATCCATACGACGATCGCTATCACACACGGTCGCCCGAGCGCACCTCGCACACACCAGCGCCCGGATCGCGCGGCGCTCCAGGCTGCCTCGGCGGCGCGACGGACGCGCTTTCAGCGTGCCGCCCGCCCGCCTCGGCGCGTCCGGCGGCAGGTCACCGGACGTCAGAGCGTCCGCAGATCGACCGGGCCGTCCAGGGGCGGGCGCTGCATCCACCCCAGCGCCGAGACCCGCGCGCGCGGCGCCGCGGCGGACGCGGCGCGCGCGAGCTGCCCGCCGCCGCCCGCGCCGATCGCGGTGATCGCGCCGCGGATCGGCGCGAGCAGCGCCGGAGCCGCCTCGGCGCTGCTCGCCGCGACGTGGACGACGCGCGCCGCGGGCGGCAGCAGCAGCGACCGCGGCGCCAGATCCACGCCGACCCCGTGCCCTTCGCCCTCCCAGAACGAGCCCACGGCCTCGAGGGTGGCCCGGTACATGGCCACCTCGGCGCGCGCGGCGCCGTCGAGCGGCCCGCGCGGGACGCGCGCGCCCGCCTCTGCGAGCGCCGCGTGCAGGGCGCGCGCGAGCGCCTCCGCGCGCTCGGCAGGGCCCTCCACCAACACGAAGCGCGGCGACAGGCAGCCGCGCTGATCGAACGGCACGACGTCGTCGGCGATGTCCCGCGCCGCCTCGGCGAGGCGCGCGCCGGGGCCGACCACGGCGAGCCCGAGGCCGGCGCCGTGCCCGCGCACGAGCACGCCGCGGCCGGCCTGGGCCCGCAGCGTCGCCACGGTCTGGTCCGAGCCGTAGATGTGCAGCTCGGCGCGCGACGCATCGCCGGGCGCGCCCTCGCCGGCCGCCTGCGCCCCGGCGTCCCCGAGCGCGACGTCCGCGACAAGCGCGATGGCGCCGCCTTCGCGGCCGAAGCCCTCGTCGGCCTGCAGCGCGCGCACGAGGAGCTCCGCGACGACGGGATCGCGGCGAGACGGGCGCACGAAGACCGCCGGCGCCGTCGCCGCCGCGACGGCGATGGCCCGCAGCGGCGCCGTGCAGACGTTGGCGGCGAGGACCACGTGGCAGCGGCGCGCGCGCCCCGAGGTCGCCACGAGCGCGTCGAGCTCGCCGCGGCTCGGCGCGACCTCGAGGTGGCGGCCGAGCGCGAGCTCCACGCCCTCGGGGGAGAGGCCGCTCGTGGAGGGCAGCCGCCGGCGCGCCTCCTCGCCCAGCGGATCGCGCGCGTCCGCGATCCTCGCCGCCGCGGCGATCACGCGCTCGACCCGGCGGCGCCGCGCCGCGCCCTCGTCCATCACGGGCCGCCGCCGAGCATCTGGTCGATCGCGATCGAGCAGCCGCGCGGCGGCGCCCCGGACGCGCGGCCCAGGAGCTCGACGCCCTCGTCGGTGACGCGCACGCGATCGGCGGTCTGGAGGGCGACGGCCGAGTCGACGTTCGCGAGATCGACGATCCGCGCGAGCCCGATCTCGCCCGCGGGGAGCGGCGCGAGCGTCCCTGGGTCGACCGCGGTGACCCGCGTCCAGGGCGGCGCGAGGTAGAGCCCCGGCGCGGGGCCCTGTCTGCCGGCGAGCGCCGCCGCGAGGGTGCCCTCGTAGAGCTGGCTGGAGAGCTCCGTCATGCCGTACTCGCCCACGACGTGCGAGAGGGGCACCGCGAGCGACCGCGCGATCGACGCCCGCAGCTCCTCCGCGGGCACCTCGCGCGAGCGGCCCTTGTAGCCGCCGGTCTGCATGACGCGGCTCCCTGCGGGCAGCTGCGTCGCGCCCTCGGGCAGCTGCGCCTCGAGCAGGTGGACGAACGCGAACGAGGTGCCGAGCACGATCGCCGGCTCGCCCGCGGCGCGCGCGTCGCCGCACGCGCGGGCGAACCCCGCGGCGTCGAGCTCGCCGTCGCGCACGTGCCAGCTCGCCGGCCCCGCGAGGCGCGCGGCGAAGCGATCGATCATGAACCCGAGCGACGAGTCCGGGACCTCGTCGAGCGGTGGCGCGAGGACGAGCGCCCGGAGCCGCGCGCCGTCGGGCCACAGGAGGCGCTCCCCCCAGGCGACCGCGGCGAGCTCGTACGTCGCCGTGGTGCGTAACGGGTGCTCGCCGCGGGACGCCGCGCCGAGGGAGGTCCCGCTCGTGCGGAAGACGCGCTCGTCCGCCCCGGAGGGGTGGGCCGCGACGCGCGCGAACCGGAAGACGTCGCACGGCACCGCGGGGATCTGCGCCGCGCGCTCCATCGCGTCGACGTCCGCGCCGCGCGCCTTGAAGAGGCGGGCGACCGGCGCGCAATGCGCGGCCTGGTGCCGGGCGAGGGCGATCGCGAGCGCATCGAACGTCTCCGGGAGCGCGGCGTCCGCCCCGCGCTCGCCCTGCTGAGGAGAGGCCGCCGCCGCCCGGCCGGCGCCGGGCGAGCCCGCCCTGTCCGGGAGGAGCGACGCCTCGATGAACGCCCTCGCGCGGCGGTGCAGCGCCTCGCTCTGATCGATCGGTCCCACGGGACCGGGATAGCACGCGCCGGCCGCGTCTAGGCCGAGAGCACGCGCGCCAGCGCGCCGGCCGCGGCCGCCAGCAGCGCCTCGGGGATGGTGAGCGCCGGCGTCAGCGTCAGCGTCTCGCCGCGCACCCCGCCCGTGAGGACCAGGTAGCCCTCGGCCAGCATCCCGCGCATGGCCCGCAGCCCGAGCTCGGCGCTCTCCAGCTCCACGCCGACCATGAGCCCGGCGCCTCGCACGTCGACGACGCCCGCTCCGCGCCCGAGCGCCTCCCGGAGCACCTCCTGGAAGCGCGCGCCCACGTCGCGCGAGCGCGCCGCAAGCTGGCCTGCGTCCAGGGCGTCGAGCGTCGCGAGCGCGGCGCTCGAGGCGAGGGGCGATCCGGAGTGCGTCGAGGTGTGGACCACCTCTCCCTCGCGCGCCCACGCGCGCATGATGGGCTCGGGCGCGACGCACGCGGAGATGGGGAGCCCGCCGCCGAGCCCCTTGCCGAAGCAGAGGATGTCCACCGGCGCCCCGAGCGCTCCCGTGCGCGTCATCGCCCCCGACCGACCGAGGCCGGTCCAGATCTCGTCCGCGATCACGAGCGCCCCGTGCCGGTGCGCCGCGTCGCAGATCGCGCTCAGGAACGCGTCGGGCGGAACGACGCAGCCGCCTCGCCCGAGGATCGGCTCGAGGAGGACCGCGCCGACCTCGCCGCCGCGCAGCGCCGCCTCGACGGCGTCGAGCGAGCGCGCGGCGCCCGCCTCGTCGCGCGGGTACGGCGCGAACGTCACGCGCTGGTTGAGCTGCTCCGCGAAGGGGGCCCGGTAGCTCTCGCGCAGCCCGCACGCCGCGAGCGGCGCGTACCCGAGGCCGTGGTACGCGCCCTCGAAGGCGACGAGCCCCGGCCGCCCGGTCGCGAGCGCCGCCGTCTTGATCGCCGCGGTGATCGCGTCGCTGCCGCTCTGGCCGAGCAGCGCCATGGGCGCGGGCCCGGGGTGCAGCGCCGCGAGGCGCTCCAGCAGGGTGATCTTCACGTCGGCCGAGTACACGTCGCCGAGGGCGAGCGTCAGCCGCGACAGCTGCTCCTCCGCCGCGCGCCGCACGGGCGCCGCCGCGTGGCCGAGCAGCAGCGCGCCGAAGCCCGCGCACAGGTCGACGTAACGGTTGCCGTCGACATCGCACACGTTCGCGCCGTGCCCGTGCGACAGCACGATCGGCAGCATCTCGGCGCCGCTCTTCTGCGCCCGCGCCTCGCGGCGCCGGCCGAACGCGGGGCACTCGACGCGCTCGAGCCGCTCGAGGGCGCTCCGCGACCGGGGACCAGGCGGCGGCACCAGGATCTCGGGCAGCGCAGCGCCGCCGTCTGCGCCCGGCGCCGCCGGCAGCGGCAGCTCGCTGTTCGGCATCGTCGTTCCTCCGCCGGGATCTAGCGCGCCCGCGGCCCGGAGCTCAGGCGCAAACCCGGTTTCTCCCGGTGTTCTTCGCGTGGTAGAGGCGCTCGTCGGCGCGCTTGATGAGGTCGTTCGCGGTGCGATCGCCCTCCTGCAGCAGCGCCACGCCGACGCTGATCGTCACGCGGATGCTGTCGGCCTGGAAGACGAAGAGGTGCTCCGCGACCTTCTGTCGCAGCGTCTCGCCGAGCGCCGCGGCGCCCTCGATGGACGTCTCGGGCAGGATGATGGCGAACTCCTCGCCGCCGTACCGCGCAAAGACCTCATCGCGGCGGATGCGGCTCTGCACGATGCGCGCGACCTCCTTCAACACGAAATCGCCGGCCAGGTGGCCGTGGACATCGTTGATGCGCTTGAAGTGGTCGATGTCGAACAGGAGGATCGCGAGGTCCCGCTCGTGGCGGCGGCCGCGGATGATCTCGCGCTCGAGCGCCTCGTAGAGGTAGCGCTTGTTGTGGATCTGCGTGAGACCATCGATGATGGTCATCCGGTAGATCTCTTCGTGGTATTGCGCCTCCACGTCGGCGCCGGACAGGAATTTGAAGATCGTGGGGCCGATCTTCACCCTGTCTCCGTTCTTCAGCACCACCTCGCGGGAGATCTGCTCATCGTTGCAGTACGTCCCGTTGGTGCTCCCGTCGTCGACGACCATCCAGGCGCTCGGCCGCTGCTCGAAATGGGCGTGCCGCCGTGAGACGGAGTCGCCGTCGAGCACGATGTGGTTGTCCGCCCCCCGGCCGACCCGCGTCGGGTTGTTCTCCAGCACGAACCGCTTGCCGAGCAGCGTGGGCTCCTTCGTGTAGATCACGACCAGGCAGTCGGTCGTGTTCTTGCTGCCGCCGCCCGGTGGGGGCTGGACCACCTGCGTTACACGAGTCTTTTCGTCGAAGTCACTCACGCGCGCTCAGCCCAACCCGTCGTGCGACCTAGCCTCGACATCGTTCGAGCTCTTTCCGAGACGGAACCTACCGGGGCGCGGCTCTGCAGTCGCGATCCAACGGCTCGATATGCCCTAGCTCGCCCAACGTCAAAGCGTACTGACATGCCCCGACTCCCGTCAAGACGGCCATCCGGGCGGAGCCGTCTTCGGTGCTTCCTCCGCCTTCCCGACCCGACAACGGCGCACGTCGCCCTCTGCGCTCCGTCGTACCCTTCCACGCTCTCGGCTTGTTCCCCGCACGCCGTCCGCCCCTCGCCGCCGCTTGCTCTGCACTGCATCGCCTGTGCTCGCTGACGCGCCTTGTGGGGCGTTGTGCGCTTGTATCGCAGTGAAGGCGCCGCCCCTTTCTCTCGTGCAGCCCGCGCTGCCGTCGATGCGGCTCTCTCTATGCGTTTCCCGGGCGCGCCGCCACCCATCCGGCGAGCGGTTGAGCCGGCAGGGGAGAGAATGGTTCGCTGGAGCACGATGTGTCTGTTCGGCTGCCATGCCCGCGTTCTGCGGGGATGAGGCTCTGTGAGTTCTGCCTCAAAACCAGGGCGCATCACAACGCTGAACTGAGCGCTGCGCGCGCCGCGACCGCGCTGCGCGCGGGCCTCTTTGCGAGCCGTGCCGGTTGGTTGACTTGGCATACGGGGTGCGTAGGATAGACCTGCGTCGCGGCGGAGACCTTTCCCCCCCAGGTCCGTCGCGACGTTTTTCATTTCAGGCTGCCCCGTGCCCATCTCCACCCCCGGCGCGGCCGCGTGTTCCTTCCTGAGATGATTCCCGGAACAGCTCGTTCCTCGGCTAGCGATCATGCTCCGTCGCTGCTGGAACGGTTTGCCTCGAAAGGCATCCACGGGCCCAGCCGGAGAAGGCGTCGAGAAACCGACCTCGGCAGCAAGTAGAGTATTGACGACCCGAGCCCTGCCGGGCGGGTGCCGGCGCGAGAGCCCGGGCGGCGTCGGTCACGAGGGCGACGGGAGCGTCGCGCGCAGCTCGCCGCCATCGAATACCCAGAGCTCGCCCGGTCGTCCCTGGGTCCAGGCTTCGTTGGTGGTCAGCGGGGTCGTCGCGACCACGGCGACGCGATCTTTCGGGGTCGTGACCGCGGAGAAGTCGACGCGGATGTCGTCGTCCACGAGCGTCGCGATGCCGAACGGGGCCTTGCGGACGATGTAACAGAGCCGGGTCGCGCAGCGGGCGAAGAGGTGGCGCCCGTCGCCGAGCAGGAAGTTGAACGTGCCGTCCCGGCCGAGCTCGCTGCCCAGCGTCGCGATCGCCTCCCAGAGCTCGCTGGTCCGGCGCGGGTAGGCCGGGAACGCGCTGCGGAGCCCCTCCAGCAGGTAACAGAACGCATGCTCGCTGTCGGTCGTGCCGATGGGGTTGAAGCGGCCCAGCGCGCGGCGCCGGACGCGGCGCAGCGTGCCGTTGTGCGCGAAGACCCAGTGGCGTCCCCAGAGCTCCCGCACGAACGGGTGCGTGTTGGCGAGCAGGACGTCGCCGCGGGTGCGGCGCCGGATGTGGCCGATCGCGAGCAGCGTCTTGATCGGGGTCTCGCCGAGGAACCGCGCCAGCGGGCTATCGCAGGCGGGGCTCGGGTCGAGGAAGACGCGCGCCGCGCGCCCCTCGAAGAACGCGAGGCCCCACCCGTCGGCGTGGGGCCCGGTGCGGCCGCCCCGGTGCCGGAGGCCGTTGAACGAAAAGACGATGTCGGTGGGGACGTTGCACTCCATCCCGAGGAGCTCGCACATGCTCGCGGCGGGACCATATCACCCCGGGAGGGGTGAGGCGCAGCATCAACGATCGGGCTCGCCCTGCAGCGACGCGCGCGGGATGGAGTGGACGAGATCGATGACCGCCTTCACCGTGTCGACCGGCGTCTCCGGGATGATGCCGTGGCCGAGGTTGAAGATGTGCCCCGCGCGCCCGCCGGCCTCGGCGAGCACCGCCCGCGCGCGGCGCTCGGCGACGGCGCGCGGCGCGCAGAGCAGCAGCGGATCGAGGTTGCCCTGCAGGGCGCGGTCGTGGCCGATGCGCTGCCACGCCTTGTCGAGCGGCGTGCGCCAGTCGACGCCGATCACCGTGCCGCCGGCGTCGCGCTGCGCCTCGAGGAGCGCCCCCGTGTTCGTGCCGAAGTGGATGACCGGGACCCCGGTCGCCTCGAGATCGCGGAGGATGTACCGCACGTGCGGCTGCACGTGCTCGCGGTAGTCGTCGATCGAGAGCGAGCCGACCCACGAGTCGAACAGCTGCACGGCCTGCGCGCCGGCGGCGACCTGGGCGCGCAGCAGGCGGCGGACGACCTCGGAGATCTTGCCCATGAGCGCCGACCACGCCTCGGGATCGCTCCACATCAGCTGCTTCGTGAGCCGGTAATCGCTCGATTTGCCCCCCTCGACGAGGTAGCTCGCCATGGTGAACGGCGCGCCGGCGAAGCCGATGAGCGGCGTCTTGCCGTCCAGCTCCTTGCGGATGAGGCGCACGGCGTCGAGCACGTAGCCGAGGCCCTCCTCGGGCTCGAACACGCGCAGCCGCTCGATACCGGCCCGGTCGCGCACCGGCTCGTGGATGACCGGCCCCTCGCCCTTCGCGAACTCGAAGGGGGCGCCCATGGGCTCGAGCGGCAGCAGGATGTCGGCGAAGAGGATCGCCGCGTCCATCCCGAGCCGCAGCGGCTGGAGGGTCACCTCGAGGGCGAGCTCGGGCGTCTTGCAGATCTCGAGGAGCGTGTATTTCTTCCTGAGCTCGCGGTACTCGGCCATGTACCGGCCGGCCTGGCGCATGAACCATATGGGCGTCACATCGGTCGGCTCACGCCGGCAGGCGCGCAGGAAGCGATCGTGCATGGAAGGCTCCAGGATGGGTCGAGGGGGCGCCCTCGGGCGTCCCTTCATGTCCGTTCAGCCATCTCCCGGCAATGGGTTTCTGGGAGCGCCGGCCCGCGGCTTTCCGGGAACGCCTGACCCTGTATTTTTGGGAGCGCGGCGGCCGACCGGGGGGGTGGGCGGGCCCAAGGGGCGACCCAAGCACCGGACCTAGCGCCGTGTAGACTAGGAATCTATGGCGCGTCCTTCCAGACCTCCCGGCTTTGACATGACGTACAGGCCCGAGAAGCGCATCGCGTTCGGGCCGCCGATGAAGGAGCGCATCCCGGCGCTGCTCTACCTCGGCTTCGCCCTCAGCGTCTCGGCGGTGATCTTCTATGGTCAGAACGCGCCTTCGAGCTCGCGGATCTTCCAGTACGTCGTCGAGGGGGATCGCCATCGGCTCGTGCCCTCGAGCGTGTGCGCCATCATCCTGTGCGTGAGCGCGCTCGCGATGGTGCTTCGCGAGCAGATGCGCGGCGTGATCGTGCACCCGGACGGGATCGAGCTGCGCGAGCTGCTCGGGTTCGGGCTGCCGCGCGTGCGGCGCTTCGCCTGGTCGCAGATCGACCGCATGGCGGTGCCCTCCGCGCAATCGACGGCCGGCGCCGCCGGCGGCGCGGGCGCGGCGAACGGGGGCAAGCTCGCGAGCAACGTCCGGCTGGATCTCTGGGACGGGTCCCGCACCTGGCTGCCGGACGTGGGAGACAGGATCGCGCTGTCGGTGATGCTGGAGCGGGTGGCCCTGGCGCGGGCGATCCCGATCGAGGGGGGGACCGGGCTGATGGACGACCTCGGCAGCCCCCTCCAGGACGACGGCTGACCTGGCCTAGGCCGCGCTCGCGCCGGCCTTCCGCTGCGCGAACTCCTCGCGCACGCCCCTCCGCAGCTCGGGATCGAGCAGGAGATCCGCGCACGTCATCGCCATCGCCTTGGCGGCGATCAGCATCGAGTCCTGGCCGGAAGCGCTCGCGGCCTTGGCGGCGAACGCGTGCTGGTGGCAGGTCGTCTCCCCCTTGCCGCAGATCGCGATCCACGGGTGGATGGCGGGGAGCGCGTGGGACACGTCGCCCATGTCGGTCGAGCCGGTGCCGACGGCGGGGTCCATCTCGACCGGCGAGCGGCCGAGGGCGCGCAGGTGCTCGCCGAAGCGGCGCGCCATCTTCCGGTTGTTGACCATGTTCTTGTAGCCGCCCTGGTCGACGAGGGTGAGCTCCACGCCGCTCGCCATGGCCGCGCCGTGGGCGCAGCGCTCGACGATCCCCCGCACGCGGGCGAGCTCGTCGGTGTCGAGGGCGCGGACCGAGAACTCGGCCACCGCGACCTCCGGGATGATGTTGACCGCCTGGCCGCCGTTCTTGATGAACCCGTGCACCCGGACGCCGTCGCGGAAGTGGACGCGCTGGCCGTCGATCAGCCGGAAGGTGTCGAGGCAGGCGGTGAGCGCGCTGTGCCCGTCCCACGGCGCGAGCGCGGCGTGCGACGGCTTGCCGCGGAACTGGAGCTCGAGCCAGGTGCTGGCCAGCGTGTCGTGGGCGAGCAGGTCGCGGTCGAACGGGTGGAACATCATCGCGGCGTCGACGCCCTCGAAGGCGCCCGCCTCGAGCAGCCGGATCTTGCCGCCGCCCCCCTCCTCGGCGGGCGTCCCGACCAGATCGATGGTGCCGGCCACGGCGTCCTTCTGCCGGGCCAGCGCGAGGAAGGCGCCGAGCGCCCCCGCGGCGATCAGGTTGTGCCCGCAGGCGTGGCCGATCTCCGGGAGGGCGTCGTACTCGGCGAGGATGGCCAGGTGGGGGCCGTGGCCCTGCCCGATGCGCGCGCGCAGCGAGGTGGGCATGCCGGCGAGCCCGCGCTCGACCTGGATGCCGTTCTTCTCGACGGCCTCGGCGAGCCACGCCGCGGCCTTGTGCTCCTCGAACCGGAGCTCGGGGCTCGCGTGGATGCGCGCGGCGATCTCGCGGAGCTCAGGGGAGAGGTCGTCGATGTCACGCGCGATGCGGCTCGGGTCGAGGCTCATGGGCGGGCGATACTACCCTGGATCCGCGCGCCTCGCCTGGGCCATGGTGGCGCCGGCGGAGGAGCTCCGCCGCCGGCGCCCGTCCGCGACGATGCCGCGCGGTCGGGCTTCCTCGCCGTTCTCATGGAGTCAGGATCCTCGAATGGTCGGACTGCGCCGCTCCTCGCTCCTCCTCGGCCTCGCGGCGATGCTCGCGCCGCCCGCGCTCGCCGCGTGCGACGCCCCGCGCGCGCGTCAGGAGGCCCCGCCGGCGGCCTCGAGCGCGGCGCGTGCGCCGGACCGGGGCGCGGCGGCGCAGGCAGGGCCCGCCCGCGTCGCGGTCGAGGCGCGGGCGATGGGGACGAGCCTGCTCCTCGCCGCCCACACGAGCGCGGCGATGGACGAGGCGGCGATCAGGGCCAGGCTGGAAAAGGCGATCGCCGAGATCCGCAGGCTCGAGGGGCTCATGACGACCTGGCGGCCGGAGAGCGAGCTGTCGCGGGTCAACGCGGTGGCCGGGAAGGGCGCCGTGGAGGTGAGCCCGGAGTCTCTCGCCGTGATCGAGAAGAGCCTCTGGATCAGCGAGCGCTCCGGGGGGGTCTTCGACATCACCTTCGAGGCGATGCACGGGCTCTGGAAGTTCGATGAGGACATCGACGACAACGTGCCGCGGAGGGACGATGTCGAGCGGGCGCGGGCGCTCATCGATTACAGGCAGATCAAGCTCGATCGCGCGCAGCGCACGGTGATGCTCGGGAAGCCGGGAATGCGGATGAGCCTCGGGGGGATCGCGAAGGGCTACGCCGTCGACGCCGCGGCGCGGGTGCTGCGGGCGGAGGGGCTCTCGTCGTTCTTCGTCCAGGCAGGCGGGGACCTCTACATCGCCGGCAAGAAGCCGGACGGGTCACCATGGCGGGCGGGCGTCCGGGATCCGCGCGGCAAGGACGCGAACGACTACTTCGCGATGATCGAGGTCGAGGACCACGCGTTCTCGACGGCGGGCGACTACGAGCGGAGCTTCATCAAGGAGGCCCGGCGCTACCACCACATCCTCGATCCGCGGACGGGATTCCCGGCGTCCGAGAGCCGGAGCGTCACCATCTGGGCGAAGGACGCGCTGACCGCGGACGCGGTCGACGACGCGGTGTTCATCCTGGGGGCCGAGAAGGGGCTCGCGCTCGTCGAGTCGATCGAGGACTGCGGGGCGGTGATCGTCGACCGGAGCAACAAGGTGTGGGTGTCAAAGCGGCTGGCAGGGAAGGTCGAGGTGCTCCGCCAGCCGACGGATGGGCTGTAGGCGGGGCCCTGGTACCCGATTCAGTTTCTCATCCTCATCACCGCGGAGATCCTGCGCGACCTCGCCGTCGAACTCCCCCGCTCAGCGCCACCCCCGACCCGCTCGCGCTCGCGACGCGCGGCGCTTCAGCCCTCGAAGAGCTCGTCCAGCGTCCTGGCAGCGAGGATCCGCTCGGCCCATACCGCGAGTCGCTCACCGGACGCAGCGAGGATCTGCTCCCGCCTCGCCTCGGGCACCTCTCCGAACCGCGTCCGGAGCTGGCGCAGCAGCACGGCACGCTGGCCCTCGTCGAGCCCCGCGCGCCGCCCCTCGTCGAGCCCTGCGCGCCGCCCCTCGTCGAGCCCTGCGCGCCGCCCCTCGTCGAGCCCTGCGCGCCGCCCCTCGTCGAGCGCCGCCTGGCGCTCGCGGGCCTTGATGGCCTCGATCTCGGGGTTGCCCTTGCGCTCCAGCGCGCGGACGACCTCACGCTCGGCCGCCGCGCCGTCGAGCAATGCGCGGACGGGGACCGGACGGACCAGGCACGGATCCTCGATCGTCGCGTCAGGCGTGAGCGGCACGAACCGCCCCTCGGCCGCCGACCATTCGGCGACCTCGTCGCGCTTGACGAAGAGGGCGAAGACGCGGCGCACGCCCCGGGCGAGGAGATCCTCGGCCTTCTCGCGCACGTCCCGCATCGATTGCTCGTTGACGATCTCGAACGAGAGCTCCTCCAGGTACCGGCGCCCCGTCGCCGGATCGGTCCCCGCCCTGCGGATGGAGAGGTCGGTGGCGAAATCCGAGCCCTCGGCGACGCGGGTGATGAGATCGGCCGCGCCGATGTAGCCGGGCCGAAGGTGCGGCGCGATCAGGAAATCCAGCCGCACCTGCTGCTCGGCGTGCGGCTCCAGCGCCGGCGCCGCGACGACCTTGCGCCCGCGGATCAGCTCGTCGCGCGTCACCTCCGGCGCCACGAGGTGCTCATCCACGGCCGGGAAATGCGCCCGCCGCGTGTCCGCAGGCGGGAGCTTGGCCGCCGCGCCGCCCCGGGCGGCCGGGGCGAGCAGGAGCGCGGCACCGGTCGGCTTCGGATCCATGAGGACAAGGCTAGCACGACGGCGATCCCACGAGCCTCGCCGCCGCGCCAGCGCGCGCCGCGGGGCCGCTCCCGGAGCGCGCGCCGTCACCGCCGCCCGCGGCCGTCACCGCCCCCGGTACACCGGCTTCCGCTTCTCGGCGAACGCCCGCAGCGCCTCGAGCCGATCCTCGCTGCGCAGCGTCTCGTCGTAGTGCACCCGCTCGATCTCGAGGCCGAGATCCAGCGGCACGTCGTAGCCGTCCTCGATCGCCCGGAGCGCCGCCGCCTGCGCGATGGGCGCGCCGCGCGCGATCGGCTCGATCCACGCGATCGCGTCGTCGACCACCGGCGTCCCCTCGGGCGATACCCGGTTCACGAGCCCCCAGGCGAGCGCCTCGGCCGCGGTGAGCTTCCTGCCGAGCAGGATCATCTCCTTCGCCCGCGCCTCGCCGACGACGCGCGGCAGCCGCTGCGTGCCGCCCGCGCCCGGGATGATGCCGAGCGACGTCTCCGGCAACGCGAGCTCGACGTGCGGCGCCGCCACCCGGAGATCGCAGAGCAGCGCGAGCTCCAGCCCCCCGCCGAACGCGACCCCGTTGATCGCCGCGATCACCGGCTTCGGGCTCCGCGCGAGCACCCCGAGCTCCGTTCGGTACAGCCCCACCTGCCGGCGGACGTCGTCCGGGCTCATGCCCTGCCGCTCCTTGAGGTCGGCGCCGGCGCAGAACGCCTTGTCCCCGGCGCCCGTGATCACGAGCGCCCGCACCTCCGGATCGTCCACGAGCTCGCGCCCGAGGCGCCCGAAGGCGAGCAGCGCGTCGCGGGAGAGCGCATTGCGGCGATCCGCCCGATCGAGGGTGAGCACCGCGACCGCGCCGCGCCGGTCGAGCTTCACGGGAGAGGCGTCCGACATGGAGCCTCCCTAGCCGACGAGAGCGGCGCGGCAAAGAGGCGCCCTCACTTGGCGTCGGCCGCCTTCTTGGCCTTGGTCCCCGTCGCCTCGAGCTTGCCCAGCCGCGCCCGGATCTCCGCGTTGTCGCGCCGCAGCGCCTCGAGCTCGTCCCGCAGCCGGTCCAGCTCGCGCTTGCCCGCCCCGCCGAGATCGCGGAGCACCTCGCGGATCCGCCGCCGCACCCGGCCGTCGAGATCGCGGTCGAGCTGCCGCTGGAGCGCGCCGCGCGACCGGCCGTCGCCGAGATCGCCCAGCGCGCGCGCGACGTCGACCCGGAGGTACGGATCCGGCTGATCGAGCAGCTCCTCGAGGAGCTCGCGCGTCCGCCGATCGGTCGAGAGCTTCGGCAACGCCAGGATCGCCGCGCGGCGCCCCCGCGTCGGGATGCCGTAGCGCGTGCGGGCCGTCAGGTGCGGCACGGCGCGCTCGTCGCGCAGGTTCGCCAGCCCGTCGATCACGCCGCAGCGGATGACCTCGCCCCAGGAGGGACGGTCGAGCAGGTCGATCAGCGTGTCGAACCCCGCGCTCTGCCGCGTGGCCCCGAGCGCCCGCGCCGCCTCGGCCTGGACCAGGTAGCTCGCGTCGCGCAGGGCGAGCTTGCCGAGGAGCTCCGCCGCCCTGGCCGACCTGAAGCTGCCCAGGGCGCTCGTGACCGCCCGCCTCACCTTCGGGTGCTCCACGCCCGCGTTGCCCTCGATCAGCGCGAACGCCGCGCTCGACTGGAGCGCGCCGAGCGCGCTCGCCGCGGCGGCGCGCACCCCCCAGAACTCGCTCGCGCCGGAGAGCGCCTGCCCGAGCGCCCGCGTCGTCGGCGGGTCGTCGCGCCGCGAGAGCGGCTTCGCGGCGAGCATGCGGCCGCGCGCCGTCGGCGCGTGGGCGAGCTGCGCCCGCAGCAGATCGGCCGGCGCGTCGATCTTGACCTCCCCCAGGATCCTGAGGTCCGGATCCACCACGACGAAGCGAGGACGCCGCGGGAGCGGGATGACGAAGGTGTGCGCCTGCTGGTCCACCCGCCGCACCTCGCGGCGCACGCTCGATCCCTTGCCGTCCGCGAAGCCGAAATCGAGCACGAGGTCGAACGCGAAGACCGGCGGCGTCGAGGCGTCCGGCTGGAGCGCGTGCTCCCGGCTGGGGTGCTGCCCGGCCGCCTGCGTCTGCTTCACGGTGACGGTGCACTGATCGCCCTCGAGCTCGATCTTCACGTCGAGCTCGGGGTGCCCGGCGCGGAAGACCCACTGCTCGAAGAAGCGCTCCAGCGACTTGCCGCTCACGTCCTCGAACGCGCGGGCGAGATCCCGTGTCTCCACGACCCCGCGCGCGTGGCGCGTCAGGTAGGTGCTCACCCCGCGCCAGAAGAGCTCGTCTCCGAGCTCCCGGCGGAGCAGGTGCAGCACGAGCCCGCCCTTCTCGTAGAGGTGTCGATCGAAGACGTCGAGCGGCGCGTCGTAGTCCTGACAGACGATGGGCCGCCGGTAACGCCCGCGCGCCTCGCCCAGGTACGCGTCGAGATCGGCCTTCACGCTGTGATCGTACTCGTCGGCGCCGAGGTGGTGCTCCCGATAGACGTGCTCCATGAAGGTGGCGAATCCCTCGTTGAGCCAGCCGTGCGACCAGTCGCGGCACGTCACGAGATCGCCGAACCACTGGTGCGCGAGCTCGTGCGCGATGAGGTCGTCCGACGAGATGTCGAGCGCCGCCCGCTCGTCGAGCAGGATGTGCTCGTACATCGTGGTGGCGGTCGTGTTCTCCATCCCGCCGAAGATGAAGTCGCTCACCACCACCTGCGCGTAGCGACGGAACGGATACTTGACGCCGAGCTTCTCGCTGAAGTGACGGATCATGTCCGGCGTGCGCGCGAACGTGCGGCGGCCGTCGTCCTCGCGCCCCTTCGGCACGAAGTACGCGAGCGGGATGTCGAGCGCCGCGTCGTCGATGCGGGCGAATTCGCCCGCGACAAGCGTGAACAGGTAGCTCGGGTGGGGCTCGTCCAGCCGGTAGTGGAAGACGCCCGCCTTCTGCGATCGCGCGTCGCTCTCGAGCTCGCCGTTCGACAGGCAGTACCAGCCCGGCGGCACCTCCGCGCGGAGCTCGGTCGTCTGCTTGATATGGGGCTTGTCGATGCAGGGGAAGATGTGGCGCGCGTCCTCGTCCTGGCACTGCGTCCAGACCTGGCGCGGGCGGTCGGGGACGTGCTCGTCCGGCTGGAGGAAATAGATCCCCCGCCGCGGCGTCGCCCGGTACCGGACAAGGATCGACACCTCGGCCTCGTCGAGCGGCACGGCCACGCGGAGCGTCTCGCCGTCGTAGGTGTGCTCGGCCGGGTGGAACGCGCCGCTCGCCGCCTTGCCCGCGCCGCGCCGGGGCTTCGCTGCGCGCCCGGCGCCGGCGCTGATCTCGACCGCCTCCAGATCGAAGCCGACGGCGTCGAGCGCGACCTCGCGCGCGGCAGGGTCGACGCGGACCACGTCGAGCCGCGCCGTGCCGCGGATCGAGCGCTCCGCGACGTCGAGCGCGAGATCGAGGGCGATGTGGCGGATCGTGAACGGGCGCGAGCGCTCGTAGACGCGCCTCGTCCCGGCGAGCGCGAAGGGGCGGGACGCGAGCGCGAACTCGGACGACGAGAGCGCGGAACCGCAGGCACAGCGCGAATGGAGCCGGTACTCTAGGGACATCTCGGCGGAGTTTCCCCGCGCGGCGCCCGGCGCTGCAAGCAAGAACTCATGCGCCGGAGCGGGCGGCCGGGCCGCTCAGCTCGTCTTGAGGCCGTCGAGCACCTCGAGCGCGAGCTCGTACTTGCCGAGCGGCGGCATCAGGTAGGCCCCCTGCACCCGCTCGCGCACCGAGAAGAGCATCTCGCGGGCGATCTTCACCCCCTCCTTGCGCGCCTCGGGCCCGGCCGGCACCTTGCGCATGCGCTCGCGGATCTCCTCGGGGATCTGCATGCCAGGCACCTCGTTGTGGAGGAACTCGGCGTTCTTGTAGCTCACCAGCGGGAGCACGCCGATCAGCACCGGCATCTCCAGGTGCTCGATGCGCCGCAGCACCTTCTCGAGGAGATCCTGGTGGAAAATAGGCTGCGTCATGATGATGTCGGCCCCCGCGGCGCGCTTGCGCTCCAGGCGCGCGACCTCCTTGTCGAGGTCCGGGGCGCCGGGCTCGAGCCCCGTGGCGAGCAGGAACGACGTCTTGCCGCCCGGGATCGGCTTGCCGGCCGGGTCGAGGCCGCGGTTCATCGTGCTCGCCATGTTGAGCAGCCCGATCGAGTCGAGGTCGTAGACGGCCGTCGCCTCCGGGTAGTCGCCGACCTTCGGCGGATCGCCCGTGATGATGACGAGGTTCTTGATGTCGATCGCGTGGGCGCCGAGCAGGTGCGCCATCTGGCCGATGAGGTTCCGGTCGCGGCCGCAGACGTGCAGCATCGGCTCGATGCCGTAGCGCTGCACAAGGAGCGAGCAGAAGGCGAGGTTCGTCATCCGCGCGGTGGCGCGCGGGCCGTCGGCGACGTTCACGACGTCGACGCCGCTGTCGATGAGCATCTTCGCCGCGCTGAGCGCGCTCTCGGGGCTGAGGCCCGGCGCCGGGTTCACCTCGACGGAGACGACGAACTTGCCCGCCGCGATCTTCGCCGCGAGGGGGCTCCGCTCGCCGAGCGGCGTGGGCTCGCTCCCCGTGGGCGCGTCCATCGTGATGTGCGGGCGCGCGGCGACCTCGGGCGCGGCGCCGCCCCGGAGCATGCGGGCGGATTTGGCCATCCACTTGACGTGCTCCGGCGTGGTGCCGCAGCAGCCGCCGATCATCACGGCGCCCGCCTGGATCATGCGGCGGGCGAAGACGTCGAAGTACTCGGGCGTCGCCATGTAGAGCATGCGGCCGTCGACCGTGCGGGGCAGGCCCGCGTTCGGCTGCACGCAGAGCGGGAGCCCCGCGGTCGCCATCCGCTCCGCCATGGCGAGCGACAGCTGCGGGCCGTCGCCGCAGTTGACGCCGAGCAGGTCGACGCCCCAGTCCCGCAGCGTCCGGGCGACGCGCTCCGGCTCGCTGCCGTCGGCCACGACGCCGCTCGTGTCGAACGTCATCGACGCGAGCACCGGGAGCCCCGGCGCGGCCTTCCGCGCCGCCTCGATGGCGAGCTTGATCTCGTCAAGATGGCGAAATGTTTCAAGAATCAGGAAGTCTACGCCCCCCTCGGCGAGCGCGCCCGCCTGCTCGGCGAACGTGCCGGCCGCGGCGGCGAGGTCGTCGCGCGTGGCCACGCCGGGCACGAGCCCGGTCGGGCCGATCGAGCCGGCGACGTAGGCGTCGCCGCCCGCGACCTCGCGGGCGATGCGCGCGCCCGCGAGGTTGAAGTTGCGCACCTCGTTGACGAGCCCGTACCGCTCGAGGCGGAACCTGTTCGCGCCGAAGGTGTTCGTCTCGATGACGTTCGCGCCCGCCGCGAGGTAGTCGGCGTGGACCTTCTTCACGAGGTCGGGGCGCGCGACGTTGAGCTGCTCGAAGTTCTGGGTGACGAACACCCCGCGCTCGTAGAGCAGCGAGCCCATCGCGCCGTCGACCACGAGGATCGAGCGCCGGAGCGCGTCGAGGAGCGGGGCTTCTGGTCTCGTGCGGGACATGGGGCGCATCGTAGGGTCGGTCCGGCTTCTCAGGAAGGGGGCGCTACGCGGTTGACGTCGCGGTCAGGATCTCGGTAGGCAGATCTCGAGATGAGCACGCCCCGATGGCTTCACGCATTCGCCCTGGCGGTCTCCGCCGCTGCTCCGCTCCTCGCCGCCTCCTCGCCGGCGCACGCCTGGGATCCGGTGGTGCACCGCTCGGACGCGGGTGTGGATCTCTACCTGTGGAGCGCCCGCGTCCTCGGCGCGTCGATCGCCGCGGTCCCCTTCATCCAGTTCGAGCCGACGCCCGATCTGTTCGTCAACCTGAAGTTCCCGCTGGCGCTCTCCCTGAACGGCCCGGGGGATGTCGAGGATCCGCGCGACGGCCAGTCGCGCGCGGGGCTCGGCAACCCGACGTTCACGCTCTACTACTCGGACAGCAAGCGCAAGCTCACGTGGTACGCGGGCGGCCGCGCCGGGCTGCCGCTCGGCGTGGTCGACGACTTCGACTGGCGCGTCGCCACGGGTTACGCGTCGCGGGCGATGGCCTATTACGATCTGCACCTCTGGGCGGCCGACACGCTCCCGATCGGCGGGCTCGGCGGCATCGAGTACCGCTTCGGGCGCTCCTTCGTGCTCCGGGCGGGCGGCGACCTCACGTTCTTCGTCCCGCTGCAGGACCGCGGCCGGCGCGGGTTCCTCGACGACTCCGACGATCTCGACGTGGTGTTCCAGGCGAAGATCGAGCCGGAGTTCCAGAGCCGCGCCGGCTTCGGCGGCGGCGCGGCGCTCCAGACCGTGTGGGTCCCGTCCTCGATCTACAACGATCGGGGGCAGGTCTCGCTGCTGCCGTATTTCGTGTACGACAGCCAGAAGAGCTTCTTCATGCGGGCGGGCGCGCTCCTCGCGCTGGACGCGCCGCTCGGGCCCGCGTTCGACCGGGAGAAGGTGGCGTCGCTCTATCTGCAGTTCGGCGGGCACATCGATTAGCGCGCCGGGCGGCTCGACAGGGCGAGGGATGAACCGCAGGGGCACAGGTGTCGTGTCGGGCAGGACGGCGCCGACGGCGCGCTCGCCCGGGCCCCTCGCCGTCGTCATGGAGGCTCGAACATGACCCGTCGCCGCGCCCTCGCCTGGGGCGCCGCCGCCGTCGCTGCGGTGACCCTCGCGCTTGTCGGGCTGAAGCTCTTCCGGTTCCCGCCGGACACGACGCCCGAGGGCGCCTACCTCCGCATCGCGTACAGCGTCGGCGCCAACGATCTGCGCACGTGCTTCTCGTACCTCGAGGACCGGGCGCAGCACGCGGCCTACACCATCCGGGACTACCGGCTGAAGGCGAGCGAGCGGATCGAGGCGAGCTACCCGGAGCCGGAGCGCACGCGCCTGCTCGATCAGTACCGCGCGCACGCGATGGCCGAGGACGGGGCGGACGTGTGGGTCGACATCGCCACGACGCAGGGCTTCGTCGCGCGCCTCCGGCGCGACGTGTCGGGCATCGCGAAGGTGGAGGTGACGGGCGAGCGGGCCACGGTCGAGACGGCGCGCGGCACGCGGTACCCGTTCCGGCGGCGGGACAACGGCATCTGGGGGCTCACGCTCTTCACGGCGGACCTGGTGGCCGAGGCCGAGCGGGCGGCGAGGGACTGGGACGTCGTGGAGAAGGCGGCGCTCGATTACGAGCGGGGGCGGTGAGCGGGGCGCCGCCGGAGCGCGATGCGTGGGGGCGATTCATCGGCGGCCGCGGGGAGCGCACCCTCGTGGAGTTGAGTCGCGCGGACGCTTCGGCGATCGATCCAGAGGCGAGAGAGGCAGCGCTGCGACAGCTCGGCGTCGACCCAGGCGCCTGGATCGCGAGCGGGACCGAGGCAGAGGTCTACGGCTTGACGGACGAGCGCGTCCTCAAGCTCTATGCGGATCCCGGCCGGGTCGGCAGGGTCGAGGTGCTGAGGAGATTCTACGATTCCCTGCGCGCCGACGGGCTGACCTTCGCGCTTCCGCGGATACACGACGTCACGCCCATTCGAGGGCTGCTCGCCGTCATCGAGCGCCGGATCGAGGGGAAGCCGCTCTCCGAGCTGCTCCCTGATCTCGATGCCGAAGCCGCGCTCACGGCGCGAGAGCGCTACCTCGACGCTGTCACGGCCCTGGCGGAGATCAAGTCACCTCACGGCGTGTCGCAATATCTCTTGTTCGACGAGTCCGGGTCGAGCAGCGCGCGGGCTCAGGGGTGGTATGAGTTCGTCTACCGCCTCGCCGAGGTCAAGATCGAGCGGCAGCGGGCTTCCCTGGAGGCGGACGTGGTCGATCTCTCCGCCAAGCAGGCCCGGCTCCGTGAGCTCTATCTCCGTCAGAGGTACGACGGCCCGCTGAGCGTCGTGCACGGGGACTTCTTCCCGGGAAATGTGCTGATGAGCGACACCTGCAGGGTGACCGGTGTCATCGATTTCGGGAGCTTCACCATGTTCGGTAACCCCTTGTACGATGTCTCCCTCGCGTGCGTGCTCTTCGATATGTACGGACCCAAGAGATCGTCAGTCCGTGACGAGCTGGTCGCTGTCGCGTTGCGCAAGGTCGGCGCAGAGGCAGAGGGAAGGCTGTATCGCTACGCGATGGCCTATGCGCTCATATCGTGTGACCTGTACTCCGGGGCGGACGGCTTGCGGCCGGATGAACACTACAGGTGGGCCGTAGATCTCCTGAACACGGAGTCGTACTGGCAACGCATGGAGTAGCCTCGCGGGGCCGCAGCGTGCCCTGACCGCCGCTCACCCCTTCGCGATCCGCCCGAGCGCCTCGTCCGCCGACAGCAGCACCTGCTCCCACTCGTCCAGCGCGTTCGGCCAGTGCGGCGCGAAGCGCAGCACGCCGTCCGGGATCGCGCAGGCGATCCCGAGGCGGGTGAGCTCGCCGTAGAGCGCCACCACCGAGACGCCGCCCGGCGGCCTCACCCCGAGCGAGCACGATCGCAAGGCCGGATCCGCCGCCCGGAGGCTCTCCCAGCCGCGCTCCCGCAGCGCCTCCTCGAGCGGATCCAGGAAGCGGTTCGCGTGCTCGTGGATCCGCTCGACCCCGATCTGCAGGATCAGGTCCACCGCCGCCTCGAGCCCGGCGTAGCCCGCCGCGTTGAGGTTGCCGCCCTCCACGAAGTCGGCGCGCCGCCGGATCGGCCGGTCGTACCGGAGCTTGCCCGGGCCCTGGAACAGGAAGCTCACGCCGTCCTCGTGGCTCAGCCAGCCCGCCACCGCCGGCCGGAGCGCCGGCAGGCGCTCGCGGCGAATGTACAGGAAACCCGTGCCCTCCAGCCCCATCAGCCACTTGTGGCCGCCGCACGCGAGGTAGTCGACCCCGGCCGCCTCGAGGTCCACCGGCGTCGCGCCGACCGCCTGCACGGCGTCCACGCACAGCTCGGCGCCGTGCGCGCGGCAGAGCGCGCCGATCGCCGCGAGCGGCATCCGGAGGCCCGTCTGGAACTGCACGGCGCTCACCGCGACGAGCCGCGCGCCGCGCCGGAGCTCGTCCTCGAGCCGGGCGAGGCCCGTGCCGCTGCCGTCCGCGAAGCCGCCGAGCGGCAGGAACACGATCTCCAGGTCGAAGAGCGCGGCCGCGCGCTGCCACGGGGTCACGTTCGCCGGGAACTCCCCCTCGAAGAGGATCACCCGGTCGCGCGGCCGCCACGGCAGGCACAGGGCGATGTCGGTGAGCCCGCGCGTCGTGCTCTGCACGAGCGCGATGTCGTCAGCCGCCGCGCCGATGAGCCGGCCGAGCTTCTCCCGCAGACGGAGCCGCTGCGCGCTCCACGCCGGGAACGCGGCCGCCCCCTGCGCGGCGTAGTCGTCGAGCAGCGCCATCATCGCGAGGCGCACCGGCCGCGACGGGGGCGAGATCCCCGCGTGGTTCACGTAGACGAGCGGCGCGAGGTGCGGGAACAGGCCGCGGTCGCCGAGCTTCGCGGTGAAGGACCGATCGTTATCGATTTCGGCGGTGTGTCGCATCGGCTGGCTTCCCCCGGCGCTCGCCGCGGACCTTGGCGAGGTAGCGCGGCGGCGCGCCCTTGCCCGCCGCCGGCGGCACGAGGCAGTGCGGCTTCGTGCCGATGAGATCACCGCGGCCCGCCTTGATCAAGGCCTCCCGCGCCTCGTCGTGGTGCGCCGCGTCCCAGTAGAGCAAGAGCGCCTTCTGGAGCTTCTTCTCGCGCAGGTCCTTCGCCGTGTACACCGGCTCGCGCGTGAGCGGGTCGATCCCCGTGTGGTACATGCACGCGGCCATCGACATCGGCGTCGGGATGAAGTCCTGCACCTGGCGCGGCCGCATCCCGTTCTTCTTCAGGTACACGGCGAGATCGACCATGTCCCGGAGCGTCGAGCCGGGGTGCCCCGAGATGAAGTAGGGCACGAGGAACTGGTTCTTCCCGGCCTCCTCGCTCGCGCACCGGAACTGCTCGGCGAAGCGCTCGTAGCTCTCGATGCCCGGCTTCTTCATCTTGTCGAGCACGTCCTTCTTGCTGTGCTCCGGGGCGACCGAGAGCTGGCCCCCCGTGTGGTGCGCAGCGAGCTCCTCGATGAACTCGGGCGACCGCTCGGCGAGGTCGTAGCGCACGCCGGAGGCGATGAAGACCTTCTTGATCCCCTCCTCCTCGCGCACCGCCTTCATCAGCTTGAGCAGCGGGCCGTGGTCGGTGTTCAGGTTCTCGCAGACCTCCGGGAAGACGCACGAGAGCCGCCGGCACGCGTTCTCGATCGCCTCGTCCTTGCACCGCATCTGGTACATGTTCGCGGTCGGCCCGCCGAGGTCGCTGAGCACCCCGCGGAAGCCGTCCATGCGCCGGAGCGCCCGCACCTCGCGCAGGATGCTGTCCGCCGAGCGCGACTGGATCACCCGGCCCTCGTGCTCGGTGATCGAGCAGAACGTGCACCCGCCGAAGCAGCCGCGCATCGTGACGACCGAGTGCTTCACCGTCTCGTAGGCCGGGATCGGCGCGTCGTACGACCAGTGCGGCACCCGCGTGAACGGCAGGTCGTAGAGCGCGTCCATCTGCCCCGTCTCGAGCGGGAACGCCGGCGGGTTGAAGTACACAGCCTCCGCGCCGTGCGCCTGGAGCAGCGGCCGCGCGTTGCCAGGGTTCGTCTCGAACTGGAACGCCCGCGACATCTCGGCGAACGCGCTCCGGTCCGCCGCCACCTGCTCGTAGCTCGGGAGGAGCACGGTTTTTCCGTCCGAGACGTAACGTGAGCCCTCGATCGGTTCCCACTCGCCCTTGCGCATGGGGAAGGCGGTGCCCCGGACGTCGCGGATGGACCGGACGGGCTCGCCGCGCCGGAGGCGGTCGGCGACTTCCCAGACGGCCTTCTCGCCCATGCCGAAGATGAGCAGGTCGGCCTTGGCGTCGAGCAGGACCGAGCGGCGGACCTGGTCCGACCAGTAGTCGTAGTGGGCGATGCGGCGGAGGGACGCCTCGATGCCGCCGAGGACGATGGGGACGCCGGGGAACGCCTGGCGGCAGAGGTTGGCGTAGACGATCGAGGCCCGGTTGGGGCGGAGGCCCACCTGCCCGCCCGGCGAGTACTGGTCCTCGCTGCGGACCTTCTTCTGGGCGGTGAGCTTGTTCAGCATCGAGTCGAGGTTGCCGGCGGTGACCCCGACCATGAGCCGGGGCACGCCCATCCGCAGCAGGTCGCTCGGGTCCTGGTAGCGGGGCTGGGAGATGACGCCGACGCGGAAGCCGCGCCCCTCGAGGAAGCGGCCGATGATCGCCGCGCCGAACGCGGGGTGGTCGACGTAGGCGTCGCCGTTGACGATCAGGATGTCGAGCGCGTCCCAGCCCCGCGCGCGCATCTCCTCGCGGGTCGTCGGCAGGAACGCGGTGAGGTCGCGCGCGGCGGCGCCGGCGCTGCGGCGGAGCTGGAGGAGGGGCACGGCGCCGTCACCCTACGGGCCGGGAGAGCGGTCGGCAAGGGGGCGGCCGCGGCGGAGCAGGCCGGTCGGCCGGGGAAATTCGGCGGCTCGGGGCGAGCTCCGGGGGCAGGGGAGGCGGAAAAGACGCGGCCGAGGCCGCCGGCCGGGGGGCGGGCCGGCGGGCGCCGCCCGCGTTTTCGCCGGGCAAAACGCGCAAATTGCACGACACCCCGCCAGCAGATCACGAATTCGTGTGGACGGCGCATCGAAGCTCCGGGGGCGACAGGAGGGCTGGCTCGCCGGGGGCGGGCCCGGGGCCGCGCGGGAGTCGCTCGGTGCGAGTCGCGCGGCTGCCATAAAAACACTGCAATAACGCGTGGTTACGCGGAGAGGGGGCCGGTTCCCAAACGACTCGGAATGAGGGTTCGTAAAAATTATATGTGGAATCTCAATCCGACGATGCCCTTCGCGCCAAACATCAAAGCTTCGTTGTGCTGCACGAGGTGGGTGTTCCTTTCCTTCGCAGGACGCTCCGCGGGTATGGCGTCGACCCTCACGATCTCGACGACGTGCTGCACGACATCCTCATCGCGGCCTACCGCGGTCTGGAGGGCTTCGACGCGAGCCGTCTGCTGCGCGCCGCCCTGGGGTTGCGCGACGAGGACGAGGTGGGCGGTAGCCAGCCGGTGCCGTTCAGCATGGTGCTTCCCTATGTGAGCCGCCTGCGGGCGCGGCGGGCGTGGGACCCGCTGTACCGGTGGCTCTTCGGGATCGCGTGGCGGCAGATAACTCACTACCGGCATCGGGCGTTCCGGCGCCGCGAGATCCCGGTGGGCCTGCAGGGCGGCAGCGCGATCTTCGCCGGCATCGACAGGCGCCCCCGCCTGGAGCAGCGGGTCGAGGCGACGGAGCGGGCCGACGTGATCGACCTGCTGCTCGCGAGCCTCGTCCCGCAGCGGCGCGTCATGCTGGTGATGCACGACATGCTCGAGATCCCGGTCGTGGAGATCGCCCGGGAGCTCCAGATCAACGCGAACACGGCCCAGAACCGCCTCCGGCTGGCCCGGGAGGACTTCCGGGCGGCGGTGAAGCGGCTCGGCCCGGAGCAGCGGAGCGCGCTGCGCCTCGGCGAGACGCCGTTCGCCGCCGAGGCGACGACGCGCCGCCGGCCGGCGCCCCGGCGGCGCGGGTGACGAGCTCCGGGGACGCCGTGGTAGGCTCGGCGCTCATGGCGCAGCTCTCGCGCGCGGACCAGGTGGCGGCGCTCGGGCGCATGATCGCGGCGCTCGACGCTCGGCCGGCGCCGCGCTTCGACGCCTTCGCGGCCCTGTTCCACGGGAAGAGCCTGCGCAAGGGCGAGACGTTCGTGCGGGCGGGCGAGGCGAGCGACTCGGTGGCGCTCGTCAACTCCGGCGTCGCCAGGATGTTCTACACGCGGAGAGATGGAAAGGAGTTCAACAAGGCGTTCGTCTCCGCGCCCGACTTCATGTCGGTGCTGGAGGCGCTGATCACCGGGGAGCCCGCCAGGCTGACGATTCAGGCGCTGACCCCGATGCAGCTCTTCGTCGCGCCCTACGCGCGGCTGAGCGAGTTCGGCGAGCGCGACGTCTACTGGGAACGGGTGAGCCGGCGGATCGTCGAGCGGGTGTACGTGAAGAAGGTACGCCGCGAGGCATCGCTGCTGATGGACACGGCCGCCGAGCGCTATCGCGCCTTCGTCGCGGAGCACGGCGCCGTGGCGAGCCGCGTGCCCGACTATCACATCGCCGCGTACCTCGGCATCACGCCCGAGGCCCTGAGTCGCTTGAAGCGCGCGGCGACCAGGCCGGTCGCTTCTTGACCTAGGTCAAGGCGCGACCGCGCCCCCGCGGGTCAGCTTTCGGGCATGACGACGGAACGAACGACGCGAAACGGCGAGCAGCGAGCAACGGAACCCACGCGCGGCCTTTCGCGCCGCGACGAGCCGCGGGGCGCGGCCCGGAAGGCGGCGCTGCTGGCGGGGCTCGCGGTCCTGCTCGCCGGCTCGGCGCTGGCCGCGTGCGCCGCGGCGCCGCCGAGGCTCCACCCCGTGTTTCCCGAGCGCCCGGCGGCAGTGAAACCCAGAGGGAGGATCCTGTTCGTCCTCAGCGCGGCGCGAGAGCAGACGCTCGGCGACCGCTCGAAGCGCGCGACAGGCACCTTCCTCGGGGAGTTCTACGAGCCGTACCTGGCCCTCACCGGCGCGGGGCACGAGGTCGTGTTCGCGACCGACGGCGGCGCCGCTCCGGCGATCGACCCGGAGAGCCTCGACGAGAGGTACTGGGAAGACGACGCGCGGCGCGCGCAAGCGCAACGGTTCGTCGAGCGCGCCCCGCAGATCCGCGCGCCGCTCAGCCTGAAGCGGGCGCGCGCCGCGGCCGACTCGTTCGACGGCATCGTCGTTCCGGGCGGACAGGGCGTGATGGTCGACCTGCTCGACAACGCGGACCTGCACGCGCTGCTCGCTCACTTCGCCGTCAAGGACCAGCCCGTGGGGTTGATCTGTCACGCGCCGGCTGTGTTGACCCGCATGCGGCAGCCGAATCCGCTCAGCCGTCGAACGGTGACGTCGGTCTCGTCGTTCGAGGAGCTCTACATCGAGACCTTCGTGATGGGCGCCGAGGCCCAGGTCCGGGACATCGGCGAGCAGCTCGAGGACCACGGCTATGATCACGAGGCCGCCTTCCCGGGGAGCGCCCATGCGCTGCGCGATTGTAACCTCGTGACCAGCCAGAATCCCTTCTCCACGGACCGGTTCAGCGCGCTGTACCTCGAGGCGCTCACCGACTATCGACACGGCGCTCGTTGCGCGAGCCGCGGGCGACCGTGAGCCCATCCCCTCAGGGGCGACTGGAAGGTAGTGGTCCAATTTGAAAATGAAGGCGGGAAGGCAGGAAGAAAATCAGTGTTCTTCCCGTCTTCCCGCCTTCATGTGGACTCTCTCTGGGCAAAGTTGACCACTACCCCGGCGCGCATCCAGCTTTAAGGTACGCGCCATGCTGGACATCGATCGCCGCACTTTCCTCGTCGGCGCCGCGGCCGCCGGAGCGCTCGCCTCGTTTCCCCGCCTCGCCAGGGGCGCGGGTGGCAAGGCCGTCGATCTCTCGGCGGTGTACGGCAAGATCACCGAGCAGCTGAATCCGTCGATCGAGCGCATCCAGCGCTGGATCCAGCAGCCGTCGATCTCGGCGCAGAACGTCGGCATCAC
Source organism: Sorangium sp. So ce1014 (assembly GCF_051521505.1). Lineage (NCBI taxonomy): Bacteria > Pseudomonadati > Myxococcota > Polyangiales > Polyangiaceae > Sorangium > Sorangium sp. So ce1014. Next base: position 11,474,407 of record NZ_CP150356.1, read on the forward strand.
CGAGTGCTGCGAGCTGACCATGGAGCTCCTGCGCGACGCCGGCTTCGGCACGGTCAAGAAGATGAAGACCGACGGGCATCCAGGCATCTTCGCGACGCTCGACGCCGGCGCGAAGCAGACCATGGGCTTCTACTTCATGTACGATGTGCAGCCGGTGGAGGAGAAGGAGTGGTCGTCGCCGCCCTTCGCCGCCAGGCTTGTCGACAAGGCGGGCATCGGCAAGGTCATCGTGGGGCGCGGCGCGGTCAACCAGAAGGGGCCGCAGGGGGCGTTCCTGGCCGCGCTGCACGCGGTGCGGGCCGCCGGCCTGAAGCTGCCGGTCAACCTGGTGGTGGTCGCCGAAGGCGAGGAGGAGCTCGGCTCGCCGCATTTCTCGCAAGTGGTGTGGAACGAAGATGTGATGAGGGCGCTCGAGACATGCCAGGGCGTGATCATGCCGTCGGCGCAGCAATCGCTGTCCGGCACGGTCAACATGGATCTGGGCGCCAAGGGCATCGTCTACGTCGAGCTCGGGGCGAGCGGCAAGGCGTGGGGTCGCGGCCCGCGCGAGGCGGAGATCCACTCCAGCATGAAGGTGGTCGTCGACAGCCCGGTCTGGCGGCTCGTGCAGGCGCTCGGCACGCTGGTCTCGGCGGACGGCAACGAACCGAGGATCGACGGCCTCACCGACGCCGTGCGGCCGGTCTCCAGGCAGCAGAAGATCCTGCTCGACGACCTGTCAGCGCGCTGGGACGAGGCCGACTGGAAGAACGCCTTCAAGGTCGACAGGTGGGTGAACGACCTCGAAGAGCGCGCCATGCTCGAGCGCTACGTCTCGCGCCCGTCGGTGAACATCGACGGCCTTTATGCCGGCTACATCGGCGAGGGCTCCCAGACCATCCTGCCGCACCGCGCCTTCGCCAAGATGGATATCCGGCTGGTGCCCGACATGACCGCCAAGGACGTGCTCGCCAAGCTGCGCAAGCACCTCGACAGGCGCGGCTACACGGACATCGTGATCAAGGACCTGGGCAGCTACGACCCGACGAACACCGCGCTCGACGCGCCGCCCATCCAGACCCAGCTCGCCGTCTACAAGGCCGCCGGCCTCGACCCGGTGATCTGGCCGCGCGTCGCCGGCTCCTGGCCCGGCTACCTCTTCACAGGAAAGCCGCTCGAGCGCCCCGCCGGCCACGTCGGCCTCGGCCACGGCTCCGGCGCCCACGCCAAGGACGAATACTTCGTCGTCGAGCCCGCCGCCGGCAAGAAGTACCTCGGCCTCGACGGCGCGACCCGCTCCTTCGTCGACTTCCTCTTCGCTCTCTGAAGCATCCGTCGTCCGCTCCTCCGCACCAGCGAGGGAGCTCAACGACGAAGCGGCCAGCGCCGGCCGCGCGACCTGCGCCGGCGGCTCGGGCGGGCTTCAGCCCCTCAGTTCCCCTCTCCCATGCACATCCGCAAGCCATCGCGCAGCTTCGCGCGCGTCGTGACGCGGCTCAGGTCAAGCCCGTGCGAGATCATGGTCCGGGCAACCTCGGGCTGAATGCCCGTGATGATGCTCCGGGAGCCCAGGAGCTGCACGGATCGGATGATGCGCACGAGGCGCTCGGCCGTGCCGGGATCGATCGTGTTCACCCCGGTGAGATCGAGGATCGTGGACCTCGACTGGGTATGGACCACCCGCTCGAGGAGATCCTGCATGATCGTCGCGGCCCGGTCATCGTCGAGCCCACCCACCACCGGGATGGTGAGCACGCCGTCCCACACCTCGAGGATGGGCGTGGAGAGGGTGCGGATGAGCTCTTTTTGCCGCCCGATGAGCGCGAGCTTCTCCGAGAGCTCGAGCTCGATCCGCTGGTGGGCGACCTCGAGCTCGGCGGTCCGTGTACTGACCTTCTCCTCGAGGCTCGCGTAGAGGAGCGCGTTCTCCATCGAGATGGCCACCTGGGCGGCGAGCAGCCTGGTGACCTCCAGCCGGTCCGGCGTGAAGGCTCCGGCGGCCAGATCGTTCTCGAGGTAGATGACGCCCACGAGGCGCCCCTGCCGGAGGATGGGCGCCGCGAGGATCGATCGGGCCTGGGTCCTCGCGATGTACGGGTCGCTCGCGAACTGATCGCTGCTGGCAGCGTCGCTGAGGACGACGCTCTCCGCGGTCCGCGCGACGTAGTGCACGACGCTCGCGGCGACCTCCCCGCACGAGTCCAGGGGCACGGGCGAGGACACCTTGATCTCCTGCGCCTCGACGTGACCTTCCGCCTGGACCACGAGCCTGTCGTTGTCTCTGAGGATCACGAGCCCCTTCCTGGCGCCTGCGCCCTCGAGGATGCTCTGCATGAGCTTCTCGAGGAGGCAGGGGAACAGGATCTCGCCCGAGATCGCCTGTGAGGCCTTGATGATGGCGAGCGTGTCGAGCTTCACCTCGCCGTGGTCCACCTCCGCGGCGTGACCGAGGGACGCGCTCTGGACGGCCCCGCCGTGGTCACCCCAGCCCGGCTGGCGCGGCGCCTCCCGCAGGAGCGCCAGCGGGAAGTCCCGCTCGAGGCGCTCCGTCACGCGCGTGGCGCCCCAGCGAGCATAGAGCCGGTGCGCCTCGGTGATGTAGGCGTGCGCGAGGAACTGCCTGCCCATGTCGCGGTAATGCAGCGCGCAGAGCTCGTTCGCGAGCGCCTCGTCATGGACGAGCTGCGCCTCCCTCGCGGCGGTGATCGCCTGATCGTAGAGGGCGCTCGCGCCGTCGCGCTGCTCGATCCGCGAGAGCTCCGCCCTCAGGATCAAGCTGCGGTGACGGAAGCTCTGCGGGTTGAGCCCTGCCCAGAGATCGAGCTTGCCCGCGAACTCCCCGAGCCTGGCGACGTACGCGGCCCGCTGCTCCGGCGCGGCGGCCAGCGAGGCCCGCGAGAACGCCACGCCGCCATAGAAATAGTAGCAAGGGCTCACGTGCCAGGCGCCGAGCATCACGCCGGCGCCCGGGTCGGTCTCGCCCCAAACCTCTGCCGCCCGCTCGTACGCGCCCTTGAAGACGCCGCCGATGACCGTGAAGATGTTCGTGAAATAGAGGCTCGCGGTGTTGCCGATCCTCCTGGCCTCCGCGATGATGGCGTCGAGATCGACCCGGCGCGCGCGCGGCTCGCCGCCGTCCCCCTCGGCGGACGTGCTGAGCTCTTCGCCGAGATCGGCGGCGGCGGCGACGATCCAGGTGATCGCATTGAACCTGTCGAGCTTGCAGATGTGCTCGCTGTCCTTCGCCTCCTGGACGAGCTCGCGGAGGTTCTTCCCCTGGAGCAGGCTGTTGAGCTGCGAGTTGCATGCGTTGTAAAAAGACCAGATGTACTGGCCTGTCTCGAGGCCGACGTGCATGCCCTTGCGCAACGATGTCTTGTAGGTCGCGTAGCTCTCTTTCCAGTGCTGCACCCACGCGCCCCACATGTTGCACAGCATGGCCTCGGACTTCTTGTCCGGATTGCGCTCGTTGAGGCGGACCGCGGCCCTGCCGAACTCGTAGCCTTTCTCGACGTCGAGCCGGGCGCACAGGAGCGTCCCGAAGTTGACGTACGCGTAGATCGAGTTCCTCGAGATCCCGTGCGTGAGCGAGTTCTGGAGCATCTTCATCACGGTGATGCCGAAGTTGTTCGTCCCCAGCTGGTAGGTGGGCGCGAACATCTCCTGCAGCAGATCCTGCAGGGCGGCGATCTCGGGATCGGCCAGGGCGGGCAGATCGATGAGGGAGGCGATGGGCCGATCGCCGATCATGGTCATCGTCCGTTCGATCTCGGCGACGAGCACGCTGTCGTCCGGGTAGGGCGGCAGGTCGATGCCGAACGCTCGCAGGGCGGCGAGCCCCTCGTCCAGCGCGGCGGGCAGATCGTTCTTCAGGATCTGCACGTTGATGGTCAGGCGCCGGACCTCGGTCTTGTGCACCCGCCCCCTCGCCTTGTCGAGGCAGCCCGAGAGCGTGGCGAGCGCGTCGTCGTGCCGCTCGCAGAGCGACTCCAGCACGCCCTTCTTCGTGTGGTAGGCGAACGTCAGCTCGTACTCGGAGGTCCACGCGTCCGCGTGCAGCATGGAGATGCCGTGCTCCAGGTACTTCAGCGACGCGGAGAAGGCGCTCGACTCCTCGGCGCGCGCGGCTGCCCGGAGGTTGAGCCTGGCCGAGGTGAGCCGCTCCTCCGGCGCCTGGATCAGATCGCCGGCGCTGTTCAGGTGATTGACGATATCGAACACGCTCTGTCCCTCGTCGGGGCCGAGCTTGCCGAGGATCAGCCTGCCAATCCGGTAGTGGAACCCCGGCCGGTCCCGCGCGGGGATCAGGGAGTATGCGGCCTCCTGGATCTTGTCGTGCGCGAAGCGGTAGCCCTCGCCGGCGCTCACGATCAGGCCATCGTCGATGGCCCTGGCGAGGCTACCGTAGGTGGCGTCGGGGGCCTCTGCGCTGACGGTGTTCAGGATCTCCAGCTCGAAGCTGTTGCCGATCGCCGCGGCGAGCCGGAGCACCTCTTGCGTGTCCTCGGGCAGGCGCCGGATGGTCTGCGCCATCAGGCTCAAGACGTTGTCGGTGTGCTCCAGCTCTTTGATCGTCGAGAGGTCCCAGCGCCACCCCGCCGCGGGATCGAGGACCAGCACCCTGACCTCCACCAGATGCCGCAGGAACTGCTTTACGAAGAACGGGTTGCCGCCGGTCTTCTTCAGCACCGCGCGCGCGAGCGCGTCCGTGCCGCCGGCCCTCAGGCTGTCGAGCAAGAGCTCGTTCAGGTGGGCCAGCCGGAGCGGCTCCAGAACGATGTTCACGACCCCGAGGCGCGCCTGCTGGAGCTCCTCGAGCGCGACGAGGAAGGGGTGGGTCGGGCTCACCTCGTTGTCGCGATAGGCGCCGCAGAAGAAGAGCGACTCCATCTCCTCGTCGGCGAGGAGGGACTTGAGCAGGCTGAGGCTGGCCGAGTCCACCCACTGCAGATCATCGATGAAGACGGCGAGCGGGTGGGCTGGGCGGGCGAACACCGAGACGAACTTCTTGAAATAGAGGTTCAGACGGTTCTGGGCCTCGACCGGGCCGAGCGCCGGCACGGCCGGCTGCTCGCCGATGAGGTGCCTGAGCGACGGGAGGACATCGCAGATGACCTGCCCGTTGCTCCCGAGGGCATCGAGGAGGGCCTTCCGCCACCTCTGGACGCGCTCCTCGCTCTCGGACAGGAGCTGCTTGACGAGCGCGTCGAACGCATGGACGACGGCGCTGTAGGGCGTGTCGCGGTTGTACTGGTCGTACTTGCCGCTGACGTAGTAGCCCCGCTCGCGCGCCAGCGGCTTGAGGATCTCCTGCACGAGGGACGACTTGCCGATCCCCGAGTAGCCCGAGACCAGCACGATCGCGCGCCTGCCCCGGAGCACGTCGTCGAACGACTCGATGAGCCGCCGGATGTCGCCCTCGCGACCGTAGAGCTTCTGGTGGATCTGGAAGAGATCGGTCCTGTCGTGCTGGCCCGGGGTGAAATCCTCGATCGCGCCGCTCTCCTCCCAGCGCCGTCGACACGCCTTCAGATCGTCCCTCAGGCCTTCGGTGCTCTGGTAGCGATCCTCGGCGTTCTTGCCGAGCAGCTTCATCGTGATGGCCGAGAGCGCCGGGGGCACCTTCGGGCTCAGCTCCGAGGGTGGGGTCGGCCTCACGGCGATGTGGGCGTGGATCAGCTCGAGCGGGTCCGCGGCCTCGAACGGCCTTCGCCCGGTGAGGATCTCGTAGAACACGACCCCGAGCGAGTACAGGTCGGTGCGGTAGTCGACGCTGCGGTTCATGCGGCCGGTCTGCTCGGGTGAGGTGTACGGGAGCACCTCCGAGAGGACCTCGCGGCCGTAGATGGCCTCCCTCTCGCGCGTCACGATGGATTCGACGCCGAAGCCGGTGAGCTTGATCTGCCCCCCTTCCCCGAGCAGGATGTTCCTGGGCCTGACGTCGCCGTGGATGAGGCCGCGCCGATGGATATCGGCCAGGGCTTCGGCCATGAGGATGGCCCCGCTCAGGAACCCGCCGACGTCGAGATCGCCCCGATCCTTCAGGAGCTCGGACAGCGCGGCAGCCGGGAAATACTCGGTCACGAGCAAGAGCCCGTCCGCGTGCTCCTCGACGCCGTGGATCTTGACGATCCTCTCCGAGTCGATGTGCCTGATAGCGCTGCAGGCGTGCTTGAAGCGCGTGATATCGGCGACCCGCGTGAGATCGGCGTGGAGCATCCTCACCGCCACCTCTCTCTCCTCGCCCTCCCGGCGGGCTCGGTACGTGACGGAGGCCGCCGTCTCGCCCGTCTTCGCGGTGATGTGATATCCCCTGATTTGAGCCATCCCCTGTTCAATCCCCGGGCGTCGTGTCATGGTCGACAGCAGGAGAGACCAAAAGATTCGATGATGTCAAGGGCGGATCACCACGTAGGTTTCAGGCGATCGACGATCGATGACGATCCGCTCACCCTCGTAAAAGCGATGAACTATCGATGGCTTATCCCGCGCATCGAAGGGTCTGTCTTCAATTCGCGGTCTGCGGGCTCACGGCGGATGCGTATTTGTCAGGCTCATGAGCGGACGCCGACGGCGTCGCGGATGGCCATCGACAGCATGGGCGACAGGAGGCACGCCCATCGATGGATGTCCATCCACGAGGTCGAGCGTGACGTCATCGATGGGATCGAGCTTCAGCGCCCGGGCCGCCACCTCACCGGCAAGGAAGCTCGCTACTCGTACTGGACCGACTCCGCGGCGTTGCTCCGCCCCGCGCTGCGCGCCGGGTAAAGCGACGCCCCGAGCGCCACCGCCGTCGCCCCGAGCGCCGTGAGCAGGCCGTACTCCAGCGGGATGGTGAGCTCGACCTCGAAGCTCGACACCGTGCGCAGCGCCCCGAGCGCCGCCGCGCCCAGCGGGATCCCGAGCAGGACCGCCAGCACGCCGCCCAGCGCGCCCACCAGCGCCCCCTCCATCAGCACCATCCGCCGGACCTGGCCCGCCGTCATCCCGAGCACGCGGTGCAGCGCGAGCTCCCGCCGCCGCGCGTGCAGCGCCAGGACCATCTGGTTTGCCACGCCGATCGCGGCGAGCACCGTCGTGAAGCCGAGGATCATGTCGAAGATCACGAAGTCACGCCCGGTCGCCTTGCGGCGCACCGCCTCGAGCTCGACCCCCGTCTGCATCCGGATGTCGCGCGCGGGCGGCACGTCGGCCAGGAGCTCGCCCCAGGGCGGCGTCGCCGGGCCGCCCCGCGCCGCCGCCGCCCCGGTCACCGGATCGGCGAGCGCCACCGTGTGGCCGATCGCGAGCACGTACGGCGAGATGACCGGGAAGTCGGCCGCCTCGATGACCGCGTAGGTGCGCAGGTTGCGGTACGCGCCGGGCGCGTGGACATAGCCCAGCTCGTCGGTGACGCCGACGATCTCGAACCGCCGCGCGCCGGCGCGGCCGCTCACCTCGAGCTGATCGCCGGGGCCGACGCCGAAGCGGCGGGCCATCATCGTGGAGACGATCGCCTTGCCCGGGCCGAAGCGGCGGGCGAGCGCGATCGACTCGGGGCGGCCGGTGGCCTCGGCGAGCGCGCGGAGCTCGTCGGCCGGGACCGCATGGACGACGTTGGGCCACGGCGTGCGGCTCGAGAAGCGCGCCGCGACGAGGCGCGGCGGCAGGCTCGGCAGGAGGCGCTGGGCGTGGCCGAGCGGCTCGTCCGGGTAGAGGAACGCGTAGGGCGCGAGGGCGCGGCCCGCCCAGGCCGAGACCTCCTGCTTGAGCGCCCCCGTGGCGATGTGCAGCGCGAGCAGGAGGGCGAAGACCATCATCACGCCGCCGACGCTCCAGGCGAGCTCGTGGCCGCTGTGCTCGACGCGGCGACGGAGCAGCAGGCGCTCGGCGGCCCAGCGGCGCGGCGCGAGGCGGACGGCGAGCGCGCCGAGGCGCGCGACGAGGTCCGGGACGAAGACGATGGCCGCGAGGAACGCCGCGCAGACGAGGCCCGCCTCGAGGACGAAGAAGGCGAACAGGGGCACGGACTGCCGGAAGAAGGGGCGGAGCAGGCCGTAGACGAGCACCATGAACGGCAGCGCGAGCAGCATGACGCCGCGCATGCGGCGCCGCTGCTCGGCCCCGCCCTCGAGGAAGCGCGGGCGCAGGGCGCGCGCGATGTCGAGGCGGAGCGCGTCGCGCACCGGGCGGAGCACGCCGAGCAGCGCGGTGAGGGCGCCGGTGCCGCAGACGAGCAGCATCGCGCTCCAGGGCAGGCGGATCGCGTGGAGCGGGATGCGCGCGCGGCCCGTCGTCGTGATGCCCGCCTTCGCGGCGAGGTACGCGAGCGGGATCGACCCGAGCAGGCCGAGCGCCGCGCCGGCCAGGCCGAGCAGCAGGGCCTCGAAGACGAAGACCGCCGCCACCTGCGGGGGCAGCGCGCCGGCGCTGCGCAGGAGGGCGATCTCGCGGCGGCGGCGCTCGACGGCGACGTTGAAGGTGAAGAACACGATGAGGGCGCCGACGAGGAACGCGGAGAGCGAGCCGAGGCGGATCGCCGACCGCATGATCTCGTAGTCCTCGTGCGTCTCCTCCTGGGCGTCGGCCGCGGCGATGAGCGTGCCGTCCGGGCGGAGGCCGCTCAGGGCGACGGTCTGCTCGGTGAAGACGGGGAGATCGGGGTTCGTGACGGCGCTGCGCGCCTCGACGGCGCGCGTGCCGACGTCGAGGATGAGGACGACGTTGACCGTGGCCGTGCCGAGGGCGACGCCGAGCAGGGCGGCCATCGCGCCGAAGCGATCGGCGCGCAGGTTGCGCAGGGCGAGCATCCGGACGAGCGGCTGGAAGAGGGCGCGGAGGAGGAGCATTCAGATGCCGAGCTCTTTCAGCCGGTCGTGGACGGCGGCCGAGGTCACGGCGGGGCCCGCGAGGGCGGCGTCGTGCAGGAGGAGGCCGTCGCGCATGAACACGACGCGGTGGGCGCGGGCGGCGTCCTCGGCGTTGTGCGTGACGAGGAGCATGGCGCTCCCGGCGTCGCGGAGGGCGTCGGCGAGCAGCGCCATGATGCGGCGGCCGGTCGCGATGTTGACGTTGCCGGTCGGCTCGTCGGCGAGCACGAGCGCAGGGCGGCGGACGAGCGCGCGCGCGATGGAGATGAGCTGCATCTCGCCGCCCGACATCTGCGAGGGCAGGTGCTCGGCGCGGGCGCGCATGCCGACGCGATCGAGCATGCGCGAGGCGGCGTCGTGGTCCGGCGCGGCGCCGTCGATGAGGTACGGCAGGATGATGTTCTCGTAGCCGGTGAGGGTCGGGACGAGGTTGAAGAACTGGTAGACGATGCCGACGCGGCGGCGGCGCAGGAGGGTGCGGCCGTGCTCGTCGAGGGCGGCCATGTCCTCGCCGAGGACGCGGATCTCGCCGCGATCGGGGGACTCGAGGCCCGCGACGCACGAGAGCAGCGTGCTCTTGCCGACGCCGGAAGGGCCCATGATCGCGCACATCTCGCCGGCGTGGATGTCGAGGTCGACCCCGCGGAGCACCTCGATCGGCGTGGCGCCGAGCGCGTGGGACTTGTGGAGGTTGCGGACGCGGAGGACGGGCTGGTCGGAGCTCACGGGAGGATCGCGATCTGTCTACAGCATCTGCGCGCGGTGTTCACCCCGCTTCCGCGCGCGGCCATGAAGCGCTGTCTCCCTGCCGCCGGGTGGTGGTCAGACCGGCGCATGAATCCGGGAATGATGGGATAAAAATTCAATTGTTTCATTGGCTTACCGTCTTCATGGTGTCTCGTCCTGGGCAGATGCGGCCGCGACGCTACGTCGCGCCGGCACCACCTGGCCCAGAGACGCGCGCACGTGCTCGATGAGCACCTTGATCTTGGGGATCTCGGAGAGCACCTCCGGGACGCTGAGCCGCACCGGCCTCTCCTGGCCGACGACGTCGGGGAGGACCCGCACGAGCACGTCCGGGCCGAGGCCCGGATCGGGCAGGAGCGCGTCGGGGACCAGGCCGATTCCCAGGCCGGAGATGCAACAGTGGCGGATGAAGTGGATGTCCGTCGCGATGAGGGCCGGCGCGACGGTGAAGGACGCGCCCCGCCGTGTCCGCCAGATCCGCGCGTCCTCGCCGGGGGCTTGCCACGCGAACAGCTCGTGGTGCTTCAGGTCCTCGATCGTGCGGGGGGTGCCGCGCCGCTCCAGGTAGGCGCGGCCGGCGATCAGCCACTCACGGATGCGCAGGACGACGTGCGATATCCAGTGCCCCCGCGGCGCGTCCTCGCCGAAGTGAACCGCGATGTCGACGTCCGTCAGGGCCTCGGCCAGCGGGTCGTTGCTGAAGCGGCAATGAAAGTGGAGCCTCGGATACGCCTTTCGCACGGCGGCGAAGACCGGCGTGAGCGCGTGCGGCGGCAGCCCCACGGGCAGGACGACCCGCAGGGTGCCCGAGGGCGCGTCGCCGACCTCGCGGATCGAGGCCAGGAGCGCGCCGGCCTCCTGCATCATACCGCGTCCCCGCTTGGCGAGCACTTGCCCGGCCTCGGTCGGCAGGACGCCGTGCCGCACGCTCTCGAGCAGCGCGACGCCGGCGCGCTGCTCGAGCGACGCGACCTGGCGCCGGAGCGTCGTGCGCGACGTGCCGAGCGCGCGCGCGGCGCCGAGGTACGACCCGGCCTCGACGACCGCGATGAAGGCGCGCAGCTCCTCGAGGTCCAACCCTCCTGCCACTGTCCGCATTCTAGCCAGGGGTGACCGTCTTCGGCCATCGACATCCGGCGCGGCTCGCTAGTGTCGTCCCTGGAGGAGCAAAGCCGATGGGACGAGACGCTTCACATGCGCTCACACGGACAGGATCGCTCGCAGCGCTGGCCCTCGTGGCCGCCGCGTCCGCGGGCTGCGGCGGAGGCGAGGAGACGAGCACGACGCCGGAGACGACATCGATCTACGAGGATCCCCCCGAGCTCCAGCCGGGCGGGGACGGGGCGTACGAGCTCCACTTCGGGCCGAGCGCGGTGGAGATCGGCGGGCGGCGGCTCTGTCTTCGCGCGTACAACGGCATGACGAGCGGGCCCACGATCCGCGTCCCGAAGGGTGAGAACCGAAGAGTCCGCGTGAACCTGGTCAACGATTTCGCGAGGAGCGACTTCCGCGAGATCGCGAGCATGATGGGTCACGGGGGGAGGTCGTGTCACGACTTCAACCTGACGAACCTGCACGCGCACGGCCTGCACGTGCAGCCCAACTTCGCGACGGACGATCCCGCGGACCCGTGCGAGGGCGACGGCTGCGCCCCGGGTGAGCGGTATTTCGGGGATCACGTGCTGCACAAGGTCGGGCCGGGGGAGGGCGCCCGGTACCGCTGGGATGTCGACGAGGACGGGATCCATCACGAGGGGACCAACTGGTACCATCCTCATATCCACGGTTCGACGGCCATCCAGGTCATGGATGGCGCCGCCGGGGCGCTCCTCATCGAGGGGGAGCTCGACGAGCTCCCCGGCATCCAAAGGGCCCGAGAGCGGGTCATGGTCATGACGCAGGTGCCCATCGATCACGAGAACACGGTGCCCTTGAAAGAGGGGGAGGACTGCACCGAGCACAACCTGTCGGTGACCGATTTCCTCGCGGTCGAGACGCTCCGGGCCACGCTGATCAACGGCAAGCTCAGGCCGCGGCTCGTGACGCCGCCCGGGCAGGTGGAGCGCTGGCGCATGGTCTACGCGGGCAGCCCCGACGAGATGGGGATGAAGCTGCACGTCGCGAAGGACGCGGCGTGCTCGGATTTCGACAAGGAGCCCATCGAGACGACGCAGATCGCGCGCGACGGGCTGACGCTGCCGCAGTTCTACAGGAGCGACACGGTGTGGGTATCACCGGGGTACCGCGTCGACGTGATGGTGAAGATGCCCGAGCAGGAACAGACGCTCTGTCTTGTCGGCCGCCGGCCGAACGACCTCCAGGGCAGCGTCATCGCGATCGTCGACGTGGCCGCGAGCGCGGGTGAGCCGACCGAGGTGAACCTGCCCAGCGAGGCGGACGTGGCCGCGCTCGCCCCGCCCACCTCGTGGACCGGCATGGTCGACGGCAAGATGACCGAGGTGAGCTGCGATTCGGTCGAGACCGTGCACCAGAAGGTGGTGCTGCTGGTGCCCACGCCGGGGTCACAGCCGCCCGATCTCGGCTCGGACGTGGCGCTCAAGACGTGCGATCCGGAGGACCACCCGCACGCGATCGATCCGGACGCGCCTGTGTGCCTCTGCCCGGATCCGAACATCAGCTGCCGCAAGTTCGACGATCGGCGGCTCCGGGGCTACCGGAGCGACCGTGTCATGACGGCCGGCAGCGCGGAGCGGTGGGAGATCCGCGCGTTCGACGGCCACCCGTTCCACATCCACATCAACCCTTTCCTTGTGTGCCCCAACACGTCGAACAAGGAGCCCAACTTTCCCCACTGGCGGGACACGATGTGGGTCCAGCTCGAGGACGGACCGCGCGACGTGCTCATGAATCCACGGAAGTTCATGGGTCAGTTCGTGCTGCACTGCCACAAGCTGAACCACGAGGACGAAGGGATGATGGAGCTCGTGGAGATCTGCGATCCCGAAGATCAGGAGTGCCTGTGTCTGGGGAAGGATGAGGACGGCGCGTGCATCTCCCAGAGCGGGTGTCTGCCGGACGATCTGCAGTGCCAGTTCGCGAAGAGAGCGACCGACGCATACCCGGCGCCGCCGGCGCCGGATCTCGAGCTGTGCGGGCCGTGATCGACCGGTGAGCGCGGCGGCTCAGAACACGACCTTGAGGTGCCCGCCCACCGTCGTGAGCACCAGCGTGTACGTCCCGTTGCCGAGGTCGTAGTCGGACTCGGTCACCGTGCGCGGCAGGATGCCCTGCACGCGGACGTCGCCCGAGAGCGATACGCTGTCGCTCACCTTGAGGACGCCGCCGACGTCGCCGATCAGCCGGTGGTTGTCGGGCGCCGACCTCCAGCCACATCGTGTCGTTCCACCGGCGGGGCAAGGTCACGGTGACGCTATCGGCGATCCCGAGCTTCGGCTGGGACGCCGAGCGCCGCCGCTGCCGAGCCGAAGCCGGCCAGCCGCGCAAAGAGAGCGCTCAAGCCCTTGACCTCAGGGCGGCCTCATTGTCGATGCATGGATAATTATTGATACAGCGTCACTTTTCCAGGAGGGAGGCGGAACGCATAAGGAACCTTCCGTCATCTGAGGTGAGCGCGGCGATCCACCCTTGACATCCTCGAATCGTTTTGTTCTTTCTTATCCCCTGAGGATCTGTATAAATTCGAGCTTTGCTCGTTTTCGAACGGAGGTCTTTGCTTATGAGAGCTCGGTTTTCGTCCATGCTATGGGGAATCCTGCCTGCGGCAGCCCTCGGCTGTGGTGACGGGGGCGCAGTCCCTGCATTGTCATCGGGGAGCGGTGGCGGTCCGGGCGGCTCTACCGGCAGCGAGGGGGCCACGGTCGCAAGCGGCAGTACGGGCGCGAGCGGCGCGAGCGGTGCGAGCGGCGCGAGCGGCGCGACGGGCGGAGCCGCGGCCGTGGGGAGCGGCGGGAGCGGAGGCGACGGTGGGGGTGGGGAAGGCGAGGGCGGAGGCGGCGGTGGCGGGCGGATCTGCCCGGGCGGACCGTACGCGGACGATCCGCTGCCGAGCGGGAGGCCCCAGCGGGTGCGCGACGGGTTCGACTACGTCGAGGGGCCGGTCTGGGTGGCCGCGGAGGGCGCGCTGTACTTCTCGGAGCTGCACCTCGACGAGGAGAACGCGCCGCCGCTCAACGGCCCGCGGGCGACGATACACAGGTTCACGCCGCCGGGCTCGTTCGAGGTGTTCATCGAGGACAGCTCGACGAACGGGCTGGGCCTTCACGTCGACGGGAACCTCATCGCGTGCACCCACGACACGCGGAGCGTCTCGGTGTTCGACCTCGGCACGAGGGCGCGGCGCCCGATCGCCGAAGGGTACATGGGGAAGCGGTTCAGCTCGCCGAACGATGTCGTCGTGCGGGGTGACGGCAACGTTTATTTCAGCGACCCGGAGTTCCAGCTCAGCGGTCGCCCGGAGCTGCCGATGGCGGTGTACCGCGTGTCGCCGTCCGGCGAGGTCAGCGTCGTGGACACGCTGGACAGCCCGAACGGCGTCGCGCTCTCGCCCGACGGCAGCGCGCTCTACGCCGGCGAGTTCGGCGGCCCGGTCCGGCGGTACCCCCTGAACGCCGACGGCTCGGCCGGCCCCACCTCCGAGGTCATCGCCAACCTGGCGGACGCCGACGGCATGACGGTCGATTGCGCTGGCAATCTCTACGTCGGATGGCGAGGCGGCGTCGAGGTGATCGCGCCGGGCGGCGCGAGGCTCGGCACGATCGAGGGGGTAGGCAAGGCGTCGAACGTCGCGTTCGGTGGGGCCGACCGGAGGACGCTCTATATCACCGCGGGCCGCGCGCTGTACTCGATCGAGATGGCCATTCCCGGCTATCCCTATTGAGTGCAGGATGCCTGACAGATCGGCGCGCGCCGGGAATGGGTGCGTTTTCTCTGGATTCAGGGTAGATCGATGACACCGCGGGAGGGAGCCGCCGCGGCGCCCTTCCCCGCGGCCCGCGCTGAGCTGCCGGCGTCATGGATCCGCGTAGGCGCGGGGCCCCGGCGGCGCCACGGCTGTTGGAGGGTGTTGCACCCGAGGCCCCGGAGGGGCGGTGATCAGGAGCGCGCCGCGGCGCCCCGGTCACCCGGTACGGCCCTTGCATCAGCCGGTCGTCGCCACAGGCTGGGCGACGCCGCCGCTTGCCTCGCCCGGCGTGTTCCTCCGCTTTTCTGGCGCAACGCCAAGGAGACATTGGACCCATGAGTCTGCGGACATCGGCCCTCGTCCTCGTCGCCATCAGTTTCCCGTTCGGCTGCGGGCCGCGCCCGCCGGTGCCCCCGGAACCTCCGCCCACGCCCCCGGCGCCCTCTCCTTCGTCCCAGCGCGTGGCGCCGCCGAACCCCGCCGCCGCGAGGGCCTCCCGGGGGCTCCTCCACAATGGCATGCCGCGCAACGGGCTCAGCGTCCAGGCGCTGGCCGCCAACAAGTCGCTCCTCAATGGCCTCGCGCGCGAGCCGCTGAACAGCGCGAGCGTCCGGCCGGCGTACCTGGCCATCGCCAACAGCTTCACCAACGGGCAGCGCACCGGCGACCTGAAAGACACGAGCTCGCTGATGGAGTATATCACCTCGTGCGCGCTCGACCCGGGCGCCGTCGTGACGGTGAACGCGTCCGAGCCGCGCATCGAATGGAAGGGAGAGCTCGGGCTCTGCGACGAGAGCTCGCCCCTCGGAGACTGGTCCGAGGAGCCGGCGACGTCCGACTGCGAGCAGGCCGTCTCCGCGTGCGTCCTCGCCCGGGTGAACGCGAACGGGGACAAGGTCGTCATCTCGATGCGCGGCGAGCCGGAACAGCTCTTTCGGCTGCAGCCGGTCGTGCCTGTCGAGACGTACTTCCGCGAGAAGGGCGGGACACCGATCCCGAGCATCCACCAGAAGGAGTGCAGCGACAAAGAGCTCCAGAGAGGAGAGTCCCGGAACTGCGGCTTCTCTCCGCGCTTCGTGGGGCGCTGCCAGCCCGAGAGCAGGGTGACGATCACATCGACCCAGGCCGGCGTTGGATCGTACCCTCGCTTCGTGCGCATCTGCGAGGGGCTCCACGCCTGCGATCACCCAAAGGAGCCGGGCGAGGTTGCGCGGAGCTATTCGAGGCACCTCCTCAGCGGGCATATCAAAAGCGAGAACCATCGCATCACGTTCACATGTCCAGGCAACCGCGCCGACCCCCGGCGCAAGATGGGCTATTACAGCGTCATGGTCGCCTCGCCGCAGGGCGGCGATCCCGGATTCGACGCGCAGGTGTCCGCCGACGGCAGCTACCCGGCGACGGAGGCCGAGGTGTTCACGTACCTCGAGGGGGCGTTCTACGGGAATCTCTTCGACGGCTCCCTCAAAAATCTGTCCGGCTCCCCGGCCATGTCCGACATGCTGGCGGCGAATCAGTATGCCTGTTTCAGCCACGTCTGGAGGTACGGGAAGGCGTACATGGCCGACAGGCTGTGCCTGTCTCCGGAGGATAGCTGCTTCGTCAACCAGCCCGGCCAGTGCTGGCCGCCGTCCGGCGCCACGGGGCAGTGCGAGTACGACAATGTGCTTTACCCCGAGTGCCAGTGGCGGCCCCAGACCTACAAGCATCCCGTCACGATCTATCTCAACGACCCGTGCGACCTCTCGGGGAACGCCGGGGCCGAAGCGTGCAGCCTCGATGGTGGTCTTTTTGGGGCCTCCGTGACCAAGGATTCCGCGGAGTCTCGAGGCAAACCAGACCGCCACCTCGTGCCCACGCACGGCCGTTGACCCCTCCCGCTTGCCGCTACTCGATCGCCGCGGCGAGCCGGCGCATCTGCGCAACGGCCGGCGCCGGCTCGTCCGCCGCGGACGACGCGTCGAGCACCCGCCGGGGGCCCTGCCGATTTCGCTCGGGTATGTACGACGCTGCGCAGGGCAGGATTTACGTGAGCCGCGGTGTCGGCACCAGCGTCCTTCCTGTGCGGTTCACCTGTCGGCCAGAGCTCCCCGTGTTCCGGCTGATCGCCGGGTGACGCTCTTGCGGTTCGCTGGCGATTCAGATCCCATAGCCCGCGGGCGCCGGCGCGGAAATCACGCCGGGGCTCCGGCTCCACCCCCGGAATGACACTCAGGGGCAGGCGTTTGCGTAGATCCAGCAGCTCGACGACGTGGTTCCCTGCACCCAGCTGAACGCGGTGCTGGACGTGCACGCGGTCTCGTAGCGCGTGGAGTTATACGCGTTGCCATAGGCGTTGGGGCAGGAGATGCAGAATGCGTATTTGTTCGGCTGGCCCCCCGGGTTGTTGGGGCAGAGACAGGCCCCGCAATCGGAGGGGCAGCTCGAGCAGGTCTCGCCGTTGGTGCAGGCGCCATTTCCGCAAGGCGGAGGGGGCTCGGCGGTGGTGTACACGGCATAGGCATACTGCTCGCGGAGCGTCTTGATCCGGGGCGACGCGTTCGCCGGACGATTGTTGCAAACGTCCGTGCGCAGCGTCGCGAGCGCGCTGACGTCGATCCGCACACGGTTATTCAGCGCGTTCGCGTTGCTCAGCGCTGAATCGAGCGCCCAGCAGGCATAGCTCCAGGAAGTCGGAAGCCACGATGCGACGAGCGCCTGGCTCTCGGCAATGGCGAGGTTCACGCCGAGATCGTAATATGCGGCGTAGGTGGAGCTGTTGGCGATTGCTGCGGCGATTTCGTAACGCCGACCGAGGACGGTCGAGTACGGCTTCTGGACATCCTTGCCGATCGGGTCTGGCGATTGCGGCTTGTAACCGGCTGCCGAGATTGCATAGCGGGTGTCGGGGAGCGTCGTGGCGGCAAAATTGAGCGACGAATTCATATTATCGTAGTCGATCTGCGTGTTATCTCCGGACGCCGACCAGTCGACGAGCGAGGCGAAAAACTCGGCGAAGCCCATCGCCGCGCCGGTATCGTATATCTTCCCAACGCCCTGCCGCTGGCTGGCGTTGATCGCGAGCTCAGCCGTTGCAGTGACTTCGGTGACTTCGCTCTCCTCCGCGGCCTCCAGCTCATTGCCATCAGGCGTCGTGTCGACATCGCATCCAATAGGGAGGATGGACAGGGTGAGAATGGCGGTAGCAAGGGATATGGCTGTGCGCATAGGAATCTCCTTGGTCGGGTGCAGCTAGGGCATTGGGGCGCACGCGAACCAGCGTTTGGTGCGTCCGGGGCCTCGGTTTTTGCAAGCCGGTTTTGTCAGTTTGCAATTTTTGCAAGTTTTGCAAGTGGCGTGCCGTGTCGGATGCAAAGAAGACCCCGGAGAAAGATGGTTGGATGGTCACGTGGCGGCGCCCTTTCCCGTGGCCCGCGCTGCGCTGCCGGCGCCATGGATCCGCGTGGGCGCGGGGCCCCGGCGGCGCCACAGGTGTTGCAGGGTGTGGCAACAGGTGTTGCACCCGAGGCCCCGGAGGGAACGACCTCAACGACGATCCCTTCGAGTTCACCCGTCCCCGCGTCCTCAATAACCCCAGGGCAAGATGGGCTATTACAGCGTCATGGTCGCCGCGCGGTGGGGCGGCGATCCCGGATTCCAGGGCGCGGATTGCCCCCTCCCGCTTGCCGCTACTCGACCGCCGCGGCGAGCCGGCGCATCTGCGCCACGGCCGGCACCGGCTCGTCCGCCGCGGACCACGCGTCGAGCACCCGCCGGGCGAGCGCGCGCGCTTCGGCCCGCGCTCCGCGCCGCGCCGCGCGGAGGGCGGCGCGCGCCGTCGCGAGGCTCGCCCCGTTCAGCCGCTCCGCGCCGCCCGCCACGGCGGCCTCGATCCGCTCGACGAGCTCTGCCTCGCCCGTCCGCTCGAACGCCGCGACCATCGCGTCGGCGAGCACCTCGGCGAAGGGCCCCGGGTCGCGCAGCAAGGGGCGAAAGGCCCGCGCGGCGCCGGCGAGATCGCCCTCCGCGTAGCGCTCGGCGCCCGCCACGAACGCGTCCGTGCCCGGCAGGAGCCCCCCCAGGAACCTCGACCGGAGCGCCCGGAAGCGCGCGAAGCAGCGGCGCGACACGGGCCTCGTGGCGCGCGCGCACAGGGCCGGGATGCGCAGCGGGACGGCGATGTGCGTCCCGTCGAGCGGCGGCGGATCCGGGTCGATGAACCGCGCGACGGCGAGGTCGGCGATCTCGCCCGCGCGCCCCAGGACGAGGCCGATCTCCAGCGCGCGCCACGCGATCTCGAGCCGCTGCCCGCGCACCCAGCCGGCGTCCTCCGGGGAGATGTCCATCGCGCGCTTCGCCCTCTCCATCGCGGCGCCGAAGCGGGCCGCGCTCGCCTCCATGCGCACGAGCAGGAGCTCGCTCTCCACCCGGTGCGTCGGGTAGCCGCCCGCGGCGAGCGCGAGCGCCATCCCGCGCACCTCCTCCCGCTCGCCGCTCGCGAGCAGCCTGTCGGCGAGCACGTCGGCCACATAGGTGTCGAGCGGCGAGAGCGCGTACGCGCGCCGCGCGAACGCGAGGCCGCGCGCGGCGTCGCGCGGCGCGACCGCCTCCATCAGCCAGCTGTACGCGTCCCAGGGCGCCCAGGCCTGCATGGCGCGCAGCGAGCTCTCCTCGCTGGGCGTCCCGCGCGAGACGGTGACGAGCTGCACCCACGGCGCGCAGAACTCCCCGATCGGGTTCTTCGGCTCGGCCTGCACCGCGAGCAGCGCCATCTCGGCGGCCCGGCCCGGATCGAACGACTGGAGCAGGCATGACGCGCTCGCGGCGAGCGTCGAGCGCCCCCACGAGGTGGGCTGCTGCTCGTACAGGCGCGCGAGCTCCGCGGCCGCCTCGGGCTGGTCGGCGTGGTGGACCATCTGTTTCACGCGCGCCCGCGCCGCGACCGCGCCCGGCGAGCCGTCGCCCCCCGCTGGCAGCACCACCTCGGGGGCGGGGAGGCCGAGCGTGTAGGCGCAGCGGTACCGTTCCCCCTGCGCCATCTCCGGGGCGATCCCGGCGCGCGTGTCGAGCCGCCGGCACTCCTCGGCGAGCTCGCCGGCGTTGTGGATCATCGCCATCGACAGATCGAGCAGCGCGAGCGCGCCGTCGACGTCGCGCGCCCCGGAGAAATCGGCCACCTCGCTCTCCAGGCGCGATGCCCTGGGGAGCGCCCTCGAGCGCTCCATCGCGGACATGGCCTCGCGGACGGCCACCACCAGCGCCCGTCCGGCGCCGTCCGCCCGGGAGAGCTCTGCGCCGCCTGCGCCGCGCAACGTCAACGCGACGCGGAAGCCCGACGCCTCCTTCGCGACCTGCCCGTCGATGTAGGCCGCGGCGCGGCTCCGCGCGGCCGCGAGTGTCCTCGGGCGCGCCTCGGGCGACGCGTACGGGTCCACGGGATACTTGTCCGTGGGCTGGCGGGGCAGCGACAAGAGCTCCGCCGGCGTCAGCGTCCGCGCGGTGCTGCCGCCGAGCAGCACCCGCGCGCGCTCGCAGAACGTCGCCGCCGCGGCCGCCCCGAGCCAGCCCGAGGGCTCCTCGACGCCGGAGGCGTCGAGGACGGGACACGCGAGCACCGCGGCCGGCGGATCGAGCGGCGAGGCCGCGCGCGTCGAGGCCGGCAGGCCGCCCTGCGGCGGCCACAGGCGCGGCGAGAGGAGCGCGCCGAGCCCGGCGATCGCCGCGGCGCCGCCGAGGCCGATGAGCCAGCGCGCGGCGCGACGACGCGCCGGCGCCGTGCTGGGCGCGCCCGGCGGCGGCCGCGCGGGCACCTCGTCCGGCGTGACGCGAGCGCGCGCCGCGGGCGCCATGGACGCGAGCGCCATGGAGCCGAGCGGATCCGGGGGGGAAATGAGGGTCGTGTCGCCGACGGCGTCGACGCGGGGGAACGTGGTCGAATCCTCCGTCCTCGTGGAGGCGGCCATCTCCTGCTCCTCGCGACGTGGCGCCAGCTCGGTAGGTGCGCCGGCCAGCTCTGGCACGCCGGCCAGCTCTGGCACGCCGGCCGGCTCCGGCGGGACCGCCGGCGCGAAGCCGGCGACCCCCAGCGCCTCGGCCAGCGCCGCCACGGCGGCGCCGGCGCTCGGGAACCGCTGCTCCGGCGCCACGGCCACCGCGCGGGCGAACCACGCGTCGAACCCGGGAGGCAGCGCGATCCCGCGGCGCCGAGCGCGCGCCGTCGCCGGCTCCGCGGGACCGCCGACCGCGACCAGGGCGAAGGCGACGATGTCCTCGCCGCGCCGCTCGTCCTCCCAGTAGGCCCCCCCGGCGAGCAGCGCGAACGCGATCATCCCGAGCGCATACACGTCAGCCGTGGCGGTGACCTGGCAGCCGCGGAACTGCTCGGGCGCCATGTACATCGGCGTCCCTGCCACGCTCGTCGGCTCGTGGCTGGCGCCTTCCTTCACCACCTTCGCGATGCCGAAGTCGAGGATCTTGAGCCGTGGCGCCTCGCCGTCCCTGCGCTCCAGGAACAGGTTGCTCGGCTTGAGGTCGCGGTGGACGATGCCGAGCCGATGCATCTTGTCGAGCCCGGCGGCCGCCTGGCTCAGGCAGGTGAGCACCTCGCCCGGCGCCATCGACCCGGAGCGCCCCGATCGCTCGGCCAGCGTCTCGCCCCGGAGCAGCTCCATCACGAGGAAGGGCGTCGCGGTCGCGTCGTCGACGCCCGCGTCCACGACGTCGACGAGGAACGGGCTGTCGACCTTGCCCGCGACCTTCGCCTCCAGCTTGAACCGCTCGCGGAGATCGGTCCGCTCCAGGGTGTGGGGGTGCATCACCTTGAGCGCCCGGCGGCGATCCGTCTCCGTGTCGATGACCTCGTACACGGCGCCCATCGCGCCCACGCCGAGCACGCGGACGATCCGGTACCGGCGCGCGAAGGTTGCTTCGACGCTCAGGGCGCCCGCTGTTGCACCGCCGAGGCGCGCCTCAGCGTCGGAACGCGTCGGGATCGAGCCCATACCGCTTGATCCAGCGCTGGATCTGCATCCTCGCCTTGCCCATCGCGCGCGCGACCGAGGCGATGTTCCCCCGGTGCTCGCGGAGGAGCGCCACCAGCGCGTCGCGCCTCGCCTCGTCGTCGCCCAGGCCCACCGCCCCGGCCTCGCCGCCCGCGCGCTGGATCGCGGCCGGCAGGTGCTCGAGATCGATCGTGCCGCCGCCATGCGCGAGCACGACCGCGGACGTCAGGCACTGATCCAGCTCTCGCACGTTGCCAGGCCAGCGGTACATCAGCAGCGCCCGCGCCGCACGCGGGTGGATCTGGAGGCGGTCGGCGAGGGCCGGCTCCATGCGCCCGAGGAGCGCGCCGGCGATCAGGCCGAGGTCCTCCCGGCGGGACCGGAGCGCGGGCAGCTCGACCGTGTGCCCGGCGAGCCTCGCGTAGAGATCCGCGCGGAACTCGCCGGAGGCGACCATGCCCTCGAGGGGGCGGTGCGTCGCCGCGACGACGCGCACGTCCACGGGTACGGCGCGCGTGCCGCCGACCGGGCGCACCTCTCGCTCCTGCAGCACCCGCAGGAGCGCCGCCTGCGCCGGCCCGGGCAGGTCGCCGATCTCGTCGAGGAAGAGCGTCCCGCGGTCGGCGCCGCGGACGAGGCCGGGGCGATCGTCGATCGCGCCGGAGAACGCTCCCTTCCGGTGGCCGAAGAGCTCTCCCTCGACGAGATCGCGGGGGAGGGCGCCGCAGTTGACGGCGACGAGCTCCCCGGACCGCCCGGAGAGCGCGTGGACCGCGCGCGCCATGACCTCCTTGCCGGTGCCGGTCTCTCCCTGGAGCAGGATCGAGAGCGCCGAGCGCGACACCAGGGCGAGCCGCTCGAACAGCGCGACGACCTCGGGCAAGACCGAGATGAGCCCCGGGGCGGGGGCCGTCGCGGGCGAAGCCGCGGTGACCGGCGCGTCGCCGTGCTCGGAGGCGAGCGCTTCCCGGAAGATGAAGAACGTGCGCCCGAGCTCGACAAGGTCGCCGTCGACGAGCACGGCGGACGACTGCGGCGCCCCGTTGACGAAGCTGCCGTTCTTCGAGCCGCTGTCCTCGAGGGTCCAGCGGCCGAGGATCCGGATCACGCGCGCGTGCCTGGAGGACAGCCAGGGGTCGTCGAGGCGGATATCGACCCACCGCGCGCTCGTATCCGCCGCGGCGGTGATGCTCCGCGCCGGGCCGCGGCCGACGCGCACCTCATCGATCGCCTCCAGGGAGACGCGCGCCGGAGCGCTGAACGGCCGATGGCTCTCGAGGACGAGGAAGAGGCAGGGGCCGCGCCCTGGACAGCGAGGCTCCTGCGGCCCGCCGCTCGCGGACAGGGTGCTGCTGTCGAGGCGGCCCGGCACTGCTCCGTGATTACAGGGCCGAACCACGGTGGTCAATACCTCCACCGGAGCGCTGGTGAGGCGGCTTCTGGTGCTGCGTCGCCCAGGTTTCCGAGCCATCGCCGGATCGTCGTCCTGGGGTGCTTGCGGCTCGCGCTGGCGCCGATGGAGCGGCGCGCGGGGCGGGCCCTCGCGGCGGTCTCGCCCGCGGCCCGAGCTGCGCTGCAGGCACTCTGGATTAGGCCTGCGGGAAGTCGTTGAAGAATCACCGCGCGGTCACTCAGGAATCGAGGGCAGCGCCTCGCCGTCGCAGGCCAGGTGGGCCACGGTAGTCACATTGCCCTCGGCGGGATCACCGAGCAGGGTCACGAAGAATCCGCCGTTCCAGCGGTGCGTCTCCGGGGTCCTGGATACCCAGCGTGGCGGCGCAAGCGGCGATCGCGAGTGTGCTATTGACGATGCGATTCATGGAACTCTCCTTGTGAGGGATCACGGTCTCTCCGGCGCCCTCCCTCGGATCGAGCGCCGGCGCGTCATCCCAAAGCAAGCCCGATGTCAGCTCGTCAGAGTGCCTGTCTGCCCGGCGAGGAGGCGGAAGCTCGAGGCGTCACGCGAGCCGCGTGCGCTGGCGCAGGAGCCCGGCCGAGACGAATCAGGGCGGGGACGCGGCCGCATCGCCGCTGACGGGTCCGCGGCGCTTTCGCGTCGTCGCGCCGCCGGTGGTCAGCGAATCGCGGTCAGAACACGACCTTGAGGTGCCCGCCCACCGTCGTGAGCACCAGCGTGTACCTCCCGTTGCCGAGGTCGTAGTCGGACTCGGTCACCGTGCGCGGCAGGATGCCCTGCACGCGGACGTCGCCCGAGAGCGAGACGCGATCGCTCAGCGTGAGGACGCCGCCGATGTCGCCGATCAGCCGGTGGTTGTCGGGCGAGGCCACGTCGATCGTGCTGTCCGGCGAGGCCGGCGACTGATAGCCGACCGACGCAGTCGCCAGGAGCGCCTCGCTCAGCCGGTACTTGGCGCCGACCTCCAGCCACATCGTGTCGTTCCACCGGCGGGGCAAGGTCACGGTGACGCTATCGGCGATCCCGAGCTTCGGCTGGGCGAGATCCGGCGAGGAGGCCTTGACCACGAACGCCTCGATGTCCGAATAGAGCACGTACGACAGGAGGCCATCGACGCTGAGCTTGTCGTTTACCCGGTAGCCGACGCCCGCGGTGAGCCGCTTGGGGAGCGTGAACGAGAGCTCCGCGTCGCCCTCGACGAGGGGCTTGTAGCGCAGGCCCTGCTCGGCCAGGTCCTGCGTGAAGAACGGGTGGTTCATGTCGATGGCGAACTTGCCCTTGTACCGCATCGCGGCGCTGTGCTGGTACGTCAGGCCGAAGCGCAGGTCCTTGTTCGGGTTGAAGGCGAGCCCGACGTGGAAGGAGGCGCCGTGCGATAACGCCTGCTTGAGCGCGATGGGGCGCGCGAGGACGTCGAGCTCGCGCAGCTCGGACGGCGTCGTCGGGCCGAAGTCGTTGTCCTGCTTGAGATAGGCGAGGCCGTCGCGGAACTCCTTCAGGCTGGCGAAGTCCTGCACCTTCGAGAGCTCGGCCAGGCCGCCGACGTACGACACGCCGGCGCCGAGCGAGAGCTGGTCGGTCACCCGGAGCCCGGCGGCCACCGTGAGCGAGCTCGCGACGATGAACGCCTGCTGGAGCTGCCAGCGCTGCGCGCCGTTCGGGAAGCTGAGCGCCGCGGCATAAGGGACGTACAGGCCGACGCCCACCGTGAGGCGCTTCGGGAGGACCGGGATCGCCAGGAAGGCGTTGCCCGTCGGCGCGACAGGCGTCGTCGAGACCACCTCGGCCGCGCCGGCCTTGCCGGGGGCGACGTTCGCCGGATCGAGCGGGAGCTTGAACTGGAGGGTGTCCGGCGTCTGGTACGCGCCGCGCCGCTCGCGCTTGTAGGTGGCGTGGCCGACGATGAGCCCCGCGCCGAGGAGGAGCTCCGGCCGCTCGACGCCCGCGAGGGCAGCCGGGTTCCAGTAGACGGCGGCGGCGTCGGACGTCGTCGGGCCCGAGACGCCGCTCGTCACCCACGGCGCGTCGATGCCCGAGGCGCGCGCGTCGTCCGCTGTCCCGCAGACGAGGCCTGTCGCGAGCGCCAGCGCGGCGAGCGCACGTCCTGGCCATTCACGCGCACGGGCACGGGCGCGGGGCCGCGGGGTCGGCAGAGCTCCTGTCATGACACGGGTCCTCACGGTGGGGGGGCCGATCACTGGATCCGGGTGAGGGTGAGTGAGAGGCGATGGGCGCTCGGCTTGTCGCCGATCTTGATCTCGTAGCGGCGCCCCTCGTCGTCCGCGAAATACAGCGTATCTCCTGGCTGGACCTCCACCTTCTCGTGGAGCGCATCGCCGTCGATCTCCTCGATCGTCGACACCTTCTTCGCGAGCGCGGCGTCGGCGAAGAAGCCCGGGCTCTCGTACGCGTAGTCGCGCACGCGCGCGCCCTCGGCGTCCTTGCGGATGTCGTCGGGCGCGACGAAGTAGAGGTAATCCCGCTGGCCGGCGACGCCGCTCTCGGTGCTCGGCTGGTAGAGGTAGAAGTCCGCGTCGCCGGCGGCGTTGTCGTTGAGCTCGATCGCCATCTCCTTGAGGACCGCCGGATCCTTCGCGAGGTTCTCCTTGATGCTCGCGACGAGATCCTCGGTCTTCACGCCGACCGGGACGTCGCGGAGGGTCACCTCGAGGTCGGCCTCCCCCTCGTCGAGCCCGCCGTCGTGTAGCCGCGCCTGGGCCACCTCGAGGAGGATGTCCCAGAAGTAGGAAGGCGAGGGCGGCGGCTCCTCGAGGACGATGCTGTCGTCGACGCTGATCTCGGTCCATCCGGTGTCGTCGACGCAGACCTTCACCGGCTGGAAGTCGCTCGTGGAGGTGCCCTGGGGCCCGTAGCTTGCGCAGTGGTCCTCGATCCGCGCTGCCCTGAGCTCGCCGGCGCGGGCGAGGATGTGCTCGAACTCCCAGAGCGGCTGCTCCCACACGGGCGAATCGCCGCGCGGCGCGGGCTCCCGGCTCGTGCCGCCCGGCAGGTACGTCGCGCTCTCGGGGATGGCCAGGGTCAGCTCGCCGATGCTGAGGTTTCTGGCCAGGTTGTCGAGCACGAGCCAGTCCGGCTCGCTGAAATCGAACAGGGTGTCTATCTGGCCAGGCGTGCTGTTGACGCTGGCGACGCCGGCCCTCGTCGCGTCGACTCCCTTGTACGGGAGGGCGTTGACGTCGACCCGGACCGTCATCGTGAAGTCGTCGAGGGCCGCCTTCACCCCGGAGGCGGCCTTGATGAAGCCGGGGTGCATCTTCGGGCTGTCGGGGTCTTCGGGGTCCGGATCGAGCGGCGCCGGGCCGAACTGCTCGGCGAGGCCGGCGAAGTCGGTGACCACGTCGTAGAGCGTGACGGGGATGGAGTGGGGCGCGACGGGGTAGACGCCGTCCGGGTGCTCGTCGTTCGGCGGTCCTCTGCGGCGCTGGGTGTTCGGGTGGGTGCTGACGAGGTTCTCCAGGACGGCCTGCGCGGTGATCTGGACGGGGATGAGCCGCTCGTTGCCGGCCGCGCCCACGAGGTCCGAGAGGATCTTCGACGTCGGGAGCCCGACGGCGTTGCCGACGCCGAGCAGGCCCTCGAGGCTCGTGCCGCGGAGATCGGCGTTCTCGGGCGTCATGTTCAGGAGACCGACGAGGTTCCGCGACGCGGGCGGGAGCGCGGCGATCTCGGCGGGGGGCATGTACATGACCTTGAGCAGCGCGTTCTCGATGAGGGCCGCGATGTCGAGATCGAGCAGCCATATCCCCTCGAGCGTGGGCCGCGGGATGGCCTTGAGCTCGTCGAGCGTCAGCGTCTTGGCGAAGCCCCTCGCGTCGAACCGCAGGAACTCGAGCGTGAGGGCGCGGCTCTCGTTCACGCCGAGCGCCGATGGGGGCGGCGGCTGCTCCACGGTGACGGCGTCGACGCAGCCGGGCAGCGCGCAGGCGAGGACGGCGGCGGCCAGGGGGCCGAGCCGGGAGAGCCGGGCGGGCCGGCGGCGGACGGGGGCGGCGGGGCGGATGCTGTCTCGCGCTTCCATGATCAGAGCCTCTCCACGTCGGCGGTGATCTCCACCGGATCGTCGCTGTCGGGCACGTGGAAGCGGACCTCGTAGACGGCGCCCTCGTCGTCCTGCGTGTACAGCGTGGTCTCGCCCGGCGGCAGCCTGTATTTCTCGTGCGCTGTGTCGGCGAGGCCCTCGAGCTCCTTCTTCGAGACCTTGCTCGCCTCGTCGAGGTCCGGGCTCGTGAAGAAGCCGGGCCTCTCGTACGTGTAGGCGCGCGGGGCCTCCGCGCTTTGATCCGGAGGCCGGAGGTCGCCCTCGGCCACGAAGAAGAGGGTCGGCGCGCCGCCCGGCGCGCCGCGGTCGTAGAAGAAGTCGAGCGCGTCGTTGTTGACCCAGTACCTGCCGAGGATGATCTCGGCGATCTCTTTCGCCTGGCTCTGCAGCGTCGGGCGGAGGTCGGCGAGGATCTGCTCGCCGGTGAGGCCGATGCTGACGCCGTGGAGCGCGTAGACCGGCTGGGCGGCGCCCTCGGCGATCTCGGGGGCGCCATCGCCGGTCGGGTCGTGGATGGCGACCTGCGCAACATCGGTGAGGAGCTCCCAGAAGAACTGCGGCTCCGGTATGTCGGGCGGCGGGTTGGGCGGAAAGACGATGTTGCCCAGGAAGACGGACCAGCCGAGCGGCTCGCCCTCCTGGCCGATGTTCACGCCCAGCTGGCACGCCCCGCTCGCCCGGAAATAACACCCCGAGAAGGGCACGCGGGTGCCGTACGTGAGGTATCCGGCCGTGGCAACGATGGATTCGAGCAAATAGGGGGGAACTGACCAGACGGAATCGGTGCCGACCGGGCTGTCCGGAGAGTTGGTCTTGCAGTCCGGGGTGCCGGTGCAAGATCGTATGGCGTCGGGGAGCTCGCGGAGCGCGATCCGCATGTCCACGATCGGTGCCTGTGCGATGCCGGTGATCTGGAGCTTCTCCGGATCGTTGAAATCGAACCGGAGCGGCGCGTCGCCCACGCGAACAAACATGTCACCGCCCCCCCTCGAGAGATCGACCCCGGAGACCCTGCGCAGGCCCGACTCGGCGACGACGCGCATCAGGAAGTCGGGCTGTAGGACATCGCTCCTGGTGGTGAATGCGTCGTCGTCGGGTACGAGCACGCCCGGATGGTCCCCGGAGGGGCCGAGCTTTTCGGAGAGCGGCTGGAGGTCGAACAGGGCTTCGTAGAGCGTCACGGGCAACCTCACGCCGTCCGCTGCGGGAATGGCCGGGTGCGTACCGAGCAGCTGCTGCTGAAGGGCGCTGATGAGCTTGTCCATCGGTACGAGCGGGGCCGTCCGGTTGCTGCGTGTGGCCGTCGGCTCTGGCTGGACCGTCAGATCGAGGGTGATGCTATCGGCGAGGACGTCGGCGAAGTCGAACGCGAAGGTGCCGGGATTGTCGTCGAAGAACGTGTACAGCCCCTCGAGGGACGTCCCTGTCACATCGGCATTGGCGGGCGTCATGCTGAGCAGGCGCACGAGCGCGAACTCCGGCGACGTCCGCCACGCCGCCCCGAAGCTCTGGCCGAGCGGGGTAAGCGCGCAGTTGTGGCCGGGGCTCTCGCTGTCGTTCTGCCACGAGGTCCCGCACGCGTTCTGGATCTGCTGGAGCGCGTCCTGGAGCAGGCCTGTGGTGTCGACGTTGAGGATCGTGATCTGCTTGGCGCCGTCCTCGCCGAAGACCTGAAGCGCCTTCTGCTTGTCGAGCTCCAGGACGACCGACGGGACCTCCGCGTCGTCGATGCGCAGGCGGAACCGGTTCGGCTCCTCGATGACGGGGCCGCCGCCGGCGCCGCCCTCGCCACCACCACCCCCGCCGCCTGCGGCCCCGCTGCCGCCGCCTCCGCCGCCGCTGCACGCGGCGAGCGCGGCGAGCGCGGCGGGCAGCAAGAGGGGAACACGGCCGCCGAGCGCGGCGCCGCGTCGGGACTGAGCGAGCGGGGAGTGCGTCATGAGGGCTCCTCGTCGAGGGACCTTCTCGAGATCCACAGGAAGAGACGCCCGATGCTACCCAACTTCGACGCGCCGGCGCGACAAAGAGATCGCGCCGCGACGACGCGGAGAGCGCGATCCGCGACGACGCAAAGAACGCCGGGACAAGTGTCGGTGTCCCCCGGTGTCCTTTTGGTTTTCCGTCCCTGCCGGCCGCTCCACGTTCGACGCTACGTGCCCTCGCGATCGCTCTGGGCGTCCGTCGCCGCCACGGATGGCTCGCCCGGCGCGACCGCCTGGACGTCCGTCGCCGCCACAGGCGGCTCGCCCGGCGCCGCCGCCTGGACGTCCGCTGCCGCCACGGACGGCTCATCCGATGCGGCCGTCTGGGCGCTTGCCGCCGCCATGGACGGCTCGTGCGGCGCGTCCGCGGGCGGGGGCCGCATGGACGACGACGGCGCGCCCACGAGCTCGCGCGTCCGGTCGAACAGCGCGCGCAGCTGAGCGAGGCTCGGCTTGCGCTTGCGGGCGGCGATCGCGAGCACCTCCTCGCGGACCGCGGCGTTGATCGGGGTCGCGATGTCGTGTGCGGCGCCGCGCTCGACGACCTCGCCGTTCAGGAAGTCGACAGCGGGCGGGCGGCCGCGCTCGATGGCGGCGAGCATCGACGAGCGCATGCGGCGGTAGCGCGCGCCGACCGCGAGCAGCAGCGCGTGCTTCGCGAACAGGCCCGGCGAGCCCGCCGCGGTGCGCTCGGCGTCCGTGAGCGCGATCCAGTCGAGGTCGATCGTCCCCGCCACCTTCTCGAGGCGCACGCCGGTCGCGCGCGAGACCTGCACGGTCTCGGTCATGATCTCCAGCGCGAGGCGGCGGACGAAGCGGTGCCTGAGGAGCGCGCCGAGGCGATCGCCGCCGACGGTGCCGAGCGACGAGATGGCGCAGTTGATGGCGAGCTTCGACCAGCGCGCGCCGGCGAGGTTGTCGGTGACGGTCGTCGCGCCGATCGCCTCGAGGATCCGCGCGAGCTCGTGGAGGCGCGCGTCGCCCGCGCCGTCGAGCCGGCCGAGGACGAAGCCGCCGCTCGAGGTGCGGTCGTACACGCCGGGCTCCACCATCGAGGCGCCCCACGCGACGATGCCCCCGAAGGTGCGCTCCGGGCCGGCGATGCGGGCGACGCGCTCCTCGCAGAGGCCGTTCTGGAGGCAGATCATCGCGCCCGCCGGGGCGAGGTGCGCGACAACGCTGCGCGCCGCCTCCTCGACCTGCGGCGGCTGCGTCGCGAGGAGGACGTAGTCGAAGGGGCGGGTGTCCGGGCCGAGCTCGCGCACCGCGCGGCCGCGGACCGTGCCCGGGCTCGCCTCGCCGCGCACCCGGAAGCCAGCGGCGTTGATGGCGTCCGCGATGAGGGGGTTCGTCGTGAAGGCGGTGACGTCGTGGCCCTGCTCGTAGAGATGCGCGGCGACGATGCCGCCGATCCCGCCGCAGCCGACGACGAGCAGGCGGGGAGCAGAGGAAGCGCGGGCAGCGGGCGAGCTCGGCGCAAGCTCGCCGGGTGAATCGATGAAGCTCATGAGAGATCCCTTACCACCGCTGCGGCGCGGGCTCGACGGGCTCGAGGGCAGCGGCATGGGGGGACAGTGGGGTTGGACACGCGGGAGAGCGACCGCCGGGGAGGTGGCTCCGCAGGAGAGCGATGACGGGGTGCGTCGATTCGTGCCACCGCTGCGGTATTGACCTTCAAATACCGATCGAGGCCGGCTTCCTCGCTCGCAGCGCCGAGCCGCGTCAAGAGTGCATGGGCGATGGCCCCGCGCGCTCCGGCTGTCCTGGCGGCCACCTCCAGAGGACATTCAGATCACAGCGGCCTTCCGTAGTTTTCGTGACGCTGGGAGCTCGCGCCCGAGCGCTCAGGCGAAGGACTTGATGAGCACCGCCTGCGAGTACACGGCCACGAGGCCCGCGCGCTCCAGGTTGCGCTGCGAGGTGCTCCCCGGCTCCGTGACCGAGTAGGCGAGATCGCACCCCGCGCCGCGGGCGTACGCGAGGCGGGCGTCGATGACGGCGCGCTGCACGCCCCGGCCGCGGTGGGCCGCGAGCGTGCCGCCCGCGAACAGGAGCGCGATGCGCTCGTGCACGTAGACCGCGCCGACGCCGGTGACGGCGCCGTGGGTTGACGACGCGAAGAAGTACGCCGCCCCGGGGTCGTGGAAGCCCGCCTCGAAGAGGTCGGCCCCATCGGGCGGAGGCTCGCCCGGTGTGGCGAAGGCGGAGAGCGAGGCCGCGATCCACGCCGAGGCCTCCTCGCGCGCGGCGCGCCGCACGACCACGCCGCCGCGCGCGGCCGGCTCCGGCGCGTGGACCTCGGCGGCGGGGGCGAGGTGGCGCACGAGCACGGTGTCGAGCGAGTCCAGGCGGAAGCCGCGCTCCCCGAGCCGCGCGAGCAGCGAAGGGTGGGCAAAGGGCGAGACAAGGATGCGCGCCGCGGTGCCGCGCGAGGCGTAGAAGTCCTCGAGGGCCTCGACGTCGCGCGCCTCGACCGGGCCGCTCATGCCGAGGCCGGCCGCGCGCGAGAGCCGGGTGTGCGGGACGACGAACGCGGCGCGGCCGCCCGCGATGACGGCGACGGCGGCGCGCCGCGCCGGGACCCGCGCGGCGACCTCGCGCGCGAGCGCCTCGACCTTCGCGGCCTCGGCGGCCTCGATGCGGGCGGACAGGGCGTGATCGACGAAGGTAGGCCGGGGTGTCACGCGGGAAGCGTAGCGCCGGCGACGACGGCGCGGACGCCTTCTGCTGCCCGGCGGCTGGGCCAGCTCGTCGCTCGCTGCTCCGACCGCGGCCGACTTTGCCGGCCGGAGCTGCCGGTCTTCCGCCTCGTGCAGGGCTGAGGAGCGCCGGAGCGCCCCTCCCGCTACCCCGCGCGGCAGGAAAGGAGCTCGCCGTGCGTCCGTCGCACCGGCCCCTCGGCGCTCCGGGCGCCGAGGCGCGGTGTTCAGCTCGCGCTGGGGTCGGCGACGCGGCCGACGAACAGGAGACTGCCCGTCGCGTTGTCGCGGATGAGGAACAGGAAGGGACTCACGAGCGCGAGCGACGCCGGCTGGGGCGCCGACTCGTCGCCGACGATGACCGCGGTCGCGGCCGCCGCCTCGGTGCCGGCCTCGTTCACGCCGACGAACGCCTTGTGGAGGACGTCCTGGATGTAGGGCTGTCCCGTGGAATTGATCCCGGTAAAGTCCGCGGCGCCGAACGTGAACGCGATCTCCATCCCCATCGCCTTCAGCGTGTCCTTGAGGCTCAGCTCGTATTCGAATTTGAACCTGGGCATCGTTGTGTCGACAAGGTGCTCGCTCATCGCGCCGACGATGCCGTCGACCTTCGCCGCGTCGAGCGACGCCTCGAACGCGTCGAGCGTGCCCTTCTCCGGCAGGAGGAGCACCATCGACAGCTCGTCCCCGTCGTAGGGCATCGCGACCGCCTTGTAGCCGTCGCCCTCGGCGTACGGTATCTCCAGGTTGGCGTGCATCAGGGGCACGGTCACGTCGGTCCCGTCGGCCTTCTCGAACTGGCCGTCCTCCGTCGCGGTGGGCTCGAACGGGGTGCGCCACGCCGCGTTGAAATAGATGGCGTTCGTCAGGACAAGCACCGTCTCGGGGGTGATCGCCTCGACGGGCACCAGCTTTTCGATCTTGCCCTCGGTCCTGTCGCTGACCCAGCCGTTGATGAGATCGGCCGCGTCCTGCGGGTGGTCCAGGAAGTCCACGACGTGCATTCCGGCGCCGTAGTTCAGCCCGAGCGTGTCCAGGAAGGGCGCCTCGAACGGGTAGCCGATCTGCCCCCAGAGCGCGTTCACGACGTTGAGGCGGAAGCCCTCTCCGTCGGCGCCCTGGGCGCCCTGACCGCGGCTCTCGAGCTCCTGGTCGATCCAGTTGAACGCCGGGTGGAGCCTGTCCTGCCCGAGGTCGAAGTGCATCGTGTCGGCCATGGCCTCCTCGGTCTCGCCCTTCGCGCCGGCCCACGTCATCGCGAGCGCCGTCGAGATGCTGTAAGGCGAGTAGAAGACGTTGCCCGGCTTCTGGCGGAGCTGCTTGTAGAGGTCGAGCGAGAAGGCGGAGTTGCCCGAGACGAGCGCGGCCCTGTCCTCCGCGGGCACGTCGGGGGCCGAGATACGCTGTTTGTCCGAGGCGACCACACATCCGGGCTTGTCGGCGTCGTGGCACGCCTCGCCCCCGGGGTCGGGGTTCGGGTCCTCGTTCGGGTCGGTTGTCGTCTCGCAACCGAGGATCGCGGCCAGAGACAGGACGAAGGGCGGAGCGCAGGTTCGAAGGGTTCGCAGCATGCCGCTCGCCGAGCATTCGCCGTGCCGCCCCGGCCTCCGCTCGCGGGCTCCTGGGTCTCCGAGACGACACGCGCGCCCGCGTCCGAGCCGCCGCGCACCGCGCGCGCCCGACCCCTGACATCCGGCGAAACGGCTGGCCCGATCTGGCACAAGATCCCGGCCCGAGCCCGGCGCAGGCGGGCGCGAGCGAGGGTATCCATCACTCGAAGGAGCGGTCGGCTCCGCTCGTGTCGAGCTCGCCCGTCGTCCAGCCGAGCAGGCGCGGGAGCCCCGCCGAGGGGGCCCCTCGCGGGCCGCGGCGGGACGTCATCCGTGGCGCCCCCGGGCCGCGAACCGTGGTGTAATGGCCGCGAGCACCCCCGGGCAGCGGCTGCCGGGGAACACGCCGCGGTGCCCCCCTTGAGCGACTCTGCCCCGAAAGCGACGATCGCCGTGCTCGAGCGGAACCGCGTCGTCGGCCAGCGGATCGCCCGCGTCATGTCGGCCGCCGCCGGCATGCAGGACGTGCCCGTGGCCGGCGACCCCGCCGAGCTGCGCGCGCGGCTGTCCGAACGACCCCTGCTGCTCGGCTGCGACGCCGCCGATCTCGACCTCGCGCTCGAGTGGGCGGCCGAGCGCTACCCCAGCATGCAGCTCCTCGTGTGGACCTCCGGCAGCACCGACGCGCTCCTCCACGCCGCCCTGAAGGAGCCGCGGCTCTCCAGCATCGTCGGCTGGCCGAGCTTCGCCTCGATGCCCCGGCCGTGGGAGATCGCGCTCGCCGTCCGCCGCATCGTCAAGCCGCTCGCGCTCCCGCCCCGCCTGTCCGACCTGCTCTCCTGGGGCGCCACCATCGTGAAATGGCGCCCCCGCACGAGCGAGGACCGCGACCGCACCGTCGCGGAGGTCGCGCACTGGGCCGAGCGCGCCGGCGCCCCCGCGCGCGTCGCCGAGCGGCTCGCCGCGCTCGCCCACGAGCTGCTCATGAACGCCATGTACGACGCGCCCGTCGATGGCCGCGGGCGCCCGCGCTACACCCACGACCGGCGGTGCGACCTCGTGCTCGAGGAGAACGAGATCCCCACGCTGCGGCTCGGCACCGACGGCGCCCACATCGCCCTCCAGGCCCACGATCCGTTCGGCGGCCTGCAGCGACACCACGTCTTCGAGGGCATCACGCGCGGCCTGAGCGCCCGCGGCGCGGACTCCACCCGCGCCTCGGTGCTCGACACCTCGCGCGGCGGCGCTGGCCTCGGCATGCTCAAGATCTACGCGGCCGGCGCGGTGCTCGTCATCGACGTCTCGCCCACCACCTCGACCCTGGTCACCTCGTTCTGGGACCTCGACGTGAACCCGCGCGAGTTCCGCTCCCTCCCCGCATCCATCCACTTCTTCGAGCGCTCCGCGCCGGCGATGGAGACGCTGGAGCGGCCCGAGTGGTAGCGCGCAGGCTCGCCGCGCGCCCAGCGCAGCCCGCCCGGGAGGGACGCCATGGCTGAGATCGATCCGCTCCTCGCACGGCAGCTCAGGCGCCTCGGCCTGGAGGACCTCGGCGAGCCGCCCGACAGGGAGACCTGGAACAAGGTCGTCGCGCGCATCAGCGAGCATTACCGCCACGTCGCCGACGACAGGAGCCTGCTTACCCGCTCGCTCGACCTCTCGACGAACGAGATGGGCGCGCTCCACCGCAAGCTGCTCGCCGAGCGGGACCGCCTCCGCAGCGTCGTCGTCGCCATCGGGGACGCGCTGACCATCTTCCACGACGCCGCCAGCTCGCAGGTCGAGCCGGCGCGGCCGCACGACGTCGACTCGACAATCTCCATGGCCAAGCGGCGCTTCGCGACGAAGCTCAGCGATCTGCTCTCCCTGAGCGGCGCGGCGCCGGGCAGCGAGGCCGAGGGCGCCGCCCCGGCGAGCGAGGCGGACGAGGCGATCCACGAGGTCCGCGTCCAGCTCGTCGCGCTCGGGGACCGGCTCGTGCAGCTGCTCCACGAGACCGCCGAGCGGGCGTCGCTGAAGAAGCAGCTCGAGGTCGCGCGCGCCGTCCAGCAGATGCTCGTGCCGAGCGACGACGTCATCGAGCGGCGCTCGCTGCGGCTCGCCGGCCACTTCCAGCCCGCGGCGGAGTGCGGCGGCGACTGGTGGACCTTCCACGACCTGCCGCACGGCAAGCTGCTGACGGTCATCGGCGACGTGACCGGGCACGGCATCTCCTCCGCGATCATCACGGGGGCGGCGAAGGCCGCGTGCGACATCGCGCGCACGTTCGTGCGGGAGGAGCTCGGCGTCGCGCAGCTGCTCCGGCTCATGAACTGCTCGATCTTCGAGGCGGGGAAGCAGAAGTTCCTGATGACCTGCACGGCGTGCATCTTCGATCCGGAGGCCCGCTCGCTCTCCCTCGCGAACGCGGGCCACCCGTTCCCGTACCTCGTCAGGAACAACACCGTCCGCCAGCTCGCCGCGCAGGGCTCGCCGCTCGGGGCAGCGCGCTCGGCCGAGTACGCGGCGAGCACCGTGCAGCTGGAGGCCGGCGACGCCCTCCTCTGGTTCACCGACGGCGTGACCGAGTGCGAGAACGCGTCGAGCGAGCAGTTCACCGAGAAGCGGCTGCGTGCGCTCTTCCAGAGCGTCGCGACGCACGCGCCCGAGGAGGCGAGGGACGCGATCGTCGCGGCGGTCTCGCGGTTCCGCGGCGAGCGCTCCCTCGACGACGACATGACGCTCGTCGTGGCCCGCGTGCTGTAGCCTCAAGGGGACGAGCCCCATGATCCTCGAGACGTTCCATTACGATCGAGTCACGAAGAAGTGGTCGGTTCGGGTGCTGCCCGTGCTCGACAGCGACCGGACGCTGGTGCTGGTGTTCGGCGCGCCGGAGTTCCTGGACGACCCGGGGGCGATCCGCGAGCTGCGGCGGGCGTACCCGAGATCGCACATGGTGGGGTGCTCGAGCGCGGGGGAGATCGCGGGCACGTCGGTGCGCGACGGGACGTTGTCGGTGGCGGTGGCGCGGTTCGAGCGGACGGCGCTGTCGGCGGCGCAGGTGGAGGTGGCGAGCGCGTCGGGGTCGTTCGTTGCGGGGCAGGCGCTTGCGCGGAAGCTGGACCGGCCGGGGCTGCGCGGGGTGCTCGTGCTGTCGGAGGGGCTGGGGGTGAACGGCAGCCAGCTCGTGGCGGGGATGAACGCGGTGCTGCCGGAGTCGGTGGTGGTGACCGGGGGGCTGTCCGGGGACGGGACGCGGTTTCAGCGGACGTGGGTGTGCATCGGAGACACGGTGCGGAGCGGGCTCGTGGTGGCGGTGGGGCTGTACGGCGAGCACGTGGTGATCCAGCACGGGTCGAAGGGGGGCTGGGACAAGTTCGGTCCGGAGCGGGTTGTGACGCGCTCCGCGGGGAACGTGCTGTACGAGGTGGACGGCCGGCCGGCGCTGTCGCTGTACAAGGAGTACCTCGGGGACAAGGCGGCGGAGCTGCCGGCGTCGGCGCTGCTGTTCCCGCTGTCGCTGCGCGCGACGGCGCGGGACGAGAAGTTCCTCGTGCGCACGGTGCTGGCGGTGGACCACGAGCAGCAGTCGATGACGTTCGCGGGGGACGTGCCGGAAGGCCACCTCGTGCAGCTGATGAAGGCGGACTTCGAGCGGCTGATCGGGGGCGCGGAGCAGGCGGCGCGGGCGGCGAGCGAGGCGGGGCGAGCGGCGAGCGAGGCGGGCCGGGCGGCGGGGGGCAGGGCGGGAGCGAGCGAGAGCGCGCTGGCGATCGCGATCAGCTGCGTCGGTCGGCGGATCGTGCTGGGCGACCGGACCGAGGAGGAGGTCGAGGCGGTGCTGGGCGTGCTGCCGCGGGGCACGCAGGTGACGGGGTTCTACTCGTACGGGGAGATCTCGCCCTACGCCGCCGGCCACTGCGACCTGCACAACCAGACCATGACCCTCACCGTCCTCTCCGAGGCGCCCACCTCGCAGCTCGTCCGGGGCGAAGGCCCGCGGGAGCGAAGGCCGCGCCCCCCGACGGGGACGCCGGCCGTGGCCGCCCGCGTCGTCGCGCAGCCGGCGGGCGGGATGGCGGAGTTCGAGGAGCTCGAGGTCGCGTCCGACACCCACTTCGACCCGCTGTCGTTCGCGTCGCCGGCGTCGGGCGCGGCGCTCGGGATGCAGCTCGAGACGTTCTCGTTCTCACGCGAGACAGGCAAGTGGTCGGTGCGGGCGCTGCCCGCGCTCGACAGCGACCGGACGCTGGTGCTCGTGTTCGGCGCGCCGGAGTTCCTGGACGACCCGGGGGCGATCCGCGAGCTGCGGCGGGCGTACCCGAGATCGCACATGGTGGGGTGCTCGAGCGCGGGGGAGATCGCGGGCACGTCGGTGCGCGACGGGACGTTGTCGGTGGCGGTGGCGCGGTTCGAGCGGACGGCGCTGTCGGCGGCGCAGGTGGAGGTGGCGAGCGCGTCGGGGTCGTTCGTTGCGGGGCAGGCGCTTGCGCGGAAGCTGGACCGGCCGGGGCTGCGCGGGGTGCTCGTGCTGTCGGAGGGGCTGGGGGTGAACGGCAGCCAGCTCGTGGCGGGGATGAACGCGGTGCTGCCGGAGTCGGTGGTGGTGACCGGGGGGCTGTCCGGGGACGGGACGCGGTTTCAGCGGACGTGGGTGTGCATCGGAGACACGGTGCGGAGCGGGCTCGTGGCGGCGGTGGGGCTGTACGGCGAGCACGTGGTGATCCAGCACGGGTCGAAGGGGGGCTGGGACAAGTTCGGCCCGGAGCGGGTTGTGACGCGCTCTGCGGGGAACGTGCTGTACGAGGTGGACGGCCGGCCGGCGCTGTCGCTGTACAAGGAGTACCTCGGGGACAAGGCGGCGGAGCTGCCGGCGTCGGCGCTGCTGTTCCCGCTGTCGCTGCGCGCGACGGCGCGGGACGAGAAGTTCCTCGTGCGCACGGTGCTGGCGGTGGACCACGAGCAGCAGTCGATGACGTTCGCGGGGGACGTGCCGGAAGGCCACCTCGTGCAGCTGATGAAGGCGGACTTCGAGCGGCTGATCGGGGGCGCGGAGCAGGCGGCGCGGGC
The DNA here is from genome assembly GCF_051521505.1 of Sorangium sp. So ce1014. Lineage (NCBI taxonomy): Bacteria > Pseudomonadati > Myxococcota > Polyangiales > Polyangiaceae > Sorangium > Sorangium sp. So ce1014. The sequence continues at coordinate 11,512,604 of NZ_CP150356.1, forward strand.
GGCGGGTCGAGCGGCGCCGGCGGTGGCGGGCGAGAGCGCGCTGGCGATCGCGATCAGCTGCGTGGGTCGGCGGATCGTGCTGGGCGACCGGGCCGAGGAGGAGGTCGAGGCGGTGCTGGGCGTGCTGCCGCGGGGCACGCAGGTGACGGGGTTCTACTCGTACGGGGAGATCTCGCCCTACGCCGCCGGCCACTGCGACCTGCACAACCAGACCATGACCCTCACCGTCCTCTCCGAGGCGCTCTCCCCCCTGCCGAGGAGCGAGCGCGCCGCGCCGGGGACGCTGCGCGCGGCGCACGACGGCGGCGAGGAGGCGCGGCCGGCGGTCGCGGAGGCGTGGCCGGCCGTCGAGGAGGTGCGGCCGACCATCCGCGTGCCGCCGAACGGCCACCGCGCGTCGCGCCCGCTGATCCCCGCGCCCCCCGCGCCCCCCTCGGGGCCGATCTCGTCGGCGCGCATGCCCACCACCGTGGACCGGCCGTCGCTGTCCGCCTGGTCGCAGCGCGTCGCGCCGACGCGGTGCGTGCCGCCCGCCGGCGCCTCCGGCCGCCTCGACAGCCTCGTGTTCGACCGGCGCAGGATCGGCGAGGTCCTCGTCGTCCGGCTCGCCGGGCGCATGACCGAGGCGTTCAAGGGAGCGGCGCTCGCCCGGGAGCTCGACGGCAAGGTCCTGCTCGATCTCGCCGGCGTCGAGCGGATCACGTCGTTCGGCGTCCGCGAGTGGCTCCAGATGATCCAGGCGGCCCAGCCCCGCCTCCGCGCCCTCTACCTCGCGCGCTGCTCCGAGCCGGTCGTCAACCAGCTCAGCATGATCCGGCGGTTCGCCGGGAACGGGCAGGTCGTCTCGTTCTACGCGCCCTACTGCTGCGAGTCGTGCGGCACCCAGTTCGAGCGGCTCGTCGACTGCGCCCACGACGCGGCCTCGCTCGCCGAGGGCAAGCCGCCCGAGGCGGTGTGCCCGCGCTGCCGCGGCGCCGGCGCCTTCGACGACGACGCCGAGACCTACTTCGGGTTCGTCGCCCAGCACGGCACCGGCGCCATCCCGCCGGACGTGCGGGAGGTCCTCGTCGAGCTCGAGAAGGGCGACGAGCCGTCGGGCGGCGACGCGGTGGAGAAGTCGGTCGAGGGGCGCGTCACGCGGCTCAAGGTAGGGAGCAAGCTGACCGCCTCGCTCCGCTGGAGCCGCATCATCGACGGCCTCGAGGGCCAGATCGTCTTCGACCTGAGCGGCGTCCCCGGGGTCACCGCCGACGGCGCGGCGCGCTTCGAGTCGGCGCTCCACAAGCTCGAGGGCGCCGTCGAGGCGGTCCGCATCGAGGGCTGTCCCTCGCTGCTGGCCGAGCGCGTGGCGAGCCCCTCCTGGCCGCAGCTCGCGCGGATCGAGTCCGCGGTCGTCGAGGGCCGCTGCGCGTCCTGCGGCGCGGTCCGGACGGCGCTCGTCGAGGTCGACAAGCACGCGGACCTGCTCCGCGGCGGCCAGGATCCGCGCGTCACCTGCAAGCGCTGCAACACGCCGCTCGCCTTCGACGGCTCCCGCTCGCTGCTCTCGCTGCTCGCCGCCCACGCGGCCCGCCCGCCCTCGGCCCCGCCGCCGGCCCTGCCTCCGTCGAGCGCCTCGCCGCAGCCGGCCGCTCACAGCGCGGCGGCGCCGCAGCCCGGCGCGGGCGCCAGCGCGGCGTTCGTCGCGCTGCTCGTCGGGGTGGCGCTCGTGGCCGCCGGCTTCGCGGTCTGGCGCACCGGGGCGCGCGCGTCCCTCGCGGGCGCCGCGGCGCCGGCGGGGCCCGCCGCGGCGCCCGCGGCCTCGGAGGCGCCCGCGGTCCCGGCGGCGCCCGCGATGGCCACGCGCGCGCCGGCGCCCTCCGCGAGCGGCCGGGCGCGGGCGGGCTGGTCTGTCATCGACGATCTCCCGCCCGCGTGGGTGGAGCGGCCGTTCGTCATCGAGGGCGACAGCGTCCTCGTCGTCGGCCGCGGCGGCCCGGCGGCCAGCGACGCGGACGCGCTCGCGGCGGCGCGCAGCAGCGCGATCGAGCGCCTCACGTCCGGCCTCGCCGCCGAGCTCGCGAGCTCACCTCTTGTCGAGCTCGTGGCCGTGCACCCGCCGGCCGAGACCCGGCCCGAGCAGCGCGCGGAGGTCGTCGAGCGCATCGCCCGGCGCTTCCTTGCCCAGGTCGGGTCGTTCGCGACGCCCGAGCGCGTCGACGCCGTCGTGCGGCGGGAAGGCGGCCGCGTCCTCGCGTTCGCGCGCTACAGGCTGCCGCGGCGGAGCTTCGACGCGGCCGCGGAGAGCTACCGCCAGACGGCCACGTTTCAGGGGCTCACCGTGGCGCGCTTCTTCCCCCAGCTCGAGGCGAGCGCGCGCACCTCCGGCGAGCTCGTCGTCGTCGCGGCTCCGCGCCCGCAGCGCGGCGCCGCGCCGGGGATCGCCGCGGGGGACATCGTGCTCGCGGTCGACGAGCGCCCGGTCCACTCGGTCGAGGCGTTCGGGAAGGCCGCGGCGGACGCGTGGGCGCGCACCCCGGCCGATGGTACGATGGCCCTCCAGATCGAGTCGCGCGGTGAGCGCCGCACCGTCCGCTTCGCGAAGTCCCAGGCCGAAGGCCCTCGATGAGCACCATGATCGCCTGCCGCGCTCCTTCCGAAGTGACGCTGCCGGCCTGCACGGCGGAGGCGAGCGCATGAGCGAGCGCCACGCCGCCGGCCCCCTGAGCGCCGCGTCGCGCCGCCCCGTCGCGCTCGGCAGGTACCGCCTGCTCAAGAAGATCGGCATGGGCGGGATGGCCGAGATCTGGGTGGCCTCCGTCGCGGGCATCTCGGGCGTGAAGAAGATCTGCGTCGTCAAACGGATCCTCCCGCACCTCATCGACAGCCCCGAGTTCGTGCGGATGTTCCTCGATGAGGCCCGCATCGCCGCCACCCTGGACCACCCCAACCTGGTCCAGATGTACGACATCGAGGAGGTCGACGGCGTCCCGGTGATCGCCATGGAGTACCTCCACGGCGAGGACCTCAGGACGGTCAAGAAGTCGCTCCGGTCGGCGAACCGGCGGATGCCGTTCGAGCACGCGATCACCATCGCGGCCGGCGTCGCGGCCGGGCTCCACTACGCGCACGAGAAGGTCGGCTTCGACGGCAGGCCGCTCGACATCGTCCACCGCGACGTGTCCCCGCACAACGTGTTCGTCACGTACGACGGGGCCGTGAAGATCCTCGACTTCGGGATCGCCAAGGCGGCGAACCGCGTCAACGAGACGCGCGACGGCGCGCTCAAGGGCAAGGTCCCGTACATGTCGCCCGAGCAGTGCACGAGCGAGCAGCTCGATCGCCGGAGCGACATCTACTCGGTCGGCATCCTGCTCTACGAGATGTCGACGGGCAGCCGGCTGTTCCGGCGCGGCGTCACCGAGTTCGAGCTGATGCGGGCGATCGTCGAGGACCCGGTGCTGCCGCCGATCGAGGTGTGCAGCGACTACCCGCCGGAGCTCCAGCGGATCGTGCTCAAGTGCCTGGAGCGGGACCGGGAGAAGCGGTACGCGACCGCGCGGGACCTCCAGATCGACCTCGAGGCCTTCGCCCGGGAGGAGCGGCTCGCCACCTCGTCGCTGGCCCTGTCGTCGTTCATGGCGGAGCTGTTCGGCCAGCGGGTGGAGGCGTGGCGCGGCGCGCTCTCCTCGGAGGCGGACCTCCTCTCGCACATCGTCCAGAAGCAGGAGTCGATCCAGAACGACGACTCGTTCGCGGGCGAGCTGGACGTCGTGGCCGCGGCGCCGCAGGGCGCGCTCAGCACCGAGCGCCCCGGCGGGGTCGCCACGAAGCTGTCGGCGCCGCTCTTCGCGGCGTCGCGGCTCGGGTCCGCGCACGACCTGGATCCGCCGCCGCGCTCGAGGAGGCACCCGTCGCCGTCGCTCGTGGACGCCGTCTCCGGGGCCGAGCCCGAGGGGGCGCACGGGCCCCGGGCCCTCACGGTGACAAAGCGCCGGCTGGGCAGCCTGCTGATCGTCTCGCTGTCGGGGCGGATGACCGAGGAGCTCCAGGGGCTCGCCGTCGCGCGGGGCATCTCGGGCCGCGTGCTCTTCGATCTGGGCGGGGTGCAGCGGGTCACGTCGTTCGGCGTGCGCGAGTGGATGGCGATGCTGGCCGAGGTCTCGCTGAACGCGTCCGAGATCTACATCGGCCGCTGTACCGAGCCGATCGTCAACCAGGTCAGCATGATCCGCCGCTTTTTCGGCGACGGGCGCGTCGCGTCCTTCTACGGTCCGTACCGGTGCGAGCGCTGCGGCGCCACGTTCGAGCGGCTGTTCGACTGCGACAGGGACGCGCACCTCGTCAGGACGCACGAGCCGCCCGCGAGCCCCTGCCCGCGCTGCGGCGGGGCGGCGGTGTTCGACGACGACGCCGAGAGCTACTTCGCGTTCGCGGTCAGCCACGCGGGGATCCAGCTGCCCGAGGACGTGCGGGTCGCGCTCGACGAGCTCGCGCGGCTCGACGCCGGGACGCACGAGGCGATCGAGAAGACGGTGGACGAGCGCGGGACGCGCATCCGCGTGCGCGGAAAGCTCGACGCGCACGTCCGGTGGAAGCGCGCGCTCGACGGGATCGAGGGGGATCTGGTCCTCGATCTCACCGGGGGGGCGGGGGTGACGCCCGAGGGGGCGCGGGCGCTCGAGCTGTCGCTCCGCGCGCTGGGCGACGAGGTGACGTCGATCCAGATCGAGGGCTGTCCTGTCGCGCTGCTCGACCACCTCGCCTCGGCGGCGCCCCCGCTGCGGGCGGTCGTGGTCTCGGCGCTCGTCGACGGCGCCTGCGAGCGGTGCAATGCGCCCCGGCAGACGCTGCTCGACGTGAGGGAGGCCGCCCTGGCCGCGCTCGAGGACCGGGAGCCGTACATGCCGTGCAAGCGGTGCAACGCGCCGCTCTCGTTCCTGCCGCTCCGGCCGGCGCTGAAGCGGCTAGGCGCCGCGCTGGAGCCGCCGCACGCGCCCTCCAGGACGCCCGCGCCGGCGGCGGTGGCGATGCGCTCGGCCGCGGGGGCGGCGGTGGCCGCGGGGGCGCCGGCGTCGAGGGGGCCGGCTTCAGGGGCAGCGGCGGGGGCGCCGGCGTCCGGGGGGGCGACGGCGCGCCGGCGGGCGCGGGTCGCGACCGTCTCGGCGGCCGGCGGCCCCGGCGCGCGGTGGGCGTTCGCGGCGGTCGGGGCGGCGGCGGCGCTGCTGATCCTCAGCGTGGGCTTCGCGTACCTCGGCTGGGGCCGTCCGCGCCCCGCCGCCGGGGCGGGGACGGCGCCCGCGGCGAGCGCGGGGTGGCGCACGGCGCCGCCGGCCGACGAGATGCCTCCCTGGATGCAGCAGCCGTTCGCCGCCGAGGGCGACGCGATCTTCGTGGTCGGCGAGGGCGCCGGCGAGACCCGGGAGGCGGCGCTGTCGGCCGCGCGCGCCGACGCCATCTCGCGGCTCGCCAGCCACGTCGTGCCCGCGCTCGCGGGGTCGCAGGCGTATGGCTTCCTCCAGGCGCGCGGCGGCGGCGCGCGGCGGGCCGGCATGGCGGAGGCCGAGGCGAGCCGGTACCTGAAGCAGGTCGGCGCGTTCGCCACCCCCGAGCGCGTCGACGCGCGCGTCCAGGAGCGCGACGGCGCCGTGATGGCCGTCGCGCGCTACCGCATGCGCAAGGAGAGCTTCGACGCGGCCGTGCAGAGCTACCGGCGCACCGTGGGCGCGTTCGGGCTGACGGTGGCGCCCATCTTCCCCCTGCTCGAAGGCGAGCTGAAGACGAGCGGCGACGCCGTGGTGGTGGCCGTGGACGACAGCAGCCCCGCCGCCTCCGCCGGCGTCCGCGTCGGCGACGTGGTGGTCGCCGTCAACGGCCGGCCGCTCGCCAACTTTGACGCATTGCGTTATGGGCTGCTGAACGTGCAGGAGAACGCCGCGGTCGAGCTCACGGTCGAGTCGGGCGGCGCGCGGCGGACGATCGCGATGAAGAGGGCGAGCGGGGGGCAGGGAGGCGGCTGAGCCGGCCATTGCGGCAGGGTGGGCATTGCGGCGCGGCGCTCTCGGTCGGAGGCTTCGGACATGCGCGGCCTGGAAGAGATCCAAGGGCTGGAGGTCGGCACCCTGATCGCTGGCAAGTACCGCGTGGATCGCCTGCTCGACAAGGGGGCGATGGGCGCGGTGGTCGCCGCGACCCACATGGATCTCGGTGAGCTCCGGGCGATCAAGCTGCTGTTGCCGGCCACCGCCGCCGACCCGGAGATGTGCGGGCGTTTCCTCCGGGAGGCGCGGATCGCGGCGCGGCTCAAGAGCGAGCATGCGGTCAAGGTGCACGACGTCGGGCGGCTCGAGGGCGGGCTGCCCTTCCTGGTGATGGAGTTCCTCGACGGCCGCGATCTCCGGGTCCTCCGCAAGAAGCGGGGCCCGCTGCCGATCGAGGAGGCGACGCTCTACGTGATCCAGGCCTGCGACGCGCTCGCGGAGGCCCACGCGATGGGGCTCGTGCACCGCGACGTGAAGCCGGCCAACCTCTTCTTGACGCACACCCGCGAGGGCACGCCGTGCATCAAGGTGCTCGACTTCGGGATCTCCAAGGTATCGGAGGCGGCGTGGCTGGGGGTCGCCGAGATGCGGACGAGCACGGGCCAGATGCTCGGGACGCCGCACTACATGCCTCCCGAGCAGATGCGCGGCGAGCGCGACGTCGACGCGCGCGCGGACATCTGGGCGGTCGGCTCGCTGCTGTACGTCCTGCTCACGGGCCGGTATCCGATGCACGCCCGCTCGGTCCAGACGGTCTCGCTCGTGCTCGGCGGCCAGTTCGTGCCGCCGCTGCCGTCGAAGGTCCGCCGCGGGCTCACGCCGGAGATCGATCCGATCATCATGCGGTGTCTCGAGAGGGACCGCGACAGGCGCTGGCCCGACCTGGCGGAGCTCGTGCTGGCGCTCCGCCCGTTCGCGCCGCCCGCTGCCCAGCCGCTCGTCGAGCGCATCGAGCGCATGCTCCACGGGGGCCTGCGCGACTCGCTCTCGGTCCCGCCGCCCTCGGCTCCAGGCGCGGAGGTCGAGCCTGGGGAGCCGAGCGAGGTCGTCACCGTGCGGGACAGGCCGTGCGCGCCGGCGGCCGGTCCCGCGGGGCCGGGCGAGGCCGCCGCGGTGCCGGAGGGGCCGTGCGTGCCGGCGGCCGGTCCCGCGGGGCCGGGCGAGGCCGCCGCGGTGCCGGAGGGGCCGGGCGTGCCGGCGGAGGCCGGTCCCGTGGCGCGGGGGGAGGGGGGCACCGCACCGGCCGGGCCGCGGGTCGAGGAGGCCCCCGAGAGGGCGCTCGCCGACCCGGGCTTGCCCGACAGGGACTCCTCGGCGTCATGGGAGCGGCGGCTGCGCTCGCCTCCCCGGGCGCCCTTCGTCCTGGCGGCGGTGGCGGCGGTGATCGTCGCCGTGCTGCTCGTGAGCGGCAGGAGCCTCCCGGCTCCCGGCTCGGCCCCGCGGGGACAAGGGAACCTGGTCAGCGCTCCTCCTCGGTGACACGGGAATGGGCTCGGTGACACGGGAATGCGCGACTCCCGTGCTGCCGGGGAGGTGCTCCGAGGCGCGGAGTGCCGCCGGAGGATGGATTCAACGTGTCACGGGCGCAGCGCGGCGGCCCGCGTCACTTGCTCTGCGCGATGACGCCGCAGCCGATGCGCCCTCCGGCGTTGCCGGAGGGCTGGCTGCCGTCGTCCTGCTTCTCGTGGACGATGATGGCGCGGCCGAGGAAGGTGTTCGGGGCGCCCTGCTTGAGACTGGCGCCCTGGGCGACGATCTCGTGGGTGCCGGTCCCATCGGGCTTGACCTCGATATTGCCGAGATCGCCGAGGTGCCGAGCCGAGGCGTCGGGGAGGCCGTGCGGGTGGTTATCGGGGTTGTAGTGCGCGCCCGCGCTCTTCGCGTCCGGCGCGCTGCAGTCGCCGGTCTCGTGCACGTGCACGGCGATCTTGCCCTTGGGAGCGCCCGCGACCTGGATGGCGACCTTCACGCCGCCCTCGACCTCGGTGAAGGTCGCGGAGCCCTTCAGCTTCGACTTGGTCCGCGCCTCGATGGGCACCTCGATGGTCACGGGCGGCGCGGGCGCGGCGCTGTCGCCCTGCGGGGGGCTGGCCGCGGCCTCCGGCGCCGGCGCCGGCGCAGCGGGCGTCTCGGGCGCGGGCTGCGTCGGCTGGGCGGGCACGTCGGGGACCGCGGGGGCCGGCTCGGGCGCGCCGCCGCAGGCGGCAACGACCAGGACGAACGAGGCGAGCAGCGAGAGGGGATAGGCCGGTTTCATCACAGCGGAGACCTCCATGTTTGTGAGGCGTTGAACCACCGCCGTCTCGTAGAGCGGACCCGGCGAGCGATCAACCGGCGAGCCCGACAATCGTCCGCCGCCGCGAGCACCCGTCCCGATTCGTCCCCACGCTCCGCGCAGGCCGCAGGCCCGGGGAGCCCCTCCCGGCTCGGGCCCCGGAGCTGAAATGAACGAGGCGCGGAGTCCACCTCCGCGCCTCTGGCGAGCTCAGCGGCGTGAGCTCACTTCGCGGGCGGGCAGCCGATGGGCTTTGTGTCGAGCACGACGTCATCGATCCACATCGTGCGGGGCTCGTCGGGCTGATAGGACTCCCAGCCGAAGCCGATGCTGGTGAACTCCGGCGCGGTCCACTCGAAGTTCTCCACCCCGTTGGCGCAGCCCTGGCCGGTCCCGGACATCTTGAGCTCGGCGATCTCCGCGCTGTTCAGCCAGAAGCGCATCTCGTTGTTCGGCCCGTCGAAGCTGAACTCGACGCACGTCCACTGGCCGACCGGGACCACCTTCCCCTCGGCGTGATGCCAGCAGTCCGTCGCCGGCGCCGTCGGCGGAGTGCTCCATTGCCCGGGCGTATCGTAGTTCGCCATGAGCTGGCTGCCGCCATCGATCGGATGCTGGCCGCCATAGCGGTACGTGGCCGAGTAGGGCATCCCCTCGAAGTCGCTGTCCGGAACGACGCCCGCGCCGTCAACAAGGGTCCAGTGCACATCCGTGGCCGGCGCCGACTCGAGCAAGTACATCATGCGGCCGTGGATGACGTTCCCCTCGACGGGCAAGGCGGCCGCGTCCTTGAACTGGATCATGGCGGACTTGTAGTTGTTGTCTCCCGAGCTCGCGGGCGTGGTCACCTTGATCGACTTGGTGCCGCTGTACGCCATGGCCGTGTCGACCGAGACGGCGGAGCCATCCATGGCCGTGTAGACCTCCCACTTGCCGCCGGGCGCGCCCTGGGCCTCGTACGACTCGAAGTCGTCGCAGAGCAGCGACCCCTCGGCACAGGCCGAGTCGCCGCCGCCGCCCGCGCCCGCGCCGCCCGTGCCGGTGGTCGCGCCGCCGCCGTCGCCGCCCGTGCCGGTGGTCGCGCCGCCGCCGCCGCCGCCCGTGCCGGTACCGGTGCCGGTACCGGTGCCGGTCGAGGTCGACGCGCCTGTCGTGCCGCCGTCATCATCCGAGCACGCGGCTGCGCCCACTCCCGATGTCACGAGCAGGCCCAGCAAGGTAATACAATGTCGAAGCTTCATGTTCGTCCTGTCCTCCGCGGCGACTATTGCACGAGCGCGTCGCGTGGTTCAAGAACGAACGATTTCGACAGATCCCCCGATCCACGGGCTCGATCTCGCGTGGCCCGGCGGGGGCGGCGCAACCCGGTCACGCTCGAAACACCCTTGAAGAGCCGGCCTCTTTGCTGCCTCCAGCGAGCGTGAGCCCTCAGGCCCCGCCGCCGTCGGTTCGCGCCGTGTCTGCGCTCACCAGGAACGCCTCCGGCGCCATGGCATAGAGCTTCTCCTCTCCCTGCTTGCCCCGGATCCGCACCAGCGCGGGCGTCGCCCCTGCCGGGCTCCCGGCCGCGGCGAACGTCGCCTCATCCATCAGCAGGCCACCGGACTTCGCGTGGGCCTGAATCCGAAACGCGGTGTTCACGCGATCGCCGATGATCGTGAACTCCCGCCTGCCGCTCGACCCGATGCTCGCCAGGAGGACTGGCCCTGTCGAGAGCCCGAGCCGCGTCGGGAAGGCGGGCCGGCCCTGCGAGCGCTGGTGTTCGTTGAAGGCCGCGATGCTCCGCTGGATCCGCTGCGCCGCCGCGAGCGCGTCGGGCGCGCTCCGGAAGAACGCGAGCATGCCGTCGCCCACGTACTTGTCGACCTCGCCCTTGTGGTCGTAGACGACCTGCGCCACCGTCGCCATGTACAGGCTGAGATCCGCGAGCAGCGGCCCCGGATCCTCCTGCTCCGAGAGCCGCACGAACTCCTCGATGTCGCTGACAAGCACCGTCAGCACCTCGCGCGCCGGCGCGCTCGGCCGGTTCGACGACACGCTCTCCTCGATGCTCTCCCACGCCCTGTCGGAGAGGTACCCGCGCAGCGCCGCGTGCATCTGGCGGACCTGCGCGTAGCGGTCCTCGAGCTCCTTGCGCTGCCGATCGAGCTCCCGGCGCTGCCGGTGCAGGAGCAGCTGCGTCCCCACCCGCGCCAGCACCTCGCGCAGCTCGAACGGCTTCGTCACGTAATCGACGCCGCCCGCGTCGAACGCCATCACCTTGTCGCCGATGCCGGTCATCGCGCTCAGGAAGATGACCGGGATGTCCGCCGTCCGAGCGTCCCCCTTCAGCCGCCGGCACACCTCGTAGCCGTCCATGTGGGGCATGCTCACGTCGAGCAGGATGAGGTCCGGCGGCGCCGCCGCCGCCGACATCAGCGCCATCGCGCCGCTGATCGCCGCCCGCACCTCGTACCCCTGCGCCGTCAGCATCGAGGTCAGGAGCGACAGGTTCGCCGGCATGTCGTCCACGATCAGGATGTTGGCGGGCTCGTCCCTGGGGCGCTCCGGCCGCGCGCCCGAGGCCGTCCCGCGAGGTGCTGGCTTTGCGTCGGTGTCCGTCATGACGGCTCCTCCTCGTCAGCGCTCGATAGCGCCAAGATGCTGTCGAAGCGATACCCCCGCGCGAGCTCGGCCACCGCCCCCGCGAGCTCGGCGTCCTCCGGCCGGAACCGGTCGATGGCCGCCTGGACGGCCTTGGCGTCGAGCCGCGTCGCCGCCCGCCGGAGGTCCTTGCGCAGCGACGCGGGCAGCCCGGCCGCCGCGCGCGCGAGGTCGACCGCCGGCGCCGCGGGCGCGGGCCGCCGCTCCGCGGGGCGATCCTCGTGGTCGAAGCGGGCCCCGAGGTGCTTCGTCAGGAGGTCGAAGATGTCCGCGTCGCGGAACGGCTTGCTCAGGAAATCGTCGCACCCGGCCTCCGCCGCGAGCGACCGGTTCTGCTCGAACGCGCTCGCGGTCATCGCGACGACGACCGTCTCCCGCCCCCGCGGGCTCGACTTGATGCGGGTCGCCGTCTCGTAGCCGTCGAGCAGCGGCATGCGGAGGTCGAGCAGGACGAGGTGCGGCGCCCACGTCTCCCACTGGGCCACGGCGCCGAGCCCGTTTGTCGCGCTGCGCACCTCGACGCCCACCGAGTCGAGCAGCTTCAGCAGGCAGTGGCGCACGTCCCACCGGTCGTCGACCACGAGCACGCGGTACCTCGGCTGGCCCGGCGAGAGCCCCACGACCCGCCGCGCCGGCGGGCGGCGCGCCGCGCCGCCGGATCGCGCGTCGCCCTCGTCGGCCAGCGTGAGGCGCACGTCGAAGCGGAGCGTCGTCCCGCGGCCGAGCTGGCTCTCGACCTGCATGTCGCCCCCCATCACCCGCACGATGCGCCGGCTGATGTGCAGGCCGAGGCCGGTGCCCTCGCCGGACCGCCGCCCGGCCGCGGTCTGCGCGAACGCCTCGAAGAGCTCCTCGATCTCCTCCCTGGCCATGCCCCGGCCGGTGTCGATCACCTCGAACGACACCCGCGTCGGCGCCGCCGCCGCGCCGTCGGGCGCGCCGGTCCCGCGCCTCGCCCACGCGCGCAGCGTCACCGAGCCCCGGGGCGTGAACTTGAGCGCGTTGCCGAGCAGGTTGATGAGCACCTGCCGGAGCTTCCCCTCGTCGCCGTGGACGTGCTGCGGCACGTCCTGCTCGCGCTCCACGGTGAGCGTGAGCCCTCGCTTCTGCGCCTCGACAGCGAACATCTCCGAGAGCCCCGAGAGCATGGCGTGGAGGTCGAAGTCGGCGTCGGCGAGCGTCATCCGGCCGGCCTCGATCTTCGCCATCTCGAGGATGTCGTTCACGAGGCCGAGCAGGTGCTCGCCGCTCTTGCAGATGACCGCGAGGTTCTCGCGGTGCCGGTCGCCGAGCGAGAGGTCGCGCTCCATGAGCTGCGCGAAGCCGAGGATCGAGTTGAGCGGCGTCCTGAGCTCGTGGCTCATGTTGGCGAGGAACGCGCTCTTCGCCCGGCTCGCCGCCTCGGCCTCCGCCCGCGCCCTGCGCGCCTCCTCCTCGGCCCGCCGCGCCTCGACGAGCTCCTCGCCGAGCCGCAGCTCCGCGGCGCGGCTCACCGCGAGCTCCTCGGCCTTGCGATCGAGCTCGCGCTCGCGGGCGAGGAGCCGCCGGCGGACCGCCCAGAGGGCGATCACTACGAGGGTCCCGACGACCACCGAGGCGGAGATCCCGACCAGCTGCATGCGATAAGCCCCCACCCACCTGCTGCGCGGCGGGATGGACCGGAGCGCCGATCCCGTCCGAAGGCGAAGCTCAGCGTACAGGAGTTCGGGACAGGGCGTGGGGCCCGCGTTCGGCGGCGCCGCGCGGCTCCGCCGACGGGGCGGCTCGCTCGTCAGGCAGACCACGGAATCGTCCCGCCGCGGCGCGGCGCGGTGGTCGCTGCGGCTGCGACCCGGGTGTACCTGCTCACGCGCCGCCGGCGCTACCGCGCGCCGCCGTCGTCCGGCCCCGTCCGCTGCCGCGGCGTGAGGATCGCGTCGGGCGGCGGCGCGGCGGCGTCTCCGCGCGGCGGCGCGCTGCCCTCGAGCGCGGGCGGCTGCGGCGCGGGCGGCTCCCTGGGCGAGAGCGACGGCTGGCGCAGGCCGCGCAGCGAGGCGAGCCGGTCGACGAGGGCGCCGGCCTCCTCGGCCGACAGCCTGACGCGGGCGTGGAGCGCCTTGCCCTCGGCGGCGATCGCGATGCGCTCGAGCACGCCCCCGAGGCCGAGGAGCCGCGTCGCGAGGTCCTCCGCGCGCGCGTCGCGGGCGGCGCTCAGCTGTGCGCCGAGCTCGGCGCAGGGGGCCTCGGCGTCGCAGAGGACGGCGCCGTGGACGGCGATCTCGGGGCCGAGCGCGACGGTGGCGCCGCCGGAGACGATCGACGCCGCGGGCGACCGGCCGGCGCCGCTCAGCGCGAGCTCGCGCCCGAGCTCGGCGCGCTGCTCGGGCGTGAGGACCACGGTGACGCGCGCCGCGCCCTCGCCCACCGCGCGGGCGATGGCGTCGTGCGCGGCGCTCGCGCCGACGGCCGCCGCGCGCCCGTCGGCCGCGTCGACCATGGCGCGCAGGTACGCGCCGCCGCCGAGCAGGATCGGCCCGCCGGGGCGCACGGCGATCTCGCCGCGGCCCTCGGCGCTCGCGTCCCGCACCGCGCGGAAGCTGCCGAGCGCGGCGACGACGGGCTGCCCGCCGCGGGCCTCGATCACCTTCGAGGCGCACGCGAGCAGCGCCTCGTCCTGCACGGCGCCGGCCGCGACGAGCCCGAAGTCGCCGGGATCGCCCGCCGCCGGGATGGCGATGGCGACCTCCGTGAGCCCGGCCATCGGGTCGAAGCCGCACACGTCGCGCACCTTGCCGAGCCCCGGGATCTCGCGCTCCTCGCGCAGGAACGAGGCGAACGCGGGCGAGGCGCGCAGCGCCGGCAGATCGAGCGTCGCGACGAGCAGCGCGCCCGCCGGTACGGCGTCGAGCGCGCGGGGCGCGGCGGGGGGGCTCTCCTGCCGCCGGCCGACGAGCCAGGCGAGCCCGCCGCCGAGCAGGACCCCGGCGAGCAGGAGGACGAGGCCGTCTCTGGTCCGCGTCTGCACGCGCGACCCGTTAGCACACGGGTGCCGCGGGCGCCCCGGTGCGCGGCGGCCACGCTCCCGTGCGCGGCGGCTACGCTCCGCTGCGCGGCCGCGGCGACCAGCGCGTCCCGTGGACGACGTCGAACAAGGGCACGGTCACGTTGAAATTCCAGCGCTTCATGAGCCGCGGGTCGTGGTGCCGCCGGTGGTGCTCGCGGAGCCGCGCGAGCCCCGGGACGCGGTGCACCGGGCTGTCCGGCGGCAGGTGATACGCGAGGTGCATCCACTCGTAGCTGACGAAGAACGCCATCGCCGTCGCGAGCCCGAGCAGCGCCGCGTCCCGCGAGAACACGAGGCCCGCCCCCGCGGCGAGCGGCAGCAGCAGGGCGAGGACCAGGAGCGCCGAGTAGGGCGGCATCAGCACGAGCCAGAGCTCGCGGGCGCTCCGCAGCGCCATGTCGTCGGCGGTGAAGGCGAGGTGGTGCTCGCGCTCGTGCCGCTCGCACAGCCCGCCGAGCAGCGGCGCCCGCCGGTGCAGCACCGACCTGTGCGCCCACCACTCGAAGGCGAAGGCGAGCAGCAGCGTCGCCGGAACCGCGAGGAGCTCGACGGCCTCCACCGCGTCGACGAGCCGCACCGCCGCCGCGAGCGCGAGGGCGCCGAGCGCCGTGGGGGCCGCGAGGTGGAGCGCCGGGGAGTACCCGCGCGGGATCCGCGCCGCGATCTCCGCGCGCCGCGGCGGCCGCGGTGGAGCCGGCTCGTGCACAGCCATCGAAAAACTATGAATTCCAACAAAACAGAACGCAAGCGCCGGCGGGGGCCGCCGGCGAGGGGGCGCGCTCAGCTTTCCTGGCGCTCTTCCGGCGGCTCCGCGCTGTCCTCGGGCGCGCCTCCGTCCGCCGCGGGCGCGTTCCGCTCGAACAGCCCGCCGATGGCCTCGCCGATGCGGCCGATCTTCGGGGCGAGCAGCACCACGATGAGCAGGAAGGCCGCCAGGGCGATCTCGTTGGGGGCAGCGCCGAGCACCATGTGCCGAGGTCTACCACGCTGCGCGCCCTGCGGCGGGAGAGCCGCCGCGCGGGCGGGAACACCCGAGCGGCCGCGAACCCGTTTGACAGCCCGCCTGCGACCGCCGACAGTCCAGGCGAACCGGGGGGCCTGAGTGCTGCTCCGCTGGGCCTCCGCCACGAGATGACCGCCGTGTCCGAGCTCCGCGACGACCACGAAGCCGTGCAGGCGCGCCTGCGCGCGGGCGCCATCCTCGTGGCCGACGGCTCGGCGGAGGGCGCGGCGATCGGCGCGGCGCTGCGGGGCCGGGGCTTCGAGGTGATCGCGGCGCCGATCGACGAGCTCGAGGCGCGCCTCGCGAGCGACGCGCCGCGCGTGGTGATCGTCGACATCGACGAGCCCGGCACCATCGAGGCGCTCGAGCGGCTCTACCTCCGGGCGGGCGGCGTCGCCGCGTCCGTGCTCCTCGTGGGCGATCCGGTCCGCTCGGCGGAGCTCGATCCGCAGCTGTTCGGGCAGGTCTTCGAGCGCCCGGTCGACATCGCCGAGCTCGCCGCGCACGTGAGCGCGGTCGCGGAGCCGGGGCGCTTCCGCGGGGACCCGACCGCCGCGGCGCGCCTGCCGGCGGGCTACCCGGGCGCATTCGACAACGAGGTCCCGTCGAACCCGGACTTCTCCAGCGATCTCGACCGGCTCGACGTCGGCTCGGTGCTGCCGCCGCCGGAGGACGGCGCGGAGGTCGGTCCGCGGCTCCTGCCGGCGCGGATCAGCCCGGAGCTCGAGGAGATCCTCGTCGCCGCCGAGCAGCGGGTCACGGCGAAGGCGCGCCCGTCGAGCATCCCGGCGGCCGAGGAGGACGTCGACCTGATGCTGTCGCCGGAGCTGCTCTCGGCCCTCGACGAGCCGCTCGATCCGGAGGAAGACGAGCCGCGCACCGGCGCGAGCGCGGGCCAGGCGCCGCTGCCCGCCGGCTCGGGCTCGCAGCCGCGGGCCAGCTCCGACCCGTACGGCGCCGCGGCCGCTCCGCACCCGCCGGCCACGCGCGCCGAGACCACCGGGCCGGGCGACCTCCTCGCCGAGCTCGCCGAGCCGGGCGAGGACGAGCACGACGACGAGCTCCACGGTGATGCGTCGCTCGACGCGGCGTACGCGACGAAGCGCGCCGGGCCCGAGCTCGCGGCGTTCTCGATCGACCGGGAGGGGCACCTGCTCGGCAGGGAGGAGCGCGATCACGGCGCCCCCGCGCGCCGGAGCGGCGGGCGCGACGCCGCGCCGCCGACCCCGCGCGACGCGGGCCGGCCCCACGGCTTCGGGTCGCCGCCGCCGCGCGCCGAGGCCGCGTGGGAGCGATCGCCCTCCCCCGCGCCGCGCGAGGAGCCCGCGTGGGACCGCGCGCAGCCGGGCCCCCCGCGCGGCGAGGACCTCGACTGGGTGCGCGCCCCGTCGGGTCGGATCGAGCCGAGCCGCCGCCAGCGCTACACCGAGCCGCCGCCGACCCGGTCGCGCGGCGCCCGCGACCCGCGCGCGCCCGGCTTTCCGCCGTCTCCGCAGCCCGCGCCGGGCGTCGCGTTCCTGTCGCCGCCTTCGGTCGAGGTGAGGACCGCGCTGCTGCCGCCGGGGGGCGGCGGGGCCGAGCCCGAGCCGCTGCCGCCTGGGCCCGCGCCGGTCCGCTCCGCCGCCGCGGGGCGCGCCCCGGTGCCCGCCGGCGGGCCGGCCACGGTGAACGCGGGCACGCTCGGGCGCGGTCTCCTCCCGCCGATCTCGCCCGCCGCGCCGGGCTCGTTCGGCCGCATGCCGCTGTCTGCGCCGTCGTCCATGGCGATCTCCGGCGCAGCCTTCCGTGGGCCGGCGCCGCCCATGCCCCCCATGCCGGCGGTGCCCTCCGCGCCCGCCACGGTCAGCACGGGCGCGCTCGGTCACGCTCCGCCGCCGCAGCTCGACGACGAGGCGCCGATCTCCAGCGGCGCCTCCTCGACCACGGTGCTCGGCCCGGGCGACGCGCCGCGCGCGCTCGCCCGCGCGGTGGGCAGCCGCTCTTCCGGCTCTCTCGCGATCACGACCGAGGAGGGCGCGCGGCGCATCGTCCTGCACGAGGGCGATCTCGTCACGGCCGGCTCGAGCATCCCGGAGGAGACGCTGCTCGCCTTCCTCGTCGGGCGGGGCGACATGGAGCGCGAGGTCGCGATGCGGCTCGCGGGCAAGCTCCCCGCGTCGGGCCGGCACGCCGGCGCGGCGCTCATCGCGCACGGCCACCTCGGCCAGGACGACCTCTGGCCGGTCCTGCGCGCGCACGCCGAGTGGGTCATCGGCCACGTCGTGCTCATCGAGGCCGGCACGTGCGATCTGGAGGCCGAGCCGCCGGGCCGGCTCAAGGCCGAGCCGAACGTCTTCGGCGGCGCGACCGGCGCCGAGGTCTTCGTGGAGACGATCCGCCGTGTGATCGCCCCCGAGGTGGCTCTGCGCCGCCTCGGCGGCCCCGGCGCGCGCCTCGACGACGGGGTCCGGCGCAACCTGCTCGGCGAGTGCGCGCTCCCGCGCGAGGAGGAGGAGCTCGTGCGCACCGCGCGCGGCAGGAGCGTCGGCGAGCTCGTGGGCGCGGCGGAGCCCGAGAACGCGAGCGTCATCTACGCGCTCGTCTGCCTGGAGGTGCTCGACGTCCTCATCCCGCCGTCGATCACCGAGGCGCCGCCCCCGCCGGTCGAGGATCCGCTCGACGAGGAGGCGATCCGGCAGCGCGTCCGGGCGCGGCTCGCGCTGGTGGAGGACGGGGACTATTTCTCGATCCTGGGCATCCCGCGCGACGCGACGAACTACGAGATCCGCCGCGCGTACCTCGCGCTCAGGAAGGCGTTCGAGCCGTCCACCCTGCTCACGGCCGCGACCGTGGACCTGCTCGACGACGTGCGGCTCGTCATCGAGGTGCTCGACGAGGCCTACGAGATCCTGCGCGAGCCGCACCGGCGCGAGCGGTACAGGCGGGCGATCGAGGCGGGACCGCCGTAGTCGGAGGGGCCGAGGCCCGCCCCTTGCAGGCGCCCGCGCTGCAGGAGGCATCATGTCCAAGGCGAACGAGTTCATCGAAGCCCTGCGCCGGATCGAGGAGCGCGGCGACGTCGAGCCCATGGCGCGGCTGTTCGCGCCCAACGCCGAGCTCAGCAACGTGACCATCACGCGCCCGCTCCGCGGCCCGGACGGCGCCCGCGACTTCTGGCGCGGCTACCGCCACACCTTCGGCGAGGTGCAGTCCGATTTCCGGTGCGTCGTCGAGTCCGACAAGTCCTCCGTCCTCGAGTGGAAGAGCCACGGGACGCTCGCGAACGGGGTGGTGTTCTCGTACGAGGGCGTGAGCGTCATCGAGCACCCCGCCGGCGCCATCACGCGGTTCAAGGCGTACTTCGACCCGAGGGCCCTCGGCCTCCAGCTGGAGCACGCGGCATAACGCCACGCCTTCGCGGGAGCGCGTGGCGCGACGCCTCCTTCAGCTCGAGCACGCGGCATAACGCCGCTCGCCGGCCCGCGCGATCGCGTCCACCACGACCTCGCCCTGCTCGACGCCGACGAGCGCCGCGGACCCCTCCTCCAGCTGGCCGCGCAGGATCAGCTCCGCGAGCGGCGCCTCGATGAGCCGCGCGATCGTGCGCTTCATCGGCCGGGCGCCGAGCTCGGGATCGAACCCGCCGGCGTCGAGCAGCGCGTCGATCGCCTCCGGCTCGACCTCGAGCTCCACGCCGCGCGCCTCGAGCTCGCGCTCCAGGCCGCCCAGCAGGCGGCGCGTGATCTCGGCGACGTCCGCCCGCGTGAGCGGCGCGAAGCTGAGGACCTCGTCGATGCGGTTGTAGAGCTCGGGCGGGAGCGTGGCGCGGGCCGCGGCGAGCATCGCCTCGCCGAGGCGCTCGGGCGTCACGGCCGCGGAGGCGCGCGCGAAGCCGACGGAGCGCTCGGAGCGGAGCGCGCCGGCCTCCGCCGCGCCGAGGTTCGAGGTCATCACGAGGACCGTGTTCGTGAAGTCGACCCGACGGCCGCGGCCGTCGGTCATGCGGCCCTCGTCGAAGACCTGAAGGAACGCCTCGAGCACGTCGCGGTGCGCCTTCTCGATCTCGTCGAGCAGCACCACCTGGTACGGCCGCCGCCGCACCGCCTCGGTGAGCTGGCCGCCCGCCTCGTGGCCGACGTAGCCCGGCGGCGCGCCGACCAGGCGCGCGACCGCGTGCGACTCGGCGTACTCGGAGAAATCCAGCCGCGTCATGGCGTCCGGCGAGTGGAACAGCGCCTCGGCGATCGCCTTCGCCGTCTCCGTCTTGCCCACGCCGGTCGGGCCGAGCAAGAGGAACGACCCGATCGGGCGGCGCGCGCGCAGGCCGGCCGCGTTCCGGCGCAGCACCCGGGCGATGCGCGCGAGCACCTCGCCGTGGCCCACGACCCGGTCGGCGAGCAGCGTCTCCAGCGCGAGCATCCGCTCGCGGTCGGTCTCGAGCAGCCGCTCGACCGGGAGATCGGCGAGCTCGGCGACCACCTCGGCGACCTCGGCGGGCCCCACCTGCCGCGCGGGCTCGCGGAGCTGGGCGCGGGCGCTCGCGGGCGCCTGCGCGCGCCGGCGGGTGCGCGCGCCCGCGAGGTCGAGGATCGAGAGCGCCTTGTCGGGCAGCGCGCGCCCCGGCAGGTAGCGCACCGACCAGGCGACGGCCGAGGCCAGCGCCTCGTCGGTGAACGCGAGCCCGTGGTGCGCGCCGAGCCCCACCGCGACGCTCTGGAGCAGCAGGAACGCCTCGTCCTCCTCGGGCTCGTCGATCTCGACGATCGTGAAGCGCCGCGCGAGCGCCGGGTCGACCTCGATGCTCTTCCGGTACTCCTCGGGCGTGGCGGTGCCGATCAGCGTGAGCTCGCTGCGGGCGAGCGCGAGCTTGAGCTCGGCCATCGCCTCGTCGAGCGCGCCGCTGCCGAACAGCTCCGACATGCCGTCGATGAACAGGATCACCCGCCCGCCCGCCTCGCGGAGCTCCGCCCGCAGCGTGGACAGGCGCTCGCTCAGCGCGCCGCGCGCGCCCGTGCCGGCGAGCAGCTCCGAGGGCACGAGCTCGACGACGATGCGCGGCTCCCGCTCCTCGAACGCGAGCCGGTGCGCGATGCCGCGCGCCACCGAGGTCTTCCCCACGCCCGCCGGGCCGAGGAGGCAAGGGTTGTTCGCGCTGCGCTTGGCCAGCACGTCGAGCGCCTGCTCGATCTCGCGCTCGCGCCCGACGATCGGCTCGAGCTCCCCCTGCGCCGCCGCGAGCGAGAGGTTGTGGCCGAGCGAGGCGAGGGCCGGAAAGCGCCCACGGTCGAGGGTGAAGCGCGCCGCGACGGCGCTCGCGGCGGCCGAGAGCGCCGCGACCGGCCGCCCCGCGGGTGAGACGGCCGGGACGACGGCGGGCGAGGCCAGCGCGTCGTCCGCCAGGAGGGAGCGCCGGGGCGCGGGCGCGAGGGCCGCGGCCGGCTCGGCGGGGAGGGGCGCCTCGCCAGCGCCCGGGGCCGCGATGGGCCGGGGGCGTGGCGGCGGGAACAGCGGCACGGTGACGCCCGGGCCGGCGCCCTTCGACGACCGCGGCTCCGGCGCGCCGGCGCTCTTCGACGGCCGCAGCTCCGGCACGGTGACGCCGGCGCTCTTCGACGGCCGCAGCTCCGGCACGGTGACGCCGGCGCCCCTGGCCGGCCGCAGCTCGGCCGGCATGCGCGACGTGCGCTCCGGCCCTTCGCCCTCGCCGCGGGCGCGGCGCGCCGGCGACGCCTTGGCCGGCGCGGCCGGCTTCTCCGGCGCGCCGCCGTCGTGGATCCCCCGCACGGGCGTCCGCCGCGCCTGCACGACGCCGAGCGCGATCTGGAGCGCGGAGGTCCGCAGCCGCGCGAGGTCGACCCCCGACTGCGTGAGCGCCCGGTGCGCGGCCGAGCTGCGGTCGGACAGCAGCGCGAGCAGCAGGTGGAGCGCCGCGGGCTCCTTCGCCGTCGCGCGCTTCGCGACGTCGCGCGCGCCCCCCATCGCCCGGCCGATCGGGTCGGGCCCCTCGTCGTCGACCGATCGGGTCGCCTTGAGCAGGGCCTCGTCGTCGAGCCGCCGATCGCGGAGCAGGTCCGCGGCCGGGCCTCCGCTCATGGCGATGGCCGCGAGGAGGTGCACGCTCGACATGCGCTCCTTGCGCTGGGCGGCGAGGTCCTGCGCGAGCTTGCGCAGCGTCACGAGCTCGGCGTGGGAGCGAGGGCTGGTCATCCTTGCAGAGGTCTCCGATCCCTCGGTTCGCACGCCGGGGGCGGGAGGGCCAAATTTCGGAGCCCCGGGGCCGCGACGCACCCCGGCATCGGGTCGTGGTCAACTTTGCCCAGAGAGAGCCCACATGAAGGCGGGAAGATGGGAAGATGGCAAGATCATTGATCTCTTCTTCCTACCTTCCCGCCTTCATGTTCCAATTTGACCACTACCCCCTTGCGAGCGCGCGATCGGCGATGGGCCCATCCCGAGCCGCGTTGAGCCGACTCGCCGTCTCCCGGCGGGGCCTGACTCAGATGATCAGGATGACATCGATATCGCTGTCCGAAGGGAGCGCGCTCCCCGCGGGCACGTGAGGCGCGTTGGCCGGCGCCAGGCGGAGCGCGCCGCACGACCGCGGCCCCGCGCTCTCGGGCGGAGGTCCGCCGCCCGTCGAGCCGCCGGGCCGCTCGCCGTGCGCGCGCTCGGCGCAGCCGGCGATCGCGGCGCGGACCGCGCGGAAGACGCTCTCCGCGTCGAGCCCGCCGAGCTCCTGAGCCGCCCTGGCGAGGCTGTCGTCGACGCATCGGGCGCACGGCGTCGAGCTGGCCGCGAGCCGCACGACGAGCGTGGTCTCCGGGCAGCCGAGCTCTGCCTTGTTGAAGGGCACGGCGAGCGCCGAGCCCCTGCCCACATCGACGCTGACGAGGACGTTGTCGCCGTCGCGCACCACCAAGGTTTCACGCGGGTGTCGGCCGCTCACGCGCTCTGGAGCTGACTCACGATGGCTTGTGTGGACAAGGATCCACAGGCGATCGGAGCTCGCCTGTCCGCTCTTCTCCACAGCGTCGCTGGTGCGGCCTTCTGCCATTCGTTCGCCCTCCGAGGAGGCGAACCTATCGCCGCCGGAGGCGGACGGCGATGGGCCTTCCGGACAGACAATGTCCTCACCCGCGGGTCCGCCGGGGACGCCGCTGCGCCCGCGTGAACACGGCCGATCCGCCGTGAACGCGGCCGATCCCCCGGGGGCTCGCTGCGTCCGTTGCGCCATCCGGCGCGAGGCGGTAAGCACAACCACCGAGCGGAGGGCGAAGCGTGGATGAGCCGGAGCGACGCGACGAGGACCCGGAGCAGGGCGCGGGCGAAGGCGGAACCGACCGCGCGTCGTTCGGCATCCTGTTCCTCGCGGCGGCGTTCGCGCTCGCGCTCCTGCTGACCGTGGTGGGGCTCCTGGCGTTCGCGGCGATGAGCCCGCGGTCGCCGGCGCCGGCCGAGCTGCGCGGCGAGCGGGCCGGCGTCGATCCCGTGCTGCACGGCGGCGCTTCACCGGCGGCCTGAGGGGGCGCGAGCGCGGCGCCGAGCTCGATCGGTGCGTGGGCTCGCTCCTGCCGTGCGAGCTCGGCAGGTGAGCGGAGACGCTAGCCGCAGGTCTTCTGGACGATGCCGATCAGCGCCCCGAAATCGACGGGCTTCTTCAGGTAGGCCGTGCCCTCGGGCGGGACGTCGTGGCCGGAGACGATGGTCACCGGGATGGCCGCGAGCGCATGCACCTGCTTCAAGGCGGCGAGCATCTCCTCGCCGGTCATCACCGGCATCATCAGGTCGAGGAGAATGAGCCCGGGCGGCGGGTCTGCCTCGTGCAGCAGATCGAGCGCCTCCTTGCCGTTGCTGGCGCAGTAGACATCGTAGCCGGAGGCTTCGAGCATCTCGCGGAGCATCTCGCGGAGCTCGGCGTCGTCGTCGACCAGGAGGACGGGCGCGCGCGGATTCGGGGGAATCGGCGTCAGGCGCGGCGCGCCGGGCCCGTCGGTTGGCCGTGGTTCAGTCATTTCTGTCACCTCTCCCAGACTGCACAAGCATGCCGAAGCGATAGCAGGCGCAGGCCGCGCACGCATTGCATGCTCTCAGCATCTCCGGATCTTCTCCGGGATCCATGGTTCCGGGCTGCGCGAGGCGGCGCCGGCTCCGCGCCCGAGCCGGGGGCGAGGGACGTGGCTGGAGCACGGGCGCCGCGAGCGAAGCCATGCGAAGCGCCGAGGGTTACGGGAGTTGCGCCGCGGGTCAAGCCTCTCGGCTCGCCCGAACCGACACGGCGTCCGTCCCGCCGCCGCCGCCGCCGCCGCCGCCGCCGCCGCCGCGCCCGCCGCCCTCCTCGCCACCCTCGCCGTCCGCGCCCTCCACGGCGCCGGACCGGAACCCGAGCGCGCGCGCCTGGGCGGGGCCCGTGTGGCGACGGCGCCAGACCACCGCGTCGAGCAGGTAGTGGGTCGCCTGCGGGAGCGCGAGCAGCGGCACGAGCAGCGCCCGCGCGCGGGGGCCGAGGAGCGGCTCGTCCACGGCGCCGCCGAAGAGCTCCGGCTGGTCGTGCCAGACGAGCCGATCCCAGAGCATCTCCTCGGCGAACGCGAGCGCCAGCGCGAACCCGAGGAAGGCGAGGAGCCCGCCGGCGACGAGCCGCGCGAGCAGCGAGCGGGGCGCCTCGCGGGCCCGCTCCCGCGCGTACGCGAAGACGAGCGCCATGTACGGCACCCCGTGGACGATCACGTTCGTGACCGTGAACTGGAAGTCGCTGTCGGTCGCGACGATGCCGACGTACCAGGTCGCCGCGGTCGTCGCGACGACCACGTGCTTGCCGAGGTTGAGCGGCGCGCGCGCGACGCAGGCCCGCTGGATCGCGCGGGCGACGTACGCGACGGCGAGCGCGGCGTACACCGCGCCGAGCGGGCCCACCGCGCCGGCGAGCCGCGGGGAGCTCACGAAGTCGCCGTCCACGAACCACCGGAACGCGCGCGGCGGGTGCGCGTGCCAGTAGAGGAGCGGCCACCCGGTCGCCGCGTAGATGAGCGCGTCGTCGAGGAGGCGATCGACGCGCGAGCGCTCGCCCGCGAGCGCTCGGTAGATGGCGACCCACCCGACCTGCTGGCGCACGAAGTGGATCACGGCGGCGTAGGCGAGCGCGCGCCAGAACGTCAGCTCGGAGGCGAGGTGCAGCGCGACGCCGGCGGCGTAGCAGGCGAGCGGCGCGGCGGCGTAGAGCGCCGGGTGGCGGCGGAGCTCCTCGGGATCGAGGTACGTGCGGAAGAGCGTCGTGTGCACGTGAGCCACGTCGACGCCGACCACGAAGAGCAGGAAGCCCCAGGTCGGGAGCGCGCCCCCCGAGGAGAGCGCCGCGAGGGCGAGCGCGACCGCCGCGGAGCCGCCGAACACCGCGAGGTCGACGCCGCGGCCCCACAGGAAGGCGCCGCGGGCCGCGCCGCGCCGCCCGGCCGGCAGCGCGCCGAGGAGGTCGGGCCCGGCCGTGGCCAACGCCGAGACCCGCGCGTCAGCCGTGGATGGCCGCCGAGATGATCCAGGCGAGGCCCAGGATCACCGAGCCGATCACGATCGCGAGCGCCGTGTTCTGGTCCTCCTCGATCTCCTTGCGGATGGAGAACGGGGTCAGCTTCGTGATCAGCATGAACGCCAGCAGGAAGACGAGCAGCCCCACTGCGACGAAGACGAGCGTTCCGATCACGGCTTTCATCAAGTTTTGAACGTCGGGCATCGGCGGTTCTCTCTGAGCTCGGGGCGGCGCGCGGCGCGCGCTCGTGACCTCGGGAGCTGCGGCGTGAGCCTACGCGAGACCGCCGACCGCGTGAAGCGCGGTCGCCGCGCCGCGCGGCGGGCGCGCCCGGCCGGCGACGTGCTATCGCCCTGCCGTGTCCACGACCGTGAGCCGAACCCTGCTCCGCGGTGCCCTCACGGCCGGGCTCGCGGCGCTCGGCCTGCTGAGCGCAGGCGCGCCCCGTCCCGCCGTCGCCGCGCCGCCGTCCGGCAAGCCCGCGCCCGTCGCCGCGCGCCCGCGGCGCGCCGCCGCTGCCGCGCCGAAGGGCGCCGCGGCAGCCCCGGCGGAGGCGCCGATCGCGCTCGCGATCCCCGTCGAGCGGGCCACGCTCCAGAACGGGCTGCGCGTCGTGCTGAGCCCCGACGAGAGCTCGCCCACGGTCGCGGTGGCCGTCACGTACGACGCCGGCTCGCGCGACGAGCCGAGCGGCAGGAGCGGCGTCGCGCGCCTCGTGATGGGCATGATGGCCCGGGGCAGCCGCAACGTGGCCGCGGGCGAGCACCTGCGCCTCGTGGCCGAGCGCGGCGGCGAGCTCCACGCCGAGACGGAGCTCGACCGCACCACCTACGCCGAGACGCTGCCCGCGAACGAGCTCGCGCTGGCGCTGTGGCTCGAGGCCGATCGCATGAGATCGCTCGACCTGAGCGCGCAGGGCTTCGAGGCCCAGCGCAGGGACGCGCAGGAGCGCCGCGGCGCGATCCTCGGCGCCGCCTACGGCCAGGGCGGGATCCGGCTGCGCCAGCTCGCCTTCCAGGGGTACTGGCCCCACGAGCACCCGGCGCTCGGCGACGCGGACGACCTCGCGGGCGCCGAGCTCTCCTGGGCCCGCGACTTCCACGCCGCCCACTACGGCCCGAACCGGGCGGTGCTCGCCATCGCCGGCGGCTTCGACGCCGGCGAGGCCCTGGAGCTCGTGCACAGGTACTTCGACGGCATCCCCGCCGTCTCCGCCGCGCCCTTCAAGGACGTCCCGTTCCCCGAGCAGACGAGCCAGCGCACCGGCGTCGTCAGGGACAGCGCCGCCCGCGCTCCGGCCATCCTCTACGGGTGGGCCGTCCCGCCGCGCGCGCACGCGGATCACCACGCGCTCTCGCTCGCGGCCTTCCTGCTCGGCGCCGGCGACAGCTCGCGCCTCGAGGCGCTCCTCGTCGGCGACAAGGCCGTCGCGCGGTCGGTGCGGGTCGCGATGGGCGGCCACCGCGGGCCCGATCTCTTCTCCATCGACGTGCGGCTCGCCGAGGACGCCCGGGTCGGCGACGTCGAGAAGCTGATCGAGGGCGAGATCCGGTCGCTCGGGGCGGCGGGGCCGCCTCCGGCCGAGCTGACGAAGGCGCGCCGGCTGCTCCAGTCGGCGTTCGTGTCGGGCCTCGCGGGCGCGAGCGCGCGCGCGAGGGCGCTCGCCGAGCACGAGCTCCTCTTCGGGGACGCCGCCCACCTGAACGGGGAGCTCGCCCGCTACTTCGCGGTGACCCGGGAGGACGTGCAGCGCGTCGTGCGCGATCACCTCGGCCCGACGCGCCGGACCATCGTGGAGATCTACCCCCCCACCATCCCGGGAGCCGCCCCGCCGCCGCGGGCGCCCAGGCGCGCGCCGGCCGGCGCGCAGCGGGCCGCGCCGGGCAAGGGCCAGGAGAAAGCCGCGCCGGGCAAGGGGGAGGCGAAGCCGCGCGGCGCGGCGGCCCGGCCCGCGGCGAAGAAGAAGCCGGCGAAGACGGCGAAACCCAGGAAGAAGTGACGTCATGAGCGAGCGAAGCAACCGACGCGAACGGCGCGGGCGACGGACGGCGCGCCCCTGGCTCTCCTGGACGGCGGCGCTCGCGGCGGCCGTTGTGTGCGGCTGCGCTCCCGCCGGGCGCGCGCCGCGCCCGCCCGCGCAGGCGGCCGCGCCGGCGAACGACGCGAAGGTGGCGCCGCCGCCCGAGGTCGCGCGCCGCGAGCCGCCTCCGCCGTCCGGCCCCGCGCGTCCCGCGCGCATGCCCGCGATCACCTGGGCCGAGCTCCCGGGCGGCCTGAGCGTCGCCACGGCCGTGAACCGCGCGCTGCCGCTGGTGGAGGTCCGGGTGGTCGTGCACGGCGGGTCCGCGGCCGACGGCGAGCGCACGGGGCTCGCGGCGCTCACCGGCGAGCTCCTCCTGCGCGGCGGCGCCGGCAACCTCCCCGGCCGCGAGGTGCTCGCGCGCCTCGAGTCGCTCGGCGCCTCCCTCGCGGTGGACACCGGCCTCGACGCGACGGTGATCGGCCTGCGCGCGCCCCGCGATCGCCTCGCCGAGGCGATCGCGCTGCTCGGGCTCGTCGTGCAGCGGCCGCGCCTCGACGCCGCGGAGCTCGCCAAGCTGAAGGCCCGCGCCGCCGAGGCGGCGAGGGACCGCGCCCACACGGACGGGCGCTGGGGCGCGATGATGATCCTCTTCCGCGACCTCTACGCGCTCCCGACCGAGCTGCACCCTTACGCCTCGTTCGGCGCGACCGCGGCGGAGCTCCCGAAGATCACCGCCGCCGACTGCCGCGCCTTCCACGCCGCGTGGTACGTCCCGAAGAACACCGTGGTCGTCGTGGCGGGCGACACGACGCCCGAGGCCGCGCGCGCCGCCGTCGAGAAGGCCTTCGCCGACCGGCGCGAAGGCGAGCCTCCGGCGCTCTCGTTCACCGAGCCGATGCCCCCGAGGTCGCTCAAGCTCACGGTCATCGATCGCCCGAAGAGCGCGGAGAGCGAGCTCTTCCTCGGCGTCCTCGGCCCCGAGCGCGGCGCCCCGGAGTGGCCCGCGCTCGCGGTCGCGGGCCAGGTGCTCGGCGGCCCCTCGGGGCGCTTCTCGCACGACCTCCTCGAGCCGCGCGGCGCGGCGCGCGCGGCGTCCGCGACGACGCTCGACGTCGCGCACGGCCCGGTCCCGCTCCTGGCCCACGCGAGCGTTCCGGCGGCGCGCGCGGGCCTCGCCGCCCAGGCGATGCTCGAGCACGCCGAGCGGCTCGCGGCCACGGCGCCGTCGCAGGAGGAGGTCGACGCGGCGGCGCGGCGGCTCGCGGGCGGCCTCGGCCTCGGCATCGAGACGGCCGCGGGGCTCGCGGACGAGATCGCGAGGCTGCAGGTGCTCGACCTGCCGGACGACCATCACGACGGCTACCGCAAGGAGCTCCGGGACATGACGCCGGCCCTCGCCGGCAAGGTCGCGGCGGATCACGTGCGGCCGTCGCGCGCCGCGCTCGTCGCCGTGGGCGACGCCGAGGTGATCGGCCCGATGCTGAGCCGCTTCGGCGACGTCAAGGTGGTCGACCCGACCCGCGCCTTCGAGCGGAAGCGCACGATCCCGCGGGACTCGAGCGCCTCGTCCGCTCCGGGGCAGGCCCCGGCGCGGGAGCAGCCGTGACCGCCGCCGGGCGTTGCGGGCGGCCGCGCGCTCCTCGGGGCAGGCGCGCTCCGCGGGCGGCGTTTGCCCTGGCGCTCGCGGCGGGGCTCGCGGCCGCGTCTTTCCCGGGCCGCACGGGGGCGCAGCCGAGGCCTGCGCCGGTGGCCGCCGCGAAGGCGGGGCCGAGGCTGCCTGCGGGGCAGCTCGACGGCGCGACCTACGACTACGAGCGCCCGCCTGCCCCGGCGAGCGGCGCGGCCTCGCAGGGCGCAGCGCAGGCCGGGGCTGCCGCGAACGCGGTGCCGCCGGAGCAGCGCTGGCTGGGCCGGGCGTTCGTGCACCGCCTGGCGGCCGCCGACCCCGCGCGGCCGCTGCCGATCCTCGTGTTCCTGCACGGCACCAACGCGGCGCAGATCAAGTACCGCTGGATGGGGGGCGGCCAGGAGGGCGACGTCCGCCGGATCGCGGCGGAGCTCATGGAGGCGGGCCGGATCCCGCCGATGCTTGTCGCGGCGCCGAGCGCCGTGCTCCCGGCGGCCGTGGCGGTGGCGCGGACGAGCTGGCCGGCCTTCGATCTCGACACGTTCCTCGACGCCACCGCCGCGCGGCTGCGCGGCGTCGCGACGCTCGACCGCACGCGCGTCGTCGTCGCGGGCCACTCCGGCGGCGGCTGCAACAGCGCGGGCGGCATCGCGACCGCCCTGCGCGCGTCCACGCCCGTGCACGCGGCGCTCGTTGTCGACACGTGCATGGATGTCGACATCGCGCTGCCCCTCGCGCGGTCGTCGCCGACCACGCATGTCGTCGTGTCGTGGCAGACGATGACCTGGGCCAGGCGTCCCATCAGCGACTTCCGCCGCGCCTTCCAGAGCGGCGTCGAGGCGCACCCTGCCGCGCCCGGCGTGCTCCGCGAGCTCGAGCAGCTCCAGCCGACGGAGCCCATGCCGCACGACGCCATGGTGCCCCTGGTGCTGCGGCGGTGGTTGCCGCCGCTGCTCTCGCCGGACGCCGCGCCGAGCGTCCCCTGCGTCTCGCCGTGACCGCCCCGGGGCACGGCGCCTCGTGCGCCGTGCCCGCGCGACGCGCCGAGGCAGCGACGCGGAAAAAAAAGAGCGCCCGTCCGACGGTGGGGGGGGGAAACCGTCCCTCAGGCGCTCGGTGTCCCGTAGTAGCAGGAGCTGGGCCAGGAGCTTCCTGACGAGACATCGTGAGTTTGCGCAGGTTTCTCGGGGGTCTGGCTTTCGTTTTGGCCGGGGCGGGTTTCGTTGGTGAAGTCCGGCACCTCCGGCGCGCCTGTCGCTTCTGCACGGCGGCGCTCGTCTGGGCGCTACGCGCCTGGTGGTGCCGGGGCTATGCGGGGCGGTAGGGGGTGCCGGGGCCGGCTCCGACGCGGCGCGCCTTGGCCACGCGCCTCGCCTGCTGCCGGATGTGCTCCACGGCCTTCTCGAAGAACGGCTCGGGGGAGGCCTTGCTGACGGTGATCTGGTCTCCGCCGATGAGGACGACGAGGAGGCCTCTGTCGGTCCTGCCCACCGCGAAGAAGTCGACGGTGAACGGCAGCTCGTCCTCGACGGTGAGGGACAGCTGGCACTTCAGGACCTCGCCGACGCCGGGCTGGTTCTCGACGACGAACCGCTGCAGCAGCCCGTTGGCCTGGCCATCGCCGGCGATCCGGTTGAGCGCCCACTTGTCCCTCGGCCAGGCCAGGTGATCCCTGAGCTCGTATATCCAGAGCAAGAGCTCCTCCGCGACCTGGCCGATCGCCGCCTTCGACGCCTCATAGGACAGCTTGATCTGCTCGTATTTCGTCATCGGGACTCCATCGCTCTCCGGCGTGCACGTCGAGGCTACCAGAACGCCGCGCCCCGTCGCGCGCAGATCGGGCCTGTCGACCTCGCCGACGCCGCGTGATCCGAGGGCGCGCCTGCCCGCGCCGCGCCGGGCGCTCATCCGGGCGCTCGCGCGCCCGGGGCGGCGTCGGAGCCCGTCGACCGTCCACACCGGCGGCGGCTGCATGGCCCCGGGAGGCCGAGGACCGCACCACCAACCGGCTTGAGATCGTGACCCTCCGCGAGCGCGCCGAGATCGCCTTGATGGCAGTCGACGCCACGAAGCTCGCCCCGTGAGATCTCCTATCATGGGTGTTTTCGGACTCCGGGTTGCCCCAGACACCCTGCAGCGCTCTCCGATCCAGGACGTCGCAGCGCGAAGGCGCCCTCTCGCCCCGGGCCGCGCGCGCTCAGGCGTATTGCTGCAGCAGCGAGCCGCGCATCGGGTTATCGCACGCCCCCACGGCGGCGCGGAGCGCGTCCCTGTCGACCGGCACCCGGCGCAGGCTGACGTTGACCGCGCCGCCGCGCGCCTCCACGATCGCGTACTCGGCGTGGTGCAGCAGCGTCGGCGGCCCGCCGTTCGCGTACTCCTTGAACGGGAGCCCGACGCTCCCCGGGTTCACGAGGAGCGTGCCGCGGTGCTGGCGGAGCATCTGGAGGTGCGTGTGCCCTCCGGCCATCACCGTCGCCGTGTGGCCGTCGAGGCGGCGATCCAGCTCCTCGGGCGGCGTGTTCGAGAGGAGGTCCTCCATGTGAGACCGGGGCGAGCCGTGAAACAGGAGGAGCGTCGCGTGATCGTCGAGCGGGATCGTGAGGCGCGCCTGGAACGTGCGCAGGAAGCCGAGATCGTCCCCGGACAGCTGGTCACGGCACCAGTCCACCGCGTCGACCACGATGGGCGCCTCTGTGTAGGTGCGGATCAGCTCCGGATCCAGCATGAACTCATCGTGGTTGCCGAGGATGCACGGACACCCGAGCTCCCGCAGCATGTCCAGGATGGCCCGAGGTCGCGGCCCCAGCGTCGCGACGTCTCCGAGGCAGATCACCTGATCGACGCCGG
The DNA here is from genome assembly GCF_051521505.1 of Sorangium sp. So ce1014. Taxonomy (NCBI): domain Bacteria; kingdom Pseudomonadati; phylum Myxococcota; order Polyangiales; family Polyangiaceae; genus Sorangium; species Sorangium sp. So ce1014. The sequence continues at coordinate 11,543,590 of NZ_CP150356.1, forward strand.
CCTCCTGGATGCTGGCCAGCACGGCCCTGAGCGCCACTTCATTGCCGTGAATGTCGGAAATCAGGGCGATGCGCATGGGAGGACCTCTCTGCGGGCGCCATGGGGACGCTGGAGCGGCCTTTGGCGGCGCGGCGGCGCGGCGGTTGGTTGATCGACCGCTTGACAGGCTAGACCATGTCCGGCAGCGCCTCCAGCGCCTCGCGGCTGCCCGAGCGAGGCCTGGGGTCCCGCGTGGGCAGCTCGGTCGGGGTCGATCGCGCCGCGCACCACGTTGCACCGCCGCCCCGCCCCGGGCAGGCTTCGCCCATGGGCCAGCCCGCCGAGAAGCAGCGCCGCGCCACGTACGCGGACCTCGAGGCCGTCCCGCCGAACAAGGTGGCGGAGCTCGTTCGCGGGACCCTGCACGTGTTCCCCCGTCCGGCGCCGCGGCATGCGCGCGCAAGCTCGGGCCTGGGTGCCGAGCTGACCGGCCCGTTCGACCATGGCAAGGGCGGCCCGGGCGGCTGGTGGATCCTGGACGAGCCCGAACTGCACTTCCGCGACCCGATGGCGCCTGGCGAGATCGACGCGCTCGTGCCCGACCTCGCCGGCTGGCGCCGCGAGCGCATGCCCGAGCTGCCCGAGACGGCGTACTTCGCGCTCGCCCCGGACTGGATCTGCGAGGTCCTGAGCCCGTCGACCGAGGATGTCGACCGCACGGAGAAGATGCCGATCTACGCGCGCGAGGGCGTGCGGTACGCGTGGCTTGTCGATCCGATCGCACGCACGCTCGAGGTGTTCTCTCTCGTGTCCGGTCGAAGCTGGGAGCGCGGTCCGATCCACGGCGACGCCGCACGCGTTCGCGTCGCGCCCTTCGAGGCGATCGAACTCGACCTCTCGGTCCTCTGGACGAAGTAGTCGCTTCGCCGCCAAGCCGCGCTGCTGGAGCGCTCAGGCGTACTCCGCCAGGGCGATCGGGTCGTTCGCTTCGCGAGGTGCCCGCCTCCCGCCACCAGCGCCTCCGGCATCCCGCTCGGCGCCTCGACTTCGTAGCGGATCTCGTTCGTAGCGGACCTCGTCGTGGTCGGTCAGCAGGGGCGGCGGCACGGCGCCGGCGTAGCGGGGACCCCGGGATCAGCGGCGCCGAGACATCTCGGCCAGGAAATGGACTAAATAAAGACCGAATCTAGAGAATTCATTCTTGTTTCTGGCTAAATGAAAGCTCCATCCAGAGTTGAATCTCTCGGATCTAGGTAATTGAAAGCCACATCGAGAGAATTGACTCAGGGAACCCGATCAATCTACCCAGGATCTAGAGAAAACGCTCAGGGATCGAGCGAATCGACCCGCCCGGACCCTGTCGGATCGGGGATCGGCGGACGCACGGCGCCTGCGGGGCGCAGGGCGCAATGCGGGCACGATGGCTCGTCGTCCACGAGCCCGTCACAGTCGTTGGAGATCGCCGTCCGCGTCGAGCCCCGAGGGGGCCGCGCAGGCGAGCTGCGTCCGCACGCTGGCAGGACGGTCGTTCAGGAAAGCGACCTCCGCCGCCCGCCACACGGGCATGGATCCAGGCGTCGTCCCCGCGAGGTCGCCCTGCACCCTGGGGACCGCCGGCACGTAGGATGGGCCCATGCGCTCGAGCTGGCCGGTGGACGTCGTCGCCTTGAATCCCGTGTCGTGCGGCGCGGTCCTCTGGTGCGTCGGCGGGGTGTTGCGCGTCACCGTCATCGTGAAGGCGAGCTTTGCGCTGGGCGCAGGCGGCGACGCGGACCTCGTGGCGCCCGAGCCCATCGAGCGTGAGGACCGCTTCCACGAGGACGACCCGTCGCGCAGCCTGCGCTGCGCGAGCGATACAGCGCCGTACCTCCCCGGCGCCGGCGTCGTGCTCACCGGGCACGCTCATGCGCCGGGCGCAGGTCCGGTGCCGGCCCTCTCGGCGAGGCTCGCGCTCTTCCGCGACGGGCCGCTGCTGGACAAGACGATCCATGTCTTCGGCGACCGCGCGCCCGGCAGCGACACGCCCGCGCCGTTCCAGGAGATGCCGCTCGTCTACGAGCGCGCGCAAGGCGGGCCCGGCTTTCCCTCGAACCCGGTCGGCCTCTCCGCGGCGAGCGACGAGGCGCACACGGACGCGCTGGATCCAGCGAGGGTCCCCGGCCGGACGCACCCGAACCTTGTCCATCCTGGGAGCCCGCACCGGCCCGCGGGCTTCGGGCCCATCGCGCCCCACTGGCCCCTGCGGAGACGGCTCTTCGGCGGCTTCGAGCCGCGCGCGACGCCGCGGAGCTCGGCGCAGCACGGCGCGCCGGGCGCAGATCCCGGGGTCGCGGGGAGCGCCGGCGTGCTTCACCTTCCCGACGACTTCGACTTTCGCGCCTTCAACCCGGCGCCGTTCGATCAGCAGATTCCCTTTCTTCAAGGCGATGAGTGGATCGTCATGGATAACCTGAACGCGGGGCGAGCGCGCATCCAGACGCGACTCCCCTCGGCGCGCGCGCGCGTGCGCCGCACCCGCGCCAACGTCGCGGGCGCGAGCGGATCACAGGAGATCCCGCTCAGCGCTGACATGCTCCTCATCGACACCGATCGGCAGATCGTCTCGGTGGTATGGCGAGGCAACTTCGCCGTCGAGAGCCACAACGTCATCCAGGAGCTCCGCCTCCTTGCGGGCGTCGAGACGCGCACCGTGACCGTCCCCTGGCCGGAGCCGGGCGAGCTCGCTCCTCCGGTCCAGGGGCGCGGCAGGACAGGAGACGTGGCGGCTCCGGCGGCGCATGCGTCGGACCACGGCGCCGTGCCGCCCCTCCACGATCAGGCGACCCGCCGGGGCGCGTCGCTCCCGGTGCCCAGAGAGGCTCCCGCTGCGCTCGCAGGGACTGGCCCTCTTTCGAAGATCGAGACGCCGGTGCTCCCCTTCCGCGGTGTACCTGCCGCTCCACAGGCGGAGCCCGCGCTCGCCGTGGACGGGACGACCACAGGCCCGCTCGACCAGAAGATGCCCATCCCCGACAGGCTCGCGCAGGTCGGGGCGGAGCGGGCGCAGTTTCCGCTCGCGGCGCCGGGGACGAGCGCGTCGCGCTGGGAGCTCCCCATCCGGGAGCTCCCCATCCCGGGCGCGCCGTGGAGCCCCGTGCCCGCGCCGCCGCCAGACGCTCGCTGCTCGCCGTCGGCCGAGGTGGCGCTGCCGGGGAGGGGGAGCCAGCCGCCCGAGGTGGAGGCGCCGGAGAGGGGGAGCCAGCCGCCCGAGGTGGCGGCGCTCGCAGCGGTGCCGCCGGCTGCGTCGCGCCAGCCGCTCGCCGGGCTCGAGGTGCGAAAGCGGGCCGAGGCGAGGCTCGCTGAAGGCCGCGATTTCGACGGAGACGACCTGTCGGGCGGCGACCTGGCGGGGCTCGACTTCAGCGGGCGTTCGCTCGCGCGGTGCGCGTTCCGCGGCGCGAAGCTCCGCGGCGCTCGCCTTGCGGGCGCCACGCTCGTCGAGGCGATGCTCGAGGAGGCCGATCTCCGCGGCGCCGACCTGTCCCGCGCCCTCCTCACGAACGCGCGCGCCGACGGCGCGGAGCTCGCCGAGGCGGTGCTCGAGGACGCGGACCTCCGCGGCGCCTCGCTCTCCGGAGCGAACCTCCAGCGGGCAAGGCTCGCGCGCGCGCGGGGCGAAGGGGCGAGCCTCTGCGGGAGCAACCTCGAGGGGGCCGATCTGGAGGAAGCGCGCTTCGCGGGCGCTTCGTTCGTCGATGCCAACCTGCGCGGGGCGAAGGCCGAGCGAGGCGACTTCACCTCGGCGCGGTTCGATCGCGCCGATCTTGGCGACGCCTCCTTCCGCAACGCCCGCCTCGTTTCCGCGGTGCTCGCTCATGCGCGGCTCGATCTGACCGATCTCCGCGGCGCCGACCTGGAGCGTGCCAATCTGCACGGGGCTGCGCGGCGGCGGGCGAAGATCGCGGGGGCGAAGATGAAGGACATCGATGAGACGGCGCCCGCGAGTCCGGAGGATCCCGGGCGTGCGTGAGCCGACAGAGGCGGGGCGCTCCCCGACCGCACGAGGTCGAGGCTCGCCCGCTCCTCCGCGCGCTGCTGCGCCGCGCCCCCGAGCACGTCGACGAGGACGGGGCGCGACGCTCGGCGAACCTCCCTGGGAGGCGACGGTGCGGAGGAGAGGGGCTTCCCTGCGCGTCCCGAAGGGAGCGGGGTCGTCGGAGGCGGCAACCTTGTACAGCGACAGCGACCGGCACCCCGTACCGGTGATCGCCGCGGGGGCCGGGTGACGGCGCGACGCGCACCGCCACCTCCCCTGGCGTAACGCCCTCACGGCGCCAGGACGACCACGTTGGTCACGCTGGGCACGATCTTGGCGCCGGGCGCGTTGGTGTTGTTGTGGATCGTCATGCTGGTGAGCCGTGCCAGGGGCATGCCGCCCACGATCACCGTGAACGCGGCAGTCACCGTACGCGCAGGGCCCATGACGGTGCCAGACGCGACGCCGGTCGCCAGGCCAGCGTTATCGCCGTTCGTGAGCATGGGCATGGTGGCCATGTTGTGCGCCGGCGCGCACGTCATGAGGACGTTCGGCACGAACCTCACGTCGGTGGGCTCGATGGCGATGTTCGGGTAAGGGATGGGGACCGGGGCCGGTGCAGGTGGGGCCGGCGTGAGGCACACGTCGGGAAACGCCAGGCACATGCCGCCCGCGCTCGTCTTTGCCAGCATATCAGAATCTCCTCTCGTCGCTCAGCAATCAACCGAGGTGGATCTGCTCGCCGTCGACCTTGGCGAGGACACGGGCCGAGATGATCGCGTTCTCGCCGCGAATGCCGACCAGGTTCTGGGCGCGCAGATCGATGGTGCCTGCGCGCGTCTGATCGATCTCCTCCACGAAGCGAAACACGCGCTTGGCGCGCTGGGTCAAGCGGGTGAGGATCGTGTCGGCCTCCTGCGCTACCAGCGCGATCTTCGTCACCTCGGCCTGCACCAGCCGCCCGAAGAAGCCGAGCTCCTCGATCGCGATCGACCCCTTCCTGGCGCGCACGTGCACCTCGGCGCCCGTCATGGCCACCTCGCGCGCGCCCACGATGTCGACGCGCTCCGAGGCGCAGATCGCGACCCGCCCGCCTCGCGCCTGCACCTCCAGATCGCCCTCGGTCGCGAGCTTCGTCGGTGCGCCGTCGCGGCCATGGAGCACGGCCAGCACATAGACCCCCTCCGGCTCGACCGCGCAGAGCACCTTGTCCCCGGCCTCGGGGGCGACCAAGCAGCTCTTGGCGCGCCGCGCCTCGCAGCTCGACGAAGCGAGGCGCACCAGCATCGTCGCGCCGACCTGCTCGACGCGGCCCGTCTCGAGGTAGGCTTCCGTCCTCACAAGCTTCTTTACGGCTGTCACGGTATCAACCCTTTCTCCCCGTCGTCTGTGACGGAGTGTGTCTCGAGAGACCTGCTCCTCGCCGGGATCCACCCCGCTTCACCTCTTGCCAGGGTGCGCCGCGCCATGCCTCGGCTGCCATCGTTCCACCCTGGCCAGCTCCTCGTCATCGCCGAGCCACCCCGAGAGCCGCGGCAAGACGGCGCCGTCGCGCTTCGCGAGGTGGAACCTGGTGCGATACAGGCCGGCTCCGGAGAAATCGGCGGCCGACACGTCGGCGTGCGAGAAGTCCGCTTCCCGGAGCCTGGCGTCGACGAAGCGCGCTCCCGCCGCCAGCGCGTGACCGAAGTAGGCCTCCTCCAGGAACGCGCCGGAGAGGTCCGCTTTCAGGAGCTCGGCCCTGTCGAACACCGCCTGGGGGAAGCGGCCGTTCGAGAGGCGCGCCCCGTGCAGCCTCGCCTCGCCGAAGAAGCACTGCGGCCCGCGCGCGCCCTCCAACCGGGCTTCGCGCAGGTCGGCTCCCATGAAGTTGCACTGCGCGCAGTCTGCCCCGGCGAAGCTCGCGCCGGCGAGATCGCTCTTCATGAACTGCGTGCGAAAGAGCTTCGTGTCGGCGAAGCTCTTCGGCCCGAGCCTTGTCTCGACGAGCGTGGTCAGCTCGAGGTTCGCGGCGGCGAGGTCGGCGGTGCGGAGATCGGCCCGGAACAGCGTCGATTTCTCGAGGTTCGCCCCGGCGAAGCTCGTCCGGTCTGCGTCGATGTCGACGAGGTTCGCGCGGTCGAGGTTGGCGCCCGCGAACGACGCTCCCCGGAGCGAGGTCTTCACCCAGCTCGCGATGGGCGCCTCGACGAGCGCGAACGATGTGCCGTCGGCGGCGCACTCGACGAAGCCAGCCGCGATGTGCTTGCCGCCGTCGAAGCGCGCCCCTTCGAGCCGCGATCGGTAGAAGCTCGCGTGGCGCAAGTCCGCGTCGCGCAGATCGCACCCGGTGAAATCGCACGCGATGAAGCTCGACTCCTTGAGGAGCGCCGCGCGCATCGCCGCGGGGAAGCGCACCTCTTCGAAGCTCGCGCCTGACAGGTCCGCCCCGTCGAGCGCGAGGTGCGACAGGTCGACGTGGCGCACCGGCTCGCCGTGCCGGAGCTTGTCGAGGAGCTCATCGCGGTTCACGAGCCACCTCGCGGGCCGTCGGCCTTTGGCAGGAAGCGCACGTGTCCGACCTCGGCCTCAGCGAATGTGGTCCGCTCGTCGCCGGCAACGCGCGACAGGTCGGCGCGAAACAGGTTCGCCCCCGTCAAGTCGGCGCCGGCCAGTCGGGATTTGGAGGCGAGCGCGTCCATCAGATTGGCCCCCTGCAGCGACGCGCCTCCGAGATTGGTGCGGATGAGCAGGCCGCCCTTGAGGACGGCGCGCTCCAGGCTCGCCTCGGAGGCGTCGCATCCGGAGAGATCCGCGCCGCGCAGGTTCGCCCGGTCGAACCGTGCGCCTGCGAGGACGGTGCCGCGCAGGTTGGCCCTCTCCATCTCGGCGTCGCTGAAGTCGGCCTCGGGGAAGGACGACCCGTGTACGACGACGCCCTGCTGGAGACACGCTGCTCGAAACGAGACGCGCTCTCCGCGACAGGCGATGAACGTCGTCTTCCGGAGCGTGGCGTCCGAGAAATCGGCACCATCGAGCGTGCACTCCACGAGGTTTGCGTCCGACAGATCGGCGCCCGTGAAGCGGACACCGGACAGGTCGACCTTCAGCAGGTTGCATTGCCCGAGCGTTGCGCCCGTGAAGTCCGCGCCGCCCGGCATCGTCTCGAACCAGTCGGCGCCCGTGAGATCCGCGCCGGAGAAGCGCGCTCCCTCGAGCTCGGCGCGGCTCAGCACCGCCTCGTTCAGGTCGGCGCGCTCCAGCACGGCGCCGCGCAGCGTGGCGCCGCCCAGGTTGGCGCCGCGGAGCCGCGCTCCGGAGAGGGTTGCGCCCTGCAGGTTCGCCTTGGCGAGCACGGCGTCCTCGAGGTTGGCTCGGGAGAGATCGCAGCCCGAGAGGTCGGTTGCCTCGAGGAACGCGCCGGAGAGGTCCACGCCGGACAGGCACATTCCCGCGAGGTTCGCACCCGTGAAATCGCGGTTCGCCAGGGGTTCGCCGACCTCCATGGCGAGCCCGACGACGACGCGCGCGCGCTCCGAGGCTTCGGGAGCCATCGCCGCGGCCGCGGGCTGCAGGTGCCCCATGCGCCGGTACATTTCGAACAGGCCCCGCTCCTGCTCCTCGATCGTCGCGTGATACCCCGGGTCGGCCAGCATCTGCTCCACGTCGTCCAGCACGACGCCCGCCTCGCGCGCCTCCGCCGCCGTCGAGCGCAGCACCGCGAGGTGAGCCTTTGCCGAGAACTTGGGCGGCCCTGCGCCCTCCTTGGCCGCCCTCTCCATGGCGGCATCGAAGTCCTCGCCCATCGCGGCCCAGGCCCGTCTCGCCTCTTCGCGGGCTTGCGCCTCCGCTGCTCCGGCTCGCTCCATCAGCTCTTCGGTTCTCAGGGACGCGGCCTCGACATATGCGGCGAGGGCATCGAGGTCGTCCGGCGGCGGCTCGGGGAGGGCGGGCAGCTCGTCGAGGCCGTGGTCCTTCGGGTCGAGCCCTTCGGCCTCGACGCGCGCGCGCGCCTCGGCGAAGCTCCGCTCCTGGCCCCGACGCAGGTTCTGGGCGGCCAGGTTCTCGCTCTTGACCCAGCGTCCCATGTCGCCAAGGTCGATGTTGGGCGCGACGCCCGAGGCGCGCGGCGGCATGAGATCGCCGTCGGAGATCTCTGCGACCGCGCCCTTGTCCTTGTCGAGGCGGCGCGCGAGGGCCGCCTGGTAGTGCTCGAGCGGGCGCGGCGATCCGGGCTCCTCGCACGCGCAGAGCAGGTGTACGATGTCGGCCGCGTCGTCCTCGGCGATCGCGAGCACGCCGTGGAAGACGACGACGCCGAGCTCCTCGGCGGGGAACACCCAGACCGTGTCGGGGCGCATCGGGATCTCGACGAAGCGATCGCCCTCCGGCGTGCGGTGGGTGACGAACGATCGCGTCACGAGGTCGGGCAGCCGCCCCGCGAGGCGAGGCTTCTCGGGGTGCATGTTCTCGATGAGGATCTCTTCGTCCCCGCGGAAGAGACCATCGAGCCACTGGTCCTCGGGTGCCACGTTGAAGAATGTCGGATCCGTGTCCGCGGGGATGCCTGGGAAGTGCTCGTCGAGCCAGCGCTTGTCGTAGGTGCCGGCGCGTCCCCTGCGCTGCGCGAACGTGATGTCCATCGGCAGGAAGCCGGCGGGCTCCGGGCGCTCCGACGGCGTGCGGATCATGGCGCCGTAGAGCTCGACGTTCGGCAGCGGGTGGACGGAGCGACCGCCGAGGTCGAGCGGCTGGGCGCCTTTGCCGTGAGGGTTTCTGTCGTAGCCGGCCCCGCCGAAGGCGTGCGCCCAGTCGATGCGCTGGGTGGTCATCGGCGCAGGCTCGGTCGGCACGCCGTCGCGCCACGTCCGGTCGCCGACCACGGCGAGGCGCTTGTCGACGTCGCCGATCCGAGCCCTCACGTACGAGGCGCGGGTGGGCACGCCGCCGGGGGCGTGAAAGCTGCCCGCGACGAGCAGCTCGCCGCGCGTCTTGGCGAAGCCTTCGTCGATCGCGCCCTGCTCGCCGAGGGCGCCGGTGACGATGCGCCAGAACGATAGCTCGTCGACGAGCGCGCGAGGGGTGGTGAGCGGGAAGCCCAGCATGGCGGTCACGTGGAAGTAGCTCCGGCGCCGGAACTCCAGCACGCGGGTGAGCATGGGGACCTTCATGGGCTTGACGATCTTCACTGGTCCTCTTGTCGAGCGTGGGTCTGAGAGAGACGATGGTCTGTCGAGCGCGTCTGAGCCTGCATCGATCAGCCGCGGTAGGGCGGGCCCTGCGGGCGCCGCAGCTCGCGGATGTGCTTGCCGTCGACGGGGAGGCGCTCCTTCAGGTGGAGCTCGACGTAACCGCACTGCTGGCAGGCGTAGGCTTCGAGCTTGCCGCTGGTACCCTCGTGGCCAAATTTACCGGTGAGCGCGAGCTCAAACTCGAGTGCTGTAGTTCCCATGGACGGGCTGCCTTCGGTGGTCGCAACGCGTTCCACGTACCAGAGGGCCGTGCAGAGACATTTGGGGCATGTTCCCGTCGCTTTCATGAAGACCTCCGTCGCGAGCTGTTTCAGGTGACTTCCGGCTCTCTTAGCCTAGCTTCGTGATCGCAGCGTTCAACATCCGCGCTGCCGAGTTCCAGGCTTCCGTTCCGGATTTTCGTATGTTGGAGCCCAATGTCTCGAACAGCGATGCATAGCTCAATTTGTTGTTGATCCACTCGTCTGCCTTGTAGATGCCTCTGGCCGCCGCATAGGTGGTCAACTCAATCTTCAGATTGTTACGGGCAAAGTTGATCCCGGTGAAGTCCGCCTTCTGAATACCGAACGAGTTCTTGGAGCCGAACGTCTCAATGAAGAGGTTCGTGTGCTTGTAGACCTTGTTGGGCGCGTCAAGCGTCACCTCCGGCGCCTTGAGTGTGATCTTCGTCGGGCTCTCCACGTGGATGGTCCCGCTCGTGCTCTCGATCCTGATGTCGCCCTTCACGGTGTGCGACCACGCCCCCTTGATGTCCGCCGTCCACCCCAGCTTGACGTCGGTCTTCCACGATCCGTAGTCGTCGTGGTTCTGTCCGCTGATCTTTTGCAACCAGCTCCCCAGCACATCCTGCTTGCCGCCGGCCTCGATGGTCTGGGTGAACCCGCCGTGGATGTCCTGCGTCATGCCGCCGCTCTCGACCTTGTCGGTCCGGCCCGAGCGCACCTTGACGTTCTGGTGGCTGTTGTAGAACTCGTTCGAGTCGCCGTCGACGTTGATCGTGTGGATGCCGACGTAATGGAGGGTCGCGTCGTCGCTGACGTCGACGTGGTACTTGCCGCCGACGTTCTGCCACCACTCGCCGCACACGTTGAAGCCGGCGTTGCCCTCCGTGGAAACGTAGAACATGCAGTCGACGGGCTGCATGTCGGGGTTCGCGTCCGGCGTCTTCGGGGGCACGACGAACGCCTGGTGGGCGGGGCCGCCCATATGGACGTTGGTCGCGCCGACCGGGGTGAACAGGTCGATGTGCTGCTTGCCCTCGAGGTCCTCGACGACCATGTGGTTGCTGCCGCCCGTGCGCAGGACGTTCTGCGTCAGGTTGCGGCTCGTGACCGTGCTCGGCCGGTGGGCGTTCGGCACCACGCCGGCGATGAACGGCCGGTCCGGGTCGCCGCCCTGGAACGACACCATGACCTCGGTCCCCTTGCGCAGCGGGAAGTGCCAGCCCTCGACCGTGCCGCCGTGCGGCTGCATCATGCGCAGGTACGTGGACGTGGCGCCGTCGGGCAGGTCGCTCGCGTCGAACTTGAGGCGGAGCAGGTAACGCCCCATGTCGTCGATCTGGGCATACTGGCTGTCGCCTGGCCCGTCGACGACGCCGTTCTCGAAGCCGTAGATGCGTGGCCACGGCGTCGACTGCGGCGCCCTGAACTGCACGTCGGCCGGGATCGCCACCACCTCGACGCGGTACGTCTCGTTGGGGTCGATCCCCGTGAAGCGCGCGATGTCGAAGGATCCGCCCGTGATCGCGGCCGCGTGCCGCACCTCGACGGCCAGGTAGCGGGCCGGCACGTCCGAGGGCCCGTCCTCCAGCTCGAAGACGTAGCCCGCCCGCAGCCCCGTGGCGTTGCCGGTCGCGTGCAGGGTGAGCTCGCGGCACGCGATCGACTGCGCCTTGACCTGGGCCAGCCGCGCCGCCTCGTCCTGCGTGAAGACGCGGTAGCCGTACTCGCGCACCTCGCCGCGGCCGCTCCTGGACACGACGTGCTCCCCCGACACGGGGGCGGCCGGGTTCGCGTAGTTGTAATCGTTGATGCGCACCGCGGCCGGCAGCGAGCTGAGATCGACGTGCACCTCCCGGAAGCACTCGCCCGCCGACACGTCGTCGCTCGAGGTCGGATGGTAACGAACCCGGCCGTCGCCGCTCAGCGGCTCGTGCTGATCCTTGCTGTCGACGATGACCATGACCTCGGCGCCGCCGTCGCCGACCGGGTGCTCGAAGTGGTAGTAAAGCCCTTCGCGCTCGAGCCATCGATGGGTGAAGTCGAGGTGGCTCTCCCGGTATTGACAGACGAACTCCTCTTCCGGATAGCGGTCGGTGTCGACGCTGAACCGGAAGTCGCTCGTCGTGAGGCCGCCATGGGTGAGTGTCTTCGTCAGGAAGGCGTCGATCTTGCTCTTCGTGTGGACGAAGCTGCGCACCGAGTGGCGCTGGAGCCACAGCCTCGGCACGAGCGACCCCTGGTAGAGCGCGCGCTCGGCCGACTCGCGCAGCAGCCGGAGGCGCGCGAACACGCCGTGCCAGCACATCGGCGGCGAATCGCCCCCGCGCTGGAGCGTCAGCGTCGCCGGGGCGTTGATCGCGGCGCGGACGTCCGTGCCCGCCGGCACGGTGAACAGGACGTCGAGCTCGAACGGGCGGCACAGCGCCTCGGTGCCCTTGAAGCCGACGGCCCGGGCCGCCGGCAGCGCTGCACAATGCATGGCAAGAACGTCCGCGCTCATGGATCCCCCGCAATGTTGTGGTCCACCCGAGGGGCCGTCGACCTCAGCGGCCGCGCGTGGACGACGTCATGAGCGCAGACGTTACACCAGAAGCGCGCCTCCCGGGCAAGCCCGCGAGTGCCGGCGCACGACACAGCGCGCATCGGGCGCCGGGAGGAGGTCGCGCGTCACCGCGAGGTCCGGCACAGGCGAAATCCGATCGTCGGATCACTCGCTCGGTCGGGCCGGTGCCCCATGCGGAACGAGACCCGCACGGCCCACGCGCAATCGGCCCACGAGCCCCCGCGGAGCACACGTTGCTTGGCCTCGCCGGGGCCCGTGGGGGACGCGCGCGGGCTCTCGCAGTAATACGCGGCGTCGTATCCGTCGCTCGTCCATTCACGGACGCCGCCGCTCATGCCGTGAAGGCCGTAGCCGTTCGGCCGGAATTCCTGGGGCGGGCGGATCGAGAAGGCCTCGAATCGACCGAAGTCGCAGCGCTCGGCCGTGGGCGGGTCGTCCCCCCAGGGATAACGATGGCCGACGAGCCCGCCGCGCGCGGCCTTCTCCCACTCGGCCTCCGTGGGCAAACGGTAGGTCACCCGCTCGTTCGAGAGCGCCTTGCCGAGCTCGTTCGCCTGGTCCCACGAGACCGCGACCATCGGTTTCTGGTCGTAGGTCCAGGGGCGCTCGCTGTCCTTCCGGGGGACATCACCGAAGAGCTCTGTCGACGTCACGCGCTGGTCGCCGCGCAGCCATTCTGTCTCGGGGGCGTGCGCGTGCCAGTCGCGGGCGCGGATCGTCTCGCTCTCACAATACTGGCGGCGAATCTTGTGGTCGTTGCTGAGGCCGAACAGCTCCCTGTCGAGCCCCCCCGCCTTCTTGCCCTTCCTCGGCTTCTGCGGGGGCAACCCGTCGGGCGGAGGGGACCAGCCGAGGAGCGCGTTGTAGGCGGACCAGGTGATGGGGACCTCCGTCATCCAGAATGCGTCGAGCTCGACCGCATGCACCGGTTGCTCGTCGGGATCGCCGTCCTCCGCGCCCATCCAAAACGGCCCCGCGGGCACGTAGCGAAACACGAGGCCATGCTCCTCGAACCGCAGCCGATCGAGCAGGAGGGCGCGCGCGGAGGCGAGCTCGGGATCCGCGGGGTCGAGGCTGAAAGCGGCGTCGCAGGCGATGGCAGCCCTCTCGGGCTGGCCGGCCGCGGCGAGGTTCGCGGCGAGGGTCAAGAGCTCGGCGGCCGAGGGCAAGACACGATCGGCCGAGAGGAGCCATCCGGTATCGAGCGCGCTCATGCGAGCCTCCGCTGAGCGCGAAGCACGGTGAGGGGATTGCGGCGAACCGGCGCGGTCTCGTGCTCGGCGAGCCAGGGATCGGGGGCATTCACGTCTCCGGCCATGACGAGCGAACGCGCCCGGCAGCCGCCGCCGAAGGTCGCCGTGCCCGTGCCATCGCCGGGCAATCCACGGATTGTGCGGAATCGTTCGCCCTCGCTCCAGATACGATCGAACGGCGCGCGGCGGACGTTGTCCGCGACGAACGTCGGCCCGAGGAAGCTGCATGGATTGACGTCGCCCCCGACCGAGATGGAGCAAACGGTGTTGCCCGCGCCGCACCCCCAGTTGTCGTGGACGACGGCCTGGGAATCACGCCGGCTCTTCGGGGAGAACGGGTCGATCGCGCGCGCCTCGGCGGGGCGGCCCGCCTCGTCGGCCCCGAGGGTCCAGATCGCGTCGAGCGCGCGCTCGTAATCGCCGAACGACGGCCAGAGCTCCTCCCGCGCCTCGGCCGATCCCACGGGATACAGCGGCCGGAACACGGCCGTGTGCGCGCCCGCCCGCGCGGCGAGCTCGGCGAACGCCCGCGCCTCGTCGGCGTTGTGCCGCATGACGGTGAACGCGAGCGAGAATCGCGCGTGCGCCCGGAGCAGGGCGAGCTTCTCCAGCACCCGATCGAACGTCCCCGCCCCGCGGACGACATCGTTCGTCGCGGCCGTCGCCCCGTCGAGGGAGACGTTGAGCCAGACGAGCGACCGCTCGCCGAGCTTCTTCGCGGTCTCCTCGGTGAGCAGGAGCGCATTCGTCGTGAGGCACGGGTGCAGGCCGTGGCCGGTGGCGAGATCGAGGATGTCGAAGATGTCCTTGCGAAGCAGCGGCTCGCCGCCCGTCAAGCCGAGGCGGAACGAGCCCATGCGGGCGAGGGTGGCGAAGAGCGTGTCGAGCTCGACGAGCGTGAGCGGAGGCTCGCGCCGCGGAAGCTCGCCGGCAAAACAATGCGAGCAGGTCAAGTTGCACGAGGCCGCCACCTCGAGGTGCACGGCGAGCGGACCCGCGAGGTGATCGGCCGGCGGCACGACGTCGAGGGCCTCGCCGTCGAAGCGCAGATCGTGGGTGAAGAAGTCCCTCCGATAAAACGCCGCGGCGAACGCGCCGAGCGCGTCCCTCCGCTCGGGCGGGGCGTCGTCGATCATCCCGTTGATCGAGGTCGTGCGGGCGCGGAGGAGGACGCCGGTCGCCTCGTGGTCGAAGGGCAGATACCGCGAGCTTCGCCTGTCGAAGACGGTCGACCCGAAGAACTGCGGCACGAGCACGAGCGGCGGGCGCGGGCTCACTCGGCACCTCCCAGCGCGAGCTCGAAGCGGCAACGCACCCAGAGCGGACCCCTCTGTCCGGGCAAACCCACGACGCAGGCGCCCGTCTTCTGCACCTGCCCGAGGTGCCAATCCTTCGAGGGCTCCTCGATCGCCGCGCTCGCCTGGACGAGGGCCGGCCAGCCGCTGTCGTCGAAATCCGGCAGGCGCCAGGCGTCGGATTCCGGCGGCTTCGTCGCTCCGACCATCGCGGCGCCCGCGCCGGAGAGGAGCTCGATCTTGCGGCCGATCGACCGCGAACGTTCGGGCTCGAAGCTCCCCTTCGCGTCGTCGGAGTAACTTAGCGCGAGCGCGAGCTGCGGCGGCAACTCCCCCCTGGGCCGCACGCAGAGCGCGAGCACGTGCCGGCCGGCGCGCGCGTCGACGCGGCTCGATGCGAAGGGCGCGCCGTCGAAGAAGAGCTCCGCCTCGCCCGTCGTCCAGAGCCACAGGCGCAGCGGGAGCGCCTCGAGCGGGTCGATCCACCGCAGGATCGCGCCTCCGCAGCCCGCCGGCACCTCGCAGCTCGAGTATTCCTCGAGCACGAGCCGACCCGACGACTTCTCGTATCGCGACAGCGCGTTGACCTGAACCTCCCGCTTCTTCTTCGGCATGCGCCGACATTATCACGCAAGCGCACGGGCGCCGCGCGCTGGCGGGGGGCTGCATGGCCGGTGTTGCGCCCGGCGTCGGCTCCTCACGTTGGCCTCTGCGGCTGGAGCGCCCGTGATCCCCGTCAGGGCAGCCTGCACACGTAGGGCAGCTCGGCGTAGCAGGGCATGTCGTTCCACAGCCCGCTGGCCCAGCTCGCCAGCTCCACGCAGTGCTCTCCGTCGCCGGCGTTGTTCGGCTCGCCGCCGGTCCAGCGCTCGTGGTCGTACGGTGTGCCGTCGGTCCACGCGAAGTCTCCCTCGGACGCCGCGTCGTTGAGCCCGATCCACCAGTCGCCCGGCTGGATCGCGTCGGCGCTCGAGACAACGAGATCCTGCGTCTCCTCGTCGTGGATGGACACGAGATGCCCATCCTGCGCGATGCAGTCGAGCTCCGCGTCCGCCCACGTCGCGGGCGCGAAGCAGAACGCCAGCGAGCCGCCCTCCGGAAGCGGTTGCGGGACGCAATGCGGGCACGATGGCTCGTTGTCCACGAGCCCGTCACAATCGTTGTCGATCAGGTCGCACAGCTCGGGGGCGCCCGGGTAGACCGAGGCATCGCCGTCGTTGCAGTCTTCGTCGCAGCCGGACGAGAGGTCGCCGTCCGCGTCGAGCCCCGACGAGTCCTCGCAGGCGAGCTGCGCCCGCACGCTGGCAGGACGGTCGTTCAGGAAAGCGATGGTGGCGTCGATGTGCTCGCCGACGTCATCGGGGCTCACGTCCCGGCGCGGATCCTCGAGCACGTCGGCCCAGATCAGGGTGCGCGCCGCCTCGGCGTCGCTCGCCAGGTCGAGCTCCGACGCGCGCTCGAGGACGCGCTCGAACGCCGCTGCGAGCGCCTGCCGGCACGGCGGGGAGGCGGTGCACATCTGCTGGAGGCGGGCCACGCCGCCGAAGGGATAGAGATCGTCCGTGAAGGTCTGGTCGAGGCCCCACGGCAGGAAGGTCCAGCGGCCGTCGTCCGGGCGCCGCGCGATGAAGTAGTTGTTGCGCAGCCAGGCATAACCGTCCCAGTGGCCGATGAAGGTCTCCGTGGCCGCGAACGCGAGGTAGCGATCCATGTCGATGTGCCGCGAGGCCTCGGCGAGGAACGTGTCCGGGCTCGTCATGTCGTCGAGCGCCTCGGCGAGATCATAGAGATCGGCGAACGCGACGTCGTCGCCGTTGTCCTGATCGAAGGTCTCGATGCTCGAGCGCTCGAGATCGCTCCCGTAAGCCCCCTCGTACAGGTTGCCCTCGTGGTCGCCCAACCATCGATCCAGAAAGCGAGGGTTATCCGCTGCCTCGACGGTGGCATACAGGCCGTAGAGCGAGCCGTTCAGCCAGACGGTCGCGTGGGCCGAGCGCGGCGCGGGCACGTCCATCGCGCGGAACAGGGCGTAGGCCAGGCGCTCGTGGATCATGCTCTGATCCTGGACCATGTTGTTGAGCGCGAGCTTCTCCACCCCGAGCAGGGTCTGGTCGTCGGTGAACTCGTCGAATTTCAGGAGGAATGCGGCCTTTTCGTCCAGGGTCCGGAGCGAGCCGTGGGCGCCCTTGAGCCGCACGCCGACGTCGGCGAGCTCGACCTCCTCGCCGTCGATCGTCACCGTGAGCTGCCCGGCGACGTACTCGTCGGGCGTGGCGTTGAGCCGATCGATCGACGCCTGCGACAGCGCGATCTCGAACCGCGGGAGGCTCGTTCCGGCGAAGAGCGGCTCTGCAGGATCCGGTGGCGGTGGCTCCTCCCCGCCGGCGCCGCCCGCGCCGATTCCGCCGCCCGCGCCGCCCAGGCCGCCGGCACCCGCGCCGCCGCCGGAGCCGCCGGAGCCGCCGGAGCCGCCGGAGCCTGAGCTGCCCACGCTGCTGCTGTCCGGCCGGGGATCCTCCGCGGCATCGCCGCAGGCGGCGAGCAGCGCAATGGACATCGCGAGGGGACCGGTCCAGCTCCAGGAATACGGGGATGACTTTCTCACGGTCCTTCTCTTTTACATGGGTTGCTCGCTCCTTGCACGTCTCCTCGAGTCAACGTGTATCGAGAAATCTCACGTCCGCCTTCGAGACATCCGATGAGGCTCTCGCCCGGCGCCTGGGCGCGAGAGCCTCATCGTCCGAGGAGCACAAGATCGCCGGGAAGCGGCGCTGCTCGTGCCCCGCGCGCTGAATCAGTCCACGGTCAGCCAGCAGGCGTAGCAGCGCATCAGGATGTCACACCACGACGAGCTGGGGTTCTCGGGATCGCAGTACCGCTCCGCCCGCTCACACGTCCCCGCCCCAGGGCAGGCCAGCTGCGCAGCCGGCGTCATCAACTCCGACTCGGCGCTCGCGACCTCCTCGTCGACGACCCGATCCTCCTCGACGTCCGCGGCGCCCACGGCGCAGCCGGCGACGAACGAGGCGGAGAGAACCAGCGCGAGCATCGAAAACATCTTCTTCATGGGATTCCACCTTTCTCCAGGTTGGAGCTCGCCAATGCAGGGCGTGTGCCGGGGCCGGCCCCTGCGCTTCCTTGTGGCCTTCGATGGGACGCGGGCCGCCTGCGCGGTCCGGGTTGTCCGGAAGGGGCGCTGATCGCGCCGAGTTGGCGCAATCAGCGCAAGGCAGCATCGCCCGGTTCGGTCGCGCAGCAACCTCCCGAGCACCGGGCCCGCGATGCCCCCGCCGATGAGCACCGCCCGCCGCGCACCTCGCCGTGTCATCCCGCCACCTCCACCTTGTTCCCGGGTCAGCAGGGGTGGGATTACCTGCGCGAACCTGCAGGCCGGCCTGCCGGGAGCCGTCGCGTGGCTATCGAAATGCGGCGCCGACGCGGAGCGCATGGACGGAGAGCACCTCGAGTCGGCCTCGTTGCCGGCACGAATCTGGCGAATCCAGCCGGGGTGCCTCGCTGGAATCGTGGCAAAATGAAGGCGCCAGGTACAGACGTGCGGGCGGAGGGGCATCCCCGCCGGGAATGCCCCCCGCAGAGCACCGCATTGCGTGGGCTTGACGTCAGCGAGCCGCACGGATGCCACGAACATCGGATGAGATGGGAGCGGAACCATGAACAACGATGCAGCAGCACGGATCCCCTCGAGCGCCGGCCGACAGCGCTTCAACGAGATCACGAATGCCATGTATCTCTTTCACGCGACGTGCACCGCGGCGAGCCTCGGGCTCTCGGACGCGATCGGCGACGCGCCCACGCGCGTGGACGACATCGCGGCGCGGCTCGGGCTGCACGGCCCGTCGCTCTATCGCATGCTCCGGGCGCTCGCGGCGAACGGGATCTTCGAGGAGCTCGGTGACAGCCGCTTTCAGCACACCGAGCTGTCGAGGCGCCTCCGGAGCGATCACCCCTTCAGCCTGCGCGCCCTCGCCGAGTTCTTCCGCTCGCCGGTCCAGCAGGATGCATGGGGCGGGCTCGTGGACGCGATCCGCGATGGCAAGGCGGGCTTCACGCATCGCCGCGGCAAGACGATCTACGAGCACCTCCGCGCCGACGCCGCCGACAGCGCGCTGTTCAACCGGGCCATGCTCGACCACTCGCTGGAGGGCTCAACGATGGCCGCGCAGGCCTATACCAGGTTCGGGGAAGTGAGCTCGGTGCTCGATGTGGGAGGAGGACTGGGCACGCTCGCCTCCGCGATCGTGAAGGCCCACCCCCACGTGCGCGCCACGGTGCTCGATCTCCCGCACCTCGAGCCCTCCGCCACGCGCTACCTGCAGGAGGCCGGCGTGGGCGATCGGGTGAGCTTCCATCCGGGCGACTTCTTCGAGGCGGTGCCCGGCGGCCACGATCTGTACATCCTCAAGCACTGCCTCTGGAACTGGGGGGACGACGAGTGCTCCCGGATCCTGCGCGTCGTCCGGCGCGCGATCGGCGACGCGAACGGCGCGCGGCTGCTCATCATGGAGCAGATCCTCCAGCCGTCGAACCTCGCGCGGGCGGCCCTGGCGGACGTCCTCATGCTCACGATCAGCGCCGGCGGCCGGTGCCGGAGCGACGGTGAATACAGGGAGCTCACGCGGGAGGCCGGCTTCCACCTCGATTCGGTCCTCCAGCTGGAGGACATCGCCATCGCCGAGCTCCTCCCCGTCTGACCCGGCGCGTGCCCGCCATCACTGACCAGCCTCCGCGAACATGTTCGTGTTGCCAGTCTGGTAGGCGATCTCGAACCTCACCTGCTTGATCCTCCAGCCATCCACTTGCCTGGTCAGCCCGTAGCGGTAGTGCCCCGCGACCATCCACTCCTCGCCGCCCGGCGCGCGCGCGAACCGGTGATAAGCGCGCACATGGCACTCGGCGGAGGCATTCTCCCCGCTCACCTCGACGTCGATGGGGCCGAGGAAGTGCTGCGAAACATCGATCGCGCCATGAAATTTCTTCCACGCCGCCAGCATGTCGTCCGCCTTCTGCAAGGCCGCCTCGCCCCCGAGGATCGATGTGAAATCGTTCAAGACGACATCCGCGTAGAGGTTGCGGACCTCGTCCCACCGCCGCCGGTCGATGTTGTGGGCGGCGCGGGTGATGACGTTCTGGATCGCTCGCTCTTCCTTCAGATCTTCAGCCATATATCGGTCCTTTCGGCGACAGGTTCCACGCCCCCTCCACCAGAGAGCCGTCAACGCCGATGCGCCGGCCCGGTCGAGCCAGGGGCTCGCGCGGATCTCAGCTGGGTCACGCTCGCCGTACAGGCGAGCACGAGCTCGACGTGCGCGCGTCCCCCGGTCATGGGCGTCGCGTCGTCGACGTGAAATGCTGGGTTGTGGTTGCTGGCTGGCGTCGTCACGTCCGCGAGCCCGCGCGTGGGGGGGCTCGCGGACGGCGCGCAGGCCTTCGAGCGCGAGGGCCTCCCCGCGGCTACGCCTTCGGGGCCCGGGGCGTGAACTCCCAGACGAACTTCCCCTTGCCCTTGTTCTGATCCGCCGGCGTCAGCAGGAGCCCATCGATCGACTCGACGACGCAGCTCGTCACCTCCTTCGAGGCGGTGGTGCCGTCCGGGTCCACGACGATGTCCGTGAGGCGGCCGCTGTCCTCGAGCACGAGGAAGCTGACGGTGACCTTGCCCTCGGCGCCGGGATTCCGGGCGAGCTCCGCGTCGTAACACGACCGGATCTGCTCCTCGCGCGTCGCGAGCAGCGCGGCCGTGTCGTCGCGGTACATCTCCGGGCTCCGCACGGCGAAGGAGCACCCTGCGGAGGCGCTCGACGAGGCGACCAGGACCATACCGAAGAGCCATTGCTTCATGCGCGCCTCCTTGCCGGGAGCAGCGTTCGTGGATCGACCCAGGATCAGCATCTACTGCCCCTCCCCCGCGGCCTTCGCGGTGTCCTGCTCGACGATGTTGAACTCGACCCGGCGGTTCTTCTCACGCCCCTCCTCCGACTCGTTGTCCGCGATGGGCTTTGTCTCGCCGAAGCCCTTGGCGGTGAGCATGCTCTGAGGGATCCCGTGCTGGACGAGGAACTCCATCACGGCCTTCGAGCGGCGATCCGAGAGCTTCAGGTTGTGATCGTCCTCGCCGTCGGCGCTCGCGTGCCCCTCGATGGCGATCTTCTTGATATGCGGGTGCTTCTTGATCGTGTCGACGACCTCGTTGAGCAGGCTGTGCGACTCCACCCGGATCCCCGCCTTGTTGTGCTCGAAGAGGATCTTCTCGTTGATGACGATCTTGTCCTCCTTCACCTCCACGCGCTTCTTCTCGGGCGGCGGGGGCGGGGGCGGCGGGGGCGGCTGGCCGACGACGGTGAACGCCCGTCCCCCTTCGAACGCGGTGATGCCGCCGCAGGCCGCCGAGCCAAGGCTCACGCCCACGAGCAGCGCAAGGGCGAGGCGAGGCCCGAGGGCCGTGGGTCGCCGCGACACGCGATGGGCGCCGGGCCAGGAGCGAGGGCCCGGATGGCGCCTCGCGCTTCGGTTGTCGAAGAGTTCGTTCATGATCGAGACTCCATGGGCCGCTGTGATGGGCCCAGGTCGCTGGGTGGCGCGCTCAGCGCGAGCACGACGAATACCCCGGATACGGGCGGGGTCGGCTCGCGGGCGAGCTCCATGCCGCGCACCCTAGCCCAGATCGGGCGCGGCGAGCTAGCCTGGATTTTCACCAAAATAGCCCTACTTCAGCTCGCTCCCGACACGGTCGCTGACCCCCGGTCCCCGGGAGGGCAGGGGCTCCGCTCCAGGCCGCGTTCCCCGGATCGGCGCCAGATCGGCCCTGCGTCAGCCGATCTCCTCCTGTGAAAATCCAGCCTGGCCGCGCGGACAAAATCGCGCAGCGCGCAGCGGGGGCTTGCGCTCGCGCTCAGCGGCGTCGCCGCGCTCACCCGCCGGTGAGCCGCGCGCGGTCCGCCGACCTGCCACACCGATCCATCACGCCTGATCCCCTCTCACCGTGCACCGAGCCTCACGTCCAGGTCCGGGTACTTGCGGGCGAAGTACTCCAGGGCCAGCCACGTGTGGCAGTGCCGAACGTCCGGCTGGCGAGCCGTGGGGCAGTTGCACCCGAGGAAGACGTCACCTTGCCTGGCCTCCTGCGCCAGGGCGTCGAAGCGCCCCGGTTGCTCCGCAAACCGCTCATCGAGCACCGCGATGTAGGCGGCGCGAAACCGCTTGAAGCCTGCCTGCGAGGGGTCGGACAGGAACTCTTCGACGATCTCCTGGGTGGGCCTCAGGATATGCTGCGTGTGTTTGCGCGTGTCGTACCGTCTCCCTTCTGGCAGCGGATCTCCCTCCTGACGGCGCCCGCGAACGATCTGGTAACGTGCAAGCATGCGGTTCGCTCCTCCTTTTGTTTGCGCTGGAAGGCCAGTCCCATGGACAGGTGTCGGTCGACGCCCCGCGTTGCCCGATCCGTGCCTCACGCGCCCAGCTCGAAGAGCTGCATCGCCACGAGCGCCACGCAATCGGGCTCGCGCGAATCCGACACGATCTGGCGGAGCTCGTGGAAATACCGCACATGCAGGGCGCGCAGCCGCTCGAGGTCACAGCGCGCGACGCTGACCAGGTTGTAGGAATACAGGCCCGGATCGCCGCGACGCTGCCGGCGCGCGGCGACGTCGAGCCAGTGCGATTTCAATCGTTGTCGCGGCTCGGCGGCGCCTCGGGTCATGTCGACCGTCTCGGCCGTGGCGGCGTACCGGCCCTCGCGCCACCGGACGAGGCCCGCCCGCGACAGGGCTTCGAGGCACGCGCGCACCTCGCCGTCCGGGAGCCCGAGGCGAGCGGCGACCCAGGCGTCGTCGTGGCAGGGGAGGGCCGCGTAGCTCGCGAGCTCGAGGACGCGCAGGACGGCGTGAGACCAGGGGAGCTCCGTCGCGATCCGGCGGCGCTCCTCGAGCGCGCGGAAGTCGCGCGCCACCGAGGGCAGCTGGCCCGGGTGGACGAAGAGGGCGAGGAAGTCGAGGAGCCTGTCGGTCGTCGCGTCGATTAGGGCCAGCACGTCGGGGAGCCGGGGCTGGGATGTGCCCGCGATGAAGCGCGACACCTGGGACGCGCTGCGCCCGATACGGGCGCCGATCTCGGCGTTGCTCAAGCCCCCCTTGACGACCTGAAGGAGGGCGGCCGTGAGGGCCGGGTCGGAGGCGGCGACGCCCGCGCCGAGGGCGGACTCCTGGCGCACGAAATCCGAGAGCGCCCGATGGACGTCGACGCCGTTGTACGCCGCGACGCGCAGCAGGGTCGGGAACGTGGGAAAGCGCCGCCCGGACTCCCAGCCGAAGACGACGTTCGTGCCGTACCCGAGCCGGACGCTCAGCTGCCGCTGCGAGCGCTGTCCGCGGAGCGCTCGGCAGAAATCCTTTGCGATTTCATCGTACTGCGCGCTCTTGTATCGCATATATGCATCGATACTAGCATAACAGCGCGATAGATAATGCGTATTTGCGCTACGCGGCGCTTGCGCTGGCTCCTGCGCTGCGACAGGTGAATGGCGAAGGAGGCTTCGATGAACGTACGATTGGCTTGCTGGCTGCTGGTGGGGCTGCTCGTGGGGTGCGCTCACGCCGGGGGACAGACGGGGGAGGTCGCCTCGGATCCCTGCGACTCGTTCCCGGAGATGGCGGGTCAGTTCGTGGAGCATGGCCTCGTCGACCCGACGCCCCTCGGTGTGAGCGGTCAGGAGGCCATCGATGCGACAGGCGGGTCCGGGAGCTTCGATGTGGCATGGGCCAACGGAGCGACGAGCGCCGTGAGCTGGTCGCTCGCCGCCGACACCGAGAGCTCGCCGGTGGTGGCGTACGTCGACCGCAGCAGCGCGTGCGCCGACGCGTATCTGCAGATCCTCGTGCTCGGGCATCTGACGAGCGCCGACGGCATTCTCCACCACGATCAGCGCGGGGCGCTCCATCGGGGCGACGACGGGGCCACGCATCTTCGCTTGTTCTTCTCCTTCGACGAGAACCCGTTTCCGGACGTGTACGCCGGGGGTGGGTCGGGGGACAGCTGCACGGGGTGCGGCGGCGCCTTCGAGCTCTCCGTCGAATCGCGCTGGGAGGCGGGCGAGTCGACCCCTCGGGGCCATGTGTACCTGAGCGAGCACGGGACGCTGCTCGGCGAAGTCGGCACCTTCTGAGGCCGAGCTGCGGTGGATCCTCCAGCAGGTTCGCTGACGTTCGAGCGCAGGTGAGCGGGGTCGCCGCACGAACGCGCCGCTCACGGCGGGGCCGGCGCGCGCGCCACGCGGCCGCCCACGACCACCATGTCGATCGGCGTGTCGACGAGCGAGCGAACGGGCGAGAGATCGCGGCCGAGGACCGTCAGATCGGCCACGTAGCCGGGCGCGATCCGGCCCCTCTGGCCCTCGGCGAAGGCCGCGTACGCGGGCGCCGCGGTGAAGGCCAGGAGCGCCTCGTCGAGGTCGAGCCGCTCCGCGGGCATCCACCCGCCCGGGGGCTGGCCCGCGAGATCCTGCCGGGTCACGGCCGCGTGGAGGCCGAGCAGCGGCGAGGCCTCCTCCACCGGGAAATCCGAGCCGAACACGACGCGCGCGCCCGACGAGAGCAGCGACCGCCAGGCGTAAGCGCCCTTCAGGCGATGGGCGCCGAGCCGCGCGGGCGCCCACGGCATGTCGCTCGTCGCGTGCGTCGGCTGCATCGAGGCGATGACGCCGAGCGCCGAGAAGCGCGGCAGATCGTCGGGCGAGACGATCTGCGCGTGCTCCACCCGGAACCGCAGCGCCGCCGCCCGCCCCGGGCCGAGCGCCTCGAGCGCGTCGAGCACGGCGCGGTTGGCGCGGTCGCCGATCGCGTGCACCGCGAGCTGGAAGCCCGCGTCCGCGACGAGCCGCGCCGCGCGCGCGAGCGCCTCGCGATCCATCAGCAGGAGCCCCTTCGTCGAGGGCTCGTCGGCGTACGGCTCGAGGAGCGCCGCGCCGCGCGAGCCGAGCGCGCCGTCGGCGTAGAGCTTGACCCCGCGCAGCACGAACCTCGCCGTGCCCGTCGCGTCCACGTCGGGCGCGCGCCCCCCGAGCCCCTCGAGCCTCCCCTCGCCGGCGAGGTAGGCGTGGACGCGGATCGGCAGCCGCCCGGCGGCGGCGAGCGCGCGGTAGACCGCCACGGTCTCGTCGTCGATGCCCATCTCGTGCACGCCGGTGAGCCCGGACGAGAGCGCCTCCTCGGCCGCGCGCAGGATGCGCCGCTCGCGCACGGCGGGCGGGTCCGCCGGGATCTGGGCCTCGACGAGGCCCATCGCGTTGTCGACGAAGACGCCCGTCGGCTCGCCCGCCGCGTCGCGCAGGATGCGCCCGCCCGGCGGATCCTGCGTGTCCTTGCCGACCCCGGCCGCGCGCATCGCCGCCGCGTTCGCCCAGAGCGCGTGCCCGTCGATGCGGCGCAACGCCACCGGATGCTCCGGCGCCGCCGCGTCGAGCGGGGCGTGCGTGGGGAACGCGGCGCCCGGCCAGCGGTTCTGGTCCCAGCCGCGCCCGGTGATCCACTCGCCTCTCGGGCGGGCCTTCGCGGCCTCGGCGACGACCGCCGCCGCCTCCTCCGCGCTCTTCGTGCCGCGCACGCTCAGCGTCTCCAGCGCGACCCCGAGCCCGTAGAGATGGCCATGCCCGTCGACGAGCCCGGGCACGACGGCGCGCCCCGGCAGCTCCACGACGCGCGTCCCCGGCCCGACGAAGGCCTTCGTGTCGGCCGCGCTGCCCACGAAGACGATCCGCTCGCCGCGCACGGCGATCGCCTCGGCGCGCGGCTTCGCGGGGTCCATCGTCCGGACGACGCCGGCCGAGATCACGAGATCTGCGGGCGTCGAGGGCGTCGAGGGCGTCGAGGGCATTGAGGGCGTCGCCGTCGTGGCGGGCGGGCCCGGGGACGCACAGCCGAAAGCGAGGCTGCCGAAGAGGCTCAGGAGCGTCGCTCGGAGCACGTTCGACATGAGCGCCACCCTAGCACCCGCGCGCGGCGCGCAATGGCGCTTCGAAATTCCGCTTTCTTCAGGCGTTTTCAGCCCGTTTGTCGATCCAGGCTAGGTGGGCGGGAGGAAGGGAGGCAGGTCGACGAGCGGGCGCACGAACAGGCCCTGTTCGGGCTCGGCGTACACGACCACCGGTGTTCGGCCGCGCAGGAACGAGAGCTGCAGCGGTGATGCCAGCGCGGGCGCCGGGACGGCCACGTCGGGCCGGCCGGCGTCGACGAAGGACCACGCCTCCGCGCGCCGCGCGAGCACCGCCGCGCTCCCGCGCTGATCGACGGCGACGAACGCCTCGTCGACGGAGGCATCGGCCAGGCACGTCAGCTCCGTGGTCCTGTGGGCGAACGCGTCGTCCTCGGCGAGCGACCACGACCACAGGGCGTGGAGCCGGCCGCGCGGGGTGGCCACCGCGACGAGGGCCGCCCCCACCGAGCAGCCGCCTGCCCCGAGCTGCGCCGCGGCGGCGAGCAGACGGCCGGGACCCTCGATCGCGGCGCGGAGCCGCGTGGGGCCGCGGCCGGGGCTCCAGCTCCCCCGCCACAGCGAGGTGGCGCCGCTCGCGCTGGCCACCGCGAAGACTCGGCGCTCGCCATCGGGGCGATGCACGACGCGCGCCCAGGCGGGGGCCGGCCCGGAGACCACGACGTCCGCCCCCAGCACGGCGGCCTGGACCAGGCGAATCGCCCGCAGCCGCCACCGGGAGCCCTCGTCGCGCAAGAGCAGGAGCTCGGCATCGGGGGCCCCGGGGGCCTCCGTGGAGAGCTCGCACGCCGGGCCGATGAGCCGCCAGTCGGAGGCCTGCAGGTCGAGCTGGCCGCGCTCGATCGCGCCATGCTCGTGGACGGCGTAGCCGAGCTCGCGATCGACGATCCAGGCGACGTACTGGCGCCCGGGCAAGCGATCGGCGGGCACCGAGAGGATGGGGGCAGCGAGCGCCGCGGTCCGCGCGAGATCGACGGTAGGCCCGGCCGCCGGCGCGGGCTGCTGGGCGATCGAGGTCAGGCGCATCGTTCCCGCGTCGCGATCGTTCCAGGCGCAGACAAGCGCGCTCATCGGCCCGCCGCGCTCGGGCTCCACCGCGAGCGCCGCCGCGGGCGCCGCCTGTACCTCGAATGGCACGGCGTCCGATCGCGCCTCTCCGTCGTCCCACCGGAAGCGGGCCCGGAGTCGATAGCGCCCGGGTCGAGGCAAGGACAGCCGGCGTCCGAGGTAGAACGCGTCCTCGAGCTGGGCACCGGGCTCCAGGGAACACGGCTCGCTGAGCAGGAATACCGAGGGGTCGAGGATCGGCGCCGCGATCTCGGTCTGCTCTCCCGTCGCCAGATCGGTCAGCTCCAGCACCGCGCGGCCGCGTGGATCCTCGACGTTGATGTCCCGCAGCGCCTCGCCGCCGCCGTTGACCAGCGTCACGCGGCACGCGGGCAGCTGCGGCCAGCGCAGCACCGGAGGTTCGAGCTCGAGCCGTACGTGGACCGACATGCGCTGCGCCTCAAGCCCCGGTGCCGAAGGTGTTGCTCTTGACCGCCCAGCCGCGCAGCGAGAGCAGGCAACGCCCGCACAGCTCGCCGTAGCAGCCAGCATAGCTCATGACGCAGACGACGTCGCTCGGAGCCGGCGTCGCGAGCTTCGCCGCGGGCGGCGGCTGGTGCATCTTTGCATCGGAGCCACCGGTGCCCGAGGGCCAGTCCTGGTGGCACAGCATGAGCACGTGACCGAGCTCGTGGATGCCGTTGGAGGTCGCCGGATAGATGAAGTTTGGATAGTAGGTGCCGCTGGTGCAGGTGAGCAGAGCTCCGCTGGCCGCCCCGAATCCGCTGGTGACAAGGTCCTGCCCCACGTCGTGGAGCTTGTGATGCCACGATGCACCCCACGGTGCCTGGATGAAGGTGAGCCCGGGCATCAGCCCCCCGTCCGCGAGGCTCTCGATCACGCCCTCCACGAGGGCCCAGCCCGCGAGCCCGTACTCGCCATCCTCGTCGTAGTCCATGGCGAGGTTGGCGAGGCCGGCGCCGCCCGGCTTGCGCGCGTTGTAGTCGGTGTGGGCGCGCAGGGGGATGAGGAACGGCGACGTCGCGTCCTTGAGGATCATCGTCGGCCAGTGCACCTTCTTCTTGAAGCGGCCGCTCTGGTCAAACGACCTCGCGCCAACGTCCAGCGCGCGGTCGAGGTGGACGGGGTCGATCGTCTCGATCCCCGTGCAGTCCTGGATCACCTCGCAGTAGGCCCACCGGAGCTGGTCGGGGAACGACGAATTGGCGGTGGCGACCGGGCGCCATTGCTCTGCGGCCGGCGCCGCCGCGTTGACCGGCTTGGCCGTGGTCGTGGCCGGGTACGGCTGCTCGCGCGGGGTCGACGGCAAGATGGCGGCGTCGACCATGGCGTCATCGAGCTTCATCGCCACGAACAGAGGAGCCGTGAGCCGGCTCGGGTTCCCGTGCCTCACCAGGCCGAGCACGTCCGCGCTCCAGTCGCCCGACGTCTTGTGGTCGAGCTTGACGTGCTTGTGGATCCGCACGTTGCGCCACACGATGAGCGTGCCGGTCTCGACGGTGGTCACGCTCTCGGGCGATGCGTTCTGCGCGGCGAGCCAGCTCTCCTCGAGCGTCACCTTCAGCCTGTATCGATCGCCGCCGCAGCGCGAGGGCTTGAAGATCGTGCCGCCGAGCCCCTTGGCGTTCGTGACGCACTGCACCGCGTGCGGGTACTTGCTCGCGTCGTCCGGCAGCGTGGCGTGGGCGATCGTCCCATGGTCGACGGTCTGCGACGGGCGCTTGGCGTGGAAGCCATCGACGTCGGCCGCCGGCACGTCGAGGACAGCCTTGATGCCATCGGCCGACTCCGCCTTGCCACACCACGTCTCCGGCACGTTGCGGCGCTGCGGATCGGTGGGAACCGTCGCGGCGTTCACCAGCGCATCCTCCATGTCCTTGATGAACTTGCGCTGCCCCCGGCCGGTGAACTCACTCGGTGGCCTGGACGCGAGGATGCGCGCCGCGACCGTCTTGGCGGCGGCGTTCATGTGCGGGCGCAGGCTGGGGTACGGTCGCGTGGCCTCCCCGGTCCACCACGCCTTCACCGCGCCCCAGCTCGGCTCGGGCGCGGGCGCGTCGGCGTGCGCGTCGGGGAGCGGCGCCGCCGGAGCCCAGGTGTCGATCCATGGGTTGATCGAGCCGGTGCTCGCCTGGGCATCCGCCTTTGTGACGAGCTTGTGCACCGCGACGTACTCCGCCGCCAGCAGCCCCTCGCCGAGATCCGGGATGCGTGGCTTCCACAGCTGCGCGGGTTGCACCGGTACCGGCGGACGCGCGGAGTTGTTCCACAGCGCGCAGTCGCGCCCGTAATCCATCACCTTGTCCGGGGCCGGCGGCGCCTCCAGGGGCCCCTGGGTGTCGAGGTCTGGATCCACGAGCTGCACGATCACCTTGGCACCCTGGACGGGAACGGGGGCGTCGCTCCCTACCACCTTGGTGACCTTGACGAGGAGCGGGATCTTCCCGAGCATCGGATTGTCGGTGTAGACGAGCGATTCGAGCGCGTGGCGATCGGCGCCGACCGTGTACTCGTACTTCGCCCCGACGGCCGAGTCCTTTCCGCCGTTGTAGACGTGGTCGCCGGTGAACAGCCCGGAGGCGGCTCCCCTGGTGGAGCGGAATCCGCCGGGCACCCGGATCGCGGCCGCAGAACCCGCGCGGGGCAGCGTCGATTTCGCCAGGATCTGCCCGCTTGTCGGGAGCGAGGCGGCGAGGAGGTGGGCCTCGATCTCCTGCTTGAGCAGGGCCCTGAGCTCGGCGTCGGACAGCGCCTTTCTTGCCGCGGTCTCGTGCACCCGCTTGAAGTAGGCCCATGAGTCGGTCGCCCACTGGTCGAGGCGGCCCGCCTTGGGCAACGAGAGCGGCGCATAGAAATAGCCGAGCACCTGCAGGCGTTGCCGCACGCCCACGTCGGCCGGTGGGGAGCCCACGCCCATCGGCTCGAACAGGCCATCGATGTCGCCTAGCTCGATCGTGACCTGGAGCTTCGGCTTGGGCGGCGCGATGACGTTCTGCATTCGTCGCCGCACCGGCTTGAGCACCGGCATGCTGAAGCCGTAGGTCGTCTTTCGGTTGTGCTTGAGCTTGGGACCGAGCAACGACTCGAGGTGCTCGATGGCCTTGACCCCGAACAGCCACTTGCCCTCCACCTTCAGGGTGATCGACTTGTTCGACGGCCCATCGACGAGCCCGGGATACCGCAGCGCCATGTACGCGCGCGCCTGGTCTCCGGTGTGCCTCCCGCCGTCGACGATCGTGATGTCGGTCCACAGCATGCCGGCTCAGCCCCCGTAGGCATCCCGCAGGCGGGATCTTGTATCGTCGTCGAGCTCCCCGGTCGGAACGAGCCCCTCCGCGGCCTGGACGGCCTGGAGCGCCTCGGCGGTCGGGCCGTCGAGCTCTCCGTTGAGGGGGCCCTCGTACCACCCCAGGTTGCGCAGCCGCGCCTGGATCCCCTCGAGATCATCGGCCGGCCGGAGGTGGCCAATCTCGAGCTCGTAGGTCTCCTCGGGTTCGTCACCCCGGGGCGGGATCTTCAGTGTTGCCTTGCGCGCTCGGGGCGGCAGCCATTCGTCCATCCACCCGTCGCCGTCGGTCGAGCCCGTGCGCTCGTCCGACTCGATCGTCAGCGCGTAGTCGACCCCACCACGCGGCCGTCCGGCAAGGTCCAGCAGCTGCACGCGCAGCTTGGACGGCACGCCCTTGCGGCGGAAGGTATGCCTCGCCTCGGTCGCGCACTCGACGGCCTTCGCGCGCAGCGGGGGCACGAAGACCTCGTCGCCCGGGACGAGCGTCACCGGATCACCGCGCAGCTTCCGTAGCGCCGCGTTGTCCGGGTGGTTCCAGACCACCTCCCAGTAGAAACCATGGGCGTCGGCGATGCTCTCGATGCAGTCGCCAGCGCGCACGACGTGCTTGGCCATGCGTATAGTCCCAGCGGATTATCACACGAGGGCGCGACGTGGTGCAAGGCGAGCGTCGTCGTCGCGCTCCACGGCCTCGGACGGCGGGCGAGCGTCGTTCGTGGGGGGGGACGCTCCGCTCGAAGAGCGGCAATCGGGAGAAGGTCGTCCTGGATCGGCGCCGACGAGCTCGCCGGTAGGCGATAGCTCGGCTTCAGGAAGCAAGGCCGGCGGCGGGCGCATGCCGACCGCATTCGACCTCGCGCGGCGGCTTCAGCGGCCTCGATGGCGAGGCCCGCGGAGCTTCAGGTGTGCCCGACGCCTAGCAGCTCGACCTGCTCGAACCCATTCACCGTGAAGGACATGCGGTGGTAGCTCCCCAGATAGATCTCCCACTGGTCCCCCCCACCATGAAGCTTCGTGCACTTGATGTGCAGCTCCGTGGCGGCGACGAATGGGCCTTTGGCCGGCACGAGGGCGAGCCACTCGTTGAGCTTTGTCTCCTCGGAGCTCATGAGCCCCGCCTTCGAGAGCTGCTTCTCGTACCTCTTCTCCGCGGTAATCGTCCAGACCACGTCCGCCTCCTGTCCCCCCAGGCCAAGTCGTCGCCGGGGCCGAAATTATCGTGGCGCGTACGAAAGCTGTCAAGCATGCCCCGCGCCTCTCGGGGCTTTCGGGATCGCTCGGCATGGCGGTCCACATGCACGCGCAGGAGACAGGCCGCGTCGATCATTTCAGATAGGCGCCGCAGCGCCCGTCGCCGTCCTCGACATCTTTCGCCGTCGCCTTTCCTGGAGGGAACGCCCCGCGGTCGCAGAGGGCCGCGAGGATGTCGAGGAGCTCCTGCGCCATCTCCTTGCCTGTGCTCCCGCGGACCTGACGGCCCATGGGCGAGCCCGGCTGCCCGTTCAGGATCTTGTGCCAGTCCTCGTACGCCTTCTGCCGCGCGTGCGAGCCGAGCGAGTAGGCGCCGTCGTCGAAGAGCTCCTTCGTCCCGTCGTCGCCGTGGCACGAGGAGCAGCGGTCCTTGATGTGAGCCTTCCCGCGGGCGGCGTCGCCGCCCGGCAGGAGCGCGTAATGCCCCTGAGCCGGCGGCTTGATCGTGAAGATCTGGTCGGGATGCGGGAGCGCGCCGTCGCGGACGCCGATCACAAACGCGGCCATGGCCTCGATCTGAGGGGGCGTGAGCACGTCGCCGTACGCGGGGATCTCGCGATCCCCCTTCGTGAACAGGACGACGAGCTCCTCTTGCGTCTCGCGTCCCCCGAGGAGGTTCCGCGAGACGGCGTATCCCTTCGCCATCGCGCTCGGTCCATAGATGCCCTCGCGCCCCTTGAGATCCCACCCGAAGAAGTTCTTGAGCCGGTAGTCATGGCCGGCGTCGTTGTTCATCGCCTCCCCGGATCCGAGCTTCAGCGTCCCGTTGGCCGAGGGACCGCCTTGACCATCCAGGGCCCCTTTCGTCTTCGAGCTATCGGGGACGAAGGCCGAGAACGGGGGCTTTTTCCCATAGAATTTATCGAAGAGCCGGCCGCCGAGCGCCGTGTCGACGGCGGGCGTCGCCGGCGCGGGCAGCGCGGGGGCAGGGGCGGGCGTGGGCGCTGCGGACGGCTGGGCCGGCTCGTTTGCCGGCGCGGCAGGGCCGCAGGCCGCTACGCAGGCGAGGAGCGCAGGGAGCGCGGCGGAGAGGGGTGCGCGACCTGGAGCGAGCGCGCGGGGGCGGGCACGGTGGAGCAAGACAGTCTCCTGGCGAGGGGGGATCACGCGGCCACTGTATTCACCTCGGGCCCGGCGCCGCAACGGCGACCGCAGCCCCGTCGACGCGGGGGCGAACGCGCCGCCGTGGTGCTCCCCGCGGGGTGGTGCGGTCATTTCCCGAGAGAGGGTTCACATGAAGACGGGAATATCAGGGGGATTTTCTCCCCACCTCCTGGGAGGGGCCACGCTCTACGATTGTCTGTTCTCAGATAGCTGGTAGGAACACCGTCGAATCGGTCGGTGTGGCGCTCTCCGGCGGGCCAAGGAGCTCTGTCCTCCGTTCGCGCCGAGGACGCCGGCCCGCGAGCGCCGCGCTCAGGGCGCGAGCTTCACCGCGACCGGCGAGAGCTGCTCTTCGACCTCGAGGCCCACGCCGAGCTGTCCCTGGGTGTTCTCGCCCCAGCAGAGGACCTCGCCGGTCGTCCTCAGAGCGCACGTGTGGTAATAGCCGACGGCGAGCTGCGCCACGCCGTCGAGGGGCACGTCGACCGGCTGCGAGGCCAGACCCCCCTCGCCGTGGCCGAGGGGGCCGACTCCCCACATCTTGAGCGCTCGCGCCTCGCCGGACACGGCGCCGCTCCGCTCGCGGCCCACGTCGATGTGCGCCGCCCGAGGCACAACGACCAGCGTGGGCTCCAGCACGGGCCCGTACCGATCGGCGCCCACCGCGCCGTTGTAATCGTTGCCGAAGCAGTAGACCTCCACGCCCTTGCGCGCGCAGGTGTGCCGGTCGCCCGCGACCACCTCCTCGACGCCCGCGGCGAGCGGCGCGAGGACGGCCACCGGCGACGACGCGCTCTCCTGCGAGCCGGTGCCGAGCTGGCCATCGAAGCTCCGGCCCCAGCAGAGCAGGCCTCCGTCGGAGGCCTTGATGGCGCAGGTATGATCCTGGCCGCTCGCGACCTGCCGGCTGTCGCTCCGGATGAGCGTCGGGGTGATGTACTCGGACTGCCCCGACTCCCCCTTGCCGAGCTGGCCCTCCTGGTTCGAGCCCCAGCAGTACAGCTCGTCGCCCGTCTTCACCGCGCACGAGTGCGCCGCGCCGAGCGAGAGCTGCACGACGTTGATCAGGCTCGGCACCCGCGCCGGCGCGCTCGACGCGGGGAAGCCGCCGATGCCGAGCTGCCCCGTCGTGCCGTGCCCCCAGCAGGTGACCGTCGTGTCCTCCATGATCGCGCACGTGTGCGCGGGAGGGGGCGCGCCGGAGTCGCCCGAACGCAAGAACCCGCCGCCCGCCGCCACGTGGAGGGCCTTGCCGGGAAGGGCGACCTGCGCCGGGAAAGGGAAGACCGGGTCGCTCCCCGGCTTGCCCGACTCGCCGAACGTGTTCCTGCCCCAGCACCACACGCTGCCGTCCCGCCGGAGCGCGCAGGTGTGGGCATAGCCGGCCGAGATCTCGACCGGGTCGTTGCAGAAGGCGCTCTCCTTCCCCTCGTTCCCGTCCACGCACTCCGTCGCGCAGCGGTTGCCGCAGGCGCCGCAGTGCTCGGGGTCGCGCGCGGGCGTCTCGCAGCCCGGGGCCGCGGCGTCGCAGTCCAGGAAGCCGGTGTCGCAAGCGACGCCGCAGACACCTGCCTCGCACGTGGGCGACGCGTTCTCGGCGGCGGGGCAGTCCTCCGGCGCGTCGCACGCGTCGCCGTGGCCGCCTGCGCCGCCGCCGGCGCCTGCGGTGGCGGTTGGGCCGCCTGCGCCGCCCGCGCCGCCGTGGCCTGCGCCGCCGCCCTCGCCGCCCGCGCCCGACGTGAAGTTGCGCTCGGAGGGCGAGCAGCTGGCGCAGAGCGCGATCGTGAGGAGCGCCAGCGAGGTCGTCGTCGAGCGGGGCATGTGGGTCATCGAAGCTCCTGAAGCGGCAGGTGTCCCGGAGCAGCAGGTTGCTCCTGGAACAGCTTTTTACGCTGCTGCTCCCCGCACGCAATGCGGGTCCGGTCGCCCGCGGCGCGGCCCGCGCGAGGCGCGCGGGACGTCGATGTCTGGAGCCACGATCAGGGCAAATCGGGCGCGCAGTGAGCCGGGGCGCGCGGCGGGCCCGGAGATCGGGACCTGCTCCGGAGGCCGACATGAAGTAACCTCTCCCCCGCGCCGGGTCGACGTGGCGCGCCGCGCATGCGCCACGTTGAGAGCCCCCGCGAGATGACATGCAGCGCATGAGCCCCGACGACCGGGAGCCCGGCGCAGCGGCCGTGTTCGACTGGAATCGCGCCGAGCCCGCGCCCGCGGAGCGCCGGCTGCCGCCGGGCGGCGTGCCCGCCGAGGCCTGGGCTGCGGCGTGCGCCGAGGCCGAGGCGTGGCTGCCCTTCGGCCGGGGCGCCCGGCCGGTCGAGGTGCTCGACGAGACGCTGCGCGACGGCATCCAGGGCGTCTCCACCGTCAACCCCCCGAGCGCGCACAAGATCGAGCTGCTCCACGCGATGGCGAGCATCGGCGTCGACGCGGTGAACCTCGGCATCCCGGCGGCCGGGCCGCGGCAGCTCGAGGACGCGTGCCTCCTCGCCCGGGAGATCGCCTCGTCCAGGCTGCCGCTCGCCCTGACCGCGGCCGCGCGCACGATCGCCGCGGACATCGAGGAGGTCGCCCGCGTCGCGGATCGCACGGGGGCGCCGATCGTGGTCTACGCGTTCATCGGCAGCTCGCCGATCCGGCACTTCGTCGAGGGGTGGGGGCCTGATTTCCTGGCCCGCAGCGTCGAGGCGGCCGGTCGGGCCGCCGCGGCGGCCGGCTTGCCCTTCTGCCTCGTCGCGGAGGACGCGACCCGCTCGCCGCCCGCCATGCTCGACACGCTCTTCCGCGCCGCCGTGGACGCCGGCGCGGCGCGCCTCTGTCTCTGCGACACGACCGGCCATGTCACCCCGCCGGGGGTCGCGGCGCTCGTCGCGTTCGCCCGGCGCGAGCTCGCCGCGCTGGGCGCGGCCCGGATCGAGCTCGACTGGCACGGCCACAACGACCGCGGCCTCGGCCTCGCCGCCGCGCTCTGGGCGGCGGCGTGCGGCGTCGAGCGGGTCCACGCCACGGCGCTCGGCGTCGGGGAGCGGGTGGGCAACAGCTGCCTCGAGCTGCTCATCGACAACCTCGGTCGCCTCGGCTCGCGCGCCCCGGTGCCGCGCGAGCGCCTCGCCGCGTACTGCGCGGTCGCCTCGCGCGCCCTCGCCTGGCCCATCCCGCCGGATCACCCGATCGCGGGGGCGCTCACCCGGGCGTGACGCCGCTGACGCCGCTGACGCCGACGCGCGCCACGGCGGCGCGGACGATCGGCGCCGCGGGCGCGAGCGCGTCCGCGAGCTCGCCGACGCGGCCCGCCGCGCGCTCGGCGCGGGTCCACGCCGACGAGAAGCCGAGCGTGCCGGGCGGATGGGCCGCGGCGAGGGCGATCGCCTGCCGCAGATCGTCGCCGACCGCGGCGATGGCGTGGAGATCTGCCACGCCCGCCCCGCGCGCGCGCGCCGCGGCGTAGAGCGCGCGCACGATGCCGAGCAGGTCGCGGGCGGCCTCCAGCGGGAACGGGTCGTGGCGGATCGAGAGCACGCCTGCCGCAGATCACGGAGGCCGGGGCGCGGCGTCAAGGCGTGCGGCGTCCGTGGGGTCCAGCGTGAAAATTACAATGGCTCGGGAATTGCACTTGAAGAATGCCATGAACAATCGCACCCATGAGCTCGCAAAGACGGACGTACCCGGCGGCGACGACGAGGACCCGCTGCCGCCCAACCCGGGCGACCCGGGCCCGGAGCAACCCGAGCCGCCCTCGCCCGACCCCACCCAGGACCCGCGCATCCCGCCGCAGGGCGACTTTCCGCGCGGGGTCTGACCCCGGCGCGCGCCCGGGGTGGGGCCGGGCTGTGATGGTGCGGTCCTGGCCATCACTGCTGTCGCCACTGAGACCCTCTCCCATGGGCGATCGCGGCTGTCCTCGCTGTGACCCTCTTCCATGGGCAATCGCGGCGGTCTCGTGAGCACGATCTCCGCTGCGCCAGCGCCGAGGACAGCATCACGTTCGAGATCAGTTTCCTCGTACCCAGTTCGGACTTCGGATACCACGACATTCGCGTCGCAATCAGAATATGCAACTTTCCATGCTCTCCGCGAGAGCTCGTCCCTTCGCAGGAAGAGTCTGGCTGCATTTAGGTACTCTTGGAGCCTGGGGTTTTGCGGACTGATGGTTGCACTCGAGCCCGCTGCAACTCAGGATACGCTGCACCTCCGGGACGTTGAGGAACTCCGGAACGGTGAAGATTTCCCGCTCTTTCGGCTCGAACCGGCTCGAACCGGCTCGAACCGGCTCGAACCGGCTCGAACCGGCTCGGAGCCACGAAGTTGAGCGGATCCGTCCACGTGACGTTGAGCGTGAGGTCGACGCCGCTCGTCGAGACCTCCCCGGCGCGCACGTTGCCGAACACCTGTTCATTGTCCCTACGATTACTCCGCAGCCCGGATTAAGCTCGTCAATCGAATCTCCACAGCGCCTGCTCCCATCATCCGATCGTAGGGATACCGAGACACTGCATCGACATCGATCTCCGTCTCTTCGATGCAATCAAACGAGTCGTCATAGGTGGCCAGCCAGGCACGGCCTGCCGCCTCGTCGATGCGTGCCATAGGCAACATGGGCCAATCCGCAGGTGCCCAATCCTTCAGGACACCAACTATCGGCCAATTCTTGCAAAGGATCTCAAGATCTCCGAACTTTCCAACTAAAAGTGCATTCTCCGGAATAAGCTTTGCCAGGTCCACATCGCTCACTTTTGAAATTCTTGGGCCGAAAAAATAGCCGAAAGCATGACCTTCCATAGGTGCTCGCGCGAGCACACCTATCGCATGTCCGCCGTCGCGTAGGGGCACAAGGAATACGGTACCATTAGGCGCAGGCCTGCGACGCTTCATAGCTTGTCTCCCCGTCGGGGATACTCATCTCGCCGTGGATTGGTCGGCGAAATCGGCCTCCTGCGGTTCATGTCTGCTTCGGGAGTCTGGTCGTAAATGCGCTGCTCGCGACCACGCCGCGCAGGATATATGTCAGTTCGTCGATCAACTTCAAAATCGAGATCTTTGGTCTCCGAGTTCCGGCCATACTCCCCTTCTCGCCGCCGAAGGTCGTTCGTGCTACCGGTCCGACGGACCTGACCGGTTTCGGGATCGCGCAACTTGTACGTTCCTCCCTTTGCGGCCGTCGCCGTCCCCTGCGGGCCCGTGCTGCCCGACCCTTGCGACATCATCACCTGCGACAGCCCCTGGAGCCCCGCCGCGATGTTCCCGACCCCACCGACGACGAGCCCGGTCGACACTACGATCGCGGGCACACCGATCGTCGCGCCGATTCCGATGGCGCTCGTGACGCCGCCGAAGACTTCCCCGTCAAGCCCCCGATCGTGAGGGCGATCCCACCGACGATCTGCCCGATGGCCAGCCCCATCCTGGCCTCCGAGGTCCCATGGGCCAGCACGCCGGCGACGTCCAGCAACTCATGACCCACGCCGGCGAAAGGAACGGCCCCGAGCAGCAACCCGGCGACGAACCCTGCCTCGACCTGGACATAGGGGTTCTGCGACCCGTCGATCGGCGCCGTGGTCACCGGCTGCGGCACATACCCGGAGGCGTTCCCGGTCATGCTGACGTCGCCCGGAGGCGCCGGCGCGCCGATCTCCGCAGCTTCGCGGGGTCCCTCTACTTGATTGAAGAAGCGATGGTTGCATTCGAGCCCGCTGCACCTCCGGAACGCTGAGGAACTCCAGAACGATGAAGATCTCCCGCTCTTCCGGCTCGAACCGGCTCGGAGCCACGAAGTCGAGCGGATTGTTGAGCACGCAGCTGTACGGATTTCAGCCCCGAGCTGCGGAGGTCACAATAAGGCATTGCGAACGCTCTTATGAATCACGGCAGAGCCCAATCGTCCACTGCGATTGGCCTCGCAAATTCCCGCACGGGTACTGCATTGTAACAGGAACGGAAGCGCCACGCTATCGATAGCTTCGCGAATCCTTATTTGTCGCTCGTCGAATCCAATGGATATATTTTCTAGATCTAGGAGAGCTTGGCTTGCCTGTTCCTCCGCTTCGGGCATCAGTGATTCAAGCCTCAGTCGGATGTGGCACTCGCTTTCCTTGGGTGGCAACTTTGTGAGTTGCTGAGCGAGGCCCTTCACGAAGATGCCAAGGTTGATGTAGTACTGCTGCCCGAAGTTCGAGCGTTGCACGTCCACGATCAACACTGTCTCCTCGACGTTGCGATACCAAGTGCCGGATTTTCTGAGGAATTGAGCGCTCTTTAGAGCGGCGTCCGTGGCAAGCTTGACTGGGTTTTCGGTCTTCATGGGTAAGTCTCCACGCGTCCGGTCCATGTTTGTCCAGTGATGTCTTCGAGCTCCTTCACGTAGGTCTCCACTTGGCTCTTCCCTTCGCGGATCGCGCGCGGATTGTTTGGTTTGAGCTCGATCACCTCACGAGTTTTCGGGTTGACCGCATCTGGGCGGCGGCCACTTGGCAATCGGAATTCTTTCTGAAATCCTGGAGGGGGTTGCCATGATTTGTGTGCTGCTCGTCCTGCTGCTGTTGCCGCGGTTTCGCCAGAGCTCGGCGCTCTCTGCGAAATGGGTGCCGTCCCCTGCGGGCCCGTGCTGCCCGACCCGCTTGACATCATCGCTTGCGACAGCCCCTGGAGCCCCGCCGCGATGTTCCCGACCCCACCGACGACGAGCCCGGTCGACACCGCGATCGCAGGCACGCCGATCGCCGCGCCGACGCCGGTGGCGGTCGTGATGCCCCCGAAGGCCTCCCCCGTCAAGCCCCCGAGCGTGAGGGCGAGCCCACCCACGATCTGCCCGATGGCCAGCCCCATCCTGGCCTCCGGGGTCCCATGGGCCAGCACACCCGTGGCGTCCAGCAGCTCGTGACCCACGCCGGCAAAGGGCACGAGCCCCATCAGCAACCCGGCGACGAACCCTCCCTCGATCTGGACATAGGGGTTCTGCGACCAATCGATCGGCGCCGTGGTTACCGGCTGCGGCACATAGCCGGACGAGCTTCCGGTCGTGCTGACGTCGACCGGCGGCGCCGCCGCGCCGGTCTCCGCGGCCTCGCGCGGCCCCTCTACCTGATTGAAGAAGGGATGGTTGCATTCGAGCCCGCTGCAACTCAGGATGCGCTGCACCTCCGGATCGTTGTGGAACTCCGGATCATTGAAAATCTCCCGCTCTTCCGGCTCGAACCCACTCGGATCCACGAAGTTGAGCGGGCTGTTGAGCACGTAGCTGTACGGATTCCAGCTCTGCCCGAAGAACGGGAAGGAAATGATCGGATCCGTCGTCAAAAACCGCCCGATCCTGGGATCGAACATCCTGCCCTTCATGTTCAAGAGCCCGCTCTCGTCGTCGCTCTCATGCCCCGTGAACCCCTGCGTCGTCTCGCTGGAGAACGACGCCGGCGGGCGCTCTCCCCACACGGGGTTTCTCCGCTGCCCGAACGGGTCGTAGCTCCGCCGCTCGATCACGTCGCCGTCCTCGTCGGTGAGCGCATCAACCGAGCCGAGGTGGTCGACATGCACGTACCGCGTGCCGTCGTCCGGGCCTCCCCGGGTCACGATCGCCACCACGCGCTCCGGCGAGTGGACGTGGTACCGATGCTCTACCGTGCCCGACGCCGCCTCGGTGACCCGCTCGTACAGATCGCCGAAGTAGAGCGTCTCCTTGTCCGGCGTGGTCTTGCGGATCCGCTGCTGGTCGCCGTCGTAGGCGAACGTGACGGTGCTCGTGCCCTGCGTGATGCGCTCCGGGAGGTCGAACGGCGTATAGCGCACCGTCGTGCCGCCGGGGCGCGCGCTCTGATTGCCGACGGCGTCATAACTGAAGCTGTCCGTTCCCGCGCCGGTGACCGCGTGCGGGTGCAGCGGGTCGTCGTAGAGAAGCGTTCCGACGTCCGACTTGAAGGTGATATTGCCGTTCGGCGCGTAGTCGTAGCGGAGCGCGCAGGGCGCCGACGCGCTCTCCACCTCGCCGAAGTACGCGCAGGTCAGCCGGTGGATCGCGTCGTGCCGGAAACGCTCCGTCGTGTTCTGGGGCTGGAGCGCGTCGGTGCGGTGGGTGAGATTCAGGCGATCGTCGTAACCATAGTCCAGGTCTTGCACCTCGCCCGCGCCGCTCTGCGTCACCATGTGCCTCAGGCGCTGCTTGTCGGCGAGGTAGCTCCGCTCCGTGACCGCGCCATTGCCGAACACCTCCTCTCGAAAGCGCCCCGCGTTGTCCACGTCCGTCAAGCGCCAGTACGCGGCGTTCGTCTGGCTGTCGCGCACGGCGAGCACATGGCCATGCGGGTCGTGGTCGTGGGCCACGACGAACGACGCCGCGCCGGAAGGCGCAGGATACGTCACCGTATCGATCCGGCCGAGATCGTCGTAGCCCAGCTTGGCTTCCAGGGGAGCGCCCTCTCCATCGATGCGGAGCGTGATCGTCTCGGTCTGGCTGAAGCGGGTGTACTCGTACGTCTTGTCGCCATCGGGGCTCGCGAGCCTGTGGAGCTTTCCGATCCCGTGCGCCGCGGTATCCCAGGTCCACTTCGTCGTCAGAAGCTCGGCGCCGTGCTGGTCCACGCGCGTGTCGGGTCGGCCGAGCGCGTCGTACGTCCACGTGATCTCGCGTCCGAGCGCATCCGTCGACGACATCGGCTCGCCGAAGCCGTCATGGACCGAGACCGTCGTGCCCCGATCGGGGTCGTCGAGCTGCCGGACGCGGCCGAACGCGTCGCGCGTCGTGCGCG
Organism: Sorangium sp. So ce1014; assembly: GCF_051521505.1. Taxonomy (NCBI): domain Bacteria; kingdom Pseudomonadati; phylum Myxococcota; order Polyangiales; family Polyangiaceae; genus Sorangium; species Sorangium sp. So ce1014. Next base: position 11,584,595 of record NZ_CP150356.1, read on the forward strand.
TCACAGCGCCGCCTGGATCGGTGACCGTGTGCAGCATGCCGAACGGGCCGTAGCTATAGCGGGTGATCCCGCCGGCCGCATCGGTGATGGACTCGGTTCTCCCCAGCGGATCCTGCTCGGTCACGGTCACGTGATCGAGCGGGTCGGTGACGCGCGCGAGCAAGCCGTCGTACTCGGCCGTCGTGACCGCGTTCCACGGCGTCGTATGGCGCACTTCGCGGCCCACGGCGTCGTGCTCGTAGCGGTCATACAGCCGCTCGCTCTCGGGCGTATCCTCGCTGACCGGCACCGAGCGCCGCGCGATGTGCTCGCCCAGCGCATCGTAGCCGATCTCTTGCAGGATGCGCTTCGCCTCGCCCCAGCCCTGCGACGGTTCCGGCTCGGGCCCGTACCACCACGACCGGATCGGGCGGCCGAGGCTGTCGTACTCCACCGTGTCGTCGGCGCCGCCGGTCGTCGTGCTCTGCTGCATCACGCGCCAGGCATCCTGCTCCGGGCCGCCGTCCTTTGTGCGCGAGAGCGTGACCGTCGTCGTGGTGCCGTCCGGGCGCGTCTTGATGCCGAGGCGCCCGAAGCCGTCGTACTTCCACTCCGTGACGAGCTGATTCGGATCGACCCGCTTGAGGAGCACGCCGAGCGCGTCGTCGTACTCCACGATCGTCGTGTGCTCGGCCGCATTGACATACTTCTCGGGGAACAGGCCCTCCTCGTCGAGCTCCGTGGTGGATGTACGCTTGTGGCCGAAGGCGTCCTCCGCCGTGACGCCGGTGATGTTCCCGAAGTCATCGCGCGTGTACGTGAGCGACAGCTTCGTGTCGGGCAGGCCGTCGTCGCTCTCGGTCGACTCGGTATCCACCTCGCCGTAGATCGTCGTGGTTCGCGTGAGGATCCGGCACTGCGACAGCCCCGCCGCGGCGCTGCACTCCTTCTGCGTCTCGAGCTGGCCGAGGACCCAGCGCTCGGTGTCGTTCTTGAACGTCCGCGTGACGTTGAGCGTGAGGTCGACGCCGCTCGTCGAGGCCTCCTTGGCGCGCACGTTCCCGAACTCGTCGAACTCCGTCACCTTCGACACCGAGTCGCGCAGCAGCGTCGCGCCGTCGCCTCCGCCCTCGACCTGACGCACGTACGTCTCGATCGAGGGCATCGCGCCGCTCGGGGGCGGATAGACCCCTTGCGCTCGCCTCACCCGGCGTTCGGTAGGCAGCGAGAAGTACGTCGCGCCGTTGTTCGTCGGAACGACCGTCCGCTTCACGTCGACGAACGAGAGCTCGATCTGGTCCGGCCTGGGCTGGCTGGGCAACCCTGGCGCCCAGCGCCACGTCTGCTGGACGTGCCCTGCGAAAGGAAAGACCTGCAGCTCGTCGTCAAAGGTGACATGGTCGTAGACGTCGATCCTTGCGGCGCGCGTGTCCAGATCGGTGACGATCCGCTCTCCGAACCCGAGAAACCCGCGGCCCAGCCGGTGATAGCGTCCGTCCCGGTAGCTGACCTCGAAGCGCCGCGGTCGATCCGCGCCGCTATTGAGGGCGTACCCGCTGACCACCCGCCGAGGGCCCACGATGCAGCGCCGCGGATAGCCGCAGTCGTCCGCCGCGCTGGAACGGGCGAGATAGAGCGCGCTCCTCCGGTCCGGATCCTCCTCCGCTGCGCCTCCGCTCGTGACCGACGCATCGGTCAGGTGGCCGTACGAAATGCTCACGTTGGGCACGAAGTCCGGCTCGGTCGGGTCGTGCGCGTTCATCCCGTCGGAGACCGCGACGAGGAGATCCTGATCGGCCGAGAGGTTCTGGAAGATGTTGAACACGCCGCCGAGCGGCAGGATCACGTCCTGGGCCCCGTCCCCATTGACGTCGCCGGTGCGCGCCCCGTGTGGATCGGCCAGGGTGACGGCATCGCCGAGGCTGGCCGCGAACGGCACCCCTGCATCGACGAGCTTGAACGGCGGCCCCGCGCGGTCGCCGGTCGCCAGCAGGACGGCCCAGGACGGGAGCGCGTCGGAGCCGCCCAGCAGCATGCCTGGTGGGACGGGCATGAGGAGATCCTGCCGCCCGTCGCCATTGAAGTCGAGCGGCACGGCGAACCGGAAGAACGCGTCCTGATCCGACAGACCCAGCAAATCGCCGAAGCTGAACGCGCTCACGGTCCGGAACGACGAGGCCACGAACGTCGGCCCGGTGTTGAGGTAGGTGATGAGCTCGTGGTGGTTGAAGCCGGATTCGACGGCATCGGGTAGGCCATCGCCATTCACGTCGAGAAAGACGACGCGACCCCCGCCCCACACGACGGGGAGCTCGGTGTCGATCACCTCCCAGCGTCCCTCGCCCCGGCGCATGATCGCGTCGTAGCTCTCTCCGAGGAGGATCGTCCCGTCACCGAACCGCCGCAGGGACGGCACGATGAGATCGATCTTGCTGTCGGCGTCGACGTCGAGCGTGTGGAGCTCCGTATCGCAGGGATACCCGGTGAGCAGCTCGATCGATTCGCTCGCCGGGTCGAATCCCGCGGGCGTCGCGCCGCGCACAGGCCTCCAGAGGTGGACGGTCCACACGGAAGAGGCCGGAATCGGCGATTGTCCCAGTCGGTCGTGGTCCTCGCACTGGAGCAGATCCGGCATGCCATCGCCGTCCAGGTCGGCGAGGTGCATCGAGCCGCCGGGGCTGCTCAGGCTCGGCGGCGCGGGCGTGACCCCGAGCGGGAACGGCCGGCGGATCCCCGTGTCATGAAGCGCGAAGGTCCGGTCCGGCCGGGACAGGAGCACATGCCACGTGGTCTTGGCATCGTAGGCATCGTGGAGCAAGACGTCCCTCCGCCCATCATCGTCGAAGTCCAGGACCGTCCCGAGCTCGGGCTGGAGAAGGGCCGGGTCGGAGGGCCCAGCCGGATCGGCGACGAACAGCCAATCCTCGAGGAAGGCGAGCTCCGCCGGTGCGAGGTAAGTCGGTGAGCTGCGCGGTCCTAGGTTTCGCGCCACCCGCCACGCGGTGATCGGATTCGACGGCGTGCTGAGCCCCGCGACCATGTCCGGAATCACCAGATCGTCGAGCCCGTCGGCGTCGATGTCGAACACCATCGGGCTCGCCAGCTCGGAGACCGGCTTGTCGACATCCGTCGTCAGCCGCTTGAACCCCGGCTTCCCATGGCTGTACTGAAAGCGGGTGGGAGGCTTGCAGACCCGATCGCTCGAGCACTCCTCGACCTCAGTCAACAGCGTCCGGGTCGTCGTCGGGCTGAGCTCGTAGCGGAATCCGTAGCTCCGGACCAGCGCGTCGCCCGGACCGAGCATCTGGATCTCCTCCAGGCGAAGCGAGCGCTGGAGCGCCATGCCGCCCGAGTAGCCCGTACGAATAGCGGCCGGGTCCTTGGTGCCATACAGGAAGCGCACCGCCCGCGAAGGCGCGAGCGACGGCGTGCCCTCGAAGCTCGTGTAGCGGATCTCATCCACTGCGTACTCGGCGGCATGGCCGTCCTCGGCCTCGGCGAGGCAATACGTGGTCGTCATGGCGTTGCCCCGGCCGTCACGGACCTTCTCCGCGAGCCACGCACGCGGGATGCCTCCCCGCGCGAGCGGCTTGCTGCCTTCGGTGCGCCCGTACTCGACGACGCGGCCATTCGGCAGGTAGGCCTCGAAGAAGAGCGCTTCGGCGGGCGCACCGCCCTCCGGAGGGTAGTGCCCGACCACCTTGACGAAGGTCTCCGCGAACGTCCGGTACTCGATGGTTCCCGGTCCCTCTCCCACGGGGACGAGGCGCTGGCCATCGAGGCAGAGCTCGTCATCACCGTCGTACCGCACGCCGCGGATCTCGCCGTCCTGCGCGAGGCTCTTCGGACATCGCGTGATCGCGGAGAGCCCTGCGATGGAGAAGCCGGCGCCGAGTACGCCGTCGCCGCCATCGCTGCGATAGACGACCTGGAGCCGAGGACCCATGCCCGCGCGGGAGGGCACGGTAGCCAGCTCCATGGTGTACACGGCCTCCCCGGTGCTCGTGACGGAGAACGTCCCCGGTACGGTGCCGGCAGCGACGGTCTCGACCGCCGGCGTGGGGCGGGACGTGTCGGGGCCATGCGCGCGCTGGGTCCGGCAAGCAATGAGGCCATGAGGCGGCTCCAGGGGCGGATCGCCGCGCACACACTGGCATCCCCCCTGCGCGAGCGCGCAAGCGAGAAGCATCAAGAGCGGGATCCACGCCCGGAGAACGCGTCGAAAAACGAGCGCCATCGCAGCCTCCCTCGCAGCGAGGAGGCCATGGCGCGGCGGCTCGCGTCAAGCGCTGATCTGAAGTCGGTCCCCCTTCCCTATGCTGAGCTCAAGGCATTCGTCAGGGTGTCTGTGCGCGGCCAGCATGCACGCGGCAACAGGGATTGCGCTGTGTCCATAACGCTTTTGGTCGTCCGCGCTGGAGGCGCCGTAAGGCGAGATCGATCGGACGGCGCATCCACATCATCGCCCGCCCGTCGCCCTGGGTGTGGTCCTTGCGGCGCTCACCGGGGTCGACCCTGCCATGACCGGGGCCATGATGCCCCGCTCGACGAGCTTGCTCCTGCGCGTTGCCGACTGCCGCACTGCGGCCGTGCGTGACCACCTCGGCGGCGATCCGAAGTGCCGCGCTCTGTTCGTGCTTTTCGGCCGTCCACCGCCGTGCGGGAGGTACCGGCGACGGTCTTTCGTTCCAGGGAATGGTTACGGATCCACCCAAGTTCACTTGGGCGAGAAGAGGCATATGTAGATCGTTGCCTCGCCCATCATCATCACCCCGTCCGTGTCCACATCCGGCACCACCTCGTTCCCGAGCTCCGGCGGGATCGTCTGGTAGCCGGGGTACGTGGCCTCGATTTCTTCCACGACGGCCGCCGGTATCTCGTCGGGCTCGCCCGTATCGTGGATCCCATAATAAGGCCCGCCCTGCGGCAACGTGCATGGATTGGCGCAGCCACCACGGCGCACGATCGCGGACCACCGCAGGCCGGTCTTCGTGATGTAACAATGGCCGCGGATTCCACGAGAAAAGTGCCCGGGTCGAGACTAGACGTGCAGCTCGTTGAGCCGCCGGAGCCCCCGCCCGATCCGCCACCCGTTCCGTCAGGCCGGCCGCCCGAGCCGTCCCCACCGGTGCCGACGTCGGGTCCAGGCTCCGAACTGCAACCCAATCCGGCCCAGAGCCCCACCACGACGAGGCCCACCGAAACAATTGTAATTTCCCCCACGTTCCTGGTCGCTCCTACGGCATACCGCAACGTCCGTGCCAGTCGCAGGCGCTACCTGCGCACACGCGCCCGTCCTGCCAGCCAGGAGCGCTGAAGAAAATTCCCTTCTCATTTCGCGGAGTTGAGAAATTTTCCCCTGCCCCGTCGTTTACGACCGCGCGCCGCGCGTCGTGCTCCATGAAGGGCCCGGCGAGTGGCGAGGCCGCCCCGCCGCGCTTCTTCTCACCTCTGACATCAGGAGTCAGCCATGCGTTTTATGATGATGCACAAGAACGATCCCGAGACCGAAGCAGGCAACCCACCGCCCCTCGAGCTCGTCCACAAGATGGGCGCCTTCGTCGGCGAGTTCGCGCAATCCGGTCGACTCATCGACGGTGCCGGCCTCGGTGGCAGCAAGACGCGAACGCGCTTGGTCTTCCGCGAAGGCAATGTCACCACCAAGCGCGGCCCCTACCGGGGCGCGCACGAGCTTCCCGCCGCGACCTTGCAACTCAAGGTCGGCACCCTCGAGCAAGCGCTCGGCTGGGCGGAGCGCTACGGCAAGATCCTCGGCGACTGTGAGCTCGAGGTCGGCAAGGTCAACGAGCCGTGGGACATCGGCGTAATGCCCATGCCGGAGAACCCTCCACTCCAGGTGCTCCTGATCGAAAAGGCCGATCGGTCCACCGAGGCTGGCGGGCGGAGTGCCCAGCAGAAGGCCGCGCTCTCGCGCCTCCGGACCGAGATGACCAAAGCTGGCGTGCTCGTCCGCACCCATCGACTCGAGCCGAGCGCCCAGGGCAAACGCCTCCTGTTCACCAAGGGCGAGCTCAGCGTGCTCGACGGGCCCTTCGCGGAGTCGAAGGAGCTCATCGGTGGCTTCGCGGTCCTCGACCTCTCGGGGATGGACGAAGTCATCGACGTGTCCAGGCGCTACGCGGACATCCTCGGTGGCACGCTCGAGATCGACGTGCGTCTCGTCAGCCAGGACGAAGAGTAGGCGCGCGGGGCGGAGGCGGCCGTCGAGGCGGTCTCGCCGCCTGCGGTGTGGCGTCGAAGGGAGGCGCCGGCGGCGGATCTGCCGGTATTCCTTGTGTCGGTGGGGCCGCGGCGGGACGAGACGATCGTGCTTCGGGACGCGTTCGGCTGAACGTCAGGCCGAGAGGCTCTTCATGTCGATCACGAAGCGGTAACGAACGTCGCCCTTCACGGTCCGCTCGTACGCCTCGTTGACCTGCTGGATCGGGATCACCTCCACGTCGGAGACGATCCCGCGCTCGCCGCAGTAATCGAGCATCTCCTGCGTCTCCTTGATCCCGCCGATCGCGGAGCCCGCGAACCGACGGCGGCCGAGGAGCAGGCCGAAGGCCCCGATCTCGAGCGGCTTCTCCGGCGCGCCCACGAGCACGAGCGTGCCGTCGCGCCGGAGCGTGCCGATGAGCGCGTTCACGTCGTGCGAGGCCGACACGGTGTCGAGGATGAAGTCGAACGAGCCCGCCGCCGAGGCGACCGCGCTCGGGTCGGTGCTCACGAGGAAGTGATTGGCGCCGAGCCTGCGCGCGTCGGCCTCCTTCCGCGTCGACGTGCTGATCACGGTGACCTCGGCGCCGAGCGCTGCGGCGAACTTCACGCCCATGTGCCCGAGTCCGCCGAGGCCGACCACGGCGACCCTCTGCCCCGGGCCCACCTTCCAGTGGCGCAGGGGCGAGTAGGTCGTGATGCCGGCGCAGAGCAGCGGCGCCACGGCCGCGGGGTCGAGGCTCATCGGCACGCGGAGCACGTAGCTCTCGTCCGTCACGAGGACATCGGAGTAGCCGCCGAACGTCGGCGTCTTGCCGTCCCTCTCGATGCCGTTGTACGTGGCGATCATCCCGCTCGCGCAGTACTGCTCGAGCCCCTCCTGGCAGGACCCGCAGACGCGGCACGAGTCGACGAAACAACCGACGCCGACGCGGTCTCCCTCGCGGAACTTCGTGACGCCCTTCCCGACGGCCTTCACGTGGCCGACGATCTCGTGGCCCGGCACCATGGGGTAAATCGAATTGCCCCACTCGCCTCGGGCCTGATGAATGTCGGAATGGCAGATCCCGCAATGGGAGATCGCGATCACCACGTCGTGCTCGCCCGGGTCTCGCCGGTCGAACGCGAACGGAGCGAGGGGCGATTGTGCGTTTTGCGTGGCGTAGCCTTGTGCTCGAATCATCCGACCTGTGTACACGGAACGGCAAGGCGCGGCAACGGCAGGGGACGCAGGCTGCGTGCCCGCTTCCTCGCTCGAAGAGCGACGGGACGAACTCCTCCACTGTCGCCAGCGCTTTGAGCCCACCCCGCAGGCTGTGGAGTGGAGGCGGCCTCATCGAGGAACAGCGAAAGCCGCCATTCTCTGTCAGAGAACGGCATCGCCCGTTCGACCGCAAAGTACGGGTCGGCGTGGTCGTTCTGGGACGTGTTCGTCTGGCCGAGTCGGTCGAACCCGACCCCCACTTCCAGGACCACGCTCCGCCGCGCGCCGTGATGGGGCCGATGTAGCCCAGGCGCGCCGGTTTCGTTCGATCTGCACGACCCGTGGCAGGTGCGGTGCGAGCTTCACTTTCTCCTCCTGGCTCGCACGGCGCAGCCGCCGCTGTGACCGCAACCCCGCGCTGGCGGCGACCCAGGTGCGCTTCAGCTCCCGCATGGGACTTCCATGTCCCTCGATTCCTGTGTAATCATGCAAGATGCTGGCGGCGCTGGCTGTCGAATCGCCGCCGGCAAGATTCTCTTGGTTGCGAACAACGTGTGATCTGACCGCGAAAGGTGTTCCAATGAATCAAGGATCGTCTTCGGGGCGTCTGTCCAGGAGCCGCATCGGGTGCTCCCTGTCTGTCCTTCTCTGTGCGCTCGCGCTCGCCGGCTGCGGCGGCATGGATCCCTCCTCTTCATCCGGGGATGACGAATCCGCGCCGAGCGGAGACGACGAGTTGAGCTGGGAGGAGTTCCAGGCGAACGCCTACCGCGACCCGGAGCGCGGGCTCTACATCCTCGACGGCGACGAGCGGGGGCTCAACGACGTGGAGCTGCGTGCCGTCTACGATCGCTATGTCCAGACCGGCGTGCTCGTCGTGAAGCCGCTCGGGCGGCGCTGACGACACCTCGCAGGGATGCTGGGCCGGCGCGGTGCTACCCGCGATCTTCCTCGCGCCGCATCTTCACCGCACATGCCTTGTACGAGGGCTGCCGGGAATACTGATCGAACGCCGGGAACGTCAGCTTGTTCGTGATCTCGTAGTGCATCGGGATGAAGATCTCCCCCGGCTGCACCGAGTTCGTGACGAACGCCCGCGCCTTGATCTCCGCGCGGCGTGACGCGATGACGACCCACTCGTTCATCTCGAACCCGAGCTTCTTCGCGTCGACCGGGCTCACCTCGACGTAGATCTCCTTCGGATAGAGCCGCTGCAGCACCGCCGACTTCTTTGTCCGCGTCTGCGTGTGCCACTGGCTGGAGCTCCCTCGCCCGGTGAGCAGCGTGAACGGATACTGCTCGTCGGTCGGCTCCGGCAGCTGGCGGGGCGCCTGGAAGGCGAACTTCGCCCTCTGATCCGGCCGGTAGTACTGGCCGTCCTCGAACAGCCGCCGCTCGTTCGTCTCGAAGGCCGCCCCCTCGGGGTAGGGCCACTGGATGCCCCCGCGCTCGTCGATCATCGCGTAGTCGTCGATGCCCGTGATGTCGCACGGCTGCCCCTTCGAGAGCCGCTTCATGATCTGGAAGACGGCCTCGGGGCTCTTCCACTCCTCGAGCAGGTCGCCGCAGCCCCAGTACTGGGCCACGAGCTGGAAGATGTGGAAGTCGGCCAGCGCCTGGCCGGGCGCCCGCGCGACCTTCTTCACGAGGCCGATGCGCCGCTCCGAGTTGATGAACGTGCCCTCCTTCTCGGCCCACGAGGCCGCCGGCAGGACGAGGTGCGCGCGCTCCGCCGTCTCGGTCGTGGCATACATGTCCTGCACCACGAGGAACTCCAGGCGGCCGAGGAGCTCGTGCAGGTCCTCCTGGTTGATCCAGGAGTGGGCCGGGTTCGTCGCGATGATCCAGAGCCCCTTGATCTTCCCCTTCAGGATGCCTTCGATGATCTGGTCGTAGGCCAGGCTGTTCCGGGTCGGGATGACCTCCTCCGGGATGTCGAGGATCGCGGCGATCTTCTTCCGGTGCTCCTCCTTCGTGAAGTCGTGGCCGGCGAACAGGCCCGTCGTGTTGCTGAACATCCGCGAGCCCATCGCGTTGCACTGGCCCGTGATGGAGTTCGCCCCGGTCCCGGGCCGCCCGATGTTCCCCGTCATCAGCGCGAGGTTGATGATCGCCTGCGCGACCCGCACGCCCTCGTGGCTCTGGTTGACGCCCATGGTCCACCAGAACGACACCCGCTTTCCGCTGTGGATCGTCTCGGCGAACGACGCGAGCTGCTCCTCGCTGATCCCCGTCGCCGCGGACACCCGCGCGGGCGTGAACTCCTCGACGTGCGCCCTGAACTGCTCGAAATCGACGGTGTGCGCGTCGATGTAATCCCTGTCGATCCACCCGCGCTGGATGAGGAGGTGCGCGATACCGTAGAACAGCGTCAGGTCCGACTTCGGCTTCAGCGCATAGTGCGCCGTCGCCGCCATCGCCGTCTCGGTCTTGCGCGGATCCACGACGACGATCGCCGGATGATTCTTGTTCTTGCACAGCCGCTCCCACATGATCGGGTGGGCGATGCAGAGGTTCGAGCCGACGAGCACCACGACGTCGGACTCCTCGAAATCCCGGTACGTGTAGGGCGGCGCGTCGAAGCCGAACGACTCCTTGTAGGCGACAACCGACGTCGCCATGCACTGCCGGGTGTTGCCGTCCCCGTGCAGCATGCCCATCCCGAACTTCGCGAGCGCCCCGAGGAAGGCCATCTCCTCGGTGACGATCTGCCCCGTGCTGATGAAGGCGACCGACTCCTTGCCGTGCGCCTCCTGGATCGCCTTGAACCTGTCGACGAACGTGCGCAGCGCGACGTCCCACTCCACCCGCTCCAGCTTCCCGCGGGCGTTCCTGAGGAGCGGCGTCGTGGCGCGGTCGCTCGCCCGGAGCGGCGTGAGCGCCTCCCAGCCCTTCGGGCACGCCATCCCCAGGTTGACGGGATAGTCGGTGTTCGGCGAGAGGTTGATCGCCTCGCCGTCCTTCAGGTGGACGTTCAGCCCGCATCCGGTCGAGCAGAAGCCGCACACGACCGTGGTCGTCTGATCCGGCTTCAGCCGCGCAGGCACCCTCCCGAGGCCGAACTCGCCGGGCGCGAGCAGCAGGTCGCGCGTCAGCGGCCCGTTGCGCTGCAGGAGGAGGTTGTCCGCCTTCTTCGGCTCCGCGGACGTCTTCTTTGCCTTTGCATCGCTCGCGTCGGTGGTCATCAGGAGAGCCCTCCGGGCATCTTGGAGGCGGGCGCGGCGGCGAAGAACAGATACCGCTCGAGGAACTCGCCCGCGAGGCAGAACACGAACGCCACGACCGCCATGGCCATCAAAGCTTCGGAGCTCACGCCGCTGTTCGGCGCCGAGAAGAGGCTGAGCGCGGGCAGGACGATGCCGCCGAGCGCGCCGCAGGCGAAGCGCCAGCCCGTCGCGCCCTTCAGCTCCCCCGCCATCAGGATCGCGCTCCGCTTGAGCGTCGAGTGGCTCCGCCGCCGGAGGTGCCGGAACATCGACAGCTCCACCACCAGCTTGAGCGCCATCGACACGCACAAGAACGCGCTCAGCGCGCGGAAGCCGCGGGTCAGGAGCAGCGCCGCGTGCTCGCGGCTCAGCAGCAGCGCGACCATCAGGACCGTCGAGCTCCCGAGCACGGCCGCCGTGCCCGCGAACTTGAAGCCCGTGAGGCCCCCGCGCCAGTGCTCGCGCTGGGTCGCGGCGTACACCATCACCGAGCAGAACACGCCCAGCATCCCGCTCAACGCGACCGCGTAGGACAGCGGCGTCTGCAAGGGGGCGAGCGGCAAGAGCGGCGCGAGCGCCGGGATCGAGGGCACCCAGAACGAGGCCGCGTAGAGGGTCGCGGCGCCGGCGAAGAGCGAGAACCCGAGGATCTCCCGGCTGAGCCACGACGTCTTGAGCCCCAGGAACGCCCGGAACGCGAACTGCGGTCGACCCAGGTGCAAGAGGCTCGCGTTCAGCGCCGCGAGCCCGAACACGAGCGCGAAGGTGGCGCTGTGGCCGCCGAAATCCCGGGTCGCCTGCTCGCCGAGCAGCTCGTTGAGGGCCAGGTTCACGCAGAACGCGCCCACCGAGAGCTGCGTCAGCACGAGCATGGCGACGAGCGGAGGGTGGGAGTGCTCCCGGCTCACCTGGTAGAAGTCCGCAGGCAGCATGTTGCGCGGGAGCGACTTCTTCGTCTTGTAGGTGGTCGTCGGGATCGTGATCTCCGGCGCCGCCGCGCCCGGCAGGAAGACGTTGGTCTGGCTCTCCTGCACGGCCTGCGCCTGATCGATCACCGTGATGCGAATGGCGCCGTTGGGGCACGACTGCACGCACGCCGGGGCCTCGTCGTTGGCCAGCCGGTCGCTGCACATATCGCACTTGCGCACGATCCCCCGCTCCGCGTTGAACTTCGGAGCGTCGTAGGGACACATCAGGACGCAGTACTGGCAGCCGATGCACTGATCATCGAGGTGCTTGACGATGCCGGTGACCGGGTCCTTCTCGTAGGCCTTGACCGGACAGCCCGTCATGCACGCCGGGTCCAGGCAGTGGTGGCACGCCGTGGTCACGCTCTGCTGCGCCGGCGCCTGGGGCGTGCCGCCGTGCAGGAGCCCGACCGAGCGCCACACCTCGTCCTCGTCGAGGCCGTTCAGGCTGTGGCAGGCGGTGACGCACGCCTTGCACGCCGTGCAGGCGTCGAGGTCGACCTCGAACGCGTACTGCTGCCCCGGCTTCGGCTTCTCGAAGGGGATGAGGTCGCGGTAGTACTTGGATTGAGCCGGGAGCGCGTGCTCCTCGTGGATCTTCGAGAATTTCTCGACCGCCGTGAGCTTCTGCTGGTCCGCGAGGAGCGCCTCCAGCAGGGTCTTGTTGCTGTCCTGGATCTTCGGCGGCGAGTTGATGATGGGCAAACGAAAATGAGTGTCCGACACCTTTGCAACGCTCATCGATAATCCCTGTCTACCCCGCGCGGAAACCTAGCCCGGAGAACTTCAAGAGACACACCGCGAACGGCGGCGTGCCCGTCGCGAAGAGAAAAGCGGCGCTGCCTCGCCAGCCCATCGGGTCAGCTCGCCGCGACGTACGGCTCTGCCGGGACCTGGACCTCGACGCGCCCGCCCCGGATCCGGGCGGGATACACGGGGACGCGCACGCCCGGGTCGTCCAGGCACTGGCCGGTGCGCAGGTCGAAGCTCTGCTTGTAGATCGGCGAGGCGATCTTGGGAATGCCCCCCTTGTCCCCGACGATGCCGCGCGAGAGGACGAACGCCTTGCTGAACGGGTCGAAGTTGCTGATGGCGTAGATCTCCTCGCCCTCGCCGACCCGGACCACCGCGACCTGGCGCTTCCCCACGAGCGCGCAGACGCCCGTGTTCGGGATGATGTCCTCGGCCCCGCAAACCTCGACCCAGCCCTGGGTCGTGCCCTCGTTCCGGGGCGCTTCCGACGTGTGCAGCTCGCTCATGACGATCCCTCTCAGAAAAGGCCTGTCGACCCCGGTCAGATCATCTCCTCGACGACGTTCGACTTCTCCTTCCAGGCCGCCGGGCGGTGCTGCGCCCGCTCGCTGACGAAGACGATGCTCCGGTCCGCCTCTCCGGCGTTCACGAACGGGCGGAACTGCTTGAGCTTGTCGGCGTCGGAGACCGCGGCCTTCCACTCGCACTCGTAGGTCGCGATGAGGTGGGCCATCTCCTTCTCGAGCTCCTCGCAGATCCCGAGCGAGTCCTCGATGACGACCTGCTTGAGGTAATCCATGCCGCCCTCGAGGTTGTTGAACCACGTCGCCGTGCGCTGGAGCCGGTCGGCCGTGCGGATGTAGAACATCAGGAACCGATCGAGGTACTTGATGAGCGTCGCCTCGTCGAGATCCGAGGCGAAGAGCTGGGCGTGCTGCGGCTTCATCCCGCCGTTGCCGCAGAGGTAGAGGTTGTAGCCCTTCTCGGTCGCGATGATGCCGAAGTCCTTGCTCTGCGCCTCGGCGCACTCGCGCGCGCAGCCGGACACCGCGGACTTCAGCTTGTGGGGGCTGCGCAGCCCCTTGTAGCGGTTCTCGACCGCGACCGCGAAGCCCACCGAGTCCTGCACGCCGTAGCGGCACCAGGTGCTGCCCACGCACGACTTCACGGTGCGGAGCGCCTTGCCGTAGGCGTGCCCCGACTCGAAGCCGGCGGCGATGAGCTCGCCCCAGATGTCGGGCAGCTGCTCCAGCCGCGCGCCGAACAGGTCCACCCGCTGGCCGCCGGTGATCTTCGAGTACAGGCTGTACTTCTTCGCGACCTGCCCGAGGGCGATGAGCTGATCCGGCGTGATCTCGCCGGCCGGCACGCGCGGGACCACCGAGTAGGTGCCGTCCTTCTGGACGTTGGCCATGAAGCGATCGTTCGTGTCCTGGAGCGGCAGGTGCTTCTTGTTCAGGATGTGCTCGTTCCACGTCGAGGCGAGGATCGAGGCCACCGCCGGCTTGCAGATCTCGCACCCCTTGCCCTTGCCGTGGCGCTCGATCAGGTCGTCAAAGGTCTTGACCGCGTGGATCCGGACGAGGTGATAGAGCTCCTGCCGCGAGTAGTTGAAGTGCTCGCAGAGGTAGTTCGTCACCGCGACGCCCGCCTTCTTGAGCTCCTTCTTCAGGATGTCGGTGATCAGCGTGGTGCACGAGCCGCAGCCCGTGCCGGCCTTCGTGTGCCCCTTGATGCCGGCGACCGTGACGTGCTTGTCGTCGCAGATGGCCGAGCAGATGGCCTTCTTCGTGACGTTCAGGCACGAGCAGATCATGGCGGTGTCGGGCAGCGCCTCGACCCCGAAGCCCGCCGGCTTCGCGCCGTCGCGCGCCGAGACGATGAGGTCCTCGGGGTTCGGCGGCAGCACGATCTTGTTCTGCACGAGCTGGAGCAGCTGCCCGTAGTTCGAGGCGTCGCCGACGAGGATGCCGCCGAGGAGGTGCGTGCCGTCCGCGCTGACGACGAGCTTCTTGTAGACGTTCGACGCCGCGTTCATGAAGCTGACCACGCGCGCGCCGGGCTGCGTCGCGAACGCGTCGCCGAAGCTCGCGACGTCCACGCCCATCAGCTTGAGCTTGGTGCTCATGTCGAAGCCGTTGAAGGTCTCCTTCCCGCCGGTGAGGGCGTCGGCCGCGACCTTGGCCATGTGGTAGCCGGGCGCCACCAGGCCATAGAGCTGGTTGCTGTAACTGGCACACTCGCCGATCGCGTAGATGTCCGGATCCGACGTCTGACAGCGATCGTTGATGACGACGCCGCCGCGGTTGCCGATCGCGAGATCGCACGCCCGGGCGAGCTCGTCCCGCGGGCGGATGCCGGCGGAGAAGACGATCATGTCGGTCGCGAGATCGGTCTGGTCGGCGAAGAGCATCCTCGCCACGCGGCCGTGCTCGGCGACGATCTCGGTGGTCGAGGTGTTCGTGTGCACCTCCACGCCGAGCGACTCGATCTTCTGGCGGAGGATCGCGCCGCCGGCGTCGTCCACCTGGAGGGCCATCAGCCGCGGCGCGAACTCCACGACGTGGACCTGGAGGTTCATGTTCTTGAGCGCGTTGGCCGCCTCCAGCCCGAGCAGGCCGCCGCCGATGACCGTGCCGACCTTCGCGCCCTTCGCGTGGGCCGCCATGGCCTCGAGGTCGTCGATCGTGCGGTACACGAAGCAGCCCTTCGTGTCCTTGCCCTTGATCGGCGGGACGAACGGGTACGAGCCGGTGGCGAGGATGAGCTTGTCGTAATAGACCGTCTTCCCCTTCGCGGAGGTCACGGCCTTCCTGCGCCGGTCGATCGATACGGCCTTGTCGCCCAGGTGGACGTGAATCCCCGCCTCCTCGTAGAGGCCGGGCTTCACCATCGACAGGTCATCCGCCGACTTGCCGCTGAAGAAGGCGGACAGGTTCACCCGGTCATAGGCGAGCCGCGGCTCCTCGCAGAAGGTCGTGATGTTCCATTCGCGCAGGAAGCCACCGAGAACCATGTTCTCGATGAACTTGTGCCCGACCATACCGTTGCCGATGACGAGGAGGTCCTTCTTCTTGCTCATGAAACCCACCTTTGGACCCGGTGAGTCATTCTCACCGTCACTGCCGTACTGCCGTCCGAGCGAGGCGCCCGGCCGCACTCCCGGACCAGAAACTGTCTACTGTGGGCTCTGTTTCACAACTGTTTCGCAGGAATAAATTGTGTGCCCAGCGGCGCGCTCGATCCCGGAAATTCCCTCTGTTTCCTGCGCGTTTCGCGGTCGCGGACGAGCGTAACAAGGCTCCGCGCGAGGGCGATCTGAACAGCGTCAATGAAAGGAAAAGGGCGATTCGCGCGAAACAGGAGGTGACTGTTTCGTGTGTGTGTCGCTCCGCCGGAGCGGAACCATTGCAATTCTGAAATGGCCGGCGGGCCGGTCACCCGCGCGGGGCGGCCTCGGCGACGAGGGCGAGCAGCTGCGGCGTCGCGACCGGCTTCGTGAGGTGGGCGTCGAAGCCTGCCTCGCGCGAGCGGCGGCGGTCCTGGTCCTGCCCGTAGCCGGACACGGCGGCGATGTAGGAGCGGCGGAGCTCGGGCTCGGCGCGCAGGCGCCGGACGACCTCGTAGCCGTCCATCCCGGGCAGGCCGATGTCGAGCAGGACGAGCTCGGGCTTCGACGCGCGCGCGGTCTCGAGCGCCGCCGGGCCGTCGTGCGCCATCGACACCGTGTGGCCGTGGAGCTGGAGGATGCGCCGCAGGCCCTCGGCGGCGTCGACGTTGTCGTCGACGAGGAGGACGCGGAGGGCGCTCGCCCCGGAGCGCGGGAGCTCGGTCGCGGGCGCCTCGGCGCTCTCCGCCGACGCGCCCGCGAGGGGGAGCCAGACGCTGATGGTGGTGCCCTCGCCGGCGCCGGCGCTCACGGCCTCGACGCGCCCGCCGTGCAGCTCCGCCAGCCGCTTGACGAGCGTCAGCCCGACCCCGAGGCCCCCCTGCGAGCGATCCAGCGTGCGCCGCGCCTGCATGAACGGCTCGAAGACGAGCGGCAGGAGCTCGGCGGAGATGCCGACGCCGGTGTCGGTCACCCGGATCCACGCGTCGCCGCCGCTCGTCGTGGAGGAGGAGAGCGAGACGCGTCCGCCCGGGTTCGTGTACTTGATGGCGTTGTTGAGCAGGTTCACGGCGATCTGCTCGAGCCGCACCCGGTCG
Source organism: Sorangium sp. So ce1014 (assembly GCF_051521505.1). NCBI lineage: Bacteria > Pseudomonadati > Myxococcota > Polyangiales > Polyangiaceae > Sorangium > Sorangium sp. So ce1014. The sequence goes on from NZ_CP150356.1 coordinate 11,601,133, forward strand.
CCGTGCACGAAGACCCCCGGCTCGACCGACAGGAGGAGCTCGTGCCGGCGCTGCGCGAGGAGCGGACGCACCGAGTCGACCGCGGCCTCGACCACCGAGCCGACGTCGAGCCGCTCCCGCTTCAGCTCGATCTTGCCGCGCGTGATCCGGGAGACGTCGAGCAGATCGTCGACGAGCCGAACGATCGTCTTCACCTGCCGCTCCAGGGTCGTGAGGACCTGGCTGTCGTCGCGGTCGCCGCGCTCGCTCGTGTTCATGCGCAGGAGCTCGAGGCCGGTGGTGATGGGCGCGAGCGGGTTGCGGAGCTCGTGCGAGAGCATCGCGATGAACTCGTCCTTGCGCCGGTCCGCCTCGTGGGCCTCGCGGTACAGCCGGGCGTTCTCGAGGGCGACGCGCCGCTCGCGCTCGATGATGGCGGCGCGCTCCTCGTGCAGGCGGGCGCGCTCGATGGCCTGCGCGCACTGGCGCGACATCGCGACGAGGAACTCCTGCTCTTCGTGATCGAAGGGGCGCGCCTCCGCGAAGCTCAGCCCGAGCACGCCAATCGGCCGCTCCTGGACCCAGAGCGGGAGACAGCAGAGCGAGGCGGTGGCGGCGGCCAGCGCGCCGGCCGCGAAATCCGGGTACCGGGCGGAGCACTCCTTGCGCGAGCGCAGCCAGACGGGGGCGCCGGTCCGCAGGGGGTCGGTGAGCGGCAGGCCGTCGGCGGCGGTCATCTCCCGGAAGCGCTCGACGGCCTCGGGCGCGTAGCCGACCGCCTTGAGGCACTCGAGCGTGTCGCCCGCCGTCACGACGACCGTCCCGGCGTACGCGCCGGCGGCGGCGACGCCCTGGTCGACGACGACCGCCGCCACCGCGTCGCAGGTGAGCGCGTCGGCGAGCGCCGCGGTGATGTGCTGGAGGCCGGCCATGCGCTGGGCGGCGCGCTCGGCGGCCCGGCGCGCCTCCTGCTCGGCCAGGAAGCGCCGCCGCGCCTCGCCCTCGGCGTCGCGGGCCAGGTCGTAGAGGCGCATGCGCTGCAGGGCCACCTGGATGCACTGCGAGAGCTCCTCGGCGAAGGCGAGATCGGCCGCGGTGTAGGTGCGGTCCGACTCGGCGGAGGCGAGCGTGAGCGCCGCGAGGACGTGCTCCTCGCCGCGGATCGGCACGATCACCGCGGAGCGGCAGCCGAGCGCGCGCAGGGCGGCGAGGTGCTCGGCGTCGCGCGCCACGCCGGCGAACACGCTGTCGGGGATGTCGGACAGGAGCCGGCCGGGGCCGCCGTGGAGCACCTCGTGCAGCGGCGTCTCGGGCTCCGGCGAGAGCCGGCCGCGCTGGGCCAGCCTGGAGACGAGCTCTGCCTTGGCCGGGTCCGCGTGCGCGATGACCCGCGCGCGGACGGTGCCGTCCGGATCGAGCGTGTGGACCGAGCAAAAGGCCGCCACCGAGGTGACGGCGAGCTCCGCGACGCGCCGGTAGCTCGTGTCGCGGTCGAGCACCGGATCGAGCAGGGCCGTCGCGTCGGCCAGCAGGCGACGGGCCTCCTCGGCGCGCTTCTGTTCGCTGATGTCCGCGACGAGCGTGAAGAAGCCGCGCACATCGCCGCTCGCGCCGAGGTGGGGAATGTACTGGATGCGGACGTGGCGCCTGCCGCCCTTGCGGTAAACGAGCCGCGACTCGAAATCTTGCGGTTTTCCGCGGAGCACCGCGTCGATGTGCGGCTTCACGACGGCGTACGCGGCGTCGCCGATCACCTCGCGCACCTGCCGGCCGGCGAGCGAGCTGCGATCGTCCTGGAACCAGCGCTCGTAGGCCTGGTTGACGACGCCGTAGCGCTCGTCGCTATCGATATAGGAGATGAGCGCCGGCAGGGCGTCGAGCAAGAGCTGGATCTGCCCGGATTCCAGCGTCGCGCTGGGCTCGGCGCCGGTGTTCATACCGGCGCTGGCTCGAGTCAGGATAGGGGCGTCCGGCCTATGCATCTCGGCTCATGCATATCCGCAAACCGCGCTGGGGGCCACATGTCGGGTGTCGGCGCTCCGGTTCGAGCATGCTATCGTCGCCGCCGATGCGGATCCTCATAGTCGGCGCGGGCGCGGTGGGTGGCTATTTCGGGGCGAGGCTCGCCCTCGCGGGGGAAGACGTCACCTTCGTCGCGCGGGGCGCGCACGCCGAGGCGATGCGGTCGCGCGGGCTCGTCGTCCGCACGCCGTCCGGCGAGCTGCGCACGCCGCCGCTCCGCGTGACCTCGCTCGACGGGGCGCGCGGGCCGTTCGATCTGGCGCTCATCGCCGTGAAGTGGCCGTCTCTCCCCGCCGTGAGCGCGAAGCTGCCCGGGCTGCTCGCCGCGGACGGCCTCGCCGCGCCCCTCCTGAACGGGCTCGACTCGGAGGACGCGGTCGCCCGCGAGGTCGGCGAGTCGCGCGTGATCGCCTCCATCGCGTACATGTCCGCCGGCCTCAGCGGCCCTGGCGAGATCGACACGCTCGCGCCGACGCGCGCCGGCCTCGCGCCGTACCGGCCCGGGCAGGAGGCGCGGGTCGAGGCGATCGCCGCGCTGCTCGAGCGCGCGGGCATCCCGGTCCGCCGGGGGTCGAGCTACCGCGCCATGCTCTGGGAGAAGATGGTCTGGAACGCCCCCTTCAACGCGATCTGCGCGCTCACCGGCCAGCGCGCCGGGGCGGCCTTGGAGCGGATGGAGGACCTCGCCCGGGCGGCGATGCTCGAGGTGATCGCGGTCGCGCGGGCCGAAGGGGCGGAGATCTCGGAGGCGACCGCGGACGCGATGATCGCCCTCACGCGCGCGGAGTTCCCGCTCACCGAGCCGTCGATGCTGCAGGACGTGCGCGCCGGCCGGGCGACAGAGGTCGAGATCCTCCAGGGCGCGGTGGTCGAGCGCGGGCGCCGGGCCGGCGTCGACACCCCGGTGCTGCGCACGCTTGCGGCCCTCGTTCGCGGCCTGTCGCCCCGGGCGAGCGCGCTGTCTGGCGCCGGGTAGGCCCCGGGCGCGCGGCGGGCTCGGGCGGTGGCCTGACTTGAACATGAAGGCGGGGAGGCGGGAAGAAGAGATCAAGGATCTTCCCGCCTTCCCGCCTTCATGGGAGTCAGTCTGGGGCAAATCAGGCCACCCTCCGGGCTCGCGACGTCGCATATCGGCTCAGAACACGGTCCTGGCGGCGATCCCCTTGCCCATGGGGAAGATCTGCACGGTCCCGACCTCGGTCACCGTGCGCTTCGCCGGGAAGATGAAGCCGCTCAGGATCTGCAGCGCGCCGATGGCCTGGCCGAGCCCGTTGGCCACGAGCAGCACCTTGTGGGTCGACTCGGCGTTGCACTCCCGCTCGCCGCGGCACTTGTCGCGGGCGCCGAGGTCGATCCAGGGCCCCGCGATGGGCACCCAGAGCGCGCGGTCCGCGGGGTTGTCGCTGAACGTCGCCACGACGGTCGAGATCCCGTAGGTGGTGCCGAGCACGGCGACGCCGCTCCAGATGAGCCCGCGGTTCGGCACCGAATCGGTGATGGTGACCGTGTCGCGCGTCCTTTCCTGAGCGTGCGCGGTCGCGGTGAGACCCATCGTCGCGGCCGCCACGACGGCGGCCGAGGTGAAGAGAGCGAGCTTGTTCATGCGGTCCTCCTGCCCGCACGGGCGTCTGAGCAAAGGGGGTGCCGGTGCGGCGAGCGTCGAGCCGCGGCCCTCGGCGCGTGACCCGCGCGCCGCGCCGGCTGGCTCGTGTGGCGATCTGCCCCGCGTGGGACGGTGCGCCTCGTGGTGCTTGCGCAGAGAGACGCAATCCAAGCGGGGAGGCGGGAACGGTCGCGGGCAGTCCTCCGCGTCTTCCCGTCTCCTGTTCGAACCCGGCGCTCAACCTTGAATGTGCAGAGAGGGGGACGCGACGAGAGGAGGGGAGTTCGAGGAGCTGGAAAAAGCGTGTGGACCGGAGGGCCTCATCCGCGCTGTACGCAGCGCTCGATGGAAGGAGAGGCCCGGGTCCGGGTGACTTGGCGATCAGCCGCCGCTGGCGCCGCCCGTGCCGCCCGCGCCGCCTGCGGCGCCGGTGCCGCCCGTGCCGCCCGCGCCGCCTGCGGCGCCGGTGCCGCCCGCGCCGCCGGTGCCGCCTGCGCCGCCCGTGCCGCCTGCGCCGCCCGTGCCGCCCGTGCCGCCTGCGCCGCCCGTGCCGCCTGCGCCGCCCGTGCCGGCAGCTCCACCACCGCCGTCACCGCCGCCGGCGCCACCAGCGCCGCCAGCGCCGCCAGCGCCCGTGCCGGCGTCGTCCAGCGGGAAGGCCGGATCGAGGCAGAAGAGGCCGTCCGGCGTCTCGCTGCAGACAGACCCATCCTCGCACTCAGCCCCGACTTCCTCGCACTTGGGCGGCCCGTAGGTGCAGAAGCCCATGACATCCGCGGCCGTGCCCAGGTTCTCGCAGGAGAAGTGCGGCAGGAAGCAGCCGCTGTGGCTCGTGCACGCATTGACGCAGAGCCCGATGTCGCCCGGACCGGAGTCCTGCATGAGCGGGTAAGCGCAGAGGCCCTCCTGCAGACCTCCGCAGTCGAGGTCGGGATCTCCATTGAGCCCGCAGAGCTCGGCGCACATGGAGACTTCCTCGGTGATGCCGACGCACCACCCCGCGCAGGGATCCTCGCCGGCCGCGCTCACCTTGCACGGGGTGCCGTTGGCCTGCCCCGTCGTCGGCTCGTCGACGCAGACGCTCGACCGGGGATCGCACACGCGATCGCTGCACTGGGCGTCCGTGCCGCAGCCCGGCAAGCAGACCATCGCCCCGTCGAACGTCTCACAGCGCAGCTCCTCGCGCCCCTGGCACTTGTCCGGATCGACGCTCGCGTCGCCGTCCACGAACGAGGGAACCCCCGGCACGCAGCCGAGCAGGCACATGCCGCCGGTGCACGCGCTGTCCTCCCCTTCGCAATCGTCGTCTCCGCCGCACTCCTTCGTGCAGTACCCGCCCGCAGGGCCGCCGCCGAAAAAGTCGGTGGCCGACTCCAGAAAGCAAATGCCGTCCGGGCCGCAGTCAGCGTCCGCTTCGCACGCGGCGCCGAGATACTTCGCGAGCTGCGAGCCGCCGGTGCTGGTGCTCGCGACGCTGGAGCCGGGGCCCGTGATCGAGGCCGTGGTCGAGGCCGAGCTCGAGGCCCCGCTCCCGCCAGCGCCATCGTCCGGATCGTCAGAGCCACAACCGATGAATCCTGCCGAGGTGGCGACCGCGGTGAGCAAAACCGCCGAAATGCGTTGGATTTTCATGCCTGTCTCCGGAGCCAAGAGGCGCTGCCCACGTCGGGCGCCTGCGTGTGGTTTCCGGACAGTAACGGAATCGGTGCTGATTCGCCATACCGGACGAGCCGAGTGAGCCTCGACGCCGCGCCTCCGTGAAAACGGATAATTCTCCGTGGAGGAGCTTTTCTCAGGATTTCAGTCGAGGGACTGGCGGTCTGGCTCAGGCGATACCCGACCAGGGGATCAGGGGAGCATCGTGGTTTCTGGCACATACCGCACTGCTCTCCGATCGGCGCCGGTGAGCGGCCAGCGATACCGGAGATCGATCGCGGGCGTCCAGCCGGCGTGCGCCGGCGGCTCGTCGCGGGCGAGCAGGACCCAGATCTCGCGCCGATCCGCCGGCTCCTGCGCGGTGAGCGCCGCGCCGAGGGGCAGCCACGCGTCCGGCGCGAGCGTCGCGCGGGAGATCGCCACCTCGAACGACCTCCCGGCCCGCACGAGGTCCTCGCCGCGCGCGCGCTCGACCCGGGGCGGCTTCTTGAGCTCGCCTTCCTGGACCAGCGTGCCTATCGCCGTCCGCAGGAACGCGACGCGCTTCTGCAGGGGCTCGACGAGGGTCACCTCCAGATCCGGCCGCAGCAGCGCGAGCGGCAGGCCGGGCGCGCCGGCGCCCGTGCCGACGTCGACGACGCGCCGCCCCTCGGGGACGTGCTCCGAGAGGAACCGCGCGTCCGCGAGCATGAGGTCGGCGAGCTCGTCGGCGCTCCGCGCTGCCGTCAGATCGACCTTCGCGTTCCACCCCTGGACGAGCTCGAGCCAGCGCGCGAGCGCCTCGCCGGCGCGGGCAGGGAGGCTCGGCTCGCGGCCGGCGAGCACGGTGGCGATCTTCTCCGTCATCCGCGGCGCGGCGCCCAGGGTCATGGCCGCAGTGGAGCACAAGACCCGGGGCGGGTGCACCCGGCGGCGCGGTTCACCGCGCGCGGCGTGGGCGCGGGCGCGCGGGCTCGTCCGGCCCGGACGCGCGCTCCGCGCCGGCGCCGCCGAGCGGCAGCGCGCGCTGGGCGCCGACGTCGTAGATCAGGTGGCCGGCGCCGTCGATCCGCGCCGCGGGGTTCAGCGTGTGCGGGGCCCGCGCGCCGGGGCCGAGCAGGTGGACGACCGCGAGCCCGCGCGCGACGAGGGCGTCGGCGATGAGGCGGCGGTGGCAACGCCACCAGAGCGTCTCGGCGCACAGGAGGGCCATGCGCCGTCCGGCCCGGGCTTCCGCCTCCACCTCGGAGAGCGCGCGCTGGAACGCGGCGGTCTCCATGTGGTCGGCGTAGGCCCGGAAGCTCGCGTTCTCCCAGGCCACGTGGGGCGAGCCGTCCCGCCCGGTTCGCCGGCCGCCCAGGGTGTCGCCGCGGAAGACGTAGGTCACCCCGAGCGGGGGCAGCGCCTCGGCGAGCGCGGCGCGGCCGAGGTGCGGCGACCGGCTGGAGCCCGGGAACCTCCGGACGTCGACAAGCGTGTCGGCCGGCCCCTCGCCGAGCAGCTCGACGAGCTCTTCCACGCTGCGGGTGCCGTGGCCGGCGGTGAAGACGGTGTCCACGGGGAGAGCTTTGGGGCCCGGCGGCGCGCGGGCAACGTGCGGCGGGAGGCGCTCGCCGGGTTTCCTTCCTGGCGGAGGCGCGACGCCGGCCGGCGCGCGCTACCTCATCGAGCGCAGCAGGTGGTCGAGCGCCCGGCGCTCCTCCGCGTCGGTGACCGACTTCAGGGCGCGGTTCACCTCGCCGACGGCGGCCGCCGCCAGCAGCGCGACGGCCGCGGGATCGGGCGCGCCGCGCGCGCGCAGCCACGCGAGCGCTTCGTGCTCGGTGTTGATGACGATGTGGCTCCGGCTGGCCTCGTAGCGGACCGGCCTCCCCGAGCGGCTCTCGACGACGGCGCGGACCGGGGAGCCCTCGAGGCCCATCCTGGCGATGGCCTCGCGGAGCGCCGCGGCGAGCGGGCCCTCGGCCGTCGCGCCCGGCCGCTCGGGCCCGGCGCCGAGCCGCGCCGCCGCCTCGCCGCCGATCAGGCCGCGCACGCTGCGCCACAGCGCGCCGACCCAGGCGCGTGCGCCGCTCGCGTCGGGCGCGCCCGCGGGGGCCTGGGCGCCGGACGCGCCCGCGGGCGCCTCGTCGCCGGTCGCGCCCGCGACAGCCCGCACACCGGCGGCGCCCGCGGGCGCCTCGTCGCCGGTCGCGCCCGCCGGCGCCTCGTCGCCGGCGGCCCCGGAGGCGCCCCCGCCCGCCGTCGCGGCGCCCCCGACCGCCGTCGCGGCGCCCCCGCCCGCCGTCGCGACGGCGCCGGCCGGGGCCGGCGGCGCCGCGGGCGCGCCGAGCTCGCGCAGCGCGCCGGGGGCGGCCCGGTGGCGCAGCACCTCGACGAGCGGCGAGCCGTCGTCGAGCAGCACGAACGCCGGCGTCCCCTCGGGGAAATCGCCGTCCGCGCTCCCGCGGCGATCGGTGATCCACAGACAGCCGCTCGCCGCGAGCTCCGCGCGGACCGCCGCCGGGCCGGCGATCTCCCCGCCGGCGGTCCGCGCGGCGAGCCTGCCGCCGGAGAGGCGGCCGAGCAGGTGCAGGTTCCACAGGTACGGCGCGGCGGCCGTCTCGTCCGAGAGCTCGGCCGCCATGGAGGCCGCCGCCTCCATGGCGAGCTCCGCGACGGCCTCCCAGCGCTCCTCCTCCAGCGGCCACACGAGGAGCATCCCCTCGACCGGCGCGAGCCCGACGACGCCGCCGGCGCCCGCCTCGGCGAGCAGCGCGCGCGGCGTGAAGCCGGCGCGCGCGGCGCCGCCGCCGCCCTCGAGGATCGCCGCGGAGGGCGCGCCGACGAGCACCCGCGGCGCGCGGGGCCACCGCGCGGGCAGCCAGAGCGCGCCGGTCACGAGCAGCGGCCGGGGCCGGGCGACGGCGGCGTCGATCCACCGCGTCGCGAGCGCGTCCTCGGGCGGCGCGAGCCGGCCGCGCAGCCACCGCGCGGTCGCGTCGCGCACCGCCTGCCGGAGCCTCGCCGCGTCCGCGCCCGTCCGGAGCCCGTCGAAGGCGCGGTTCGGCTCGAGCGCGTCGTCGTTGGCGGCCGCGCACAGGGGCCACCCGACGCCGGCGCCGATCGCGCAGAGCGGCCGGCGCCCGACGTGCACCGCGATGCCGGCCGCGCCGGCGTGCTCCGGGGCGAGCAGGCCGATCTCGCCGTGCGCGGTCTGCGCGCCCTCCTGCTGGGCGAAGGGGAAGGTGGCGAAGCACGCCGCGCGCGCGGCCGCGTCGAGGCCGATCACGGCGAGCGGCGGCGCCGCGAGGCGCTCCTCGGTCGCGCGATCGCGCGCGACGGTGTCGGTGATGTCCTTGACGAGCACGGCCGTCGCGAGCTGCAGCCGCTCGGGCCTGCTCAGCGCGAGGACCGGCCGCTCGTAGCGCTGCGTCGGGTAGGGCGGCGGCGTCGAGGTGCACAGCCACTCGGCGCCCGGATCGCGCCGGAGGTCGTCGAGCGACCGGTGGGTCCCCTCGATGTCGGGGAAGAGCGGCGCGCCCGCGGCGCCCGCGACGACGCGCTTGCCCTGGGCGAGCGTCCGCAGGAGCGCGCGGCGCGTGTGGCTCCGGGCGAACGGCGGCAGCTCGTCGAAGCGGGGCGCGAGCGAGATCAGGTGGCGGCCCGCGCCCTTCGCGAGGCGCGTCAGCAGCGCGCGCACCTCGTCCCGCGGCGGGTCCGCCGCCCCGGCGCGCGCGAGGATCCGCAGCGGGATCGGCAGCTCCACGTCGACGCGCCGCTCGGCGCCGTCGGGGCCGAGGAAGCGCGCGTCCGACTCCGGCCCCTCGATGATCTCGAGCTCGCCCTCGAGATCCCGCACGCCGAGCGCGGCGAGGCTCACCCGCAGGCTCGGGTGCGGCGGCGCGCCCGGCAGCGAAAGCGGTGCGCGCGACGGGCCCGCGGCGTCGCCGCGCGCCCGGTGCTCCTGCTGCGTCCTCTCGGCGCGCTTGAGGCGGTTCTGCTCGATGGAGGCGCGGAGCCGCCGCGCCGGCACCGCGCCGTGCGCCGGGAGGACGCGGCCGCCGGCCCACCGCAGGAGCGCCGCCCGCTCGCGCGGCTCGCGGACGACGAGGGGGTGCCAGGCGAGCGTCTCGAAGCCGGGCGCCTCGTCGAGCACCGGGATCGGCGCCGGCGCCGGGTGCGTCCTGTCGAGGGTCTCGAGCGAGCACGCGACCTCCCGGCCGCGCGGATCGAGCATCACGAGCAGCGGCAGGCGCCGGATGCGCGCCGCGAGCTCGCCGAGGGCCGCCTCGACGGGCGCGCTCCGGGTGCTCTCCGCGAGCGCCCGCGCGCTCTCGAGGAGGTAGGCGATCAGGCGGGCGTCCGGTCGGCCGTGGTGGCGGAGCGGGTCGCCCCGCAGGCCGAGCCGCGCGCGCGCCGCCGCGTCGCCCTCCAGCGCGGCCACGAGCGCCTCGCAGAGCGCGCGCTCGACCGCGTGGACGGCGGCGTCGTTGCGCGGCGACAGGAGGCTATTCCACGCCCTGCCCGGCACCGCCGCGTCGTCGTCGATCGCGACGGCGGCGGGGCCGAGGAGCGGCGCGGCCTTCAGGGTGGCGAGCGGCTGCGACGCGTGGTGCCACGCCTCGACCATCGCGTCGCCGGGCGTGGCGAGGGCGAGGAAGCCGGGGCCGGCGACGGCGAGGACCGGCGCGCCGGCGGCGCCTCTCGGCGCGACCTTCTCCAGCGACGCCGCGAGCGCGCGTCGCCGCGCAGGGCCCCGCGCCGCGAGCTCGTCCTCGCCGAGGAGCCCCGGCGCGTAGGGGACGAGCTCGCACCCCGGGAGCGCGGCGGCGAGCCAGTCGAGCTCGCGCTGCGAGGCGGCGAGCACGGGCCGCCGGTCGGCCGCGCGCCCCCGCGCCTCGGGCGGCGCGGTGCAGAGGCCGCCCGCCGCCCGGGCGAGCGAGGCGAGGCCTTTCAGGCTCAGGAACCGGCCTGCCCCGAGCGTGGGCCAGAGCCGCGCCTCCACGAGGCCGCCGAAGCGCGACGGCGCGAGGTCGTCCACGCCGCGCCCGTCGCGCCGCCCGGCGCTGCCCCGGCGCCCCTGTCTGCGGTCGGGCGCGCCGAGGCGCTGCGGAGCGCAGAACATCGTGCCGATCGCGGCGCGCAGCGGGCCCCTCAGGCGGGCGAGCTCGCTCTCGGGCGGCGGCGCGCCCCGGTGCGCGGCCCTCGGACCGAAGCGCCGCCGCGCCTCGGCGTTGGCCGCGGCGAGCGCGACCCCCAGGGCGTGGCGGACCGCGCGCCAGAAGCGCGCGTCGCGCTCGACGCCGTCGTACGCGAACCGCGGCCGCACGTGCCTGTCCCACGCGAGCGCGATCTCGACCGGCAGCGGGACGGCGGCCGGATCGAGCTCCACGGTCTCGAGGTGCCGCCCGTCCACGAACACCCGGACCTCGGCGCCTCTCCTCGGCTCGCCGTCGTCGGCGAAGACGGCGAGCTCGCCGCGCAGGCCGGCGAGCGTCCCCTCGTCCACGTGGAAGGCGGCGTGGAGCGCGTGCTCGGGGGCGGGCGGCACCACGGGCTCGCCGGTCGCGTGCAGGAGGAAGGCCCTGCGGCGCCCTGCGCCGAGCTTCGCCTGCTCGAGCATCGCCTCGGCGTCGGCGAGCGGGAGCCCGGCGAGCGCGCGCTCGACGACCCCCCCGCGGCTCCAGATCACGTCGTGGGCCCAGGGGGAGAGCTCCTCCGGGAGCCTCGCGTCGCCGCGATGGAGGAAGAGGGGCGACGCGTCGCGCGCGTCGAGCGACGCGAGCGACACCGGCCGTCCGTGCCCGTCGCGGAGCAGCGGCAGCTCGCGCGCGGCCTGCGCCTCGGGGGGCAGCCTGGCGCCTGCGCGCGCCGCGCCGGTCGCGACGCACGCGAAGGCCGCGAGCGCGTCCTCGAGCCGGCCGCGGTCCTCGTCGACGACGAGCACGCCCTCCGGGATCGCGCCCTCGCCGCGGAGCAGGGCGGTCAGCGCCTCGAGCGCGTCGAGCAGCGCGCCGGCGGCCGCCTCGCGGAGCCGCGCGCGGAGGGGCGCGTCCTCGCGCAGCGCCGAGCGCGACGCGTTGGTGGGCAGCTCGTCCGCGTCGACGACGAGGCGGACCGGGAGCTCGACGCCCTGGTAGGGCGCCGAGGGGAACCGCGGCTCGAAGCTCCAGCGCTCGCGGACGAGCTGCACGCCGTGCTCGAGGTAGTCGACGGCGGGGAGGCCGGAGAGAGGGGGAGAGAAGGGCGCGGGGAGGGGCGCAGGGAGGGGCACGGAGAGGGGCACGGAGAGGGGCACGGAGAGGGGCATCGACAGAGGCGCAGAGAGGGCCGGCCCGCCTGCGGGATCGCGGGGCGCGACGATCTCCAGCGCCGCGCGGCGCGCGCCGTGCACGTGGAAGGGCACGCGCAGGAGCACCGCGTGCTTGCCGCCCGGGGGTGCGCGGCGGAGCGGCTCGCCGGCGACGGCGATCGGGATCGAGAAATCGCCGGTGGCTGCCGCCAGGTGGGCCAGCTCTGGCGGGGTGTCGCCGGTGATGGCCCGGCGCAGCACCGACCAGCCGAGCCGCCGCCGCACCTCGACGCGCAGGCCGGCCGCGGGCATCCCGGGCGGCCTCGGCACCTCGTCGCAGGCGGGGGCGGCGGTCGGCGCGAGGGTGCCTTCGGGCGCCTCGAGCAGGGCGGGTGTGAAGCGCACGCGCGTGCAGGTCGCCTCGGCTCTCTCGCCGGACGGCCCGCGGCCGGTCGTGAGCAGGTCGACGCGGGCCGGGCGCAGCCCGAGCGCCGCGTTCACGCCGAGCGCGAGCAGCCGGAGGCGCCGGGACGGGGCGTCGGGCGCGGCGTTGAGCACGTGGTCGAGGAGGCGCGCCAGGACGGGCGCGTCGGGCGGCGCTCCGTCGAAGGTCAGGACGACGTCGTCGGCGTCGTACTGGAGGTCGATCTGCGTCGCGCCGCCGGCCGCGGCGGCCCGGACGAGCTCGAGCAGGTAGAGGTCGAGGTCGACGAGCAGGTGTTCCCTGAGCTTCTGGACGGCGCGGCGGGCGTCGACGCGGATCGCGCCGCGGGCGACGACCCGGCTCATCTCGGGAGCCCCCGTGGCGCGCCTGCGACGGGCGGCGGGTTCGCTGCGAGGTCGAGGAGCCGGTCGCTGTCCTCGGGATCGAGCGGCCCCTTGGCCTCGACGAGCAGCGCGCGGGCGAGCAGGTTGCCGGCGGTCACGGGGTCGACGGCGGCGCGCCTGCGGGCGAGCGCCACGGTGTCGCTGGCGACGTTGAGGTAGAGGGCGTGCCGTGGCCCGAAGCGCGCTGCGCGCCGCACGACGTCGCGCGCGGCGTGGCAGCTCGGCTCGGGCGCGCCGCGCTCGTTGCCTGCGGGCAGGAGGATCCCGCCGCGCTCGCGGAGGGCGCCCTCGATCCGGCAGAGGCTCACCCGGGCGACCCCGTGCCGGGCGCGGGCGAGCGCGTCGGCGACCACCTGGAGCAGCGGCGCGTCGGCCGCGCGGGCGCTCTCCGGCTCCTCGCGCACGCGCAGGTAGGCCGCGCGCGCCTCCTCGATGCGCGCCATCGGGAAGCACCGCTTGAGCAGCGCGACGGTGGCGGGGTGGTTGCACAGCACGACGGGCAGGCCGTCCTGGGCCATGGCCTCGGTCAGCGCGCCGGGCCGCTCGGCGACGAGCAGCGGCTCGCGCCCTCGCGCGAGCGCCCGCAGGCCGGCGCGTATGCGGTCGCCCGCGACGGCGCTCGCGAGCGGGAACGGGATCTCGTCCGGATCGAGCGCGGTCGGCGGCGACAGCGCCGCCTCGAGCATCGCCGCGTACGCGGCGGCGGCGCCTTCGCCGTCGGCGGCGCCTGCTGCGGCCTGCGGCAGGCGCGCGGCGAGCTCGCGCCGGAGCGGCCCTTTGACGAGCTCGCGCACGCGGGCGAGCGCTTCCCAGAAGGCGTCCTCGCGGCGCACGTTGTCGCGGCTCAGGGTGTGCTGGAGGTGCGGGCTCATCACCTTGAACCGCACGCCCGAGAGCCCGCTGAAGAGCTCGTCTGTGGTCTCGAACAGGGTGAGGCCGCGGTTGTAGAAGCCGGCGAAGCTCTGGCCGTGCTCCGCGGCGGGCGCGCCGCCTCTCGGCTGTGCGAGGTGCTGAGCGCCGGCGGAGGGGCCGACGACGAACGTCGTCTCCTCCTCGACGGCGGTCACGGAGACGGGCGCTGCGACGGACAGCGGGGTATCGATGCGCTCGACGCTCTCGCGTGCGTTGCCTTCGTGGTCGGCGATGCTGAGGGCGATCTCGCACCTGGCGTGGCGGCACCAGCGGCGGAGCGCTGCCTGGGCGCGGCGAGCGTGTTCTACGAACGCTTCCCGGCTGAGCCGCTGGATGAGGGTCACCCGGGTGCCGCTGCCCTGGCGCGGGCCGGCGTCCTCGAGCTCGTAGCTCGTGTCGCTGCGCAGCCGGAGGCGCCATGCCTGTCCGTCGCGCCACGTCTCCACGTCGACCTTTTCCGGCTGGATGGCGAGGACCGAGACGAAGCCGACGCCGTATTTGCCGATCTTGCTGGGGTCGCCTTCCTTGGACGAGCTGAAGAGGGTGAGCAGCGGTCCCTCGATGTCCTCGCGGCTCATGCCGCACCCGTCGTCGGCGACCGAGGTGGCGCACGCGTCGGGCAGCGTCTCGATGCGCACGGCGATCTTCCGCGCGCCGGCGTCCATGCCGTTCTGCACGAGCTCGCGGAGGAAGGCGTACGGGTCGGCGAACTGCTGCACCATGTCCGCCACGGGGCCTGGGGGCGGCGCCTGGGGCGCGGTGCCGGGGGCGCCGAAGGATCGGTACGGGTCCATGCGCGCCTGCGAGGCTATCACAGGGGGGAGGTGGGCCTCCGGGGCTGCTCGACGCAACCACCGCGCCTCGCCGGCGGGGCATCAGGGCTGATCGAGGCAACCACCACGCCTCGCCGGCGGGGCATCAGGGCTGATCGAGGCAACCACCACGCCTCGCCGGCGGGGCATCAGGGCTGATCGAGGCAACCACCACGCCTCGCCGGCGGGGCATCAGGGCTGATCGAGGCAACCACCGCGCCTCGCCGGCGGGGCATCAGGGCTGATCGAGGCAACCACCACGCCTCGCCGGCGGGGCTCCGGCATGCTCCTCGCTACATGCTCGTCTCGCCGCCGAGGCGCCAGGAGGCTCGCCGCGACCCGTTCGTCTCGCCGCCGGGGCACGAGGGAGGCTCGCCGCCACCTCCTCGCCTCGCCGGTGGGGCTCCGGCATGCCGGCGAGGGCCTCTGGGCTCCTCGCGGGGCCGCGGGTGCCACGCCATCTCGCGGTCAGCTCACCCGAGGGGCACACTTCCGACGGTCGGGGCAGCTCGACGCCGCTGCCGGCGTGGCTATCCTCGGCCGGATGCAATCACTCACGCTGTCCGATCTGAAGCTCGGACTCACCGACCTGCTCGACAAGCGTAAATCGGCGCTCCTGCGCTCCAGCTCCGGCAAGACCTACGAGCCGATGCTCGCGAAGAAGCTGGAGGAGATCTCGGCGCTTCCGCCCGTCGTGATCGGGGGGAAGGCGCTCGCGGCGGAGCTCGAGGAGACCGACGTGGAGCATGACAGCTTCGGCAAGGCGATCTGGCACCTGACCGAGGCGTACCTCCGGCACCCGCAGATCTCGCCGGAGAGCGTCGCTGCGGCGACGCGGATCCGCCGCGCGTTCATCCCTGCGCTGTCCGAGCTCAAGGCGAGCTACGCGGACGAGGCCAGGGCGGCCATCGAGCGCAAGAAGCTCCTCAGGCAGCACAAGGCCGATCTGGAGCGCTTCCCTGTCGCCGACGGGGAGACGCTCCATGACTGGATCATCGGCTTCCTCGACGCCGGCGAGCGGCTCCACTCCATGCTCAGCGATCGCGCCGACGTGAAGGAGACCTCGCGCAAGGGCGCGGGGGCGCTCCGCGCCGCCACGATAGGCCTCCTCTCCCGCCTTCGGGCCGGCCTCACGGACGAGGTCGAGCACAATTCGAAGCTGCCGTCCGACCTCGACGCCCAGGTGTTCGGCTATCTGGACGAGCTCCATATCCCCCGCGCCGCCGCGGCCAGGGTGAAGAAGAAGAGGGCGGTGCCGGAGGCGCCCGCGCCGTCCGCGCCGCCCGAGATCGCCTGAGGGGCCGCGCTCGTCCACGGCCGCTCGGAGTCGGTCTCCGGGCGCCCTGACCCTCTCCCGGGCCCGTTGCCGCTCGCCCTCACTCCTCCACGCGCCGCCGGGCTCTGGCCACCTCCGCGACCAGGCGCCCGTCCTCGTCGTGCGTCGGCTCCCACAGCACCGCCGCGTTTCGTCATCGGTGCTTTCGCCGTCAGATGAAGGGCGATGGTTCCTTGCCTTCGGCCAGCAGCTTCACAAGCCCTGTCTTGGAGAACGAGCACTCAAGAAAGCGCGCCTGCACGGAGAAGTCGACAGGTGGAGTGCCCGGCGCCCCTTCAGCGAGCAACTCGGCCGAGATGCCGAGCCCGAAGCGCTCGAGTTCGCACACAGGTCCCTTCGGCAGCGCCTCGCAGTGCACGAAGGCCTCTGTGCCACGCTTGATCGCGCCTGCCGCCTCGGCCGCTGCGATGCGCGCGCGAAGATCTTCGGAGCCGATCGGTGAGGGCGCGCCTGATGCGAGCGCCGCGATCCGGGCGCGGTCGGCGTAAATCGCCTCGAGACAACGCGCATACTTGAGCAGATCGAGATGGAGCGGCAGATCGCTCTCACGCAGGCATGAGGAGCCGAGTAGATCGACGAGGGCCTGATGCACGAGGTGCCCCGTGAATCGATCGGTGATCGCGTCAGCGTACTGGAATGCTTCTTGGCCGTGCAATATGACATCGGGCTCGTTCATCGGATCAGAATGTCCTTGTCCCCGACGGACCGGGGAGGTTGGGTGGCCCCACGACGAAGCGCGGCGGTGTAGCGCTCCTGTTGATGAAGGGGGAGGTGGGCTTCATGTTGATCAGCCCCGGCGGTCCAACATGGATCTGGCGGTCGGGGGTGATGACGAGCTCGCGGCCCCCCTTGTCGCCCGCGAAGCCGTGCGAGCCATCGCTACAGTCCAGGCGCGTCGCGCCCCACGATTGACCGTGCTGCTCCGCCGCATCGTGGATCTGCTTCACTACCCCCTGGTACATATCCGCCATTTCCCCCGCGGTCGCCCCGTTGTTCCGCGCCGCGACGAGGTGTCCGAGCGCTTCACGGTTCATGTCGCGACCGATGTTGTCCGAACCGACGGGTACATTCAGCGCTGGGCGACACGATAGACCTAACGGATCGACGTCCACGACGGGGGCGCCGCCGAACGCGAACAGGTTGAGCCCGCCTGCGATCCCCAGCGGATCCGGACTGCACCAACCTCCCGTCTCGGGATCGAAGAACCGGAACCGTGTGCAGCAGAGCCCGGTCTCGTCGTCGGCGTACTGCCCCAGCAGCCGGAACGGCGACTCCATGGTGGTCCTGTAGTTGACCACGCTGGTGGAATCGCGCCACACGTCGGCGATCTTGCCCCAGGCCGAGTGCGCCGCCGCCCAGGCGACGAGCCCTCGTGGATCGAGCAGTTCCTTGGGGGTGCCGAGATGGTCGTTGACGTACGTGAGCACGCGCCCGTCCTGCTGCTGGAGCAGCGGCACGAACGTCCCCGGCGCGTGCACGAAGGTCCGCGTCCCCCGCTCGCTGTCGACGTCGGCCGCGAGCACATCCCCGTCCCATACGAATTCCACCCCGCGCGGTCGGCCGCTTGCGGTCGTGCCGATCACCTCCTTGCGCACCCGCCGCCCGAAGGCGTCATAGGTCATGGCGACCCGGGTGCCATCCGGCCGCCGCACCTCGCGCAGCCGGTCGCGGCAGTCCCAGGTGTAGCGGGTCATGTCCTGCTCGGTCGCGGCCCCGCCGTCCGGATGGTTCTCTCGGTAACGCGCCAGCTCGACCTTGGCCGTGCGCCGCCCGCGCGCGTCGACCTCGTAGGCCGCCGTTTCGGTCCTGCGCAGCACGCCGCCGGGCTCCAGCCGCCATGACGGCTGCATCCAGTCCTGTGCTTGCGCCGCCTGCGCCGACAGCCCCAAGTCGTTGCGCTCGGCCAGCTCCTCGATCATGCGGGTGATCGACCCTGCTGGATCATACGTGAACACCTCGCGTCGCGCCCCGCACTGCGCGGATAGCAGCCGATCGACGCGGTCGTATCTGTACGCTGTCGCCCCCCAGCGCGCGTCGTCGATGCGCTCGACGCGCCCGCGCGCATCATAGAGCCACTGCCGCGCCACAAGCACCTTCGGCACCCCCGGCGCCGGCGCCGTCGCGCGTTGCTCGATGAGCCGGTCCATCGTGTCGTAGGTGCTCCGCACCGCGATCGCCGCCGCGCCGTCGTCCTCGCCCAGCTTGCCGCTCGTCCGCTGGATCTCCCGCCCGAGCACGTCGCGCTCGAACGCCACGCGGTGACCGTCGTGCTCGATCGCGCTCAGTGCATCGAGCGCGTCGTACGCATACCGCGTCCTCGCCCCGTCCGGCATCACGCGTTCTGTACGCCGCCCGCGCGCGTCGTAGGCGTACCGCACGGCCTTGTCGCCCTGCCGCTCGCACACGATGCGGCCGAATCCGTCGCGCTCGAACCACGTCTCGATGCGTTGCCCGCCCGCCTCCTCGAGCACGGCCCCGAGCAGCCGCCCCAGCGGGTCGCGCGCATAGGCGATCACGCCGTCCGGCGTTTCGTCGCCCGTCAGGTTCCCTGTGCGGTCGTAGAACAGGTTGCGCCACGTCCTGTCCGCCGCGTGCTCGATGCGCCCAAGCCGCCCCGACGTTCGGTAGCCATAGCGCAGCGTGCGCCCATCGAACGTCTCTTCCTGCGCCACCCGGCCCGCGTCGTCATAGCGGAAGACGTACTTCTCGCCCTTGGGGTTGGTGACGACGTGCAGGCGCTCCTTGCTCGTGTACTCGAATCCCCACACGCCCCCGCCGGGCTCGATCACCTGCGCCAGCACGCCCGTGCCCTGGTAGGCGAGCTGCGTCGTCTGCCCCAGCGCATCCGCCAGGCGCACCGGATTGCCCATGCGATCGTAGGTCGCGACGGCTCTCGTCCCGTCCGGCCGCTCCACGCGGATTGGCCGCCCCATCCGGTCGTACGTCACGCGCGTGGTCCGCCCCAGCGCGTCGGTCTGCGCCACCGGCCGGCCCATCCCGTCGTGCGCGACCACAGTCCGCGCGCCGCGGGCGTCGGTCTCGGCTACCACGTTGTGCCGCGCATCGTGCTCGTAACCGAAGAGCTGGCCGTCGTGCCCGTACACGCCCGTGACGCGCCCGCGCGGGTCGCGCGCGAATGAGTACGCCTCGCCGGTCGGAAACAGCACCGCGCTCACCTCGCCGCGCGCGTCGCGCATCACCTGGGTCACCAGCCCCTCGGGACCGATCTGCCGCACGACCAGGTCGCCCTCGACCTCCCACCGCGTCTCGTTGCCGAGCGCGTCCACCTCGCGGATGGCGTTGCCGCGCGCGTCGTACCAGGTCTGCACGCCCTCGCCCGCGCCGTTGGTCTCCGCGACAAGGGCGCGTCGTCGTCATAAGCCCGCTCCCACAGCACCGTCCCGTCGGGCAGCGCCGCGCGCGTCACGAGGCCGTCGGCGTTCCAGGCGTACACGCGCGGCTCCTCGGCGCGGATCTCGGTCGTCCTCGCCCGCTCGTCGCGGCGGAGCTCGACCTCGTGGAGCCCGCCCCGCCCGCCGGTCTTCCGGCAACGGTAGCCGTCGCGGTCCTCGTAGGCGTACCAGAACCGCTCGCCGTTCTTCAGCGTAGTCGCCGTCATCCGGTGGCGGACGTCGACCTCGTACGCCTCCACGCCGCCCATCGCGTCGACCGCCGCGATCAGGCATCCCGCGCGGTCGTAACGGTACTCGACCCACTGCTCCAGCCGCCGCTCCGCCCACAGCTCCAGGCGCGTGATCCGCCCCTTCTCCCATCGCACCTTGAGCTCTCGCCCCGCCGTGTCGACCATCCGGACGAGCCGCTCGCCCTCATCGTAGCTCAGCCGGATCTCATTGCCGTGGACATCCCGGATCGCACGCAAAAGCGCCTTCGCCGATCCGCCCTCCGCCGCGAACACTCGCACGTGCCGCGTGTCGAGCTCCACCACGCGGTACTCCCGCGCGCCGTCGCGATGGAGCTCCAGCCGCTCGCGCCGGTGGAATGTCCTCTCGCCGGGCTCCACCTTGTCGAACCAGATCCACCGCCCTTCGCCGTCCCGCAGCGCGAGGACTCGCTCTCCCTCTTCGACCCACTGATCGTACGTTAAGGCCCACCCAGGCCCCAGCGCCGCGTCTCGCTCCTCGTGACGCGACGAGCGGTAGTGCCGCGCCCACACGAGCGGGATCCTCCCCGAGGCCGCGATGTCCGTCGCCGCGTCGACGACCGCGCCGTCCGTCACGTCGACCGGGTGCCCCTCGGTTGTGCACTGGTCCACCGGCGGCGACGACGACTTCCCCGCCTTCGCCCCCTTGTGGCTGCCCCCGCCGCCGCCTCCTCCACCGCCGCCCGGCGCGCTGGGCCCGCGTCCGCCCGGCGCGCCCGCGCCGCCGCCACCCCCGCCGCCGCCCGCGCCCCCGGCGCCGCCGGCCCCGCTCGCGCTCGCCCCGGCGCCGGCGGTGACCGACTTGTTCATCTGCCCCATGCTGCCGGTGATCCCGGCCATCCCGAGCTCGATGAGCACGTTGGGCGCCCCGAGCCACGGGAAGCACGGACCGCCCGTGTTGAGGCTCAACATCTCCTTCAACGTGCCCGGCTCGTTGCCGTGACACGCCTTCATGCACCCGCCGACCGTCAGGATCTTCTTTCCTTCGATCTTCGTCCGCATCGGCGGATCGATGACCCCTTCGGCCACCGTGCCCATCGTGGGGTAGGGGATCGGCAGCGGGCTCGGCGCCGCCGGCGTCGTGCACACGCTCACCGCCATGCCCGTCATCTGGTGGCCCGATCCCTCGTGGACCGTGTCCAGCCCGAGCGCCGTCACCTTCCCCATGACCGGGCATCATCGCGTGTAATCTCGCACACCGTCAAGGCGACAGTCCCCTGGCGCCCCTGCCGCGGGCGGTGCGTCCCGGCTCCGTTATCCTACCGGCGTATCTTCCCTGCAGCTTCGCTGCCGAAGCGCCGTGTGCCGACACACAAGCATCGACGCCGCCCTGCTGCCTTCGTTACGCTCCCCAATCCAGCCCATGACTCGCCCTGAAGATGCCGCACGGAAGACCATCGACGACGCGCTGACCGCTGCCGGCGTCCTGAAGCACGCCTTCGAGGGCAAGCTCGTCCCGCAAGAGCCGAACGACGAGCCGGCGAGCGCCTTGCTGGACCGGATCCGCACTGCGCGCGCGCAAGCATCCGCCGCGAACGGCTCGGGCAGGACCTCCCGCAGGGGCCGCGCTAAGGTGCTCCAGGCCGACGACGGAGGGCTCGACGATGGGTAAACGATCCAGGACCACGAAGCGCGCCGCGTCCGGCGGGCAGCTCGACGGCGCGCGGCACGTGATCCGTTTCACGGGCGAGGACGTCGCGGCGCAGCGCGCCCCGTTTCTGCGCGATCTGCTCGACATCCTCGTTGACGGAGCTCAGCAGGCGACGCGCCTGCATGTCGACGGCCGCAGCACCGCGCCGGGTACGCCGCCGGCCTGGCTGGAAGACGCGGTGGCGTTCGAGGTCGAGCAGATCCAGGAGCGGGAAATCGTCCTGCGCGCTCCCTCGCTCGAGGACGCGCTGTCGCAACGTGCCCGGCAACTTGGCCTCTTCGCGGCCGCCGAGCCGAGCCGCTCGTGCCTCGACTACCTCGAGGACAGCCTCGACGACGCCCTCGCCGGGCGCGAGGACAGCGATCGTTACGATCGGCCGCTCATGGCCACCCTCGAAGGGCTCGGCCGCCTGTTCCGCCATGGCGTGGACAGCATCGAGCTGGTCAACGGCCGGACACTCCGTGTCGATCGGCGAGGCGTCGAGGCGATCCGCGCGCTGCGCCAGCGAACGCCGGAGGATCGACGCATCGCGGTCGGCGGCAAGCTCGACGCGATCCGCCGCAGCGATCGCTCCTTCACGCTCGTCCTCACCTCGGGCGAGACCCTGCGAGGCCTCGCCGCCGAGTCGGTGGATCCAGCGGCTCTCGCGCGGCTCTTCGGCCAGCCGGCGATTGTCTCCGGGTTCGCCAAGTTCCGCCCGTCCGGCAAGGTGCTGCGCGTCGAGGCCGAGCGCATCGACCCGGCGACGGGCGATGTTGCGGCCTGGTCGACGATGCCGCGGCCTCTCGACATGCCGGCGCACCTGCACAGGTTCCATGTGCCGCAGGGGCCCGGCTCCGGCGTCGCAGCGATCCTCGGTGCTATTCCGATGGATGACACCGAGGAGGAATTCCAGGCGGCGATCGAGGAGCTCTCGTGACACTGTCGGAGGGGCCGGTCGTCCCGCTCGAGAAAATCCGGACCCGCGCCGCCACTGCCGCCTCGGCCTCGGCTCGCGCACCACGTCGAAGGTCACAGCGTATTGCGGCGGAGCCTGCGGAGAAGCAATGAGCTACATCCTCTTCCTCGACGAGAGCGGCCATGATCACAAGACCATGCCGTACGAGGTCCGCGGCGGCGTGATTCTGCACGCGAGCAAGCTCTGGCCGTTCGTGCAGGGAATGCGCCGGCTGGAGATGACCTCCTTCGGCGCGACGCTCGCCTCGGTCGGCTCGGAGCTGAAGGGGCATCGGCTGCTCGACAAGAACCGCTTCAAGTGGGCCCGGCAGGGGCCGACGATGGACGACGCGGCCAGGCAAAAGCACGCGCACGCGTTCCTTCAGAAGGGGCCGCAAAAACACCAGCCGACAAGAGACGAGTTCACGGCCTACGGGCAGGCTTGCCTGGCCATGGCGCATGGCACCTTCCAGCTCCTCCGTGATCAAGGCGCCAGCATCATCGCCATCGCGATCCCGCGCAACTCGCCGAAGCCGCCTGCCGACCTCTCGGAGATCCTGCGCAAGGATCAGGTGTTCTTGCTGGAGCGCTACTTCTACTTCCTTCAGGCGCGGAAGGAGACCGGCTTGGTCGTGCTCGACCAGACCGATAAGTCAGATGACCGGCGCCTCGTTCGACGGGTCGAGCGGTATTTCGAGGAGACCGTGACTGGCAGGCACCGAGCGGCGTACGTGGTGCCATCGCCCTTTTTCGTCTCCTCGGACATGGCATACCCGGTACAAGCAGCCGATATCTGTATTTACTGTATCAACTGGGGATACCGTATGCCTGATCGTGGCATGGATGCTCCCACTCGGGACGAGATCGCAACGGAGTTCGGCGATTGGATCGACGACCTCGAATTTTGCGGAACGGGGAGACGGCACGGCAAGACGTTCAACGTCGACGGCATCACCTACGTCCCGGACCTCTATCAGTCCCGCCGCAGGACGTAAGAACGTCGCCTGCGAGGATCACAAAATGGAAAAAAGAGGCAATGCCTCGGAGCTGCCGAAGCACCTCCTTGGCCGAGCCTCCGAGGGTCATCATGCAACACCTTCCCCTGCCGCGTCAAGTGGACAAGCAGACCCATCTGGAGCAGCGTCCCGCGAGCCGAGACACCCAATGAGCAACCCCTCCGCTCAGATCGTCCAGAAGCTCTGGTCCTACTGCAATGTCCTGCGCGACGACGGCCTGTCCTACGGCGACTACGTCGAGCAGCTCACGTTCCTCCTGTTCCTGAAGATGGCGCACGAGCGCACGCAGCCGCCGTGGAACCACAAGCCGTTCATCCCGGCCGGTAACGACTGGCCCGCGCTGCTCGCCAGGGACGGCGACGCGCTCGAGGTCCAGTACAGAAAGACGCTGGACCACCTCGGCCGGCAGCCGGGCATGCTCGGGCTCATCTTCCGCAAGGCGCAGAACAAGATCCAGGATCCGGCGAAGCTGCGCCGCCTCGTCGCGGATCTCATCGACCGCGAGCAGTGGACGACGCTCGACGCCGACGTGAAGGGCGACGCCTACGAGGGGCTCCTCGAGAAGAACGCGCAGGACACCAAGGGCGGCGCGGGCCAGTACTTCACGCCGCGCCCGCTGATCCAGGCCATCGTCGAGGTCATGCGCCCGGGGCCCGACGACACGATCTGCGACCCGGCCTGCGGCACGGGCGGCTTCCTGCTCGCGGCGCACGACCGCATCGTCCGGACGCACCCGAGCCTGACCCGCGACCAGAAGAAGCACCTGAAGCTCGGCGCGCTTCGCGGCGTGGAGCTGGTCCCCGGCGTGACCCGCCTGTGCGCGATGAACCTGCTCCTCCACGGCATCGGGCCGAGCGCCGACGAGGGGCAGCCGCCAATCGAGACCCGGGACAGCCTCTCCGCCGATCCGGCCTCCCGCTACTCCATGGTCCTGACGAACCCGCCGTTCGGGAAGAAGTCGAGCGTGATGGTCCTCACGGAGGAGGGCGACGAGGGCCGCGAGGCGCTCACGGTCACCCGCGAGGACTTCTGGGCGACGACGAGCAACAAGCAGCTCAACTTCGTCCAGCATGTGAAGACCCTTCTCGCGATCCACGGACGCGCCGCCGTGGTGGTCCCCGACAACGTGCTCTTCGAGGGCGGGGCAGGGGAGACGATCCGACGCAAGCTGCTCCACGACTGCGACGTCCATACGCTGCTCCGGCTTCCCACAGGCATCTTCTATGCGCAGGGCGTGAAGGCGAACGTGCTCTTCTTCGACAAGAAGCCCGCCAGCGAGAAGCCGTGGACCAAGAAGCTATGGGTCTACGACCTCCGCACGAACCAGCACTTCACGCTGAAGACCAACCCGCTCTCGCGCGCTGATCTCGACGACTTCGTCGCTTGCTACAAGCCCGGCGAGCTGCACAAGCGGCGGGCGACGTCGTCGGAGAAGAACCCGACCGGGCAGTGGCGAGCCTACGAGTACGCGGAGCTGATCGCCCGGGACAAGTGCAGCCTCGATGTCTTCTGGCTGAAGGACGAGAGCCTGGAGGACTCCGAGAACCTCCCGGCGCCCGACGTGATCGCCGGGGAGATCGTGGAGGACCTGCGGGCCGCCCTGGAGCAGTTCGAGGCGGTGGAGGCCGACCTGAGGGCGCGAGCGTCCGCCGGGAGCACCTCGCCGTGATGAGCTCCCTGCGCGCCGACCTCTGATCTTCCTCCCGACGCGGGAGGTCCTCGCGATGTTCGCGTCTCGCTGGTCGGCGACATCCTTCTCGATCTGGGGAAGCGCGGCGTGCAGATCACCTCTGCGCCGCTCCTGTCCACGTAAGTCGAATAACCATCGCTCGCAGCCCACCTTGCTCTCATGCGCCGGCGAGCTGGCCCGCCATCTCGCCGCGTAAGCCGGCACGCTGAAGCCGCGCGCCTTCTCATGCGAATCGCCCGGTAGCCCTTCCCCCGTGTGCTTCGTCCACGTTATGTTTCCCCTTCTCTGCACTCGAGGAGATGTGGCACGAATGGAATCTTCCCCCGGCGCGTTGATCGGCGAGTATTTCGCCCGTTCTCCGGATCTGCTCTTCATCACCTCGGCTGACGGAGCGCTGCTCCATGGGAGCGGCGGGTTGCGTGAGGCGCTGGGCCCCGGGGCGGACAGCGGCACGCTCCTCGCGGATCTCGCGCATCCGGACGATCGCGCCGCGCTCTCGGCGGCCTGGTCGGCGCTCCTCGGGTCGGATGAGCCCGTCTCCTTCAGCGCCCGCCTGCGCGACGGCGGCGGGTCCTACCGGCGCCTGACCTGCAGCGCCCGACGGTCGTCCGATCGCAGCGCCGTCCTCGGCTCGCTCCGGGCCGAGCCCGCGGCCGCCGCGGTCGAGCCGGCAGTCGACAAGGAGGAGCTGAAGACGCTCCGGCTCAAGGCGCGCATCCTCGACGGCATCGCCGAGCACGTGGATCCCGTGACGATATGGGCGCTCGACCGCGACGGGATCTACGTCTATCACCAGGGCAAGGCGGTCGCGAAGGCCGGGTTCAAGCCGGGGCAGCACGTCGGGCACAGCTTGTTGGACATCTATGGGGCCTCCATAGACGCCGCTGCGCTGCGGCAATGGTACGACGGCCAGGTACGCCGCGGCCGCGGCGAGGCGCACGGCGCCGACTGGGACAACTGGCTCATCCCGCTCCGCAGCGAGCCTGGCGAGCGCGTCGACGGCGTGCTCGGGGTGTCGCTCGACGTGTCGGACTCCAGGCTCGTCGAGAAGGAGCTACGCGTCCAGCTCGACCAGATCGCGGCGCAGCAGAAGGTGATCCGCGATCTCTCCACGCCGATCATCGAGGTCTGGGACGGCGTGCTCACGCTCCCCATGGTCGGCACCGTCGACAGCGTCCGCACCGCCGAGGTCATGGACAGCTTGCTGCAGCAGATCGTCGAGAAGCGGGCGAGCTTCGCCATCCTCGATCTCACCGGCGTCGAGGTCGTCGACACAAAGGTCGCGAGCCACCTCATCGAGCTCATCACCGCGATCCGGCTCCTCGGCGCGGACGGCATCGTCGCCGGCATCAAGCCGACCGTCGCCCAGACCATGGTCGCCCTCGGGCTCGATCTCTCGCAGCTCAACACGCAGCGCAACCTGCGCGCCGCGCTCAACTACGCCATCCGGACCATGATGCGCGCCCAGGGCGCCGCCCTCGCCGCCAGCCCGGCGCCCGGCAAGCAGCGGGTCCTCTGAACGTCGCCCCCGCCGGCACGGGTCGTGGGGTCATTTGAACATGAAGGCGGGAAGGCGGGGGAGAAGATCATCAATGATCTTCCCGCCTCCTCGCCTTCATGTGACATCTCTACTGGGCAAATGCCCCCACCACCCCGGCGCGTCCGCCCGGGGCTCGGCGCGCGGCTCACTCGTCCACGAGATCGAAGACGATGCCGCCCTGGGTCTTGATCCGATGGGTCGACCGGTTGGCGCTGTTCACCGGAGAGGGCGTCAGCGGGTTGGGCGCGGCGCCCACGATCACCGGCCGATCGGGATCGCCGTTCACGAAGGCGATGAGCACCTCGGTCCCCGGCTTGAGCGGGAAATGCGTGCCGTAGTTCGCGCCGGCGTGGTTCTGGAGCATGCGCACCGGCCTGGACGAGATGCCGCCGGCCGCCCCCGTGTCGAACAGGAAGCGGATCAGGTACCTGCCCTGATCGTCGATCTGCGCGTCGTTGCTCCCGCCGCCCGGCCCCGCGTCCACCATCCCCGTGACCACGCCGCTGATCCGGGGGACCGGCGTGATGCGCGGCGGCCGATACGTGTTCTTGCTCGGGATCGCCCGGAAGGAGTTCACGTAGCGCTGGGGCGCATCACCCCCGCCGCGGCCGCCGGCGGCCTGCGTCGCGCGGTGCTCCACCTCGACGAAGAGCAGGTCGAGCGGCTCCAGGTTCGGGTGCTCCTCCAGCATCGACCGCGCGCCCGCGCCGAGCGCGCACACCGCGCTCCTGCCCGTGTAGACGAGCTGCGTCGCCTGCCGCTCCTCGGCCCGGATCTGCGCCAGCTCCTTGCCCTCCCCCGGCGTCTTGTAGTGCCCGCCGAACTCGATCACGCCGCCCGCATACCCGGCGGGCAGGACGTGCTCCGACGTCAGATCGAGCATCGGTTGCCGGTAGTTGTAGTCGCGGGCCACATACACGCTCGGCACGAGCCGCGCTCTCGCCGCGATCTCGAAGACGTCCCGGGTCTCCCCGCGCTCGCGGAAACGGACGGACTCGGCCCCGGCCGTGGGCTTGAACCCGCTGGCGCCGTCGGTGAAGACCATCGTGTCCTGGCCGTCCTGGTGCTCGAAGAAGAAGCTGATCCCGACGTGCTCGGCCAGGCGGCAGATGAAGGCGAAATCGGTCTCCTGGTACTGCACGACGAACTCCCGCGGCGCGTAGGTGCCCATCAGCCTGAAATCGACGTCGCTCCCGCTCAGGCCCACGAGCTCTAGCTTCTGCTGGATGAGCTCCGGCACGGCCTTGTGCATCGAGATCTCGGTGGTCTCGACAAGCGTCAGCCGGTGGGCGCGCGGGACGATGTGCAGCCGGTACGCGCGGTGATCGAGCAGCGTCGCGAGGTGATCGTGCACCTCGGCGACCATGCCGTGGATGCGCCGCAGCTCGACCCCGTTCTGCTCGAAGACGATCGCGACGGCCTCGCCGGTGAAGGTCTGCCCGTCGACCGCGGCCTCGTTCGGACAGGCGACCTCGACGTCGAACGCGAAGAGCTGCGAGATGGCCTCGCGGCCCGACAGGCTGTTGAGCTGGAGGACGTCGGACGAGAAGCCGGCGAGCTCGAGTCGAATGTCTAGCGAATCGGATTGAGTGGTCATCGTCGCAGCTCCATCCATCGTGCTGTGGGGGTGGATCTCCCGCCTCAGGGCGCGCCGCGCCGGGGCGTCCGGCGCGCTCGGAGAGCCCCCGTTCGCGAGCTATCGTTTGCGGTCGAACCGTTCGTAAAGGCTCCTTCTCAATGAAGGTGACGGGGTGGGCAGCGCCGGGCGCTCCGGCGGAGGAGGCGGCGGCGGCCGGGGCGGCGGGGCCGCCGGCGGCTCGTCCGGCTCGAAGGACCGCGGCGGCGAGGCGCTGATCTCGGGCCTCGCCGGCGGAGGAGGCGGCGGCTCCGGCGCCAGCGCGGGCTCCGGCGCCAGCGCGGGCTCCGGCGCCAGCGCGATCTCCGCTGCTTCCGTGCGCGCGGGCGCGGGCTCCAGGTCGACCGCCGGCGCCGCGGGGCCGGAGCTCCCGGGCGCGCCGGCGCGCGCGTCCCAGTCGTCCTCGAACGAGAGCGCGAGCGTGCCCGAGCTCATGCGCTCATCGGCCGTGATCGGCTCACGGTCGATCCTCGACGGAGGCAGCGCGGCGCCCGGAGGCGCCGGCTGGAACGGCAGCGCAGGCTGGTCCGCCGCGCCGTCGTCCTGACCGGGCAGCAAGGCCAGCGTCGTGACCGGAGACCCCTCCGGGCCTTCCGCCGAGGAGAGCGAGAGCGTCCCGGTGTCGAACCGGGGCGCCGGCGCCCCCGCGCCCGCCGCGTGCACGACGATGTCGCCGGGAGAGGGCCCAGGACGAAACGGCGTCGCCGCCCGGACGAAGGCAGCCACCGCCGCGCCGCCGTCCGAGAGGCTCATCGTGCGCGCCCCGGCGGGCGGAGCGGTCTGGGTCGCGCCGAGACCGCCGGTGTCGTCGCCGTCGCCGCCCGCCCCTCGCGCGCGGCCAGCCGCGTCGCCCGCCCGGGCGGGGGCTCCGGCGCCCAGGTCGGCCGGCCTCTCGGGCCACTCGAGCGGCTCTCCGGGCAGCTCGACCCCCGCCACGATGGAGGCCGCCGCGAGCGCAGCCTCGTCCGGCACGGCGAAGCTGCCCCGGAAGACGAGGGTGCACCGCTGCTCGTCGCCGTCGATGCGCAGCGTGTCCGCGCTCAGATCGAGCGGGGTCCCCTCGCTCACGCCGAAGGCCGAGAGGCCGTGAATGCGCGCGCGGCCGCGCGCCTCGGGCAGCCGCGTCCGGAGGCGCGGCAGCGTGGGGTGCAGCCCCTGGAGCTCGATCCACTCCCCGCCGCGCAGGGTGCGCACCCGCTGATCGGGCGGCGCCGCCTGGTAATACGCCCACGCGAAGGCGTCGGGGATCTCGGCGATGGCGGCCTCGAGCGCCTTGCGCGGGGTGGCGCCGAGCAGCCGCTTGCGCGCCGGCCAGGCGCGCGCGATCGGGCCGAAGCCGGCCGCGCGCGCCGGCTGGAGAGGATCGATGACGTTCGCCTCGGGATCGGACGGGTCGCCCGTGGCCCGCACGCCGAGGAAGTTCTCCTGATCGTTCTCCCCGCGGAGCGCCCGCTCGTACACGAGCGGCATCCGCTGGAACCCGGCCCTGTCCTGGACGAGGAGCTCCTTGTCAAGGAGGACCTCGCTCTCGTCGGAGATCGTGAGTCGCACAGGCAGGGAGTGCACAGGCGCGCCGGGCGGCGGCGCGTGGGCGTGACCCGTGAAGAGCACGTCGGCGTGCTCCAGGTGCGGGGCCAGATCGCTCGTGAGCCGGACGCTCCGCCCCGGGTTGTTGCCGTGATGCACCTCCCCGGGGAGGATCTTCTGCGGCTCGACCCTCGGCATCTCGGCGTCCGCCGCGAAGGCGAAGGTGGCCTTGACGATCACGGTGATGCGGAGCTCGCCCCGGCACCGCCAGGCCACCGAGGTCGCTGCTGCTCCGTTCAGCGGCGTGACCCTCTCCGGCGCGGTCGTGCTGTTCGCCATTGCGCCGGTTTATAGCACAGCCGCCGTCACGGCCCGGACCGATCGCGCGCCGCGCGGCCGCATCCAGCCGATCTGCCGAGACGGCGGAGCGCAACAACTTGCCGCCGCACGGTGACCATGGCACCCACGGCAATCATGAAGCTGGCTGGAACCGCTCGTGCGGTGGCATCGGCGCTCGCCGTCCTCGCCATGATTGGCTCGTTCGGCTGCGACACGGTGGCCACGCTCGTGGCGCCCGCAGTCCCGGTGGTCATCGAGAAGGCGACCGCGCCCGGGGAGCCGGCCGCGCCCGAGGATCCGGCCGCGCCCGAGCCGCCCGAGAGCCGGAAATGCTGCTTCCGGAGCGGCGAGAGCGTCGCGAAGGTGTGCGAGAGCCAGGAGCGCTGCTGTTCGGGCAGGTACGACCGCAGCGCGTGCGAGGACTCGGGCGGGCTCTGGTTCCAGAGCGCCGACGGCTGCGCCGGCGCCTGCTGAGGCGCGCGGGGGCGGTCACGTCACGGCGCCGGGGGGCGATCGCGCCGTACGCCGGGGGGCGATCGCGCCGTGCGCCGGGGGTGATTGCGCCGTGAAGGCTGGCGCTCGTGTCGCCTGCCGGCGTACGAAGGGGCGTGCGCGAGCTCGACCCCGACGCCCTGCACCGGCTCGTCCAGCGGGCCACGGGCCATGTGCCGTCGTCGCTGGTCCCGCTGCGCGGCGGCGTGTCGGGCCGGCGTTACCTGCGCGTCGTCACGCCGGCCGGCACGGCGGTCGCGATGTTCGCGCCGAGCGAGGAGGGGGAGGGCACGGCGGCCGGCGCCGCTGCTCCGCGGTGGCCGTTCGTGGAGGTGCGCGCGCTGCTGCGCGAGCGCGGCGTCCGGGTGCCGGCGCTGCTCGCGGAGGACTGCGAGCGCGGCCTGCTCCTCCTCGAGGACCTCGGGGACCGGACGCTCTCCGCCTTCGTCGAGCGCGAGCCCGCCCGTCGCGCCGAGGTCTACGCCCTGGCGGTGCGCGATCTCGCCCGGGCGCAGCGGGCGCTCGCGGCGCTCCCGCGCGGCTCGACCGTCGACGCCTGCGCGCTCGACGCGACGCTGCTGCGCTGGGAGCTCGACCATTTCCGGGCGTGGGCGCTCGACGCGCGCGGGCTCCGGCTCGATGACGCCGCGCGGACCGAGTTCGACGCGCTCGCGGATCGCCTCGCCCGGCGCATCGCCGCGTGGCCGCGTGGCTTCGTCCACCGCGACTTCCAGAGCCGCAACCTGATGATCGTGGACGCGCCGGGCGGGGGCCTCGAGGTCGCCTGGCTCGACTTCCAGGACGCCCTGCTCGGCCCGCGCGTCTACGATCTGGCGACGCTCCTCAACGACAGCTTCCAGGACCTCGATCGACGGTTCGTCGAGGCGCGGCTCGACGACTACGCGGCGGCCGCCTCGCTCGATCGGCCGGCGCGCGACGCGCTCGGCCGGGAGTTCGAGCTTGTCACGGTCCAGCGCAAGCTCAAGGACGCCGGGCGCTTCGTCTTCATCGACCGCATCGGCGCGGATCCGAGCTACCTGCGCTACGTCGAGCCCGCGCTGGCGAGGGCGCGCGCGGCGCTCTCGCGGCTCGGCGACGATGGGGACATGCGCGCGCTGGCGCGGCTCATCGCGGCGGCGTGAGGGGAGAGTTGAACGCAAAGTCGCATCAGAGGTCCGACTCCTCGAGGAAGCGCTGGAGGAACGTGACCGCGCTCGGCTCTCCGGCCCTCGGAAGGCCGCCGAACACCGCGAACTGGTGCCATACCCAGGCGGCGTTCAGATAGGCGTCCTTCTCGCTCTCCTCGAGCGAGGAGCACACGTGATCCCAGCGCGGGTTCACCCCGGGGAGATAGCCGCTCTTGTCGGGCGGCAGGCTCGAGAGGCGCGCCACGTCCGCGTTGCCCGAAAGCCTCCGCCGGATCGCCGCGTTCGCGTCGAGCTGGTGCCCGCCGGTCATCCGCAGCCGGCGCGAGGCGTCGCCGCTGTACCAGCGGAGGAGCGTGGCCTCGCTCCTGGCGACGCCGCGGGCGTCGAACGCGAACACCTCGCTCACCCGTCCCAGGTTGGCGGCCAGCGCCTGCCACAGGGGTAGCCCGCCGGCGCTGAAGCCCGCGAGCCCCAGCTTCCCGAGCCGCGCCCCGCCCGGCCCGATCCCGATCTTCTGCGCGCCCCCCAGGAAGCGGAGCGCCGCCTCGGCGAAGCCGGGCAGGCTCGCGGTCGTCGCGGCGCCGAAGCTCGTCCCGCTCGGCCACGGGTGCAGCATGACCACCGCCTTGCCGCTCGCGGCGAGCGCCTCCTCGAAGCCGCAGCGGAGATAGACCCAGCGGGACTCATCGCGCGGATCGCGCGCGAACACGTCGCGCGCCCAGAAAGAGGCGTCCGGATCCGGGTCGGGCCCGAGCAGGTATCGATTCAGCCCGAACATCTCGTGGCGCTGGTCGACCCGGGTATAGGCGTACCCTTCCGGCCGGTAGAACACGAGGGCCGAGACCCCGCCGTCCGGCGGCGCCCTGCAGGCCTCCGGGATGCTCGCGAACCAGATCTTCGGCTCTCCCGCGGTGGCGCCGAGGGCCACGAGCTCGGTGCCGGGCTGGTGCTCGCGCTGGTACTCGTCCGTGTACCTCGCGTAGGCCATCCAGAACGGGGTGATATCGACGAAATCGGTCCTGATCTGCGCGAGCGCGAGGCCCGGCGTCGACTGCACGTCGACGAGCGGGTGCGCTTGCCCGAGCGCCGGGTCCGGGGCGGGGCCGAGCGACGTCCCCCCGCCGGCGACGTCGAAGGCCTGCGCGACCGACAGGACCTCTTCCTGCAGGGCGGGGACGTCCTCGAAGGCGTTGAAGGCCGCGGAGAAGCGCGCCTTGAGCGCGACGCGCGCCGCGCCGGCGGGGATCGCGAACTCGCGCAGCCCCGGGCCCGCGGCGGCGAGGGGCAGCGGCGCGTCGTCGGCCGTCGCCTGCACCTCGGAGAGCGCATCCGGCAGCAGCGGGCTGCCCGCGTTGCGCCAGGTGACCCGGAGCGTCAGCGGCATGCGGCGCTCCGGACCGGACGACGCGCGCGCGGGGCGGCGGCGTGGGCGGACGTGGCCGGGCCGTTGCCGGCGAGGAGACAGCGCTGCGGGGCGGGGGGCACGGTGCGCCGAGGATACCAAAAGGCGCGGGGCGCCGGAGAGCGCAACGGGGAGCGGGAGGAGAAGAGGGGAGTCCGGAGAGGCTGCCGCCTCTCCGTGTCGCTCGGCGCATCGATGCGGGCTGGAGCGCCGCGCCGCCGAGAGGCTCTGCTCGCCTCGTCGGCTGGCGCGTCGCTCGTCGATCAGGGTTCAGCGCGAGCCGTTCGCGCAGTACCCGAACGAGAGACCCGCTCCAGCGCTGACCTTGGCGCTCCAGCCCGATCCGACGAACACGAAGTCGCTGCCCGTCGTGGTGCCGCTGGCGCTCCAGACGTCGCGGAGGGTGGCCCCCTTCGAGGGCACGTACGCCTTCCACGTGACGTTGGAGCCCGTCGTCGTCACGGTGACGTTGTTGCAGTAGCCGCCCGTCCACGTCGAGTTGGGGGTGATGGTGACACTCACGTTGCTGGGCTCGGCGCGCACGCCGCCCGTGCTTGTGCCGCCGCCGGAGCCGCCGGAGCCGCTGCTGCTGGAGCTGCTGCTGGAGCTGGAGCTGCTGCTACCACCCGAGCCGCCGGAGCCGCTGCTGCTGGAGCTGCTGCTGCTGGAGCTGGAACTGCTGCTGGAGCTGCTGCTGCTGGAGCTGCTGCTGCTGCCGCCCTTCACGCGGGCGATGAAGCTGTCGTAGCCGGCGACGTCGCCCGTCTGCGACAGCATGACGATCGCGACGCCCATGTCGACGGCCTTGGCGACGTTGCTCTCGTTGAGCCAGGTGGAGTCGACGTTGATCGGGCCGCCGCCGAACGTGTACGCGTCGACGATGACGAGCGGCAGGCTGAGCGCGCGCGTGATGTCGCGGTAAGTGAAGTTGTCGATCTTGCCCTCGGTGAACGGGAACTGCTTGCCGGTGAGGCCGACGTACTTGACCACGCTGCGGTCCCAGCCGTCGTAGAAGTCGCTGACCGACGACGCCCACCGGGTGGCCGACGGGCTGAACCACGGGCTGAAGTCGATGACCACCTTGCACGAGGGGCAGCCCGACTTGATGGCGCCGAGGATCTGGTTGATGTAGTCGTCGGACTCCGTCTCCGTGAGCGCGTTCTGCTGCGCCGTCTGCGAGAACTGGTACCAGTCCGGCTCGATGTGGATCAGCGGCTCGACCGACCTCCCGCCGAGGGCCGTGTTGATCCCCTGCGCCGCCTGCTTGTACTTGGTCACCATCGCGCCGATGTTGGAGCGCACGTACGCCGCGCCCCGCTGGCACAGCGGCGCGCCGGCGTCGCCGTCGCAGTCGCGGTCGGACCCGAGCCCCTTCTTGGTCATGTCCGTGGCAATGTAGCCGAAGAAGTACGGCGTCTTACCCTTGCTGACGATCTGCGAGAGCTTGCTCTGATGTGTGTTGGTGAAGCCGCCCGACATCAACCAGTCGCCGACGGCGACCACATCGACATTCGCCGGCCCGGACTGGGGCGGCGACCAGGTCTGGCTCCACTGGGGAGCGACGCCGAAGCGCATCTGCGATGCCGCCGCGGCCGCCGCTGCCTCATCGGCGAAAATCTCGTTCTCTTCCGAGCCGCTGGAGCCGTCGTCCGCGACGACGATGCACCCGCCGAGGACGGCGAGCACGCACGACACCGCCCCAGCACCGAAAAGCGAACCCTTGATCTTCGTCATTATATCAATCTCCAAGTGGCCGAGCGGCACGGCGCCGCGTCGGATTTTTTCACTCCCGAGCGCCAGCATCAGCTTGGCGCGGGGCACTTGTTGAACGTGCTCAGGGTAACTGCAACGGCCGGGCCATCGTCTCTCGAGATCGGTAAATGCCGATTCATGGGCAGATTTCCGACGGTGCCTGTCTGCGAGAAGATGGTGAGTGACCGATGGAGTGGATCGCCGAACCGGGGCACGGGTGATCCACCACGAATCACCCGATTCCACCGCCAAAAATACAGGAAAACGGAGGGAAAACTTGGGGCGAGGCGCGGGCAAGATGTGGCCGAAACGCTGAATGCGCGCATCGGGGATCACGAGTCATGCGCTCGGCGTGATTCACGCTCGCGAGCGCCCGCCGACTCACCGGGCCACGAGCGAATCTCGCGCAGCAAGAGCAGCAAGAGCAACGAGAGCAGAAATTTCCGCGATGCAAGCCTGTCTGGCGCAGCCTGGTAAGAAAAATCGAGCGCAGGAAGCCCGAAGCCCGAAGCCCGAAGCCTGAGCCGCATGAGGCACGAAGGCACGACGTGCTGTCCGACATACCCCGACATGCGAGACGATGTGCTGATTGTCAAAAGTGCTTGAATCGCTGGTTTCGATGACTAGGATGTATGTCTTTTATCCAGAGGAGCGCTCCAGTAGTCTGCGTCGCATGTACGCGAACTGTGGAGTGAAGCGATGAGCTCGCCCGCGCTCATCGAGATCGAGGACGCCGAGGTGTACCGCGGCGATACGCGCGTCTTCGAGGGGCTGTCGCTGCGCATCGAGCAGGGGGAGAGCACCGCGATCCTCGGGCCCAACGGGGCCGGGAAGTCGACGTTGCTCAGGCTGCTCTCGCGGGAGATCTACCCGGTCCACCGCGAGGGCTCGGGCGTGCGGATCCTCGGGCGCGAGAGGTGGGATGTCTTCGCGCTCCGGCGCCGGCTGGGGCTCGTGTCGTACGAGCTCCAGATGGCCTATCCGCGGGAGGTGCGGGGCCTCGACGTGGTGCTCTCCGGCTTCTTCGCGAGCGCCGGGCTGCACGAGCACGAGCCGCCGACGGGCGCGCAGCGCGGGCGGGCCGAGGCGGTGCTCCGCGAGCTCGGCGTGGCGCACCTCGGCGA
Organism: Sorangium sp. So ce1014; assembly: GCF_051521505.1. Lineage (NCBI taxonomy): Bacteria > Pseudomonadati > Myxococcota > Polyangiales > Polyangiaceae > Sorangium > Sorangium sp. So ce1014. Next base: position 11,636,448 of record NZ_CP150356.1, read on the forward strand.
CAAGCCCATCGCGGAGATGTCCGCCGGCGAGCAGCGGCGCTGCCTGCTCGGGCGCGCGCTCGTGCACGACCCGGAGGCGCTGGTGCTCGACGAGCCGACCACGAGCCTCGACCTGAAAGCCGCGTTCGAGCTCGTCGACCTGTTCAGGCGCCTCGTGCGGCACGGCAAGACGCTGATCCTCGTGACGCACCACGTGCACGAGATCCCGCCGGAGATCGAGCGGGTCGTCCTGCTCAGGAAAGGCCGCGTCTTCGCCGACGGCCCGAAGCGCGAGGCGCTGACCGACGACAACCTGTCGCGCCTGTTCGACGTGCCGCTCTCCGTGGTCGAGCGCGACGGATTCTTCCAGGTCTTTCCCCGATCCTCCTGAGATACGGAGCCCCGGAGACATCGAGTCTCACCTCGATCCGCGGTGCTCCCCCTCTGCGCCCTCGGTGCCTCTGTGGCTCCTTCTCTACAGAAAGCCAGGGACAGCCCGGGCGACGCGGCGCTATCCGATCTCCACCTTGCTCCACATGTCTCGCCGCATCCGCTCCTTCCGCCGGTCGGTCCGGGTCACGAGCCGCGCCGCGCCCCAGGCGGCGAGCAGCTGGCCCTCCTGGCCGAGGCCGGGCAGCACGCTGCGGCCGACGAGCAGCGTCCGCTCGATGGGACCGCGGATCGGCTCGCCCGCCAGCCCGAGGTAGCCGGGCGGGTCGACCTCGAGCTGGCGCACCATCGGCTCCGCGCCCGGGGCGGCGCCCTTCAGCAGGGCCCGCTCGACAAGGCGGCGGCGCTGGCCGTCGTAGAGCCACACGGGCAGGCCGTCGTGCACCGAGTCGACAACCACGAGGTGGCGCTCGAGGAAGGGGAGCTCGGCCGTGAGCGCGTCGAGCACCGCCTGGCGCGCCTCGAGCAACGAGAGCGGGCTCCGGTCGGCGAGCAGGATCTCCGCCACGAGCAGCGTGTCGGTCGAGGGCGGCGGGAGATCGCAGCGCTGGAGGTGGATCACGGGGCGCCCCGGCCCGGCCGGCCGCGTGGGGCGCGGCGAGCTCGGCCGGCCCCCGGAGGCGTCGCCCGGCGCGCGGGGGGGCGGCGGCACGAGCGAGCGGCCGGCGGGCACGGACTGGAAGGGGAGCAGGAGCGTCTCGGGGCCGAGCGGCTCGGGCAAGCCCTCGCGGCGCACGATGAGCGACACGACGAAGCGGCCGACCGAGGAGGTGATGCGCGGCCACTCGCGCAGCGCGCGCTTGTGGATGCCCTCGCCGCCCGAGAGGCTCGCGAGCGTCTCGCCATCCATGTCGGTGATCACGAAGCTGCTGCCGTTCGGGTGATCGTCGCCGTCGAGGAGGACCCCCGCCGCGGTGCCGCGCCGGACGTGGACCGACGCGGCGCGCTCGTCGAGGAGACAGCGGCCGCCGTGGGCGAGGATGCGCTCGACGAGGAACTCCTCGATCTCCTCCTCGCCGCGCGGGACCATCATCAGCCCGCGCGTCCACGCCCCGTGCAGGCGCGCCACCGCGAAGGGGGGCGGGAGCGCCGAGAGATCCGTGGCGAAGAGGACGGACTGCGTGACGATCGAGCGGAACAGGTGGCCGCGCGGGAACTCGACGAGCAGGTCGGCGTCGGGCTCGGCGCGCGCGTAGGGGAGCATGGCGGCGTAGCGCGCGGTCTCGCGCCGCTCCCAGAACGTGCCCGGCGGCCAGAGGGCGTCGTGCGAGAACGCGTCGTCGGCGGCGCCGTTGACGTGGGCGAGCTCGGCGTAGAGCTCGTCGACGACGCGCCGGAGCTCGGGGAACTCGCGGTCGATCTCGCGGCCGAAGAGGACCATGTCGGGCGGCACGTCGAGGCGCCGGCGCGGCGCGACGACCTGCAGCATGGGCATGGCCGGGACGATGCGGCGCTTCCACGTCTGCGACTGGGCGAGCTCGACGAGGAAGCGGCGCCACGCCGGCGAGGGCTCGGCGAGCATGGTGAAGGCGCGCCGGCGGAGGACGTGCTGGTCGAGGCGGTAAGTGGGCGGGCGCTCGCCGTGCCCGACGACCATCACCGTGAAGTCGCGCCGCGCGAGGAGCGCCGCGGCGGTGAGCGCGCCGATGGAGCGGCCGAGGACGATGACGTCGTAGTGCTTGTGGATCACGCCCCTTCCCCGACCGGCTCGGGCGCGCGGCCGCCCTGAGCGAACCCGAGCGCGGTGTCGACGCCGGCGATCGTCGCGCGCGCCCGCCCGCCGGGCGCGGCGGACGGCGCGATCTGGAGGCGCCCCTCGGCGAGCCACGAGAGCGCGCGGACGAGCAGGGCGTGCTCCTGGACGAGGATGCGCGCGGCGAGGGCGTCGCGGTCGTCGCCCTCGAGGACGGGGACGGCGGCCTGCGCGAGGATGGGCCCGGTGTCGGTGCCGGCGTCCACGAGGTGGACGGTGCAGCCGGTGATGCGCACGCCGTGATCGAGCGCCTGCTGCTGGGCATCCACGCCGGGGAAGGAGGGCAGGAGCGAGGGGTGGATGTTGACGACCCGGTGCGGGAAGGCGTCGAGGAAGGTCGTCGTGAGCAGGCGCATGAAGCCGGCGAGGACGACCCAGGTCGCGCCCGCCTCGCGGAGGGCCGCGACGGCGGCGGCGTCGAAGCCGTCGCGATCGGTGAACTCCTGGTGCGGGAGGACGCGCGTCGGGATGCCGGCGCGCTCGGCGCGCGCGAGGCCCTCCACGCCCGGCCGGTTGGAGATGACGAGCCGCACGCGGGCGTCGAGGCGGCCGGCGGCGATCGCGTCGAGGATCGCCTGGAGGTTGGAGCCGCGGCCGGAGATGAGGACGCCAAGGTCGAGGGAGGGCATGGGGGGCAGATACTACGGCCGGGGCGGGCGCGGGAGAGATCCGGGGCGGCAGCGGCCGTCCGGCTCCGGAGCGGGGCCCGCCCGGAGCCACGGCGCGCCGCCCTCCGTGCGACCGGCGCGCGAGCGCCGCGTCATCGGTCCGCGGAGCGTCGCTTGCCGCCTCACCGCGCCCGCCTATGCTCAGCTCATGGTCGCCGTCGCCCCGCTGCCCGCGCCCTCGACGCTCCCGTCCGGCCAGGGCGAGCAACGCTTCGTGATGCCCAACGTCTCCTGGGACGAGTACGTCGCGCTGCGCAAGCTGCTCGACGATCACCCAGGGCTGCGGATGACCTACTGCGAAGGGGTGCTGGAGCTCATGAGCCCGTCGGCCGACCACGAGGATGTAAAGAAGTGCATCGCGCGCCTCGTCGAGCTGTGGGCGCTGGCGCGCCGCGTTCGCGTCTACGGCTACGGCTCGACCACGTACCGCCGCAAGGCGAGGCAGCGCGGCCTGGAGCCCGACGAGTGCTACTGCGTCGGCAAGGTGAACAAGAAGCGGCCCGATATCGCGATCGAGGTGTTCATCACGAGCGGCGGCATCGACAAGCTCGACGTCTACCGCGGGCTCGAGGTGCCCGAGGTGTGGATCTGGAAGGACGGACGCATCTCGGTCCACCTGCTGGGAGAGGGCGGCTACGAGCAGGTCGAGCGGAGCGGGATGCTCCCCGAGCTCGATCTGGGAGAGCTCTCGGAGTGCGCGCGGATCCCCGATCAGGCCGACGCGGTCGACGCCTACTGGGAGCGGTTGACGCCGAGGGGTTGAGCGGCGAGAGCTGCCTCGCCCGGGGCCGGTCCACGATGGCCGGCCAACCTACCAATGCCGCGCCGCTCGGGTTAGGGTGGCGCCCGCCACGATGCCGGAACGCCCGCCCGAGCCGCCCCTGACCGCCGACGAGGCCGCGAAGCACCGAGCGGTGTCCTACCTCGGGCGGGTCATCTCGAAGCGGTACCGCATCGACGAGGTCATCGCCATGGGGGGCATGGGCGCGGTCTATCGCGGCGAGCACGTGCACATGCACAAGCGCGTCGCGATCAAGATCCTGCACCCCGACACCGAGCGGCTCCCCGAGCTCGTGCAGCGCTTCGAGCGCGAGGCGGTCGCCGGCGCCCACATCCAGCACCGGAACGTCGCGACCGCGACCGATTTCGGCGAGGCAGAAGACGGCTCGTTCTTCCTGGTCCTGGAGTACGTCCGCGGCACGACGCTCCACGAGATCATCCGGCGGGGGCCGATGCCCGCCGCGCGCGCCGCCCTGATCGCCAGGCAGCTCGCGGCGGGCCTCGGGGCGGCCCACGCGATGGGCATCGTCCACCGCGACGTGAAGCCGCGGAACGTGATGGTCGTCGAGCCGCAGGGCGATTTCGTGAAGCTCATCGACTTCGGCCTCGCGAAGGTGAGCGTCGACGAGCTGCGCCGATCCGGCGCGTCGCCGGAGTCCGTGCGGAGGGAGGGGGAGCCGCTCCCGGTCCGGCTCACCACGGCCGGGGTGATCTTCGGGACCATCGCCTACCTCGCCCCCGAGTCGGCGCTCGGGATGGATTTCGTCGACGAGCGCGCGGATCTGTACGCCCTCGGCCTGATCTTCTACGAGATGCTGGCCGGCAAGCACCCGTTCCTGGCCAAGGATCCGGTCGCGCTCTTCAACCAGCAGCGCAGCGCGCCCGTTCCGGCGATCGCCGAGCATGCGCCCGGCGTCGCGGTCCCGCCGGCCATCGAGGCGGTCGTGCGGCGCCTCCTCGAGAAGCAGCCGCGCGCCCGCTTCGAGGGCGCGGCGGAGCTGATCGCGGCGCTCGACGAGGCGTGCGCCGCGTCGGGGATCGTGATGGTCGAGCCCAGGGCGGAGATGGGGTCGAGGGCGGAGATGACGTCGGTGCCCGCGATCGCAGATGCGGCGCGCGTGCCGAGCAACCGGCCGCCCCTGCCCAGCGCGCTGTCGCGCGAGCCCGAGGCCGGCTCCGGCGGCGCTTCGGCGATCGTCCTCGGGGACTCGTGCCTTGTCTCGCTGACGGATGTGGCGGACGCGCTGGCGCCGGCTGCGCAGCAGGCAGCCGGCGAGCCGGCCGGAAGCGGCGCGAGCGCGCCGGAGCCGGCGCGCGAGAGCGACTGGGCGCTGGTGGGGGCGACGGCGCCGGTGGAGGCGGCCGAGGACAAGGAAGACGTTGCCAGTCAGTCGCGGCCGACGCCGGTGCGCGACACGCCGACCCTCTTCGCCGAGCTGACGCGCGACTCGCGCCCGACCACGGTGGGCGGCGCGGCGTTCATGGCCCAGGTCGCGTTCTCGCGGGAGGAAGCCGCCGGCCGTGCAGCTTCCGAGGCCGAGGAGGCCGAGGCCGAGGAGGCGCGGCTGTCGAGCGACTCGCGCCCGACCGCGGTGGGCGGCGCGGCGTTCATGGCGCAGGTGGCGTTCTCGCGGGAGGAAGCCGCCCGCGAGGCCGCTGGCCCGCCGTCGCCGCGATCGCAGGAGCAGGCCGCGTTGCAGGAGCCGGCGTTGCAGGAGCCGGCGTTGCAGGAGCCGGCGTTGCAGGAGCCGGCGTTGCAGGAGCCGGCGCAGCCGGTCTCGACGCCGCTACCGCTGGAGGCGCCGTCTCTGGCGCCCGTGGGGCCGGCAGGGTCGCTGGAAGAGCCGGCGTCCAAGGAGCCGGCGGGGCCGACGTCCGCGCGGCCGCCGATGGAGGAGCCGGCGCCCGAGCCGTCGGAGCGTGGTCCGTCGGAGCCCTCGCCGAAGCAACCATCGCTGCCGGGTACGGAGGAGCCGTCTGCGTCTGCAGCGGAGCGGGCGTCGTCGAAGCCGCCGTCAGCGCATGCCGCGGAGCGGGCGTCATCGAAGCCGCCGTCAGCGCATGCCGCGGAGCGGGCGTCATCGAAGCCGGCGTCGTCGAAGCCGCCGTCAGCGCCTGCGGCGGAACCGGCGTCGTCGAAGCCGCCGTCAGCGCCCGCAGCGGAGCGGGCGTCGTCGAAGCCGTCGTCCGTACCCGCAGCGGAGCGGGCGTCGTCGAAGCCGCCGTCGTCGTCCGCAGCGCAGCCGGCGCCCTCGAATCCGCCGGAGCCCTCCGCGCAAGAGCCCGCGTCGGCGAAGACACCAGCGCCGTCCGCGAAAGCGCAGCCGCCGGAGAAGGAGCCGCCTGCCGCAGCGCCGGCGTCACCGCCGCCGGACGAGCCGCCCGCGGAGGAGGACGCGCCCGCCTCGGAGCCGACCTCCGAACGGATGAGCGGCTCGCGGCCTGCCTTCGCCCCGACGCTGCTGCGGGAGCTCGAGGCAGCCGAGGCAGAGCGCATCGCCCTTGAGCGCGAGGAAGAAGCCAGGCGGAAGCTCGCCGAGGAGACCGAGCGCGCCGCGAAGGAGCGCGAGGAGAAGGCCAGGCGGAAGCGCGCAGCCCAGGAAGCGCGCGCGTCGCGACCGAGTCACGGAGGCCTCGGCGGCCGCCTGCGCCGGATCGCCCCGTACCTGGGCGGCGTCCTCCTCGCCGCGGGCGTCATCGCAGCGCTCGCCAGCGGCGGGCGCGCCCCGCCCGAGCCGGACCCCCAGCTCGGCCAGACGAGCCCGCCCGCGAGCGCGCTCGCCACGAGCGAGCCCGCGCCGGCCGCCGCGGCGCCCGAGGCCGCTGCGCCGGCAACGACCGCCGTACCCGACGCGCCGGCCGAGCCTCCGCCCGACGACGCGGCTCGGAAGGCGCTCACCGACGCCTCCAGGGCGCGCCGGTGGGTGAAGGCCGCCGAGGCGCTCAACCTGCTCGCCGAGCGCGATCCGACCGCGCTGCGCGAGCGCGCGATCGCGATCGCGGCGCGCAACGTCGCCATCGCCATCTCGAAGACGGGCGGCGAGCTCGCCGACAAGGTCTTCGATGCGCTCGCGAGCCGCTTCGGGACCGCCGGCCTCGACGTGCTCTACGAGATCGTCGAGACCCGCGGCCGCTCCACCCCGGCCACCCGCGCGGCGAAGCTGCTCCGCGATCCGGAGATCGCAGCCCGCGGGACGCCCGCCGTCCGGATCTCCTTCGAGCTGCGCGACGCCACGTGCGGCGAGAAGATACCGTTCCTCGATCGCGCCGTCTCCGAGGGCGACCAGCGCACCCTGGTCGTGCTCGAGACGGCGGTGAGGCCCTGTTACAAGACGAACCGGACCATCGACGAGGCGATCAAGAAGCTGAGATCGCGGCTCGAAGACGGGTGAGCGCGGGCCGCGCCGGCCCCCTTGCTCGTCGCGGCCCGCGCGCCGCGCCCAGCGCTCGCCGGCTCCCTCATCCGAACCGGACGCGCTCCTCGAAGGGCACGTCGCCGACCGACACCACCTCGCCGAGCACCCAGGCCCGCTCCCCGCTCCCGGCGAACGCCTCGATGGCCCGGTCCGCGGCGCCCTTCTCCACGACCGCGACAAGCCCGACGCCGAGGTTGAACGTGCGCCGCATCTCGGCCTCCTCGACCGGCCCGCCGCGCTGGAGCACCTGGAACACCGCCGGCCGCTGGTACGAGCCGAGGTCGAGCTGCGCGCCCAGCCCGTCGGGCAGCACGCGCGGGAGGTTCCCCGGCAGGCCGCCGCCCGTGATGTGCGACAGCCCCCGGACCGCATCGCCGCAGGCCGCGAGGAGCGCCGTGATCGCGCGGGCGTAAATGCGGGTCGGCGTGAGCAGCGCCTCCCCCACGGTCGCGCCGAGATCGTCCACGCGGTCGCTCATCCGGAGCCCCATCTCCTTCTCGAGCACCCGCCGCGCGAGCGAGAAGCCGTTCGAGTGCAACCCGCTCGACGCCACGCCGATCACGGCGTCGCCGACCGCGATCCGCTTGCCGTCGAGGATGCGCGAGCGCTCGACGACGCCCACGGCGAAGCCGGCGAGGTCGTACTCGCCCTCGGCGTACATTCCCGGAAGCTCGGCCGTCTCGCCGCCGATGAGCGCGCAGCCGGCCTGCTTGCAGCCCTCGGCGATGCCGCGCACCACCGCCTCGCCCACGTCCACGTCGAGCTTGCCGGTGGCGAAGTAGTCGAGAAAGAACAGCGGCCGCGCGCCGACCGTCACGACGTCGTTCACGCACATGGCGACGAGATCGATGCCGACCGTGTCGTGAACGCCCGTCGCGAACGCCACCTTCAGCTTGGTGCCGACCCCATCGGTGCCGCTGACAAGCACCGGCTCGGACAGTCCGCTCGGCAGCGCGCACAGCCCGGCGAACCCGCCGACGTCGCCCAGCACCTCGGGGATGCGCGTCGGCTTCGCGAGCCGCTTGATGCGCTCGACGAGCGCGTCCCCTGCATCGATATCGACCCCCGCTTCCCGGTATGTGACGCTCATGCGAGGCGCATCCCATACCTCGGCGGCAAAGGGAAGCGGGCTCGCTCCCGGCGAGGCCGCCGCGCCGCTCGTCGCCGGGGCCGGCGAGCGCAGCGGCCATCCCGGCAGAGGCGCGCCCCGCGGCGCCGCCGCCATGTGACGGCGCAGCGCCGCGCGACACCCCCGAGCGCGGCCGCTCCTCGCGCCTCACGCCGCGGCCTGGTCGCCCGCGCCGCGGCGCGCATTCTCTTGCGGCGCATTCCCTCTATCGAGGCGACTTTCTCGCCGGATCTGACCGCATCCGGCCAATGCGGTTCTTCGCTGCGGAGCTGTCGTGAGCGCCTCTCCGGCCTTGTCTTCTGCGCCGCGGTCGACAATCTAGGCGCCCATGTCCGCCGCGTCCGATCCGTCGCCTGCTCTCGTCCTCGTCTCCGCCGCCGTCGTCATCGAGCGTGGCCGCGTGCTGCTCACGCAGCGCAAGGTGGGCGCCCACCTCGAGGGCGCGTGGGAGTTCCCGGGCGGCAAGGTCGAGGCCGGCGAGGATCCACGGGACGCCCTCGTCCGCGAGCTGCGCGAGGAGATCGGCGTGGAGGCCCGCGTCGGCGATATCGTGGAGGTGACCTACTACCGTTATCCGGCGAAGCCGGTGCTGCTGCTCTTCTACGAGGCTTCCTTCGCCGAAGGGTCTCCCGCTCCGGTGGCGCTCGACGTCGCCGCCGTGCGCTGGGCCGAGGTGCCCGAGCTCCGGGACGAGCTCTTTCCGCCCGCCGACGTCGCGGTGCTCGCCAAGGTGCGCGCGCGCCTCGCGGGGGCCTAGGCCAGTGCGCCGATTACGTTAAAATCCCGAGGAAATCAGCAGATGGGAAGAGGACCGCAAGGGACGCAAGGGGGAAGAGGGGAAGAGATTTCATCCCTGTATCTCTGCTTCCTTGCGCCTCTCGCGCCCTTGCGGTCTCTCTCCTTCTCGTACTCGTGTCCTTCCAGCGTTCTCCCCGGCTTGTCCGGCGGGTGGCGCATCCTGTTGAGCTCAGGCGAGCTTCAACCTGTCCGATGCTTTCGTCCGCGAAGCTCGGGTGGCTGGCGGGGAGATTGCGGGAGCAATCCCGCGCCCTGGGGGCCTCACAATGCAGGGGGGCAAGCCTCGCCACGGACGTCGCCGAGCAGGCTCGCGAGCCGCTGGCGAGGCAGCTCGCCGACGGCGCGCTCCACCTCCTGCCCCGCGGCGTCGACGCTGAGGAACGTCGGCACGAAGCGCACGCCGTAGCGTGCCGCGAGGGCCTGCCCGCGCGGATCGTCGACCCGGATGCGCAGGACGGTGTCGGCCTCCTTGGTGCAGCGCGCTTCGAGCTCCTTCACGAGCGGCGCCATGCGCTCGCACACCGCGCAGTGCGCGCTCTCGAACTCGACAAGCCGAGGCTTTCCCTCGATCAGCGTGACGTCGCCGTGCTCCACGACGCCCTCCGGGGCCGCGCACGCGCCGGCGGGGCCGCCGTCGCAGGGCGCGCTTGCCGCCACGGCCGCCGCGGGCGCCGGCGAGAGGGCGTCCAGACGGCCGGTCGCGAACGCGATGCCGAGGACCACGAGCAGCGCCCCCGTCACGCGCTGGAGGACCGGCGTGGCCGGCACCAGGCGACGTGCCAGCTCGACGGCCGCGGGCCCGGCGAAGGCCGCGACGACGAGCGGCGCGGCGAGGCCCGCGGCGTAAGCGCCGAGCTGGATCGCGCCGGTGAGCGGGCTGGCACCCGCGCTGGCCGCGTAGGTCAACGCGGCGCCGAGCACCGGACCGACGCACGGCGTCCACCCTGCCGCGAAGGCGATCCCGAAGAGCATGCCTCCCCAGAAGCCGCCCGCGCGCGGGAGGCGGGAGAGGAGCGGGCGCGCCTCGCGCTCCAGCCACGGGAGGCGCAGCACACCGAGGAGCTTCGCGCCGAAGAGCACGAGGATCGCGCCGGACGCGACGGTGAACGCGTGCCGATGGGGCGCGAGCGCCGCGGCGATCACCGACGCGCCGGCGCCGAGCGCGACGAGCACGATCGCGAGGCCGATCGCGAAGCCGACGCCGGCGAGGCGCACGCTGCGCTGCACCGCCGCGCGGTCTGGACCGCCGAGCGCCCCGGCGCCGCCGAGGGCCGACAGGTAGACGGGGAGCATCGGGAGCACGCAGGGCGACGCGAACGTCAAGAGCCCCGCGCCAAAGAGCGTCAGCAATGAGCCGATCGTCATGGGTCCTCGTGATGGCCGGGATCAGCGCCTGCCGAGCGCCGGCGCGAGCGCCGCCATGTCCACTTCGGCGACCGCGAGCACCGGCTGTTCCACGCTCCTCGCGCAGATCGCGTTGCCGAGCGGCCCCCGGGTGCACCCCACGCTGCGCCCGGCCAGCACGCGCGCGGCCGTCGCGGCGTCGGAGCCGGGCGGCGGCACGAACACCGTGAGCGGCTTGTCGCCGCTCGCGTACATGAGCGCCGCCGTGCGCGTGCCCCCGATCTGGCAGAGGCGCGCCCCGAGCAGCCGGGCGCCGGACAGCGCCGGGACGGTCACCGCGTAGCCGAGCTTCCCCTCGAGCCATCCGGCGACGGCGCCCGGATCGGAGGACTCGAAGTCGCACGGGCGCTCGCGCGCGAAGCCACGCACGTGGTGGCTCACGAGCTCGTCCGCCATCGCCGCGCCCACGCCTCGGCCCGGGCTGCCGACGAGCAACGCGGCGGCCGCCGCGGCCGCGGCGAGGGCGGCCGTGACCACCCAGGGGCCGCGGCGCGGCGCGCGCGCCTTCCGCGCGGCGGCGGCCTCCGCCCGATCGCGCAGGCGCTTCGGGACCTCCCCGTCCGCCTTCGCGACGAGCGCGCGCCGCACGCTGCCGACGACCTCCACGGCGCGCCGGCAGGGCCCGCAGCCGGCGACATGCGCCTCGATCCGGACCGCGTCTTCGGGCGTCACCTCGCCGTCGTGCCACGCCGAAATGCTCTCGAACCACTCGCGGTTGCAGCCTGCCATGACGTCTCCTCGTGCCGTTCGGAGAGGCCCTCGACCAGCGCCAGCCGCGCCCGCGAGAGCCGTGATCGCACTGTGCCCACGGGGCACGCCTGGAGATCGGCGATCTCCTCGTAGGAAAGATCCTCGACCTCCCGTAGCAGCAACGCCTCGCGCCACTCCGGGGGCAGGCGCGCGAGCGCGCGCTCGACCTCGTCCGCGAAGCCGCGTTCGAGGAGCTCCGCCTCCAGATCGCCCTGCGGCTCCGGCACCGACTCGGCGCCGCGGCCGCCCTCGATCACCTCGAGGCGCTGCCGCGCGCCGCGCGTCGCGTTGAGCAGCACCGATCGCTCGATGCGGAGCAGCCACGCGCGCATGCGATCCTCGTCGCGCAGGTCGGCGTGCCGCTCGATCGCGCGCACGACCGTCGCCTGCGCCAGATCCTCGGCGTCCTGCTCCGAGCGCGTCAGGCGACGCGCCGCGCGCAGGAGGCACGGGAGCTCGGCGAGGAGCCGAGCGAGGAATGATGTGTGGGGAGACGTGGGCATCGCTGGACCGGGAGCAGGAGGGCTTTGCCTCGCCTCGTTTCCCAGACACTCCCATGACACGGCGAGGCCCGCGGAAAGTTCCCGACCCGTCGACCTGACCGATCAGGCGGTGATGCCGCCGTCGATCTTCAGGTGGGCACCCGTGACGAAGGCGCCCTCGGGGCCGGCCAGGTACGCCACCATGCCGGCGACCTCGTCGCCCTTTCCGTAGCGCTGCACGGGGATCTGGCCTTTCAGCGCGGCGGCGAGCGGGCCGTCGACCGGGTTCATGTCGGTGTCCACGGGGCCAGGCTGGACGTTGTTGACCGTGATGCCGCGCGGACCGAGATCCCGGGCCCAGCCGCGTGTCAGGCCGGCGACCGCTGCCTTTGTCGCGGCATAGACGGCCATCCCGGGCATGAGCGCTCCGTCGCTGCTGATGCTCCCGATGTTGATGATGCGCCCACCCTCGCCCATGTGGCGGACGGCCTCTTGCGTGGCGGCGAAGAGGCCCCTGACGTTCACCGCCATGAGGCGATCGAACTCCTCCAGCGAGAACTGATCGATGGGCGCGAGGGCGGCGACGCCGGCGTTGTTCACCAGCACGTCGAGCCGGCCGAAGATCTTCACCGTCTGGGCGACGGCGCCCCTCACCGCCTCGACGTCGGCGCTGTCCGCCCGGAGAGCGATCGCCCTGCCGCCCGCCGCCTCGATGGCGTGCACCACCTCGGCTGCCTTCTCGGGCGACGCGGCATACGTGAGGGCCACGGAGGCGCCCTCGTGCGCCAGGCGCCTGGCGATCGCCGCCCCGATACCCCGCGAACCCCCGGTGACGAGCGCAACCTTGTTCTTCAACGTACCCATCGAGACAAGCTCCTTTTTTGGAACGATCGTTCCTGAAAAAGAAGCTAATAGGTTGTTGCTGTCCGTCAAGCGATTTATGGAGCGATCGTTATGAAAAAAGCGGCGGAGGGGGTCCAGCGGGGGCGAGGGCGGCCGCGCTGCTTCGATCAGGAGGCGGCGCTGGAGCGGGCCATGGTCCTGTTCTGGGACCGGGGGTACGAGGCGACGTCGCTCGACGAGCTGAGCGCGGCGATGGGCATCAGCCCGTCGAGCCTCTACGCGACGTTCGGGGGCAAGGAGCAGCTCTTCCGGGCGGCGGTCGATCGGTATCTCGCCAGGGGGGGCGGGAACATGGGCTGCATCTTTGCCGAGGAGCCGACGGCCCGGGGCGCGGTGCAGCGGCTGCTCGACGCGGCGGCCGACGAGTTCACCCGACCCGAGCATCCGTCCGGGTGCATGATCGCGCTGGCCGGGACCCAGTGCTCCCCCGGCGCCCGGCCCGTACAGGACTTGCTGCGGGGGCACCGAGAGGGCTGGCACGCCTCGCTCCAGGCGCGGATCCAGCGAGGCATCGAGGCCGGCGAGCTCGCGTCCGACACGGACGCCGCCGCGCTGGCCACGTTCTACTTGACCCTCATGCTGGGGATGTCGGTCCAGGCGCGGGACGGCGCGTCACGGGAGGGCCTCAGCGCGGTCGCGGAGGCCGCGATGCGGGCATGGCCCGGCGCCCCGCGCGGTCCGTAGACGGCGCCTGTTCCTCGGCCATGCAGAGGGGATCCGCGTTCGTCCCTGGTCGCGCGTCCACGATAGGCCCGGGGAGCCCTCCCGCGGAGCCAGGGACGGGCTCAGGCGACGCGGCGCTAGCTCGCGGCCGCGCCGGGCCCGGGCTGCACGGGCGGCGGGGTCCGCGTGATGCTCTTCCAGGTGTCGACGGCCCAGTCCCGGTGCGACTCCTCCTTGCAGACGATGGTGCAGCGCGCGAGCCGGCCGGCCTCGGGACACACCATGATGGCCATGAGCACCCAGCTTGGCTCCGGCTCGTCATCGCTCTCGCCCTGCATCCACAGCCCGGCGCCCGCGAGCTGCCCCCTCCGGTGCTCGTAGCGCAGCCCCGACATCTCGCGCGGCGGGAAGGTGTCCAGCACCTCCTCGGCCGTGAAGGGCGCGCCGTCGTGCCGCCGGTAGATCATCGACGAGAGCGAGACCTCCCGGCGCTCGCCGGGATCGAACATCCGCAGCGTCTCCCCGCCGTACAGGAGCTCGGACTCGAAGGAGGGATCGACCTGGATGGCCCAGCCGCAATGGAAGTAGAACCGGATGGGAATGAGCTCGCAGGTGGGCGGCATCGCGGCGCTCAGCGTAGGCGCCCCGCGCGGCGAGCGCACGCGGGCCCGCCCCGGCCTGGCCGCCGGGCGGCGCGGGCGTGCCGCGGCGAGGCGGCGGTTCGGGGCCAGCGGCCGCCGGCCCGCCGGTAGCCGCCGCGCTCAGCCGGCGATGCCGGGCCGCGCGGGCGAGAAGGGCGACAGGTCCAGCGGCGGCTGCTCTCCCGCGATGAGCGCCGCGACGATCTGCGCGGTCACCGGGGCGAGGAGGACGCCATTGCGGAAGTGCCCTGTCGCGAAGATCAGGTGGGTGAGCTCGCCCTGTCCGAGGATCGGCAGCTCGTCGCTCGGGTGCGGCCGGAGGCCGGCCCAGGTCCTGCCGAGCGGCGCGTCCTCGAGGGCGGGCACGAGCCGGAGCGCCGCGGTCAGGAGGTCGCGCACGGCCCGGGCGGTCACCGCGGGCACGAAGCCGGCGAGCTCGACGGTCGCCCCCACGAGCACGCGCCCGTCGTCGCGCGGCGACAGGTAGCACCCGGGCCCGTAGACCACCTGCGTGAGCGGCGGCGACGCCGGCGTGAGCTCGACGATCTGCCCGCGCACCGGCCGCACCGCGGCGGGGGCGAGGCCGGACCCCTCGATCAGCGACGACCAGCTCCCCGCGGTCAGCACCGTCCAGTCCGCCTCGACCCGGGTGCCGTCCTCGAGCAGCGCGCCGCGCGCCCGCGCCCGATCGACGAGGACGCGCCGGACCGCCGCGCCCGCCCGGAACTGCACGCCGGTGCGCTCCGCCGCGATCCGCAGCGCGCGCATCAGCGACGGCGGATCGAGCCGCGCCTCGTCGGCGAACCACGCGCCGCCGGCGACCTCGGCGCAGAGCGAAGGCACGCGCGCCCGGGCCCCGCCGCCGTCGCAGAGCTCCACCGCGAGGCCGGCCTCTCGTTGCCAGGCGACCTCGCGGGCGATCTCCTCGCGGCCGGAGGCGGTGAAGGCCACGCGGAGCGCGCCGCTCTGCCGGAAGCCCACGTCGATGCCTGTCGCCTCGGCGAGCGACGCGACGAGCTCCGGATACAGGGCGCGGCTCGCGAGGCAGAGCCGCGCGAGGGGGCCGTCGCCCGCCGCCTCGAGCTGGGGGCCGAGGATCCCGGCCGCCGCCCAGGAGGCGCCCTCACCCGGGTTGCGCTCGAGGACGCGAACGGAGAGCCCGCGCCGCGCGAGCGCGAGCGCGGAGGCGCACCCGGCCACGCCGCCCCCGATCACCACCACGTCGCTCATCGGCGCGTGCATAGCACGCTGGGCGCCGCGGGGAGCCGAGCGCGGAAGCGCTGCGGCTGGCTGGCAGGGGATGAGCGATCCGACGCCTTCCGATGCGTGGCCCGATCACCTCTTCCGCGGCCGACGAGGAGGGAGACCGGTCCCGGCCGGTGGTCGGTCCTGTCGCGCGTGGAAGAGGCGCAGCAGCCAGAGGTCGGCGCCGGGGTCGGAGGTGTCCGCGAGGTACCAGATGACGTAGGGGAGCTTGCGCAGGAGGAGCTTGCGGACGACGGCTCGGTCCTCGTCGTTCTTCGGCTCGGCGGGGCCGATCGCGGGGAAGCGGGCGAGGAGCTCGACGGCCTCGTCGAGGCCGGTTCGCAAGCGCTCCACCCACGCGCTCCCGCGGTTCTCTTCGAGCCAGCGCACCTGATCGCGGAGGTCGCAGGCGAACTCGCGGCGGAAGCGGACGCGGCGGCCCACGCGGAGCTCCGTCTCAGCGGGCGCGGCGACGAGGGGCGTCAGGGAGCGCCTTGTCGAAGATGGAGTCGAGCTCCTGGCGCGAGGCCTCGTCGTGGTCTCCCGCTTTCATCCGCTCCCAGACCGCCCAGACCTGAGCTCGCTGCCACTCCTCCGCCCGGCTGAGTTGCTCCGCGTCGTCGAGCTCCTGGACGCGCTCGCTGAGGAGCGCGCGGATCGCGGGGGAGAGCTTGAGGCCGCGCTTCTTCGCCTCGGCCTGGAGCCGCACCCGGAGCTCGGCCGGGAGCACCACGCTGACCGGGCCGCTCTCCTCGTCCGAGCCACGCCCCGCCGGACCGCCTTCCTCGCCCCGGCTCCGCCTCGCCGCTCCCGTCCCTCTCATCGGCGTTCCTCGCGATGGCAGGATAGTGAAATCCACTATTGTGCGCAACCGGGCGACTCGGCCAAGCGCTGCCGGGCGTCGGCAGGGGTGAGGGGAAGCGCTGCCGGGCGTCGGCAGGGGTGAGGGGAAGCGCTGCCGGGCGTCGGCAGGGGTGAGGGGAAGCGCTGCCGGGCGTCGGCAGGGGTGAGGGGAAGCGCTGCCGGGCGTCGGCAGGGGTGAGGGGAAGCGCTGCCGACGCCTGGCAGGGGTGAGGGGAAGCGCTGCCGACGCCTGGCAGGGGTGAGGGGAAGCGCTGCCGGGCGTCGGCAGGGGTGAGGGGAAGCGCTGCCGACGCCCGGCAGGGGTGAGGGGGAAGCGCTGCCGGGTGTCGGCAGCGCGACGGGAGGTGCTGCCCGTACCGGGCAGGCGAGCAAGCACTGGGGTCGCTGAAACGCGGACGCGGATGATCCCGGGAGGAACCGGCTCCCCCTCCTGCCTGGGCTATCGTAGCCTCGTCCTCCACCCATGCGAGTTGCTGCCGTGACGTTCAAGAGGCCCGTTCCCATCGCCCATCAAGTGAGCGCAGGCTCCCGGCAGCTCGGCGCGAGGGTCTTGCCGTGACCGCGGGGAGTCTGGACGCCCTCACGGCCGGCGCCATCGTCGAGGGGCCGATCCTCCCGGAGCCGGTCGAGGTGATCGCGACGGTGCCGATGGGGTTGTCCATCAAGCTGATCGGCCGCGGGATCCGCACCAATCAGGTCCACCAGCCTGTCCTGGACGCGGCGCAGATCGCGCAGCTCACGGTAAGCCCGAAGGACGAGCCGTTCGACGGCGATGCTCAGCGATTCCGGCTGGGCGTCGAGGCGCAACGACTCGGCCTCGCGTACGAGTACGACCCCTACTTCGCGCTGTCGATCGCGCGGATCGATCCGTTGCCGCACCAGCTCGAAGCAGTGTACGAGTACTTCCTCAAGCTCCCCCGCATCCGCTTTCTGCTCGCCGATGATCCCGGCGCCGGAAAGACGATCATGGCGGGCCTGCTCCTCAAGGAGCTGAAGATCCGCGGGCTCGTGAAGCGGACGCTCATCGTCACACCCGCGAACTTGACCTTTCAGTGGGAGCGCGAGCTACGCGACAAGTTCCGCGAGAAATTCCGCGTGGTGAAGAGCGAGCTCCTCCGCTCGGGGTACGGGTCGAACCCTTGGCAGGAGAACGACCAGGTCATCACGTCCGTCTCGTGGATTTCGCGTGTGGAAGACGCCAAGGAGAGCCTGCTCCGCGCGCCGCGCTGGGATCTCGTGATCGTGGACGAGGCCCACAAGATGAGCCCAACCTTCGCCGACAAGCCGACCCTCGCCTTCCAGCTCGGAGCGGTTCTCTCCTCGATGGCCGATCACCTGCTCCTCATGACCGCGACGCCGCACAAGGGCGACCCCGATCACTTCCGGCGATTCCTCACGCTGCTCGACCCTGACGTGTACGCCGATGTGGCCAGCCTCAGAGAAGCGATGAGGAGGAAGAGCGCCCCCTTCTATCTGCGCCGGGTGAAGGAGGCGCTGGTCACGTTCCCTGATCCGGACACCGGCCACGCCAAGAAGCTCTTCGTCGATCGCGACGTGCAGACCGCCGCGTTCGAGCTGAACGACGACGAGTCGGGCTTCTACGACGCGCTCACGAGGTACGTCGTCGACCAGTCCGCGAATGCGGCGACCGAGGACTCCCCCGCGGCGCGCGCCATGGGGTTCACGATGGCGATGCTTCAGCGGCGGTTCGCGTCCAGCGTGTTCGCCGCCCGCCGGAGCCTGGAGCGCATGCGCGAGCGCCGGCAGAAGATCCTGGACGATCCGGGGAAGTTCAAGAAGGCCCAGATCGAGAAGTCGCTGCCCGACGACTTCGACGAGCTTCCGGAGGAGGACCAGCAAAAGATCCTCGACGATCTGGAGAGCGTGGTCGTCTCCTACGATCCTGCGCAGCTGAGGTCCGAGATCCAGGAGCTCGGAGCGCTCATCGACGAGGCGCGGAGGCTGCAGGTCCGCGAGGTCGAGTCGAAGCTCGGCAAGCTCCGCGAGGTCCTCAAGAACTGGGGAATTTTCGATGACCCCAAGATGAAGCTGCTCATCTTCACCGAGCACAAGGACACGCTGGACTACCTCGCGGGGGACGGGAAGGAAAACCGACCCAAGGGCAAACTCCAGGAGTGGGGCCTTAAGGTCGCCCAGATCCATGGCGGCATGAAGGTCGGCGACCGTGACACGCCGGGCACCCGCATCCACGCCGAACGGGAGTTCCGCCAGACCGCCCAGGTCCTCGTCGCGACCGAGGCCGCAGGTGAAGGCATCAACCTTCAATTCTGCTGGCTCATGATCAACTACGATATCCCGTGGAACCCGGTGCGCCTGGAGCAGCGCATGGGCCGCATCCATCGCTACGGCCAGACGCACCCATGCGTAGTCTTCAACTTCGTCGCGCAGAACACGGCCGAAGGGCGCGTCTTGCGGACGCTGCTGACGCGCCTCAAGCAGATCAAGGAGGACCTCGACTCCGACAAAGTCTTCGATGTGGTCGGCGAGGTGTTCCCGTCGAACCTCCTCGAGAAGTTGTTCCGCGATCTCTACGCCAGGAAGATTGGAGAGAAGGACATCAACGACCGGGTCCTCACGGAGCTAGATCCTAGACGATTCAAGCAGATTACGGAGTCTACGCTGGAAGGGCTCGCCAGGCGCGAGCTGAACCTGAGCGCGATCCTGGGCAAGACGGCGGAAGCGAAGGAGCGGCGGCTCGTGCCCGAGGTCATCGAGGATTTCGCATTGCATGCCGGCCCCGTCGTGGGACTGCCGTTCAGGGCGGAGAAGCAGGGCGCGCACGTATTTCGGGTCGGCAAGGTCCCGAAGCCCCTGCTCGTGCGCGGCCCGGCCCTGGAGCCTCGGTTCGGCGCGCTCGCGAGGGAGTACGGGCGCATCGCGTTCGACAAGGAGCTGCTCAAGGGCGACCCCACCCTCGACTGGGTCACGCCCGGCCACCCGCTCTTCGAGGCGACGCGGGCGGAGGTCATCGACAAGGTAGCCGACGATCTACGGCGGGGGGCGGTCTTCCACGACCTGCACAGCGCGGAGCCGTACCGGCTCGACGTCATCGCCGCATCCATCAAGGACGGTCGAGCGAACGTCCTGCACCGCAGGTTGTTCGTCGTCCGCGCGGATAGGGCCGGGCTCTCGATCCGGCAGCCGACGATCTTCCTCGACCTCATCCCCGCTCCGAGGGGAACGCACGCGCCGACCGCCCTGGCGCTCCTTCCACCTTTCGAGATCCCCGACCGAGCGGTCGTGGAGGCGGTGCTCCTTACCGAGGCGCTCAAGCCGTGGATCGAGGCGACGAGGGGGGAGCGGGAGCGCGAGACGAACCGCGTCCGCGCCCACGTCGAGATCTCGCTCAACGAGTTGATCAACCGGGCGCAGGTGCAGCTCGGGGACTACCAGGAGCGGCTTGCGGACGGAGACGGAGTCTCCGGGCTCCAGGGGCTCATCGCGCAAGCGGAGCAGCACGTCGAGGAGCTCAACCAGCGTCTGGAGTCGAGGCTGAAGCAGCTCGACATGGAGCGGCTCTGCACGATCGCGGACATCGAGTTCGTTGGCCGCGCGTGGGTGAGACCGCACCCGGACCGCGACCAGCCGACCATCGCCCCGATGGTTCGGGACGAGGAGATCGAGCGGATCGCAGTGCAGCAGGCCATCCGGTACGAGCAGGCGCGCGGCTGGGTCGTCGAGAGCGTGGAGACGGAGAACAAGGGGTTCGACCTCATCTCGCGCAAGCCGCATCCGCACGACGCGAAGACGTTCACCATGGTGCGGTTCATCGAGGTGAAGGGCCGCGCCGGGATCGGTGAGGTAGGACTGTCGGCGAACGAGTACCGGACGGCGCAGCGGCTCGGCGAGGACTACTGGCTGTACGTAGTGTTCAACTGCGCAGAGAAGCCCGAGCTCCACCCGGTGCAGGACCCGGCGCGGCTCGGGTGGAAGCCGGTGGTAAGGGTCGAGCATTACCATGCGATGCCGCAGACGATCCTCGCGGGCGAGACGAAGGACGAGCGGAACGCGGGTGAGATGAAGGAGAGTAAGTGACGGCGGTGGCGTACCCCAAGCGGCTGATCGAAGTGGATCTGCCGATCCGTAGGATTTCTGAGTACTCTCTGAAGGAGAAGTCGAAGCTCCGGGGACACATTTCAACTCTGCATCTGTGGTGGGCTCGCCGTCCGACGTCGGCATGCCGAGCGGTGACGCTTGCAGCACTCTGTCCCGACCCTGCCGATTCTGCGTGCTCTGATGTATACCGCGACAAAATTCGTACGATACTTACTAGGCACCGCAACCAGTACGGTGGCCCGGTCCGCGACTTGAACGACTCGCTTCAGCTTCGGACCGCTCTATTGGATTTCGTGGGAGACTTCGCGAATCCAGAATTGGCTTCGCACAAAGATGCGCTCGAAAATGCGCGTGCAGCCGTGCACGCGGCGCACGTTGAGATCCAGAAGGATTCACATACGACACCAGCGGTGCTCGATCCGTTTGCGGGTGGCGGGTCGTTTCCACTCGAAGCACTTCGTCTCGGTGCTACGGCGTTTGCCTTCGATCTCAATCCGATACCTGTATTGCTTAACAAGATTCTCGTGGAGTACGTTCCTAAGTACGGTACGCGATTGTCGGCGGAGGTGCGCAAATGGGGCGAACGCGTAGGTCGTGCCGCACAAACCGACCTGGCGCCTTACTATCCGGTAGCGAAGGATGCGACCAGGCCTCTAGCATATCTTTGGGCCCGCACAATCTGTTGCGAAGGCCCCGGTTGTGGTGCTGAGATCCCCCTCCTCCGCTCCCTTTGGCTCGCGAAGGGTTGTAACACGCAGGTCGCCCTCCGGATTCTTGCCGATTCCACGAATAGGGTAGTCAATTTCGAGATCTGCGAAGGGGTCGCATCAAGCCATGTCGGGGCCGGGACGGTGCGCCGAGGCTCTGCAACGTGTCCGGTATGTAACTACACGACACCCAATAGTCGTGTAAGAGAGCAGTTGGTCAAGCGTCGAGGTGGTGGAGATCAAGCGCGCCTTGTATGCGCTATCGAATCTCACCCCGGTCGAAGTGGGCGCGTATACCGTCTTCCGACGGATGAAGATCACGAGGCTGCAATGTCGGCATGCTGTGCGCTCAAGGAAGTGCGGGCTCACAGGTTGACGACGATTTCACTGATTCCAGAGGACGAGGTTCCCCGTGAACGGATGTGGAAGAACAACCCGATACGGGTGGACCTATATGGGATGACCCAATGGGCAGATCTCTTCACGTCGCGTCAGCTCCTCGCGCTTGCTACTCTGGTCCGGCACATTGACCAGGTGCGAAGGTATATCGAGGCGGAGTATGCAGATCCCGCCTTTGCCAAGGCGGTCGTTACGTGTTTATCGATGGTGCCGAGCCGTTGCGCCGATTACTGGACGTCGCTCACTCGCTGGATTCCTGTGGATCAAAAGGTGGGGAACACGTTCAGTCGTCAGGCTCTCTCTATGGTGTGGGATTTTGTGGAGGCGTTCCCCTTCGAGGAGATTGGGGGCGGGTTCGACCGCTGCCTGGGACATGTTCTTGATGTTCTGGAATCGCTGTCGAATCTGGGTAATGAGCACGGATCTGCAGAATGCGCGTCTGCGACGTCACTGCCTCTGCCAGACGATTCTGTTGACGCGGTGATCACGGATCCGCCATACTACGACTCGGTGCCGTATGCTTATCTGTCAGACTTCTTCTATGTTTGGCTCAGGCGTTCGCTGCACGAGCTGTATCCTGGCTTCATGAGTGCACCGCTCACGGAGAAGGCGCGCGAGTGCGTGTACAATCCCGTTGCTATGTCGCCAGAAGGACGTCCAAAGGACGGTGCCTACTTTCGAGAGCAGATGCGCACAGCGATGGCAGAGGCGCGGCGCGTGACGAAGCCGAACGGAATCGGCGTTGTGGTATTCGCTCACAAGTCGACGGCGGGCTGGGAAGCTCAGCTACAAGCCATGCTCGATGCAGGCTGGCAAATTTCAGCATCGTGGCCACTCGATACCGAGCGGCCTGGTCGACTGAGGGCGCACGGAGCGGCCGCTCTCGCTTCGTCGATTCATCTCGCCTGTCGTCCGCGCGAAGCGCCCGATGGTTCGCAAACCGATTTAACTGGCTCGTGGCGTTCCGTGCTCGCAGAGCTTCCAGTGCGCATTCACGAGTGGATGCCACGCCTCGCGGAAGAGGGCGTGGTCGGCGCTGACGCGATCTTCGCATGCCTCGGTCCGGCTATCGAAGTTTTCTCGCGTTACTCTCGCGTCGAAAAGGCGTCGGGCGAGGTGGTCACCCTCAGGGAATATCTCGAACAAGTGTGGGCCGCGGTCTCGAAGGAAGCGCTCTCGTTGATGTTCGATGGGGCGGACGCGAGTGGACTCGAGGAAGACGCACGGCTCTCAGCAATGTGGCTTTGGACGTTGGGCACAGGATCAGTCGGCTCGACCGCGGCCCCGAGAGATGAGTCCGCTGAGGAAGGCGACGATGACGATGAAGGTCCCGGCGCCCAGGGAAAGGCGCTTGCCGGCTTCGTCCTCGAATACGACGCTGCTAGGAAGATTGCGCAGGGACTCGGCGCTCACCTGGAAAAGCTCACGGACGTCGTCGAGGTGAAGGGAGACAAGGCCCGCTTGCTCTCCGTTGCCGAGCGCGCCAAGCACCTCTTCGCGAAGGACGACCAGGATGCGAAGCGGTCGGGGTCCAGACCCACCAAGGCCAAGAAGAAGCAGCTCGGTCTCTTCGCGGAGCTCGAAGCCGCCGAGCAGCAAGGTTTTCTCGGCGATGCAGGTACGCCAAAGGTCGGCGAGACGACGCTCGATCGCGTCCACCAGGCGATGATCCTCTTCGGCGCCGGCCGATCGGAGGCCCTCAGGCGGTTTATCGTGGGGGAGGGGGTGGGTAAGGATGCCCGCTTCTGGAAGCTCGCCGACTCGCTATCGAAGCTGTACCCGACGAGCTCGGCCGAGAAGCGGTGGGTCGACGGCGTGCTCGCCCGCAAGAAGGGGCTAGGATTCTGAGGTAGCGGAGGTTTGTATGCGAGTAATCCTGGAAATTCGAGACGAAGCGTTCCGTATACCCAAGACGCCGCAGCAGGTCGCGGAGGAGATGCGGCAGGCGGCTGCGGTCTTCTGGGTTGCTCGAGGGGACGTCGCGCCGGAAGCGGTGAACGATATCACGCTGGCAACCTCCGCTGAGAAGGAGAGGGCGCCACACGATACGGGAGCAATCTCAGGAACAGAGCTCGGGCCCGCGAGAGATTTCAAGGCGTTCCTCCTGTCGATGCCCGATGTGGGTGATGATTCTCTCTTCGAACGCCCCCTCGACTATGGTCGCGAGGTTGACTTGTGCGATACTTGATGGACACCAACGTCGTATCCGAGCTGCGCAAGAGAAATCGATGCCATCCCAGTGTCGCCGCTTGGATTGCGGCGACAGCTGGAGAAGACCTCTTTTTGTCTGTCCTCGTGATCGGAGAGCTTCAAAAAGGGATCACTGTGTTGCGTCGCACGGACGCGTGCGCAGCCGCATCTATCGAAGCTTGGGCCTCAGCACTGGAGGTGAACTATCGTGATCGGGTGCTGCCCGTAACCGTGGAGATCTCGCGAGTGTGGGGTCGACTGTCGGCTCCGGATCCACTCCCGATAATCGATGGCCTCCTAGCTGCGACCGCCATCGTGAACGGACTTACGCTGGTGACCCGAAACGTTCGCGATGTGGCGCGAACCGGTGTCGCACTCCTCAACCCATTCGACATCTCAGCTCCCAAGCAAGGTTGACCGCATGCCCCTCAAGCCCTGGTACAAGGTCATCAGCCCGCGTGAGGATCTTCGAGACGGCAAGCCCCTCGACGCGTCCGAATTCGCGGTCCATCTCGATCAGGTCCGCGACGGTCGAGCGCCGAAGGTCTACCAGAGCCCGAAGGAGTTCTTCGAGCGGACTTTCATCACAAGGAGCCTGGGCGCCCTTGCCTCCGAAGTCGTCCGCCGCTTGAGCGGTGTCCACGTCGAGACCTCGCCCGTCTTCAACCTCTCCACGCAGTTCGGCGGCGGCAAGACGCACTCCCTCCTCTGTCTTTATCACCTCGCGCACGGCGGCGAAGACGCGGCTACGTGGAAGGGAGTCCCTGGCATCCTGAGTGCGGCCGGGGTCGAGCGGGTCCCGGACGCCAACATCGCCGTGTTCGTCGGCACCGAGTTCGACTCGATCTCGGGTCGCGGGGGGACAGACGGAACCCCGGTCCGCAAGACGCCGTGGGGGGAGATCGCTTTCCAACTCGGCGGTGCCGAGATGCTGGATTTGGTCGCCGAGCACGAGCGCACACTGACCGCGCCGGGCGGTGACGTGATCGGCAAGATGCTGCCCGAGGGCAGGCCGACGCTGATCCTGATGGACGAGCTGATGAATTACGCGAGTCGCGCTCGGAAGAGCGGCCTTGGCGCCCAGCTCTACAACTTCCTGCACAACCTCTCGGAGACGGCGCGAGGAAGGAAGAACGTTGTGCTCGCGGTGTCGATCCCGGCTTCGGAGCTGGAGATGACAGCCGAGGACCAGTCCGACTTCGAACGTTTCAAGAAACTTCTGGACCGACTCGGCAAGGCGTCGATGATGTCTGCGGAGACGGAGACCTCGGAGATCATCCGCCGACGCATCTTCGAGTGGGAGGGGCTGCCGCACGACGCAAAGCCCACCGTTCGCGAGTATGCCGACTGGCTAGAGGAACATCGCAACGAGGTGCCGACCTGGTTTCCGGTCGATACCGCTTATGAGACCTTCGCCGCGACGTATCCCTTCCACCCAATCGCGCTCTCGGTCTTCGAGCGCAAGTGGCAGGCGCTTCCGCGTTTTCAGCAAACCCGTGGCGTTCTTCGCTTGCTCGCGCTCTGGGTCTCGCGTGCATACCAGGGCGGGTACAAGGGTGGCGAGAAGGACCCTCTTATCTCCCTCGGAACCGCGCCGCTTGACGATCTGAACTTCCGGGCCGCGCTGTTCGAGCAGCTCGGCGAGCAGCGGCTCGAGGCGGCGGTGACGGCGGACGTGGCCGGTCGCCCCGAAGCCCACGCGCTCTGCCTTGACCGGGAGGCGACCGAAGCGGTGAAGAAGGCTCGCCTCCACCGGAAGGTGGCGACGACGATCTTTTTCGAGTCGAACGGCGGACAGCAGAAGGCGGCTGCATCCGTCCCGGAGATTCGGCTGGCGGTCGGCGAGCCCGGCGTCGATCTCGCCAGCGTCGAGCAATGCCTCGATGCGCTCAATGAGGCTTGCTATTTCCTGCACGCAGAGAAGGGGGGCTATCGGTTCGGATTCAAGGCGAACCTGAACAAGCTCCTCGCGGATCGGCGTGCGAGCGTGTCCGCTCCGAAGATAGACGAGCAGCTGCGGACGGCGATCCGCGACGAGTTCAGCAAGGGCGGCGGGATTGAGCGCATCTGCTTCCCGGAAAAGTCCTCTGATATTCCCGATCGGGCCATGCTCGTGCTCGCCGTGATGGCTCCCGATCGCGCGATCAGGGAGCCGGGGACGCAAACGCTCCTCGAGACGATCGTCCGCGAGCACGGACAGTCGTCACGGGTGTTCAAGAGCGCCGTTCTCCTGGTCGCGGCCGAGGACACCGGGACCCTTCGGGACGAAGCGCGGAAGCTGCTCGCGTGGGAAGATATCCTCGGCGACAAGGAGGAGCTTAGGCTCGATGAGACTCAGGTGAAGCAGCTGAAGGAGAACGTCAGCAAGTCCAGGAGCTATCTCCGCGAGGCGGTGTGGCAAGCGTACAAGAACGTGTTCCTGCTCGACGAGAACAACGCGCTTCGCAAGATCGATCTCGGGAAGATCCATTCGAGCGCCGCCCCGTCGATCATGGACCTCATTCTCGGACAGCTCCGGGCGGTCGATCTCCTGTCGGACTCGGTGAGCGTAAGGACGCTGGTCAACAACTGGCCACCGGCGCTTCCGGAGTGGAGCACCAAGGCGCTCCGCGATGCCTTCTATGCCTCGCCGAAGCTCGCCCGGTTGTCGAGCCCCGACGTGGTAACGAACACGATCGCTAGAGGCGTCGCGGAGGGGCAGCTAGCCTACGCCGGAAAGCGCGGCGACCGCTACGAGCCGTTTGTGTTCCGAAAGACGCTTTCGGTGTCGGACATCGAAATCCGCGACGACGTCATGGTGCTCCGTAAGGAGGACGCCGAGCGGGTCATTGAGGAGGGCGGTCCGCCGAAACCGCCTACGACACCGCGCCCGCCTCCTCCCTCGGATAGAGGCGGGGGTGGAACGGGTGGGAGCGGTGGCACACAGCCGTCGTCCAGGCCGCCGCCTGCACGGAGCTTTTCAAGCTTCCGGTGGGAGGGCGCCGTACCATGGCAGAAGTGGACGCAGTTCTACAACAAGGTCGTCTCGCGTTTCTCGACGAAGGGCCTCAAGCTGCGCGTCGTCGTGGAGGTCGCCCCGCCGAACGGCATTGCCGAGCAGGATTTGCAAGAGACGCGAACGGCGCTCAAGGAGCTTGGTCTAGCCGATGCGCTCCACGTTGAGGGCGACGAGGCTCCGCGATGAAAGCAGATCGTGGCCGGGCTACTCCGATGCCCCTCCACCGCTCTCCTCGGCTGTCACCGCTGCTTCGGGCACTGCCGCGGCGTTGGGTGCCGTAGCCGCAGGCTCCTGCGCCTTCTCCGCGGCCCGGGGGGGCGCGCCCTCCGGCGCCTCCGCCGTGGCGCTCGCCTCCGTCGCCTTCGCCGCGGCCCCCTCCGTCGCCTTCGCCGCCGCGCCCGCCTTCGCCTTCTTCTCCTTCGCCGCCTTCGCCTCGAGCGCGCCCGCCGCGACCGGCTCCCGCTTGCCGTGGCCGACCGCGCGCGGATCGCCGTACGGGAACGCCGCGCTGCCGCTCGCGTCGATCGGCTTGCGCGGGGCCTCGGGGTCGGTCGCCGGGCTCGGCGGCGGCGCGATCGGCCGCGGCGTGCGCAGCCGGTTGCCCGGGCCGGCCTGCGTCCAGACCTGCACGTCGCCGAGCACGCGCGTCCGGTTCGCCATCCGCCGCTGGCCGCGCGCGCCGAGCAGCTTCTCCAGGAAGGTCAGCGGCGACGTCGCGCCGGGCTCCCCCTTCACCCAGCACGTGTAATCGCCGATCCCCGTGCCCCGGAACGTCTCGCGGCAGACCGCTATCCCGAGCTCGGCCGCGATGGCGCTGAGCAGCCGACCCGGCTCGGTCTCGACCGTCCTGTGCTCGTTGACGAAGGTGACCCTGGGCATCGGTGGACAGGCAGCGTCCTGCTCCCCCGCGACGAGCGCGTCAAGAAGCGGCGCTCGCGTCCCTCGTGTCCCGCACGCGGTGGAGCACCCGCGCGATCCCGAACAGGTTCCAGCCCGCGAACCCGAGGAACAGCGCGAACAGCGCGACCGCCCAGCGCGACGCGCGCGGCGAGCTGCCGTCGATGAGCAGCCAGGCGTCGCCGGGGACGGCCGTCCCCGTCTGCTCCTCCACCTCGGCGGCCAGCCGCGCGTGCCGGATGCCCGCGCTTTTGAACGGCACGAGCCGCCCGGCGAACGAGCTCGGCGGCACGAAGCGCGGCCCCTCGAACCCCTCCGGCACCCGGATCTCCACCCACACCCCCGGGTTGCCGGCCACCGGCGCCAGCCGGAACGAATCGCCCTCCGCGGCCCGGCCATACCGGAGCGCGCCGTGCGTCCCGAGCAGGGCCACGGCCCGCACGTAGCGGTTCGCGAGATCCGCCGTGGGGCGCAGCGGCGCGAGCTCCCCCACGTCGACGGGCCGACCGGGCGACAGCGCATAGCGCGCCTCCCCGAAGACGGCGATCGCCATCCACAGCGCGGCCACCGCGGTCACCGCCATCAGCACCACCGTGACCGTGCGCTCCTGCCTCGGCGGCGACGGCAGCGCGAGCAGCTCCGGATCCGGCCCCGTCACGTCGAGGCCAGGGCCGCCCGGGCCGCGCGTCATGGATTCCAGGGTCGAGGTCGGGTCGGTGGGCACGCTTCGTCGAGTATACAGCCGGAGCGCCGGCCGCGGTGCAGGGAGCCGCGCCGCGCGCGCTCATCCCTATCCATCCCGCTCCCGCGCGCGGGAACGCAGCGGGATGGATAGGGATGAGCGCCCCGGAGCAGGCCCGCCCTGTCCAAGACAACCCCGCCCCGGCGCGGTTCCGGTCGCCGCGCGCTTGCCCGCCCGCGGCGGCTTGCCTAGCCTAGCCGCGATGGCCTCGAAGAACGACAGCTCCATCGTCTGCCCGTCGTGCGGCGCGAACAACGCCTCCGTGACGGCGAGCGGGCGCTGCATCTCGTGCGGCGCCCGGATGGGCTCGCTGCAGCCTTTCCGCGACTCCGAGCTCGACCGCCACCGGCGCTACCAGCAGGAGGGCTTCTCGATCCTCTGGTGCCTCATCGCCCTCGTCCTGCAGAGCGTGCTCACCGCGGCCCTCGTCGGCGGCCTCCCCATGATCGTGCAGCAGCTCGACTTCGAGGGGTCGAACGGGATGATCGTCGCCATCCCGGTGTGGTTCATCGGCGGCGTCCTCCTCGGCATGATCTCGCCCGGCAAGACCTTCCTCGAGCCGGTCGTCGCCTCGTTCCTCGTCGCGATCCCGACCGTCTTCTACCTCCTGCAGAGCCAGACCGTCCGGACGATGCCGCTCTTCATGTACGTGATCATGGCGCTCATCGGCGTGCTGTTCACGCTGATCGGCTCCTACCTCGGCGAGCGCATCCAGATGGGCCCGTCCCCCGCGAAGGCGACCGACTGAGGGCGCCCGGCGTGACGGGGAGCGCGGGGGCAGCGGGGACGGCAGCGCGGCGGATCGCGG
Organism: Sorangium sp. So ce1014; assembly: GCF_051521505.1. Taxonomy (NCBI): domain Bacteria; kingdom Pseudomonadati; phylum Myxococcota; order Polyangiales; family Polyangiaceae; genus Sorangium; species Sorangium sp. So ce1014. Next base: position 11,665,191 of record NZ_CP150356.1, read on the forward strand.
CGGCGCTCGCCGCCCTCGCCGTACTGGCGGCGGCCCCCGGGTGCGGCCGGTCGGCCGAGCGGCAGGAGGCGGACGCGCTCCTGCACGCGATCGACGTCCTCCGCGACGCCCCGAGCGAGGCGCGCGCGGCGCGCGAGGCGCTGCTCGCGGAGCTCGAGCGGCAGCCCGCGTCGACCCCTCCCGCCGCGAGCGCCAGGGACACGTGCGCGCGGGCCTACCGCCTGCTGCTCGACGCGACGGCCGCCGAGGCGCGCGTGCGCGCCCTGCTCGAGGCGCCCGACGGGGCCGCCGGGCCCGGGGCGCTGTCCGATCTCACCGACCTCGCCGCGGCCGACGCCAAGGTCAAGGAGAGCGCCGAGATCATGCCGAAGTGCGCCGAGGCGCTCTCGAACCTCCGCCGCGCCGCCCGGATCGGGATGTGACGGCCCGCGCCGGGCGAGAGAGATCGCTTCCGGCAGGGCAAGGGATCCGCGCTCGCGGTCCCCTGTGCTAAGACCCGCCCTGCCATGTTCGACACGCTGACACGGGGCTTTCGTCAGGCCAGAAACCGCCTCGCCGGGCTCACGGAGCTCACCGAGAGCAACATCGACGCCGCGCTACGCGAGGTGAGGCTGAGCCTGCTCGAGGCCGACGTCGAGATCGGGGTGGTCAAGGCCTTCCTCGCCCGGGTCAAGCAGGCCGCGGTCGGCCGCACCCTGGAGACGCGCGTGAAGCACGCCGGCGAGCTCCACCAGGTCTCGGCGAGCGATCACTTCATCAAGATCTGCCACGACGAGCTCGAGGCGATGATGACCCACGAGGGCGACGAGATCGCCTGGGCCGACGGCGGCCCCACGGGCATCATGATGGTCGGCCTCCAGGGCTCCGGAAAGACGACGAGCTGCGCGAAGCTCTCGCGCTACCTCGAGAAGCAGGGGCGCAAGCCGCTGCTCGTCGCGGCCGACATGCAGCGCCCCGCGGCCGTCGAGCAGCTCAAGGTGCTCGGCGACCAGCTCAAGGTCCCCGTCTTCAACCTCCCCGGCGAGTCGCCGGTCGCGATCTGCGCCGCGGCCCGCGCCGAGGCGAAGCGGCTCGGCCGCGACGTCATCATCTACGACACCGCCGGCCGCCTCGCGATCGACGAGCCGCTCATGCAGGAGCTCGCCCAGATCAAGGAGGCGACGTCGCCGGAGAACATCTTCCTCGTGGTCGACGCGATGATCGGCCAGGACGCCGTGAAGACGGCGCGCGGCTTCAACGAGCGGCTGTCGATCAGCGGCGTCGTGCTGACGAAGCTCGACGGCGACGCCCGCGGCGGCGCGGCGCTCAGCATCAAGGAGGTCACGGGCGCGCCGGTCCTCTTCAGCGGCATCGGCGAGACGGTGGACAAGCTCGAGCCGTTCCGCGCGGACGGCATGGCGAGCCGCGTCCTCGGCATGGGCGACGTCGTCGGCCTGATGCAGGACTTCGAGGAGGTCGTCGACCAGAAGAAGGCCGAGAAGGACGCCGCGCGGATGCTCCAGGGCGACTTCACGCTCGACGACTTCCTCGAGCAGGTGCGGATGATCCAGAAGATGGGGTCGCTGAAGGACCTCGTCGACAAGCTGCCCATCGGCGGCATGTTCCCGGGCGGCCTGCCGCAGGACGTCAACCTCGACGATCGGGAGCTCGTCCGCATCCAGGCGATCATCCAGTCGATGACGCCGTTCGAGAAGGGCGACCCGTACGCGCTGGTCCGCGAGCCGAAGCGGGTGGAGCGCATCTCCAAGGGCTCGGGCTCCAAGCCCGAGGCGGTGAGCGAGCTCGTCCAGAAGTTCCTCTTCATGCGCCAGATGATGAGCGGCCTCGGCCAGAACATGGGCCTGATGGGCAAGATCCCCGGCATGAAGCAGGCGGCCATGGCCAAGAACATGCGCGAGATGCAGAAGCAGATGATGGCCGGGGGCGGGATGCCGGGCATGCCCGGGATGCCGGGGATGGGGATGCCGGGCATGGGCTTCCCGGGGATGGGCTTTCCGGGGATGGGGATGCCGGGCATGGGCGGCTTCGGGGGCGCCGGTGCGGGCGGCCCGAACATGACGAAGATGAAGACGCTCAGCGCCAGCGAGCGCAACGCCAAGAAGTCGCAGCGCAAGCGCGAGCGCGACGCCCGCAAGAAGGGCCGGAAGTAGCGGCGGCCGGATGCGCCGGCCCTGCAGCCAGCGGCGCGCTCTCGCCCACGCCCGCGCGTGCGCGCGGGCCCTGGCGATGGTCGCCGCGGTCGCCGGGGCCTCGTGCTCCCGGGGCGGCGGGGGCGAGCAGGAGACGGCGCCCGCGGGGGCCGCTGGCCGGGCGCCGGCGAGCAGCGGCGCGGGCGCCGGCCAGGGCCAGAGACGACAGCCTGCCGCCGTGAAGGAGCTCTCGGTGCGCAAGCTCGCGCCCGGCGCGGCGGTCGCGATCGACGGCCGCCTGGACGAGCCGGCGTGGCAGGCCGCGGCGAGGACGGGCCCGTTCGTCAACGTGGGCACGGGCCGCGAGGACCTGTCGCTGCCGACGCAGGGCGAGGCGCGGCTGCTCTGGGACGACGCGTTCCTCTACGTCGGCTTCGACGTCAGCGACGGGACGATCACCGGCGGCTTCCCGCAGGACGCGCGGGATCCGCACCTCTGGGAGCGGGACACCGTCGAGGTGATGATCGACCCCGACGGCGACGGCGACAACAAGGATTATTACGAGATCCAGATCAGCCCCCAGAACCTCGTCTTCGACTCGCAGTTCGACGACTACAACGCTCCGAGGGGCGGCGCGAGCGGGCCTTTCGGCCACCAGGCGTGGAGCGCGGGGCTCGCGAGCGCGGTGGTGCTGAGAGGGACGATCGACGACGACTCGGACGAGGACCGAGGGTACGTGGTCGAGGCGAAGATCCCGTGGCGCTCGTTCGCGAAGGCGAAGGCGGCGCCGCCTTCGCCCGGCGACGCGTGGCGGATGAACTTCTACGCCATGCAGAACAACGGCGGCGTGGCGTGGTCGCCCATCCTGGGCGAGGGCAACTTCCACCGGGCGCGGCGCTTCGGGCGCGTCCGCTTCGTCGGGTCGGGCGGGGAGACGGGCGGCGCGGGGGCGCCCCCGAGCGACGCCGGCGCGGCGCCCCCGCGCGACGCCGGCGCGGCGCCCTCGGCGGCGCCGCCCGGCGCGAGGAGCGCGGAGCGGGCGACGCCGGGCGCGCGGGTGCCCTCCGCGTCGGCCGGTCCGAGGCCGGACTACCGGGCCGATCCGCCCGACCGCTGAGCTGCGCACCCGGCGTTTGCATGAGGCGTGAGCCCTCAGTGAAAAAAAGGAGCAGAGGATGTTCACGAAGCTCGGACTCCGGAACTTCAAGGCCTGGCGTGGCGCACATCTGTTCGACCTCAAGCCGCTCACGCTGGTCCTCGGCGTCAACTCGGCCGGCAAGACGAGCCTGCTTCAGCCGCTCTTGCTCCTGAAGCAAACCGTCGAGTCGCCCGACCGGTCGCTGGCGCTCAACCTGGGCGGACATCCCGGTGAGATGCTGGACCTCGGCAGGCTCTCCGACGTCGTCTCCGGGGGCGATCGTCGCGCCGAGCTCGGGTTCCGCCTGACCTTCGGCCCGGTGAGCATCGGCAAGGGGGCCGAGCCACGCACGCTCGATTCCGTGGAGTACGAGGTGGATTATGGTGCCGCGGAGGACGAAATCCCCTGCGTGCAGCGGCTCTCGTACGTCACTGCCGGCGGCTCCTATGCTGTCGCACGCCAGCGAGACGGCACCTACGCGCTCTCCGCGCCGAGCGGCCCCTTGCCAGACGACCGGCGGACCCGGCGAGCCTACGAGCCCGAGCGCTCTGTCGGCTTCTCGGCCGATGCGGTCGCTGCCCTGGGCGCCGAGGGCGCGGACGCGCAGGATCTCGCGCTCGCGCTGACGCGGGAGCTCCAGCGGCTCGCCTACCTCGGGCCCCACCGGAGCGTGCCCACGCGCCACCACGCCTGGACGGGGCGTTCGGTCGGACAGCTCGGCTCGAGCGGTGAGCACGCGATCCCGGCGCTGATCGCGAGCCTCGTCGGCCGCCACGCCGACGGGTCCGAGCGGGGCCGCCTCGTCGAGCAGGTCTCCGCGGGGCTCGCGCGGCTCGGGGTCGCGGACAGGATGGAGATCGAGCGCCACGCGACGACGTTCTTCCAGGTCATGATCACCTTCCAGGGGCATCGGACGAACCTGCTCGACGTCGGCTTCGGCGTCTCCCAGGTCCTGCCCGTGGTCACCTCGGCGTACTTCGCGCCCGAGGGCTCGACGGTGATCATGTCGGAGCCCGAGCTCCACCTGCACCCGCTGGCGCAATCGGCGCTCGGCGATCTGCTCGTCGAGGCGACGCGAGAGCGCAGGGTGCAGTTCCTCGTGGAGACGCACTCGGAGCACCTCTTCCGGCGGATCCAGACCCTGATGGCCGAAGAGCGCATCACGCCGGACGAGTGCGCCATGTACTTTGCCAGGTGCGATGGCGGAGAATCGGTGCTGGAGCCGCTCGAGGTGAACGAGTACGGGCGGGTCGCGAACTGGCCCGACAAGTTCTTCGGTGACACGGTGGGCGAGGTCGAGCGGCAGGTGGAGCGGATGCTCGACCGCATGGAGAAGGACGAGCGACGTGGCTGATCATGTCGTCGACACCAACGTGCTCATCGTCGCGAGCGCCGCCGATCCGGCCTCGCCGTTCAAGGACACCCACGTCCCCGCGGACGAGCGGAGGATCGTCTTCGCATGGCTCAGAGATTTCCGTGGCGACCACGGGCGCCGCCTGATCATGGACAGGGCCCGCGGCCTCCTGCGCGAGTACAAGAAGAAGCTGACGGCCCAGGACTACGGTCTCGTCGTGGCGATGGAGAAGCTGCGGACGGCGGCGTTCGTCTCCGTGGAGTACGACGGAGAGTACGCCGTCGTCCCCGAGGGGCTCGCGCGCTTCGATAACTCCGACAAGAAGCTCGTGGCGGCGCACCTCGCGCATCGTTCGGCCGGTGGTCAAAGCACCATCGTCAACGCGTGCGACACCGACTGGCACGAGCACGAAGAGGCGCTCTCCGCCGCGGGGGTCATCGTGGAGCAGCTCCTCCCCGGGTGGTGCCAGAGAGAGTTCTGGCGCAAGAACCCCGAGAAGATGCCTCCGGGGGCAGGCGATCACGAACAGGACCGAGCCGGCCCCCCCGACCACGGCGCCGCGCGCTGAGCTCCGCGCCGCGGGCTCAGGTCCGCGCCGCGTGGCTCGCCGTCTCGCAGTTGTCCTCCTGGATGCGCGCGGTTCGGGCGGGTCCGCTTCATGGGGCCACGATAGGGCTCGTTCTACTGACCTGCCCATGTCGCACCGTCGCGGTCCGCTCCATCGCTCGGCAGGGCGGCGCGTCGCTACCCGAGGATTGCCGATGGGGGCAATCTTCGCGAGGGGCGCACCGGCGACTCCGCGGCGCATCACGCCGTTGCCCTCCGGTCGCTCGAATTGAGCAGAGCCGCCGGCGGCGGTTGCGCACGTTCTGCTCAAGTCGCGCAAGCACGCGCAGTCGTCGCGGATGGCCCTGTGGTCAGGGGAGGCCTTTCGGCTGGTGCGAGGTTTGCTCTGATGCGTGATGCGGCGACGCTCGATTGCTTCGTGTAGGCGTCGAGAGGTCGAGGTCCGTTCCAAGCACCCGGGGCCGCCGTCCACGCCTGCTTCGTGTCTGCGTGCAAGCTCGCGCGTAGCCACGCGGCGCTCCTGTGTGCGACGGTGCGCCGCCGTCCTTTCAAGGAGGTCTTATGCGCTTCGTGTCTCGTCGTGTCATTTCCAAAACCATCTTCGCGGCTGCGCTCGCCGTGGGCGTGTCGGCCGGCGCGGAGGCCTCGGCAGCGTCGTTCACGGTGTTCGAGAGCGGGCAGGTCCGGCCGCTCGCCCTCTCGCCGAACGGCAAGCTGCTCTTCGCCGTGAACACGCCGGACAACCGACTCGAGATCTTCCGGGTCACGAACGATGGGCTCGTCCACCGGGGGGCCGTGCCGGTCGGGCTCGATCCGGTCGCGGTCGCGGCCCGGAGCGACGACGAGGTGTGGGTCGTCAATCACCTCTCCGACAGCGTCAGCGTGGTGAAGGTGAACGCGAGCGGGAGGGGAGGTGTCGTGGTGCGCACGCTGCTCGTCGGCGACGAGCCGCGGGACATCGTCTTCGCCGGCCCCGGCAAGAAGAGGGCGTTCATCACTGCCGCGCACCGCGGTCAGAACGTGCCCTTCGACCCGCAGCTCACCACGCCGGGGGTCGGCCGGGCCGACGTCTGGGTCTTCGATTCGAGGAATCTGGGGGCGTCGCTCGGCGGCGATCCGCTGACCATCGTCACCCTCTTCGGCGACACGCCGCGCGCGCTCGCGGTGACGCCCGACGGATCGCGCGTGTATGCGGCCGCGTTCCACTCGGGCAACCGCACCACGACCATCCCGGAGCAGGCGGTGCCGGACGGGGGCGAGGAGATGGGCGGCGTGCCAGGGCCCAACACAAACTTCGAGGGGATCCTGGCGCCCGAGGTGGGGGTCATCGTCAAGCACGACGGCCAGAGCTGGGTCGACTCGCTCGGCCGCCTCTGGGACGACAAGGTGAAGTTCTCCCTCCCCGACAAGGATGTGTTCGTCATCGACGCGGCCGCAAGCCCGCCGGCGCAGCTCGCGGGAGCGGCGGGCGCCTACGCGGGCGTGGGCACGGTGCTCTTCAACATGGCCGTCAACCCGAAGAACGGGAAGGTCTACGTCTCGAACACCGATGCCCGGAACGAGCTGAACTTCGAGGGGCCGGGCGACTTCGCGGGCGACAGCCTCCGGGGGCACCTGCACGAGAGCCGGATCGCGGTGCTCGGTGCCGCGGGCGCGGTCGCCTCGAGGCACCTCAACAAGCACATCGACTACAGCACCGCCGGCGCCCCCATCCCCAACGCCGAGAACGAGGCGAGCCTCGCACAGCCGCTCGGCATGGCGGTGACCCGCGATGGATCCAGGCTGTACGTGGCCGCGTTCGGCTCCTCCAAGATCGGCGTCTACTCGACCGCGGCACTCGAGAACGACACCTTCGTCCCGAGCGCGGCGAGCCAGATCCGGCTGCGCGGCGGCGGTCCGACGGGCATGGTCCTCGACGAGGCGCGCCAGCGCATGTACGTGCTCACCCGCTTCGACAACGCGATCGCCGTTGTCGACACCACGGTGAAGCGCGAGATCGCGCGCCACGCGATGTTCAACCCCGAGCCGCCGAGCGTGGTCGAGGGGCGCCAGTTCCTCTACGACGCGCGGCGCAGCTCGAGCCACGGCGACTCGTCCTGCGGGAGCTGCCACGTGTTCGGCGATCTCGACAGCCTCGCGTGGAACCTCGGCAATCCGGACGGCACCGTGCTCAACAACCCGAGCCCGATCGTGCCATTCGTGGTGCCCGGCTTCCCTCCCGATCCCACCGGGGGCGTGCCCAAGGATTTTCACCCGATGAAGGGGCCGATGACCACGCAGAGCCTGCGCGGCATGGCGAACCACGGCCCCATGCACTGGCGCGGCGACCGCACCGGCGGCAACGACGAGCCGACCTCGCAGCCCGACGACGGGGTGTTCGACGAGGAGGCGGGGTTCAAGAAGTTCAACGGGGCATTCGTGGCGCTGCTCGGCCGCAGCGCGCCGCTCGCCGATGAGGAGATGCAGAAGCTCACGGACTTCATCCTCCAGGTCGTGTATCCGCCGAACCCGATCCGGAACCTCGACAACTCGCTCACGCCGTCTCAACAGGTCGGGCGCGACGCCTATTTCGACACCATCCTTGCGCCGAACGGCACGTGCAATGACTGCCACCGCCTCGACCCCGAGGCCAACCCCAGCGCGGGCCAGTTCGCCGGCTTCTTCGGGACCGACGGCCGCTCCGGCCTCGCCCTGGCGCCGCAGCTCTTCAAGGTCCCGCACCTGCGCAACATGTACCAGAAGATCGGCATGTTCGGCTCGGCCGTCCCCGTCGGCTCGATCCCGCCCGATCCATTCCTCGGCGACCAGATCCGTGGCTTCGGGTTCAGCCACGACGGGACCGTCCCGAGCCTCTTCCAGTTCACGAGCGGCTTCGACGCGAGCCCCCTCAACCCGGTCGGCATCCCCATCACGCCGGAGGGCGAGCAGGTCAAGCGGAACATGGAGGAGTTCATGCTCGCCTTCGACAGCAACCTGGCGCCGATCGTCGGGCAGCAGGTGACTCTCAACACAATGAGCCAGGCGGTGGCCGGGCTGCGCATCGATCTCCTGAAGGCGCGCGCCGACGTGGGCGAGTGCGATCTCGTCGCCAAGGGCCAGATAGGCCAACATGAGTTCGGCTTCCTGTACGTCGGAGACGACCACTTCGCGGGCGACTCCCAGCTCATGCCCCCGATTGCCGACGCCTTCCTGCGCGCGGTCGTCCTCGGGAGCGGCAGCTCGCTCACCTACACCTGCGCGCCGCCGGGCTCCGGGGACCGCATCGGCGTCGATCGCGATCTCGATGGGTTCCTCGACGGCGACGAGCGCGCGGCTGGCAGCGAGCCCGCCGATCCGAACAGCACGCCCTGATCGCGACGCGCCCGAGCAAACCCGGCCCACCCCTCCCTGGCTGCGCTAAGCTCCGCCCCCTGTGCCCGTCCTCACCGCTCACGATCTCCACAAATCCTTCGGTCCCCAGACCGTCCTCGATGGCGTCACGGTCAACATCCGCACGGGCGAGCGGGTCGGCCTTGTCGGCGTCAACGGCTCCGGCAAGAGCACGCTCGCCCGCATCCTCGCCGGCCTCGAGCAGCCCGACAGCGGCACCATCGCGCGCCGCCGCGGCGCCGAGATCGGCGTCCTCTCCCAGGACCCGGTCTTCGAGCCGTCCGACACCGCGCGCGACGTGGTGCTCGCCGGGCTCTCCGCGTGGTACGCCGCCAAGGCCCGCCACGACGAGGTGAGCCGGGCGCTCGCGGCCGGCACCGGGGACGCCGAGGCGCTCCTCGCCGAGCAGGCCGCCGTCGCGGCCGACATCGAGCGCCTCGGCGGGTGGGACATGATGCACCGGGTCGACACCATCATCGGCCACGTCGGCGTCACCCGGCCGGACGCGCCCATGAGCGTGCTCAGCGGCGGCGACCGCCGGCGCGTCGCGCTCGCCCGCCTCCTCGTGTCGCGGCCCGCCCTCGCCGTGCTCGACGAGCCGAGCAACCACCTCGACGTCGAGACCGTCGAGTGGCTCGAGCGCTTCCTCGTCGACGAGCACCCCGGCGCGCTGCTCCTCATCACCCACGATCGCTACCTGCTCGACCGCGTCGCCGAGCGCACCCTCGAGATCGACAAGGGCAAGGTCTACAGCTACGACGGCGGCTACGAGGAGTACCTCGAGCAGAAGGCCGACCGCCTCGCCCTCGAGTCGCGCACCGAGTCGAACCGGCAGAACTTCCTGCGCACCGAGCTCGAGTGGCTCCGGCGGCAGCCGAAGGCGCGCACCGGCAAGCAGAAGGCGCGCATCCAGCGCGCCGAGACGACAAAGTCCGCCCCGCCGCCGAAGGCCGAGCGGACAGCGCAGCTCTCGGTGGACTCGGTGCGCACCGGCAAGACCATCCTCGAGATGAAGAAGCTCGGCCTCGCGGTCGACGGCAAATGGCTCGTGCGCGGCCTCGACTTCTCGCTGACCAAGGGCGAGCGCGTCGGCGTCGTCGGCCGCAACGGCACCGGCAAGACAACGATGCTCCGGGCGATCCTCGGCCAGATCGAGGCCGCCGGCGACGGCGCGGCCGCCGCGGGGCCCACGATGGAAGGCGAGGTCGTGCTCGGAAAGAACTCGAGCGTCGCCTACTTCGACCAGCACCGCAGCGGGCTCGACCTCGACAAGTCCATCTTCGAGAACATCGCGGGCTCGCACACGCGCGTCGAGATCGGCGGCCGATCCATGGACGTGCGCAGCTACCTGGAGCGGTTCCTCTTCGACCCGAACAAGGCGCGACAGCCGGTGGGCTCGCTCTCGGGCGGCGAGCGGGCGCGCGTCGCCCTGGCGAAGATGCTCACCCAGAGCGTCAACGTGATCATCCTCGACGAGCCCACGAACGACCTCGACGTGATGACCCTGGCCGCGCTCGAGGAGATGCTCATCGAGCTCGAGGGCTCGGCGCTCGTCGTGACCCACGACCGCTGGTTCCTGAACCGCGTCGCGACCTCGATCCTCGCGTTCGAGGGCGACGGCCGCGTGGTGCGCTACGCCGGCAACTACGACGCCTACCGCGAGCAGCGCGCTCACGCCGCGCTCGCGGCGGAGGCCGACGCGCGGGCCGCGAAGGCGCAGGCGGCGGAGCCCCGGGCCGCGCAGGCGCAGGCAAAGACCGCCGCGCGCGGCGGGGACAAGCCGAAGCTCTCGTTCGCCGAGCGGACCGAGCTCGAGGCCATCGTCGGACGGATCGACGCGGCCGAGCAGCAGGTCGTCGAGCTCGAGGCGAAGCTCGCCGATCCGACGCTGTACGCGAGCCGCGGCGCGGACGTCGCGGGGCTGCTCTCGGAGCTCGAGCGCGCCAAGCAGGAGGCCGCGCGCCTCGTCAGCCGGTGGGAGGAGCTCGAGACGAAGCGCGAGGCCGCCGGCAAGGCGTGACCGGCGTGACCGGCGTGACCGGCGTGAGCGCCGCGCCGCGCACGACGGCCCTTGTCGGCGCCGCGCCGTCCGGCGACCATGGTCCCATGATGACCGTGTTCGAGGTGTACCTCGCCCCGGGGACAGCCAGCGCCGACCTGCTCACCGCCGAGGTGATCAACGAGACCGGAGCGCAGGTCATGACGGTCCAGGAAGCAGAGCTTGTCGGCTTCCAGGGCCTGAAGACGCTGGACGGCGCCGGCGACGTCCGGCTCATCGCCGTGCGCGCGCGCGACGCCACCTGGATCCATCGCTGTCTGGAGACCAGCGGGGCGGTGGCCTCGTTCCGGCTCCACCAGGTCGACTGAGCCGCCCCGGCACGATCCGCTCCCCCGGGTAGCCATGGCGTCCAGCCGATGAGCGCGGCCCGAGAGCTCCGGCGCTCGCCGCCGGCGTCCCTGATCCAGACGGTCGATCGCCACCGCGCGCAGGCCTGCCGGCGCCTCGACCCCGCCCGGCGATCCGAGCTCGGCCAGTTCCTGACGCCCCCCCGGCTCGCCTCGTTCATGGCGTCGCTCTTCGAGCGCCTCGGCGGATCGGTCCGCGTCCTGGATGCCGGCGCCGGCGTCGGCTCGCTCACGGCGGCGCTCGTCGCCGAGGCGTGCTCCCGGCCCGACGCGCCGACAGACATCCTCGCCGTCGGCTACGAGCTCGATCCGGCGCTGGTAAAGCATCTTTCCAAAGGCATGCGCGCTTGCCGCGACGCGTGCCGTGCGGCGGGCATCGCGTTCGACGGGCGCGCGGTCCGCGCCGACTTCATCGCCGCGGCCGTCGAGGAGCTCTCCCTGCCCGGGCCGCGGGCGCGCTTCACCCACGCGATCCTGAACCCGCCCTACAAGAAGCTCGGCGCCGGCTCGGCGGCCCGGCGCGCGCTCCGCTGCGCCGGGATCGAGGCGAACAACCTCTACGCTGCCTTCTTGGCGCTCGCGGTGCGCGTCCTCGAGCCCGGGGGCGAGCTCGTCGCCATCACGCCGAGGAGCTTCTGCAATGGTCCTTACTTCCGCGCCTTCCGCGAGCTGTTCCTCCGCGAGATGTCGCTCCGCCGGGTGCACGTCTTCGAGTCGCGCACGGCGGCGTTCGCGGAGGACGACATCCTGCAGGAGAACGTCGTCTTCTGCGGCGTGAAGGGCGCGCCGCCGGGCGCCGTGCTCATCTCGTCGAGCAACGGCCCGGACGACGGGCCGATCGCGGCGCGGCAGGTCCCCCACGCCGAGGTGGTGCGGCCGGGCGACCCGGAGCGCCTCATCCACGTCGTCCCGGATCAGGCAGGGAAGGACGTCGCGGACGCGTTCGCGCGGCTGCCCGCGCGCCTCGCGGATCTCGGCCTCTCGATCTCCACGGGCAAGGTCGTGGATTTCCGCGCCCGCGCGCTCCTGCGCCCGGACCCCGCGGCGGACACGGCGCCGCTGATCTACCCCGCGCACCTCGACGCCGGCGTCGTCCGCTGGCCGAGGCCCGGGAAGAAGCCGAACGCCCTGGTCGATTGCGCCGCGACAGCCCATCTCTGGATGCCGAGCGGGATCTATGTCGTCGTCAAGCGCTGCTCCTCGAAGGAGGAGCGCCGGCGCATCACGGCGGCCGTCTTCGATCCGGCGACGGTGCCCTGCGCGCGCGTGGGCTTCGAGAACCACCTCAACGTCTTTCACCGGAGCGGCGCCGGGCTGCCGCCGCTCCTCGCCCGCGGCCTGCGCGCCTTCCTGAGCTCCACGCTCGTGGACACGTATTTCCGGCAGTGGAGCGGCCACACGCAGGTGAACGCCGCCGACCTCCGGCGGCTCACCTATCCCGCGCTGGAGACGATCGAGCGGCTCGGCGCCCGCGCCGGCGACCGGGCCCTCGGCCAGCACGAGATCGATCGCGCCGTCGAGGAGGCGCTCGGCGCGGGCGCGCGAGACGCCGTCCCCGAGGGCGAATCGACAGCGATGCCGTGAATGCCAGTCTGGCCGCCTGACGCAGAGAACATGGCTTTCCGGCAAACGCGCTGAAGCAGGCGAACCTCGCGCTGGCTCGTTCCTGGTTTTGTGATGCAGGCGAATTTGAACCACAGAGGCACAGAGGACACAGAGGAGAGAACAAAGAAACTCTGTGTCCTCTGTGTCTCTGTGGTTCCTTCTCACATGAAGCCAGGAAAGAGCTCATGCGACGCGGTGCTGGGGCTGCTCGAGAGATGCGGTGTGGTTGCTTTATCCAACCGCGATGGTAACAACACCGCATGTTTCATTCCTCTCTGCGTGGTAACGCGCTCTTCGCGCTCTTCGCCCTCTCCGCGCTCGCGCCGGGCTGCGGGTCGGAGCGCCCGCAAGCGGGCGACACGAAGCCTCCGGCCTCGGGGCCCGGCCAGGGGACGCCGTTCGAGAACCCGGGCGGGATGTGGATGCCCGAGCAGATGGCGCAGCACAAGGACCAGCTCGAGGCGCTCGGGCTCGAGATCGATCCGGCGTCGCTCACCGATCCCACGGCGGCCCCGCTCGGCGCGGTGGTGAGCCTGGGAGGCTGCTCGGCGTCGTTCGTCTCGCCCGACGGGCTCATCGCGACGAACCACCACTGCGCCACCCGGGCGCTCCAGTACAACTCCACCCCGGAGCAGGACCTCCTGACGAACGGCTACCTGGCGAGATCCCGCGCCGAGGAGCGGTGGGCCGGCCCCACCGCGCGCGTCTTCGTCACCCGCGGCTTCCGCGACGTCACCGGCGAGGTGCGGCGCGAAATCGAGGCGATCCAGGGCGATCTCGAGCGATACGAGGAGACCGAGCGGCGCAAGAAGCAGCTCGTGGCCGCGTGCGAGCAGGGGCGCCCGGAGATCCGTTGCTCCATCGCCGAGTATTTCGGCGGCGGCCAGGTTTCCCTGATCGAGCAGCTGGAGATCAAGGACGTCCGCATCGTCTATGCACCGCACGAGGCCATCGGCAACTTCGGCGGGGATATCGACAACTGGCGCTGGCCACGTCACACCGGAGATTTCGCCTTCTTCAGGGCCTATGTCGGCAAGGACAACCGCCCCGCGGGCCACGCCGAGGACAACGTGCCGTATCGCCCGGCGCACCACCTGAAGCTCGCCTCCGCGCCGCTCAACCAGGGCGACCTGGTGATGGTCGCCGGCTATCCCGGCACGACGAGCCGGCTCCGGACCGCGGCAGAGGTCGAGTCCGCCGTGTCATGGCAGTACCCGAAGCGGGTGTCGTTCTACGAGGAGTCGATCGCCCTCCTGGAGGAGCTCGGCAAGAACGACCCGGCGGTGCGCATCAAGGCGCATTCGTCCATCCAGGGCTACAGCAATTACCTGCTCAAGACGCGCGGTCTCCTCGAGGGGCTTGTCGAGGGCGGCCTGGCCAAGGAGAAGGCGAGGGTAGAGGACGAGCTCAAGGCCTGGATCGACGCCGAGCCGGAGCGCAAGGCGGCCTACGGCGGCGCGATCGAGAAGATCGCCGCGGTGCACGCCGAGCAGAGCAAGACGCGCGAGCACGACGCGGCCGTGTCCGAGATCCTCTCGTCCGCGAGGCTCCTCGACGCGGCCGTCACCCTCGTGCGCATGGCGGAGGAGCGGCCCAAGGCCGACGCCGAGCGCGACGCCGGGTACCAGGAGCGCGACTGGGAGCGGCTCGAGCAGGCGCAGGTGTCGCTGCAGAAGTCCTACGACCGCACCCTCGATCGGAGCACCTTCAAGCTGGCGCTCAAGCGCGCGCTGCGGCTCGATCCGAAGGACAGGCCGGCGCTCATCGGGAGCCTCGTGGGCGGGCAGGCGCAGACCGAGGCCGCCCTCGCCGCGGCGGTCGACGCCCTCTACGCCAAGACGGCGCTCGAGGACGCGGCGACCCGGGTCAAGCTGCTCAAGACGGCGACGACCGAGGAGCTCAACGCGAGCCAGGATCCGATGATCCGCCTCGCCCTCTCGCTCGCGCCCGTCGACAAGGCCATCGAGGCCCGGGACAAGGCCTACGCCGGGGCGATGACCCTCGTGAAGCCCCGCTTCGTCGAGGCGCTCCGCGCGTACCGGGGCGGCATGCTGGCGCCCGACGCGAACGGCACCCTCCGCATCACCTACGGCACCGTGCGGGGCTACCGCCCGGAGCTCGACAAGCCGGTCTATCGCCCGTTCACCGTCCTCAGCGAGGTCGTGAAGAAGACCACCGGCAAGCCGCCGTTCAACACCCCGGAGGCCCTGCTCGAGGCCGCGCGCGAGCGGCGGTTCGGCCCGTACGTGGACGACGACCTCGGCGAGGTCCCTGTCTGCTTCCTGAGCGATCTCGACATCACGAACGGCAACTCCGGCTCCGCCACGCTGAACGCGCGCGGCGAGCTCGTCGGCCTCGCCTTCGACGGCAACTACGAGGCGATGGCGTCCGACTGGCTCTTCATGCCGTCGATCACCCGGACCATCCACGTCGATCACCGCTACATGCAGTGGGTGATGGACGCGGTGTCCGGCGCGGACGCCGTGCTCAAGGAGATGGGCGGCACGCCGGCCATCGACTGAGCGCGGCCCAGGCGGCGGCGCGCGATCCGCGCCGCCGCCGCGGGGCGCAGCGTCCGTCGAGGCCGCGGCGCCGGGCCGGGGTCACGCGCCGGCGTCGTCGGACGTGACCCGCACGTCGCCCTCGGCCACGGTCCACAGGATCGACGTGCAGCGCCTCCCGAACGCCCGGTCGTGGGTGACAAGGAGCAGCGCGCCCGGGTAGTCGGCCAGGGCGCGCTCCAGCCGCTCGATCGACGGCAGATCGAGGTGGTTTGTCGGCTCGTCCAGCACGAGCGCCCACGCGTGCTGCCCGAGGCCGAGCGCGATCATCAGCTTCCGCGCCTCGCCCGGCGACGGCCGCGCCGACGCGAGCAGCCGCCCCGGCTCCACGCCGAGCGCCGCCACGAGCGACATCACCCGCCCGCGCTCCTCCGGGGGCAGGCGCCGGGCCGCGGCGATGAGCGCCTGCTCCTCCGCCTCTCCGAGCTCCTGCGGCACATAGAGCACCTTCTCCCGCGGCACCCGCGCGCTCGCGAGCAGCGCCTTCACCAGCGTTGTCTTGCCGCCGCCGTTCGGGCCGGCGATCCGGATGCGGTCCTCGCGGCCGACGCCGAGCCGCACGTCCCGCAGCATCACGGGGCCATCGCCGCCGCCCGCGCGGACCTCGGGCGCGTCGAGCACGAACAGCCACGGCGCGGGCGACCGCTCGTAGCCGACGAACACGCTGCGCCCCACCGCCTTCTCGAACTCGAACGTCCCCGCCTCGGCCGACACCTTCTCGAGCTTGCGCCGCGTCACGCCCACGGTGCGCGACAGCCGCGCCTCGGCCGTGGACACGCGGTAGTCCGCCAGCAGGCCCCGGGCGTCGCTGTCTTGCGGGCCCTTCATCCGCTTCCGCGTGCTCCGCTCCGCGTCGGCCGAGGCCTGCTCGCGCCGCTCCTCGCCGAGCCGGCGGCGGAGGTGCCGCTCCTCGGCGCGCAGCCGCTGGTGCGCCTCCTCGCGGCCGCGCGCCTCGGCCTCCCAGAGCTCCTTGGCGGCGCTGTACCCGCCGGGATAGAGCCGCGCCGCCGCCTGCTCGACCCGGATCGTGCCGACGGTCAGCGCGTCGAGGAGCTCGCGATCGTGCGAGACGCACGCGCCGATCCCCTGGAATCCGCCGAGCGCGCCGGCGAGCAGCGCCCGCGCGTCCGCGTCGATGTGGTTCGTCGGCTCGTCGAGCAGGAGCAGGTCCGGCTCGGCGGCGAGCGCCGCGCCGATCTGCCACCGCTTGCGCTCGCCGGGCGACAGCGTGGCCCAGCGCCCGAGCTCCGCCGGATCGAGGCGGAGCTCGCCGCGCAGCCGGCGCGCGAGGCCGCCCTCGGCCTCGGCCAGCGCGCCGATCGCCGCGTCCGCGTGCTCCACGGCCTGCGGGCAGACCGCGATCGCCGCGCCCCGCGGCTCGAGGCGCAGGCTGCCCGCGTCGGGCGCGAGATCGCCGGCGAAGAGCCGGAGGAGCGTCGTCTTGCCGGCGCCGTTCGGCCCGACGATCCCGTACCAGCCGGGCGTCAGGCACAGATCGACGCCCGCGAGGACCGGGGACGCGTCGGAATAACAAAAAGAGAGACGATGCGCGCGCAACGACGACATACAAGCTCCTGAATCCGAGGGCCACGCGGCCCGGTCACGGGACGGGCAGGCTGCGTTGCGCGGGCAGGCTCATCCGACCTGGCGCGCTCGCGACCTGCGACGGAGACCGATTCAGGAGCTGATCTTCACCGGAGCACTCTCCTCTTGCGTCAGCGGCAATGTGTAACAGCCCGTGACCGCCCGCGCAACCGAGGCTCCGTCGGGGGGTGGGGGCATTGGCCCGGAGAGCTCCGTCGTGAGGTTGGGTGAGAGCAGGGCCTCGAAGGACCTCCGTGCCTCACGCGGCCAGGAAGCCGCCGTCGACCGGGAGCGCGGCGCCGGTCACGTAGCCCGCGCCCTCCGAGCAGAGCCACAGCGCGGCGCCGGCGATCTCGTCCTCGGTCGCCATGCGCGCCATCGGGTGCTGCCCCACGAGCCCCCGGACCAGCTCGGGCGCGAGCGCCTCCGCCTGTTCCATGGCGGGCGTGCGGGTGACGCCGGCGCAGAGGGCGTTCACGCGGATGCCCCGGGACGCGACCTCCAGCGCCACCGACCGCGTCATCCCGACGACCGCGTGCTTGGACGCGACGTACGCGTGGTGCGCCGGCTTCCCGGCGACGCCGTAGATCGAGCTCATGTTGACGATGGCGCCCCCGCCCGACTCGAGCATCGCCGGGACCTCGTGCCGCATGGCCAGCCACACCCCGCGGGCGTTTGTCGCCATGACGCCGTCCCACACCGCCTGATCGGTGTCCTCCAGGCGGGCCATGTCGCCGCCCACGCCCGCGCAGTTCGCCGCCACGTCGAGCCGGCCGAAGCGCTGCACCGTCTGCTCCACGGCGCGCCGCACCGAGGCCTCGTCGCGCACGTCGGTCTGGACGAACAGCGCCGGCGCGCCCTCCCGCGAGAGCGCCGCGCAGGCCCGCCGCCCGGCGTCGTCGCCCCGCGCGGCCACCGCGACCCGCGCCCCCCCGCGCGCGAAGGCGCGCGCCGTCGCGAGGCCGATGCCCGAGGTGCCCCCGGTGACGAGGGCGACCCGCCCGGAGAAGTCGTACGTGATCATGACAGCTCCCTTCCTTGTGAAACTACGCGGCGTCCGCGCCGAGGCCGCCCCGGATGAGCCGGACCGCCTGTTGCGCGAGGCGGCGGCGGCGCTTCGGGCCGAGCTGCTTGCGCAGCGAGTCCGAGGCCAGCACCTCGTGGAGCTCGGCCCCGAGCTCCTGGAGCACGACATCGGTCAACCCCGGGCCGATGACGGCGGCGACAAGGCGGGTCGCCACCTCCAGGCTCGTGTCGGTCGCGCGCAGGGCGCCGCTCGCGAGCCCCTGCTCGAGCAAGGCCCGGAGCTCGGCGACGCCGGCCTCGCAGATCGCCCGGTGCAGGCCGCGGACCTCGACGTCCGCCGTCGGATCGGCGGCCGCGGCGGACAGGCGGGCGAGGCGCGGGTGCTCGACGAGGAACGCCATGCCTCGCTCGATCAGGACCTCGAGGCGAGCCCAGAAGTCGCCCTCGAGGCACGCGGCGCCCACGAACTCGCGCTTGCGCCGCGGCGCCTCCTCGGTGAGCAGCCAGCGGTACAGATCGAGCTTGTCCTCGAAGTACTGATAGAAGCTGCCCTTCGGGATGCGGGCGCGGCGCGCGATCTGCGACAGCGACGCCTCGGCGTAGGTCCGATCGGCGAACTCGGCGATCGCCTCGCGCACGAGGCGGTCCCGCCGCTCCTCCGGAAGCCCATAAAACGTGCTCTTCGGCATGCGACCGATCAGTCATATGACCGACCGGTCGCATGGTCAAGGCATGCCGTCGGCGGCGGGTGGGAGCCGCGGCGTGCGCACGAAATCGACGCTCGTCATCCCTTGCGCCGCCAGATGGGCGATGATGGCGGTGTGAGGGCGGATCCCGCCCCGCGTACCCCCTCCTTACCAAGGACCGATCCGTGACCAGCACCCAGCCGATGATCCAAGGAAGCGTGGCCCCTGGCTTCGAGCGCGTACGCGACGCGTTCGTCGAGAACCTCACGCGACAGGACGAGGCCGGCGCGTCGTTCTGCGCTTACGTCGACGGCGTCGAGGTCGCCCACCTCTGGGGTGGCGAGGCCCGCCCCGGCGTCCCGTGGACCGAGGACACGATCGCGTGCGGGGCCTCGGTGGCCACGGGCGTCACCGCGCTTGTGGCGCAGCGGCTCGCGGACCAGGGGAAGCTCGACGTCGACGCGCCGGTCGCCGCGTACTGGCCGGAGTTCGCCTCCCAGGGCAAAGGCGGCATCACGGTGCGCATGGTCCTCAGCCACAAGGCGGGGCTGCCGTGGTTCCCCGACCCCGAGCTGCGCGTGCGCCTGGATCGCCCCGAGACGCTGCTCGACGTCGAGGTCATCGCGCGGCTCATCGAGGCGGCGCCGCCGGTCTGGGAGCCGGGGACGCAGTGCGGTTACCACTCGACGACCTACGGCTGGATCGTCGGCGAGATCGTCCGTCGCATCACCGGCAAGAGCCTGGGGACCTACCTGCGCGACGAGATCGCGGGCCCGCTCGGGGCCGAGTACTGGATCGGGCTGCCCGAGGCCGAGCACCCGCGGGCCGCGTGGCTGATCCCCGATCCGATCACGGACACCGACCAGTTCTACAAGTTCATCAACGCCGACTCGGCGCCCGGCAAGGCGATGTTCCTGAGCCCCGGCCGGCGCTTCGGGGACCTGATCCGGGAGGCGATGAACGATCCGACGTTCTGGCGAGCGGAGCTCGCGTCCCGCAATGGCGTGGGGACCGCCCGCGGCGTCGCCCGGCTGTACGCCCTGCTCGCCTCGGGGGGCGAGCTCGCGGGCACCCGGCTCGTCTCGGCCGACTCCATGGCTCGCCACACCGAGGTGCACTACGACGGGAACGACTGCATCTGGGGGAACCCGGTCCGGATCGGCCTCGGCTACATGCGCCCTTCGGCGAGCCTGGCCATGGGCCCGCACGACGAGGCCTTCGGCCACCCCGGGTTCGGCGGCGCGATCGGCTTCGCGGATCCCGTCTCCCGGGTAGGGTTCGGGTTTCTCCCGAACCGCATGATCCTCGCGCTCACGACCGACGCGCGGGCCGAGGCGCTCGCGACGGCGCTCTACGCATGCCTGAAGACCACCGCCTGAGGGCCGGTCTGGGTCGCGCCCTCCTCGTGATCATTCACATGGAGTCGGGGGGATCCATGCTCTCCCGTTCCCGCCCTCCTCCCTCCGTCCCGCCGGCCTGTTGAAATCCGACCGCTACCGAGGGCCGCGGCCTCGGCGGCGTCGCACGACGTCCCGGGGGCCGTCGCGTCATCGACGCAGGGCGCGTGACGCGGCCCGCGGCGCAGCGGGTCGAGCGACCCCCGTCATGGCCGCCGCGGCGACCTCGTCCAGGAACGATGATCGCGCCCGGCGGGAGCGAGGCGTTCATCTTGCATAGCGAGCGGCCTCATCGTCGCGCCGTGCTGCCCCGCTGCAATGCACGTCACATCGCCAGTGAACTACTTCGCCGTCAGCATCTCTGGGAAAAGCCCTGAGCGTTCGATCCGACGCATGCTTCGGGCTCTCTCGTTGCTGAGGCTCGCTCCATCCGGCGCGCCGCGGCGTCGTGTCCGGGTCGGGCGTCATGCATTCAGAGATGAAACCCGCGGCGACTCCAGCTTTCATTGCTGCACAGTCGCTCCCGAGATCTCATGCAGATCCTCCAGCGGTCACCGTACGCCCATCGCACCGCCTCTCTACCGAATGGCCACTGCAGTGTCGTCCAGGTGCAGTAGGTCTCTTCGACGCCCGCTGCTGGAACGCGCGCCGGTCGCCCAAGAATGTATTTTTGTTCACACGAGTCGTGTGCCATGGCTCGACCATCGCGTCTGCAGACTCGGTATCCTCGAGGCTTCGAACACGCGAGGGACGTCGTGGGTAGTTTCCGCACAAAGAATACAGTTGCGCATTCGTCCGCATGGTATACCATCCTGTCCTCAGATGGAGGAGCACGGATGAACCATCGGACGCCCGCAGCGATGAAGGGAGCCTAGCGGCTCTCTCCTTCGCTCTGGTCTCATGATGCACCGGGAGATGCCCTCGCAGCAGTCCAGGCGATCGTGAGTCGTGCGCTCGCATCATCGCGAGCGCGGCGACGACCGAGGAACGCAGCCGTTTCGTGCGGGAACCGAGCCATTGGCTCGGGCTGCGCGGCGGCTGCGCAGCGCCTTGCTGGCGAGAGATGCGCCCAGGTGGCCACGCGCCGGAGCATTGCGGAAACGCGGCCTGCGGCGTCCGATTCGTGCTCTCTCCAGCGCCAGGCAGACGGCTCTCCAGGGAGAGCCGACCCAACGCCATAGCGTCGCCCATCAGGGCATCTGAGGCAGCGCGGCGCTGCACGTCGATCGACGTGTGCCGCCGTGGCGCTGCGGCCTTGTCCAACCCATCTTACAGGAAGAGCGCAATGAATCGATTGAACTTGTTCGCCCCCGACGTGCGGGAGAACCCTTACCCCTTCTATGCGACGCTGCGGCGCGAGTCGCCCGTGTGCCAGGTGGACCCGAACGGGATGTGGGTGGTCACCCGGTACGACGACATCGTCGCGGCGCTGAAGAACACGCAGGTGTTCTCGTCGGCGGGGCTGCGCATGGCCACCGAACCACCTTTCCTGCAACGCTATAACCCCTTGTCCGATTCCATGATCGTCGCGGATCCGCCGCGGCACAGCCAGCTGCGCAACCTCATCGGCCGAGGCTTCACCACCGGCACGGTGAGCTCGCTGGAGCCGCGGATGCGCTCCACGGCAGCGCGGCTCGTCGACGAAGTGATGGAGCGGCGCGTGGTCGATTTCCTTCCTGACGTCGCTTGTCGCGCGCAGATCACCTTACTCGCTCAGCTGATCGGCCTCGATCCCTCGCTCGAGGAGCAGTTCAGTCGCTGGACGGCGGACATGGTCAGCGTCGGCAGCCTCTCCCCGGAGCAACACACGCGGATCAACGCGGTGCGCCAGTCTATCGATCAGATGGAGCACTACATGCAGGAGCTGCTCGCCAGCCGGCGTCGTCAGATGGAGAACGACCTGGTCAGCGACCTGCTCCGGTCTCAGGTGAACGACAGCGCGCTCACGGACAAGGATCTTGTCGCCCTCCTGTTCCTGCTCGTTGTCGCAGGGATGGAGACGACGGTATCGCTGATGACCCATATGGTGTTGATCCTGGCGCAGCGCCCAGCCTGGATGGATCGTCTGCGAGGAGAGCCAGCGCTCATCCCGCGCTTCGTCGAGGAAGTGCTCCGCTTCGAGCCGCCGGTGCATGCCACGATGCGGCTGACCCTTGCAGAGGCGGAGATAGGGGGCGTACGCGTCCCCGCGCACTCGGTCGTGGCGCTGCTCCTGGGCTCGGGCCTGCGCGACGAGACCAGATTTCAAGACCCGGACCGCTTCGACCCGGAGCGCCGCGTGCAGACCGGCCTGGCGTTCGGTCATGGCGCCCACTTCTGTCTTGGAGCGCTGCTGGCGCGTACGCAAGCCCGCGTGGTGTTGGAGGAGCTCCTGCCGCGGTGTCGTCGCTTCGAGCTCCGCGCCGAGCGGATC
The DNA here is from genome assembly GCF_051521505.1 of Sorangium sp. So ce1014. Taxonomy (NCBI): domain Bacteria; kingdom Pseudomonadati; phylum Myxococcota; order Polyangiales; family Polyangiaceae; genus Sorangium; species Sorangium sp. So ce1014. The sequence continues at coordinate 11,687,426 of NZ_CP150356.1, forward strand.
GAGTGGAACTCGGTCCTCAACACCCGCTGCCCGATAACGCTCCCGATCGAGGTGATCCCCGCCTGATCACATCGTCGCCTGCGCGCGGCTCATCACCGATGGACAGCAGAAGCAGAAGATTCAAGGTTTGCGTTGGAGTGTATGATGTCGTCCGGTCGAATCAGCGTTGTCGTAAGTAAAAACGAAGCCGACCGCTTCGAGTATCCGTTTCGTGCGTCATGTCATCCCCTGGTCGATGCCGCCGAGCGCCGCACACTTCAGTGGGTGCGCCGGCTGAGGCTGGCGCCCGACGAACGTGCGCTCTGGCGCATCAAGGCAGCGAACGTCGCTCACCTGGCGGGGTGGGTGTTTCCTTCCGCGAACGCGCAGATCCTGCAGCTGGCGTCCGACTTCACCGCCGTATTATTCCTGCTGGACGATGCTTACGACGAGGGCGCGCTCAGCGCGGATCCTCAGGAAGTCGCGAGGCTGAACGAGAAATATCTGGGCGAGCTCTTCGGTTATGCTCAGGCGGACATGGACGACCCGCTGACGCGTGGGCTGCTCGACATCCGCGACAGGATCAGGGACGGTAACCCCCATTTCTTCCTGAACCGCTGGCTCTCTCATTTCCAGTACTACTACGAGGCCAACCTGTGGGAAGCGAACAACCGCATGCGCAGGAGGGTTCCGCGCCTCGAGGAGTACGTCATGATGAGACGCTACAGCGGAGCGGTCTATCCCTACTGTGACCTGATCGAGCTGATGCTCGATCAGCCGCTGCCCCTGGAGATCGTGCAGCATCCGTTGCTCCGGAGCGTCCGCGAGATCTGCAATGACATCCTGTGCTGGACGAACGACTACTTCTCGCTCGAAAAGGAGCTGAGGTCGGGCGAGGTGCACAACCTGATCGTCGTGCTCCGAGACAATGAAGGCGTCTCGCTGGAGGAGGCCACCGCGCGCCTCAGGCACATGCACGACGAGCGGGTCGCCTACTACCAGGACGTGAAGGACAAGGTGCTCTCGCTGTGGTCGACCAGCGGGATCCGTCAGTACCTCGACGCGACCGATGCCATGATCGCAGGCCATCAGCGCTGGGCGCTGGCAGCGCTCCGCTACTCCGAGCTATCGGCGGTCGACGCGCACGCCGGATAAGGGGGTCGCCTCCAGAGGTAGCCCGCCCCAGGGCCGCGCGGAGAGGCGGCGAGCGCGGGAGGAGCGTCGAGCGCCGGCGGATGGCGGGCACCGGTCGCCAGCCGGAGGCGCTCGCGCCCTTCACGCGTGCAATCTCGCGGTGGTGCGCCTCATGGCATAGGCGATGCCCGCCTTGAGGTTGGCCCGCGTCTCTATCGAACCGAGATCCACCCCCAGCGCGACGAGGCTCTGCGCTACTGCGGGACGGAGCCCGGTCAGGATAGCCCGGCTCCCGAGCAGGCCCACCGCGTGGGCCAGGTTCATCAGCCTGCTCGCCACGCACGTGTCCACGCTCTTGACGCCGGTGACGTCGACGATGACGACCTTCGCGGAGCTGGCCGCGACGCCTTGCATCGCGGCCTCGATCATCTGCGCAGCCCGCTTCTCGTCGAGGGTCCCGATGATGGGCATCACCATGATGTCATCGGTGATCGGGATGAACGGGGTCGACAGCTCGAGCAGCCGATCCCGTTGACTCCGGATGATCTCTTCCTGCATCTGGACGCGCTCTTCCTGCAGGAGGGCGCGCTCGGCGAGCTCCACCTGCAGCCTGTCGTTGACGGCGCGGAGCTGCTCGTTGGACAACCGGAGCTCCTCGGTGCGCGCGGAGACCTCCTTCTCGAGCCCCTCGTACATCTTCGCGTTCTCGATGGAGATCGCAATTTGCGTCGAGATGAGCCCCAGGAGCTCCAAGCGATCTTTCGTGAAAACACCGGTCGAGAGATTGTTCTCGAGATAGAGCACGCCGACCAGCCGGCCTTGGCGCACGATCGGTGTGCACATGAGCGACTTCGGCCGCCGCTCCCGGATGTATGGATCGGCCGCGAACCTGGCGTCATCCGCAGCGTTGTCCAGGAGCACGCTCTTCAGCGTGCGCTGTACATAGCTTATCAGCGTGATCGGTGCTTTGCTGAATGAGCTCACAAGAGCGCCTTTGAGCACGCTGACCTGCTTCGGCTCGACGGTCCCTTCTGCCTCCACGAAGAGCGCATCGCCGCGCGCCAGGGTCAGCACGCCGGACTGCGCACCGACGTTCTCCAGCACGATCGTCATCAGGTTCTCCAGCAGCCTCTCCAGGACGATCTCGCTCGCCACGGCTTGCGACGCCTTGATGGCGCTGAGCAGATCGAGGGCCGCGGCGTCGTGGGTGGACGTCGCCGTGATCGACGTCCGCGGGTCGGGCGTCCCCTCGAGGATGAGCTGAGGGAACGTGGAGACGAGGCTCTGGCACTTCGCGTCCGCACCCCACAGCGCATAACCGCGATAGGCCAGCGTCATATAGTGCTGAGAGATCTCGCGCCGGCCCATCTTTCGATAGAACGACGACGCTCGCTCGCACGCCAGCGCCTCTTCTTGCATGTATCCATGCTTCCGAGCGCCTTCGATCGCACGGTCGTAAAGGTCCATCGCCTCGACCACCGCATGCTTCACGCGCGCGAGCTCGGCGCTCACGAGGTCGTACTTGTGCTGGACGTTGTCGGGCGCAGATCGAGCCCAGATCTCGAGCCGTCGCTGGTATGCGTCGACCTTGGCGAGCGCGGCCTCTCGCTCCCCGTCCGGTAGGTGATCGAGCGCGGCGAGGATCGCGAGCGAGTGGTAGAACTTGTACTCGAGGTCGGCGACCATGCCCGCGACGGCGTCCTCGTACTCCTCGCCGGCGAGAAGGCAGGCGTAAGCCTGCTGCGCGTCGCCGAAGTAGTACAGCAGGATGCCTTTTGCGAGGTGCAGTGACATGATGGATGTCCTGCTCTGGCCCAGGCGTGGAAGCATCGTCGTCTCGTCGAAGCTATCCCCGACCAGGCGCAGCTTGTCGGCTGATGGGTCCCGGAGGCTGCGAACGAGCTGCTTCCAGATGCTGCATTGATACAGCGAGTACTGGTTGTTGAGCTTCAGAGATAGATCTACCGAGTTCTTCATCCGCAGCTCGGTCGTCGCAAGGTCCTCGCCGGCGAAGAATGAATGTGTCGAATGGAATATCGAGCCATATGCAGCGTACTCGATGTCCCCCGTCTCCAAGCCGATCTGGACGGCGTGGAGCAGAGGATCCAGCGTCTCCCGCAGATGCCGCTTCCAGTGGTGAATGAGGACATGCACGGTGGCATGGATCCTGGATTCCAGCTCGATGGCGCCGAAGGCGTGCGCCAGCTTTATCGCGAGCCGACCGAGCTCGAAGGCCTGGTCGGTGTTGTTCATGAGGCACTGTATGACGCCATAGATCGAGTAAGCGAACGCGGCGAGAGGCGAGTTGCCATGCCGCACGCAGAGGTCGACCATCGTGAACGCGTTCGTCGGCAGCAAGTCCGGCCTGGCGAGGTACACGGCCGGATTGACGGTCGTCATGATCCGGAGCGCCGCCTGCATCCGCTTGTTGGACATCCGGGGCAGCTGCGCAAGGAGGGACACGTCGACGTTGGCCGGCGGTGCCTCGGACAGCGGAACCTCGAGCATCGCGAGCACGCTCAAGGCGACGTCGATGGCTTCCTGCATGCGGCTCTGCGATATGTAGAACTGGATACGCGTCTCGTAGACCCGGATCTTCTCGAGCACGTCCCTGGCTCGCTCTTCGATGATCTTCGCGCACGCTTCCGCGCGCTCGAAGTTGATCGTCAGGTACTCCAGCTCGACGAGATCCGTGTAGATGGCGAGCGACAGATCGTGGTTCGCCTCCCACGCGTCCTCCGGCAAGAAGGCCGCCGCTGCGCGGAGGCACTGCACCCCGGGGCCGTACGCCGTGGAGCGCCTCGCCTTCTGGCCGGCCCTCAGGTTGAGCAGCGCCGCCTCGCAGCGCTCTTGCCGGTCCACGATCAGCGGCGCCCCCATGTTGAGGTGCATCACCATGTCGTAGATCCGTTCCTCGATCGACTCGATCGGCGTCTCGCTGATCAGGAGCCGCCCGAGCTCGAGGTGGATCGTCTCCTGCTCCAGCTCCGTGAGCAGCTTGTAGGCCGCCTGCTGCACGCGGTCGTGCAGGAACTTGAGCCTGACCGAGCCCCCGTCCTCGTCGTCGAGGAAGCGCGCGAGCTTGTAGTCGTCGTCGATGGGCACGACGAGCCCCGCGTCCAGCGCGTGCCAGATGTCCTCGTCGGTGGTGTGCCGGTCCTCCCGGTGGATGAGGGCGAGGATCTTCAGATCGAACTGGTTGCCGATGCACGCGGCGAGCTTCAGGACCCGCTGCGTCGACTCGCCCAGGCCCTGGATCCGCCGGACCATCAGATCGACGACGTTGTCCGCGACGTCCATCCGCTCGATGTCGGCGATGCTCCACTGCCAGGCGCCCGTCTCCGAGCTGAAGCGCAGGTGACCGCCGCGGGAGACGCTCTCGAGGTACTGGATCGTGAAGAACGGATTGCCGGCCGTCTTCGCGAAGATGATGTCCGAGAGCGGCCGACACTCCTCCGCAGGCGCGCCGAGCGTGTCGGACACGAGCTGGTTCACGTGCTCGGGCGCGAGCGGCCTCATCGTGATCGTGCGCACGCGCGCCTCGCTCCCCCGGAGCGCGCTCAGCATCATCATGAGCGGGTGCGCGTCGTCCACCTCGTTGTCCCGGTACGACCCGAGCAGCAGCAGATGGCGAATGTCGGCGTCCTCCAGGAGGACGCTGATGAGGTTCAATGAGCCCGTGTCGGCCCACTGGAGATCGTCGAGGAACAGCACGAGAGCCCGCGTCTTCAGCGCGATCTCGCCGATGAAGTTCCGGAACGTCAGGTTGAACCGGTTCCGCGTCTCCATCGAGCCCAGGGCCGGGACGGGCGGCTGCTCGCCGACGATGAGCTCGATCTCCGGGATCACCTCGGCGATGACCCGGCCGTTCGGGGCGACCGCCGCGAGGATCCTCGCCCTCCAGTCGGCGAGCTCCTCCTTGCTCTCCGTGAGGATCTGCCGGACGATCTCCCGCAGCGCGGCGATCACGGCCGAATACGGGACATTGCGCGTGAACTGGTCGAACTTGCCGGCGGCGAAGTAGCCCCCCTGCTTCGCGATCGGCTTGTGGATCTCGCTCACGACCGCCGACTTGCCCACGCCGGAGTAGCCGGCCACGAGGACGAGCTCCGACTGGCCGCCCTGGGCCGCGCCCGGCCCTCTGCTGCTGATGCTCCTGAACGCCGAGAGGAGCGTGTCGACCTCCTCCTGCCGGCCGTAGAGCCGCTGCGATATCTGGAGCCTCGTGGGCCTGTCCTTCCTCCCGGGCACGAAGTCCAGCGCGGGCGCGCCGTGCTCGAGCATGTCGAGGCAGACCCTGAGATCCGCCTTGAGGCCGAAGATGCTCTGATACCGCTCCTCCGCGGTCTTCGAGAGCAGCTTCATGATGACCCCGGAGAGCGCCTCCGGGATCTCCGGCCGGATCAGGTGCGGCGCGACGGGCGTCTTCGCGATGTGATGGTGCACGAGCTCCAGCGGATCCGTCGTCTCGAAGGGGAGGCGCCTCGTCGTGAGCTCGTAGAGCGTGACGCCGAGCGAATAATAGTCCGAGCGAAAGTCGATCGAGCGGTTCATCCGGCCCGTCTGCTCGGGCGAGATGTATTGCAGCGTGCCCTCGCCGGCCGTCCACGGGTCGACCGCCGCCGCGCGCTCCCCCGGCAGGAGCGAGGCGATGGAGAAGTCCGTGAGCTTCGCCGTGGTCACGTCGCTGTCGACGATGATGTTGCTGGGCTTGATGTCCTTGTGGATGATGTTCCGCTCGTGGATGGCCCCGAGCGCGTCCGCGAGCTGGAGCGCTATCCTGACCGACCGCACGAGCCCGACGCCCTGACCCTTGCCGCTCTCGTCGATGATCGCGCGCAGCGAGCGACCCGCGAAGTACTCCATGATGAGCGCGGCGTAATCGAGGCGGACCTCGAGGTCGTAGACCTTGATGACCCCCTCCAGATCGAGGTTCCGCGTGATCTCGTACTGGCGCTTCAAAATCGCGACGTTGCGGGTGCCATTGACCCCCTTGCGGGCGACCTTGATGACGCACATCTTGCCCGTGCTCTTCTTCCGGCCGAGGTAGACGCTGCTGCGCGCTCCATCGTGCAGCGTGTCAAGCAGCTCGTGATTCAGTAGTTCCACCATGACAGCTACCCCCTGGAATGATTAAGGCGATCGATTCGGCGCGGCGGTTCGGTCGGTATCGAGAGGCAGGCCCCGGGGACACGGCAGCGCCTCGGGGGCGCTGAGATCGGCGGCGTCGTCGGAAGCACGCGCGAACCGCCGGAGGAGCGACCCTGCGCGGCGGAGCGCATCACCGTAAGCAATCCAAACGAGCGCGTTGTGTCAAGGTCGAACCGTCGGTTCTCCACCGCACGGATCCTGCGCTTTCACGTGGCTCCGCTGTCGAGACGCCGCGCGTCACGACAGCGGCGCGCGACTCGGTTCGAGCGCCTGGAGCGAATGCAACGTCTGCGTGTCCACGAGGCGCGGGCGCACGGCACTCCGCGGCGACGGCGCGCTCGACGGCGTTGCGCTTCACGCGATAACGGCTTCACACAATGCGAGAGCGTCGATGCATTGAGCTCACTCGCGGTGCCAGGATCGGCACGGTACATCAGGGTGGACGGAATTTCTTAGGGAAGGTCCTGATGCTTGCGGCGAGCTCGCGCGTCGACAGGCGATGAGATGAGCGGCAATCGGCTCCTCGGACATCCCGCGGGAGGACGGCCGTCGCCTCCGCCGGCTATTTCCCGGCCGCCGCCTCGGAGCCCGGCCGCCGCGGCTCCCGTGCGCCCGCGAAGGTCGCGCCCTCGCGGCCGATCGCCGGCGCGTCGGCGATGTGCCCGCGCTCGTCGAGGGTGTGGCCCATCGCGCCGAGCGCGCTCTTCAGCTCGTCGGGGAAGCCGCCCTTCTCGCCGAACAGCTTGTCGGGGTAGTCCTGGTGGTGGAAGCGCGGCGCGTTGACCGCCGTGGTCACGTCGAAGCCGAAATCGACCACGTTGGAGAGGATCTGGAAGACCGCCGTGAGGATCGTCGGGCCGCCCGCGGCGCCGAGCACGAGCTCCACGCGCCCGTCCTTCCCCGACACGATCGTGGGCGACATCGACGAGAGCATGCGCTTGCCGGGCGCGATGGAGTTGGCCTCGCCCTGCACGAGGCCGAACTGGTTCGCGGTGCCGGGCACGGCGGCGAAGTCGTCCATCTCGTTGTTCAGCACGAAGCCCGCGCCCGTCACCGTCACCCCCGCGCCGTACCAGCCGTTCAGCGTCGTCGTCAGCGCGACGGCGTTGCCCTGCGCGTCGACCACCGAGAAGTGCGTCGTGTGCGGGCCGCGGCCGCCCGAGTCCTTGGCGGCCGCGCCGCCGGTCAGCGTGTCGGTCGGCGTCGCGCGGTCCGGCACGATCGTGGCGCGCTGCTTCTCCGCCCACGCGACCGAGAGCAGCTCCTCGACCGGGTTCTTCACGAAGTCGGGGTCCCCGAGGATCTCGTTGCGCGCGATGAAGACGCGCCGCATCACCTCGGCGACCACGTGCACGTGCGACGGCGAGTGCCAGCCGAGCTTCGCGACGTCGAGCCCCTCGAGCTGGTGCGCGATCATCGCGAGGGCGAGGCCGCCCGACGAGGGGAGCGGCATCGAGGCGACGCGGCGCCCGCGGTACTCGAACACGACCGGCTCGCGCCACTTCGCCTTGTAGCCCTTGAGATCCGCGGCCGTGATGAGGCCCTTGCCGCGCCGCATCTCGGCGACGAGGAGCTCGGCGGTCTTGCCCTCGTAGAAGCCGGCGGGCCCCTTCTCGGCGATGCGCTCGAGCGTCGTCGCGAGCTCGGGCGATTTCCACGTCACGCCGACCTGGATGGGCGCGCCGCCCGGCAGGAACAGCGCGACCGAGGCCGGGAAGCGCGCGAGCTTGCTCGACGCCGACTTGACCGTGGTCGCGAAGTTCTCGTCGACCGGGAAGCCCTCCCTCGCGAGCCGGATCGACGGCGCGATGAGCTCGGCCCAGGTCTTCTTCTTGGAGCCGAGCTTGTCGTACGCCTCCCAGAGCCCCGCCACGCTGCCGGGCACGCCGACCGCGAGGTGGCCGACGCGGGAGCTCTCCGTGGGCTTGCCGTCCTTGCCCCGGTACATGTCGTGGGTCGCCCTGGCCGGCGCGGTCTCGCGGAAGTCGAGCGCGTGCTCCTTGTCCCCGAGGCGCGCGACCATGAACCCGCCGCCTCCGAGGTTGCCGGCCGTCGGGTGCACAACGGCGAGCGCGAACGCCGTCGCGACCGCCGCGTCGACCGCGTTGCCGCCCGAGGAGAGGACGTCCGCGCCCACCTTCGTGGCGAGCGCGGCGTCGCTGGAGACCATCGACGGGCCCCGCACCGGCGGCGCGCCCTCGGGGTAAGGCCACCCGGCCGGGAACCGCGACACAGGCGCGGCCGGCGCGGGCGCGGGCGCGGGCGCCGAGGCGGCGGCGCTCGGCGACGGGGGCGGAGGCGGCGCGGGCGGCGGCGGGGGGACGGCGGCCTCGCAGCCGGCGAGGAGGACGACGGCGAGCAGCCGATGCAAGGCGCGGAGCTTCATCGCGGCGGCTTATAACCCAGGCCCAGCGCCGCTCGAAGGACGGAGGCGCGGCCGCGCGGTGATCGGATCCGGACCCGAAGGCGGGAAGGCGGAAGAAAAAACCAATGATCTTCCACATTTCCCGTCTTCTCGCCTCCATGTGAGCTCTCTCCGGGCAAGGGCGACCCCGATCCGCGGCCGCGCGGCGCTCCGTGCGCCGTGATCCGTCACAGCTGTTCGGGTTTCTGCGGATCGGCTGTCCCGCTCTCCGGCGAGCCGGAGGGCAACGCACCGTACAGGGCGCGTGGAGCAGGGCGTCTTACCGAGGCGCCCGGAGACGCCTCTCGGCGCCGCGAAGTGTTCCGTGTTGGTCGTTGGCTTGGGGGCTTCGCCGCGCTTGGGTATGATCGGCCCCGGATGTTTCCGACGGAGCCCGCTCCCGAGACGATTGGGGCCTACAAGATCCTCCGGCGCCTGGCCGGTTCTGGGCCCACCAGCGTCTATCTCGGGCGGCTGGACGGCCCGCTCGGGTTTCGCCGCGTCTGCGTGCTGAAGCTCGTCCCGAATACGGCCGAGGGCGATCCGCGGTTCGCCGACGAGCTCGCCCGCGAGGCGTCGATCTGCGCGTCGATGAACCATCCGGCCATCGTGCGGATGTTCGACTTCTTCGAGCACGACGGCCGGCTCGTGCTCGTGCTCGAGCACGTCGAGGGCGTGAACCTCAATCGGCTGCTCCAGCACCTCGCGACGCGGCAGCAGAAGCTCGCCGACGCGGCGGTCTACTACCTGGTCCACTGCATCGCCGCCGCGCTCTCGCACGCGCACGGCGCGACCGACGAGCACGGCAGCCCCACGCCGGTCATTCATCGCAACCTCCACCCGGAGAACATCGTGATCGGGTGGGACGGGCAGGTGCGCCTGACCGGCTTCGGCATCGGCAAGATCCTCGGGCGCACGCCGGACACGATCGCGGGCGTGGTGAAGGGGGCGCCGGGCTACATGGCGCCCGAGCAGGTGCGCGCCGAGCGCGTCACGGTCAAGGCGGATATCTACGGCGTGGGGCTCCTGCTCTGGTCGCTGCTCTCGGCGCGGCGGCCGTCGGCGGACGGCACGAGGCCGCCCGGCATCGCGTCGATCCGCCCCGAGATCCCGCGCCCGATCGTGGCGCTGCTCGACACGGCCCTGGCGCCGTCGCCGGACGATCGGAAGATCACCTCGCAGGAGATCGAGCAGGCGCTCGCGAAGGTCGCCCGTCCGGAGAAGGGGAAGGCCGAGCTCGTGACGCGCGTGCAGTCCGCGCACGCGACGATCGAGATCGAGGACGCGGATCCCGAGGAGGACCGGCGGCCGACGATCCCGGTCAAGGGCAAGGGAGGGCAGACCGCGAGGCCCGCGGCCGACGCGGCGAAGCGGCTCGCGAAGGACCTCTTCGCGAAGGATCAGGCCGCGAGGGACGGCGTGGCCGCGAGGCTGCGGCCCGGCGGCGCGCAGGCGAAGACCGCGCCTCCCTCGGCGGCGGCGTCCGAGGCGCTGGCGGGGTCTGCGCGGCAGGACGGCCGGGCGACGACCCGCGCGTCGGGGCCCGATCCGATCACGATCCCGGTGCCGGCGAACCAGGCGCCGCCCACCCCGGTCGTGGTGAGGGGCGACGGGATGAAGGGCGTCGAGGGGCGGAAGCCCGCGCTGCCCGATCGCGAGACGTTCGGCCGGCTGTACGAGGCGTCGCGGCGCGCGGCGGAGCGCGACGCGGCGGCGGCCGAGGAGGTGCCGGCGGGGGCCGGGCCGGCGACGCTGCCCGAGGTGGAGCCGCTGTTCGAGGAGGACGACGCGACGATCCCGGGCACCGACGCCGTGTCGGTCCGCTTCGGGCCGTCGATCTCTGCGATCCCGGAGGCGATCCGCTTCGGCCCGCCGCCGGCGCTTCCGGCGGATCTCACGCCGCCGTTCTTCGCGCCGCCGCCGCCGAAGCCGCCGTCCGGCTCGCCGGTGACGCCGTCCGGGGTGATGGTGCCCATGGGCACGACGGGCCTGACGCCGTCCGGGGTGACGGTGCCCATGGACGACTCCTCGGGCCTGACGCCGCCCGGCGGGGTGCCGTACCCGAGCACGGCGGTCCTGCGCGGCCCCTCGGCGGAGTCGTCATCGGCGGGCGCGCCGATGCGGCGCCAGCGCTCGCCCACGCTGGCGTGGCAGGCGCCGCGCTCGCTGTCGCCGGTCGGGACGATCGCGGTCTCGGCGATCACGGCGACGGTGGTGGCGGCGCTCTGGATCTACGTCGCGCGGCGGGAGCGGCCCGCGCCGGCCGCCGCTGCGTCGGTGGAGCAGGCGACGCAGATCGTCGAGCCCGTCGCCACCGCGGCGGCGCCGGCGCCGAGCGCGCCGCCCCCCGTGAAGCGGCCCCCGAGCGCGAAGGCGCCTTCCGCGAAGGAGCTGGCGGCGGCGAAGGAGACGGCGGCGGCGAAGGAGCTGGCGGCGAAGGAGACGGCGGCGGCGAAGGAGCTGGCGGCGAAGGAGGCCGCGGCGGCGAAGGAGCTGGCGGCGAAGGAGGCCGCGGCGGCGAAGGAGGCTGCGGCGAAGGAGGCCGCGGCGGCGAAGGAGGCTGCGGCGAAGGAGGCCGCGGCGGCGAAGGAGGCTGCGGCGAAGGAGGCCGCGGCGGCGAAGGAGGCCGCGGCGAAGGAGGCCGCGGCGAAGGCAGGGGTCAACCCCGCCACGCTGCCCAAGGGGCAGGGCGTGCTCAAGGTGGGGTTCCCCGAGCCGGGGGGCGTCTACGTGACGGGCAAGTTCGCGGGGGATGTCAACGTGCCGCTGACGGTGCGCTGCGGCCGCTTCTTCGTACGCGTCGGCCGTCCCGGGAAGACGAAGTTCCCCGAGTGGGCCAGCGCAGGTGTGACGGCGCAGGTGCCCTGCCAGGGGGCCACGACCATCGATATCAAGCCAACCGTCCCACCGAAGGCGCGAAAGAAGCGGTAGCTCGGTGCCGGGGAGCGGTGCTCGGACGAGGAGGGACTGAGCCGCCCAGGGTGAGCGGGCCGCCCTGACGACGGGTCATCGCCCGAGCTTGTCGAGCCTGTCCTCCGCCGCTTCGAGGCGATCCGCGCCATCGGCCGCCTTCTGCTGCGCCTCCGCGGCCCTCCGCTCCGCTTCGTCGGAGCGCTTCTTCGCGGCCCGGGCGGCCTCCTCGGCCTTCTCTGCGGCGCGGCTCATCCTGGCGGCCTCCTTCGTCAAGCGATCCGCCTCCCTGGCAGCCCGCGCTGCGTCGCGGCTCGCCTGATCCCGCTCCCTCTCCGCCGCCGCGAGCTGCGCCTTCTGCTGGCGCTGCTCCGCCGCGAGCCGCTCTTTTCGCTCACGCCGCTCGGCGGCGAGCGTCGCCTTGCGCTCGCGCTCCTCGGCCGCGCGCTGCTCCTCGCGCCCGCGCCCGCGCTCCTCCCCCGCTCTCTTCTGCCGCTTCGGCGGCTGCTTGCCCTCGCGCTCCCCGCGTCGCGCCGGCGTCTCTGCTTTCGGCCCCTTGCGCCCGCGGTCCGCCTCGGCCTCGGCGGGCCTCCCGGACGGCCGCCCTCGCAGCAGCCCGAGCAACTCGGAGAGATCCCCCGGCTCGATCTCTCCCGACAGCCGCCCCCGCGCGAGCAGCTCCAGATCCGATGGGCTCGCGGTGGGGGTCGCCAGCAGCGAGTCCCGGAGGCGATCCATTGGATTGCCCTTCTCCCGATAGCCCCCCTCCGCAAAGAGCGCCGGCGCCGCGCGCAGGAGCTCGTTCACGATCGCGCGGTGCTTCTGGCCCGCGTCCCTCAGCCCCTGCGCGCCGCCCGGCGCGAGCGCCCCCCGCTGGGCCTCGCGCAGCCGCTCGCCCGCGTCGAGCAGGCCCTCCACGCGCTGCGGATAGCGGCGCGCGAGCTGGTTCAAGGCCCAGGCCGCCGCCGTCGGCCGCCGCAGCGCCTTCACGCGATCGGACGCGCCCTTGTCCCCGGCTTGCCGCAGGCGCTTCGCGAGCTCGTCCCGGGCGCGCGTGAAGTCGCCGATCGGCTTCCTGTACAGGTCGTCGACCCCCTCCTCCGTGTCGATGACGCCGCCGGGAGGAGGTGCACCGCCGCGCGTTCCCTTGGTTCGAGAGGCCATTCCCGCGCAAGCTCAGCCGAGCTCCCGCGAGCTTACTCCGCCCGCCTCGGGCACCACAAGCGAGGCCTGCCCCGTCCGGCGGCCCCTTGAGCTCGGGGGGATCGGCCCGCCGCCAGGCCACCTGTCCCGGGGCGCGAGCGATTGCCCTCCTCACCGGGGCGTCGCGCTCAGGCGGCCTCGGCCAGCGTCGACGGCACCTCCGGGAGCTCCCAGCCGCGCGTCCGGATCTCCTCGTTGATCCAGCGGATATGGCGCCGCTCGTCCTGCCAGTTCGCCTCCACCATCCGCCGGACCTCGTCCGGCAGATCGCTCATGAGCGCGGAGGCATAGGCATCGTTCGTGAGCTCCTCGTTGGCGCGCATGGCGACGAGCGCTGTCCGCTCCTCGCGCGCCGACAGCTCGGTATAGCGGCGAATGCACTGGCCACGATCGTCGGGCTCGTCGGTCGGCGCGGCGCCGAGCTCGTCCAGGAGCTCGCGCTCGTGCCGCTCGTGATCTGCCCGGAACCCTTCGAGCTGCTTCTTGATCTCCGGCGTCTTGCACACGTCGATCGCCAGGCGGTACGCCTCGGCGGCCGCCCTGTCGAGCAGGATCAACCCCATGATCTGCTCCAGCCCTGATGGATCGCCGAGCTCGCCGCCTCCCGAGGAGCGTGGCCTCTTCGCGGAGCCTGCCGCCGCCTCGGCCGCCTCTCCGGCGGCGGCGGCCTCCGCCGAGGGCTCGGCCGCGCCGCCCAGCGAGCTGCCGCGCTGGAGCTTGCCGAGCAGCGCGCCGTCGATGCCCGGCACGTGGTGCAGGTCCTGCCAGCTCCGGAAGGGACCGCGCCCGGTCCGGCGCTCGATGAGGAGTCGAGCCCGCTCGCCGTCGATGCCCTCGATCGTCATGAGCTCTTCTTCCGTTGCCGTGTTCAGGTCGATGCGCGGTGCGCGCGATGCCTTGGTCATGGTCGAGCCTCCCCGGGCTGTTTGTAGGGCCGACGGAACGCAGCCGAAAGCTGGCGTGACCGCCAATCCAGCGCTGCGCTCGAGCGAGCGTCGCGCGTCACCGTCGCGCGGAGGGAAGGGTTCAGGACGTCAGGAGCCGCCGGTATCGGTGCCGAGGAGGGCTTTCGCGTCGGCGACGACGACGGCGCGGCGGAGCCAGCGGTCGAGCTCGAGCATATCGGTGCTTGCGAGGACGCGCTCGCGGACCTCCGGGGGGACCTCCAGGCCGCGCGCTTCGAGCACCTTCAACACGGCCTTCGCGTGCCCCTCCCGCTGCCCCTCCAACCGGCCCTTGGCTACGTAGCTGCGCGCGAACTCGCTCTGGAACTCGTACCCGCTCTTCATTTTCGCCTCCAGACTCCGTCTCGCTGCCTCGTTCAGAGAGGATAGCACCACATCGAGGTACAGGTCCTGCTGCTCCTGATCCAGCCCGGCAGCGGCCGCCAGGGCAGCAGCGCGCGCGTAACTGCCACGAGATACGAGGGCCAGGCGTACTCCTTATCAGGGTCGCGACCGAGCTGCGCCTCGACCACGATTGCGAGCACGGGGCGGCCGTCGAGCAGGAGCACCACGAGATCGGCGCGGTGCTCCACAGGGACGATCTCGGTCAGGTCGGCCGGCTCGACGCGCGCCTCGGTGAACCGCGGTACCGGCGCTCCCAGGGTGTCACGGAGCACCTCGGCCGCCAGCGCCGGCCGGTTGCGGAAGAGGTGCAGCAGGGCCTCATGGATCATCGACGGCATGGATGGGTCCTCCCGGCTGGGCCAGCAGAGAAAGCGCTCCACGATCGGGTGCCATCCCGAGATGGCGGCGCCGGGGAGAAGCGGCTGGCTCCTATGTTCTATTTGCGGACACCCGGGCTGGCCGATTTGTGTTTGTGCTCTGCATGTCGCGCGCAGCGACTCGAGCGCGGAACTGCGTGAGCTGGTGTGCAGGGGCAGAGCGCGGCCCATGGCTGCCACGCAGGGCCAGGGGGCTCTGTCTCCCGGAGCAGCGTGAGCCGCCGTGCGCAGGCACGGACGTGGTTTACGGATGCCGGGGTGGACCCGTTCGGGGTTGTGCGGTGTGGGGAGTGAGGGCCTGAGCGGAGGCGGCGTAGCAGCGGGATGAATAAGAGGATGGAGGGCGTCCGCTCGCACGTAGGGGGGCGGGGGTCACGGCCCCATGCGACGGGCTTGCCGCGAAGGAGAGGTGCTGCGCATCGCGACGGAGGAGTGATTGCGTGGAAATTGGGTGCGCATGTCCGGAATGCCTCGTCGTGGGAGCATGACGACGATCAACCCATTCAGGTGATCTCCCGCGAGCATCTCATCACGAACAAGCTGGCGTTGGGCCGGTTGCACCTCGCCGATGTCGAACGGCTCGGCGGCCCTGTGCCGGAAGCGTTGAAAAAATCGCGGGGGCCGAGCCGCGCGCTCGCCGAGCCGCGCCTCCGCCTGCGCCGACCGCGCCCCCTCCCGGTCGCCGGCCGCCCAGAGCGCTCGGCGTGGACCCCCCGCACCAGCGCCGCTCCCTCGTCCAATTGTCCGATCCCGCTCAGGATTTCCGCCGCCCGGCGCGCTTCCTCGAGCGCCTCGCCGCGCCTCCCGGCCGCGAGCAGGACGTCGGCGAGCGTCGCGAGCGCGTACGGCCGGCGCCCGGCCGGCAGCGACGCCGCGAGCGCTCGCCCGTGAGCGCGCAGGTCAGTGCGCGGCGGTGCGCTCGTGCCGCCGCGCGACGGCCGCGATGGCGACGGCGATCAGCGCGGCGAGCAGGAACCCCCCGCCGAAGGCGAGGCCGATGACCCAGGGCTGGATCGCCCTCCCCAGGCCGTCCGCGAATCCCGTGGCGGCGGCGCGGCTCGCGCGCTCGATCGCGGCGCTCGAGCAGCCCGGGTCGCCGGCGGGGCAGCCCGCGAGTTGCTCCACGAGCTGCGCCGTCCCCTCGCGCGCCACCGCCCTCGCCGCCGCGCCCGAGCCCTGCTCGACGAGGGTGACGAGCGCCCGATCGTGCTGGAGAGCGCCCTGGACCACGGCGCTGCTCACCGCCTCGCTCGTCTGCGCGATCACCGGCTCCAGGCTCTCCGCCTGCCGCCCGATCTCCGTCGCGCCCGCCCGGACCGCGTCGTGGACGATGGCCCCCACGAGCGGCCGCTCGCGTTCCCGCGCGCCCTCGGCCGTCCCCTCGCCCGATCCTCCGGCGGGCGCGGTCCGGTCCTGCGCGCTGCGGTCGAGCGCCTCGAGCGTGCCGCGGGTCGCCTGCTTCGCGGCCTCACGGACGCACCCCGGGGCGAGCAGGAGGGAGGTGATCAGCGCCGCCGCGGCCGCTCGGCCGGAGCGCGCCGCCTCGCCCGTGCGCAGCGCCGCGGGCGCATCCGGCCCGGGAGAGAGCGAACATTGCACAGCCGCGGTGGCCTTCATCAACCGTGCCCGCCGCGCGCCCGCCCGTGCCCGCCGCGCGCCCGCGCGAGCTCGCGCCGGCGCTTCGCCACAGCGCGCTCGCCTGATGTGGCGGCCGGCGCCTTTGCTCTATGCTGCGGCGCCATGCTCGACACGCGGGAGCTGCCCCTCCTCCGCGCCCTCGCGGCCCGGTATCCGACGACCGAGGCCGCGCTCTCCGAGATCGGCCACCTGCGGGCGATCCTGTCGCTTCCGAAGGGGACGGTGCACGTGGTCAGCGACGTCCACGGCGAGCACAGGAAGCTGAAGCACATCATCAACAACGCCTCGGGGAGCCTGCGGCCGCTTGTCGAGCGGGTCTTCGGCGACCGGCTCACGGCGGGCGAGAAGCGCGCGCTGCTCTCGGTCATCTACTATCCTCGCGAGAGCTACGCGCGGGTCGCGGCCGGCGGCGAGGCCGAGCGGCGGGCCTTCCTGCTCTGGACGCTCGCGCGCGAGGTCGAGGTCATCCGCGAGCTGTCGCTGCGCTACACGCTTCGCCAGGTGGAGCAAGCGTTCCCGGACGACATGCGCGGCCTGCTCCGCGAGCTCGTCTCGGCGCGCGCCACCCTCGGCGAGGGCGGCTACCTCGACGCGCTCATCGACCCGTTCGTGCAGCATTGCCGCGAGATCGAGATCCTGCGCGCCACGGCGCGCGTCATCCGGAATCTGACGGTCTTCGAGCTCGTCGTGGCGGGCGATCTCGGCGATCGCGGTCCCCGGCTGGACAAGGTGATCGAGTACCTGATGCGCCAGCCGCGCGCGCGGGTCGCGTGGGGCAACCACGACGTGAGCTGGATGGGCGCCAGCCTCGGCCACGAGGCGCTCATCGCCACCGTGGTCCGCCTCTCGCTCCGGTACGGGCGCCTCGAGCAGCTCGAAGAGGGCTTCGGCATCCCGGTCGCCCCGATCGACCGGCTCGCGCGCACCGTCTATGCCGACGACCCGGCGGAGCGCTTCGCGGTGCGGGGCGAGGGGCTGCGCGACCCGCTCCTCATGGCGCGGATGCAGAAGGCGATGGCGGTCGTGCAGTTCAAGCTGGAGGGCCAGCTCTGCCGGCGGCGCCCGGAGCTTGCCCTCGATCACCGGTGCTTGCTTCACCGCATCGACCCGCGCGCGGGCACGGTGGCGATCGACGGCGAGGTGTACCCGCTCCTCGACGCGCGCTTCCCGACCGTCGATTTCGCCGATCCGTACGCGCTCACGCCGGAGGAGGCGTCGTGCGTCGCGCTGCTCAAGGAGTCCTTCGTGAAGAGCCCTGTCCTGTCGCGCCGGATGCGCTGGATGGTGCAGCAGGGGACGACGTGGCTCCGGCGCGATCGGGCGCTCATCTTTCACGGCTGTGTCCCGGTGGACGGCGAGGGCGCGTTCCTCCCGTTCGTGGTCGACGGCGAGCCTCGCCGCGGCAGGGCGCTGTTCGACGCGCTGGAGCGCGTGGTGCGCCGGGCTTTCCGATCGGGCGCGCAGGAGGACGTCGACCTGCTCTGGTATCTCTGGACCGGCCCGCTCTCGCCCATGTTCGGCAAGGACCGGATGACGACGTTCGAGTCTTATTTCGTGGCCGACGCGAGGACGCACAGGGAGACGAAGAACCCGTATTTCCACCTGATCCACGACGCTGGCTTCTGCAGCCGGGTGTGCCGCGAGTTCGGCCTGGACGAGGAGCGCGGGCTCATCGTGAACGGGCACGTGCCGGTGCGGGTCGAGCAGGGGGAGTCGCCGATCAAGGCGTCGCACCGCGCGGTGACGATCGACGGGGCGTTCTCGGAGGCCTACGGCGACAAGGGGTACACGCTCGTGCTCGAGGCGAGCGGGGCGCGGCTGGCGCAGCACCACCACTTCACGTCGGTCGAGCAGGCGGTGGAGGCGGGGGAGGACATCATCCCCGAGATCTCGGACGTGGAGGTCTACGACGCCGAGCGCCGGGTGGGGGACACCGAGAAGGGGGAGGAGCTGGTGCGGGAGATCGAGATCCTGGAGCGGCTCATCGTGGCGTATCGAGACGGTGCGCTCCTGGAGCCGCCGAGGTGACGTGAGGCGCGGTGGTCGCCGCCGCGCCTGGCCGGGTCAATCCAGCTGACCGTCCGCGATCCAGTCGATGAGCGTCTGCTGCTCCTCGGCCGTCAGGCAGGCATGGTTCTCGACGTCGAGCTCCGGGTCGCCGGTGCATCCGCGGTTGCGCGGCATGGAGCCGCTGCTGATGCGGAGGATGGCGCACGCACCCTGCGTCATCGTCACGGGCTCACCCGATTCATCCACGATGCACGGGGGCGAGTTTGCGATGAGCTGCGAGGACACGTAGGTGATCGCGAAGTCGCTGGCCGGCGGGGGAGTCGTGCGGGTGTGGCACTCCGAGCACTTCGCCAGCAGGATTGGCTCCACGTCAGACCATCGGACGGCATCGTCGCCTGCCCCGCCCGCGCCACCGCCGGCGCCACCCTCGCCCGTGTCGCCGCCCGCGCCGCCTGCGCCGACCGCGACGGCGGAGGACTCACCGCCCGCGCCGCCTGCGCCGACCGCGACGGCGGAGGACTCACCGCCCGCGCCGCCTGCGCCGACCGCGACGGCGGAGGACTCGCCGCCCGCGCCGCCTGCGCCGACCGCGACGGCGGAGGACTCGCCGCCCGCGCCGCCTGCGCCGACCGCGCCGACCGCGACGGCGGAGGACTCGCCGCCCGCGCCGCCTGCGCCGACCGCGACGGCGGAGGACTCGCCGCCCGAGCCGCCCGCGCCGACCGTGGTGGGATCGCCGCCCGAGCCGCCGACGCCGACCGTGGTGGTCGTCGTGGTGGGATCGCCGCCCGAGCCACCGACGCCGGCGGTGGTGGTCGTCGTGGGATCGCCGCCCGCGCTGCCGGTACCCGTCGTGGGATCGCCGCCGGTGCCGGTAGCGCCGCCCTCGCCGCCGGTAGCGCCGCCCTCACCACCGGTGCCAGTAGCGCCGCCCTCACCACCGGTGCCGGTAGCGCCGCCCTCGCCGCCGGTGCCGGTAGCGCCGCCCTCACCACCGGTGCCGGTAGCGCCGCCCTCACCACCGGTGCCGGTACCGCCGGTGATTGTGCCTGTATCGTCGTCACCGCATGCGGTGAGCGCCAGGACCAGCGCGCCCGTGGTCATGAAGAGACGGATCGAAGTGCGTGGAATAAAGACCATGCGCGGAGAATAGGCACGTACCGCCTCGCGGGTAAATGCCGCTGACGGCGAATGCAAGATTTCGCCATTGTCACCTTGGCGGATTACGCTTTCGCTGAATCGCGGCGCCCGGGCTCGGCTGGTGGCTCGCCCTGCGATGACGCCGCGTCGCCCTGCCGACCTCGGGCGGCCGCCTCATGGCGTGGCGTCCGGCTGCTTCGCCCGGACGCTCTCCGGAGCCCCGGTCGCGTTTGGAAACTCTTGAGCGCAGCCTTCTCGGCCACCGACGGGACGCCGGGCAGCGTCAGCTGTCCTGAGAGGATCTCGTAGTTGTGCGGGTGCCAGCGCTTCAGCTCGTCCTCGGGCAGACCCTCGAACATCGGCTCGGAGAGGATGTACTCGACCCCGATGATATTTGCGTCCTTCGTGTTCCCGTCGAAGATCACACACTGCGTGAACTCTTCATTGACCCCTTTGCAATGACGTCTCGCCATCGTCAGGATCTCCCAGGGAATGCGGCTTGCGCGATCTGCGCGATCTACGTGAGCTGCAAATCTGCGGCCACCCTCCGAAAAATTGCTCTTCCCCCCGGGTCGCGGGGCAGGCCGCGGCCTCTGCGTCGGTTGTGGCGTTCTGCCACGGGTGAATTACCGCGCTGCGCCATCCGGTTTGCGTATTGCCGCGCGACTCGGACTATGGTTAACGGGTGGGCGTTCCAGGACGCGCCGTGTCATCCGACGCGCCGCGAGGGCCGCGCCAGGATCGAATTCATGGCTGCGACGCGACGCGCGCATCGAAACGGCGATCGATCCATCGTTCGCGGCGTGAGGGGGGCTTGCGTGCGGGTGGAGTCATGGATTAGAACATTCCCATTCTGTCTTATGTTGTCTTACACCCATCGCGTGGCGACCGGCCTGGAGCAGGGGGTGACCTCCGGGCCTCCGAGCACGAGGCCTGTTATCGGCCGTCCTGCTCGATTCGTTCGCGGGCGAACGGCGCGCGGGGCTCATCCCGATCGACGCTTTGCTTGACTGTCACGGTTCACCTCAGAGCCCATCCTTCATCTCATTGACATAGAGAGGGGAGCACCTATGCGCCTCACACGGTATGCGACATGGATCATGGCGGCGACGGTTGTCCTCGCGCCGGCCGCCTGCGGGGACGACACGTCCAACAATCCGAGCAGCTCATCGACCGGAGCGGGCGCCGGCAGCGGTAGCGGCAGCGGCAGCGGCAGCGGCGCCGGCACCGGCACCGGCACCGGCACCGGCGGCAACGGCAGCGGCGCCGGTGACAGCACCGGCGGCAATGGAAGCGGCGCGGGCGACAGCACCGGCGGCGGCGGCAGCGGCAGCGGCGCCGGCGACAGCGTGGGTCTCCTGCCCTGCGACGGCGGCTGGCCCGAGGTAGAGAGCGCGATCGCGAAGGATCCGGCCATCGAGGCGGCCGTCGCCGAGCTCCTCGGCCGGATGACCCTCGAGGAGAAGGTCGGCCAGATGGTGCAGGCCGAGATCGGCTACATCACGCCGGAAGAGGTCAAGCAGTACAACATCGGCTCCGTGCTCAACGGCGGCGGCTCCTGGCCGGGCGGCAGCAAGAGCGCGTCGGCGGCGGACTGGGTCGCGCGCGCCGATGCCTTCTACAAGGCCTCGGTGGACACGTCCGGTGGCCGCGCGGGCATCCCGATCATCTGGGGCATCGACGCGGTGCACGGGAACAACAATGTCCGCGGCGCCACGCTCTTCCCGCACAACATCGGCCTGGGCGCGGCGAACGATCCTGCGCTGCTCGAGCGCATCGGCGCCGCGACGGCCAAGGAGGTCGTCGCCACGGGGCTCGACTGGACCTTCGCGCCGACGCTCGCGACTGTCCGTGACGACCGGTGGGGCCGCACGTACGAGGGCTACTCGGAGGATCCGCAGATCGTGAACGCCTACGCCGGCCGGGTCGTGCAAGGCATCCAGGGCGCCGCGAACAGCCCGGATCTCTTCGGTGCTGCGCGCGTCATCGCGACGGCCAAGCATTTCATCGGCGACGGCGGCACCGACAAGGGCGATGACCAGGGAAACTACCTCGGGTCCGACACCGAGCTGTGCGAGATCCACGGTCAGGGGTACATGTCCGCCATCCCGGCGGGCGCGCAGACGGTCATGGCGTCGTACAACCGCGTGCGCGGCGACAAGATGCACGGCAAGGGCGATCTGCTCACCGGCGTGCTGAAGGACAAGTTCCAATTCGACGGCTTCGTCATCGGCGACTGGAACGGTCATGGGCAGGTGAGCGGCTGCACGGACGACTCGTGCGCGGCCTCGATCAACGCCGGTGTGGACATGATCATGGTCCCGACCGCCTGGAAGGCGTTCTACACGAACACCCTCGCTCAGGCGAAGTCCGGCCAGATCAAGATGGAGCGGGTCGACGACGCCGTGACGAGGATCCTGCGCGTCAAGATGCGGGCCGGCCTCCTCGGCCCGAAGAAGACGAAGGGCGCCCCGTCGGAGCGGATGTTCGCGGGGGAGCAGTCGGTGCTCGGCGCCGCGGAGCACCGCACGCTCGCGCGCGAGGCGGTCAGGAAGTCGCTCGTGCTCCTGAAGAACGCGGGCTCGGTGCTCCCCCTCGCTCCGTCGGCGAAGGTGCTCGTCGCGGGCAAGTCCGCGGACAACCTCTCGAACCAGACCGGCGGGTGGTCGCGGACGTGGCAGGGCACGGAGAACTCGAACGCCGACTTCCCGGGCGCCACGTCCATCTACGCGGGGATCCAGGCGCTCGTGTCGGCGGGCGGCGGCCAGGCGATGCTGAGCGCCAATGGCGCCGCCGCCTCGTCGGGGAGCTTCGACGCGGCGATCGTGGTGATCGGCGAGACCCCCTACGCGGAGATGAAGGGCGATATCCAGTCCGGGAAGGACGCCGATGACAACATCGAGCACGCGAAGACGCTGGAGCACGCGCGCTTCCACCCGGAGGACCTCCAGGTGCTCCAGGCCATCCGTACGGCCGCGCCGGCGCTGCCGATCGTGACGGTCTTCCTGTCGGGCCGCCCGCTCTACGTGAACAAGGAGCTGAACCTCTCCAGCGCGTTCGTGGCGGCGTGGCTCCCGGGCTCCGAGGGCGGCGGCGTGGCCGACGTGCTGTTCGGTGCGCACGAGTTCCAGGGCAAGCTCTCGTTCTCCTGGCCCGGGAGCGAGTGCCAGCTCGTCAACCGCAACGACGGCAAGACGGCGCAGTTCCCCTACGGCTTCGGCCTGACCACGAAGGACCAGGACACGCTCGGCACGCTCGCCGAGGCGTCCACCGGGACCGCCTGCAACTGAGCCCTTCTTCCGTGCCGCCGCCGCTCGCTCGAGCGGCGGCGCCCCTCATCGCTGCGTGGTGAGCACCACCTTGCCGGTGGTCGCGCGGGACGCGACCGCCGTCATGGCGGCCTTCGCGTCCGCCATCGGCAGCGCGGCGGAGACGAGCGGCTTGATCGCGCCCCTTCCATACATCGCATAGAGCGCGTCCTGCGCGCCCCGCGTCACGGCGGGCTCGGCGCGGCTGTAGGTGCCCCAGTAGAGGCCGATGACCGCGTAGTTCTTGACGAGCAGGTGGTTTGCGCGCGCCGCGGGGAAGCGGCCTGAGGCGAAGCCGATCACCACGATGCGGCCCTCGAAGGCGACGCACCTGGTGGACTGGTCAAAGACGTCTCCGCCGACGGGGTCGAAGATGATATCGGCCCCTCGGCCCGAGGTCCGCTCCTTGACGATGGCGACGAAGTCCTCGTGCCGGTAGTCGATCGCGACGTCTGCCCCGAGCGCGCGGCAGACCGCCCCCTTCTCCTTTCCGCCGGCGGTCGCGATGACGGTCGCGCCGGCCGCCTTGGCGAGCTGGATCGCCGCGCTGCCGACGCCGCCTGCGCCGGCGTGCACGAGGACCGTGTCGCCGGGCTTGATGCCGGCGCGGCGGTGCAGCGCGAGATAGCCTGTCTGGTACGTGATGGTCAGCGCCGCCGCGTCCTCGAACGGCATGCCGTCGGGGAGCGTGTACGTCGTGCGCGGGCCTGCGATCACGTGGGTCGCGTACCCTCCCGAGCCGGGCAGCGTCGCGGCCACGCGGGTGCCCGGCGGCAGTGACGGCTCGCGGCTCTCGACGACGACGCCGGCGACCTCGAAGCCGGGGATGAACGGCGGAGTCGGCTTGACCTGATGGGCGCCTGCCGTGAAGAGCACGTCGGGGAAGTTGATCGCGGAGGCGGCGACCTCGATCCGGGCCTCCCCCGCGGCGAGCGGCGGGTCGTCCACCTCTTCCCAGACAAGGATCTCGGGGGAGCCGAAGGAGTGTCCGCGCCAGGCGTGCATGGTGCGCGGACCTTAGCAGAAAGCGCGAGAGCCGAGCCACGGAGGCGCACGGAAGCACAGAGTGCCTGTTCTTCATCTCCTCTGTGTCTCCGTGATATATATATCTCTATCTCGCGCGTTCTGCTTCCCGTACGCGCGACTCCGCCCGCTCCGTTACATCCCATCAGGCACGCGCCGGCGCCGCGGTCACTCCCCCTCGGGGTACCAGCACGCCACGCGGTGGCCGCTCCCGGGGACGAGCTCCTCGAGCGGCGGGATCTCGACATCGCACTTGCCCTCTTCCGCCTTCCGGCAGCGCGGGTGGAACACGCAGCCCTCGGGCGGGTTGATGGCGCTCGCCGGCGCGCCCGGCAGCAGGCGGCGCGCCTTGCCCCCTCGCTCGATCGACGGCGTCGCCTCGAAGAGCGCGCGCGTGTACGGGTGGTGCTGCCGCTCGGCCACGCCCTGCGCCGGGCCGATCTCCACGATCCGGCCGAGGTACATCACGGCGACGCGGTGGCTCACGTGCTGGATGACGCGGAGGTCGTGCGAGATGAACAGGAGGCCGAGCGAGAGCTCGTCCTGGAGCTCCTCGAGCAGGTTGACGATCTGGGCCTGGACCGAGAGGTCGAGCGCGCTCACGGGCTCGTCGCAGACGATGAAATCCGGGCGGACCGCGAGCGCCCTGGCGATCGCGACCCGCTGCCGCTGCCCGCCGGAGAGCTCGTGGGGGAAGCGCCCCATCATGTCCGGCCGCAGCCCGACCTTCTGGAACACGCCCTCGACCATCGCGGTCTCCTCGTCGCGGCTCCGCGCGAGGCGGTGGATCACGATGCCCTCGCCGACGATCTCGCGCAGCGTCATGCGCGGATTGAGCGAGCCATACGGGTCCTGGAAGACGATCTGCATCCGCCGGCGCATGGTCCTGAGCGCGCGAGCCGAGAGGGCGGTGAGGTCCACGCCGTCGAAGAAGACGCGGCCGACCGTGGGCTCGATGAGCCGGATCGCGAGGCGCCCGAGGGTGCTCTTGCCCGAGCCCGACTCGCCGACCAGGCCGAGCGTCTCGCCGCGGTGGATGTGGAAGCTCACCCCGTCGACCGCCTGCACGAAGGCCGGCTTCACGAAGGGGCCGCGCTGCACCGGGTACAGCTTCGAGAGCCCCTCGGCCAGGACGAGCGGCCGCTCGCCCCGCGCGCTGTCGAAGCGCATGCTCTCTGGGAGGCCGCTGTCCGGGCGCATGCTGTCCGGGCGCATGCTGTCCGGGCGCGCCGCGCCGGCGCCGTCGCTCGGGCCGGGCGACGGGGAGCCGCTGGCGGGCGGCGGGAGGCCGCGGTCGCGCGTCACGCGGCGCCCTCGTCGCCCGCGCGCCCCGGGCCTGTGAGGAGAAAACACCGCGCCGCGTGCTGCCCCGCGCCGGGCGGGACGGCGTACATGTCCGGCGCCTCCACGAGGCAGCGATCGAACACGGCGTCGCAGCGGTCGCTGAAGCGGCAGCCGCGGGGCGGATCGCGCAGATCGGGGAGCCCGCCCGGGATGGTCGGCAGGCGCAGCGCCCGCTGGCCGCGCACGCGGGGCGGGCGGAACCCGCGCGCCGGGACGCTCCTGAGGAGCGAGCGCGTGTACGGGTGCGACGGCGCCGCGAGCACGTTGCGCGCCGGCCCTCGCTCCACGACGACGCCGGCGTAGAGGACCACGATCTCGTCCGCGAGCTCGCCGACCACCGCGAGGTCGTGCGCGATGAGCAGGAGGCTCATCGACGTCTCGGCCTTGAGCCGATCGAGGAGGTCCAGGATCTGCGCTTGCGTGGTCATGTCGAGCGCGGTGGTCGGCTCGTCGGCGATGAGCAGCGAGGGCCCTGCCGCGAGGGCCATCGCGATCATGACGCGCTGGCGCATCCCGCCGGACAGCTCGTGCGGGTAGCTGTTCGCGCGCACCTCGGGCTCGGGGAAGCCGACCTTGCGCAGGAGGCTCACCGCGTAGAGCCGGGCGGCGCCGCGGGACATGGGCAGGTGCAGCCGGACGGCCTCGGCGATCTGGGCGCTGACCGTGTAGACGGGGTTCAGCGAGGTCATCGGCTCCTGGAAGATCATGCCGATCTTCCCGCCGCGCACGGCGCGCATCTCGCGCTCGCTCAGCGCGAGGAGGTCCTGGCCCTCGAGCTCGATCGCGCCGCCGTCGATGGCCGCGTAGGGCGCGGGCAGCAGCCGCAGGATGCTGAGCGCGGTCACCGTCTTGCCGCACCCCGACTCGCCGACGAGCGCGACGGTGCGCCCGCGCGGCACCGTGAACGACACGCCGTCGAGGGCGCGGGTGACGCGGCCGTCGGCGGTGAACGAGACGCGCAGGTCGCTCACCCGGAGCAGCGCGGGCGGCGGGGCCTCCTCGGGCGCCGGCGGCGCGGCGCGGAGGAGCGGGAACGGGCGCACGCTCGCCGTCGAGCGCTGGGTGACGGCGGGCTCGTCGTCGTCATCGTGGAGGCCGCGCGCGAGGGCGCCGCGCGCGAAGGGCGGTGCGCCGGGGGTGAGCGGTGCGCCGGACGCGGGCGGTGCGCCGGGGGTGAGCGGTGCGCCGGACGCGGGCGGTGCGCCTGGCGTGGGCGATGCGCCGGGCGGGGTGCTGGGCGTGGAGGGCCTCCGCCAGCCGCCGTCGTGGCGGATGAGGGGGAGGGGGAGCGAGTTCCGCGCGCCGAGGTCGTCGTCCTCGTCGCCCTCGTCGTCCTGGCCGGTGCTCACCGTACGTACACCTCGAGGAGGGGGCCGGCGCCCTGGGAGATGCCCATCGAGTAGGCTGCCCCGACGGCGTCTTTGCCCGGCGCGAGGAGGGCGATGCCGTGGTCGTCCTTGCGCCGCCTGGCCCAGTCGCGCACGAGCGAGGTGACGTCGATCCGCAGCGGCGTCGCCGGGCGGCGCC
This sequence comes from Sorangium sp. So ce1014, assembly GCF_051521505.1. Taxonomy (NCBI): domain Bacteria; kingdom Pseudomonadati; phylum Myxococcota; order Polyangiales; family Polyangiaceae; genus Sorangium; species Sorangium sp. So ce1014. The sequence goes on from NZ_CP150356.1 coordinate 11,713,923, forward strand.
GCACGATGGCGGCGGTTTCCGGGATCGACAGGCGCGGCTGCCGGCCCCACGTGGCCGTCTCGGAGCGCCACGGCTCGAGGATGCGCGCCACCTCCAGGGTGACCGCGTGCTCGGCGGGCGGCGCCAGCGGCGCTGGCTCCAGCAGGACGAAGGCGCTCGCGATGTCGGCGTCGACGCCGAAGGTCGGCGTGAACCGGAGCAGCAGCACGACGTCGCCGGTCCCGGCGCGCCCGAGCGCGATCGCGTCGGGGACGCCGGGCGTGGCCGCGGCGTCGCCGTCCTCCGCGATCACGGCCAGGTCCGCCGGCCGGAGCAGCACGCGGCGCGCGTCGATGGGCGAGGGGAGGGCGCTCGGCGGCCGGCAGCGCCCCGCGACGCAGAAGCGGGCGCCGCAGACGCCCGCGCCCGCGCACACGCCCGCGTCCGTCGCGGGGGCGCCGCCGCAGCCCAGGAGCGGCGGCGCCGCGAGGAGCAGGGCCACGGGCGCGAGGGCGGCGAGCAGACGCACGGCGGGGGCGACCATAGCAGAGGGCGGCCCCGCTGACAGGGGCGCGGCTCGCCGGGGGCGGCGAAGCGAGGCGTCGCGGGCGGGGCTGCGGCGTGCTCAAGGCAGCGATCCGAGGCGCCAGGGAGGCTGCCGTGTGCGCCCCGGGCGCTGGGGGCCGGGTGGAGAGGAGGCAATGCCCGTCACAGGCGTCGAGATCCCTGTTGTCGGGCAGCGGCCGCTCTGCTGGGATGCCGTGTCGTGCGTGTTCGAGCCGTTACCTTCCTGAGGGCGCTCGTGATCGTGGCCTCCTTGCCCGCGGCGCTCGCTGCCTGCGGCAAGAAGGCGCCGCTCGGGTCTCCGTGCCGCGCTGACGACGACTGCGCCTCCGGCCTCGCCTGCCACCGCGAGCAGTGCCTGCACGAGGGGAGCGCGCGGCGTCTCCGCGAGGAGGAGCAGCGCGCCTCCGGCGACGCCGGCGCGCGGAAGGTCGGCGACCGCATCGAGGTCGAGTGGAAGGGGTCGTACAAGCCGGCGATCGTCACCGGCGTCGTCGCCCGTGGCTCCTACCGGGTCCACTTCGAGGGCTACGACGCGCAGTGGGACGAGGTCGTGACCGAGGCGCGCATCAAGGGAGGCGCGCGGTCGGGCCCGGGGCCGAGGACGGCGATCCCGGCGGCGGGCAGCTCGTCGCGCTGAGCGGCGAAAGGCCCGTTTCAGAGCACGCGCAGCGCGCCGGCCGGGACCGGAGACGGTGCCTCAAGGGCAGCTGAGCTGGTGGTGGCCGGATTTGAACATGAAGGCGGGAAGGCGGGACGAAAAGATCAAGGATCTTCCCGCCTTCATGTGCATCACTCCGGGGCAAACAGGGCCACCCGTGCCGTGGAGCGTACGTCATCGAGTTCTCGCCGAGGCAAGGAGTGATCTTGGATATCGGCTAAGCCCGGTGAGCTGATTTGTACAGCAACGGTAGGATTCGGTCGCCATGCCGACGTGCTGTTCTCTGCCGGGCTCCTCGTGCTCCGCCGCGCGCCGCTGTCTCGACGCGAGCCAGCAGAGTGGCAGCCAGCGATCCGCGCCATGCGGTGATCAGAAGAGCGTGCTATGGGAATGTAGCCCCTGCCCCGAGCTGACGCCGGGGCGCGCACGTTCCGCCTTGCTTCAAAAGTTCGCCTCAGACCACGACGTGGCGCATCGCCGGAATGCCTCGGCGTGCGTCAGGTGCGCTCCACCTGAATGGCTGGTCACTCCATGAGCAAGACAATGCCGCCCGACACCGCTCGATCGGTACCGTTTCACCGGCGTTCCCTCGCGGCGGGCGCATCTGCGATGGCGCTCTTCTGCCTGACGGCGGTTGCCTGTACCGGGCAGCTCGGCGACGGCAGCTCGGACGACGGCACGCCGATCGACCCCGTCACGGGGCAGCCCACAGCGCAAGACTGCAGTGTCGCTCGAACGAGCCCCAGCGTCCTGCGCCGCCTGTCCCGGCTCGAGTACCAGCTGACGCTCCAGGACCTGTTCGAGCTCGCCGAGCCGCCCGTTGTGGACAGTATTCCGGAAGATACCGGTCAGGGCGGATTCCGGACGATCGCCGCCCTCCAGAACGTGTCGGATCAGCACCTTCGGGCCTACCTGGGGACGGCGGAGGCGCTCGGGCAGGAGCTCATGGCCGACGAGGCGCGCCGGGCCTCGGTGCTCGGCTGCGAGCCGGAGGCCTCCGATTGCCTCGAGCGCTTCGTGCAGCGCTTCGGCAAGCTCGCGTATCGAAGGCCCTTGTCCTCCGAGGAGGTGAGCGACCTGGTCGGGCGGGCGAGCGAGGTCGCGCAGGACAGGGCGGACGCGTTTCGCTTCGTCATCGAGGCGCTGCTCACCTCGCCCAGCTTCCTGTTCCGGATCGAGGTCGGCGCGACCGGCGCGGAGACGTCGCCCCTGTCGCCGCTCGAGCTCGCCTCCCGGCTGTCGTTCACGCTGTGGGGTCGGTCCCCGAGCGCAGAGCTCCTGTCGCAGGCAGAGGCCGGCGAGCTCGACACCCCCAAGGGGCTCCTCGCGGTCGCGGAGGAGATGGTCGAAGACGAGCGGACTCCGCGCTTTTACAACGCCTTCTTCAAGCAGTGGCTGACGTTCGAGCAGCTCCGCCCGCCGGCCAACCCGGACGCGTCGACGCCCGCCCTCCTGGGGGACATGATCACCGAGAGCGAGCTCCTCCTCGACGAGCACGCCTTCACCCCGGGCGTCGACTTCTTCGACGCGCTCACCGCGAATCACACGTACATCAGCCCGGCGCTCGCGAAGTTCTATGGCATGGAGGCGCCGGACGACGGCATGACGCGCGTGGAGTTTCCGGACGACCACCACCGGGCGAACACCGGGCTGCTCACGCACGCCAGCCTGATCAGCGCCAAGAACGACGGCGACCTCATCTCCGTGCGCGGCCAGTGGCTCCGGCAGGCCTTTCTCTGCGAGAAGATCCATATCCCCGCCGGGCTCCTCGAGGAGCTGGAGAGCGAGCTCGCCGGGCTGAGCTACCTCGAGGTCGTCAAGAAGCGCAACACCCAGGCGGGGTGCGCCGGCTGCCACGCGCGCATCGATCCGATCGGCGTCGGGTTCGCCCAGTACGACAAGCAGGGGCGATACGACGGGAGCATCGCTATCGACGAGTTCGGGCTCGAGCCGCGCCTCCAGGGCGCAGCCAACGAGTCGTTCGACTCCCTCGCTGCCCTGGCGGCGGAGCTCCGGCAGAGCCCGAAGCTGGCCGCGTGCGTCGCGGAGAAGCTGTTCACGTACACCCAGGGACGCGAGCCGGCGGTCGAGGACCGCTGCGCCATCGACGCCGCCGCGGAGAGCTTCGCGCAGGACGGCAACCGGTTCCGCTCCTTCCTGACCGCCATCGTGCAGTCTCCGGCGTTCCGGCTGCGAAGGGCGCCAGAGTGATGTGCTCGCAACCCGTCCGACCGATGATGGAAGAGGAGTGTCGCCAGTGAAGATCTCGAGAAGAGCTCTGCTCCGCGGCGCCGGCGTCGCGGTCGCCTTGCCGTTCCTCGACGCGATGCGGCCGCAGCGCGCCAGCGCCGCGCCGGCGGATCCGAAGCGCTTCGTGGCCTTCTTCGTTCCCAACGGCACCGACCCCGGCGCGTGGCACCCGCGCACGGCGGGGCCGCTCTCGGCCGAGGGGCTGACGCCGGCCCTCGTGGACATGAAGGGCTTCGCCGCCGAGCGCGAGTGGCCGGCGGGCGATCCCATCTGGAGCGATGTCACGATGGTGTCCGACGTCGACCACCAGGTCATCTGCTCCGAGATCCACAGCCCGGCGATGGCGCTCTGCGCCCACACCGACGGCGGCGGACAGTCCGTCCCGCGCAAGGCCACGCTCGACCAGTACCTGGCCGATCACATCGCGGCCGAGACCCCTTACCGCAGCATCAACGTGTCGCCCACGGGCGACACGGCGGTCACGCAGGGCTTCACCTCGTTCCGGGACGGCGGTCAGGTCGAGGACGCCTTCCGCGACCCGGCCCGCCTGTTCGACACGCTCTTCAGCAACCTGGGCGACCCGAGCGAGGGGATGGACGACATCCGGCGGCGCCGCGCCAGCGTCCTCGACTGGGTGAGAGAGGACGCAAGGCGGCTGAACCAGCGCCTCGGCGCGGCGGACCGGGCGCGCGTGGAGCAGCACCTCGAGTCGGTGTTCGAGCTGGAGAAGCAGATCCAGTCCACGACCCAGTCGAGCTGCACCGTCCCCGGCGAGCCCCCGCGGGGGCTCGACCTGCACGGCAAGTTCAAGCAGATGATCGATCTCGGGCTGCTCGCGCTCACCTGCGACCTGACGCGGGTGCTCGTCCTGCAGTACTCGAACAGCTGGGGCCTCGATTTCGCCGGCTACGATCTGCCCGACGGCGTGGGGGACTGGAGCGACCACTTCATCTCGCACAAGCTCGGCGACCGCGATCGCGCGACCGATCTCGACGGCCTGCCGCAGGCGGAGGCGATGCGCATCGCCAACGCCCGCGTCGTCCAGACCTCGCGGTTCAAGGTGCGCCGCTTCGCCTACCTGCTCAACGCGATGAAGGCCGCCACCACGGCGACAGGCAACCTCCTCGACGAGTCGCTCGTGCTCTACACGTCCGAGAACGGCGACGGCGACTCCCACGGTCGGAAGAACATGCCCATCATGCTGGCCGGACACGTGGGGGGCTTCCAGACAGGCCGCGCCGTCCGCGCGAACAACGCGCCTACCGGCGGGCTCCATTGCTCGATCATCAACTATTTCGGCGTCGAGCTGTCGAAGTACGGCGACCCGGCGAGCGGCCCGATCGCCGGTCTGTGAGCCGCGCGGCCGGCCGATCGACGAGGCGAGCGCAGGCTCGGCGCCGCCGCGCGCCCGCGCTCAGGTGATCTCGAGTGCTCGTCGTGAACCTGCCTGTCAGTCGATCTGCAGGTGGTAGTGCGCGGGCGTCGTCTCCTCGATGACCAGGACGCCCCCGACCTCCGCGGTGCTCTCGAGGAACGCGCGCTTCTCCTTTGGCGACATGGTCCTGTTGCGCACGTCCACGGCGCCTCGGCGCAGGTGCGCAGAGACGTAGATCCCCCGGTCGATCTGGTCCTGGATCACGGCCTCCATGGCGGCGACCACCTGCTCCGGCGGTTTGCCCGAGCGCGCCTTGTACGCCCTCTTGATCTCCAGGATCGCCGCCTTGTTCCGGTAGAGCTTGAGGAGATCCTCGCCGAGCCTGAGCTTCGTGAACATCGCCCTGGCCTGTCGGTTCGCGTCGCGTGTCCCGCTCGTGATCACGAGGTGCTCGCGCGTGCGCCGCGCGTACTCCCGGTCGATCTGCTCGAGCTTCGCGGCGATCTTCGCGGGGAGCATCACGCCCGGCAGCACCTCGTACGGCGGCGGGGTCCACGGCTCCACGGGCACGGCCTTCCCGAGCGCCGTCAGGGGCGGCAGCTGCGCGCGCCGCTCCTCCTCCTCCGACGGCAGCTCGTCGCAGTCGAGCGACGGCGCGCCCGCCGCGGCGGCGCGCGGGGCGGCGCTGGTGGCGGCGACGGCGCGCGGGGGGCTCTGGGCTCGCGGGGCGGCGCTCGCCGGCGCGGCGGCAGCGCCGGTGTCAGGCCCATGGAGGCCGGGCAGGTCGAGGCCGGGCAGATCGATGGACTCGAGCTTCTCCTTGCATCCCGCGCACAGCAGCGCGGCGGCGAGGGCGCACAGGCGCCACGTCAGCTCCCTGGAGCGCTTCTGGGCGGAGCTTCGGCGTGTCGGGGGCATCGGCAAAGCCGGCGCAGCGTGCCACGGGGCGCGTCGCGGGAGAAAAAAACGGCGACAGCGGGCGCGCGCGTCGGAGCACCGAGCCTCAGGAGCCTGCGAGGCGGGTGGGCCAGGAGGGTGCCATGGACGCGGAGCTCGAGAGACCGCGACGTGACCCTCGCCCTCGGGCCGTCCGCTCGCGGCCCTGACCGCTTCGATGCTGTCCCTTCGACGCGCGCGGCGCCACATCGGCTAAACGGCGTCCATGCCCCACGTTCCCTTGATCGGCCGTGTCGCCCTCGTGACCGGCGCCGGTACCCGCATCGGCGCCGCGACCGCCCGCGCGCTCGCAGCCGCGGGGGCCGACCTGGCCGTCCACTACGCCACGAGCGGCGCCGGCGCGGATGCCGTCGTCGACGAGGCGCGCTCGCTCGGCCGGCGCGCCGTCGCGCTCCAGGCGGACCTCTACGATCGCGAGGCGCTCGCCGCGCTGGCCCGTGCGGTGCTCGACTGGTCGTCCGGCCGGCTCGACCTGCTCGTCCACAACGCGGCGAACTTCGATCGGGTCCCGCCGGCCGAGCTCTCCGCTGACGCCTGGGACCGCGCCATGGCGCTCAACGCCACCGCGCCGTACCTGCTCACGCTCGAGCTCGCTTCTGCGCTCCGCGCCTGCCACGGCAGCGTCGTCGCGGTCGTCTGTGTGAGCGCCGAGCGCCCGTGGAGGAACTACATCCCTTATTCGGTCTCCAAGGCCGCGCTCGCCCACCTCGTCCGCGGCCTCGCGGTGGGGCTTTCGCCTGACGTGCGCGTCAACGGCATCGCACCCGGGACGGTCCTGCCGCCCTCTTCCTACGACGAGGACACGCTCGCTCGCCTTCGCGAGCGCATCCCGCTCCGGCGCCTCGGCGAGGCCGAAGACATCGCGCGCGCCGTGGTGTTCCTTGCTGAGAACGACTTCATCACCGGCCAGATCCTCGCGGTCGACGGCGGCGCTTCGGTCGCGTGAGGCGTCGCCTCCCGTAGGGGACGATCCGCGCGGCGGGTCGGGCGCGCGCTTTGGCTTGAACGACCCTGCCCGATCGACCCATAGTTTGAGCCCCATGAGCCACACGCCCGAGACCAGCGCCGCCCCCCTCCAGGCAGATCCTGCCCCCAGCGCGCCCACCGGCAGCGGCCCGACCGAGGCGCCCGCCGCCGCGGTCGCCGGCGCCGAGGCCAAGCCGGCCAGCCACGACTCGACGCTGCCGGAGGCCCTGATCGCGTTCATGCTGGACCGCTGGGCGCCGGCGCCCAGCGAGCTCCCCGAGCCGATCGCGCACGCGGAGGTGTTCGCTGCCCGCCGCCGCGCCCTCTCGAAGCTCTTCCCGGCGGAGACGCTCGTCCTCTCGACGGGGCACGAGAAGGTGCGCGCCAACGACACGCACTACCGCTTTCGCCCCGGCTCGGACTTCTTCTATCTGACGGGCAACCTCGAGCCTGACTGCGTGCTTGTCCTGCAGCCGCAGGAGGGGGGCGGGCACCGGGATATCCTCTTCGTCGAGCCGAACCCCGGGCGCAGCGACAAGACGTTCTTCACCGATCGAGCGAAGGGAGAGCTGTGGGTCGGCCCCCGCCTGGGCGTCGAGCAGAGCCGCGCGCGCTTCGGCGTCGACGAGTGCCGCGGGCTCCCCGAGCTGGACGCGTACCTGAGCGGCCTCGTCGGCACGGTGACGCGTCCGCACCGTGTGCTCCGCGGCATGTCCGAGCGCGTCGACAAGCTCCTCGCCCGGCATGATCGCGACAAGCAGCTCGGCGAGGCGCTCTCGGAGATGCGCCTCCTCAAGGACGCCCTCGAGGTCGAGGAGCTCGAGGCGGTCGTCGCGTCGACGAAGCGGGGCTTCGAGGACGTCATCCGTGCGCTCCCGCGAGGGCGGAGCGAGCGAGAGATCGAGGGCGTCTTCAACCTGCGCGCCCGGGTGGAGGGCAACGACGTCGGCTACGGGACCATCGCCGCGTCGGGCCACCACGCCTGCATCCTGCACTGGACGAGGAACGACGGCGCGCTCGAGCCGGGCAAGCTCCTTCTGCTCGACGCCGGCGTCGAGGGGAACGCGCTCTACACCGCCGACATCACCCGGACGTTGCCGATCAACGGGAAGTTTTCCCCGGAGCAGCGCGCGATCTACGAGCTCGTGCTCGAGGCGCAGGAGGCGGCGATCAACGAGGTGAAGCCGGGAAACGACTTCATGGAGCCGAACCGCGCGGCGATGCGGGCGCTCGCCCGGGGGCTCGAGCGGCTCGGCATCCTGAGCGTCTCGGCCGAGGAGGCGCTCAAGGAAGACAAGCAGTTCTACCGCCGGTACTCGCTCCACAACGTGAGCCACATGCTGGGCCTCGACGTGCACGACTGCGCGCAGGCGCGGCAGCAGGTCTACAAGTTCGGCAAGCTCAGGCCGGGCATGGTGCTCACGGTGGAGCCTGGCCTGTACTTCCAGATCGATGACGAGACGGTCCCGGCCCGCTATCGCGGCATCGGCGTGCGCATCGAGGACGATATCCTCGTCACGGAGACCGGATATCGGAACCTGTCGATCGATATCCCGCGGACCGTGAGCGACGTGGAAGCGTGGATGGCCGGCCTGTGGGCGGCGGCGGCGAGGTGATGTGATGTGATGTGAGCCGCAGGGGGGCCGGGCGGGGATTTCGCCGACGCAGGGGAGCCGCAGGGGGAGGGGAGAGCGCGCTGGAGACAGCGGGCGCGGGCAATCGGGCTCGTCAGAAAGCCTGGGGCACGGCGGCGGTGTGGGAGGTTGTCGGCGGGATGTCCTGGGGTCCAGGAACTCCGCGATCGCGAGGGGCCCTGCACCGCTTGCAGACGCTGCGACCGCGTTCCGCAGCGGGCATGCGGGCGCGACGAGCGCGATCCGTCGGCGCCACGCGCGGTACGTTGACGCCAGAGCGATGGCTGCTCGGGGATAGCGGCGCTACGCTGCCGAGGAGGAGATCCCTATGCACAAGTCTCGCCTTCAGCGTGGGTCAGGGACCGCCATTCACCCAGGCGGACGCGCGCTCGCGACGTCGTTGCTCGCAGCAGCGGCGCTGGTCGCCGTAGCCGGCGCGGCCAGGGCCGACGGAACGGACGGCCGAGGCGCCGGGGTCGCGCTCGCGGCGCGCTCTCCGGGGATGCTCGAGCCCCGCCTCCCTGGGTACGCCAACCCCGCGCTGCCCGTCGATGTCGATCGCTCGAACGGCTTCGATCTCCTGAGCGAGCCGGTCGCGACCGCGGGCGAGCCGCTGCACGGCCTGGCCTCCGAGCTCGACGAGACGAGCTACGACATCCCGGGGCAGATCGTCGTCGACGCGCGCGACGATCTCGACGACAGCGCGCTCGAGGCGCTCGTGCGCGACTTCTCGCTGAGCGTCATGCCGACCGCGCTCGCCTCGGAGACCCGGATCCAGATCGCCACCGTGGATGGCCCGGTCAGCGCGGCGCTGCAGCGGCTCGCACAGGATCCGCGCGTGGAGGTGGCCGAGCCGCTCGCCTGGGTGCGCGCCTCGTTCGTCGCGAACGATCCGCTGCTGAAGGACCAGTGGCACATGGCGCGCGTGGGCGCCGAGCGCGCATGGGACTTCGCCACCGGCCGCGGGGTCACCGTCGCCGTGGTCGACACCGGCATCGCGTGCGAGACGCACGGGCCGTTCACCAAGGGCACCGACCTGGCCTCGACCGAGTGCGTCGAGGGATGGAACTTCGTCAACAAGACGATCCACGCGAACGACGACCAGGGCCACGGCACGCACGTGGCGGGCACGATCGCGCAGTCGACCCACAACGGCCTCGGGGCCGTGGGGCTCGCGTTTCACGCGCGGCTCATGCCGGTCAAGGTGCTGAACGAGAGCGGCTGGGGCACGACCGCCGACGTGGCCGACGGCATCCGGTGGGCGGCCGAGCACGGCGCCCACGTCATCAACCTGAGCCTCGGCGGGCCGCGCAACTCGAAGGTCCTCCAGAGCGCGATCGACTACGCGGTCTCGCGCGGCACGGTCGTCGTCGCGGCGGCCGGCAACACCGGCGGGCGCGTGCAGTTCCCCGGCGCCTCCGACGGCGTCATCGGCGTGAGCGCCACCGACGCGAACGACAAGATCGCGCGGTTCTCCTCGCGCGGCCAGGGCGTCGACGTCGCGGCGCCCGGGGTGAACGTCACCCAGCAGACCATCTGCAACCGCGGGCGCGACAAGTGCGAGGGCTACCCGGTGTACAGCGGCACCTCGATGGCCGCGCCCCACGTGGCCGGCGCGGCGGCGCTGCTCGTGAGCCTCGGCGTGTCGGACCCGCGCGCGGTCGAGGACGCGCTCCGCTCAGGTGCGCGCAGCGTCGACGACTCCGACAGCGGCAAGCTCCTCTACGGGGCCGGCATCCTCGACGCCGCGAGCTCGGTCGTGCGCGTCACGCAGAGCCACATCGTCGTGCGGCTGCTCGCGCTGCTCGTGCTCGCGATGTGGGTCAGCCGCCGCGCCCGCAAGAAGGAGGCGAACGCCACGAGCCCGTGGCAGGCGAGCTTCCTCCTCCCGGCGCTCGCGGCGGGGCCGGGGCTGTTCTTCTTCGCGCCGTGGCTCCTGCCGCGCGTGGACCTCGCCGTCGACGTGCTGGCCCGGCCGATCGCCGACCTGGACCTGCTGATCGGCGCCTCGGTCCACCGCTGGCTGCCGCTCGCCAACGCGCTCATCCCGCTCGGCCTCACCTCGATCTTCTTCGGCGTGAAGAAGCTCCGGCCGGCGATCGCGGGCATCGCCGTCGGTACGGCGGCCTACCTCACGTCGGTCGTCGTGCTCGGTGAGGTCGCCGGCCCCCTTGGCCGGATGGCCCTGGTCGTCTGGTGCGCGGCCAACGCCGCAGCCTGCCTCTGGATCGCCCGGACGAACCTCTCCGCGCGCTGAGCCGGCGCTCCCCGCGCTCGCTCGTGGCCGGGCCAGGAGCCCGGCCGTTATGACCTCCCCAGCAAAACGAGCTAGGATGCCGGCCATGCGGCCCGGCACCTTGCTCCTACCTTTTGCGCTGCTCCTCGGGGCGTGCGGCGGCTCCTCCAGCGAGACGCCGTGGCCCGCCGAGCCGGAGAGCCCCGCGCTCGGCCCCACCGACGAGGCGGCGATCGCGCCGGTCGACGGGCGCGAGACCCCCGAAGGCGTGGACGAGGGCTCGGCCGGCCAGGCCGACGCCGGCCGCTGAACCGGCGGCGGAGGACGGCATGTGGGACAGCCGGACGGCGGGCACGCAGCGAAGGGCCTGGCTCTCCGCGGCCCTGCTGTCCGTGGCGCTGCTTGTCGCGCCGCTCCTCTTCTGGCTGCTCGTGCCGCACCCCGACCCCGTGATGGCAGCGCGGCGCGAGCCCGCGACGGCGCTGCTCCCTCCGCCGCAGCCGGAGCTCGCGGAGCCGCGCGAGGTCGAGGTCGAGGCGCCGCCGCCGGCGCCGCCGCCGCCGCGCGAGACGACGGCCGCGCGCGCTGAGCCGGTCCGCGGCGTGGTCCTCGATTCGGAGGGCCGCCCCAGCGCCGGCGCCGTGGTCAGCTGCCGCGATGAGCCGGGCGTGTCGGCGAGCGCTGACGCCGAGGGGCGCTTCGAGCTGCCGCCCGAGGCCGACGGCTGCACCGCGACCGCGGCGCAGCCTCCGTTCGGCGAGGGCGAGCCCACGCGCCTCGCCGCGGGCCGCGACAACGTCCTCCACCTGAGCGCCGCGGGGGGGATCGCGGGCGAGGTCGTGGATCAGTCGGGCAGGCCCATCGAGGCGTACCTCCTGGCGATCGAGTCGTTCCAGCCGGCCGGGTCCGGCGCGCGCGGGAGCGTCGATGGCCGCGCGCGCAAGGTGTCCGATCCGGGCGGCGCGTTCCGGTTGGACGAGCTCGCGCCGGGCCGCTACGTGCTGACGGTGAGCGCGGCCGGCCGCCCGCCGACGCGGAGCGCGGCCGTCGACGTCGAGGCGGGCCGCACCGCCGACCGCGTGAGGATCGTGCTGCCGCAGGGCGCGACGCTGAGGGGCAGGGTCGTCGACGCCGCGTCGCGCGCCCCGGTCGTCGAGGCCCAGGTCGAGCTCGACTCCGTGACCTCGTCTGGCGCGAACGCGATCTCGCTCTCGCTCACCGACTCGAACGGCGACTACGAGCTCCAGGGCGTGCCCGCGAGCGGCCCGTTCTCGGTGCGCGTGCGCCACGAGGAGTACATGGCCAAGATCGTGTCCGGCCTCGACGCGCGCGGCGCGGGCTCGGTGCGGACCGACATCGAGCTCCGCATGCTGGACGACGGCGGATCGCGCGAGGAGCTCACGGGCATCGGCGCGATGCTCTCGGTCTCGTCGAGCGGCGTCACGATCGCGGGCCTCATCGAGGGCGGGCCCGCGGTGTCTGCCGGGCTCGCGCAAGGCGACGTCATCGTCCGCATCGACGGCGAGAACGCGAGGGAGCTCCCGCTCGCCGACTGCATCCAGCGCCTCCGCGGCCCGGCGGGGACGCGCGTCACCGTCGGCGTCGAGCGCGAGGGGCGCGTCCTCGATGTGACAATGCGGCGCGACATCGTGGTTCGATGAACGGCCGCGCGCCGAGGTGCTAAGGGTCGATCCATGTCCATGCGCCCTACCGCGCTTCCCCCGGCCGGAGCTCCGGACGTCCTCTACCTGATCGACCTCTCGGGCTACGTCTTCCGCGCCTACCACGCGATCAGCCCGCTCTCGAGCCCGAGCGGCGAACCGACTCATGCGACGTACGGCACCGTCGCGATGCTCTCGAAGCTCGTGGACGAGCGCAAGCCCGCGTACCTCGGCGTGGCGATGGACTCCCCGGGCAAGACGTTCCGCGACGATCTCGACCCCCGCTACAAGGCCCACCGGCCTCCGCCGCCGCCCGATCTCGGGGTGCAGATGAGCCGGTGCCGGGAGATCGTCGAGGCGTACCGCATCCCGATCTTCATCCAGGAGGGGCTCGAGGCGGACGATCTCGTGGCCGTCACCGTCGCGCGCGCCAAGGAGCGGGGGCTGCGCGTGGTCATCGCGTCGAGCGACAAGGATCTCATGCAGCTCGTCGACGACGAGCGGGTGATGCTCTGGGACGCGATGCGCGACAAGGTCTACGGCCACCCCGAGGTCGTCGCGAAGTTCGGGGTGCCGCCGGAGCAGGTGCGCGACCTGCTCGCCCTCGTCGGCGACAGCTCGGACAACGTGCCCGGCGTGCCCGGCGTGGGCCTGAAGACGGCGGCCGAGCTGCTCGCGCAGTTCGGCTCGCTCTCCTCGATTTACGCCCGCCTGGACGAGGTCAAGAAGCCCCGCATCCGCGACTCGCTCAAGCTGCACGAGGCCGAGGCGCTCCTGTCGCAGAAGCTCGTGACGCTCGACGGCAGCGCGCCCGTCTCGCTCGATCTGGAGACGCTGCGCTATGGCGGCGCGGACACCGGCAGGCTCAGGGAGCTCTTCACCGAGCTCGGCTTCTCGCGCTTCCTGAAGGCCGTCGGCGCGCCCGAGCCCACCGCGCGCGCGGCGACCTACCGGGTCATCGCGACGCGCGAGGAGCTCGAGGGCTTCGCCAGGTCCGCGCGCGCGGCCGGGCGCCTCGCGATCGACGTGCACGCCACGAGCCGCGAGCCGATGAGCGCCCACGTCTGCGGCATCGCGCTCGCCTGCGAGCCGGGGCAGGCCGTCTACGTCCCGCTGGGCCATCGCTACCTCGGCGCGCCGGCCCAGCTCGCGATGAGCGACATCGACGCGGTGCTCGGCCCGCTGCTCGCCGACCCCGAGCTCCCGAAGGTGGGCCACGACGTCAAGTACTGCGAGGTGATCCTGCTGCGGCACCGCATCGGGCTCCTGGGCGTCGCCTTCGACACGATGCTGGCGAGCTACCTGCTCGATCCCGAGGGGAAGAACCAGCTCCACGAGCTCGCCGAGCGCGAGCTCGGCGCCAAGATGCAGACCCTCGACGAGGTGGCCCCGAAGCGCCGCGGGCAGGCGCAGCGCGCCCTCGACGAGATCGAGCTCGGCGAGGCCTCGACCTACGGGGCGGCGTTCGCCGACGTCGCGCTCTCGCTCACCGACCGGCTGCGCCCACGGCTCCGCGCCGAGCGGCTCGAGGATCTGCTCATGCAGATCGAGCTGCCCCTCTCCGCGGTGCTCGCGGAGATGGAGCTCACGGGCGTCCTGGTCGACCCGCAGGCGCTCGCGCAGCTCGGCGCGAAGATGACGACCGAGCTCGCGGCGCTGGAGCAGAAGGCGCGCGAGATGGTGGGGCACGACATCAACCTGGCGTCGCCGAAGCAGCTCGAGGCGGTGCTGTTCGACGAGCTCAAGCTGCGCTCCCAGCGCAAGACCAAGACCGGCCGCTCGACCGACGCCGACGTGCTCGAGACGCTCTCGGAGGACCACCCGTTCCCCGGCGTGGTGCTCGAGCACCGCGTCATCGCGAAGCTCAAGGGCACGTATGTCGACGCGCTGCCGCGCCTCGTGCACCCGAGCACGGGCCGGATCCACACGCGCTGGAGCCAGGCCGTGGCCGCGACCGGGCGGCTCTCGTCGCAGGATCCGAACCTGCAGAACATCCCGATCCGCACGGAGCTCGGGCGGATGATCCGGCGCGCGTTCATCGCGCCGCCGGGGAGCGTGATCGTGAGCGCCGACTACTCCCAGATCGAGCTGCGCGTGCTCGCGCACCTGTCGAAGGATCCGGTGCTCGTCGACGCGTTCCGCACCGGGCAGGACGTGCACGTGCGCACCGCGATGGAGATCTTCGGCGTGGACGAGGCGGGGGTCACGGACGAGATGCGCCGCCGGAGCAAGACCATCAACTTCGGCGTGATCTACGGGATGGGCGAGTCGGCGCTCGCGAAGCGCCTCGACATCTCGCGCGCGGAGGCGGCGCGCTTCATCGACGCCTACTTTGCGCGCTACCGCGGCGTGCACGAGTTCATGGAGCGGACGATGGCCGAGGCGAAGCGCTCCGAGTCGGTGCGCACGCTGCTCGGCCGGCGCCGGTTGCTCCCGGATCTGCGCAGCAGCGACCGCATGCGCCGCGCCCAGGCCGAGCGCATCGCGCAGAACACCCCCATCCAGGGGACGGCGGCGGATCTCTTGAAGCTCGCGATGGTGCGCGTCCCGCGCCCCGTGGTCCCCGGCGCGCGCATGGTGCTCACGGTGCACGACGAGCTCGCGTTCGAGGTGCCGGCCGAGGCGGTGGACGAGGCGAAGGCCAGGGTGCGGGAGGCCATGGAGTCGGTCTTCCCGCTCGACGTGCCGCTCGTCGTCGACATCGACCACGGCCCGACCTGGGCCGACGCCCACTGACGCTCGCGACCGCTGGGCCGCCGCCACGGTGCGCCGCGATGAGCAGGCCTGCGGCGGCACCACGGCGCCGGCCGCGGCATCACGGCGATGAGGGGAGACAAAACGACGACGCCCGCTTCACCTTGCGGTGGAGCGGGGCGTACGTGCGGAGAGGTTGTTGCTCAGCTCGCGGCGGTCTTGGCGGCGACGCTCGCCTTGTGAAGGGCGAGGGCCAGGCGGCTCTTCACGCGCGACGCGCGCTTCGCGGGGATCGCCCCCTTCGACGCGGCGCGATCGAGCGCGCTCTCCGCGGCGGTGACCGGCGCGGTGGACTCCTGCGAGACGCCCTTCAGCGCGGTGCGCGCCTTCTTGACGACCGTGCGGAGCTCCGACTTGATGGCGCGGTTGCGCGCGGTCCTGGTGATGCGCTGGCGATTGCGCTTTTCGGCGGATGCGTGATTGGCCATGAGAAAAGCTCTCCTACTTCTTCGCCTGCGCCTCGGTGGGCGTGGCAGCGCGCAGGGCGTCCGGCGCGTTCTGATCGTAACCCGCCGGATGGATCGGGAACTTGGGGGTGCCGTGCGCGCGCTCGAAGCGCTTGCGGACGGTGCCCGCAGTGCGCGCCTTGCGTCGACGGATGCGCTGGGTTTGCTGGGTCGCGGAAACCATGGGGGCGCGCATTCTACCTGCGGGCCCCCTCATGTCAACCGGGAGGTTTGTCCTCCCTGGGCTATGGCCTGGGCTAGGGCCGGATCGTGGCGCTCACCGCGAACGACGGCTTCGAGAACGGGCCGACGTTCGCGCCCTTGAGCGCCGCCTGCACGCAGCTCGACTGGCCGTTCGCCGCCGCCCAGCCGCTGACGCTGACCTTGCTCACCTGGCCTGTCGACGAGAACGTGATCTGCGCGCGCGACACGTCGTCCGCGCCCGCCACGCATGCCCTCGCGTTGCCCATGACCGAGCCGAGCGCGGCCTGCACCGAGCCCTGCGACGGCTGCTCGGGGATGTTCTGCTGCCGGAGCGAGCCCGAGGCCGGCACCGGCGCCTCCGATACCACCGACGGCTGCTTCTCGCCGTCGTTGCCCACGGCGGCCTGCATGGCGGAAGGCAGATCCCCCGGCTTGCCAGGCGCTGTCGGCGCCGCTGCCACCTTTCCCTGCTCCGGCTTCGGCGCGGCGGCGGGCGAGGCAGGCGCTGCGGGCGCCGCCGCGCCGGCGCCGACCGGTGCTGCTGGCGCCTTGGGCGCCGCGGCCAGCTTCTCCGCCGCTTCCACGGGCTGCGGCTCGGGCTGCGCGTTTTCTACCGGCGCGGCGGGCGCGGCGGCGACCGGGGCAGCGGGCTGTGCCGGCCGCTCCTCGCGCGGCGCGGCAGGCGCCAGGACGGCGGGCGGCGCTGCCGCCGTATCCTGCGGCGACGGCGCCCTCGTCTTCACCACGACCGTCACCGCCGCGGCCAAGCCCAGGGCCGCGAGGGCCGCGCCGGCGATCATCCCGCCGGACCGCTTCTTCGCAGGAGCCTCGGCAACGGGCGCGGACGGGGCGCGCGGCTTCCTCACCGACACCGCCGCGACCGCGGCCGGCTTCTCGTCCTCGTCGAGCAGGTCGGCCGTAACGGGCTGCGCCCTCTCGGCTGCCTCCACCTGCTCCGGGGGCACCGACGCGCTGAGCCGGTTGAGATCGATGACGCCGGAGTCCTCGGTCACCCCTTCGGCCGGCCGCAACGAAGGCGACGACGCGCGCAGGGCGCCGGCGAGCGAGCCGCGCCCCGGAGGCATCGAGCCACGTCCCGAGGACGGCAGCGGCGTGGACAGCGGGCCGCGCCCGGACGGCACCGGCGTGGACAGCGGGCCGCGCCCGGACGGCAGCGGTGTCGAGTGCGCCGGGTTGCTCCCGGAAACGCCGCTCATGCGACCCGGCGCCTGGCTGGCGCGCTCGGCGATCTCCTTCAGCGACGGACGTTTCTTCTCCGGGGGCCGTGAAGCGCTGCCGCCCGACAGGCGCGCTTCAGCCTTCGAGGCCCTGCCTGTGTCTGATCCGTCCGCCATGGTACTGCGCTCTCCTGCTGCGCGTACTTCGCGCAGAATGTCCCCCGTCTGCTCCTCGCCTGGCTCTGCGGCGAGGTCCGGGGCTGCGAGGAGGTCGGCCACCGCCGCCGTGTCCTCCGATCGCCGGGACAGGGCGACCTCGACGATGCGAGCTGCCCGCGTCTCCCACGCCGCCTCGTCGACGGCGGGGGCAGGCCAATCGTTGAGCATCCGATCGAGGTCGAGCTTGCTGGTGACGTTCATTCGGCGTCCCCTCCGAAACCGCGCTCCGCGAGGTAGACGCGGAGTTTGCGGCGCGCCTCGTGGACGCGCCAGGCAACTGTTCCCTCTGGACAGCCCAGGATCCTGGACGCGTCCTCGTGGGGCACGCCGTCGATGCACACGAGGATGAGCGTCGTCCGCAGCGTGTCCGACAGCGTTTCGATGCCGTCGCAGAGCGCGGCCGCGAGCTCGCGCTGCTGGGTCGTCGCGGCCGGATCGACGCCGTGGCTCGGGCGCGTTTCGAGCAGCAGCGCCTCGATCCGCGGATCGTCCGCGGGGGTCGAGTTTCTGCTCGGCTTGCGAGCCCGGATCATGTTGAGCGAGAGGTTCACGGCGATCCGGTAGAGCCAGGTGAAGGGCTCGCTCCGCCCGTCGAACCGATCGAGCGCCTGGTAGGCCCGGACGAAGGTTTCCTGGGTCACGTCCTCTGCCTCCGCGCCCGAGCGGACGAGGTGGAACGCCAGCCGGAAGATGCGCTTCTGATGTCGACGCACCAGCGCCCCGAACGCCTGGGCATCCCCGCCCCGGGCTTGATCGACGAGCTCACGATCGCTGATCTTGGCCATCCTAGCCGCCTCGGGATGCGAATTGTCTCCCGCGCACGGACGACAGCGCTGCCGCGGACAGCTCTTCGCGACGGCCGCTGACCGTCTCGACGAGAGAAGCCCCTCGCGGCGAGCCCTGCTTCGCGGAGGCGAAGCTGGACGATGAGGAGGCAAGTTCCACGTTCAGGCGCGCGAAGATAGCCGAACACTTCTCCTAGGACAAACCATGCGCCCCGTACCTTGGGCATCGCGGCGCGACTTCGACGGGCCGGTCGGTACGCCCGCGCTGGCGCGCCCCGAGCCGGCTGCGGCGTCCTGGCCGACGGGGCGCCGGGGCAGGCGTCGAGCCGAGCGCGGCCGCGCGCTGGCCGCGGCCGCCCGCGGCGCTGCTATGGTCGGCGGATGCGACGCTTCTCGAGCTGGATGCGCACCCTGGGGCTCATCGCTGCGGCCTTCGCGGGGGGGGCGGCGACTTCCCACCTCGCGGGCGCGAGCACACAGGCGCAGAGCCCCTACGCCCCGCTCGAGCAGCTCGCGCGCGTGCTCGTGCTCGTCGAGAACCAGTACGTCGAGCCGGCACAGCGCAACAAGATCATCGACGGCGCCATCAAGGGAATGGTCGCGGAGCTCGACCCGCACTCCGCGTACATGAACGCCTCCGAGTTCGCCCAGTTCCAGGAAGAGACAGGGGGGACGTTCGGCGGCGTCGGCATCGAGGTCGATGCCAAGGACGATCACATCACCGTGATCGCGCCGATCGAGGGCTCGCCGGCGGCGCGGGCGGGCATCCGCTCGGGCGACCAGATCATCGCGATCGACGGCCGCCCCGTGCGCGGCGAGCGCCTCGACAAGCTCGTCAAGATCATGCGCGGGCCCCCCGGCTCCCGGGTGAAGCTCACGATCCGCCGGCAGGGCGCGGCCGAGCCGCTCACGTTCGACCTCGCGCGGGAGCAGATCCACGTCACGAGCATCGCCGCGAAGCGCCTCGATCGGGACGTCGCGTACGTCCGCGTGAAGCAGTTCCAGGACGGCACCCACGAGGAGATGCTCCGCGCTGCGGCGAGGCTGCGCGCCGCATCGAAGACGCCGCTGGCCGGGGTGATCCTCGATATGCGCAACAACCCCGGCGGCCTCGTCCACGAGGCGGAGGCGCTGGCCGACGAGTTCCTCTCGTCGGGGACGATCTACTCGACGCGCCAGCGCAACCAGGTCGTCGACGAGGCGAAGGCGCACGACGGCGGCGCGTTCGCCTCGCTGCCCGTCGTCGCGCTGGTGAACGAGTACTCCGCGAGCGCCGCCGAGCTCGTCGCGGGCGCCCTGCAGGACAGCGGGCGCGCCACGGTCGTCGGCGCGACGACCTTCGGCAAGGGGTCGGTGCAGACCATCTACGAGCTGCCCGGCGGCGCCGGGGTGAGGCTCACGACGATGCGCTACTACACGCCGAAGGGGCGCTCGATCCAGGCCCAGGGCATCCGGCCGGACATCGTCATCGAGAGCGCGCAGCAACAGGTCCCGGCCGCCATCCTCCGCGAGCAGGATCTCGAGGGGCACCTCCCCGCCGAGGGGTCGCTCCGCGGCGGCTCGCCGAGGGCCGTGCTCGTCGAGAAGCGCGCGGAGGCCGCGGCGCGCGACATCGCCGGCGACGTGCCCGCCGATCCCACCCGCGGGAGCGATTTCGCGCTCGCCGTCGGCTACCAGCAGCTCCTCCGCGCGATCCCGGCGAGCCGCTAGCGCAAGGTCGCGCGCGGGGCGAGCTGCGCTTTCGCGCTCGCGTCGCGCGTCAGGCCTCGGCGCCGGCGCGGAGCCCGGTCGTCACCGCGTCGAGCACGGTGCGCGCCCTCCCGGCGAGGGTCGCCCCGGCCGCCAGGATCCCGGGGGCGGCGCGGACGCCCTCGCACCGCACGCCCACCGCCTCCAGCGCGCCCGGCCGCTCGCCGCGGGGCCACGCGATGACATCGAGCTCCGGGCCCTGCATGGAGCTCACCACGCCGAACGCGCCACGAGCGTCGCCCATCGTGACGGGCGCCTCGATCGAGAGCGCGAACGGCGCGGCGCCGCGGGCCGGGAGGTCGGGGCCGGCGAAGCGCTCGGGCGGGGCGTACGCGATGCCTCCACCGGCGAGACCGCCGACCGCCAGGATCACCGCGTCCGCTGCGAGCG
This sequence comes from Sorangium sp. So ce1014, assembly GCF_051521505.1. Classification (NCBI taxonomy): domain Bacteria; kingdom Pseudomonadati; phylum Myxococcota; order Polyangiales; family Polyangiaceae; genus Sorangium; species Sorangium sp. So ce1014. The sequence goes on from NZ_CP150356.1 coordinate 11,733,931, forward strand.
GCACGTCCTCGCCCTCGACGTGGACCGCGACGCCTTCGCCCGGTTCCCCCGGTCCCCCGTGGCCACCGCCCACCGCGCGCACGCGGCCGTGGCGCCGCGGCGCCCCGATCGCGGCGAGCAGCGCGTCGCGCGCCGCCTCGAAGCGGAGCCCCGCCGGCGAGCCGGCGCCGATCAGCGCCTCGCCCACCGGGACGCCGAGGCGCGCCGCGAGCGCCTCGGCCCGCGGTGCGCGCGCGCCGAGCCAGGGGCCGAGCAGGATCGCCCCCGCGCCGCCCGCGCCATCGAGCGCCTGCCGGAGCCGCTCGAGGAGCCACGAGAGCCGCGCCGGATCGTCGTGCCGGGCCGCGAGATCGCCGTCGGCGATCCGCCGCTCGTCGTCGAAGCGCAGCACCGGCGCGTCGACCGGCAGGAAGCGGAGCCCCCGCGCCCGGGCGAACGGCTCGTCCGTGAGCGCCTCCGCGAGCGCGTCGGCGTCCCACGCGGCGCGCGCCGCGCGCGGGATGAGGACGCGCGTGCGGCGGAGCGGGGCGAGATCGAGCAGCGCGCGATCCCTGCCGCGGGCGGGGCGGATCCGCCCGGCGACGGTGGCGAGGCGCACGCCGGTCGCCTGCGGCACGTCCCACAGGCCGAGCTCCGCCGCGAACTGCCTCATCGCCGGCGCGAGGTCGCCCGCGGGCAGGTCGCTGCCGAGCAGCCGCGCGGCCCGCTCGAGCTGCTCCCACGGGACGTCGTCCACCGCGCCGCCGGCGAGCGCCGTCTCACCGACGCCCGCGGAGATCACGGTGACCCGGGCCCCGCGCCGCGCCGCGCTCCACGCGGCGGCGAGCCCGGCGACGCCGGCGCCGATCACGAGGATCGATCGCGCCACGCTCTCTCCTCCGGCTCCCGCGCGGGGCGCGTCGACCGGCGATCGCCGTCCTCGCACGCCGCCGCGGTCATCCCGTCGTCCGCGGGCGCGCCGAGCTCCGACCGCACGCTGGCGATCGCGAGCGCCTCCTGCCTTGCCTGCTCCGGGCCGAGCGCGACGGCGCGCGTCATCGCCTGCCGCGAGAGGAACTCCATCGCCTGCCGCATCCCGTCGCGCGGCGGGAGCGAGAGCTCCTGCGCCACGATCTGCCCGCACCTCGCCGCGCAGCGCATGCCCCCGCACGCGCCGAGGCCGAGCCGGGTGCGGCGCGCGACGTCGGCCACGCTCCGTGCGAGCTCGTGCCGGAGGACGTAGCGCACCTCGGCCTCGATGACGGGCTCGCAGGGGCACACCGTCGCCGCCTCGCGCGGCCGCTCGCGCACCCGCTCCTCGATCCGGAGCGCGCGCGAGCCGTGCCGGTACACGAGCCGCCGCGCGGCCACCGCGTCGATCTCCAACCGCCGCGAGAGCGCGAGCGCGTCCACGGCGCGATCGCCGCCGGGCAGCGCGGTCGTGTGCGTCACGCAGCGGGCGCCGAGGTCGAAGCGCCGCGCCAGGACGTCGGTCATCTCCTGGGCGAAGAGCCGGAAGCTGGCCAGCTTGCCGCCGATCATCGAGTAGAGGCCCGGCGCGCCGTGCGCTGCGTGATCGATGACCTGGTGCTCGCGCGAGAGCGCGTCCTCGGTCGGTCCGTACGCGTAGAGCGTGGGCCGCACGCCCGCAAACGTGCCGATGGCGCGCGCCTCGTGGATCTGTGGGAACACGCGGGCGATGCCCTGGATCAGGTACCTGACCTCCTCGCTCGTCGCGCGGACCTGATCGAGATCGCCGTAGAAGTCGTCGTCGGTCGTGCCGACGACGCTCATGTTTTCCCAGGGCTCGACGAAGATCTGACGGCCGTCGATCGTCTTCGACATGATCGCGTAGTTGGTGAGGCGCCGGTCGAACACGACGTGCACGCCCTTGCCGGGCCGCACCCGCGAGCTCGAGGCGGGGAGGCCCGCGAGCGACGCGGTGATCGGCGACCACGCCCCGGTCGCGTTCACGACCGTGCTCGTGCGGAGGCGCCCGCCCTCCCCGGTCACGCGGTCCCGGTAGCGGACGGCGACGACCTCGCCGGTGTCCTCGCGGCGCTCGATCCGCTCGACCGTGTGCCCCACGTACACCCTGGCCCCGCGCTCGATCGCGTCGACGGCGTTGGCGATGCAGAGCCGCGCGCCGTCGATCCCCCACTCGTCGAAGCTGAAGCCGCCCACGAGGTCTCCATGCAGCCCCGGCTCGAGCCTCCGGAGCTCGTCGGGCGACAGGCGCGCGTGCGGCTTGCCGCGCTTGAGCGGCTGGTACTTGTCGTACGCCTCGAAGAAACCGTCGGCGAGCGTGTAGAGGATGCGCCCGTGCCTCGCGTTCTCGAACGGAACGAGGAAGGGGATCCGGAAGAGCAGGTGCGGCGCGATCGCCTGGATGTGCCCCGAGTCGCGGCACGAGTTCTCGGTCACGTGCGGATCGCTGGTCAGGTACCTGAGCCCGCCGTGGATCATGCCGCTCGAGTTGCCGCTCGCGCCGAACGCGAGATCATTGCGCTCGAAGAGGGCGACCTTCAGCCCCCGCTGCGATGCGTCACGCGCGACCCCCACGCCGTTCACACCGCCGCCGATGACCACGACGTCCACGTCGGTGTCGGCGCGGCGGGCGGGTCTTGCGGCGCTCGAAGGGAGGATCGTCACCTGCGGCGTATAGCATGCCAGAACTTTTCCACGAGCGGGCCCAGCCTCGCGCGTGGCGCTGCAGATGCCGGACGAGATCGGTCGTCAGCCGCGGACCCGGATCGCCCAGGTCAGCTTCGCGAGGCTGCGGAGCACGTTCGGGACGCGGCGCGTGAGGTTGATCGAGGGGCGCCGCTTCTCCAGCACGCGGACGGGGATCTCCTCGATCCGCAGGCCGGCCCGGTAGGCGCGGATGACGAACTCGCTGGCGAAGACGTCCTTGTCCACGACGCACTCGCGCGCGATCCCGAGGAGCGGCTCGCGCAGGAACGCCTTGAGCCCATGCGTGTCCGTCCCGCGGAAGCCGAGCGTGGCGCGGAGGAGCCCGTTGTACATCTGGCTCGCCGCGTGCCGCGCCCACGGGCGGTCGTCGCGCGCCCCCTGGATGAGCTTGGACCCGATCACCATGTCGACGTCCCCCGCCCGCAGCATCGCGATCGCGTGGCGGTGGAAGTCCACGTCGCAGAGGTCGATCTCGTCGCAGAGGACGAAGCGCCCGCGCGCCCGCTCGATGCCCGCGCGGAGCGCGGCCCCATAGTTCGGCTCGCCGATCGAGAAGTGCCGCACTTCTGCGTACTTGCGCTCGAGCTCCCCGGCGATGGCGAGGGTCCCGTCGCGCGAGCCGTTCTCGGCGAGCACAAGCTCCCAGCGCCAGCCGAACGGCAACAGCCGCTCGCGCAGGTCCACGACGGCGGCGTGGAGGATCGCCTCTTCGTTGTAAACGGGGATGATGATGGAGATTTCCGGCGCTTCACCCGCGTCGCCGGGGCCGGGATCCGCGGCGCTCACGGCGCGCCTCCGAGGAGCGCCTGCGCCCGGCGCGCCGCGTCGCGCCCGAAGTGGAGCGCGTCCTCCATCGAGGAGTAGTTCCAGCCGCCGTAGCGCCCGCACGAGAGGACGCGCTGGCCCTCGAGGAACGGTCGCACGGCCTCCAGCGACCCGAAGTAGCTGTGATCGAACACGACGTACGCGTAGTCGATGCGGCGCAGCCGGGCGAAGCGGATGGCGCTCGGGGCAGGGATGAGGCCCATCTCGACGAGGCCCTCCGCGACGCGCGGGAGCAGCGCCGCGAGATCGGGCTCGGCGCGATCGGCGAGCTCGACGTAGAGGCCGGCCTTGCCCGGCGGGGCCATGTCGGCGGAGAAGTTGGAGTAGCAGCCCACGCGGTAGAACGGGTACTTCGCCTCCGGGACGTAGACCCAGTGCAGCGGCTTCCCGCACGGCGTGTCGAGCGCCACGTCGAGGTAGTGAAGGTGCGTGCAGCGCAGCCGGGAGGCCGCCTCGGCGACGCCTCGAGGCGCGTCCGAGAGGAGCCGCACGAGGGCGGGCAGCGGCGCGGACGACACGAGCACGTCGTACCGGACGATCTCGTCGTCGAACACGAGCTCGCGCGCGCGCCAGTCGATCGTCACGGGCGCGCGGCCGAGCTCGATCGCCGGCGTGCCCGCGTCCCGCGGCCGCTGCTCGGCGAGCGCCCGCGCGAGCCCGTGCGTCAGCTGCCCGATGCCGAGCCGCGGGTAGAGGAACTTCGCATTGTAGCCGAGCTCGCGGTCGTTCAGCCCGACCGCTCCGGCGAGCACGTCCTCGAGCTTCGGCAACGGGACGAAGCGGGAGCACCAGTCGGCGGTGATCTCGCTCGGGTGGACCCCCCAGAGGCGGCTGTTGTAGGGGATCATGAAGTGGCGGCTGATCCCCTCGCCGAAATGCGCCAGGCAGAACTCCTCGAAGTTCCTCGGCTGGGGCCGGTCCTGCGCGAAGTGCGCCTCGATGAAGCCGCGGAGGCACTCGTAGGCGACGGCGGGCGGCAGGCCGGCGGTGTTCGCCTGGAACGGATACCGGGTGTACGTGCCGTTCGACCAGATCATCGAGCGCCGCTCGATCTCGAGAGGGTCAGGGCCCAGCCAGCCGAGCGCGAGCTCCCGGGTCGCGGGGTCGCGCAGGTGGAGGAGGTGCCCTGTCCGATCGAAGCGGAAGCCGTCGTCCTCGAGCGTGATCGCGTGGCCGCCCGGGCGCGGCAGGCGCTCGAACACCCGGTGCGGCACGCCCGCTCGCCCGAGGTGGTACGCGGCCGCCATGCCGGTCAAGCCGGCGCCGAGGATCGCCACGGGAACGCTGGAAATCGTGGGTCGGGTCATCGCTCGCGGCCCGGCCGCGGCCGCGAAGACACCACCTCCCCGGTGCGCCGTCAAGGCGCGGTGGCCCGCCCGGCGAGGCTCGCCCATGCTGGATTTCCTGCCCTCGGCGTGAGGCGGGCGGAGCTCCGCGCACGGCGGCGAAGACCGCCGTTGGCGCCTCCGCTCAGAGGGACTAGGTGTGTGTCTTGTCCCCGGCGCGCGTGCCCTGCGCTCCGGGGCGTCCGAGGTGCAGATGCCCATCCCCCGCCGCAAGTCGGTCCAAGTCACCGGGAGGATCCTCTACCTGACCGAGGACTCGGCGCACCTGAAGCAGCAGCTGGCGGGCGGCGAGCTTCGCTTCGAGCCCGAGCAGCACAAGCTGATCGACAACATCTCGACCGACGAGCTCACGCCGGGGTGGGTCTGTTACTACTACGACGAGACGCTCGCCCGGTACTGCCTGGTCGGCCTGCGCGGTGGGCTCATCGAGCGCGACGCCATCAAGAACGGCGGCTTCGGCGTCATCGTCAGCGGGCGCTCGAAGGGGTGCGGCAGCTCGCGCGAGACGGCGCCGTACTCGGAGCGCGAGGCCGGGATCCAGATCGTCGTCGCGCGCAGCATCGAGAAGATCTACGGCCAGAACTGCCAGAACATCGGGCTGCTCACGACGACCGATTTCTCGCTCCTCGACCGGCTCGCGCGGGGCGATGAGATCCCGATCGGCGAGTTCACCCGCGGGCTCGACCCGATCAGCGCCGACGTCGTCGAGTACGGCGGCCTCTTCGCCTACAACAAGGCGCGGATGGCCGGCGAGGTCTCGCCGCCGACGCTCGACACGCCGCCGCGGCCGATGACGCTGTGCGAGAAGATCATCGCGGCGCGCGCGATCGTGGACGCCAGGGCGGACAAGATCGGGGTCCCGGCGGTGAAGCCGGGTGACGCGCTCTTCGTCCGCATCGACGTGCGCTTCTCGCACGAGTACGTCACGCCGATGGCCGAGTCGCTCTTCCGGGCGGGCTTCGGGCCGGACGCGGCCGTCACCGGGCCGGAGAGCGTCTTCGCCTTCCGGGATCACCTCACGTTCCTCGACCGCGTGATGCCAGAGGCGCACCTGAAGCTCGGCCTGCGGGAGCAGGCGGCCTCGCTCGCGACGGTGCAGCAGGCCTTCACCGAGCGACACGGGATCAAGCTGTACGGCGAGGTCGAGCGCGGCGGCAGGACCGTGGGCTCGGAGGCCATCTGCCACAACAAGGTGATCGAGGAGCTCGCGCTGCCGGGGCAGGTCGTGGCCGGGACCGACTCGCACACCTGCATGGCGGGGGCGCTCGGGTGCTTCGCGTTCGGCGTCGGATCGACCGACATGGCCAACGCGTGGCTCACGCGCGATGTCCGCCTCGCTGTGCCGCAGTCGGTGCGCTTCAACCTGACCGGGCGGCTCGGGGCGGGGGTCACGGCGAAGGACGTGATGCTGTTCCTGCTCTCGCAGCCGTTCTGGAAGACGGGCCAGGGCATCGGCAAGGTGCTCGAGTTCGCGGGCGACGGCGTCCGCGCGATGGGCCTCGACGAGCGGGCGACGCTCACCAACATGGCGGTCGAGGCGGGCGGCTTCACCGGCATCATCGAGGCCGACGAGGAGATCGTGCGCTACCTCGTCGAGCAGCGCGGGCTCGCCGCGGAGGACGTGCGCGCGCGCATCGTGCGCGCGGATCCCGGCGCGGAGTACATGGCCACGTTCGACATCGATCTCGCCGCGGTCGAGCCGATGGTCGCGACGCCCGGCGATCCGCGGAACGGCGTGCCGCTGCGGTCGCTCCACGAGGTCTCGGGCGGCGAGGTGAAGATCGACATCGCCTACGGAGGCTCGTGCACGGGCGGCAAGAAGGCCGACATGGACATGTACGCGTCGGTGCTGCGCCGTGCGGTGGAGCAAGGCAAGCGCGTCGCCGAGGGCGTGCACCTCTACATCCAGTTCGGCTCGCAGGACATCCGCCGCTACGCGGAGGCGAAGGGCTACCTGGAGATCTTCGAGAAGGCGGGCGCTGAGCTCGTCGACCCCTCCTGCGGGGCGTGCATCAAGGCCGGGCCCGGTGTATCCGACCGCAAGGAGCAGATCACGGTCTCGGCCATCAACCGGAATTTCCCGGGCCGAAGCGGCCCCGGCCAGGTCTACCTGGCCAGTCCCCTGGTCGTCGCGGCGAGCGCGATCGCGGGCAAAATCGCTTTCCCGCAGTCATGACGCAGAGCGCCTATCGCGGAGTTGCATACATGGTGCCCGCAATCGGCATGATGGAAAAACGAATGCTTTCCACGGAAGTGCGCCGTACGGTAAGGTGATCTTCTGTGGCGGATCGGGAGGAGCCCCAAGAGCGTATGACCGACAAGGACACGCTGGCGAAAAACAACGAAGCCTCGAAGACGGACAAGCGGAAGCAAAGCCTCTACTTTCCGGAGTCGATGCTGCAAGAAATCAAGGAGGAAGCGGCGCGGCTCGATCGCTCGCTTTCTTGGGTTGTGCAGCGCGCGTGGAAGCTGGCGCGGATAGACATCAAAAAGCTTCCCAGTGTCAATGACGTGGCTGACGACGAGGATAGCGGCGACTAACATCGCCGCGAGCCTCGCGTAAGACGCGTCGCTCGGGGATCGATGGGTCGAGAGCTCTTCGCCGCCGGGAAGGACGGTACGCGGATTTATGTCCGCTACCGGGAAGGTCCCGGCGGCACCGGAAGCTTGGCCAGCGGGGTCGGGGCGGGCTCGGAACGCCTCACCGCGGTGCTCTGCGACGGCATCGCCTGCGACGGCTTCATCTGGAAGTACCTATGGGACGACCTGGCCCGTACGGTCAACGTCGCCCACTGGAACTATCGTGGCCACGGGCGGAGCAGCCTGCCTGTCGATCCGAAGGCGGTCGAGCTCCGCGACCACGCGAGCGATCTCGCTGCGGTGCGCGCGGCGATCGGCGACGGCCCTGTGGTGCTGTTCGGGCACTCGATGGGTTGTCAGGTCATCCTGGAGCATCTGCGGACCCACCGCGAGGGGGTGTGCGGGCTCGTGTTGATCTGCGGCTCGTCCGGCAGGATCACGCACCACTTCAAAGGCACGGATGTGCTCGCGCAGCTCTTGCCGCGGGTGATCGAGCAGGTTGACGCGTACCCGCACATCGCGCGCGCCATATGGAGCCGTGTGCCGGCGCCGATGGCGCTCCGGATCGCGCTGCTCGCCCGCGAGGTCGACGCGAGCGCGGTCACCCCGGCGGATCTGCTGCCGTACATGCGGCACATGGTCGACATCGATTTCTCGATGTTCCTCCACATGCTGCGCAGCGCCGGCGAGCACTCGACGCTCGATCTGCTCCCGCAGATCGATCTGCCCGCGCTCGTGATCGCCGGCGATCGCGACACGTTCACCCCGCCTCGCCTCGCCGAGGAGATGGCGGCGGCGCTGCCGCGCGGTGAGCTGATGATGGTGAGCGGCGGCACGCACGTCGTCCCGCTGGAGCGCAAGAAGATGGTCATCGAACGCGTGGAGCAGTTCCTGCTCGAGCGCGTCATCGCGAAGCACGGATGAGCCGCCGCGCGCGAGACGGGCGCGCGCCCGGACCGGCGCGCGGGCTGCTGCGACGCCTCGGCGGCGCGGCGTCGCGGGGCCTGCTCGTCGCGGGGGCGATGATCGCGGCCTCGTGCGCGCGGCCGTCGTCCGAGCGCAGCGGCGGGGCCGCCGGCGCGATCGCCGCGCTGGCCGAGAACGAGGCCGCGCCCGCGCCCAGCGCGCCCGAGGCGCGCTCGTCGCCCGCGCCGCCCGCGCCCCCAGCGCCGGACGCTGGAGCCACGGGGGACGCGCAGCTCGAGCGCGCTGCGGGGGACGCGCACGTCGCGCGCGCGCTCCAGCGCTCGCCGCTGCGCGCGCTGCGGCTCACGGGCAAGCTGGCCGACGGTCGGTTCGAGGCGATCCTGGCGCTCGGCGCAGGCGTCGAAGGAGCGGCGCCGCGCGAGGTGAAGGTGAAGCTCGCGCCGGCGCAGAAGAAGGCCCCGCTCGCGTTCCGGCGCCCGGTCGCATTCTATCGCCTTGCGAGGGCGCTCGGCGCGCACGTCGTGCCCGTCGCCGCAGCGCGCCGGATCGGCGTCGGCGAGCTCGTGGCGCTCATCGGTCGCGAGCCGAACGCGCGCAAGCTCCTGCGTCGCTTCGCGGTCATGAACGACGGGACCGTCGACGCGCTGGTCCTCGCGCCCGCTCCGGGTCCACCCGGCCCGCGCTGGGTGTCGTCTCGCCGGCGATCGGTCCGCTTCGATGACGCGCCCGAGCTCGACGTGTGGGCGCGCTGGGCCCGCTCCCCGTCGCCAGCGCGCGGTGAGCGCACCTCGATCCTCCGCGATTACCTGGAGGTGCTCGCGCTCGACTACCTGGCCGGCAATGGGCTCCGGAAGGAGATCGTCATCGACGTGAGCGCGGGGGCCCTCAGCCTGGAGGCCAACGCGAGCGCCTTCCCGCTGCACGTGAAGGCGCGCGAGCTGGATCGGCAGCTAGAGCGCCTGGTGGAGGCGGCGCGCTTCCCCCGGGCGCTCCGCGACGCGCTCGCGCGGTTCGGACCCGAGAAGGCCGCCGCGGCGCTGCGCCCCGGCGGGTTCGAGGACGAGCTGGTGCCGCCGCGCGCCCTCGTCGAGCTCGAGGAGCGGAGGCAAGCGCTGCTCAGCCTGATCGAGGTGAAGATCGCCCACGGCGGAGAGGACGCCGTCCTCAGCCTCTAGCGCGGGTGCCTGTCGGAGCTCTGCCGCCGCGGCGCGCGATCCGCCCGAGGCGCCTGCGTCGTTGCACAGAGCTCGGCTGCGCGGCCGCGCCGGCGCCGGACGCGCCTCGGGCGCCCCAGGGCGACCCGCACGAGCGTCTCGCCGCGCGCGCACCTTGATCTCCGGCGCCAGCGGGGCGATCACGTTGAACCGTGATCGACGTGGCGACCCTGCAGCGCTGGACGGAGGACATCGGCTACAGCGCCGAGCTGGAGAAGCCGTCGACCCTGCGCATCCGTCCGCGCGAGGAAGGGGTCGTCGAGCTCCCGCCGTTCTTCGTCCAGTGCACCGAGAACTGGGTCGTGCTCTCGATGTTCGGCGTGCTCGATCCGGTCGACACGGACGGCCGCGACGAGGACGGAGCGAGGCTTACGCCCCTGGCCGAGGGGATCGGTCAGATGCTCGGCCTGCTCCGTCACCTGATCGAGGCCAACCGCGACATGCGCGTCGCCAAGTTCGCCCTCGACGAGCGGAACCAGATCCTGCTGTGCGCCGAGCTGCCCACCGAGTCGCTCGACCGCTCCGAGTTCGTCGATACGGTCGAGCGGCTCATCGAGTACGCCACGACGTACCGGCACGCCTTGCTCGGCACCGACGCCTGACAGGTCGGGCACGGCCGGCGCTCTCGCGCGATCACCGCTGCGTGATCACCACGCGGTGGTCGTCCCGGTAGGAGATGTTGCCCGACTCACCGCGGCAATCCCAGCAGGTCGCCCACGTGAGCCGCCGCCGCACGTAGCCGTTGAAGCCGAGCGCGATCGGCCCCGGCTCGCCCTTCAGCAGGAGCGACGACGCGATCCGGTAGCGGTCTCCAGGGAGCTTCAGGAACGCGACGATGAACGTGTCGTCGTCGGACTTCCCCGTCACCACGAGCACCTCCTCGCCCGGCGCCGGGTTCCAGAGCAGCGGCGAGGTGGTGAGCGTCGTGTTCGGGGGCGGGCCCGCCTCGGGCTGGAGCGCCGGCGTGCCGCTCGGCGACAGCCGCGTCCGGCCCCGGCTGAGCACGACGTTCACGTCGTCAGGCTCCTTGAAGAAGGACACCTCCCCGCCGAGATCGCGGAGCTGCGGCACCGACGCGAGCAGCTCGGCGACCTGCTGCGGCCCGATCTCCGCGCGCCGGAACGTCTGCTGCCACTGCGGCGACGGGATCGACGCCGCGTTCGGCGCGCCGTGGCAGCACCGGAAGCCGATGTCGTCGCCCGACGCGCTCGGATCGACCGCCGCGCGGCGCGCGCACCGATGATCCACGCCGCTCGCGCTCGCCGTGGCCCCTCGCACGGCGGCGGCCTTGGGCTGGAGGTCCTCGATCGGCGCGACGTCGCTCGCGGTCCACTCGCGCAGCGCGGCGCCCATGCCGACGACGCCGAACCCGGACGCGCACGACGCCGGCGCCTTGGCGCACGCCGGGTCCCACGCGGCCCCGCCCGCGTAGGGCGTCCCCTCAGGGCCCTTGCACGCGCGCTCCCACTCGAGCTCGGCGCACAGCCGCCCGCCGGCCTGCTGGCAGAGCTCCGAGGCGCGCGCCCGCGTCACGCCGGTGAGCGGAGCCTGCGCGGGGTCGTTCGGGTACAGGTAGCGATCGATGGTGAAGCCGCCCAGCTCGATGTCGAGCAACGCCGGCTCGAGCGTCGGATCGCGCCCCTTGTCCCCGGGCGTGCTGCCCGCGACGAGCTTCCCGGCGGGGATCTCGATGCGCGCGGGCCCCGCCGCCGCGGCGCCGGCCTGCGGCATCGCGCTCGCGGCGGGCGACTCGTTCTCGGCCGCCTCGAGCACCTTCCCCGGCGGCGCGGCCGTCACCGGCGGGCCTCCGTCCGCGCGCCTCTCCCCGGCCTGCTGCTGCTGCTGCTGCTCCGCGCGGCCGCAGCCGGACCCTCCGGTGATGCCGGCGGCGACGAACAGGATCAGGGCAACGGCGGGCGTCCTCGTCGGCACGGTTCCTCGAAAGCGCTCCGCCTTATGTCGCAGGACCCCTCGCCCGTCAAAGTGCGCGCGCTATGCTGGCCGGGATGGGGCAGGGCGTGAGCGACGCACCGGATCCGATGGCCTCGCAGATGGCGCAGCTCCTCGCCAGCAGCGATCTCGACGAGCTGCGCGAGATCGTGAAGCGGTGGGTCGCCGAGGCGCCGACCGAGGGCGTGCGGCGGCACTACCAGGAGCTCGGCGGGCGCCTCATCGACCTCAAGGCGGCGCTCTCCGAGAACCCCGTTCAACCCACGGTCGCGGAGCTCGAGCAGGCGCTCACGATGATGCTCCGGCTCGCGGCCTCGAGCCCGAGGACATGAGCCGCCGGTGATGCTCGCCGACTTCCCTCCGTGGTTCCTGCGCGCCTTCGCGCTCTGCTTCGGCCTGCTCTGGGGGAGCTTCCTCAACGTCGTCATCCACCGCGTCCCGCGCGAGCTCAGCGTCGTCCGGCCGGGCTCGCGCTGCCCCGCGTGCGGCACGCCGATCCGCGCCTTCGACAACATCCCCGTCCTCAGTTACCTCCTGCTGCGCGGTCGCGCCCGTTGCTGCGGCGCGCCGGTGTCGCCGCGGTATCCGCTCGTCGAGGCGGCGGGCGGCGTCCTGTCGCTCGCGATCGTCGAGCTCATCATCCTCCAGCTCCCCTGGTCGACGCCGATCCTCCACGCGCTCGCCACGTACACCGCCGATCTCGCGCTCGCGCTCGGGCTGCTCGCGGCGACGTTCATCGACCTCGAGCACATGTACATCCCCGACGCGATCACGATCGGCGGCGCGGTGCTCGGCGTCGCCACCGCGTCGCTGCGCTCGATGGGCTTCACCGACGCGCTCCTCGGCGCGGCCATCGGCTTTTCCGTCGTCTGGCTCCCGTTCGTCGTGCTCTACCCGCGGATCCGCGGCGGCCGCGTGGGCATGGGGCTCGGCGACGCGAAGCTCCTCATGCTGGCGGGCGCCTGGTTCGGCTGGGGGGGCGCCCTCTTCGTGCTCGGCGCCGGCGCCATCCAGGGCTCGATCGTGGCGATCGGCATGCTGCTCCTGCGCGGGAGCATCGAGGAGCCCGAGGCGGTGCGCCTCGAGCGGGAGCAGATCCGCGCCGAGCTCGCGGCGATGTCCCCCGAGGAGCGCGTGGCCGCCGAGAAGGAGATCGCGCAGGATCCGCTCGCCGAGGCGCCCGGCGAGGGGTTCGGCCAGGCCCGCATCGCGTTCGGCCCGTTCCTCGCGCTCGCGACGCTGGAATGCCTGCTCGTCGGCCGCGACGTCCTCGACGCGTATTTCTCATGGATCGACGCCGGATGAAGGCCCAGCTCCGCCGCGCGCTCGGGGCCCCGATCGCGCTGCTCCTCGCCCTCGCGGGCTGCGGCAGCTCGCTCCCGCTGCCTCCGACCGGCCCCCACCTGCCGAGCGAGCCCGCGGTGGTCGTGCCCTATCCGCCGCCGCCGGCGCGGGTCGAGATCCTCTCGCCGCCCGAGGAGCCGGGCCTCGTCTGGATCGACGGCGAGTGGCAGTGGCGGAGCCGCCGCTGGGCGTGGCAGCCGGGGCGATGGGAGGCCGTCCCGCCGGGCGGGTATTTCGCTCCCACCGCCACCGTACGCCGCTCCGACGGATCGCTGGTGTGGTTCGCCGGGGTGTGGCACGTGCCCGGCAAGAAGTGATCGACGCCGCGGCCGTGCGATGGAAAGTCACCCCGTGCCGAGGGGCTCGACGCCCGCCGCCTGGCCGGCGCCGGCGAGCCAGCTCGGCGCGCCGTCCCCTGCACGGATCCATGAGCTCAGCCCCATGATGCTTGCCTGGTCGTTCGCAGCGCGCACACCCGACGAAATCGCCCGACTCCTCCGCGCTCTCGGCAAGCACCGGTACGTGCGCGAGGTCGATCATCGGCTCCACTGGTCCGTCGATCACGCCCTCGCCGAGCTGCCGGAGTTCGCGCCGCCCGCCGCCGCGTTCCAGGCGCGCCTGAAGAAAGAGCGCGGGATCGAGCTCGGCTCGCGCGATCCTTCGCTGTGGCGAGAGGCGAGGACCGAGGAGGTGATCGCGGCGCTCACGGCCTTCTGGACCCCCGACGAGGCGGCGGAGCGCTACCGGGGCCGCCTGCTCGAGGCGCTCGCGCGGACGGGCCTCCCCGAGGCCACCCACGCCCCCTTCGCGTCGGCCCCGAACGACCCTCCGCACCCGGAGCTCGTGCTGCTCGACTGGGAGCTCTACCCCGTGGACGAGCTCGATGCGGACCGGCACGCCGGGGCGCTGGCCGCCATGGAGGAAGCCGAGGAAGAGGTGAGCGCGTCGGCGCCGATCTACAACGAAGGCCCCGTCCTCGCGGCGCCCGAGCTCTGCGGGGGGGCGCCGAACGGGCTGCTCGAGGACGACTTTCTCGTGTGGTCGGACGGCCCCTACAGCTACTCGGATTACGTGTTCCGCGGGGTCGCGAAGGCGGCCAAGCTCGTCGATCCGCCCACGGGCTACAGGGATCTGTAAGCGCGTCCGTCGCGTCAGTACGGATCGGGCTTCGGCGGCGGGAGGGGCGGAGCCTCCTCGGCGGGTGAGGCGAGGGGCGGAGCCACCTTGGCAGGGGGCGCGACGGGCTGCGCGGCGGCCTTGGCCGCGGGGGAGGGGGCCGGCCCCTTCTGCGCCTGGTAAAGCGTCACCTCGAGCTCGATGTCCCTGTCGAACACGAGCATCCGTCGCTGCGCGACGTGGCCTGGAGCGGAGATCTCGATCCGGTGCGCCGCGCCGTCCTTGATGAGCTTGCCATCGAAAGGATTCGAGGGGAGCGCGACCCCGTCGACGAGGATCTGCGCGCTGGTCGGGCTCGCCTTGATCGACGCGCGGAGGAGCGCAGCGTCCGCCCCCGCGCGTCGGGCGCTGCTCTCGGCTGCCGGCGGCGAGAGCTCGGCGCTCGGCAGTGTCGGCGCAGGCGGTGCGCTCTGGGCCGGCGGCGCGGTCATGCGGGCGCTCTGCCGGCCCGGATCGCGCACCTTCAGGTACAGCGTCGCGGCACCGATCAGCGCGATGACCGCTGCGGACGCGACGAGCGGCAGCCGCGAGCGCCGCGGCGCCGGCGCGGGCTGAGCGGCGGGGGCGGGCTCGGTCCGCACGACGGCGTGGAGCGTCGCCTGCGGCGGGCTCGAGCGGTGGAGCGGACGCGCAGGCGTCGAGGGCGAGGAGGTCGTGATCGCCCCCTCATCCGAGGAAGGATAGGAGTCGAGCGGCTCGCGCATCGGCAGCGAAGGCAGCTTCGACGCGCGGCCGGCGAGCTCCGCGCCCCCCGCGTCGGGGCCGTGCTCCCGCAGCTGCTTGAGCTGGCGATCGATGATCGCCCGGATCTCGGCCCGCTCGTGGGCGAACAGCTCGCCCATGAGCTCGCCGACCTGCTCGGCCGCCACCTGCTCTCTCAGGCGCTCCGCGTAGCGATCGAGCTCCGCGCGCAGATCGGCGGCCGTCGAATAGCGCCGGTTGGGCGAGTGGGCGAGCGCCTGGGCGCAGATGCGCGCGAGCTCGAAGGGCACGTCGGGGCGGGCGGACCGCACGTCCGGGATGTCCCGCATCAGGCGCGAGATGATCTGCGGATCCGTCAGGCCGCGCCAGAGGCGGCGGCCGGTGAGCACCTCCCAGAGGATGACGCCGGCCGAGAAGAGGTCGGCGCGCCGATCGATCTGGGAGGAGTGCGAGAACGCCTGCTCCGGCGCCATGTACGCGACCTTGCCCTTCAGCGTGCCGGCCTGCGTCTCGACGACGCGGTGTGCTGCGAGGGCGATCCCGAAATCGACGATCTTCACCTGTCCGTCGTACGTGATGAAGATGTTGTGGGGGCTGACGTCGCGATGCACGACGTGGAGCGGCGTCCCGTCGTAGTCGACGAGCTCGTGGGCGTAGTGGAGGCCGGCCAGCACCTCGCTGAGGATCCACAGCAAGACGGCGAGCGGGATCGCGCGCTCCCGCTCGCGCGCGCGGGAGATCACCCGGCTGAGCGGCTGCCCGTCGAGGTACTCCATGGCGATGAAGTACTCGCCGTCCGCGAGGCCGACCTCGTTGGTCTGCACCACGTTGCGGTGGTTCAGCCGGGCGGCGAGGCGGGCCTCGTCGAGGAGCATGTCCCGGAACTCGGGCTCGTCGGCGATGTTGGGCCGCAGGCGCTTGATGACCTGCAGCTTGCTGAAGCCTGCCGGCCCCACCGCGACCGCCAGGTGCACGTCCGCCATGCCCCCGTGCCCGAGCGTCGCGATGAACCGATACTTGCCGAGGCTGCGCGGGTCCCGGTCGGAAGGGGACAGCGGCACGTCCGGCGGCGCATCCCGGCCGACGGGGGTCGGCGCGTCGCGCTCCGGGCGCCGCATGGGGACCGTCGGCGGGGGCTCGGCGGACACAGGGACGGGCAGCTGCGTGGACCGCAGGGTCCGAGCGTCGATCGCAGTCTGCACATGCTCCGGCGGGCCCGAGGCGGCGAGCTCGTTGCTGCGAGCGGAGTCCACCGCCCAGTCAGCCTCGTCGTTCGTACCCTTGGGCTCGCTCACCGCAGAATGGTCCTGATCCAGCGACGTCCAGTCAAGCTGGCGGCAGCGCGGGCAAGCGCTTGCACCGCATCGGGCGGGCGCCGATCGCCTCGCCCATGACGATCGGCTCGCCCATGACGGCGAGCCGGCGTCCGACCCAGAACCGCAGCCCTGACCACCGCCGGGCCGCCCACGCCGGAGCGCGCAGCCGCCCTCGCGCGCCGGACGAGCGCGCGCCCTGAGCGCCGCCGGACAGAAGCGCGCAGCAGGATCGCCTCGCCCTCAGCAACCCGACGCGGCGGCTGCTATTGTAAGAAATATCACTCGCGGCGAGGTTCCTGTACCTGGGGGGAGGATGTGAGAAGCTCGCCCTGACTTGCGCACCATTTCTCGTGAAGAGGTAGCCGATGCCCTGTGACTCGATTCCGCGGCGCTTGCTGGGTCAGGCGAAGGCGCGGCCCGAGGCTCCAGCCCACTACGTCAAGGAGGGTGGGTTCTGGAGGATGACCAGCTTCCGGGAGTACGCGAGCGAGGTGCGGCGCGCCGGCAAGTCGCTCATCGCGCTCGGCGTCGCGCCCGGCGACAAGCTGAGCCTCCTCTGCTTCAACCGGCCCGAGTGGGTGGTGCTCCACGTGGCCGGCATGGCGATCGGGGGCGCTCCCGCGGGCATCTACACGACGTGCTCGCCCGAGGAGGTGCGCCACGTCGTGCACCATTCGGCCTCGAAGCTCGTGCTGGTCGAGAACAGGGGCCAGCTCGAGAAGGTCCTCCGCCAGTGGGATCGGCTGCCGCAGCTCTCGTGGGTGGTGCTGATGCGGGGCGCGGCGCCGGAGGGCGATCCGCGGGTGCTGTCGTGGGACGAGTTCCTCTCCCGGGGCAGCCGGATCTCGGACGAGCTGCTCGAGCAGCGGCTCGACGCGCTCGAGCCGCGGGGGCTCGCGACGCTGCTCTACACCTCCGGGACGGTGGGGCCGCCGAAGGGGGTCATGCTGAGCCACGAGAACCTCACGAGCTCGGCCGACCTGGCGGCGCGCATCCTCCCGGTCTCGCCCTGGGACATCGGCCTGTCCTACCTGCCGCTGTCGCACATCGCCGAGCAGATGTTCACGATCCACATCCCGGCCTCGGTCGGCGCGGCCGTGTACTTCGCCGAGTCGATGGAGGCGCTCGCGGACAACCTCAGGGAGGTGCGTCCGACCGCCTTCTTCGGGGTCCCGCGCGTCTGGGAGAAGATGAGGGCCGGGGTCGAAGCGAAGCTCTCCGGGGCGAAGGGCCTGCAGAAGCTCTCGCTCGATCAGGCGCGGCGCGTCGGCCTCCAGCACAGCGAGCTCCGCGCGCGGGGCGAGAAGCCGGGGCCGTTGCTCGCGCTGCAGCACCGCCTCTTCGACAAGCTCGTCTACTCGAAGGTGAAGGCGGCCCTGGGGCTCGGCCGGGCGCACGTGTGCAGCAGCGGCGCGGCCCCCATCGCGAAGGAGCTCCTCGAGCTCTTCGCGTCGCTCGATCTCCTGATCACCGAGGTCTACGGTCAGTCGGAGGTGACCGGCGCGACGACCTACAACCTGGCGGGCAGGACGAAGCTCGGCTCCGTCGGCCCCGTGGTGCCGGGCCTGGACGTGAGGATCGCCGACGACGGCGAGATCCTCGTGAAGGGGCCGACCGTGTTCCTCGGCTACTACAAGGACGAGGAGGCGACGGCGCAAGCCCTTGTCGACGGCTGGCTCCGCTCGGGGGATCTCGGCAGGTTCGACGAGGAAGGGTTCCTCCACATCACCGGGCGGAAGAAGGAAATCCTCATCACGGCCGGCGGAAAGAACGTCTCTCCCAAGAACATCGAGGAGGCGCTGAAGCGCCACGGTCTCATCGCCGAGGCGGTGGTCGTCGGCGACGGGCGCAGGTTCCTCACGGCCCTGCTCGTGCTGGCGCCCGACGCCGTGAAGCGCTTCGCGGCCGAGCGCGGGCAGAGCGGCGATCTCTCGCGCGCGTCGCCGGAGATCCAGGAGGCCGTGCAGCGGGCCGTCGACGAGGTGAACGGCCAGCTCGCGCAGGTCGAGACGATCAAGAAGTTCTCGATCCTGCCGCGCGGCTTCACCATCGAGGACGGCGAGCTCACGCCGACGCTGAAGATCAAGCGGCGCAACGTGAGCCAGAACTTTGCGCGCGAGATCGAGGCGATGTACGCCGAGTGATCATGCGCAACGAGCCTGCTACCGCCGTCTCTTTCGACTTTGGCCAGACCCTGGTGGAGCTCGACACCGGGCTGCTCTCCGCCCGCCTCGCGGAGCGGGGCATCGCCGCGTCCGGGGAGCAGCTGGAGGGGGCGGTCGACGAGGGATGGCGCGCCTACAACGACGCGATCCTGCGCGGGCTCGGCGGGCACCCGTGGAAGATCATGATGCGTCGCCTGCTCGAGGCGGGCGGCGTGCCGGCCGGCGCGCTCGACGCGGCGGTCGACTGGCTCTGGACGGAGCAGCCCCGGAAGAATCTCTGGCGCCGGCCGATCGCCGGGATGATCGACGTCGTGGTCGAGCTCAGGCGGGCCGGCGTGCCGGTCGCGGTGCTGTCGAACTCGGAGGGCCGGCTCGCCGAGCTGGTCGAAGAGCTCGGCTGGTCTGCGCACTTCGTGGCGGTCGCGGATTCGGGGCGGCTCGGGTTCGAGAAGCCGGGCAGGGAGATCTTCTCGTGGACAGCCGAGCGCCTCGGCGCGCCGCTCGCCGCGGTGGTCCACGTGGGCGACTCCCTCGCTGCAGATGTCGACGGCGCGCTCGCGGCAGGAATGCGAGCCGTCTGGTTCAAGGGCGATCCGCAGCGGGCGGCGCAGATGCCCCACGCCGAGCGCGTGGCCGTGTGCGACGGCGCGGGCGCGCTGCGCGGCGCGCTCAGGACGTTCGGCGTGCGCTTCTAGGCGGTCCACCTTCGTGCGCCAGCACGAGGCTCCGCGCTCGTGGGCCCGTCAGGCGGGCGGTGGTCCGCAGGGGCGCAGCCGACGTGCAAGGCCACCGCGGGCCGCGCTCCACCGGCGCCCTCCTTCTGTGAGCACGAACGTCCCGGAAGGCGCCTTCGCCCCGCGCGCGTCGCGCGCGCTTCTCTCCGGGATCTCCTCGTCCTGCTGCCCCGCGCTGGCGCGCCGGTCTCCGGATCGTGCAGCCGATGCACGTCTTTCGGGTGGTTCGGGCATTGCTGGAGACCGGCTCACGATGGTCGTCAAGGATGCAAGCATCGAAGAAGAGCCCGTGCTCGGGGAGCGGCAAGCGAACGTTCCCGCCGTCTTCCCTCGCGTCCTCAGCGAGGCCCGCCGCGCGGACGAGCGGCTTGTCTCGCTCGTGCACGAGCGCCCCGTGGCCACGCTGTGCGTGGTGGCCGCGGTGGGCTACCTGATCGGACGGGTCGTTACACGGCTGGGTTGAGGAGGTCACCATGACGGAAAGCGAGGTCGAGGCGACACGGGAGCGCGAGGCGCGGGAGAAGGTGAACGACGCGCTCGGTCGGCTCGACGCAACGGAGGTCACACGGGCGGTCTCGGCGTTCGCGCGGGAGAACCCGCATGTAGCGATCGCTGCGGCGGCTGGGCTCGGGTTCCTGCTCGGTGGGGGCCTGACGCCGCGCGTGCTCAGCAGGCTCGGGTCCTTCGCGACCCGCAGCTATGTCAAGAGCACCTTCGCTCAGGCGGTCGGAACCTTCCTCGACGAGCAGGCGCGATCCCAGGAACAGCTCGGATCGTCGCCCTGACCCCCCACCACCTGCGCGTGCGCCTCCGGCGGCACCTGCGCCGCGTCTTGCGGGATGCGCGCCGCCCCACGTCGCACCCGTCGTGCGGAACCTCGGCCAGGACAGCGCTCGACGGCCGCCCCGGGCGCGCGCACCGGGACGCGCGCCCGGGGCGGGCCGCTGGCGCGAGGCGTCGCCTTGGCCGCTGCGCGCCGGTCGTCCACGAGGTCGCGCCGCGCCGGGCGAGCGTCCATCAGGCTTGACGGCTGTACGCCTTGCGGATGCGCCGACCGCCGCTCTCGCTCAGCACCTCTTCGACGCTGCGGGACACGTCGGGCAGACACCGGACGGAGAGCACCGCGCCGCCGCCCGTGCTGCCGGCCTCGTCGAGCCGCCGCGCCTCGTACTCGGGCAAGCGCGCGCCGAGCACGGCGCCCAGCAGGGTGCCGGCCGCGCCGGCGGCGCCCGCTCCGGCGAGGCACGCGACGAGGGGCCCCGCCAGGAACGCATCGAGCCTCGGGATGATCAGCGCGCCTCCCGCCGTCATCGCGGCGAGCGCGCCCCCGAGGAGCCCTCCGATCACAGCGCCCAAGGCGGCCCCTTCGGACGCCTTGCTGTGGATCGTCAGCTCGATCTCGCCCAGACGGGAGTGCGGCTTGGGCACCATGCTGATGTCCTCGGCGGCGACGCCCAGGGCGAGGAGGCGGCCAAGCGCGCCCGCGGCTTCCGTGCGGCCTGGGAAGAATGCAGTGAGCGTCCGGTAATACATCATTCGACGAGGGCCCCTGTGACGCGCTTCGCGAGGTGGCTCGTTCAATCCATCTGCTCTCGGAAAAGCATCGCTTGTGCCGCTCGGGCTGCGCAGATGTCGCTCGGCCGCCGGAAAGCGTTCGGGAAATGATGGAAGGCGCCGCGCCGCGCTGGGACGGTGCGGCGCCTTCGCGCCCTGCTCCGGGGGCTCGCTCAGCGAATGCCGAGGTCGTTGGCGAACGAGCGCTCCCCGGGGGTCGCGCTGGTGCTCTCCTGGATCTCGTCCTGAGCCCGCCGCGCGGCGCCCAGGGCGCGATCCTTGACCTTCTCGGCGCGCTCACGCAGCCGGCCTGTGCTGTCGCGCAGCCGGCGGCGCGCCTCGTCACCCGAGGTCGGCGCGACCAGGACGCCGACCCCGACCCCGACCGCGACGCCGAGGCCGAGGCCGATCGAAACGGGAACGATCCAGTCGAGTGAGCTCCTTCTCCTGTAGGGGAACATGTCGGCCATGTAGTAGACGAGATCGGTTGCCTTCATTGTGGCTCCGTCGGTTCGCACAGCGTTCGGGGCGCGAGCATCGCGTATCCCTCAGCGTGGATTCACGTGGCTGGAACAGTGACCGGCGGGACGTGAGGCAGCGCGCATGCCAAGGGCATATTGCGCACGGAGGGAGCAGGGCGCGCGGGCGCCCTGCCGTGGATACGAGCGCGGTGCGAGGAGCGCCGCTGCGCTAGCGGCAGAAGCCGTCGACGCAGACCCCGCCGTCGCTGCAGGACGTCTCGGGCTCGCATTCGCCGCCGAGGTTCTCGCTCGATCCGCACACCTGATGCACGCCGGAGAACGTCGTCACGGTCCTGCACTCGCTCAGCGAGGGCGACTGGTTGTCGCAGGCGTTCGGGTTCGGCTGCTCGCACGAGATGTAGCAGCTGTGGTGCAGGCAGATCGACCCCGGCGCGCAGACGTCCTGCGCGCCATCCTCGCCGCACACGAAGTTGCTCGACTGATTCGGGATGCAGCCGTTCTCGACCCAGACGTCGCCCTCGGGGCAGTCGGCGCCGTCGCTCCTCGGAACGCAGGCGCCGTCGACGCAGACGGCAGCGGGGCCGCCGCAGTCGTCGGTGATGACGCAGGGCTGCGCAGGCTGGGAGCAGATGCCGAGGGTCGCGTCGCAGCGGTAGCTGCCGGGGCAGTCCGCGTCCTCGCTGCAGGCCGGCGTGCATTTGCCCTCGACGCACTTGTCGTTGACCGGACACTGGGTCTGGTCGAAGCACTGGTCCTGAGGCGCGGTGCAGATGCCGCTCACGCAGAGGTAGTCAGCGCCGAGGCCGGCGCAGTCGGCGTCGGCGCCGCACGCGGCCGGGGTCGCCGGGACGCAGGTCGCAGCGTCGCCGTTGCCTTCGCAGACATAGCCGTGGATGCACCCGAGGGGCTCGCCGCTCGGGAGGACCTGATCGCAGCTGCCGGGCTGGCACGTGCCGTCCGGCGCGCAGGTCTCGCCCTCGGCACAGTCGTCGGGGTTGCCGCAGTACACCGCGTCGCCGCCGCCCCCTCCGCTGCCGCCGCCGCCGCCTCCTCCTCCCTCCCCGGAGGAGCCGGTCGCGACGCACGAGGCGGTGTGATCGTCGGCGATCACGCACTCGAAGCCGCCGCTACACCCCCACGTGGTGCAGTCGCCGACGTGGCATTCGTTGTCATCGCCGCAGGTCTCGTTGACCCCGCAGTCGGCCGGCTCCTCGCAGCCGTTCGAGCTCGGGACGCCGGGCCCGCAGTCCTCGGCATCACAGAAGTAGTGGCTGTCGGCGTCATCGTAGATGGGGCAACCCGCGAGGAGGGGCGCCATCACGCTCGCGAGACCCAGCAGAGTAAGTCGCTTCATTCACCGTCTCCCGAAGGCATTCGGCCGCCCGGCGTCGAGGGGCGGCGCCCTCGCGCGTGACGGTCGCGACCGGACGAGCGTAGCAAGCGACATGCCCCGAACAAGCCCGGCGAGGCGCGGCAAATTTCGGCCGCTCGCGCGCGCGCCGTGAAGCCGCGTTCACGTCGGGATGTGGCCGCGCGCGGCGCGACGCTGCGCGGCCCATGCGCCGCGCCTCGCGGAGGCCGGTTCGCAGCGACCGGGCAGGATGGCGCGGCGCGGCGCGGACCGCCTGGGGCGCGCAGGGGAACCCGTGCTACCGTTCCGCCGAGTTCCGGGCGGCCACCTCCGAACGAGGGATCCCGGCAGGCTCGCGCCTGTGGGCCAGCCGTTCGCGAGGACACGGGGACCGGTCGAGCAGATGGATGTCACCTGCGAGCGTTGCAGCACCGAATACGAGTTCGACGACGCGCTCGTGTCGGAGCGCGGTACGACGGTCAAGTGCACGAACTGCGGCTACCAGTTCAAGGTGCGCCGCACCGGCGGCGCCCTCCCCGAGAGGTGGGTGGTGCGCACCCTCGGCGGCAGGGAGCTCGAGTTCAAGATGCTCCGGGAGCTCCAGGCGGCGATCGCCCAGGGCCAGATCACCCGCGATGACGTGATCTCGCGCGGCAACGCGCGGCCGCGGCGGCTCGGGTCGATCGCGGAGCTGGAGCCGTTCTTCAAGGGCCCGGGCAGCGTGGTCATGGCCGGGACCGCGCTGGGCATCGGCGGGCCTTCGCCGCTGGCCGGCCGCTCGAGGTCGCTGACGCCGCAGGGGCTCGGCGGCCCAGCGCCGGCGCAGACCGAGGTCTCGATCGCGATCCCGCTCCCGCGCGCGGAGCCCAGCGAGGAGGCCGGCCCCGAGTCCGTCCACGAGGCCGAGACGATCGTGCGGGACGTGCGGGAGGTCCAGTCCGCGAAGGAGCGCCCCTCGCCGCGCCGCGCCACGATGCCCGCGGTCTACGAGCCCGACGCCGGCGCTCCGGCGCAGGCGATGCTCAAGCCGAGCGCGCTGCCCGGGGTCGTGGTGCCGCCGGAAGAGGCGCCGCCGCTGCCGGACGCGCACCCCGCGCGCCGGCATGAGCCGCGGACGCTCCGCGGCGCCGGGGTCGCCGAGGTGCGCCACGGCAGCGTCAAGCCCGGGGCCGCCGACGCCAGCGGCGAAGCGTCGGGGCGGGCTGCCGGGCTCGCTCCGCTGCGGATCCCGAACAGCGTCCCGCCGCCGCGCATCGAGCGCGCGGCCGCGTCTGCTCCGGCCGACGGCCAGGGAGAAGACGGCCCCGCGGCGAGGCGCGGCGGGGCGCCGCGCGCCGCCGCGGAGGATCGCGCAGCGCGGAGGGCGGGGGCGCCGATGCCGCTTGTGTCGCCCGCCGACCCCGACGGGGGGCCCTCTTACGCCGACGAAGGGGACGGGGAACCGCGGTTCACCTCGCTGCCCATGAGGAGGACCGGGATCGCGCGGTGGATCGTCGGCCTCATCGTCATCGGTCTCATGGTGGTGAGCGTCGCGACCCTCGGACCGAAGTACCTCAAGCCGGCCGCCCAGGCCCGGCCGACGACGAGCGACGATCGCGTCGCGACCCTGCTCGCCGACGGCGAGCGGAGCCTGACGGAGGGGGATCTCGAGACGGCGAGGGACAAGCTCGTCAAGGCGAGCGCGCTCGCCGAGGACGACCCGCGGGTCGCCGTGGCGCTGGCCCGGGTCGAGACGGTGAACGCGGACATGCGGTGGCTGCGGCTGCAGCTGCTCGCCGAGGACGATCCGGATCTGGACACGATGCGCCACGAGCTCCAGAGCGCGATCGACCGCGCTGGCAAGGCGGTCGAGCACGCGCGGCGCGTCGCGCCCGAGGACGCCGAGGTGAACCGTGCCGCGATCGATCTGCTCCGCATGCAGGGGGACCTCGCCTCGGCGCGGCAGCTCGTCGGCGCGATCTCGGCCGAGAGCGCGCAGCCGGAGAACGCCCTCACGCTGGCCGCGCTCGATCTCGCGGAGGCCCAGCCGAGCTGGGCCGTGAAGCGGCTCCGGGCGGCGGCGAGCATCGAGCAGATCCCCGGGCGGGCGCGGGCGCTCCTCGTGGTCGCGCTCGCGCGGTCCGGCGATCTCGCGGCCGCGCGCGTCGAGAACGAGCGTTTGCTCGCCACGAGCCGGCCGCACCTGCTCGCGCGCCCGCTCCGGGCCTTCATCGACCGGATCGAGAAGGCGCAGGACAAGCCGAGCGGCGGCGCCGAGCCGGCCTCGAGCGCGCGCCCGGAGAGCCCTCCGGCGGGCGCTCCCGACCCGAGCCCGTCGGCCGCGCCGGCGCCGCCGGGGCGCGTCCGGCGGGGGCCGGAGCCGGACGACGGCCGCGTGCCGGACGACTATGTCGCCCCGGGCGGCACGATCGACACGAGCGACCTTCCCGGCGTGCACCCGCCGCCGACCGCCTCGCCGAGCACGACAGCGCCGGCGATCGACACCTCCGATCTGCCTGGAATCAAGCATGAGTAAGCGCCGAGCTCGACGGATGCGGTGGGCCGGTGCCGGCGTCCTCGCGGTGGCAGCATCGATGGCAGGGTGCACCGGGAGAGAGCGGGCGGCGTCGCTGCCGGCGCCGCCTGCCGGGCGCCTCGACGAGCCGGCGGTCATCGAGATCGATCTCTCGCGCGGGCTCCCCGAGAGCGCATCGGCGTCGCTCTTCGGCCCGCCCAGCGGCAGGACGCACGCGCAGCTCGTGCAGTCGTTGCGGGCGCTCTCCGAGGCCGAGGGCGCGAAGGGCTTCCTCGTGCGGCTCGGGAGCGCGCGCCTCGGGTTCGCGCGAGCCCACGAGATCGGCCGGATCCTCGGCGACATCCGCGCGGCGGGGCGGCCGGTCGTGTGTCACGCGGACGAGTACAACAACGCGACGATGCTGCTGGCGGCCGCCGCCTGCAGCAAGCTCTGGCTGAGCCCGGCCGGGCAGGTCGACACGGTGGGGATCGCGGCGCAGCTGGTGTTCGCGAAGGGGCTCCTCGACAAGCTCAACGTGGACGTCGACTTCCTTCAGGTGGGGAAGTTCAAGGGCGCGAGCGAGCCGTTCACGCGCGAAGGGGCGAGCCCTGAGGCGCGTCAGTCGCTCCAGTCGGCGCTGGGCGGGCTGCGTGAGGCGTGGCTCTCGGGCATCGTGGAGGGGCGCGGCAAGCAGGAGCTCCGCGAGGCCGTCGAGGACGGCCCGTTCGCCCCGGAGGACGCGAAGGCGAGGGGGCTCGTGGATGAGCTCGGCGATCTCGAGGCCGCGATCGAGGACGCGAAGAAGCTCTCCGGCACCGAGATCTCCGTGCCGCGGTTCGGCGGTGCCCCGCGCGACCCGAGCCTCTCGCGGAGCCTCGTGGACGTGTTCCGCTCGATCTCTGGGGCGAGCACGCTGGGCACGCCGCACGTGGCGGTGGTCCCGGCGATCGGCGGCATCACCATGACCGCCAGCGGGGTGCCGCTCGGCTCGTCGGACGGGATCGGCGAGCGCGAGCTCGGACGGATCATCACGCGCCTCACGAAGGACACGAGCACGAAGGCGGTCGTGCTCCGGATCGACTCGCCCGGCGGGTCCGCGCTGGCCTCGGATCTGCTCTGGCAGAAGCTGATGCGGCTGCGGGAGGAGAAGCCGCTGGTCGTGTCGATCGGCGGCATGGCGGCGAGCGGCGGCTACTACCTCGCCTGCGCCGGCACCAAGGTCCTCGCCGAGCCGACGAGCATCATCGGCTCGATCGGCGTCGTGGGCGGCAAGTTCGCCGTCGGGAAGGCGCTCGCGGAGATCGGGATCAACGCAGAGACCGTCGCGGCCAACCCGGATCCGGAGCGGGCGGCGCGCGCCGCGTACATGTCGGCGCTCACGCCCTGGGACGAGCCCACCCGCGCCCGCGTGCTCGCCTCCATGGAGGCGGTTTACGACCTGTTCCTGAAGCGCATCACGGTGGGACGGAACCTCCCGCTGGAGACGATCGCGCCGTCCGCGGAGGGGCGGATCTTCGGCGGGATCGAGGCCCAGGGGCGCTCGCTCGTCGATGAGCTCGGCGGGCTGGAGCGGGCGGTAGCGCTCGCGCGCGAGCTCGCGAAGCTGCCCGCGGACGCGCCGGTCGAGATCGAGCAGGACGATGGAGGGCTGCTCGAGCTCCTGGCCGGCGGCGACGAGACCGGCGAGAGCGCCGCGCGGACCCCGGACCGCGCGGCGCTCAAGGCGCGCGCGCGGGAGGCGATGGCGGGGGCCCTGCTGCCCGAGTGGCTCGGCGTCGCGCCGGAGGTAGGCACCTTTGCTGCCGCGATGGCGCCGCTCCTGGCCGGAGAGAGGGCGCTGACGGTGTTACCGTTCGCGGTGACGCTCCGGTAGGGCGCGAGATCGCACCGGAAGATTGGCCTTGTACCTCGGTCGTTCTGGTAGGCTGAGCGGGTTCAGAATACCCGAAGCTGGTTGCCGAAATGAGCTCTTCACCTCCGGAACGGGCAGCATCAGCGTCGGGCGCGCGGAGGACGCTGCATTCGGCGGAGCTGATGGAGCCAGCGGGGCCCGCCTCTGCGGGGCAGCTGGTCATCGGGGGGAGTCGATCCGTCGCGCCGGTCTCGCGCCACCGCGGCCCGCGCGCTGAAGAAGCCTACTGGCGCGCGCGCGTGGACGACCGCCGCGCCGCCGGCGACGCCCGTGGGGAGCGCGAGGCGGCCCTCGCCCTCGCGAGGATCCTCGCCGCGCGCGGCGTCGAGCTCGACAAGGCGGCGGCGCTGGCTCGCCGAGCGCTCTCGCTGGGCGACGACCCCGCGATGAGGGGCGAGCTGGCCGGCTGGCTGGCGGGGCTGGGCGAGCCAGCCCTGGCCGCAGCGGCGCTGCGCGGCCTCCGCGATGACGCGCAGCCGCCCGGCGCGACGGCGCGGGTGCTGGTGAAGATCGCCGTGCTCCTGGCGCGCGCCAGCGACGTCGCGGGCGCGGTCGATGCGCTCGAAGAGGCGAGCGAGCTCGCCCCGGACGACGCGATGGCGAGCGAGCTGCTCGGCACGATCGCCGCCTGGGCGTCGGAGGAGGTGTTCCCCACGGTCGCGGCGAAGGCGTACCTGGAGGCGGCCAAGCGGCGCGAGGCCGCGCGGGAGCGGGAGGCGGCGTTCGAGGACCGCCTGCGCGCCTTCGAGATCGCCCCTCACGACGACGTGGCCGCCAAGGCCATGGCCGCCGCGCTGTTCGTGCGCAGCCGGCACGGCGCCGCCGACGAGGTGCTCCGGGCGCACGCCGAAGCGCTCGCGGCGCGGGCGTCCGGGGGCGAGGCCTCTGCCCCCTCCGCGCTGCAGCGCGCGATGGCGGTCCACGGCCACCGGCTCCAGGGCGCGACGAACGAGGGAGACTGGGCGCGCGCGGTCGGCTGCGTGCTCGACGCGGGCCTCGACGGCGAGGTCGACGGCGACGCAGCCCGCGTGATCGACGAGGTGATCGAGCAGGCGGGGCTCTACGAGCTCGTGGCCGCGCGGCTCGAGATCAAGTCCGAGCAGCGGGTGGGGGGGCCGAGGGCAGAGGCGTACACGGCGCTTGCGCGGCTCTATGCCGGCCCGCTCGCGAGCCCCGACCGCGCCGTGGAGGCCTGGATCGAGGCCGCCGTGAGCGACTCCAGCAGCGCGGCGGCGCGCTCCGCGCTGCGCGAGCACGCGGCGACCCTGCACGACATGGCGCCCCTCGTCGAGGCGCTCATCCGCATCGGCGAGGGCTCGGAGGCGAGGGCGCGAGAGGACGCGGCGGCGCGGATCGACGCGCTCTCGGAGCTCGCCCGCCTCGCGGAAGAGAAGATCGGCGACCCCGGCCTCGCGCAGTGGGCGTTCGAGACGCTGAAGGACGTCGGCGGCGACCCGGAGCGCTCCGCGGCGGGGCTCCAGCGGATCGCGGAGCGGCTCAAGGCGCAGGACGAGGCGCTCGCCGCGGCGCAGCGAGCGCTCCGCGGCGCGGACGCGGCCGAGGGGCGGATCGACGCGCTCCGCCGGCTCGTCGTGATTTACCGGGGTCGCCCGACCGAGCGCGCCGCCTACGAGGAGGCGCTCGTGGGGCTCTCGCGGGCGCTGCCGACCGACCGCGGCTGCCTCCTGGCGCTCGATCGGCTGAGCCGGCGGACCGGGGGCGGCGCCGCGCTCGACGCCCTGCTGCGCGCGCGGCTGGCCGAGGCGACGCGGCCGCCGTCCTCGGAGGCCGAGGGCGCGCGCTCCGCGAGGTCCGAGGCGATGCGCGTGCCCCTGCTGACGCGGGTCGAGCTGGTGCGCGCCCGGCTGCTCCTGTCGGCGATCGCCCGGCGGCAGGGCCAGGACGCCCGCGCGCTCGACGAGGTGTCGCCGCTGCTCGTCGAGGCGCCGGGGCACCGCGGCGCCGCCAGCGCTGCGCTCGTGCTGGCCACGCGGACCGGGCGCCTGCGAGAGCGCGCCGACGCGATCGTGCAGCTCGCCGCGCCCGTCTGGCCGGCGCTGCGCGCGGTGCTGCTCGCGGTCGCCGCGGCGCTCTACGAGCGGGAGCGCGCCGCGCCGCTCTCGCGCGAGATCGCGGTGCTCGCCTGCGAGGCCGATCCGTCGTGCACGCGCGCCGCGGCCACGCTCGCGTCGATCTTCACGGCGGAGCTCGCCGCCGCCGCGGAGGCAGGCGAGGCGCCTCCGTTCGAGGTCGATCGCGCGGTCGTCGCCGCGATCGAGCGCTCGATCACCACGGTGTTCCCGCGCGGCGCGCTCTGCGACGGCCTCGCCAGGGCGCTGGAGGCGCTGGGTGAGCTGCCGCTCGCGCTCGCGTGGACGCAGCGCTGGCTCGCGCTCCGGCCCGGGTGCCCTCAGGCGACCACGGAGCTCATCCGTCGCGCCGCGGTCGCCGGCGACGCGGCCCGGCTCTCGGACGCGCTCGCGTGGATCCTGGCGCAGCCCAAGCCGCTCGGCGAGATGGCGGCCCCGCTCGCGAGCGCGCTCCACGCCCTCTACGACCTCGATCCCGCCCGCGGCACGGCGCTCGCGAGGCGCTCGCTCGACGTCTTCGGCCCGCAGAACCCGCTCCTGCGCGAGCGGCTGCTGGAGCTCGCGCGCCACGCCGGCGATCCTCACCTCGCCGTGACCGTGCTCGAGCGGTGGCTGGCCGTCGAGATCACGGCGCCGCACGCCCCCGAGCTGATGTTCATGCTGGCCGATTGCCGCCTCGACGGCGGCGACCCCGACGGCGCGGCGCAGGAGCTCGCGCGCGCCGCCGCGGCGGTGGCCGACCCCCAGGAGGTCCTCGCGCGGGTCCAGCGCATCGAGTCGTCGCTGCTCGACGCGAAGGGGCTGAGCTCCGACGGCGCCATCGCGCTGGTCGAGGCGAAGGCCCGGGCGTTCACCGCCCAGGGCGGCGACGCCGCGGAGGAGGCGGCGGCCTCGTGGCGCGAGCTCGGGAGCCTGCTCTGGGATCTGGCGGAGGATCATCGCGGCGCCGAGGCGGCGTTCTTCCGGGCGAGCGAGGTGGCGCCGAGCAGCGGGGCCGAGCGCTACGCGCGGGACATGTGCGAGTTCGCGGGCGTCGAGGCCGCGATCGACGCGATCGTCGTCCGCGCCGCCGAGACGCGGGGCGAAGCGGAAGCGCAGCCCGCGGCGGAGGAGAGCAGGTGGTCGGGCGACGTCGGGCCCGAGCGACGCAGGCGCGCCAACCTGCTGATCGAGGCCGCCAACCTCGCGCACGAGCAGGGTCTGCCCGAGCGGGCGCTGGCCACGGCGGCGAGCGCGATCGAGCTCGATCCTCTCCGCGCCGACGCCGTCGCGCTCGTCGAGAAATCGGCGACGCCGACGGCGGCGTCGCCGTCCTCGACAAGACCTACCGGCTGCTCGCCGACGCGGCCCTGGGCTGCTACGGCCGCCGCGCGGCCCATTACCGCGCGGCGCGGCAGCTGGAGCGGCGCGGCGCCTTCGAGCTCGCGCTCTCGCACGCGGTGGCCAGCTTCGAGGCGGTGCCGACCGAGGGCACCTCGTACGTGCTGCTCGCGCGGCTGGCCGAGCACGCCGGCGAGCCCGCGGAGGCCGTGCGCGCGCTCGAGCGGGTGGCGGCGGCCGCCGATCCGGCGTCGCGCAACGCATGGCTGAAGCGCGCCGCGGCCCTCACCGGCCGCACGGAGGAGGGCCTCCGGCTGCGCCTCGACATCCTGCTCCGCGCGATGGTCGTGCGCCCGGATCCGGCGATCGTCGAGGACGTCGGCGCGGCCATCCGCGATCTCGTCGAGTGCACCGGGCAGCCGGAGGTCGAGGCCATCCGCTTCGACCGCGCGGTCAAGGCCAGCATCGCGAAGCTCGAGGGGCCCGAGGGGGCTCGCGCGGGGCTCGCGATGGCGCGCATCGCCGTCGAGGTCCTCGACGCGCCCGCGCTCGCGCTCGCCGCGATCGAGCGCGCGATGCTCGCCGACGGCGACATCGACGAGTTCCAGACGCTGCTCGACATCGTCGGCGAGCTCGCGCAGCAGACCGAGCCGGCGTCGCACCTCATCGCGGCGGTGTACGCCGCCGCGATGAGGCCGCACTCGAGCGTCGGTCCTGCCCTGCTCCGGTGGGCCAGCAAGCTCGCCGACGCGCTGAGCGTGCCGCCGGTCGCGGCGGCGCTGCTCGTGGAGGCGGCCCGGCGCGCGCCCGAGGACGACGCGCTCGCCTACGAGGCGGAGGCGGCGGTCGAGGCCACCGGCGACGAGGCGCTGAAGCGGTCTCTGGACGACGCCCTGCCCGTCGCGCGCCGCCTCGAGGCGCTGCTGCACCTCGCCGACAAGCACGAGCGCGAGGGAAAGCGCGCGGAGGCCACGGTCGCGCTGGAGCGGGCGCTCGCCGGCGGCCAGCTCCAGGGCGAGACGCGCATCGAGGTCGTCACCCGGCTCCGGCGGCTGTACGCGGCCGAGGATCGCGGCGGCGATCTCCAGGCGCTCCTCCTGGCCGAGCTCGCGCGCGTGGACGTGACGGGCGCCGTCCGCCTCGAGATGACGCGCGAGCTCGCCGGCATCCTCGCCGCCGGCGGCGATCTCCACGGCGCGCTGGAGCTCCTCCTGGACGCCGCGCAGAAGACGCCGTTCGACAAGGCGCACCTCGACGAGCTCATCCGGCTCGCCCGGCGCAGCGACGATCGCCGGCAGCTCTTCGACGTGCTCACGCGCCTCCAGGGCGCCGCTGCCAGCGACGAGGAGCGGTTGCTCGTGCTGCGCGAGCTCGCGCCGCTCGCCCAGGAGCTCGGCGATCGCGGCACCGTGGTGGCGCTCTACGAGACGATCGCCCGGCTGGACCTCACCGACATGCACGCCCTCGAGGTCGTCGAGCAGGACGCGAGCGACCGCGGCGATCACGCCGCCGTCGCCGCCCTCCTCGCGCGCCGCATCGAGGCGGCTCCGCTGCCGGACACGCGGCGAGCGCTGCGGCTCCGGCGCGCTGCCCTGCTCGAGCAGCGCCTCGGCCTCCTCGACGAGGCGTGCGGCGAGCTGGAGTCCTTGCTCGCGGCGTCGCCGGACGACGTGAGCGCGCTCCGGTTCCTCGCGGACATCTACGAGCGGCTCGGGACGCCGCTCCGCGCCGCCCCGCTCTGGTGCAGGCTGGGCGATCTCGCGACGACCACCGACGAGCGGGCCGAGTACAACCTCCGCGCGTGCAGCAGCTATCTCGGCGGCGGGGATGTCGAGTCCGCGAAGGACACCCTGGAGAGCGTCGCTCGCATCGCGCCGCGCGAGGCCGTGATCGAGCTCCGCGTCGAGATCGCCCGCCGGGAGGGGGACGGCCACGCGCTCGCCGCGGCGCTCGATCAGCTCGCCAGCGCCTCGCGCGACGCGCCCGAGCAGCGCGCGCAGCTGCTCGTCGAGGCGGCGCGCGCCACCTCGATGCTCGGCGACGACGCCACGGCCCTCGAGCGCGCCCGCCGGGCCGTGAAGCTCGCCCCGGACTCTCCCGACGCCGTCCTCGAGGCGCGCCGCATCGAGTATCGCCTGCGCGGGACCGGGACGCCGCGCGACGCGCAGGCCGCGGTGGAGGAGCTCGGGCGCATCGCGCCGCGCCTGCGCCCGGCGCACGTCGACCTCCACGCATTTCTGCTGGCCGAGACGCTCGACGTCATCCAGGGCCACGGCGCGGGCATGCGCGAGCTGACCCGGCGCCACGCCGAGGTCGGCCCGAGCACGCTTGTCGCGCTCGGCATGGCGGAGCGTCTGGCGCTGAAGCGGAACTTCTCCGCCGCCCTTCCGCTGTTCGAGCGCGCGCTCGACGGCGAGCTCCAGGGCATGCGCGCGCGCGGTCGCGTCGCGCTCGCCGCCGCCGAGACCGCTCAGAACGCTGGCGAGCTCGAGACGGCCGCGCGGCTCCTCGAGGAGGCCGCGGCGGAGCCGGAGACGCGCGCGCTGGCGCTGCGGCGCCAGCTGGAGCTCACGGCGGCCCGGGGCGAGCCCGAGGCCGCCCGCAAGGCCCTCGAAGAGCTCGTCGCGCAGAGCTCGGGGATCGACCGGGCGCGCGCGCTGATGCAGCTCGCGCGCCTGCACTCGGCGAGCGATCCGGAGCGCGCGGCGCACATCCTCTCGCAGGCCACGGTGCTGGCGGGCTCGGATCGTTCGCTGGGGCTGAAGATCGCCGAGCTGAACGCCGAGCTGGCCAGCGAGCGGGCGACCTTGCCGCCCGAGGAAGTGCCTCACGCTACGCTGATCCGGGTCATCACCTCGGAGCCTGCCCCGGTGGCACCCGAGGCGCCGCCCGGCCCATCCTCGGCGGCCGGCGGCGTCGCGCCGTCGAGCAGCCGCGCGCCGTCGAGCAGCCGCGCGCCGTCGAGCAGCCGCGCGCCGTCGAGCAGCCGCGCGCCGTCGAGCGGCGTCGCACCGTCGAGCAGCCGCGCGCCATCCAGCGGCAGCGCGCCGGCTTCCGGCAATCCGCACATCGATCTGGTCGAGCTCAACGATCCGCTCGACGAGTCGCTGATCGCCGCCGACGCGTCCCGGGTCAGCTCTCCTGCGCTATCGGACGACGAGCTGCTCGATGGTCCGGCGGTCACCCCGGCCTCGCGGGCGCCGGCCCCCGGCGCTGCGGAGAGCAACGCCGCGCGCCGCGGCGCCGCCTCGGGCCGCGCCGGCATCGGCGCGCAGCACGCCGCGCCGCCGGTCTCCGCCCCGGCGTCGCTCCAGCCGCCCTCCTCCGCGACGCGTCTCCTGACCACGTGGCCGCCGTCCGCGGCCGAGAGCTTCGAGGAGGCCGCGCTCTTCCGCGAGCTCGCCGCCGGCTCGTACGAGGCTGGCGAGCGGCTCATGGAGAGCTTCGCCCCGCGCGACGATCGCTCGCGCGAGGCGCTGGCGGTCCGCCGGATGCAGGCGCACCTGCGGCTCGGTGATCGGGGCACCCTCGAGCGCCTCCAGGCGGCCGCGATCGCCGACAAGAACATGACCTATGGCCGCGCCATCGAGCACGTGCTGCGCGCCTTCGAGGGCGACGAGCCGTCCGACCGGCGCGGCGAGGGCGCCGTCTCGCCCCCGCTCCTCGCCGCGCAGCGCGACGCTCCGGAGCTCGTGAGCGCCCTGCTCTTCCGTGACCTGGAGTCTCCGGTCAACGAGGCCCTCGCGCTCGTCTGGGAGACGGGCCTCTATCGCCGCGACGCGGCCCAGTCCGGGCTCGTCGCCTCCGAGCGGGTCCAGCCGACCTCGCCGACCCTGCTCGGTGAGCTCTACGGTGTCGTGGCCGGTCACCTCGGTCTCCTGCGCACCGCGCTCTTCCACCAGCGCGCGCCGTCGCCTGCTCCGTCGTCGCCCGAGGGCCAGGTGATCCGGGTCAACCCGCCGGCCGTGCTGCTGCGGGGCGAGATCCGCGAGGACACCCCCGAGCTGCGGTACCTGCTCGGCGCTCACCTGGCCGGCGCCATGCCCGACTATGTCCTCGTGAACACCAGCGCCGAGGACGAGCTCCGCACGCTCCTCTCCGCGATCGTCGCCGCCTTCGGCCCGCTCGAGGACACCGCGCACAGCACCCGCGGCAACCCGGCTGTGGTGCGGCTCGAGCAGAACCTCTGGCAGCTCATTCCTCCGCGCGCCGAGCGTCGCCTCCGCGAGATCTGCGACAGCGCCAGCAAGATGACCTACGAGGCGGCCGTCAAGATGACCCGCACCGCCATGCGTCGCGCCGGCCTCTTCGCCGCGGGCAACCTCGCCACCGCGGTGCACGCCACCCTCAAGGAGCGCGGCCTGGAGCTGGCTGTCCCGCTCTCCGATCCCGAGGGGCTCGCCGCGGCGTGCGCGGCGTACCCGGAGATCGCCGATCTCGTACGCCTCGCGACGCGGATGGAGTACGCCGAAGCGCGATGGCAGCCCGGTACGGTGCCTTCGCTCCGGCGGGTCGACACGGGCAGCTCGCGCTTCCGCGCAGGCACGTAGGCGTCGAGGCAGCCGCCGCGCTGACGTCGGCGGCGACGAGGCTCCTGCCCCGGACCGCGCGCCCCGCGGCACCGGCACGGACCCTGTTGCACCCCATCCACCCGAGGCCTCCCGTGTGCACGCCCACGTTTCACTCCGCCGCGACGATTGCGGCCTGGCCACCTCCACGCGTCCGCCTCAACGCGACAGCGCTGTCAGAGCCCCGCCGCCGGTTGCGCGCTGCTCAACCGACAGCGGGCGCGCTTCGCGCTGCCCGGAACGCCGGTGGCAAGCTGGCACGAACATCGCCTTCTTTCTCTGGCGTGATGTTTCCCTGCGCCTGCTCGGGTGCGGACCCGCTCGGGCACCGCGTGTTGTTCTCCTCAGCTCGACCGCTGCCGATCGCCGGCGTCCCGGCGGAGCCGTCGCGCTCCCTCACCGCGCCGGGACGGCGTGGGGGCGCGCTCGGCGCCGAGCGCGTCGCGCTCTCGGCGAGGGGGCCCCTGTGAGCTCGCGACCCGCCGTGCGTGCCTTGCTGCTTGCCTGCCTGCCGGCCTCGGTGGCTTGCAGCATTCCCCTCGAGTCCATGGACTCCGGCCCCACGAACGCCTGCGACAGCTCGGCGGAGTGTGGTCCGGGGGCGACCTGCGCGGATGTCAGCGGGCAGCGCGCGTGCGTCTCGACCAGCGCGCGCCTGGATGGGCTCATCCTGGAGATCCGGCCGCGCGCCTCGCGCGAGGTGGGCGCGGAGGTCTCCCATCTCCTCGACGTCGACGTCGGCGGCCGCTTCCCACCTGACGATCCCGGCGGACAGGTGCATTCCCTCGATCTCGGGATCCCCCCGCCTGCGCGCGTGGAGGTCACGTTGCGCCTGGGCGGCTCCTACTGCGATGGCCTCACCGGCGGGCAGTTCCCGGTGAAGGCCGAGTTCCGGCGCATCGCGCCCGTCCTGGGCCTGCCCACGCAGAGCTACTCGACGCTCTCGGAGCCGAACGGCGACGCCCAGAGACTCCAGCTCGCGATCCCTGCCGGCAGTTACCATCTCTACCTGATCCCGCAGGCGCGCAGCGACTGCCGCGACGTCCCCCCGCCGATCTTCCTGCCGAGCCAGCTGGTCCCCGAGCAATGGACGCTCGGCATCAACGCCGAGCCTCCCGCGGTGCTTCAAGGCAGCCTGCAGGTGCCGGCGGGCGTGAGCGTCGACGGGTGGAAGCTCGATCTCGTCGAGCCGCAGACGGGCAGCGTCATCTCGCAGGTCGGCATCCTCGAGCAAGGCGAGCCGACCCCGCCGGGGACCGCATCGCGGGTCGAGTTCAGCGTGAAGTTCTACTGGCCCGACAAGGACGAGATCCCGCTCATCCGCCTGCGTCCCACGGACGGCGAGCCGCGGCCGACGGTTTACTGGGAGCTCGAGGGGGTAGCGCTCCATGGATCCACGGCGAACCTGGCCCTCTCGCTGCTCCAGCTCGACGCGGCGGCGCGCCGCGTGGAGGGCCGGACGCTCGACACGATGGAAAACCCGGTGCCCTCCGCCGTCCGCATCCAGAGCGCGAACATCGACCAGGCTCCGACCGCCGCCTACAAGCTGGACACCGAGACGGACGCGAACGGCCTCTTCCGGGCCGACCTCCCGCCTGGCGAGTACGTCGTCTTCGCGCAGCCGATCCACGACACCACCAAGGCGAGAGCCAGGCAGCCGCTCAAATTCGCCGCCGGCGACGACTGCTACTGCGGTCAGTCGGTCGTCCTCCCGGACGCCGGGACGCTGCGCGGCCGCGTCCAGGGGCCCAAGGGCGAGTGGATGGATGGCGCGAGCGTGTTCGCGGTCCCCTCCCTCGGCGAGGTCACGACCTACCTCCACCAGGTGCTGACGCCCGAGCCGCTGCTGCCCCGGCAGGCGTCCGGGGTCCTGCGCAACGGCGCGTTCTCCATCGACGCCGACCCGGGGGAGTTCGACTTCTCGGTCCGGCCGACGCCGGGCTCCGCCTACCCGTGGCTCGTCCGGCCGCGCCTCGTGGTCCCTGCGACGGACGCTGCGGTCACCGACTTCGAGCTCGCCATGTCGTACCCGGCCGTGCTCCAGGGCATCGTCCGCGACGCGTCGGGCGACCGGCTCGGCGACGCCGCGGTCGTGGCCTGGCTTCCGGTCGAGAGCAAGGCCGCGCAGGGCACGTTCACGGGGGTCATCCAGGTCGGCGAGACCCGGTCGGCGCCCGACGGCTCCTACGTCCTGCCGCTCCCCCCGTCGACGTCGCGGTGAAGTCGGAGCGAAAAAGGGCGGTACCAGCTCAGCGCGGAGCGAGATAGGCTAACGCCCGTGGCGCAGCCGACGCGCGGTGGGATATCGGAGCCTTCAACAGAGGATGGCCTGACCTTCGCGCCTCCTCTGCGCGGCGATCCGGGACAGCGTACCGACGAGGAGCGCGCGAGCGCGACGTCCCTGCCGTCCGCGCACGAGCTCGCGGTCGCGCTGCACGAGGTCTCGAATGCGCTCACGGTCATCGTGGGTTGCGTCGAGCGGGCCCAGGGCGAGCAGGGCCCCGAGCTGAGCCGTGCGCTTGGCGTCGCCGTGTCGCGGGCGCGCGACGCTCGCCGCCTGATCCGGCGAGCCATCGGCGCCGGCGCCGAGGGGCGTCCGGCCGGCGACCGCGAGGTCGCGTCGACGCCGCTGGGCGAGCCGACGCGCCTGCTCGCCGAGGTCATCGACGACGCGGTGACCGGGCTCGATTCCGAGGCGCGCCGCTCGGCGATCGCGCTCCGCGCGGCGATCGATCCCGCCGTCGCGCGGACCTGCGTGAGCAACGGCGCCTCGGTGGTGCAGATCTTGACGAACCTGCTGCTCAACGCCGTCGCGCTCTCGCCCCGCGACTCTGCTGTGCGCGTGGACGCCAGGCTCGACGGTGCTGCGGTGATCGTCGGCGTGGCCGATCAGGGGCCCGGGGTGCCGCCGTCGCGCCGCGCGACGCTGCTGAGCTCCGGCGTCTCGACGCGTCCGGGCGGGGCGGGCATCGGTCTCCGCCACTCGGCGGCGCTGGCCAGCGCCGCCGGCGGCGCGCTCACGCTCGTCCCGTCGGAGGAGGGCGCCCGCTTCGAGCTGCGCTGGCCCATCGAGGGCTTCGCGCCTGCCGACAGCCCGTCTGGCGTCGGAGAGGCCGAGGAGGCGCCGCCCGTGCCGCGGAGCAGGACGTCGCTGCTTCCGGGGGCGGTCCTCGAGGGCGTGAGGATCCTGGTGGTCGAGGACGACGACGCGGTGGTGGATCTGCTCGACACGGCGCTCACCGCGCGCGGCGCGAGCATCGTCAGCGTCCAGAGCGCGGTCGAGCTGCCGGGCGCGCTCGCGTCCGGTCCGTTCCAGGCAGCGTTGCTCGACATCTCGCCGATCGAGCAGGACGTCCTCGGCACCGTCTCCGCCGTGCGCAGGGCCAACCCCGACGTGCGGCTCGTGGTGATGTCCGGCAGCGCCATCGCCGCTCCCCTCCCTGCGAGCTCCGGCGTGTCCTGGGTGCGCAAGCCGTTCGAAATCCGCGAGATCGTCGAGGCGCTCGTCCGCTGAGGGTCGCGCCTCGGGCCGCGCCGGGCACCGAGGGAGGGTCGCCGCCGCCGATGCCGCTCGGCCGGCACGCTGCGCTGGGCGGCGCGAGAACCGCGCCGTGTGATGGCTCCGAGAGGATTAGCTTGACTTCCCTGGCCAGCTGGGTAGGTTCCGTCCCGCAACGCACTCGCGAAGGTGGCGGAATTGGCAGACGCACTAGCTTGAGGTGCTAGCGGGTAACACCGTGGGGGTTCAAGTCCCCCCCTTCGCACTGCCTCTCACTCGACGCATCGTTCTCCAATCCTTGTGCGCACCTGGCTGAGTGCGTTCCCGCACAGCTCGTGTGGAGTACCACCGGCGCCGTCGTTGTGTCTCGACGGCGCCGCTCGGTGTTGGAGATCGCGTCTGAGCCTCGACGGCCTGCCCTGGCACGGTTGAGCGGTCGCGTGTGTCCAGCTGGACGCACGGCGACGCCCGCGGGCTGCCCATGCCCTCGGGCGAGGGGGGGCGCCGAATGACACCTCCGGCCGCCAGGCGGCCGGGGGCGGGCGCATCGTCGCGAGGCCGCAGAGGACCTCGCCGCGGCCGAGCTGCTCAGCCTCGGCGATGCGGTGCGGCCTGCGCGCGAAGGCCTCGCCCTGGCGGTTGATCGTCGGAGACGATTTCGCCACGGTCGATTTCGCCAATCGTGCTGAGAACTTCGGACGCTCGTGCGGAAAGATCTCTCGGCAAAAGCGGCGCGCGATGGACGCGACAGGCGCTTGACCGCCGTGCCGCGAGAGGGTGTTATCGGTGACCAGTGAAACGACGTCGCGCTGGGTAAGCCAATACGGCGGCAGCTTCCGTCGATAGCGCGAGGTGAGCCATGCGGTTGTGCATCCTACGAGAGTGCGTGTCGCAGGCTCAGATCACGCCATCTTGCGTGGCGGCGCTGTTGTTTCTTGCTGCAAGCCTGGCTGTCGCTGAGCCAAGCCGTGCCGCCCCACCTCGGCTCGACGATGGAGGGTCTCCGGCGAAGGTGGAGGGCGTGCCCAACGCCGAACTCCAGGCGCTGATCCGCGTGGGAGACACCGCCCGCAACCAGGGAAGATGGGAGCGGGCAGAAGAGGCCTATTACCTCGCGTACAGGCTTGGCGCAGGCGGTAGGGTCCGCTGCGAATGGGGAATGGCGCTGCTCGCCCTCCGGCGGCGCGTCGACGCCGCCATGGCCATCGACAGATGCCTCAAGGATCCGGGTGCGGGAACGGCCGCCGAGCGGCACCGTTACACGGACGGCCTCGAGAGAGCCCGGCGCGAGGTGGGCCAGATCGACTTCGACTTGAGCCATCAGGGCGCGCGGGTCACGATCAGCGGGAAGGTCCGGGACAGGGACGCGTCGACGACCGGCTACGTGTACGTCGAGCCCGGCGCGCACACGATCAAAGCCACGCTTCCCGGCTTCCTCGATGTCGAGCAAACCGTCCAGGTGGACAAGGGGAAGGCTGTCCAGGTCGTGCTCCGGTTCGTCGAGCGGCCCAAGGAGGCGCCGGCGCCCGCTCGCGCCTCGACCCAGCCCGTGACCCCCAGGAAGGCCGTGGCCAGGCTCCCGGCCAAGCCCCTGACCCAACCGGAGCCGCTTGGGCCGTTCGACGGGATGGCGGGCGCGCAGCGGATCTGTGGGATCGGCGTCACCGCGCTCGCGCTCACCGGGGGCCTCGTCGCCTCGGGTCTCGCGGCGCAGTACGGCGAAGAGGCAGAGCGGCGCGCCGCGGGGCTCCGGCGGAACAACGACGACAGCTCCTGGATCTGCGCATCACCTTCGTCCAAGCACGCCGTGACATGCGCTGAGATCAACGACTTCTATGATGCGCACGAGATTGCCCGGGACGTCGCGACAGGCTTCTTCATCGGCGCGGGTGTCGTCGCCGCCGCGACGGTCGGCTCGTTCATCTACGATGGCGTCGAGCGGAGCCGGCGTCGTCCTGTGCGTGTGGTGCCGATGATCAACGGCGATCAGGCTGGCATCTCGTTCAACGGGGTCTGGTAAGGTGACCTCGATGCCGCGACCCCTCCAGCGCACGCGCTCGCGGCGCTCTGCCTTCACGGGGGCCGTGGTCCTGATCCTGGCCTCCTGCGCCCTCGGCGCCGGCTGCGCGGAGGTCCCCTGCGGGCCTCGCCTGCGCTGTGAACCGCCGCCGGCCGCCGAGGAGCCGCCTTGTCCCGACGAGCCCCAGGCGGACCTGGAGGCAACGGACGCGTGCGGCGTCTTCGTCAGCTCGAGCCTCGGTGACGATGGGAACGAGGGGACGAGCATCGCCCCCGTCAAGACGATCGCGCGGGCCATCGAGCTCTTGGCCGAGAAGCCCGAGCGGCGTCCGAGGATCCATGCCTGTGGCGAACGCTTCCCCGAGGCCGTGCGCGTCCGCGGGACCCTGGAGATCTGGGGCGGGTTCGGGTGCAAGCGGAAGTGGATCCACAACGGCGGCGGGAGCAACACCGTGATCGAGCCCGGGCCGGACGAAGTCCCGCTCGCGTTCGAAGCCGGCGCCACGGCAACGGTCTTCGATCTGGCGGCACGGGCGGCGCCGGCCACGGCGCCGGGCGGCTCCTCGATCGCGGCGATCGTGCTGGAGGGCGCCGGGGTCACCCTGCACCGCGGCGCGCTGCTCGCGGGCGACGGCGCGCGGGGCCGCGACGGCGCGCCGGGCGAGCCGAAGCAGACGCCGGCCTGGGCGGGGCGCCACGGCCGGTTCGGGCAGGACGCGTGTACCGGCGACTTCGTGCCCGGCGCCGACCCGGTGCAGAGCGCCTGTGAGCAAGGGGACTCGTTCGGCGGATGGGGCGGTGATGGAACGATCGACCACGGAGCGCCCGGCGGCGACGGCGAGCTGATGCCGATCCCGAACCCCAGCGGCTTCGGCCTCGGTGGCCGAGGGGCCACCAGCACCGACGATTGCTTGGCTGGGCAAACCGGCGCGAACGGGCTTGACGGCGCGAACGGGCTGGGCGCGCGAGGCCTGGGCACGTTCGACCCGCAGGGGCTCTACCTCGGGGTGAACGGCGGCGACGGCGGCGACGGGCTCCCCGGGCAGGGGGGCGGCGGCGGGGGTGGCACGCGGGCCGGCGCGATGTTCTGCGGCACCCCGCGCATGGCCGGCGGCGCGGGCGGTGGCTCCGGCGGCTCGGGCGGCTGCGGCGGGCACGGCGGCCGCGGCGGCGGCCATGGGGGCGCGAGCATCGGCATCTTGATCCTGAGCGCGCGCGTGGACCTCCACGGCACCGAGATCGAAGCCGCGCGAGGCGGCGATGGCGGCGATGGTGGCCTCTTCCAGATCGGCGGGGCGCCTGGGCTCGGGGCGCCCGGCGGGCAGGGCTTCGGCGGCTCGCCCTTCGGGTGCTCCGGCGGCGACGGCGGCAAAGGGGGCAACGGCGGGCACGGCGGCGGAGGGCAGGGCGGGCCCTCGATCGCCATCGCCGTGGTGGGAGCATCGCTCCCGGGGGTGACGGGGCCTGAGCCCAAGGTGGGAACAGGCGGCAAGGGCGGGCTGGGGGCGAACCCGAGTGTCCCTGGGTCCGCGGGCGACGATGGGCTGGCCCTCGGCGTGGCCGGCTTTCCCCAGTGAGCCGAGGAGGAACGGATGAATCGGTCGGCGCTCGTTGGTCTCGCGATGGTCGCGCTCGCGGCGGTCTCCTGCGGCGGCGACGGGGGCGACCAGCCTCTCCCCGTGGAGGTCGCGACCGTTGACGTCGCGGAGCTGCTCGCGCGCGCCGGCCGCAGCAGGAACGACGATGACTTGGTGACGAGCCTCGTGCCCGATGATCTCGTGTGCAAGGACGACGTCTGGCTCCCCGAGGTCTCCTGGCCCCCGCTCGGGCCGCCGCGGCTCGATCGCATCGTGTTCGTCGCATGGGACATGCCCGCTGGCACGCTCCGAGGCTGGGATCTCGTGCGGAACGCGGCGGACCGCCGCATCTGGTCGGCGGTGCTGCCCGCCGAGGAGGTGGGCTTCGGCTGCGAGGAGCGCTACGCGACGAGCTTCTTCTTGCTGGC
Organism: Sorangium sp. So ce1014; assembly: GCF_051521505.1. Lineage (NCBI taxonomy): Bacteria > Pseudomonadati > Myxococcota > Polyangiales > Polyangiaceae > Sorangium > Sorangium sp. So ce1014. Next base: position 11,776,177 of record NZ_CP150356.1, read on the forward strand.
CAGCTGGCCGGACGACAACATCTCCCGACCCGTCGGCTTCCCGCGAGCCCCTCGAGACGCCTTCTACGAGAGGATCGTGTCCGACGACGATGTCCTGGTCCGCTCGTCTACCTGGGTCGACGTCGACAAGGCCAACGTGCCGTTGCCGGACACGGCGACCTACTACCTGAAGAACCTGTTCACGGGCGCCACGTTCAGCACCGACGTTCCAACCGACGGCGATTCTCCGAATAGCGGGACTCGGATCGAGGTCGATTACGGAGAGCTCGGCCTTGGTGCGATGGCCGATGTGGCGACCTGCGTGGTGTACAAGCGCGACGGTGTGGAGCTGACGAACCTTTGCCTTACCGTGACGGACACCACGCTGCCGTAGCGCGCGGTCGGGCGGTTCGGCGCGCGGAGGACCCGCCGCGGCCGAGCTGTCCGGCGCCCGTGACATGGGCTTGGGGCGAGCCCGAGCGTCCCTGGACCCGCGGGCGAACATGGGCTGGCCATCGACGTGGGCAGTTTTCCCCAGGGAGCCGAGGAGGAACGGATGAAGCGGTCGAAGCTCGTTGGTCTCGCGATGGTCGCGTTCGCGGCGGTCTCCTGCGCCGACCCCCCTCCCCCCGACGTCGCGGAGCTGCTCGCGCGCGCCGGGCACAGCAGGGACACTTACGACTTGGCTTCGAGCCTTTGGGACCGTGGTCTCTTGTGCGAGGACGACCTCTGGCTCCCCGAGCTCTACTGGCCCCCGTTCCGGCCGCCGGGGACCAACCCCGCGTGGCCGCGGGTCGAGCGCATCGTGTTCGTCGCATGGGACATGCCCGCTGGCACGCTCAGAGGCTGGGATCTCGTGCACGACGAGGCGGACCGCACCTACTGGTCGGTGGCGCTGTCCGCCGGGGAGGTGGGCTTCGGCTGCGAGGAGCGCTACACGACGAGCTTCTTCTTGCTGGCCAGCTGGCCGGACAACAACATCTCGCGAGCCATCGGCCTCGAGCGAGGCGCGCCGCTCGCCTATTACGAGCACATTTCGTCCGATGACGCTGTACTGGTCAACCTCTCCGCCGGGATCGACCCCGACAGGGCCGATGTGCCGGAGCCGGACACGGCGACGTACTACCTGAAGAACCTGTTTACGGGCGCCACGTTCAGCACCGACGTTCCAACCGAGCGCAACGATTCTGGGCATTATTGGACTCGGATCGAGGTCGATTACGGAGAGCTCGGCCTTGGCGCGATGACCGATGTGGCGACCGGCGTGGTGTACAAGCGCGACGGCGTGGAACTGACGAACCATGGCCTTACCGTGAGGGACACGACGCTGCCGTAGCGCGCGGTCGGGGGGGCGACGTGCATGGGCCCTCGCCGCGGCCGAGCCGTTGATCATCGAGCCGCGGAGCCGCCCGCCCCGGTCACGATACGAGTTTGGGAGTGCGCGCGCGTCGCCGGAGGGCGCCATCGAGGGGCTCGCGCGCCTCGCCGCGTCATTCCGCGTCCTGCGTGGCGGGCTCTTCAAGTCGCTGGATGCGCTGGTGAGCTGTGCCGTAGTCCACCACGACCCAGGGAGCCCGCGGGTCGTACGCCGTGACACCCCACACGGGCAGCGGTGGTCCTTGGGCGATGTCTGCAAGACCGTGTCGCTTTATTTCATCACCGACAGCCGTCAACCTATAGCGAGCCTCTAGCATAGGTGGTCTGTCCGTCCTATAGGGCACACTCTCCAGCGCGGCCTCGGCCCCACGGTGCTCGGCCCACTGGCGCAGCCGCATGGCAAAATAGCAATCGCTGATGCGTATCATCCAATACTTAAGCAGCTCTGCGCCAGCCGATGAACGGTGCATTAATACGTCCACGGGCGTCGACCAGTCTTTGCCGAGACACGAGAACAAGAGCTCGTCAATCCGAGATAGGGTGAGCGTGCTACCGTCCACCCGAGGAAAGAATGCCGCTTGGTGGGTGCCCAGCTCTACGAGATCCTTCCGTGCTCGATCTGCGCGCCCGCCCTCGGTGGACAGGACCGGAGACCGACCGGATACCTTTCGCCAAGAGCGCGCCATGTGCTGGACGCGCGTCCGAGATAGAGCGCGCGCGTCGTCCAGACCGCGGCGCGCGTCAGCCGGCTTCACGTGGACGAATCCACGGCTAAACCCATCCTCCGGCGCATCCCCCAGGACGACGATGTCGAGATCCGGGTGCTCGGGCCGATAGCGGAGCCTCCACGCGCAGAGCGCCCACAGCATCAGCCTATCGCTCCACAACCCGGACGTCCATACGACGATTCTCTGTTGCGATTTCAACGCATCGATAACATCATGAAACCGCGAACGGAATCGTGTCCTTTCCCGTCCACGAAGGTTCCAATAATCGCACCGCCGCTCACAATGGTCTTCGGGCACGGACGCGCACGGCCCCTCCAGCATGTTATCGCCCACGAAACGCACAGGAAGGCGAAGCCCGCGCCGGATCGCTTTCCGAATGTCCTCATTTGTAGTGACGTGAATAGTCATTGAAATCTCAGAACAAACACTTTTTGCACTCCGGCGATGGAGGATCCCCAGACTCGCACCGTTTAAAGCAGCTCCGACACTTCGTGCCTTCGCTTCCAGACCCTGGTCTTGCACAAGACCACGGACCGCGGTCCATGCAATCCTGCCACTTCTCATTGCAGCTGCGATTACTCGTCAGCTCGCAACCTTCTCGACAGCTCTTGTATCTAGTGTGCGCGCCATCTCGACACGCCGTCCGCTGCGCTTCGTTCTCGATCTTTCCACACTGAATATTGTCAGACTCGGAGTCCGCCTCGCATTTTTCCTCGCATGGTGTCTGGCTCGCGATGTTGCAGACTGGAGGAGAAGGCGGATCCATGTCCTGCGTCTCCAGCGGTACGGGCCCGAAGGCGCCGGCCCCTGTCTGGCCGAACCCGTAGCCGCCGACCCCTGTCGCGGTGATGATGATGCCGCCGGCACCGCTCTCGCCCTCACTCCGGAGGTAGCAATCCCCGACATCGAAGTTGCACCCCGCGAGACCGAAACATAGAAGAGCAAGCAGCTTGTTCATTTAGACTCCCCACCAAATCTCCAAACAGGCCCAGCTGTAACCATCACAACCCAGCTACCTGGAAGAAATCGGCTACTCCCGCCAGCCCAGTCTACGTTAGCGCTCACGGACGCGCCCAGGCGCCCAGCAAAGTACCAATCGGACTGTGTGCGAACACCAGGAGCAAGACCCACCACGCTGTCACACCATGTGTCACCACACACGGGCATCGCGTAGATCGCCAGGGACGGCCCAAGACTGACGTTGCCTGTCTCCGTGACGTATCCAAGAGCGACGGCCGTTCGATCGTAGACCCCTACACGCGCCCCTGGGACGATGCTGAGCATGTTCTGGACTTCGATCCGGAAGTCCTTCTCTCTGCGCCAGAGCCACCCGACGAAGGGACTCACCGCAAGTTTTGGCTCGGTCTCGACCTGGATCCCGCCCACACTCATGCCAACGCTGACGTCGAGTGCCTGTGCCGGCGCCGGGACAACGACGAGCGGACAAGCGCAGAGCAGGCAGACCTTGCCGTGTGAGCGCGTGGACATGGCGGAAGCCCTGGCCAGATCGCGACGAGCGCTGTCGGGGCACGAACTATTTTCTTGGGGTGTGGCGTGGGCGTCAAGGAGAAACTCGGCGAGTCGAATGCAACTACACTTCGAGCATCCAGGGCGTGCGCATGTTCGCAGTCGGTTGCGCGGCAGGCGTGTTCGTCAACCCTCTGGTTGGCGAACAGTCCACGCCCAGGAATTCGCGCAGCGCCGCGCACGATGGTTCTTGATTTCGCCGAACGCGTACTGGTGAACGACGATGGATCCGTCTCGCCGATGTGCGCCTCGACCTCCGCGTCCGCGCCGCTCACCGACCGGCGTGGTGTACAAGCGCGACGGCGTGGAGCTGGCGAACCATGGCCTTACCGTGAGGGGCAGCTCACTGCCGTGGCGCGCGATCGGGCTGTTCGACGCGCAGAGGACCTCGCCGCGGTCGAGCCGTTCGACGCCCGCGACATGGCCGAGCTCGCGCGTCATGGACCGCCATGGCCGCGGGGAGCACGGGCGTGCCTCGGACGAGCAACGGGACCCGGACGAGCGCCGATGGCGCCGTCAAGATGTGCCCGTTGGCTGGATGCGGCAGACGGCGCCGCCGGTTTCCTGGACGGAGGTGCCCATTTCCTGGACGGCGCGCCTGGGTTCCTGGACGGGGGTGCCCATTTCCTGGACGACGCGCCTGGGTTCCTGGACGGGGGTGCCCATTTCCTGGACGGCACGCCTGGGTTCCTGGACGGGTGTGCCCATTTCCTGGACGACGCGCCTGGGTTCCTGGACGACGCGCCTGGGTTCCTGGACGACGCGCCTGGGTTCCTGGACGGCGCGCCTGGGTTCCTGGACGGGAGTGCCCATTCCTGGACGGCGCGCCTGGGTTCCTGGACAGTGCCGAGAACGTCCTGGACAGCACGGCGCCCTCGCCGCCGCCGTATTCTTGCTCTCCTCGGGGCTCCCGGTCGAGCGCTCTTGCCGCTCGTCGCTTCCGTCTGTTAGCCAGAAGGCTTGGGGAGAGGCACTCTCCCCAAGAACAATCCCTCGGCACATCAGGAGATTCCGATGCCCAAAGCAAGGACCGATCTGGACCTGTGGATGAACGAGGCGCTCGCCTCTCCGGATACCAACGAGCTCTCCCTCTCCGTGCCCCTTCATGTGCTGTTCGGTGAAGCGGTCGACGTCGCGAGGTTCCACAAGAGCTACTGGAAACCGGAGGTGAAGGACGGGAAGGTGGTGCGCCGCGGCCTCGAGATGGCGGCGAGCAAGAAGAAGAACGGGAACGCCCTGACCGCGAAGACCGGCGAGGAGATCCTCTCGCTCCAGCGCGCCGCCGTGGAGGCGGGCACGCTCTATCTGCTCGCCGTGGACCCGAAGAAGGCGAGCCCCTTCGAGCGCGGGCAGGTCGTCCTCGACGAGATCACCGCGACGCTCGAGTGGCTGTTCGACGATGGCGTCGAGGATGCGAACGACGCGAGGCTCACCAAGCTCGGACAGGCCCACGCGGGTGACCCCGCCACCGCCGACGCGCTCGCGCTGGCCCTGGACGACTATGCCGCCCTCGCAGCGCCCCACCGCGAGGCGATGGACGGCCTCGGCGGGTTCGACGTGGCCATGCTCGACGAGGCCAAGGAGCTCGCGGCCGGGCTCCGGGCGCACCCCACCGAGAGCGCCGGGCTCGGCGAAAAGGCGCGCGAGGCGCTCGTCCTCCGCAACAAGGTGATCGGGCTCCTGAATGCCCGGATGGCGACGGTGCGCGCGGCGGCGCGGTTCGTGTTCCGGGACCGGCCGGACATCGTGCGCGAGGTGACCAGCGCCTATGGGCGGCGGCGCCGGGCCGAGTCTGCGCGCCGGGCGAAGAAGAAGGCCGACGCGCCGCTGCCTCTTGTAAACCCGATCTGAAGCGGCCGTAGCCCGCCGTCCCGCCCCGCGCCGCGTTCCTTCACCCAATGCACCGAGGACGGCGTCCCGAGATGGGATGTGTTCTGTTCGATCCTCATCGATGCGCGATGGACTCGCGTTGAACGGCCTGTAAGTTGGCCCGCGCGAAAGGGGCCAGTCCGGATTGAGCCCGACCTTCAGGGGTTCGTTATGCGGCTCGCGCTCAGGCAATGGTCACGTTGGCCCAGAGAGAGCTCACATCAAGGCGTGAAGGCAGCAAGATCCGTGGTCTTTTCTTCCTGCCTTCACGCCCTCATGTTCAAATTGGACCCCTACCCTCCGACCGGCGGTAGCTCGGTCCCCGCGTTCTGCGAGGCGCGGGCCCTCCTTGACGGTCGTCGCATCCTCCTCCACCCTCGTGGCGGATGTTCCGCGTCCGGCGACCCCACCGTAACCGCAGCGCCATCCTTCGCTGGATCTGCGCCGCGCTCTCGGTGTTCCTCGTCGTCGGCCTCCTGGCCCAGGGACATACCCTCCAGGCGCTCGGCGTGGCGATCGCTTGCGAGCACCCGATGCTCGAGTCGTCCTCCGCCCATGACGCGGAGGACGGGCATCCGGACAGCTCGCACGACGACTGTCCGCCCAGCTGCAACGACTGCGCTTGTGGCCGCATCCCCATGACGCTGGCCCTGGAGGAGGTGCCGCCCTACCTCCTCCTCGAGGCGTACGAGATCGCCGCATCGACGCCGCCGGAAATGCCAGGGCGCTGCCCCACCTGCCGCCTCGAACGGCCACCCCGACGCCCGCGCGCTTGAGGCGCCCGCGTCAGGCATCGCATCGACGAGCACGGCAGCCGCGCTCGGGCGCATGAGCGCCCCCGCGCCACGCCGCCCCGCGCTCGGCCCCCTCGCGCGATCCTGACCGGGCACAACCGCGGTTCTTCGCGCGAGCGCTCCACGCGCTCGAGGGCTGCCCGTCCATGCTCCGTCCCTGCGTGCGTCGTCCGTTCGTCGCCTCCTCGATCGCCCTTGGCCTCCTGCTCCTCCTGCTGCTCGCGCCTGCGGCGATGCACGCCGCGGAGCCGCCCCTCACCCGCGCCCGCGTCGCCGACCTCGCCCGCGCAGCGCCGAGCGCGCGCGTGGCCACGGCCGAGGCCGGCGTCGCCCGCGCCGCGACCTCGGCGGCCGGCGTGCTCTCGCTCGAGAACCCCGTGCTCACCGGGATGGGCGGCGTCCGGCTCAACCCCGACGGGAGCAAGCCGGCCGCCGCTGAAGCGTCCATCGAGTGGCCGATCGAGCTCGGCGGTCAACGGGGCGGGCGCATCACCGCGGCGAAGGCCGAGCAGCGCGCCGCCGAGATCCAGGCCGAAGACGGCCGGCGCCGCGTCCTGCTCGCCGCCCTGCTCCAGCACGCCCTCGTGCTCCGGGACGAGCGGCAGGTGCAGCTCGCCCGCGCGCGCGTCGCCCTCGCAGAGCGGCTCCACGCCGCGGCGGAGCGCCAGCGCAGGGCGGGCGAGGTGCCGGAGGTCGACGTCGCCCTGGCGCTGCTCCAGAAAGGACGCGACGTCGCAGCGGCGAAGGCGGCGGAAGGCACGCGGGACGCCGACAGGGCCGCGCTCCTCGCCCTGCTCGGCCTCACCTCGCCGGGAGCGCAGAGCCTCCCGGTGGAGGGGCCGCTCGTGCCTCCCGGCGAGCCGCCGGCGCTCGCGTCGAGCCTCGGCGAGGTCGAGCGGCGCCCCGATGTCGGCGCCGCCGAGGCGTCGGTCGGTGCGGCGCGCGCCAGGGCGGAGCGAGAGCGCTCGGCCAGGTGGCCGACCGTCAGCGTCATCGCCCAGGTCGAACACGACGACGGCGCGAACATCGGCATGCTCGGCCTCGCGGTCCCGCTGCCGATCCTGAACGCCAACCGGGCCGGCGCCGCGACGGCCGCCGCGGAGATCGATGTCGCCCGGGCGCGCGCCGACGCCGCGCGGGCCGGCGCCGTGGGCCAGATTCACCAGCTGTACGCGCGCTACCGGGCGACGAAGGAGGCGCTCCAGGCCCTCGCACCGACCGCCACCCTCATGGAGCAGGCGGCCGCGATCTCGGCGCGAGGGTACGAGCTCGGCGAGAAGGATCTCGCGAGCGTCCTCCTGGTGCGCCGCGAGGTCATCGAGACCGAGGCGGCGCTGCTGGAAGCCGAGCACGCCCATGCGGCGGCCAAGATCGAGCTCCTTGTCGCGGCGGGGAGGGCGCTCCGATGAGCGCTCCCCAGCGGAAGATCGAGCTCTCGCCGAAGGCGGTCGCCGTGATCGCCGCGGCGGTGCTGGCGCTCGTCGTCGCGGCCGTCGCCCTCACGGTGCTCATCGAGCATCGACGCCACGGGCACGACCCCGAGGCCGGCCACGGAGACGAGGACGGGCACCACCACGGCAAAAGCGAGAGAGCGCACGCGCACGACGAGGGCGAGGATCACGCGCACGGCGAGGGCAAGGACCACGCGCACGGCGAAGGCGACGACCACGCGCACGACGAGGGCAAGGAGCCGGCGCACGAGGCCGGGGAAGCGCACGCCCACGGCAGCGGCAGGCTCGAGCTCTCGCCCGCGATGATCCAGAACGCCGGGCTGGAGATCCTCACCGCCGGACCGGGCAAGGTCGCCGTGACGGTCACGCTGCCCGGCGAGGTGGCGCTCAACGCCGAGGCCATCGCGCACGTCACGCCCCGGGTGCCGGGGACGGCGCGGGAGGTGAAGAAGCAGCTCGGCGACACGGTGAAGCGCGGAGAGGTGCTCGCCGTGCTCGACAGCCGCGAGCTGGCCGAGCTCCAGCGCGAGCTCCTGGCGGCCAAGGAGCGCCTCTCCCTCGCCGAGGCGAGCTTCACGCGCCACGAGGCGCTCTGGAAGGAGCGGATCTCGGCCGAGAAGGAGTACCTGGCGGCCAAGCAGGCGGTCGCCGAGGCGCGGATCGAGCACCGGAGCGCCGCCCAGAAGCTCAGCGCCACCGCAGGCTCCGGCGCGACCCGGGGCACCGGCTACGCGCTGGTCGCCCCGATGGACGGCACCCTCATCGAGAAGCACATCGCCATCGGCGAGGTCCTCAAGGAGGACACCCAGGTCTTCGTCATCGCCGACCTGTCCACGATCTGGGTCAACGTCACCGTCTACGCCAAGGATCTCAGCCGCGTGCAGGTCGGCCAGACGGCCTGGGTCAAGGCCGAGGGCATCGAGCAAGCCGCGCAGGGCACGCTGGCGTACCTGGGGCAGGTCGTCGACGAGCAGAACCGCTCCGCCGTGGCCCGCGTCGTCCTCGAGAGCCCGGGCGCAGCCTGGCGCCCCGGGCTCTTCGCCACCGCCGACATCGCCATCGAGGAGGTGGCCGCGCCGGTGGTCGTCTCGGACGAGGCGATCCAGCGGATCGAGGGCAGGGAAGTCGTCTTCGTCGAGGCGGGCGGCGGCTTCGAGATCCGCCCGGTGAAGGTCGGACGCCGCGGCGCGCTGGGGTTCGGGGCGAAGGGCGCCGACGGGCGACCCGGAGCCCCGAGCGTCGAACCTGAGTTCGGGGCGAAGGGCGCCGACAGGCGACCCGGAGCCCCGAGCGTCGAACACGCGCTGGTCGTCGAGATCCTGGCGGGGGTCGCCGCCGGCGAGCGCTACGCCGGCAAGAACAGCTTCATTCTCAAGGCGGAGCTCGGCAAGTCCGAGGCCGGCCACCAGCACTGAGGAGCGCGCCGGCCCCATGCTCACCTTGCTCTCGCGGATCCTTGCGCTCTCGGTGCGCCATCGCTTCCTCGTCGTCGCCCTCACGATCGCGGTCGGCGCGCTCGGGGCCTACAACTTCACGCGCCTGCCGATCGACGCGGTCCCGGACATCACCAACGTCCAGGTGCAGATCAACACCTCGGTGAAGGCGCTCTCCCCCGTGGAGGTCGAGCGTCAGATCACCTTTCCCATCGAGTGGGCCATGGGCGGGATCCCGGGCGTCCAGCAGGTGCGCTCGCTCTCCCGCTACGGGCTCTCCCAGGTGACGGTGATCTTCGAGGACGACACCGACATCTACTGGGCCAGGCAGCTCGTGGCCGAGCGCCTCGGCGCCGCGAAGGAGAGCCTGCCGCCGGGGCTCGGCGAGCCGCAGCTCGGCCCGATCGCGACCGGCCTCGGCGAGATCTACATGTGGACGCTCGAGGCCGCGCCGGACGCCCGGCGGCCCGACGGGCAGCCGTACGACCTGACCGATCTACGCACGATCCAGGACTGGATCGTGCGGCCCCAGATCCGGACCGTGCCAGGGGTCACCGAGGTCAACTCGATCGGCGGCTATGAGCGGCTCTACCAGGTCTCGCCGGACCCGGCGAAGCTCGTCGGCTACGGGCTCTCGTTCCGCGATGTGCTCGAGGCGCTCGCGGCCAACAACGCCAACGCGGGCGGCGGGTACATCGAGCACAAGGGCGAGCAGTACCTCGTCCGCGCCACGGGCCTCGTGCAGAGCGAGGACGACATCCGGGGCATCATCGTCGGCGACCACGGCGAGGTGCCGATCCGGATCGAGGACATCGCCGAGGTCGGCGTCGGCCGGGAGCTGCGCACGGGGGCGGCGACCGAGGACGGCGAGGAAGCGGTCATCGGCACGGCCATCATGCTCGTCGGGGAGAACGGACGCGCCGTCTCCAGGCGCGTGGACGAGCAGATGAAGGCGGTCAACAAGTCCCTGCCCGAGGGCGTGACGGTCAAGACCATCTACGACCGCACCTACCTCGTCGACGCCACCCTGAGCACCGTGCGGGCCAGCCTGCTCGAAGGGGCCGCGCTGGTCGTCGTGGTGCTCTTTCTCCTGCTCGGGAACCTCCGGGCCGCGCTGATCGCCGCGCTGGCGATCCCGTTCTCGATGCTGATCGCCGTCACCGGCATGGTCGAGGGCAAGATCAGCGGCAACCTGATGAGCCTCGGCGCCATCGACTTCGGGCTCATCGTCGACGGCTCGGTGATCATCGTCGAGAACTGCGTGCGCCGCTTCGCCGAGGAGCAGCGCCGGCTCGGGCGCGCGCTCACCCGGGATGAGCGGCTCGGCCTCGCCTACGACGCGTCCCAGGAGGTCCGCCAGGCGACGATCTTCGGCGAGCTCATCATCGCGATCGTCTACCTGCCCATCCTCACGCTGACGGGCATCGAGGGGAAGATGTTCCGGCCCATGGCGCAGACCGTCGTCCTGGCGCTCGCGGGGGCGACGATCCTGTCGATGACGTTCGTCCCGGCGCTCGTGGCGTTGCTCCTCACGGGCCGGGTGTCGGAGCAGGAGAACTTCCTCTTCCACCACGCGAAGCGCGCCTACGGCCGGGGGCTCGCCTGGGCGCTGTCCCACAAGCCGCTCGTCGTCGCCGCCGCCGGCGTCGTCCTCGTCGCCTCGGGCCTGGTCGCCGCTGGGCTCGGCCGCGAGTTCGCGCCCAGGCTGAGCGAGGGCGCGCTCGCGCTCCAGCCCGCCCGCATCCCCTCGATCAGCCTCACGACGAGCGTGGCGATGCAGGCGCAGCTCGAGCGCGTGCTCAAGGAGCGGTTCCCGGACGAGATCGAGCACATCTTCGCCCGGACCGGCACGGCCGAGGTCGCGACAGATCCGATGGGCCCGAACGTCTCCGACACCTACCTGATGCTGAGGCCCCGGAGCGGGTGGACGAAGGCGGCGACGCAGGAGGAGCTCGCCGGGGCCATCGAGGAGGTGATCCGGGAGCTGCCGGGGCAAAACTACGAGTTCAGCCAGCCGATCGAGCTCCGGTTCAACGAGCTCATCAGCGGCGTGCGGAGCGACGTCGCGATCAAGGTCTTCGGCGACGACCTCGAGGTGATGCTGAAAGAGGCGAGCAAGATCGGCGCCCTCCTGCGGGCGACGCCGGGCGCGGCGGACGTGAAGGTGGAGCAGGTCACGGGGTTGCCGGTGCTGACCATCGACGTGGATCGGCGCATGGTGGCGCGCTACGGGCTCAACGTCGCCGACGTGCAGGCGGTCGTCGAGGCCGCGATCGGCGGCGTGAGCGCCGGCGAGGTCTTCGAGGGCGACAAGCGCTTCGATCTCGTGCTCCGGCTCCCCGACGTCATCCGCCGCGACATCGGGGCGCTCGAGCGCCTGCCGATCCCGCTCCGGGGCACGCAGGCGCACGCGCCCGGCCCGAGCGGTCCGACCCTCGCCGCGTCGGCGCGGGCGCCCGGCCGGGCGGCGTTCGTGCCGCTCGGCGCCGTGGCGAGCCTCCGCGTGGAAGAGGGCCCCAACCAGGTCAGCCGGGAGAGCGGCAAGCGCCGCGTCGTCGTCCAGTGCAACGTGCGCGGCCGCGACCTCGGCGGCTTCGTCGCCGACGCCGAGGAGCGGATCGACGCCGAGATCAAGCTCCCGCCGGGCTACTGGATGTCCTGGGGCGGCCAGTTCGAGAACCTGCTCGCCGCCGAGCGGCGCCTGGCCGTGGTGGTCCCGCTGGCGCTCGGGCTGATCTTCGGCCTGCTCTTCCTCTCCGTCGGGACGCTCAGGAACGCCGCCCTGATCTTCACCGGCGTCCCGCTGGCGCTCACCGGCGGCATCCTCGCGCTGTGGGGCCGCGGGCTCCCGATCTCGATCTCGGCGGCCGTGGGCTTCATCGCGCTCTCGGGGGTCGCCGTGCTGAACGGGCTCGTGATGGTGACGTTCATCGAGAACCTGCGGCAGCGCGGCGAGGCGCTCGACGACGCCGTGCTCCACGGCTCGATCGCGCGGCTCCGCCCCGTGCTCATGACGGCGCTCGTCGCGGCGCTCGGCTTCGTCCCGATGGCGCTCGCCACCGGCACCGGCTCCGAGGTGCAGCGCCCGCTGGCGACGGTCGTCATCGGCGGGATCCTCTCCTCCACCACGCTCACGCTGGTCGTCCTGCCGGTCCTCTACCGGCTGACGCATCGGCAGGGAGCGCCGGGCGCCCCGGGGGAGCGCGCGGATGCGGAGACGGGCTCGGCGGGATGAGAGGACCGCGCGCGTCGACGCGCGACGCGATGACGGGCGCTCAGCTCGCCAGGGGCACCGAGAAGTGGATCGTCGTCCCCTGGCCCGGGGTGCTCTCGACCGCCACGGTCCCGTGGTGCGCCTCGACGATGCCGCGCGCGATGTACAGGCCGAGCCCCGCGCCGGTGCGCGACTCCTGCGAGGCCTTCCAGTAGCGATCGAAGAGGTGAGGCTGATGCTCGGGCGGGATGCCCGGGCCCGTGTCGGCCACGGAGAAGCGCGCGAGATCGGCGACCCGGCAGAGCGACACGCTCACCACGCCGCCCTTCGGCGTGAACTTCAGCGCGTTGCCGAGCAGGTTCGAGAAGACCTGCAGCACCCGGTCCCGGTCGGCGAGGACCTCCAGGCCCGCGTCGAGCGGCCCTTGCGTCACCCGGCAGCCCTTCGCCTCGGCGAGCGACGCGGCGGCCTCGAGCGCCTCGCGGACGAGCGCCCCGCCCCGCTCCACCCGCGGCGACACGACGAGCCGCCCCGCCTCGATGCGCGACGCGTCGAGCAGATCCTCGATGAGCCGCGTCATGCGCTGGATCCCGCGGTCCATCCGGTCGACGAGCTGGACGGCGTCGTCCTCCTCGCCGTCCTTCCGCTGGAGCAGATCGCTCCGCAGCAGCGACGCCGTGATCGCGATCGTGTTGAGCGGGTTCCGGAGGTCGTGCGACACGATCGCGAGCAGGTCGTCCCGGGCGCGCGTCGCGGCCTGCGCCTCGTTGTACAGCCGCGCGTTCTCGAGGGCGACGGACGCCGACTGCGCGAGCTGGGTGAGCAGCACCTCGTCGCTCTCCACGAACGGCCCGTCGCGCCGGTCGAGCAGCTGGATGCTCCCGATGCACTGGCCGTCCCTCCCGCGCAGCGGCGCCGCGACGAGCGAGCGCGGGTAGAGCTCCGCCGGCGCGCGCGACAGCACGTCGGCGCACGTGGGATCGCTCGCGATCTCGTCGCCCGTCAGCCGGACGCTCGTGCTCCTCCGCTCGATCAGGCCGCACGCGATCTCGCGGATGCTGTCGCGGTCCTCCCGCGCGGCGTACTCCTCGGACATCGAGAGGCCCGTCAAAGGCCGCTGCGCCACGCCCCGCGAGGCCAGCCGCGCGACCGCCACGTTCGCGTCGAGCAGCGCGCGCGCCTCTTCGGTGGTGCGCTGGATCAGCTCGTTCAGCGAGAGCGACCGGTGGATGCGCAGCGTCGCCTCGGTGAGCTGCGCGAGCTGGTTCGCGTGGCGAGCGAGCGCCCGGCGCGCCTCGTCCTCGCGGCGCTCCGCCTCGTTCAGCCGGAGGACGTAGCGCAGGCTCTGCACGAGCCGCTCGGGCGTCAGCAGGTTCTTCGGCACGTAGTCCGCCGCCCCCCGCTTCATCAGATCGACCGCCAGCGACTCGTCGCCCTGCCCGGTCAGCATGATGAACGGCGCCGTGAGCTTCGCCTTGCGCGCCGCCTCGATCACCGTGAGCCCGTCGCCCCCGGGCAGGTAGAAATCGAGGAGCACACAGTCGATCTGCTGCTCGTACAGCACCGCGAGCGCCGAATCGACGGAATCGGCCTCCCGGATCTCGGCGTCGACGCGGCCGCTCCGCAGCGCTCGCAAGATCGCGATCCGATCGACCGTGTCGTCGTCGACCACGAGGAGACGAACCGACCTATGGCTCAAGGCATCTCCACGAGCGTCCAGTACCGGTTCAGCGCCGTCATGAGCTCGACAAAGCTCAGAAAAGTCACCGGCTTCAGCAGGTAGCCGGCGACGTTCAGATCGTACGCGTCCACCTTGTCCCGATCGTCGTTCGAGGTGGTCAGCACGACGACAGGCGTCGCCCTCAGCGCGGCGTCGGAGCGGAGCTCCCGGAGAAACTCGATGCCGTTCATCCTGGGCATATTCAGGTCGAGCAGGACGAGGCGCCGGTCTCTGGGCACCTGGGTGCCGCGCAGCAGATCGAGCCCCTCGACCCCGTCGCCCGCGACCCAGAGGGGGTTCGTGATCTTGCCCCTCTCGAACGCCCTCCGGACGTTCATCACGTCGACGGTGTCGTCCTCTACCAGAATAATGTTCAGGATTTTGCCGTCCATCCTCGTCCTCGTTGAGGGGCAAACGCTGGCCCGTCGATAGCATACGAGAGCACCGCTGCACGTGGCGCAGGGCGATGACGACGGAGCTGGAGGCCGGCTCACTCGTTTCCGGGGGACGGAGAAACCGCGACCGGCCTGCTTCGCGCGGCCAACGTTAACGTGGGCCTGCGGCGCCGGGAAGAGCCGAGTGGAGATAACGTGGGCTCGGGTGCCCATGACGGCCGCCCGCGCCAGACGGCGCGCGCTCCGCCGGGGCGCCGGCTACGGCCAGCTGCCGCGGGGGCCCGCGCGGCCGACGAGGTGCGCCACCGCCGTCACCAGGCTGCTCGGCTCGATGGGCTTGGCCAGGTGCATCTGGAAGCCGGAGGCGATCGCCTGACGGCGGTCCTCCATGCGCGTGTACGCGGTGAGCGCGAGCGCCGGTATGCCGCTCGCGGGGACCTCGGCCCCCAGCGCGCGCAGCCGCCGCATCATCGCGTAACCGTCCTCACCCGGCATGCCGATGTCGCTCACGAGCACGTCGAACTCGTCCGCGCGGAGCGCCTCGAGCGCCTCGCCGGCCGAGGCCGCCTCGCTCACCGAGGCCCCGGCGCGCACGAAGATGATGCCGAGCAGCTCGCGCGCGTCGGTCTCGTCGTCGACCACGAGCACCCGGATACCCTCGAGCATGCGGCGCGCGGCGCCCCCCGGCGAGTCGCTGCCCCGGCGCTGCGGCGACGGCAGCGCCGAGTGCGCCTCGGCGCGGATCGGCAGCTGCACCCGGAAGCGCGCGCCCTTGCCCTCTCCGTCGCTCGCCGCGCTCACGCTGCCGCCCTGGGCCTCCGCCAGGTGCCGCACGATGGCCAGGCCGAGCCCCAGGCCGCCGTGGGCCCGGGTCACCCCCCCGTCCGCCTGCCGGAACCGCTCGAACAGGAACGGCAGGAAGCTCTTCGGGATCCCCTCGCCGTTGTCCTCCACCTCGACCTCGAGCATCGCGTCGACGCGCCGGGCCGAGGCCCGCACCTGCCCCCCCGAGGGCGTGAACTTCACCGCGTTCGTGAGCAGGTTCCACACGATCTGCTGGAGCCGATCGGCGTCGCCGATGAAGATACCCACGTCCTCGACGACCCAGGCGTTGACCGTGACGCCCTTCGCCAGCGCCGCCGGTCGCACGAGATCGAGCGCCGTGGCGAGCACCTGCCGCACGTCGACCGGGTCGGTGCGGAGCTGCAGCTTCCCCGCGATGATCGTCGAGGCGTCGAGGACGTCCTCGATGAGCTGCGACTGCGCCTTCGCGTTGCGCTCGATCGTGGCGAGCCCCCGCTCGAGCGACTCGGTGTCCACCTCGCCCGTCCGGAGGATCCGCGCCCAGCCCAGGATCGACTGGAGCGGCGTCCTGAGCTCGTGCGACACGGTCGCGAGGAACTCGTCCTTGAGCTTGTTCAGCTGCTCGGCGTGCTGGCGCGCCTTCTGCTCCTGCTCGAGGAGCTGGGCGCGCTCGGCCTCCGAGCGCTTCTGCTCGGTGATGTCGTGGAACGAGACGCCCACCCCGTCGCCCAGCGCGACGGCGATGGCGCGGAACGTCTGCGGCGCCCCCTCGTGCGCGCAGAAGAGCTCGATCCGGGCAGCCTCCCCGTTCTCCACCACGTGCGCGTACGTGTCAAAGGCGCTCGCGAGCGAGCTGCCCGGCATCTCCACCAGCATTCGCTTGCCCTCGAGATCCTTGCCGCGGCCGCCGACGATCGGCCCCGTGGCGGGGTTCACGTAGACCCACTCGAAATCGGAGATCGCCCCGGACGCGTCGCGCACGCTGCGCAGGATCATGAACCCGTCGGGCGACGCCTCCTTCACCGTGCGGAACCTCGCCTCGCTCGCCCGCAGCGCCTGCTCGATCGACTTCCGCTCCGTGATGTCGGTCGCCGTGCAGGTGATGCCGACGATCTCGCCCGCGTCGTCGGTCAGCGGCTCGATCGAGATGTCGAGGTGCTGCGTGCGCCCGCCGGCGTGCAGGGCGATCTCGCGCCGCTGGCCGACCCCGCTGGACAGCACCTCGCGCTTCGTCCGGTCGAGCGCCCTCGCGGCGTCCGGGTCCTCCAGCACCTCGGCGTCGGTCTTCCCGAGCACCTCGCGCTCCGACTTGCCGAACGAGTTGTGCATCCACGTGTAGCGGAGGTCCCGGTCCTGGTTGAACACCATGACCGGCGACCCCCGGAGCGCCTTGCGGAAGCGCTCCTCGTTCACGCGGAGCGCCTGCTCCGCGCGCAGGCGCTGGGTCACGCTCTGCTGGAGCTCGAGCGCGAGGCGCTCCGCCTTGCGGCGCGCGCCGATCTGCTCGGTCACCTCGAACGCCGTCGCCACGACGCCCTCCACGGCGCCGCTCACGTCGTGGACCGGATTGCACAGGACGTTGTACAGCCGCTCCACCACCTCGCCGGTCCAGTGCATGAGCCGCAGGGGGATCTCGCTCCCCACGCTCGGCGAGCCGCTCGCCATGACGGCCTCGAGCTGCGCGTGCAGCGCCTGCCCGCGGAGCTCCGGGACCGCCTCGACGAGCGGCTTGCCGAGCAGATCGTCGCGGCCGACCATCTGGCAGAAGAGCGGGTTCGCGAGCTCGAAGACGAGATCGGCGCCCCTGAGGAGACAGATCGGCGCGGGCGCCTGGGCGAGCAGCGAGCCGCTCCTGCCCCGCTCCA
Organism: Sorangium sp. So ce1014; assembly: GCF_051521505.1. NCBI lineage: Bacteria > Pseudomonadati > Myxococcota > Polyangiales > Polyangiaceae > Sorangium > Sorangium sp. So ce1014. The sequence goes on from NZ_CP150356.1 coordinate 11,793,333, forward strand.
GCTCGGTGCGCTTGCGCTCGGTCTCGAGCGCCGCCAGCTGGAGCCGGGTGTGCTCGCTGACCGCCTGGGCGATCCCCGCATCCACGCGCTCGGAGAGCGCCTCGACCTCGCTCAGGCTCGGCGTGCTCCCCGCCTCCTGGAGCTCGCGGAGGATGGATCGCCGGAGAACGCCATATTCGCGGACCATCACGTCCAGGTTGAACCCGTTCTCCCAGCGCATTTCCCCGTGCTCGCGCGCGGCCTCGTCGCTGCCGCTCGTGGACGCTCCCTTCTCCAGGCTGGCGGCCACCTCGTCGAGGAAGCTCGGTAGCGAGTTGATGATCAGGGGCTTGGGCATGTCGCGCACCGCCGAGCTTCGCCTGCGCAGCTCGCCGACGAACCGCTCGATGATGGCCTCGCGGCGGGTCCTGATGAGCGTGGAGATCGGGATCGTCATGATCGGGTCGTTCGCGGCGTGGGGCCCATCCCGGCAGGCATCGCCGTCAGGGGCCCGGGCAGCCAGCGGGGGGCGGCCCCGGGTGACCCGGGACGCGGGGGGCGTCAGCGAGCACGACATATTCGGCGAGCTGGCCGAGCGCCACAAGGCGCCCCGCCAGCGCACCCCGCGCGGCGACGGGCGGGCGACCGCTGCTTTCACGGGACAGCCGCCCGCGGTCCTCCGTCGAGATCGGCCTCGACATGGGTGCTGAGCCGAGCTCGATTTTCCACGCGCGCGCACAAGCCGAGGTGTGAGCAAGCGCTGTGCCGAGCTCGGACGGCCGGTGCTCGCGGCGATGTGCGGCGCGCGCCGTCACGAACGAGGCAATTTGCCGCAGCGCCTTCGTCCGCTCCGGCCGTGCGACGGCGCCTGAAGCGGGCTGTGGGGCCTCGGGAGGATCAGCCGTCTTGATCGACGCGTGGGTCAACATGAGACGTCGCGGCACGGCGGCTGCAACTCCGCTGGTTCGAGACCCTGGAACACCCATTCACCCGATCTGGAGGTTATCATGCTCAGTTGGAGTGTTGCGTTCTTTCTCGTCGCGATCATCGCCGCCATCTTCGGTTTCGGCGGCATCGCCGCGAGCGCCGCGTCGGTGGCGAAGCTGCTCTTCGTGATCTTTCTCGTCCTGGCGGTCGTCTCCCTCGCGCTCGGCCGCCGCGCCCCGACCTGACGCCCCTGTGTCATCCATGTCGGCTTGCACGTGCTCGGAGGCCACGATCGGGGCGATATGTCTCGCCGGGGGCGGGCGGTCTCCGCGGTTCTGCATGGCACGCCGGTCGCAATAGGCCCTGGAGAGACCCATCCAGGGCGCCGGGAGATCGATCCCGGGCAGCTTCGATGGGGCTTTTCGTGTCGTGCCGGGCTCTTGCCCGGGCGCAAGGTCGGGCCAGAGCGGCAGACCGGAGGAGATCATCATGCTGACCGTCCGTACATTCCTTCCTATCGCCATCGTCATGAGCGTCTTCGCGGGCTGCGAGTCCCCAGCAGACGCGCGAGCCAAGGCCGAGCGCGCGCAGCGCGAGGCGGAGCAGAAGGCGGCGGAGGTCGCGACCGACCTCGACAAGAAGGTCGCCGAGATCGACCAGCGGGCCGAGCGGGAGACCGACAAGGCGCTCCGGGAGGCCGCGGAGAAGCTCAACAACGCTGCCCTGGAGGCCCAGGAAAAGACCGTGGAGGCCCAGGCGGAGCTCCTGAAGGCGCGCGAGGACGTGCGTGCGTCCACGACGCGCAAGATCGAGGGCCTCGAGAAGGACGTCGCCGAGCTCCGTGCCAGGGCCGAGAAGAAGCTGTCCAAGGACGAGGTCGACAGCATGGTGAGGGAGCTCCAGGACAAGTCCGAAGCCGTCCGCAGGAGCCTGCGCGACCTCGACGCCGCCACGAGCACGAACCTCGATCAGGTGAAGAAGGGCGTCGACCAGCGCGTGCAGGAGCTCGATCGCGCGATCCAGGAGGCGAAGCGGCGCGTCTGATCGTGCCCTGCAGCCCCTGACCCCAGCAAGTCAACACGAGGAGGACAAGATGGATAACCAGAAGGCATCTCAGCAGAACCAGCCGGCGGACCTCGAAGGCGAGGGCAACCCCACGGCCGATCGGCGTTACCGGGAAGGCGTGGAGAGGTCGGTGAAGGGCGGCAAGATCGAGGAGCACGCGGAGGAGGCCGCCCAGGCGCTGGACGGTCCCGAAGGCGACGAGCTGCGCAAAGCCCAGGAGGCCGCCCGGCGCGGTCGACCCAGCTGATCCCGGCGAGCCTGCGATGATCCGCGAGCTCCGCTGCAATTCCTGTGGCCGCCGGTACGTCTTCGTGTCGACGGCGGCCACCCCCTGCCGGGCCTGCGGCTCGGCCCTCGACGAGATGGAGCTCGAGCGCGGCGTCTACGAGCTCGCCTCGAACGACGCGCGGAGCGCCGCCTCGCCTGTCCCGTCGAGCCCGGCGGACACCATGGTCCCCGAGGATCTCGGCTACGGCGAGTCCCACGGGTACGGGCCCGCGCACGGCGGCCCCACCGGCCCCGGCGACGCGCCGGCGACCACCCCGTGAGCCCACCCGCCCCCCCTGCAAACCACCACGATGATCCCGGGCTGCCCGGCCGGGGGGCGCGAGCCGGGCAGCCGAGAATTTAACGCAAAGGCGCAAAGGCGCAAAGACGCAAGAAAGAAAGATAGAAAAACCTCGGGAGTTGCCTCCCTTCAATCTCTGTCTCTTTGCGCCTTTGCGCCTTTGCGCCTTTGCGTTGAATTCTCCTCACTACAGGACATCGCCCGCGGCGCGCCGCCGGGCGCGGGACCTGCCCGCAGAGCGTTGGAGTGAAGGGTGGGAGAAGAGGCTCCGAAGGAGCGCCGCCGTCAGGCCGCGGTCGCGGTGCGCTGGGCGGCGTGGCTCGAGCCGTGGGCGCGGCGGGAGTGGGCGATGAGCGCGTCAAACAGCTCCAGCATCTGCTCGCCGAGCCGCTCGTTCGTCTCCTCGCAGAGCTCCGCCTCGATCCACGGCAAGAGCTCCCGCTCCTCCTCGTCGATGTGGCGCATGACGAGCTCCCTCAGGGTGGTGAGCTTGGCCTTGAAGCTCGGGTCCTCCGGCGCCGTGCTGACGACACGCCGGATCTCGAACCGCGCGACCGTGTGCTCCTCGCAGGCCCCGCCGACGAGCTCCGGCTCGATCGCGAGCAGCTCCGGGAAGAGCACCACCTGCTCGGCGAGCATGTGCGCGAGCAGGTGCTTCGTGAGCTCGTCGGTCACCCGCCCGACATCGCCGATGCCCGAGATCGCCAGATCGAATAGCCTCTCGGCTTCGCGGTGCTGCCCCTTCAAGAGCTGTGTCGCTTTCATGCATTCTCCTCCCGGACACCGAACGTGGTAGTGTGGTTTATCAAGGCGAAACAGGGACCTTGTTGCTCTCGCGCTGCGACCGACTCAGGCAGCGGCGCGGGCCGCCAGGTGCGCGAGCCCGCGCAGCGGCTCGCCCCGGGGGCCCTCGAGCGAGAAGGTGACGGCGCCGCCGCTGCCGAGCATCTCGCGCATCGTCAGCGACAGGCCCGCCAGCTCGTGAACCGCAGGGGCCTGCGGGTCCGAGCCGGGGCACAGGACAACGCGCCTGACGCCGGGGAGCGCGCCGAGAACGGCGCGCATGAGCGAGGACCGGACCGTGAGCTTGTTCGCGGTCGACCCCGCGACGAACACAGCCGTGCTCACCGCGCCGAGGAGCCGGAGCTTCTCCTGCAAGCGCGATTGAAACGTCAAAGGGGGCTCGTTGGGCAGCTGGACCACCGTCTCGACGTCGCGCGTCTGGGTGCTCAGCCAGGCGGCGCATTCGGTCCAGGGCGCACCGGACTCAGCAACCAGCAGGCAGGTCTCCTCTCGGCGCTCGACCCGTCCCCCCCTCTTGCGCTTCATGAGAACCCTTCAAGCAACCCTCGTGCCGATTGGGCATATTCCGGATGCGCGCATGTCTGGGGCGCCAGATGTGATCTGTCGATGTGGAATTTCGCCTCTCACCGGCAACTCGGACGGACTTGACGGATCCAGGGCAGTCGAGGTGCTCAGGCCAACGCCGGCTCGCGGCGCCGGCGCATGACCGGTGGCAAAACAAGGGCTTATCGCCCCTCTCGCCCGGCGCGCGGGTGTCCGTCGCAGCGAAGACCGTGAATTCCGTTCTCTCCCCAAACGCCCTTTTCCCGCTTCACCCGACAGCGATGCTGCGCCGCCCTGCGCGCCGTACGCCCGAGCCCGCTGCCGACCACGGGCCTCACGCGGCCTCGGCCTCGCGTGCGCGGCCGCGCCTGCCCTGCATCTGCGCGGGACCCGAGGATTTTGTCGTGGCCGCGCCCGCCCTCGAGCGGCGCTCCCCGCCGCGCCGCCTCCCTGCGCGCACCGGAGAGGCGCGCGATGTGCATCGCCGGGCGACGTGCTGTCAGCCTGTGGAAATCCAGAGAGCGGGTAACCCTGCCGGAAACGGCGGCCGAGAGCGCGGTCGCCCCGGGAGCGCGCGGCGGGGGAGGGAGCGGCGGGGAAGGGAGCGCATCGGCGCCGCGTCCACGGGGCGCGCAGGCAGGGTTGAGGCAGGAAATCTCACCTGTGGCGAAACGTCACGCTCGATAACACCGGGGATAAGCGGCCTGGGCTTGATGGCGCGGTGTCTCCGTGGCACGTTCCCTGCAACTGCAGGCAGCGGTCGACCTAGTGAAGCTGCCGGGGAAGGACACGCGATGAGCGGCAGGATACTCGTCGTCGATGACGACGAAGCGACGTGCGATCTGGTCGAAGCCCTCCTCAAGAGGCAGGAATTCTCGGTGGCGGCGCGCACCTCCGCGAAGAGCGCGCTGGAGCTCGTGAGCGATGACGACTTCGACGTCGTGTTGACCGACGTCGGCATGAGCGAGATGAGCGGCATCGAGCTGTGCGAGCGCATCCTCGGCGCCCGGCCCGACATGCTCGTCATCGTCATGACGGCGCTCGGGAGCATGGAGACGGCGATCTCCTCGATGCGCGCGGGGGCGTTCGATTTCGTCACGAAGCCGCTCGACGCGAACCTCCTCGGCCTGACGGTCTCGCGCGCCGTCCAGCACCGGCGCCTCCGGTCCGAGGTGAAGCGCCTGCGTGAGGCGGCCCACGACGTCCAGCAGACCAAGGGCCTCGTCGGGCGCAGCCCCGCGATGAAGCGCGTCTACGACCTCATCGGGCGCGTCGCGCGGAGCGACGCCTCGGTCCTCGTGCACGGCGAGACGGGCACCGGCAAGGAGCTCATCGCGCGGGCGATCCACGAGGCCAGCGGCCGTCCCGGTCCCTTCGTGGCCGTCAACTGCGCCGCGGTGCCCCAGGCGCTCCTCGAGAGCGAGCTCTTCGGCCACGCGCGCGGCGCCTTCACCGACGCGAAGACCCAGCGCACCGGCCTGTTCCTGGAGGCGAGCGGCGGCACCATCTTCCTCGATGAGATCGGCGAGATGCCGATCGAGGTCCAGCCGAAGCTGCTCCGCGCGCTCCAGGAGCGGAAGGTGCGTCCGGTCGGCTCGAACGCCGAGATCCCCTTCGACGCGCGCATCGTGACGGCGACGAACCGCGACCTCGAGACCGAGGTGTACGAGAAGCGGTTCCGCGAGGACCTGTTCTACCGCGTCAACGTCGTGAAGATCGACCTGCCGCCCCTGCGCGAGCGCGGGACGGACGTGCTCCACCTCGCGATGCATTTCCTCGAGAAGTTCTCCTCCAGGAGCGGCAAGGGCGTGCTCTCCCTCTCGACGGCGGCCGCGGAGAAGCTCACCGCCTACAACTGGCCGGGCAACGTGCGCGAGCTCGAGAACAGCATCGAGCGCGCGGTGGCCCTCGCGCGCTTCGAGCAGATCACGGTCGAGGACCTGCCGGACAAGGTCCAGGCCTACCGGCCCGACCGCTTCGTCGTCGCCGTCGACGAGCCGGCGGAGATCATGACGATGGACGAGCTCGAGAAGCGCTACATCAAGCGCGTGCTCGCGCTCGTCGGCGGCAACAAGTCGCGCGCCGCCCAGATGCTCGGGTTCGACCGGCGCACGCTGTACCGCAAGCTGGAGCGCTACGGGGAGCAGGATGGTCTGGGCGGGGACGAGGGCCCAGACAAGGACAAGGCTGCCTCTTCGCCGGGGTCGGCGAGCTCTTCGCTGAGCTGAGTTGAGGCGCGAGGTAAGGCGGAAGGAATGACGGAAAAGGCGCTCTCCGAGTCGGTCGACAAGCTGTTCGCGCGCACGGGGCACGACGTCCGAGGGCCGGCAGGCGTCGTGGCCGGCGCCCTCGACGAGCTGGAGCGCGCCCTCGGCGGCGAGACCACGGCCCGGAACGCGGCGTTCTTCACCATGGCGCGCCGGGGGGTGCGCCGCCTGCTGCGCCTCGCCGACCGCTACACCGCCGCGTCGGAGCTGTCGCGGCAGCCGGACGCCCCGGTGCACTCGCTCGACCTCGAGGCGCTCGTCCGCCAGGCCGTCTCGGAGGCGTCGTTCGTCTATGGCAGGCGCCAGGTCACGGTGGCGCTCGACCTCGCGCCCCTGCGCGGCTCAGCGCACCCGGCCTCGATGACCGCGGCGCTCGCGGACGCGCTCATGCTCGCCCTGCGCGCCGCCCGCGCGCGGGTCGCCGTCGAGCTCTCGGCCCACGGCGACAAGGCGCGGGTGGTGCTCACGAGCGACGCGGACACGCCCTCGGTCGAGCAGCTCTTCCAGACCGCGCTCTCGCCGGACGCGGACCCGCTCGACGAGGGCGCGCTGCCCGTCCGCGTGATCGACGGCGTGCTCAGGGCGCACGGCGGCACGGCGCGGGTCGAGCGCGCGGGCGCGGAGACGCGCATCACCCTGGAATGGCCGCTGAACGAGGCGGGCGCCCGATGAGCGAGGAGCTGCCGCAGGTCCTCGTGCTGGACGACGACGACGACACGGCGTCGCTGCTCGGCATGGCGCTCCGCCGCCGGGGCTTCCGCGTGGTCGTGGCGCGCTCGTGCGAGGAGGGGCGCGCGATGCTCGCCGAGCACGCCATCGACGCCCTGGTGACGGACGTGTCGCTGCCGGACGGCAGCGGCCTCGATCTGCTCGCGTCGCTCGCGGGCAAGCCGCGCGCGCTGGTCGTGGTGAGCGGCTTCGGCGGCGACGACGACCGCGAGAAGAGCCGGGCGGCCGGGGCGCACGTGCACCTGGTCAAGCCGGTCGACGTGACCCGGCTCGTGTCGACGCTCAACGAGCTGCTCGGCCGGCCGGGCTGAGCGCGCGCTCAGCCGTCGCTCACTTGTCGCTCACTTGTCGACGGACGCGTAGAACGAGACGCCCCGCCGGTTCTCGTCGAGGCGCAGCGGGTGCTGCAGCGCCGGCAGCGCCCGCTGGGCGCAGTCGAGGCGCTCGCAGGTCCGGCACGTGACGCCGACAGGGACGGCCGCGCCGATGTTGTCGAGGTCGATCCCGTCGGCGTAGACGAGCTCGCGGGCGTAGCGCACGTCGCAGCCCATGCCGATCGACTGGACCGTGTGGGGGACGTGGTAGCCGCCGCGGTCGCTGCGCACGGTGCGCGCGATGCAGAAGTAGACCGCGCCGTCGGGCATCTGGGAGAGCTGGATCCGGATCATGCCGGGGGTCATCAGGGCGGCGTGCACGTTCCAGCGGGGGCAGGCGCCGCTGAACCGCGCGAAGCGGATGCCGGAGCCGCTGAAGCGCTTCGAGATGTTGCCCGCGATGTCGATGCGGACCATGTGCATCGGCACCCCCTCGGCGCCGGGGCGGCGGAGCGTCGTCAGCCGGTGGCACACCTGCTCGAAGCTCGTGCCGAAGCGGTGCGCGAGGAGCTCGATGTCGTACCGCTCGGCGCGCGCCGCCTCCAGGAACGGCTGGTACGGCATGAGGATCGCGGCGGCGAAGTAGTTGGCCAGCGCGACGCGCGCGAGCGCGCGGGACTCGGGGGTCGTGAGGTTCTCGTCGCGCAGGATGCGGTCGATCGCCGCCGACTGCGTGAGCAGCCCGAGCTGGTGCGCGAGCTGGAACCGGCGGCTCCGGGGCGGCAGCACCTCGGAGATGCTGAGCACGCGCCTGTCGGGATCGTAGCGCCGCATCGCCTGGCGCTCGTCGGCGACCCGCACGATGCGCACCTCGATGCCGCGCGTCGCGTGGAGGTACCGGACGAGGCCGCGGTAGACGTCGTCCGCGTCGAGCTCCGCCTCGCGCCAGAGCGCCTCGGCGCCCTCCTCGACCTCCGGGAAGTAGTTCATCCGGCGCTGGATCAGGTCGCTCACCTCCTCGGACGGCAGGCGCGAGTTGTCGACCGCGACGAACCCGTCCCCGGCCAGCCGCTCCCCCAGCGTGTCCAGCGACTCCCGGGTCGTCGCGTACGTGCGGTAGAGCGTGAGCACCGCGCGCGCGACGTTCGGTGACGTCGCGACGAGCTCGCGCAGATCGGCGTTCGTCAGCCCGTGGCTCTCGAAGATGGGATCGCCGAACACCTCGTGGAGATCGGCTGTCAGCCGGACGTCCCCTTCCGATGCGAAGTTCTGGAGGTCGAGCTGGAATATCTGGGCTAACCGGATGAGAAGTGGCGCGGTCAACGGACGCCGGTTGTTCTCTATCAAGTTCAGGTAACTCGCCGAGACACCGAGGCGCTCCGCCAGATCGACCTGCGTCATGTGCTCGCGACGCCGGAGCGCACGGACTTTGGCTCCAAGAAGAGGTGCATCGGCCATGAGAACCCTCCCGAACGTAGCTGTACTGACTGAACCGACGTGTAGGCGCGGCGCGCTGCCGTCAGAAATTTACAATAGTTTACACGTTGACAGGCTGTAAAGGCCTTTCGTCGACATCGTTATCCGCCTGCATTTCAAAGCGAAGTTGACGTTGAAACCCATTCGACAAACATAGGTTCGTTGTAACGACGCGCAGCGTTGCAGGAGATGTGGATGAGCCAGAATCATGCGACCTCGAACCTGAGCTTGCTCGCCCCCCGTGTTGCGGGCGACGCGTCTGTCCTCACGCCAGAGGCGCTTCGCTTCCTCGCGGGCCTTGGACGTAAGTTCGCTGACCGGGTACCGGCCCTGCTCGAGCGGCGGCGCGGGGTGCAGGCGCGGCTCGACGCGGGCGAGCGGTTCGATTTCCTCCGCGAGACGCGCGATGTGCGCGAGGCGGACTGGACGGTGGCGCCGCTGCCCGAGGACCTGCTCGACCGGCGCGTGGAGATCACCGGCCCCGTCGATCCCAAGATGATCATCAATGCCTTGAACTCCGGCGCGAGCGTGTTCATGGCGGACTTCGAGGACGCCACCTCGCCGACGTGGAAGAACCTCATCGAGGGGCAGGCGGCGCTGCGGCTCGCGGCGCGGCGCGAGCTCCGCCACGAGGACCCGGCCACGGGCAAGCGCTACGCCCTCGGCGACAGGCCCGCGACCCTGTTCGTGCGCCCGCGCGGCTGGCACCTCTGGGAGAAGCACGCCGAGCTCGACGGAAAGCCGCTGCCGGGCGGGCTCTTCGATTTCGGGCTCTTCTTCTTCCATAACGCCCGTGAGCTCGTTCGCCGCGGTACCGGGCCTTACTTCTATCTGCCGAAGATGGAGAGTCACCTGGAGGCGCGGCTCTGGAACGAGGTGTTCCTGTTCGCGCAGGATGCGCTCGGTCTGCCCACGGGCACGATCAAGGCGACCGTCCTCATCGAGACGCTCCCCGCGGCGTTCGAGATGGACGAGATCCTCTATGAGCTCCGCCAGCACTCGGCCGGGCTCAACTGTGGTCGCTGGGACTACATCTTCAGCTTCATCAAGAAGCTCCGGAACGACCCGGCGTGCGTGATGCCGGACCGCTCGCAGGTGACGATGGAGCAGCACTTCCTGCGCTCGTACACCCAGCTGCTCGTGAAGACCTGCCACCGCCGCGGCGTGCACGCGATGGGCGGCATGGCGGCGCAGATCCCGATCAAGAGCGATCCCGAGGCGAACCGCGCTGCGCTCGAGAAGGTGCGCGCCGACAAGCTGCGCGAGGTGAAGGACGGGCACGACGGCACCTGGGTGGCGCACCCGGCGCTCGTGCCGCTCGCGCGCGAGGTGTTCGACGCGCACATGCCCGCCGCGAACCAGATCGAGCGCAAGCGCGAGGACGTCCGCGTGACGGCGGCCGACCTCCTGCGCGTCCCGTCCGGCGCGCGCACCGAGGCCGGCCTGCGCCACAACATCCGCGTCGGCGTCCAGTACCTCGAGGCGTGGATCAGCGGCCTCGGCTGCGTCCCGCTCTACAACCTCATGGAGGACGCGGCCACCGCCGAGATCTCGCGCACCCAGGTCTGGCAGTGGATCCGCCACAGGGCGACGCTGGACGAGGGCGAGCCGCTCACCGAGGAGCGCTTCCGCGCGGTCGTCGACGGCGAGATGGCCGCCCTGCGCGGCGCGCTCGGCGAGGCGCGCTTCGACGGCGGCCGCTTCGCCGACGCGCGCCGGCTCTTCGAGCGGCTGTCGGTCGGAGAGACCTTCGAGGAGTTCCTCACGCTGTCTGCTTACGAGCTCCTGATCTCGCGCGCCGGAGCGCAGAGCTCGTGACGCGCAGCCAGCCTGTCGTGACGTCGACACAGCGGCAGCTGCCGCCCGCAACCCCAACGCACTAGGAGCCCAGTCATGTCCGCTGCCTTCCCGCTCAACACGCCGATCTCCGCCGATTCTCTGCACGCGACGCCGAGCGACGTCGCCCCCGGCCGATGGAGCGGCATCGTGCGCCCGTACTCCGAGGCCGACGTCGCGCGCCTCCGCGGCACCGTCCGTATCGAGCACACGCTCGCCACCCTCGGGGCCAAGCGGCTCTGGAACCTGATGCAGAGCGAGCCCTACGTGGCGGCGCTCGGCGCCCTCACCGGCAACCAGGCGATGCAGCAGGTCCGGGCCGGGCTCAAGGCCATCTACCTGAGCGGGTGGCAGGTGGCGGCGGACAACAACGAGGCCGGGACCATGTACCCCGACCAGAGCCTGTATCCGGCCAACAGCGTCCCGACGCTCGTGCGCCGCATCAACCAGGCGCTCCTCCGCGCGGACCAGATCGAGAACGCCGAGGGCAAGGCGGGGCGCTACTGGCTCGCCCCCATCATGGCCGACGCCGAGGCCGGCTTCGGAGGGCCGCTGAACGCCTTCGAGCTCATGAAGTCCATGATCGAGGCGGGCGCCGCGGGCGTGCACTTCGAGGACCAGCTCGCCTCCGAGAAGAAGTGCGGGCACATGGGCGGCAAGGTCCTCGTCCCGACCAGCCAGTTCATCCGCACGCTCGTCGCGGCCCGCCTCGCCAGCGACGTCATGGGCGTGCCGACCATCCTCGTGGCCCGCACCGACGCCGACAGCGCCAAGCTCATCACCTCGGACGTCGACCCGCGCGACAAGCCGTTCATCAGCGGCGAGCGCACGCCGGAGGGCTTCTACGTGCTGAAGGGCGGCCTCGAGGCGGCCATCGCGCGCGGGCTCGCGTACGCGCCCTACGCCGACCTCGTCTGGTGCGAGACCTCGACGCCGGACCTCGACCAGGCGCGGCGCTTCGCGGAGGGGGTCCACAAGCAGTTCCCGGGCAAGCCGCTCGCCTACAACTGTTCTCCCTCGTTCAACTGGAAGAAGCACCTCGACGACGCGACCATCGCGCGCTTCCAGCGCGAGCTCGGCGCGATGGGGTACAAGTTCCAGTTCGTCACCCTCGCCGGGTTCCACGCGCTCAATCACAGCATGTTCGAGCTCGCCAGGCAGTACCAGCGCCGCGGGATGTCGGCGTACTCCGAGCTCCAGCAGGCCGAGTTCGCCGGCGAGCAGTTCGGCTACAGCGCCACGCGCCACCAGCGCGAGGTCGGGACGGGCTACTTCGACGAGGTCGCCCAGGTGATCTCGGGCGGCGCGGCGTCCACGCTGGCCCTGCACGAGTCCACCGAGGCCGCCCAGTTCTGAGCGCCCGCGCGGGCCGTCGCGCACGTCCGCGCGCCGCCCGCGCCGTTCCCGGCCCGCCCGCGCTGCGCCGGCTGCGCCCGCCCCGAGGCGAGCGCCGCGCGCGGCGAGGGAGCGGGCCGCGCGGCGCCCTCTCGACGGTGGTCCAGGGGGGGCCGTTCGAGTAGGCTCCGCTCGGGCCGCGATACCCGGCAGCGCCCGGCCGCGTCGCCCGAGCCGAGGTGAAAACAGCTGTGACAACGCAGAGCCCCAGACCGAGCGACGCTGACAGCGGCGGCGCCGCGTCCAATTTCATCCGCAACATCATCGCCGAAGACCTCGCCGCAGGCAGGCACACGCGGGTCGTGACCCGGTTCCCGCCCGAGCCGAACGGATATCTGCACATCGGACATGCGAAGTCGATCCTGCTCAATTTCGGGCTGGCGGCCGACTTCGGCGGCGTGTGCCACATGCGGTTCGACGACACGAACCCTGCGGCCGAGGACCTGGAGTATGTCGAGGCCATCCAGCGCGACGTGCGCTGGCTGGGCGGCGACTGGGGCGACAAGCTCTTCTTCGCGTCGGACTACTTCGAGCGGCTGTACGCGTTCGCGGTGGAGCTCATCCGGAAGGGCAAGGCGTACGTGTGCAGCCTGAGCGAGGCGGAGACCCGCGAGATGCGCGGCACCGTCACCGAGCCCGGGCGAGACAGCCCCTACAGGAACAGGTCCGTCGAGGAGAACCTGGAGCTCTTCGCCCGGATGAGAGCAGGGGAGTTCCCGGAGGGCGCGCACGTGCTCCGGGCCAAGATCGACATGGCCGCTCCCAACATGAAGATGCGGGATCCGCCGATCTACCGCATCAAGCGCGCGCGCCACTACCGGACGGGCGACGCCTGGTGCGTCTACCCGCTGTACGACTTCGCTCACAGCCTCTCCGACGCGATCGAGGGGATCACCCACTCGATCTGCACGCTGGAGTTCGAGAACAACCGGGAGCTCTACGACTGGTTCATCGAGCACCTCGACGTCCCGTCCCGCCCCCGGCAGTACGAGTTCGCGCGGCTCAACCTGAACTACACGGTGATGAGCAAGCGCAAGCTGCTCGGGCTCGTGAAGGGCGGCCACGTGAAGGGCTGGGACGACCCGCGCATGCCCACCATCGCCGGCCTCCGGCGCCGCGGCGTGACGCCCGAGGCCATCCGCTCCTTCTGCGAGGAGATCGGCGTCGCCAAGACGAACAGCATGGTGGACATCGCGAAGTTCGAGTCGTGCGTCCGCGACGACCTGAACCTCCGCGCCCCGCGCGTCATGGCGGTGCTGCGCCCGCTCCGCGTCGTCCTGGAGAACTACCCCGAAGGGCAGGTGGAGGAGATCGACGCGCCCTACTGGCCCGAGGACGTGCCGAAGCAGGGCTCCCGCAAGGTCCCCCTCTCCCGGGTGCTCTTCATCGAGCGCGACGACTTCCTCGAGGACCCGCCCAAGAAGTGGTTCCGGCTCGCGCCAGGGCAGCAGGTGCGGCTCCGCTACGCGGGCTTCATCACCTGCCGCGAGGTGGTGAAAGATCCGACCACAGGAGAGGTGGTCGAGCTCCGGTGCACCTACGATCACCCCACGAAGAGCGGTGAGGCGCCCGACGGCCGCAAGCCGAAGGGGACGCTGCACTGGGTCTCGGCCGCCCACGCGATCCCCGTCGAGGTCCGGCTCTACGACCGGCTCTTCGCGGTCGAGCGGCCGGACGCGGTCGAGGAGGGAAAGGACTTCCTGGAGAACCTGAATCAGGGTTCGCTGGCTTCCCTGACCGGATGCCGGGTGGAGCCGAGCCTGTCCACCGTCGAGCGGGGCAGCCATGTCCAGTTCGAGCGCCAGGGGTTCTTCTTCGTGGATCCGGTCGACTCCGCGCCCGGCGCGCCGGTCTTCAACCGCACGGTGGCGCTCAAGGACTCGTGGTCGAAGCTGGCCGGCGAAAAGCCCGCTCCGGCCGCGGCGCCCGAGGGCGCGGCCGCGAAGGCGCCGCCGCCGAGGCCGAAAGCCGAGCGCGCGACCTTCGAGGAGCGGCTCGCGCGGCTCGACCCGGCGCGCGCCGACAGGGCCAGACGCCTCGTCGAGGCGCGCGGGATACCCGGCGACGACGCCCTCGTCCTGGCCGAGGACGACGGCCTCCTGCGGCTGTTCGAGGAGGCCGTGGCGGTCCACGACAACCCGAGGAGCGCCGCCAACTGGGTCATCCACTCGCTCTCGCGCGAGCTGAAGGACAGGAAGACAGGCGACCTGCCCTTCTCAGGTGCGCAGCTCGGCGAGCTCCTGGCGCTGATTGATGACGGGACGATTTCCGGAAAGATCGCGAAAGACGTCCTCGCTGAGATAATGCAGCAGGGCGGTAGCCCGCGGGCCATCGTGGAACGCAGAGGGCTCCGGCAGGTGGCCGACGAAGGCGCCCTGGAGCGCATCGTCGACCAGATCATCGCCGCGCACCCCGGCGAGGTTTCCCGCTTTCGCGCCGGGAATACGAAGCTGATCGGGTTCTTCGTCGGCCAGGTCCTGAAGGCCTCCGGCGGCAAAGCGAACCCCGACCTGGTCAATACGCTGCTGACCAGGAAACTGGCGTAAATCTCCCACCCACACGCTGCTTCGCTTCCCCCCCTGCTCGGGGTGCGCGGGAGTGCTGCGCTCTGCGTTGCCCCGCGCCCAACACCTGACTACGTGATGCCTGTCATGGCAGTGTGGAGAAAGATATCCCGCAAAATGTCCATAAAAAAATTGAATTTGAGAGCTGGCGTGATGTAGATGAGATTAGGACTATGGAATCTGCACGCCAGTTCGCTCTCATCGTCTGCGTGGCGGTATCGTCCTCGCAGGCTGCTTGTATCGCGTCGACCGAGCTCGATGGGCTCGATGGCGAGGATGAGGCGGTGGCGGAGGTGCAGCAGGAGGTCGTGGTCTACAACGCGTTGACCCGTAACGCGCTGACCCGCAACGCGCTGACCCGTAACGCGTTGACCCGTAACGCACTGACCCGCAACGCGCTGACCCGCAACGCACTGATGGGCAATTCGCTCACGAGCGAGGCGCTCCGTGACCCCGAGGCGAGGGAGCTCCTCAGCTTCATCGTGAGCTGCGCTCTCCCCGAGGACGAGAGCATCGAAGTCGACGTCGGCCGCAAGTCGTACACCTTCCCCGGGGAGCTCGGGCTCGCGCCCGAGTGGGGCAAGAGGAACGGCTCGTGTGGCGAAAAGTGCCAGGAGTGGGTCTCGGCCTGCCTGCTCTCGCGCGTGAACTACCGGGGCGAGCACGTCATGATCTCGCTCCGCGGGAAGGACGACGCGCTCTCGTCCTCGAAGAAGGAGCGCGACAGGTACGACGCGCCGGAGGCGACCTACTACGGCAACGTCTTCCTGGACACCCAGCGCCGCTTCGCGTGCCTCGCGCCCGGGAAGCGGTCGATCCCGCGCGTCTGCGGGCCCTCGCTCGACGGCTGCGTGGTCGAGGTGGTGGGCGAATGTGAAGACGTGTGCGATGGGCCACGGCGCGACGGCAGCTTCACGGACTGCCACGACCGGGAGCCCATCTTCACGCTCCCGTGCGGCACCGGCATCTTTCCGCGCGGCACCGACCGGTACAAGGCTTCGGTGAGCGTCTTCCTCGAGTAGCATCGCGCAGCGTGGAGTCCGGCGCCGTCCTCGCGAGCCGCTTCGTCGTCGAGCAGCAGGCTGCGGCCGGGGGGATGGGGACGGTCTACCGCGCCCACGACCGCCTCGACGGCCGCCCTGTCGCCCTCAAGCTCCTGCACAGCCGCGAGGCCTTCGACGTCGAGCGCTTCGAGCGCGAGTCGCAGATCCTGGCCGAGCTGAGCCACCCGGGGATCGTGAGGTACGTCACCCACGGCCGGACGGGCGCCGGGGACCACTACCTCGCCATGGAGTGGCTGGAGGGCGAGGACCTCGCGGCGTGCCTCGCGCGCCGGAAGCTCTCGCTCGCCGAGAGCCTCGGGGTGCTGCGCAGTACGGCGGACGCGCTCGCCTTCGCGCACTCGCGCGGGATCATCCACCGCGACGTCAAGCCGAGCAACATCTTCCTCGTCGCCGGCGACGTCGGCCAGCTCAAGCTCGTCGACTTCGGGATCGCGCGGCCCGACGGGGAGTCGCGGCGGCTCACCTACACGGGCGGGATCCTCGGAACGCCGGGGTACATCTCGCCCGAGCAGATCGAGAGCGGGAGCCCCCTCGACGCGCGCGCGGACGTGTTCTCGCTCGCGTGCGTGTTCTACGAGTGCATCGCGGGCCGCCCGGCCTTCGAGGGGGCGCACGTCATGGCGGCGCTCGCCAAGCTCCTGTTCCAGCAGACGCCCCGGCTGCGCGACGTCCGCGCGGACGTGCCGGAGCCGCTGGAGCTCCTCGTCGACCGGATGATGGCGAAGAACCCCGAGGAGCGGCCGCGCGACTGCGGCGACGTCGGGGTGCAGCTCGCGCAGCTCGCGGAGGCGCTGGACGCCTGGGCGACGCCGCGGCCCACCACGCTGGCGTCCCAGCGCGACTCGACCATGCGCTCGGCGCGGCCCCCGGGCTTCCTCACGCGCAGCGAGCAGCGGCTCGTGTCCCTCGTGCTCGCCGGCGAGCCGGACGACGTCGAGATGAGCGTGGCGGCGGCCGGCGGCGTCCCGAGCGCCTCGGACGTGTCGAGCGTGCTGCAGGAGCTCTCGAACGAGGGCCCAGGCTCCGCGGTGCCGCGCTCGGAGGTGCGAGCGGCGGTGGAGCCCTACGGCGCCCACATCACCGAGATCTCGCGCGGGTCGCTCATCGCGATCCTCGCCGGCGCCGGGAGCGCCGTGGACCGGGCCGAGCGGGCGGTGCGGTGCGCGCTCGCCCTGCGCGCGCGGTTCCCGGGCATCCCGCTCGCGGTCGCCACGGGGCGCGGGGTGTCGTCGGCGAAGCTCATCGAGGGCGACGTGATCGACCGGGGGGTGCGCGCCCTGCGGGCGGCGCAGGGCGGGGTCGTCCGGCTCGACGACGTGACCGCCAGCGTCGTCGGCGGCCGGCTCAAGGTGGACTCGGACGAGAAGGGGCCGTTCCTCGCGAGCGAGACGGCGGCCGACGAGAGCACCCCCGTCCTCCTCGGCAAGCCGAGCCTGTGGGTCGGCCGCATGCGCGAGCTGTCGATGCTGGAGGGCGTGTTCTCCGGGTGCGTGAGCGAGTCGCTGGCGAGCGCGGTGCTCGTGCTCGGCGCGGCCGGGGCCGGCAAGTCGCGGCTTCGCCTGGAGTTTCTCACCCGGGTGCGGCGCCAGCTCGCGGGGCTGGAGATCCTCTCCGGCCGGGCCGAGTCGGTGGCCGCGGGGTCGCCGTTCGGCCTCATCGCGGACGCGATCCGCCGGACGGCGGGGATGCGCGAGGGCGAGCCGGTGGAGTCCCGGCGGCGCAAGCTGAAGCGCCGGCTGGCGCGCCACCTGAGAGGCGACGCGCTGAACCGGGTCGCGGCCTTCCTGGGCGAGCTCACGCGGACGCCGTTCCCCGACGGGGAGACGAGCGGGCTGCGCGCGGCGCGCGAGAACGCGATGCTGATGGCCGACGCGACGCGCGCGGCGTGGGAGGACTGGCTCGCCGCCGAGTGCGCGGCGCAGCCGGTGCTGCTCGTGCTCGAGGACCTGCAGTGGGGCGACCCGGCGACGGTGCGCCTCATCGACCAGACGCTCCGGAACCACCGGGACCTGCCGCTCATGCTGCTCGCGCTGGCCCGACCCGAGGTCAGCAAGCAGTTCCCCGGCCTGTGGACCGACCGCGAGGTGCAGACGATCAAGCTCGGGCCGCTGCCGGCCAAGGCGAGCGAGCGGATGGTGCGGAGCGCGCTCGGCGAGGAGACGTCCGCCGAGATCGTGGCGCGGGTCGTGGAGCGGGCCGACGGCAATCCGTTCTACCTGGAGGAGCTCATCCGCGCGGTCGCGGACGGCAAGGGGGACGTGCTGCCCGACTCGGTGCTGGGCACGGTCGAGGCGCGGCTCGACGCCGAGGGGCACGAGGCGAAGCGGGTGCTGCGGGCGGCGAGCATCTTCGGCGATCGCTTCTCGAAGCTCGCGGTGGCGGCGCTGCTCGGCGGCGCCACGCGCGTGAGGGAGACCGAGACGTGGCTCGACGCGCTGGCGGCGCGCGAGCTCATCGCGCCGGCCTCGACGCCGGGGTGGCTCATCCCGACCGACTACGTGTTCCGGCACGCGATCGTGCGCGAGGCGGCGTACGCGATGCTGACGGAGCCGGACCGCGCCCTCGGGCACAAGCTGGCCGGCGAGTGGCTCGAGCGCAGCGGGCACACCGACGCGATGGCGATGGCGGAGCACTTCCGGCTCGGCGGCGAGCCGGAGCGCGCGGTGAAGTGGTACCGGCGGGCCGCGGAGCAGGCGCTGGAGGCGAACGATCTGGCGAGCGCGCTCGCGCGCGCCGAGATGGGCGTCAAGTGCGGGGCGGCCGACGAGGAGCTCGGGCGGCTGCGGCTGGTGGAGGCCGAGATCAGCCTGTGGCAGCAGGAGACGGCGCTCGCCGCGCAGCGCGGCACCGAGGCGGCGAGCCTCGTCCGGACCGGCAGCACGGCGTGGTTCCGCGCCATCGGGCAGGTGATCGTGGCGGAGGGGAAGCTCGGCCACTTCGATCGCGTCGAGGCGTGGGTGGCGCGGGCGGCCGAGGCCGCGGGCGCGATGAGCGCCCGGATCATGTGCCTGTGCGAGGCGGCGACGTACCTGATCTTCGGCGGCCGCTACGCGGCGGCCGACGAGCTGATCCGGATGCTCGACGGTGTCGCGAGCGAGCCCGCGGGGCTCGATCCGCAGGCGGCGGGGCTCTACCAGCAGGCGCGCGCGATCCGGGCGCAGACGAAGGGCGACATCGGGGCGGCGCTGAGCGGGCTCACGGCGGCGGTCGCGGCGTTCGAGCAGGCCGGCGACCGCCGGAACGCCTGCGCGGTGCGCGAGAACCTGGGCTTTCTGTACTGCGAGCTCGGCGATTTCGAGGTGGCCGAGTCGGCGCTCCGGACGGCGCTCGCGGCCGCGCAGCGCATGGGCCTCGACGATCTGGAGACGGCCGCGCTCCAGAACCTCGGCTACGTCATCGCCCACCTCGGGCAGCTCGAGGAGGCGAAGCTCCTCGAGCAGCGCGCGGCCGCGGCGTTCCAGCAGCAGGGCGACCGGCGGATGGAGGGCGTGACGCTGACGTACCTGGCGAAGATCCTGCTGCTCTCGGGCGATCCCGCGGCCGCCGAGCGCGAGGCGCGCGCCGCGGTCGAGGCGCTGACGGTGGCGCCGCCGCTCCGCGCCGCCGCCGTCGCGGTGCTCTCGCGCGCGCTGCTCGCGCAGGGCCGCCGGGAGGAGGCGCTGACGGCCGCGCGCGAGGCGTTCGCGCAGCTCGAGGCGGCGGGCTCGCTCGAGGAGGGCGAGTCGCTGGTGCGGCTCGCCTACGCCGAGGCGCTCGCCGCCGCGGGGGCCGAGCTCGAGGCGGCGGCGGCGCTCGCCGCCGCGCGCGAGCACCTGCTCAGCCGCGCGGAGAAGATCAGCGACCCGAGCTTCCGCGAGCGCTTCTTGACGTGCGTGCCCGACAACGCGAGGACCCTGGCGCTCGCCGGGTGACGCCTCAGGGGGCCTCGCCCCCGGCCGCGTGGAGCCGGGCGGGCGCGCTGGAGGGCTCGTGCGGCTCGCCGGCCCCGGTCGCCTGCCGGCTCGCCCGGGAGCTCAGGAGGCGGAGGGCCTCGCGGTAGCCGTCGAGGGTCCCGATCTCGACGTACGCGTGCCCGGCGCGGACGCCGAGCGCCACGCCCCCGCGGGCGATGTACTCGTTGATGAGGGGGCCGATGTGCTCGTCGCGCCGGCTCCGCTCGCGCCAGAGCTCGTGGAGCTCCTGGAGCACGGCGCCGGTCAGCTTGAAGGCGCCCCAGACCCAGCGC
Organism: Sorangium sp. So ce1014; assembly: GCF_051521505.1. NCBI lineage: Bacteria > Pseudomonadati > Myxococcota > Polyangiales > Polyangiaceae > Sorangium > Sorangium sp. So ce1014. The sequence goes on from NZ_CP150356.1 coordinate 11,813,089, forward strand.
GAGGTGGCGTCGCGGCGCCTCGTCTGGATCTCGACGACGCGCCCCTCGCCGTCGGTGACGACGGCGTCGAAGCGCTCCGGGTGGTCGACCGGGAAGAGGAGGAACGAGAGCGCCTGAGCGTGGAGCGCGGACAGCCCGTCTTCGGGGAACCAGATCGTGTCCGGTAGGCCGACGTACACGAGATCTTCCGGCGCGATGAGCGGGAGCGCGCGGAAGACCGCGTCGCAGAGGCCGGCCGGCCGCGGCTGGACGACATACGACAGGCTTGCTTGCCCGAACGTGGCCCCGTAGTACTCGAGGAGGTCCGACCTGCCGGACGAGATGACGAAGCAGACCCGGGTCGCGCCGGCGAGCAGCATGCGATCGACGAGGTGCTCGCTCGCGGCGCGGGGCCGCTCGGCGCCCCGCTCGCCGCGGCTGCCGATCGGGAGCAGCTCTCTCGGGAAGGCGCGCGGCTGAAGCCGGCTCTCCCGGCCGGCCGCCGGGATGAGCCCCCACACGGTGGCCTGTCGCCCTCTCACGTGCGCACCGCCTTCGAGCCTCCCCATGGCCCGCTCCAGAGGGCGCGGGCGACACCCGCACGTGGCAATTTCATCAATAATGTCCATTGTTTATGTGAGCGATGCGCTCCGGGGCGGCCGCGCATGAATGGCTGACCGCTCCCGCCACGTCGCTCGTGTGAATTGGAGTCCAACATCGTGACTGCGAACCGCGAGATCAAGTCGAGCTCGAGACCCTCTTTGTCAAGCCGAGCTCGATGCAAGCCTGTCACTCCGTGATGAGCTCATGACATGTCAAGCCGGTCGAGCCTAACGCTCGTCGAGCCGACGCCGGACTCGCGCGTTGCCGGCGCGCTCGGGCGAGTGGCAATCGCCGCGGGGTTGACGCTCTGGCAGAGGAGCATCCGGGACACCAAAGGACGGCGCTCGCTACAGCGAACCCCCTAGAGCGGATCAGGCGTTGACGTAGCGAGCGGCGGTGTGACGGCCGGCGTCAGCTTTCTGTCACGACGTCCGAGAGCGACCCTGCGCGGGGGGGGCGCATGCACCCCATCGCCTGCCGAGGTGCGCTCACGCGGGCAGCGTCGGTCGATCCGAGGCGGCCTCTGCCGCTTCGCGCTCGGCGATGGCGGCGGCGTGGCGGCGCAGCCGGTCGGCCATCACGTTCGGGATGCGCTCCGCGGCCAGGAGCGCGGCGGCGAGCGCGCTGCGCGCGGCGGCGAGCCGGCCGCAGCGCAGCGCGGTGACCGCGCGGATCTCGAGCACCTCGATGTGCTCCTGGCCGACGGAGCTCTGCGCCGAGCGGTCCACGAGGGCGTCCCACGCGGCGTCGCTCCCGTCCCGCGTCGCCAGGTCGATCATGGCGCAGAGCACCTCCTCCGAGGGGCCCATCAGCGCGTCGGCGCGGCCCTCCGCGCGCGCCTGCTCCTGCATCTCGCGCATCCGCTCGAACAGCGCGCGGGCCTCGGCCTGCTCGCCGCAGTAGAAGAGGAAGCGGGCCTCGAGGAGCAGGGCGACCGGCCGGCACGTCCCGCAGAACCGGTGCTGCTCGATCTCGAGCGCGCGCTCGATGTGCGGCTTCGCCGCCGCGAGGTCGTCCATGAGGTAGAGGTACTCGCCGAGGTTGTACTCGCCGACCCGCTCCAGCCCGCTCTGGCCGAGCTCGCGCGCGAGCGAGAGCACCCGCTCGAGGTCGGCGATCATCCGGGTCTTGTCGCCGCGGCACGCCCAGAGGAGCGCGCGGTTGTTCGTCACCGAGCCGAGGTGCAGCGTGTCGTGGTGCGCCTCGCAGAGCGCGATCGCCTGGCCGAGCGCCTCCTCGGCCTCGTCGAGCCGGCCGAGCCCCTGGAAGACGAAGCCGAGCATGAGCAGCGAGATGACCCGCGTCTCGTAGCCGTCGTCGCCGAGCGAGGAGGACGCAGCCGCCGCCCGCTCGAGCGCGGCGGCCGCCTGCTCCTCGCGGCTGAAGCGGTGCAGCGAGCGCCCGACGCCGAGCGCGAGGCGCGCGGCGAGCGCCGGCGACAGCGCGATCCCGGCGGCGAGCGCGCCCGCCTCCTCGACGCGCTCCTCGGAGCTCTTGAACTCGTCCATCCAGTCGAGCGCCGTGGCCTCGTCGAGGAGGATGTCGATCTGCGCCGGGACGTCGCCCCGCGCGCGCGCGATGGTCCGCGCGCTGGCGAAGTCGGCGAGCGCGTCGTGGTAGCGGCCCAGGCGGTAGCGCATGAGGCCGCGGCCCCGGTGCGCGGCCGCGCGGTCGGGGCGCGCGCGGGCCGGCGCGCCGCCGAGCGCGGGGTGCGCCGGCCCGCGCCCGCCCGCGCTCGGCGCCGTCGGCTCGATCGGCTGCTCCAGCGCGCGGCTGTAGAGCGTCTCGGCGTCGAGGTAGGCGTGCCGGGCGCGCGCGCGCTCGGCCAGGGTGAGGTAGGCGGCCTCGGCGATCTCGCCGAGGCCCGCCTGGGCCGCGTGGTACGCGAACGGGATGAGGCGCGCATCCTTGAGGTGCGGCGCGTCGCGCTCGCCCACCTCGTCCCCGGAGGCGTCGCGGTGCAGCTTGAAGGCCGCGAGGTGGACGCGCCGGCGGAGCGGCTCGGGCGCGCCGCGGGACACCGCCTCGCGGACCATCGCGTGGCGGAAGCCGATGCGGCCTCGCCGGTCCTGGACGAGCAGGCCCGCGGTGAGCAGGCGCTTCACGGCGACCTCGGCGTCGAGCGGGAGATCGTCGGCCTCGCCGTGCTCGTCGAGCCGCTGGAGCACGCCGGCCACCTCGGCGACGGCGACGTCGGGGCCGAGGAGCGCGATGAGGCGCGCGTGCGCCTGGAGCGCGGGCGGGAGCGCGTCGATCTCGCCGAGCGCGAGCCAGTCGAGGAGCGGCATGTCGGGGAGGCGATCGAGCTCGTCCGTGGCCAGGTACCAGGCGTCGCCCCTCGGGTGCCGGCGCACGATGCCCTCGCGCTTGAGGCCGCGCACGAGCTCGATGAGCAGGAGCGGGACGCCCTGCGCGCGCTCGACGAGGTGCGCGAGCGCCGGCTCGGGCACGTCCTCCGCGGGCAGGAGCAGCCGCCGGCAGAGGGCGATCGCGCTGTCGCGGTCGAGCGCCTCGAGGCGGTAGGTCTCGCGGCGCGCGGCGCGCTCGCCCCAGTCGGGGCGCGCGCTCTCGAAGCTGGGCCGCCCGAACGCGCAGATGAACAGCCGCGTCTGCGCCTCGGCGAGCGCCGCGTACTCGAGCGCGGCCAGCGCCGCGTCGTCCGCCGCGTGCGCGTCGTCGAGCACCACGAAGAGCGGCGTCCGGCGCGACCGCCGGCGGAGGGCCTCGCCGGCCGCCACGGTGAGCGCGGCGCGGAGCGCGCCGGGCGCCGCGGAGAGCGCGCGGAGCTCCGGGTAGCGCCCCTCGGCGACCGCGCCGTCGCTGATCCAGCCGAGCGCGAGCGCGACGGCGGCCCCGAGCCGCGCCTGTTGCGCGGCGCCGAGGCGGCGCCGGAGGAGCTCGCGGCCGCCGTCCGCCGGGGGCGACGACGGCAGCGAGAGCGCCTGCTGGAGGATCTCCCGGACGACGCGGTCGGCCCCGCCCGCGACCGGCTCGCCGGTCCGGAGCTCGATCACCTCGGCGCGGACGTCGAGCTCGCGCAGCCGCTGCACGAGGGCGCCGGCGAGGCGGCTCTTGCCGTGGCCGGCCACGCCGATGACGCTGGCGATGGTGGGCCTCGCGTTCTCCACGGCGTCGCGCGCGCCCGCGACAAGCGCGTCGAGGACCTCGCTCCGGCCGAAGAGCGGCTGGGAGCTCGTGTCGAACGCGGTGTCGGCGTCGGGCCGGGCGGAGGACGGCCCGGCCTGGACGGAGGTCGGCCCGGGCGGGGGGAGGGAGTCGCCCGGGGGCTGCGAGCCGCCGTCGCCGAGCGCCGCCACGGCGGCCGGCGACAGGGCGAGCCCCGGGGGATCGCCCGGCGCGGAGCGATCGTGACGGTGGAAGAGCGGGCTCAGGAACCGCCGCGAGCCGTCGGGCCGCGCCTGGACCGACACGGACGCGACGTCGAGCAGGCCGCGCGTGAGGACGCGCTGTTGCTCGAGCTCGCGGCCGGCGTGCATGGCGCGGCGCAGCGGGCTCGCGCCGTCCGCGTGGTCGAAGACGGCGACGAAGCGGCTGCCCGCGGCGTGCGCGAGCTCGCCGCCGAGCGCGCTGAGCCTCCGCTGGAGGGCCACGACGTCGAGCTCGGCCTCGAAGAAGAGCAGCGCGACGGCGCGCCGCTCGACGCGGCGGGCGCTCGGCGGCGGCGGCTCCGTGGTGAGGCGCCGGAGGCGCGAGGGGCGGCGCTCCTGATCGCGCTCGAAGCTCTCCAGGGCGGCGCCGAGCGCCGCGGCGCTCTCGAAGCGCTGGCTCCTGTCCTTGACGAGGCACTGGAGCACGATCTCCTCGAGCGAGCGCGAGATCGGCGCGAGCGAGGAGGGGCGCGGCGGGCGGCGGCCCAGGTGGTCCTGCCGCACCAGGGCGGGGGGGCCCCAGAACGGCGGCTTGCCGGTGAGCAGCTCGAACAGCACGACGCCGAGGGCATACAGGTCCGCGCGCGCGTCGACGTCGCCGCGGCCGTCGCACTGCTCGGGCGCCATGTACTCGGCGGTGCCGGGCGCGTCGATCTCGGCGGTGATGTGGGGCGACGCGCCCGGCACCGCCGCGAGGCCGAGATCGATGATTGTGGCGCGGTGCCCGCCGTCCCGGGCGGCCGCGGTGAACGGCGCGCCGGACAGGATGAAGAGGTTCTCCGGCTTGATGTCGCGGTGCACGTAGCCGCGCGCGTGGACCGCCTCGAGGGCCCGGAGCGCGGCGCGGACGAGGGAGCACGCCGCGCGCGCCGGCATCTGGCCGGCGGCGCCGGACGCGACCATGCGGTCGGCGAGCGTCGGGCCGTCGAGGTACTCCATGACGAAGTACGGCAGCCCGGAGGGGAGCTGGCCGCACGCATGGACGACGGGCACGTGGGGCGGGCCGATGTCGTGGAGGGCCCGCATCTCCTCGACGAGGCGGACGGCGGCGTCGGGCCGGTCGGCGCGCGCGACCTTGATCGCCACGGTCGGACCGCCGTCCTCCGGCTCGGCCGCGAACACGGCCCCGAACCCGCCCGCGCCGGCGAGCCGCAAGCCGCGGTAGCCCGCGATGCGGGGCGGCGGCGCCTCGAGGAGCCAGCCGGCGCTGGAGTCGTCGGCGCCGCTCGGCGCGCCTGGCTCCGGGCCGGCCTGCCGCACCACCGGGCCGTGCTGCGGACACCCGGGAGCCGCGTGCGCGACCCGCCGGCCGCAGTCCCTGCACCGCGCGGCGAGCGCCCCGGCACGGGCAATGCGTCCGTCTCGACGAGCATCGGGCAACATGGGGGCCTCAGGGCAGGAACGTCGTAATCACCGCGGACGACGACTCGCCTCCATGGTTGGTGCAGCTCGGGCGATAGCCGCCGGCAGCGCTGAGCCCGCCGCACGCGAGATCGCATGAGCCCACGATGTGAATGTTCGGGCATTCCCGGACGTTGCCGTCGGCTCTGAGGAGCCCCGCGGCGCAGTCCCTGCTGAGGGCGCGAGAGCTCTCCGCGTTCGACTCGTTGTAGCAGGCATAGAAGCGGGGGGAGCTCGTGAACAGGTTGCCCCAGAACGCGCCCTCCTCCCTCGGATACGACGTGACCTCGCTCCGGTCCGGGTACCTGAGGGCCACGTGTGGCCCGCGGGACGAGATCATCACCGAGACGCCAGCCCGGTTTGCGCGCGACGCCACGCAGGCCGAGATCCACTGCTTCCGGGAGACGCTCAGCGGCTCGTCGCGCCAGCCCGGCGCGAGCCCGAGGTGGCCCGAGTACACCTCCTCATGCAGCTCACCGAGCTCGTCGTGCCACGAGAAGCTGAGCGACTGCGATGGGGTCAGCGCGCAGCTGACAATGTATTGAAGGAGCTGCCTGGACATCGCGCCGAGCTCCCCTGGGTCGGTGATGGCGGTGAAGGCGGTCTCCGCGAGGCTGCTCCCCTCGAGTCTGTTCGGGGCGAGCGTGCTCGGGTCGAGCGCGTTCGGGTTGAGGGCGTTCGGGTTGAGGGCGTTCGGGTTGAGCGCGTTGTAATTCCGGAGCGCACTTGAGACCTCTTCGACCGACCCCGATTCCGCAGGAAATCCGTCGCTGCCACCGCAGCACGGCAAGCAGGGCAATGAGACCAACAGAAGCATGCGCAGGTGCCGCGCGTAAATTCGCCTCTTCATCTGTTCCCCCCATTCTGCTAGCAGATGGAATAGGCTACCGTCGGGATAACGATGGATTTACTGTACCACCAGGTGAAGCGACGTGTAGCGCCAACACGATCGTCCCGTGCTGGTAAAAACGTCGCTCGGGTGAGCCCTTAGTCGTATCGGGGGGGTTATGACATTGGATGCGATGGCAACGCGTGATAACGAGACGCGGGCATTCTCCCTGGAGGAGAGGTCGTTCTCCCGAGGCGAGCTGCCGTGCGGCGCGCGCGCGGGCAATTACAGTGTTGGGGCGCCCATCGCCCGGGGCGGATGTGGAGCTGTGTACGAGGCGAGACATCTCCAGACGGGCGCGCGTGTGGCGATGAAGGTGCTGCACGGGACGCTCGCCGCCTCGCCGAAGATGGTGAAGCGCTTCCTGCGCGAGATCGAGGTGGTGCGGCTGCTCAACCACCCTGGGATCGTCGAGATTCATGACGCCGGCGAGCTCCTGGACGGCCGGCCCTTCTACGTGATGGAGCACCTCGACGGGGTGACGCTCGACGTGCTCCTCCGGCAGGAGGGGAGGCTCTCGCCGGAACAGGCGCTCGACCTGCTCGAGCCGGTCTGTTCGGCGCTCGACGCGGCGCACGCCGCCGGCATCATTCATCGCGACGTGAAGGGCAGCAACATCTTCGTCTCGCGGGGCGCGCCGCGCGCGGTCAAGCTCCTCGATTTCGGGATCGCGAAGATGATGGAGCCCGACGAGGGGCCGAGCGGCTTCACCACGGCGGGCAGGGCGCCCGGCACACTCACGATCATGGCGCCCGAGCAGATCCTCGGCGGCCCCCTCGACGCCCGCGTCGACGTGTATGCGCTCGGCGTCCTGCTCCACCGGCTCCTCACGGGCAAGCTCCCGTTCTACTCGCCGGACGCGGCCGAGCTGCTCCGGCAGCACCTGGAGGAGCCTGCGCCGCGCCCGAGCCGGCGCACCCCGTTGCCGCCCGCGCTCGACGCGGTCGTGCTGCGCTGCCTGGAGAAGCAGCCGGAGCATCGCTACCCGTCGGTGAAGAGCTTCCTCTGCACGCTCCGCGAGGCCGTGGGCGAGCCGACGTCGGGGCGGAGCAGCATGCCGGAGATCGAGGCCGACGCGATCGCGGTCTACCTCGACCTCCGGCTGCGAACCGACGCCGACGACATCGACGATACGCTCGCCGAGGAGCTCGGCCTCGTGCTCGACATCGCGGAGGAGCGCCTCCGCGATGCCGGGCTCACGCTCGTGTCCGTGACCGGCAGCGAGATCCTCGGCGTGCGGCTGCTCTCCGGCGACCCCGGGGAGGCGCTGCGGGAGCGCGCGGCGGTGATCGAGATCGCCGCCGCGCTCCACGAGGAGATCGGGCTGAGGAGCCGCCCGGACACGCTCGTGCACCCGAACCTGTGCCTGCACGCCGGGCGGGTCGTGGTGCGCTCGATGATCCACCCGGAGATCCTCGGCGGCGACCTGGCCCGGGTCGGCGCGTGGGCGCCGGTCGAGCCGGTGCACGGGCTCTGCGCGACGGAGGAGGCGGTCCGCGGGGTCGACGGACTCGAGCTCTCCCCGGGGCCGGGCGGCCTCGCGCTCATCGGCGAGCTCGCGGCGCAGTGCTCATCGCCGGCGCCGACGCTGCGAAGCCCCGCGGTCTGAGGCGGCGGGCGCGCGGTCCTCGGCGCGCGCCGCGCGTCGCGCGGCTTGCCCGCGACGTGCGGTGTCAGGGAAGCGACGGGCGCGCGCCCGGCGTGGACCCCCTGGCGGACTCGGGAGCTCCCGGAGTCGATATGACGACGCAAAAACAATCGTGAGGCGATTGCCGCTGGACGATAGATGCCATTATAAGGGCCGCCCGTGGGCGCCGGTCCGCGCCTCGCCGTTCCGGGAAGCTTTCATGTCCATGCGCCTCCAGCAAGCTCTCCAGACCCTCCTTGATTCCGCCCCTCTCCTCCGCGACGCATCGAGCAGCGGCAACGTCCGGGTGCTCGCGTCGCTCCTCGGGCCCGCCTTTCGCGGCTTCGTCCAGCGCCGCGGCAAGGGCGTGGGCTCGACCGATATCTCGGTTGGATACGAGGCCAGCTTTAACTGGAGTTACGGGCGGGACGACCCCGACATGGCGAGGCTCTACCACCTGGCCAAGACGTCCCAGTGGAACGCGACGACCGACCTCGACTGGTCTCGGGACGTCGACTGGTTCGATCCGGCAATGCCGCTCTTGCCCGACAGCTGGATGCCGCCGTCCAAGCTGCCGGGCTGGGGCAGGCTCTCCGCGCGGGAGCGGGCGACGCAGCGCCACGGCCTCCTCTCCTGGATGCTGAGCCAGTTCCTGCACGGCGAGCAGGGCGCCCTGTTCGCGGCGTCGCAGGTCACCGAGTGCGTGCCCTCGCTCGACGCCAAGCTCTACGGGAGCACGCAGGTCGCCGACGAGGGGCGCCACGTCGAGGTGTTCCACGCCTACCTCACGCAGAAGCTGGAGAAACTCTACGAGATCAACGACAACCTGTATGTCGTCATCGACGCGATCATGAGCGACGGGCGGTGGGACATGAAGTTCCTGGGGATGCAGATCATGATCGAGGGCCTCGCGCTCGGCGCGTTCGGCTCGATTCGCCAGGTGACGAGCGAGCCGCTCCTCAAGGACGTCCTGCGGTCGGTGATCACCGACGAGGCGCGCCACGTGCATTATGGAGTCCTCGCGCTGAGCAGGTTCTACCGCGAGGGCATAGGCGAGCGGGCGCGCAGGGAGCGGGAGGACTGGGCGTTCGAGCTGTCGCTCTTGCTCCGCAACCGGTTCCTGGCGCACGAGTTCTATGACGAGTTCTACGCACATCGCATGACGCGCTCCGCGTGGGATAAGCTCATGCTCGACAGCGACCTGATGGGGTTCTTCCGCCGGACGATGTTCAAGCGGATCGTCCCGAACCTGAAGCGGATCGGCCTGCTCTCCGGGCGGATCCGGCCGCGCTACGCCTCGATCGGGCTGCTCGAGTACGAGCACGGGCGGTCGGCCAGCGAGCTGACGGCCAAGGAGCTGCTCGACGACGCGTGAGACCGGGGCGAGCGAGGCCCGGGGACGGCGCGGGCAGGGCAGACGCCCGCGCCGGCCTCCGGGGCGCGATCAGCAGGTGGCGCCGAGGCAGGCCGCGACCTCGACGGCGCACCGCTCCTGGATGCAGCCGAAGTCGCCGTTGCAGGCGGGGAGCAGCGGGAGGGCGCACGTCATGACCTGATCGACGAAGAACTGGACGTCGGCGCAGCCCCGCGACACGCAGCTCGAGACGCACGCCAGGCTGAAGGCCGGCGGCGACTGCTCGGTGTCGATGCACCGGGAGGTGCAGGCGATGACCTCCTGGCAATCGGCGACCTCGCACGCGCCGCAGTCCGCCGGACAGACGCTGCACGTCTCGAAGCTCTCGCAGACGCCGTTCGGGCACACCGAGCACACGCCGCAGTCGCGCTGGCACGACGCGCACGTCTCCGTCCCGGAGCAGGCGCCGTCGCCGCAGGAGGCGCAGGCGCCGCAGTCCGCCGGGCACGAGAAGCAGCTCTCGATCCCGGCGTTGCACACCCCGTTGCCGCAGGGGGCGCAGGCGCCGCAGTCGGGGGCGCACGAGGAGCAGTCCTCCGACGCCCCGCAGAAGCCGTCGCCGCAGCCCGCGCACACGCCGCAGTCGGCCGGGCAGGTGAGGCACGTGTCGGCGCCGCTGCACGCGCCGTCGCCGCAGTTCGGACAGACGCCGCAGTCGAGCGGACAGCTCGTGCACGACTCGGGCCCCAGGTCGCAGGCGCCGTCGCCGCAGCTCGGACAGAGGCCGCAGTCCGAGGCGCAGTTGCCGCAGTTCTCGGGGCCCGCGCAGGCGCCGTCGCCGCACGCCCCGCAGACGCCGCAGTCGCCCGGGCAGCTCGAGCACGTCTCGGCGCCGTTGCAGGCGTCGTCCCCGCACCCCTGGCAGCTGCCGCAGTCGGGGGCGCAGCTCCCGCAGTCCTCCACGCCGTCGCAGACGCCGTTGCCGCACGCCCAGGGATCGGCGCCGGACGAGCCGAAATCTTCCCATGTCTCGGTGCGGCCGCAGCCCGCGCCGAGCCCGGCGACCGCGGCGGCAACGAGCGCGGTCCAGGCGAGGGCGCGCGCGGAGAAGAAGCCAGGGCGATGCCGCCCGGACCGCAGCAGGAAGCTCAGCCGGCTAGTGGTACCCATACGATCGGCTCCCGGGGCATGAGAGATCGGGTTGTAAGGAGGAGCGGAGGCGGCTCGCGGGCCGCGGCTGCGCCGCGCCGAGCCGTCCACAAACGACGTGCGGACGGAACATACATGGAGAGCGTCGGCGGAAGGCGTCAAAGCACAGGCGCGCCGCCCTCGCCGTGCGGCCGGGGTGACGGGGGTGGGCGGTGAGCTGCCGGGATCGGCGTCGCGCTCCCCGGCGTCCGGTCGGAGAGGCGGGACGGAGCCGCAGGCACAAAATGAAAGAGGGCGGCGCCTCCGGAGAGGCGCCGCCCAAAGCACTCCGCGGTGCGCGCTTCACCCAGGAAGCGGCGCGCCGCGCAGGAGGCTCACTGCGCCGGGGCAGCCGCCGGGTCAGCCGGGGGGGCCGCCGCCGGGTCAGCCGCGGGGGCCGCCGGGTCGGCCGCGGGGGCCGCCGGGTCGGCCGCGGGGGCCGCCGCCGGGTCGGTCGGCGCCGCCGACGGGTCGGTCGGCGCCGCAGGGCTGCCGCCGCAGGCGACGGCGAGAGACGAGACCGAGACGGCGACGAGCGCAAGAACGAGCTTGTTCATGGGAATCCTCCGAAAATAGGGGGCGGCGAGGCCACCCCCAAACAGCAGACGTATGAGCCGCACGTCAAATCCGGCGGCCACCCACCCAGACGCCGCGGGTCGACAGAACGGCTCACAGTTTTTTCGATGAGCCGCCCGGACCCCACCAGGCGTCTGGAAAGCTGTGGGAAGCTCGGGGCGCACCTGACTGCGCTCCGGACAGGAGCCCGGGACGCGAGGCTCCGCCTGGGCCGAGGGCCCGCTTCCCGCCGCGGCGTCTCGATCCCACCCCAGCTGCTCCTTTTCAGGTACACGAACCCATGGCTCTGAGACCTCAGCGAGGGCGCCTGCGCCTTGTCGAACCGGCCGCCCCGGTGGCGGAGGCTCAGGCGGAGGTGGGTGAGGCAGGGTCCGCCTTCGCCCCGGAGGAGCGCGGCCGGAGCGATGTCCAGCCCGGAAGCGCGCGCGGAGGGGGCGCCGGGGACAGGCGGAGCGCCGTCGCGGGCGTGCCGGCGGAGCGGGGGGGAGGCCTTACGGAGCTGCCGGACGCGCAGCTCGTGGTGCTCGGCGCGCGGGGGGACGTGAACGCGCTCGAGCAGCTCTACCGGCGGCACGCGGCCTTCGCCATCCACCTCGCGACGCGCATCGAGGGCTCGGCGCGCGACGTGGAGGACATCGCGCACGACGCGTTCCTCCGCGCCTTCGAGCGCCTCGGCGATCTCGTGGATCCCGCCGCCTTCCGCGCCTGGCTCGGCTCGATCGTCGTCCACAAGGTCCGCTCGCGGATGCGGCGCGCGCGGCTGCTCGGCGTGCTCGGGATGGGCAAGTCGAGCGAGCCGGTCGATCTCGACGCGCTCGCGAGCCCGGCCGCCTCTCCCCACGCGCGCGCGCAGATCGCGCAGATCTACGCCCTGCTCCAGACGCTACCGGCCGACGACCGGATCGCGTGGATCCTCCGCTCGGTGGAGGGGCACGATCTCGAGACGGTCGCGCAGATGACCGACTGCTCGCTGGCCACCGTCAAGCGGCGGATTTCTCGGGCGCAACACTTCCTTGACGGTCACTTTGTCGATCCAACCCACAGCGAGGCGTCCTCATGAGCCGGCGAACGCTACCCCGGATTGCCCCGGCCGATCTGCGTGACCACGCGACCGAAGAGCGGATCGCGCGCGTCTGGGGCCGCATCGAGCACGACCTGGCGGCGCGCGAGCCGTCGTCGCCCCGCCGCGCGGGCGTGGCCGCGCTGCTCGCGGCGGCGACGTTCTCGGCGTTCGCCGGCGGCCTGTGGCTCGGCAAGGCGATCTGGAGCGAGGGGCAGGCGGCGTCGGCGCTCACCGCCGTGGCGCCGGCCGACGACGCGCCGTCGCTCGTCGACGTGTTCGCCGCGGGCTCGCGGGGGCGCACCTTCCAGCTGCCGGGCGGCGGCACGATCTCGCTCACGGCGGGCACCACCGTCGAGGTCGTGCAGGCGGACGGCGGCGCGCTGACGCTGCGGCTCGTGCAGGGCGAGGCGTGGCTCGACACCGTGAGCGGGACGCGCACGGCGGCGCTCTCGATCGTCGCCGGGGAGGCCCGGCTCGCCGCGGCGGCGGGCAGCGTGCTGCGCGTGCGGCACAACGTCGACGACATCGACGTCAACGTCGCCGACGGCTCGGTCAAGCTCACCTCGCCGGCCGGCTCGCGGGAGCTCGGGCGCGGCGACGCCGAGGAGGGCGTGCCGATCCGGCCGCCCACGGCGGTCGTGGCGCCGCCGGAGCCCCGGCGAGCCCGCGTCGCGTCGCTGCCGCGCTCGAGCGCGGAGGTGGCGCCCGTCGCCCCGCCGGTCGACGCGCCGGCCGCCGCGGCGGTCGCGGCGGTCGCGGCGCCGGACTGGCGCGCGCGGTACAACGCGGGCAACGTCGCCGAGGCGCTGCAGAGCCTGAAGCAGCAGAGCGGCGGCATCGACGGCGCCATCGCCTCGGCGACGACGGCGAGGGAGCTGATGGACCTCAGCGATCTCCTGCGCGCGAAGGGCGGCGACCGCGCCGCCGCGATGCGCGCCTTCGCGCGCGTCGTCGAGGGGTTCCCGACCGACGCGTACGCGCCGATCGCGGCCTACAAGCTCGGCGACATCTACGCCAGCATGGGCGAGCAGGCGCTGGCGGCGAAGTATTTCGAGCAGGCGCGCTCGCTGTCCCCCGAGGGCAACCTCGCGGAGGACTCGTTCTGCAAGCGCATCCGCACCGAGGTCGCCGCCGGGCACAAGGACGAGGCCTCGCAGATGGCCAAGGAGTACGTGGCCACGTACCCGGACGGCCGGTGCGAGGACGTCCAGCGGATCGTCTCGGGCGAGGTGGAGGCCGAGGAGGGGGAGGAGGCCGCGCCGCCCCAGCCGCAGCCGGCCCCCGACGCGGCCCCCGCGCCGTGATCTACCCGCGCCCCGCCTCGTCGCAATTCGCCTCCTGCTGAGCCCGGCCGACAGGCTTGACATCCCGCAGCGGTTCTGTGCTTGCTTGCCGAGCCGGAGAACCGCTGAGGATGACCACCGCCGTCCGCACCAGCTCCCTACCCGCTCGCAACGACGCTCAGGCCCTCCCGCCGTGGAAGCTTGTGTTGCCGAGAGGCGGCTATGTCTCCTCGATGGAGGCGTTCACCACGGCCATGGGCGTCCCGGGGTTCGTGCTGCTCGACCTGGGCACGCTGGCCGGCGGCCAGGACGCGCACCGCCTCCTCGGGCTGCGGTATCTGATCGCCAACGGCGAGGTGTGGAGAGCGCACTTCGGCTGGCAGCGCGCGCTGGAGGCGGCGCTGCGCAGGGAGCTGCTCGGCGAGGAGCGGGTGCAGGAGCTCCTGTCGGCGGCGGAGGGCCTCCTGTCGCGGCTCCGGGAGGCGCGCGCGTCGATCACGCCCGCGGACCGCGACGGGTTCGCGCGGTACCTGGAGGGCGGGCTGCTCCGGGCGCTGAAGCGCCGTGACTTCGAGGAGGAGCGCTTCCTCAAGTTCCTGATCCTGGAGCAGGACGTGCCCGCGCTCCGCGACCAGGCGGCGGAGCTCCTGCGCTCCCGGGCCGGCGAGCTCCTGCGGGACGACGCGCAGGTGCTGGATCTCCTCTACGCCGCGGTGCACCGGCTCGACAGCTATCCCGCCACGACGGTGAGCGCGGGCCAGCTCAGGTACGTCCTCGTGGCGGACAAGGGGGAGATGGGCGTGCGGGCCACGCGCGAGGCGATCGCCCTCGGCAAGATCCCCGTGGTCCTCTACAGCCTGAAGGACGACGACAACGCGCTGCAGGTGCGGATCGCGCGGGAGGGCGGCGGGTTCGCGGTGGGCCTCGAGGGGAGCTTCCGCGAGAGCTACGCGAACACCACCCAGATCGCGGACAAGGTGAGGGCCGAGTTCGAGCGGCGCTTCGAGGACGGGTGGCAGGACGAGCTGTCGCGCGCCGGCCTCTACCCGGGATACGGCCCGCTCGCGGAGAACGCCGGGGCGATCCGGCACTTCCGGCAGAAGAACATCGTCTTCATCGGTCCGATGCAGGACGTCGTGGAGAACGCCGGCGACAAGCGCAAGTTCCGCCTGATGGCCCAGGACTTCGACGCGACGGCGGTGACGCCCGGGCTCGTCATCGACAGCAATGATCCCGACGAGATCCAGCGGATCATCCTGGAGGCGCACGAGGCCGGGCGCTTCACCTTCCCGGGGCGGCTGAAGGCCGCCAACGGCGGCGGCGGGCGCGGGCAGGCGGTCATCCCGACCGCGGAGCAGGTGCCCCAGGCCATCCAGAAGGTCCTCGGCGAGATCAGGGCGTTCAACTGGCAGCCTGGCGTGATGTTCGAGCAGAACATCCCGGAGACGATCCACCTGGAGGTGCAGGTGCTGCGGGATCGCTACGGCAACACGCGGCACTTCGGCATGCGCGACTGCAGCGAGCAGCGCGCGAGCCAGAAGATCCAGGAGGAGGCGCCGCCGGCCCTGCTCCGCCGGTATCCCGGCCTGGAAGACCGGATCTGCGGGCTCGCCGTGCAGATCGCAGAGCGCGTGGGCTACGTGGGCGCGGGCACCGTGGAGCTGATGTTCAAGGACGGGAAGTTCTACTTCCTGGAGATGAACACGCGTATCCAGGTGGAGCACCCCGTCAGCGAGGAGAGCTACGCCATCAAGCGGAAGCGGAGCCGCGTCCCGGTGAACCTCGTCGCGTGGCAGATCCGCATCGCGGACGGGCAGGCCATCGACTTCGAGCAGCAGCACGTGGTGCAGACGCACTGCAGCCGCGAGTTCCGCATCAACGCGGAGAGCTGGAATCCGGATCTCAGGGACTCCCGGGACGGCGGCAAGGGGATGTTCCTGCCCAACGGCGGCGTCTTCGATCGCATCGCGCTCCCCGACGCCGGCCCGATCCGCGAGGCGCTCGAGGAGAAGGGCCTCACCGACCTGAAGATCCGCTTCGACTGCGGTTTCGAGGCGGGGGACGTCCTGGTCAACAAGGACCCCACGTTTGGCAAGCTCATTGTCTCCGTGAGCAGCAAGGACCCGGACAGGGCCTATGAGCTGCTGCGCCTCGCGTCCCTCGAGGTGCTGAAGAAGATGAAGATCGAGGGGCGGCAGGTGCGATCCGACGGGACGCCGATCGCGGGCTCGCCCTTCAAGACGAACCTCCAGGATCACGTGCGCATCCTGAGGATGCCGCTGTTCAAGCGTCATTCGAGCAACGATGGTCGAGGCCGTCACGTGAACTGGGTCGTGGCCGCGTTCCGCGAAGAGGCGTAGCCGGGGAGATCGCCGCGCTCGGCGCGTGGCGCTCGTGAGCAGAGCGCTGACAGCGAAATATTACGGGTGCGCGCGGTCGCTCTCGCTCGAGGGAGCGCCGTCGGGCAAGCGCAGCCCTGGCGAGGGGGTCACGGGCGACAAGAAAGAGGCAATTCAGACGGCAACGGGGTATGTGGCCAAGTACCCCGATGGCCGGTGCGAGGATGCCCAGCGGATCATCTCCGGCGTGGACGCGGCTGCAGAGGGAGGGCCTCCGCCGCCTGCCCCCGACGCGCGCCCGGCGCCGAGATCCCTCCGCGCCCGCCCTCGTCGCGGCCGTCCTCCTGCTGGGCTCCGCGGCCCCCGCCGCGGCGGCCGAGCCGCGGGCGCTCGTGGCGGGCAGCGGCGGCGCCCCCGCGCCGAGCGCGCCGCCGATGCCCGCCGCGACGGCGCCCATCGAGGTGCGCGTCGCGCTGTCGCGCGGCGCGGCGGAGGAGGTCTCGAGCCTTCGCGTGCGGCGCCTGCTCGAGATCGAGCTCCCGGACGGCGCGGCGCTCGCCACCGAGCCGGTCGGTCCGCTCGGCGACCGCGTGGCGAACGTGTGGATCGACCGGCCCACCGCGGCCCGCCTCGAGATCCAGGTGCGCCTCGACGGCCGCGCGGTCGTGCGGCGGCAGATCGCCGTCTCCGGCCTCACCTCGGACGTGGCCGCGCGCCTCGTCGCGATCGCCGCCTCCGAGATGATCCGCGCCGAGGTGCGCCGGGCGCGCTCCCCGCGGCGGCCGCCGTCACCGCGGCGCCCCACCCCGGACGAGGTCGAGCTCGCCTCGCGCGACCTCGACGCGCTGTCCGTCTCGGCCGGACCCTACGCCGCGGTCGTCACGGGCGGGCCGCAGGTGCTCGGCGGCGCCGGCCTGACGCTCGGCCTGCGGCGCCTGCGGCTCACCGAGTCGCTCTTTGCCCGCCTGCTGGCCACCCCGTCCGGCGGCGAGACGCTGCGCTGGCTCGAGGGCGGCCTCTCGGGCGATTACCGCTTCTGGCTCGCCGCCTCGTGGCGCCTGTCGATCGGCGCCACCGCGTCGCTCGCCTCGGTCAGGCTGCCTGCCGCCGCTTCCGTCGACGGCATCGCGGGCGAGCACGATACGTGGTCCGCCCGCGCCGGCCTCGGGCTCGGCGTGGAGACCCGGCTGGGCGGCCCCGTGTGGCTCGGGCTCACGCTGGACCCCGGGGTGGTGCTCCGGCCGGCGCCGTACGAGGCCGCCGACGGCACGGCGGGCGCCGTCGAGGGGGTCTGGCTGGGGGTCGGCCTCTCCCTCGCCACGGAGCGGCGCTCCTCGCCGCCGCGGTGAGGGGCGCGGCGCCGCCCGCGGGCGCGGATCCGCGGTATCGTGCTCGCTGATGGATGACGAGATCCTGGAGCAGCTGCGCGAGCGCTACGCGGCAGAGAACCTGATCGTCTTCGCGGGCGCGGGCGTGTCGGCCGCGGCGGGCATGCCCACCTGGAAACAGCTCGCCGAGAAGCTGCGCGACCGCGCGCGGAAGCGGAGCGCCGACCCCGCGGTCGTCGACGAGATCCAGCAGTACATCGCCTCGAACCAGCTCATCAACGCGCTCTCCGCCGCGAAGCTCGCGCTCGGGCCGCAGGACTTCAACTGGACGGTCGACAAGGAGCTCGACGACACCGGCCGCGACGTGCCCGACGTGGCGCAGGCGATCGCCGCGCTCAAGCCGAAGCTCAAGGCGGTGCTCACCACCAACATCGACCGCTTCCTCGAGCGCGCGTTCCAGGGCGAGTGGCGCGTGATCGACCGGCCGGCGGCCGACGTCGTCATGGACAGGCGCTTCATCCTGAAGCTGCACGGCACGCTGCGCGCGTGGGACACCTGGGTGTTCTCGCGCGACCAGTACGACCGGGCGATCTTCGGCACGCCCCTCCTCCAGGACGCGTTCGGCGCCCTCTACCGCGCGCATTCCATCCTGTTCGTGGGCTTCGGCCTCGCCGACGACAACATCGACCAGACGCTCGCCCGCGTGCGCGCGCTCGCGGGCGGGCAGCCACCCATGCACTTCGCGCTGCTCCCGCAGGGCGTGCCGCCGTTCCGCCGCCGGCTGCTCGAGGAGTCGGGCATCCGCCTCCTCCTCTACGAGAACCAGGCCGGCGATCACGCGGAGGTCGCGCAGGTCCTCCTCGGCCTGGAGCCGACCGCCGCGCCGCCGCCGCCGCCCCCCCCGGCGCCGCGCGTCGCGACGCCGGCGCCGCACCCGGCCGTGAGCGCGCGCCCGACCGCGGCTCCGCCGGCGAACGCGCTCCCGGCCGCGGCGCGGCCGGTGCGCGTCTTCTTCTCCTACGCGTCGCGCGACGAGGAGCTCCTCGCGCGCCTCGAGGCGCACCTGAGCCCGCTCAAGCGCGAGGGGCTGATCGCGCCGTGGCACAGCGGGAAGATCGGCGCGGGCGAGGACCTGGAGCGCGCGATCGGCGAGCAGCTCGAGGCGGCCGATCTCGTCCTGCTCCTCGTGAGCGCCAGCTTCCTCGCGTCCGAGCAGGGCGACGCGCAGGTGACGCGCGCCATGGAGCGGCGCGCCGCGGGGCAGGCCGCGGTCGTGCCGATCCTGCTCCGCCCCTGCGACTGGGAGACGACGCGCTTCGCCGAGCTCCAGGCGGTGCCGCGAGACGGGAAGCCCGTGACCAAGTGGTCCGACGAGGACGAGGCGCTCCTCCAGGTGGTGCGGGAGATCCGCGCGGTCGTGACGAAGCTGCGCGCCTCGCTCAGGTGAGCTCGGGCGCCCTCGCCGGGGCGGCGGCTCCGCCGCGCAGCGCGCGTATTCCTCACTCTTCCGCCTCCCCGGCTCGTGAGGGATTGCCGCGGCCGGCGCCCGAGCGATGGGGATCGGGCGGCCTCGCTCGCCCGGAGATCTCTCGCGCTTTTCTCGGGCTCTTCTGAGCCTCTGGCCTTGCCGCGCTGCGGCCGGCAGCGGGCGCGGATGCACATCGAGGCGCGCATGCGGCTTGCTTGGCCCGCTGGGCGGACAACGCGAACGAGCGGAGAGGTGGCCATCGTGAGCCCATTGCACAGAGAGCGGATGGTGACGGCGCGCGAGAGCAGCCAGCCCGAGGCACGGATCGCCGAAGAGGAGCTCCCGCCGGAGTCGGGCCGGCAGCCGGCGGCCTACACGGCGCGGGGCGGTCCGACCGGAGAGCCCTGGCCGGAGCGCGCGCCCGCGCTCACGCCGGACGAGGCGCGCGAGCTGTCCGAGCGCTGGGGCGCGATCCAGGCGGGCTTCATCGAGGCGCCGCGGCAGGCGGTCGAGCAGGCCGACGCGCTCGTGACCGAGGTGATCCAGCGGGTCATGCAGAGCTTCCGGGAGGAGCGCAGCGCGCTGCAACGCCTGCTCGACGGCGAGCCCGGGCGACCGGAGGTGTCGACGGAGGAGCTCCGGCTCGCCCTGCGCAGGTACAGGTCGCTGCTCGGGCGCCTGCTCGCCTTCTGAGTGACGCAGCGCGGGCGTGCGACGTCCAGCGCAGCGCGGGCGTGCGACCGGGGCGTGCGCCCCGCCCGCGGGTGGCGCCCTGTAGCGGGCGCTCTTCGCTTCTGGCATGGTCGCCGCCATGCTCGTCCGCAGTGCTCTCCCCTCGGTTCAACGCGGCCCGCAGCGCGACGCAGGCCGCCTGACCGGCGCCGCGCTCCGGCGCCGCGCTCCGGCGCTGCTCGGCGCCGCGCTCGCGCTGCTGCTCGGGTGCTCCGGCGCCGCGCAGGCCCCCGCCGCGCGCCCGGCGCGCGCCGTGAAGACGCCGCCCGGGCAGCCGAAGGCGCCGGAGGGGCTGCCGCTCCTGCCGGCCCAGGTGGTCGCGGAGCTCGAGGGCGAGGACGCGGCGCCCTACTTCGCCCGGCGAGGCGACGAGGCGCTCCTGCTCTACGCGGCGGGAGGCCGGTTGAGGACCCGCGTCATCGGCGCGGACGGGGCGCCGCGCGGGGACCTCGTCGACGCCGGGCCGGTCGCCGCCGACGTGCCCGTCGCCGCGCTCCGCGCCGGGCCGCAGGGCTACATCGCCGCGTGGATCGAGCAGAGCGGGGGGAGCCGCGCGGTGCGCGTGCTCGCGCTCGACCCGGCCGGCAAGCCGGTCGCCCCGGCGAGCCCGGTCGCGCAGACGGCCGAGGAGATCACGTGGCTCGACGTGCTCCCGAACGCGAAGGGGGCGCTCGTGCTGTGGGAGATGCCGCGCGAGGACCAGGGCGACGTGGCCCAGGGCGACGTCGACCGCGTCGACGTGGTCATGACCGTCGTGGCGCAGGACAAGGGCGCCGCGATCAAGCCGACGGCGCCCGCGTCGGTCGCGCGCGATGTGCTGGGGTGGCACGCGGTCGCCACCGAGCGCGGCGCGGCGGTCGCCCTGGTGCTCCCGCCGGCCGCGCCGCGCTCGGTGGCGAGGGCCCAGGGCAACCCCGCGCGCAAGGCGGAAGCGGAGGACGCCGCCGACACCGAGAAGCTCGGATCCATCGCGCTCCTGGAGATCGACGCGGCCGGCAAGGTCTCGGCGCCGGTCGCTGTCAGCCCCGAGCCGACCGCGCAGATCGATCTCGAGATCGCCGCCGTCGGCGGGCGCTACCTGCTCACGTGGACCGACGAGCGGGACATCGACGGCGCCGTGTACCTCGCGGCGGTCGAGCCGGGCGGCAAGGTGGTCGTCACGCCGCGGCAGGCGACGCCGCCGTCCGGCGAGCAGGCGCTCGTGTCGCTCGTCGCGCCCTCCGCCGGGGGCGGCCGGGCGCTGCTCGCATGGGAGGACCTGCTGCGCCCCCGCGGCGGCGAGCGTGATGGCGGCGTGGAGGCCGGCGGGGCGGGGCGCCTCATCCACCTCGCCTCGGTGGGTCCCGACGGCGCGCTCGGCGCGGAGCGGGCGGCGCTCGTCTTCAGCGCGAGCGGGCCGCCCGACCTCGCGGCGGACGGCGACGGCTTCGCGGCGGTGACGCTCGCGCCCGCGAGGCTCAAGGCGGCCCGCGACGCGGCGGCCGCGCCGCCGGTCTGGCCGACGTTCGTGCGCTTCGGCCCGGACCTCTCGGTCCGGGCGGCGGAGCCGGTGCGCGCCGCGCCGTTCGCGGCGACCGACGGCGTGCCGTACCTCGTGCGCGGGCTGAGCTGCCACAAGGGCGCGTGCGTGACGCTGGCGAGCGCGGCGGCCGGGGCCGGCCCGCAGCAGGGCGGCGCGGGCAAGGCGTCGGGCGCGGCGGGCGCGCGGGCGCCGCTCGCGCTCGTGTCGCTGCCGGTGCGCGAGAGCGCGTGGCGCGCGCCCGCGTTCCGGGAGGACAAGGCGCCGCCGCCGCGCGCGACCGCGGTGCGCGCGCTCGCCGAGGGCGACCACCTCGCCAGGGTGGCGGCCGTCGAGCTCGACGGCGGCGCGGCGCTCGCGGCGTGGGTCACGTACTTCGTGGAGGGGGCGTCGGACGCGGCGCCGCGCGGGCAGGACCTCTCGGCGACGCTGGCGGTGCGCGCGGCGTCGCCGGGCGGCCTCGGCAAGCTGAACGTCCTCACGCAGAAGGCGTCGTCGCTCGGCGGCGTCGCGATCGCGACGGCGCCGCCGCCCCCGGCCGATCCGAAGGGCAAGGGCGGCGCGTCTCCGGGCGAGAGCGTGATCGCGTGGGTCGCGCGCGAGCGGGGCGAGACGCAGGTCTACGTGACCCGGGTCGACGCGACGGGCGCGAAGCTCGCGCAGAAGAAGCTCACCACCGCGCCGCGGAAGAAGCAGGGCGGCGCCGCGAGCGAGGCGTCCGACGTGGCGATCGCCTACGACGGCGCGGGCGGCTTCATCGTCGCGTGGGTCGACACGCGCGACGGCAACGCCGAGGTGTACGCGGCGCGGGTGGACCGCGCGCTGAACAGGACGGTGCCGGACCGGCGCATCACGAACGCGCCGCTCGACGCGGCCGAGGTGCAGATCGCGGTGCGCGGCCAGGAGGCGTGGCTCGTGTGGTCGGACGCGCGGCCGGCCGGCGACGCGGCCGCGGGCGGCGGCGCGGCCGGCGAGGCCGGCGAGGCCACCGGCGACGTGTTCTTCGCGCGGCTCGACGCGAAGACGCTGCAGCGGATCGGCGACGAGTCGCGCCTCCACGCGTCGCCCGAGCACTCGCGCAGCCCGGTGCTCGCGCCGCACGAGGGCGGGGTCCTCGTCGGCTGGGTCGACGAGCCGGCCGGGGAGGGCGCGGCGGCCGGAGGGGGCTCGGCGGCCCGCGGGGGCGCGGCGGCCGGCGGGTCGGGCGGGCGCGCGTGGCTCGTGCGGCTCGACAACGGCGGCGCGGCGCAGGGCGCGCCGGTGGCGGTGGCCGGCCCGGACGGCACCCCGGTGTCGTCGATCGCGCTCGCGTGCGACAAGGCCTGCCGCGGCGTGCTCGCGTCGGCGCCTGGGGACTCGGTGGTGCTGAGCGCCTTCTCGCTGGCGCCCGGCGAGGCGGCGGCGCCCGCGTTGAAGCAGCTGGCGTGGCTGACGGGCAGCGCGTCGCAGGACGTGTCGCCGGTGTTCGCGGGGCGCTCCGGCGGGTCGCTGTTCTTTGCGGACGACGCGGTGAGCGGCTCGGGGCGCGTCCGGTGGATGACGATCGCGTGGCCGTGAGCGGCGCGGGTCGCGCTCGTCGGCGCGCTGCGCCTGCGCGCGCGGGCGCGCTCCTCCTGGGGGTGCTGGCCTCGGCGCTCGGCTGCCCGGGGCCGCCGGAGGTGCCGGTCGCGCCGTCGGGCCGGCCGGCAGCCGCGGGCGTCTTGCCGGCCTGCAAGGGGAGCGGCTGCTCGCAGGCCGGGGCGCTGCTCGCGGCCGCGCGGGCGTTCAGCGACGTGCGGCACGACTACCTGCTCGACACGTCGAGCGCGATGGTGCCGGGCCGCGGGCTGTCGCGGAGCGCGGCGGGTGTGTTCTCGCCGGTCGGCCTCGCCTGCGCCCAGCCGAAGGCGGCGACGGGAGCGCCGCCGGTCGCGGGAGCGACGGCGGTGACGGGAGCGACGGCATCGGCGGCGGCGCAGGGCGGGCCCGCGCCTGGGCAGGGCGAGCGCGCGATCGACTTCCGCTACGTGGGCATCGCGGTCGATTCGGTCCTCGTGGGCGCCGACGTCGATCTGCCGGCGTACTTCAGCGCCGGAGGCACGCTCGACAAGCGCCGCCTGCGCCTTGTCGCGATGGCGCTGGTCGCGGACGAGGATCCGCAGTTCTTTGACCCGACCGAGAGCGTCGTGCCGGCGCCGGGCGGCGGCTGCGCCTGCGGTCGCGCGACGCATTTCATCGGGGCCGTGAAGCGCGGCGCGATGGTCGCCTACGAGACGGACG
This sequence comes from Sorangium sp. So ce1014, assembly GCF_051521505.1. NCBI lineage: Bacteria > Pseudomonadati > Myxococcota > Polyangiales > Polyangiaceae > Sorangium > Sorangium sp. So ce1014. The sequence goes on from NZ_CP150356.1 coordinate 11,836,086, forward strand.
TGACGGCCGGCGAGGCGCACGGCACGGCGATCGGCCTGTTCAAGGCCCGGATCGAGGCGGGGGACCGTCGCGTGACGATGACCTCGGTCGGCGAGCTGGCCATCGAGGGTGTCGAGGGCGCGCCGGTGGCGGGCGGACCGGGCGGCGCCAAGGGGGGTGGGCAGGCGTTCGGCGCGCTGCGGATCGAGGTGAAGAAGGCGGTGCCGCTGGCGTACGCGATCTACCCGGTGGCGGACGTGTGCCGCTTCTCGCTCGCCGAGCCGGAGATCGCGCCGCTGCCGGTCGACCTCGGCGTGGTGCCGTACGGCGCCACCGGGACGGCGCAGGCGCTCATCACGAACCGGGCGCAGGTCGACGTCCGGGTGACGCACGGCGAGCGCACGGTCGAGGTGCCCGCGCACGGGAGCGCGGAGCTCACGTTCTCGTGGACGCCGGAGGGCGCGACGGCTGGCTGCGAGCGGCAGACGCGGCGGGACACGTTCGTGGTGCAGCCGAAGGACGCAGCCTCTCCGGTGGTGCCGCGCGAGCGGGCGGTCGTTGTGCCGCTGCAAGTGACGACGGGGATGCCGACCTTCTCGAAGCACGAGCCGCTCGCGACCGAGACGGGGCGGTCGCCGGACTACGGGCGGGCGAGCGCTGACTGGACGTGCCCGGCCGGCTACGTGGTGGAGCAGTGCGAGCCGCAGCTGTCGAGCTGCCTGTCGTCGACCGGCAGCTGCAACGCGGAGGGCTACCGGCTGACGGCGGAGGCGACCGCGGACGGGCGCGGGTGCGCGTTCCGGTGCACGGGGCCGAGCTCGTCGATATGGGGCGATCACGGGTGCGCCTACACGGCGGCCATGGTGTGCCGGCTGGGGTGCAGCAAGTAGGGGCGGGCGGCGCGGTGGGCCGTGCGCGCTCCGCGGCGGCTTCGGCCTGGCGCGATCCGTTGTCGTGAGCCGACCCAGCTTTGCGCGGCTTCGCCGCGGCGGCCGCGAAGAGAAGCGTCTCGCGGCGTTCAGCTGCAAAGGACGTGGGTTTCTGCCCCTCGTGCCCATGGGGTGCCATAATTCCCTCCGATCCGGTGAAGACGACGCTGCTTGCGAGCACCCACTGGCTGATGGAGGAGGACGGCGACGGGCGCGTCGTGTGGCTCGCGCGCCAGCCGGTGCCCTTCGCCTCCATCGCGGAGCTCACGAGCGCCAACGCGGCAGTGCTGTGGTTGATCGCATCGCGACACCGGAGCGCTGGCATCGTCGTCGACATGCGCCAGGCGTCCGCGCGCAACGACGCCGAGTTCGAGAAGGCGATGCACGGCATGCGGGCACAGATCACGTCGAGCTTCGCGCGGACGGCGGTATTGGTTGGGACGCAGGCGGGCCTGCTGCAGGTGAGCCGCCTCACGCGCCAGGACGGCGCGACAAGCTTCGCGACCACGATCGAGGCGGAGGCGCTCCACTTCGCCCGCGGCGAGTGGACCGAACCGTCGAGGGGTTGAGGACTCGAACGGCTGCTTGACGAGCGATATCGCCCTCGGGGGCCAGCCCACAGCGGCGTTCTTGCGCGGTGGCAACCTGGAGCTCGTGACGAGCTCGGGGGACGCATGCGAAGCGCTACTACCTTCGTTGGAGGCGTGTCCACCGTGGAGATGGGTCGCACCCATCTCCACGGTGGACACGCCAGCTCATCCGGATGGGTTCGCGGCGTGCCGCCCGCCCCGGGCGGGGGACCTTGTGGCCATCGTCCGGTATCTCGCCGGCCCCACCGACCGCGCGACGTGCCGGCGCGGCGCTCCCGCCGGCCGCGCCACCCACGGTGTCCGTGTGGCAAACTGCCCCGCTCCCCCGACCCGCGCGGCATGGCCTCCTCGCTGCGAGTGCTATATTTGCCGCCAACCATGCTCGACAAGCTCGACATCGCCCGCGCCCTCCGCGAGATGGCCATGCTCCTCCAGATCAAGGGAGAGAACCCCTACCGAGCGCGCGCCTACGAGACCGGCGCCGGGGCCCTCGAGGAGCTCACGGACGACCTCGGCGAGCTCATCAACGGAAAGCGGCTCACCGAGCTCAAGGGCATCGGCGCGGCGCTCGCCGCCCAGATCGCCGAGCTCTACAAGACAGGGCGCTCCGTGCAGCTCGAGCAGCTCCGCGCCGAGCTGCCCCGCGGTGTCCTCGAGCTCTCCCAGGTGCCGGGGATGACCCTCAAGCGGATGAAGGCGCTCCACGACGCGCTCGGCATCGGTAGCGTGGAGGAGCTCAAGAGGGCCTGTCTCACAGGGAAGGTCCGCGCCGTGAAGGGCTTCGGGGCGAAGATCGAGTCGAGCCTCCTCGAGGGCATCCACCGCCACGAGACGCGCGACGAGCGCATCCTCCTCGTCGACGCCCTCGATCTGGCCGAGCCGCTCCTCGCCCACGTGCGCGGGTGCGAGGCCGCCGAGCAGGCCGACGTCGCAGGCGCGATCCGGCGCTGGGAAGAGACGGTGGCCGGCGTCGACGTCGTGGCCGCGGCGGACGACGCCGCGCAGGTCGTCGACTGGTTCGCCCGGTTCCCGCGCGTCGCCGAGGTCGAGGAGCGCGGCGAGGCGCGGTGCAAGGTGAGGTTCTCGGGCGGCCTCAGGGGCGAGCTCCTCTGCGTGCCGCCCCGGTACTACGCCGCCGCGCTCCACCACAGGACGGGCGCGCCCGCGTACCTCGAGGCGCTCGGGGCGCTCGCGCGCGAGCTGGGGCTCACCCTCGACGAGCGAGGGCTCCTCCGCGGCAAACAGCGCCTCTCGGCGAAGACGGAGGAGGAGCTCTACCGGCACCTCGGCCTCCCGTACATCGCGCCCGAGCTCCGCGAGGGCGCGGAGGACATCCTCGCCGCCGTCGCGCGTGACGGCGGCGAGGACGAGCTCATCGTGGAGGGCGAACTCCAGGGCATGGTGCACTGCCACACGGTGTACTCGGACGGCAAGAACACGATAGAGGAGATGGCCCTGGAGGCCGAGGCGATGGGGATGAAATACCTCACCATCACCGATCACTCGCCCGCCGCCCACTACGCGGGCGGCGTCGGCCTCGACCGGCTGAAGCAGCAATGGGACGAGATCGCCCGCGTACAGGAGCGCGTGCGCGTGAAGCTCCTCCGGGGCACCGAGTCCGATATCCTGGAGTCGGGGGAGCTCGATTATCCGGACGCGATCCTCGAGCAGCTCGACGTGATCATCGCGAGCATCCACTCGCGCATGAAGATGGACGCGGACCAGATGACGCGCAGGCTCGTGAGCGCGATGAAGCTGCCGGTCTTCAAGATCTGGGGGCACGCGCTCGGCCGGCTCATCCAGCGGCGCGAGCCGTTCGCGTGCCACGTCGAGGAGGTGCTCGACGCCGTGGCCGAGTCGAGGGCCGCCGTCGAGGTGAACGGGGACCCGTACCGCCTCGACATGGAGCCCCGGTGGATCAAGGAGGCGCGCAAGCGCGGTATCCGCTTCGTGATCTCGACCGACGCGCACTCGACGAACGCGCTCCACAACCTGCGCTTCGGCGTGGGGACCGCGCGGCGAGGCGGCCTCCGCCGGGGCGAGGTGCTGAACGCGCTCGGCCCGGCCGCGTTCAAGAAGGCCGTGCGGCCCGCCGCCTGACGCGCGGCGCCGCGACGCCGGGAACGGTCGAGACATAAGAAACACTACTTACATTGTCGCGGCGTACACTCCCCCCCGCGCGCCACAAGGGACAATCCATCCTAGCGGACCTCTGTCCGTTTTCCAGGGCTGCCCGCGTTGACCCGCGCGATGGCCGGCCGAGCGCCTCGACAGACGGTGCGCGTCGTGTGACCGTTGAGCTGCCATGACGACGCCGATGCCGACCCCTCCGCCCGCCGAGAACATCGTCTCTCTCATCGGCCGCACCCCGATGATCCAGGTCACTCAGCTCGACACCGGCCCGTGCGAGCTCTTTCTCAAGATGGAGAGCCAGAACCCCGGCGGCAGCATCAAGGATCGCATCGGCCTGTCGATGATCGAGGCGGCCGAGCGCGACGGCCAGCTCGGCGGCGAGCGGCGGCACGTGGTCGAGGCGACGGCGGGCAACACGGGCCTCGGCCTCGCGCTCGTCGCGGCGCGGAAGGGCTACCGGCTGACGCTCGTCATCCCCGACAAGATGAGCCAGGAGAAGATCTTTCACCTGAAGGCGCTCGGCGCGCACGTGGTGATGACGCGCTCCGACGTCGAGAAGGGCCACCCGAGCTACTACCAGGACCTCGCGGCCCGCATCGCGCGCGAAGAGGGCGCGTTCTACGTGAACCAGTTCGAGAACCCCGCGAACGCGCTCGCGCACGAGACCGGGACCGGCCCCGAGATCGACGCGCAGCTCGACCGCAGGATCGACGCGATGGTGTGCGGCGTCGGCTCCGGCGGCACCCTGACCGGGCTCTCGCGCTACTTCGCGGCGGCGCAGCCGCGCTGCGACATGGTGCTCGCCGACCCGGAGGGCTCGGTGCTGGCGGGCTACATCAAGACGGGCAAGCTCGGCAAGGCGGGCTCGTGGCTCGTCGAGGGCATCGGCGAGGACTTCCTCCCCCCGATCCTGGACCTCTCCCGGGTCAAGCACGCGTACACGATCTCCGACCGTGAGAGCCTGGAGACGGCGCGGCTGCTCCTCTCCAGGACGGGCATCCTCGCCGGCTCGTCCTCCGGGACGCTCCTCGCGGCGGCGCTGCGCTACTGCCGCGAGCAGTCGTCGCCCAAGCGCGTCTGCACGCTCGTGTGCGACAGCGGCAACAAGTACCTGTCGAAGATGTACAACGATTTCTGGATGGCCGATCAGGGCTTCACCGATCGCGAGCCGACAGGGGACCTGCGCGACGTGATCACGCGCCGCCACGCCGACAGGGCGGTGGTCACGGTGCAGCGGGCGGACGCGCTCCTGGTCGCCTATGCGAGGATGAAGCTCTACGACGTGTCGCAGCTCCCCGTCCTGGAGGACGGCAAGATCGTCGGCCTTGTGGACGAGTCCGACCTCCTCCTCGCGGCCGTCGACGACGTGACGCGCTTCCGCCAGTCCGTGGAGACGGCGATGACGACGCGGCTCAAGACGGTCGACGTGCGGACGCCGATCCGGGATCTCCTCCCGATGTTCGACGCGGGGCTCGTCCCGATCGTGACCGACGGCGACGAGTTCGTCGGGCTCGTCACCCGCATCGATCTGCTCAACTACCTGCGACGCCGGGTGAAGCTGCACGAGGTCTGAGCCGGCCCGACGCGAGGGCCCGGCCGTGCGTCTTGTGGCGGGAGCGGGCCTGTGGTGACATGTGCGCCATGCACAAGGCGCATGGAACCGGCGTGGTCAGCTTCCTTCAAGCGGGGGCCAGGGGCGCCGCGGCGTACGCGCTGTGCCCGGCGGCGCTCGCCCTGTCGGCGTGCGCGCCTGCCGCGGGGTCGCCGCCCGCCGCGGCGCCGCCGTCCTCGGCGCAGGCGGAGGGGGCGGCGCCGCCGTCCGCGGCGCAGGCCGCGCCCGCGCTCCTCGACATCGCCACGGCGCGGGTGGTCGACCTGACGCACCCGATCACGCCGGAGATGCCGCTGTATCCCGGCAACAAGCCCTATGCGTCGGAGACGCTCAGCACCGTCGAGAAGGACGCGTATTACTCGAGCCGGTTCTCGATGGACGAGCACGCCGGCACGCACGTGGACGCGCCGGCGCACTTCAAGGCCGGGGCGCCGACCGTCGAGCAGATGGCGCCGGAGCAGCTCGTGGGGTCGGCGGCGGTCGTGGACGTGACGGCGAAGGTCGCGGCCAGCCCCGACCATCAGGTCACCGTGGACGATCTCCGGGGCTGGGAGGCGCGGCACGGGGCGCTCGGCGCGAGGCACATCGTGCTGATCCGGACGGGGTGGGGGGCCCGCTGGTCCGATCCGGCGAAGTACCTGAACCAGGACGCGCAGGGCGTGATGCACTTTCCCGGGGTCTCCGTGGAGGCGAGCCGCTATCTGCGCGAGCGCGGCGTGCGCTGCGTCGGCATCGACACGCTGTCGACCGATCCGGGGCCGAGCCAGTCGTTCGACCAGCACAAGGCGTTCCTCGGCGCCGGCGGCTACCACATCGAGAACCTGGCCAACCTGGAGCAGCTCCCCGAGGCCGGGGCGGTCGTGGTGGTCGCGCCGCTCCCGCTCACGCGCGGCAGCGGCGCGCCCGCCCGGGTGCTGGCGCTTGTGCCGGCCTCCGGCGTCGCGGGGAAGTAGGCGCGAGGCCGAGCGCCGGCGGCGCCCGGCGCGCGGGTCCCAGCCGGAGGAGAGCGGGCCCACGGGACGCGACCCCGGGCCACGCGCGGCTCGCGCGTGGCTAGAGCACCGATCAGGTTGCGCGACCGAGAAATGGACCGCCAAGGCGCCAAGGACGCCAAGAATTTGTTCTCTTCTTGGCGTCCTTGGCGCCTTGGCGGTTCGAAACTCTGCTCTTTTCAGGCAGTTTCAACCCGTTTGTCGCTCTAGGGGAGGAAGACGGTGATGACCGTGCTGGTCCAGCCCGGGCCGCCGATGACGTCGTCGCCGCAGCCCGGGTAGTACACGCCCTGCTGGTTGAGCGGCAGGCAGCGGCTGTCGCACGGCCCGAGCACGTGGATCATCCCGCACTCCTGGGCGGCTCCGCTGCCGTCGAGGTGACCGGCGGCGCACTCCCGGTTCAGCGAGCGCGCGTGGTCACGGTTGGCCTCGTTGTAGCAAGCCTTCAGGTAGGGCGAGGCGGTGAAGAGATTGCCCCAGAAGGCGCCTTCCTGTCGCGTGTAGGTCGAGAGCTCGGGTGTAGAGGACTTGTCGATGGCCGAATGAATGCCCCGCGAGGAGATCGTCACGGAGGCGCCGTACCAGTTCGTCCGCGACGCGAGGCACGCAGAGATCCATTGCTGATCCGTCTGCCCGAGCGGCTTGTCGCGCCACTTCTGCGCGAGGCCGATGAGCCCCCAGTATTCCTCGTTACGAACCGTGCCCGAGTCATCGGTCCACGAGAAGGTGAATGACTGCGCGGAACTGAACGCACAGCCGACCACATAGCTGAGGAGCTGGCGCGAGAGATCGCCCGCCTCCCCCGGGGCCTGGATTGCGCTCAGGGCGGCTGGGCTGAGCGCGCCGGGGTTGAGGGCGTTGGGATTGAGGGCGTTGGGGTTGAGGGCGTTGGGATTGAGGGCGTTGGGGTTGAGAGCGTTGGGGTTGAGGGCGTTGAGGTACTCAAGCGCATTAGGGGCAATTCCTACGAATCCCTCCTGTTCTTCCTGGTCCGTGACGCAGGACACAAGAAACACGAGCGCCAGCGCTGCGAAGTCAGCGGTGCTGATTCGGTACATGGTCGTCCCCCCGGTTCGTTCCTTCGCGGTCGCGTCGAAGGTCGAATTGGTTGTACCGAAGAATCGCCATCGATGTCCAGTGTTCAATAGAACATCCGTGTTGAATCATTGAATCGTTGATTGCGAGTCTGCTCTGTCCAGAGCGTGGAGAGCGAGCGTGAGGCTGTGTGTCGCGTCGCGCGTCGCGCGTCGCCGCTCGTCGCGCTCCACCTCGAATCGAGCGAAGCGAGCGAAGCGCGATTGATGATCGAAATCTCACATCCCATGAAGGGACAACAGGACGGGCGCGAGCTGGCTGTGTGTCGTTGCCACGCGCTGTGCGACGGCATGCGCGCGCACGCAGCGGGGGAGCGACGGCGTGGGGCACAACGCTGACGAGCGCGCGCCGAAGCGGCCTTCAATCGGCGTTATCGGGAAGGCACGTACGCGGGGGCGGGGTGGGCGGTCGTCGAGGGGATCGGGCCTTCGCCCCGGCTCAACCGGGGCCGACCTCGCCTCCGCCGCCGTGCGGGCCCTGCGCCGGCGGCGCGCCGGTCGGGTGAGGCTGCGGGCCCTGCGCCGGCGGCGCGCCGGCCGGAGGCGGAGGATAAGGATGCATGGGGCCCGCCTGGAAGGGCGGACGGAAGGTCGCCGCGGCGCGCCGCTGCTGCCGCCGGACGAGGGCGCGGAGGGCGTAGAACAGCGCCCCGCCGAGCGCCGCGAGGAGCAGCAAGGTGGGACCCGCCGCCGCCAGCAAGACCACGGTGCTCACGACGACAGCGCCCGCGTTCTCGACCCCCTCCCTGGCCGCGCGGGCGATCCTGCCGCCGGCGCCCACGGTCGGCTCCTCGCGGCGGGTCGTGATCGAGATCTTCACGGTCGCATAGGCGATCTGCCCCTCCAGCAACCGCTCCTGCGCCTCGATCTGCTCGATCGTCTCGCGCACGCTCCCGAGCTGCTTCTCGACGGCGACAACGTCCGCGAGGCTCCCGGTCCTGTCCGACAGGAGGTCGAGCAACCGCTTCTCCTGGGCGCGGGCGTTGCGCAGCCGCGCGCCGATGTCCGCGCGCTGCTCGGTCACGTCCTCGGCCTTCTCCGCGTCGGCGACCACCTCGCCGGCCGAGGCCACCACGGCGCGGAAGGCGCCGACCTTCGCCGAGGGGACCCGCGCCTCGAGCGACGCGCTGCGGTGCGGGCCGCCGTGCACCCTGGCCTCGCTCACGTAGCCGCCGTGCTCCTCGACCGCGGTCCGGAGCCGATGCATCGCCGGATCGAAGGCGTCGACAAGGATCGTTGTATCGACGGTGATCCGCATCGCCCGCTGGGCGAGCGGAGGCACCCCGGGCGCAGGCGCCTGCGCTTGCAGGTTGAGCGCCGCCGCCTGCACGGGCGCAGGCGCGGACTCCCTCGGCGCCGAGCTCGAACGATCCGATCTGGCGCACGCGCCGGTCAGGGTCACAGCCGAGAGCAACGCGACGGACAGGCTCGTTCGCAGGCGCATGCGGCCAGCGTAGCGGTCGAGGGCAAGCGCGGCGAATGATGCGCACGAAACCGCCGCCGGGACGCGCGCCGAGCGGCCGCGGGCCCACCCAGGGCGGGTCGCGGGCGCTCGGCGCGCGAGGGGGCCCGGCGCGCTCATTGCGAGGTGGCCGCGGACCCATGTCGACCAGCAGCGCGGATGTCCGGGGATACGACGTGATCATCATCGGCGGAGGGCCGGCCGGCCTCAGCGCGGCGCTGATCCTGGGGCGGTGCCGGAGGCGGGTCCTCGTGTGCGACTCGGGGCGGTACCGCAACCACGCCGCGCACGCGATGCACGGCTTCCTGTCGCGCGACGGGATCGCACCGTCCGAGCTCAGACGGATAGGGCGCGAGCAGCTTCAGCCCTATGGCGTCGAGATCCGGGAGGCGGCCGTCGCCGACGTCCGCCGCGAGGCGACGCGGTTCGAGGTCACGATGGAAGGAGGTGAGCGCCTGCTCTGCCGCAAGCTGCTGCTCGCCACAGGGCTCGTCGACCGGCTGCCAGACCTCCCGGGCCTGCCCGCCATGTACGGCAAGAGCGCGCACCACTGCCCCTACTGCGACGGCTGGGAGGCGCGCGACAAGGCGATAGGCGTCTACGGACAGGGATGTACGGGACTCTCGCTGGCCCTGAACATGAAGACATGGAGCGATGACGTGATCCTTTTCACGGACGGTCCAGCGTCGCTGTCCAGGTCCGACGCGGCCCGGCTCGCGCGGCACGGGATCGGCGTGCGCGAGGAGCGGATCGCGCGGCTCGAGGGCAGGGACGGCATGCTCGAACGCGTGGTGCTCGAGGACGGCAGCTTCGTGGAGCGCCGCTCGCTCTTCCTGAAGACGAAGCAGGAGCAGGGGGCGGATCTGGCCAGGAAGCTCCGCTGCAAGATCACCGAGGAGCGCGGCGTGGAGACGGCGGACAAGCACGAGGAGACGACCTGCGAAGGGGTCTTCGTGGCCGGAGACGCGTCGAAGGACGTGCTGCTCGCCATCATGGCCGCCGCCGAGGGCGCCGACGCGGCGTTCGGGGTCAATTGCGCCCTGCAGGAGGAGGATCTCGCGTAGCGAAGCCTGCCGTCGCGGCGCGTGTGGCATTTTGCCTCGGTGTGTGATCCGTGGGTCGCCACGCGAGCGGCCGCCGGTAGGCCGGCGATCTCTGGGCGATCAGCTCGCCCCGACCTGCAGCCCTCAGTCGCCCCGGCCGCCCGGCCCGCGGCCTCGGCCGGGGTGCCCCGGCCCGTGCGGCGGCGGGCCGGGACGCCGCCGTTGCCGCTCTGCCTCGAACTCCTCGTACCGGGTGAGCTGGTCGGGCGTGAGCACGCCCTTCACGCGGGCATCGGTGCTGTCGCGGAGGGCGTCGAGCGCGGGGCGGCACTCGGAGAGGAGCCGGTCCCGCTCGGTCTCGGCCTCGGCCAGGGTGGAGCGGAGCTCGCGCACCTGGCGGTCCGTGAGGTCGAGGTGGCGGCGCATCGCCCGGAGGCGGAACTGGGCGCGCGCCTCGGCCGGAGGACCCCGGAAGGTGGCCTCGAGGTCGCGCAGGGCCATGCCGCGGCCGAGCGCCACGCCGGCGACGCCGCCGAAGAGGAACACGGCGGCCAGCACGGCCAGGGGCTTCCAGCGCGCAGGGGAAGGCGGGGGCGCGAGGGGCGGGGGCACGGTCATTCGATCGCCTCGAGGGTCTCCACGGAGGCCAGGATCGCGGTGTCGACGTCGCGCTGCGTCCGCAGGAAGAAGAGCACGCTCGCGGCCGCCGCGAGGGCGGTGACCACGATGGCGGCGCGACCGGAGCGGACGATGCCGTCGGCCATCGCGGGGCGCGCGGGCGGGGGAGCGGCCGTCGCGGCGCGGAGGACGGCCTCGGTGAAGGCGGCGTCCGGCGCGAGGTCGCCGGTCGCGCGGGCGACGCGGGCCAGCGGGTCGTCGGCCGCCGCGGCGGCGCGCAGCACGGCCTCCGTGAAGTGGTCGTCGGCGTCGAGGCGGGCGGTCGCGGCCGCGAGGCGCGCGAGGTCCCGATCGAGCTCGGTCCGTTCGTCGTCGCGGTCAGGCATGCGGCGCCTCCTTCTCGGTCTGTCGCGCGCGGAGCGCCGCGCGGGCGCGCACCAAACGTTGCTCGACGGCGCCCTCGGAGCAACCGAGCGCGGCCGCTGCCTCCTTCGCGGGCAGCCCCTCGACGGCGACGAGGACGAGCGCGGCGCGATCCTGGGGCGGCAGCGCGGCGAGCAGGGCGTCGAGCTCGCGCAGCGCGACGCGCGCCTCGGCGGACACGAGGCCGTCGAAGCGCGGCTCGGCCGGCGCCTCGCGCGGGGTGTCGCGGCGGCGCCGGAGGGCGTCGAGGCAGGCGTTCGTCACGATGCGGTACAGCCAGGTCTCCACCTTCGATCTCCCGTCGTAACGCCCTTCGCGCAGGGCGCGGTAGGCATCGACGAACGCCTCCTGCAGCGCGTCCTCGGCCTCGGCGAGGTCGCCCACGACGCGCGCGGCGAGGCGGTACATCGGCGCGCGCGTGTGCTCGACGATCTGCCGGAAGGCCGCGTCATCGCCCCCGGCGACGCGCGCTGCGACGAGCCTGAGGTCGACGATCACGTGCCCCCGCGATTCTGCGCCCATGGCTCCGCGCGCGCCACCGGGACCAGCGCTCAGCGGCGCTCGGGGCCGCGCTCGCCGCCGCGGTCACCGCGGAAAGGGCCGCGCTCGCCGCGCTCGCCGCGGAAGTGGCCGCGCTCGCCGCGCTCGGGCCTGCCCGCGGCCGGGCCCTTCTCGAGGCGGTCGGCGAGCTCGTTGCGCTGCGCCTCGTCGAGGAGCGGGACGATCGCGGCCAGCGCGTCGATCCTGTGGTCGAGGTGCGCCCGCGGGCCCATCTTCGCGTCCGCGGCCGGCAGGAACGCGCTCGCGTCGAAGCGATCGGCGGCGAACGTCTCGAGCCGCGCGCGCATCTCGGCGCGCTTCGCCGCGTGATCCTCGCCCCGCGCGCTCCGGCCGGCGTCGCTCGGGCGCATGCCCTCGAGGGCCTTGTCGATCTGCGCGCGCTGCTCGTCGCGCAGGTCGAGGCCGCGGAGGAGGTGGCCCAGCGGGCCGCCCTTCATGCCGGGGCCGCCCTTCATGCCGGGGCCGCCTTTCATGCCGGGGCCGCCCTTCATGCCGCGCTCGCCGTCCGGGCCGCGGTGGTGCTGGCCGTCCCGCCCGCCGCGCCGGCCGCGCTCGCCCTTCTCTCCGCGCTCGTCCATCCTCGCGGCGATCGCGTCGACCAGCTGTCGGCGCTGCTCTTTCGTGAGCGTGGCGTGCAGGGTGCCGAGCGCCCCGGCGACGCGCGCCCGGCGCTCCTCTGCCGCGCGGCCCGCGTCGGGCAGCTTCGCCTCGATCGCCGCGCGATCGATCTTGCCCGCGCGCACGCCCTCGGCGAGCGCCGCGAAGACGGCCCCGTCCTTCGGGCGCGCCTTCGCGCCGTCGTGCAGGCCCTCGAAGGCGCCCTTGATCGTCGTCTTCTGCGCGTCCGAGAGATCGAGCTCGTGGAGCGCTGCGCGCAGGAGGTGCTCCGGGCCGCCGCGGTGGCCGCCGAAGCCCTTCCGGTGGCCGCCGTCCTCCCCGTGGCGGCCGCCCTTCGACGGCCCCTGGAGCGCCGCCTCGGCGGCCTCCTCGCTCGGGGACGTGTCGCTCTGGCCCGTCTCCGCGGTGCAACCGGCCGCACCGACGAGCGCGCCGACGAGCGGCAAGATCCCACCAAGCCTCCACCAACGAGACTGCATCATGGACTCTTCTCCTGGGTCGCCCGCGTCGTGCCGAGCGGGTCGTTCATCCCTGGGACGCCGCCGGGCAGGCGCTCCCTACGAAGGTCCGCTTCTTTTTCCTGGAGGCGGGCCCGGCAGCCGGCGAGGCGCCGCGTCGCCGCGCGGCCCGGCCTCACCGCACGCTGGTGATCAGGTAGGTGCGCATCCCCTGCGGCGTGGAGACCTCGGCCTCGTCGCCCTCCGACAGGCCCAGCAGGGACGCGCCGAGCGGGCTCGTCGTGGCGAGGGTCTGCACATCGACCCCCTCGAACTGCATGCGCTCGCCGCCGGCGGCCGGCAGCAGGAAATAGAGAGAGCGCCGTTTCCCGCTCTCCAGCTCCACAAGCGCCGAGCTCTCGATGCCGGCGCCCGGGCCGAAATCGCGCGCCGCGAGGGCGCCGAGCTTCGCGAGCGCCTGCTCGAGCTGGAGCACGCGCTCGCTGTGGCCCCGCGCGACGTACGACGCCTCGGTGGCGCGCATGTCCTTGTCGCCCTCGGCGCGGTTCTCCTCGTGCGTCACGGCGCTGGCGGCGTCGCGCGCCCGCCCGGTCGAGCGCTCGAGCTCGCGAGCGAGCTGGTCCTTGATGGCCGCGAGCAGCGCGCGCTTGTCGATGGCCGGAGGCATGGAACATCCTACCAGACCGGGTCGCGGCGGTCACTCCGCCGTCAGCCAGGAGCGCTGCTCTCGACGGCAAGGGGCTGGCGCGCCCCCGAGCGCCCGTCGCCCCTGGACGGCCGGTGTTCCCTTCCCGCCTGGGCGGCCCGCCGGCCGCGCGCCCCCACGCACCCGCGCCCCCACCCGGAGGTCCCGCGGTCCGCGGCGCGCTCTCGTGCGCATCGCATGGTTGGCCATCGTGCACGGGCACAAGGCCCGAGGCCAGCCGAGCGCCATCGCGGCGCCTCTTTCGAATCTGCAATGCATGCGTCTTTTTGCAGAGCAGAGTTGAAATCACGCGCTTCTTGCAGACATGCAATCCATGAGCGCAGGCCTGCAGATGCGCTTATCTTTCGCGTGAATTGAGTGTTTCAGAACAGTGAACTGTGAACATGCCCGCTGTGATGCCCGCTGTGATGCCCGCTGTGATGCCCGCTGTGATGCCCGCTGTGATGATCGACGATGAGCTCAGGAATCGCTTTACCGGGGTAGGGCGGTGGTGTAGATTCCTAGTCTGCCCATGCCGCTGCTCCGCGCTGGAACGTATCGGCACGAGGGCGCGAGGTCGCGGCGCGGTTTCATCGCGAGACGTCGCTCCGGCGAGCGACCCGGGCGCGCGTACAGGACATGACGCGAGGGCTCACCGGGGTCGCTCGCCAGGTCAGCGTTCAGCCCCCTTACGAGCACACAAGAGGAGTATCGTGAGCCTGTATGCCCAGGAGAGGTTGCGCGTGCTCGTCGTCGACGACGAGCAGAGGATGCTGGACAGCATCGCGGCGATCCTCTCCGATGACGCCGACGTCACGACCAGCAGGTCCGCCCACCGGGCGCTCGAGCTGCTGCACACAGGCCAGTTCCACGTGGTCTGCTCCGATTACAAGATGCCGGGGATGAACGGCGAAGAGCTCCCGATGCGGGTCACCAGCCTGCCGCTCTACACGAGCTGCCTGCTGATCACCGGCGCCGAGGAGTACATCCGCTCCAGCGAGGGCGGCCGCCACTACGTCATCCTCAAGCCGTTCGAGCCCGCCCGGATCACCCGGCTCGTCCTGGAGCTCGCGCGCCTCGCCAGCGCGAGGCGGTCCGTCGACGCCCTCGCGAGCGCGTCCACGGCGCGCGAGGCGAGCTCGTCTCCCTCGATGCGGGGCGCGCCGCCGCACAGGTCGCCGGAGCCCCGCGACGCGCCGGAGTCCTCGCAGCGCACCAGGGTGAGCTCGTACCCGCCCCCGTCCTCCCGCACGTCGAGCTGCGTCGGAGCGACGCGGCTCATCGACGCCGGGCTCCCGGCCCGATTCCTCAAGTGACCGCCCGCCGAGACGAGCACGGCGCCGAGGGAGCCGAGGGAGGTGAAGCCCCACGATGATGAGCCGAGATCCGCTCGGCGCGGCGGAGCAGATCGCGACGGCCGAGGAGATCGTCGCGACGCTGCGCCACGATCTGCGCAATTGCGTCGGGACGATCCGCAACGCGGCGTTCTTCCTCCGGCGCAAGGTCGCTCGGGAGCAGGTCTTCCAGGACGATCCGCGGGTGGAGCAGTTCCTCCACGTGATCGACGAGGAGGCGATCGCGGCGAGCGCGCTCGTCGACGGCGTCGTCGACGCGAACGCGCACCTCCGGCGGGAGCCGGTGGGCGCGAGCGCCCTCGAGTGCGTCCGCCTGGCCGCGGCGTGCGCGCGCATCGCCGATCCGGGGACGCGCGTCGACGTCGACGCGACGGACGGGCTTGTCGAGGTCGATCCGGCCGCGCTGTCCCTGGCGGTGCGGTGCCTCGTGGAGAACGCGGCGGAGGCGATGACCGGCGGCGGGGTGGTCGCGCTGCGCGGGAGCGTGGTCGGCGCGCGCTACCGCATCGAGGTCGGCGACACAGGGGCCGGCGTGCCCGAGGCGGAGCGCGAGGCGATCACGCGCCCGTTCTACACCACCAAGCCCGGCCGCCTCGGCCTCGGGCTCAACATCGCCGGGCGCGTGGCGCGCCGCTATTTCGGGACGCTCACCCTCGGCAGCGCCGCGCCCTGCGGCACGCGGGCCTGCATCGAGCTGCCCCTCGCGGCCACGCCCGAGCCGCCCACCGCCGGCCCCGCGGCGCCGCCGCCGTGACGGCGGGCGCGGCGGAGGCGCCGTGATGAGCATCCGGACCGCCCTCGCGCTGATCTTCGCCGTGGCCGCGGCGGTCGTCCTGCTCGCCACCGGCGCGCTCACCGTGACGTCCGCCCGGCTTTCGCTGCTCCAGCGGCGCTCCGAGCTGTCGTACGAGGCGCTCACCCGCCACATCACGCTCGCCAACCACGCCGGCCGCGCCATGCGGGAAGCCGCGGAGATCTCCCTCGGCGGCGGCGACACCGAGGAGCTCCGCCACCTGACCGAGGTCGTCGCGCGGGATCTCTCCGCGGTGGAGGCGCTCGAGCGGGCGTGGGTCGAGGACCCGCGCCTGCGCGAGGAGCCGGGCGAGACCCAGGAAAAGGACGAGCGCCTGCGAAGGATGCGCGCGAGCCTCGCGAAGATCGCCGGGGACGTCGGCGAGGTGTCCCGCATGGCGAGCGCCGGGGAGCGGCTGGCCGCCCACCGGCAGTTCGTGGAGCGCCCCGAGGCCGAGTACGAGCGCGGGTTCGTGCCCCACATCGACGCGGCCATCCGCGACGCGCGGCGCGACGTCGCGCGGAACGCCGCGGCGGCGGGCCGCGCGAGCGCGAGGATCAGGATCGCGAGCGTGGCCCTGATGACGGCGGCGCTCCTGCTCCTCGTCGTGCTCCTCGGCGGCCTCCTGCGCTCGATGGCGCGGGGGTTCAGCGCGCTCGCCGAGTGCTCGCGGCGCATCGCCGGAGGCGACCTCGACCACCGCGTGCCCGACCTGGGAAAGCACGAGTTCGGGCGCATCGGCGCCGCGCTCCGCCACATGGCCGAGAGCCTGCGCGAGGCCCAGGAGTCGCGGCTGCGCGTCGAGCGGCTCGCCGCGATAGGGCAGCTCGCGGCGAGCGTCGGCCACGAGCTCCGCAATCCGCTCGGCGCCGTCAGGAACGCGGCGTACTACCTCACGAAGCGCCTCGCCGGCACCGAGCTCGGCGCCGATCCGCGCGTCGCCCAGTTCCTCGGCCTCATGGAGAAGGAGCTCCTCGCGTGCACCAGGATCATCGGCGATCTCCTGGACTTCGCGCGCGAGCGCAGGCTCTGCCGCTCCGCGTGCCCGCTCGCGCCCCTCGTGGACGACGCGATCTCGGTCGTCCAGGCGCCCGCGCACGTGCGCCTCGTGAACCAGGTGCCCGCCGCGCTGCCCGTGCCGAGCCTCGACAAGGACGCCGTGGAGAGCGAGCTCGGCGCAGGGACGACGTTCACCCTCCGGCTGCCGCGCGCGGCGGCGCCCGAGGTACACTCCACGCAGCCCGCGTGACAGGGGAAGGGGACAGCCGTCGATGCAAGCGACAAGACGGGTGCTCGTGGTGGATGACGAGGAGGGGATGCGCGCCACGGTCGCCGCGAACCTCGAGCTCGAAGGGTACGAGGTCGTCGAGGCGCGCGACGGCGCGCACGCGCTCGACCTCGTGCGGCAGCAGCGCTTCGCGCTCGTGCTGAGCGACGTGAAGATGCCCGGCCTCAACGGGGTCGAGACGTTCCGGGAGCTCCGGCGGATCCAGCCGGATCTCACGGTGATCGCGATGACCGGCCACGCGGCGCCGGAGATGATCCACGCGTTCACGAGCCGGGGCGGCTACGCCTGCCTGCGCAAGCCGTTCGACGTGCGCGAGCTGATGCACACGATCGCGCGCGCCCGGAGCGATCCAGGGACATGCTGAGGGCCGCGGGACATCGCCCGGCGCGGCGGAGGCGGGCGCCGCGCCGCGCCCGGCCGGGAGCGCGCCGGCCACGGCGGCGCCGGGGGGCGGCATGCGCCTGACGGTACTGCTCGTGGACGACGACGCGTCGTCGCGGCTCGTGCTCGCGACGCTGCTCGAGGACGAGGGCTTCCAGGTCGACCTGGCGGCCTCGTTCGCCGAGGCCAGCCGGAAGCTCGCGGCGGAGGGCGCGGCGTACGACCTCGCGCTGCTCGATCAGAACCTCGGCGACGGCCGCGGCACAGACCTCCTCTCGGCGCTGCGGGCGCGCCTGCCGCGCGCGAAGGCGGTGCTGCTCAGCGGGAGCGGCGACGACGACCTCGGCGGCGCGCCGCCGCCCGACGCGGTGCTCTCCAAGGGGATCGACTTCCCGGAGCTGCTCGAGCGGCTCCGGCGGCTCGTCGGCTGAGGCGTCGCGCCCGTCGGTGGGGCGCTGCGCCCGCTCGTCCGGCGGCGCCCGGCTACTGTCTGTCGGTCGCCTGCACGTCGCGCGGGTGGAGCGGCGCGGCCCCGGTCTCGGCGCAATCGCAGACCTGGCAGCCGTTCTTGTCGGTCACGCAGCGGGTCTCGAGGCCCGGGCACAGGGGGCGATACTCGGTCGGGCAGGTGCCCGCCGCGGCCGTCGAGCTCGACACCGAGGTCGCGGGGGACACCGCCGGGCACGGCGAAAAGCCGTGGTTGCAGGCGTGGCCGCACCCGAGGGCGCCGCCCGCGGCGAGCGCGACGAGCAGCACGAGCAGCACGAGCAGCATGTCGGACCGGACGGCGCGCGCCGTGACGCAGCGCCGCGCGGGGGCCGCCTTGATGCGGCCCTCGCTGGGCGGGGCGGCGTCGCGCGGACCGGCGAGCCGCTCCCGCTCTCGACGGGCCGCCGGGCGCGCCTCGGCGCCGGTCCGGGAGAGGTCTTCCAGCGCGCGTGTCTGTGCTTGTTCAATCTTAAGCATGATCCGCCCGTTCCTGCGAAGCGCGGAGCCTCCGCGCGCTCGCAACCGTTCATGCTATGAAGGTCCTGGCTCGCTGGCAAGCAGGCGTATTTTTCCGCCTCGGGCGCCGCCGGAGGCGCTGTGCGGTGGTCGATGTGGGTGAGCTCGGGGCAGCGCAGCGGCAGGGCGCCTCGATCCCTCGAACGCCTTGATTCCTTGATTCCATGCCTCACGCATGGGCGCGCTGATAAAACGGATGTCCGGGCACGTTGAGGTTCAGGAAGGTGGTCTTCTCGGTCAACCAGTGATCCCGCCGGGCGGCGTCGCCGCGCTCCTCGTGATAGCGCGCGAGCAGGTCGTAGCTCGACAGGGGGCCCAGATCGTGATCGTGGAACACCTTCCGGAACAGGTCCTCTGCGGCGCTCTGGTGTCCGCCGCTCACCAGCGCGTCGGCGGCGCGGCAGAGCTCCGCGAAGCGCTCCTCCGAGAGCCAGGGCTTGTCCCGCAGCGCGTCCGGGTGGAGGAACTCCCGGGAGATGAGCTCTTCCAGGGTTCCGTTCATGTAGCAGTCGAGGATCAGATGGATTCGGTCCTCGGAGCCGCGGTTGCAGGCGCCATGGCGTGTCTGGTGAGGAGACAGCTTCCAGAGAAAGCCGCTCTTCATGTGGACCGAGCGCGAGGGCAGGACGATGAGCGCGTCCGGGTTGGTCTTCAGCGGAACGTGGAGCCGCAGCCGGGGAACGCGGCTCAGGTTGTGAGCCCCGTAGTCCGTGTGCTCCCACAGGAACGCGTCCGGATCGAGCCGGAGCAGCCTGACCCACATCAGCTTGAGGCCTGACCCCTCGACGAAGGCGCGGACCCGGGGCAGCCGCGGGACGACCTCGGTCGGGACGGGCGCGCAGTCGGCGAGGTCGTTCTCCTGCGAGTCCCCGCTCGCGTTGTAGAGCGCGGCCGTCTTCCACCCGCCGGACTGATACCGCGAGTAGTTCTCGGACCACGGGATGTCGGCGCGCGCGACGTCTTCGAGCATGCCGCCGATGACGTCGCGGGGGATCTCTCGGAGCTGGGACGTGTACTTCAGCATGAGGCCTCCATTCGGCGGCGCCTGGCAGAGGGCGGGATGGCGGGCGAGCCCTGCCCATCGACGTGGATGGGCCGCCGCGGCGCGCGGCGACCGGGCTTGATCCCGGGCGCGCTCAGCCCTGATACTACTACTGTATATTGATTGCAAATGAAATTAGGTCTACAGAGGCGCGATCGCGCGCTGACCCGAGATCGTGGTCCCCGGAGCCACCTGCGCGCGTCGTGACCAGGTATGGATGTCCGAGCGGTGAGGATCAAATGCAAATTGGTTGCATTTGATCGACTCCCGTTGTAGATGGCCAGCCGCCCGGAGGCGGTGGGCTATCTCATCGCGGGTCACGGTCTCTATGCCTGGAGCCGCTCCATGCGCGAAGCGCGCCGCCACACGGTGGCGCTGGAGCACCTGCTCACCTACGAGCTCGAGAAGATGAGGTTGCGGCGATGAGCCATCTGACCCTCTATCCCGAGGACCAGCCGGCCGCCGCGGCGCCCCTCAGACCCGGCGCAGCCGCTCCGCCGCGCGCTCCAGCGTCTCGTCCCGCTTGGCGAAGCAGAACCGCAGGACGGGCCCGGGCTCCACGCCGGAGAGGAACGGGGAGATCGGGATCGAGGCGACGCCGTGCTCGCGGAGGAGGCGCAGCGCGAAGTCGGCGTCTCGCTCGGTCGTGATCGCGGAGGTGTCGACAAGCTGGAAATACGTGCCCTCGCACGGCAGCGGGCGGAACCGCGAGCCCTCGATGAGCCTCAGGAACAGATCCCGCTTCGCCTGGTAGAAGGGCGCGAGATCGGCGGCGAGCGGGTCGCGCATCACGACCTCGGCATACGTGTGCTGGATGGCCGCGTTCACCGCGAACGTCACGAACTGGTGCACCCGCTGGATCTCGGCCGAGAGCGGCTGCGGCGCCGCGCAATAGCCCACCTTCCAGCCGGTCGTGTGGTACGTCTTGCCGAAGGAGCTGATGACGACGGAGCGGTCGGAGAGCTCCGGGTACCGCGCGAGGCTCTCGTGCCGGCGCCCGTCGAAGAGGATGTGCTCGTACACCTCGTCGCCGACGACGATCACATCCCGCCCGTCCACGACCCGCGCGAGCTCGCGCATATCGTCGGCCGACAGCGCCGTTCCGGTCGGGTTGTGCGGCGAGTTGATGAGCAGGAGCCGCGTGCGCGGCGTGAGCGCGCGCCGCACCTCGTCCCAGTCGACGCGGTACTCCGGAAAACGGAGCGTGACGAACACGGGCGTTCCGCCGTTCAGCTGCACGGCCGGCGCGTACGAGTCGTAACAGGGCTGGAACAGGATGACCTCGTCCCCGGGCCGGACGAACGCGGTGATCGTGCTGAAGATGCCCTCGGTCGCGCCCGAGGTGATCGTGATCTCGGTCGCCGGATCGTAGCGGCGGCCATAGAGCCGCTCGATCTTCAGGGCGAGCGCCTCGCGCAGGGCCAGCACCCCCTGCATCGGGGCATACTGGTTGAGGCCGGCGCGCATGTGGCGGGCGACGGCGTCGCAGAGCTCCGGCGCGCAGTCGAAATCCGGAAAGCCCTGCGACAGGTTGATGGCGCCGTGCTCGTTCGCGAGGCGCGACATCACCGTGAAGATGCTGACGCCGGTCGACGGCAGCTTCGATGGGAACGCAGGCGTGGTCATGATGGGCTCCTCGGCCGGGTCCTGACAGGCCGGGATCGTAGCATGCGACCCCCTCAGCCGGCGCCCCGGTCGTGCCCCGGCCGCTCGGCGATGATCACCGAGTTGATCACCTCGTCGTGCGGATGGATCTCCAGGAGCGGCTCGAACGGCGTCATTCCATGGATGTCGACCTCGGGGTAAAGGAGCGCGCGGAGGCGCTGCGAGCTGCGGACGAGGAGCAGCGCGCCCGGGCGCATCACGCCGTGGAGGTGGTGGAGCAGGCGGCTCTTCTCGCGCCGGTTCATGCCGACGAGCGCGGCGAGGAACACGCAGTCGAACTCCGAGAGGTCGGCGCAGGACAGCGCGTCGGCGCAGGCGAACTCGAGCCTGTCCGAGAGCCCGAGCCGCCGCGCGATCGCGCGGGCGGCGGCGCACGCCTCCTCGTCGACGTCGAGGTTGCTGACCGCGAGGCCGTGGCGCTCCGCGAGCAGGATCGAGGTGAACGGGAGCGGCCCGGAGCCGATGAACAACACGCGCCGCGGCAGCTGGTCGCGCACGCCCCGCAGGCTGGAGAGCTCGAGCCGGGTCAGCTTCTCGTAATTGACGGCGTAGGGGAAGCTCCGGAGCTCGGCCGCCGGGTCGTCCGCGGCGACGATACGCCGCGCCCAGTGGCGCTCCAGCTCGAACTCGCCGCGCGAGCAGACGCGCCACAGGCCCTCCCGGATCGTGCTCACGACCGGATCTCCGAGCACCTCGTCGACCTCGCCGCGCGATCGGGACATGGAGATGCTCACGAGCTCGCCGAACAGGTGGTTCACCCGCTGGCTCGGCTCGAGGGAGCCCATGGTCGCGAGCTCCTGGTAGATGCGGTGAATGCGTGTCGAAAGCGAAGGATCGGTGATCGTGTCCATGAGGCCCTCCAGCTCAGCGGAGCCGTTCGTCAGGGTCGATGTGCCAGGGCAAGGGCGCGACGCTCCCGTCGTAAGCAGCCGTAAAAGCGCGCGGAGCCGCGGGGACACGCTGGCTCATGACGGGAGATCAGGCGCGAGCTCGTCGGGCGTGCCGTGTGGCCTCGAGGCCGGGGCGCGGCGCGCGGAGGCTCCGCCCCACGGCGCCAGACGTCGCTGCGCCGCCGGCAGTCGGAGCCTGCCGGCGGGCTTGCCGCCGCCGGCAGGCTCCATATGTGTCATCGAAAACAGAAAGTCAATTGCAAATGAATTGCGATTACTGCGCGCGCCTCGCCTCCGGGGCGTCATCTCCCGGTCGCGACGCGCCCGGGATCAGGCGGCCCGCGACGGCGAGAGGTAGGGCGCCTGGCGCCGGAGGATGCCCTCCGCGGTGTACAGGCGGGAGAACAGGTTGCGCGTGGCCGGGTCCGGGTCCTCCCAGAGCCTCCTCAGGTATCCCTGATCGATGAGGCCGGCGCCGCTCAGCACGCAACCCGGGTCGAACAGGATGGCTGCCCGCTCCACGAACGGCCTCGAGCACCACATCTCTCCGGGGATGGGGAACCCTTGCTTCTTGCGCGAGGCGATGACCGGGGGAACGAGATCCGCGAGGGCCTGCTTGTAGATCCCCTTCTCGTGGCCGCCGAGCTGCTTCAGCTGGCTCTGGAAATTGAAGGCGCTGCGGACGACCCCGGCGCTCGCGAGGGGCGAGCGGGCCTCGACGCTGTGGCGCATGCTGATGAGATCCATCTGCCGGAACTCGTAGACGGCGAGCCGGCCGTGGAAGTGCAGGAGCTGCACGGCCTCCAGGCTGTCGAGCGGCCAGTCGCGGTAGAGCGAGAGGATCTCGCGGTATTTGCCGGTCGTCAGGCGCGCGGCGTCGTGGTGAGGCATGAGCTGCCCGAGGTCGGTCGTCCCGGACCAGCGGAAGGTCGCGTAGTAGCGCTCGGCGAGCTCGGAGAGGGGGACGTCCGCCATCGCCTGGCCGTAGGAGTAGCCGTCGAAGATCTCGTCAGGCCCGCTCCCGGAGAAGATGACGCGCGTCTCTCGCCCCGCCTCCTCGAAGAGCCGGATGAGGCAGGGCGCCTCCTGGGAGCCGAGCGGCTCGCCGGCGATCGCGATCCACCGGTCGAGATAAGCGCAGTAGTCGGCGTCCGACAGCGTGATCTCGGTGTGCTCCGTCGAGAGCTCCCGGGCCAGCTCTCTCGAGTAGGCGAACTCGTCGAAGACGCTGGCGCTCCGAGGGAGGAGCTGACCCGTCGGCCGAAAGCCGATCGAGAACGTTTTCATGGGGAGGCCCGCCCGTCGCGCCGCTGCGAGGACGGCCGTGGAGTCGATACCGCCGCTCAGCAGGAGGCCGTAGGGGACCTCCAGATCGAACGTGCTGCGGCAGCCGTCGACGACCGCGTCCCGAATCTCTTGCTGGATCGCGGGGACGTCGATCCTCGACAGATCGCCGCGCGGGATCCTGTAGAAGCGCCCTGCCTCCTGCCGCTCGGGCGACCTCTTGAGCCAGGTGCCGGACTCGAGCTTCCGGATCTGCCGGATGTGCGTCGCGCTGCCGAGGATGAAGCGGTGCGCGGTGAACTCCGCGAGACCTTCGAGGTCCCAGTCCTTCCTCCGGTAGGGGTTCTTGACGAGCGGGTCGATCTCCGAGGCGAAGACCAGGGCGTCGTCGTCCTCCCAGAGATAGACGGTCTTCTGCCCGGTGGGGTCGCAGGCGATGACGCCCGTCTGCGTCGCGCTGTCGAAGAGGGCGAAGGCGAACATGCCCTCGAGCCGCTCCAGGCAGGCGAGCCCCCAGGCCTCGTACGCCGCGAGGATGACCTCGGTGTCCGAGGCGGTCCTGAACCGGAAGCCCGACAGCCGCCTTCGCAGGTCGCGGTGGTTGTAGATCTCGCCGTTATAGACGATGGCGAGGCGCCCATCGGTCGAGGTGAGCGGCATGTCCGCGCCCGGGTTCCCGGCGTCGGTGATGCGCAGCCGGTTGCTCCCGAGGAGAGCCCAGCTCGCGCACTGCAGGGCGCCCCGCGCGTCGGGCCCGCGGTGGTGCATCGCCTCGAGGAGCGATGCCATCTCGTCGTGCTGCGCGGCGGCGATGGGCCGCCTCTTGTCCTTGTTGAAGATGCCGGCGATGGAACACATCGAGCGCTCTCCTGGAAGTGAGGGGACGGCGGCCCGCGGGGAGCGGGCGTCAGGCGGCGACGGGCTCTCGGGGGCGCGTCGGGAACGCCAGCGGCACGAGCCGCGGGAGCGCCAGCTGGAGATACAGAGAGCGTGTCAGGCTGAACAGGAGGAAGGCCATCCAGAGCCCGTGATTGCCCCAGCGGGCCGAGAAGACGGGCCAGGTGACGAAGAAGACGAGGGTGGCGGCGAGCAGCGAGTTACGGACAGGGCCAGCCCGGGTGGCGCCCGTGAAGACGCACTCGAGGATCATGCTCCAGAAGATCGCGACCGGGAACAGGACCATCCAGACGTAGTAGCGGCCCGTCGTCTGCACGATGGACTCCACCGGCGTGAACAGCCCGAGGAGGGCCGGCTGCGCGACGATGCACCCGAGGCTGATGGCCAGCGCGGACAGCGACGCAGTCCAGAACGAGAGCCGGAGCGTGTCGCGGAAGCGCCGCCGGGACTGAGCCCCGATCGCCTGGCCGGCGAGCATCCCCGCGGTGTTGCCGAGCCCGCCCAGCGCGCTGGAGATGACGAGCTGCATGTGCATGAGGATCGCGTTGACGGCCAGGACCTCGGGGCCGAGCAGCGCGCTCTGGCGCGTGATCCAGCCGAAGACGCCGAGGAGGCAGGTGGTGCGCACAAGCACGTCGCCGTTCACCCGCCACATGCGGGTGAACGCGTGGACATCGACGAAGTGCTGCCCTCGGAGATGGACGCCCCGCAGGTGACCTCTGCGCCAGATCACGAGGAAACCGACGAGGACCTTCGTCACCTCGGCCAGCACGGTGGCCCAGGCGACGCCGCTCACCCCGAGGCCGAGCACCTTCACGAAGGTGACGGTCAGGACGAGGTTGAGGAGGTCCATCCCGACATAAAGGAGCATGGCCCAGCGCACCTCGGCCATGCCGATGAGCCAGCCTGCGACCACGTAGCCCATCAGCGCCGCAGGCGCCCCCCAGATGCGCGCCTCGTAGTAGGCTGCCGCGTGAGACGCGATGGCTCCGTGGGCGCCCATCAGATCGAGGCCGGCGGCCCCCAGAGGCGCCTTCAGCAGCAGAAAGACGCAGCCGACCAGGCCGGCGAAGACCAGCGGGCGAAGCAGCTGCAAGGCGGCTTCCTGGCGGTCGTCGGCGCCGCGCGCCTGGGCGGCGAAGCCGCTCGTGCTGGTCCGGAAGAAGCCGAGGAGCCAGTAGAGCGTGTTGAAGATCTGGCTGCCGACGGCGACTCCGCCCATCGTGGTCGCGTCGCCGAAGTGCCCCATGACGGCGGTGTCGGTGGCGTTCATGAGGGGCCCCGACAGGCCGGCGAGGGTCAGGGGAAGCGCGAGCTTCCAGTACGACCCGAAGCTCAAGGGCGGCTCGCCGGGCTGGGTTCGGTGCTGGGCCATCGGTCGATCCCTCGTCAGCGCTCGTCCAGCGTGAAGGAGAGGAGGTGTGTCAGGATCTTGTCGTAGGGAGCGGACCAGGTCTTCCGTCTCACGATCTCGAGCCTGAAGCCCCGCCGCAGCGCGTGCGCCACGATGCCCCGGAGGTCGCTCGCGTTGGACAGCACGGTGACGACCCTGCCGCCCGGCGCGAGCAGCGCCCGCGAGGCGATCTCGTCGAAGAAGCGCACCATGATCGCGGAGCCCGAGAAGTTCACCCGGGTGAGATCGGGATCGTCCGAGCGCAGCGGGTTCGCGGGCGGGTTGAAGACGATCACGTCGGCGCGCTCGCCGCGCGGCAGCGCGGAGAAGAGATCCGAGATCACGAAGTGATGCCGTTCGGGGTCGCGCGGCCCCGTGTGCCGCTCGAAGCTCGCGAGGCTCGACGCGACGCTCGCTTCATGGATATCCATGGCGTGGATCTCCCGGGCGCCGCGCCGTCGCGCGAGGACGGGCTCGACGCCCGCCCCGCACCCCATCACGATGACCGAGGCGCCTTGCGTCTCGACGAGCCCGTCGTGGAGGGCGTCGAAGATCACCTCGCTCGTCCCGCCCGGCACGAGGACGCCGGACGGGACCGCGAAATTCAGCCCGCGATAGACGTAGTCGCCCCCCGCGACCTGGGTGCCCCGGTTGACCCGCTCGATCTCCTCGGCGGAGAGCGTGGGCGGCAGCGAGAGATAGAGGGTCCTCGGCGGCTCGGCGAGCGCGGCGAGCTCATCCGGGGTGAAGAGCAGACCGTCGATGTCCTCGATCCGCGGCGTTCGATCATCCATGGCTCATGTCTCCCGCGCGTTCCCGTCGCGCGTCATCCATCCGTGGCGGCGACTCGGGGGCTTTGGGCCGGCGGCCGGCCGGAGAGAGCTCCTCTTTCGCGACGGTCGCCTCCTCCGGCCGCGGGGTCGCGTCGATGCGGCGAACGGCCCGCGGGAGCATGACGCCGAGCAGCCCGAGGACGCCGACGAGCCCCGCGAGCGCGGAGAGCGGCACCGGCTGCCCGGCGCCCGCGAATCGATGGCGCGGGACGGCGTCGATGTCGAACGCCGCGAGGCCCTTGTAGTTGAAGACGAGCGGATAGAAATACTGCTTCAGCTCGCCATGGTAGGCGGCGATGCTGTCCCGGAAGGCGAGCTCGGTGGCCATGTCCGTGCCCGCGATCCGGTCGAGCAGGAGCTGGAGCGCGAGGGGCGGCAGGGCGAGGGCGGCCCGCTCGGTCCAGCGCTCCCGGCGCGCGAGCGCCGCGTGATACGCCTCGACCTCCCGGGCGACGTGCGCGTCGCCCATCTCGTGCATGGCGTAGTACCAGGGCCAGGAGAAGCGGTCCTCGGGCACGGGGGTAGAGGCCCACTCGGGGCGCCGCGCGAAGAACGGATCGAGCGTGGCGCGCTTCGGCCGGTCCCAGCCCGCGTTCATCTCCTGACGCTGCGCGAGCGTGAGCTCGACGCCGCCGCGGGCGGGAGAGGCCGTGAGGATCGCGAGGTTGACCATCGCGGGCAAGAGGACGCACCAGGCCATCCAGGCGCCCACGAGCGTGATCGCGTTCCACGCCGATGAGCGGCGCAACGAGGCGACGAGGAAGACGAGCACGAACCAGAGCGCGACGTACGCGAGCGAGGCGAGCGCGAAGGCGCCGGCGCGCGCGTCGAGCGGCAGGCCGAGCCAGGCGACAGCGAAGGCGAACAGCGCGAGCGCCACGGCGGCGACGAGCGCGGCGCGCAGCGCGAGCCGGACGGCGAGCAGGCGCGACAGGCGCGTGGGCTGGGAGCAGACGAGCGCCGCCGTGCCGAGGTCGTCGTCGCGCGAGCGGACATCGTAGCTCACGCCGATGATGAAGAGCGGGACGAGGAAGATGAGGACGAACCCGTAATCGAAGCTGCCGGCGAGCTGCTTGAGCGGATTGGCGATATCCGTCTGGTAGAGCTGGGGCACGAGGCCGATGAAGCGCAAGTGACGGCTGTACGGGTGCACGTCGCGCAGCCCGGTCGACAGCGCCGTCCATTCGTTCGGCTCGTGCGCGATCGGCATCCCGAGGTAGTAAAGGACGAGGCCGAGGTCGTCGTGCGGCGCGTGGGTCTCGCGGAGATAGCTCTCCTCCTCCCTGAGCGCAGGCTCGAGCGCCGCGATGACCTCGCGCTCCGCGGCGACGCGGGCCGCGCCGTCCACGATGGCGGCGACGCCGGCCGCGAGCAGGAGAGAGGCGGTGACGAGGAGCACCCGCGCGCGGAGGAGCTGGCGGAGCTCGAGGCGAGCCCATGCGACAAAGGGGTTCATGATGCCTCTCCGTGCCGGCGGGTGAAGAGCGCGACCCCGAGCGAGAGCGCCGCCGCCCACGCGAGCACGGCGAGGCCCGCGGGCGCGACGCGGGACAGCGCCCATCCGGCGGGAGGCCGCCTGTGCTCGAAGGGAGAGAGCTCGCTCCACTCGGCCCGATCGACGCGCTGCGCCTTGTCGTTGTGCCAGCGGATCCTGGTGATGTGCAGCTGGTTCAGGTGCTGGATGAAGGCGTAGCGGTGCGCCTCGGCCTGCTGCTCGAAGTCGACGAGGTGGTGGGCGTCGGTGCCGGCGAGCCCCATCGAGAATGAGCGGATCGCGAGCAGCGGCGTGAACAGGCCCGCCTGGAGCGCCAGCCCGTCCTGGGCGCGGTGCGCGTCGAACAGGCGCGTGTAGTAGTCGTTGAACAGCGCGGTGGTGACCTTCTCCCCCTCGCGCATCACGACGCCGCCGTAGTTCACCGGGAGGTCCTCGACCCGCGACGCGCCGTGCTCGGCCAGGGTGCGGCGCTGCAGCTCCTGGAAATGGGGATTCCCGGGATCGTGGCTGTCGCCGACGTCGCGGATCGCCCGCGCGAGGTCGAGCTCGACCTGGGCCCGCGAGGGCGTCGGGTGGAGGCGGCTCGCGGCCTGGGTGGCGAGCCGCGGCGCGACGATCCAGAGCGCGACCCACAGGCCGAGCAGCGTCAGGAGGGCGCCCTGCGCGCGGCGGTGGAAGGAGGAGACGAGCACGCCGAGCGCCGTGCAGGCGGTCAGATAGACGGCATAGCCGCCCGCGAGGAGCGCGGCGCGGACGAGCGTGTCGCCGGAGGCGTCGAGGACGCCGGTGAGCATCGCGCCGGCGAGCGCGAGCGCGAGGAGCGGCGCGAGCCACAGCGCGACCGCGAGCAGCGTCCCGAGGGCCTTGCCGGCGATGAGGACGCGCGCGTCCACGCCCTGGGAGACGGCGAGGGCCCATGTGCCGGCCTCGCGCTCGCCGGCGACGCTGGCGAAGGTCATGCAGAAGAGGAGCAGCGGGAGCAGCACCTGGAGGACGAAGGCGGCGCTCGGGGTCCCGAAGCGCGCGAGCTCGCTCGACTGCGCGGCCTCGCTGAAGCTCAGCGCGTTGCGCTGGTGCGGCTCGAGGAAGAGGGAAGTGCCGGCGAAGGACTCGAGGCCTGGGTCGAAGAAACCGAGCGGGCTCGGTGGCCGGAAGGCGAAGGAGCCGTAATGGGCGGCGCGGTGCGGGTGGCGATCGGGCTGGTCGACCCACTGGCGATGGACGAGCTCCTGGAGGGCGGCGCGCTGGCGGGCCTCCCCGGTGTGGCGCGCCGCCTCGAGGAGGAACGCCGCGACGAGGAGCGCCGCGACGAGCGCGGCGGCGATGCGGAAGGTGCGGTTGCGGAACGCGCGGATCGCCTCGTGCCGCGCCGCTGTGAAGAGGGCTCTCATGCGCTGACTCCCTGAGGGGCTCGTCGGACCGCGGCGGTCTCAGAAGCGCAAGGTGCCAGTCACGTACGCCGAGCGAGCGTTGCCCGGGTTGTGCTGGGCCCCTGCGGCGCCGAAGTCCTTGTACCAGATGGACGTGTCGTATGACCGGTCGAGCAGGTTGTTCACCTCGACGCCGACCGAGAGGGCCTCGCTCACGTCGTAGGCCGCGCTCGCGTTGACGACGACGTAATCGCCGACCTTCCGCGCGCCGTGCTCCGGGGTGCTGTTCTCCTTGTTCAGGTAGTAATCGCCCTGCGCGTAGCAGAAGAGCGACACGAGCAGCTCCTGCACGGGGTGCACGTCGATCCCGCCCTTGGCGCTGAAGCTCGGGACGTGATCGAGCTCCTTGCCCTTGTTCGCGGCGAGCGCCGGCCCGGGCTCGACCTGCTCCGAGAGGGCGCGGCTGAACGCGCCCCACACCGAGAGGAACTCGAACGGCCGCAGCGTGAGCTCGACGTCGAAGCCGCGCCGCAGCGTCTCGCCGACGTTCTCGGCGTCGCCGGAGCCGTCGCCCTTGTCCCGCACCTCGCCGCTCGCGCGCTGCTCCCAGTAGGCGATGTGGCTCGTGACCCACGGGAAGACGCTCGACCTGGCGCCGATCTCCCATCCGTCGTTGATCGACGGATCGAGCGGGGTGCCCTGAAGGGCATAGGCGCCCTTTCCCGTGCCGATCTGGAACGTGCGCCCGTAGTTGGCGTACAGGCTCTGTCCCTTCACCGGCGTGACCATGACGCTCGCCTTCGGCTGCCAGATGAAGCCGTAGTCGTTGAGATCGTAGTCGACCATCCGGGCCGTCTCGCCCTCGGGCTGCTCCAGGAAGCTGCCGGCGCCGGCCAGGCGGTCGGCCCGCAGCGCGGCCACCAGCTTGATCGGCTTGATCGGGCTCGCGCTCGCCTGCACGTAGGAGCCGGCGGCGTGGAGGGCGAAGTCCTCGTCGCGGAACGGGGCGCCTTGCCGCTCGCGATCGACCGTGGGAATGCGCTGAGCTCGTGTGTCCTGGAGCTGGTAGTCGACCCCCCACTCGACGGTGAGGCCGAGCGCCCGGGGGTCGCGCGTGCGGTACGTGAGGACGGAGATCGCGCCGTACTGCCTGTCGTTCTCGACCCGTAGCTGCTGGTCGAGGTCGGGATCGAACTTCACCCACCGGTCCCGCAGGAACGCCTGCCCGTAGCCCTTCAGCTGCCACGAGAGGCCCTGGACGAGCTCGTGATCCAGGTGGACGCTCGCGTGGAGGGTCGTCTGCCGGCCGCCGTCGGTCGCCGAGTGGGCGGGCGACGCCGTGGGGCGCGCGCGCGCGTCCTCGGCCGATAGGTAGCCGGGGGCGTCCGCGTCGAGGAGCATGCCGCGCAGGATGAGCCCGACCCGCAGCTCCCTGGACGGCTCGTAGAACCACTTGGCCGAGCCGGCGACCCTGTCGGTCCTCGTGTGATCGCGGTAGTTGTCCGAGCCGCGGTATCCGGCGAAGTAGGTCTGGCTCAGGGCGTCGTGCTCGGTCGCGACGAGCAGCTGGGGCTCGACGGTCCAGAAGCTCCCGGCGAGGAGCCGGGCGATGCGCTCGCTCCCCGTCTTGCGGGTGATGACATGGATGTTGCCAGCGACGTTGTTCAGGCCATAGCGCGGGTCGTTCGTGCCCTTGACGACCTCCATCCGCTCGATCTCGAGCGGAAAGACGGCCTTCATGTCGGGGAGGCCGACGTGGTGATTGCTGGGGATGCCGTCGATGAGCAGCTTCGTGTGGGCGACGTCGCCCTGCGTGTTGAAGCCGC
Source organism: Sorangium sp. So ce1014 (assembly GCF_051521505.1). NCBI lineage: Bacteria > Pseudomonadati > Myxococcota > Polyangiales > Polyangiaceae > Sorangium > Sorangium sp. So ce1014. The sequence continues at coordinate 11,866,800 of NZ_CP150356.1, forward strand.
GGAGCCCCACGTCGGCGTTGATGATGCCCTGGTTGAAGGACTCGACGTAGACCGCGGGCACGCGCCGGAGCAGCTCGAGCGGCTCGGCCGTGCTCTGCCCCTGGATCGCCTCGCCGCCGAGGATATCGACCGAGGTCACGACGTCGGCGCTGTCGAGCGGGCCGACCCGCTGGCCGATGACGACGACCTCCTCGCCGAGCGCGGGAGAGGCGTCGAGCGCCACGGTCCCTGGAGCGCCGGCCGGCGCGGCGTCTCCCGGGGGCGCCGCCGCGGCGGCGGGGGTCGAGAGGAGCGCGGCGAGCGCGGTGGCGAGGCCGGAGGTGCGCGCGCGCGGGGTCATGACAGGGCCTGCGGCGCAGGCGCGGCGGGAGCGGCGCCGCGCGCGGGGAGCGGGGGAGCCGCGTCGCCGGGGGGGTCGAAGTGCCGGCGGTACAGCGAGAGGACCTCGGCCTCGGACAGGCCGGCGGCGCTCGTGATCTCGACGAGCCGGCCGGCCTTCATGACGCCGATCCGGTGTGCGATGCTCGCGACGGCGCCGAGGTCGTGGGTCACCATCAGCACGGCGGCGCCGCGGTCGCCCTCGCGCCGGATCGCGGCGCAGAGCTCGCGGACGGCGCCCGGATCCAGCCCGGAGGTCGGCTCATCGAGGAGCAGGGCGCTGGCGCTCTTCGCCTGCGAGAGGGCGAGGACGACCTTCTGCCGCATGCCCTTCGAGTAACCGCTCGCCGGGCGGCGCACGGCGCCCTCGGGCAGCCCGGCCGCGGTGAGCAGCCGCGAGAGCTCCGCCGAGGGGGGCACGCGCGCCTGCGACAGGCCGAGAAAATAAGCGAGGTTCTCGCAGCCGGTGAGGTGCGGATAGAGCTGGACCTGCTCGGGGACGTAGGCGATCCGCCGCCGCGCCCCGATGGGATCGGGCTCCACGTGAGCGGAGCCCACGTAGGCGGCGCCGGAGGAAGGCCTCGTGGAACCGAGGAAGAGGCTCAGCGTGGTGGTCTTGCCCGCCCCGTTGGGGCCGAGGAGACAGAACACCTCTCCGGCCGGGACCTCGAGATCGAGCGCGTCGAGCGCGGGGACGCCCCCGTAGGTTTTCGAAAGCTTGTTCGCCGTGAGCATGACTGGGCAGCCGGGGCCATCGCCGCCGGCGCGCACCTTATGCCAGCGGCACAACTAAAAGTCAAATGCAAATGTGATGCAGTTGCATTTGAGACGCTCATTCGTCTCCTGGTCGACGCGGGGCGGCGATCACCTCGCCCGTGTCATCGATCCCGGTGCAGGGGCGGGGCGGGCAGGTGGCGGCTCGAATGCGGGAACGGCTTCGTCCCGCACACGATGTAGCCGACGGTGCCGCCGGCGCTCGCGTACGTCCCCCGGGCGATCGCCTCGGCGTTTCTGTGGGCCGCGGCCAGCGCCGCCGCCCAGCACGCCTCGAAATCGTGCTCCTCGCCGCCGCCGGCGAGGAAATAGCGATGCGTGTCGGACCGGCTCCAGATCCAGAAGTCGCGCCGGGCGAAGTCGGAGATCTCCTCCACGGTCGCGCGCTGCTCCGCCGACGCATAGGGCGGCAGGACCCCGCTCGCCTTGTCGTTGAGATAGACCTGGATGTCGAGGAGACCGTGCCTGGCGAAGAGCTCGGGGACGAGCTCGCCCAGCGAGCTGTGCCCTTCGCCCAGGGCCGCCTTGCCCCGCTCGCACAGGAGCTGGAAGCGCACGAGGGTGAGGGTCTCCTCCACCGGCGCGCGCAGCACGGCCGCGTCGAGCAGGGCGCCGGCCAGGTTGTTCGGCTCGGCGGCCGCCACGAGCCCGCCTGGCCTGGCGACGCGGACCATCTCGGCGATCATCGCGGCCGGATCCGCGGCGTGGATCAGCACCGTCTGGCACGTCACGAGATCGAACGTGTCGCCCTCGAACGGCAGCTGCTCGGCGATCCCGACCTGATAACGAAACCGCTCCGTCTCCCCGCGCGCCGCCGCGCGCTCGGCCGCCTTCTCGACCCAGACGGGATCGCGGTCGACGCCGGTGATGCGCGCCGCCCTGGGCAGGACGCCGCCGAGCACGCGCCCCCAGTGCCCCACGCCGCACCCGACGTCGAGCACCTCGCGCACCCGGCTCAGGCCCCACCTCCGCGCGAGGAGCTCGACGTAATCGTGATTCCACCAGCTGTCGCGCGTGTCGCCGAAGTACTCGGCCGAGTGCGCGCGGTGCTCGGAGAATTCATTTCCCATGACAAGGCACCTCGGGCGGACCTCACGAGAAGGTGTGGTCTCAACGTATCGCCTCCGGTGCGCTCTCCGCAACTCACGCTCGGTGGTAGCGCTCGTGCCGGCGGGCCGGAACGGCTCGGCAGCGCGGGCCTCAGGACGCCGTCAGAGCGACTCCAGGTAGGCGACAAGGGCTCGTCGATCCTGGGCGGACAGGTGGGCGGTGTGTCCCATGGTTCCGTCCACGCCGTCGAGTAGCGCGAGCAGCGTCGGGTAGCGGCCGTCGTGGTAGTACGGCGCCGACCTGCCGATGAAGCGCAGCGAGGGTGTATCGAAGGCGCGCACCGCCTCGAAGCGGGTCGCGCTCCCCACGTCGTGGCGCGCGCCGTCGGTGGTCAGCTCATCGCCCACGTGGCAGCTCGAGCAGCCCGCCTCGCGGGCGTTGAACAGCGCCTCGCCGCGCGCGGCGAGGGCCGCGTGGACGCCTGCCTTCGCGGCGCCGGCCGGCGGCGGCGCAACGATCGCGGCGCGCTCCTCGGCCGTGAGGTCCGCCGCGCCGCCGGGCGGCTCCATGGCGCGGAGATAGGCGAAGATCGCGTCGCGCTCCTCCGCGGTCAGGCCGGCGCCTCCGAGCCGCGACAGGGTCCGGGCGAAGTGGCCCTCCAGGTCCTTCTTGTCGCCTTCCCAGCCGTACGGCGCGGTGCCGTCGAGCCGCCCCATCAGCACCGGCGTCTGGCGCGGCCCCTCGGGCGTCGACCACGTGAGCGCGTCGTCGCGACCGTCGGGGTGGCAGCTGGCGCAGGCGCGGCCGTCGAACGCGATGCGCCGCCCGCCGGCCGCGTGGAAGAGCCGCTGGCCCTCCGCGCGCCGCTCGTCGAGGCGCGACGCGCGGGGCAGCACCACGACCGGCAGCTCGCCCGAAAGCTCCTTGCTGGGGCTGCGGATCACGGCCGACGCCGGGGCGCGGGCGGCGGGCAGGATCGTCAGCTCGCCGTCGAACCGGGTGAAGACCACGGCGCGCCCGCGCGCGCTGTCGACGGCGATGGCGGTGGGCCCGGAGCCCACGCGGGCGCGGTAGAGCTCGCGATCCCGCGCCGATCCGGCCGCCTTCGTCTGGCCTGGGATCCGGGCGCGGGCGTCGTAGGCGATCACCTCGTCGCGGCCGAGGCAGGTGACGAGCAAGACCTCCTCCGCGGGCGCGATCGCGGCCGCGCGCGGCAGCTGGCAGCCCTGGGTCCCGAGGTGGGTCGACACCGGCGGGACGTCCGCGCGCTCGCCCAGCGCGTCGACGACCGCGATGTGGTCGATCGCGGTCTGGGCGCGTGCGGCCCCGTAGCCGCCGCTGTTCGTCCCGGGCCCCGGATCCACGAGCGCGATGGGCGCGAAGATCGCGCCGTTCGCCGCGCGCGCCAGCGCGAAGCCCTGCGAGCCGCGGCGGTCGACGCGCACCGGCGCGGGCGCCTGGACCGCCCCGAGGCCCTTCCGCCCGGCGGGCGCGCTTCGAGCGGCCCCGCTCGGCACGGGAGGGGCAACCCAGCTCGATAGCTTCGACAGTGCAGCCCGTGGGCGCCACTCCACCCCGTCGGTCGGGAGCTCCCGCGCCGAGGTCGGCGCCCCGCCATCGCCGAGCGCCACGACGCTGATGCGGCCGCCCACGGCGTGGGCGACGAACGCGCGCCGGCCGTCGGCGGATGCGACGACCGCGCCGGGATCCCGCGCGAGCGGGAGCTCGCCGAGCCGCCGGAGGTCCGCGGTCGCGAAGCTGGTGAGCGCAGGGGCCCACCGGCTCGCGACGAGCAGGGTCGCGCGGTCCGGCGTCATCGCGAGCCCCACCGGCTCGCTCGCCACGGGCACCAGGCAGAGGCGCGCGAGCGGCGCGGCGGCGCCGGTCGGCTCGAGCACCTCGAGCAGGCCGCGGTCGCGCAGCGAGGCCACGACGCGACCGTCGCCCAGCACGATCACCTGGGCGGGCCGGCCCGCGAGCGGGGTGCGCGCGAGCGCGGCGCGGGCGTCGAGGTCGACGGTGTGGAGAGCGCGATCGTCCTCGTCGGCGACGAAGGCGAGGGTGCGGCCGTCGAGGTCCGCGAGGGCGACGCCGGAGCCGGCGTGGGTCGGATCGAGCGGCGCGGGGGCGGGGCCCGCGGTGCGCCGTGCGCAGGACGGCGGCGGCGTCGGTCCGGCGGCTGCGATGATCGGCGGCGTCGGTCCGGCGGCGGCGGCGCTCGGCGCCGGTGGGGCCGCGTCGCGCGGGGCGGGGGTGCAGGAGATCAGGAGGGCGAGGGCGGTCGGGGCGGCGGCTCTCATGGCCGGACCATCGGGCGAGCGGGCGATCGTGTGACAGGCGCATCCCTGAGGAGGGACCGTCTCCTCGGGTCGCCGCATCGATCGCGAGGCTCCCCCTGTTCTTCAGGATCAACAGCGCCTCCTCGGCGTGCTGACGCCGCGGAGGGGCGCGAAGTCGACGAGCGCAAGAGCAGGCTATCTCCGCTTTCTGTGTTTCCCTCTCTCGCTTCCAGGGCGAAGCTCCGGCCGTGAGGCGTCTGGGTGCCGGGTGGGCGTCCATGCGCCCCCGCCGGAGCGGTCGAGCTCCGGAGCGATGAGAGGAGCGCCATCATGCATCGATCGTGGCTCGCGGTGGTCGAATCGTTGGTTCCCGTCCTGGCGTCGGTGCTCCTCGCGTGCGCCGACGCCGGCACGGATCCGGGCGGAGCAGGGGGTACGAGCCGAGACCCGCCCGGCGGATCGAGCTCGCCGGCGGCGTCGACGTCCGCCTCGTCGACGTCCGCCTCGTCGACGTCCGCCGGAGGGGACCCCGATCTCTGGATCCCGGCGCTGGAGACGTCGTGGCACTGGATGATCGACCACCCTTTGGATGTGAACGACCCGAGGGACATGGGCTTGGTCGATCCCACCGGAGCACCCCTCGATACGCCGCCCCCCTCGGTCTACGACCTCGACTGGGAGTTCACGCCGGCCGAGACGGTCGCCGCGCTCCACGCGATGGGCGCCAGGGTCATCTGCTACGTCGACGTCGGCGCGTTCGAGGACTACCGGCCGGACGCCGGCGACTTCCCGGAGTCGGTCAAGGGCAACCCGGACTACCACTGGGAAGGCTCGTTCTGGCTCGATATCCGGCAGATCGACGTCCTCGGGCCGATCATGCGGGCCCGGTTCCAGGCCTGTAAAGACAAGGGCTTCGACGCCATCGAGCCCGACGAGGTCGACGGCTATGCCAACGACTCAGGGTTCCCCCTCACCTACGAAGACCAGATCGCCTACAACCGATTCATCGCGGAGCTCGCCCACGGCATGGGCATGTCCGTCGGGCTCAAGGGCGACATCGAGCAGGCGGAGGACCTGTGGCCGTACTTTGACTGGACGCTGAACGAGCAGTGCTTCGAGTACGACGAGTGCGAGATCCTCGTCGATACGTTCCTGGCGAACGGCAAGGCCGTGTTCGAGGTGGAATACGACGATCCGTTCTCGGGTCACATGACCGATGGATCGCTCTTCTGCCCGCGAGCGAACGCGTGGAATTTCAACAGCATGGAGATGCCGCTCGACCTCGACGGCGGTCGGTGGCCCTGCCGGTGAGCTCCGGCCTTCGATGGGCCGGCGGTCCAGGGCACGGGGTGAGTCAGCAGAGGAGCGCTCGCTTGATTCGGAACGAAGACCTGTTCAACGGAGCCTCGCGCGCGCGAAGCGCTACCGAGAGCGCTGCTCGTCCGCGTGGAGGCCGCGCAGCACGATCGCCAGCCCGCCGAAGAACTCCTGGTCCGGCGGCACGCGCCGCGCGTCACGAGCCGTCGCCGACAGGAACGGATAGTCCGCCTCGGAGAGCGCCGCCAGCCGCGCGGTACCGTCCCCCGACAGCGGTCCGAGGTGCTCGGCCTGGAGCGCGCCGCTCACGTAGCTGATCAGGCTGCGAAAGGCGATGACCCGGTGCGCTCCGGCGAAGCCGGCCGCGGTCAGCACCCCGAGCAGCGCCTCGCCGAACCGCCGCAGCCCCTCGGAGCTGTGCCGGTGGGCCAGCGTCAGCGGGACCACGGCCGGGTGCGCGCGGAACGCGTCGCGCACGCGCGTGACGAGCAGCGTCACCCGCTTGCTCCAGGGGGCGCACGCGGGCACGTCGACGTCGACGGCGCTGAGCACGAGGTCGACCACCAGCCGCTCGAGTTGTTCGCGGTCGTTCACGTACCGGTAGAGCGCCATCGTGCTCATCCCCAGCTCGCCGGCGACCGCCCGCATCGAGAGCGCCGCGAGCCCCTCCCGATCGATGACGGCGAGCGCGGCGGCGGCGATGCCTTGCGGGGAAAGCGAGCGCGGGCGGGGCATGGCCTTGACAGCGTACACCGTACGCGCATACTTGTTAAGTATACACAGTACACCTACGAGACCGTTCAGCGGATAGGGAGGCTCGATGTCCAAGCGGTTGAGACCCGGCGCCGCGGCGAGCCTGCCGGCGGTCGTCGCGCGGCGGCAGCCGGCTCCCTCGCTCGATCCGCACGGCGGCCGGCTCGGGCTGCCGGCCGATCTGTTGATCGCGAGCGACGGGCGGGTGCTCGCCGCGAAGTACGGCGAGCACGTCGACGATCAGTGGTCGGTCGACGTGCTCGTGACCCTGGCACGCGCGGAGCGGGACCGGCCCGCTTCCGGCGATGTCGTCAGTGTCCCGGAACGCGGTTGACCCTCCGAGCAAGCGACGTGCGCTCGGCGCGGTGCGTCGTTCGGTACGATCAGCGGGTCGGCGCGATACGCGACGTTGAGCTCGATTGACTCTGAATGGATACCTGTCTCAGGGACCGGCACATGCCGCGTCAGTACGGTGTTCCCGTTCGGGGCGCGTACGGTGATGCGCCCGTCGGCGACGCGATACCCGCGTCCAATGATCATGGTCACCACTTCGCCCGGCAGCAGCATGCGCGGGTGCCCTGCTCGTGTGACGCGCACGCCGGGCAGCGCCCTGTGCGTATTCAACCCTCGCCGTGGCATGTAGTCTGCTGCCCGCGGCTCGCGAGGCTGTCACCCGCCATGGCGCCGCCACCTGCCCGACGGCACGCCTCACCCTGGAATCCCTTGTTTTTTTGCCTCCTGAACCGCTGGTACGCGATCTGCCATGGAAGCCGTGCATGGGAGACGCCGACATCACCTTGCGCCACCTCGCCCGAAGGCGCCCCGAGGACCTGGTGCGCGCCCTCGTCCCCGAGGGACGCCGCATCGAGGTCCTCGGCTGGGTCGACAGCCAGGTCACGAACATCGAGCGCCGCCTCGACAAGGCCCTGCGCCTGCGGGTCGACGGCGAGCCGCGGGTGTTGCACGTCGAGTTCTGCTTCGCGCTCCGCGACGACGTTCCGGATCGCCTCTTCGAATACCTCGGCTTCCTCTTCGCCGCGCTTCGCCTCGAAGGCCCCGGGGAGCCGGTGCCGCCGATCGAGAGCGTCGCCGTGGTCCTGTCGGGCCGCAGCCGGCGGTTGCCGGCGACCGGCCAGCGCCGCACCGCCTGGCCGGGGCGGCCGTTCAGCGGCACGCACTTCCGCGTCGACGCCGTCTACCAGCGCACGGTCGGCGAGCTCCGGGCGCGCGGCAGCGTGCTCTGGCTGGTATTCACCCCGCTTGCACGTAACGCGACCGCGGCGGCGCTGAAGGAGGTGGTCGCGGAGATCCACGCGGGGGCGACGACCGTCGAGGAGCGGGCCGAGCTGTACACGGCGCTCCTGGTGATGGCGACCATCGATCCCTGGGGGCATAATCTGCTGAAGGAGCTCATCATCATGGTGGAGGACAAGGAAGAGGGGCTGCTCCGGCGCACGCCGATCATCGGGGAGATGATCATCGAGGCCGAGCGACGAGGAGAGCAGCGAGGCGAGCTGCGAGGCGAGCTGCGAGGCGAGCTGCGCGGAGAGCAACGAGGCGAGCAACGCGGCGAGCTGCGCGGAGAGGAGCGTGGCAAGCAGCAGGCGATCGCCGAGCTGCTCGGCCGCCTCTTCGCGCGGCGGCTCGGGCGACGACCGACGGCCGAAGAAGAGCGCTCGATCCTCGAGCGAGCCCGCGCGATCGGCCCGTGCGAGGTCGAGGATGCATTGCTCGATCTCGAGGGCGAGGCGCTGGTTCGCTGGCTCGCGGAGCCGATACGCCCATCGTGAGCTCCTGCAGGAAGACAGGAGACCGGGCGCGCGACTCCCGCCTTCATGTCGCCCTCCCCGGTCCGGGCGGGCCACCACCCGGATGCCGGTGCCCCTCACAGCGATGGAGCTGGCGCCCACGCGCTGTCAAATGATATCACCGGAGCACGGCTCGCTTTGTAGCTAGTGCTCGACCGTCCCAGAACCAAGGTCCTCCCGGCAGTCTCCTACCTGTTCGCACCTGGTGTCTCGACGGTGACCCGAGCTCGGTTCTACACCCATCGCGAGAGGCCTGGGAGCGCGCCGGGCTCGCCACCTCTGGCCTTGTTGCAAGGAAGCAATGGATAACAGGCTCACCTCGATCTCGTGTACGACGCTGCTGAACGGCACGCCCATGCCGATGGCGTTGCTCTCCGGCACGGGGGAGGTGGTCGCCTGTAACCCACCCTGGGAGCAGCGCGTCGGTCCTCCCGGGCGGGTCCTCGAGCGCGTGCACGAGGACGATCGCGGCGAGCTGACGGCGCGGATGACGGCCGCGCGCGCCGCCGCGGGCAGCGTCTCCGCGACGGCGCGCCTCGTGGACGCCCGCGGCAAGACCACCCCGCTGCGATGGACCCTGTGGCGCGCCGACGACACGGCGCTCTGGGCCGCCGTGAAGCCCGATCGCGAGGCGTGGGAGACGCAGGCGCGCGTCCTCGTCGACGTGTTCCAGACCATGGATGCGGTGATCTGGGCCTGCGACCGGGCGGGCACGCTCCAGGTCTCCGACGGCAACGGGCTCGTGAACCTCGGGCTCAAGTCGGGCCAGCTCGTCGGAAAGACCATGCTCGAGCTCTACGGCGAGGGCGCGCAGGTCCACGAGCTGTGCAAGCGCGCGCTCGCCGGCGAGACGGTCCGCATGGACACCGTGGCCGACGGCGTGCACTGGATCGTGCACTACGCGCCCCGCCGCGGCGAGGACGGCGAGATCGATGGCGTGCAGACGTTCGGCATCAACCTGGCCGACCACGTCAACCTCGCCGCGCAGGCGGAGCTGCTCCGCGCGTGCATCAGCAGCATGCCGATCATCATCTGGGCGTTCGACAAGGACGGCGTCTGCGTGGTGGCGCAGGGCGGGGCGCTCGCGCAGGTCGGCGCGATGGAGCGAAACGGGCTGGGCAAGCACATGGTCGAGCTCTGCGGCGACACGGACGACGTGCGCGAGGCCTTCCAGCGCGCCCTCTCCGGCGAGGTCGCGCACGCCGAGCAGCACCGGCAAGACGGCGTCTGGCGGACCCGGTTCGTCCCCCAGAAGGACGTGCTCGGCGAGATCATCGGCGTCGGCGCCATCAGCGAGGACATCACGCAGCAGCGCCGCGTCGAGCAGCAGCTGCGGGAGCAGCTGCGGCTCACCCGGGATCAGCAGGAGTCGATCGCACGGCTGTCGAGCCCGATCATCGAGGTCTGGCAGGACGTGCTCATCGTGCCCTTGATCGGCGCGGTCGACGCGGATCGCGCGGCGATGGTGATGGAGTCGCTGCTCGCGGCCGTCGTGGAGCGGCAGGCGGCCTTCGCCATCCTCGACCTCACCGGCATCGATTCGGTCGACACGACCACGGCGCAGCACCTGATCAAGATCACCAATGGGCTCACGCTGCTCGGCTGCCGGGCCGTGGTCACCGGCATCCGCCCGCCGGTCGCGCAGACGATGGTCGGGCTGGGCTTCGATCTCTCGCAGGTATGCACGCTGCGCAGCCTGAAAGAGGCGCTGCGCTGGTGCATGCGCGAGGCGCGGCGCGGCTGAGGCGCCGCGCCGCGCCGCCCGCTCAGCCGGGGCTCGACGGATCCGCCGGATCCGTGCCGGCGTCGCGCTCGTCGCCGTCGCGAACGCCGTCGCCGTCGCGGTCGACGCCGCTCCGCGGGCCCGAGCCGGGCGGCGTGCAGGTGTACGTCACCCGGTGCCCGGTGAGCACGGAGAACCAGCGCAGGCCGACGTCGCTCACCGGCGGGGCCGCGCTCCGATCGGTGGTGAACTGGCCACCTCCTGCATAGAGCATCCCGATCTCCTCGAGGAAGAACGGGATCTTCGCCACGAGGTCGCACTCCCCGACCTCGGCGCGATCGAGGAGCAGGTCGATCCGCGGCCAGGCCGCCGCCGCGTTGTGCGCGCCGAGCGTGACCTGCTGGCCGACGATCGGCGCGAGGTTCGTGTCGAACGCGAGCATGAAGTCCACCGCTTGCTGGCGCAGGATCACCCCGGAGGCGTCGAGCGGGAAGCCGTTCGGCGTGAAGCCGCTCTCCTCGAACCCGATCGCCTGGTGGAAGCGGAAGAGCGTGTCCATGACCCCGTCGTGCATGAACCCGAAGCCGCGGATCTGGTCGCCCATGAACTCGTTGTCTCCGGGGTGGAAGAGGCTCGGGACCGCGGCCATGCCGAACATGCCGACCTTCTGGTACATGTTGCGCAGGTGAGGGTTCTTGAAGCTCTGACCGTTCTCCTGTCCGACGCTCGAGCCGTCCGACCCGAAGAAGCCGGGGAAAGGCTCGCCGACGTCGGCGTTCGCGTCGGGGTCCAGGCTGTGGCAGGACGCGCATGAGAACGTGCCGTCGACGCCCTCGCGGACGAAGTGATCGCGCCCGGCCTGCTGGTCGGCGGTGAGGGAATTGTCGAGATTCCGGATCGGGTTCGGCGGATACGTCAGCTGGAGGATGAAGTCGGTGAACGCCTCCATGTCGTCGTCCGGGATGGGCGCGTCCCGGCCGAGCAGGCCGGTGAAGCCGGCCTGGAATCGCCTGAACGCCGCGCGCTCGTCGAAGGACCCGCTGTCCGGCTGCGCGGTGGGCTCGTCGTTGCCGCCCGTGCGGTCGCCGCGCCAGTGCATCGGCCCGTGGTTGGCCATCCCGCGCAGGCTCTGGGTCGTCATCGGCCCCTTCATGGGCTTCAGCGTGGTGTCGGCGGGGAACGGCGGGTTGATGCTCGTGAACGGCCCAGCGTTCGTCTGGGTGGTCGCGTCCGGATTGCCGAGGTCCCAGGCCAGGCTGTCGAGATCGCCGAACACGTGGCAGCTCGCGCACGACGAGTCGCCGTGGCTCGACGTGAAGCTCGCGTCGTGGAGGAACACCCGCCCGCGGACCACGCTCTCCGGCTCGGGGTTGTGGAGCGCGAGGTGCGCGGTCTCGGCGCGCGTCACGGTGTTGATGATCGAGATGGAGTTGTCGAAGCGCGTGAGCACGTACAGCCGGCCGCGCGGCTGATCGAGCGCGAGCCCGCTCGGCCCGCCGCCGCTGACCGGGATCTGGCTCGCCAGGCTCGGCGTGAAGGTGTCGCTCTCCAGCTCGGTCGTCGTGAAGACCCCGATCTTGCTCGACCCGAACGCGGCGACGTAGAGCTTCGAGCCGTCGCTGGTCACCGCCATATCGACCGGCGTGGCCAGGCTCTTCGCGTTCTCCGGGTTGGGCACGGGGGCGCAGCACGTCGTGTAATCGATGTGCTTGTTCAGGTGCCGCGGCAGGGCCGCGCCGCCGCCGAGCACGGTGATCCGGCTCTCGTGCAGGTGCCCTCGGACGCTCGAGCCGGCGAAGGTGCCCGGGCCCTCGAAGCGATCGAGGTTGAACGCCTCGGTGTTGGAGACATAGACCTTCCCGTTCGCCGGGTTGACGACCATGTTGTAGAGGATGGTCCCCACGCCGGTGAAGAAGCCGGCGCTGCCGGGGCGCTGGTGCGGGGGGCTGGCCATGGCGTCGATGACGAAGACGTCCTTGTCCGGCAGCGAGAACCTGATCTCGTCGTCCCAGGGGCGGCCGAGGGTGTCGACCCAGTGGTCGCCGTCGTGGCGGACGATGAGCGATGTCGACGGCTGCGGCTCGCCGAGGAAGTTGGTGATCGGCGGCGGCAGTCCGCCGCCCTCCTCCACGAGCACGCGGTGGACGGCGGTCGTGCGATTGCCGGTGTGAAAGCCCGCGGCGTAGACCGAGGCCCCGTCAGGGCTGACCGCGAGCGCCCTCGGCGTGTCGGTGAAGAAGGTGAGGATCGTGAGGGGCGCGCCGCCGAGCGACGCGTCATTCACGACCGCGTTCGCGTTGAACACCCAGACGTCCGCGCGGCCGACCCCGGGCGTCGTCAGCTGCGGATCGAACGGCGCGTTCTGGCCCCGGTGGGCCGCGGTGATGAACGCGCGCGAGCGACCCGGGCCTGCGAAGACGATGTCGCGCGGCTCGTCCCCGACGAGGAGCGTGCGCACGAGGCGCGGGCGTGAGGGAAAGGACACGTCGACGACGCTGACGCTGTCCGAGAGGTGATTGACGACCCACACCTCGTCGTTGCTGCGCGCGGCGACGGCGACGGGCTCGAGGCCCACGCTCACGGAGGAGAGGTGCGAGAGGCCGCTCGAGGTGACGCGGAAGATCTCCAGGCGGTTGTCGGGTGTATTGGCCGCGAGCAGCAGCGTGCGGTCGGGCGAGAGTGCGAGCGGCCTCACCTGGCCGCTCTCGAAGAGCGTATACGACGGAGCCGCCTCCGCCCGGTGCCCGACCAAGAGGCACACGAAAACGGTGGCGGTGATGAGCAGGGAACTGAGAGAGCGTGGATGACGATGTAGGACCATCCTGACCTCCTTGCGGGGTAAAGGGGAGATATCCCCTCAGCATAGAACCGCATGGCGGCGCCCTGGAATCAAGTGTTGTTTGTATTTATCGATGCGCGCGGCCCTGCATTCGTGCCCCGCCGGAGCCGCGCCGCAGGATCGATGGTTGCATTGGCGGAACGCGGGCGGCGCCCATTGGATGGACGCTCACGTCGGGCACGCCGGTGCGTCAACTCCGCATGCCGGGGTGCGCCGTGCGGCTTGACGACGCGTAACAGATCGGTTACGCATCACGTCGATGGACGCGGTTGCCCAGGCGCTGGCGGATCCGATCCGGAGGGAGATCCTGCGGATGCTGCGCGACCGCAGCGCCACGGCCGGCAGCATCGCCGGCGCGTTTCCGGTCAGCCGCCCGGCGGTCAGCCGGCACCTGCGCGTGCTGCGCGAGGCGGGCCTGGTGCGCGACGTCCAGTGCGGCCGCGAGCGCGAGTACCGCCTCGAGCTCGGTGCGCTCGCCGAGATCGAGGCGTTCCTGCGAGAGCTGCACGCCGAGAGCCCGTGGCACCGCCGTTTTGACGCGCTCGAGACCGAGGTGCACCGCGTCGGCCGACAGCGGCGCATGGTGACCGCGACCCCATCCAGCAACGAAACGAAACGCAAGAAGGAGACAGCATGAGCCCCCGACCCACCGGCCGCGTCCGGAGCACGGCGACAGGCGCCGATCTCGTCATCACGCGCAGCTTTCGCGCTCCCATTGAAGACGTCTGGCAGAGCGTCACCGCCTCCGAGAGCACGGCGCGCTGGATCGGCCCGTGGGAGGGGGAGGCGGGGTCCGGCAAGACGGTGCGCCTCCAGATGGCGTTCGAGCAGGGGGCGCCGTGGTGCGACGTCTCGATTGACGCGTGCGAGCCGCCGCATCGCGTCGCGCTCGCGACGAAGGACGATTACGGCGAGTGGCGGCTCGAGCTGTCGCTCGCGGCGAAGGGCGAGACGACCGAGCTCACCTTCGTCCAGCACCTCACCGATCCCGCGCTCGCCGGCGATACAGGGCCGGGCTGGGAGTATTACCTCGACATGCTCGTCGCCTCCCGGCTCGGTGAGCCGCTGCCCAGCTTCGCCGACTACTATCCGGCGCAGCGCGATTACTACCTGGGCGACGCCCGCACGGAGGCATAGCCGATCACGGCGCGCGGGCGTACTCCGGCGAGACGCTGGCCGTGAACCAGGCCGCTGAGCTCTTCTACTGGGGAGAATACGAGCCCGACCCCATCCGTGACGCGCGCGCCGCCGCCAACACCGAGCGAGAGCCCGTCCGGTTCCCCGACACGCCGGCCGGGATCAGGAAGGTCTCGATCCAGAACGACAACTGGTTCTGCGTGCTGCGCGACGACAGCGACGTGTCCTGCTGGGATGACGAGCTCGACGCGTGGCAATTCATGGCGCTCGGTGACGGCGCGCGGATCACGGACATCAGCGTGGCGCCGTGGTCGGTGTGCGGTCTCGACGAGGGCGGCGCCGTCCACTGCGCGGGCCCAAGCCACGAGTCCTGCGCCCCGGTGCAGCTGGACTTCGGAGGGGAGCGCGTCGTCTCGCTCCGAAAGGGCTGCGCGGTGACGGAATCAGACGCGGTCTATTGCGGGGTCGGCGACGAGAACGACGCGGGCCCTTGCCTCGCGGCGCCGGTGCCGGTGCCGGTGCCGGACGTCTCTGCCGCCGATTACGCGGAGGCGATCTTCAACCAGTGTTACGTCACGCTGGAGGGCGGCATTCGCTGCCAGGGACGCGGCGGCGACGGGGAGCTGGGCAACGACGCCTACGTCGATCGCACGACCTTCGTCGACGTGGATCTCTGGGCCGGCAAGGCGAAACGGGTGACGCTCGGGATCACGCCGTGCGCGGTGCTGGAGAACGACCGTCTCTGGTGCTGGGGTAATCGATTGCCAGAGCCGGGGCCGACCCAGGCTACGATCCCCACCATGGTCCCGCTCTGCGCGGGGGATCCGGCGCCGACGCCGCCCGCGCCCACCCCGCTCGGTAGCTTCGTCGACGTGACGGGCACACCTTCTGGTGCGGTGGAGCTGACGGACCCCTTCGGCGGTTGTGAAGGGCTCGACGTGGGCACGATCGTGTACAGACGGAGCACGAACGAGCTCGATTACGGCGTGTGCGGCCCCACCGGGCTCCTCGAGCGGGATGGTAGCATCACGGGCTTCTACGGGGCCCAGCTGCACGTCGGGATGTTCGAGTACGTCGACGAGGCGTACCCCCCGCCCGAGGGTCAAGAGAAGGGCTTCGGTGTCTTCCTCTGGTCCCAGAAGAGCGGGATCAACCAGACCTCGTGCCTCAGCAACGATGGCGCCCTATCCGGCGGCCGCTCTCGGACGGTCCTCGGGACCGGCGATGAGGCGTGCGGCGCCAAGGCCACCGTGCTCTCCACCTCGCCCTTTCGCATCCAGCTCAGCTTCACCCATCGCCGCTTCGCCGAGATCGAGCTCCGGCCCGTCCCGGGCGCCGACGCGATCACGATGCCGTAGCGCTCCGCGCAGGTGCGTACCTTCGGGTAGTCGTTCGGAGAATTCTCTGCGCCTCGATGGTGCGGCGGCGCTCAGGGGCTCATCGTGGCGACGAAGACGTCGGTGCCGGCCGCGTAGGGGATCGGCCCGGTCCCGAAGTCCGTGGCTCCCTCGGCAGCGCCGGTGACAGCGATCGTACCGTTCGGGGAGATGGTGATGGTCTTTGCGCTCGCGTCGAAGCTGCTCGTCCAGAGCGTCGTCCCGCTCGCGTCGAGCCTGGAGAGCCCGTCCCCGGCGATGACGATGCTCCCGGAGGGATCCAGGGCGAGCGCGTCGCCGAAGGGGATCGAGCGGCTCAAGACGTGCTCGCCCGCGGCGTCCAGCTTGATGAGCACCGGCCCCTCGGGGAGCACGCCGCCGCCGAAGTCGACGGTTCCGTCCGTGTAGCCCGTCACGAGGACCTCTTCGTCGGCATTGACCGCCAGCGCGAGGGCCGACGCTCCGATGTCTGTCTCGGAGAGCTCCGAGGGACCGAGCTGGCGGCTCCAGACGACGTCGCCGGTCGGGGTGTGCTTCTGGACGGTGAACCGGTGAGCGCAGGGGCAGGACGGGTGACCGGAGATGGACGCGCTCGCCGTGATCACGTCGCCGGCGCCGTCGACCGCGAGGAGAACGTTGTCGTTCTGGTTCTGGTAGTCGTCGTGGGTCGGGATCGCCGCCGTGAGAGGCTTGCTCCAGAGCAGGCTTCCTGCGGCGTCCAGCTTCGCCAGGGAGGCAGTCGACTCGCCCGCACCCGGGGTAAAAGACGTCACATAGGCATTGCCGAGCGTGTCGACGGAGAGCTGTTCGAAGCGCTGGCCAAAGTGCGGGTCTGACGAGACGGACCCCCGGCTCCAGATGTGATTCCCCTCGGGGTCGAGCTTGGCGACGAAGACCTCTTCGACATAGGTAGGGGACAGGAACTCGCAGCCGCCGAAGGTCAGGCGCGACCACCCGTCGGGAACGTGGGTGCCGGCCAGCAAGACGTTGCCGCTTCCATCGACGGCGACGGCTCGGCCGGTCTCATTGGAGCTGCCGCCGAAGTGCTTGCTCCAGAGCAAAGCGCCGGTGGGATCGAGCTTGAGGAGGAACACGTCCGTGAGGCCGGCGCTGGTCAGAGCTCCGGCGCCGAAGTCGACGGCACCTTCGAAGGAGCCGGTGACGTAGTAGTTGCCGGCGGCGTCGCTCGCGATGGACCAGCCCACGTCGGCGCCGGTGCCGCCGTAGCCTCGGGACCACGGCGGCTGCGAAGGACAAATGTGTTCGCCGTCGCAATCCTCGTCCTCCGGTGTCGCGCAGACCTCTCCGGTGGGCGTCACCTCGCCTGCGCAGGGACCGTAGCCGGCACCGTCGGGGAGGCATGTCTGCGTGCCAGGAGCGCAGCGCCCGACGCCCCGGGTCCCGGCCGGGCCGGTGTAACACGCGACGACCGAGCCGGGCACGCACGTCGCAGGCGGGTCGCCGCCGGTCGAGCCGCCACCTGCGCCGGTCGACCCTGCGCCGCCGCCGCCGCCGCCGCCGCCGCTCATCGGCGGGTTGAAGGCAGCGACGTAGGCGTCGGCATGCCCTCCTCCTCCATAGGTGATCGGGCCGGTTCCGAAGTCCACGGGGCCGAACGCGCTGCCCGCGACGGCGACCATGCCGTTGGGGGACAGGGCGATATCCTGCACGTCGGCATTGAAGTTGATCGACCAGAGCTCCATCCCGCTCGCATCGATCTTCGAAAGGCCGCGACCGGCGACGATGATGTCGCCGGCGGGATCGAGCACGATCCTGCCGCCGAAGCGGACCGAGCGGCCGAAGATAGGCTCGCCTGCGGCATCCAGCTTGACGAGGACGGAGCCGACGGGGAGGGTCCCGCTGCCGAAATCGATGGATCCATCCGTCACGCCTGTCACGAAGATCTCGTCCGCAGCATCGATCGCCACCGCGTGCGCCGTCACGCCGCCGCCGAACAAAGGGTCCGAGCTGGATTCGAAAGCCTGCACCCAGAGCACATCGCCCGTCGGAGCGTACTTGGAGACGACGAACGTGCTCGCAACGATGGGAGCGGCGCCCGCGCCCGCGGTCGCCACCACCACGGCGTTGCCGGCGCTGTCGAGCGCGAGCCGCGCGCCGTAGGGGAAGCTTACGGGTACTGTCTCCCTCCAGAGGAGGGCCTTGCTCGCGGCGTCGATCTTCACGAGGTAGGCGGTCTGCCACTGGAGGTAGACGACGTACATATCGCCAAGAGCATCGACGGCGATCTGCTCTACGGACTGCACATTCGGAAACGCATAGGGGCCATCGCTCCAGATGTGGTTGCCGTCGGGATCGAACTGGGCCACAAAGAAGGTCGTCTGCGGGGTTATGTCTTCGATGGGGAGGGGACATCCGCCCAGATCGAGCCCCGGCAGCCCGGGCGTGGATTCGTACCTCCCGGTGAGGAAGACGTTGCCGTTCTCGTCGACGGTCACGGCGCCTCCGCGCTCGTCGCGCTCGATCCCGATGCGCTTGCTCCAGAGCACCGAGCCCGAGGGATCGAGCTTGAGAAGGAAGATATCCGCCTGTCCGGCGCTGGTCAGAGGGCCGGTACCGAAGTCGACGGTCCCTCTGAAGGAGCCCGAGACGTAGTAGTTGCCGTGGGCGTCGCTCGCGATGGACCAGCCCTCGTCGCTGGCAGGGCCGCCGAAGCCCCGCGCCCACGGCGGCGGCTGAGCGCAGTGGGGCTCGCCGTCGCAGCTCTCGTCCTCTGGCGTGGCGCAGCGCTCCGGGGCGGGCGTCACCTCGCCTGCGCACGCGTCGTAGCCGAAGCCGTCGGGGCGGCAGGTCTGCGTCCCGGAAGCGCAGCGCCCGATACCGTTCGTCCCGGCAGGGCCGGTGTAGCAGGCGACGACCGCGCCCGGCACGCACGTGACTGGCGGGGGGCCGCCCGTCGAGTTGCTGCCGCCGGTGCCTTGTGCGCCGCCGCCGCCGCCGGTGCCTTGTGCGCCGCCGTCGCCGCCGGTGCCAGGCGCACCACCGGTGCCTTGTGCGCCGCCGCCGCCGCCGGTGCCTTGTGCGCCGCCGTCGCCGCCGGTGCCGGGTGCGCCGCCGTCGCCGCTCGAGCCACCCGCTCCCTCCGTGACGCCGCCGCTGCTCGCCCCCGGCGAGCCGCCGCTGCCGCCTGTGCCTTCTGCGCCGCCGTTGCCCCCGCCGCGCCCGATGGGCTCGCACGCGGTGAGGCCGGCAAGGGCCGCGATGGTCAGGGCGGAAGCCCTCCAGGGGCGACCCCTGGGGCTCACGCCACGGCGTTCAATGGTTTCGGACATGGCGGCTTCGTTGCTCGACAGGAGCGCCGCGTTCATCCGGTCTCCACGAAAAGCGGCTCGCCCTCTCCCCCTGGCGCTTCAACCAAGCGTCCTGTTACGCTGCGGTCTCGTCCTGCCGGCGTTCGACGCAGGCCGGCAATGGGGTTTGAGCAGGCCAGAGGAGTTGCCATGGCGGATTCCAATACAGTTGTTCTCGATGAGGCGATGTCGTCCGATGCCCTGCTGCTGTCCAACCTCCTCGAGCTGTACATTCACGATCTCAGCGACGTGTTCCCCGGCATAGAGTTGAGGGCGGACGGGCGCTTCGGCTACGACAAGCTCCCTCTCTACGGGTCCGAGCGGGACCGCCGGTTCGCCTTCGTCCTTCGATGTGGCGGCCGCGTCGCGGGGTTCGTCCTGGCGACGCGGGGCTCGCCGGCGGCGGCTGACCCGGACGTCCTCGATATCGCCGAGTTCTTCGTCCTGCGGCGATACCGCCGCTCCGGCGTGGGCCGCCGGGCGGCCGTCCTCCTCTGGCAGCGCATTCCGGGCAAGTGGACCGTGCGCGTCTCCGAGGGGAACGCAGCGGCCCTCGAGTTCTGGCGCGGCGTCGTCGCGGAGTTCACGAACGGCGCTGCGACGGAGTCAACGCGCCCTGGCCAGCCGCATGCCTGGCGGGTGTTCTCCTTCGAGAGCGTTCCCGAGCGCGTCGCCCTCTGACGCCGATGTGCGCGGAGAGCGCGGGCCCGCGCGCTGGGCTATCTTCAGGGGACATGACCGCCGGCGACCAAGGCACGCCCAGAGGCCCCTCTCTGCGGATCGTCTGCGTGAACGACGTCTACTCGCTCGACAACCTCCCGCGCCTCGCGAGCCTGGTCAGGCATCACGCCGCCGGGCCGGCGGATCGCTTCATCGCGGTGATGGCCGGCGACTTCCTCGCGCCGAGCCTCCTCTCGAGCCTCGATCACGGCAGGGGCATGGTCGACTGCATGAACGCGGTGCCGATCACGCACACCATCTTCGGCAACCACGAGGCCGACGTGGAGCTCCACGAGCTCATGGCGCGGGTGCAGGAGTTTCAGGGCACGTGGCTCAACACCAACATGCCCTCGTTCGCTCCGGCGCTGCCCACGCACGAGATCCTCGCCGTCTCGAGCCCCGGCGGGCGGACGGTCCGGGTCGGCCTCCTCGGCCTGCTCGTCCACGTGCAGGGCCTGTACCGGCGGGGCGCGTTCGGGGGGATCCCCATCGCGCCGGCCAACGAGACGGCCGTCCTCTGGGCCCGTCGGCTCGTCCACGAAGAGGGCTGCGCCTGCGTGATCCCGATAACGCACCAGAGCCGCGGCGAGGACCTCGCGCTCGCGCGGATGCAGCGCGACCCGCGCTTTCCCGTGATCCTCGGCGGCCACGAGCACGAGGTGCTCCTCGACGACGTCGACGGCTGCTGGGTCGTCAAGGCTGGCACCGACGCGGCGAGCGCGGCCGTCATCGATCTCGCGTGGCCTGCCGAGGCGCCGCCTGCCGGCGTGCCTGACCTGCCCGCGGTCACCGTCCGGATCGAGGACGTCGGCGGCTATCCCGAGGATCCGGCGATGCGCGCGCGCGTGGACCGCCACATGCAGCTCGTGCGCGACCTCGACGCGGCCACCCTCCTCCGGCTCCCGCCGGGGAGCGCGCTGTCGTCCGTCGGGACGCGGACGCGGCAGACCTCGCTCGGGGCGCTCCTCTGCTCGCGGATCCGGGACGCGGTCGAGGCGGACGGGTGCCTGTTCAACGGCGGCGGCATCCGCGGCGGTCGAGAGTACCGTGAGCGCTTCACCTACGGGGATCTCAAGGCCGAGGTGCCCTTCAGCAACGAGGTGGTGGTGGTCCGCATGCCCGGCCGCGTCGTCCGCGAGGCCGTCGCCGCGTCGCGGTCGCGCGCCCCCGCCCAGCACGCCGGCTACCTCCAGATCGACGATCGCATGGCGACCGATGACCGAGGCGTCCTGACCGCGATCGGCGGCCTCCCGCTGGTCGACGACCGCGCGTACCGGATCGCCCTCCCGCGCGCGCTCCTCGGCGGCATGGATGACATCGCTCCGCTGGCCCGCTTCGCCAAGGAACACCCGGAGGAGGTGCCGCCGGTGGACAGCGGCCGCGAGCCGAAGCTCGTCCTGGCCGAGTCGTTCGCCGTGGAGCTCTGGCGCCAGCTCGGCACCTTCGAGGCGATCGACGCCGACCGCGATGGCCGCATCTCGGCCGAGGAGCTGAGGGCGGCTGTCTCGAGGGCGACCTCCGAGACGCCGTCCGAGGTGGTCGTCGGCGAGATGCTGAAGGCGCTCGACAGCGACGGGGACAGGCTCGTGACGCGCAGCGAGTCCGGCGCGCTCACCTCCGCGCCGGTGGCGGGGTCGCGCGGTCGATCCGAGCCGTGACGGGTCGCTTGGCGTGTCTTGAGGCCCTGCCCGGTGGCCACCGCGGAGTCCGCCAGCTCGACGACGTGGCGATTGGCGACTACCGCCCTGGCTATCCCGACGGCACCTGGCTCCGCGCCGCGCTCCACACGGGAGGGGGCGAGTTCGGCGTGTGCACGCCGCCCGAGCCATTCGTGGGCTTCGCGAGAGGACCCGCTGGCGCCCACCGCCGCCGAGCTCTCCGGAGGCCGGCCGCTGCGTCGTCCCGCGGGTCGTCTTCGAAGCTCTTGCATCAGAGCCGGCCGGGGAGCATTGTTTCTGCATGAGCGTCGAGGAGAGCGTCGAAGCGAAACGGCTCGTTCTGGTCGCAAACGAGGCCTTTTACGAGGCGTTCCGCTCCGGGGATCACCAGGCGATGCGCGAGGTGTGGTCCAAGCGGACGCCCGTGGCCTGCGCCCATCCCGGTATGCAGGCGCTCTCGGGGCGCGCCAGCGTGCTCGAGAGCTGGCGCCAGATCTTGCACCAAAGCTCGCCCTTACGCCTGCGCTGCCAAGGCGCCGTGGCGCACCTGTTCGGCGAATTCGCCTTCGTCACGTGCCTCGAGGCCGACGGCGACGAGCCTGCACACCTGTGCGCGACGAACATTTTCATCCTCGAAGACAGCCAATGGAAGATGGTCCACCACCATGCTGGTCCGCTCTCCACGCCAAGGCCGGAGCGGCGGGCTCCGGCTGGCTCGCGGCTCATGAACTGAGCGCCAGGCTCCGGCGGTCTGAGCTTGAACGGCGCCTCCCGCACGTGACGCGGGTCGTTGCGGTCGCGCCAGGCGTGCCCCAGCGGCGTAGTTGTCCGCGGTGCTCCGCAGGCCCCCTCGCCGCGACCGCGCGCCTCCCGCACGGAACCTGGCGGTCACCCGATCCATGATGGGAAGCTCGACTTTCGGATCCTGTTCGGACCTCGTGGATCCACGAGGTACGGTATGCGAGCCACCCATCGTTTGTTGGCGCTCTCTGCGCTCTTCCCCCTGTCCCCTGAGCCTGACTGTGTGACCGGGAGTTTCCACGCGAGCACGATCGGCACGATGGCGCTCGCCCCCGGCTCCACGGTGGCCTTGAACGCGATGGTCTGGCGGACAATGCGGTCAGACGGGGTGGAGCGTCATCTTGAGGCCATGGCGTGACCGGAAGGTGGTCATGGCCTGGGGCGACACCGGGTGACCGGGCAAGAGGCGCGCGCGGAGCCGCCTCAGCAGGACGGCGAGCAGGATCTGCGCCTCCATGATCGAGAACAGGTTGCCGATGCACTGCCGCGGTCCACCGCCGAACGGCATGAACGAGTAGCGCGGGCGGGAGGCCGAGCGCTCGGGGGTGAAGCGCTCGGGGTCGAACACCGCGGGGGCCTCCCAGAAGGCCGGATCGTAGTGCATGACGTACTGGCTGACGATGACGATCGCGCCGGCGGGCACGGGATAGCCGCAGATCTGGTCGTCCTCCTTCACGATGCGCGGGAGGAGCCAGGAGGGTGGATAGACGCGCATCGCCTCCAGGATCACCCTCTTCGTGTAGTCCATCTTTGACAGATCGGCGGCTGTCGGCCGCCTGTCGCCGAGGACCTCCTCGAGCTCCGCGCGGAGCTTGCGCTCGATCTCGGGGTGCCTGTCGAGCAGGTAGAAGAGCCAGGTCATCGTGATCGCCGTCGTCTCGTTGCCGGCGACGAACATGGTGACGAGCTCGTCCCGGAGCTGGCGGTCGTCCATCCCGGAGCCGGACTCGTCCTGCGCGCGCAGGAGCAGCGAGAGGAGGTCGTCCCGCTCTTCCCCGCCGCTGCGGCGTTCCCTGACGAGGCGCAGGATCGACGCGTCGATCCTGGAGATCGCGTCCCTGAGCGCGCGCTCGCCCGGGAGCAGGCGCTCGGGCATGAAGTAGAAGAACATCCTCGCGTTGATCGTCTGGAATGCGGCGCCGATCGCCTCGCCGAGGCTGTCGGTCTCCCGGGGGGAGATGCTGGCGCTGAACATCGTCGCGAGGATGACGCGCTGGGTGAGCTGCATCATCTCCCTGTCCATGTCGATGGCGGCGCCGGTGCGCGCCTGCTGCTCGAGCCGCGGCAGGTCGCTCTCGACGACATCGACCATGAGATCGACCAGGCTCGCGAGCTGCCGCGGCGCGAACAGCGGCTGCATGCGCCGGCGGTTCCGGAGCCACTCGTCGCCTCCGGCCGTGACGAGGCCGTTGCCGAGGAGCCTCGCGATGGGCCTCCACATCCCGCCTTCCTTGGTGAAGTTGCGCCAGTTGTCGTTGAATATGTACTGGGCCTGATCGGGGTGCGTCACCAGGTAGGCTCTGGCGGGGCCGAGGTCGAGCTCGATGAGCGCGCCCGGGTGCTGCCCCGCGAGCCGGCGGAAGAGGCCTGGCGCGTCCCGCACCAGCCCCGGAAGTAGCCCGATCACCGGATAGCCGCGGGCGCGCGGTGGAGGCTTGCGAATGGATGGTGCGGCGCCTCTGGACGGAGGATCGAATTCGTCGAGCATGGTCGCGCTCTCCTGGCCCATAGCGGAATTTCCGTATGCGGCCGGAGCGCATCGTACGCCGGTGCGCTCCGAGCGCTAGCTCAGGCCGCGCCGCGACGACGTGCGCCCGCGCGCCCCCTCGCTCAGGCGAAGTCGCGGAGCAGCGCTTCGTAGAATGCGTCGCTCATGAGGTAGTCTGCCCACCACGGCTCGACCGTCGTCGCGCCCCGGCGCTGCTGGAAGAGCACGAGATCGTCCAGCTCGCCGTCGTACCAGCCCCACAGGAAGCGGGCCCGCAGCACGTCCACGTTTCGCCTGCGGAGCTCGGCCACCGCGTCCTCGAGCGACTCGTCGTCGAACTCGTCGACGAGCGCCTCCGCCTCGTCGATGATCTCGCCGAGGTAGGCGAGCCCCTTCTTGGTGAGCTCGAACCGCGCCTTGCGGCGGTTGACCTCCACGAGGTCCGCGTTCACGAGCTCCTGCAGGACGTCCTCCAGCGGGCTCAGCTCGGACGGCATCACGAGGGGCATCTCCATGCCTCCGTCGGCGGGCTTCAGGTCCATCTTCTTCAGCACGTAGATGCCGGCATAAACCAGCTTCTGCTCGCGCGACACGACCGGCTGTCTGCGTCCATCGAACATCGTCTCACTCCGCGCTGTGCCAGGCCTCCGCCTCGAGGCGGATGTGCCGGCGACCGTCTTCGTCGGTGTCGAGCCACGCGTCGACGTCGCCGTCGGCGTAGTACACGGGGGTGAGCCCCGCCGCCTTCGGCCGGCGGATGCGCGCGGCGTGGGGGTTGCACATGGCGAGCACGATGGCGCGCTCGTCGGAGAGCGCGGCCGGCAGCCAGCGCTCGAGGAACGCCGACAGGAGCACGGTCACCGAGTAGTCCTTCGCGACCTCCTCGACGAAGAACTCGAGCTCCACGTCATCGGGCAGCACCTCCGGCTCGTCCGCGGCGTGCACCGCCACGACGAGCGCGCCCGCCACCCGGAGCGGCTCGCGATCCGCGCGGCCGTCGAGCCAGAGCTCGGCCACCCGGCACCAGCCGAACTGCGTGGACTCCACGTCCGGCTCGTCGCGGTGCTGTTCGAGGTTCAGCAGCTCCAGCGCGGGACGGCCGCGGAACGGGAGCTCCGAGATGCTTCGCAGGGGCTGCATCGCGGCGGGCGGTGCGCTCTTCGGTATCCGTTACGCGACGAGGCGCTCGGGCCTGCGACCGCGCTCGCCGCGGCGGACGCCGAAGCGCGAGCCGGCGCCGGACTTGCCGCTCCCGAAGCGGCTGCCGCCAGCGTTGTTGTAGCGCCGCCCGGTCTGCGACGACTTGCTGTTGTTGGCGCCGGACGGGCTCGAGGCGCGGTACGAGTCGCGCTGCGATCGGAGATCGGACGCGCGATTGGGCGGCGTTGTGTACGGCTGCGTGTAGACCGGCACGTAGTTCGGGCGAAACGCCGACGAGAGCATCGAGCCGAGGAGCATGCCGGACGCGATGCCCATCAACGGCGAGTGGTAGTAGCCGTAGGCGCCGTATCCGGACGTCTGGATCTGCGCGGTGCCTTCGCCGGAGACGTCACGGCGGATCGTGAACACCTTCTCGGGGTCCTGCACGCCGCCGTCGCTGTTCTTGTCGAAGAACCCGGTGACGACCTGCGTCTTGGCGTCCAGGTCCTGCACGGCCACGCTGATGACCTCGCTCCCCGTGTAGATCTCGTTGACGCGCCGCTCGAAGTCCTCGGGCCCCTCGGCGGTCTTGTACGCCTCGTTGATCTTGTCGAAGTCGAGGTCGACGTTGGTGTTCT
The DNA here is from genome assembly GCF_051521505.1 of Sorangium sp. So ce1014. Classification (NCBI taxonomy): domain Bacteria; kingdom Pseudomonadati; phylum Myxococcota; order Polyangiales; family Polyangiaceae; genus Sorangium; species Sorangium sp. So ce1014. The sequence continues at coordinate 11,892,207 of NZ_CP150356.1, forward strand.
CGGTGGTCGCCCACCGCTCGCCGGACCGCTCGCTGGTGCCGCTCTTACCGCAACCGGAGGCCGCGACGGCGAGGGCCGTCAAAACCACGACAGGCAGGATGGTCTTCGTTTGCATTTAGGAGGATCTTTCTGGAGCCATCGGGGGATTCCGTCAAGCCGTCGCCGAAGCCGGCGAGCCGCCAGGCCTCGGAGATCCACGTTGCGGGGCCCGGACGGCCGGCGGCCCGAAGACGCCGTCCGGGTACGCGGGGCCAGATATGTGAGACATGGCACAAAATAGGTGCCGGCAGTCAAGTCAAGAGATTTCGTTCGCATCGATCGCGTTGCGCGGTGAACATCCTCTTTACTACCAATTTCTACAACGATCCCGCCCATCTTGCGAAAATCCGTGTAATTCCGAGCTCTTGTGGCAGTCCTGCATTTGCACACCTGAAGCTGGTGGCCGAAACTACGCTGCGGACGGAATGTGCACCTTCTTCCCGGCGCGCTTCGCGTCGATGATGTGAGCCGTGTTGACGAGCCCGATGTGAGAGAACGCCTGCGGGAAATTGCCGAGCTGGCGACCCAGCTCAGGGCTGTACTCCTCGGCGAGCAGGCCGACGTCATTGCGGAGCGAAACCAGCCGATCGAGGAGCGCCTCCGCGTCGTCCAGGCGACCGGCCATCGCGTAGTTGTCGGCGAGCCAGAAGCTGCAGATCAGGAACGTCCCTTCGTGGCCCGGCAGTCCATCCACCCCCGTATCGGTCGCGTAGCGCAGGACGAGACCATCCCGGGTGAGGCCCTTCTCGATCGCTGCGACGGTGGACAGCATGCGCGGGTCGTCGGCGGCCAGAAAGCCCATGTGCGGTATCAGGAGCACGCTGGCGTCGAGCGCGTCCGAGCCGTACGATTGCGTGAACGCGCCGATGCGCGCGTTGAATCCGCGCGCGAGCAGGTCGCTGCGGATCTCCTCGCGCAACGCGCGCCACCGCTGGGTCCGCTGCCCCAGTCGATGCTGTCCGCCTGCTCCGAACTCCTCGATCATGCGCACGGCGCGATCCACGGCCACCCAGGCCATCAGCTTCGAATGCGTGAAGTGTAGCTGCTTTGCCCCGCGGACCTCCCAGATGCCTTCGTCCGGCCGCTGCCAGGCCTTCTCGACGAAGTCGACGATCTCCACGATGGGGTCCCAGGTGTGCGGCAGATCCGGCAGCCCCTGCACGTGGGCGTCATAAAGCGTGTTGAGCACCTCGCCGTAGACGTCGAGCTGAAACTGATCGTATGCGCCATTGCCGATCCGCACTGGCTTGGATTCCTCGTATCCCGGGAGCCACGGCAGCTCGATCTCGGTGAGCCGGTGCTCGCCGGCCACGCCGTACATGATCTGCAGCTGCGCAGGAGCGCCGGCCACCGCGCGCATGAGCCAGTCGCGCCACGCCTCGGCTTCCTCCAGGTACCCGCCGCGCATCAGCGCGTCGAGCGTGAGGGTGGAGTCCCGCAACCAGCAGTAGCGATAGTCCCAGTTGCGAACGCCGCCGAGATCCTCCGGCAAGGAGGTCGTCGGCGCCGCCACGATTCCGCCCGTGGGCGCATAGGTGAGCGCCTTCAGCGTGAGGAGCGACCGCACCACGGCGTCACGAAAGCGGCCCTGGTAGGGACAGCGGCTCGCCCACGCTCGCCAGTGATGCTCCGCTCGCGCGAGCTCCCGCTCCGCGTCGACGGGGTGGTCGGGGGCGTGCTCGTGCGACGGGAAAAAGGTGAGGGTGAACGGCAGGCGCTGCCCCGCGCGGACGATGAAGCTCGCCTCCAGCCGTGCGGCGTCCCAGTCGAGGTCGAGCGGCGCAGGGCTGCGGAACACGAGCGCAGCCGGTCCGGACGTGAGCGTGGCCCGGCCTCCATCGCACTGGATCCAGGGGATCACGCGGCCATAGCCGAACCGCGCGATCAGATCGGAGTGCATCGGGACATCGCCCTCGATCCCCTCGACGATCCGGATGACGTCGTGCGCGGCGACACCCTGGATGGCCTCGTCGACCTGGGCGGCATCGTGCGCGACGACCCCCGGAGGCATGAAGTCGATCAACCGCGCCCGTCCGCTGTCACAGATGAACTCGGTCTCGAGGACCAGCGTGTCCGGCCGGTACCGTCGCTCCACGGTTCGTATCCTCGTCGCTGGCCGGAGCGTCCAGTAACCGTGGTCGTCATGGCCGAGCAGCCTCGCGAAACACGCGTCCGAGTCGATGCGCGGAAGGCACAGCCAGTCGAGCGAGCCGTTACGCGAGATCAAACCGACCGTCGTCGTGTCACCGATGAGACCATAATGTTCGATCGGAGTTGGCATGGCTACTACATGCGCGCCGATGCCCGGCCCGCAAGCCCGGAGGCGAGCTGGGCACGCCCCTTGCTTCGCTGGCCGAAGGCGCGAAGGCGAGACTGGTAACCCGGAACCACGGAGCCATCATGCGGCAAGCAAGGGATCTCATCGAGGCCCTCGTGATGGGGCGGTACGACGCCCGTTTGCGAGGCACACGCAAGGTATGTGCTCTGCAGTTCACCGACGACGAGCGCGTCGCGGTGGAGGTCAACGATGGGTCGTTCGGAATCGCGCCCGAGGGCGCGCGCGAGGATTGCCAGCTCTCCTGCTCGCTCGACGACTTCTCGCGCATCGCTCGCGGCGAACAGAACCTGATCACCGCGATCATGCAGGGTCGCGTCGCAGCGCGAGGAGATCTGGTCATCGCGCAGATGTTCCAGAGCGTCTTCTGCCCGGGCGACGGACAGGCCCCCGAAGAGACGCCCCGGGGGACGAGCGAGCTCCCGAAGCGACGCGCGGGCTGATCATCGTCGGAGGGAGACATGGAACGTCAAGTGAGCATCCTGGACGGCGGAACGTTCGTCGTCAGCGACCTGCGCGGCAACATCGAACATTCCGTCAACCGCCCGCTCGGCCTCTTTCATCTCGATACGCGCTTTCTCTCCGAATGGATCTTGACGATCGACGGCGTCGTGCCGGCCGCGCTGTCCACCGACGACGTGCAGTACTTCCAGGCCCAGTTCTTCCTCGTCCCGAGGCCTGCGGCGATGTACGTCCAATCGACCCTGTCGGTCGTCCGGACCCGGTTTGCGGGCGACGGGTTCCACGAGGACCTCCTGCTCATGAACCACGACAAGTCCCCTGTCGATCTCGACGTCCGCATCCGAGCCGCCGCCGATTTCGCCGACCTGTTCGAGGTCAAGGACATGCTTGAAAAGAGAGGCGAGCACTATCACCGCGTCGAGGACAACCGACTCGTGCTCGGATACCGGCGCGAGCGCTTCGTGCGCGAGACATGGATCTCCGCATCGCAGCCCGCGCGGATCGAGCCGGGCGGCCTCGCCTTCCGGGTGCACATCGAGCCGCACGGCACCTGGAGCACCTGCCTCGACGTCCTGGCGGCGATCGACGGGCTGGAGGAGCGGCACAGCCGGGTGAAGTATGCCCACGGCGAGAGCCATGCGCGCCCGAACATCGGCACCAGCCTCGAGAGCTGGCTCGACAGGGCACCACGACTCATCACCTCGAACGATGCCCTCGCGCGAACGTACCAGCGGAGCCTCATCGACCTGGCCGCGCTGCGCTTCTTCTCGAAGCTCATGCCGGACGCCGCCATACCGGCCGCTGGCCTGCCGTGGTTCATGGCGGCGTTCGGCCGCGACAGCGTCATCACGAGCCTGCAAGCGTTGCCGTTCGTCCCCGAGCTCTCGCGCTCCACGCTCCGCTACCTCGCGCGCCGCCAGGGCACCCGCCGGGACGACTTCCGGGACGAGGAGCCGGGGAAGATCCTCCACGAGGTCCGGTGGGGCGAGCTGACCGCCTTCGAAGAGCGGCCCCACTCGCCCTATTTCGGCGCTGCCGACTCGACGCCGCTCTTCCTGATCCTGCTCGACGAGTACGAGCGCTGGACCGGCGACGCGGAGCTCGTCCTGTCGATGGAGCACGCCGCGCGCGCGGCGCTTCAATGGATCGACGAATGGGGGGATCGGGATGGCGACGGGTATGTCGAGTACGACACGCGCAACCCCGCGACTGGCCTGGAGAACCAGTGCTGGAAAGACTCATGGGACGCCATCGTGTTTCACGACGGATCGCTCGCGCCGCGGCCTCTCGCGTGCTGTGAGATCCAGGGGTACGTCTACGACGCGAAGGTGCGGAGCGCCCGGCTCGCGCGCGAGCTCTGGCGGGACCCCGAGCTCGCGGCGCGCCTGGAGCGAGAGGCGGAGGAGCTGAAACGTCGATTCAACCAGGACTTCTGGCTCGACGATCGCGGGTTCTTCGCGCTCGCCCTGGATGGCCAGAAGCGCAGGGTCGATTCCCTGACCTCGAACATCGGCCACTTGCTCTGGAGCGGCATCGTCGAGGAATCCAGGGCCGAACGGGTGGTCGAGCACCTCCTCGGCCCCCGCCTGTTCAGCGGTTGGGGTGTGCGTACCATGGCCGACGACGAAGGCGGGTACAACCCCATCGGCTATCACGTGGGTACGGTCTGGCCGCACGACAACTCGTTGATCGCGCTCGGGCTCCAGCGCTACGGCTTCAGCGTGGAGGCCGGGCGTGTCGCGACGAGCAACCTGGCGGCGGCTTCCTTCTTCCATTACCGCTTGCCTGAGGCGTTCGCCGGGTATCCGCGAGAGCTCACGAAGTTTCCGGTCGAGTATCCTACCGCGTGCAGCCCCCAGGCGTGGGCCGCCGGGGCTCCCCTGCTCTTTCTCCGCGTCTTGCTCGGGCTGGAGCCGGTGGGCAACCGCCTGGTCGTCGATCCGGCGGTCCCTGCCGAGCTCGGGGAGATTCGACTCCTCGACATCCCTGGGCGCTGGGGCAGGAGCGACGCCTTCGGCCGCGCGCGTCCGGGGCCGGAGGGCCATGGTCCAATTTGACCACCTACGATCGCCGCCGGCGTAAAACGACCCGCGCAGGAGCGCCGTCGAGGTCCTCCAGGCGGATCGGCAGACCGACGAAGTCGTACCAACCGTGCTCGACGCGCGAGAGATCCAGCCCTTCAATGACGCAGACGCCCGCGGCGAGCAGGATTTGGTGCGTCTCGGCGCCATCATCCATGCCTCCGATCGACAGGTAGTCGATCCCCACGGTCCAGACGCCTCGCTCGACCAGGTGACGGGCCGCATCCAGGGACAGGTAGGTGTAATCGGAGCGAAATCGCGGGTCGTCCCAGGTTCGGGAGTTCCTCGTCTTGAACAGGACTCGGTCGCCCGGATGGAGCTCGACCCGCGCGAGGTGGGCCGGCCGAATCCGATCGGCCTCTCCGAGATCGAGGACGCGCGCGGGCCCGATCAACCGATCGAGCGGAATGCGGTCGACACCCGCCCCACGGCGTATGAAATGAGCCGGAGCATCCACGTGCGTGCCGGTGTGGACGCCGAGCGAGAGGCGCGAGACGGTCGCCGGATCGCCGCGCTCGAGATGGTGCGTCTGGACGATCTCTACATCGGGGTTGTCCGGCCAGTGCACCATGCCGTTACGGATCGGCACGCTCACGTCGAGCCAGGGCTCCTCGGACCGGTTCAGGGCTGGTTGTTGCATGGATGCGTCCATCGATCATCAAAAGGCATCCGCCATGCCCGCTGGCGCCGACGACGCCGGCGACCTCACGCGGCTTTCAGGTTCACGGGCGACATCGGCTCCTGCCCGGAGAGAACCCGAACGACCTCGTTCGCCGCGAACCGCCGGACGAACTCGAGCGCCTCCTCGGAGTAGTAGGCCGCGTGGGGCGACAGGACGACATTATCGAGCGAGAAGAGCGGGCTCGCCGGCGTCCAGTCGCGCCGCTTCGCCGGCTCCTCGGCGATGTCGTCGAGCCCGGCGCCTGCGATCCACCCCTCCCGGAGCGCCCTGTGCAGAGCGTCGTCGTCGATGATGGGCCCGCGGGCGGTGTTCACGAGGATGGCTGTCGGCTTCATGCGCCGGAGCTCGCGCTCCCCGAGGAGACCACGCGTCTCGGACGTGAGCGGCGCCTGGACGACGACGTAGTCGGAGCGCTCCAGGAGCTCGTCGAAGGACACGGGGATAGCGCCAGCGGCGCGGATCTCGTCCGGGTCGAGAAAGGGGTCGTGCGCCGTGACGCGCACGCCGAAGCTCGCCATCCGCGCGCCGATACCCCGGGCGATCGCGCCGAACGACAGGAGACCCAGGGTCGCCCCCCGCATCCGGTGGATGGGCCGGCCATCCTGCCAGGACCAGGATCCGCCGCGCGTGGCGCGATCGTACGAGGGCAGCTTGCGGGCGAGCGTGAGCAGGAGCGCCACGGCGTGGTCGGCGACCTCGTCGGCGCACCAATCGTTCGGCGCATTGGTCACGCGGATCCCACGCTTCGTCGCCGCCGCGACGTCGACCGTGTCGACGCCGGTGCCGTACCGAGCGATGACCCGGCAGCGGCGGAGCCCCGAGATGGCTCGCTCCTTGACCTCTGCGTACTGCGTGAGCACGCCGACCGCATCGCGCGCGGCGGCCACGACGTCCTCCTCGGTCTTGCATTGCGCGGCGACCACCTCCAGGCCGGCCGGTTCCATGATGGAGCGCTCGATATCGATTTCGCCGAAATCGTGGTCCAGCACGACGACCGGCCCCGTCTGTTTCATGCTCATGGTTCTCACCTCAGCTTCCCGAGCCGTTCAGTGCGAGTGGCGAGGCAGCCCGCGAAGCTGAACGAGGTGCTGGTACCGGATGGCCGGCTCGAAGCACGCGCCGGTCGACAGCGGGCCGACCGAGCTCCGGTAGAGCTCCTGCCATGGAGTCTGGTCCTCGCAGTGCGACGGCGTGATGGACTTGCGGCGCTGCTCGATCTCGTCGTCGGAGAGCAGCACGTCCACGCGGCGACGGCGCAGATCGATCTGGATGCGATCCCCGGTCCGGAGCAGCGCGAGGCCCCCTCCCGTCGCGGACTCGGGCGACGCGTTCAGGATCGAGGGGCTGTCCGACGTACCGCTCTGGCGGCCGTCGCCGAGCGTCGGCAGCGACATCACCCCGCGCCGGACCAGCGCGTCGGGCGGCTGCAGGTTCACGACCTCCGCGGAGCCCGGATAACCAACCGGCCCCGTGCTGCGCATGACGAGGATGCAGCTCTCGTCGATTCCGAGCGATGGGTCGTTGATGCGCGCGTGGTAATCCTCCGGCCCGTCGAAGACGACGGCCCGCGCCGTGAAGACGTCGGGGTGCTCGGGGTCCGACAGGTAGCGGTTGCGAAAGGCCTCGCAGATCACGCTCGTCTTCATGACGGCCGAGTCGAAGAGGTTCCCGCTCATGACGAGCAAGCCTGCCGCGCGCAGCAGGGGCGCTTCGTACGGTCGGATCACGTCGCGGTCGGTGGCGGCGGCGTTCGCCACGTTCTCCCCCACCGTGTGTCCGGAGACCGTGAGGGCATCCGCGTGGAGGCGACCCGCGCGGAGCAGCTCGTTCATGACGGCGGGCGCGCCTCCCGCGCGATGGAAGTCCTCGCCCAGGACGCGCCCGGCGGGCTGGCAATCGACGAGCAAGGGCACGTCTTGCCCCACCCTCTGCCAATCGTCGTTGGTCAAGTCGACCCCGATATGGCGCGCGATGGCATTCAGATGGATCGGACAGTTGGGCGACGCGCCGATCGCAGAGGCGACGGCGATGGCGTTCTCGAACGCCGCCTTGGTCATGATCGCGCTCGGCTTCAGGTCCTCGTGGACCATCTCCACGATCCGGCGTCCGGTCGCGTACGCCATCTGCGCGCGTTCCCGGTGCGGCGCCGGGATCGCCGCGCATCCGGGCAACGACATCCCGACGGCCTCGGCGAGGACGTTCATCGACAGGGCCGTTCCCATGGTGTTGCAGTGTCCCGCGCTGGGCGCTGCCGCGGCGACCATGCCCATGAACTCTGCGTAATCGATCGCGCCGGCCGCCAGCAGCCTGCGCGCCTCCCAGAGCACGAGCCCCGAGCCGGCGAGCCTCCCCTGGTAGTATCCGTTCAACATGGGCCCGCCCGAGAGCACGATCGCGGGCAGGTCGACCGTCGCTGCCGCCATCAGGCAGGACGGCGTCGTCTTGTCGCAGCCCGTCGTGAGCACCACGCCGTCGATCGGGTATCCGAAGAGCACCTCCACCAGCCCGAGGTACGCGAGGTTCCTGTCGAGGGCTGCGGTGGGCCTCTTGCCTGTCTCCTGGAGGGGGTGCGCCGGAAATTCCAGCGGGATCCCGCCGGCGTCGCGCACGCCCTCCTTGACCCGGACGGCCAGGCTCAGATGGTGTCGGTTGCATGGTACGAGATCGCTCCCCGTCTGGGCGATCCCGATGATGGGGCGGCCGGCCTGGAGCTCTCCGAGGGTCAGCCCGAAGTTCAGGTAGCGCTCGACGTACAGCGCCGTCATCTCCGGATTGGTCTCGTCGTCCCACCACGCCTGGCTTCGCAGCTTTCGCCTCTCGCTCATCGCTCGTTCACTTTCTGCGATCCTATGGCGCCGCGGCCCGCCCGGGAGCCGGGAGCCCTTCGTCGCGCGTTGCCGTGCCGGCCTCTGCGATCCGGATCACCGTCTTCACGCCACCCCCTGGCTCTCGCAGCAAGGCCGGCACCTCGTCGAGCGCTACACGTCGCGTGATTACGCGTCGCACGGCGTCGGGAAACAGCACCAGGAACCGCTCGAGCATGCGAGCGGCTTGCTCGTAGGACTCGCGGTCGGCGTTCACGGTCCCGAGCATCACCTGGTTCTGCAGGACGAGATCGCGCATCAAACCGGCTGCGTCGAAGCCGATCGCGGGCCTCGGGGCGGGGACGCCCGTGAGGATGAACACGCCGTTCGGCGCCAGCGCGGCGACGGTCTGGAACGCGAATTCGGGCACGCCGACCGCTTCGATGATCACATCGAACCGCCCGGCGCGGCGCACGAGCCCGTGGACGTCGGTGGAGGCGCTCGACACGTAGTCGGCGCCGATGCTGCGCACGAGCTGCGCCCGGTCGTCGTCGTCCGGCTCCCTCGAGAAGACGACCGTTCGAGCTCCCCTCGCAACCAGGCCCATCGCCGTGAGCACGCCGATCGGTCCAGCGCCGAGGACCAGGCCCCGCGCCCGGCCATGATCCCACGGCAGGCGCGCCAGGATGGCGTCGAGCTGGGCGAACGCTTTGGCCGTGATGCTCAGCGGCTCGACGAGGGCGCCGAGCTCGCCGACCGCCGGTGGGACGGGAACGAGGTAGCGTTCCTCCTCGACGACGAACTCGGTCATGAAGCCGCCAGCCCCGCAGATACCGCGCTCGATGAACTCGCCCGTCGTGCAAAAGTCCTGACGCCCGGCGCGACAGGCAGGGCACTCGACGCGGTGGCAGGGCCGGCGCACGGTCGGCACCACGAGATCTCCGGGACGAACGCGCTCCACGCCCTCACCCGTTCGCACCGCTTCCGCGACGGCCTCGTGTCCCAGCACCAGCCGGTCCGTCCCTGGAGGAGCGGATCCGTAGGCGAATCCCGCGATCTCTCGGTCCGTTCCGCACACGCCCACTTCGAGCATGCGAAGCAGCACGTGCCCGCGCGCCAGCGGCAGGGTATCCGGTCCGTCTTCCTCCACGAGACGCACCACCCTTTCGGCCATGAAGGCAGCAACTGATCTCACGCGTCCCCCTCCCCTGCGAGCATTTGCCCGCGCGCCGCCGCGCGGTTGGCTCCATGGGTAGCCCGTACGAACGCGGCAAGCCCCCTCTGGGCAGACGGGTCCGCGACTCCCGGGCGACCGAGCTAGATAGCGGCGCCTCGGGTACGGTCAGGCTGTCGAGCGCTCTCCCTCGTCAGCGGGCCGGTCCGGCGGCGCCATCAACTCGGGACCCACCGGGTCGCACACCGTCGCTCCGTGCGCGCTCAGCCGCGCCGAGCCGCTCGGCATCGAGACGCGGTCGCTGCTCCTCGCCGCGACCGAGCGCGACGGTCCGAGCCTCGCGTTCCGCGCGAGCACGCGGCCGCGGTCCGGTCTCTCTCCCGGGCTGGAGGCGGGCTGGAGGCGGACAGTCGGCCGGCTACATTCCGAAGGGATATCGGGTCAGGTTGATTGCGCCGCTTTCGCGGACCTGCTGCAGCGCTTTCCCGTACTGGAGGAGGAGGCCCAGCGCGTAGTGGAACCGCTCGCGGATGCGCCCGTCATCGGGCGATTGCGGCTCCGCCGGGTCGTTGAGGAGGTCGCGGACGTGGCGCACGATCACGTGGTCCGGGATGTAGCAGAGGTACGTGTTCTTGTAGCTGCTCATGCGCAGCTCGGCGATCGGGTAGGAGCCGCCCAGGCTCGCGGAGACCGCGACGATGAGCGCGGGCTTGTGCGCGAGCTCGCCCTTGGAGCAGAGGAGGAAGAAGTTCTTCAGCGCCGCGGGGACCATGCCGCTCCACTCCGGCGTCACGATCACGAAGGCGTCGGACGCGGTGAGCTCGGCGGAGATGGGGGACCAGAGGCGCTCCCATTTCTCCGAGGGCTGCCATGCCTCCGGGTCCCAGAGCGGCAGCGGGTTGTCGGCGAGATCGAGCACGTAGGTGGAGGAGACCTCCGCCGCCGAGGTCAGCTGCCGCTGCACGTAGCGGGCGACCTTCCCCGATTCGGAGCCATTGCGGTGACTACCTGAGATGACAGAGAGCTTCATGGGGCGTTGCATGCGGCGGGCGCGGGATCGCGCGGCGCTCCTGGCTATCGGTGGATTGCGGCGCGGGATGCTACCCCGGCCTCGCGCGTCGAGTCGAGGATTCCATCGGTGCGCCGCGCGCAGGCGAGAGGCGACTCCGGCCCACGGCGAGCCGCCGCAGCGCCGGCGCTGCCGTGGCGGGCCGAGCCGGCTCGTTTCGGCAGCTGTCAGCGGCGCGCCGTTTGGTCTACGATGGCCGCGACGCGCGCCGGACCGCCGGCACGCCGTTCGGCGGTCCGGCGGGGTGTCGCCGGGGGAGGGCGGGTGACAGCGACTCGAGAAGAGCGGAAACGCGCGGAGAATCCATCGATGTCCGGGGCAGGGAGCTCCGGCGACGGCGGCCCTCGACGCGAGCTCGACCGGGCTTCCGCGGAGCTGTTGAGCGAGCGCGACCTTCACCACACGCTCGAGGTCGCGGGCATGGCCGTCGCCACCGGGGAGCCGCCGACGTCGAGGATCCTCGCCGTCAGCCCGGAGTTTTGCGCGCTGACGGGCTACTCCGAGGCGGAGCTCCTCGAGCGCACCTTCGTCGACCTCACGCACCCTGATGATCGCTCGCGGGATCTCGCCATCTACCACGAGGCGGTCGGCGGCGGCGCGGATCGCGAGTGGCGCAGCGAGAAGCGGTTCGTCCGGAAGGACGGCGCCATCCGGTGGGTCGTGGTTCGCGGCGCGGTGTTCAGGGACGAGCGCGGCAACGCGGTGCGCGCGGTCGGCGTGATCGAGGACATCACCGAGCGCAAGCAGGCGGAGGAGGCGCTGCGCCGCAGCGAGGAGCGCTTCCGCGCGGCCCAGGAGCTCTCGCTCGACGCGTTCTTCGTGCTGCGCGCGGCGCGCGACGAGGGGGGCCGCGTCGCCGACTTCGTGTTCGAGTTCGCGAACCCGGCCGCCGGCCGGCTCCTCCGCAGGCCCGTGGAGGCGTTCGTCGGCCGGCGGCTCCTCGACGTGCTGCCCGACCAGCGGACGGACCTGTTCCCGCTCTACGTGCGGGTGGTCGAGACCGGCGAGCCGCACGACATCGAGGTCGGGTACACGGCCGACGGGCACCGCATGTGGGTCCGCAACATGGCCGTGAAGGTCGGCGACGGCGTGGCGGTCTCCTGCAGCGACATCACCGCGCGCAAGCAGGCCGAGCAGGCGCTCCTGGACGCCGATCGCCGCAAGGACGAGTTCCTCGCGATGCTGGCGCACGAGCTCCGGAACCCGCTCTCGGCCATCCAGTTCGCGCTCCGCGTCTCGCAGATGCCCTCGGTGCCCGAGCCGCGGCGGGCGTGGGCGCAGGCGGTCATGCAGCGGCAGCTGAGCCAGCTCGGCCGCATGGTCGACGATCTGCTCGACGTCTCGCGGATCACCCGCGGCAAGATCACGCTGAAGCAGGAGCCGCTCGATCTCGGCCATGTCGTTTACCAGGCGGTGGCGGCGGCCGCGCCGCTGATCGACGCCTCCAAGCACGAGCTCACGCTCGACGTGGGGCCGCGGCCGCTCTCGGTGTTCGGCGACACCGCGCGCCTGGAGCAGGTGATCGTCAACCTGCTCACGAACGCCGCGAAGTACACCCGCGAGGGCGGGCGGATCTGGCTCACCGCGCGCCCGGAGGGGGCGGAGGTCGTCGTCCGGGTGAAGGACACGGGCTACGGCATTCCGGAGGAGATGCTGCCGCGCGTGTTCGACCTGTTCGAGCAGGCGCACCCGACGCTCGACCGCGCGCGCGGAGGGCTCGGCATCGGGCTCACGCTGGTGAAGCGGCTCGTCGAGATGCACAGCGGCTCGGTGTCGGCCGCGAGCGAGGGCGAGGGCCGCGGCAGCGAGTTCACGGTGCGCCTGCCCGCCGCGGAGCCGCTGGGCGAGCCCGAGGGGGCGCCCGGGCCGGTCGCGGGCGCGCTCGCGCGCCGGATCCTCGTCGTGGACGACAACCGCGACCATGCGCTCGCCCTCGCCCTCCTCCTGGAGCAGGCGGGCCACGTGACCGCGCTGGCCCACGACGGTCCTGAAGCGCTGGCGGCGGCGCGCAGCTTCGCGCCCGAGGTGGTCCTGCTCGACATCGGCCTGCCGAAGATGGACGGCTACGAGGTCGCCCGGAGGATGCGGGGCGAGGCGGGCGCCGGGGCCCTGAGGATCGTCGCCTTCACGGGGTACGGGCAGCAGGACGATCTGCGCAGATCCAGGGAGGCCGGGTGCGATGCCCACCTGATCAAGCCCATCGCTCCCGAGGTGCTGTTCGCGCACATCGCGGGCGGCGAGCGATAGCGAGCTCTAGCGGGGTCGAGCGCGGCCGGGCGCCTCGCACCACGGTGCGCTGTCGCGGGGTCTCCTCGGCCTCGGGCGCGGTGTTCGCGCCTCAGGCGCCCCCGGCGAGGGGCGACGTCTCCAGGTGCGCCAGGAGGTCGGCCGGACCGTCGTACACGGCGATGGCTCCCGCGAGCCCGCTGTCGGTCCAGCCGCCCGAGCGGAAGCCGATCGTGCGCAGGCCGGCCCGCGCTGCCGCCTCGACATCGTAGGGCGTGTCGCCGATCATCACGACCTCCCCGGGCGGCAGCTTCAGGTCGTCGAGCGCCGCTTGCACGATGTCGGGATCCGGCTTGGATTGCTCGGCGTCGCTCGACGACGTGGCGCTCTCGATGACCCCATCGGCGCCGGTGAGCTTGAGGAGCTCGCGGAGCTTCTCCTCCTGGGCCGAGCTCGCGATGACGATCTTGATGCCGCGGCGGTGGAGCTCCTCGAGCAGCTCCTTCGTCCCGGGGAAGGCGCGGAGCTCGGGCAAGAGCTGCTTCATGAAGATCTCCGAGCAGCGCCCGCTGATCCTCTTCCCTTCCGGGCTGTCGCTGGAGATCCCCGTCACCTTGGGGAGGAGCTTGTCGCCGCCCATCCCGATGAGCCGCCGCACCTCCTCGAAATGGACCTTGTGTCCGAACTCCTCCAGCGCATCGATCCAGGCGCGCGCATGCGCGTCGTTGCTGTCGATCAGGGTGCCGTCGACATCAAAAATTACGCCGCGAATGGATGCCATGACCCGGGACCTCTCCTGTTCGCGGCGTGACGGCGGCCGGGTTCCCGGACAGCGCCGCCAAGGGGCCGCTGGACTCCGGGCGGGCATCGAGCAATGCACATGCCGGGCGCGGCGGCGCCGCGCGGGCGCGCGCCGCTCACGTCGCCGCCGTGGCGACCTGGCAGGCTTGTGGCACATCGCCCCGCGGCAGGCCGGCGGTCGCCGCGGGGACGCGATTGGGGAGCAGCGGCGCGAGCACGGAGCGGGGCGCCGGCGGACGGGGGGGAGTCGAGAGCCGGTTTCGGCGTCGACAGGCGCGACGGGATCTGATGGAAGTAGACGAGCTCATGAGAGGGCAGCGGGGGAGCTCATGTGCTGCTGCGCTGGTCCGGTGGAGAGCGCAATGGCGGATTGGGATCCTGCTCAGTACCTGAAGTTCGAGGACCAGAGGGCCCGACCGGCGGTCGACCTGCTCGGCAGGGTCGACGTCGACGTGCCGGGCGAGATCGTCGATCTCGGCTGCGGGGCGGGCAACATCACCCGTCTCCTGGCGCAGCGCTTCCCGGACCGGGGGATCGTCGGGGTCGACAGCTCGCCGGAGATGCTGGCGAAGGCGCGCGCCGCGCTGCCGGGGGCGCGGTTCATCGAGGGCGATATCGCGCGCTTCGTGCCGCCCGCGCCGCCGGCGCTGATCTTCAGCAACGCCGCGCTCCACTGGCTGGATGACCACCCGGCGCTGTTTCCAGCGCTCCTCGGGCGGCTCGCGCGCGGCGGCGTGCTGGCGGTGCAGATGCCGAGGAACCACGGCGCGCCGTCGCACACGGCGATGGTGGAGGCGAGCCGGGGTCCGCGCTTCCGCGACAAGCTGGCGCCGGTGGTGCGGGAGAGCCCGGTCGCGGCGCCTGCGGCGTATTACAGCGTGCTGGCGCCGCACGCGGCGCAGGTCGACCTCTGGGAGACCGAGTACCTGCATGTCCTCGAGGGCGAGAGCCCGGTTGTCGAGTGGACCCTGGGGACGGCGCTGCGTCCGCTGCTCACGGTGCTCGATGAGGACGAACGGGCCGAGTTCCTGGAGGCGTACGGGAGGCGCCTGGCTGCGGCTTATCCGAAGGCCGCGGACGGGAAGACGCCGTTTCCGTTCCGGAGGTTGTTCCTCGTCGCCAGGGCGAGGTGAGCGCCGGATTGCGCTGGTGCAGCGCGGGCGCTGCGATGGATCAGCGCGTGTACTCGACGGCGCTGACGCCCTCGGCCTGGGGGAGCACGGTCACGAGCGCCTGCGCCCCGAAGGAGCTCGACGAGAGGGAGGAGCGGACGACGACGAGCCATGTCTGGTCGCTCCTGCGCGCGACGAGGATGGCGCACCGTTCGCCCTGAGGCGTGCCCGCGCGCGCCTCGGCCTCCTCCACGACGCGCGCCTCGGAGGCGGCGCAGCCGTGAACGTCGAACTTGCGGTGCGACAGCGCGGTGAGCGCCACGCTCGCCGCCTTCGTGGCGCGCGTCGTGGACGAGTCCGCCGCCGGAGCGGCCGGGCCCGGGGCGCATCCGGAGGAGAGCGCTGCGAAGAGGGGGACCCATCGGGCGATCGTGCGTGTCACGGGCGATGTCGTATCGCGACGGCGGCTCCGGGGGAAGCCCTCGTCGCGAGAGGGCCGGCGGGCGCCGGCCTGCGGCCGCAGCTGAAGGGCGCGCAGGGCCGGTGCGCGCGAGCCCGGACGGGCTATTACGTTATCGAACCGTGACTCGTTTGACTCATTCACACCTACGGGAACCATGATTTGAATCCCTGTGCGCAGCTTGCCCATCTCCATAGCTCGCAGTAGCGTGCCGCCCATGCCGACGCTTGAGCACAACGGTCTCGTCGACATGTTCCGCGAGAAGCCGTCGCTCGCGCCTCACTTCCTCGAGATCCTCTTTCATCTGGATCTCCCGCCATACGCCGCGGTTGCGGTGGTCGAGGCCTCGCTGGATCAGCTCATCCCGGTCGAGTTCCGCGCTGATCTGGTGCTCGAGCTCCGCGACGGCGGTGGGGCGGTGGTGCTCGCCATCGTCCTCGAGGTCCAGCGCGACATCGATCGGCGCAAGGGTTACTCGTGGCCCGTCTATATTGCGGTCGTGCGGGCGCAGAAGGAGTGCCAGGCCATCGTCCTGGTCGTCGCCCCCGACGCCGAGGTGGCCACCTGGGCCGCGCAGAAGATCGATCTGGGCCTGGGGCTTGGAACGGTCCAGCCGCTGGTGCTGGGTCCGGCGATCGTTCCCGAGGTGACGGATCAGGGCGAGGCGGAAAAGGAGACAGAGCTCGCCATTCTCTCGGCTGCGGCGCATGGCAACGGAGCGAACGGGCTCGCCGTGGTGGAGGCTGCGCTCGGCGCGCTCGGACGGTTCGACCTCGAGCACGCGGCGGTGTACTTCCAGATCGTCTACAATGCGTTGCGTGACCCCATGCGGAGGGCCCTGGAGGCGCTGATCATGGAAAGGCAGACAGAAGGCAAGGCAACTTTCCCCCCGTTCGCCCAGCAGCTCATCGAGCGCGGCCGGATCGAGGGCATCCGCGAGGGCAAGCTCGAGGGCATCCGCGAGGGCATCCGCGAGGGCATCCGCGAGGGCATCCGCGAGGGCATCCGCGAGGGGGAGCTCAACGGGAAGCGCGACGCCTTGCTCAGGCTGCTCGCTCGTGCAGGCATCGCGCTCACCGACGACGATCGCGCGCGCATCGCGGCGTGCACGGATCCGGCGACCCTCGATCGCTGGGTCGATAACGTCCTCGGGGCAAAGAAGGCTTCGGACGTGCTCTCCTGACGCACCGGGGAGCCTCGCGGGTACCAGCCCCACGGCGCTCACCCGCCCTCGGGTGGCTCCAGCGACTCCAGCGCCGCGAGCAGCGCGGTGAGCCCCTTCTTCAGTGAGGTCATCTGCTTCTGGCCCAGCGACCGCGTGAGCTCCTCCTCCAGCTCGTGCAGCACCCCGAGCCCGTGGAGCAGCGCCTTGAGCCCGTACGGCGTGAACCGCACCCGCTTCGCCCGCCGGTCCTCCGGATCGGGCGTCCGCTCCACGACGCCCATCGCCTCGAGCTCCTCCACGAGCTGACCCACCGCCTGCTTCGTCACCCGGGTGCGCTCCGCCAGATCGGTCAGCCGCGTGCCCTCGAGATCGATGTACGGCATGAGCGCGGTGTGCGCCCGGCGCACCCCGGGCGCCCCGCGCCGGGCGACGCGCGCCACCGCCCGCTCGTCGAGCAGCCGCGCCGAGCGAAGGAGGAGCTGGCCGAGGCTCGAGCGCTTGCGCTGAGCGAGCTCGGCGAGATCGCGGGGATCGAGGTCGTGCTTGGTCATGATGGTAAAGCTGCTTGACTAAATGGTCAAGCAGCTTTACCAAGTGGAGCATGCTGCGACAGCTCGATCAAGCCCTCTGGGCCGCCGAAGACACGTTGAAGCTGCCAGGCCTCGGCCTCCATTTCCCGGTGCGGTCTCCGGTCGTGCGCCTCGGGGACGGCGGGCTGATCCTCTTCTCGCCGCTCCCGGGCGTGGAGCAGGTGGCGGGCGAGATCCGCGCGCTCGGGGAGGTGCGGGCGATCGTGGCGCCGAACCTGATGCACCACCTCGGCCTCGCGCCGGCGGCGCGGGCGTTCCCGGGGGCGCGGCTGTACGGCCCCCGGGGGCTCCGCGAGAAGTGCCCGGACGTGACGTTCACGGGCGTGCTCGACGGCGCGCCGGACCCGCTCTGGTCGGCGGAGATCGACCAGGTGGCGGTCGGCGGGGTGCCCAGGCTCGATGAAGTAGCCTTCTTCCACCGGCCCAGCAGCACGCTGTTTCTCTGGGATCTCTGCTTTCACATCACGCAGAGCGCGCACTTCCCGACGCGCCTCTTCATGCGCCTGAACGGGGCCTACGGGCGGCTCGGGCCGTCGCGCGTCGCGCGCTCGATGATGCGCGATCGCGCGGCGGTGGGCGCGGCGGTGAAGCAGATGCTCGCGTGGGCGCCGGAGCGCATCGTTGTGGCGCACGGCGACGTGATCGAGCGCGGCGGGCGAGCCGCGCTGGAGCGCGCGTTCGAGCGGATGCTGTGAGCTCCAGGGACACGCGAGGCCACGGGGAAGAGCGCGACGGCCCCCGTCTCGACCCCCTCGCGCAGCGGGGACCTGGCCTGTTCACGAAGCGCAGGACCGTTTCCTGATGGGCGCGCAGGTCACGCTGCTCGGCCTGGACTTCGGCTCCACCACCAGCTGCGCCGTCGTCGCCTCGGCGGCGCTCGCGCGCGCCGCCGGCACCGGCCGCGTGGCGCTCGGCGCGCTGGAGGAGCGCTACCGGTCCGAGATGGCGCTCACGCCCCTCGCAGGGGACGACCTCGATCTCGACGCCGCGGCGGCGCTGCTCGAACGATGGCTCACCGAGGCCGGCGTGGAGCCCGAGGCCCTCTTCGGCGGCGGCGCGATCCTCACCGGCCTCGCCGCGCGCCGGCGCAACGCTGACGCGCTCGCACGGCTGATCCGCGCGCGCGTCGGCGAGGCGCTGCTCGCCGTCGCCGAGGATCCCTGCCTCGAGTCGTGGGTGGCCTTCATGGGCAGCGCCGCTCCCCTGTCGCGCGCACGCCCCGGCGAGCCCATCGTCAACCTGGACATCGGCGGCGGCACCACCAACCTCGCGCTCGGCCTGGCCGGCGAGGTGCTGCGCACCGGCTGCCTCCTCGTGGGCGCGCGCCACGTCGCGCTCGACCCGCGCTCGCGCCGTATCCGGTCGCTCTCGTCCGAGGCGCGGGCGGCCTTCGACCACCTCGGGCTCCGCCGCGGCCCCGGCGAGGCGCTCTCCCAGGCCGATGCCGAGGCGGTGGTCGCCTTCTACGTGCACCTGCTCGAGGCGGCGATCGCGGGGCGCACCGAGGCCTTCGTCGCGCCCGCCGCCGCGCGCCACGTGCAGGTGCCCTTCGCGCTGCCCGAGGGGATCGCGGCGCCCACCCTGACCTTCTCCGGGGGCGTGGGCGAGCTGATCTACACAGGCCTCGCCGGGCGCCCCCTGCCCGGGCCCGCTCACCACGGCGATCTCGGCGTGGACCTCGCCCGCGCGATCCTCGCCTCGCCGGAGCTGAGCGCGCGGGTGGCGACGCCGGCCAGCATGGGCCGGGCGACGGCGTACGGCCTCCTGCGCCACGCCACCCAGCTCTCGGGCGCGACGCTGTTCCTCCCGCGCCCCGAGCGCTTGCCCCTGCGTGACCTGCCCATCCTGGCGCGGCTCTCGTCTGCCTCCGCCGACGCCGAGCTCGATCACGCCGTGGACCTCTTCCGCCGCAGCTCCCGCGGCTGCTGCCTGGAGATCGCCCTCGACGACGTCTCGGCGCCCGCCCTCCGGCACCTCGGCGGGCGCCTCGCCGGCGCGCTGCGCCGGGTCGGGCCGATCCCGGAGCACCCGCTCGTGCTCCTCACGGCGCAGAACGCGGGCAAGGCGCTCGGGGGCTACGTCACCGGCTGGGGCGCGCTGCCGATCGACCTCCTCGTCATCGACGAGGTGCAGACGCGCGGCGCCCGGTTCGTCCAGGTCGGCCGCATGTGCGATCAGGTCCTGCCGGTCTCGTTCTACGGGATGACGCCGTGACGTCCCTCGGGGATGTTGCCGTGACTTGAGGGAGGAGCGCGCCGTGAAGGAGCTGACCCCGCTCGATCGGATCGATGTCCCCCGTCCCCGGCCCGACGCCGCGTACGCGGCCCGCCTGCCCGGCCACGACGCCTCGTTCCGCGGCCTGAAGCGGCTCCTCGGCGCCGCCGACTGCAGCAAGGCGGGCGACCGCCAGGCCGGCCTCGCGGCGCCCGACGAGGCGGCGCGGGAGGCCGCCCGGGAGCTGCTCGGCGAGCTGACGCTGGAGCACCTCCACGACCACCCGCTCACCGACGATCGGGGCGAGATCGACGCGGTGATGCGCGTCAACTACGACCTCGACCGCGACGCCTTCGCCCGGATCGCCTCGCTGCGCCTCGGTGAGCTCAAGGACGAGCTGCTCCGCGTCCCGGGGCCGGAGGTGGCGCGCCTCGGCCGCGCCCTGACCGGGGTCATGGCCGCGGCGCTCGCCAAGCTCTGCGACGTGCACGAGCTTGTCTACCTCGCCCGCAAGATCAGCCGCCCCACCCGAGCGCGCACGCTCCTCGGCGCCCCCGGCACGCTCGCGTCGCGCCTGCAGCCGAATCACCCCACCGACGACCTGCGCGGCATCACCCTGCTGCTCTACTGGGGCCTCTCCATCGGCGCCGGCGACGCGCTGCTCGGCGTCAACCCTGCGGCCGGCACGGCGGAGATCACCGCCGCGATCCTCCGCCACCTCGACCGCATCCGCCGCGCGACCGGCGTCCCCACGCAGATCTGCTGCCTGTCGCACCTCAAGGTGCAGCTCACCGCGCTCGACCAGGGCGCGCCCGTGGAGATCCTCTTCCAGAGCCTGGCCGGCACCGAGGCTTGCCTCGCCGAGTTCGACGTCACCGTGGCTCTCGTCGACCACGGTTACCGTCGCATGGCCGCGCGCGGCCCGCTCGCGGGCCAGGCCGAGCAGTTCATGTACTTCGAGACCGGCCAGGGCAGCGAGCTCACCTACGGCAAGCACAACGGCATCGACATGGGCACGGCCGAGGCGCTCTGTTACGGCCTCGCCCGCCGCTGGGACCCGTTCATGCTCAACAACGTCACCGGGTTCATCGGCCCGGAGACGCACCTCGATGATCGCGAGATGATCCTCGCGAACCTCCAGGACCACTTCATGGGCAAGCTCCTCGGCCTGCCCATGGGCATGGCCCCTTGTTACACCCTTCACGCCCACGTCACGCTGGAGGGCCAGCAGATGGCGACGCAGCTCCTCACGGCCGCGGGCGCCAACTACTACATGGATGTCTGCCTCAATACCGATCGCATGCTCGCCTATTTCGACACGAGCGGGCATGACGTGCAGACGTTGCGCGAGATCCATGGCCGCGCGCCTGGCGGCGAGTTTCTGGCGTGGGCCCTCGAGCGGGGGATCCTGGCGCGCGCGGGGGAGGGGGAAGGGGAGGAGAAGGCGGGAGCGATCACCCGCGGGCCGCGCTTCGGCGACGTGCGGCAGTTCTGCCCGGACGAGGCCGAGCTCGCCGAGCTCCTCGCGGCGACGCCCGCGGCTCACGGCTTTGCCACCGCCGGCCCGCGCCCGGCCGACGCGGTGAGCCGCCGGGGGCGCCTTGACCAGGCCATCGCGCGCGGGGCGCTCGCCAGCGAGCTGCGCGAGGACGAGCTGACCCGGGTCGCGGCGTTCCGGATCGTCGCCACGGCGGCGGCCAGCAAGGGCGAGCACCTCGGGTCCGCCGACGCGGGCGCGCGCCTTTCCCCGGAGAGCGCCGCCCGGCTCGCGCCGGAGGATGCCGAGGTGCAGATCGTGGTGTCCGACGGCCTGAGCGCCGAGGCCGTCCACCACAACCTCCCCGACCTGCTCCCGGTCCTCTTGGACGGCCTCGGGGCGCGCGGCGTGACCGTCGGCCAGCCGCTGCTCGCGCGCCACGGCCGGGTGAAGCTCGCCGAGGCCGTCGCCGAGCGGCTCGGGGCCCGGCTTGTCGTCATGCTGCTCGGCGAGCGGCCGGGCAGCGGCGAGCTCGCCTCGCGCAGCCTCTCGGCCTACCTCGCCTACCGCCTCACGCCCGGCGTGGACCAGGAGGCGGCCGCCTCCTTCAGCGGCAACCCCGTGATCGGCTTCGAGTACACGGTCATCTCCAACATCCACGCTGGCGGGTTGCCCGCCGCGGAGGCGGGCGGCGTGCTCGTCGAGAAGGTCCTGGAGATGCTCGCGCGCCGCGCAGGCGGCAACCGGCTGGAGGCGTCGCTCGCCGGCGATGCGGCTTGAGCGCCGCCGGCGCCCGGCGTGCGCCCCTGCGTGCGGTATCAGGCCACGGCGCCCCCACGCTCCAGCGTGACGACCGATAGCGCTCCTTCCGTGGCGGTGTTGCGGGGTGCCCTTCGTCTACCTGCCGTCTTGCGTCACTACCCCCGCCAGAACATAGTTCTTGTCGGCCGCGAGCGCGACGACCGCCGCATCCGCCGGGAGCCCGGCGGCGCTCGGTTTCCAGCTCGCCCCTGCGTCGTGGCTGATCGAGACGCCCTCCGGTGACGTTCCCACGAGAACGTTCGGGCCCGCGTCACCGAGAACCCAAGTCGGCGAACGAGCCGTCAGACCCTCAGCGAGATGCCACGTCAGTCCCTCGTCAATGGCGACTCCCAGGCTGAGCGCAGCGCTGTTGCGCGCATCCTCATCCCAGGACTCGAGGATGTTGCGGACACGCGCCCTGGTCCCCGCCAGCTCGAACGAGATGATCCCCCACGGAGCAGCCTTCGTCCGCAGGCGCTTGTCGGCGACCGCCAGCGCCGCACCGCTCGCGACCGCGAGGCCCAGCAGCGACCACAGGATCGGTGTTCGTCGATCTGCTGAAATGAGCTCGAATGGGTGTCGCATGGCCGGGACCTCCTTTGATAATCTAGCACGACGAGGTCCAGCCGCTCGAGGACCGCCGGAGCACCGGCCCGGGGAAAAAGGCGGCAGCGGCGGACACCGTGAACACACTTGCGCGGTTGTACATCCCGTCGAGGTGGGGCCCGGTGCCGATCCCGATCCTCCGGCCGACACCGGCACTCATGGCGCGGAGCGCTCCGGCCGGGGAGGATGAAAATCAAGATCCTGGAACGTGGCGTGGTGTCGACAGGTGGTCCCTCGAATCGAGGAGTCCACCTCTCACAGCAGAAGGGTCACTCGACCACCCGGAGCGTGGCGTCGAGCAGGTTGACGCCGCTTTCGCCGTCCCACGTCGCGCCGCTCGAGAGCTGGATCGCGTAGCGCGGGTCGCCGCGCAGGCGCTCGGATCCGTCCGGGAGCCACAGGCCGAGCTGGTGGTCGCCCGGGGGGAGATCGACCGGGATCTGCGCCCCGAGGCAGAGCTCCGTCTCCTCGCCCGGCGCCCAGCGGCGCGGGTCGGCGTCGACCTGGACGACGCGCCGCGCTTCGCCCTGCTGGAGCACGAGGTAGACCGGGCGCGGAGTGTAGGCCCGGGCATACCCGTCGTTGAACAGGCGCAGCCGGAGGGACAGCGACTGCCCGCGCGCGACCTGCTCCGGGGACTCGTGCCCCATCACCACGAAGCGGTAGCCGAGGCGGCAGGCGATCGTCTCGAAGCAGCCCTCGGACCTCCAGCCATCGATCACGTCGGTGTGGTAGTCCGTGTTGATGAAGCTCCAGTGATGCAGGGAGAGCTCGTCGAGCGCCGAGCCACACTGGCTGCGCGGCGGAGCGGGGCCGCACGTCTCGCCTCCGACGGGCGTGAACGCGGAGTCCGCGATGGCATACGCCTTCTCGCCGCGGAGCTCGTAGGTCCCAGCGTCGTCGTCGCCCATGAGGAAGCAGTCGTTCAGGTGGCCGACGCGCGAGAGCGGCGCTCCGGAGAACGCCGTCTCCTCGGTCAGCGGGCCGCCGTACGCCTCGAGCTTGTGCGATGGGCGGCGCGCGAGGGTCATCCGGTCGCTCGGCAACGCCTCGAGCAGCGCGTCGAAGATCTGCTTGCGGCTGTCAGGGCTGGTGAGGTCGTTCGTCGAGGAGTGCCATTCGCCCCAGGCGCCGACGAAGCCGGGGTGCAGCACGGCGATGACATCGGCGTTCGCCTCGAGCACGGGCTTGAGCTGGTCGATGTGGGACAGCACGCGGCTGAGCGGCGCGTCGGCCACGCCGATGTCCGTCGAGTAATAGAAGCGGGGGAGCACCTTCAGCCCCGCCGAGCGCGCTGCGGCGAAGCTCGCGTTGAGCTGGTCGACGAGGTCCTGGTCGATGTCCCGCGTCCGGTAATCGTCGATGAGCACCTTGCCGTAGATCAGCGTGTAGCCCTCGCCCCGAAGGTGCGAGAGCGAGCCGAGACTCCGGAGGTCGGTGAAACGGAAGACGCCGCGCTCGGGGTTGAGCACACCGCTGCACTCGGCATCCCTCGAGGGGTCCGCGCCCGCGGCGAACAGCCCGGGCGAATAGGAGCGCTCCACGGTGGCGCCGTCCAGCCCGCAGGTGCCAGGCGGAGCGCCGGTGCCGGCGCCGCCGCTGCTGCTGCTGCCGCCGTTGCTGCCGCCGCCGCCGTTGCTGCCGCCGCCGCCGTTGCTGACGCCGCCGCCGTTGCTGCCGCCGCCGCCGCCGCTGGTGCTTCCCGTGGAGCCCGCGTCGCTCACGTTGGAGGTCAGCGTGCCGGCCGGGCTGCCATCGACGGCGTCAGCGCCGCACGCCGGCACGAGCGCGAGGGAAAGGCAGGGTACAGTGCCGCTGCGAAGAAGGCGCGACAGGACGTGGCACGATGACCGGCTGCTCTGGTGACGCATGAAGGCAATCTCCTCTCCTCGTGAAGAAATGAAGCTGGACCACCCGACCTCGCGGGCGCGCTGTCCGTTGCGCGCTGCTCATTGCACGGTCGAGGCCAGCGGAGCGGCCCGCCTGAACGCGAGGCACGGAGGTGAGGAGCTGCGCATGGATCGACCACTTGCGCACGAAGTGGACAGCAGGCGCGGTCTGCCGGCGTGAGGGCGGTTCGACGGGCTGTCCGCCGGAGGGGCGTGGTCTCAGATCGGGTGTGCTGCGTGCTCGTCTGCCAGCACCCATGCGCCCGCGACCTTGTTTGCGTCTTGGCGCCTTGGCGCCTTGGCGCCTTGGCGTTTTAAATCTCTTTGCTCTCTCTCCGTCTCTACACCCCGGCCGCCGCGCGAGACACCTCGGCGATCGCCCCGAGCAGCGCGTCGTTCTGCTCCGGCGTGCCCACCGTGATCCGCAGCTTGTCGTGGAGGCGCGGCGCGTCCCAGTACCGCACGAAGATCGCCCGGTCGTACAGCGCGCGGTACGTCGCCTGCGCCGACAGCCCCCCTGCCGGCGGCGTCGCCAGGACGAAGTTGCTCTCGCTCGGCGCCACCGTGAACCCCTGCGCGCGAAGCGCCGCGGTGAGCCGGGCGCGCTCCGCGATCACCCTCTCCCAGCTCGTCCTCGCCTCGTCCCGCGCCGACAGCGCCGCGGTCGCCGCGGCCTGCGAGAGGATATCCGTGTTGTAGCTGTCGCGCGCCTTGTCGAGCGTCTCGATGAGCCGCGGGTGGCCGAGCCCGTACCCGAAGCGGAGCCCCGCGAGCGAGTACCCTTTGCTCAGCGTCCGCAACAGCAGCACGTTGTCGAGCCCCCGCGCCGGGTCGAGCAGCGGCGTCGCGTCGGCCTCCGCGAAGTCGACGTACGCCTCGTCGATCAGGAGCACGCCGCGGAACGCCCGCGCGACGCGCTCGAGCTTGTCCAGCGGCTCGCGCCGCCCCGACGGCGCGTGCGGGTTGACGAGGAGCGCGAGCCGGCAGCCGCTGTCGTTCAGGCGGCTCGCGAAATCCTCCGGGACCGACCAGTCCTCCTCGAGGGGGACCTGGGTGACCGCCGTGCCATGGATCTCCGCGAGCACGTCATAGAGCGAATAGGTCGGGTACGTCTCGCCGAGGCCGCGACCGCCGGGCTCGCAGAACACCGTCACCGCCATGCGCAGCAGCTCGTCGCCGCCGTTCGTGGCGATCACCTGCTCGGGCGACAGGCCGTGGAGCCTCGCCGCCGCCTCGCGGAACTGCTGCGCCCGGGGCGGCGGGTACCGGCGGAGCTGATCGGCCGAGACGCCCCGGATCGCCTCCAGCACCGCGCTCGGCGGCGGGTACGGGTTCTCGTTGGTGTTCAGCTTGACCACGTCGGCCCGCTGCGGCTGCTCACCGGGCGTGTAAGGCGTGAGGCGGTGGATGTTGTCGCGTTCGTACAGCATGGGGATGGCCGTCCTCTCGCCCACTGTCTCGCCGGAGACAAGCGCCTCGTCGGGCGCGGCGCGCGGCCGCTCGCCCCGGTCGTTCCCCGGGAAGCTCGCCGGCGGATGCGGACGGCGCTGCCCGGGCGCTCGTCGCCCCGGACGCGCGCCCGCGGCGGCCTGCGCCGGTCGCGCCGGCTGCGCGGATCGGACTAAGATGCGCCGCATGACCACGACGCCCGAGCCCGAAGCCTTCCTGGTCCTCTCCTGCCTCGGCCCTGACCGGACGGGCCTCGTCGCGGAGGTGACTCACTACCTGACCGAGCGCGGCGCCAACGTGGAGGACAGCCGCATGGCGGTGCTCGGCGGCGAGTTCGGCATCCTGCTGCTCGCGTCGGGGCCCCCCGGCGCGGTCGAGGCGGTGGAGCGCGACACCGGAACGCTCACCCGGGCGACGGGGCTCACCGTGCAGAGCCGCAGGACCAAGAGCCCCGAGTCGCACCGGCGCGCGGCGACGATCCCCTGCGTCATCTCCGTCGACGCGCTCGACCACGAGGGGATCGTCCGCGCCGTGTCGCGCGCGCTCCACGGCGCCGGCGTCAACATCGTCTCGCTCGAGACCTCCGCCTACGAGGCGCCCGTCACCGGCTCGCAGCTCTTCCGGATGGAGGCCCACGTCGACGTCCCCGTCGGGGTGTCGCTCGCCCAGCTCCGCAAGGCGATGGACGCCGTCGCGGAGTCCGAGAACCTCGACATCGAGGTCCGCTCGCTCATCAAGGGCTGACGTCGCGACGCCCGCGCCGCCAGGGCAGGATGCCCCGGCGTGCGGCGGCGACCCCCGTGCGGCGGCGACCGCGGGTGCGGCTCGGACTTCCGGGTACGGCGGCGCCCCCGCCGGCGCGACAGCGCCCCCCGTGCAGCGGCGATCCGCCCCGGGAGCTCGCCGGGGCGACCTCGCGAGAACGCTGGCCACGCGCCCCGCGAGAACCGGTATCTTCATCGGCCATGCCCTTCAGCAATCTGAGCTCCCCCCGCAAGGTGCACGGCCTCGACGCGGAGATCCGAGGCGCCGCGTTCCTCGCGAGCCCCGGCCTGGTCGCGATGGTCTCGACCGATCCCGTGCGCCTGGGCGTCTGCCCGATCGGCGGCGCCGGCGCGAAGACGACGAACCTGTCGCTGTCCTCGGCGCACGACGTGGCGCTGCTCTCGAAGGACGTGGCCGTCGTGCGGAGCGACGACGCGGTCTGGGCGCTGCTCGGCATCACCCACGGCCCGAAGCTCGATCAGGTCGGCCGGGACGCGCGGCACCTCGCGACGCGCCCGTCCGGCGAGACGGCGCTGGCGCTGGGCTGGGACGGCGGCGCGACGGAGCTGAAGCTCGACCGGACCGAGGTGAACGGCCGCACGTTCGCGGTGCGCGGCTCGGCGCGGGCGTTCGACCTGACCGAGACCGAGACGCACGCGGTGATGGACGTCGCCGGGGAGGGGGGCGAGCTCCGCGTCCACCCCGGCGCGACGCCCGAGCCGGGCCCGACGCTGCGCGCCTCGCTGCCGCGCGCGGCCCAGAACCTCGACCGGGTGCGCGGCGGCCCGAAGCTGACGGCGGTGTACAAGCGCGGCGCGGGCGCGGTCTGCGCGATCGTGCGGTCGTCCGGCAAGCTCGCGGCGAAGATGCTCGCCTTCGGCGATCCGGTCGCCGACGTGGCCGTCCTCGAGTCCAGCCTGTTCGCGTGCTTCGCCGACGGCCGCGTCGCGCTGTTCGACGGCGCCGCCATCGAGTCCGCCGCCGGCGCGCCGCTCGCGCCGACGGCGAGCGTCACGCTCGGCGCCCGCGGCGAGCCCGCCGTGCTCGTGGTCGCCGGCAAGGGGTCGCCGACCCTGTGGGTGGGCACGAGCGCCGGGGAGATCTGGAGCCTCGCCATCGTGCGCAAGCAAGGCGGCTGAGGCGGGCGCGCGCTGGCGCCGGGGCGTGCTGCGCTGTGAGGCGTGCGGGGCTCACAAGGCGCGCTGCACCTCACGCCGCGCGCGCCGCGATCCGCCCCTCGACAAGCGCGTCCGGGTCGACCTCGTCGAGCGTCGTCACGACGCGATCCGCCCCCGCGGCGGCCAGCAGCGCGTCGTCGGCGAGCCGCGCCACGCCGAGCGCGGTCATCCCGGCCGCCTTGGCGGCCTGCACCCCGGAGGGGGCGTCCTCGACGACGAGGCAGCGCGCCGGCGGCACGCCGAGCGCGCCCGCGGCGGCAAGGAACAGGTCCGGCGCCGGCTTTCCGTGCGCCACCGCGGCGCCGCAGAGGTCGGCGTCGAACAGGTCGAGCAGCGTCGCGCCCGGCGCGACGGGTGGGCGGCGGATGCGCTGCTGCTCGGCGGACGCGTCGGCGCGGATCCTCCGGAGGAGCTCGCTCGCGTTCCTGGACGACGACGCCGCCGCGATGGGCACGCCGCGCGCCTTGATCCCCAGGATCAGCCGCGTCGCGTCAGGGAAGACGACGAACTCCCCCGCTTCGATCTTCCGGAGCAGCGCCGCCTGCTTGCGCTCGGCGTAGACGCGCGCGCGCGCCTCGGCGTCGGGCACGCCGAAGTAGTCGAGCGCCGCGCGCGCGCCGCTCTCGCGCGCCTTGCCGGCGACCTCGCCCTGGTAGACGGCCGTCGTGAACCGCTCGGGCGCGTAGCGCGTCTCGGGCGCGATCGCGCGCCACTCGGTCGCCATCAGCGCCTCCAGCGCCTCGCACCAGGCGCGCTCGTGCGGCGAGTCGACGACCACCCCGTCCACGTCGAAGAGGACCCCCTCGAAACGCATGCCGCCGACATGGCGCCGGCGCGCCGTACCGGGAGCCCCGGACGCGCAGGCGATGCGATGCGCCGCCTGCGCGCCGCCTGCCTGCGCGCCCGCGCCCGGCCGCGCCTGCCTGCGCCAGCGATGCGCCGGCCGATACCGCCGGCGACGCCCGCCCGCCTCCCGCCGCCGCGCCGGGGGTGCTACCTTGGAAGCTCGTGCCGCCTGTCCGCACCGGAGCCCACCCCCACGCGACGCGCCTGCCGCGCGCGCTCGTCGTCCGCGACCCGGAGCCCGAGGAGCTCCGCGCCACCGTCGACTGGTCGGACTGGTACCTCGACGACTCGGACGGCATCGGCGCGTGGGGCGAGCACGACGAGATCTCCCGCCTGCTCCTGTCCTCGATCGCGCAGCTCGCGCGCGAGCGCGGCTGGACCGACCACCACGCCGGCTCGGAGCGGTTCTTCGCCTGGGTGCGCGAGGAGCCGCTCGTGCGCGTCTCGCCGGACGTCTACCTCCTCGATCACCGGCCCGCGCCGCCGCTGCCCAAGCAATGGCAGACCTGGCTGCCCGGCCACCGGCCGCCGCGCTTCGCGCTCGAGATCGTGACGAGCGACTGGCAGAAGGCCTACGAGGATATCCCGCTCAAGTACTGCCAGCTCGGCTGTCCCGAGCTCGCGATCTTCGATCCGCAGGCCGCCGCGCAGCGGCCGCCCGCCGGCAGGGTGGCGCTCCAGGCCTACCGGCGCGACCCCGACGGCGCGTACGTCCGCGTCTACGCGGGCGCCGGCCCCGCGTGGAGCCCCGCGCTCGACAGCTCGCTCTGCGTCGTCGGCAGCGGGGCCGAGGCGCGGCTCCGGCTCGCGCGTCCGGGCGGCAAGGGTGAGCTCGTGCCCACCCAGGAAGAAGCCGCGGCGACCGACGCGCGCGCCCGGGAAGCCGCCGAGGCGCGGGTGCTCGAGCTCGAGGCGCGCGTGCGCGAGCTGGAGCAGCTGGATCCGCGATGACGCGCGTCGCGCGGAGCGCGGCGCCACAGCGCTGGACAGGAGCGCCGCGCCGGTTTTGGCGGCGCGCCGCGTTCAGCGGTAGGCTCGCGGCATGTGTCGAAACATCCGTCCTCTGTTCAACTTCGAGCCGCCTGCGACGGAGGAAGAGATCCGGGCGGCAGCCCTGCAGTACGTGCGCAAGGTGAGCGGGACCCGCAGCCCGACCGGCAAGAACGTCGCCTGTTTCGAGCAAGCCGTCGACGACATCACCGCTGTCACGCGCCGGCTCGTCGAGTCGCTGGAGACCACGGCGCCGCCCAGGAACAAGGAAGTCGAGGCCGCAAAGGCCCGCCTCCGCAACGCGCGCCGCTTCGGCTCCTGACGCGCCGGTCCGCTCCTCCCGGGCGGCCGGCCGCAGACCGGACCGCCGAGCCTGGCTCTGGCCCTGCGGTTACGTCATGTTCGCGCGCATGGGCGACGCCGCCACCACCCGGCGCATGAGCGCTGCCGAGTATCTCGAGTGGGAGCGCGAGCAGGGCGCGAAGCACGAGTATCACCTCGGCGAGGTCTTCGCGAGGGCGGGCGGCAGCCCGCGGCACAACGTCCTCTCGAACGCTGTGGGCGCCGAGCTCCGCGCGGCCGTGCGCGGCAAGCCGTGCCATGTCCTGTCACCGGACCAGCGGATCTCGGCGAAGCAGGGGGAGCGCTACGTCTATGCGGATTCCGTCGTTGCGTGCGGCGGTGTACGGATGGAACCCGGCACCAGCGACGTGCTCGCGAATCCGAGCGTCGTGGTCGAGGTCCTGTCGCCCAGCACCGAGGCGTACGACCGCGGTGAGAAGTGGGCAGCCTATCAGCGCATCCCGTCCCTCACGGACTACCTGCTCGTCTCGCAGATCTCGGTACGCGTCGAGCACTTCCGGCGCGAGGCCGACGGGTCCTGGCGCTACCGCGTGATCGAGGCGGGGGGCGCGATCACGCTCGCGAACGGCGCCACCCTCCCGGTCGATGCCATCTACGAGGGCGCCTTCGAGCTCGACGCCGGCTGAAGGGGGGAGCGCGGCAGGCCCGCCGTCGGCCCGTCGCGAGGGCGAGCACGCGCGCACGGCGCGGCTCAGGGCGGCCGGGCGCTCGACGAGCGGCTGTAGACGATCCGGCCGCCCGTCTTCGACAGCGCGTAGGCGAACCCGAGCTCGAGGGTCGAGCGGGTGACGACGTTCCCGAGGTCCAGCCCCTGCTCCACCATCAGCCGCGCGGCCGCCGGCGCGATGCCGACGAGCACGACCTCGGCCCCGAGCAGCCTCGCTGCCCGCGCCGCCGTCATGAGGTGATCCGCCGCCGCGGCGTCCACGGCCGCCATCCCCGTGACGTCGATCAGCACCACACGCGCGCGGCGCTCGGCGATCTCCTGCAGCATCGACTCGAGAAAGCGGCCCGAACGCTGGCGGTCCATCGCCCCGACGAGGGGCATCACAAGGAGCTGGGGCGCGATCGGGACGACCGGGCTGGAGAGCTCATGGATCGTGCTGAGCAGCGACGCCTGGTGCCGGTTCGCCTGCTCGAGCTCCTGGGTCCGCTCGGTGACGCGCCGGAGGAGCTGCATGTTCTCGAGCGCCACCGCCAGGGTGTCGGCGATGCGCTCGATCAGCCCGAGCTCCTCGGGCGAGCACGCCGCGCGGCGCTCGCTGTCGAGGACGAGGACGCCGAACGCGACCCCCCGGGCGAGCAGCGGGACGCCGGCCCGCGTGAGGCTGCCCTTCCGGCGCGCCTCGACGGCATCGGGCCAGCGGTCGTGCTCGCTCGCCAGCGTGTCGATCACGACCGGCCGGCCGCTGCTCAGCACCTGGCCGACCAGGGACTCCCGGTCGAGGCGGGCGCGCTCCTCGACGAAGCCCTCTTCGTCGGCGTTCAAGCTGATCACGAGGAGCTCGATCGAGCGGTCCACCGCCGCGACCCCGCGCCTCCGGCTCGCGGACCGGCGGCTCGTCTCCAGGGTCAGGTGATCCGACAAGGAGCGAGACCAGGGCGTGGACTCGAGGGTCACGAGATCCACACCGGTGTCGATGAACCGCGGAGAACACCGATCCTCGGCCTGCCTCGGCGCGGGGAGCTCGGCCAGCGTCGCCTCGACCCCCCTCGAGCTCATCTCGTGGAGCAGCTGGACGGCGCGATAGCCCATGTCGTGCTCTCGCTGGACCACGGCCGCATGGAGGGTCCCCTCCCTGAGCATCGCGATCGTCTCCGGGATGAGATCGAACGCGACGATCTTGAGATCTCCCGCCCGGCCGAGGGCCCGCGCGGCCATGCCCCAGGCCGGGCCGTTCTCGGCGCAGGCGCCGAAGGCGCCGGACAGCCCTCCTTCCCGCAAGGCGTCCAGGGCGAGCTGCAGCGCCACGGAGGTGTCGTACCGATTCTCCAGGGGAGGTCGCATCGCGATGGCCTTCCCGGCGGCCGCCGCGCCGAACCCCGCGACGCGATCGCGACCGTTCATGGCGCGAAGCGAGGCCAGCTGCGCACCGACGATCCCGCCGTCCGGCAGGAGCCGCGCCATCACCTCGCCGGCGAGCCGGCCCGCCGCCACGTTGTCGGTGCCGACGTAGGCCAGAGCCCTGCTGCCTTCCACCGGCGGCGCATCGAACGTGATCACCGGAATCCCCGCCTCCGCGGCCCGCCGGATCGCCGGCTCGAGGTCCGCGGCATCGCTCGGCGCCACGACGATGCCGTGCACGCCGCGGCGCACGCCCTCGTCGATGAGCGCGCTCTGGCTCGCCTCGCCGGTCGCGTCGCCGCATCGGTAGGTCACGCTGGCGCCGAGGGTGCGCCCCGCGACGAGCGCGCCCTCCCGCAGGTTGTTCCAGTAGGCCACCGGCGCGCGCCGTGGCACCCGGTAGATGCGGAGCTCACGCGACGCTCCCGGGTCGCTCGCGGACGAGCCCCCGCCGGCTGTGTCGTCCAGCAGGACGAGCTCCACGGCGCTCCATTGCGGCCGCAGCTGCACGCTCTTGATCCCGTTCGAGATGATCTCCACGAGCTCATGCGGGCTGGCCTGGGCGGCCACCGCGTTCAGCACCTCCTCGAGCACGCGGTTCTCGTGGGCCGACCGCGCCTTGTCATCGAACAGCTCGCGCCGCTCCAGCGCCGCGGCCGCGCTGCCGGCCAGGCCCAGCAGCCGGGCCCGGCGCTCGTCCGGCAGAGGCTCGGCGTCCGGCGGCTCGAGGGCGAGCACGCCGATCGGCCGTCCGCGCAGGCACACCGGCGTGAGGACCACGACCGCGCCCGCGGGCAGGTCATCGACCGCCACCGCGCCCGGCAGGTGCTCTCGGTACCACGCGGCCGCCCCGACCACGCGAGCGCCGCCGTCGGGGTCGAGCTGCGAGACCGCGCTGGCCGGCCCCGCGTCCGACGGGATCGGCAGCGGCCCTGGCAGCAGGCTCTCGAGGCCCACGGCGGCCCGAACCACAAGGCGATCTCCCTCTCGGAGCAGCAGGCTGCCGCGCCGCGCTCCAGGCAGGCTGTCGGTGGCGTCCTGTACGATGCGATGCAGCGCTGCGAAGAGGTCCAGACCGGTGCTCATGCGTGTTCGACCTACACCCCACCGGACAGAGCACGGCGAGGGTCCACGCCAGCAGGCGCGATCGGTCCGTCCCCTGTCAAGCAATCCAACCGGCGCGCCCCGCCCCTGATGAGCTCGAATCGCGGAGCTCTGTGGTGAGGACCACCGTCCGGCGCGGCGGCCGCCCGGCGTCGCACCCGCCGCCCATCCGTGCCAGGATGCGGCCGGATCGTCGCATGGGAAACCACCTGGAGCGGGTCGTCGGGGTGCTCAACGGGGTCCTCGGCGACTACCTGAAGCGGACCAGCAACGGCCTCGCGACCGCGATGCAGCTCGTCCGCGACGGACACCCCGTGTCGCTCGCCAGGGCATTTCCCGCGGGCGCCTCTGCCCAGGCCACGTCGCGCGTCGTCGTGCTCGTGCACGGGCTGATGAGCACCGAGGAGCTCTGGACGATGCCGGACGGCGAGACGTACGGATCGCTCCTTGCGCGCGACCTCGGGTACACGCCGTTTTACGTGCGGTACAACAGCGGTCTCCGCGTCTCCGAGAACGGCGAAGCCCTGGATGTCCTCCTCGAGCAGCTCGTCTGCGCTCCTCCTGCTCCCGTGGAGGAGCTGGTCCTCATCGGCCACAGCATGGGCGGCCTCATCGCGCGCAGCGCCGCGCACGCGGCGAGCGACAAAAATCGAAGGTGGCTGCCCCTCGTCAAGCGCGCCTTTTATCTCGGCACACCGCACCTCGGCGCCCCGCTGGAGCGCTTTGGCAACGTGGTCACGTGGGCGCTCGCGAGCATCGACAACCCGTACACGAAGCTCATCGCCGACATCGTCAACCTCCGCAGCGGCGGGATGAAGGACCTGGCTTATGCCAACCTCCGCCGCGAGGACTGGGAGGGCGCAGACGCGAACGCCCTGCTCCAGAATCGCCGCCATCCGGTGCCCCTGCTCCCCCACATTCGCCATCATCTCATCGCCGGCGCGCTCACGGCCGACCCGAGGCTCTCTCTCCTGTTCGGCGACGCGATGGTCTCGCTGCGGAGCGCCACGGGCCGGGCGGTCGCCGACGACCGGTGCTCGCCCTTCCCTCAAGAGCACGCGCGGATCATGCCGTCGCTCGGACACCTGCGCCTGGCCCACGACCCGGACGTCTACGCGCAGATCCGCGCGTGGTGCGAGGAGGCGGTGTGATGGAGCGGTGGCGCGGCTTGAAGGACCTCGTGCAGGACGCCGTTGACCACGGCTCCCGGAGCGTGGAGCGCCTGCAGAAGCACGCGGCGAAGCTGCCCTTCGACCTGCTGGAGCAGATTCCCCCGATCCAGGCGCCCGTGAGGGGGATCCGCCTCATTCACGATACGACGGTGTCCGGCGTCCACGGGGCGATCCGCCTCGTCAACCGCGCCGTGGGGGTCACGGTGGAGGTGGCCCTCTTTCTCGTGGAGCAGAGGACACGGCCGGCGGAGGCGCCGGACGGCGGCGCGGGCGCCGCGCCGGACGCGCCCTCCGGGAGCCCGGACGACGAGGTGACGTGAGCCCGGGCCGGGATCACCCCCTGCTCGAGGGCGCGCGGACGCCCTTCGGCGGCTCGCCGCGCCTCGGCAGGGTCGCGCGCCACCGGGCGCGCAGGGCGCTCGGCTTCTCGCCATAGCGCTCCTTCAGGAACGTGGCGCCGACCACGCGGTCCGTGCGGAAGGAGCGGAAGTCCTGGCGGAGCTCGCACCACGCCATGAGAATGCGCGTCGACTCGCGATACCCCACCACGACGGGCCACACGACGCGCTCGCTCTCGCGCCCCGCCTCGTCACGGTAACAAAGCGCGATCTTCGTGCCGGCGCGGATCGACGCGCGCACCTCGGCCAGATCGAGCGCGTCGGGGGCCTGGTTCCACGCGGGGGGCGCGCCCGTCGCCGGCTCGAGCACGAACGGGCGCAGCCGCTCGGGGACCGTCGCGGCGATCTTCGCGATGAGGTCCTGCGCTGCCCTCTGCAGGGCGGCGTCCCCGCGGTGGGCGACCCACTGCGCGCCGAGGACCGCGACCTCGATCTCGTCGGGCGTCAGCATCAGCGGCGGCATGTCGAAGCCGCGCTCGAGCACGTAGCCGGTGCCCGCCTCGCCCCGGATCGGCACGCGCTGAGCGAGGAGATCCGCCACGTCGCGGTACACCGTGCGCTTCGACGTCTCGAGCTCCTCGGCGAGCGCCGCCGCGGTGACCGGCGACCGCTGCCGGCGCAGGATCTGAAGGATCTGGAACAGTCGATCGGCGCGTCGCACGAGGATGCTGACACAAGGTTGTCAGCAGGGCAGGGTTACATCAAGCGAGGTCCACGACGGACCCAAGCTCTCGGAGATTGCGCATGATCACCCTGCACGGTTTCGGCCCCCTGTTCGGCTTGCCGGAGGCCAGCCCCTACGTGACAAAGACCGAGGTCCAGCTCAAGCTCCTCGGCCTGCCTTACAGGAAGGAGCCAGCGCGGCTCGATCAGTCGCCGAAGGGGCAGGTCCCCTTCATCGACGACGGCGGCGCGCGCATCGCCGACTCGCACTTCATCCGCGAGCACCTCGAGCGCAAGCACGGCAAGGATCTCGACGCCGGCCTCGACCCGCGGCAGCGCGCCGAGGCGTGGGCGATCGAGCGCATGCTCGAGAACCATTTCGCCGCGACCTCGGGGTACGCGCGCTGGCTCATCCCGGAGAACTTCGCGAAGGGCCCGGCGCACTTCGTCGACGGCGCGCCGGAGGAGTTGCGCCCGAAGCTGCGCGAGGACCTCCTCGCGCGCGTCCGCGAGACGTACCGCGCGTTGGGCGTCGCACGGCACTCGGACGAGGAGATCGTCGAGCTCGGCGCGCGCTCCCTGACCGCGCTCTCGGTGCTGCTCGGGGACAGGCCGTACCTCTTCGGCGGGCGCCCTGCGGGCGTCGACGCGACCGCCTTCGCGGTGCTGGCCGGCATTCTCACGCCGTTCTTCGACTCGCCGCTGCGTCGCCGGGCCGAGGGCTTCGCGAACCTCGTCGCGTACACCGCGCGGCTGATGAGGGAGTTCTACCCGGATCACCCGTGGGAGGCGCCCCGGCCGGCGCGGCCGGGGGCCTGACCGCCGCGGCGCCCCGCTCGACAGGCGGGGCGCCGCGGCCTGCGTTCTGCCGCCCGGCGCTACTCCTTGGCGGGGGGAGCCGGCGCGGGCTCGGCCGGCGTGGGCTCGCCCACGTCGCCGCCGCCGCAGGCGGACCCCCACGAGGCCGGGGCAGGCAGGGGCAGCGACGCCACCGGCGTCGCGAGGTCGTCGAGCGCGTTCGCGATCACGCCGCCGAAGGAGATCGAGTAGACGTGGTCCTCGATGAACACGCCGCGCCGCACCTCGGCGCCGCCGTAGTAGCACCCCGACGTCGCGCTGAAGAAGCCGCTGTGGTCGACCGCGCCGAGGTGGCTGAACCCGTCGGCGATATCGACGTTGAAGAGCTCCAGCGTGCTCGCGACGGCGCCGGTCTCCCGATCGTAGCTCACGACCGGGAAGGCGAGCACGTCGCGCTCGCCGTAGTACGTGAACGCCTTGTGGTTGTACTCGGCCTCCGAATACGCGTAATCCCCATCGAGCGTCTCCTTGTGCAGGAGCGCCGGCGCCGACGGGTCCGTGACGTCGAAGATCTGCAGCGCCAGGCCGGTCACCACGCCGTTCTCGTCTCCATCCCTGCCGATCGCCAGGAGGTGCCCGTCGCCGAGCGGGTGCATGTACTCGCTGAAGCCGGGGATCTTGAGCTCGCCCGCGACCGAGGGCGCTTCCGGGTCGGAGAGATCGAGCACGAACAGCGGGTCCACCTGGAGGAACGTCACGACATAGCCGCGGTCCCCGAAGAACCTCGTCGAGCGGATCTGCTCGCCGGGGGCCAGGTCGGTGACGGCGCCGATGCGCGCGAGCTCGGTCCCTTGCGCCTCGAGGACGAACACGCTGTTGCTGGTCGTCCACTCGGTCGCCGACCGCAGGATCGCGGTCGTGGAGATGCGGAGCTTGCCGTTGTGCTCATCGAGCGAGAACTGGTTGAGGATGTGGCCGGGCACCGAGCCCGACGCGACGTACCGGGGCTGGCTCGGGTCGGCGACCAGATCGAACTTGTGCAGGTGCGTGGAGTCCAGGCTCACGCCCTCGTCGACTTCCTGCGACGTCGGCTCCTGCCAGCCGCGCGCGGCGACATAGAGGGCGTCGTGGCTCGAATACACGGTGTCGGTCGCGCCGATGATCGAGGTCGACTCCGGCGCCTCGTCGAGGTCGGCGAGGTCGATCGACTCGATCTGCGTCAGGCCGTACGACGTCGTGCCCGCCTCCGGGATGTAGAAGTCCGCGCAGCTCGCGCCGAGCTCGGTGACCGTCTCCCCCTGCTTCTCGAAGCGGTACGGCAGCCACGCCGACAGCGGAGCCTCCTCGATGAGCGTCGTGTTCTCGGCGCGGAGCTGCTCGAACGCCGCGGTCCACGCCTCGGCGGTCTCGGGATAGACGGTCAGGTTGGAGGGCCAGTAGTTGAGCGCGGGCCCGTGGGCGCCGCCGGTGAGCACCGTGCGGACGTTCGCGGCCGTGCGCCGCGCCGAGGCGTAGCCGCCCTCGAAGTAGAGCTCCTTGACCACGCTGGGGGCGCCGCTCGCGAGGCTCAGGACGGTGAGCTTGGTGAGCGGGGCGTAGACGTCGGGCGGCGGGGCAAAGTCGGTCGCCGGGTCATCGGGGCTCGCGCCGCCGTCCGGCGGTACGGGCTCGGTCGGTGTCTCGTCGCCGTCCGGCGGCGGGGGAGCCGGCTTGTCGTCGCCGTCCGGCGGCGGGGGCGCCGGCATGTCGGCGCCGTCCGGCGGCTCGGCGTTCCCCGGAGACGGCATCGAGCCGCCGCCCTCGGGGGGGACCGGCGCATCGTCGTCTCCCGGCCCGCGGTCCGGCGCACCGGCGTTTCCGGGCACGCCGGCCATGCCGATGTCGATGAGCCGGTAGTCGTAGTACCCCGGCCGCGGCTCGACGCCTGCTGCCTCGTAGATCGGTGCCCCGTTGACCGACGAGTAGACGACGACCTGGTCGTCCGCCACGAACATCTCGAGCGGGCTGCCCTCGATCGCCAGCGAGCTGCCCACCGCGAGCGACGACGCCGGCCACGCGGCCAGCGTGTAGAAGCTCTCGCCGTGGAGGATGTAGAGGTTGTTGCCGTCGGTCTTGACGATATCCGCCTCATCGACGCCGGCGACCTGGGTGTTCGTATCGGAGTGGGCCGGCCCGGCGCTGTCGCCGTCCGCCGCCGCGCCCTCGCCGCTGTTGGTCCCGCTGTCGGCCTGGGGCGGCGTCGGGGAAGGCGCGTCGGTGGGCGCCTCGCCCCCCCCGGGCACCGCGACATCGCCGCCCAGGTCGACGCCGCCGCCGCCGCGGATGTCGCCATACACGGCATAGCTCGCGATCATGGCGTCGATCTGGGCGTTCATCTTGGCGAGCGCGTCCTGCTTCAACAGCGCTCCGAGGTCGTCGCACGACTGAGCCCGGTGGAGCGGCGCGCGCTGGGACGTTGTCTCAGGTTCGCCGGAGGAGGACCCCGCATCGCATCCGGCGGCGAGGAGGCCTGTTGCAGCGAGAAGCCAGAGGGAGGAGTGGGCGCGGTGTGTTCGCATGGTGCCCTGCAACTTGGCAAGGCCCGCGCCATCCGCCCGCTCGCTCGGATGGCCGCGAATCGCGGCGATTCGCGCGCCTTCAGGCTTGCCGCGCCGCGGCAAGCACGACATGCATGCACTGGCGAGGGCCGTCTGGCACACGTGTGCCATGGGGGATGGTGTGACTGGTTTCTTCCACCAGCGGGCTCAGAGGGGAACGGGCGCGGGGGGGATCTTGAACACGTCCCATGCGGGCGTGTGGTTGCTCGTGCCCGTCGTCTGGTTCCAGAGGTAGATTGACGGGTACGTGCGCACCGTCGTGCCCTCCACGACGACGCCTGTCACGTAGAGCTGCGATGCCTTCTTGTTCGCGTCCTTGTGGAGCGTGTAGCCGTCGCGGGACGACGAGAAGATGACCCAGTAATAGGTCTTGCCGTCGACGGTCGTGGTCTCCGGCGACCACCTGGGCCAGCTGTTGTGGATCCCCGGGATCGAGACCCCGAGATTTGAGCAGGTAGGAAGACGGGAACCTTTGTCCCTGTCAAGCCTGTCGCAGGACCCTGTCGCGCGATGACCCGCGCCGCGCGGTGCTCGCGCCGCGGGGTGCGCCGGGGTGCTAGTTTCCTCGGGTGGCATCGCCGAATCGCATCGGGTTCCCGCTCAACCCCCGGCGGGCGCCCCGCGCGCTCGTGCTCCGCGATCTATCGCCGGAGGAGGCCAGCGCCGCGATCGACTGGTCCGGCTGGTACTTGCCCGACGACGCGGAGCGCCATGGCAAGGCCGAGCGGTCCGGGATCGTCCGCCTGCTGCTCTCGGTGCTCGCGCAGCTCGCGCGCGAGCGCGGCTGGGTGGACTGGTACGCCGGCGCCGACCACGCCTTCGCCTGGGTGCGGGGCGAGCCGCTGGTGCGCGTCCTGCCCGACCTCTACGTCCTCGATCACCGCCCGCTGCCGCCGCTGCCGCGGCAGTGGCAGACGTGGCTGCCGGGCCATCGCCCGCCGCGGTTCGCGCTGGAGATCGTCTCCGGCGACTGGCGCCGGGCGTACGAGGTCACGCCGGCCAAGTACTGGCAGCTCGGCTGTCCCGAGCTCTTGCTCTTCGATCCCGAGGCGGCCTCTGCCCGCGTGCCGCTCGCGGAGGAGCGGGTGCCGCTGCAGCTCTACCGCCGCGATCCGGACGGCACCTACCTGCGCGTCCACGCCGGCGCCGATCCCCTCTGGGTCGAGGCGTTCGACGCGCACGTCGTCGTGCTGAAGGACGGCCCGCACCCGACGTTGCGCGTCGCGCGGACCTCCCGCGCGACGGAGCTCGTGCCCGCCGAGGAGGAGGCCCTGCGCGCCGAGGGCGAGGTGCGCGCCCAGGAGCAGCGCGCCCGCGTCGCGGAGCAGCGCGCCCGCGCCGCCGCCGAGGCGCGCGTGCGCGAGCTCGAGGCGCGCGTGCGCGACCTGGAGGCCCGCGTCGCGCGCCGGTGAGCGGCGCGCGTCGGCGCGTGACCGGGCGCTACGCCGGCCGCAGGATCTGGCGCACCGAGTCCACGTCCGCGACCCGGTGCAGCACCGGCTGGAGGCCGGCGCCCGGGGCCTCGCCGAAGGCGCCGCTCGCCGCGACGGCGCGGGCGCGGGGGCCGTCGAGCACGAGGAACACGTCCCGTAGGCCTCCGGCGCCCGGCGCGTCGATCACGTCGACGATGCGCGAGCGATCGAGGTGCAGCTCCTCGTCGCCCCGCTGGATGAGCACGCGCCGATCGGTGATGAGGTACCGCGTCCGCGCCGCGAGCCGCGCGGGGCGCACCACCGACACGTAGAGCATCGCCGCCCCTGCGGCGACGAGCAGCACGATCGTGAGCGAGAGGGAGGCGACGAGCGCCACGAAGGACACGCTCTCCGGATCCATGCCCGCCGCGGTCACGATGCGGATGCTCCGCACGGCGTGCACCGCCGTGACCACCGCGAAGCTGCCGAGGAGCACGCCGAGCAGCACCGAGCCGACGCCGCGCAGGCCGTTCGGGAGCCACTTGTGCCAGCCGTCGGCCGGGTGCGCCGACCAGAGCACCCGCTCGCCCTCGTCGAGGCGCTGCGAGAGCAGCCGGTGACCGACGCCCGCGGGCGCCGACGGGACGACGCCCCGCAGGATCGCCCAGACGCGATCCGGGGCGACGACGCCGTTCAGCACGATCGACAGCCGCCGGCGGAGCGCGCCCGTCGGCACCGCCCTCACGAGCTCGAGGTCGCCGACGCCGGGGTGCTTCGGATGCCAGTGGATGCGCGCGTAGCTGATCGACCGCCGCTCGATGGAGCGCCGGAGCTTCCCGCGCTGCACCACGATGTGCAGGTCGGTGAGCTGGTACTCGAGCTCCGAGCGCCACCAGCGCGGCAGGTAGCTGAACGCCACCGCGAGGCTCGCCATCCAGGCCGCGAAGGCGAGCAGCTGGGTCGGCGACGCGTCGAGCGCCTGGCTCACCACGATGGCGGACGCCGTGCTGATCGCCGAGGTGACGCCGCAGACCACCGCGCCCACGACATAGAGGAGCGGCGTCGCGACGACCTTGGGACGTCCGGACCAGATCACCGTCTCATTGAACACCGAGTCGCGCATCTCGACGGTTCTCCGTTCGGGGTGAGCTGGCCGGCGCCGCCCCCGCGCGCGAGGGCGACCACGGTAAGGTGAACCCGCCGGGCGGGGTCGTAAAGGGGCGTCCTCGCATCCCGCTGCAGTGCGATCGGAGCGCGACCGGAGGCGACGTGCGGGAGCGACGTGCGGCGGCCCGTACGCGGCCCGGCGGCCCGCACGCAGCCTGACCCGCGCCTCGGCTCAGCGCCGCTGCGGCGGCCCGTGCGCGGACTTGCGCAGGCGCTTCAGCGTCTGCTCGCGCTCCCGCTCGCACTGCACGCGCCGCGCCTTGGCCAGCGGCAGCCAGTGATCGTTTCCCGGGGCGCGCGCGATGTACGACTCCCACGCATCCACGGCCTGCAGGTAGGCCTCCGCGCGCGCGGCGCCGAGCTCGGCGCTCCGCGCCGCGGCCCAGTGGCCGAGCGCGGCATACCAGGCCTCGTCGTACGGAGGCACGTAGAACCAGCCCGCGCCGTGGATCTGCTGGTCGCTCCGGTCGTAGGTCCTCG
Organism: Sorangium sp. So ce1014; assembly: GCF_051521505.1. Classification (NCBI taxonomy): domain Bacteria; kingdom Pseudomonadati; phylum Myxococcota; order Polyangiales; family Polyangiaceae; genus Sorangium; species Sorangium sp. So ce1014. Next base: position 11,933,641 of record NZ_CP150356.1, read on the forward strand.
CGAGCCGGATGTGCTCGAGGGCGCCCTCCAGGTCGCCCGACCGGTCGAGCGCCACGGCGAGCCCCCAGAGCGTCGTCACGCCGTAGCGGAACATGTCGAGCGACCCGAGCGCCGCCAGCGCGGCGCGGTAGCCCTCGACGGCGGAGGTGATGTCGCCGAGCGCCATGTACGCCTCGGCCTGGTTGGCCAGCAGCAGGGCCCGCGACGCCGCGTGCGGCTCGAGCGCGAGCGCCTCGTCGTACGCCTTGATCTCCTCCGTGTACCTGCCGAGCCGCGCATAGCAGACCGCGAGCGCGTGCCACGCGTCGGCCCGGGAGGGCGCCGGCGGGTGGGTGCGCAGGAGCCCCTCGAGCGTCGCGACCGCGCCCTGCACGTCGCCGAGGTGCTCCAGGATATCGGCGTAGCGCAGCCGCACCGACGGGTCGCGCGAGGTCGCCGCGCCGGCGCGCTCGTACAGGGCGCGCGCCTCGCGCAGCCAGAGCGGGCCGATCTCCTCGATGCGCTCCAGGAGCGGCGAGCGCCGGAGCTGGTCGTACCGGGCGAGGAGCGCGTCGGCCTCGGAGATGAGCGCCGCGCGCTCGTCGGCCGCCGGATCCAGCGCGCGGGACCAGACGGTCGGCGCCGCGCGGAGGGGCGCCGCCGCGAGCGCGAACGAAAGGAGCGCCGCGAGGCCGGGCAGGCGCGGCCGCCCGGGCAGGCGCGGCCGCCAGATCATCGCGCGCCTCCCGCGTTCGGCCCGGGCGGGGGAGCCGCGCCGCGCTCCCGCGGGACGCGCGCGGCCGGCCCCGCCGTCGCAGCGCGCGCGGGCCGGTGGCCCCCTCCGCCGCCTCTCCGGAGCGCGTCGAGGCGCGCGCGCGCCGCCGTGGCCCACGGCCCCTGGCCACCGGCGCCCGACAGGTAGGCCTCCCAGCGCGCGATCGCCGCCGCCGTCATGGTCCGCTCCAGCGCGAGCGCCTCGAGGGCGAGCCTGTCCTCCGGGACCGCGAGGTAATCGAGGGTGCGCAGGCGCGCCGCCGCGCTGGCCAGGTCGTCCGCGGCGTGCTCGCGCGCGGCGGCGCCGGCGTGCGGGTCGGCCGCGCGGGCGCGGGCCGCCGCCTGGGCGCGGTGGTCGGCCGCGCGGGCGCGGGCGGCCTCGGCGCGGGCGCGCGCGGCCGCCTGGGCGCGCTGGTCGGCCCCGGCTGCCGCGTCGCCCGCCTCGCCTTCGAGCGCGGCGTCGGCCTGGGCCTTGTCGCCGGCGCGGTCGAGCGCGAGCGCCAGCGACAGCGTGACGTCGCGGGCGAGCTGCGTCTGCGTGCGCTGGCGCGCCTCGCGCAGGTAGGCGATCGCCTCATCGAGGTCGCTGCGGGCGCCCTCGGCGGGCGCGCCGGCCGGCGGCTTCGCGGCCGCGGCGGCCATCGACAGGTGCGCCGCCTCGAGCAGCACGAGCGCGCGCTGGTCGGCGGTGCCGAGCAGGTCGATCCGCGGGACGAGCGCGCGGTAGATCGCGATCGCCTCGTCGCGCTTGCCGGTGCGGGCGAGCGACCGGGCGAGATCGTGCAGCGTGTGCGGGTCCTCGACGCTGCGCGGGTCGATGCTCCGCGCGCGGTCGAAGGCGCGCGCGGCGTCCGCCGGCGAGCCGAGGGCGAGGGCGGCGCGCGCGAGCAGGACCTGCGGCGCGGCGCGCCCCGGCAGGATCTGGTCGGCGAGGCGCGCCGCCTCGCGCGCCGCCTCGGCGTCGCCGCCGAGCTGCGCCTGGCCGCGCGCGAGGAGGTCGCAGTAGCGCGGGAGCTCCGGAGCGCGCGCGCTCTCCCAGATGGTGGGTCCACGTGCGATAGCCCGGCGGGTCCGCGCCGAGCACTCGGGCGGCCGCCCTGCCGCCGCGGCGGCGGCGACGAGATCGCCGCTGCCCTGTCCGCCGTGCGCGGCGAGAGGGAGGGCTAGCAGGGCCGGGAGCAGCAGCGAACCGAGGTACACGGCGGGAGTGTACCAGCGACCCGCTCCGGAGGCCCACGTCGGACCGGAGGCGGCGGGCTGGGATCCGGTTGATCGGGCGGGCGATGGTCCGATATGGTGCCCGAGGTGACAGCGCCACGGGGGGCGTTCGCGGGTCGTGTTTCGCTGGACTCCGCAGCCTTGGTGCCTCGTGAGGCCAGAGGAGGATCGACATCATGGGCGAGGTGATTCGCAAGGATGCGCCAGCGGACGACATCATCGGTGACGTGCGCGCGACGCTCCAGAGCGCTTCGGCGAAGGGCGGGTCCCTCCGGGAGCTCGCCGAGCAGCGGCTCGTGCCCGTGCTGACGCTCTTCGACGGGGTGGAGGCCCAGCGCAACGCCGCGCGGTCCGAGGCGGAGCCGCTGCTCGCCAAGGTGGAGGCCGAGTCGGCGCGCGCCGACGACGCGCTCGGCAAGGTCGCCGACGACGTCTGGAACGCCGTGGGGCGCCCCTCCGCAGATCCTGCGCTGTCGATCCTGTTCCCCGGCGGCGTGGCCTATTTCGCCGACCACGAGGACGGCGACATCACCGGGCAGCCGGATCGGCTGGAGGTGCTGGCGCAGCTGCTCGGCTCCGGGATTCACCCGAAGCTCAGCCTGGACAAGGCGCAGGCGGCGGCGGCCGAGGTGAAGTCGGCCGCCGCGGCGCTGCGCTCGACGGTCGAGGCGACGCGGCTCCCGCTGGAGCGGCTGAGCGTGCTCGATCGTATCCGCGCCGCGGTGGCGAAGAGCGCGCACATCGAGCTCGTGCACCTGAAGCGCCTCTACAAGGCCGCCGGCTTCAGCGAGCCGGAGATCCACGGCGTGATCCCGGATCGCGGCCGGGCGCGGCGCCGGCTGTAGCTCCTCGTCGCTCAGCTTCGTCCCTGGATCCGGGAGAGGGGAGGCCCGAGGAAGCCCGTGAGCCGTCGATCCGGCGCGGCGAGGGCGCGCCGGATCGACGGCTCGGCCGCGCCGCGGCTCGTCAGACAGCGTCAGGCGTGCGCGTGCGCGGCGTTCGCCCCCTGCTGGCCAGGCTCACGGGCGATGGCCGGAATAAGGGGGATACGGGCTGGGCGCTCCGGAGCCGAACGACGCGCTGCGCCCGTAAGGCCAGTAGGGCGTGCGTGTGGACGAGTAAGGCCCGTTGGGGCCGTAATAAGGCGAGTCGCCGTAATAAGGCGAGTTGCCGCCGTAATAAGGCGGGTTGCCACCGTAATAAGGCGGGTTGCCGCCGTTGTAAGGCGGGCGAGGCGAATTGCCGTGCTCCGAGACGTACGGCGTACCGACGAGCGAGATGAGCGACGTGGCGAACGAGAGGTGCCGCGACGTGGCGCCCCGGATACCGGGGACGAGGTGAGAGATCCCCGGGTGCAGCTCGGGCCCGACGACGACGATCTGCTCCTTGAGATGGGCGAGGAGCTCCTTGTGTCGACGGATCTGGAGGTTGACGTACGTCCAGTCGAAATTGACCCCTGTGAGCCCTTCGAGGAACTGTTGATCTATCGCGCTCTGCTCGATGACCGCCCGGCTGATCGAGCTGTCCTGCGGCACCACGCCGGTCTGTCCGAGCGCGGTCAGCAGCTGCTGGCTTGCGGCGGTGTGGTGATTGAGCAGCTCCTGGGCGAGCTCGATGACGTACCCGTCCGTCGCGTGGGTCAGGGCGATCTGCGCCTCCGCGATCTGGGTCGCATCGAAGGCGGCGATCACCGCGGCGAGCTCCGGGCTCGAGAGCATGAAGGCCTGCGAGGCGGACTCGACCGCCTCTTCCGCGCGATCCTCGTCCGCCGCTGCGAGGTGACTGTCTTCCACCGCGACGGAGCAGGCGCTGGCTCCTCCGAGCGCGAGGCCTGCGATCCATGCAAAACGAAGAGAATCGATTCGAATGCTCATACTTCCCCCATGTCATTGACGGAAGCGGTGCCGGCGCTGGAGCGCTTGGCGGTGATGCCTGGCCCGCCCCGTCATGTATCTTGAGCTGCTCTGGGGATATGCAAGCGCGAGCTCATCAAATCGATGATTCTCACCAGCGCACAGGATCGGTTGAACCCTCCGCACCGCGCGACGAACCGGCGCGCAGGTGCCACTTCTCGAGGTCGCTGAACGGACGCCGTCGCTGCGGGGCGGCGGCGACGGCGTCGTCACGGGAGGGTGGGCAGGGGCCGGGGAGCGGCGCTGTCGGGGGATCGGCGTGATGCCGTGCCCGATCTCGACGGAGGCGGCAGGACGGACATCAACGCTTTTCCTGGAGGAAGGGCCCGAGCTCGGGCTCCCGGCGATCCGGGCGCGAGCGGGACGTCAGTCCGCGGACCTGGCCGGTTTGCGCGCCACGACGCCGACGGCGCCGTAGTAGATGCCCCACGCCGCCGGGTCGGCCGCGAACCGGGCGTAGCCGGCGAGATCTTCCTCGCTGATCCGCCCTGTGGCGAGGTACTTGTCCTGGAGCTGGGCGGCCGAGAGGCTCATGATCTCGGACAGCGGGTGGCCGCCCGGGCACAGCGGCACCTCGTTCTCGACGGCCTCGATGGCGAGCCCTCGCGACGTCAGGATCGCGGGCAGGCGCAGGCCGAGCCCCGGGTCCTTGCCGTCCGCCTGGTACATCGCGAGGATCGCCTGATTGACCCGATCGAAGGCCTCGATATCCGGGCCCGACGCGCCCCTGGCCGCGGTGAAGTCGGGCTCCTCGAGCACGAGGCGGCCGCCGGGCTTCAGCGCCGCGAGCATGGCGTCGAGGAGATCCTGGAAATCGGCGTTGTGGATGAGCACGTAGCGGGCGTGCACCAGATCGAAGCGGGCTGCGTGGAGGTTGAGCTGGCGGATATCGCCCTCGATGATCCGGACGCCCGGCAGCCGAGAAGCATCCATGAACCCGACATCGAGGTCGACCGCGACCACCTCGCCCTCGTGGCCGACGCGCTCGGCCATCCAGGAGGCGATCGATCCGGCGCCGGCTCCCACCTCGAGGCAGCTCCAGCCGGGGCCCATCCCGGACGCCTTGAGCAGGCGCCAGCTGCCGGGGTCGAAGAACCCCTCGATCCGCCGCAGGCGCTCCAGCTCTCGCGCACGCTCCGAACCCGCAAACACGTAGCTGCTCTCGGCCATAGGAATGGACATAATAGTCGATTCCGTGAAGGAAGAAGCGAACTTCTCCCGGCGTGCCTCGTCCGGGTACCCCTTCCGGTCGGTGTGCTGTGCCCGTGCGCCCGCTGCACACGACGGCGTCGTCGCTGTCCGGTCGGCCGCGCTCGCCGGCGCCCGGGGCCGCGAGCGCCCGGTGACGAAGTCGCCCGTCGAGCACCCGTCATGCGGGCATCGCGCTTGCGAGACGCCCGCGTGATCGGCTGGCTCATGATCCCGGACCATCCATCCGTTCCTGACACGATTGGCCCGCGCAATCCCTGCGATGCGGGTCGGCTGCCGGGCGGGGTAGCCCGGCGAGTGCTCGTGATCGGCGGAGGCGTCGCCGGGCTATCGGCCGCGCTGGAGCTCGCCGAGCGTGGGTATCAGGTGACGCTGAAAGAGGCCGCGGCTGTCCTGGGCGGCCGGCTGCACACGCGCGACGAGCGGCTGCGCACCGGCGCGTTCCGCGTGGAGCACGGACTCCACATGTGGTTCTGGCAGTATTACAATTCCTTCGACATCATCCGGCGCCTCGGTCGCGAGCGCTATTTCCGTCCGCTCGTGGAGGTCTACTACGAGTTCAAGACGTACAAGCCGGAGATCGTCCGCAGCGTCGGGCCGTATCCCTTCAACGTCATCAATGTCGTGAGGGAATCGCCGAACCTGAGCGTCCTCGACGTGGCCGGCGCGCGGGGCGCGCTCGGCGAGCTGGTCGGGTACAACCACGACCTGAACTACCGCCGGTTCGATGACGAGACGTTTGACGCGTGGGGGAGGCGCACCCGGGTGAACCGCAGGTTCTGGGACATCGTCATGGGCCCTGTCGCGTCCGTGACGCTGAACGACCCGGCGAGGGTCAGCGCGGCCGAGATGCTGCTCTACATGCACCTCTTCTTCCTCGGCCATCCGAAGGCGTTCCGGCGTTCGGTCGCGACCGTCGACCACGGCACGGCGCTCATCGATCCGTGGGTCGCGCGGCTCCGCTCGCTGGGCGTGATCGTGGAGGTGAGCGCTCCCGTGGCCGGGCTACGCCTCGAAGCGGGCCGCGCGGTCGGCGAGGTCGGCTCGCCGGGGCGCTACGACGCGGTCGTGCTCGCGTCCGACGTCGGAGGGCTCCACCGGATCCTCGCCGGGTCCGTTGCCTTCGACGCGGCGAGCGCGGCGGCGCTCGCCGCCCTCCGCGCCCGCCTTGACCGGCTCGCCGTCGCGCCCGCGTACCACGTGCTCCGCGGCTGGTTCGACAGGCCCATCCGCCGGCGTCAGGTCGAGGCCGTGATCGAGACGCCGCAGCACCGCCCCATCCACCTGATCGCGATCTTCAGCATGCTGGAGGAGCAATCGGCCGCGTGGGCCCGCGAGCGAGGCGGCTCCGTCGTCGAGCTCCACCTCTACAACACTCCATGGCTCGGCGGCCTCGGCGCCGATGTCATTTACGAGTCCATCCGTGGCGAGGTGGAGGATGTCCTCCCCGAGCTCCGCGGGGCGCGCGCGCTCGATTTCTCGCTCGGCGCGTTCCAGAACTTCACCTCGCTCGAGGTGGGGCAGGGAAAGCAGCGCCCGACCAGCGATTTTGCGCTCCTCGCCGGCGTGCGAAACCTCGCGCTCGCCGGCGACTGGGTTCACACGAGGTACCCGTCCGCCCTCCTGGAGAGGGCTGTATCGACGGGGCGTGAAGCAGCGAATCACATCCTGTTCGCCGATCGCGTCCGGGAGGCGCCGTTCGCGGCGGCCAGCAAGCACGGCCCTGGCCTCTTCCCGCGATTCGGATGAGCCTGGCCATTCGATGGTAGGCCGACGGTAGGCCCCCGGAGAGGGCGCTCGTCGGGCGGGGCGGGGAGGGCCGATGTCCGAGCTTCACGTCACGGGAGCACCCGGCGCAGCGCGAACAGCGCCAGCCCGCCCATCGCGAGCGTGGCCGCGCCGCTCAGGATCTTCCGCGCCCTGGAAGGCGCCGGCAGGAACGCCGTGGCGCCGACCGCCGCGAGCGGGGGCGAGGTGCGCGCCGGCGACGACTGGGCGGCCAGCGGCGACGCCGCGGCGTGGATCGGCGCGGTCTCGGCGAACAGATCGAGCATCTCGCGCACGAACGCGGGCAGGTCCTGCGGCCCGCGGCTCGACAGCCAGTTGCCGTCGCGCACCACCTCCTCGTCGCGCCAGACGCCGCCCGCGTGCACGATGTCGTCGCGGATGCCGGGCCAGGACGCGAGCTGCCGTCCGCTCACGAGCTCCGCCGACGCGAGCACCCAGGGGCCATGGCAGATCGTCGCGATCGGCTTCCGGAGGTTGTCGAACGCGCGCACGAACTGGCGCGCCTCCTCGCTCTGCCGGAGGAGATCCGGGTTGATGAACCCTCCCGGCAGGAGCAGCCCGTCGTACTCGGCCGGATCGGCCTCGGCCAGCGTCCGGTCCACGCGCACCCTCGCGCCGGGCTCGTGGACGTTCATCCCGCGGATCTTGCCGTGACGGAGCGAGACGACATCCACCGTCGCGCCCGCGGCGCGGAGCGCCTTCATCGGCACCGTCAGCTCGATCTGCTCGAACCCGTCCGCCACGAGCGCCGCGATTCGTTTGCCTGCAAGCTTCTTTCGTTCCTTCATGCTGCCCTCAACGGTTGGTCGTTTTGTATCGTTGTGTCGTTGTGTCGCTGTGTCGTTCGGATTGCGCCAGGAGGTGCCTGTTCGTACTGCCCTCTTTGCCCTTCGGACATGTCTCCTCCGACGCACCCTAGAGCCGGCGCCCCGCTCCGCAACCGAGGCCAGCGCCGATTTCGTGGCCTGTGCGAGCGCAGCTGCGGGCGTCGCCCGCGGCCGACCCCGCGAGTGTGTCGTTTTGCGACAGGCGGCTCATGGCGCCAGGCGGCGGGAGCGCGCCGTCACCTCGACAGGATCAGCCTCGGGCGGAGCCACAAGAGGCCCAGCACGGCGGGCACGAGGGCCGAGAGGCCGACGACCGCGGCGCGCAGGAGCCGCTTCTTCCCGCGCGGCTTCCATCCGCCGCTCACGGTGGTCCCTTCGGGCAGCGGCGTGAACAGGTTGCCATTCGTCGCGTAGGCCGCGCGGTCGTGCTTCAGGTGCAGCCGGTCGACGCTCCGCGCGAGCAGGCGCTCGGCGATGCTCGGCGCCACGAGGGACAGCAACGCCAGCTGCCTGGCCGTGCTGCCCACGAAGACCTCCCGCCGGGGTGTCCGTGCCGTACGCACGATGGCGCGCGCCACGCGCTCCGGCGGGTACACCGGGGGCATGGCGACCGGCGTGCGCCCCGTGTAGTTGCCCGCGTGCTGGAAGAACGGTGTGTCGATGGTCGCGGGCAGGACGGTGGAGACGTGGATATCGCGGGCACGGAGCACCTCGAGCTCCTGCCTCAGGCTCTGGGAGAGGCCGCGGATCGCGTGCTTCGAGGCGACGTAGGCGCTGACGTAAGGCTCGGAGAGCCTCGACACCATCGAGCCGACGTTGATGAGCACGCCGCTGCCCTGCCGCCGGAACTGGGCCAGGGCGGCGCGGGCGCCGTGGATGGTGCCGAACAGGTTGGTCTCGATGACGCGCCGGTAGGGCTCGGAGGGCGTCTGTTCAAACAGCCCGAAGAGCGTCACCGCCGCGTTGTTGACCCACACGTCGATCCGGCCGAACGCCTCGGTGGTGCGCCGCGCGATCTCCAGGACGGCGGCCTCGCTCGTCACGTCGGCGACCACGACGAGGGCCTTGCCCCCGGCCTGCTCGCACTCGGCGGCGAGCTCGCGCAGCGGCTGCTCCCGCCTGGCGGCCAGCGTCACCGCGGCTCCGCGCCTGGCGAACTCCAGCGCTGTTGCGCGGCCGATGCCGCTCGAGGCGCCCGTGATCACGACGACCGTATTCCGGAATTTTTCGCGCATGCCTCACCCCCTCCTCTGCGCCGCGTTGCGACGCTGCGCGGCGCGGCGAGCGGCCGCGCGCGGGCGCGGCGTGCTCCCCGGTCACAGGTGGTCCTGGCTTCATGCAAGCGCCGGGCAAGCCGCGTCCAGCCGTGAGGGCGGTTCGCGCCGCTCGGGGATCGACTCGCCCGCTCCGTTCGGTGCGCGGGCCGGCGCCAGCCGTCGAGCGCGCCCGCTCACGCCGGCCGGCGTCAGGGGGCCAGTCTGCGTCTCGAGCGCGCAGCGGTGCTTGATCGGGCGTGGCCCGATGCGCCGTTCCGGCCGTGTCTCGATCCCGACGGCAGGATCCGGCTCCAGCATGTCGAGCGTGGGACGCTACGCGGCCGGGCCCTTGGGTGGGCCCTCGCGCGCATGGACGCGTCCGCATCGACGGCGGCTCGGCACGGGCCGCAAACGCAGACGATCTGGGGGACACATCATGCGAAGCATGTTTCTGGTAGTCATGGCCGCGCTGCCGCTCATGGCCTGCGGAGGCAGCCAAGGCGGCGGACAATCGACCTCGCCTGGGACCGGGCAGACGGGCGGAGAGACGCCCGGCGGCACCGAGGGGATGGGAGCACCCGAGAGCGGAGCTCCCGGCACGGGGACGACGCCTGAAGGAGAGATGGGAGCGCCGGAGGGAGGCGCCCGGGGCGGGTCAGGCACCCAGGGCGGCACGCAGGAGTGGGGCAGCGGAACCGGCACGCCGGGCGGGACGACCGGAGGCACGCCGAGCGGAACCGGCGCCACGCCGGGCGGCACGACCGGAGGCACGCCGGGCGGAGCCGGAGGCACGCCGGGCGGCGGCTCTTTGACGCCACCGAGCGGCGGGACCGGCACGCCGGGCGGCTCGGGCACGCCGGGGGGCGGCTCCCGTACACCGGGCAGCGGCACCCGGGACGGCAGCGGCACCCAGGGCGGCAGCGGCACCCAGGGCGGCAGCGGCACCCAGGGCGGTAGCCGCACGCCGGGCGGCGGATAACGTCGGTGAGCCGGCGCGCCCGTTAGCCCGCGATCCGCCGCGCCTGTCCCGGACCGAGATGCCGTAGCGCGCTGCTACCTGAGCCTATTGCGCCGCAGGAGGGTCGCGTCGCGACCTTCGCCGACCAAGATCACGCCGACCGGCACGCCCGTCTCCTTCTTGACCAGCTGCACACGCTGCCGCACCGCGCCGTGGCGGCGGCGCGCCCCCCGCGGCTGGTCGTGAACGCCGCGACGGGCGCCGTGACCGGGACTGCACCCGAAGGATGCGCAGGTCATCGAACGTACTGCCGCGTTGGCGCGCGGAGGTCGTGACCCGCTGGTTGCGCTCGCTCAGGCCACGGGCGAAATCATCCCTGCCGGACAGGTACACCTCCTGGGCGAGTTCCAGGGCGTTCAGGTCTTTGGGTCGCTGGTCACTCGCACAGGAGTAGTTACCACGGCAGAGGGCTCATTCCTCGATCGTGCCCCGCTGGGTCAGGCGATCGGGCCCTCGGAAGATTCGCGTGAGGCTTCGCGACCGGTTGATCGATATGAAAATTTGTCAGGTACCGCCGGGATCCTATGGTGACGCAACGAGCCGCGTGAACGATGTGCTGTGCCTCGTTGCGCGTACGAAATTCTTCCCGCGTCATGAGAGTGTTCCCGGCTCGATCGTTCAGCTGGTGGAAGAACACATGATGCAGTACGCGCAAATCGTCGACCTGGGACTGGTTGCTGCGCCAGCAATCATTCTAGGAGGTGAACGCACACTGCGCGGGCTGCGGGACCGCATCGCGAGCGAACCGGGCGGGGAGGCATTCGCCGATCGATGGAACGCCAAGCTCGGCAGGTTCCTGCAGCGGGTGACCGATGAAGCGATGCAGGACGCCGTCGTCCGGGATCGAATCGGCCCACCTCTGTGGTCCGTGCCCCAGATCGTAAACGTGGTGCAGCCGCTCGTCGTCGATGATCCCGAGACGTTGCTGGCCAACACTCCGACGGCTGAACGCGAGCTCTGGTGGGAACTTGCGTGTACCGTCGAGAAGAACGCCTGGAACGCGCTGATCTGGGAGGTGGTCGATGGATCAGGAGCAGGGAAAGGCCCCAACCCGTTCCTCTCGCTGGTTCGCGTGCAAGCGGAAGGGTTCTACCCGCTCGGATTCGTCGGGCAGCGCTTCATGGTGTTTGCGCTCTCGAGCTCGCCATCCGACGAGTTCAAGCATCACGAAAGGGGTTCCGTGGACGACTACGAGACGTTAGACCGGTAACCGGGGAGGTCTGCAAAGCCGTAGGCAGTCGCCGGGCGGGCGCTCCCTCCCCAGCGGCGGGGCGCCCTCCCCGACGACGGCGCCCTCACCCGCCCGCTCCCCTCAGGCGAACGCGTTGCGCCGCACGATGGTCGCCTCGCGGTCCGCGCCGACCGACACCACGTCGACCGGCACCCCCGTCTCCTTCTCGACAAGCTCCACGTACTGCCGCGCCGCCGCCGGCAGCTCGGTCATCGAGCGGGCCGCGTCGATCGACTCGCTCCACTCGGCCACCGGCTCGAGCACCGGCTTCGCCGTCGCGATGTCGTCGATCGGGAACTCCCGCGTCCGCCCCGACGGCGTGTCGTAAGCGACGCACACCTTGAGCTCCGGCATGCCCGTCAGCACGTCCAGCTTCGTGAGCGCGATCCCGTCCAGGCCGTTCACGCGCGCCGCGTAGCGCAGCGCCGGCAGGTCGAGCCAGCCGGTCCGCCGCGGGCGACCGGTCACCGAGCCGTACTCCCCGCCGACCGACCGCAGCCGCTCGCCCAGCGCGCCGCCGAGCTCCGTCGGGAACGGGCCCTCGCCCACGCGCGTGCAGTACGCCTTCGCCAGGCCGAGCACCCGGCGGATGCGCGTCGGGCCGACCCCTGCGCCCACGCACGCGCCCCCGGCGATCGCCGACGACGACGTGACGAACGGGAACGTGCCGTGATCGATGTCGAGCAGCGTCCCCTGCGCCCCCTCCAGCAGCACCCGCTCGCCGCGGCGGAGCGCCCCGTCGATGAGCTGCGACGTGTCGGCGAGCAGCGGCGTGATGCGCTTCGCCAGCGGCGTGAGCTCCTCGAGGATCGCGTCGAGCGACGGCGGCTCGCCGCCGAGCGCGCGCAAGGTCGGCGTCCACGCCTCGATCGAGCGCGAGACGAGCTGCGCCAGGCGCTTCATGTCGCGCAGGTCGCCGAGCCGCGCCCCGCGCCGGGACGCCTTGTCCTCGTAACACGGGCCGATGCCGCGCTTCGTCGTCCCGAGCCGCGTCCCGTCCTCCGCGGCCGCCTCGCGGAGCGAGTCGACGAGCGGGTGGTACGGCAGGATCAGGTGCGCGCGATCCGAGACGAACAGCCGCCCCTGCGTCGAGCAGCCCCGCGCCTCGACCGCGTCGATCTCGGCGACCAGCACCCCCGGGTCGACCACCATGCCCTGCGCCATCACGCACCGGGCGTTCGCGCGCAGGATGCCGCTCGGGATGAGCCGAACGATCAGCTTCTCCCCGCCCACCACCAGCGTGTGTCCGGCGTTGGGCCCGCCGGCGTAGCGCACCACGAGGTCGGCGCTCTCCGTGTAAAGGTCGACGACTTTGCCCTTGCCCTCGTCGCCCCACTGCGCGCCGACGATCACGATCGCGGTCATTCCGAAGCTCCTCCCGGATCACCTGGCCCGGCCTCGGCCCGCTCGTACCTCCGAGCGGCTCCGTCCGGGTCCACGTCCGCCTTTACCCCAGGCTCGCTTGCCGAGCGAGCGTCTACTTGCCGCCCCGACGCGGCGCCCCCGTCTTCAGCACGATCGCCCGGGCCGCCGCGGCGTCGTCGAGGCCCGCCGGGACCACGCCCGCCTCGGACGCCCCGCCGCCGGGCGCCGCCTCGACAACGAGCGCCCCGTCCCGCTCGCGCACGAGGTGGGAGAACCGCCAGGACAGCGCATACCCCTCCGGATCCTGGTCCGCAGCGTGCGCCACGACCGGGACGGCGAGCCCCCGCAGCGCCGCCGCGAGCGGCTCGGCGCGCTCCGGTGGCACCGAAAGGAGCACCCGCAGCGCCGGCTCGTCCGCCGCGCCCGCGACGTCGCGCGCCCAGGCCACCGCGTCGAGGTTCAAGGCGAAGCCGACCGCCGGCATCGGCAGGCCGAACCGGGAGAGCAGCGTGTCGTAGCGACCGCCCGCCGCGATCGGCTCCCCGGGGCCGTCGGCGAGCACGTGGAAAATTGCGCCCGTGTAGTAGGCGAGGCCGCGGAGCTCGCCGAGGTCGACCCGGAGCGACGGGCCGAGCTCGGGGCTCTTCCTCGCCGCGTCCCAGAGCGCGCGCAGCTCGGCGAGCGGCGCCTCGGCGGGCGTGCCGGCGAGCAGGCCCGCGGCCCGGTGGAAGACCACGGCGCCGTCCGGATCGGCCTCGCCGCCGCCCGCGAGGTCCGGGAGCGCGGCGATCGCCGCGACGATGCGGCGTGGAACGTCGGTCGCCCGCGGGCTGGCGAGCACGGCGGCGAGGCGCGACGCGTCCTTCAGCTCGAGCACCTCCGAGAGCTCGGCGGCGAGCCCCGCCGGGACCGCGTCGAGCAGCGCGCGCGCGATCATCGCGTGCCCGAGGTCCACGACGAAGTGCTCGAGGCCGGCCTCCCGCACCGCGGAGGCGGCCAGGCGGAGGATCTCCAGGTCGCCGCCGAGCGTGCCCACGCCGTACAGCTCGACGCCGGCCTGCGGGATCTGCCGGTGGCGCCGCGCCCGGCCCTGGCGTCGCCGCAGGACGGTGCCCTCGTAACAGAGGCGGATCGGGCGGGGCGCGCTGGCGAGGCGCGTGGCCACGAGCCGGGCGATCTGCGGGGTCATGTCCGGACGGAGCGCGGCGACCTCGCCCGACTCGGGCTCGATGAAGCGCAGCACGTCCGCGGCCTCGAGGGTGCCGAGCCCGCGCTCGAGCACCTCGGCGAACTCGAACGCCGGCAGCGTGACCGGCTCGTAGCCGTACAGGACGAAGTGATCGAGCACGCGCCTGGCGAGCGCGCGGCGGCGCTGCGCCTCCTCCGGGAGGAGATCGCGCATGCCGGCGGGCAGCGGGTGCGCCAGCGCGCGGGGCGGCGCGGAGACGGACGGCGCTGGCCGGTCCACTTCGGGCGTCGGAGCGTGGCGGCCTTCCCCCTCGGGGGCTTCCCATCGCGGAGCGTCGCTGGACATCGTGGCCCCGCTTATACCGGCTGAGCACGCGGTGCGCACGCGGCGCGCACGTCCGTTGAGCTTGCCGTGGCAAGCCGTTTGCTGATCGGAGCGCACCACCGGGCCCGTGGGCCGGAAGCGCACGCGGCGCCCTCGACGGAGAGATGGCTCATGGCTCTGACCGCCGTTCCGACCGATGTTCCGAGCGCCAGCACGAGGCCCGAGACTCCTCTGGCGCCGTGCGGTCTCACCCCGTCCGGCGCGGTCGGGCCGCGCCCGGCGTCCCGGGCCGCGAGCGCGGGCCCGCTGGCCGACGCGATCTGCCGGGCGAAGGAGGGAGACCGGGAGTCGCTCGACGAGCTCACGCGGCTCATCCGCCCGCACGTGGAGCGGCAGCTCGCGCGCTATCCCGTGTCCGACGAGGACCGGCTCGACCTCGTGCAGTCGACGCTGCTGCAGGTGGTGCGGACGATCCGCTCCTTCCGCGGCGACTCGAGCTTCACGACGTGGCTGTTCCGGGTGACGGCGAACGAGGCGCTCATGCTGATGCGGTCGCAGCGGCGGCAGCGCGCGCGCATCGTCGAGGGGCTCGACTTCGAGGAGCTCGGCCTGCTCCCGACGATGCGCAGCACGATCGGCGAGGACGACGCCGCGTCGGCGGCGGAGCGGGAGGCGTGCGTCCGCGAGGCGCTGTGCGAGCTGCCGGAGGACTACCGCGACGTGGTGCTCGCGCACTACCACGAGGATCTCGGCCTGCAGGAGATCGCGCAGAAGCTCGCGGTGAGCGAGAGCGCGGTGCGCTCGCGGCTCCACCGGGCGCGCGTGCGGCTGCGCGCGATCCTCAACGCGACCGCGTTCGGCCGGGAGATCGCCGAGGGCGTCGCGGCCTGAGGGCGGGCGCGGGCGGGCCGTGTGCGCAGGCTGACTGTGCGAAGGCGGACTGTGCGGAGGCTGACTGTGCGAAGGTTGACCGCTGCGACGCCTGACCGCTGCGAGGCCTGAGCTAGCGGACGGCGGAGAGCCTCGCGGTCGCCTGGCGCCAGCGGCGGAGGACGTCCCAGAGCTCGTCCAGGGTGCGGAGGAGCACGTCCGGACGGGCGTTGAGGATCTCCTCCTCCGAGGCGAAGCCGCCGAGGACGGCGATCGACCGCGCGCCTGCGCGGCGCGCGCACTCGATGTCCTGGGGGCCGTCGCCGACCATCACCAGCCTGCGCGGCTGGATGCCGAGGAGCTGCGCGAGGTAGAGCAGCGGCGCGGGCGACGGCTTCTTGTCGGCGACGTCGCCGCCGGCGACCACGGCGTGGAAGCGCGCGCCGACCCCGAGCGCGGCGAGCACCGCGTCGGTGGTCGAGCGCGGCTTGTTCGTGCAGACGCAGATCGACAGATCGCCCACGTCCGCGAGCCTCTCGATGATGTCCTGCGCGCCCGGCATCCAGCGGGTGAAGTCGAGCGGGTGCTGCTCGTAGTACGTGAGAAAGTGCCGGAGGAGCTCCTCCACGTCCTCGGACGACTCGGGGAGCTTGGCGGCGCGCGCGCACAGCGCGCGGGCGCCGTCGCCGACGTACCGGACGATCACCTGCGCCGGCAGCGGGGACCGCCCGGTCGCCTCCAGCGCATGGTTCACCGCCGCCACGATGTCGCCTCGGCTGTCGATCAACGTGCCGTCGAGATCGAACACGACCGCCGTGGGAGTAACCATCGTCCCAGAGCCTACGCCGGCGCCCTCGCTGACGGAAGGTGTGGCGAGCGCCGACGTCGCAGGTTGTAGGAATGAAATGTGGCAGGACGATTCGGGCGTCGCTGCCGCCGATGGCTGAGCCCGTGAGGCGATCGCGCGGCCAGGCCTGGGCCGGCTCCCACGTCAGGGCGTAGGATGCCGGGCACCATGGACGGTGCGGCACGCATGCTCGCGTGGTTTGACCAGGCCCTCGCGCGTCACAAGCCGGACGACGCGCTCTCGTTCACCGAAGCGCAGGCGAGCTTCACCTCGGTGCTGACGGGCCTCATCGCGGTCGAGCGCGGCGGCGGCATGCTGTTCGGCATGGTCCTCTCTGGCGAGCACGTCGACGCGCTCGTGCGCGCGGCGCTCCCGGCGCTCTCGGAGGCGGCCCAGGCCTGGCGCGCGTACTTCGAGCGGCGCTACGGCGCGCGCGGCCGCCAGGAGGTCGCCCGCATCGCCGCCGCGCTCCGCTACGCGCCGTTCCTCGACCGCGGCCCCCTCCGCGCCGACCCGGCCGTCGACGAGGCGCTCGCGCAGCTCATCGACGCTTGCCTCGACCCGCGCCGCGCCGCGCCGTCCGCGGACGACGGGCTCGGCGACACGCTCCGCAGCGCCCTGGCGCGGGGGAGCGACGCCTCCTCCGCGCCGCGCGCCGGCTGGTCCGTCGCGGTGAAGCCCCCCTCTGCCGATCGCCGGCGCGAGGTGGCCGAGGTCGAGGCGCTGCACGGGGCGCTTCACCCGCAGATCGAGGCGCTCTATGCCTCGCTCGACGGCCTCGCCCTTGTCGACCCGACCTCTGCGCCTTCCCGCGTGCCGTGGCCCGCTGTGTTCCCGTCGGCGGCGCTCGTCCTCGTGTCGCCGCTCGACTCGGTGCTCGTCATCCGCAAATCGAGCTCGTCGAGCCCGAGGGGAGAGATGCAGCTCCTCAAGCTCGCCCGGTTGCCAGGGCACATCGTGTGCACGGAGTCCGATCGCGGCGTCGAGGTCAAGTGGACCGTGGCCATGTATCTCGCGGTTCGCGTGGGAACAGCGGAGATCTACCTGTCCGACGGTGACTATGGCTCTCCGACGCGCTTGCTCGCGCCCGATCTGGTGAGCTTCCTGCGCGCGCTCGGCGGCGCGGCGCCGCGGCTGGACGGCGTCCTCGCGGCCCTGGCGGAGGTGCTCGGCGGCGGGGTGTCGAACGCCGGCTGAGCCGTCCTCGCCGCCCACCGCGCGGAGGACAGCCCGACGGGCGCCGGCAGATCCGTTATGCTGCGGGGGCGCCATGACGATCGATGCCACCCCCGACGTGCCGATCCCGTCGGTGCTGTCGAAGCTCGACGAGATCCGGCAGCGGATGGCTGCCCACACCGACCGGGAGGACGAGCGGCGGATCCTGGAGATCCTCGCCGGCGCGACCGCCGTCGAGCTCGACCAGCTGCTCCTCCTGCTGGATCTGCGCGCATTGCTCGGCGACGTCGACGATCGCCTCATCGGCCCCGACAACCGCACGGCGCTGCTCGATCTGCTGACCGCGGAGCGCCTCGGCGAGCTCGGCATCCCGGCGCGCGCGGCGCTCGCCTCGGCGCTGCAGCGCGGCCGCACGGGCCGCCGCGACGAGCAGGCGCTGCGCCGCCTCTGGCTCGGAACGCGCGGCGCCGACCTCACGCGGCTCAAGAACGCGGTCGACGGCCGGGGCGGCTACCACGACCTTCACCAGCTCTTCTATCACGATATCGACGACGACGCCCTGCGCGAGGAGCTGCTCGCGCACCTCGCGCGCGAGGCCGCCGCGGTCACGACGCGCGATATGAAGATCCTCTCCGATATCGACGATACCTTCTATGCGAACTGGAAGGACGCGCGGTATCCGAAGAAGACCGTCTATCCAGGCGTCCTGCAGTTCTACGCGGAGCTCGACCGCGGGCCGGGCCCGGAGCCCGCGCGTCTTGGCGACCTGACCTTCGTCACGGCCCGCCCCGGCGATCGCCTCGGCCTCGTCGAGGACGCGACGCTCAGGGCGCTCGCCGAGCGCGGCCAGCTCGCCGCGACCGTCCTCGCGGGCTCGTTCACCCGCCTCATCGGCAACCGCACGATCGCGGAGAAGAAGCTCGAGAACTTCCTCGAGTACCGGCGGCTGTATCCGGAGTACGGCTTCGTCTTCGTCGGCGACAGCGGGCAGGGCGACGTCCACTTCGGCCAGCGCATGCTCGAGCTCGCGCCGGAGTCGGTCCACGCCATCTTCATTCACGACGTCGTCGCGACGCCCGAGCGCGCGCGGCAGGAGCTCGCTCTCGGCGGGGTGCACCTGTTCGACACGTACATCGGCGCGGCCACCACGGCGCTCGAGCGCGGCCTCCTCGCCCTCGAGGGCGCGGCGCGCGTGGCCGAGGCCGCGCTCGCGGCGTTCGCCGCGATCCCGTTCCCGTCGCACGAGGGCCGCGCGCCGCGCCGCCTCGAGCTGCTGCGCGACGCCGCGCGGCTGAACGAGCTCCTGCCGCCGTCGCTGCGCCTCGACGGGGCGCTGTAACGCGTCTCGACCTCGTCAGGCCGCGGCGAGCGCGGCGACGAAGCGGTCAATCTCGGCGTCGTCGTTGTAATAGTGGACCGAGGCGCGCACCAGATCGGGGATCCCGCGCGCCTCGAAGTCGAGCAGCGTCCCCGAGGCGGTCGACACGCTGACGTGGATCGCCTGGGCGCCGAGCCGGGCCTTGATGGTCGCGGCGTCCTCGCCGTCCCGGGTGAAGGTCACGATGCCGCAGCGCTGCTCGCCGAGGTCGCGCACGGCGACCCCGGGCAGCTCGGCCAGCCGCGCGCGCAGGCGCTCGGCCAGCAGAGAGACCCTGTCGCGGATCGCGGGCAGGCCCAGCCGGAGCGCGTACTCGGCGGCTGCGCCGAGCCCGAGCCGGCCGGCGACGTAGCTCTCCCAGTTCTCGAAGCGCCGGGCGTCGGGTCGCAGCTCGTAGCGGTCCGGCGCGGTCCAGCGGGCCGCGTGAAGGTCGAGGAACGGCGGCTCCAGCCGGTCCAGCAGCGCGCGCCGGACATAGAGAAAGCCGGTGCCGCGCGGCCCGCGCAGGTACTTGCGCCCCGTCGCCGACAGGAGATCGCAGCCGAGCGCCTCGACGTCGATCGGCAGCTGCCCCACCGACTGGCAGGCATCGAGCAGGAACGGCACGCCCGCCGCCCTGGCGCGGCGGCCGATCGCCTCCGCCGGGTTGACCAGCCCGCCGTTCGTGGGGACGTGGGTGATCGCGATCAGCTTGACCCGCTCGTCGAGCAGGCGATCGAGCGCGGACAGCGAGACGGCGCCGCGCTCGTCGCTCGGGATCGGGACGATCTCGGCGCCCGTGCGCCGCGCGACCTGCAAGAACGCGATGTAGTTCGAGGCGTACTCGGCCCGCGCGGTCAGGATGCGATCGCCCGGGCCGAAGCGGAGGGAGTAGAACGCCATGTCCCAGGCCCGCGTGGCGTTCTCGACGAGCGCGATCTCGTCCGGCGCCGCGCCGATGAGCCGCGCGATCGCGCCGTAGACCGCCTCGATCCGCTCGCCCGCCTCCGCCTCCGCCTCGTAGCCGCCGATCGCCGCCTCGCGCCGCAGGTGCTCGACCACCGTGTCGACGACGACCGCCGGCGGCAGCGACGACCCCGCGTTGTTGAAGTGCAGCACGCCGGCGCAGCCCGGGGTGTCGCGGCGCAGCGCGGCGATATCCATCGTCATCACGTCATCTCCTCGGCAGGCCGACACGCTGCCGGCTGGCCGACACCACGTCAATCGCGGCGATCGCCGGCGGCGGCAGCGGCTGCTGGCCGGCGCCGCTCGGGCGCCGGTTACTCCATCAGCCCGCTGCGCAGCTCGGTCGGGGAGTAGCCGAGCATGCGGCGGCAGGTCCGCGAGAAGTGCGCCAGATCGGCGAACCCTGCCGTGTGGGCGGCGCCCGTGGCGTCGAGGCGCGCGAACGCCGCCAGCGCGACGAGGAGCCGGCGCCACAGCTGGAACGTGCGGATCGGCAGCCCCACGTCGCGCACGAACAGCGCCTGCAGGTGCGCCTCGGAGATCCCGGCGCGCGCGATCGCGAGCCGCCGGCCCGCCGCCGGATCGCGCAGCGCCTCGAGGACGCGGGCGACGCGCCCGTCCAGTGCGCGCGGCGGCGACTCCCGCGCGAGCCAGGCCGCGACCTCCCGCGCGAGGCCGTCGAGGACCTCGGGGCGCGACAGCGACGCGCGGTGGGCCGCCACGGCCGCCTCGACGCGCGCGAGGAGGCGGCCCTCGAGCGGGCAGGCCCCGCCGCGCAGGCGCGCGTAGCTCGCCACGCGCGGCATCTCCTCGGGATCGACAAGGAGCCCGATCGTGGGCCCGGGGCTCGAGGCGGCGTGCCACCGATCCGGGGGCACCACGACCACGCGCCCGCGCACGACCGCGCCGCCCGGCTCGGGCACGGTCACCGTCACGTCGCTCTCCAGCCCGACCAGGACCGCCGCGCCGTGCTCGGCGTGGAGCGTCGACGCCATCGCCGTCGAGGCGCGCACCGCGAAGGCCTCCGCGATCACGGCGCCGATCCGGGTTTCGTTCAAGCGGCCCACGGCCCCGGATCCTACCCTGGCGCGCGAAGGAGGTCGTGAGCGATGAACCTGTTCTCGGACGAGATGCGACGAAACCCTTACCCCCTGTACGACCAGCTCCGGAGCGGCTCTCCGGTGCTCCACTATCCACCCTCCGATGCGTGGATGATCTTCGATTACGACGGGGTGAAGCGGGCGCTCCACGATCATGACGCGTTCAGCTCCGTCGTGTCGCCGCCGGGCAACAGGACCTCCGAGTGGCTCGTCTTCTCGGACCCGCCGCGCCACACGACGCTGCGCGCGATCCTCCAGCGGGCCTTCACCCCGCGGGCCGTGGCGGGGCTCGAGCCGCGCATCCGCCAGCTGTCGCGCGAGCTCCTGGACCGCTCGATCGAGCGTGGCGAGATGGACCTTGTCGAGGACTACGCGCTCCCGCTCCCCCTGCTCGTCATCGCCGAGATGCTCGGCGCGCCGACCGAGGACCAGCCGCGGTTCAAGCGCTGGAGCGACGTGATCCTGGACCTCAGCACCACGGTCTCGGGCAGCGAGGAGGCGGCCCGGGCGATCGCCGAGTTCGCCGCGGTGACCGCCGAGATGCAGGCCTATTTGAGGGGCCTCCTTGCGCAGCGGCGGGCGGCGCCGCAGGACGATCTCCTGACCCGGCTCGTCGACGCCGAGGTGGACGGAGAGCGGCTGAACGAGGACGAGATCCTGGGCTTCTTCCAGCTGCTCCTCGTGGCCGGCCACGAGACGACCACGAACCTGCTCAGCAATGCCATCCTGTGCTTCCTCGAGCACAGGACCGAGCTCGCCCGCCTCCGGGCCGAGCCCGATCTCCTGCCCTCCGCGATCGAGGAGGTCCTGCGCTACCGCTCGCCGGTCCAGGCGATGTTCCGCGTGACGAAGCGCGATGTCCCGATGCACGGCCAGGTGATCCCGGCCGGCAAGCCGGTGCTGGCGATGATCGGCTCGGCCAACCGAGACCCAGCGCATTTTCGCGATCCTGGCCGCTTCGACATCGCGCGCGATCCCAGCCCGCACATCGCGTTCGGGCACGGGATCCACTTCTGCCTCGGGGCGCCGCTCTCGCGCCTCGAGGCCAGGATCGCGCTGTCGGATCTCGTCGCGCGGCTCACGGACCTCGAGCTCGCGAGCGACGCGCCGTGGGAGCCGCGCCGGGCGATCCACGTGCTCGGCCCGACCCGCCTGCCGATCCGCTTCGCGCCGGGGAGGCGCCTCGCCCCGTCCAAGGAGTGAGCGCGCGTGCGTCGCTCGACGCGCGGCGCGTCCGGCTCTGCTGATGTCTGCCGGTCTGATGCCTTTCGGCCGCACCCGCTCCGCTGCGCGATCCGGCCGGAGCGACCGCGAGGTCTTCGCCGCGGTTTCCTCCGCTGGCACCGCCATTGCTGATGCGGATCCCGTGCAGTCGAACGGCCGACAGGACCGGGCAGGCGTGGAGACCTCGATGAAAGAGCAGACCTTCATCGAGGTCGTTGTTCCGCGCGAGATGACGCCGGATGAAAAGCAGATCCTCGTCGACGACCTCCACGGCCTCCGCCGCCGGATCTTCGAGGGCTCGCAGCGGAGGCGGAGCTTCGCCAGCCACGTCATCGAGGCCGGTACGGAGCACGGCGCCGTCGTGCTCCGCCGGAGCGCGGGCGGACAGATCGTCGGCTATTTCGCGATGGAGATCCTCGAGCGGGAGTCCTCCGGCGTGCGGATAGCGATCTTCCGCGGCGAGTCCGGCGCGCTCGGCGAGCGCCCCGGCGGCGATGTCGCCCTGCGCCTCGTCCTGGAGCGCCTGATCCGGTACATGCTCGCCCACCCGGGTCGACCCGTCTATTGCCTGTGCTCGCTGGCGCACCCGTCGAGCTACGCCCTGTTCTCGCGGTTCGTCGACATCACGCACACGAGCCCGGCCGAGAGCCGGGTGGCGGGCGCCGACGCGCTCATGTCCGGGCTCGCCGCTTCGTTCGATCTCGGGGCGGGCGAGCAGGGCAGCCCGTTCGTCTTCGAGGTCGGGCAGCGGACGAGCGAGCTGGCCGACGGATGCGACTTTCTGCACCTCTACGAGAACCCATCGGTCCGTTGCTTCGTGTCGGCGCACCCCGGCCCGGCGGAGGGGCGCGGGCTGATCGCGCTCGTGCCGCTGAGCCTCGGCGGCATGGTGCGCGCGGCGGCGCGCTATGCAGGGCCGGAGGCGAAGCGCTGGTAGAGCCGTGGGGCGCTCGACCGCGGTCGAGCCGGTGGCCAGGGTGATCCCGCGCCCGGGCGGTGCGCGGGCGGGGTCAGGTCGCCAGCACGTCCGACAGGCTGTCGAGGAAGCGCTGGTTCTCGCGCTCGGTGCCGAGGGTGACGCGCAGGCTGGTCGGCAGGTTGCCGAACGGTCGCACGATGACGCCCTTCCGGAGCAGGGCGTCGTAGACGGCGCGCGCCGGCCGCCCGACGTCGACGAGCACGAAGTTCGCCTGGCTCGGCGCCACCGACAGCCCGAGCCGGGTGAGCTCGCGCGTGAGCCGTTCGCGCTCGCGGAGGTTGAGCGCGCGGCTCTTCTCGACGTGCTCGGTGTCGTCGAGCGCCGCGAGGGCGGCGGCCTGCGCGATCGCGCTGACGTTGAACGGCGCGCGCACCCGGTTCAGGTAGTCGATGAGCTGGGCCGGGCCGACGGCGTAGCCGACGCGGAGGCCTGCGAGGCCGTAGATCTTCGAGAAGGTGCGCGTGACGATGAGCCGCTCGCGGAGCCCGCGGAGGCGGATGGAGTCCGGGAAATCCGCGGCGTCGGCGTACTCGATGTACGCCTCGTCCATGACGATGATGACCTCGGGCGGCACCTCCCTGAGCAGGCGCTCGACCGCGCTGCGGCCCACGTGCGTGCCGGTCGGGTTGTTCGGGTTCGCGACGAACAGGAGGCGTGTCTGCGGCGTGACGGCCGCGGCCATGGCCTCGAGGTCGTGCCGCAGGTCGCGCAGCGGCACGGCCGTGAACGGGACGCCGTAGGCGAGCGAGGCGAGCTTGTAGACGATGAAGGCCGGGTCGGCGAAGACGATGTGCGATCCCGGCGTCGCGAAGGCGTGCACGATGAGGTCGAGCAGCTCGTTGGAGCCGTTGCCCTGGACGATCTCGCCCATGGTGACGCCGTGGACCGCCGCGAGCCGCTCGCGGAGCCGGTAGGCCGCCCCGTCCGGGTAGAGGTGCATGCTCGCGAGCTCCCGGCGCACGGCCTCGACGGCGCGCGGGCTCGGGCCGAGCGCGTTCTCGTTCGAGGCGAGCTTCACGGCGTCGGTCACGCCGAGCTCGCGCGCGAGCTCATCGAGCGGCTTTCCTCCTTCGTACGGTACGAGCGTCTCGACGGTAGGCAGAACAAGCGCTGACATGGGGCGCACCCTATCACACGTCCGCCACGCCATGCGAGCGTGCGGCGCCATGTTGAACGCCAAGGCGCAAGGCGCAGAGGCGCCAGAAAGAGAGGGGAGATTCAACGCCAAGGCGCCAGAAAGAGAGGGGAGATTTAACGCCAAGGCGCAAAGGCGCAAAGGCGCCAGAAAGAGAGGGGAGATTTAACGCCAAGGCGCCAAGGCGCAAAGGCGCCAGAAAGAGAGGGGGATTTAACGCCAAGGCGCCAAGGCGCCAAGGCGCCAGAAAGAGAGGGGGGATTTTACGCCAAGGCGCCAAGGCGCAAAGGCGCAAAAAGAGAGAATGGGGACTTGTCAGAGGGCTCGCCGGCCCTGGCAGCGATGATCCCGCCGCATCCACGATGACCGCGGCTATCTCGTCCTCGCCCAACCCATCCCCGTCTTTTTGCGTCTTTGAGCCTTTGCGCCTTTGCGTTGAATCTCTCCTTCACGACCCTCTCAGCGACCCGGCAGCACGCTCCGCGCGAGACCGAGAGACCCCCAGCTCGCGCGACAGACCCCCTCGAGCCGCCCCCGCAACGCCTCGGGGTCGCTGCGCACCCCGAGCCGTGTGCACCGGTGGTCACATAGTGTCATTTCGCAGGGTCTCCTGTAAACGTTCGGGCACACGTAGTGTCATTTCGCAGGGTCTCCTGTAAACGTTCGGACACACGTAGTGTCATTTCGCAGGGTCTCCTGTAAACGTTCGGACACACGTAGTGTCATTTCGGAGCCCCTTCGTCGGAACCTCGGGACACACGGGGTGCCACCCCCCGCAGCCCGGCGGCTGTCCTCCCACCTCCCCACGGCTCCACCGCCCCCCTCTCCCCGCGGGACCCGCGCGGCGAGGCCGCCGGCGCCCCCCGCAGCGCGACCGACCGCCGGGATCTGGCCTCTACGTCCGCCCTCCGTGTGATACTCGCCGTCCCGATGAAACCCGGGGACATCGTCGCCGACCGCTTTCTGATCGAGCGCCTCGCCGGGTCGGGCGGGATGGGCTCCGTCTACCGCGCCCTCGACCGGCTCACAGGCGAGACCGCCGCGCTCAAGGTCATGTCGGGCCGCGGCCTCGAGCACGGCGAACGCTTCGCCCGCGAGGCGCAGGTCCTGGCCGAGCTGCGGCACCCGGGCATCGTCCGGTACATCGCGCAGGGCGCCACCGAGAGCGGCGAGCCGTGGCTCGCGCTGGAGTGGCTCGAGGGCGAGAGCCTCGCCGACCGGCTGCGCCGGCGCGGGCTCACCGTCAGCGAGAGCGTCACCCTCGGCCTCCGGATCGCCGAGGCCCTCGCCGAGGCCCACCGCAACAACATCGTCCACCGCGACCTCAAGCCGAGCAACCTCTACCTCGTCGGCAAGGCCGTCGAACAGGTCAAGCTCCTCGACTTCGGCATCGCTCGCCTCACGTCGCTCGCGCCCCTCACCATGACCGGCGTCGTCATGGGCACGCCGTTCTACATGGCGCCCGAACAGGCGCGCGGCGAGCGCGCCGTCGGGACCCCGGCCGACGTGTTCGCCCTCGGCTGCGTCCTGTTCCACTGCCTCACCGGACGCCCGCCGTTCGTCGGAGACGACATCCACACCGCCCTCCTCCGCGTCGTGCTCGACGAGGCCCCCCGCCTCCGCGACATGCGCGCCGACATCCCCGAGAGCGTCGACGCCGCCGTGGCCCACATGCTCACCAAGGATCCGCACCAGAGGCCCGCGAACGGCGCCGCCGTCGCCCTCGAGCTGCTCCGCGTGGGCGAGATCCAGAGCACCCCCCCGGCGCCCGTGAGCCGGCGCGCGAGCGCGCTCACCACCGGCGAACGGCGGACGCTCTGCCTGATGCTCGCCCGCATGGGCCCGCCGGAAACTCCGTCGTGGCAAGGGCCCACCCTGCCGATGACCCTCCCGATGACCATGACCCTCGCGCGCACCGTCCCGGAGGACGAGGTGAAGCGCGTGGCCGCGCGCTTCGGCGGGACCCTCCAGACCCTCGCCGACGGGCTCCTGCTCATCACGCTCGAGGGGCGCGGCCTCATCACCGACCAGGCGGCGCGCGCGGCGCGGTGCGCGATCGAGGTGCGCGACCTGCTGCCCGGCGTGCAGATGGCCCTCGTCGCAGGCCGCGGCTCCGCGGATGACCGGCTCCCGATGGGGCCCACCATCGACCGCGCCGTGCGGCTGCTCGACCGCGCCGACGGCGGCTCCATCCGCCTCGACGAGGTGATGGCCGGCCTGCTCGACGCGCGCTTCGACGTGGACGGCGACGCGACAGGCCTCGTGCTCCGCGCCGAGCGCGACCTCGTCGAGGCGGCGCGCACGCTGCTCGGGCGGACGACGCCGTTCGTGGGGCGCGACCACGAGCTCGCCATCCTCGACGCCGTGCTCGACGAGTGCGTCTCCGAGCCGACCGCGCGCGCCGTCGTGATCACCGCGCCCGCGGGGCTCGGCAAGAGCCGGCTGCGCTACGAGTTCCTCCGCCGCGTCGAGGAGCGCGAGGAGCGCGTGCAGGTCTGGCTCGGCCACGCCGACCCGATGAGCGCCGGATCGCCGTTCGGGATGCTGCGCCAGATGCTCCGCCGCGAGGCCGGGCTCTCCGGCGGCGAGCCGCAGGAGGTCCAGGAGCAGCGCCTGCGCGCCCGCGTCGGCCGCACCCTCAGCGGCGGCGACCTCGCCCGCGTGACCGAGTTCCTCGGCGAGGTGGCGCGGATCCGCTTCTCCGACGAGGGGCGGGTCGAGCTGCGCGCCGCGCGGAGCGACCCGATGCTCATGGGCGACCAGATCCGCCGCGCCTGGGAGGACTTCGTGCTCGCCGAGTGCCGCGCCGAGCCGGTGCTCCTCGTGCTCGAGGACCTGCAGTGGGGCGACGTGCCCACCGTGAAGCTCATCGACGCGGCGCTCGCCCTCCGGGACCAGCCGCTCATGGTGCTCGCGCTCGCGCGGCCGGAGGTCGAGACCGTCTTCCCGAAGGTGTGGGTCTCGCGCGGCGTGCAGGAGATCCGGCTGCGCGAGATCGGGCGCCGGGGGAGCGAGCGCCTCGTGCGCGAGGTGCTCGGCGACGCCGTGACGCCCGAGCTCTGCGCGCGGCTCTGCGAGCGCGCCGGAGGCAACGCGTTCTACCTGGAAGAGCTCATCCGCGCCGCGGCGTCGGGGCGCACCGAGGCGCTGCCCGAGACCGTGCTGTCCATGGTGCAGGCCCGCCTGGAGTCGCTCGACGTCGAGGCGCGGCGGGTCCTCCGGGCGGCGAGCGTCTTCGGCCAGAAGTTCTGGCGCGGGGGGCTGATGGCGCTGCTCGGCGGCGAGCGCCGGGCCCCGCAGGTGGACGGGTGGCTGGCCGTGCTCGTCGATCGCGAGCTCATCGCGCGGCGGGGCGAGGGGAAGTTCCGGGGCGAGGACGAGTACACGTTCCGGCACGCGCTCGTGCGCGAGGCGGCGTACGTGACGCTGACGGACGGCGACCGCGCGCTCGGCCACCTGCTCGCCGGCGAGTGGCTGGAGGCCGCGGACGAGCGCGACGCGGCGCTCCTGGCCGACCACTTCGAGCGCGGCGGCGACGCCGAGCGGGCGGTCATCTGGTTCCGGCGCGCGGCGGAGCAGGCGCTCGGGGCGAACGACTTCCGCGCCGCCATCCAGCGCGCCGAGCAGGGCGTCGCGAGCGCCGACGCCGACGGGGAGCTCTTCGCGGCGCTGCGCCTCGTCCAGGCCGAGGCGCACAAGTGGCTCGGCGAGGCCGCCGAGGCCGAGCGGTGCGCCGTCATGGCGATGAAGGACTTCCCCAGGAAGAGCGCGCTCTGGTACGCGGCGGCCGCGGAGGCGGCGTCGATGCGCGTGCGCCTCGGCATGGGCGAGCGGCTCGCGGACCTCGTCGAGGAGCTCCGGGACGGCAGGCCGAGCGGCGGGGAGCGCGGCGGCGCGCCGGACCTGCTCGACGAGGCGACCGGCGCCTCGGTGAGCGCGCTGGCGCGCATCGCCGGGTCGCTCCTGCACGGGGGCCAGTACGCCGCGGCCGAGGAGATCGTGCAGGAGCTCGCGCGGGTGGCGATGCCGCTCGCCGAGCGCGACGCGGCGGTGGCCGCGCGCATCCACGCGCTCCGGGCGTCGCGGGCGCTCTGCTACGGCGATCCGGCGGCGTCGCTCGAGTGCACCGAGCAGAGCATCCCGGCGTACCTCCAGACCGGGGACATCAGGAACGCGTGCCTGAGCCGGGTGAACGCGGCGCACTGCCTCGTGCAGCTCGGGGCGTACAGCCGCGCCGAGGCGGAGCTGCGCGACGCGCTCGCCGAGGCGGAGCGGCTGGGGCTCTACAACGTGGCGGCGTTCGCGAAGCAGAACCTGGGGCTGCTCTGGATCCAGCAGGGCGACCTCGGCGCGGCGCGCGCGGTCACGGCCGAGGCGGTGGAGGCGTTCGCGGCCCAGGCGAACCGGCGGCAGGAGGCGCGGTCGCGCGCGTACCTCGCGGCGATCCTGACCCGGCTCGGCCACCTCGAGGCGGCGGACAACGAGGCGGGCGCGGCCGTGGCGATGCTGGCGCACGTGCCGACCCTCCAGGCGCTCGCGCTCTCGGTGCGCGCGCGGGTGCTGCTCGAGCAGGGCCGCGCCCACGAGGCGCTGGAGGCGGCGCGGCGCGGGCTCGGGCTGCTCGTGTCGGTCGGCGGGACCGAGGAGGGCGAGGCGCAGATCCGGCTCGTGTACGCCGAGTCGCTCCGGGCCTCCGGCCACGACGAGGCGGCGCGCGAGGCGATCGCGGTGGCGATGCAGCGGCTCGTCGCGCGGGCGCAGCGGATCCTCGACCCGGCGCGGCGGCAGAGCTTCTGCCAGGCCGTGCCGGAGAACGCCAAGACGTTCGCGCTGGCGGCGCTCTGGCAGCAAGAGGTGGAGCCTACCTTGCAATGAACTGAAGGCGACGGAAGGCGATTGAAGGGGAGTGAGGGCGACTGAAGGGGAGTGAAGGCGACCGAAGGCGAAGGCGCCGAGTCGCGGCCCGCGCGCGGCGCCGCGGCACGACGAGCTCGCTCGTGCGCCTCGCGCGGTGGCCGGACGGAGCGCCGTGCGCAGCGGTCGTGTCCGCTGGCCGCCTGCGCTGGAACCGACCTGATGTGGAGTCCCTTCACGACACCTCCGTTGCCGCCCGCGGGCGCGCGCACGACGGCGACGGCGTCCCGGCCGCCGCAGCTTGACTGTTTGTCGTAGGTCCGAAAGAATCATCAGTCGGGTTATGTATTCAATGCTCTTCCGGAATGTGCTCTTTCCTTTTTACGAGACGAAACTCCGAAGGAGGGCGACGCTGACGTATTTCGAGGAGCTGCAGCGGTCCCAGTGGCGGCCGGAGAGCGAGCTGCGCGAGCTCAACTGGCGGAAGATGCTGGCGACCCTCCGCTTCGCCGAGCAGAACGTGCCCTTTTACCGGCGCCGCTTCGCCGAGCACGGGGTGCGGGTCAAGGACGTCCATGCGCCGGGCGATCTCTTGCGCTTTCCGGTCCTGACCAAGGCGGATCTCCGCGCGCACGGCGACGAGCTCATCGCCGACGGGTGGAACGGCAAGCTCTTCAGGAGCGGTACGGGCGGATCGACCGGGGAGCCGGCGCGGTTCTTTTACGATCACACGACCTACGAGTGTCGTCAGGCCGCCGCCCTGCGCGCCGACGCGTGGGCCGGCGGTCGGATCGGGGACAAGGAGCTGTACATCTGGGGTATTCCGACCCACGAGCCCCGCTGGAAGAAGGTGAAGCGCACGCTGCACGAGGCGTTCCTCCGGAAGAAGACGGTCAGCGCGTGGAACCTGGCGGAGGCGCGGCTCTCGGGCGTCGTGGACGAGATCCTCCGCTACCAGCCCAACCTCGTTGTCGGGTACACGAGCCCGCTCTATTACACGGCGCGCTACGCGCTCGAGACGGGGCGCAGGCTGCCCACGCCGAAGGGGATCATCGCGACGGCGGAGCGGCTCTTCCCTCACCAGCGCGAGGTCATCGAGAAGGCGTTCCAGGCGCCGGTCTACGATCGCTACGGCTGCAGGGAGATGATGCTGATCGGCGCGGAGTGCGAGCGCCGCGAGGGCAAGCACCTCAACATCGAGAACATCTTCCTCGAGATCCAGTGCGGCGATCGGCTCGCGCGGCCCGGCGAGCCGGGCGAGGTGATCCTGACCGACCTCCTGTGCCGGTCGATGCCGCTCATCCGCTACAAGAACGAGGACGTGGTGATCGCGGCGGACAGGTCCTGCTCGTGCGGTCGCGGGCTGCCGCTGCTCGCCTCGGTCGAGGGGCGGGTGCTCGACATGATCGTCGGGCCGGACGGCCAGCTCCTGTCGGCCGTGTTCTTCCCCTACTTCTTCAAGGACAACCCGACGGTGGAGCGGTATCAGGTCCACCAGGACAAGTCGCGGGCGATCACGATCCGGATCGTCCCCGGCGAGAGCTACCGGGCGGAGACGTCGGAGGCGATCCGGCGCGATCTGCGCCAGTTCCTGGGCGAGCGGGCGGACATCCGGGTCCTGCTCGTCGACGAGATCCCGGTCACCTCGGGCGGGAAGTTCCGCTTCACCGTGTCCGAGGTGCCGATCGAGTTCGGCAGCGGGGCCGCGGCGTGAACGGTGCGCCCGAGGTCCGGCCGGCGCGGGGCGTGGGGCCGCGCGCCGCGCCGGGTCAGCCCGCGAAGGTCGCCCACGTCGTGCTGTCGCTCAACGTGGGCGGGCTCGAGCGGGTGGTGCTGCGGCTGCTCGAGCGGACGGCGCGCGACCGGTTCGCGCCGGTCGTGTGCGCGCTCCACGAGCCCGGCGCGCTGGCCGAGGAGCTCGCGCGGCTCGGCGTGCCGCTCGTGGTGCTCGCGCGCAGGCCGGGCCTCGACCCGGGGCTGCCGGTGCGGCTGTCGGCGTGGCTGCGGCGCGAGGGGATCCGGCTCGTCCACACGCACAACCCGGGGCCGCACCTCTACGGCGCGCTGGCGGCGGGGCTGGCGCGGGCCGCGCGCTTGCCGGGCGGCGGCGGGCCGCGGGTCATCCACACGAAGCACGGGCGCAACTACCCGAAGCAGAGGCGGAAGGTGCTGGTCAACCGGCTGGCCGCGGCGCTGACGGACCGGGTGGTGGCGGTGAGCGACGACGCCCGCGCTGTCGCGCTCGAGGTGGAGCGGGTCGATCCGGCGAAGGTGGTGACGATCCTGAACGGCGTGGACACGGACGTGTTCCGGCCGGGCGACGCGGGCGCGGCGCGGGCGCGGCTCGGGGTGCCGGCGTCGGGCTACCACGTGGGGTGCGTCGCGCGGCTGTCGCCCGAGAAGGACCACGCGACGCTGCTCGCGGCGTTCGCGCGGCTCCGCGAGGTGCGGCCGGACGCGCACCTCTCGCTGATCGGCGACGGCCCGCTGCGGCCGGCGCTCGAGCAGCAGGCGGCGCGGCTCGGGCTCGGCGGCGCGGTCACGTTCACGGGGACGCGCGGCGACGTGGCGGAGCTGCTGCCGGCCTTCGACGTGTTCGCGCTCGCGTCGCTGACCGAGGGGATCTCGCTGACGCTGATCGAGGCGGCGGCGGCGGGGGTGCCGATCGTCGCGACGCGGGTGGGGGGCAACCCGGAGATCCTCGAGGAGGGCGAGACGGGGCTGCTCGTGGCGCCGGGCGCGCCGGAGACGCTGGCGGCGGCGCTCGAGGCGGTCGCGGTGCGGCAAGACCGCGCCGCGATGGGGATGCGCGGGCGGGCGCGGGTGGTCGAGCGGTTCGGGGTGGACCGGATGGTCCGCGCGTACGAGGACCTCTATGACGAGGTGCTCGGGGGGTAACTTCCGCAGCGCACGACATCGGACGTCGGCTCCGCTGGCGAGCGCCCGGGGGCCGGTTTCGTCGCAGCGGCAAGCCGTCGCTGGTGGTGCTGTGTGACGGATCGTCGTTGCGCCTGGTGATTTCCGTCGTCGCCGCAGGTGCGGGAGCCACGCGGGTCGACGTTGCGGATGCCATGTTCACAGGATGTCTTGTCGCTGGTGCTCCACAGTCTGCGGGACGTCTTGTCCGGCGACACGGCGCGATGGTAGCGTCCGTCACGCTGAGGGGGGAAGCTCATGAAACCGCTGCGGCTCGCCGTGCTCGTTCCGCTCGTCGTCGGCTGCTCGATCCTGGACCCCGGAGATCGCGATGAGCTGAGACACCAGATCGCGTCGATGCCGTCCCCTGAGGCAGAGGCGTACAAGAAATGGTACATGAATTGGAGGGCACAGAGATGGTTGGCGGGCAAGGACCCCAACGACGAGGTGGGCAAGGTAGTGTGCCGCGACAACGAGGGCGGGCTATGGAGCGGCTGGTACGGCCGCCCGAATAAGTTCTTGACCGTCGAGGATGTGGTCAACTGCCTCGTCAAAAAGGCCGACTCGCCGACATATCTCGTTTGCGCCGAAGAATTTGCGTCGTGGGTCGTCCCTGACGCGAAGAAAGAGATCGAGAAGCTGCTACCGAAGTTCACCGACGTCGAGTGCAAGTATGTGTGGGATTTTCGATACGAGCCCGAGAAGGTGGATCCGAAGATAGTCGATCCAGACGCGGTCACGCCAGATGACGTGATCGAAGCCATGATCACCCTCCCGGGGCCGCCTCCGGGATGGGCTCTTCCTCGGTTCGCGCCGCTCCTCTGCCCGCTCGGCGCAGGGCCGGACTGGGGATGCCCACCCAGACCATCCGACTCGATCCCCACGGGCGGAGAGCCCGCAGACCCTACGGGCGGGGACCACCAATGAAGCCTCGATTGTGCGAGCGCGAGCTGTTCGCGGGGTACGGTCTGTTCATCACCAAGGAGCCACGAGAGTGGAAGTCGCGTCTCGAGGAGCTGGGCAAGCTGTGCGGCGAAGCGTGGCGAGACGGCCTGCCGGACGAGGACCGCGCGTGGGCAGAGGCGCATCGCAAAGAATTCAGGCAATGGATCGACGGCAGGCCCGCTCCCTCGTGGCCCATGCTGCTCGCCGCCGTCAAGCGAGTATATCTCGCCTCCCGCAAGTCTCTCCAGCGCGAGCCCACCAGCGAGGCCGAGCTGCTGGCGCGCCTCGACCGGAGCTCTCTCTGGAAGATGTTGACGGCCGCGGATGTGGCCCAGGGGAACGGCCCCGAGGCGCTTCGCGCCTTCCAGCGGGGCTTCCGGCTGGGACACAGCGAGAGACCCTGCTCCACGAAGAGGAACATCCCCCGGATGGTGGATCCTCCCTATCATTGGTACCGTCAGCAGGCGGACGCGAACTTGCCGGGACCGAGCGCAGCACGCGAGCGAGCCCTCGTGGCCGCGTGGCGCGCGAGCGGCGCGAGTCGCAAGGACGTGGATGCGAGCGAGCAGGCCCTGCGCGAGCTCCATGCGAGCGCCTGGCGAGAGGACGTGCCCGAGGAGGACCGCGCGTGGGCCGAGGCATACCGCGAGACGTGCGCGTACTGGGTCACCGTCCATCGGCGCGACGCGGTGGCGCAGAGCGCCTATGAGGCCTATCTCCAGAGCAGCGACGGAATCCTTGACGGGGCGCCCGCTCCACCCTGGCCGAAGCCGTACGACGACGATGCGAGGCCATGGCTGGTCTTCGCGGAGCGCGTCGAGGACGCGCCCGAGGACGAGGGCGAGCTCGCGACGGCCGAGGCGGCCGCGCGCGAGTACTGGGACGCGCGCTGGCGGGAGGTCCCCCCGTGGGACGGCGACCCGGCCCAGGTCCACTGGCTCGCGGCGGTCCGCGCCGCGCGGAAGACGTGGGCGGCGATGGCCGACCACCTCCCGAGGCCCTGGTAGCTTTACCCAGGACGCCCGTCGTCACGGCGGCGGCTGGTCGTCCCAGGAAGACAAGGACGGCGACCAGAGCGGTTGCGCTTTTATCATCGCCCGACACGAGCCCAGGGAACATCCGCCGATGCAGCGCGGGCGATCCGCCGTGGCACCGGCGCTCTTCCCCCGTTTGCGCTCGGGCGGACGGCGGAACAGCATCCCGGCATGGAGACGCGACGGCGGAAGGCCCCGGGGAGGTCGAAGTCTTCTCTTATGCTCGAGCGGCTGCCGTCTATCCTGCTGTCGCTATTTGTCGCGTTCTTCGTCGCTATCGCGAGCTTCGTGATCTCGGCCGGCTACGCAGAGCACCGAGCCGCCGAGATCGACGCGGCGGCCATGAGCTTGGCGGAGAACGCCACGCCGAGCATCATGCTCCTGGCGACCGCGCGCGCCGAGCTGAGGCATACCCAGGCGCTCCTGAGCGACCTCATCAAAGACGTCGCGCTGGGCCGCCCGCTCGATCGCCACGAGCTCGACGAGGCGCGTGACAATCTATCCCGGAGCCTCGACGCCTACCTCGGCATGCCCGTCTATCCGGGAGAGCTCAAGCAGTGGCAGACCGTCGCTCAGGAGCTCCGCAAGCTCGATCTGGACGCCGACCGGGCCCTCTTGCTGCTGGCGAACGGCCATAGGAACGAGGCCAACAAGCTCGTGGACGACACGCTGCGAGCGGACTTCGACGCGACGAGCGAGGCCGTGATGGCGAGCATCGAGCTCAACGCGAAGCATGCACGTCGTCTGGCGATCGAGATCGCAGCCAACCGCGTTCGCTCTCGTCGGATCGCGCTCGTGCTCAACACGGCGAGCGTGACGTTCGCGCTGCTGGCCTGCGCGGCGGCCGCCGTGCAGATCCGTCGCCATGTGAAGCTGCTCTGGCGGCAGGGCGTGCTCCTGGAGCGTCGAGCGGATGAGCTCGAGCAATTCGCCGGCCGGGTCGCGCACGACGTGCTCAGCCCCCTCGGATCGGTCGCGCTCTCGCTGGACCTCGCCTTGCGGCGGTGCGGCGAGGGAGATCCGGCACGAAAGGCGCTCGAACGGGGCCGGCACGCCATCGCGCGTGTCAAGCGCACGACCGACGGGCTCCTGGAGTTCGCTCGTGCGGGCGCGAGGCCGGAGCCGGGCGCGCGCGCCGAGGTGCGCCCCGTCATCGACGATCTCATGGTCGAGCTCGTCCATGTCGCGGAGGAGCTCGGCGCGGAGCTCTGCGTCGAGCCCTTCGCCCCGTGCGCGGTGGCGGCGAGCCCCGGCGTGCTGACCAGCATCCTCGCCAACCTGATCCGCAACGCGCTCAAGTACCTCGGCGATTCGGCGGTCTGTCGCGTCGTGATCCGGGTGCTCGACGAGAGAGACGTCGTGCGGATCGAGGTGGAGGACACGGGGCCCGGCGTCGCGCCGGCCCTCGAGCAGATGGTGTTCGAGCCTCACGTCCGAGCGCAAGGCGCCCGAGTGCCGGGTCTGGGCCTGGGCCTCGCCACCGTCAGACGCCTGACCGAGGCGCACGGCGGCCGCGTGGGGCTCCGCACGGTCGTGGGCCAGGGGAGCCTCTTTTGGTTCGAGCTGCCCAGCGCGAGCACCGAGGCAACGCGCGCGTCCGAAATCGGCTCCAGCACCAGCGCGTGAACTCCGGGAGACGACACCCGATGACGAGGCGTGCTCCAACGATATCCGGGCGCTGCGCGGGCTCACGATGCTCGCCCCCCGTTGTGCCAATTCAGGCCCGGTGTGGAAACGCCGAGATGACCAGGATGGCACCGGGGCGGGTCGCTCCACTAGCCGCTCGGATCGAGCACCACCCCCACGGTCCACGTGGCGCCACCCGCCTCGTCCTTCACGGTGATGCGCCCCGTGGCGACGTCGAGATCGAACGCCGGATCGCCGCCGTTCGGGGTCGTGTTCCCGTCGTGGACGCGGACGATCTGGTCCCCCTCCACCGTGCACTCCGAGACCCCGGTCGTGCCCGCGCCGTAGAGCATGCGGCCGGCGCACGCGAGGCGCGTGAGGCACTTGCCGCCTCGCGGGAGCGGCGAGACCTGCAGCGCGCACCTCGCGCCCACCTTCACCGGGCTCGGTCCCGTGGACTCGGCGACGAACGCGGAGCGGCGCAGCGCCCTCCGGGTGGCGTCGAGGAGCGGCTCCCCCGCGACGGGCGGGCTCTGGTACGCCAGCATGAGCTCGACGCGGTACGCGGGCGCCGAGTCGCGCCAGACGGCGCCGGCCTTGCGGGTGCTGTCGAGCGAGACCTCGGCCCGCTCCCCGGCGCGCGAGCCCTTGTCCTCGTACGAGAGGACATAAACATGGGTGCCAGGCTCCGCGCCGGACTCCTCCTCCACGCCGCTGCTGAACATCGACATGCCGTTGAGCGGATCGCGCGATCGATAGATCGGCTTCCCGCCGCACACGACCTCGAGCGAGGGCACGCGGATGTCGTCGCCCGAGCTCGTGAGCTCCGCCTCGACGGTGCACGGCGCGCCGGCCGCGAGGGGGAGCCCCGTGGCGCGCGTGACGGCCGCTTTCCATGTCGCGGTCGCGCGCCGCAACGGCTTCTCGGGGGCCGGCGCGGCCGGCTCCGGCGGCGCCGGCGCGGGCTCGGGCGAAGGCGGCACGGGGGCAGGCTCGGCCGGCACGGCGGGGACCGGCCCCGGAACGTCGACGATCGCGTCGGACGCCGGCCGCATCAGCGCATAGGCGGCGACCATGGCGCAGAGCCCCAGGCCCGCGAACAACGCGAGGATCGGCACGGCCAGCGAGCGCCTCGGCCCGCCGCGCACCGCGTCGAGCTCGCGGCCGAGCTGGTCGAGCACGCGACGGGCCTCCGCCATCTGCCGCTCGATCTGCTCGACGCGCGCCGCCCGATCGTCGTCCCGGTGGTCCTCGAGCTCCTTTTTGGCCGCCGCGAGCTGCTCCTCGAGGCTGTCGACGCGTCCGCGCAGCGCGTCCCGTTCGTCGCGGTACTGCATCGCACCACGATAGCACCCGGGCAGCTCGCCCGATGCGCGGGCCGCCGGAGCGCCTCGCGCCCGCGCCGCGGGGGACGCGCGCCCGCGCCGCGGGGGACGCGCGCCCGCGCCGCGGCGGGCGGGGCGCCGGGGCGCCGGCGGCGCGTGGGCTCGCGGTGTCCGCGGTCTGACGGTTCGCTCCGGATTCAGCGGCAGAACACCAGAGTTCTCGCCCGGGGGGCCGGCGCAGCGTGTACGCTGTGGGGGTCCACAGAAGTCTTGGGGAGGGCGACCAGGTCGTGGAGCAGGAGGCCGTCGGAAATGGGTCAGGGTCGCCAGGGCAGGGGGGTGCCGTTGCCGGAGCAGTGGGGCGAGCTGCCCGGCGCCGCGGGGCGGCAGGCCAGCGGAAAGGCCGGCGCCCCCGGCCCCGAGGCGCGCCAGGCCGAGAGCCCGCGCGGGGCGGCCAGCCCCCGCACCATCGGCGTCGTCGCCCCCTTCCTCTCCGGCGCGTTCTGGGGCCCTGTCATGATAGGCATCCATGCGTCGGCCCAGCAGCGCGGGTTTCGCACGCTGGTGCTGCGCGGCACGCCGTCCGAGGTCCAGGCGCCCTCGCTCGCCAGGGAGCAGGTGGACGGGTGGATCGTCATCATCGAGTACGGGGGCCTCGAGGCGCTCGCGCGCGCGGGGGTCCCGTTCATCACCCTCGGCGCCCGCCCAGACGACATCGCCTGTCCTGCCGTGCTCCCGGACAACCACGGCGGCGTCCGGAGCGCGGTGCTCCACCTGATCGAGCACGGGCACCGGCGTATCGCGTTCGTCGGCCACTTCGACGCGTACGACGTGCGCGAGCGCCGCGACGCCTACAAGGACGCGCTCGCCGAGGCGGGGATCCCCCTGGATCCCGATCTGGTCATCCCGTGCGATAACAACATGTACAGCGGAGGCCGGGCCGCCGCGCCGGCGCTGCTCGCGCAGCTGCCCGCGTGCACGGCGGCGGTCTTCGGGACCGACAAGAACGCGCTCGGGATGATGCCCGAGCTCAAGGCCGCCGGCGTCCGCCTCCCCGAGGATTTCGCGATCATCGGCTTCGACGACGTCGTGGAGGCGCAGAGCGCCGACCCGCCGCTGACCACCGTGCGCCAGCGGTTCGAGATGATGGGGAGCGCCGCGTGCGATCTCATGGCGTCGATGATCGACGGCGAGCCCTTCCCGGCCGAGGGCGTGCGCACGGCGAACGCGCTGATCCTGCGGAGCTCGTGCGGATGCAACGTGATCCAGAACTTCCTCGACGCGGAGGACGCGGCGCCCGAGGAGGACGCCGGCAGGGTCGTGGCCCGGCAGATGGTCGAGCTGCTGATGCTGCCCCGGCCGCTCCCGCTCGAGCTGCCGCCGGCGGCGGTATGGCCGGCGGTCACGCGGGTGGTCGACATGTATTTCTCGGTGCTCCGCGGCGCCGCGCCGGCGCCGGCCGCCGAGCTGGAGCGGGCCTATCGGCAGGCCGTCGACATCACGCCCGATGTGGGGGCGCTGCTGGCGACGGCGCGACTGCTGGGCCAGCTCCCCGAGCGGCGCCGCGCGCCCCTGGACGCGGCGGCCAGGCGGCGGGTGGACGACTTCCTGGAGCTCGCGCGCCTCGCGATCGCGCGGGCCCGGCTCGAGGCCGAGACCCGGTATCTCCACCAGCTCGGGGTGCTCGCGAGGACGAATTACGAGGTGAGCTTTGCCCTGCTCGGCGGCACCGAGCAGGAATACAGGTCGCTTTCGTGGCTCGAGACGACCACGGTGGTCTGGGGCTGCCTCGCTCTGTGGGAGGACCCGGCGGCGCGCTCGGACCTCGTCGTCGCCGGCGCCTACAGCCGCGACGGCAGCCCGGTCCCCCCGGACGGCAGCCGCTGCCGGCTGGAGGCGTTTCCGCCGGCGGAGATGCTGCCGCCGTCGGCCAACGACGGCACGCACATGGTGATGCTGCTGCCGATACGCTCCGCCCGGCGCGACTGGGGGATCCTCGCGCTCGTCGGCTCGACCATCGTCGCGATGACCGGGGACGAGGGCACGGTGGCGATCTGGGGGACGCTGCTCGGGGCGGCGCTGGAGCGCGACGCGCTGCTCGAATCGCTGTCGGCGCAGCACGCGGATCTGCAGAAGGCGTACGGGATCGAGCGCGCGCTGTCGGAGACGGTGCGGGAGCTGGGCTGTCCGGTCATCCCGCTGCTGCCCGGCGTGCTGCTCGTGCCGCTGGTCGGGATGATCGACGGCGACCGCGCCCGGCAGGTGCTCGAGAAGGTGTCCGAGGGGGTGAGCCGACACGGGGCGTCCTGCGTGCTGCTCGACCTGACGGGCGTCCCGTTCGTCGATGCCCAGGTCGCCGATACGCTGGGCATGATCACCCGGGCGGCCGCGCTGCTCGGGGCGCGGGTCTATCTGGTCGGTGTGCGCCCCGACATCGCGATGAGCCTCGTCGACGTCGACCTCGGCGCGCTGGCCACGTTCTCGTCGCTGTCAGCGGCGCTCCGCGAGCTGGCGCCGGCGGGCGCGCGCAAGGCGAGGCGGGGCGCGCGTTAAGAACCTCGTCGCGTTCCACATCGCGCTCTCGAGATCGGCTAGGGATCGATCGGGCCTCCGGACGAGGAGGCTCGGCTGGACGCGGACAAGCACGTCCGGGAGGGAGCACGAGGATGGGTCAGGGGGGCCGGGATAGCGGCATCGTGGTGCCGGAGCAGTGGGGCGAGCGTCCCGGCGCCCAGGGACGAGGGGCCGGCTCCTCGCTGCCTCCGGCGCGGCGCACCGACGTCCCGGGGCCGGGGGAGGGTCAGGGACGAGGGGCCGGCTCCTCGCTGCCTCCGGCGCGGCGCACCGACGCCCCGGGGCCGGGGGAGGGCCCGGGACGAGGGGCCGGCTCCTCGCTGCCTCCGGCGCGGCGCACCGACGCCCCGCCGCTCCTCGGCACGCTGGTCGGCACGGCGCACCGCCCTCGCACGGTCGGCGTCATCTCCCCCTTTCTCGACGGCACATTCTGGAGCCCTGTCCTCCAGGGCATCCATGCGTCGGCCCAGCAGCGCGGGTTCCGCACGCTGGTGCTGCGCGGCACGCCGTTCGAGGTCCATGCGCCGTCGCTCGCCGGGGAGCAGGTGGACGGGTGGATGGTCCTGATCGAGCTGCACGGCCTCGAGGCGCTCGCGCGCGCGGGGGTCCCGTTCATCACCGTCGGCACCCGCGCCGCCGAGGTCGCCTGTCCTGCCGTGCTCCCGGACAACCGCAGCGGCATGCGGAGCGCGGTGCGCCACCTGATCGAGCACGGGCACCGGCGCATCGCGTTCGTCGGCCACTTCGACGCGTACGACGTGCGCGAGCGCTTCGCGTCCTACAAGGACACGCTCGCCGAGGCGGGGATCCCGTTCGATCCCGGGCTGGTCATCCGGAGCGACAACAACTGGTACAGCGGCGGCCAGGGCGCCGCGCCGGCGCTGCTCGCGCAGCTGCCCGCGTGCACGGCGGCGGTCTTCGGGACCGACAAGAACGCGCTCGGGATGATGCCCCTGCTGAAGGCGGCGGGCGTCCGCATCCCCGAGGATCTCGCGATCGTCGGCTTCGACGACGTCGTGGAGGCGGAGGGCGTCGATCCGCCGCTGACCACCGTGCGCCAGCGGTTCGAGATGATGGGGAGCGCCGCGTGCGATCTCATGGCGTCGATGATCGACGGCGAGCCCTTTCCGCCGGCGGGCGTGCACACGGCGAACGTGCTCGTCGTGCGGAGCTCGTGCGGGTGCAACACGGTCCAGGAGTTCCTCGACGCGGACGGCGCGGCGCCCGAGGAGGACGCCGGCGTCCTCGCCCGGCGGATGGTCGAGCTCTTGCTCCTGCCCCGGTCGCTCCCGCCCGGCACCCCGCCCACCGACGTATGGCCGGCGGTCACGTCGGTGATCGACGGCTATTTCGCGGCGCTCCGGGGCGCCGCGCTGCCCTCGGCGGCCGAGCTCGCGTGTGCCTGCCGGCAGGCGGTCGGCATCACGCCCGATGTGGGCACCTTGCTGGCGGCGGTCCGCCTGCTGGGCCAGCTCCACGAGCGGCGCGGCGCGCCCCTGGACGCGGCGGCCAGGCGGCGGGTGGAGGCGTTCCTGGAGCTCGCGCGCCTCGCGATCGCGCGGGCCCGGATCGAGGCCGAGACGCAGTACGTCCAGCAGCTCGGGGTGCTCGCGAGGACCAACCACGACGTGAGCTTTGCCCTGCTCGGCGGCACCCAGCAGGCGTCGCGGTCGCTGTCGTGGCTCGAGACGACCACGGCGGTCTGGAGCTGCCTCGCCCTGTGGGAGGACCCGGCGGCGCGCACGGACCTCGTCGTCGCCGGCGCCTACAGCCGCGACGGCAGCCCGACCCCGTCGATCGGCAGCCGCTGCCGGCTGGAGGCGTTTCCGCCGGCGGAGATGCTGCCGCCGTCGGCCAACGACGGCACGCACACGGTGCTGCTGCTGCCGATTCGCTCCGCCCGGCGCGACTGGGGGATCCTTGTGCTCATCGGCCCGACCCCCGTCGACATGGCCGGGGACGAGGGCACGGTGGCGATCTGGGGGACGCTGCTCGGGGCGGCGCTGGAGCGCGACGCGCTGCTCGAATCGCTGTCGGCGCAGCACGCGGATCTGCAGAAGGCGTACGGGATCGAGCGCGCGCTGTCGGAGACGGTGCGGGAGCTGGGCTGTCCGCTCATCCCGCTGCTGCCCGGCGTGCTGCTCGTGCCGCTGATCGGGATGATCGACGGCGACCGCGCGCGGCAGGTGCTCGAGAAGGTGTCCGAGGGGGTGAGCCGGCACAGGGCGTTCTGCGTGCTGCTCGACCTGACGGGCGTCCCGTTCGTGGATGCCCAGGTCGCGGATACGCTGGGCATGACAAGCCGGGCGGCCGCGCTGCTCGGGGCGCGGGTCTATCTTGTCGGCGTGCGGCCCGAGATCGCGATGAGCCTCGTCGGCGTCGACCTCGGCGTTCTGGCCACGTTCTCGTCGCTGTCGGCGGCGCTCCGCGAGCTGGCGCCGGCGGGGAGGCGCGCGCGCAAGGCGAAGCGGGGCGCGCGGTAGGGCTTCCTCGCGTTCGGTCGTGCTCCCATTTGCCCGGAGAGAGTTCCCAGGAAGGCGGGAAGGTGGGAAGGCGGGAAGATCATTAGGGTTTTCTTCCCGCCTTCATGGGAATCACTCCGGGGCAAGTCAGGCGCCCCCGCGCGGCGAGGCGCCTTGACGTGCCGCGACGCGGCTGGCGTAGAATCGGCCGATGCTCGCCGTGCACTGCCCGCGCTGCGGGCGCCCCGCGCCGGTGTCGCTCGCCAGCCCGGATCTCATGGCGTGCGCCGCGTGCCCCTACCGCGGCCCGCCGCCCGGGGAGGCGGCGCAGGGCCTGCGCGCCGCGGCGCACGTCGTCTTCCAGACCGATGTTCGCCGGCGCCAGCTCTCGGACGCGCTGCGGCGGATGCTTGTCACGGCGTCGCAACGGCACGCGCGGCTCCTCGTTGTGTTCGCGCTCGCGTCGGTGCCGATCACGGCGTTTGCGGCGCTCCTGCTGCTGGGGCTCTGGGTCAGCCCCGACACCGAGGGGAACCTCGTGACCGGCGGCATGGTGGTGGCGTCGTGGCTCGGCACGGTCGGGGCGGGCGCGGCGGTGCTCGTGCTCATGCGCCGCAGGCAGGGGCGGATCGAGGAGGCGTGCGCGGCGCGTCCGCCGGCGGTCCCGGGCGAGCCGGCGGCGTGCCACGTGTGCGGCGCGCCGCTCGGCGGGGGCGACGGCGCGATCGCGCGCTGCGGCTTCTGCGCCGCCGACAACCTCGTCGCGCCGGCCGTCCTCGAGCGCGTGCGCGCGCGGCAGGTCGTGATCCTGCAATCGTTCGAGCAGGCCGTGAGCGCCGAGCTCGCCTCGTTCGGCCGGGCGACGTCCGGCGCCGCCGCGGCGGTCGTGGCGACCGCGCTCGTCGTCCCGGTCGCCGCGTTCGTCCTCGCCGTCGCCGCCGTCCTTGTGGGCGAATCGCGGCGGCTGCCGATCGACGCCACCGTGCGCTACGTCGTCGTCAGCACGTCGGTGGGGCAGTGTGTCGGGAAAATTGTATCAAAAACGGAGGGTGGTACGGCGGTGCGGTTCGGGGGATTCCGGCGCGCGGAGCTGCCCGAGGAGCAGGCGATCGCGCCGGGGGCGCCGGTCGAGGCCGTGTCGCCGGGGTCTCTCGTTGGCCGCTTCGTGACGGCGAAGAACGGGGCGGGGGTCGTCGAGGAGGTGTTCTCGTCGCCGCTCACGGGCAACACCGCCGAGGTCCAGCGCGAGGACGGGACCTCGTTCACGAGCAGCGTCGCCGGGCTTTGCCTGAGCGGCGTGCTGCCGAGGTAGTGTCGCCGGGCTTTGCCTGGGCGGCGTGCTGCCGAGGGAGTCCGCTTCCGTTTCGTGCTCTTCCGTTTCGTGCGGTCCTGTTTCGTGCAGTGCCGTTTCGTGCAGTGCCGTTTCGTGGCCGTGTCCCGCAATGGACCTCGAACGGTCGATTGCCGTTCATCGAGAAGCGCCATGCGCCATCTGTCGT
Organism: Sorangium sp. So ce1014; assembly: GCF_051521505.1. Taxonomy (NCBI): domain Bacteria; kingdom Pseudomonadati; phylum Myxococcota; order Polyangiales; family Polyangiaceae; genus Sorangium; species Sorangium sp. So ce1014. The sequence continues at coordinate 11,976,621 of NZ_CP150356.1, forward strand.
GACGGCGCTTGTCGCAATGCCGGCGAAGCTTTCGGCGGCCGATCCTGCGCGGCGGTGCGGGTGCGGACGGGGCGCTCGCCGCGTTGCGGTTGCCAGAAGTTAGTTGTTCCGTGCCGGCGCCCGCCACGTATAGTGGCGGTGGTTGGGTTGGGCGTAGTTGGAATTCACACCCGGTGGAGACAAGATGAGCCAAGGTGGCTGGGGCGGATCAGGGGGCGGTCAGGGCGGCGGTGGTTACGGCCAGCCGCCGGGTGGCGGTGGCTACGGTCCGCCGCCGGGGCAGCCGCCGGGCGGCGGGGGTTACGGTCCGCCGCCGGGGCAGCCGCCGGGTGGCGGAGGTTACGGCCAGCCGCCGGGGCAGCCGGGCGGGGGTTACGGCCAGCCGCCGGGGCAGCCGGGCGGAGGTTACGGCCAGCCGCCGGGGCAGCCGGGCGGAGGTTACGGCCAGCCGCCGGGGCAGCCGGGCGGAGGTTACGGCCAGCCGCCTGGGCTGCCGCCGGGCGGCGGGGGTTACGGGCAGCCGCCAGGGCAGCCGCCGGGCGGTGGTTACGGCCAGCCGCCGGGGCAGCCGCCGGGCGGCGGGGGTTACGGTCCGCCTCCGGGGCAGCCGCCGGGCGGCGGGGGTTACGGTCCGCCTCCGGGGCAGCCGCCGGGTGGCGGGGGTTACGGCCAGCCGCCGGGCGGCGGTGGTTACGGCCAGCCGCCGGGGCAGCCTCCGGGTGGCGGCGGCTACGGCCCGCCTCCGGGGCAGCCTCCGGGCGGCGGCGGATGGGGCCAGCCTCCCGGCGGCGGCGGATGGGGCCAGCCTCCGGGTGGCGGAGCGTTCGGCGCGCCTCCTGGCGGCGGGGGCTACGGTCCGCCACCGGGCGGCGGCCCTTACGGTGCGCCCCCTGGCATGGGCAACACGACGTCGTGGGGAGCGGGAGATGCGGCGTCGTTCGGCTGGGAGCGCGTGAAGCGCGACCCGGCGGTCATCATCGGCGCCGTGGCCGTCGTCGGGTTCGCGGCGAACCTCCCCAACTTCATTGGCGGTGGCATCCAGGCGGCGCTCGCGAGCGACGCGCCCGCCGTGGGGTCGGGCATCCAGGGCATGATGCAGCTCCTCGGCCTCGTGGTGGGCAGCTACTTCGCCGGAGGCCTGTCCAGTCTCCTCCTGAAGGTGGCGCGTGGACAGCCGTACTCGTTCAACGACATCCTCGGCGGCGGGCAGTGGTTCTTGTCCATCCTGGGCGCCCAGATCCTGACCTTCATGGCCATCGCCCTCGGCATGGTCTTCCTGATCGTCCCCGGCGTCATCCTCGCGCTCGGCCTGAGCATGACGAACATGTGCATCGTCGATAAGAACCTGGGCGCCATCGACGCGATGAAGGAGAGCTGGCGAATCACGACCGGCCACAAGGGCGGCATCTTCGTCTATGGCTTGCTCGTCTTCGCGCTCGTGCTGGCGGGCTTGCTCGCCTGCTGCCTCGGCACGCTCGTGGCCGGGCCGATCGCCGCCATCGGTTACGCGTACATCTATCTGCGCCTGACCGGCCAGCCCACCGCAAGCTGAGCCCCCGGCGGCTCCCGTCCGCGCCTCCCCGGGCCCGGTCCACGCTCCTCCAGCGCAGCCACTGTCGATGATCGGAACGCCGGACCGGCGCCGTCCGGACTGAACGATCCATCTCGGCATCACCCGAGATCACCCAAGCTCGTCGCTGGTTGGTTCTGCGAAGGCGGGCAGGCCTGAGGAGCCCCTGTCCGTCGCGGCGCTGGAGGGCGCGAGCTGCCTCTGGTCCGGGAGATTTACTCGATCTCCACGCAGATGGAATCACCGAGCTCGCGAGAGTCGGTCGCGCGGAAGCCGCAGCCGTAGCCTGGACCGTCAATGGAGCCCCCTCCAGCGATCCTCGCGATCCCCCAGAGCCCGACGTGAGTGCATATCTCAGCCGAGTAGGCGGAGACGGTCGCGAGATCCACGTGCTCGAAGCCTTCCAGGCACTGACCTCCGCCTCTCACTGCCGCAAAGGTGGTCTCGCCGATGTCAAAGAGCTCGTAGTTGGGTTTGCAGAGTATGGAGTCGAGCTCGCGGGTATCGTCAGCATTCTGCTGGCAGTTGTTCCACTGGCCATCGATCGAATTCTCGCCTGCGATACGAAAGACTCCTGAATAGGGGAGCGCATCGCAGCGGCCGACAAACGTCCAGAAGGCGTCGGCTATGGTCAACGGTGTGTATCCTGAGGGGCAAGTTTCTCCCTCGTATATTCCGAACTCCACCGCCTGAGCTTCAGCGGGGGCGCTCAGCGAGATGCCTCCGACGACAAGGCTGCAGAACAGGGCGCGCATGGGCTTCATGTGAGAGATGTATTTCATTTGTTCGCCAATGTGTTGTTATGGTGAGTTATGGTTCCAAGCCAAGCGCGTGGTCGGGCGCAGGGATTCATCGGTGCATCCTGGTCGCGCCGCAAGGTGCGTTGTGGGCTCCGCAGTGGAGAGCCCGTCCCGTGCTTCATCGGCCAGCGCGGAGGCATCATTCTCAGAAGCGGAAACGCTGTCAACGTCCAAGCGAGCGTGTCGTTTTCATGGATATCTATTGTTGAGATGGAAATGGCAGTCTGATCCCAGTCACCCGGTCAGCAGAACAGGCCTTGCCTTCGGTCGGACTCTGGACTTCGCCCGTGGGTCGCAGAGCTCGGCGAGGCGCGTGCCGCTCGCGACGTCGTCTCCCTTCACCCGCAGCCCGAGGTCCGGAGACAGGCGCATCCGACCCGCCCCGCGACCGCGCCAGGATCATGTCCAGAGTATGCGGCGATACGGTGGGCGACGCCAGACAGCGGGCTGGAACGGCGGCGTTCGAGAAATGAAACAGTGCTATCGCTGCTGCGGGGAGTCGCGCCGGGGAGCGAACCGCCATGACGAAGAGGGCGCCAAGAAACCAGGGGATCGGGAGGGGGAATGCAGGGACAGCCCCTGGGTCGCGGGGCCATATCGGCTTCAAGCGGCGCCTCCGTTGCTTCTGCTGGACCGAATGCGGTGCAACTTTGCGCTGTGGGCGAAGTCTCCGGCGGCGTACGGCGTGCGGCGTGCTGGTGCAGCCTGGATGCCGATCAAGTTGCCTGCTCCCTGTAATAATGAAAACTCATGCTCCTGTGCGTCCTGGCGCCGCCCACGCTCAGCAGCGCTACGCGAGCGTGCTGCAGCGTGCTTCGGTCGGACCTTGTCGCTGCTTCATCGCGTCCCGTTGCGCTCGCGACGCACGAAGAACCGCTCGATGGCGTCGAGCACCTGCAAGGCGCCGCGCGCCGCGGCGACGAACTCGCGGTCGTCTTGCGTCTTCGCGTAGAGCTGGTCATCGAGCACGGCGCTCCACAGGCGCTCGCGGTTCCACGGCCGGACGGGGAACGGGAGGAGCGCCAGCGCCGCCTCGGCGATGGCGCTGAGGTCGGCCTCGGTCAGCACGACGTCCGTCAGGATCGGGGTGGGCGGCCTCGGCAGCTTCCTGCGGGCGCGTCTCCGCTTGGCTCGGTCGTTCATCGGCGCCTCCGGAGCTGGAGGGCCAGCGCCTCACGGGCGAGGCGGAGTCGGCTCGCCGCGGTCCCCGGGCGCATGCCGCTGGCCTTGGCGAACGCGACGAGCGAGCGGGGATCGTCGACCGCGAGCAGGATGTCGCGCTGCCAGGGCTTCAGGCTCTCGAAGACCAGCAGCGTCTCGCGCGCGGCGACCTGCGCTTCCAGGCTCGGGCCGACGGGCTCGCGCAGCAACCCGAGCGGCTGCGCGTGGAGTACGGCACGGCGCACCCACGCGCTCCCGAGGTAGTGCCCTGTCTTGCGCCACGCGATGCCGTAGAGCCACGCGCGGAGCGCCTTGCGGGCGTCCTGCGCGGGGTCCGGCCGGTACATGCCGCGCTGCACGGACCGCCAGGCGCCGAGCAAGATGCCTTGCTCCACGTCGGCGCGGTCGCGCTGCGGTACGCCGCTCGCGATGAGCACGGCGACGATCACGGACCGCTCCGCGAGGATCGCCTCCATGCTCGGATGGGCCGCAGGATGCCGCCTCGCGGGCTCCTCATGCTCGGCACCCGCGCCGCGGCTGGTTTCGGTGCTGGACCGCCGTGCTCGGCGGTGAAGGAAGCGATCGGGTTGATGGGTGGGGCTGTCGACGGACAGCTCGATCTTTTGGCCCTTTTCGGGCTGCGGACGTAACTTGCCCATGTCGGACCTCGTTCCTCGGGGTTCCGGCCACGCTCCCCGGTCGGTTGGCGCCGACGCGGGGAGCACTTTTTTGTGGTCCGTAGAGGCTACGCACAGGCCCTGCAGGCCGTCAACGAAATACAGACGATCGTCTGTTAATCCGGTAAGACCGCGGCGCTACGTCTGCGAACGTGAGTAGCGCCCGCGTCAACACGGTGCTGAGGTACGTCGCGGCGAACGTCCGACGGATTCGGCTCAAGCGCGACATGACTCAAGAGGCGCTGGCCGAAGCCGCCGACCTCCATTTGACCTTCATTCAGCGCATTGAAGCCGGTCGCGTGAACCCGAGTGTTGGTGTTCTCGTCCAGCTCGCTGATGCGCTCGAGGTATCCCCAGGGCTCTTGCTCCGCCCGGCAACGATGCCAGAGGTAAAACGAGGTCGTCCGCGGAAGGCGCCGACAGGATAGGCGCCTTCCGCTCACGGTCGTCGCTGGTACCGCTGCGCATCGCGCTCCGCTCCGACCCGAGCCGAGATTGCGCTGCAACGGCGTCGTCGTCGGACATGCCCGACTGCCCCGAGATGATACGGGCGATCTTCTCGCTGACGGTGAGCCCGGCGAGCGGCGAGGCGTGGCCAACGAGCCGAGCGTGCTCGGCGCGCTCCGCTTGCTCGTCGCGCCCGGCGCATTCCTTTGCGAGCGCGGCGCCGTGGATCGCCTCGTACACGTCCGCGGCGCCGTGCTGACCGGCAGCACGCAACTGAGCCAGTCTCGCGAGATGCGGCGTGTCGAGCGGCGTCGTCGCCATGGCCGTGGTGCCGCTCCGGTCCGCCGTCGATGGCTGTGCCGAGGTCGATTTAGCGTGCATCCCGCACCTCCGCGCGTCCGATGAATTCGCGAGAGAATCAGCGCGGCGATCTTCTCGGCGGACTCGCGCGAGCCTGCCCATGTCGTGCTGATGCCGTAGTCCTGCTCGATGGCGAGCGGACCTGTGATCACCGCCTGCGGCATCGTCTTGTTGCGGTAGTGATGCGCCCAGACATCGGGGACGCCGGCCTCCACCAGGATCGTCTTGAGCTCGTACGATCGAAGCCGCTCTCGCCAAGGTCGGTGCTCGCGAGGACGCGCTGCCGCGCCGCCGCGGGCCGTGAAGATCTCCAGCCTGCGGGTCGTAAGTGGATAGCCAGGCGCTCTCACGAGGACACACGTACTGAGTCAAGGTACGCTACACATCGGCACGCCCCTTCCGCTCTCCGACGGGCGCTTCATATAGGCGAGCGGGGGTCAGGTGATGTTCAAAGCCGCGCTCGTAACGTTCACGCTGTTACTTGTTCTTCGACCTGGAGCGGTCACAGCTGAGGATCTGGAACCCGAACGTGCACCACAAGGGCGATGCGACAACGCAGTAAACGATGGATCGGACGTGTGGCAACTCATGTGCGGCGCTTTGGTGGCATCTCCGAAGACCAAACGGCAATGCCATGCCGAGCACAACGAAGGTCGCGCAAAGGCTGTGGCTGCCTGCCGATTTGGCACTTGCGAAAACGCCTGCAGAACGCTCAATCAACGATGGGATCTGTATTGCTCGGAGAGAATTCCACGTAAGCACCGGAAAGTGTGCGACAGAGCACGCACGTTCGGCAACGGCAGGTGTCTTGCAGTATGCAGAGGACGGACGCTTGCCGATGCCGAGGACGGTGGCACCATCGGCGCATGCAGCTCCCCATCGCAGAGCGAGAGCTCACGCTGAAGCGGCCGGACGGTACCGAAGAAGCGATCCGTGTTCTGTTGTGGAAGCCGGAGTTCAGGCATGAGCGCGGATGGGAGGTTGATTTTGAAATCCGAGGGCCGGGTAGCGAGGTCACGCGCTCTCATGGGTCAGGGCACGACGCCTTTCAAGCTTTGTACGGCGCGTTACACATGATACCGATCCTAATGGACGGCCTCGGTGCATTGGGCCAGGTGAGTGCCCATGAGGACGACTGGCACTGGTTTCCTGCTATTCCTCGATTGACGAAGCCAACAACAGGCGAGCCACGGTCCGAGTAGGGCCACGGGAGGTCACACGGCACGGCGAGGCGAGGCTCCCCCATCGCGAGGTCGAGCGGCGTGTCGCCCGCACAATGAGCAGCGGCGATCGTCTGTGTCAGGGTGGCGACGAGCGCCTGGCGCGGGCTCGCCTCTGGCATGGTCGTGCCCCATGGCGCGTCCGTCACGGCCGCCGCGGGGACCGCCGGAAGCGTCAGGGAATCGTCCGGCCGACCAGCGATCGCGGGGTTAGCGCTCACGATCAGCAGGTTGGCGTCCGCCTCGATCCCCTCGATCCCCTCGAAACCCGCGCAAGTCCGCCCGATCGCGCCGCTCCGCTCCCCCGCGCCGCGCGACGAACAGGCTCTCCTCGCTCCGGGCAACTCGGCTCCTCCTCCCGTCCCGTCCCCTCCCGCCCCGCGGAATCCCACATTCCGCCCCCCATCGAGCCCCCCGCTCCCCGCCCCCTCCTGTCCACGGCCGCTCCTCGCCGCGATCCCCCCTTTGCCACCCATGAATCCACGCCAGCGTCCGGCGCCTCCGTACCCTCTCTAAGGCCTGCGCCAGGTCAGATACCTACCGTGAGACAAAGCTCCTTGGATCGGATTGCGAGCCTCAAGACCGCATGTTAATCGGTGCCCCTCGGAGACTCCAGCGCAGCGAGGCGCGGAGCCGGGGGGAACATCGCGCGGCGCGCGGACGCTCTGTCCGCCGCGCCGCCCTGCGCCGCCCGCTCGCGAGGTGCTCTCTCGCGCCGCCCGCTGCTCGTCCAGACCGGAACGGAGCATGATATGCCTGACCATGTCCTGATCACGGGGGGCGCCGGATTCATCGGCTCCCACCTCGCCGACGAGCTCCTGCGCGCAGGGCACCGCGTCCGCGCCCTCGATAACCTCGTACCCCAGGTCCACGGCCCCGACCGGCGCCGCCCGGCCCACCTCGACCCGGCCGTCGAGCTCCTCGTCGGCGATGTCCGCGACCGCGACGCCGTGAGGCGCGCCCTCCGGGGCGTCGACGCGGTCGTCCACCTCGCCGCCGCGGTGGGCGTCGGACAGAGCATGTACCGCGTCGAGCGGTACACGTCCGTCAACGCCGTCGGCACCGCCGTGCTCACCGAGGCCCTCGCCGAGCAGCCCGTGCGAAGGCTCGTGATCGCCTCCAGCATGAGCGTCTACGGAGAAGGCCTCTACCGCCGGCAGAGCGGCGAGCTCGTCGCCCCGCGCAGCCGGCCCGTCGAGCAGCTGAAGCGCGGCGCCTTCGAGATCTGCGCCGCGGACGGCGAGGCGCTCGTCCCCGTGCCGACGCCCGAGGACAAGATACCCGCCCTCGACTCCGTCTACGCGCTGTCCAAGTACGATCAAGAGCGGCTCTGCTTCATCGCCGGTCGCGCTCACGGCATCCCCGCCGTCGCGCTCCGCCTCTTCAACGTGTACGGCCCGCGCCAGGCGCTCTCCAACCCCTACACGGGCGCGCTCGCCATCTTCGCCGCGCGCCTGCTCAACAACCGTCCTCCGCTCGTCTTCGAGGACGGGCTCCAGCAGCGCGACTTCGTGAGCGTGCACGACGTCGCCGAGGCCTGCGTCAAGGCGCTCGCCGAGGACACCGCCGCCGCCGGCAAGGTGCTCAACATCGGCACCGGCCGCCCGCGCTCGATCCGCGACGTCGCCGAGGCGCTCTGCAAGGCGCTCGGCAAGCACGAGATCGAGCCCGAGATCACCGGCCGGTGCCGCGTGGGGGACGTCCGGCACTGCTTCGCCGACACCCGCGAGGCGCGGCGCGTCCTCGGGTTCACGCCGTCCGTCCCGTTCGAGCGCGGGCTCCTCGAGCTCGCCGGCTGGATCGACGGGCAGACCGCGCGCGACGGCGCCGCCCAGGCGCGCGCCGAGCTCGAGGCGCGGGGGCTCTCGCTGTGACGCCGCCCGTCCTCATCACCGGCGGGGCCGGCTTCATCGGATCGAGCCTCGCCGATCGGCTCCTCCGCGAGGGGGAGCCGGTCCTCGTCCTCGACAACCTCTCGCGCGCGTTCGTCGAGCGGAACGTCGAGCTCCTCCGGCAGCGCCACGGCACCGGCGTGGAGATCCTCCTGTGCGACATCCGCGACGCGCAGGCCGTGAGCGACGCCGTGCGGCGCGCCTCGTTCGTCTTCCACCTCGCCGCGCAGGGCGCCGTCACGCGCAGCGTCTCGGATCCGGCGCTCGACTTCGAGGTGAACGCGCGCGGCACGCTCAACGTGCTCGAGGCGCTCCGGCGGCTCGACCGCCCGCCGCCGCTCCTCTTCGCCTCGACAAGCAAGGTCTACGGCGCGCTGCCCCACCTCGCGCTCGAGCGGCGCGAGGACCGGGTTCGACCCCTCTGCGAGCGCGCGCGCGAACACGGCATCTCCGAGGCGCAGCCGCTCGATTTCCAGAGCCCCCACGCGTGCTCCAAGGGCGCCGCCGACCAGTACGTCCTCGATTACGCCCGCACCTTCGGCCTCGACGCCGCGGTGCTCCGGATGAGCTGCATCTACGGCCCCCGGCAGTTCGGCAACGAGGACCAGGGGTGGATCGCCCACTTCGTCGGGCGCGCCATCCGCCGCGATCCGATCACCCTCCACGGCGACGGGCTGCAGGTCCGCGACGCGCTGTTCATCGAGGATCTCGTCGACGCCTTGCTGCTCGCGCGGCGCGAGCTCAAGCCCGCGTCGGGCTGCGCCTTCAACCTCGGGGGCGGCCCGGAGCGGGCGGTGAGCCTCGTCGAGCTGCTCGACCTCATCGCCGAGCTCGACGTCGACGGGCGCCGCCCCGCCGTCTCGCTCGCCGCGCGGCGGCCGGGCGATCCGCGGTACTACGTCTCCGATTGCCGCGCCTTCCAGGCGCTCACCGGCTGGGCGCCGCGCGTCGCCCTCCGCGACGGGCTGCGCGCGCTCTACAAATGGCGCCTCGGGGTCGAGGAGCGCCTCGGGGCCGTCTACACGGACGCGCCCGCGTCCGCCCGGCTGGGCCGCCTGGACCGGCGGCTGGGGGTCGCCTCGTGAAGGTCGCGCTTGTCAACCCGCCCTGGAGCTTCGACGGCAGCGTCTACCTCGGCTGCCGCGAGCCGCACCTGCCGCTCGAGCTCGGCTACGCGAAGGCGCTGCTCGAGCGCGCCGGCCACGAGGCCGCCCTCGTCGACGCCCAGGCGCGCGGGATCGACCTCGGCGCTGTGCGCGCCGAGGTCGCCGCGTTTCGCCCGGACATCACGGCGATCACCACGGCGCCGAGCTACCTCCTCTGGCGCTGCCCGCCGCCCGAGCTGCGCGTGCCCATGGCGGCGGCCGCCGCGCTGCGGGGCCACGGCGGCCTCCTCGTCGCGGTCGGGCCCCACGGCTCCACGACGCCCCGCGCGGCGCTCCGCAAGCTCGGCGTGGACGTCGTGGTCCTCGGCGAGTGCGAGGAGATCCTCGTCATGCTCGCGGGCACGACCGGATCGCGCTTCTGGCAGATCCCGTCGATCGCCTACCGCAGGAAGGGCATCGATCATGTGCAAGGCGGCCCCTACGCCGCGTGCGTGAGGGCGCTGCCGGCGCTGCGGTGGGACGCCGCGACGATCGCGCGGCACGTCCACCACCACCACCGCTTCGACGCCGTGCCCGAGGGGCCGAGCGCCGAGATGGAGACCTCGCGCGGCTGCCCCCACCGCGGCGCCTCCTGCGCGAAGGAGAGCGCGCGCGACACGCTCCGGAAGCGCCCGCTCGAGACGGTGCTCGACGAGCTCGACGGGCTCCTCGCCCAGGGCGTCCGCCACGTCTACTTCATCGACGAGCTCTTCCTGCCCGACCGGGCCCTCCTCGAGGCGCTCTGCGCGCGGGACGTCGTGTTCGGCGTCCAGCTCAGGATCGACGGCTGGTCGCGCGAGATGCTCGATCTCCTCGGCCGCGCGGGCTGCGTCTCGATCGAGGCCGGCGTCGAGAGCGCCTCGAACGAGGGGAGGGGCGCGCTCGCCAGGCGGTGCAGCGCGTCGCCCGAGGAGATCACCGCGCTGCTCGTCCACGCCCGGCGGAGCGTGCCCTTCGTGCAGGCGAACCTGAGCCACGCGGGCGATGGCGATCCGGCCGAGGCGGCGGCGTGGCGGCAGCGCCTCCTCGGGCTCGGCGTGTGGGCGAACGAGCCCGTCCCGAGCTTCCCGTACCCCGGCTCTCCGGCGTACGCCCGGCGGTGGGGCGCGCCCGACGACGGCGCCTGGGAGCGTGCGCACGCCCATTACGTCGCCGAGCACCGGGCGTTCGGCGAACTGCAGGACAGCCGGCCGCTGCCGCTCACGGAGCTCGAGCATGGCGCGCGGTGACGGCGGCCTCTCCGGCGCGGCGGCGCCTCGGCCGCGGCCTGAGCGCGTGCTGATGACGGCCGACACCCAGGGCGGCGTGTGGACCCACGCGCTCGAGCTCGCCGCGGCGCTCGCGCGCTCCGGCGTGGCCACGGTGCTCGCGGTCATGGGCGGGCCGCTGTCGCCCGCGGCGCGCGCGGCCGCGGCCGCGATCCCGGGGCTCGAGCTCGTCGAGAGCGCCTACCGGCTCGAGTGGATGGATGATCCGTGGGACGACGTCGCGGCCGCGGGCGACTGGCTGCTCGACCTGGAGGAGCGGACGCGGCCCGACCTCGTCCACCTGAACGGGTACTGCCACGCGGCCCTGCCGTTCCGTGCGCCCCGCGTCGTCGTGGGGCACGCCTGCCTGCTGTCGTGGTGGCGCGCCGTCCACCGCCGGCCGGCGCCGGTCCGCTACGAGCGCTACCGCGCGCGGGTCGCGGAGGGGCTCCGCGCCGCCGAGGCCGTCGTCGCGCCGAGCGCGTCCATGCTGAGCGCCCTCGCGGGCGAGTACGGGGCGCTCGGCCTCGGGCGCGGCCACGTCATCCCGCACGCGCGCGACAGGCGGCGGTTCCTGCCGGGGGCGAAGGAGCGTTTCATCTTCGCGGCCGGCCGGCTCTGGGACGAGGCCAAGAACCTCGCGGCGCTCGAGAAGGTCGCGCCCCACCTGCCGTGGCCCGTGCTCGTGGCCGGGAGCGACGTCGCGTCGGGCGGCGTCGGCCGCCGCGCCGGGGAGAGCCTCTGCTCGCTCGGCTGGATGAGCGAAGGCGAGCTCGCGTGGTGGATGGGGCGCGCCGCGATCTACGCCTTTCCGGCGCGGTACGCGCCGTTCGGCATGTCGGTCCTCGAGGCCGGCCTCTCCGGCTGCGCGCTCGTGCTCGGCGACCTGCCCAGCCTGCGCGAGGTCTGGGGCCACGCCGCCGTCTACGTCCCCGCGGACGATCCGGGCGCGCTCCTCGGCGCGCTCGCGCACCTCGTCCGGGACGTCGCGCGCCGCGAGGCGCTCGGCGCGCTCGCCCGCCGGCGCGCGGTGCGCTTCAGCCCGCACGCCATGGCCCGCCGCTACCTCGAGGTCTACGCCGTCGCGCTCGCGGCCCGGCGGCCGGCCGCCTCGCAGCTCTGCCCTCCCTCGACGCCGACGCCCTGCGGGACACCATGCGAATAGCGCTCTTCTGCCACTCCCTGCTCTCCGACTGGGACCACGGGCACGCGCACTTCCTCCGCGGGATCGCGGCGGAGCTCGACGCGCGCGGCCACGACGTCCTCGCCTTCGAGCCGGCCGACGCCCTCAGCGCCGAGCGCCTCGTGGCCGCCCGCGGCCCGGCCGCGCTGGGCGAGGCCGCCGCCGTGTACCCCCGCCTCTGCCCGCGCCGCTATGCGCTCTCCACGCTGGACCTCGACGCCGCGCTCGCGGGCGTCGACGTCGTGCTCGTCCACGAGCGGAGCGACCCCGAGCTCGTGCGGCGCCTCGGCGAGCACCGCGCGCGCGCGGATCGCTATCGGCTGTTCTTCCACGACACGCACCACCGCCTGCTCACCGATCCGGCCGCGATCGTGCGGCGCGATCTCTCGGGGTACGACTGCGTGCTCGGCTTCGGAAAGAGCCTTTGCGATCTCTACCTGCGCCGCGGCATCGCCCGGCGCGCCGTGGTGTGGCACGAGGCCGCCGACGCGCGCGTCTTCCGGCCGCTGCCGGGGGTCGAGAAGGAGCGCGATCTCGTGTGGATCGGCAACTGGGGGGACGGCGAGCGGGAGGCGGAGCTCCGCGAGTTCCTGATCGAGCCCGTGAAGGCGCTCGGGCTGCGCGCGCGCGTGCACGGGGTGGGCTATCCCGAGCACGCGCTCGCGGCGCTCGCGGGCGCCGGCATCGAGCACGCCGGCTGGCTCCCCAACCACGAGGTCCCCGACGCCTTCGCGCGCGCGCGCGTCACGGTGCACGTCCCGCGGCGGCCGTACGCCGCGCTGCTCCCGGGCATCCCCACGATCCGGCCGTTCGAGGCGCTCGCGTGCGGGATCCCGCTCGTGAGCGCGCCGTGGACCGACGCCGAGCGCCTCTTCTCGCCCGGCCGCGACTACCTCGTCGCGCGCACCGGCGCGGAGATGGCGGAGCACCTCCGCGCGCTCCTCGCGGACCCCGATTTCGCGCGCGGCGTCGCCGAGCACGGGCGCCGGACGGTGCTGTCGCGCCACACGTGCGCGCACCGCGCGGACACCCTGCTCGACCTCGCCGACGAGCTGCTCTTGCGGCCGTTCTACCGGCTCGCCGGCGACGAGGAGCAGGACGAGCTGGAGCGGAGCGGGGCGGCGTCCGGGGTTCGCCGCTGCGACCCGGCGCATCACCGGAGCCCGCTCGCGTGAGGCGCGGGGCGGGCGGAGGGGGTCTCGGCGCTCCGCGAGGGGCGGGGTTGCGACAACGGAGGTGTTCCGATGGTGGACGCGAACGGGAGATCGGTGGGGAGGAGCATGCGCATCCTTGTGACGGGGGGCGCCGGCTTCGTCGGCTCGCACCTGTGCGAGCGGCTCCTCGCGGATGGCCATGAGGTCATCGCGCTCGACGACTTCTCGACGGGCTCGCCGGCCAACGTGGCCCACCTGATGCGCAGCAGGCGCTTCTGGCTTGTCGAGCGCGACGTGGCGCAGCCCTTCGATTACGAGATCGACAGGGTCTACAACCTGGCGTCGCCGGCGAGCCCGGCGCGCTATCAATGCGATCCGGTGCGCACCACGATCACGAACGTGGTGGGCACGCTGAACGCGCTCTCGTGCGCCGAGCGGCACGGCGCGCGGCTGTTGCAGGCGTCGACGAGCGAGGTGTACGGCGACCCGGAGGTGCACCCGCAGCCGGAGGGCTACCTCGGGCGGGTGAACCCGATCGGGGTGCGCGCCTGTTACGACGAGGGCAAGCGTTGCGCGGAGTCGCTGGTGATGGACTTCCACCGTCAGGGGCGGGCGTCGGGGCGGATCGCGCGGATCTTCAACACGTATGGTCCCCGGATGGCGCTCGACGATGGGCGCGCGGTGAGCAACTTCATCGTCCAGGCGCTCCGGGGAGAGGAGCTGACGGTCTACGGGAGCGGGTCGCAGACGCGGAGCTTCTGTTATATCGACGACCTGGTGGAGGGGTGTGTGCGGCTGATGGAGCATCCGCTGGAGGTGGGGCCTGTGAACCTGGGCAATCCGGTGGAGGTGACGGTGCTCGAGCTGGCGCAGGAGATCGTGCGGCTCACGGGGAGCGCGAGCCGGATCGTGTTCCGGCCGCTGCCGGAGGACGACCCGAGGCAGCGGCGGCCGGCGATCGAGCTGGCGCGGCGAAGCCTGGGGTTCGAGCCGCGGGTGGCGCTCCGGCAGGGGCTCTACGCGACGATCCAGAGCTTCCGGGCGGCGCTCCTGGGGGCGGGGGAGTGCCCGCGGCGGGGGGAGCCGGCGCTGGCGAGCTGAGGAGTCGACCGAAGGCCACGGCCCGGCTCTGTGCCGGGGCACTTCGCTTCAGGTGTCGTGGCCCAGGAAGGCGTGCATGCGTTCGAGCTCGGCCGCCAGCTCGCGGCGGAACGCCGCATCGCGCGGCGCGCGGCCGGACACATAGCCGAGCTCGACCCGCTCGACGCCGTCGCGTGCGCTCAGGTTGGCCCAGCCGATCACCTTTTCGCCCCACAGCAGCGGCAGCGCGTAGTAGCCCAGCTTGCGCTTGGGTGCCGGCACATAGGCCTCGAAGCGATAGGCCCAGCCCCACAGCAGCTCGAAGCGGCGGCGGTCCCACACCACCGGATCGAAGGGCGCCAGGAGGCGCACCGTTTCATCCGGCGCATGGCGGCGCGATGCCGGGTCCTCGTCGGCCGGCCACAGCCAGGTGGTGCCGTCGATCACGACGCTGGCCAGCTGCGCGCGCGCGAGCCGCATCGCCGCGCGCGATTCGCTGCGCAGCTGCGGCGCGCCGTGGCCCAGCAGGCTGACCAGGTAGCCGAAGCTGGCCGCCGGCAGCGGCGCGTACTTGCGCACCACGAGCTCCACCAGCGCGGCGGCGCGGCGCGCGCGGCCGGCCGGGCTGTCGTCGGCCGGCGGATGCGACGCCGCCTCGTAGACGCGCGTGCCCGTGTCGCGCCGCACCACCCGGAGCATGCCGCGGTAGTGCATGCCCTCCAGCAGCTGGGTGCTGGCATTGAGCGTGTTGCCCCAGTAGCCCTGCACGCGGCCGTGATGCGAGAACTCGGCCGCCACCTCCTTCGGATGGGTTGGGCCGCGCTCGCGGATGAAGGCCAGCACCTCGGTCGCGCGGCTCCGCGTGGCGGCGTCCCATGCGCGCCTGGCGATGCGCGGATGCAGCAGCGCCAGGTGTTCGCGCGGCAGGAAGCCGTAGTTGACCAGGCGGTCCTCCTCGATCGCGAGCCGCGGATAGCGGCGCTCCAGGTCGCCGGCGCAATAGTCCCTGACGCGATGGCGCAGCGTCAGGTCCTGGGCGCGCGCTGGCGCGCGGATCGGGTCGGCCTGCACGAAACCCAGGCGCGAGATCGCGCGCCCCAGCGTGGTGGGCGCGAACAGCGTGCGCGCCACCGCATAGCGGCGCAGGTCGTCCAGATCGATGCTTTTTCTATTGGCGGGCATGGTGGCTCAGGAAGGTCGGCGCGCGGCGGGCGCCGCGAGCAGCGCCAGCTGCCGGTCGTGCCAGCCGGCCAGCAGCAGCTGCGCGGTCATCGCAACCAGCCAGGCCATGAACATGTCCTTCTGGGCGTCGAATGGATCGCCCTGGGGGCTGGACGCGAAGAGCGCAAGGACGCAACAATGAACGAGATTTGTTCTTTTTGCGACTTTGCGACTTTGCGACTTTGCGTTGAAATCTCTCTCCGGATCCCTGGCCGGACTCCTTGTGGGTGGGACTACTGGGCGGGTTTGACCTGCGGATCCGAGCCGCGCACCAGGCGGAAAGCGTCGTCGGTCGCCTGCGTGTTCTGCGTCGTCACGATCTGGAGCTTGTCCCCCTCGCGCCGCGCGACGTGCACAAGGATGCCTTGCATGTCGGGCGCCGGTTGGCCGTCGGGCCGGAGGGCGCCTGTCAGCACCCATGCCCAGCGGACCACCGCGACGTCCGGCGCGACGAAGCGCGTCTCGACACGCACGCTCTCGAGGCGGCTCTGCCGGAAGACGGTCTTGTGAATGCCAACATGGCTGTCCCGGATGGCCGCGCGCCCGTGCCACCACATCCCGAAGATGTTCACGAAGTCCGCGTCCTCGGCATTCAGGGCAGCGAACGCATCCATGTCGTGCCGGTTCCAGGCGTCGTTGAACGCAGCCACGAGCTGCTCCCCCAGCGCCTGCTGCGCGCGCGCATCGGGCGCCGCCGCGGCGGCCGGCGTCGCGGGAGTCACAGGCGCGGCAGGCGGCGGCGAGGCCGGGGCGCAGGCGAGCAAGAGGAGCGGCAGCGCAGCGGTGGCGAGGAAGCGATGCATCGGGTGCCATTACCTCCAGGCGGCGCGGGACTCAATCAGCGCTGCGTCTCGCTGACCGGGTGCTCGGGGCCGGGCCGCCCTTCCGCCAGCGTGTCCCCGAGGCGCTCCTGCGTCAGCCCCGGGCTGCTCGACAGCCGGGTCTCCGCGTGCGGGTCGTCCGAGCGGGCGACCGACTCGGTGTGCGCCGTCGCGGGGCGCGCCTCGCTCAGGGGGTGATGGCTGCCGGGCCTTCCTGAGGCGAGCGTCGAGCCCTGACCGACGTCGGGCGGCGGCGCTGCGTGCAGCGGCCGCGGCGGGGGCGCTCCGGCCGCGCGCGGCGTGAAGAGGTCCGTCAGGTCCGGCAGGTGCCGCTGGAGCCGCAGGCGCTCGGCCTCGGGCAGCGCCTCGCCGATCACCTGGCACACGGCCTGGGCGTGCTCCATGCCGAAGCTGCGTGGCGCGCCCTCGCGACGGGCAACGCGGTCGTAGAGCTCATCGCGATCGAAGTCGCCCTGGTACGCCACGCCGCGCACCGCGGCGGCGACCGGCCCCGGCAGCCTGCCCGCGACCGCGGCCGCCTCGTGCTCCAGCAGCCTCTCGCCCAGCGTCCGCGCGGTCGCCACGATCGCGCGCTCGGCCTCGTCACGGCCCTCCAAACCGGCGCGGCGCTGCACCTCCTCGACGAAGCGCTCGTATTCCATGATGCACCTCCTTGCTGAGCGCGATCTTGCGACGCCCGGGCCACGGCGGAACCCGGCGAGCCGTCGAACACGCGACGCAAGCCGCCGTCGTGATGAGCCCCTGGGCGTTCCGCCGACCTGCAGGTCGCGCCTGCCGGGTCCGGACCCCCCGCGCGCGAGCCTCTATGCGGCGCGCCGCACGAGGGCGCGGCGGCCGCGGTCGGTCAGGGCGAAGTGGCCGTCGACGAGGCCCTCGGCGACGAGCTCGCGCGCCCAGCGCCAGGGCGGCTCGCTGCCCGGGCGCTCGAACCAGGCGCGCAGGGCGTCGAGCGCCTCGGCGGGCAGCTCGAAGTGCTCGCGGAAGGGCGGGAGCGTGCCGACCCGGAGCACCGTGCCCCCCGGATCGGCCGCGAGATCGAGGCCGAGGCGCCGATCGTAGACGGCGCCGTCGACCTCGATGTGCACGTCGCCGGCTTTCTCGCGCGCGACGGCCTCGGACCCGACCTCGGATCGGCCGCGGAAGACCAGCGGTGACACCGGCGGCGGCTCGTTCGGCGCCGGGCCGCGCCAGTGCAGGTGATCGCGCCAGGCTTGCCGGAGCGCCTCGTCGGCGATCGCCTCGGTGAGCTCGCGCTCGAAGCGGCCCTCGATCTCGAGCATGCGCGCCTCGAGCTTGCGCCGGATGGACTCGGCGGTCGCCCGCTGGTGCTCGTTGTGAACGTGGTTGTGCTCGTGGACGATCGCCAGCAGCTCGTCGCGGCTGGGCGGTGGCTTGATCATGGGTGCCTCCGCTCCGTCCCTGGGGCCGGCGATCGCCCTCCGCGAGGGATGGATGCGTGAGGGCAGGGATGGAGGCTTCAGCCTCCATCGAAACTTCGTTGTCGAGCGGCCCGGCACGCTCGTGCTCGTCCCGATCTGCGCCGGTACGGGGTCGATCGTGTTCGTCCAGGCCTATGGCGATCCCTATGCGCGCGGCGTGCTCGACGGATGGATGGACAGCTTCCGCTGGACCGACGGGCGCAACCTCACCGCGTGTGACTTTCTCGATCCGAAGTAGCCGCCGCGCGGCCGCGGCGAGGCTGCGGGCCCTCTCACTCTTGCTCGGGCACACCCCCCGAGAAGCGCGCGGGCAACGGAAGATTGACGCCCTCGGACAGGTTGCCCTTGCCGGGGACGTGGTTGATCTCGAGCCGGATGCCGTCCGGATCCTCGAACACGATCGAGTAGTAGCCGGACGCCCACGCGCCCTCCTGCGGCGCGTGCACGAGCTTGCCGCCGAGCGCGGCGAGCGTGCCCTCGAAGAACTCGTGGAACGCGTCGATATCCTCGCGGCTGCGGGCGCGGAAGCACAGGTGGTGCAGGCCGGGCTTGTACTGGTGAAAGCGGGTGCCGGCGTGCTCCGGGCTCACGGGGCGAATCAGCAGGCCGGTCTTGCCGCCGATGTAATAGAGCGTGGGGCGTTCGCTCTCGCTGCCCGGATCGTCGTACTGGCACTGCATCTCGAAGTGCTCGCACAGCGCGCGATAGAACGCGCGGCTGCGCGGGAAGTCGGTGACCGATAGCTGGATATGGGCAATTCCGGCGAGGTTCATGGCGATCAGTGTAGCCAGGATCTCCATCGAGTCGCCGGGGAAGATCGTGAAGTGGCGACGCGCTCCCGGAGGCGACTGTGACGAGCGCGAAGGACGTGGCCCACGCGGAGCGCCCGGAGGCTCGGCCTGCAACAAACGAACAGAATGTTTCCAATGGATTGGCGTGGAGTCCAGCCTGCGGGCGGCGCTGCTGCACGTTCCTCTCCGGATGCGCCGGGCCGGAGGCGCCGAGCGCGGCGGAGCAGGGTTCAACGAGCGGCTAAAGCGCCACCTGAAAGCGTCCCAGCAGGGCGCGGCGGCAGCGCGCGAGGGAGAAGAGAATATGGCATCGAGACAGAAGAGGATCCTGGTCATCGGCAAGAGGGCCGATATTCTCGAGCGGGCCGTGGCAGCGCTGAACAAGCAGGGGCACGCGGCGGCCGGCACGGTGAGCGAGTCACCGGACACGGAGTTCCACGCCGGCGACTTCGACCTCATCACCCTCGGCGGCGGCGTGGACGCCGCCACCCGGGAGCGCCTCCACGCGCGCTTCAAGGAGCAGAACAAGGACGTGATGGTGCTCGACGTGTACGCCCCGATCGCCGCCCAGCAGATCGCCTGGGCGCTCAGGAGATCTTCGGTCGAGGGAGAGCTCGGGAGCGCCTTCTCGGTGACCGAGGGGGATGACGCGATCGTCGCGCGCGCGACGATCGAGCGCGCCTGTACGCTGCGCCTCGACATCTACAGCTACCCCGGCTCCGTCCTGGAGCCGGAGGTCGCGCGCCTCGTCGACACCCCCGTCACCCCGGGAACGCACGAGTTCAGGTTCGAGAGCGAGCGCGCGCGTGACGGGTTCATGGCGGTGCTGACCTTGAACGGCGAGGAGCACCACCTGCACCGCCTGCGATAGCGCCCGCGATGAGCGGGACCCGCACCCCGCGCGCTCGCCGGAACAAACATGGATGCACCGGCTGAGCCCGCAGGCGCCCCGCCGGGGACCCGTTGAACATGCCGCGCTCCGGCGCCACGGAGCTCGCGCCCGCGCGAGGCCACGGCGACGAGATGCACAGGATGCATGACGGACATGCAGCTTTTGGTTTGGCAACACTATTTACTATGATCCAGATGTCCGTCGGATCGACGCCGAGCGCCGCGCCGCCGCGGGCGAGCTGGCTCGCCGTGATCGACCTTTCACGCCGCACGTCCGCCCCGCGCGCGTGGGGCTCCGCATCTCCGAGAAAGGCAGTATGTTGGACAACCGCATCTCGTCGACGCAAGTCACGTCTCGTCGCGCCCGGCGCGCCGCCCGTCACGGCGACGCTCTGGCCCTCTTGCTCCTCGGCGCCCTCGGCCCGGTCGCCGGCTGCTCCGACGACGAGCTCGCGCTCGAGACGCCGATCGAGGCCTCCGCTCAGGAGCTCACGAGCATCCCCAATATCCCGGACGAAGCGCTCCAGAAGACCCTGGCGCCCATCCGAGCTCTCGAGGTCCCTGGCAGGGTCTACATGAAATCCGTCGAGGAGACGTTCGCCGGATCGGGGACCTTCTCGCAGGTCGTTCACGTCTATCAACCCGACGCGAACGGAGAGAGGATCCGGTTCGAGCTCGCCGCGAAGACAGCGACGGGACAGGTGGACACGAGCCACAGGTTCGAGTCCGTCAAGGTCACCTCGCGCCCGGGAGAGCCGGACCAGAGCGAGCAAACGCTGTCGAACAGCAGCGGCCAGCGCGTGTACGAGCTCTCCAGCTCACGCCAGGGCTGGTATCGCTTCGAGCTCAGGTACGTCGCCCCGAACGCGGGCCGCACCCTGAGCTTCAAGGCCACCGACGTCTCCGGGAGCTCCTTGAAGATCGTCTGGGTCGACCCCCCGAGCGCCGCCGTGCAGGTCCGCGCCAGGGTCGCCGTGGACAGCTCGGCGTCCCCCGTGTTCCTCAAGGGAGGCGCCTACCGGAACACGGACCCCAACCAGTTCGCCCATGCCGACAACGTGAAGCTGAACGGCAACCTGCTCTATCGTCGCGGGTTCGATCAGGGCCGTTACAACTTCCCGCTCGGGCAACTGAACGCAGCGGAGCATACGCTCGAGTTCTCGCTGACCGCCAGCGGCTACGATCCTGCCAAGTTCTGGTTCGGCGTCAGCGAGGAGAGCTTCGCGCCGACGGCCGCCAAGACGAGCTGGGACCGGGTCCAGCTCCTCTACCACGGCGCGATGCGCACGGGCGACTATGACGCCTGGAGCGAGGGAGTGGCCTTCGCGCAGGGCGCCACGGTCACGAACGGGGTCCGTCCTCCGCCCGTCCGCCGCGGCACGACGTTCTCGGTGGCCGTCGAGGACTCCAGCCTGAACGGCGCCACGCAGAACGCGACGCTGCGGATCCTCTCGGACGCCACGGGCGCCGAGGTCCCCTGGGCGAAGTCACTGCCCGCCGAGGTCGACTACAGGGGAGGGATCTTCACGGGCGGCGCGTTCTCCAGCCGGAACCGCGAGCACTGGCGGATCACCGCTCCGAGCGACGCGCCCATCGGACGCTACCTGGTGCGCGCCTTCGCCCCTTCGGGCGCCAGGATCGGCCAGGACGTCGTGTTTTACGTGATCCACAACCCCTATCCGCTCGTCGCCAGCGGCGCCATCTCCAAGGCAGAGCTCGAGACGTATGGCTACGACGAGGACGAGGACGGCGTCACGCTGCACGGCGGGTACGGCAGCGATCAGGACAGCCTGCGCGACCACTTCACGGTGCTCTACGAGTGGTCGCCGCCGTACGACGTGCACACGAAGCTCACCGCGGCGTTCCGCCGGACGGCAGACGAGTCGACGTTCTCGTTCCTGGATCACGCGGTGGCGGCAGCGCAGGGGACCACGAGCGAGTTCGAGTCCATGCGCCGGCTCTATCGCCTCGTCACGCAGCGTTACCGGTACAGCCAGGCGACAAACCAGGGCGACGTGTCGTCCATCTTCCTGAGCGATGGACTGGATCCCGCTGAATCGCTCCAGTACGGGAAGCCGGGCTCGCAGCTTGGCTGGGAGGACGGAATCAACGGCGTCCAGTGCTACGATTACGCTCCTGTCCTGGCGGCCATCGCCCGCAGCGCGGGTGTGCTTTCCCGGGTCGTGTCGAGCGACGGCTTCCTCGGCGGCTGGGGGAACCATTTCTTCACGGAGGCGTACATCCCGGGCGTGCCCCTGCACGGCGGCAAGACGGAGAACAGCAGCTCGAGCCCGGACAGCGACGCCGATCCCTGGTACGCGTTCGATGCCACCAACCCCGATGCCTCGGGCAACACCCCGTATCAATTTCTCTGGGAGCGCTACTCGGAGGGGATCGCGCCGAGGGCGCAGTACGGCAGGGCGGCGTTCGTGCTCTCGGGATACAAGCCTGGCGGCACGACGACGAACACCGTCACCTGGGATCCGCTGGGCCCCACGGACGACGTCGGCGCGGACGACGTCCTGTCGCTGCAAGCCGAGTACGAGTCCGGACCGGACTTCTGGCTGACGGCGAGCGGCGTCACGGGCTTCCTCGGGCGCGGCGAGAAGGACGTCTATCGCATCAGCAAGGCGACTACCGGGGCAAGGGCGGTCTCCGTCAGGACGCTGCCGGGTGGCGGGGACACCTTGCAGCCCTCGCTCTGCGTGGGGCCCTACGTCGATCCCAGCGGCCCCCCCGTCGAGAACGAGCCCGGCATGGCGCCCAGGTGGACCGCCTCCGTGCCGGCGCGTTGCGCGGATCGGGCGACGACCTATCCGCTTCCCGAGGGGGAGTCGTACGTGGTCGTCTTCCACGACCATGGTCAGCCGGAGGACGCCTATCCCAACCCGGACGACAGGCTCACGCTGGGAGACTCTGTCCAGTACGTCCTCGAGCTTCAGTACTGAACCTGCCGGGCGTTCGTCGCGGGCCCGCACGTCAGCGTGGACCGGGGCGCTCCTCCGTCAGCCGCGCGAGGATACGCGCCAGCTCGGCGCGCTCGCCTGCAAGTTCAGCGGAAACCTGTACGTCGGCGATCCCAACGGTGGCGGCTCGAACCGCAAATCGATCCTCGCCGCCTGCGAGCAGTCGCTCCGCCGGCTGCGCACCGACTACATCGATCTCTACTGGCTGCACAACTGGGACAAGCTGACGCCGATCGAGGAGACCATGGCGGCGCTACAGGACCTCGTCCAGGCGGGGAAGGTCCGCTACATCGGCGTGTCCGACGCCCCGGCGTGGAAGGTGACACAAGGGCAGCTCATCGCCCAGTTCCGCGGATGGGCGCCGTTCATCGGGCTACAGATCGAGTACTCGCTCCTCGAGAGGACGGTCGAAGGGGAGCTCATTCCCATGGCCGAGGAGCTCGGGGTGGCGGTGACGCCGTGGTCGCCCTTGAAGAGCGGGATCCTGAGCGGCAAGTACACGCGGAAGAACGGCGCGACCGTCAAGCCGGAGGGGCGGCAGTGGGCCGCGGGCTTCCTCGACGAGAAGAGCTATGTCGTGATCGACGAGCTCGAACGGATCGCCAAGGAGCTCGACACAACGGTCGCTCGCGTGGCCCTCGCCTGGGTGCAGGCACGCCCGGCGGTGTCGTCCACGATCATCGGGGCGCGCACGCTGGCGCAGCTCGACGACAACGTGAAGGCGCTGGAGGTGAAGCTCGCGCCGGAGCAGACGGCAGCGCTCGACGCCCTCACCAAGCCGAAGCTGAACTTCCCGGCCGAGTTTCTCGAGATTGCGCGGATGATCCAGGCCGGGGGGACGACGATCAACGGTCAACCCTCGCAACTCATCCCCTTCGGCGTCACGAAGAAGGGGGATCACTACTGACGAAGGTCGACGGGCTCGAGCTCCACGCGGGCCGCGTTGCGGATCTCGCTCACGGCCTCGTGCCTGCGCCGGTGGCTCAGGAGCCGGTCGTTGCGAGCAGCTCCCAGGCGTCGCCGACGGATGCAGCGCGGCGGATCCAGCGGTCCAGCTCGGCGAGGTCGGTGCTCGCGAGGACGCGCTCCCGGACCTCGGCAGGGACCTCCAGCCCGCGGGCCTCGAGGAAGGCCAGCACGTCGTGCGCCTTGGCTTCGAGGATCCCCTGCTCCCGGCCCTTTTCCATGCCCTCCTTCCGGCCCTTTTCCATGCCCTCCTTCCGGCCCTTGGCCGCGTAGCTGCGCGCGAACTCACTCTGAAACTCGTATCCGCTCTTCATCATCGCCTCCAACGTCCGCCTCGCCGCACCGTTCAGCGAGGATAGCACCAGGTCCCCGTACACGGCGCGGCGCTCCTCATCGAGCCCGGCCGCCGCCCCCAGGAACGCCACGCCGATCGCCTCCCCCGCCTTCCCCCGCCCATGCGCCATGGCCGAGAGCACGACCACCTCGGGCGCCGCCTTCGCCTGCTCGGCGTCGGTGACGACCGGGACGCCCGCCGGCCCGAGCACCAGCGGCGTCAGCGTCCAGCCGGGGTGGCCCGCGTCGATCGGCCGCGAGCACCACCGCGCGATCTCCGGGTCGATCGTGACGATCAGCAGCCACGTCGGGCAGCGGTGCCGGGCCCTGGTCTGGATGACGTACACCGGCCAGACGTAGGGCTTGTCCGGGTCCACGCCGAGCTGGACCTCGACGACGATGGCCATCGCGGGCCGCTGCTGCTCGCCGAGCAGCATCACGAGGATGACGTCCGCCCGGCGGTCCGAGGGCACGATCTCGGCGAGGTCGGAGGACTCGACGCGCGCCTCCGTGTAGGTCGGGACCGGCTGGCCGAGCGCGTCCTGCAGCATCTCGGCGGCCAGCGTCGGCCGGTTCTTGAACAGCTCCACCAGGGCTTCATGGGTCACGGAGGGCATCGGGTCGTCTCTCGGGTGGTTGCAGCCATGCTGAATTCTCGAGCGGCGCGCCAAACCCATGCGTACGGGCCGCAGGGGCCGGAGCAGCCGCCTCCACCTCTTCAATTCCGGGCACCTCCCTCGAGTGGTCACGCCGTGTGACCTGCGTGCCGGGTCTTGCTCCGGGGTTGACCCCGCAGGCTTCGACGATGGACGTTCCATCGCGGAATGATGGCCGACCCATCATTCCACGGTGGCGAAGCCATCATCGACCTTGAACCAGCCAGGAGGACTCCATGGCCCCCCGAACGACGACGAAGAAGAAGAGCTCCAGGCCCACCACGTATCGGAGCCTGTTCGACCAGCGGATGGTGGTCGGCGAGGAAGGAAAGCGCGGCAAGTTCGGGAAGTTCCGGCGAAGATGACGTATCATCCCCGTGTTGAGGTGAGCTCGATGGAGGGACAGTTCTTTGGTGAAGGCCAGTCCAGGGCGTTCGAAGCGCTGCGATCCTGGCACGAAGCGGGGCGCCCCTCGGCGTGCGTCGTCCATGGTCCCTCCGGCGCCGGGAAGAGCACCGTGGTTGAACGCTTCTTCTGCTCGATCACGGGTCCTGGCACCCTGAAGCTCCTCGTCCACGCCGGACGCGTATCTGGCGCGGCCTTCGAGGAGGAAGCGCTCGCGCGGCTCTCGGCCGGCCCGTGGCCCGAAGGCACGGGATATGACGAGGTTCACTTCGGTGTCCGCACGAGCCTCGTGAATCGGATCATGAACTGGGACGGCGAGGACGGCCAGCCGCAGCTCTTGATTGGCTTGATCGCGCCTGACGCTTGTGTGGACTGGCCGGATGACCCTCGCCGCTCGGTGCTGGACGAGCCAGGCCCCGCCGCGCGTGTGCTGGTGGCGGTCTCCGGCACGCGCGACGTCGCCGAGCGGTGGGCAGAGCGGCTTGGTCTCCGCGCCGCGCACGTGATGTATGTTTCGGTCGACGGATTTCGCCTGGAGGACATCGATCCATCTCGCCGCGACCCTCTCGCCTGGGCGGCGGTCGACGGTCCAGGTCCACGCGCCCATGTGGACGCGATCGCGAGATCGCTCCGCGATCGCGGTGCGGCGCCGCTGGAAGCGCTCATGACGACCCTCGCGTGCGCATTCGCGCCGCTCGACGTTACCGAGCTGGCGCCGCTCCTCGGCGCGCAGGTCGCCGAGGTGACCGGTTGGCTCGACACGCACCGCGAGGCCGTTGAGCCGGTTCTGCAATGGCGTGAAGAGGGTCACCGGATTCGCTTTCGTCATGAAACCCTGCGCGCCGCCTGGGCGGACGGGCACCAGGAGCACGTCGCGCTCGCTGAGCAGCGGTTCGCCGAGGCTGCCCGAGCGCTCGTTCGCACCTGGGAGAGCGTCGACACAGCCGAGAGGGGCGCGGTCACCTACCTCCGCCGGTACGCCGGCGACCACCTCGTCTCCTCCGGCGCACCGCGCGCCGATCTCCTTCCGCTCTGCGCACCGCAATGGGCATGGCCGCGCTCGCGCGAGGATCTCGCGGCGCGTCGGGCGGAGCTGCGACGCGTGCGACGCTCGATGTCGGCGCCGCTCGGCGCCTCGGACGCCACGGAGATCCCGCCCGACGCGCTGTCGAGCTTCGTGACGGTCGCGCTCGCGCAGGGCGCGCTCGCAACGCTGCACCGCGCGTGGCCTCCTGAAGCCGACCAGGCCGATGAGGAGGCGTGGAACGATACGGAGCGGGCGCTCGCCGTCTCGCTCTTCGCTCTCGCGGCGCGCGCCTCTCCCTCGCTGCGCGCCAGCATCGAGGCGCGCGCGCTCGACGTCGTGAGGCGGACAGGCGCGGCGTGGCGCGGCGACGGCTGGGAAGATGCGCTCGTATTGCTCAACGCGGCCCGCGCGGCGTCGGGCGACGAGGCGTCGACGTTCGCGCGGTGGGCGATCTCGGCCACGTGGCGCGCAGAAGGAGGGCCCGACAGCTCCTTGAGCGCGTGGCTCACGGCCGCCGACTTCCTGCCCCAATCCGAGGCTGAAGCGCTCGTCCAGCAAGCCGTCGAGCGCGCGCTGTCGAGCGCGAAGCCGGGGCAGGCGCTCGCGCGGCTCGCCGCGGCGGAGGGGATCGGCCAGAACCAGGCGCTCGCGCGGCTCGCCACGGCGGCGGTGTCTCTTCCGCCGACGTCCCGAGCGAACGCGCTGGCGCCCCTCTTACCGGTGCTGCCCGAGGAGGAGCGGGCCCGCGCTGTCTCGATGTCCTTCGATGCGTTCCTTGCCGACCACGACGAGGACGCCGAGAGGCACGACACCGACGCGTGCACCGCGGCCCTGCTTCCCTTCCTCGGGCAGGCGGAGCTCTCCAGGCTGCTGGACGAGGCCCTCCCGCCCCCTTCCGCGCTGGCTGTGCGGTTTGCCGAGCTCGGCGCTCCGGAACGCGCGCTCGGCATCATCCGAGAGCTCTGTGGCAGCGGCATCTTCGCCGCTCGTCCGCTGCTCTGCGCCGCAGCGGCGGAGGGAGGCCGCTCCCTCGTGCAAGCGGCGCGCGACGCCGTGGCATCGCTGGATCCCCCGTGGGCCGCCGCGGGGCTCGTGTGTGATCACGCGGCCGAGGCGATCCAGGTGCTCGGGCTCGATGCCGCGGTGGAGATCGCCGAGCGAGGCGGCGGAGGTGGCTCGGAGGCCGCTCGCATCATGGCCCTCGCGGCGCTCTGTCTCGCCGCCCCCGAGCCGTCGCGCCCCGCGCTCGCCGCGCGTGCTGTCGCTGCTTACCAGGACGACCGGGGTACCGAGGGCCTGGAGAGCGTGGTGCGCTGCGCTCCCTGGATGTCGCTCGCGACGGCGGCAAGGCTGTTCGTCGTGAGCCTCGGGGACGCGGCGGAGGACGTCACGCTCGTCTCGACCCTGAGCCGCTGGGGCGGCGTGGAGCAGCTTGCGCCCCTCATCGCGCGCGTCGGCGGAGATGACGTGCTCGCCGCCGTCGCCAGCGTCCTCCCCGAGGCGCTCCGGTGGATCTCGCGGAAAAAGGGCGATTAGAAGGCGCCTTCTGGACGAGCTCCCGGAGGCTGGCTGTGCAGTGAAGGCGGCATCCTTCGATGCACGGGTAAGTGGTTGATGAGCAACCCGACCCGGATTGGGGCGACCCGGGTCGGGATAGCCGCCGCGTTCGCCGCGTCCAGCCGGCCATGCTGCGCCCGCACGACGCCCTGGTGATACCCTACCGCCTGAGCCCCACCGACAGAGCCGCGACGCGAAAATCCGGCGATGATCCAGCCGCGGCGCGGATCCGGTCGGACCCGACGGGGTTGACAGCCGCCCCCGTGCGGCGACACATGGGCTTGTGGCTCGCACCGCTCCCGTACCCAACATCCCCGCCATTCCGGGCATGAACCCGGGCACCTGGATCATGGGAGGCGGCGGAGGCGGCGGCGAAGGAAACGGGCGAGGTGGTAGCGGACGCGGCGGTAAACAGGGGGTCGGCGGCAAGAATGGCGGCAACGGCGCGAGCGGCGGCGGCAAGGACGCGGGCTCCTGCGGGCAGGGCAGCGGTGGCGGATGCCCGAACCCGAGCCACGGCGGTCGCGGCACCCAGGCGGGGGATCCCGTCGACCCGATCACCGGGCGCGTCTACACCACCGCTGTCGTCGATCTCGCGCTGCCCGGCACCATCCCGCTCGTCATCACCCGCAGCTACAGCAGCACTCTGGCCCACGAGGATCTCGGCCTCGGTTTCGGCTGGACCCACGCGCTCGCCTGGACCATCGACGAGCGCCGCCGCTCGATCCTCGTGATCGAGCCCGGCGCGAACCCGACAGAGACGCCGCGCCCAGTCGAGGGGGCGTCGATGCGCCTGCCCTGCGGCAAGCTTACCCGACACCCCTGGGGCTACGCGATCGATCGAAATGGGCTCGCGTACCTCTTCGGCGAGCCCGAGGGCTCGCGGTGGAGGCTGTCGCGCATCGTCGACCGGCGCGGCAATGCGATCAGCCTCCATTATGAACGTGGCAAGCTCGCGACCGTCCTCGACAGCGTGGGCAGGGTGGTCACGGTGCGCAGGCACCCGGACGGACACATCGCCGCCTTCGAGGTCAAGAATGCGAAGGCCCAGGGCCGCCGGGTCTCCTTCCGCACGTACGTGTACAACGACCGAGGCGACCTGGTCGCGGCCATCGATGGCGAGGGCCATCCGACGCGCTACGAGTACGACGATGACCACCGCCTTCTCCGGCGCGCCGAGCCCGGCGGGCTGATCGCCGAGTTCCGCTACGACCGGGAAGGCCGCTGCCACGAGAGCTGGTGTCACCGCGAAGGCAATGACGGACTCGACGCCTCGATCCCCGAGTTCCTCGCCGATCACACCACGCGGGCCAAGGGCTTGCTCCACGTGCGCCTCGAGGTTGGCCTCGACAGCACGGAAGTCGTCACCTCGCGCGGCATCCGGCGCGTACACGGCAATGCGCTCGACCAGCCCACGCTGGTCACCTGGTCACGGGGCGTGCACAGCTACGCGTACGACGAGGCGGGCGAGCCTATCGAGTACATCGACGCGCTCGGCCACGCCACACGCGCCGAGCGGGACGGCGAGGGCCGCCTGCTGCGATCCGTCGATCCCACCGGAGCGGTGACGGAGTATGTGTACGACGAGCGCGGAGACGTCGTGGAGATGCGCGACGCGCTGGGTGGCGCCGCCCGGTATGAGCGCGACGCCTGGGGCGACGTACTCTCCGTGCATGACGAGCTGGGGCTGGTCGTCGCCTTCGCTTACGACGCCCGCGGCCTCCTCGTCAGCGCCACCCTGCCGAACGGCGGCGTCACCCGCATGGACTACGACGCCCTCGCCAACCGGATTTCCGTCGTCGAGCCGCACGGCGCCACGCGCCACATTCGGTACGACTACCTGGGCCGCGTGGTGGGCTTCACCGACGAGCGCGGGCTTCAGACGTTGTTCACCTATGACGCCTGCGGTCGCACCCGCAGCATGCGCACCCCCGGCGGTGCTGAGGTCGTCTACGAGTACGACGCCGACGGCAACGTCTCGCGCATGCAGGACGCCGACGGACGCGCGACCCTGCTCCGCTGGGGAGGCATTGGCGTGGTCACGGAGGTCGTGCGGCCCGATGGTCAGATCGTCCGGTATCGCTACGACCGCGAGCAAGACCTGTCACGGATCATCAACGAGGTCGGCGAAGAGCACGTTTATGAGCGCGACACCGAGGGACGCATCGTTGGCGAGCGCACCTTCGACGGCCGCGCCATGTCCTACCGGCTCGACGCCATGGGACAGATCGTCGCTGTCCGCGAGGGCGCGCGCCCGACGGAGCTCACGTACGATCCCTGCGGCCGCCTCGTCGAGCGGAGCTTCTCGGACGGGCGCGTCGAGCGGATCGAGCACGACGCGCTCGGCCGCGTCGTCCACGTCGAGAGCGGCGACAGCGCCTGCGAGTACACCTACGATGCGCGCGGCCGGATGGTGCGCGAGAGGCTCACCGATCGCGGCGCCATCACCACCATCGAGACTGCGTACGATGTAATGGGCAAGGCCGTACGCGCGGAGGGCCCGTTCGGCGCGATCGCGGTCGAGCGCGACGTTGCCGGCCGCCCCGTGCGGATCCATCACGGCGACGTCGCGCCGATACAGCTCCAATGTGACCCCACTGGCCGCGTCCTCGAGCAGATATTGCCCGGCGGCGGACGCATCGCTCAGGGCTTCACACCCGACGGCATGCTCGCCCGCGTGCAGGTCCTGAGCCCCAGGGCAGCGCCGCAAGTCAGGCCGGGCGAGCCGGCGTGGGTCGGTCCGAACCCCCTCGGAGAGACCTTCGCGCGCAGCTATCACTACTCCCCGGCCAGCCTGCTCGCGGCCGTTGACGACGCGAGCGGCGGCCGCGTCGAGCTCCGGCGCGACGCGAACGGGCGTGTCGCCGAGAAGCGTCGTGTTCAGGGAGTGCAGCACGCCCTGGCCGAGTCGTACGGCTACGGCGCGAGCGGCGATCTTCATGAGTCGGCCGCCCCACGCGAGTACGCTCCCGGAGGCCGCGTCGTCCGGCGGGGCGAGGTCGAGTACGCCTACGACGCGCTGGGACGCGTGTCGCACAAGCGGGCACCCGACGGGAAAGCCTGGTCGTTCACCTGGGCCGACGACGACCGGCTCATGGCCGTGCGCCTGCCCGATGGGCGGACGGTCCGCTTCGCGTACGATCCGTTCGCGCGGCGGACCGAGAAGTGCGTCGAGCGCGACGGACGCATCGAGAGCGTGACCCGCTACGCCTGGTACGGCGACGCCCTCGTGCGCGAGCTCCACGAGACTGCGCGCGCGGCGGGCGATCCCATCGTCGAGGAGCGGACCTATGTCGTGCTGCCAGGGACCGTGCTGCCTCTGGCGCAGCGCGAGACCAGGGCCGGGCAACCGCCGGAGCTGCTGTACTACGTTGAAGGCCCGAACGGCGCGCCCGAGGCGCTGATCGCGAGCAACGGGACCCTGATCGAGACCCTCGCCCCGACCCTCTAT
The DNA here is from genome assembly GCF_051521505.1 of Sorangium sp. So ce1014. Classification (NCBI taxonomy): domain Bacteria; kingdom Pseudomonadati; phylum Myxococcota; order Polyangiales; family Polyangiaceae; genus Sorangium; species Sorangium sp. So ce1014. The sequence continues at coordinate 12,007,102 of NZ_CP150356.1, forward strand.
GGGCGGGTCGATGGCGAGCCCAGGACCCCGCTTCGCTTCCCGGGCCAGTACGCAGACGAGGAGACCGGGATCCATTACAACTGGCATCGTTATTACGATCCCGAGACGGGCTGTTATCTGAGCCCGGAGCCGCTGCGCATCGAGGGCAGCCTCAAGCCCTACGCTTATGTCGATAACATGCCGGCCGAGCACGTCGATATCGACGCGCTCGTTCGCTGCACGCTCACGCGCACCGTCGGGGACCCGATCACGAGGAGCAGCGGCGGAAGTCCGAGCAGGCTTCATCCGGCAGTCGAGAGAGCATTGCCGCGGCAGCCCGCCCGGCACCCGATGGAGCCGCAGCCTGCGGAGCAGTGCGCCGAGCCCCACGTGCTGAGCGAACATCTCCGGGAGTGGGAGCAGCGGACCGGCAGGTCATGCACACCGGGTCAGCCCGGGTGGCGGCGCAACCTTCGCGCAGCGGTCGGCGAGGTGCAGGGCATGCAGTCCGAGACCGGGACCAGCAACATCCCGGCTTGCCCTAACTGTTCCCAGCTCATCCCTCGGCTGTGGACCATGGCGGGCCGCAAGCCGCCACGCCCGAGCGAGGTCAGCGGGGCCATGAACCCGCAGAACCCGACGTACCACAGCAACCCGAGCAACCGCCTCACACGACCGAACCGCCCGGGAGGCATCCAGAACGTGGGTACCTGGAGCGTGGTGGGCGATCGGTTCCAGAGGGTTACCTAGCGATGAGCGCTGTCCATGGCTTCTCCGAGGCCCTCTCCGCGCTGGCCGACCGCGCGCCCATCCGCCGCGCCTGTGACCGCCGCACGCTCGCGAAGCTCGCGCCGCCCGGCTGCCCGCCCCGCTGGACCGACGCGGCGGACCTGCTCCTCGCGCTGACCCAGGGCCGTGGCCTGCCCCTCCTTGGCGACTACGACTTCGGCGCCCTCGCCGAGTTCGACTGCAGCGTCCGTCGCCGCCGCTCTGGCCCGCCCGACCTGGTGATCGCAAGGCACGCCTCGGGCCGGCGCGTGCTCCTGACCCAGCGGGAGGGCACTGTGTACCTCGGCAGGTACGAGAAGCTCCTCTGCAACGATCTGCGCGCGTTCCTGGAACGCATCGCCGCCGAGCTCTCGCCCACGCCCGCCCTGTACGGCTTCTCGATCCACTGGCGCGCAGGCGACGAGGCCAGGAAGCTCGCGACCAAGCTCCGCGTCACGGAGAACGGCGCCGCATCGGCGCCGCACGACGCGTGCTGGTCGGACGACCGCTGGTTCATCGTCCGGGATCGCGCCGCCGCCCGCCGCTTCGAGGACCTGCCCGCGCTGCTCGCCGCCGCCCGCGCTGCCGGCGCGGAGATCGGCCTTCACGACGGCCGCGCCGGGGCGATGCTCGTCGAGGATCTCCAGCGCGTACCCCCGGGTGCCCAGCTCCACCAGGCGATCGGCATCGCGGAGATCTCCATTCGAATCGCCGAAGGCCGGCGGATCGAGCAGGCCCTCCATTACGGGGACGTCGCCACCGAGCGAGCGGAATGGGAGGACGGCGAGCTCCTCGTGCAGCGCACGCGTCCGGCGACCGAGCTGTTTGCCCCGATCCCCGAGCTGCAAGAATACCTGTTCGCCCGGCGTATCCACCGCCTGGATCGCTTCCGGCGCTCCGAGGAGGATCTGCGTAGGCTCTTCAGCGACGACCTTTGGCCCATCCTCTCCTCGGTGGAGCGGGACCACGGCGGCGTCATCGCGGAAGATGATTTCGCGCCGTGGAGTCTGCTCGGCGTGGCGCCGCTCATCGCGCCTGGATATATCGCGGCGACCGTCCCGGGCAACCAGCGGATCAAGGACATCCAGGGCAAGCCGGTGCGCCAGATAGGCAAGGTCGACAAGATGCGCTGGCTCTGCATCGACGAGGAGGGGCGCTGCTACGTGACAGGAAGCCTCGGCGAGGACCTGGAGCCCGGCGGCGACGACCTCGAGTCGACGTTGCTGCGCCTCGCGCTCGACTGGAAGCTCCAGCGCTGGCGCACCGAGACCAGCATGGGCGGGTTCCTCCAGCCCGCCGACGCCGAGCGCCTGCTCACGGAGCTGCATGGCGCGGTCGAGCGAAAGCTTGACACCTTCGGGCACACCCATCATGCCGGCCCCGGCTTCGTGCTGCGGCACCGCAAGGCGGCGCTGGGCCAGGGCCCCTACTTTCAGCTCATCGCCACCTCGACCAAGCGCTTCTGCGAGCTCCTGCACCCACTCGCCGCCGAAGGCCGTCCCGTGCGCGTCCTGCAGGACACCGAGTCCTTCCCGACCGACGAGGAACTCGCCGCATGCGCCCGCGCAGGGGTGGCCATCTCCGATCACTAACCCAGGGCAGGTCCCGCGGTTGAGGCTTGACGCCTCCGAAGCGCCTGGACTTGCTTAGGCGCCAAACCTCCGCAGCCGAAGGAGTTCACCGTGTCGATCAAGGACCATCTCTCCCTCTCGCCCAAGGTCAGGAAAGCGCTCGCCGACGGCCGGCCGGTGGTGGCGCTGGAATCGACCATCATCACGCACGGCATGCCTTATCCGCAGAACCTCGAGATGGCGCAGCGCGTGGAGGCGGTAGTCCGCTCGAACGGGGCCGTGCCGGCGACGATCGCCATCATGGACGGCAAGCTCAAGGTGGGCGTGAAGGCGGAAGAGATCGAGCGGCTGGCCAAGGCGGGCGGCAAGGCGGCGAAGGCGTCGCGGCGCGACGTGGCGGCGCTTCTGGTCTCGGGCGCGATGGCCGGAACGACGGTGGCGACCACGATGATGACGGCGGCCTGGGCCGGTATCCGGGTGTTCGCCACGGGCGGCATCGGCGGCGTGCATCGCGGGGCGGAGACGACCTTCGACATCTCCGCCGACCTCGAGGAGCTGCGTCAGACGCAGGTGGCGGTGGTCTGCGCGGGGGCCAAGTCGATCCTCGACATTCCCAAGACGCTGGAGACACTCGAAACCAATGGCGTGCCGGTCCTGGGCTACAAGACGGAGGATTTCCCGGCCTTCTGGGCGCGGCAGAGCGGGCAGAAGGTGGATCACAGGGTCGAGGGCGCCAAGGAAGCGGCCAGGGTCATCGCGCTGCAGTTCGAGCTCGGCATGGGTGGGGTCCTGGTGGCCAACCCGATCCCCGAAAGCCATGCCATGGACGCCAAGGCGATGGAGGCGCGGATCGAGGAGGCGATCCAGGGCGCCGAGGCAGAGGGCGTGAGCCGCAAGGACCTGACGCCGTTCCTCTTGAAGCGCATCTTCGAGCTCACCGAGGGCAAGAGCCTCATCGCCAATATCGCTCTGGTCGAGAACAACGCGGCAGTGGCGGCGGAAATCGCGGTGGCGATGAGCAAGCTCGGGGCCAAGCCCAGGGCAAAGCCGAAGGCCAAGGCATGAGCGAGGCCGACGTGCTGGACGAGAGGGCATGAGCGCGGCGCCGCGATCGCGCTCCGTGCACTGGCTCGATCACGCGGCCGCCGTCCTGTCGCGCCGCCGCCGGCTGTTCGCGGGCGGCTGGGGAGACGAGGGGGTGCTCGGCCGGGTGCCGGCCGTCGCGCGGTTCGCGGAGCCGCCACGCGCGGCGGAGGTCACCTGGGGTCGAGGGCGGCGAGCAGGGCCCCTCGAGGTGACCGACGGCTGGTTTGCGGCCGCGTGCCCCGGGCTGCCGCCCTGCGCGAGCACGGCGTTCGTGCGCCGCATCGCGCCGGCGGCGCCCGAGCGGGGCCGCCGGCGGCCGGTCTACGTGGCGCTGGCGGCGTCCGGCGAGGAGGGCTTCGCGGCCCGGACGCGGCTGTGGCGGCCGCTCGCCGCGCGCGAGGGCATCGAGGTGATCCTGCTGGAGAACGCCATGTACGGGCTGCGCCGGCCCGCGGGGCAGCGCGCCACGGCCATCCGCACGGTGGCCGAGCATCTGCTGATGAACCTCGCGACGGTGGAGGAGACGCGGGCGCTCGTGGAGCACCTCGCCCGCGAGGGGTACGAGCGCATCGGCGTCGTCGGCTTCAGCATGGGCGGGGTGTCGGCCGCGCTGGCGGCGGCGGTGACGGCGCGGCCGCTCGCGGTGGCGGTCCTCGGCGCGGGGCGCAGCGTCGTGCCGGTGTTCACCGAGGGGATGCTGTCGGTCAGCATCGAGTTCGAGGCGCTGGGCGGGGCGCCGGCGGCGCGGGCGCGGCTCGGAGCGCTGTTCGGCGCCGCGGATCTCGACCGCCACCCGGCGCCGCGGCGGTCCGATGCCGTGGTCATCGTGGGCGGGCGCCACGACGGGTACGTGTTCCCCGAGCAGGTCGAGGAGCTCCACGCGCTCTGGAGGGCGAGCGAGCTGCGGTGGCTCGACACCGGGCACGCGGGTGCGGTCGTCTATCAAGGGGAGGCGCTCCGGCGCGCGGCGGTCGACGCGATGGAGCGGCTGGGGCCGTAGCGTCGGAGCGACAGCGCGAGCCGACCCTGGTTGGGTCGCGCCTACTCCAACCCGGGTTGGCTCACCACTGACAGGTTTTCACCATGGGGATGTTCGACGGGTATACGCCGGTAAACGCTGGCGATCTCGTGGCCGCAGTCTTCACCGATCACCCCCGCCCGATCAGAGCCCTCCGAGCATGGTCGTCGCCACGCACCGCCCGTTCCTGCACGTCGCGCCCGCGGCGGGCTCGAAGGCGCAGCCGACGACCGGGCAGCGCGGCGGGCGCGTGCAGGTCTTCTCGAAATTCGCCTCGAACGCGGCGCGGTGGTCGCGGTGGATCGCGTGCCGGCATCCGCACGACCACCCGCAACAACCCGCAGGCTCCGGGCACGACAGCACGCAGTCGGTGGGGCTCTGGCAGGCATAGGGGTCGCTCGACGGGGGCGTGCTCTGCGAAGGGACGGAGGGCGGCGGGGAGCTCGGCGGTGACTGCGGGCGCGCAGCCCCAGGCACATCGAGGACAGCCTCCGCGGTGCAGACGGACACGGTCGCGGTGCGCACGCCGGCGTGCACCACGTGCTGGCCCGGCGGCAGCGCCGAGGTGCACGGAGGCGCGCCTCGGAGCGCGATCGTCGCTTCCGCGATCGGCCGCGCCTCGCCGGGGCCGAGCTCTATACGACGCGCCGAGCTCACGCCCAGGCACGGCCCCGCGTTGCACGTCCCGTAATAATCGTAGCCCGGCCCGAGCCCCTCGAACTCGACGAGCCCGTTCGGGCATCGCTCCGGCAGATCGAGCGCGAGCGGCTGACCGGTCGCGTTCTCGGCCACCACGCGGAGCAGCCGTCGCTCCCCGGCGACCGGCGTGATGTCGAGGCGGAGCCTCACCGCGCATTGTAGCCCGTGCGCGCCGCCCGGATCGATCCTCATCGGCAGGGCCGGAGGCGCGTTGGGCTCCGGCGGCTCCTCCGGCATATACGCCCCGGCGCTCCCGCCCAGGTTGGGGCCGCCCGTATTGGGGGCGCCTGCATAGACCACGCGGCCCGAAGGGGGTTCTTGAACGCACCCCAGGGCCGAGGCGAGGATGAGCAGCGAGAGAATACGAGTCGATTGATTGATGAGCATCTGCGCCTCTTCGCCCGATCGGCGAGCGGGCCGCCGTGCGCGCCCCTGCGGCCGTCGCCGGCTCCCCGCCGTTCGGTTCGTCGCGTTCGACGCGAGCATACCCAAGAACGACGCCGATTTGCCGCTGATGCCTTCTGAGCCGGTATTCTATTGTGATTCTCGTTCCTTACGGCCGCGCGCGTTCGGCGCTGTCGGGTCGGATGGCGTAACGCCCGGCCCTCCGCGGCCGCCGAACCGATGCCGCGAGGCCCGCCGATGCTCGGGGCTGCTCCCTCGGCACCCGCAGCCAGAGCAATCCCCCGCGCTGCGATCCGCGCTGTTCATCGCCGCTCAGCGCTGGTAGACGCGCACGTAATCGACGAGCATCCGCTGCGGGAAGGACGTGGACCCGTTCGGCGATCCCGGCCAGTTGCCGCCGACCGCCACGTTGAGCAGCATGAAGAAGGGGTGATTGAACACCCAGCGGGCGCCGGCGGGCACGTCCGCGGGAGTCCGCGTCTGATAGAGCTTGCCGTCCAGGTAGAAGCGGATCGCGTTCGGCTCCCATTCCACCGCGTACGTGTGGAAGGCGTCCGCCAGCGGCGCCCCGCCCGGGAGGTTCGTCCAGCCCGTGAGCGGATTGCCGCCGGAATACCCGGGACCGTGCAGGCTGCCGTGGAGCGTCGACGGCTCGTAGCCGACGTTCTCCATGACATCGATCTCGCCGCAGCTCGGCCAGCCCGCCGAGCCGAGATCGTTCCCGAGCATCCAGAACGCCGGCCACAGCCCCTGCCCGCGCGGGACCTGGATCCGCGCCTCCACCCGGCCATACGTGAACTCGAACTTGCCCCGGCTCACGATGCGCGCCGAGGTGTACTGGCAGGCGCCGTACCAGCAACCGTAGTGATCGGCGCCCTGCGGCGTCGCGGTGATCACCATCGCCCCGCTCTCCTGGCGCACGTTCTCGAGCCGGTTCGTGTAGTGCTGCAGCTCGCTGTTGCCCCAGCCGTGGCCGCCGGTCTCGGCCGACCACTTCGAGCCGTCGATCGCCGACCCGCTCGGCCCGTTGAACTCGTCCGAGAAGACGAGGCGCCAGCCGTCGACCTTCTCGAAGGTCCAGCGCTGGTTGGCGCTGCCGAACCAGGTCCATTGCTGGATCCGCGCGCCCGCGGCGGTGCTGACGTCCTTGACGTCGAGGACCTTGCCGCTGTGCCGCGCCCGGAGGCCGTACTGGCCGCTGCCTGCGTCGAAGGCCTCGAACTGCTGGTTGGCGCCGCCCCCGTACCCCCACTGCTGGATCGGCGCGCCGTCGGCCGTGCTCACGTCGGTGACGTCGATGGCCCTGTTGCTGTTCACGTTCTCGATCTTGACGAAGCCGTCGCTCACGGAGCTGACGCGGAACTTCTGGGCGTCGGTCCCGTTGCAATCCCACTGCTGCACGGCCACGCCGTCCGCGGTGCCGGAGGACCGCACGTCCAGGCATTTGCCGCTGTGCACCGCCTTGATGACGTAAACACCCTCGGCGATGGCCGTGACGCCTTGCTCGAGCACGTCCACCCCCTCATCGTCTGCCAGGGCCCCCTCGTCGATTCCACCGCAACCAGCGAGAAGGAGAGAGAAGGCGGCAGCGTAGGTGTTCTTGGCATTCATCTTCGATTCTCCTCGAAAGGTGAGCGTGGGAGCGAAGTGAGACCGGGCCCCAGGGCCCGACGAGGTTCGCCCGTGGTTAACCCATGGCCGGAGCACGACCCGTTCCATCACCGGCTGGCGCGAGAGAAGGCGGGATCTGCCGCGAATTCGCCGTGTCGCGCGGCGCCGCGGCGGGGAGGGGCGATCCGACAGATCACCCGTGCGGTGAGCGACGAGGACGCGGGCGATCACGGAGATCACCCCCGGGGGATCGCGGGCGGCGCGCGCCCGGAGGCCGTGCCGCGGTCGCTGCGCCTCGGCGGGGCGAGCGATCGCCTCGAGCGCCCTCCGGGCCTGCGCGGCGCGGACCCGCGCCGTGAAGAGCACGGACAGGGGCTCCGGGCTATGCTGCTGCCGCGACGCCAGCACGAGAGCTCATGAACCGCCCCACGACAGCCTCAGCACCGATGGGCCCCGGCGCGCCCGCCCTGCGCCCTTACCAGCGCGCCGCCGTCGACGCCGTCCTCGCGGCCCGCAGGCGCGGCGTCCGGCGCATGGTCGTGTGCCTCCCCACCGGCGCGGGCAAGACGGTCATCTTCTCCCATCTCGCCCGCCTCGCCAGGCGGCAGGTCCTCGTCCTCGCCCACCGCGAAGAGCTGCTCTTCCAGGCCAAGGACAAGATCGAGCGCGCCCTCGGCGGACAGGCCACGGTCGCCGTCGAGCAGGGCGACCTCCGCGCCTCGTCGGACGCGCGCGTCATCGTCTGTTCCATTCGCTCCCTCCACGAGAAGCGGCTGGAGCAGGTCACCGGCGGCCGCGATATCGGCCTCGTGATCTACGACGAATGCCACCATGCCCCCGCCGAGGACAACCGCCGCGTCCTCCGCCAGCTCGGCGCCTTCGACCCCGCGTGGACAGGCACCCTCCTCGGGTTCACCGCCACGACCGCCCGCGGCGACGGCAAGGGCCTCGACGAGGTCTTCGAGGCGATCGTCTACAGCCGCACCCTCCCCGAGATGATCGCGGACGGCTACCTCGCCCCCCTCACCGGCTACCGCGTCGCCACCGCCACCGACCTCTCCCGCCTCGACGCCGGCGGACTCGACTTCTCCATGGACGAGCTCGAAGACGCCGTCGACATGGAGGAGCGCAACGCGCTCGTCGCCCGCTCCATTCAAGAGCTCGCCCGCGACCGCCGCACCATCGCCTTCTGCGTCACGGTCGCGCACGCAAGGAACCTCTCGAAGGCGCTCAACCACCTCGGCGTCCGAGCCGCCTACGTCCACGGCGAGATGCCCTCCGACCTCCGCGGCCGGGTCCTCGCCGATTTCCGGGAAGAGCGCGTCCAGGTCCTCACCAACGTCGCTGTCCTCACCGAGGGCTTCGACGACCCTGGCGTCTCCTGCATCGCGATGGCCCGCCCCACCCGCTCGGACGGGCTCTATGCTCAGTGCGTCGGGCGCGGCACCCGCCTCCATCCAGGCAAGAAGGATTGTCTCATCCTCGATTTCGTCGACCTCTCCTCGCTCCACCTGTGCACGCTCCCCTCGCTCTTTGGCATGCCCCGCGACCTCGATCTGGAGGGCAGGGACGCCGCGGAGGCGGGCCGCTTCTATCGGCAGGTGGCCTTCGATTACCCCGGGTTCGAGGTCGAGGCGGGCCGCATCACGCTGCGAGAGATCCAGGAGCGCGCCGCGCACTTCGATCCCGTGAGCCTCCGCGTCGACCCCGAGGTGCTGGCCATCTCGCGCAATGCGTGGGCCTCTCTCGGCCGCTTCGGCCTCACGCTCCATTTCGAGAGGAAGCCCGGAGCGCTCAGCGAGGTCGCCGTCCTTGCCCGCGGCGGTCGCGGCAAGCGGTGGCACGTCCTGCTGGATGGCGAGCTTGTCGAGCGCTTCGCCATCCTCGAGGAGGCGGTGGCCGCGGTCGACTACGAGGTCACGCGCCGCGGCCCCGCGGCCTGCGCTTCGGCGCGCCACGACGCGCCATGGCGCAGGGGAAAGCCCCCCGTGCCCCTGCCGGCCGAGCCCCCGAGGGGCCATGCCCCGCCGAGCACCCTGGAGCAGGCCATGATCCTCGCGGTGTGGGCGAGGGTCACCGCGCCGCGCGAGAAGCGATGAGTCGCTCCCCCGGGGCCGAGGAGCTTCGGACGCAGCTGCGCCGCCGCCCGGTCACTCGTGGACAGCGACGCAGTCCCGTCCGCGCCGCCGCCGGCACGCCTCGCTGACCGCGCCGCCGCGCCGCGGGTCGCCCGCCCCGTACTGCTTTCCATTCCGGAGATCGATGAGCACGGCGTTCACGGCGCCGATTTCCCCCTCGGTGAGGGGGTGACCGAGGGCCGCGAGCGCGTCGAGGGAGGTCTGCTCGAACCCGGGCTCGACCGTGACCTCTCCCGCCGGAGACGTGATGGAGATCCGCGGGGCGTCGACGGCCTGCTGGAGCGTCATCCCGTGATCCAGGAGGTTCATGGTCACCTGAAGGACGGAGTTGATGATCGTGGCGCCGCCGGGAGAGCCGAGCGCCGCGAAGGGCTCACCCCGCTTGAAGAGGAGGGTTGGCGCGATGCTGCTCCTCGGCCGCTTGAACGGCGCGACGTTGTTCGTGCCCGGCGCAGGGGCGGGCTGGCGATTGAAGTCGGTGAGCTCGTTGTTGAGCAGGAACCCGTATCCAGGAACGGTGATGCCCGTTCCCCAGAGCTGCTCGATCGTCACGGTGCACGAGACAACGTTCCCCCAGGTGTCCACCACGCTGAAGTGGGTCGTTGATCCCTCTTCCTGGTCGCCCGACGTGAGCGGCGACGCGGGGGTGGGGCCATTGAACGGAAGCGGATCACCCGCCGCGGGCGTGGCCATCCGGGTCGCCTCCGAGATCATCGCGCTCCGCGTGGCCACGTAGGGATCGGCGATCGAGGGTCTCTGCGAGGGTGAATGTCCCCCATTGCTCCAGGGCCGTGGCGAGCCCGAGGACCGCGCCGGGCACCCCCACGGAGACACCGCTGGTCGAGACCTGGCTGAACGGCATTCCGCCGAGCATGTCCGCGTCGGACGCCGCGGGCGCCTTTTCTCGGAAGTCGAGCGCGAGGGTCTCGCCGCTCCGCGCGAGGTGCACCACCATGAAGCCGCCTCCGCCGATCCCCGACGCGAGGGGCTCCACGACGTTCATCGCGAAAGCCATCGCGACAGCGGCGTCGATCGCATTGCCGCCCTGATCGAGGATGTTCGCGCCGACCTCTGCAGCAAGAGGGTCGTTCACGGCCACCACGCCGTTCCGGCGTGATTTCTCGCGGCACGACGCAGGGCTCCCGCCGTGGCCCATCGCGGAGGCCGCCGTCGGCTCGTCGGCTGGATGGTTATCCGAGGTCGGCGAAGGCGCGGCCTCCAGCGTCGGGGAGGTCGCGAGCGTCACGGTCGCGCCCACGATGAGCAGGCGGAGCAAGTCCTTGGACATCGGAAGCTTCCTTTCCGTCTCCGGCGAACGCGAGGGGCCGAGTCGCGATGGCGTCCATGCGAATCGCCCCTCGGTGGATAGGCTGTCTTCTCCTATTGCACGAGAAGGCAAGAGTCCAGGACTCTTCCTGGTTGCGTCCCGACCGGTTGTGTCCCTTATCGTCGTTATTTTTCGCCGGCTCGTTCCCCGGCGAGCGCCGGTGTAGGCTGCAGCGACCGGTGGGCCGCGTGGCCCGCGGGCCGCGGAGACCGCCATGATCACCCTCTACCAGGGCCCCGCCGCGTGGGGCATCCCGAACATCAGCCCGTTCTGCGTCAAGCTCGAGACCTGGCTGCGCATGGCCGGTCTCCCGTACGAGGTGCGCGCCGGCGACGTGCGCGGCGCGCCGAAGGGCAAGATCCCGCACGTCGTGATCGACGGCCGCAGGATGGGCGACTCGCAGCTCATCATCGAGCACCTGGAGCGCGTCCACGGCGACAGGCTCGACGCCCAACTTGCCCCCGAGGCGCGCGCGCGCGGCCACGTGATCCGGCGCATGCTCGACGAGGCGTTCTACTGGGTGGTGGTGTACGCGCGCTGGGTCGAGCCCGACGCGTGGGCGGTCTACCGCCCCATTTTCCGGTCGCTGATGCCCCCGTTCATCGGCGGTCCGATCGTCGAGCTCATCCGCAGGAGGGTAAAGAGCATGCTCCGCGCGCAGGGCACCGGGCTCCACAGCCGCGAGGAGGTCCACGAGATGGGCAAGGCGGACCTCACCGCGCTCGCCGCCCTGCTCGGCGACCACCCCTTCATGCTCGGGGCCGAGCCGAGCTCCGTGGACGCGACCGTGTACGCGTTCCTCGTCAGCGTGCTGCGCTTCCCCGCCGACTCGCCGGTGAAGCGCCACGCCGAGGCGCAGCCGAACCTCGTCGCCTACTGCGAGCGTATGCGGCAGCGCTACTATGCCGACTGGAAGCAGGACGCTCCGCGCGGAGAGTAAGAGATAGGAGCTCACCCTCCGTGGAACATTGGACTGCTTTGATCCCGGGTGCGAGCATCGCCGGTCCCTCCCTCGTCTTGAGGCTCGCGCGCTATGGGCGCTCCGCGGCTCCTGTCTCGTCGTCGCTCTCGGTGCCTGGTTCTGGCTCCTGCGCCGTGGCGATCGCATAGACGTCGCCTGCATTCGCCACCTGCGGCAACGCATGAATGTGGTCTGCCATCTCTTGCTTGCTGCGCCAGCGCTCGAACGTCAGCTGCTGGCTCTCGCCCAGCGCGATGTCGAAGCGGTACGCGCCGAGGGTCGCGAGGTAGTCCAGACAGCGGTAGCTCACGTCACGCTGGATCGTGGTGAACTCGAAGGAGAGCGCCGGCGGCCGCCGCGTCAGGCCGGCGAGCACCTGGTCTTCGAAGCCCTCGACGTCGATCTTGATGAAGACCGGCGCGCCGTGCGTCGCGATCAGCTCGTCGAGCGTCGTCACGAGGACGTCGATCTGCCGGTCCCACACCTGTCCCTCCCAGCCGGGCTGACCGGCGGCCGCTGCGACGAAGGCGGGCGAGGCGGTGGTCACCGTGGGGTTCGCCGTGTTGACGTACATGGCGAGGCGGCCGGGCGCGGCGCCGCAGGCGGCCTCGACCAAGGTGACGTCGGGATCCGCGCCGTAGAGCGCGCGAAGGGCGCGCGCGCAGAGGGGCTGCGGCTCCAGCGCGACGACGCGCGCGCCGAGGCGGCGGAACGACGCGACGCGGTCGCCGACGTGCGCGCCGATGTCGAACGCGAGGTCGCCGGGCTTGAGAAAGCGCGCGTAGAGGCGATCCATCGCGGCGTCGCGGGCCGGGTCGCCGTAACAGATCGCGAGCGAGCGGCCGAGCGGGATGAAGGCCGGGTCTGTGCGGAGATCGGCAGGGCTGGGCACGGCTGGGTCTCCGGGGGTCGACTGTAGAGTTTGGGCCGGCGCCCGCAAGGGGGCCACGTCGGCGGCGTCGAGAGCCGCGGCGGCGGCATGGAAGTCGGCTCACGTGAGCGGTCACGTGCGCGTCGCCGGTCCGAGTCGGACGATGAGCGCGCCGGCCGCCGTCGACGAGGCGAGAGCCGTCACGGCCAGCCAGCCCCACTGGGCGAAGAGCACGCTGCCCAGCGCGGCACCGAAGGCCATGCCGATGAACATGCCGACGAAGAGCACGGCGTTGAGACGGCTACGCGCGCCGGGCTCGATGCCATAGACAAGGGTCTGATGCGCCACCAGCGCGGCCTGGATGCCGAGATCGAAGGCGACGGCACTGGCGCCGAGCAGCCACAGCTGTCCGTGGACGGACAGCAAGGGCGACAGCGCCATGGCGGCGAAGGCCACGACCGAGAGGCCGGCGCCCATGCGCGTCACCTGTTCGGGCCCGCGACGGTCGGCGATGCGGCCGGCCAGGGGCGCCGCCACCGCGCCGGCCGCTCCGGCCAGGCCGAAGGCGCCCGCCGCCGAGCTGCCGAGGTGGAACGGCGCGCCGTGCAACATCACGGCGAGGGTGGACCAGAACGCGCTGAACCCCACCGACAGCAGCCCCTGGGCCAGCGTGGCGCGGCGCAAGGCGCCGTGGCGCTTCCACAGCTTGGCCAGTGAGCCGAGCAGCGCGGCGTAGCTCAGCTGCGTGGTCGGCTCGAAGTGCGGCAGGCTGCGCCACATCGCCGCGCCGAGCAGGGCGATGCTGGCCGCGGCGGCGACGAACACCGTGCGCCAGCCGAAATGCTCCGCCACGAAACCGCTGACCACGCGGGACAGCAGGATGCCCAGCAGCAGGCCGGTCATCACGGTGCCGACCACCTTGCCGCGATGCGCCGCGGGGGCCAGCATCGCGGCGGCGGGCACGATGTCCTGCGCCAAGGTCGCGGCCAGGCCGGTGACCAGGCTGGCGACAAGCAGCGTGCCGATGGCGTGAGCGGCGCCGCCGAGCAGCAGCGCGGCCGCCAGCACGGCAGCCTTGGCCAGGATGATGCGTCGCCGGTCGTAGCGGTCACCGAGCGGCGCAAGCAGCAGGATGCCCAGCGCATAGCCCAGCTGGGTCAGCGTGGGCACGAGGCCGAGCGCGCGGCCTGAGGCGCCGATGTCGCCCCCCAGCACGCCGAGCACGGGCTGGCTGTAGTAGAGCGACGCCACGGCCAGGCCCGCTCCGGTGGCCAGCAGCAGCACCAGGGCGGCGGGCAGGGGTGGCGCGGACGCGGTGGGCGGCGACTGGGTGGCAGAGGTCTTATGCGCCAGCTGCATGTTGTGCATGGTGCACCCAACGTACGAAGCATCATCCTGGCGGTGTAGTAGCGTGGGACGTACGACAGTTATACGGTTGACGTATGACCGTGCCGGCACCGCGCTTCTCCTCGTCGCTGGACCGCATCGCCTTGCTGCAGACCTTCGTGAGGATCGTCGAGGCCGGTAGCCTGTCGGCCGCGGCCACCCTGCTGGGAACGACACAGCCCACCGTGAGCCGCCGCCTGCAGGCGCTGGAGCGCTCGCTGGGCCTGTCGCTGCTGCAGCGCTCCACGCACACGATGAAGCTGACCCAGGACGGCGAGCGCTGCTTCGAACGAGCGAAGACACTGCTGGCCAACCTGGAGGCGTTCGAGTCGGACATCCAAGGCGACGGCGACCAGCCCGACGGGACGCTGCGCGTGGTCGTGCCGCACGCCTTCGGCCAGCACCAGCTGGTCAAGCCGCTGGTCGACTACCTGCGCCGCTACCCGCGTGTCTCGGTCGAGTGGCTGCTGCACGATGGGCAGCCGAACTTCATTGCCGACGGCATCGACTGCGCGCTCCTGGTCGGCGCAGTGGCCGATTCGGCTGTGGTGGCGATCCGCCTGACCGAGGTGCCGCGCATCGTGGCCGCAGCGCCCTCGGTGCTGGGCCGGGCCGCGCCGCCGGCCCATCCATCGGACCTGGCCGACATGCCGTGGCTTTCGTTGCGGACCTACTACCGCGACACGATCACGCTGACCCACTCGTCGGGGGGTGAGCGGGTCGAGCTCGCGATCCGCCCGCGCATGAGCACCGACAGCCTGTATGCCCTGCGCAGCGCCGCGCTGATGGGCCTGGGCGTCTGCGTGGCCTCGTCCTGGCTGGTCGCCGACGACCTGGCGCAGCGGCGGCTGGTGCACCTCGCGCCGTCGTGGCAGGCGGATCCGCTGCCGTTCCACCTGGTCTATCCCCATGCCCGCTTCTATCCGGCCCGGCTGCGGCGCTTCGTCGAGGCGATGCGGGAGTCCGTGCCGGCGGTGGTCGACGGCGCGGCGGCCCGGCGCGGCTGATCGGCCCGCGATGATCCAGGCGCGGAGAGGATCCGGTCGGACCCGACGGGGTTGACACCTGCCCCCGCCGGACAGGATGGCGTGACGGGCAGGCTGGGGCCGGTGGTCTGCCGCGGGATGCGGTGCTCGTGGATGAGTGGATGAGAGATAGCGAATCGGAGAGACGCTCTCGTCGACCGTCGCCTCAGCGCGACTTCACGGAGGCCCCGGGGAAATCCTTGCGCTTGATCTTGGCGCGCCGGCCGTCGGGGTGGTGGAACACGATCCCCTCGGCGAGGTGGCCCGGGGAGAAGCGGCTCTCCAGGTGCGAGAACAGGCTGTGGAGGCCATCATACGTCCTCGCGACCTCGTCGTAGACGGGGATCTCGAGGTTGAACGGGACGCAAAGGTGCCTTGTCAGCCCGAGCGAGTTGCCCTGGATGCTCGGCCCGAGCGCCTCGGCCGAGTGCTCGCCGTCCGGCCAGCGCACGAAGTCGGTCTCGCGAACCGCCTCGAAGATCCACTTGTCTTCCGGTCCGTGCTCGTCCGCGTCGACGTACCAGCCGTCGATGATTCCCTGCTGCTTCTGGAGCTTGCTCGGGTTCCTGCGCTTCTCGACCCGGACCACATGGCCCGAGCGAACGGTCAGCCGCACGTTCGTGCCGTCGAGCTTCTCGGTGGGGCGGCCCTCGCCCGCAAAGACCCACTCGCAGCCCTGGCGCGGCCGCGGGAGCACCTTGAAGTCGTCGCCACGATCGAAGATCGTCGGAATCTTTTCCATGACCTGAATGCCCTTTCTCACGTGGCCGAGTAGCTCTTCCGGTGTGATGACGCCCCCGGCGAGGCCGCTCGCCAGGGCGCGCACCAGATCCGCGACAGAGGTGCTCGCCTCGAGCGCCACGCGCTTCAGCGCTTTCCGCTCCTCCGGCGAGACCCACGCAACCAGGCGTGACCAGCCGTCGGGCGGGACCCATGTCGAGAGCCGCTCTGGATCTTTCCTCGGTCTGCCGCGCGGCCGGCCTGGTGCTGCTGTCACGGAGGGCAGGATGAGGCGGAATTTCTGTTGTGTCAATTGGCAAAACAGAAAATGGACGCGGCGCTCGGGTGCTTGCGGCGATGGGGGAGCCCCGCCTAGATTCGCGCTCGCGTGCGCGCTTCTCCGTACTGGCCCTCATCGCGGTCGCTCTCCATCACCGGTATCACCCGCATCACCTGCTTTTCTGGGCGGGTATCCCAGGTCAGTTGAGGATCCCTTGATTTCATTCATCGCCGCCTTCAACCTGCCGGACGCGAACGACCGCGACCCTGCCGCGTTTCTTCGCCGTACGGCGCTGCTCCTCGGCGAACGGATGCCGTCGGTGGGCCCGGAGCCCCGGATCACGCTGGCGGTCCTGCCGGAGGTGGGCGGCGGGTGGGCGCTCCTCGTGCCGGAGCCGCGGCCGCGGCTCGCCCTGATCGAGCAGGTGGTCACCGACACGCACGCCGTGCTGTTGTTCGGCGACCTGCAAGGCGAATCCAGGGCGTCGCCCGCGAGCGCCGTCCTCCGCGCCTGGATGTCGGGCGGCGGGGCCGCCGTGGCTGCGCTCGACGGCAACTTCTCCGCCATCGTCGTCGACCGCGCGGAGCGCACGGTCGCGGTGATCTCGGATCTGCTCGGCCGCCGGGCGCTGCGCACCCTGCACGCGGGCGGGGTCCTCCACGTCTCTCCGCACGACGTCGCGCTCGCGGCGACCGGGGCGTGCCCTGTCGAGATCGACCACGCCTCGGCGTGCTCGATCCTCGCGGCCGACTGGTCCATCGGCGGGCGGCCGCTGCTCGCGGGCGTCGAGCCGTGCGATCCTGCGCGCTGGCTGCGCTTCCGGGGTGGCCGCCTGGAGCGGCTCGCCGCGCCGCTCGGGCTGTTCGAGCGCCGCATCGACGCGCGTGACGCGGCCGCGATCAGGGAGCGGACCGACCAGATCGTCGACAACATGCGCGAGAACGCGCGCTTCGCCGCGGCGAGCTGCGACACGGTCCAGGCCGACCTGACCGCGGGCATCGACAGCCGCGCGGCCTTTGCGCTGCTCGCGTCGGTCGTGCCGGCGGAGCGCATCGTCGCCAGGACCACCGGCGCGGCCGACAGCCTCGACGTGCGCGTGGCCAGGCGCATCGCCGCCCTCTCGGGCGTGCGCCACGCGCACCGCGAGCTGGACATGCCCATCCACGATGATTTCAGCCGTCACGCGGATCTCATCGCGTTTCACATGAACGGCGATTCCAGCGCCAAGCGCGCCATCGACAGCTATCCGAGCTGGGACGACGAGCGCCCCCTGAACTTCGAAGGGGGTGGAGGCGAGATCTTCCGTGGCTATTACTACGCTCGCCCCGGCCAGTACCGGCGGGTGGCCCGCGCCAGCGCCGGCGACGTCGCGGCGTTCTTCGTCCGGAAGTGGCGCCGCCTGACCGCGCTGAGCTACCGCTCACCCGATCCTCCGGCCGCCGTCCGCGAGCGCACGCTGGCGGTGATCGAGGCGATGTTCGGGCGCTCGCCCGACCTGCACGACGTGCTCGATCAATTCTACCTCTTCGAGCGGTATGGCCGCTGGGGCGCGCTCACGTCGCGTTTCCTCTGGTGGAGGACCTTCACCCCGTACGCGAGCCCATCCGTCGTGCGGCTGGCGTTCAGCTTGCCCTCCCCGATAAGCACGCACGCGGCCCTCCACGACGCCATCGTGCGCCGCTTCTTGCCGTCCGCGCGCAGCATCCTCGTGAACGATAACTCCCTGCTTCCGCTCCAGGGGGCCGGGGTCACGCGCCGGCTCGCGCGCGATCTGCTCTATGTCACCGGCGAGATCTGGCGAGCGGCCGCCGCGTGGCGCGGCCGCTCGGTCAAGGAGCGCCGCTCGGCGGACGCCATGCGCGCCGACGCGATCGCGGGGCCGCTCCACGCCTACGCGCGCGACGTGCTCCTTTCGCGAGACAGCATCGCCGTGGATCTGCTCGGGCACGGGCCCGTCGCTCGCCTGCTGGACGAGCACAGGGCGCGCCGGCAGCACCTGGAGACCCTGTGCAACCTCCTCGGCATCGAGCATTTCCGGCGCCTCGCCGTGTCCACCGCGGCGGCTGCATCCCGACGCTGACGCCGGGTCACCCTGCTCGAGGCAGCCCCTCGACGCCCGCTCAGCGCTCTATCCCAGCCTGCCTCGCCCCCTCCGCCTCCGCCGGCCAATACACCTCCTCCGTCGTACGGCTCGAGAACGAGCTTTTCCATCACTCCCTCTCCTTGTCTCTCTTCCGGCCCACCGCGAGCGACGCGGCGACCCGCCACATCGAGGATTACGTGTACTCCGTCCCCGACGACGAGATCCACCTCGCCCATGTGCGCGATCTCTCGGCGCCGGAAGCCCTCGTGTCGCTCGTGCCCCGAGCGAGCCCCGCGGCAGGGCCGCGTGCTAGAGCTCCGCCATGGAAGCGCTGGATCTCCGCGCGGACCAGCTCGCCTCGGCGCTCGGCGCGCGGCCTCTTCTGCTGCTCGCGCTGCTCCTGGCCGGAACGGTGGGGGTGCTCCTCGGGCTCGTCGCGGTCGCCCGCCTCTCCGAGCGCCACGCGCGGGCGCTGTGGGCGCGGGCCGCCGGGGCCTACCGCGCGGCGGCCGAGCACCCGGTCACGCAGCGGCTCTCGACCCGGTTCCCCGGGGTCGCGCGCGTGCTCCACGAGCTCTCCGCGGCCGAGTACGTCGTGATCCACCTCGGCCTCGGCCTCGTGCTCACCCTGGGCGCGCTCGTGTTCGTCGCGCTCGCTGAGGCGGTGAGCGGCGGCGCGTCGATCGTTCAGGTCGATCTCGCGCTGGCGCGCGCGCTCCACGCGTCGTCGAGCAGCGCCGGCGTGACGGCGCTCCACGCCTTCACGCACCTCGGCAGCGGCTGGGCGCTCACGGCGCTGGCGATCGTCGTGGCCGCGGTCCTGCTGAAGCGGCGGCAGCGCGTCCTCGCGATCGGCTGGCTCATCGCCCTCGCCGGGGGCGGGCTCCTCAACCGGGCGCTCAAGGCCCTGTTCGCGCGGCCGCGGCCGCTGTTCGACGAGCCGCTCGCGGTCGCCCAGGGGTGGAGCTTCCCGAGCGGACACTCGATGGGCACGTTCGTGACCTTCGGCATGCTCTCG
The DNA here is from genome assembly GCF_051521505.1 of Sorangium sp. So ce1014. Lineage (NCBI taxonomy): Bacteria > Pseudomonadati > Myxococcota > Polyangiales > Polyangiaceae > Sorangium > Sorangium sp. So ce1014. The sequence continues at coordinate 12,026,048 of NZ_CP150356.1, forward strand.
TACCTCGCGTTCCTGTTCCTCCGGACGCTCCGCGCTCGCCTGGCGTTCGTCGCGTTCGCGCTCGGCTGGACCGTGGCGATGGGCTTCAGCCGGATGTACCTCGGCGTGCACTACCTGAGCGACGTGCTCGCGGGGTTCGCCGCGGGCGGCGTGTGGCTGGCCGTCTGCATCTCGGGGATCGAGGTCGCGCGGCGCCGGCCGAGCAAGATCGACGGCCGGCCGCCCCCTGGCTGAACGGCCGCGCCGGCCCGCCGCCGCGGCTCACCGCTCCACAAGCACGAACCGCGTCTTCCCCTCCCGCCACGCCAGGAGCAGCACCGGCTGCTTCCCCGTCGCGTCGACCTCCTGCTTCAGCTGCTCGGGGCTCGTCACCGCCTTCCGGTTCGCCTCCAGGACGACGTCCCCCGGCATCAGCCCGGCCCGCGCGGCAGGGCTGCCCGGGCTCAGCCCCAGGACGAGCGCGCCCTTCACGTCGGCCGGGATCTCGAACCGCCGCCGCAGGTCGTCCGAGAGCGCGGCGATCTCGATCCCGAGCGCGCCGGTCGGCGTGGGCGCCGGCGTGGGCGCCTCCGGCTTCGGCTCCGGCAGCTCGTCGAGCGTCGCGGTGAGCTCCAGGTTCCGCCCGTCGCGGAGCACGCGCATCTCCACCGGCGTGCCCGGCTTCGTCTCGGCGATGCGCATCCGCAGGTCGCGGCCGTCGGTCAGGTGCTCCCCGCGCAGCGCGACGATCACGTCGCCGCGCCGGAGGCCGGCCTTGTCGGCGGCGCTCCCCTCGGACACGTCGCTGACCACCGCGCCGCGCGTGTCCTGCGGGAGCCCGAGCGCCTCGGCGAGCGAGGGCGACACGTCCTGGATCGCGACGCCGAGCGCGCCGCGGATCACGCGGCCGTGCTCCACGATCTGCTCCATCACCGCGCGGGCGAGCTTCGAGGGCACGGCGAACCCGATCCCCTGGTTGCCCTGCGCGCCGCGCGAGAGGATGGCCGTGTTGATCCCGATGAGCTCTCCCGCCATGTTGACGAGCGCGCCCCCCGAGTTGCCCGGGTTGATGGCCGCGTCGGTCTGGAGGAAGTCCTCGTAATCGACGATCCCCATGTTGCCGCGGCCGACGGCGCTGATGATCCCCTGGGTGACGGTCTGGCCGATGCCGAACGGGTTGCCGAGCGCGAGCGCGAGGTCCCCCACGCGCACCGCGTCCGAGTCGCCGAACGGCGCGAACGCGAACTCGCCCCCGTCGAGCTTCAGCACCGCGACGTCGGTCTTCGCGTCCACGCCGACGACCGTCGCCTTCATCTCCGGCCTGCCCGGCAGGGCGACGCGCACCTGGCTGGCGTCCTGGACCACGTGCGCGTTGGTGATCACGTGGCCCTCGCGCGACACGATCACGCCCGATCCGAGGCTCTGCTCGCGCTGCACTCGAGGGCCCGGCGGCTGGCCGTCCGGTCCGCGCTGCGCGTCGCCGTCCATCCCGAAGAACTCGCGGAAGTACGGGTTCGAGAAGAACGGGATGCGCTCCGGGACCGGCGGGCGCACGAACCGCACCGAGGAGACGTTCACGACCGCGGCGCTCACGCGCGACACGATCGGGGCGAATCCCTCCTGGAGCGAGACCGCCTCGCGGGCGGAGGGCGGCACGTCGAGCGGCCCCGGCGCAGGCGGGGTCGCCTCGGCGGTCTGCTCGCCCCGGCGCTCCCCCCGGTCCAGGCAGCCGAGCGGAAGCGCGGTGATCACGGCGAGAGAAAGAGCCCAGCGTGCATGCATGCCGGCGCCGCATTCATCTCCCATGCCCCGGCGCGCCGCGTCCGGCCGCCGGCTCGCACCCTGGATGAGCCGGCCAGCGCCGACGACGCGCCGGCTCTCTCCACGTCCTCCGCTTCCTCCGGAGCGAGGGCAGCACCGCGGAGGTCCACGGCCGCTTCCGCCGGGGCGTTTTGTCTCAGGTCCTCCCGGCGGCGCGCGGCGCTGTGGCGGGCGCGCGCCGCGGGAGCGATCCCCGTCACGGCGCCTCCGGCCCCCGCGGCCGCACCGTGGTCTCCCCCGGCGGCTTCTCCAGGAGGGGCGGCCCCCCGACCGGCAGCCAGACCTCGAAGACCGCGCCCCCCTTCTGGGCCTTGCGGTAGCTGATCTCCCCGCCGTGCTCGAACACGATCCGCTGCGCGATCGCGAGCCCCAGCCCCGTCCCCTTCTCCTTGCTCGTCGCGTACGGCTCGAACAGGCGCGGCACCATGTCGTCGGCCACGCCCGGCCCGTTGTCGCGCACCACGATCCGCACGCGGTCGTTCGGCAGCGGGCCGATCGTCACCGAGACGCGCGGATCGCGCCGGATCGCGCCCGCCGCGTCCAGCCCGTTCTGGACCAGGTTCGTGAGCACCTGGATCATCTGGTCCCGGTCCGCGGACACCCGCGGGATCGCGTCGGCCGCGAGCTCCACGCGCGCCGCCGCCGCGCCGCCCGTCCCGCGCGTCTCGGTGACCATCGCCTCGCCCGCCGGCGCGGCGTGCAGCGTGACCACCCCGCGCGCGATCGCCACGAGGTCGACCGGCTCCAGGTGGGGCGCGGGCAGCCGGGCGAACCGCGTGAACTCGGTCACGATGTTCGCGATCCGGTGCACCTCGTTCAGCACCGTCGACGTCGCCTCCTCGAAGTAGTCGTCGAACGCCGGATCCTCGCGCTGCCGCAGCCGCCGCAGCGTCTCCACCGCCGCGCGGATGGGCGCCAGCGGGTTCTTGATCTCGTGGGCGATCTGGCGCGCGACCTCGCGCCGCGCCGCGATCCGCTCGGTCGCCGCCAGGCGCTTGCGCATCGCCGCGAGCTCGTCGATGGTCGCGTTGAACGCCGCCGCGAGATCCGCGATCTCCCGCCCCCCGCGCCCCTCCACCCGCCGCGGCGCGCCGCTCATCACCTCGCGCGTCTCGCGGGCCAGCGCCGCGATCGGCCGCGACAGGCTGCGCGCCAGCACCACCGCGATCCCGAGCGCGATCGCCAGCACCGTGGCGCCGGTCAGGGCGATCGCGCGATCGAGCCGGGCCAGCGCCTGCTTCAGCGGCTCGCGCGACACCGAGGCGACCACGTCGAGGCCCGGGATCTCCGCGAAGTCGAGGACGCGCACCACGTCGGCCTCGCCGCTCCGGGGGGCGGGCCGCCCCTCGGCCGCCGCCGTGAGCCGCACGTGGTACGCGTCGCCGATCCGCGCGAGCACCGGGCCGATCCGCCGCGCCCCCACGAGGCCGAGCGTCACCCCGTGGCGCGACAGGGCGCAGTGGACCTCCAGCGACGGCTCGCCGCCCGCCTTCGCCGGCCGGAGCCGCGGCGCGCCCCCGGGGGCCTTGATCAGCTCCGCGAGCCGCGGGTCGCGGGCGCCGATGCGCGAGGCGTCCTCGGCCGCGAGGACGCTCCCGTTGCTCGCCACGAGCGACAGCTCGTCGAGGCGCAGCGCCTTGGCCTGGCTCGGGACCTGCCGGCGCAGCGCGATGCGGCTGCCCGGGTCCATCGCGTCCGGGTCGCCCTTGCCCCGCTCCAGCTCGACGTGGGCCTTGTCGACGAACGTGTCGTGCTGGCAGAGCGGCGGCAAGAGATCGCGCAGCGCCTCGGCCTCCCACACGAGCTGCTGCCGGACGCCGGCGTGCGCCGCGGCGATCCGATCGGCGAAGCCGCTCTCGATGATCTCGCGCGACGCCTCTCGCAAGGTCAGGCCGACGAAGGCCGTCGCGATGATCGCGACGAGCCCGAAGGCGAGCAGGAGGCGAGCGGCGAGGGGCATGGCGGGGCGGCCGCGGCCGCATGGCCACCCCGGCGGCCAGGACGGCCGGGCGGCCGCCGCGGCCTGCGGCGGTGTTCAGGGATCGGGCGTGGAGGGAACGGCGCCCGTGCCGAGCCCCCGCGGCGCGAACCTTCTTCGCCGCATCTCCGTGCATACGCGATCGGGTCGAGGTCGTCCAAGTTCATCGCGACTTCCCCACACGCCGGGGCCACAGTGCGGCCCGACCCTGCGCCTCTGCCCAGGAGCGCTCGGTCCGCTGCTCGCCTGCCGGCGGCGCCTCGCCGCGCTTCTGCCGCGCGCTCTCCTTGCACCGGGGGGCACTCGCCTCTTACGCTCGGTCGTCCTCGGGGTCGTCGGGTGCACGTTGGGCCACGCACGCGCCGCTGCTCGATCGCGCTGGAACGCACGAAATGAACTCCAAGCTCTCCATCGCCATCGCCGTAATCCTCCTGCTCATCGGCTTCGGGTTGAGTCTCGCGTCGAAGCCGCTGGCGGAGTTCTCGAGCCAGCTGTTCATGTTCTTCGGTCTCTCCGCGGCGGTGGCGGTGGTGTACGCGAGCCTCGCGGGCAAGGGCGGCGTCCCCCTCGGAGGCCTGCGCGACGCGCTCCGCGCGGCCGCGCGGGGCAAGCGCCCCAAGCTGCCCGAGGGCGCCCCCGCCGACGTCGCCGAGACCTACGAGCAGATCGCCGAGATCGCCGGCCGACAGGTCGAGCTCGCGGAGGAGCGCCACGCGCTCGCGGAGGAGCGCGACAAGCTCGCGCGCGAGCGGGACGGCCTCAGCCGCGAGCGCGACGGGGTCGAGCGGCAGCGCGACGTCCTGGAGCGGGAGCGGGACGCCCTGAGCCGCGAGCGCGACGGGCTCGTGAAGGAGCGCGACACCCTGGAGCGGGAGTGCGCGACGCTCACCCGCAAGGTGAACGACCTCGCGCAGCGGGGCCCCGACATCGACGTCGACGCGCTCGTCGACGCCGTGCTGCGCGCCACCGCCGGCGAGCGGGTGCGCGTCCCTCAGGGCGCGCCGCCCGAGCTCTCGCGCCTCTACACGGAGCTCACCGGCATCGCGGAGCGGATCACCCAGGCCGAGCTGCGCGACAAGCAGCGCCGGACGGAGCTGGCCCAGGCCACCATGCTCCTCGACGAGCTCCTGCCCAAGCTCAGCGACGGCGTGAGCAGCGTCATGCACGCGAGCGAGCAGGCCACCGTCTACATCCGCGAGATGACGACCGCCCTCGCCAACATCGCCCAGTCGGTCGAGTCGCTCGCGTCGAGCGCGGAGGAGTCGAGCTCGAGCATCCTCGAGATGACGGCCACCAACGAGGAGGTCGCCGAGAACGTCGGCGAGCTCGGGTCGAGCGTGCGCGAGACGGTCTCGTCGATCGAGGAGATGGCGTACTCGATCCGCGAGGTCGCGAAGAACGTCGACGCCCTGGCGCTGACGGCCGAGGAGACGAGCTCCTCGATGAACCAGATGGACGTCTCCATCGACCAGGTCCAGTCGAACGCGAACGAGACGGCCCGGCTCTCGGAGGAGGTGGCGACCGACGCCGAGAAGGGCGCCGAGGCCATCCTGAAGACGATCGGCGAGATCTACCGCATCAAGGAGTCGAGCCAGGAGGCCGTGGCCGTCATCTCGAACCTCGGCTTCCGCATCGAGGCGATCGGGCAGATCCTGGCCGTCATCGACGACGTCGCCGAGCAGACGAACCTGCTCGCGCTGAACGCCGCGATCATCGCCGCCCAGGCCGGCGAGCACGGCAAGGGCTTCGCCGTCGTCGCCGACGAGATCAAGGACCTCGCCGAGCGCGCCGGCGGCAGCACGAAGGAGATCGCGGAGCTCATCAAGACGATCCAGTCCGAGTCGAAGAACGCGATCGCCGCCGTGGAGCGCGGCGCGCACAACGTCGACCGCGGCGTCGAGGTGTCGAACGAGGCCGAGCGGGCCCTGAAGAAGATCCTCGAGAGCTCGCAGAAGTCGACCAACATGGTGCGCGCCATCGCCCGCGCCACGGTCGAGCAGGCCAAGGGGTCGAAGCAGGTCACGGACGCGATCGGCCGCATCGCCGAGACGGTGCAGCAGATCGCCGCCGCCACGGCGGAGCAGGCGCGCGGCTCGGAGCTCATCATGAAGAGCGCGGAGAAGATGCGGACCATCACGCAGCACGTGGAGCGGTCGAGCCAGGAGCAGGCGCGCGGCGGGCGCCAGATCACGAGCGCGATCGAGCAGATCTCGAACATGGTCCACAGCCTCAACGCCTCGCACCGGAGCCAGACGCGCGGCGGCGAGCAGCTCGTCGAGGCCGGCAAGCGCATCGAGGAGGCGGCGCGGCAGCAGGATCAGGCCGTGCGGCAGCTCGTCAGCGCCGCCGAGCGGATGCGTCGCACGGCGGCGATTTGACCCTTCGCCGCCCTTCCGCGCAGAGGCAGCGTCGATGGCGTTGACGATCGTGGTGCTGGCGCCCGCCGGAGCGGGGAAGGAGGGCGGGGGCGAGCTCTCCCTGACCCTGGACGCGCCCCGCATCATCCTCGGCCGCGCGGAGGGCTGCGAGGTCCGCCTCCCCGACGCGACCGTGAGCCCCCGGCACGCGTCGATCCGGCAGCGCGGCGCCGCCTACCTGCTCCTCGACGAGGGCAGCGACAACGGCACCTACCTCGGCAAGACCCGCATCGCCCCGCGCACGGCCATGCCGCTGCGCACCGGCGACCGCATCCGCATCGGCCGCGTGTGGCTCGCGCTCCGGATCGAGGCGGCGGTCCCGCAGGGAGCCCCGGCCGTGGCCGCCAGGGAGCTCGCCCTCGAGCTTGTCGCCCGCGGCCTGGCGGCTCAGGACGAGGATCCCACGCCGCGCGTCCTCGTCGTCGACGGCCCGGACCAGGGCCGCGTCCTGCGCCTTCCGGAGTCGGCGCGGCCCTACTTCGTCGGACGCGCCAAGGACACCGATCTTGGCCTCGACGACCCGGACGTCTCTCGCCGCCATGTGGCCATTACGCGCAGGGGGGATCAATTCTCAGTTCAGGACCTCGGATCGCGCTCCGGCGCCTCGCTCGACGGCGTTCCGGTGCCTCAGTTCGATACGATCTGGCGTCCTGGACAGGTGCTCGCGATCTCGGCCGATCGGCTCGTATTCGAGCATCCGGCCGCCGAGGCGCTCGCCGAAATCGAGCGCAGCCCGTGCGAGCCACTCCGTCCAGACGCGCTGTTCGAGCCCCCTTCGGCCGAAGAGCCCGCTGCGCATTCCACGCCGACGCCTCCGCCTGCCTCCGTGAGCACGTTATCGCCGATCTCGCGGCCTGCAGCGGCGGCTCCTCGCGTCGCGCAGGGCGGCGGGTGGGGGTTCACGGAGGCGCTCATTGCGTTGCTCGCGCTGGGTGTGCTGGGTCTCAGCATTGCAGGCCTGATGTGGATGCTTGGACGCGGTTAGCGTCTTGACGTCGCGCGCGCGCAGAGGTCGAAGAGCGCAGTCCCGGAGGGTGCGCATGCGTGCGATCCGAATGAGCGCTGAAGGCGAGATCGAGTACACCGAGGCGGAGCTGCTGGCGGAAGGGATCGGGTGCGGCGCGTTCGACCCGGGCGCAGCCGCGCTTGTCTTGCAGCACATCCATGCGGAGCGTGGATGGACGGACCACGAGGAGGTCCGCCGCGACACGAGCAATCCTCGCGACGAGGCGGAGAGCGCGCGGGAGGCGGACGAGCATTGCCATCTCGGCGACGAGGTGCGGCTGTTCGTCGAGGGGCACGGCCTTTACGACATCCGCTGCATGGACGACGAGTGGCTGCGGATCTGGGTCGGCGCGGGCGATCTCGTGGTCGTGCCGGCGCGGCGTTACCACCGCTTCGTGGCGAGCAAGGTCGCGGCGCTCCGCTACCTGCAGCCGTTCGGCGGCCGCCACCTGCTCATGCAGCTCTACCGCGTGTCCGACGATCGGACCCGCGCCTTCTGATCTGGAGGCCCCCGATGGCGCAGCCTTACCGTCTCGTCACGTCCGCGACCCGGATCCCTGTCCCTGGTGGCAAGCTGATCGAGGAGCTCTTCGGCCGGGTGAACACCGGCACGGACGGCTTCAGCCTGGCGCATATGGTGGCCCCGCCGGGGTGGAGCGAGCCGGCGCAGACGCCCTCGTTCGGCGAGCTGACGCTCATGATCCGCGGCCGCATGCGGGTCGAGATCGCGGGCGAGACGGTCGACCTCGCTGCCGGCCAGGCCATCTGGACGGAGCCTGAACAGCGCGTCCGCTACAGCAACCCGTTCGACGAGGAGAGCGAGTACTTCGCCCTCTGCATACCGGCCTTCGCGCCGGACCTCGCGCGGCGCGACGCCGGGTGAGCTGCGCCGCGCGTGCGCGGCGCGAGAGGCGCAGATCCTGGATCCCCGGTGCGCGCCGAGCGCGTACTATGCCCTATGCTCTTCGATCCCGCCGAGTTCCGGAAGGTGCTGGGCCAGTTTGCGACCGGGGTCACGCTCGTGACCACGGTGCAGGACGGTACGCCGCAGGCGATGACGGTGAACTCGTTCAGCGCCGTCTCGCTCGACCCGCCGCTCGTGCTGTTCTGCGCGGACCGGCGGTCGCGCACGAGCGCGGCCATCGAGGCGTCGGGGGTCTTCGCGGTGAACATCCTGCGGGAGCAGCAGCGGGACATCTCGGACCTGTTCGCCGGCAAGGGGACGGACCTCGATCGGCAGGCGGTGCTCACCGAGGCGCATGTGGCCGACTCCGGCTGCCCGATCCTCAAGGACGTGCTCGCCTTCATCGACTGCAAGGTGGAGCACGCGTACGACGGCGGCGATCACATCATCTATGTCGGCCGCGCGCTCTCATCCGGCCGGGGCGAGGCGGGCGCACCGCTCCTGTATTACCGGGGCACGTACCAGGCGCTCGACGACGTCTGGCGGTGGCGTGACCGGTACGCCGCGAAGGAGCAGGCGACCCCGTTCCACGAGCTCGTCGACTTCTTCGATCGCATGCAGGCGGAGGGCCCTTATGCGACGCTCGTCGACGAGCTCGTCACGCTGGTCGATCCGGGCGTGGAGGATCGGTGTCTCGACCTCGGCTGCGGCACGGGCCGCCTGACGCGCGAGATGGGGCGCCGGTGCCACGAGGCGGTCGGGATCGACGCGACGGCGGCGATGGTGGAGCGCGCTGCGCAGCGGGCGAAGGCGCTCGGCCTGGACAACGTGACCTTCCGGGAGGCGCTCGCGACGCGGCTCCCGTTCCCCGACGCCTCGTTCGACGTGGTGACCTCGTCGAACCTGCTCCTGCACGTGCCCGAGCCGGGCCCGGTGCTGGCCGAGGCGGCGCGCGTGCTCCGCCCGGGCGGCCGCGTCGCTCTCCTGGAGCCTGCGCCGGGGATGAGCCGCGTCGCGATGGCCGGCTACCTGCGCAGCCACCGGTACAACCCGTCGACGGCCCACGCGATGCTCGCGTGGGCCGACGCGGCGGAGGCCACCTACCGCCACACCGAGGACCGGCTCAGCGCCGATCTGAGCGGCGCGGGCTTCGAGGTCGATCGCCGCGAGCGCAGGATGAACGGCCTCGCGCTGCTCTGGATCGCGCACAAGGCGTGAGCGGTGCTCACTCGCTTCGGATACGGGCCCATCTCGACGTTTTCGGTGCTCAGCGCACTGGAGTGCGCTTCCGCGCCGAAAACGCCGATCTGGGCCCGTCTCCTGTGCGATTGAGCACCGCTCTGCGACGGCTGGATCAGATCCGAGTGAGAGCCGCTCTAGGCAGCCAGGCCCGCTGGGCAGCTCGGCGCGCTCGCGCCGCCCGCGAGGTCCGCGGGCGGTCGCGGCTCCGCGGAACGATGGGCATGAAAGGGGGCAGCACATCGGCCGCCGCTGGTCAACGCTGAACTGCTGGCGATCGGGGTTCGCTCAGAACACGTCCGGCGAGGGCGGCGCGGCGGGGCTCGGCTTGGCCTTCGCCTTGGTCTTGCGGTGCGCCAGGCCGAGCCGGACCAGGAAGTCGCGCCGCTTGATGATGGCGCGGGCCGTCTCGGACCATTCACGGTGCCAGGCATAAAGCGCGCGGAGCGCATCGACGTGCTCTTGACTGTCGACGACCGCCCTGACCGGCTCGGCGCCGCCAGTTTCTTCTCCGTCGCCCTCCTCGGCCGCCGTTCCCTCGCCCGACGCGATGTCAACGAGGTGCCGCAGGCGGCTGAGTTCTTCCTTTGTGTACCCGCGCTTCGCGAGCGTCTCCAACGCGGCGTGGTCGTCCTTGCGGGTCGGCTTGCGCTTCGCGCTCTTCTCGAGGGCGTCGAGCCGGCCGAGCAGCGTCTTCACGGACACGACCGCGGCCGCGCCGACCTGCGGGGTGAGGTTGTCGAACACGAACTTCTCCTGGAGCGGGTGGCGCCGCTCGAGCGCCGCGCGGATGATCCGGAAGTGCGGCTCGTCCCACGCGTCCAGCTCGGCGATCGCCGCGCCGACCTCGGCGTCCTCGACCTCGTCGGGCTCGCCGATGCCGAAGCCGGAGGCGCGGTGGAGCATGTCCCAGCCCTCCCTGTGGTCCTCGTCGGTGTAGCCGCGCTCCCGGAGGAGCGCGCGGATCTGCCTGTTCTTGCCCGCCGCCGACAGGAACTTCAGCGCGCGCGCCGGCGCCTCGGCGAGGACCTGCCGGCTGGGACCTTCGCCGTCGATCTCGATCTCTGAGCTCAATTGAACCTCCCTCACGGAAGGTGAGCACGGAGCCCGCTCGGCCGGCAAGCCGGCGGTGCGCCCCGCACGAACGCGGCGTCCGGCGAGGAGGTGCCCGGCGCGTGGCGGAGGCCATGTCGGCCGGTCCAGAGGGCCGTCGGGCGGTCCTGAAGGCCCAGGGGTGCGGTTTTCAGGGGATGTCGCGCAGGTCCGAGGGCCTCGGTGGCCGGCTGGACGGCGGCGCGGCCGGGATTTGAGCCGGATTTGACGGCCTGGAGGGCATGTCGGGCGGACCGACATGCCTCCGGAGCGGCCGGCATGGCCTCCGGAACGCGGGGGGTGGCCTTCCGGAGCGGCCGACAAGGCCTCCGGAGCGGCCGACAAGGCTTCGAGAGCGGCCGGCATGGCCTCCGGGACGCGGGGGGTGGCCTCCCGGAGCGGCCGACAGGGCTTGCGGAGGGAGGCGGCGGGGTTCGAGGCCCAGGTGGGGCGCTTTCGCACCGGGAAGGCGGCGCGCCGGGAAGGTGCTCGGGGCGCTGGCCCGTGGCCGAGCGCGCCCATTCGGCCTCAGATCGCCGAGGCGTGGTGGGGACCCGCGCGCTGCCGGCACGGCGCGTGTCCGCACGCGGGCCGTCTATCCACCCGGGCCGTCGTATTCACACGACGCCACACGGAAGGAGGCCGACACGAGGCGCGCAGGGGCGTCGTCGAAGGCGCGACCCAGATCGCACGGCGCCACCGAAAAGTCCGCTTCGTAGGGATCGTTCGACGTCACCTTGACCGTCACACTACAGATACCCGTGTAGTCATATCCGTCGGCGAGCACATAGACGTTGGTGTCAGTCGATCTGTCGTAGATCAGTATGCTTACGAAGCCGTCGCTGCGATTTTTGTCGTCCAGAAACACCTCTTGCATGCCGTCTTCCACGCCGCATATCGTTCCCCAACGATCGTACTCGTTGACGACATCTCTTCCGTCGTTGCCCGTGTCGAGCACGAGCTGCTTGCCCCTCACGTCGACGACTGCCTTGCCCGCGATGTCCGAGTTGTTCGATCCGCAGCCAAGCGACAGACAGACGGCGGAGATCCAAAGGGCGAGCGCGGTTTTATGCATGACGAGGCCTGGGTGAAGCGAGGGCACGACGCGCACACATGAGCTACGATCACGTCCTCGGGCACGTGTACGTCAGGGTCTGGTTGGTCGGCGAACGGCGCGGAGCGCAGCACACGATGTGCATCTTGCCCTTCTCCACCGTGCCGGTGACCGTGGATACGCTCGGCGTGCAGGAGCCCGGTTCCGCCTTCGTGAGCTCGGCGCGCATGGCGACCAGCGGCGATGGCGAGCTGACGTCGGCGCAGCGCGTCTCCGCTTGACCGATCCCCTCCGATGCCGCGATCTCTTCGCTGCATGCGGCATCGCCATACAGGAAGACGTCAGCGCTGCATTCCCCTCCTGCCGGCGGACCACACTCGCAAGCAGAGCACGAGCGATTGTCGATGAGCTCCTCGGTGAACTCGCGCTTCTCCGGGTAGTCGTCCCAGCACGATCCATCTGATCTCGTCTGGATGCAGAGGTCGTAGCCCTCGGGTGGCTGCCCGATGTAGCCACCGCAGGCCTTCCCGAACGTCGCGATGACCGGCAGCGGCTCGGGCGCAGGGGATGGCGTGCACGCGCCCAGCGTCGGCGGCTCGTAGGTCACCGAGGCAGGCGCATCGCTCGGGATCGGTGCGCCGGCCGGCGAGCACGTCCCGTCCCACCCTGCGCCAGCATCGAAGGACATCGGCTCCTCGGTCCCTGGGCAAAGGGAGGAGTGTGTCGTCACCGAGGAGGGGAGCACGCATGCGGCAGGGCCGCACTCGCACGCTCCACACGTCTGCGGCACGATCGCTCCCTTCCATCCCTCCCACAGCGTCTCGCGCTCGTCGGGACATGCAGGAGCCTCGTCTTGCGCCCCCTCCCAGAGCCAGACCGCCGGGCAGCCTGCATGAGGCTCGTCGGAGAGCTCCGGCACATCGTCACAGGCCAGCAGCATGGCCGGTGCCAGTACAAACAATACAGCCATTCGCATCGGTAAAACCTCCAGCCAGTGGGTAGACGATCGCGGCTCCTGCCGGCTCTGTCCGTCGCGAGCGGCCGCATCGGAGCCGGAACGGGGCGCCCGCAGAACGGGGTTGCAGCGAGGCCGGCGGCGCGCCGGGTGGTGTGAATCTCGGCCGGCTACCATTGGACCTTGACCTCCGCACCACCGGGGCGCGCCCGTAATTCCGTGTCGGCCGCGATGACGACGTAAGCAAATGTTGCGACGCCCAGCAGCGCCCCGGCCGTGAGCGAAGCCGTTCCCAGGTGGCTCATGGTGCTCACTCCTTCGACCGAAACATCCGTATGAGCATCCTTGCCTTCACGCTCTGGCTTGCACAGCGCCGCCTGCCGCGCGTCCTCCTGGCTGTTGGCCGCGATGTGGAGCCCGATCCCCGTCACGAGCAGGCCCACCGCCGCGGTGGCGCCGCCGGCGACGACCCACGGCTTCACGCCGGACGGAGCGGGTTCCGACAGCGCTGCCCGCGTCGGCGCGAGCGGGCCGGCGACGGTACCCGCGGGCAGGGCGGGCCGGCTCTCGAACCTCTCGAACGCGATGGGCACGCCTTGTGACTCGCCGGCCTTGGCCGTCACGCTCACACGAGCGATCCGTCCGTCGTACGCCATGGCGACGATCTCGTGCCGGCCTGGCAGCACGTACACCCGATCGGCGCGGGTGACTTCGCGCCCATCCACGAAGATATGCGCCGCCGCCACGCCCGGGGCCGTGAAGATGTGGACCTCGCCCACCTCCTGGAGCACCCTCGCGAAATCGGCGTGCCTGACCTCCCAGCGGCGGCGCTCGATGGGGTTCTTCGGCGGCGGCATCCGCGCGACGCACTCGGAGAGCTCGGTCGCGGCCACGTCCCAGCGACCGAGACGAGTATTCACCACCCCCAGCTGGCAGATCGCCATGGGCGAGGGGTCGAGGTGGTGGATGCGTGCCCAGAGGTTCCGAGCCTCGCCCAACTCGAGGTTCTTCATGGCCGCTTCGGCCTGCTGGATCAGCGCGTTCAGCTCCTTGGACTGAGGCGAAGGCTCCGCGGCGTTCAGGTGGGAGGACGCGAGGAGCGCGGCGATGGCCGCTGCTTGCGATGAACACGCTCGTCGGAGGGAAGTGGCCATGGTTCGCCTCGCCCAATTCGAGGGGCCTTCGACGCCGCGCCGGCGGCACCCAGCGCGGCGGATGTGGCACCTGTACCACGCTGGTCACATGGCCTACAAGGCGCGCGTCTTGGCGACGGCCACGCGTGCGATGCGGCGTGTCGGACCATGGGCACCCGCGGATCGGGCGAAGGACAACCGCGCCGAGCGTCGACGGCGCGCGCTTCGACCGGCTCGCCGCTGCTGCTGGCCTTCGCGACCCGTCCACGGGTCGCGCGCCGGAGCGTCCGGCGCATTGCAACCCATGAGGTCGCACGCGGACAGAACTCATGGTGGCAGGTACGGCTCGATACGAGCTCCCCTGTGAGAGGGAGCACGCGGCCTGGGTGGACCGGGGCATCTCGCCGCGCCGCTCCCTGGGCTCGACACCCAGTGGGCCCGCGTGGCGAAGCGCCGGTCGACCACGTGCTCGGGCTGCCGCTCGCGCACCACGCGCCCGACAGCGACTTGCACGCATCGCGAGGTTTCGAATCGCCGTCGCGCCTGGGCTCCCGTCGAGCGTCCCGAACACGCCCTCGTGCACGCTGACCTCCTGCACCGGCTCACTCCACTCAAGTTCGGGTTGTGCGACGCTCAGCCGATAACCGCTCTCATGGTCGTCGAGGCAGTGCGCACGCCGGCCGATCCGCGCGCGTTCACGCTCGGATTGCTCTCTCCTCGCCGCTGATCCATTATGGACGGTCAATCGCGCCTCGACGAGGGCAGCTGTGGCACCCGCGGCGTGCATGCCGAACAGGCACAGATGCATTCACGAATGCCTCGATGCCGGCATGGATGGGGCGTTCAGCATGAGCTCGGCTCTTGACCCGCGATGCAGCGCCATGGCACTGCTGTTCGCCAGGGAGGCTGCCATGGCGGCGATTCCGCGATGTGTGCTCCGGGCGTTCATCCCGCTCTTGATGTTTCTCGCTTGCGTGCTCGCGCAGGGGGGATGCCAGTGTGTGCGCGGCGATCCGCCCCTGGAGCCGCCCCATGGCCTCATCGCCTGCCGGACCCAGCGCGCGCACGGCCCTGCCACGTCCCGCCCCGCGCCGGCGGTCGAGACCGTCGCCGCCGGCACCCTCCCGGGGACGTTCTCCGTCACGAGCACCGGGGAGGCCGTGTACACCATGGAGTTGGCTACCGTGCCCTCCCGCGCGGGCATGGGACCTCGGCTCCAGCTCGTCTTTCGCAGCGATGGAAGCGACGGCGTACTCGGCGCCGGCTTCTCCATCGCAGGGCTCTCCGCGATCACGCGATGTCCGAAGAGCCTCGCGCAAGACGGCGAGATCCGCGGCGTGCGGTACGACGGCGAGGACAAACTCTGCCTCGACGGCCAGCGCCTCGTCCCCGTGGGAGAGGGACCGGGAACCATCGAGTACCGGACGTTCCCGGAGACCTTCGTCAAGGTGGTCGGGCACTACCCTCCGGAGGGCGGTGCGCCCGCCGAAGCGCTCTTCTTCGAGGCCTACCTGCCGAATGGCCGCGTCGTCGAGTACGGGCGCACCGAGGGCAGCAAGCCGTTCGCGCGGGGTGGCGTCCCGCGCGCGTGGCTCGCGGAAAAGGTCCGTGACGGCCGGGGCAACGCCATGACGTACGCATATTGCCTCGCCGAGGCCGAGACCGAGACCGAGGACGGCCATGCCGCCGAGTACGCGGTGGATGAGATCCGCTACACGAGCTTCGAGGGCACGCCGTCGCTCGCGCCTTCCCGGGCGGTGCGCTTCGTGTATGGCACCAAGGACCCGGCCGCTATTCGTACGGGCTACTCGGGCGGCATGGCGCTCCAGCGCTCGCTTCGCCTGGAGGAGATCCAGATGCTCGGTCCGGGCGACGCGCTGGTCCGGAGCTACGGATTCCGCTACGAGCTCAGCCCGACGACGACCCGGACGCTGTTGACTGAGGTCGAGGAGTGCGCGAGCGATCGGGTCTGCAAGCCTCCCACCCGCTTTCAGTACAGTCATGGGAAGCCGGGATTCAAGCGGCTGACGACGGATGTCGACAAGCCAGTCTCCGAGCTGGCGAGCCCGATGGTGTTCGACATCGACGCCGATGGGCTCGACGACCTCGTGATTCCGGACATTGTCGCGGGGCTCAGCACGCCGTCGAATCCGATCACCGCGTGGCGGGTGGCGCGAAACCTCGGGCCGGACAGCTCACCGACCTACCTCGCACCGGCGGAGCTCGCCTTCCTCGAGGATTGGCTGTTCGTCGCCGATCCGGCTGGTCCCTCCGACCCGGCCCTTCTCCAGCCCGAGCTCGGGACGGTCCTGGACTTCGACGACGATGGGCGGAGGGACGTCTTGCTTCACGATGCCTACGATGCCAAGACCACGTGGCATGTGCTCCTGTCCCGGCCGGACCGGACCTTCGCGCTTCATGACACGGGGATCCGCCGGCCGTTCCCGCTCGGGGTCACGCCCGCGCCGCCGAGCCTGAGCAGCCCCGGCGGCTCGATGCACCTCGCCGACCTGGACGGCGATGGCATGCCGGATCTCCTCCAGTGCGAGGACCACGACCGACTGGGGCAATCGCCGATCCCGGCCTCTTCCGTGTGGACCGTCCACCTCTGGCGGCCTGTGCGCGGCGCGACGCCCGCGGGATTCGACCCCACGGGCGAATCGATCGAGCTGCTCACCGGTTATCCCTGCGATACGGAGCTCCACACGCTCGACGTCGACGCCGACAGCAAGATCGATCTCATCGTGCCGTCCCTGCGGCGGTTCGGTGACGGGACGGTCCTCCTCGGAGAGAGCTACGACGCGATCATGCGCCGGGGCAACGGGCGCTGGGAGGTGATCGACACCGAGCTCCCCGTCGTGTGGGGTGGGGGCCGCGTCGTTTTCCTCGACGTGAATGGCGATGGCCTACCCGATGCCGTCGAATCCGGCTTCAGCCACCACGAGCTCATCACCTATCTCAACACCGGACCGACGTTCGTGGCCTCGTCGTTCCGGACCGTGAGCGCGTTCAGCTTCGGCGATTTGCTGGGTTTGTCGGATCAAGATGCGTTCTTCCGGTTCGCCGTGCCGCTCGACTTCAATGGCGACGGGCGGCAGGATCTCCTCACGCCCGTCCCACCAGGCATGCTGCTGGGCGGCTCCGACGCGCTCCCGTCCTGGGCCGTCCTGCAGGCGACCGGCGACCGCGCGGGGCCGCCGTTCAAGCTCGTCGATGCAGGGGTGCCGTTCGCGGCCAGCCTCGGCGATGCCGTCACGCTGGCCGATCCGCACGGGGCGCGCACCGGAGACGTCAATGGGGACGGCGCCCAGGACGTGATCCTGCCGCTCGGCGGCGTGTTCAACATCTTCCAGAACCTCTCGGCCGATCAGGATCTCCTCGTCGCGGTCTCCGACGGGATGAACGCGCACGACCCGACCGAGCCGGACTTCGTGCCCAACGTGAGCATCTCCTACGGCCACCTGACCGATGCGTCGGTCACGAGCGGAGGCGCAGCGGAGGAGGATCCGGACCGGAGGAGCGCGCTCTATCTCGCCCGTTCCGGCGCGGCGGACGACTGCGGCTATCCGCGGCGCTGCATCGTGGGCCCTCGGCGGGTGGTCAGCGGGTACGCCCTCAACAATGGCGCGGACCGACCGCGGCGCTTCGAGGTCAGCTACCGGGACGGGCGCTATCACCGGCTCGGCCGCGGATTTCTCGGGTTCGGGGAGCGGAACGTCACCGATCTGGATACGGGCGCCGCGAGGAGCGACGTCTACGACCATGTCACCTTTGACGACGAGCTGCAGGTCTTCCCCTTCGCAGGGCACGTCCGACGGACGTGGCGCTGGGCTCCTGGGCTGCCGAGTCAGCCCAGCCCGGAGCAGATCGAGCTCTCGTTCGTCGACGTGAAGCGGACGGTCGTTCCGACGAACGACGGCGCGACGTACTTCACGCTGCCGACCGAGCGCCGGGTGAGGCGAGCGCAAGGGGTCTATCCTCCCCCGAGCGGCGCGATGCCCTCGCTCGAGACGTACGTGCGTCAGGTCGAGGGCGGAGGCGGCGGCGCGATGCTGCTGCGCGACTCGGTGTCGAAGGTGGCGGAGTTCGACGAGTTCGGCAACGTGCGCGCCGAGGAGGCCTCGACGGGCGGCGTCGACCTCACGCTCAACGTCACGCGGACGTTCAAGAACGACACCGAGCGCTGGGTCCTCGGCCAGCTCGAGACGCAGGAGGAGTGCAGCGCGGCGGCGGGGCTGTCGCAGTGCCGGACCCTCACGCGAACGACGACGATCCACGGCGAGGTCGACACCGAGTCGACCGAGAGCGACGACGGCCTGCCCGACACGAAGCTGTCGCTCACGTACACGCGCGATGAATTCGGGAACATCACCGGCGTCACGGCGGAGGACGCCTTCGGCCACAAGCGTACATCCACCACGGAGCTCGACGAGGAGGGCCTGTTCCCCGAGAAGTACGTGAACGCGGCCGAGCACACGACGATCGTGGAGTACGACGACGCGCTCGGCGTGCTCCTCAAGCGGGTCGACCCGAATCAGCTCGTCACGGAGTGGAAGTACGACGGCTTCGGGCGCCTCGGCATCGAGACGCGCCCGGACGGCACCACGACGACGGTCACGCTCTCGCGCACAAAGGACGGCGGCCCGAGCCAGGATGCCTGGCGCGTGATGCAGCAGAGCACGACGACCGGCGGCGCCGACGACACGGTGGAGTACGACAGCCTCGGCCGCCCGATCCGGTCGTGGTGGTACGGGCCCGAGCCGGAACCGTCGCAGGGCTGGGGCGAGGCGAAGCGCATCCTGCAAGAGATCGAGTACGACGCGCTGGGCGAGCACATCGCGCGGCGCTCGGTACCGGTCAGCGAAGATACGCCCGAGAGCGAGCGGCTGTATGACCGCTACGAGCACGACGCCGTGGGCCGCGAAGTGCGCCATACGACGCCGTGGAACGCGGTCACGACGGCCGAGTACGACGGCTTGCTCGCGCGCGTCACCGACCCGCTCGATCACGTGACCGTGACCGAGCAGGATCCGCTGGGGCGAACCGAGTCCATCACCGATGCGGCCGGCGGGATCACCCGCTATAGTTACGGCCCGTTCGGCATGCTGCACACGGTCACCGATCCAGGCGGCGCGGTGACGCGCACGACGCGCGACGCGTTCGGCCGCGTCCGGCAGCTCGACGACCCCGATCGGGGCACGACGCTTTCGATTCATGACGGCTTCGGCGAGCCGATGTCACAGGCCGATGCGCTCGGACGCGAGATCACGTGGACGTACGACGCGCTCGGCCGACCCGACACGCGCGTGGATCAGCTCGGCGCCGAGCTTCTGACGACGAAGTGGACCTGGGACACCGCGGCGCACGGGCTCGGCAAGCTCCACAGGCTCGCGAGCCCCGATGGCGACAAGACGTACGGATACACCCGCTTCAGCCAGACCGAGACGATCACGCTCCGCATCGATGGAGAGGGCGCTCCCCTGGAAGCCAAGCTGGGCTACGACGATCTCGGCCGGATCGATACGGTCACGTATCCTGCGCCTTCCGGCGCGGCGTCGTTCGTGGTGGCCCACGACCACGACCCGCATGGCCATGTGCTCGCCGTGCGCGACAGCCAGACGAACGCCGCGTACTGGCGCTTGACGGACGTGGACAGCGCGGGGCGCTTCCGGGAGGAGGTGTTCGGCAACGGCGCGGTCACGGAGCGGAGCTACCTCGCCGACAAGCAGCGCCTGAGACACATGGTGACGCAGAGCAGCGCGGGCGAGGTGCAAGACCTGGACTATGGTTACGACGATCGCCTGAATCTCACCCACCGCACCGACGCGCTCCAGTCCCAGAACACGACGGAGCGCTTCCGGCACGACGCGATCCACCGGCTGACCTGCGCGTACTTCGGCGAGGTGGAGAGCGCGTCGGCGCCCTGCGCGCTCCGCTACGACTACGCGCCGAACGGTAATCTCACCTTCAAGTCGGACGTCGGAACGCTTGTCTACGACGACCCGCTGCACCCGCACGCGGTCACCGGCGCGGGAACGGACAGCTTCTCTTATGACGCGCTCGGAAATCAGATCGCGCGCCCCGGCGGCACGACCGTGCGCTATACGCCATTCGACCTGCCGGAGCGCATCACGCAGGGCACGAGCACCGTCACGTTCGCCTACGACGGCGACCAGCAGCGGATCCGCAAGACCACGCCGGACAAGGAGACGCTCTACTTCGGCGATCTGTACGAGCGGGTCACCGAGGCGGCGTCGGGCACGGTAGAGCATCGGTACCACGTCCACTCGCCGGAGCGCGTGGTGGCGATCGTGACCCGGGGAGGCCCGGACGACGGCACGCGGTACGTGCATGTCGACCACCTCGGCTCGGTTGATGCGCTCACCGACGAGGACGGCGACGTGATCGAGCGGCGGAGCTACGACCCGTTCGGGCAGCGGAGAAACCCCGTGTGGGGAGAGCGTGCGCCGGCGTCGTTCTCCAGCGAGACGACGCAGGGGTTCACGGGGCATGAGAGCGACGACGAGCTCGGGCTCGTGAACATGAAGGGCAGGATGTTCGATCCCAGGATCGGGCGGTTCTTGACGACGGACCCCATCGTGTCGATTCCGTCCTTCGGGCAGAGCTGGAATCCGTACAGCTATGTGCTGAACAACCCGCTCGCATACGTCGACCCGAGCGGCTTTCAGGGAGCGCTCCCGGAGGACGGGGCTGCCGGCGCGGAGTTCAGGTGGGAAGTACTCGACCTGGCGCCGCTCGGACTCGATCTGCGCGTCGTCCCATCGCCGAAGCAGGAGGCGCGCTCCGACGCCGATACAAACACCATGGCTGCCGAGACGGGCGGCGCCGTGCCGCCGATCGACGTCAGCACGACCGGAAGCGCGTCCGGGTACGTGCCGCAGCCGGTGACCACGGCGCCGATCGACTGGTCGCAGAACCCCTATGTCCAGCTCGAGGGAGGGTTCGTCGCCGGCTTGCTGCTCGGGGCCGTTCCTTTCGCCGGCGTGGGTCATCAGCTGCTGGACGCCGCCGGCGTGCTGGCCCATGGGACGCCGGAAGCCAGGATGGGCCTGGCCATCGGGCAGATCGTCGGCGGGATTGCCCTGACGCTCGGGGGCTTGACGGGGGAAGTCTTCGGCGGCGTCACGAGCGCCACCGGAATCGGCGCGACGATCGGTGTGCCCGCGATCGCGGTCTCGACCGGGCTTGTCGTCGGTGGGGTCGGCAATATCGCGGCGGGGATCCAGGGGCTGTCGCAGGCGATGATGTCAAGCGGGTCGGGCAGCACGCGCCCGCAGGGGACGGCGCCCACCGTAACGGGCGCAGTCCCCAGAGGCGGAACTTACGTCCTTCGCGACCCGGCGACCGGGCAGGTGATGCGCACCGGGCGGACGAATGATCTCGCAAGGAGAGCGGCGGAGCACGGTCGAGATCCTGCGGTGCGAGACCTCAGATTCGAACCAGTGCACAGAACCGATGTCTATGCAGAGCAACGAGGCTTGGAGCAGATGTTGCAGCAAACGTATCAGCCACCGCTGAACCGGATCAGTCCAATTAGTCCGCAAAACCCCGGGCTCCAAAAGTACCTAAACGCAGCCAGGCTCTTCCTGGAGAGGCAATGAGACAGATCGTCGATGAAGGCACATGGTTCGCAGTTCCTTTACGTTCACGAGGGTTTGCGATTGGCGTGGTCGCACGAACCTCATCAGGCGGCGGAGTTGTGCTGTCGTACTTTTTTGGTGACGTATGGGAGCAGCCACCGCCACTGAAGGACGTTAAGCGCCTTAGGTCTGAGTCTGCCGTTCGGATCTTGCGAGTTGGAGACCTTGGCTTAATTGACGAAACTTGGCCTGTGATTGGGCGCGATCCAGACTGGCAACGCAGCGAATGGAAGGTGCCGGAGTTCCTCCGAAGGGACGAGCTCTCGCGAAAAGCATGGAAAGTGGCATATTCTGATTGTGACGCAAATGTCGTGGTTTCCGAGGTCCGGACGGCGTATGAAGAGACTGGTCTCGAACGTGATGCTGTCCTCGGAGCTGGTGCAGCTGAGATCGTGCTCACGAGATTGCTTGCCGCTCCGTGAGGTGAGGCATCCGGTAGAGCGTCGGCTTTACCGTACGTCCGCTCACCGAAGCGTGTGGTCGCTATCATAACCCCGGGAGGCTCGGACGACGGCACCCGTTACGTGCATGTCGATCACCTCGGCTCCGTCGATGCGCTCACCGACGAGGACGGCGACGTGATCGAGCGGCGGAGCTACGACCCGTTCGGGCAGCGGAGAAACCCCGTGTGGGGAGAGCGTGTGCCGGCGTCGTTCTCCAGCGAGACGACGCAGGGGTTCACGGGGCACGAGAGCGACGACGAGCTCGGGCTCGTGAACATGAAGGGCAGGATCTTGGATCCCAGGATCGGGCGGTTCTTGACGACGGACCCCATCGTGTCGATTCCGTCCTTCGGGCAGAGCTGGAATCCGTACAGCTACGTGCTGAACAACCCGCTCGCGTACGTCGACCCGAGCGGCTTTCAGGAAGCGCTCCCGGAGGACGGGGCTGCCGGCGCGGAGTTCACTTCGGACGAGCTCGGCCTGCCGCCGATCGAAATCGAGCTGGTCCTTCCATCCTCGGCGCGCGGGGCGCGCTCCGACGCCGAACCAAACACCATGGCTTCCGAGACGGGCGGCGCCGTGCCGCCGATCGACGTCAGCACGACCGGAAGCGCGTCCGGGTACGTGCCGCAGCCGGTGACCACAGCGCCGATCGACTGGTCGCAGAATCCCTATGTCCAGGTCGAGGGAGGGTTCGTCGCCGGCTTGCTGCTCGGGGCGGTTCCTTTCGCCGGCGTGGGTCACGAGCTGCTGGACGCCGCCGGCGTGCTGGCTCATGGGACCCCGGAGGCCAGGATGGGGCTGGCCATCGGGCAGATCGTCGGTGGGATCGCCCTCACGATCGGGGGCTTGACGGGGGAAGTCTTCGGTGGCGTCACGAGCGCCACCGGAATCGGCGCGGCGGTCGGTGTGCCTGCGATCGTGGTGTCAACCGGACTCGTCGTCGGTGGGGTCGGCAACATCGCGGCGGGGCTCCAGGGGCTGTCGCAGGCGATGATGTCGCAAGGGTCGGGCAACACGGGCCCGCAGGGGATGGTGCCCGCTGGAGAGGGACCCACTACCCTCAAACCGGGTCCGTTCGCGAAGGAGTCGATACCCGCCCATCGAGGTCGGCCAACCGCCAGCGAGCAGAAGCAAGTCAATGCACTAATGGGAAAGCATGGCTGCCATACCTGTGGTACCAAGGACCCGGGAACGAAGAGCGGCAATTCTATTGCCGACCATCAACCGCCACAGGCACTTGACGAACCAAAGGTATTTCTTCCACACTGCAATCACTGCAAAGCGCGTCAAGGTGGTGAGGTTCTACGAGAGCTAAGAAGAAGGTAATGAACAATGGGAACGACAACATATTCCCCTCCGCATCCCATCCTCTTCGTCTTCGATCCATCAAACAGTAGCATGGATGTGCCTGTGTATGATCCCGGACAGGTAGTCTCTTTCAACGCCTCCTGCGTCTCGGTTCGCACGATGGCGGATGTCGACGGCGATGTAACCGTGACTCTTGCGGCAGATCTCCCGTCTGAAACCATTACAGGCAGCACAGAAGTGTTTCGTGGGGTCATTGATACTCCCGGCGGAAAAGTGGCGCTAGTTACGTCCGAGAACCGAGCGTTGCTTGAGATGAATATCAATCGTCGTCGAGTGCCTGTCAGAGTATTGGTAGATGACGAGATGCACCCAGCCAGAATATGGGTCGAGCTCCTTGACACTGCTCCAGGCGTTCCTTAACCTGCCGGTCAGCGGGAGCACGCCCGAGCGCGAGAGGCTGTACGACCGCTACGAGCACGACGCCGTGGGCCGCGAAGTGCGCCATACGACGCCGTGGAACGCGGTCACGACGGCCGAGTACGACGGCTTGCTCGCGCGCGTCACCGACCCGCTCGATCACGTGACCGTGACCGAGCAGGATCCGCTGGGGCGAACCGAGGCCATCACCGATGCGGCCGGCGGGATCACCCGCTATGGTTACGGCCCGTTCGGCATGCTGCACACGGTCACCGATCCAGGCGGCGCGGTGACGCGCACGACGCGCGACGCGTTCGGCCGCGTCCGGCAGCTCGACGACCCCGATCGGGGCACGACGCTTTCGATTCATGACGGCTTCGGCGAGCCGATGTCACAGGCCGATGCGCTCGGACGCGAGATCACGTGGACGTACGACGCGCTCGGCCGACCCGACACGCGCGTGGATCAGCTCGGCGCCGAGCTTCTGACAACGAAGTGGACCTGGGATACCGCGGCGCACGGGATCGGCAAGCTCCACAGGCTCGCGAGCCCCGATGGCGACAAGACGTACGGATACACGCGCTTCAGCCAGACCGAGACGATCACGCTCCGCATCGATGGAGAGGCCGCTCCCCTGGAAGCCAAGCTGGGCTACGACGAGCTCGGCCGGATCGATACGGTCACGTATCCTGCGCCTTCCGGCGCGGCGTCGTTCGTGGTGGCCCACGACCACGACCCGCATGGCCATGTGCGCGCCGTGCGCGACAGCCAGACGAACGCCGCGTACTGGCGCTTGACGGACGTGGACAGCGCGGGGCGCTTCCGGGAGGAGGTGTTCGGCAATGGCGCGGTCACGGAGCGGAGCTACCTCGCCGACAAGCAGCGCCTGAGGCACATGGTGACGCAGAGCGGCGCGGGCGAGGTGCAAGACCTGGACTATGGTTACGACGATCGCCTGAATCTCACCCACCGCACCGACGCGCTCCAGCCCCAGAACACGACGGAGCGCTTCCGGCACGACGCGATCCACCGGCTGACCTGCGCGTACTTCGGCGAGGTGGAGAGCGCGTCGGCGCCCTGCGCGCTCCGCTACGACTACGCGCCGAACGGTAATCTCACCTTCAAGTCGGACGTCGGAACGCTTGTCTACGACGACCCGCTGCACCCGCACGCGGTCACCGGCGCGGGAACGGACAGCTTCAGTTATGACGCCGTCGGCAATCAGAGCGCGCGCCCCGGCGGCACGACCGTGCGCTATACGCCGTTCGACCTGCCGGAGCGCATCACGCAGGGCACGAGCACCGTCACGTTCGCCTACGACGGCGACCAGCAGCGGATCCGCAAGACCACGCCGGACAAGGAGACGCTCTACTTCGGCGATCTGTACGAACGGGTCACCGGGGCGGCGTCGGGCACGGTAGAGCATCGGTACCACGTCCACTCGCCGGAGCGCGTGGTGGCGATCGTGACCCGGGGAGGCTCGGACGACGGCACCCGTTACGTGCATGTCGATCACCTCGGCTCGGTCGATGCGCTCACCGACGAGGACGGCGACGTGATCGAGCGGCGGAGCTACGACCCGTTCGGGCAGCGCAGGAACCCCGTGTGGGGAGAGCGTGTGCCGGCGTCGTTCTCCAGCGAGACGACGCAGGGGTTCACCGGGCACGAGAGCGACGACGAGCTCGGGTTCGTGAACATGAAGGGCAGGATCTTGGATCCCAGGATCGGGCGGTTCTTGACGACGGACCCCATCGTGTCGATTCCGTCCTTCGGGCAGAGCTGGAATCCGTACAGCTACGTGCTGAACAACCCGCTCGCATACGTCGACCCGAGCGGCTTTCAGGGAGCGCTCCCGGAGGACGGGTCTCGCTCACCGCTGCCGGCCGGCGCGGAGTTCAGTTTGGAAGTGCTCGACCTGTCGCCGATCGGACTCGAGCTGATCGTCGTCCCGTCCTCGGAGCACGAGGCGCGCGCCGACGCCGATACCAAGACCATGGCTGCCGAGGCGGGCGGCGCCGTGGCGCCGATCGACGTCAGCACGACCGGAAGCGCGTCCGGGTACGTGCCGCAGCCGGTGACCACGGCGCCGATCGACTGGTCGCAGAACCCCTATACCCAGCTCGAGGGGGGGGGTCGTCGCCGGGTTGCTACTCGGGGCAGTTCCTTTCGCCGGCGTGGGTCATGAGCTGCTGGACGCCGCCGGCGTGCTGGCCCATGGGACGCCGGAAGCCAGGATCGGGCTGGCCATCGGTCAGATCGTCGGCGGGATTGCCCTCACGCTCGGGGGCTTGACGGGGGAGGCCTTCGGGGGCATCTCGAGCGCCACCGGAATCGGCGCCACGATCGGTGTGCCTGCGATCGTGGTGTCGACCGGGCTCGTCGTCGGTGGGGTCGGGAACATCGCGGCGGGGCTCCAGGGGCTGTCGCAGGCGCTGATGTCGAGCGGGTCGGGGAATAAGGACCCGCAGGGGACAGCGCCCGCCGCAGGGGGTGTAGCAAAGCGGCCTGGCAGTTTCCGGAAGGGTACTGTTCAGGATGCGTGGGACTCTGCCGCCGAAGGACCCAGCGGCGGAAGGCTGTGCCCAACATGCAGTAAGGAGGTGAAGGTCCCACCCGGAAAGCGCACACGCGAGGCACCGCGCGACTGGGATGTGGACCACCAGCCTCCGTGGAGCACGAGGGACCAGGCTGGCAGGACACGCAAGGAAGTGCTCGACGGCTACAACACGGGCACGCGCCTCGAGTGTCCGACATGCAACCAAAGTCGGGGAGCGAGGCATGCAGAATGACATACTCCGTTGACCAACACTTAGAGCGCTACTTGGGTCCAATGGCCCAGGGTTGGGTTGGCGAGTTGGCCGGTGTTCAGGTTTGCCTGTTCGAGGAGCATCCCACTACGGGCACGGTGACATACGCGACGCTTGGGCTGAGTCGGCACATCCTGGAGATGCCACGAGGACGTGAAGTTCGTCAGGAACTGCTTTTCTCCGTTTCGCGCCGCTTCGCGGACGACGACCTCGCGAAATTCCTCGCGTACGTTGCCGAGGGACTCGTTCGGGAGCACCGTGCCTTCCTTCGCGGGCAGGTGCTGCCCCTAGGTCATGCCGTTGCTCGCGGGTCTCGCTGCACCAGCCTATACGTCGCACTACCAGTCGTGTTTCCTGACGAACTGGCTACTTGCGCCGATACGCAGCCCCCCACCGTGTTCGCCTGGCTCATTCCGGTTCATGCCGCGGAGGCCGAACTCGTAACTCGCCTCGGATGGAACGAGTTTGAAGATCGACTCGAGCGTACAGATCCCGACCTCTTCGACCTTGAACGTCCACCCGTCGTGTAAAGCGGTCGGCGTGGACTGCTGAAGCTCACCGGCGAGCGCCGCACGCCGTTGATGCGCTGGGCAGTGAGTGCTGCGACCACCGGTCGTTCGGGTGCCGTCCGCATCGACCCGCGTGTGTGCGTTGCCGCTCGGCTCTACCTACGCGGAAGCCGAGCCCGCTCGCGAGCGAGGTCGACCATGGCTGCTGGCTCGACCCCTACGCCGAATGCCAGCGGTAGGCCGACCAGCCGGCCGATCGCCTCGTAGTTCACCCGGGCCGCCATCTCGTTGCCGACCGCGATGGCGCGGGTGAGAGCTTCGGCGAGCGAGGCGACCACGGCGGCCCGGGGTGACGGGTCAGCAGGCGGGAGGTCCGCGATCTCGGGGGGCTCGTGGCATCGGTGCTCAGCGTGGGCGATCACCCGCTCTTGAAGCACATCGGCGAGCGACGAGGGCCGCTGGATCCATCACGCCGCCCGCCGGAGCCCCGCGTCCTCGACCAGCCGGGGCACCCAGTCCTCCGCGCCGATGGAGCGCATGTGGATGCCCGAGAGCCCCGGGATGTCGCGGAGCCCCCGGACGAGCTCCAGCGTGATCCGGTAGCTCTCCCCCTCGGCGTCGCCGCTCTGGCGCACGCGCTCGATCAGGTGTTCCGGGACCACGAGGCCCGGCACCTTCTGCAGGAAGCTCAGCCGATCCACGCCGGCGAACGGGAAGATCGCCGCGATGAAGTGCGCGCGCTCGTGGAACCCGCGCTCGACCACCGCCGCCATCCAGCGGCGCATCGACGCGAGCTCGAACACCGCCTGCACCTGGATGAAGCTCGCGCCCGCGTCGATCTTCGCGCTGAGCCGGTCCATCGCCCCGGCGATCGCCTGCTCCGCGCACGGGAAATCGATGGTCCCCACGTGGAAGTAGGGCGCCGGCGAGATGACGTCTCCGTTGAAGAGCTTCCCCTCGCGCGTCAGCCGGCGGGTCAGCTCGATCGCCGCGAAGCTGTCGACGTCGCTCACCTCCTTGGCGTCGGGATCCGAGCCAATGGCGCACGGATAACCGCCCAGGACGATGATGTTCGAGAGCCCGAGCGCCGCCATCCCGAGGAGGTCGCCCTGGAGGGCGATCTTGTTCTTGTGGCGGAGCGAGAACTGGAGCACCGGCTCGAGCCCCTCCTGCTTCACGAAATGGCCGACGGCCATGTTGGCGCAGCGCGCCTGGGAGAGCAGGTGATCGTTGATCTGCACCACATCGACATGCCCCGCCATGTTCCGGGCGTGTTTCAGCAGTTTTTCCAGGTCGTGGTGACGCGGGGGCGTCAGCTCGGCGGACACGAGGAAATGGCGCTCGCTGAGGAGGCGCTCCATCTTCGATTTCGACACCATCGACTGCTCCTTCCGTCACTCGACGAACCTGAGGACCCGGACCTTGGCCCCGCTCTGGCCGTGGAATCGCGCGGCCGTGCTCGCGATGCGCGCCGCCTCCGCCCGCGCCAGGTTGCAGGGGAACCCGTACTTCTTGAACACCCGCTCGCTCGCGAGCTCGAGCGCCTTCCGGCAACGCGACACGAAATCGTCGATTGTGTAGCTCTCCCCGACGTCGAGGTGCTCTTTCACGACGAGCGACGGAGAGTAACAGACCTGGTGCTCGCCGCCCGGCCACTCGATCACGAAGCGCATCTCCGGCATACGTCGCTCTAGCTCCGGCGGGATCCCAGGAACTCGCGGTAGACGCCGGCCGCGATGCGCGCCGAGCGCTCCCACGTGTACCGCGCCGCGGCCTCGAGGGCCGCGGCGCGCAGGCGCCGCCTCACGCCTTCCTCCAGGATAGCCTCCATCGCGCGCGCGAGATCCTCTGTTCTCGAGGGATCGACGAGCAGCGCGCTCTCGCCGTCTCGGAGGAACTCGGTGAAGGGAGGTTGAGCAGAGCTCACCACCGGCGCGCCCGAGGCCATCGCCTCGAGCAGGACGAGCCCGAACCCCTCGCGGACGGACGGGAAGACGAACGCGTCGGCCAGGCGGTAGAGCGGCGGGATCAGCGCGTCGGGGAGCACGCCCGCCAGGACGAGCGGCGGCGGCGCGCCCGCCGGCGACGCGCCCGCCGGCCACACGCCGTGCTCCCGCGCGAGCGCCTCGAACTCGCGCTGGTAGGGCGCGTAATCGAACAGCGTCTCTCCGCCCGCGATGATCAGCTGGGCTCCGGGCAGCCGCCTCCGCACCGACAGGAACGCCTTGAGCAGGCCGATCGAGTTCTTGCGCGGCTCGACGCCGCCGACGGTCACGTAGAGCGGCGACCCCGTGGCGTGGAGCCGCGCCCGGAGCTCGGCGTCCCGTCCGTCCGGCGCCGGCGAGTAGCGCCGCAGGCTCACGCCGTTCGGGAGGATCGCCGCGTCGACGCCGAGATCGGCCCGGAGCGTCCTCCGCCACGCCTCGCTGACGACGAGGCACGCGTCCGCCTCGAGCACGGAGCGCTCCTGGCAGGCGCGCAGGTACGGGCTGTCGTAGTCGTCGAGGTGGTGCACCGTCCGGAGGAAGTGGGGGACGCGCCCCTCGGCGCGCAGGGCCGCGAGCGCGTTCGCGCTGATGCAGTCCTGGGAGTGCCAGATGTCGTGCCGCGCCCCGAGGCGGCGCAGCCCGACCTCGAGCTCCGCGATGCGCTGCCTCACGACCGCGTCGATCCCCGCCGGCGGGGGCGCGGCGGGCACGAGGACGGCGGGGCAGCGCGGCGGCCTGTAGAAGCCGCCCTCGTCCTTGTTCAGCGCGTAGATGCAGACCTCCACGCCGAGGTCGTGGAGCGCCTCGGCGAGCTCCACCGTGTGCACGACGCCGCCGCGCGGCTTCGTCGAGTAGGTGAGGAGAGCGACCGAGAGCGGCGCGCCGGTGGCGGCGCCGGCGCTCGTCGCGCCGTCTGAAGCGCCGGCGCTCATCGCGCGCCCTCGCCCGCGAACCCGGTGAGCGGCTCGGCGGCGAGGTCCCAGAGCGTCTGCCGCTCGCCGGCGGCCTCGAGGGTGAGCCGCCGCGAGCCGTCGACGGCGCCGACCGCCGCGCTCGCGATGCCCCGCCGCGCGAACGCCGAGAGCACCTCGCCGGCGGCGTCGGGGCGCACGCTCAGCAGGAAGCCGTAGCTCGGGAACGCGAGCAGCCAGCGCGCGATCGACAGATCGCGCACGTCGCCCGGCCGCGGGACGGCGGCGAGGTCGAGCACCGCGCCGGCGCCGGACGTCTCCAGGAGCATGAGCAGCGTCCCCGCGACGCCGCCCATGCTGATGTCCTTGCCCGCGTCGCAGAGGCCCGCCTCGGCGAGGGCGGGCAGGACCTCGAGGTCGCCGCGGAGCCGCGCCGGGTCCGTCCCCGTCGAGGCGTCCCAGAAGGGGTGCTCCGCGTGCATCTTGCCGCGCAGGTCGATCGCCGCGACGAGCACGTCGCCGGGGCGCGCCGCGAAGCTCGTGATGAGCCGCCGCGCGCGCCCCGCGATGGCCACGGCGAGGGCGTTGTAGGGGCTGCGCGCGCTCGTATGACCTCCGACGATCGGCACCCCGTAGGCGCGCGACGCGGCGACCATGCCTTCCCAGACCGGCTCCAGCGCGCCGGCCGAGGTCCCCCAGACGACGTCGACCACGGCGATGGGGCGGCCGCCCATCGCGTAGATGTCGCTGATGTTGACCATCACGGCGCTGTAGCCCGCGAACCGCGGGTCGCCTTCGAGGAACGCCGGCCAGATCCCCTCGGCGGCGAGGAGCAGGTAGCCGTCTCCGTCGGGAATGGCCGCGCAGTCGTCGCCGAGCGCCGCGGGCCGGTCGGCCGCGCCGGTTGCGCTCTTGCCGGACAGGTGCCGCGCCGGGATCTGCACGTCCCGCTTCGCGAGGATGCCGAGCGCGCCCCGCAGCTGGGCCGCGACGCCGGCGAGCATCAGCGGAACCTCTGCCCGGGCAGCGGGCGGGGCTCGTCGCTCGGCGGGTAGCTCGCGAGATCGGCTTCCATCAGGTGGTGCGGGCGATCGCGGTGCGCCCGCTCCTCGAGCGAGCGCCAGCTCTGGCTCTCGAAGAACGGGACGTTGGCCGCCTGGACGAGCGCGAGGAACCGGTGGCACCCCCAGCCGTGGGCGGTGGTGACCGCCTTCTGCACGAGGCCGCGGCCGACCACGCCCTGCTTGCGGTGGGCGCGCTCGACGGCCAGCCGGCCGCCGTACCACAGGCCGGGCTCCGCCTCGTAGATGCGCACCGTGCCGACGACCGCCTCGCCCCCCGGCGCCCCGCGCTGCACGGCGGCGATGGGGAACGCGGAGGCGTCCCAGTCGTCCTCGTCGGTCGTCTTAAACAGCCCTTGCTCGTCGCAGAAGATGGCCCGGCGCAAGCGGAGGTACGCCAGATACGTGTCCCTGCTCTGCACAAGCTCGAAGCTGTAATGTGGCGTCATCGGAGCTCTCCGAGGTTGATGTCCATGGCGCGCCGGCCTCCGGCGGCGCTGCGGCCCGGCCTTCTGCCTCGAAGCCCGAGAGCCCCGAGCAGGCGCCGCAGCGGGCGCAGCCCGCCTTCACGTCGGTCGAGCGCAGCCCCGACCGCGCGAGCAGCGGGCCGATGTGCGCGTAGAGCGCCCGCATGAAGTCCCCCGAGGGCGGCCCGCGATCGGCCGCGGGCGTCCCCGGGATGGGCACGAGCGGGACGAGGAATGGATAGACCCCCATCGCGATGAGCCGCTCGCTCGCGTCGCGCAGCGAAGACAGCGAGTCGCCGAGCCCCGCGATGAGGTAGGTCGACACCTGCCCGCGCCCGAACACGCGCACGGCGGCCTCGAACGCCTCGAAGTACCGGGCCACGCTGACCTCGGCCTTGCCCGGCATCGCGGCCGCGCGCACCTCGTCCTCGACCGCCTCGAGGTGCATGCCCAGGCTGTCGACGCCGGCCGCGCGCATCCGCTCGAACCAGGCGAAATCGTCGGGCGGCTCGCACTGCGCCTGCACCGGCAGGTCGACGCGCGCCTTGATGCCGCGCGCGCAGTCGGCGAGGTGCGCCGCCCCGCGATCGGCCGACCGCGGCGTGCCCGTGGTCAGCGTCACGTGCCGCACCCCGTCGAGCCGCGCCGCCGCCTCGGCGACCTCGCCGAGCTGCTCCGGCGTCTTCTTCGCGGTGGTGCGCCCGGCCGCGAGCGACTGCCCTATCGCGCAGAACGTGCAGGCCTTCTCGCGCTCCGTGTACCGGATGCACGTCTGGAGCACCGTCGAGGCGAGCACGTCCGCCCCGTGCAACAGCGCGATCTTGGGGTAGGGGATGCCGTCCTCGGTCGAGAGGGCATAGAAGCGCGGCGCCTTCACGAGGGTGATCGGCGCGAGCTCCCTGCCGTCCCGCTCGACGGTCCCCGCCCCGTCGCGCCCGAGCCGCGCCACGAACGGCGACGCCGCGGCCTGGTCGGTGTGGATCGGGATCATCACGGTGGCGCCGCGGAGCGTCGCCGCCACGTGCTGGGTCGGCCCCGCCCCGCCGCGGCGCGAGGTCCACGCCGCGCGTCGGCCCTCACCCTCGCCGGACGCGGGCTCCTGCTGTGTCGCGGCGCCCGCGCCGGGGGCGCCCTCGGGGGCTTCAGCCAGCCTCAGGCCGGACGACTGGAGCTCGGTGATCAGCGTCTGGGTATCCATGGTCCACCGCCGCAGGATCGAGGGAGGAGGCCTTGGGGCTGCCCGCGCCGATCGTTATCGAGCGCTCTGCCGTGTCCATCCAAAGCCGCAGCAAGTCGGGCCGGGCGTAATGCCCTGCCGCATCCATCATCCGCTTTCGCTTCGTGATCAGGGCGAAGTCGAGGTCCGCGACGGCCATCCCCTCGCCGTCGGTCACCGGCGGGCACGCGTGCGCGCCCTCCGGCGTCACGATCGCCGTCATGCAGCCGCCGCGCAGCGCGCCCTGCATCGGCTCGTTCGGCGCGATCTCCTGGACTTGCTCCGGCGTCAGGAAGGCCGTGGCGTTCACCACGAAGCAGCCCGACTCCAGCGCGTGGTGCCGGATGGTCACTTCCATCTGCTCGGCGAAGATGGGCCCGACCAGGGAGCCGGGGAACTGGCTGCAATGGATCTGCTCGTGCTGCGCGATGAGCGCGAACCGCGCGAGCGGGTTGTAGTGTTCCCAGCAGGCGAGCGCGCCGAGCCTCCCGACCGCGGTGTCCACGGTCCTGAGCCCCGAGCCGTCGCCTTGCCCCCAGATCATCCGCTCGTGGTAGGTCGGCGTGATCTTGCGCCGGTGGAGCACCAGGGCGCCGTCCCTGTCGAAGACGAGCTGCGCGTTGTACAGCGTCCCGTGATCGCGCTCGTTCACGCCGAGCACCACGACCACCCCGTGCGCGCGCGCGGCGGCCGCCACGGCCCGCGTCACCGGGCCGGGGACGGTGACCGCCTCGTCATAAAGGCGCATGTGCTCCTTCCCCATGGCGGGCGGCGGGAGCACGAAGGAGAAGTAGGGATAATACGGGACAACCGCCTCGGGGAAGACGCAGAGCTCGGCGCCCTCCTTCGCTGCCCTGGCGATCGCGGCGACGACTCGCTCGGTCGTCCCGTCTCGGCTGCCGATGACGGGACTGAGCTGCACCGCGGCTGCCCGGACTTTGCGGTTGTACTCCATGGACGGCGCTCGGGTCAGAGCGTCCAGGAGTGGACAACGAACGCGTTGTCCCGGCGGTGGAGCAGCTGGATGTCGAGCACGTCGAGCGGGCTGATGGGCTTGATGCCCGGGATCAGCGCGTGCTCGCCGTGGCCGTAGAGCGCCTGCAGCGCGAACCGGCACGCGTAGACCTTGCCGCCCTCTTCCATGAACCGGCCGATCTGCTGGTTCACGGCGAGGTGCCCGGAGAACGCCTCGCTGCCGAGCTTGGGAAAGCCGCGCTGCAGCCCCAGCGTGACGCCCGGCCCATACAGCAAGATGGATGTCTCAAACCCCTTACGCTGAAGGCGGATCGCCGTCAGCACGTTGACGAGGCCGATCGAGCCCTCGAAGGCCACGGTGTGAAAGGTAACCAGCGCCTTCTCTCCCGGCGTCGCCTTGACGTCTTCGAAGACCTTCTCCTCGTAATCAACCAGGAAGTCACCAGCGTTGTAGGCGGGATACGTCGGCTTCGGCATTGGTTACCTCTCTCCTAGAATGAAATAGTTGAGACCATAGCGGTTTTCTGAACGCAAGAAAAATGCAGGAGCCCTCCCCTTTTTGAGCGGGTGTCCGCCGCGGAGGAGGTGCGATTGTGGGTCTCGCGTCGGCGCGAGCCGCGCGCGGACCGAGCGGCTCGCGTCGACGCGAGCCTCGACTGTTTCGAGGGCTCGTCTCGGTGATTTCGAGGAGGTTTCGCGCGCTTGTCCGCGCGCGTGAACGTGGCTTGAGAGGTGCTGGGCGCTCGTGTGTCCGAGCGGCAAAGGCCGGCGGGGAATGCCGGCGGAGAGTCGCGCCCTCGGGCGCCCTGCTACCGCTGCTTCTTTCGCACCTTGGCGCTCTTGCCGCCCTTGGCGCTCTTGCCGCCCTTGGCGCTCTTGCTGCCCTTGGCGCTCTTGCTGCCCTTGGCGCTCTTGCTGCCCCTGGCGCTCTTGCTGGTCGTCGCGTCCTTGGCGGGCATCGTGCGCTTGCTGGTCTTGACACGACGAGTTGGCCGTGCGTCCGCCGCCTCGCGCCGCGCCCGGCGCGGCTTCGCCTCGTCCGACGCCGCGCCTCCGGCGAGCCGCCGCCCGTAGATGGCGCGCCGGAGGATGGCCACGTCCTCGATCTGCACGAGCATCGCGTCGCCGATGGCGATCCGGTCCCCCGACCGGCGGCCGATGACGCGCAGCCCCTCGTCGTCGATCTCGTACTGATCCGGGCCGAGCGACTCCATGCGGACGAGCACGTCGACGAACGGATCCTCGATGTTGACGTAGACGCCCGTCCCCACGATGGCCGTGACGATGCCCTCGAAGGTGTCCCCGAGCCGGGAGCGCATGAGGAGCGCGCGGTGCAGGTCGACCACCTCGCGCTCCACCTCCATCGCCTTGCGCTCGCGCTCCGACGACGTGGTGGCCGCCTCGCGCAGCCGCTCGATGGCCGCATCGCTCCTGTCGATGCTCTCGCCGCGCAGCACCGCGCGGATCGCCCGGTGCGCCGTGATGTCCGGGTATCGCCGGATGGGCGAGGTGAAGTGCAGGTAAGCGCTCGAGGCCAGACCGAAGTGGCCCACGTTGGCCACGTCGTACACCGCCTGCTTCATCGCGCGGAGCAGGAGCATGTGCAGCACCTGCTTCTGCGGGTGCGCGTCGAGCTTCTTCAGGAACACCGACAGCCGCTTCGGGTCGGTCGCGTCCTCCGGGTCGAACGCGAGCCCGAGCTCCCCACACATCGTCGCGAAGCGCTCGAGCTTCGCCTGGTCCGGAGGCGCGTGGTAGCGGAAGACGGTGGGGATGCTCTGGTCGACCACGAACTGCGCGCAGGTCTCGTTCGCCAGGAGCATCATCTCCTCGATGAGCTGGTAGGCCTTCGCCAGCCCGGGGTCGCGGCTGCGCTTCTGCACGTCGACGGGCGCGCCCGTCTCCGGGTCGAGCACCACCTTCGCCTCGGGCAGGTCGAGATCGAGCGCGCCGCGCCGCATCCGCTTGCCGCGGAGCAGCCGGGCGAGGTCCCACATCACCTGGAGCTCGTTCCTGAGCGCCTCGGCCTCGGGGCTGCGCGGCGGCTCGGGCGTGAAGCCGAGCGCGCGCGCCACGCCGGGGTAGGTGAGCTTCGCGATTGAGCGGATGTACCCCTCGATGACGCGGGCGCTCCGCACCGTCGCCGCCGCGTCGAGCTCGACCTCCACGCACAGGCAGAGCCGGATCACGCCCGGCAGCAGGGAGCAGAGGTTCGACGACAGCGCCCGCGGCAGCATCGGGATCGCGCGATCGGGCAGGTAGATCGAGTTGGCCCGCTCGAGCGCCGCCTTGTCGAGCGCGCTGCCCGGCCGCACGTAGTGCGACACGTCGGCGATCGCGATCCAGACCCGGTAAGAGCCGTTCTCCTCGCGGATCACCCAGACCGCGTCGTCGTGGTCGCGGGCGTCCTCCGGGTCGATCGTCGGCATGGGCAGGTGGGTGAGGTCGGTGCGCCCCTCGAGCGCCTCGGCCGGCACCTCGCCCCCGAACGCCTCGGCCTCGGCGATCGCCTCCGGCGCGTGCTCCTCCTCGATCCCCTCGCGCATCAGGATCTTGGCGACCTCCACGTTCGGGTCGCCCGGCGCCCCGAGCACGGCCTCGATCACGCCCTCCGGGTTCTCGTCGGGCAGGTCCGGGAAGCGGACGATCGACGCGACCGCCGCCGCGCCGTCCTCGGCGTCGGGCGGCACGAGCGGCCCGCCCGGCTCGCGCGGCACGATCACGATGGGCCCGCGGACGCGCCCGTCGTCCGGCTCGAGCCAGGCGCTCCTCCCTCGTCGCCGCAGCACGCCCGCTACGCGCACGTGACGCCGCTTGATGACGCGGACGATCTCCCCCTCCACGCCGCGGCGCGAGCGCGTCGCGACGCGCACCGCGACGGTGTCGCCGTGGAGCGCGCCGCCCATCGCCTCGGGCGAGATGTAGACGTCATCGGCCGCCCCTCCGAGCGCCACGAAGCCGAAGCCGCGCGGGTTCACGGTCAGCGTCCCCTCGTGCTCGGCGCCGCGCGCCTCGACCTGCTGGCGGCTCGTGCTGAACCGCTGGCCGGGGAAGGCGACGATGCTGCCCTCCAGCGCCAGCTCCTCGAGCAGCCGCTGCAGCTTCGTGTACCGGCTCGGATCGACCCCGAGGCGCTCGGCGATCTCGTTCGTGTGCAGGGCGCGCTTGAAGGAGGACAAGAGGTCGACCACGGCGACGACGGCCTCCCGGCGACGCGCGCCGGAGCTGGTGGTCGGGGAATCTCCGCGAGATGAGGAACGCATGAAACTCGACTAGCACGAGTCTCCTCTCGCTGGCTGTCTCCGCCCCGGTCCGGTATGCCTCGAGCCCACTTCTCTACGAGCCGCCACGACCGATGCTGCTGAACTCGATCGCCCTGCTCCTCGCGCTGATGCTCCTCGTCTTCCTCGCCGGGAGGGGCAACGTCTTCGCGGTGCGTCCGGCCCGCGACAAGCAGGCCGCGAGTGGATCCATGGACGCTCCTCGGGCGGGCCCCGAGGCGCCTGCGCCCTCGACCGAGCAGCGGCAGGCCGGACGCGCCCGGTTCTTCGTCACGCTCTTCCGGCTCGCGCTGTTCGTCGCCATCGCGGCGAGCGCGGCCCTCGTTGTCGAGTACCAGAACGCCGGCGACCCTGCGTTCTGCGGCGTCAGCTCGGGCTGCTTCGCCGTCCGGGTCTCGCCGTACAGCCGGCTGTTCGGGGTCCCGCTGCCGAACCTCGGCCTCGCCGCCTACACCACGCTGCTCGCCGCCTCGCTGCTCGCGCGGGAGCGCTGGCACCACGTCGCGCTCGCGGCCGCGTCGGCCGCCGGGGGCCTCGGCGCCGCGGTGCTCCTCGGGCTGCAGGCCTTCGCGATCGGCGCGTTCTGCGCGTGGTGCGTCGCGGTCGATCTCGCCGCCCTCGCGGCCGCGGTCACGTCCGCCCTCGTCGCCTGGCAGGCGTGGCGCACGCCGCGCGCGGCGTTCGAGCGCGCCGCGCAAGGCGGGCTGCGGCGCGCCACGGCGTGGGGCGCGGCCGCCGTGGCGGCGATCGGCCTGCCGTTCCTCTGGGGCGACCACCCGGTCGTCCCGCCGCTCCCGCCGGAGCTCGCGGCGCTGCAGGAGCCCGGCAAGATCACGGTCGTCGCGTTCACCGACTTCGAGTGCCCCTTCTGTCGCAGGCTGCACCCCGAGATGACCAGGATGGAGGAGCCCTACGGCGACCGCCTGCGCCACGTGCGCAAGATGGTGCCGCTCCCCAGCCACCCCGGCGCGCTCCCCGCGGCGAAGGCCTACGTCTGCACGCCCGCGGAGAAGCGCGAGCAGGCCGCGGCGCTGCTCTACAGCGCGTCGCCCGGCAGGCTCACCGACGCGCGCGTCGCGTCCGTCCTGGCGCCGCTCGGGCTCTCCGCCACGGAGCTCCAGGCCTGCCTCGCCGCGC
Organism: Sorangium sp. So ce1014; assembly: GCF_051521505.1. Taxonomy (NCBI): domain Bacteria; kingdom Pseudomonadati; phylum Myxococcota; order Polyangiales; family Polyangiaceae; genus Sorangium; species Sorangium sp. So ce1014. Next base: position 12,063,809 of record NZ_CP150356.1, read on the forward strand.
CCGAGACGCAGGCCGCCATCGACGCGGACGTCGCGCTGTATGGGCGGATGGAGGCGCGTGGTCTCCCTGCGACCTACGTCGGTCGGCGGCTCGTGGTGGGTTACAACCCCGATCGCCTCCGCGATGCGCTGCGCCGTGAGGCCGCCGGCGATCCGCTCAGCCTGCCGCTCCCGTGGCTCTTCGTCGCCCTCTTCGGGGTCTCCGCGGTCGCCGTGGTCGTCGGCAGCAGGGATCGCTCGGCGGGCCAGGGCAGCGCGCCGCCCTCGCCGCCCGAGCGATCGTGAGCCGCGCCGCGCCCGCTGCTGCCTTTCGCGGCTGGTCGGCGGGTGACAGAATAGCTCATGAGTGATCATCCAGAGCTAACCGCCAGGCTGCCGCTGGAGTTCTTCCGCCAGCTACCCAAGACCGATCTGCACGTCCACCTCGACGGCTCCTTGCGCCTCGAGACGATCATCGAGCTCGCCCGCACCCACCGCGTCGAGCTCCCGACGTACGAGCCGCCGGAGCTGCGCAGGGTGATGAACCTGGGCCAGAACTGCGGCTCGCTCGTCGAGTACCTCAAGGCGTTCGACATCACGCTGCGCGTCCTGCAGACCGAGGAGGCGCTCTTCCGCGTCGCCTACGAGCTCGCGGAGGACGCCGCGCGCGAGAACGTCCGTTACATGGAGGTCCGCTACTCGCCGATGCTGCACACCCGCCTCGGCCTGCGCCTCACGAGCGTGGTCGAGGCGGTGCTCTCCGGGCTCAGGGCGGCGCGCGACGCGCTGGGCATCGAGAGCAACGTCATCGTCTGCGGCATCCGCAACATCTCGCCCGAGTCGTCGCTCGAGATGGCGGAGCTCGCGGTGGCCTACAAGAGCCGCGGCGTGGTCGGGTTCGACCTCGCCGGGGCCGAGTACGACCACCCGGCGAAGCACCACAAGGCGGCGTTCCAGCTCGTGCGCCAGAACAACATCAACTGCACGATCCACGCCGGCGAGGCCTACGGCCCCGAGTCGATCGCGCAGGCGCTGCACGTCTGCGGCGCGCACCGGATCGGCCACGGCTGCCGCCTGCGCGAGGACGGCGGCCTGCTCCACTACATCAACGATCACCGCATCCCGCTCGAGTGCTGCCCGTCCTCGAACGTGCAGACCGGCGCGGTGCGCGACCTCGCCTCGCACCCGCTGAAGCTCTACCAGAGCCTCGGCCTGCGCGTGACGGTCAACACCGACAACCGGCTCGTCACCGACACGACGGTGTCGCACGAGCTCTGGCACTGTCACACGAAGATGGGGTTCGGCCTGAAGGAGATCAAGTCGACCATCGTGGCCGGCTTCAAGAGCGCCTTCTTGCCGTTCCACATCAAGCAGGCGTACCTCCGCCGCGTCACCGACGAGCTCGAGCGCTTCTCCGCCGACGGCTCGATCCGCGCCGCCCCGCCCCAGGCGGCCCCTGGCCACGAGGTCCTCGAGGTCGCCTCGCCGGACGGGAAGGACGGCAGGCAGGGGGCCCACGCGTCCGTGGAGAAGGCCGCCAACTGACGCGCCGCCGCCGCCCGGGCGGGGCTCAGCCGCCCTTCCACTCGGTCCGCTGCACCACGGGCAGCTGCAGCGCGCGCTCCCGGTCGAGATCGAGCGACCCGAGGTGAATCGCGATCGGCGACTGCACCCACTTGAAGATCGAGCGCGAGAACAGGGTCGCGAACTTCTCGGCCCACGCCCCCAGCGCGGCGGGGTCCTTGTCGGGGAACAGGCTGGGGAGCGCGGCCGCCAGCTCGTCGGCGGCGAGCTTCTCCGCGCCGTAGAGGTAGAGGCACGCGTCGAGGACCTCGAACGGCATGAGCTCGGCTTCCCCGGACTGGTTCTCGGCGAGCTCGGGCCCCGCGGTCGTGGCGAGCGTCTGCTGGATGCCCTTGAAGCCGAAGCGCTGCGAGAGCCGCTCGAGCAGCGCGATGACCACGGTCTTCGGGACGTTGGCGATGACGCTGAACGCCCCCTCGAGGTCGCCGCCCACCGTGGTGTAGCCGAGCGCCTTCTCGCTCATGTTCCCCGTCTGCAGGAACAGCGCGCCGCTCGTGTTCGCCCAGTTCCACATGCGCCCGCCGCGGATGCGCGCCTGCACGTTCTGCCTCGTGAGCTCGGTGAGCTGCCGGTCGCCGCCGACCATCGCCTGGGCGGCCTCGAGCTCCCGGGGGAACGCGTCCTCGATCGGGATCACCGCGAACGACGCCCCGAGCTCGTCGGCGATCTGCGCGGCGGCCCGGTGCGTCGCGTCGCTGGAGTAGCGCGAGGGCATGAAGAACGCGTGGAGCGACGTCTTCATCCGCTCGCGCAGCGCCTCGCCCTCGAGCTCCGGGTGGAGCAGCTGCACCGCGCGCCAGGCGACGAGCAGCGTGAGGAGCGAGTCGCGGCCGCCCGAGAGCGCGAGGCCGATGCTCTTGAAGGCGCCGATCTTGCGGTAGTAATCGGCGACGCCGAGCGCGAGCACGTCGTAGAAGTCGTCGAGCAGCTCGTCGCGCGCCGAGATCGCCGGCCGCGTCGCCGAGGGCAGGAACGGGGTCGTGCCCGGCGGCGGGGCGGGGTAGGCGAGGCGCGAGCGGTCCGCGGTCTCCCCGCCGATCCGGACGACGTCCACCATGTGCGGGGAGGCGCGGCGGAACTCCTCGAGGTCGCTGCGCCAGGTGCTCGCCTCGCGGCGGCAGCGCGTCGTCCGGTCGAGGTCGACGACCGCCGTGGAGAACCCCTCGCGGAACCGCGGCGCCTCCAGCATCGGGCGGCCGTTCTGGTTGACGAACCCGCCGCCGTCGAAGACGAGCCCGTCGTTGCCGCCGACCAGGTTCGCGTAGGCGATCGTGCACTGGTTGTCCGCCGCGCGGGTCGCGATCATCTCGCGCCGCGTGCCGGTCACCCCGGCGCGGAACGGCGACGCCGAGATGTTGCAGACGATCTCGGCGCCCGCGTAGCAGCGGCGCCGCATCGGCCCGTCGGGCGACCAGATGTCCTCGCACACCTCGACGGCGATCGTCCCGAAATCGAAGGCGAAGATGCGGTCGCCGCAGAACACGCCGTCGGCGTCGAGCTCCATGAACGGCATGCCGCGCGAGAACGTCCGCGCCTCGTAGAAGATGTTGTACGTCGGCAGCTTCTCCTTCGGAGAGAAGGCGAGCACCTCGCCGGCGTGGACGATCGCGCCGGCGTTGAAGAGGTCTCCGCCCACGCCGACGGTCACGCCGAGGACGAACACGGTGCGGAGCGACGCGGTCTGCTCGGCGAACCGGCGGAGCTCGCGCTGCTGGCTCGCGACGAACGCCGGCCACTGCACGAGGTCCTCGGGCGCGTAGCCGCCGATCACCTGCTCCGGGAAGACCGCCAGGGTGACGTCGTCGCGCGCCATCGAGCCGGCGAGCGCGAGGCACCGGTCCGTGTTCGAGCGGACGGCGCCGACGGTCGCGTTGACGCTGGCGATTCCGATCTTGACGAGTCGCATCGGGCGCCAGCCTAGCGCGGCAGCACGGCGCTGAGCAGGGTGAAGAGCTTGTCGAGCTCTCCGGGCGTCACGCGCCGGTTCGCCTTCACCCGGTCTTCCTCGGCGAAGAACCCGATCGGATCGACGACCCGGACCGTCACGACGGCGATGCGGAACGAGGTCGTTCGGTCGATCTCCTCGTTGAGGAAGGCCGCGTCGCGGGCGGCGTGCTCGCGGCTCTCGCTCGCGCCGTCGAGCGCGACCAGGGCGCCGCCGTCCTTGGTCAGCGTCACGGTGGCCTCGAGCGACCTCAGGGTGGGCGGCACGCGGGGCGCCTGGCGCGGGCCCTTCAGCGTCCGCGCCGGGTCGATCGCCGCGGCGATCGCGGCCTCCTCGCCGATCGGGTCGGGGAAGCCGCCCGTGCCGATGAAGCGCCGCGCCTCGCGCGCCCGCGTCACCGGCAGCACCACGAGGAAGTTCGGCTCCACGGTCGCCACGACGCGCGCGTGCCCCTTGATGGTCACGCGCACGGCTGGCACGCCGAGCCCGCTCTCCTCGGTGCCCGGCGGCTGGCTGCGCGAGAGGAGCGTGTCGATCCCCGACTGAAGCCTCTCCGGCGGCACGTTGTGCTCGAGGACGATCACCGCCTCATGGGCCGCGTCCGCTCGCGGCGCGGTGAGGAAGGCGCGCTCGAGGTCCCGCTCCGGATCGAGGCCCGTGCCGGCGAGCACGGGGCCCCACAGATCGAGGGCCGCGAGCCGCGGCATGATGGGGTGGCCCCGGGTCCTGTCGGCGTAGACGAGCACCGAGACCTTCCCCCCGGCGATCGACTGCGCGATGGCGGCCGCGTTGCGCGGCCTCGGCGGCGGCGCCGTCTCCGCGCTGACCGGCGTCGCCGACGACGCGGAGCCGCACGCGACGACGGCGAGGGCGAGGGCGACGACGATGAGCCGCAGCGGCGGAAGGCGCATCGCGGCGAGGAGCCCTTGACGAACGGACGGCATCACCCGGGCGACGTTACCGGCACCTACTCCATCCTGCCAGCGGGGCAAGCCTTCCCTGCGTGTCGGTGCGCGTCCGCGCGGCGTCGCGTGCCCCTGCGTCGAGCCACCGATGTGCGGCGCACCGCGGCGCGGCGACCGGGCGGCTGATGCGAGAACGTGCGCGGGATCGCGGTCCGCCGCGCGCATCGCGGCGGGGCGGCCATCCCTCTTCCTCGCGTCGGAACCTGGAGTAGGATGCCGCTCCCGCGGTCCACGCCGAGCCGTGCGCGCCGCAAGGATCCGTGTCTCGCAACGCTGCGGACGCGGAGCCCGACCCACGTTGAAGAGGAGTGTCCCCCCATGGCGGTCCGTCCTTCCGACCTGCACGCGATCCCCCTGTTCGAGAGAATCACGGAGGACCACCTCGACGAGCTGATGATGGCGTTCCAGCGCCAGGAGGTCCCATCGGGCCAGGTGCTCTTCGAGGCCGGGAGCGCGCCGGCGCACTTGCTCCTCCTGGTCCAGGGCGAGGTCGCGCTGCTCGACGGGGGCGAGACGCGCTTCCGGCTGAGCCCCATCTCGCCCATCGGCGAGCTCGGCGCGCTGACCGGCTTCCGGCGGACGACGACCGCGGTGACGACGCAGCCCTCGGAGATCTGGCGCATCGGCGTCGCCGAGCTGCGGGACTTCTTCGAGGAGCACGGGGACGTCGCGTACCCGTTCTACAACAACCTGCTCAACGTCGTGGCCGGCAAGATCCGGCGCGACGCGCGGCGGCTCGAGGAGGTGCGCGCGAACCTCATCCGCACGCAGAAGGCGATGAAGCGGCTGCTCGAGCTCGTGCTCGACAGCGAGGAGACGCCGCTGAGCAAGGTCATCTGCGCGACGCTCGAGGAGCTCATCGAGAAGAACCGGCGCTCTCACTACATGGTCGAGCCGGCGCACACGCTGAAGAGCTCCGTCCGGCTGGACAGCGGCGCGCTCGTCCCCGTCGTCGAGCTCTCCGACGGCTGGCTGCGCCTCGCCGGGCTCCGCGACGCCGCGAAGGGCGCCGACTGGAGCGGCGTGCTCGTCCTGCCCGCACGCGAGATCCCGGTGAGCGGGACCATCGATTCGGTCGACAATCACGGCGCGCTTGTGCAGCTCGATCTCCTGATCGACGAGTACGCCGCCGCGCTCCAGGACTACCTGACGCGCCTCCAGATGCTGGATTTCGTGGTGTGAGCTCGCGCCTCGGGGCCCGGCGCCGCGGCCGCCGCGCGGCCTCGCTGCTCCCGGGCTCGTCGCTCCCTCGCTCTCCTCACCGTTCCAGACCCGTTCCAGACCGTTGCCAGGGTCGTGCCCGGTGATCTACGGTTCCCGGAGCGCACGGACATCGGAGCGCTGAGCCGAAGTGGCGGAATGGCAGACGCGGCGGATTCAAAATCCGCTGTCCGCAAGGGCTTGTGGGTTCGAGTCCCACCTTCGGTACTGATGCGGAATCCTTGGACGAGGCGCATGAGCGCGGATCTCGTCCGCTGTTGATGAAATCGCTTGCAGTTCCGGGCCCTTCAGGCGGGGTGAGGGCGCCGGCGGTGGACCGTTGGGCGTCGTTGTCGCACGACGGCGCGGCGGGGGCCGGCCGTCCGTGATGCTGCGCGCGCTGGACGCCGCGCTCCGTCGGAACAGCGAGCCGTGAGGCTGCTACGCTCGGCGCGCATGGGGCGTCGGAGCGGAGGTATCGAGCGGCTTGGCGCGATGATCCAGCGGCAGTCCGCGCTCGCGGCGCCGGCGGAGGTCGACACCGCGCCGATGCCGTTCCGCGATTGGGAGGCCGCCGTGGGGTCCCGGATCGCCGCGCGCGCGCGGCCGCTCAAGCTGGAGCGCGGCGTCCTTCACGTCCGTGCGGCGAGCTCGACGTGGGCGCAGGAGCTCTCGATGCTCGGCGACGTCATCACCGAGCAGCTCCGGGCGCGCGGTCTCCCGGTGCAGTCGCTCCGTTTCCGCGTCGGCAAGGTGGAGGCGGTCGCGCGGCCACCGTGGCGCGAGGAGGTCCGCTCGGCGCCGAAGGAGGCGCCGCTTCCGTTCGAGGTGCGGCGGGAGCTCGGGAAGGTCGCGGACCCCGATCTGCGCGACGCGATCGCGAAGGCCGCCGCGACGAACCTCGGCTGGCAGGAAGCGGAGGCGAGCGCGCGCCCTCGCAACGCGCCGCCGCCGGCCCCCTCTGTGGCCTCGCCGCCGCCGCCCTCGCGTGCGACCGCGGCCCCGGCCCCGCGCGTGCCGCCGCGTGCCACCGCGGCGCCGGACGACGCGGCGGAGGCCGCTACTTCGCCGCGACGAGCCGCTCGAGACCCTCGATCCGCTGCATCAGGAACCGCTCGGTCGGACCGAACGAAGGAGCCATCCGGCGCAGGTCGTCGAGGTAGATCCTGAGCGGCTGGATATCGAGCGTCTTGACGCGGCGGACCACGGTGTAGAGCTCGTCGACGACGGGGCCGGGCAGCGGGCGGCGCGCGATCGTGAAGAGCTCGAACGCGTAGTTGACCCAGGTCCCCTTGGTCGTGGCGCCCGCGAGCCGGGCCGCGTAGCGCGCGGCGAGCTCCGCGGCGGGCATCTCCAGCGGCACGTTCGTCCGCGCGCGGCTCAGGATGTCGATCAGCACGGTCTGCAGGATGCGCTCGGCCTCCTCGCTCCGCCCCATCGCGAGCGCCTTGTCGGCGAGGCTCGCGAGCAGGCGCAGCGACTGGAAGCCCTTCGATCCGCCGTCGCCCGTCGGGCTCGTGAGCTCCGTCGGGTCGTCCGACATCTTGCGCATCTCGGTCAGCGCCATCGCGCCGAGCGTCGCCGTCGCGCGCCGGAACTCGACCCCGTAGGCGTCGTGGGGCCGCGACTCCTCGCCGCCGTAGAGCAGCATCTCCTGGCTGCCGATGATGATGCGGTCGCCGTCGGTCAGCTCGCGCTGGCCGGAGATGCGCGTGCCGTTGACGTACACGCCGTTCCTGCTCTCGAGATCGAGCACGGCCACGCCGTCGTTGCGCACCTGCAGCGTGGCGTGGCGGCGCGACACGAGCGGATCGTCGAGCGAGAGCTGGCAGTCGCCGCTCCGGCCAATCACGAAGGGACCTTCGGGGAGCTCGAAGTCGTGCGCCAGGTACCGGAGGCGGAAAGGCATGGTCTATTTCAGTGCGCCGAGGCGCTCGAGCCCTTCGATTCGCTGGAGGATGAACCGCTCCGCCGGGGTACGTTCTCCTGCACGCTCGCGGAGCCGCTTCGCATAGCCACGGAGAATGGACATGTCGACGGCCTTCACCTTGCGCAGGACACTATACAGCTCATCGACGAGGTAGGCGGGAAGCAGGAGCTCGAGCCGCGTATTCAGCTCGAAAATGTAGTTGATCCACGCCCCCCGGCCGGTGGCCGCGGCGAGTCGGGTGGCGTACGTGCTGGCCTTCTCGACCAGCTCGGGCTGGACGGCGCCGACGCCCCCCTCCCGCGCCTTGGTGAGGATGTCGGCCAGCGAGCGCTGGAGGATACGCTCGGCCTCGTCGACCCGCCCCAGGGCGAGCGCCTTGTCGGCGACGCTGCCGATGAGGCTGAGCGCGTGCACGCGCTTGTCCGGGTGCTGCGGGATGAGCCCGGGCAGCGACCTGCGCGAGGCGATGGCCGTCGCGCCGTCGTCCTCGCCCGACGACAGCTCGCTCATGTCGACCGTGCGCGCGTTCTGCTGCCTCGTCCAGAGCGGCGCGCTCCGCGGAGAGTGCGTCGAGCTCGGCTCGATCGCCCCGAGCAGGAACATCTCCTGCCCCCCGATCGCGATCTTGTCGCCGTCCGACAGGAGCTGGCGCCCCGTGATCCGGGTCCCGTTGATGAGCACGCCGTTGCGGCTGCCGAGATCCTCGATCGCGACGCCGCCCTCGCCGACGGTCAAGAGCGCGTGCTTGCGCGACACAAGCGGGTCGTCGAGCGACAGCTGGCAGTCAGCGCTCCGTCCGATGAAGAACTCGCCGAGCGGCACCTCGAGATCGTGGGCGAGGTAGCGCAATCGGATGCCCATGATCGAGCCATACCAACAGCCCAACAGGCCGTCAAAAGCCAGCTTCCGGGCCGCGTAGCAAAGGTTTGCAAGCCCACAAGAACGGTCTTGCACCGCGGACGGCGACGTCCGTTGCCGTCTTACAATGTCGCACTGGTAGACGCCCCGCGCGGGTGCTCTCGTCGGAGGCGGGTCGGAGGCGGGTCGGAGCTCAGGGGTGGCTCGAGAGGACCCGGAGCAGCGTGAGGATGAGCCGCGGGTGCGCGAGGAGGCCGTAGATCTTGAGCTCCCCGCTGGCCACGAGCCGCGCGAGCTCGCGCAGGGGGCCGCTCTGGCGGCGGTGCAAGAGGCCCACCTTCGGGAGCCTCAGCCAGCGGTGGAACGCGATGTCGGGGAGCCGGCGCAGCGCCGCCTCGTCGCCGCAGAACGTGACGGTGGGGATACCGATGGCGCCGTCATGGACGGTGAGGCGCCCGTGATCGAAGCGCATCGTCATCGACGTGCCGGTGTCCTGCGCGACGACGAGCACCGCGCCGCGCAGCGTCCGGAAATCGGACAAGCGCCGCGGGTCACGGCCGAGGTGCTCGCGGATGAGCCGGCCGAAGTGGGCGGCGAGCGCGTTCTCCTCCGCGCCCGGGGCAAGATCGATGATGGGCTCCATGGTGTCGCGCTCTCGCGTCTGGAACGACGCCGCGCCGCCCCCCTCTCTCTGTGGCAAATGCGCTCCCCGGCGAGCCGCGTCGCCGCGCACCTCGGCGGACGGCCTGGGCGGCGATCGCGCGCCCTCGTGAGACGATAGGCACGACAGGCGGCCGAGGGTCAAGCGCCGCGCCGGCGCGGGCCGGCGCCGCGCCTCACCCGGCGGCGCGCGTTCCGTCCACCCCGATGTCGCGGCGGAGCACCTTGCCGTCGAAGTCGATCGCGCTCGCGGCGCGGAACGCGCGCTCCCGCGCCTCCGCGAGCGAGCCGCCCGCCGCGGTGACGGCGAGCACGCGGCCGCCCGCGGTCACGATCGCGCCGTCCCGCTCCGCCGTGCCCGCGTGGTTCACGAAGGCGCCCTCGACCGCGGCCGCGGCGTCGAGGCCGCGGATGGCGTCGCCGGTCACGGGCGCCGTGGGGTAGCCGCGCGCCGCGAGGACCACGGTGAGCGCGTGGCGGCCGGGGACGACGCGCGCCGCCCCGGGATCCAGCGCGCCCGCCGCGGCCGACGCGCAGAGCTCGGCGACGTCGCCCTCGAGGAGCTCCATCAGCGCCTCGCACTCGGGATCGCCGAAGCGGACGTTGTGCTCGAGCAGGATCGGATCCCCCGCGGGCGTGATCATCAGGCCCGCGAACAGCGCCCCGCGGAAGGGCCTCCCTTCCGCCCGCATGCCGTCGATCGTCGGCCGGAGGATCTCGCGCTCGACGCGCGCGGCCAGGGCGGGGTTGACGCTGGCGCTCGGCGCGAACGCGCCCATGCCGCCGGTGTTCGGCCCGGTGTCGCCCTCGCCGACGCGCTTGTGATCGCGCGCCGCCGGCAGGACGAAGATCGCCTCGCCGTCGCTGAGGGCGTGCACGCTGGCCTCCTCGCCCTGGATGGCGTCCTCCAGGATCACGGTGGCGCCGGCGTCGCCGAAGCGGCGATCCACGAGCATGTCCTTCGCCGCCGCGAGCGCCTCGTCGACGGTCGTCGCGACGACGACGCCCTTGCCGGCGCAGAGCCCGTCGGCCTTCACGACGATGGGGGCGCCGCGCTCGCGGATGATGCGGGCGGCCTCCTCGAAGGAGCGCGCGATCTGGAACGGCGCGGTCGGGATCCCGTGGCGCGCGGCGAACTCTTTCAGGAACGCCTTCGACCCCTCGAGGCGCGCCGCCTCGCGGCTCGGCCCGAAGACGGCGATGCCGGCGGCGGCGAGCGCGTCGGCGACGCCGGCGCAGAGGGGCGCCTCGGGGCCGACGACGACAAGGTCGGCGCGCTCGCGGACGGCGAGCCGGGTCGCCTCGTCGGGCGACAGGTCGGCGAGGTCGGCGCGGCGGATCGGGGCGCGGCCGGCGCCGCCTTGCGCCTGGGTGCCGGCGTTCCCGGGCGCCACAATGACCTCGGCGACCGAGGGCGATCGGGCGAACGCGCGCGCGAGGGCGTGCTCGCGCCCCCCCGAGCCGAGCACGAGGATGCGGCGATCTGACCGGCGTGGTTTCGCAGTGGAGCTCACGCACGCGCGCTACCACGCGGCGGCCCTCGCTGTCGAGGCGCCTCGCGTGGTCGACCGTCCGGGAGGGGCTCCGCGGCGCCCGACATCGTGATAGAAGCGCCCGCGCGGCTCAGCCAGGGCCGCGGGCGCGCATCGCCGGGCCTCCTCGCGGGGTGACCGGAGGGCGGATCCCTGAACATTCTGGAGGGGACAGCGGGCGCGGATCCCTGGGCATCGAGGGGGCAGCGGGCGCGGATCCCCGTCGTGGAGACGAGCGATGACTCACCGATCTTCGTGGGATGAATACTTCATGCGCATCGCCGAGGTCGTCGCGTCGCGGGCGACGTGCGACCGGAAGCACGTCGGCGCGGTGATCGTGCGCGACAAGAGCATCCTCGCGACCGGGTACAACGGCTCGATCCGGGGGCTGCCCCACTGCGACGAGGAGGGGCACCTCATCGAGGACGGCCACTGCGTGCGCACGATCCACGCGGAGGCCAACGCGATCATCCAGGCCGCGCGGAACGGGGTGCGGATCGACGGCGCGACGGTCTACGTCACGGCCTCGCCTTGCTGGGGGTGCTTCAAGATGATGGCGAACGCGGGGATCTCGCGCGTCGTCTTCGGCGAGTTCTACCGTGACGAGCGCATCTTCCGGTTCGCCACCGAGCTCGGGATCGAGCTCGCCCCGCTTTCGCCGCGCGAGACCCCCGCCTGAGGCGTTGCGCGCGCGGGCGCTCGGTTGAGCGAGCCCTCGCGCAACTTGCGCGGCGTCTTGCGCAACGCTCGGGAAACGCTCAGGCCTTGCGCGGCCGCGGCAGCCCGTACACGCGGATGCGCTCCACCAGCGTGCGCCGCGAGATCCCGAGCAGCGCCGCGGCGCGCGTCTGGTTCCCCATGCACTGCTCGAGCGCCTGGACGATGCGCTCGCGCTCGTGGGCCTCCATGGTGTCGCGCAGCCGTGTGGGGCTCGCGCCCGCGCCGTCGAGCGCGCCCTTCGCGCCGTCGGGCACGCCCTTCGCATTCACATTCGCGTTCGGGGGCGCGGCGACCGAGGCGGGCGCCGGCGACGGGTGCACCGGAAGGCTAGGCTCATGCGATGGACGGGTGGGATCGGCCAGGGGGGAAAGGAGCAGGTGCTCCGGCCCGATGGGCGCCCCGTTGGCGAGGATCACCGCGCGCTCGACCACGTTGCGCAGCTCCCGGATGTTGCCTGGCCAGCTGTGGCGCTGGAGCGCGGCCAGGGCCGGCGGGGGGAGCGGAACGGCCGCGGCGCTCGCCTCGCTCGGGAAGAGCTCCTTCGCCGTGCGCTCCGCGAAGAGCTGCGCCAGCGCCGCGACCTCCCCGGGCCGCTCGCGCAGCGGCGGGATGGTGAGGGTCACGCCGTTCAGCCGGAAGTACAGGTCCTGCCGGAACGCGCCGCGGCTCACCTCGGCCTCGAGGTTGCGGTGCGTCGCCGAGATGAAGCGGACGTCGATCTTCGTGGGGGTCAGGCCGCCGACCCGCATCACCTTCCGCTCCTCGATGACCCGGAGCAGCTTGGCCTGGATCGAGGGCGGCAGCTCGCCGATCTCGTCGAGGAACACCGTGCCCCCCTCGGCCGTCTCGAGCAGCCCCGGCTTCGCCCGGACGGCGCCGGTGAAGGCGCCGCGCTCGTGGCCGAACAGCTCGCTCTCGAGCAGCGACTCGGAGAGCGCGACGCAGCTCAGGCGCAGGAGGGGCCGGCCCGCGCGCGGCGAGGCCCTGTGGATCGACTCGGCCAGCACCTCCTTGCCGGCGCCCGTCTCGCCGAGGAGCAGGATGTTGATGGGGCCCTTCGCGACGCGCTCGGCCAGCTCGTAGACGGCGCGCATCGCGTCGTCCTTGACGATGACGTCCTTGCGCGCGCCCCGCTCGCCGTCCTTCTGCCGGAGGATGACGCGCGCGGCGCCCAGGTAGATCACGTCGCCGGGCGAGAGCTCGACGGCGCCGCTCCGCGCGGGCGCGCCCTTGCCGACGTCGATGAGGCGCTCGGTCGCCGCGCTGCTATGGCGGGTGCGCACGCGGGTCCCGTTGCTGCTGCCGAGGTCCTCGATCCGGAGCGGCGGGCCGAGGTGCAGCACCGCGTGCCGGCGCGACACCGAGGAGTCCGGGACGCAGAGGCCGGCGTCCTCGTCCCTGCCCAGGACGAGGCTCCCGGAGCCCGGCAGCTGTCGCGTGCTCATCGAGCTCTGGGTGATGATCAGGACCTCGAGCGGGCCACCATCGCGGGCAAGAACTTCCGGCTCAGCCACATCGCACCCCAGAGTCGCGCCCGACGCCCGAGGACGCCCTTCCACTGCACGCGTGCGATCCGTCCCGGGGACCGCTGCGGCAGCTCGCGCAGGACGGTAGCCAGGACCGAGGGCGCGCCCTGCAGGCGGCTGCGTAGCACGGACGCGCGCGCAGGGCGACTGCCGTCGCGCTCGCTTTGCTCCCCCGGCTTCCGGCGGTGGCGCGGGACGGCGATCGTCGCCTTGCGGAGGCGGCGCGCTCCCGGCGCCGCGGCCCGGGCGGTAGAATTTCTGCGGATGATCGCGGGAGACCCATTCGGCTGGGTGGGCAGCACCCTGGGCGGCAAGCTGCTGGTGGACGCCGTGGCCGGGGAGGGGGCGTTCGGCGTGGTCTACCGGGCGACGCACCTCGGCTTCCAGGAGCAGGTGGCGGTCAAGTGCTTGAAATTGCCGGCGAATTTCTCGCCGGAAGAGCAGGCGTCGCTGCTCGACATGTTCGAGCGGGAGGCCCGGCTGCTGCACCGGCTCTCGCGCCGGACGACGGGCATCGTCCAGGCGCTCGACGTCTCCGCCGCGACCTCGCCGGAGGGCCACTGGACGCCGTACATCGTCATGGAGTGGCTCGAGGGGGAGACGCTCGCGCAGCACATCGACGCGCGTCGCGCCGCCGGGCGCGGGCCGTACCCCGTCGACGAGGCGATCGAGCTCCTCGCGCCCGCGGTGTCGGCGCTCGCGATGGCGCACGACGAGCGCGTCTCGCACCGCGACATCAAGCCGGCGAACCTGTTCCTCGTCGGTTCTCCCGGCGCGACGACGATCAAGATCGTCGATTTCGGCATCGCCAAGGTGATCGACGCGTCGATGCCGCTGTCGAGGGCGCTCGTCGAGACGCGGCGATCGGCGGCGTCGGCGCCCGGCGGGGCCGCCTCCGACACGACGCAGGAGCTCGCGTCATCGCGGACGCTGCACGCGTTCACGCCGCTCTACGGCGCTCCGGAGCAGTTCAATCCGAGGCTGGGCGCGACCGGGCCCTGGACAGACGTGTTCGCGCTGGGGCTCATCCTGCTGGAGCTGGCCTCGGGGAAGCAGCCGCTCGACGGGAGCGACTGGGCCGATCTCTACGTCGCCTGCGTCGACCCGCGCAGGCGGCCGTCCTTCGCGGCGCTGGGCGTCGAGGTGAGCGCTGAGCTCGAGGCGGTCATCGAGCGGGCCGTCGCGGTCGAGCCCGCGGCGCGCTTCCGGGACGCGCGGGGGCTCGGCGACGCGCTCGCCGCCGCGCGCCGCGGCGCCGCGCCGAGGCCGGCCGACCCGTTGGCGGTCACGCTGGCGAACACCCATCGCGCGCCCGCGCCGGGCTGGAGCGCGCCGCGCCCGGCCCTCGCGGCGCCCGCGCGCGCCGCGAGGGCCGCGCAGCCTGCGGGCGAGTACCGCGTCTGCACCGTGCTCTCGGCGGAGATCGTGGCCGGCGGCGACGGGCAAGCGCCGCTCGATCCGGAGCAGGAGATGGAGCTGCGCGAGGCCTGCCTCGAGCTCGTCCGCGAGCGCGTCGAGGGCCTCGGCGGCGTCGTGAACGGCCGGAGCGAGGGCGCCGTCACCGCGCTGTTCGGCGCGCCGCGCGCGAGCGACAACGACGCCGAGCGGGCCGTCCGCGCCGGGCTGGAGCTCGCCGCGATCGACGCCGCGTCGCTCCGCGTCCAGCTGCCGCCGGGGTGCCGGCCGGGGCTGCGCGTCGGCATCAGCACGGGGAGGCTGTTCGTGAGCGGCGCGGCCGGGCCGGGCGCCCCGGTCGACGCCTCCGGCGAGGCCATGAAGGCGGCCGCGCAGCTCCAGCAGGCCGCCGCGCCGGGCGCGGTGCTGATCGCGCAGCCCACGTTCCGGCAGGTGGCCGGGCTCTTCCAGGTCGAGCCGCAGGGAGGGGGCGTGCCGAGCTTCCGCGTCCTCAAGCCCGCGAGCGGATCGATCGCCGGGTCCGATTTCCTCGGCCAGGACACCCGCTTCGTCGGGCGGGCGGCGGAGGTGCAGCGGCTCTCGGAGGCGCTGGAGACGGTCGTCGCGGAGCGGCGCGCGATGTTCGTCTCGGTGGTCGGCGCGGGCGGCATCGGGCGCAGCCGCCTCCTCTCGGAGATCCGGACGGCGGCGCTGTCGCAGGCGGACCCGTGCGTCGTGCTCGGCGCGGCGTGCTCCTCGCTGTCGATGGATGCGAGCTACCACCTCGCCGCGTCGCTCCTGCGCTCCCATTTCCGCGTGCAGGACGACGACGCGCGCGACGTCGTCCTGCGCAAGCTCAGGACGGGCGTCTCCGGGGCAGGCCCGGGCGGCGAGGCCGGCGGCGCGCCCCATCCGCTCGCCCTGGAGGACGCGCTGGCCGAGGTCGCGGCCGTGCTCTGCCCGCCGCCCCGCCCGGCGCCGGTCGTGTCCGCGATGGCGATCGTCCCCGACGAGGGCGGCGCGGAGGTCAAGAAGCGGGTGGCCGCGGCCGTCGCGGTGCTCCTGCGGACGATGGCCGCGCGCGGGGCCGTGGTCGTCCTGCTCGACGACATCCACTGGGCGGACGACGCCAGCCTCGACCTCTTCGACGACCTGGCCGTGCGCCTCGCGGACGCGCCGCTGCTCCTCGTCGGCGCAGCGCGGCCCGAGCTCTACGATCGGCGGCCGCACTGGGGCGAGGGGAAGGCGGGCCACGCGCGCCTCGATCTCGGCCCGCTATCGCGGCGGCATGTCGAGGACATGGCCCGCGATCGCCTGCGCCTCGTCGCGCGCTGCTCCGCGGAGGCCATCCGCGCCCTGGCGGAGCGCGCCGAGGGCAACCCGCTCACGCTGACCGAGACGCTTTACCTGCTCATCGACGTCGGCGCGCTCGAGCGGCGCGCCGGCGAGCCCTGGATCCTGCACGAGGAGAAGCTCGCCCGGCTCTCCCTGCCGGCGACGATCCAGGGCATCGTCCAGGCGCGGCTCGATCGGCTCGACGGCGAGGCGCGGGCCGTCCTGGCGCAGGCGGCCGTGGTCGGCAGGACGTTCTGGAAGGGCGCGATCGACCACCTCCGCGGCGCCGCGCCGCTCGACGGCGGCGCCTCGAGCACCTCGGACGTGCTGCGCCGGCTCCGGGATCAGCAGCTCATCCGCGCGCGCGACGCGTCGATCTTCGCCGAGGACTGCGAGTACGTCTTCGCCGAGGCGGCGACCCAGGAGATCGCCTACGACACGCTCAGCCTCAAGGTGCGCCGCGCGATGCACCGCGCGGTCGCCTCCTGGCTCGACGGCCTGTCGGCGGCGCCGCGAGGGCTCGGGGAGGTCGGGGCGGCGCTCGCGGCGCTCCACCACGATCGCGGCGGCGACGCGCGGAGCGCCGCGCTCGCCTACGCGCGCGCCGCGGCGGGCGCGTCATCCCTCGGGCAGAACGCCGAGGCGCTGCGCCATTTCGAGCGGGCCCGGGAGATCCACGCGAGCGCCGGGGGCGGCGCCGCGGCGGTCGGCGTCGCGGCGCGCGCCCCGTCGGCGGCCGCGCCGGGGGGCGGCGAGCGCCGGCTGTTCGCATGGCACGAGCGCGCGGGGCTCCTGCTCGACGTCGGCGACGCGCTCCGGCGGGCGGGCCGCCTCGACGAGGCGGAGCGCGCCTACCACGACGCGCGGGCGCGGATCCTCCGCGTGGAGCGGCGCGCCACCGCGCCGTCCTCGCACGACCCGAACGCGGCGCTGCTCTGGGATGCGCGCGTGGATTTCCGCCTCGCGCTCGCGCTCAAGGTGCGCGGCGCCACGGCCGAGGCGCGCGCGCTCGTCGAGCGGGCGATCGCGCTCGCGGAGCGCGGCGGCGCCGCCCCGGAGGCGCTCCCCATGGTCGGCCTTCTCGCGGCGCTCCACCGGCGCGACGGCGATCTCGACGCCTGCCGCGCGGTCGCGCTCCGGAGCCTGCGCGTCTGCTCGACGCTGCCGCCCGGCGACGGCCGCCGGCGCGAGGCCGCGTCGCAGCTGCTCCTCGCGCTCGGGACGGTGTTCTACTCGCGCGGCCGGCTCGTGCAGGCCGAGCGCTGTTACCGCCAGGCCGCGCGCGCCGTCGACGATCGCGCGTGCCCGCAGGCGCTGAGCTTCGCGCTCAACGGCGTCGCGGCGGTGCTGTTCGCGAGGGGCGATCTCGGCGGCGCCCGGGAGGTGTTCGCCCGCGCGCTCGCGCTGAAGGAGCGGCTCGGCGATCTCCAGGCGATCGCCTCGGGGCACAACAACCTCGCGGAGGTCGAGCTCCGGCTCTCGCGCCCGCACGCCGCGCTGGAGCACGCGCGGCGCGCGGTGATGCTGGGCGAGCAGTCCGGCGCCGGCGCCGACCTCCCGGACGCCTACCGCAACCTGGCCGCGGCGCTGCTCACGGTCGGCCACGTGGGCGAGGCGCTCGAATCCGGCTGCACGGCGCTGCGCCTCGCCGAGGTGGGCGGCGGGCGCGTGTACCTCGCCGACGTCGCGCTCGGCCTCGCGAGGATCTGCCGCGCGGGCCTGCGCGACGCCTCGACGCGCCCTCGCGCCGAGACCGCCGCGGCGCAGCTCTCCGCCTCGCTGGTGGCGCATTTCGGCGAAGGCGAGCTCGCGGCGCGGGCAGACGAGTGCCGCGCGGTGCTCGCGCGACCCTGAGGGTCGACCCTTTTCTGGTCAGGTAGCGCGGCGTGCCGCGCGGGAGACGTTCGTCATGATCAAGGCTTGGAATCAGGCAGCCCTCGTTTTGACCGCCGCGGCCGTCCTCGGCCCGGCGGCGCTCGGGTGCGCGTCGGACCCTGAACCGAAGGGCGCGTGCCCGGGCGCGCGCGCCGCCTCCGGCGCGTGCATCGGCGTCCCCGCCGGAGCGCTCTGCGATGGCGACTTCTGCGCCGCTTCCGTCGACTGCGCCGAGGTGTTCGAGATCGCGGGCGACGCGGCGCTCTCGCCGGCCGCCGACGCGGCTCGACCCGGGGCGTGCATCGCGCTCGGACCCGGCGTCTATGGACCGGTCGCTCTGCCTCCCGGCGTCAGCCTGCTGGGCCGGGGCGCCGGCTCCGTGTCGGTGGCGGCGGTCTCGCTCGCGGCCGGCGACGGCGCGGTCCTCCGCGGGCTCACGGTGCGAGAGGGCGGCGTGGCGCTCGCCTCCGGCGCGCGGGTGAGGATCGAGGCGGTGCGCGTCACCGGGAGCGCGTCCGACGGCGTGACGCTCGGCCTCGGCGCGCGGCTCGACGTCGTCGAGTCCGCGATCGAGGGCTCGGCGCGCTACGGCCTGAGCGCGTTCGACGCCGATCGCGTCTCGGTGGTGCGGTCCATCGTCTCCGGCTCGCGGGGTCCGGGTCTCTGGGCGCAGTGCACCGGCGGATGCGACTGCGAGGCGCAGGTGGAGCTCGAGGTCGAGGACGCGATCCTCCGCGACAACAAGGTGGTCGGCGTGGCGCTCGTCGGGGCGCGCGCCGCGATGTCCCGCGTCGAGGTGAGCGGCAATGGCCTGAGCGGGTTCGACCCGAGCGGCGGCGTCTCGGTGTCCGGCTGCTCGACCCTCGACGGGGCGGCCCTCAGGGTCGCCGACAACAGCGGCTTCGGTCTCCTGATCGATCGCGCGAGCGCGTCCCTTGGCCTCGACGGCGAGGGCTTCGAGGTGAGCGGCAACCAGCCCGGGATCTGGATCCAGAACACGACGCCGGAGCAGGCCGTCGCGCTCCGGGGGGGCGTCCTCGAGAAGAACAGGGCCATCGGCCTGGGGATGAGCGGCGACGCGCGCGGCATCATCATCGACGGCATGCGCATCGCCGGGACCTTCGCCGACTCCGCGGTGGTGAGCGCGGGCGGCGAGCACTCCCAGGAGGTCGTGGGCGACGGCGTGAGCTGGCAGGAGCGGGCGCAGGCGTCGATCTCCGGGCTCGTCCTGAGCGGCAACGGGCTCGAGTCCAGCAATCCATCCATCCGCCCGTCGCGCCGAGCGAGCGTGCTCATCGACGGCGACGTCGGCCCGGACAGCCGCATCGCGGCCGTCACGCTGGAGGGCGGCGACGAGGCGGCGGGTATCGTGCAGCAGCGCCTGCCCGCCGGCGGCGTCAGCCCGCTGCGCGCCACGGATGTCCCGCGCATCACGACGAGCCCGGACGCGCTCTTCTCCGTGCCTCTCGCGCCCCTCGCGCCGGCGGCGCTCGAAGCGCCCTGATCGGCAGGCAGCGCCACGACAGCGACCCGGCGTCGGGCTCCGGGACCGCGCCCCAGGTGGGTGCGGGAGAGGTTCGAGCCCACAAAAAGCAAGTGGGCCCGCCACACTCGCTTTCCGCTACCGTTGCTCCCTTCCGGGCCTGGCGGGGTTCACGGCGCGCTGTCGGCGGACCCATGAAGTCCAGGCGCTGTCGCCTGACGCACGGACTTCGTAGTCGAACCTCTGCGCCGTGTCGAGCCCCATGGAGCGCGCGGCGATGTTTCGTGGCTGCGTGCGTCGCGGCTCCGTGGCGAGCTCCGCGCCTCCCCTGGTGCTCCTCCGGGCGCCATCGGACCGCAGTCGGAGTGCAATTCAGAGCGCGGGAGCGACGTGCGACGGCGCCGGAGCGGGCGTCGTACGGGACTTGCCTCGTACGGGAAGCCCCGTACGCTTGGAAGTGTCGTGGATCCGTTCGATTCCGAGGACGAGGGACGGGGCAGCCGGCTGATCTCGGTGCTGCTCTTCACCGGCTCTGCAGCGCTGGCGGCGGCCGCGCTCCAGTTCGCCTGGCAGCAGCCGGTGATCATGACGGCGGTGCTGAGCGTGGTCCTCGCGTTCGCTGCGGCCCGCTGGCTCGCTCGCCGCAAGCTGCGCAGGCTGCTCCGCTCGGGCGATGTGGGCTCGGTGCTGCAGCGCTGGTCGCCGACGCTCCACCGCATCCCGCACCCCGCCACGATGGCTCCGCTCATGACGGCGACGGCGTTCGCTGCCTACGGCTGGGTCGAGAAGGCGCGGGCGGCCATGGCGGCTGCCGAGCGGGGGCCGGCGTGGGAGGCGGCCCTGGAGCACCGGCTCTTCCTGGACACGCTCCTCTGCACGTTCGAAGGCGATCTCGACACGGCCCTCGATCGGGCCGGTCGCCTGGAGCGCCTCCCGCCCCCGAAGGTCAGCGCTCCGTTCCGCGACCGGGTGGTCACCTTGCGGGTGGCTGCCGGCGCGCTCGCCCGCGCCTTCGCGCACACGAGCGTGCCGGGTGATCGCGCGCTGCTGGAGCGCGCGAGCGAGGCCAGCCCGCTCGTCTTCTGGGCCATGCGCTACGCCGCCGCCGTCATCGCCATCGACGAGGGCGAGCTCACCCGCGTCGGAGAGCTCCTCGCCGACGCGCCCTCGTGGCCGCGGGAGTCGACGTTCCGCGCCTTCCACGACGAGATCGCCGACCGCGCCGGCCTCCCCCGCCCGGTAAGCGCGTAGCGCGCCCGGTGGCCGCGCGCAGGCCGCTCTCTTTCGAGGCGGCGGCGCGCTCGCCCGAGGGCCCGCTCAGCCCTGGAACAGCGTGCGGAGGGTGCAGTAGGCGCGCGCGTCGGGGGCTGCGCTCGCGGCGTCTTCCGGCGGATCCGGCACGAACGCGCCGAGCGCGCCGAGCGCGCCGTCGATCGCGAACGTGCGCAGCAAGATCCTCGCCCGCGCGCCCGCGAAGCACGGCTTGCGGTAGGCGACCTCCACCCTGCGGGCGAGCAGCGCCGTGCTGTGCCCGTGCGCCGCGAGGCGCCGGAGCGCGGCCTCCGTGAAGAGCCGCGGGTACACGAGCGAGTTCACGTGCTGGTTCCCGTCCGTGTGATCCAGGCCGAACGCGACGGAGACCGGATCCAGGGTCGGCTCCGCGTCGAACGGCTCCGCGCCCGTCGGCAGGACCATCAGCGTCTCCGGCGAGCGCCACGCGTAGCGCTCCGGCGGCACCGGCGGCAGATCCGGCGAGTCGAAGCGCAGCACCTTGCGCGCCCCGGGCTCGGCGAAGGGCCGCGTGAAGACGTGCTCCGCGAACACGCGGCCGACCTGGATCGGCTCGCCGGCGCCGGGCGGCGGCGGGCCGTAGGTCCGGCTGCGGCGCGCGGTGGCCGAGAGCCACATGGCCAGGATCAGCCGGTTCACCTCGGACGCGGCGTCCTCCGTGCGCGCGAGCTGGTAGCGGCCCTCGAGCTGCAGCGGCTCCCGCGCCGCGATCGGGCCGTCGCCGCCCTCGATGATGAGGCGGGTGAGGATCGGGATGATCCCCTGTGTGGTCATCAGCGCCTCGATGGGGCTCGCTCGCATGAGCTTCACCCAGACCGCGGGTCCGAGGCCGTGCGGCAGCGCGTCCAGCATCACCCGTCCGCTCTGGCTGACGTCTTCGAAGCGGAGGTGCATGACGGCGGTCGCCTGCTGCTGCGCGGGGACGTGCGGCTCGTCGGGGAAGTCGTGCATGGCCCCCTCTCCATAGCCGACGCTGCCGCGCGCCGCATGGCCGGGCGCGTGAACGGAGGCCGTCGCAGGCCGGGTCGCCGGCGCGCGCGCATGGTACGATCGCGGCGTGACGCTCCTGAAAATCGCCCACATCGGCAACCCCGTTCTCAGGCAGCGAGCGCGCGAGGTCACGCCGGAAGAGCTCTCCTCTCCTGCCATGCAGGCGTTCATCGACGACCTTGTCGAGACGATGCGCGACGCGAACGGCGCGGGCATCGCCGCCACGCAGGTCCACGCGCCGGTGCGGATCTTCGCGGTCGAGGTCCAGAACAACCCGCGGTATCCGTACAAGCCGAACATCCCGCTCACGATCGTGGTCAATCCGGCGATCGAGCCGCTCACACAGGAGACGTTCGAGAACTACGAAGGGTGCCTGAGCGTCCCGAACCTGAGGGGCGTCGTCGATCGCACCACCGAGATCCGGCTGACCGGCCTGGATCGCGACGGGAAGCCGATCGATCGCGTCGTGCGCGGACTGTCGGCGGGCACCTTCCAGCACGAGAAGGACCACGTCGACGGCGTGCTCTTCGTCGATCGCGTGAAGGATCCCCGCACGCTCTGCACCTGGGCGGAGTTCGATCGCTACCACAAGCAGCCCTTCGTCGAGCGCATCGTCCCGTTCATCCAGCGGATGGGCGGCTGAGGTGCTTCGCCGCGCGGAGCCGGGTCGATGCCCGTGAGCGCTGCGCCGGCGGCGCGACGGTCCCGCGCAGCGAGCGGGATCGTCGCGCTCTCGCTCGGCGCGCACGCGCTCCTGTCCCTGGCCGCGTGCGACCCGAGGGAGGCGACGACGGCCGCCGCGAGGGCGCCGGCTCCGGCCGAGCGCGCTCCGGCGGCGATCACCCTTCTCTACACGACCGACGAGCACGGGTGGCTCCTGCCCACCACCGAGAAGAACACGGTGCTCGGCGGCGCAGCCGAGATGCTGGCCGTGTGGATCTCGCGCGAGGGCCACTGCGCTGACCCGGCGCCCGGGGCTTCGCCTCGCCTCCCTCCGTTGCCCGCCTGCCAGGACCCGTCGACGCTCGCGCTCTCCGGCGGCGACAACTGGACCGGCCCCGCGATCTCTTCCTATTTCATGGGGGCGCCGATGGCCGATGCGATGGCGCGCATGGGCTACGCCGCGTCGGCCTTCGGAAATCATGAGTTCGATTTCGGCAGGGACGCCTTCCTCCAGAACAGGACACGGTCCCGGGCCACCTACCTGGCGGCGAACCTGCGCGTGACGGATCCAGCGCTCTCCGCCTTCGCGCTGCCTTCCTTCGCCGTGTTCGAGCGGCGCGGCCTGCGCATCGGCGTCGTCGGCCTGGCGACGGCGCGCACCCGCGAGGCCGCGACGGCGAGCCGCTTCGAAGGCATCGATATTCAGGGCGAGGAGGCGGCGCTCGCGCGCGCCATCCCCGAGGCGTGGCGCGCCGCGCCGGACGCGCTCGTGCTCGTCGCCCACGAGTGCCAGGACGTGCTCGAGCCGATCCTCGCGCGTTACCCCGAGTGGCGCCTGTCGTTCGTCGGCGCCGGGCACTGCCACAGGAAGGCCGAGCTGCGCGTGGGCGGCGTCCCGCTCGTCAACCCCGGCTGGCGGATGCGCAGCTACGCCCGTGTCTCGCTCGAGATCGATCCGCGTCGTCCGCTGCAGCAGCGCGTGGTGTCGGCCTCCACGGAGGTGGTCGACGTGGCCCACCCGGAGGGCGCGCCCGCGGTCCCGCCCGATGAGGCGCTCGTCAAGGCCACCGCGGGCTGGCAGCGCGCGCTGGACGCCGCGCTCGGCGAGCAGATCGGGTATTCAAGCGACGGAATGGAGCGCGACTCCGCCGAGATCCAGCGCTGGATCGCAGGGGCGTGGCGCGATCAGCTCGGGGTCGACCTCGCGATCCTGAACAAGGACGGTATCCGGCAGGCCCTCCCGAGGGGACCGATCACGAAAGCAACGGTATTTTCCGTCCTTCCGTTCGACAACAAGCTGGTCATCTGCTCGCTCCGGGGCAGCGATATCCTCGAGACGCTCCGCCACCGCGATGCGGTGCTCGTCGGCCTATCGCCGTCGGTCGGCGGTCGCTATGCCCTGTCCGATGGGCGCTTGCTGGACGAGGACCGCCGCTACACCGTCGCGACGATCGATTTTCTCTACTACGGCGGGGACGGCTTTCGCTTCCAGGCCCAGGATCCCTCGCCGCGCTGGACGGGTCTTGACTGGCGCGCGCCGGTGATCGCGTGGACGAAGGCGCTCGGTACGAGCTCGAGCGCTCCGCTGGACGCGCGCTTCCGCTAGCTAGCGTCCTGCCAGCGCACGTCCCGCGACCCGCGTTGACGCGGCGCGGGACGTGCGCTGGCAGGGCGGGCTCAGGAGCCGCCGCCGGTCCGCTCCTCGCGCTCGATCTGTTCCTGGTAGGCGACGCTGTAGCGCGCCCACGGGCGCAGCTTGAGGCGGCGATAGCCGATGGGCTCGCCGGTGCCCTCGCACATCCCGTAGGTCCCTTCCTTTATCTTGACGAGCGCGCGGTCGATCTCCGCGAGCACCCGGACATCGCGCTCCAGGAGCTTCGATGTCAGCGAGGTCGCGCCCTCGGCGTTGGCCTCGTCCATCTCGTCGCCTACCTCTCGCGAGACGTCGCGCTCCGCGTGCTGCCGCTCATCGATGTTGGCGACGAGGCTTGCCCGGCGCTCCTCGAGCGCCTGCTTGAGCTCGCTGAGCTGCTCCGGTGCCAGCTCGGGCAGATCGGAGTCGTCCGTATCGGGCGCCGCGCGGCGCACGGGCGGCTTCGGCATGGGGGCTGCCGCCGTGGTGTTCTCGGACGTCTCCGGCCGCTCCGGGCTGGTTCCGTCGCGACTCGCACCTTCACGGTTGTTCATTGGTTTCCTCTCATCTCTTCAAGCAGCTGGGCAATTCGCGTACCGGTCTTGAACGTGGGCGGACGACGCACGCGCTGCGCGCGTCGTCCAGAGGACACGACCGAGCAGGAGCGGCCGTGCTGGGCTGGGCTGCGCTCCTGCCTGTGATAGCGCATCCGGGGGCCTATGGCTTCGTGATGCCGGCCATCTGGAGCCCCGCGGCGAGGAGCGCGCCGATGTCCTCGATCACGGGCTTCGACACGTTGATCGAGAGCTCGGCGCGCGGCGCGGCGCCGCCTTGGTCGTGCGTCGTGAGGAACATCAGCCCTTCCCCTTTGTGGGGGAGCTTTGCCAGCGCTTCGCCGAACCGCCGGGCTTCCGGGGGCAGCACGACCGGCGCCGCGCCGGGACTGTCCATCGTCGCGAGCACGCTCTGGAGCGTGCGGGTGATCGGGGCGAGCGTCGAGAATCCACCCGAGACGAACTTCCCGGTCTTCAGCTTCTCTAGCCCCGGGCGCGACGCGAGCGTCTCGGTGTCGGGGGCGCCCGCTTTCACCATGGCGAGCCGCCTCAGCAGCTCACGCTTGTCGTGCCCGAACGCGATCCACGTCGTCTTCTCTTCACCCATGAGGAAGAGGTGCAGCGTCACCGTCATCTTGGGCTTCGGCTTGGCCTTGCCGGAGGGCGCCGGCTCCGCGTCGGCGTCGAGCGACGGCAGCTCGTTGGTGATCTGGATCTCGACGGCGAGCGACTTCGTCCCGAGCTCCTTCGGCGCCTGCACGGTCTTGACCGTCGGCAGATCCTTCAAATCGATGTCGAGCTCCGGGAGCCGCTTGCGCAGCGCGGGCGTGTTGTAGGCGGTGACGACGTTCTTCAGGTACTTGATGTGCGTGTCGGGCGCCTCCTCGAACCCGAACAGGTTCCAGCCGACGAGGCCGCCCATCATGCTGTCGAACACCTGGTTAGGCGACGGCTTCCCGGCCTTCGCGGCGGCAGGCGGCGCGTCGAAGTACCCGTGGGCGGACACGCCGGGCGCCTGGTTGATCGGCAGCGAGAGGACGTCGGCGAGCGCCTTGCGATCGGCGGGCTTGCCGATCTTTTCCTTCTCGAGCCACCCCTCGAGCATCGCGCGCAGCGTCTTCAGGATGCCGCCGTAGTGCGCCGGGTCGTAGCCCTGGTCGAAGAAGGCGCCGTGGCTGTCCTTCGGCACGCGCCAGTAGAGCGCCGGCGCGGGCCCGGCGCGGTTCGCGCCGTCGGCCATCGTCTGCGCCAGCCACGACGACTTGCCCCGCAGCTCCAGGGCCGCCGTGAGGTTCACGCAGGACTGGTTGTCGACCTGGAGATCGACGACCGCCCTGTTCGCGTCGTTGATCAGCGCCTCGAGCTCCTCCTGGACGGCGGCGGTCGCGTCGGTGAGCGCCCGGTCGAACTGGGGCTGCCCGATCGAGAGCTGGCTCTGCGCGAGGATCGGGAGCCCGCCGAGCTGCTGCTTGGCCATGTCGCCGTACTTCGTGCTGAGCGGGACGAAGCGGACCTCGCCGTGGATGTCGCGCGCCCCGGGCGCGAGCGTCGGCAGCGTGCGCGCGAGGTAAGGCCCGAGGGTCGTCACATCCCGGTCCCGCTCGCCGCAGAGGAGCCGCGCCGGCGTCGAGCCCGCGGACGCGGCGAGGAAGCAGCTCGACGACGCGCGCTCCTTGCCGCCGATCTTCCACATGCCCGGCTTCACCTCGGTGAGGGTGGCGCCGGCCTCGAGCGCGCCCCTGGCCCGCTCCAGCGACGTGAGCCCGAGCGACACGGCCGCGACCGGGTTGCCCCGCTTCGAGCTGTCGTCGAGCGCGACGATGAGGTGCACCGGCGCGTCGAGCGCGAGCACCGCGGCGAGCTGGTTCGTGTCGATGGAGGGGCTCACGAGCTCGCTCAGGACGCCCGCGGAGAGCCCCTGCGCGCCCGCCTCGGCGAGCGCCGGCGGCAGCCCGGCGCAGGTGGCGATGCTCGACAGCGTGGCCGCCGGGCTGCTCCAGCGGAGCACGCCCACGACGTCGGCGGGCTCGGCGACGGGGGATAGATCGAACGCGGGGCTCGCGGCCTGGGGAGGTCCGGCCTTGACCTCTCCCTGTCCTCCTGTCGGCGCGGCAGGCGTGGGGGACGGCCCACAGGCGACGGGACCGGCCATCAGGACCAGGGTGGCGAGCGGCAGGAGGGTTCGCATGAGCGCCGGTTATACGGCTCCCTGACATCCGAGTCGACGCCCAAGGAGAGCGCGGCGGGGGAGTTCCGGCGGTCCGCGCCGACCTCGCGGGCTCGAGGCGCGGAAGGCAAATGCAAACGAGCGCGGACGAAGCCGCGCTCGTTGCTCGTTGCGTCAGTTACGCCCCTCGAGGAGGGCTCACCTCGCGGCGATCAGTTCGACTCTTCGAACTCCGCGTCGATGACCGAATCCTTCCCCTTGCCGCCGGCGGGCGGGGGCGGCGGCTGGCCTCCCGGAGCGCCGGGCGTGGCGCCCCCGCCGTCCTGCGGCGGGCCGGCCTTCTCGTACATGACGCTCGCGATCCGGTGCGCCTCCTTCTCGAGCCGCTCCAGCGCCACCGTCACGGCGGCGTCGTCCTGCTTCTCGATGGCCGACCGGCCCTCGGCGATGATCCCGTTCAGCGCCGAGACGTCGCCCTCCGGCAGCTTGTCCTTGTTCTCGCTGATCGTCTTCTCCAGCGTGTAACAGAGGTTGTCGAGCTTGTTGCGCCGCTCGATCTCCTCGCGGCGCCGCTTGTCCTCGGCCTCGTGCGACGCCGCCTCGCTGACCATCCGGTTGATCTCGTCCTCCTTCAGGCCGCCCGACGCCGTGATGGTGATGCGCTGATCCTTGCCGGTGGCGGTGTCCTTGGCGTGCACCGACAGGATGCCGTTCGCGTCGATGTCGAACGTCACCTCGATCTTCGGCACGCCGCGGGGCGCCGGCATGATCCCTTCCAGGTGGAAGCGGCCCAGGGTCCGGTTGTAGCGGGCCTCGGTGCGCTCGCCCTGGAGGACGTGGACCTCGACGCTCGGCTGGCTGTCGGTCGCGGTCGAGAAGATCTCCTTCTTCTGCGTCGGGATCGTGGTGTTCCTCGAGATCATCACGGTCATCACGCCGCCGAGCGTCTCGACGCCGAGCGAGAGCGGCGTGACGTCGAGCAGCACGAGATCCTTCACTTCGCCCGAGAGCACGCCCGCCTGGACCGCGGCGCCGACGGCCACGACCTCGTCCGGGTTCACGCCCTTGTGCGGCTCCTTGCCGAAGAACTTCTTGACCGTCTCCTGGACGAGCGGGGTGCGGGTCGAGCCGCCGACGAGGACGATCTCGTCGATCTGCTGCGGCGTCTTCTTCGCGTCGGCGAGCGCCTTGCGGGTCGGCTCGAGCGTGCGGTCGATGAGCGGCCGGATCATCTGCTCGAGCTTCGCCCGGGTGAGCTGCTTCTGGAGGTGCTTCGGCCCCGAGGCGTCCGCGGTCAAGAACGGCAGGTTGATCGTCGTCTCCTGCACGTTCGACAGCTCGATCTTCGCCTGCTCCGCGGCGTCCTTGAGCCGCTGCACGACCATCTTGTCGTTCGAGACGTCGATGCCCGTGTCCTTCTTGAACTCGGCCGCGAGCCAGTCCATCACGAGGTGGTCGACGTCGTCGCCGCCGAGGTGGGTGTCGCCGTTGGTCGAGATGACCTGCACGACGTTGTCGCCGACCTCGAGGATCGAGATGTCGAACGTGCCGCCGCCGAAGTCGTAGACGGCGATGACCTGCTCGTTCTTCTTGTCGAGCCCGTACGCCAGCGCGGCCGCCGTGGGCTCGTTGACGATGCGCTTCACCTCGAGCCCGGCGATGCGGCCGGCGTCCTTGGTGGCCTGCCGCTGCGCGTCGTTGAAGTAGGCCGGCACGGTGATGACGGCCTCGGTCACCTTCTCGCCGAGATAGTCCTCCGCGGCCTTCTTCAGCTTCTGCAGGACCTTCGCCGAGACCTCGGGCGGCGAGACCTGCTTGCCGCGTACCTCGATCGAGGCGTCGCCGTTCTTGCCCTTGCTGACCTTGTACGGGATGCGCTTCGACTCTTCCTGCACCTCCTCGGCCCGGCGCCCCATGAAGCGCTTGACCGAGTAGATGGTGTTGGTGGGGTTCGTGACCGCCTGGCGCTTGGCGATCTGTCCAACGAGCACCTCGCCCTTGTCGTCCCAGGCCACGACGGACGGCGTGAGGCGCGAGCCTTCCTCATTCACGATGACCTTGGGCTCCTTGCCCTCCATCACCGCGACGACGCTGTTGGTCGTGCCGAGATCGATGCCGATGATCTTGCCCATGACGTTGAACCCTCCGAGAAATGTTTGCGCGACGGCTTGGTAGCCGCGGGGGGCGAGAAGACCCGACCGGCCAGCAGGGCTCGGCTGACAGCTGCCGCGAGCCTCTGCTCCAGAGCCGTCAAAACCGCTGGGAATCCGGATACTTTCGCCGAATTTCGCGAGCTCGCTGGCTCGCGACCGCGAAACTAACCATGTGCACCCGAGCGTCAACGCCGCCCCTAGCAATTGCCGTGCGCGCGGCCCGGCCCGTCCCCCGGCCCTTGACCGGAGCGACCCCGGGCCGCACGTAGGTCGTCCACCCTCCGTGCTGCCCAGCGCTTCGTGCCGGTGTCCCGGTCCGATGTGCTGGTACGGAGCGGCGGGCTCCGCCGGCTACGCCAGGACCCTCCCCGGCCGCTCTGTTCGTACATGCCGCCGCGCATCCCGCGCCGGACGCCCGGTCCGGGAGACACAGGCCGGGGAGATGGAAGAGCGGCGCGCCGGAGGGGCTTCTTGCGGTCCGAGACGCGCTGAGCTATAGGCGCCCTCCCTCGCAACACCCGAAGGACTCACCATGAAGCCCGGCATCCACCCCGAGTACAAGGACTCCACGATCACCTGCGCGTGCGGCGCCGTCGTCGAGACCCGCTCCACCCGCGGCAGCTTTACCACCGACGTCTGCTCGGCCTGCCACCCGTTCTACACGGGCAAGCACAAGATCATGGACGTCGCCGGTCGCGTCGATCGCTTCCGCAGGAAGTACGGGACCGCTGCCAAGCCGGCGGTCTGAACGCCCGCCCGACCGACATCCCCGAATCCCTCCTTTTCAGATACGTCCGTCACGCCGCACCCGCCCGGGGCGTGGCGGAGGGCTCGGCGCGTCCCGAGCTCGCCGCGGTTCACGAGCGGCCGAGCCGCGCAGGGCGGGCGGTCGAGACGTCGCGCTGCGGACGACCTCGCCCATCCACATTCGCGGCGCTGGTCGGCCGGGCGCGATGCGCCCGCCGCGTTATGCGCTAGATTGGAACGCGTATGAGCGATCAGCCTGCACGTCCGTATATTGGCGGCCAAGCGGTGATTGAAGGGGTCATGATGCGATCGCCGAGCTCGGTCGCCATCGTCTGCCGGCGCCGCTCGGGGGAGCTCGTGGTGCGCGAGCAGCCGATGACCGCGATCTCGAAGGGGCCACGCACCTGGCCCTTCGTGCGGGGGGTCGCGACGCTCGTGGAGTCGCTGCGCCTCGGATCCCAGGCGCTCCGGTGGTCTGCGGACCTCTACGAGCAGGATCTCTCGGCCGAAGAGGCGGCCGCGACCAAGGGCCCGGCGTCCAAGCGCTCGAGCGCCGGACAGGCGAGCGGAGCGACCCTCACCTCGCTGGCGCTCAGCATGGCCGCGATCGCGACGCAGGACGGGGAGCCCGCGCAGATCTCGGGCAGCCCTGGCGCAGGCGGCGCGGACGGGAAGAAGCGGGGAGGGGGGATGGGCGTGATCCCGATCCTCTTCGCCGTCCTGCTCTTCGTGGCGGCGCCTCAGGCCGGCGCCGAGCTGGTCAACAAGCTCCTGGGCCTCCAGCTGGAGGTCACGTCGCCGGGGTTCCAGGCGATCACGGGCGTGGCGAAGCTGGCCATCGTCGTCACCTACCTCCTCCTGATCCGCCAGATCTCCGAGGTTCGGCGCGTTTTCCAGTACCACGGGGCGGAGCACAAGGCGATCTCCACCTACGAGGCGCGCGAGGCGCTCGAGGTCGAGAACGCGCGCCGGAAGACGGCCATGCACCCTCGTTGCGGGACGACCTTCCTGGTCATGGTGGCGCTCGTGTCGATCGTTGTGTTCTCGGTGGCCGGGGCGTCCCTCGCGGCGTTCCTGCCCAAGCTGCCCGGCGGCCGGCTCGTCGAGAGCGTCGGCTTCTTCCTGATGAAGCTGCCGTTCCTCCCGCTCATCGCCGCGGTGACCTTCGAGATCCAGCGGATCTTCGCGCGCTACTGCACCACCGGCCCGCTCCGCGCGCTGCTCTGGCCGGGGTTCCTGGTCCAGAAGATCACGACGGCGGAGCCCGAGGACGCGCAGCTGGAGGTCGCCCTCGCCTCGCTCCGCGCGACGCTCTGGCGGGAGGAGTCGGTGGCCGCTCCGGCCCAGCCGGATCGGGTGTTCGAGGACTACTCCAAGCTGCTGGCCGACCCCGGCTACGCTGGCGCCCCCGGCTAGCGCGCACCGGCGCCGCCGCACGCCTCGCCGCCGCCGTCCAACTCCGCGCCGTCTTCGGATTGCAGATGCTACCTATCGCGAAACTCGAGGCGGTCCAGCGCCGCTTTCAGGAACTCGAGCACCTCATGTGCAACGCTGCGGTGCTCTCGGCGCCGGCCGAGCTCCAGCGGCTCAACCGCGAGCGGACCGAGATCGAGCCGGTGGTCGCCGCCTTCGCTCGGCTGCGGGACGTCGAGCGCCGCATCGCCGAGGACCGGGAGGCGCTCAACGATCCCGACCTGGCCGAGCTCGCCCAGGCGGAGCTGCCCGAGCTCGAGCTCGAGCGGGAGCGGCTCGCCGGTGAGCTCGAGGTGCTCCTCCTGCCGAAGGACCCGAACGAGACGCGAAACACCGTGATCGAGATCCGGAGCGGCGAGGGCGGCGAGGAGGCGGCGCTGTTCGCCGCCGACCTCTTCCGCATGCTCTGCCGCTACGCGGAGACGAAGCGGTGGAAGGTCGAGGTGCTCAACCTGAGCGAGGCCTCGGCCGGCGGCTACAAGGAGGTCGCGGCGCTGATCACGGGGCAGGACGTCTTCTCCCACCTCCGTTACGAAGGCGGCGTTCACCGCGTGCAGCGCGTCCCCTCGACGGAGACGCAGGGGCGCATCCACACCTCGACCGCGACCGTCGCCGTCCTCCCCGAGGCGGACGAGGTCGACGTGCACATCGACGACAAGGATCTGGAGATCTCGATCGCCGCGTCGGGGGGCCCCGGCGGTCAGGGGGTCAACACGACGAACAGCGCCGTGCAGATCAAGCACTTGCCGACAGGCATGATCGTGAAGTGCCAGGACGAGCGCTCCCAGCTGAAGAACAAGGCGAAGGCGCTCAAGGTGCTCCGGAGCCGGCTGCTCGAGCTGGAGCAGCGCCGGCAGGAGGAGGCCCAGAGCGCCGAGCGAAGGACCATGGTCGGCACGGGGGAGCGCGCGCAGAAGGTGCGGACCTACAACTTCCCGCAGAACCGGGTGACGGATCACCGGATCGGCCTCACGCTGCACAAGCTCGACAAGATCATCGAAGGGGATCTCGACGAGCTCATCGGCGCGCTGCGCACGCACCGTCAGGCCGAGCTCCTGCGGCGCGGCGGGCTCTCGGAGGCCGCGGGCGCGGTGGGGCCCGCGACGTGAGGGCGCCGCCGCCCATCGATCTGGAGGCGCTGTTCGTCGCGCTCGTGCTGGCGCCGTCCACATTCTCGCGAAACCGCTTCTTCTCGCTCTACGCCGACCCGGCAGCGCGCCGGGTGCGGCGGCGGGCGGCGCTGCTCAGGAGCATCGTGCGGCAGCTGGTCGCCGGCGCGTGCCGCGCCGGGCTCGCGCCCGAGGCGAGCGGCGGCGCGCGGCTCACTTACGACGTGCCATCGCTCGGGCTGAAGCGCACCGCCGCGCTCGACGACCTCGAGCTCGCAGTGCTCCGCATCGCGGTCGCGCGCGGGGCGGTCCCGCGAGCCGGGCAGCAGGACGACGGAGGCGCTGCGCCGAGCCCGGCGGCGGGCGCCGCGTTGCCCGACGACCTGCTCCCGGAGCCAGCGGATACCTCTCGGATCGAGCGCGCGCTCGCCCGGCTGCTGCCCAGCGACGGGCACGGCGGAGCCGTGGAAAGTCCTGGGCAGGGGGAGCCGGGAGAGCCGGATCCTGCGACAAGGGCGATGCCTCGCGACCGGGAGCGGCGCGATACGCAAGCGCCCTAGCTCCGCGCCGCCGCGAGGTGGCGGTCAGAAATCCTGATAGGGATTTCTGACGCGCGGTACGACGCGGTACTAGGAGACGACCATGTGCATCTTCTGCAAGATCGCGAACAAGGAGATCCCGTCGAAGGTCGTGCTGGAGGACGAGCACGTCTTCGCCTTCCACGACGTGAACCCGCAGGCGCCGACGCACGTGCTCGTCGTTCCGAAGCGCCACATCGCGGGGATCGCCCAGGCCGCGGCCGAGGACGAGGCCGTCCTCGGCCGGCTGCTGCTCGCCGCGCGGCGGGTGGCAGAGCTGACCGGCATCGCGGAGAGCGGCTTCAGGACCGTGGTGAACAACGGCGCGAACGCCGGTCAGACGGTCTTCCATCTCCACGTCCACGTCATGGGCGGACGGCCCATGGCCTGGCCTCCGGGCTGAATCCGGCCAGCACCGGACGCCATCAGCGAACGTCGCGGGCGGCGCTCACCACCGCGTCGAGCCACGCTGCCTCGGCGTGGCCGAGCGGCGGCTGCCGCGGCAGCGAGGTCGGCAGCGCGCGGGGCCGCGACGCGCCGTGGGCGCGCAGGTGCACGGACGTGATGGCGCCGACGCGCCCGCCGACGCCGAGGAACAGCGCGAAGAGATCCGGGCCCACCGCGCGCCGCGGGGCGGGCCGCACCGCGAGCTCGCCGCCGGACGCGAGCCGCGCGGTGAAGCCGGCGACGAGGTGATCGACCGGGTCGCTCCACGGATCGGGCGCGCCGGGGGCGCCCGCCGCGATCCACGCGTCGAGCGTGAGCTCGCGCGAGGCCGCGCCGAAGTCGAGCGCCAGGGTGAGGCCGCGCTGCTCGAGGGCGCGCTCGACCTCGCCGATGCGAGCGGCGCCGGCGGCGTGCACGAGCAGGGAGTCACCGTCGATCAAGGGCGCCGCGGGCGGCGGCGGCAGCGGGCGGCGCGCGGCGGGGGCGGCGTCGCGCGGGAGCAGGTTGCCAGGGTTCATGATGCCGGCAGGGTCGAAGACGCCCCGGAGCGCATGGATGACGCCAACGCCGAGGCCGAGCTCGGCGCCGAGCCGCGGCGCCTTGCTGCGGCCGACGCCGTGGTGATGCGAGAGCGTGCCGCCGGCGTCGATCGCGGCGTCCAGGGCCGCTCGCCAGGCCGCGTCGTACTTCGCCTCGGCCGCCGCGACGGTCGGCGCGCTGCCGGCGAAGGTGAAGTAGATGCTGCAGCCGTCCGGGTAGGCGTGGGACAGGTGGGCCATCACGAAGACGTGGCGCCCGAGCGCCTTGCGCACCGACCGGTAGAGCGCGTCGAGGCGCGACCAGGGCGCGGCGACCTCCATCGTGTCGCTGAACGCGCCGGCCATGAAGACGGGCGCCTGGCGGTAGCTCACGCTGTAGCGGTGCGCGAGCCAGTGGCGCGCCGGCTCCTCGCCGAGCGGCCTGGCCCCGCCGCGCTCGGCGATCGCCGCGGCGCGGGCGAGATCGTCCGCGCTCGCGCGCGCCGTGCCCTCGAAGATGAGGATGAGCGTCGCGCCGCGGAGCGCGCGTGCCCCGAGGGTGTCGACGACCTGGTTGAGGAGCCCCGGCGCGCGCAGCAGGCCGCGCAGCACGGCGGCGCCGGCCCCGGGGCCTCGCCCGGCGCGCGCCCGCGCGGCCGCCCCCTCGGACGGCTCGTCGCCGGCACCGGCGTGGGCGCGCTGCCGGCGCACCGCGCCGAGCCGGGCCATGAAGGAGTCGAACGGGTCGTAGAGGCGCGAGACCGCCGGGCGAAGGCCGGCCTGGAACATCTCCCGCATCGCGTTCCATCCGGCCTCCAGGGTGGGAAACGAGAAGGCGGCGAACGCGCGCGCCGGCGGGGCCGGATGCAGCCTGAGCGTCGCGGCGGTGACCACGCCGAGCACGCCCTCGCTGCCGATGAGGAGCGGCGTCAGATCCGGGCCGTGCGCGCGCCGATCGAGGCGGACGACCTCGCCGCGGCCGACGACGCACTCGAGCGACGCCACCATGTCCTCGATCTTGCCGTAGAGCCCGGAGCACTGGCCGGCGCTGCGCGCAGCGACCCAGCCGCCCACGGTCGAGCAGAGGATCGACGACGGGAAATGGCCGAGCGTGAAGCCCTCGGCGTTGAGCTCCTCCTCGAAGCGGATGCCGAGGGCGCCGGCCTCGATCTCGACGGAGGGAACCTGCCGATCGAGCGAGCGGCGGCGGGAGAGCCGCTTCAGGTCGAGCACGACCGTGCGGTCGTCCGGCAGGACGCCGCCGCACACGCCCGAGCCCGCGCCGTACGGCACGAGCGGGAGCCCCTCGTCCGCGCAGAAGCGGACCACCTGGGCGACCTCCTCGGTGGACGCCGGCCAGACGATCATCCCGGGCCGGTGCTCGGCGATGCGGCCCTCCGTCACGGCGAGGTGGTGCCGGGGCCAGAGATCGCGGGCGTAGGCGATCTGATCGACGGGGGACGTGCTGCGCGGGATCCCCGGCAGCGCGCGCGAGATCGCGGCCTCGAAGCTCATGCGTGAGAAGGCCCTAGCGCCTCAGCTCCGCTCGGCAAGGATGATGAGCCGAGGCGACTCCGAGCCGAAGAAGACGCCCGGGTGCGAGGGATGGCCGGTCACCTCGGTGACCTTGAAGCCAGCTTCGTGGAGCATCTTGCCGAGCTCGTGCAGCCCGTAGAGGCGGATCGAGTAGTCGATCTCCCGCGAGCGGCCGTCCTCGAACATGACGGTGCGCTTCACCCTGAGCCGGCTCGTGAAGAAATCCACCTGCATCTCATCCATGCAGACGCAGCCGTCCCCCTCGAACCAGACAAGGCTCGGCTGGCGGGACGCCACGTAGTCGCGGTTGACGATGTCGAGCAGGAGCATGCCGCCCGCGCGGAGGGCGCGGCGGATGCGGGCGAGGACGTCCAGGTTCTTCTCGTCGTCGAAGTAGCCGAAGCTCGTCGACCAGCAGTAGATGCCGTCGAAGGTCTCCTCGAACGTCATCTCGCGCATGTCGCCCTGGAGGAAGTTCAGCTTCTGGCCGCGGTCCTGCGCGTCGTCGGCGGCGCGGGCGAGCATGGCGAGCGACAGGTCGTAGCCGACCACGCTGTAGCCGCGGCTCGCGATCTCGATCGCGTGGCTGCCCGCGCCGCACGCGAGGTCGAGGATCACCGCGCCCTTCTCGACGCCGAGCCGCTCCTCGATGAAATTGACCTCGCGGCGAACCACCTTGCCGTCGATCTTGTCGAGCGTGCGCAGGAAGTCGTCGCCGAAGAGCTCTTCCCACCACGGGCGCTTCCGGCGTGCGGCGGGCTCGGTCGAGGGACCGGAGTTCGGCTCATGCTCGATCGGCTTCGCCGCGGGCGGGGCGGGGGGAGCGGAGGGGCGCGCGGGCGCCGACGCCTCGCCGTGCGGCGGCGGCACGGACAGGGGCGGCGGCGGCACCGAGCTCGTGAACGTCGCGAGATCAGGCGAGGCCAGCGCATGCGCGCGCGGGCGCCGCGGCGGGGGCGGAGGCGGAGGCGGGGGTTTCTTGGGCTGCGCCGCCTGCGCGTCGGCCCGGGCGGCCCGGGCTGCGTCGGTCATCTCGGCGTCGCGCTCGGGCTCGACCTCCTCGAGATCGATCTCGCTGCTCTTCGGCGGCAAGGTGCTGCGCTTCGCGTCGGCCTGCACCGGCTCGTCTTCGCCTTCCGCGGGCGAGGCGCTCGAGGGCTCGGCCTTCGTGTCGTCGACAAGCTCGGGCTCCGGCTCGAGCTCCGCGAGCTCGTCCGTAACCGACCCCGGCGGCCAGTCGAGGGGGCGCGCCTCGATCTCCGGCCCCGAGGGCTGCGGCCGTCGGGGCTCGGGCTGGAGGGAGTCGAACGCGGTGTCGCGCGCCGTCGGCGGGCCCTCCGGCAGGCCCTCCTGGTACGGCTCGAGGCCCAGCACGGTCTGGCGCTCCTCCGGCCGGATCCTGAACTGAAGCGGCGGCCACTCGTTCTCGGTCGGCTCGGTCAGCAGCGGCGGCTTGGCGGGCTCGGCCAGCGAGGTGACCGGCGGCAGGTTCGACTCGATGCTGAGGATCTGGAGCGGCCGGATCACCGCGACCGAGTCCGGATCGATGAGGAGCCCCGGCGTCGGCATCGGCGGCACGCTCGAGGATTTCGGCGACGGGCGCGGGACCGCTCGCGGCGCGACAAGCTCCGCCAGGTTCGGCGGCGGCGCCGGCTTGCTGGCGGGCCTCGGCACCTCGAGCGCCGGGTCGCTGGGAGACCTCGCGGCGGCGTTCAGCCACCCGTCGTCCTCCACGTCGTCGAGCGCCGGCGATCGCGGCGTCGCCGTGTCCGCGTGCGCAGCGCCCTGGTCGTGCGCGGCGCCCTGGTCGTGCGCGGCGCCCTGGTCGTCGCCCTGTTGCGCCGCGTCTCCGGGCACGTTCACGAGCCGCCGCGAGCGGCGCCGCGCGGCCTTCGTGCTGTCGCCGCGCTCCACCTCCGCGGCCCGCTCCACCTCCGCGGCCAGCGATTGCCAGGCCCGCCTGGAGGTGGGCGTGGCCGGCAGGGGAGTGCCGTGCCGCGAGCGCTCCGTGGGCGGCCCGGCGATGCGCGGGTCGAGATCGAGATCCGGGATCTCCGAGAGCTGCCCGCCGGAGCTTCCGTCTGTCATGCCCGGGATGACGTCGAGGCGCGGCAGCGGCGTGGTCGTCGCGAGCTGCGGGCGCACGCTGGGCGTGCGCTCGGGCCGTGGAGCGGACGAGCGCGCGGGGAGCGAGCCCTCTCCCTGCGGCGCGAGCGAGGCCGCGTTCCCTGCCTCGCCCGGCAGGGGCGCGCCGGGCTCTCCGGAGGCGCCGCCTTCCTGGGCGGGCGCAGCCAGGGGGTTGCGCGGCCGCTCGCTCGTCATTGCTTGCCCCCTCCGTCGAGCGGCTCACCGTAGAGGATCGGCCCCGGAGCCCTGCTCCAGGGGAGCGCCGCCCCGCGCTCCACGAACATGACCGCGGTGGAGCCGAGGTGGAACTTGCCGATCTCCTCGCCGCACTGGACCGGAAGGGCCGGCGAGAGCGTGTGCACGCCGAGCGGCACGTCGCGCGCGTCGACCGCGCTCACCGTGATCCGTCCGACGATCATCGCGCCCACCATCACGACCGTCACGCGTCCGTGGCGCTCGGTGTCGATCACGATCGCGACACGCCGGTTGCGCGCGAAGAGTCCCGGGATGTGGCGCTCGCCGATCGCGTTCACCGGGAACAGCTCCCCCGGCATCGAGCGGATGAGGCTCACCTGGCCGGCGACGGGCGAATGGACCCGGTGGTAGTCGCGCGGTGAAAGGTAGACGACCGCGAACTGCCCGCCGTCGTAGCGCGAGGCCTCCGCGGGGTCGCCCACGAGGTCTTCGACGCGGTAAGGCTGCCCCTTGATGAGCAGGCGCCCGCCCTCGGTCACGGGGCCGAGCGCCGCGACGCGTCCGTCGGCAGGGCTGGTGATGGCTCCGGGATCGGAGCAGACAGGGCGCATCCCCTCGCGGAGCTTGCGCGTGAAGAACGCGTCGAAGCTCTCGTAAGGGCTCGTCAGCACCTCGGCAGCGTCCATGTCGACGCGGTACGCGCGCGCGTAGAGCTTGACCACCGCGTTCAAGACGGCGGCGGGTGCTCTGGCGTCGCAGAGGCGGCCAACGGCCCGGGTAATGCGCTCTCGCGGAAGCACCCGCAACAGCTGTGCGGCGGCGTAGGTGGCAACGGTCATTGTGCGGAACGGTAACAATGCGGGAAAGAGAGCGGTGCAGGAATGCTAGGCCTCGGGAAGGACGTCGGTCAACGCTCGGGTCAGGCGAACCTTCATGCGCCGGCGCGGTCCTCCCATCCAGCGAAGGAGCTCAGCCTTGACGCGACGCGCGACGCTCAGAGCGATCCGTGGCGCGACGCCAGGC
This sequence comes from Sorangium sp. So ce1014, assembly GCF_051521505.1. Taxonomy (NCBI): domain Bacteria; kingdom Pseudomonadati; phylum Myxococcota; order Polyangiales; family Polyangiaceae; genus Sorangium; species Sorangium sp. So ce1014. Next base: position 12,101,998 of record NZ_CP150356.1, read on the forward strand.
CCGTCCCCCGCGCCCCACGTTTCTCCACGTCGTTGCGAGCGCGTCAACCGCGAAGCGCCGCTCCGCGCAAATGGGCCCGCGAGCGCGGGCAGACCGCGCCGCCCGTGCGCTCCATTCTGAAGCGCCGCTCCGGATACCGCGCTGCAACTTCGATCGACCCCTGCGAGGGCAGCAGAAAAACGGAGCCGTTTCAAGTGCCTGCGCCCTGGCACGCCGCTCGCTGAGAAGGTCGCTGAAGAGCGCACAGGAGGCACGCGACAACGATGGAGATCAGGTTCTGGGGAGTTCGCGGGAGCATCGCTTCGCCTGGGCCGGAGACGGCGACGGTGGGCGGAAACACAAGCTGCGTGGAGGTTCGCTGCGGATCGTCGCGGATCATCCTCGATGCAGGGACAGGCGTACGCAAGCTCGGAGACGCCCTGCTCCGGGAAGGGTCGGTCGAGGCCACGGTGCTGCTCTCCCACCTGCACTGGGACCACATCCAGGGCTTGCCGTTCTTCGTGCCGGCGTACCTGCCGAGCTCGAAGCTGTCGATCGTGGGCAGCACGCACGGGGTCGGGACCCTCCGCGAGGCGCTCTCGGCGCAGATGGCAGCGCCGAGCTTCCCGGTCCGGCTGGACGAGCTCGGCGCGCAGCTCACCCTGCGGGAGGCGCGGCCGGGAGAGGCGTTCGATGCCGGGGAGGTCCACGTGCGCATCGCCAAGCTCAACCACCCGGGCGGCGTCCTCGCCTACCGCCTCGAGCACGCAGGCCGCAGCCTCGTCTACGCGACCGACACCGAGCACTACGCCTGCGTCGATCCGGCGCTGCGCGCGCTCGCTGACGGCGCCGACGTGCTCATCTACGACGCGCAGTACACCCCGGAGGAGTACCGCGGCGACGCAGGGCGATCGAGGGCCGGATGGGGGCACTCGACGTACATCGCGGGCGCCGAGATCGCGCGGGCGTGCGGCGCGCGGCAGCTCGTGCTCTTCCACCACGACCCGCAGCGGACGGACGCTGGCGTCGCCGAGATCGAGCGCCTCGCGCGCGAGCTCTTCCCTGCCTCGGTCGCCGCGCGCGAGGGGCTCTGCATCCACGTCGAGGCCCTCGCGCGGGCCGCGTGATGACGCGGATGACGACAAGGGCGGCGCCCTCTATGCTGGATCTTGCTCCGTTATCCATGTCGCGCCTCTCGCTGCTCGTCGATCTCGCCTCCCTCCTCGCCCGGGAGGTCGACTTCGACGCCCTCCTCGGCACGGCGTGCGAGCGGCTCGCGAAGGCGCTCCGCGCCGACCGCGCGACGATATGGCTCGTCGACGCGGAGCGCGGCGATCTCGTGACGCGCGTCGCCCTGCTGCCCGAGCTCCCCGCGCTCAGGCAGCCGCTCGAGCGCGGCATCGCAGGGCATGTCGCCAGGACCGGCGAGGTCGTGCGCGTCGACGACGCCGCGCGCGATCCGCGCTTCGATCCGTCGGCCGACCGGGCGACGGGCTACACGACGCGCTCGATGCTCGTCGCGCCCATCCGCGAGGACGGCGTCGCGCCCATCCGCGGCGTCGTCCAGCTGCTGAACCGCGCGGGAGCGCCGTTCGACGAGGAGGACGAGCGCTACCTCGTCGCGCTCGCGACGCAGCTCGCCCGGGCGCTCATGTTGACGACGCTACGCGCGGCCGAGGGCGGCGGGCCGGGGGTCGTGCTGCAGGGGCCGTTCAACCGGATCGTCGGCCGCAGCGAGCGGCTGGCCGCCGTGTACGAGAAGGTCCAGCTCGCGGCGCAGACCGACGCGACCGTGCTGCTCCGCGGGGAGACCGGCACCGGCAAGAGCCTGTTCGCGCGGGCGATCCACGTCAACTCGCGGCGACAGACGCGGCCCTTCGTCACCGTCGACTGCACGACGCTGCCGGCGCAGCTCGTCGAGAGCGAGCTCTTCGGCCACGAGCGCGGGGCGTTCACCGGCGCGGATCGGCGCGTGCCGGGCAAGGTGGAGCTCGCGGAGGGCGGCACGCTGTTCCTGGACGAGCTCGGGGACCTGCCGCTCGACATCCAGGGCAAGCTCCTCCGCTTCCTGCAGGATCGCTCCTTCGAGCGCGTCGGCGGTCGCCAGACGCTCCGCGCCGACGTGCGGGTCGTGTGCGCCACGCACTGCGACCTCGAGCGCCTCGTCGCCGAGGGGCGCTTCCGGAAGGATCTCTACTACCGCGCGCGCGTCGTCGAGATCGACTTGCCGGCCCTGCGCGAGCGCGGCCCCGAGGACGTCGAGACGCTGGCCCGCCACTTCGCGGACGTCTACGCGACGAGGTACGGAAGGCCCGCGCCGCGCTTCGATCTGGACGCGCTCCGCCACATCCGCGCCCATACCTGGCCGGGCAACGTGCGCGAGCTCGAGCACTGGGTCGAGAGCGCGATCGCCCTCGCGCCGGACGGCCGCATCTCCGCGGGGCACCTCCCGGCGCGCCGGCGCGAGGGCGCCCCGTCGCACGTCGACGCGGGCCGCGAGGGCGACGAGCAGGTCGCGCTGCCGCTCGGCCTCACCCTCGACGAGGTGACGCGGCGCTACGTCGAGGCGATGGTCCGCGCGTGCGAGGGGAACAAGACGGAAGCGGCGAAGCGGCTCGGCGTCGGCAGGAACACCCTGGCGCGCGCGCTCCGCACGAAGAACTGAGGCCGCGGCGCGCCTCCGGCCGCGCGGAGGCCTGCGCGGGCGCGCGGCTCGGAGCGCCGGGAGATCCCGCGTCACTCCGGGGTCACACGAAACGCCACGCCGATGCCGGCGACCGCCGCGACGTAGGAGGCTTGCCACCTCTGGACGGGGCCGACCTTCAGATGAGGGCGCGCCAGGACGACATGCAGCTCGAGGAAGCTGCGCAGCTCCACGGTTCGCCAGAGGCGCCAATCGGCGCCCCCGCGCACGCCGGAGGTGAGTATCCAGGGGAGGTTGCCGTCGTCCACCGGCTTCAGGTCACCTGCGAGCTCCGCGTTGGCGACGCCGGACTGCAAGAAATTGCACACGAAAACGCCATCCCGGTGCCTGCAGAGCGACAGGAGCCCGACGCAGACGCGGCTCACCGGCGCCAGGGGCGGGGCGCCGCTCGGATCGCTGCCCAGCGCCCAGAGCACGCGCGCCTCGACCGACATGGACACGTCGAGCCAGCGGAGGGTGGCGGCCACCGAGGGGCCGAACCCCGTCGCGGGCATCAAGCCGGACGCCAGCACGGTCGACGTGCTGAGCTCGCCGACCCCGCGCGGCTCGCCGACCCCGCGCGGCTCGCCGACCCCGCGCGGCTCCGAGACGCGCTGCGTGTCACCTGCGTACGCCCGAGCCGACAGAGCGAGGCTCAGCGCCACCATCAGGGCGATGCGATCCGTGTTCGTCACCGCGCGACCGTAGGAGAGCGCTACGGCGCGACGGAAGTCGAAGCGGGCGTGCTCGCGCAGAAACCGGCAAGCGTAGGCCATTGCGCCGAGCGGCGGCGTTTACCTCGTCTCGCTGTCTTTTCGACGCAGGACGCCGCCAGGTCGGCCGAGGGAGCTCCGCGGCGCCAGAGGGTGTCCCTTCGTCCTGACGGCCTCGGAGGTCGCCGGAGCTTCCGACGCGCTAGCGCGCCCTGCGGCGCGCGGCCTCGCAGAGGGCCGAGCGGGTGGGGTCGCTGGGGAGCTCCGGCGGCAGCTTTTCCTCGCAGGCCACCTCGGGGCTCAGCGGGTCGAGCGCGGTGCCCGCCGAGAAGGCGCGATCCGCGTCGGCGCCGCCGTGGAGCAGGCCGTGCAGCGACCACCACCGGCCATGGCGGCTGTTCACGTCCTCCACCTGTTCGACGAGCGGCGCGGCGCTCGCCCGCTCGCCGGAGGCCAGCAGGGCGGCGGCGAGGAAGCAGCGCACCGCCGGCTCATGCGGCGCGAGCGCCTGCGCGCGGGCGTGCTGGACCGCGGCGGCGGCGTGGTGGCCGCGATCGTGGAGCAGCTGGCCGAGGCGCACCCGCTTGGCGACCTCCTGCCGGTGCGGCATGTCCCCGCCCGGCGCGAGGTCGGGCGGCACGTCGGCCGGCACCGTGGCGAGGTAGGTGCGCCAGCGCTTGTCCCAGGCCGCGAGGTCCGCGCCGGAGATCTCGGCGATCGCTCGCTCCAGGTCCGCGTCGCTGCTCGCGTCCTTGAGCCGGCGCAGGAGCTGCGGCAGCGCCGTGTCGCCCGCCTCCCTCGTCCAGTAACGGATGAAGCTCGCGACCTCGGCGAACACGATCGCCGCCTCCTCCGCGCTCGGGAGCATCGCGATCGAGGGGCCGATCTTGTCGAGCGGGCGCCCGAGGCCCTTCCGGATGCCGAGGAAGGCGATCGCGTCCGCGGACGGCACGTCGTCCAGCGGGTCGGGCTCGCGCCAGCGGACCTCCTCGCGCTTGGCCACGCCCTCCTGCAGCCACAGCGGGGCGTTGTCGCGCGTCCCGCGCGAGAGCGCGAGGTGCGTTATCTCGTGCGCGAGCGTGTCCAGCCAGGGATAGCCGTTCGGCGTCGCGCGCGGGGAGAGCATCGTCACCCGCCCCCACTTGGCGATGGCGACGGTGCCCGTCGTCCGCGCCGCGTCCTCGGGCAGGCCCGTCATCGCGGAGAGCGTGAACTGATCCCGGACGAGATCGATCCGCAGCGGCCGGAGGAGCTCGACCCCGAGGTCCTTCGCGAGCACGTCGCGCGTCTTCGCGGCGACCTCGACGAGGAGCGGCACGAGCGCGCGATCCTCGTCGTCCTGGAGCCGCACCCAGACGCCGCGCGCCTCGTCGTTCACGACGACGGTCGCCGCGGTGGCGCGGGCGCAGCCGCGCGCGATGTCCCCGAGCGCCGCGCCCTCCGCCGTCGCCGCGAGATCGGGGCGCGCGAGGATCGCCGACGCGGCGTCGCAGTCGCCCTCGTAGATGGCGAGCCGGCCGCGCTCGATCGCGAGCGCGGGGTCGGCTGGATCCGCCCCCTTCAGGATGTCCCGCGCCGCCGGGGCGTCGATCTCCAGGATCGCGGCCCGCGCCCGCACGGCGCGATCGAGATCGCCGACCGTGATGCGGCCGGACGCCGTCGCCGACACGGTCGCGAGCGCGGCGAGGATCACCGCCCTGAGGCCGCGCCTCGCCATGGCCGTCGCCCTGCGCGGAGCCCTGGCCGGGACCGCTGCACCGTCGATGCGCCTCATTTCAGGAGCCCCTCCGCGTAGCGCTTGACCGCCTCTCTCAGCCGCGGATCCGAGGCGCCCCCGAGCCCATCGAGGACGCGCCGCCGGAACTCCTCGGGGCCCTTGTGCTTGTCCTTGTCCGGGATGTCGGCCTTCCTCGCCATGTTCCGCTCCCCTTCCGACTCGGCGTCGCCCTCCTGACCCTGGTCCTCGCTGCGCGACATCTCGAGCAGCCGCTGCGCGTCGCGCTGGCGCTCGTTGCCCTGCTCGCCGTCCCCCTCGGAGAGGGCGCGCTGCGCGTCGCGCATCGCCTCCTCGGCCTCGTCGAGGCGCTCGAGCATCTCCTCCGGCATGCGGCCGTCGCCGCGCTCGCCCCGCTTGCGCAGATCGCGCGCGCGATCGGCGAGCGAGCCCTCGCGCTGGCTCGACCTCGCGAGGCCCTCCCGCGCCCGCCCCGCTGCAGCCTGCCGCAGCCTGCGCAGCGCCTCCTCGGCCCAGGCGAGCTCCTCGGCGAGCGCCTGCTGCGCCTCGGCGGCCTCGCGGCCGGCCCGCTCCTCGGGGAAGAAGCCGCCGCCCTGCGCGCCGAGCCGCTTCGCCTCGCCCAGCGAGCGCATCGCGCCCTGGCCGCTCCGGACCGCCTCCTCGGGGCGCACCTGCTCCAGCGCGCCGGCCATCGCCTCGGCCTGCTCCCTGCCAGCCGCCGCCGCGGACTCGGCCGAGCCCGGCGCCCCGCCCGGCTGCGGCAGATCCCGCACCGCCTCGCGGATCGCCTCCGCGTGCCTCTTCGCCTCCTCGCGGAGCGCCGCGATGTCCTCGGGCCGCGACGCGCGCGTGAGCTCCTCGGCGACCGCGTTCACCTCGGCGGCGTGATCGCGCGCGAGCTCCTCGAGGTCCCGCTCGCTCTGCGCGACGCTCTCGTCGGCGCTCGAGGCGTCGCCGGGCTCGGGTCCGCGCGGCGCCCCGGACTCCACCCCGCCGCGGCCGCCGCCGCCGAACGAGGGCTCCGGCCGCCTGAGCCGCGCCGCGAGGTCGCGCGCCGCGAGCTCGGCGTGCATCCAGTCGCCGGCGCCGCGGGCGCGCGCGATCCTGCGCAGGTCGTTCGCGACGATCTCGCCGAGGTCGAGGCCGAGCTCGCCGATCTTGCTCAGCTCGACCCCCCCGCCGCCCAGCACCGTGACGGCCGCCTCGAGGCGGACCTCGCCGCCCTCGCGATCGCCGCCGCCCAGGAGCTCGGCCGCGGCCGCGGCCTCGTCCGCGACGTCGGCGAGCCGCTGCGCGACGGCCCGGGCGTCCCGGGAGCCGAGGCCGCGCAGGCCGGCGTCGAACGCGAGCAGCACGCCCTCGGTCTCGTCGAGCAGCCCCTGGTGCGCCGCGCGCGTGGTCGCTCTCCGCTCGGCGGCGAGCGCCTCGTCGAGCCTCGCCAGCTGACCGCGCGCGAGCGACGCGATGCGCCCCCGCACCCGGAGCCCGCCGTAGTCGGCGGCGAGCGCCCGCTCGACCTCCGCCTTCGCGGTCGCCTGCACCTCGGCCTCGCGCGCCGCGTGCGCCGCGGCGCCGACCGCGTCCGGCGTCCTCTGGCCGATGCGGTCCGCGAGCAGGTCGGTGAGCGCGTCGCGCGCCTTCGCGAGCGCGACGTAGCGCCGCGCCTCGGGCTCGCCCACCTGCGGCGGGATGACCAGGATCGCCTCGCTCCTGCCCCACTTCGGGCCCTCGATCGGGTCGTTGTCGCGCGCCTCGATCCGCACCTCGACGGGCACGTACGTCCTGCGGAAGAACGGATCGCGCGCCCTGAGCTCGTAGCCTCCGCGGTCGATCTTCGCGTCCCCCGCCGGACGCGAGAGCACCCGGCGCTCCTCCTTCGCGCCGGCGCGCAGGACGAGATCGACCTCGCGCAGGCCGTGATCGTCGGTGATCTCGTAGCGGAGCGGGATGCTGGGCTCGTCGAGGATCCTGACCGTGCGCGGCGCGCCCTCGAGCGTGACGCGCGGCGCGTCGTCGGCGATCGACACGACGCGCTGCGCGTCGGCCTGCCGGACGCGCACCTGCCCGAAGCGCGCGGCCGCCTGGAGGGTCGTCGACTCGCCGAGCGTCCAGCGGGCGATCACGCCGTCCTTGCCGTCGTCCACGAACGGGACCTCGGCGCCGCCGTCGGTCAGCACGAGCGCGCGCCCGCCCCGGATCGGGCGGCCGCGCATCGTGATCACGGTCCCCCGCGGCTGCATCGTCGTCGCGAACGGCAGGAGCACCTCCGGGCCCTCGTGCAGGTACTCGGGCGGCGTGGCCATCATCTCGACGTCCTCGAGCCACGGTAGATCGAGCGGCGCCTCGCCGCCGCGGGCGGCGAGGACGTCGAGCCCCTCGACGACGCGCGACGGCTCGATCGCGGCGGCCGCGAGCGCCGCCACGCCGAGGGCGAGGCCCGCGCTCGCCCACCGCGCGGCCGCCTGCTGCGCGCGCGCGAGGATGCGCGCCTGCGAGGCGCGGCCGAGCAGGCGCCGGAGGTGCAGGCCGGCGAGCTCCGGCGACCCGACCCGATCGTCGGCCGAGGCGCGATCCACGAGCGAGAGCGCCCTCAGGGTGGCGGCGCCGAGCGCCTCGTCCGTGCGGCCGATGATCTCGCGCACGGTGCGCCGGGCGTCGCCGCGCCGCCGCCGCGCGAGGATCGCCCGCGCGACGACCGCCGCGAGCAGCGCCGCGAGGCCTGCGCCGGCGAGCCCGCGGGCGAGCGGGGAGCCCACGCGCGCCACGTGCGCCGCGCCGAACAGCCCCGCGAAGGCCGCCGCGGTGAGCGCGCGCCGCGCGGAGGGATCCACCTCGGTGTCCCAGAGGGAGCGCAGCCGCGCGATGGACAGGGCGGGCGCCTCGTTATCCATGGAGAGGCAAGGGTAACCGGCGGCAGGAGGTGGTCCAGCGGATCGGTGGGATCCCCGGGGGGGTGAGCGCCTGGCCGATCAGACGTCGAGCTCGCCGTCGGTCATGAACCAGCTGTCCGGGTCGAGCAGCACGCGCCGCAGCTCGTCCGGGAAGCTGGGGTCGAGATGTACGATGAGCCACCGCGAGCCGACGCTCGGGGGGTGGGGGCGGGAGAAGAAGCCGAGCGCCCGCAGGCGCGCGCTGAACGAAGGGGGGGTCACAAGGAGCATCCCCACGGAGACGTGCCCCTCGCGCCGCATCGCCTGGCAGAACTCGAGGAACAGGGCGTCGAGCAGGGGGCCGGTGTCCTCGCAGAACACGTCGGTCATCTCGACCTTGTTGTTCCGCACCGAGTAGACGGCGTAGCCGAGCAGCCGCCCGTCGTGCCTGTCGAGCATGCAGAAGAAGCGGTGCCGCGTGTTGCCGAGCGGCGCATAGCGCCAGTTCAGGAACTGGGCGCTCCGCTCGCCGGCGATCGGCGAGGGCTTCGCCCGCGACCACAGCTCGTCGAAGCGATGGTCGGCGGCGTCCACGAGCTCGGTGCGCACGCGGCTGCCCTTCGCGAGCAGCGCTGTGGCGTCCCGGAGCGCCATGGAGGCGTCGACGGCGCGCCCGGCGGCGCGCACCAGGGCGTTGTCCGGCTTCACCGTCGCTCGCTGCACGACGCGCTCGGCGGCCGTCGACAGCGCCTGCGTGAGGGGGGCTGGCGGGTCGCCCGGCGCCGCCGCCTCCCAGAGCGCGCGCCAGCGAGGGTGCGGGACCGCCGAGGCCGCCCGCTCCGCGACCCGCTGCACCACCGCGCTCACCGTGCTCCGCTGCTCCCCGGCCGACGAGGCGGCGAGCTCGTTCAGCTTGTACGCGGCCATGAGGGGGCGGACCCAGAGGGTGGAGTCCGCGATCTTCTTGTAGCCGGCGCGCTGGAAGATCGGGAATGACGCCTTGTTGGGGAAGCCGAACAGGAAGTCGACCCCGGCGTCGCGGCAGCCCTTCGCGAGCTCGCGCTGGATGCTCATGGCGGCCCCGGCGATGCGGTGCGCCCTGGTCACGCCGAAGTCGCCGAGCACGCCGGCCTTGAGCTTCCGCCCGCTGACGTAGAGGTCGCGCGGGTAGAACGAGCCGCTGCCGATGATCTCCCGCTCCGGGCCGTGAAAGCCCATCCAGGTCCGCGGCGGGCCCGCCGGGTTCTGCTCCTGGAACCAGCGCATCCGCCGCTCCACGAGCTCCTGCGATACCTCGCCGTGGGCGAGGTTCTCTTTCCAGAGCTGCGCGAGGACGTCCCTGTGCTCTTCCGGCTGGATGCGGGCGGCGCTGTAGACCTTCTGCATGGCTTCCCGGTGCGCTCTCCTGGCGCGGCCGAGCGGCGCGCCGGGCCCGTCATGGCCGAAGGCGGCGAGGGCGTCAATCGTGCCTGGCCGGGGCTTCTCCCTTCACGTCTCCGTTCACGTCTCCGTTCACGTCTCCGTTCACGTCTCCGTTCACCTCTCCGTTCCTCCTCAACGACGCACGACGCGAGGGGACGTTCCGCGCCGGGCGCAGCGAGGCGCGCGCGGCGACGGCGCCATCACGGAACGGGGGTACACTCGCGCGATGCTCCGCCGCGCCATCGTCGCCGTCGCCTGGCTCTCGCTGATCTTCGCCCTGGCCTGCAGCTCCGCTCTCCCGCCGCCCCCTCCGGGCACCTCGCAGCCGAAGGCCGGCGGGGCCGCGGCGCAGCCGTCGGGGGCGGGCGCGGCGCTCGACGATGTCATGGTCGCGGAGGGCGACCCCGGTCCGGTGCCGGTGACCCGCGCCGATCCGGCGCGCGGCAGCCGGCTCGCGCCCGTGACGATCGTCGTGTTCTCCGATTTCGAGTGCCCCTTCTGCAAGCACCTGGACGGCACGCTGAGGCAGCTGGAGCGGCGCTACGGCCCGGAGCAGCTGCGGATCGTGTGGAAGAACTTCCCGCTCGCCTTCCACAGGCAGGCTCGGCCGGCCGCCGAGGCGGCCATGGCGGTGTTCGCGCACGCCGGTCCCAGCGCCTTCTGGGCGTTTCACGACGCCATCTTCGGCGCGGACGAGCGGCTCTCGCCGGAGCTCGAGGCCGCGGCGCTCCGGCGGGCGGGGGTGACCCCCGGCCAGGTCAAGCAGCTCGTTCAGCGGAGCGCGGCGGCGCAGAAGGTCGACGCCGACATGGCGCTCGCCGCGCGGCTCGGCGTGAACGGCACGCCGGCGTCGTTCGTCAACGGCGTCGCCCTCGTCGGCGCGGAGTCGGCGGAGCGGTTCGCCGAGATCATCGACGCGCAGCTCGCCTCGGCGCGGGCGCTCCGCGCCGAGGGGACGCCGCCGGAGCAGGTGTACGCGGCGCTCGCGAAGAAGAGCTTCGCCCCGCCCGCCGCGGAGCCCGAGGACGCCGAGGAGGAGGAAGAGCGCAGGACAGTGCACCTCGTGCCCGTCGGGGACTCGCCCGCGCGCGGCAAGGACACGGCGCTCGTCACGATGGTGCTGTTCAGCGACTACCAGTGTCCGTTCTGCAGGCGGATCACGCCGACGGTCGAGAAGCTCGCGGCGCAGTACGGCGACAAGCTGCGCGTCGTGTGGAAGGACAACCCGCTGCCGTTCCACCCCCGCGCCGAGCCCGCCGCGGAGCTCGCGCGCGAGGCTCGGGCCCAGAAGGGGGACGCCGCCTTCTGGCAGGCCAATGACCGCCTCCTCGCCGTCGAGGCCGGCCTCGACGACGCGGCGCTCGAGGCCCTCGCCGCGGATCTCCAGCTGAACGTGGCGGCGGTGAAGCGCGCCATCGCCTCGCGCAAGCACGCGGCCAAGATCGAGGCCGACATGGATCTCGCGGACGACCTGGGCGCCGCGGGGACCCCGCACTTCTTCATCAATGGACGCCGGCTCGTCGGCGCGCAGCCGATCGAGAAGTTCCAGGCGCTCATCGACGAGGAGATCGCCAAGGCGGAGGCCATGGTCGTGGCAGGGACGCCGCGCGCGAAGGTCTACGAGTCCATCCAGAAGCAAGCTGTCCCGCCGGCGTCCCCACCGAAGGTGTCCGTCCCGCCCCCGTCCAAGGGCCACCCCGGCAAGGGCGCTGCCGCCGGCAAGGTGGTCATCCAGATGTTCTCCGACTTCCAGTGTCCCTATTGCGCGCGCGGCGGCGCCACGATGGACGAGCTCATCAAGGCCTTCCCGGGCAAGGTCCGTGTGGTTTTCCGCCACCTGCCGCTCCCTTTCCACCCCGAAGCGCAGCTGGCGGCCGAAGCGGCCATGGAGGCGCTCGCGCAGCAGGGGCCGGCCGGCTTCTGGAAGATGCACGATCGGCTCTTCAAGGCCCATGACGCCTCGAACCTCGATCGCGCGGCCCTGGAGCAGCATGCCGCGAGCCTCGGGCTCGACGCGGCGCGCTTCGCCCGGGCGCTCGACGAGCGCACCCATCGAGCCGCGGTCGAGGCCGACGCGCAGACCGCGCGGAGCGCCGGCATCACCGGGACTCCGGGGTTCGTGATCAACGGTTACCTGGTCAGCGGAGCCCAGCCGCTCGCGAAATTCAAGAAGGTCGTGCGCCGCGCCCTCAGTGAAGCGAACGGAAGCAAACTGAACGCAAACTGAACGCAAACGCACGTGCGCTGAACGTGGCCAGGCAGACCGAGCTTGGGCCGCGGGCTTCCGGCCTGGCGCTCGGTCGACTGACCTTCCGTTCGCCATGCGCGTTGCTCGGGGCGCGTCCATCGGTATCGCCCGCCGAGCTCGTGATACCTTGTCCCAATGCCCAAACCGCGCGGTCGAGGGACCTCGGCCGAACCCAGGCGCACCGTCAAGGCATCGACCGGGCGGGCACGCGCGCAGCCTCGTGACAAGGCAGGCCAGCGCGGCGTCGCCGATGCGGGCTCGCCGGCCGCGCTGCGCGACAGGCAGGAGCGGTCGCCCGTCAGCGCGCGGGCCACAGCCAAGAGGGCGAAGGGGGCCGCCGCGCTTGTGGAGGCCGCTCCGGCGGAGCGACGGGCCGCGCCGAAAAAGCGCGCCGCGACGGAGCGGCCGGCACCGAGGAAGGGCGCCGCGAAGGAGCGAGCGGCCGCGCCGAGGAAGGGCGCCGCGAAGGAGCGAGCGGCCGCGCCGAGGAAGGGCGCCGCGAGGGCGCGCGCCGACGAGCAGCCCCGCGCCGCGCCGCCGAAGCGACGACCTCGGACCGCGAAGGTCAAGAGCACCGCGAAGGCCAAGAGCAAAGCGGGCGACGCGGAGCTCTCGCCTCCCCGTCCGCCGGAGCTCGACTGGGACGACACGCCGTCCGGCAGCGCCGAGGAAGCGCTCGCCCAGCGCTGGGCGGCGCGGGGCGAGGAGCTCTTCCAGCAGCTCGCCGATCACGGCGCCTCACAGCACGAGTACCGCGCCGACCTCAAGGAGGGGCGCTTCGTCTGGATCGCGCCGGGCGGCCGCGTGTCCGCCGAGGCGGGCGCGCGCCTGCTATGCAGCTGGTCGCGCGCCACGTCGGTCCTGGTCATGGCGTGGGCCGATCCGCTCGCCAGCAGCACGAGGATCGAGCGCTTCGACGGGATGCCCGCGGAGCAGGACAGCGTGGACGAGGAGGGCGCCTGGCAGATCGCGATGAGGTCGGCCGACGCCTGCGGCGCGGCGTACCTCTACCGCGTGTCCTCGCCGCAGGCCCTGTACTTCCTGGCGCTCGACGATCTGACGTTCTCGCCGAAGCGCGCCTCGTTCCACCCCGGCGCGCCGGTCGGCCTCGTGCTGCGCGCCATCGGCGAGATCCGCGAGGCCATCGCGTCCCGCGCCGAGCCCGCCGAGGTCATCCGCGACAGGATCTCCGCGCTCAGCGACTCGCTGCTCCACCAGGCCAGGTACGCCTACCGCGACACCGACTGGGTCGCGCGCCTCGACCGGACCGGCTCGTGCTTGATGCACCTCGCGAAGCGCATCCCGCGCGCGTGCTTCAGCGCCGTCGCGGCCGGCCAGCGCGTCGACGAGTGGCTCGAGCGCGAGCTCGCGCTCGAGCTGCTCAACGCGCTCTCGCTCATCGAGGACGAGTGGAGCCTGTTCGGCTGACGGGCCGCCGCGCGGCGCCGCGCGGCTGAGCTCGCGCCGGCGCTCGGCCCCGTCCCCCACCGCCCCGCGCCAGCGCGGTGCGTGACCCGCGCGGCACCGCTCTTGAAAGGTCGAGAGGGGCGGAGGTGAGGGGAGGCGGCGATGGGTCGAGCGAAGCTGTTCGAGGATCGCAGGGACGCCGGGCGCAGGCTCGCGCAGCTGCTCTCGGGGTACAGGAGCGAGGCGCCGCTCGTGCTCGCCCTGCCGCGAGGGGGCGTCGAGGTGGGCTACGAGGTGGCGCGCGCGCTGGGCGCGCCGCTCGATGTGTGGATCGTGCGCAAGCTCGGCGCACCCGGGCAGCCGGAGCTCGGCGTGGGCGCGATCTCCGAGGGGGGCGAGGTGTACATCGACCGGAGCCTCGTCGCGCTGCTCGGGATCACCGAGGCGGAGCTCGCCGAGGTCGCGGAGCAGCAGGCCGCCGAGGTGGAGCGGGGGGTGCGCCGGTTCCGGGGTGACAGGCCGATGCCCCTCATCGAGGGGCGGACGGTCATCGTCGTGGACGACGGCATCGCGACCGGCGGCACGGTGCGGGCCGCGCTGCGCGACCTGCGCAGGCGCTCGCCGAGGCGGCTCGTGCTCGCGGTGCCGGTCGCCGCGCCGTCGAGCCTGTCGTCGCTCTGCCGCGAGGTCGACGGCACCGCGTGCATCGAGGAGGACCCCGGCCTCCAGGCGATCGGCGCCTACTACGACGACTTCTCGCAGACCTCCGACGAGGCGGTCGTCCGGCTGCTCGCCGAGGCGCAGCGCGAGCTGCCGCCGCCGGAGGGCGCGGAGCGGCCGCTCTGCGTCCAGGCGGGGACGGCGGCGCTGCCCGGGGATCTCGCGGTCCCGGAGAGGGCGGTCGGCCTCGTGCTCTTCGCCCACGGCAGCGGCAGCGGCCGCAAGAGCCCTCGCAACCGCTCCGTCGCGGAGGCGCTCTGGCGATGGCAGCTGGCCACGCTGCTCTTCGACCTGCTCACCGAGGACGACGCGGAGGAAGATCGCCGGAGCGCTCGCCTCCGCTTCGACGTCGACCTGCTCGCCCGGCGGCTGATCGGGGTGACGGACTGGGCGCTCGCGCGCCCCGAGCTCCGTCATCTCGGCGTCGGCTATTTCGGCGCCAGCACCGGCGCGGCGGCCGCGCTGATCGCCGCGGCGGCGCGGCCTCGCGCCGTGGGCGCCGTCGTGTCGCGCGGCGGCAGGCCCGATCTCGCGGGCGCGGCCCTGGCCAGGGTGCGGGCTCCGACGCTGCTCATCGTGGGCAGCGCGGACACCGCGGTGCTGGCGCTGAACCAGGACGCGCTCGAGCGCCTCGCCGGCCCGCGCCGCCTCGCCGTCGTGCCGTCGGCGACGCACCTGTTCGAGGAGCCGGGCGCGCTCGCGGCGGTGGCCCGGCTCGCGGGCGAATGGTTCGCGCAGCACCTGTCCCCGAGGGGCGACGAGGCGCGGCCGTGACGCCTACTTCGAGAGCCAGACCGTGTAGGCGTGCGGCATGAAGGGCGCATCGTCGGGGTCGAACGGGCGGCTCCGGATCATGCTCCCCGCGTTGACCCCCACGAGGAGCAGCCCCGAGAGGCCGTCGAGCCCGACCACGGTGCGCTGCGCGCGGCTGCTGCCGAAGATGCCGGCCACCTCGACGCGGCCGGCCTCGGCGCCCTGCCTGTCGACCTTCACGATCGCCCAGCGGAACAGCGCGGGCAGCTCCCAGTCGGCCACGAAGGTGATCTCGGCCGCCTTCAGGTCCGGCCGAGCGCCCGCGTTCTCCGCGGAGAGATCGAGCCACACATAGGTGGCGCCGGTCGGCTCGATCGGTCGCAGGGGCGCGACCCGCCGCGGGAGCGTGGCGTAGGGCAGCGACCACTCGAAGCGCACCCGGCCGAAGTCGCCGAACCGCTCGGCGTCCGACAGGTGGGCGCCGTCGCTGCGGCTGCCCAGGAACGCCCGCGCGATCGCGAGCTCGAGGAGCAGGTCGTCGAGGTCCTCGCCGCGGGACCTGAGCGACGCCCGGAGCGCGTCGAACGTGTCGGGCTCGGCGCGGAAGCGCGCCGCGCCTGCGGGCGTGGACTGCGCCGCGATGGCGAGCAGCGACATCGCGACCTGCGCCGGCGTCCCGGTGCCGTAGGCGTCGTCGAGGTACCACGGCAAGAGCAGGGCGCCGTCGAGCGCGCCGAGCGCCGCGCCCGTCAGCGCCCGCTCGGGGGCGCGCTGGAAGGCGTCGATCGCGGCGAGCTCCTCGGCCGCGCAGGGCGCCGCGATCGCGGCGAGGTAGCTCGCGGCCATGGCGAGCGCGCCCTCCTCGGCCCCGGCGTCGAGGCGCACGGCGACGGCGTGCCCGAGCGCATACGCCGCGTCGGACGCGCTCGTGCACCCGCCGCGCCCCGGCGCCGCGATGAAAGCGAACGCGCTCGCGGCGTCGAACCGCTCCCCGACCGCCCGCAGGTCGTGCCCGACGCGCGCGGGGCTGCGGCGCGGGCCCCGCTTTAGGTAGAGATCGTACGACGGGCTGCCGCCCCGCGCGCCGTCGGGGAGCGGCCTCGGCAGGCCGAGCGCGTCGTAGGCGCGCATCGCGGCCTCCAGGTGAGCGAGGCTCTCCAGGAGGGCGGCGCCGGGGACGTCCGCGGGCGCGTGCACGCAGACGGGCAACGTGAACGAGCAGGCGCGCTGCGGGGCGTCGCGTTCGTCGGGGCGCTGCACCGGCGAGACCACGGGGCGGCCCTCGGCCGGCGGGCTGGCGGCCTCGTCGGGGGGCGCGCCAGGCTGCGCGCTCGGCGCGGGCGGGCCGGCCGACGGCGCGTCCGGCGCGCGCGCTGCCGCCGCGTGGGGGCCGCCGAGGGACGTGACAAGCGCGAGCAGCGCGAGCGCGCAGGGCGCCTTGCGCCGCGGCCGCTGCGGAGCAGGCGCGCGCTCCCGTCCCTCTGGTGGGGCGTGCGTGGGGCACGGTCTCGTGGGGAGCGCTACAGCCATCCGGAGGCCCGCGGGCGAGGTCTGCCCCCGCGATGGGGCCCTAGCTCATCGCACGAGCGGCGCCTCCTGCCCATCCCGGGATGCTCCACGCGGCCACCACGCGGACGGCTTGCGGGTCCCGGCGTCGGGTCGGGCGGCCGCGCCGCGGAGCGTCCTGCCGATTGTACCGATGTGACCGTACCAGATACTGCCGAGCTCGCTGCGTGGCTGTGCTCGGACGAGGAGGTGTTGAGCGGCCGAGGTACAAAGGATGTCCGGAAGATAAAATTGCGACTTCTCCTGTGGCGCAGAGGCTCACGCATTGTGGTGCATGTGCGCCGAACTCGTTTCAGTCCAGGATCGCCCTCGGAATCGCCTGGATCCCGCGCCCAGAACCGCTCCGGGTTCAGGCGACATGTGGCCCTGTTATTCTTCGATGAATTCGAGTCCTCGGCGCCGCTCGCCTCGCGGGGCACGGCCTCTGCAAAGCCCGCGTGCATGAACCGCATATCCCGACGTCGCTTCGTCGCCGGCCTGGGCGCTGGTCTCCTCGCCGCTCCGTTCCTCGGGAGGATCAGCCAGCTTCGCGCCGACGGTGGGACTGCTCGCAACCTGGTTGTCTTTTTCTCCCCCAACGGGACTCATCATCATCTCTGGCGGCCGACGGGCTCGGGATCGAGCTTCTCTCTCCCTGCGGGCTCGATCCTCGAGCCGCTCGCAGCGCATAAGTCCGATCTCATCCTCTGCGACGGCATCGACTTCAAGGGCGTCGACAACCACGAGCCCGGCATGGTCAACATGCTCACGGGCGGCGGCAACGCCGGGAGCGCCAGCCGCGGCCAGAGCCTCGACTGGTACGTCGCCCAGGAGCTCGGCGGCCGGCCGGTCAACCTCGGTATCTACACGAGCCCGTGGGGGACGAACTCGCAGACCCGCATGTCGTACAGCGCGGCGGGGCAGTTCGCTCCCGTGATCGACGAGCCGCGGACCGCATACAACCAGATCTTCGACGGCTTCACGGGCGCGAGCGAGCCGACCGGGACGGGCGCCGGCGAGGTCGATCCGAAGATGAAGCGCCGGCAGAGCATCCTGCGCGTCACGAACGGCGAGATGGAGGCGCTGCGCGCCGGCGCGCCCGCGCGCGAGCAGGCCAAGCTCGACGCGCACATCGACGGCCTCCAGCAGATCGCGCCCGGCGCCGGCGCGGGCGCCGGCCCCGTCGCCGCGAGCTGCAACACGGCGCCCGCGCCTCCGCCCTCGTTCAACCCGACCGACGAGGACGCCGTCCCCGACATCGCCATCGCGCAGATGGACCTCGTCGCCGCGGCGCTCGCGTGCGGGCGGACCCGGGTCGCGACCGTCCAGTTCTCTCACACGGTCTCGCCGCTGCACCTCCGGTGGCTCGGCCTGTCCGGCCAGGACCATCACTCGCTCTCGCACGCGAGCACGGGCGAGGACGTCGACAGGTTCCGCATCGCGGAGCGATGGTTCGCCGAGCAGTTCGCCTACCTCCTCGGGAAGCTGAAGTCGACCGCCGGCTCCGGCGGCGGCACCCTGCTCGACGAGACGCTTGTCGTGTGGGCCAAGGAGCTCGGCGACGCGCCGCTGCACCGGTGCGAGTCGGTCCCGTTCGTCCTCGCCGGCGGGGGAGCCTTCACGCCCGGCCGCTACGTCAACTTCGGCGGCGCTCCCCACCAGCAGCTCCTTGTCTCGATCTGCCAGGCCATGGGCCTCGGCAACAGCACCTTCGGCGACGCCTCGAAGGGCACTGGCCCGCTGGATGGGCTCGCGTGATGCGCGGTCCTCCGCGTGGCCGTCCACCCACAGCACTCGGGATCACGAGGAACAAGCTCATGAACACACACAACACGACGGGACCCTTCGACGAGGCGGATGCGCCTGTCTCCCGGCCTCTGCCGACGAGCGATGCCCCCCGGCGGAGGCGGACACCGCGCCTCGGCCACGCGCTCGTGCTCTCGTGCGCCGCGCTGGGCGCCGCCGTCGCCGGCTGCAACGGCCTGTTCGGAGGCGGCGACGACGACGGCCAGACGAACGGCGGAGACGACACGGGCTCCCTCGACTCGGGATGTGCCGACAACGTCGCGTTCTTCGAGGCGAACCTCTGGGACCCGATCATGTCCTCGAAGTGCACCGTCTGTCACACCGAGAGCGGGCTCGCGAAGGGGACCCGCATGGTGTTTGACACCTCGGGCACCGAGGAGGCGCTGCAGGCGAATTTCGAGGCGGTGCGCGACATGGCCGCGATCCAGGTGAACGGCGAGTCGGCGCTCCTCCTGCGCCCCTCCGGCCGGCACCCCGAGGGGCACGCCGGCGGCGCGCTCATCCCGTTCCAGGGCGAGGACTACGTGGTGTTCGAGAAGTTCGTCAACCGCGTCAACCTGGGCGTGGGGTGCGAGGAGCAACCGACGGCCTGCGAGCCCGACACGGTGTCCGGGCGGCGCGTCCTGCGCCGGATGTCGCGCGTCGAGTTCGACCGGACCGTGGCCGACCTGCTCGGCGTCGACTCGACCGGCTACATCCTCCCGACGGACGCGAACGTCGAGGGCTTCGACAACAACGCCGACGCGCTCCTCTACGCCGGGACCGACGTTCAGCTGATGCGCGACGCTGCCGAGGACATCGCCGCCAGGGTGATCGAGGCGCCGGGCTCGCTCATCCCCTGCGCGGTGGAGACCGGAGATGACGCCTGCGCGACCGCGTTCTTCGAGAGCTTCGGGCGCCGGGCCTTCCGCAGGCCGCTCACGGACCAGGACCGCGCGCGGTACATGGAGCTCCACCGCAGCGTCGAGGCGGACGAGGGCTTCGCGATGGGCGTCCAGTCGATGATCGCCGCGGCGCTCCAGTCCCCGTACTTCCTCTATCGCCCGGAGCTAGGCGCCGTCGCGCAGGACGGCACGTATCAGCTCCTGCCGCACGAGATCGCGTCCCAGCTCTCCTACATGATCTGGAGCTCGATGCCGGACGACGAGCTGCTCGGCAAGGTGGAGTCGGGCGAGCTCGCGACGCCGGAGGCCATCTCCGCCGAGGTCGACAGGATGATGCAGGATCCGCGGGCCGAGGCCGGCGTCCTCAGGTTCTTCAGGACCTGGCTCCAGCTCAACGCCAAGCCGTCGAAGGACATGACCGCCTACCCGGAGTACACCGAGGCGGTCCGGCAGGCGATCGAGCGGGAGACCGCGGCCTTCGTGCGTCACCTCATCCGGGAGGGCTCGGGCTCGCTGAACGAGATGTACACCGCGCGCTACTCCTACGTGAACGAGGAGCTCGCGTCGTTCTATGGCCTGGAGGCGCCGGGCGGGGCCGCGGACCAGGACGGCATGACGCGGGTCGACCTCACCGGGTCGAACCGGATGGGCCTCCTCACGCTCGGCAGCGTCCTCAGCACCCACGCGCACGCCGCCGAGTCGTCGCCCGTGCACCGCGGCAAGTTCGTGCGCGAGCAGCTCCTCTGCCAGCCCCTGCCGCCGCCGCCCGCGGGGCTCGACGTCAAGCCGCCCCAGCCCGATCCCACGAAGTCGACCCGCGAGCGGTTCTTCGAGCACTCCAGCAACGAGGCGTGCGGCAGCTGCCACTCGCTCATCGACGGGATCGGCTTCGGCTTCGAGCACTTCGACGGCGTCGGCCGCTACCGCGACACCGACGACGGGCACCCGGTCGACGCGAGCGGCGACATCGTGGGGGCGCCGAGCGCGAGCGGCCCGTTCGACGGCACCGGAGAGCTCGCCCAGAAGCTCGCGCAGAGCCCGGACGCACAGGCGTGCTTCACGCTCCAGTGGCTCCGCTTCGGCTTCGGCGCCATGGACCAGGCCGATCTCTCCTGCATGGCGGAGCAGATCACCGGCCAGCTCGGGCCCGAGGAGCTGACCGTCGCAGGCGTCATCAAGGCGATCGCGCGGTCGCCGCGCTTCACGAGGCGCCTCGCCGAGGCGGCGGCGGACCCGGGCTCCTCGACGGATCCCGGCGGCGGCACGGGGCCGTCGGGCACCGACAACGACCCCCCGCCCACGAGCTCGAGCTTCGATATCCAGGAGACCGTGGACTCGGTGTGGGACGGCGGCGGCTGCAAGTCGGTCGTGGTCACCCACCAGGGCGACGCCAAGGTGCTCTGGGAGGTCACCCTCCACACCGAGGGCACGCCCACCGACGTGTGGAACGCCGTGACCGAGGCGGGCAGCGCGGGCGTGAAGTTCTCCGGCGTGAGCTACAACGCGGAGCTCGATCCAGGGGAGTCCGCTTCCTTCGGCTTCTGCTGGCGGGAGTGAGCCGCGGCGGCGTATGGCCGCCAGCCCCGGTGCGGCCGCGCCCGCCCGGCCGCGCCGGCCCGGGCGCGCCCACCCGACCCAGCCAGCTCGGCCGCCCCGGTGCGTGGCGGGCGACACGCCGCGCGCCAGTTTGCCTTGAATTCTGCTATCCTGCGTACCCCTCGCCCGCCTCCAGGGCGGGGCGAAAGCCCAGGACGCCTCAATGACACATCCGCTTCACGACATCGTGCTTCCTGACAGCCGGCACGATTTCTTTCCCGTGGTGATCGAGATCCCGAAGGGGTCGAAGTGCAAGTATGAGCTCGACAAGAAGACCGGGCTCTTGATGCTCGACCGCGTGCTCTACTCGTCTGTGCACTATCCCGCCAGCTACGGCTTCATCCCCCAGACGCACGCGGGCGACGGCGACCCGCTCGACGTCCTCGTCCTCATGCAGGAGCCGGTCGTGCCGCTCACGATCGTGCGGGCGCGCGCCATCGGCGGCTTCTTCATGCGCGACGACAAGGGCGTCGACGACAAGATCATCGCGGTCGCCGTCGACGACCCCTCCGTGGCCCATTACCTGACCCACGAGGAGCTGCCCCCGCACGTGACCAAGGAGCTCATGCGGTTCTTCATCGACTACAAGACACTCGAGAACAAGCTCGCCGAGGTGGACATGATGTACGACAGGAAGCGCGCCCTGGAGGTCATCGAGGAGTCCGTCGCCAGCTATCGCTCGATCAGCGCCTGGTCCAAGGGCTGACGTGGGGCTGACGTGGCCGGGGTTGGGGGGCCCGGTCACAGAAGAGCACGGATGGATCGCTGCCGGGGTGGATCACGCTTCCTGGACTTTTTGGCGTCCACCCACGCGAAATCTCCGAAAAAATCCATAAATTGGCCCCAAACCCGTGGGTAGCTCCTGAGAGACGGAGCGGCACACGGGTTGCTTAGTGTCTCGCCGTGGATCGCTTTTCGACACTCACGGGAAATGAGCGGCTCGCCGCGAGCCCCGAGGTCGAAGCGCGCCTGGCGATCCAGCGGCTCCGGTTCGGCTCCGAGCTCGAGGGCCGACCGAGCTCGCTCGCGGTGGCGGGCGGCATCGTGAATCGGCTCGACGCGGAGCGTCGGACCCGACTCTACCCCTGGAGAGCCAGCCCGGTCCGCCAGCGGAACCAGGCAAGAGCGCTGAGAGATCCGATAAAGATTCGATCCAGATTTGATAAAGATTTGAAAGATTTGATAGAGATTCGATAGAGAATGACGAGCTGCGTCAAGGTACGTGGGAAATCACGTGAGTTATCGAGGCGACACCGCTTGATCGGGGCTTGACAACATGAGAGACATCAGCTTTTCTCAAGCAATGATGAGCACGCTTAATAGCTTGGTTTCGGCGAGGGCGTGTCGCCGCTATTCAGCGGTCGCGCTCCTCCTCGCCGGCCCGCTCGGTTGCTTGGGCAATCTGGGCAATGTTGACGGCACGCCCGCGGAGGAGGAGGAGGAGGAGAACAATCCCGATACCACCAACCCGCTGCCGACCGACGAGCCGCCGCCGCAGCCGCACGACATCCCCAAGGTGTCGGCCTGCATGGTCGAGGACCTCAGCACCCCCGGCCCGCGCATGGTGCGTCGCCTGACGGTGGACCAGTTCGAGGCCACCGTCCGCGATCTCTTCAGGGATCCGGGCGTCACCCTGCCGAGCATCTTCAACGATCCGCAGGTGCTCGGGTTCACGGCCGACGCGAACGCGCTGGTGGTCCGCGACCTGACCGCCCAGCAAATCATGGACTGGGCGGAGGCGACCGCCGAGTGGGCGGTGACGACCAAGCTCGGCAGCATCACGTCGGTCACCTGCAGGGCGACGGACGCCGCCTGCCGGGGCGAGTTCATCCGCGACTTCGGCCGCCGTGCGTTCCGCGAGAAGCTCTCGGACGACCGCGTCGCGTCCTACGACGCCCTGTTCGCGCCGGAGAAGACGTTCGAGGACGGCGCCAAGGTGGTCGTGAGCGCCATGCTGCAGTCGCCGTACTTCCTGTACCGCCACGAGATCGGGACCGAGGCCGGCGGCGCGGGCGTCTACGAGCTCGCCCCGCACGAGATCGCGAACAACCTCTCGTACCTGCTGACCGGGACCATGCCGGACGAAGCGCTGCTGCAGGCCGCCGACGACGCCGTCGCCCAGGGCACCACGCTGACCAGCGAGCAGATCTCCCAGCACGCGCTGCGCATCCTGGAGGACCCGGCGACCAAGCCGCTCGCCGAGGCGGAGATGATGCGGTTCATGCGCGGCTGGCTCCAGCTCAACCGCCTGGTCACCAGCGTGAAGGACAACACGGTCTTCACGCTCCCGGACGAGCTGCGCAAGGACATGATGTCCGAGACGCAGGCGCTCATCCTGGACACCGCGTTCACGCAGAACGGCACGTTCTCCAACCTCCTGCAGGCGGACTACACGTACGTCAACAGCGGCCTTGCGGCGCACTACGGCCTTGGCGGCGCCGGCGGCACCGAGCTGACCCGGGTGCAGATCACCCCCGGGCAGCGCGATCGGGGCATCCTGGCCCACGGCAGCTTCCTGACCGGGCACGGCGGCGCGAAGCTGTCCTCGCCCACCCAGCGCGGCAAGATGGTCCGCACCCGTCTCCTCTGCCAGCCGCTCGAGCCCCCGCCGCCCGGCGTCGACCCGAACGTCAAGCCCCTGGAGACCCCGGCGACCACGCGTGAGACGCTCGCGAATCACACCGCCGGTACCTGCAACGGCTGCCACAAGTACATGGACAACATCGGTGTCGGCTTCGAGCACTACGACACGTTCGGTCGGTGGCGGAACGACGAGAACGGGCTCCCCCTCGACGTGACCGGCACGATCATCGAGCCGCCCACCGGGTCGGATGTCAATTTCAGCGGCGCGACCGAGCTGGCCGACTACCTCGCGGCGAGCGAGGACGTCAAGGCGTGCATGGTCCGTTACTGGTCCTACTACGCGTTCGGCGGCACCTGGAAGGAAGACGGCTGCACGTACGAGAAGGTCCAGCAAGAGGCGGCGGTCGACGAGTACCGCCTGAAGAGCGTGTGGCTCGCGCTGACGCGCGCGCCGCACTTCACCCGCAGAGTCCAAGGTCCGTGACCCCACGGCTGCAAACAACGAAGAGATCGGTAGTCAGCGAAAGGATCGGTCATGCGCAGCCACAGCCGTAGGAACTTTATCAAGGGTGTCGGTGCCAGCCTCGGTGCCAGCCTCCTGTTCTCGCCCTTCTATGACTCCATCGCCAACGCGGCTCCCGGGAAGAAGCCGAAGCGGATCCTGATCTTCTTCACCATGGGGACGGCTCCCGAGGTCTGGAAGCCGAAGAGCGTCTCCGGTGAGACCCCCACGTTCAGCGATGCCACCTCGCCGCTCGAGCAGGTGAAGGAGCACATCGTGATGGTGGATGGCCTCCCCAGCGCGAGCCCCGGCAACAACCACGGGTCCGCCGACGGCATCACGGGGATGGGTTACCACAGCGCCGGCCCCTACGGGCTGATCTCGGTCGACCAGTTCATCCTGGAGAAGCTGAAGCCGGCGACGCCCATCGCCTCGCTCCTGCTCGGCGCCGACACGAGCGGCGGCAAGACGGGGTTCTACAAGAACAACAACCTGGTGCCCATCGGCTCCCCGATGTCCGCCTACTCGACCGTGTTCTCGGGGGTGGGGCCGACGACCCCGGTCCCCAACGACACCTCCGCCGAGGATCGGCTGCGCCGGCGCAAGAGCATCCTCGACAACCTCAAGGGCGAGATCACGACGCTCAAGGGGAACCTGGGCTCGGAGCAGAAGTACAAGCTGGATCTGCACCTCGAGTCGCTCCGTCAGATCGAGCAGCGGCTCTCGACCGCGATGCCCGGCGGAGGACCGGGGGGCGGCGGCTGCGCCGTCCCGACAGCGCCCTCCGGCGACATGACCAACGCGATGAAGGCCAACCAGCTTCATCTGGACATCCTCGTCGGCGCCTTCGCGTGCGACATCACGCGGATCGGGGCGATCCAGTGGGGCTCGGATCAGATGATGAACGTGAATCTGCCGGAGATCGGCCTGGCCGACGAGGAGCACAACGGCCTGATCCACGGCAACGACCCCGGGCACGTGAAGCTGATCAAGCTCGAGAAGTGGCTGCACGAGCAGTTCGTCGGCGTCATCAAGAAGCTGAAGGAGCTGCCCGAGGCCGACGGCTCCGGCTCGCTCCTCGACAACACGCTCGTCGCCTGGTGCCGCGACATGGGTGACGCGCCGGCGCACACGCAGAACGAGATGAAGTTCGTCCTGGCGAGCGGCAACGGCGGCTACCTGAAGACGAGCCCCGGCGGCCGGTTCATCCAGAGCAAGGAGCGGCACGAGCGCGTGCTGCTCAGCCTGTGCGACGCGATGGGCGTCACGGATTACGCCGGCTTCGGCGATCCGACCCTGTCGGCCAAGTCGCCGCTCCCGGGCCTGGCGGCTACCTGAGAACAGGGGGCGCGAGGCCCCCGCCGCGACAGGCGCGCCCCCACGCGCCTGTCGCGGCGAGCTCCGGGTGAGTGAGAGGGTCGTTCATGCGCAGCCATCATCGTAGAGCTTTTCTTCAAGGCCTGGGTGCCAGCGTAGGGGCCGGCTTCCTGTTCACGCCGTTCCTCGACTCCATCGCCCAGGCGGCGCCCGGGAAGAAGCCGAAGCGCCTCCTCCTGTTCTGCACGATGGGCACGGCGACCCAGATCTGGAAGCCCGCGAGCGTCTCCGGCGAGACGCCCACGTTCAGCGAGGCCACGTCGCCGCTCGCGGCGGTGAAGCAGCACGTCGTGCTCGTGGACGGCCTCCCCAGCGGGAACCCCGGGAACAACCACGGCGCCCCCGACGGCCTCACCGGCCTCGGCTTCAGCGGCGGCCCCGCAGGGCTGATCTCCGTCGATCAGTTCATCGCGGACAAGCTCGTCGCCGGCGGGACGACGACGCTCATCCCCTCGCTCCTGCTCGGGGCCGAGAGCACGGTGAACGGCGGGAGGTCGCCGTACTACCGCGCGGACAACCTGCCGACGATCGCTTCGCCCAAGTCCGCCTACTCGACCCTGTTCGGCTCGGCGATCCCGTCGAACACCTCCTCGGACGACGTGCTGCGCCGCCGCCGGAGCGTGCTCGACAACCTCAAGAGCGAGATCGCGACGCTCAAGGGGAACCTGGGCTCGGAGCAGAAGTACAAGCTGGATCTGCACCTCGAGTCGATCCGGCAGATCGAGACGAGGCTGTCGAACGCGTCCTCCGGCGAAGGCGGCGCCTGCAGCGTGCCCACGACGCCCGCCGGCGATCCGAGCAACCCGCTGGAGGCCAACCTCTTGCACATGGATCTCCTCGTCGGCGCGTTCGCGTGCGACATCACGCGGGTCGCCGCGATCCAGTGGGGCTCGGATCAGGCCATGAACGTCGAGCTCCCGGACATCGGGCTGCGAGGCGAGGAGCACGGCACCATGATCCACACCGGCGCCCCTGCGCACCTCGACCTGATCAAGCTGGAGAAGTGGCTGGCGCAGCGGTTCGTCGACCTCATCACGAAGCTGAAGGCGATCCCCGAGGCCGACGGCTCCGGGACGCTCTTCGACAACACGCTGATCGCCTGGTGCCGCGACATGGGCGACTCGCCGAACCACAACATGAACGAGATGAAGTTCGTCCTGGCGAGCGGCGAGGGCGGTTATCTGAAGACGAGCCCCGGCGGCCGCTACGTCACGAGCCACGAGCGGCACGAGCGCGTGCTGCTCAGCCTGTGCGACGCGATGGGCGTCACGAGCTTCAGCGGCTTCGGCGATCCGAACCTCCAGGCCAAGTCGCCGCTCCCGGGCCTGGCCGCGAGCTGAGACGGCCGGCGCGCGGCTTCCCCGGAGAGGCCTTCGCCGGTCACGTGACCGCGCCGGCGCTGCCATCGTCGATCCGTGTCCCTCGACCGGCGTACACTGGTCGTCATGACGACGAGCGCGCCGGCGGGGTACGAGGCGGAGCAACGGCGAGACGACCTGTCCGCGTACGCGCGGTACCTGGCCGCGATGGACGCGTCCATGCGCCAGAAGGTCGCGCTCACGGCCGCGCACCTCCTGTGTGAGGGCCGCGTCGCCGACATGGGGATGGGCTCAGGGCAGGGCAGCGCCGCGCTGGCCCAGCTCTATCCGCGCCTCGAGGTGATCGGCGTCGACATCGATCCCACGGTCATCGAGCTCGCGCGCCGCGCTCATCGACGCCCGAACCTCAGCTTCCAGCTGGGCGACATCGCCACGGCGGTCTTCCCGCCCGAGAGCCTCGACGGGATCTTCGACTCGTCGGTGCTGCACCACGTGACCTCGTATGGCGGCTACCGCCACGCGAACGCCGCCGACGCGCTGGCGGCGCAGGTGGAGCAGCTCGCGCCGGGCGGGGTGCTTGTGGTGCGGGACTTCGTCGACCCGGGGCCGGAGCCGGTGCTGCTCGACGTGCCCGCCGACGACGGCGACGACGGCCCCGACCCGCGCAGCGCCTCGACCGCGGCGCTGCTCGACCGGTTCGCCGGCGAGTTTCGCTCGCTGTCGCCGGAGCCGGGGTTCCCGCTGGCGCGCGTGGCGCCTGCGCCGTCTGGCGCGCTTCCCGCGCCGCGCCCCGGGTGGCGCCGGTATCGGCTCATTCACAAGCATGCTGTCGAGTTCCTGTTGCGGAAGGATTACCGCGCCGACTGGGAAGCCGAGGTCAAGGAGGAGTACACCTACTTCTCGCAAGCGCAGTTCGAGGCGCTCTTCGCCCGCCTCGGCCTGCGCGTGCTGTCGTCCACGCCGCTGCGCAACCCGTGGATCGTGCGCAACCGGTTCGCCGGCCGCTTCGAGCTCCGGGACGCCGCGGGCGCGCGGCTGCCTTATCCGCCCACGAACTACCTGATCGTCGGCGAGAAGGTGAAGGCCGGTCAGGGGGTCGCGTTCGGGCTCCGGCCGGCGGAGGGCCCTCCGCGGTTCCTGCGGATCGAGCATCACCAGGATCGCGCCACCGGATGCGTGTTCGACCTGGCGGCGCGACCCCACCCCACGCTCGACATCGTGCCGTTCTTCTTCGCCGGCGAGACGGCGTACGTGCTGGCGAGGACGAGCTACCCGCGGCCGATCGCGCACGCCTGCCGCGAGGAGACGCCTCCCCTCGACGGCAGCGGCCCGGCCGGCTACCTGGCCGAGCCGATCGCGGTGGTGCAGAGCGAGTTCCCGGTCGGGCACACGGTCGAGCGCGCGCTGGAGCGGGCGGCCGGCGTGCGGGCGGCGGCGATCCAGCGGATGATCCCGGGCACGACGTACTACCCGTCGCCGGGCGGCATCCTCGAGGAGGTGCGCTCGATGCTCGTGGAGGTCGAGCCCACGTTCGTGAACGCGCCTTCGGAGGACGTCTCCGGGTTCGGCACCTCGGGCCGCATCCGCGCCATCGAGGCGCGCCAGCTGCTGCGCGCCGCGCAGGTCGGAGGCCTGCCCGACGCGCGGCTCGAGCTGAACGTCTACGACCTGCTGGCGCGCTTCGGATTGCCGTTCGGGCCGTGGATCGGCGACGACATCGCGCTCCCCGAGGGGCGCGCCGATCCGCCCGGCGGGGGCGCGGCAGGCGCCGCCGACGCGGGCGCCGGCGGGGACGGCGGCGCGGTGGCCGTCGTGCGGCCGACGTCGCTGCGCGCCCTGCTCGAGCGCCCGAGCCGCCGGCGGTTCTCGCGGGTGGACCCGAGCGCCAGCACCGGGTTCCTCGAGGTGCGGCGCGCGCGCTTCGAGGAGCTGGCCGAGGGCGGCGCCGTGGTGGCCGCGCGCGAGCTCGAGTACGTGGTGCCGCGTCCGCTCGGCGCGCTGACCGTCTCGACCACGCTGCTCGCGCGCGCGCCGTCGGGAGAGGTGGTGCTCGGCGTGGACGACCATGACCTGCCCGCCGCCCAGAGCTTCTCGGGCAACAGCGAGCTCCTTGTCGCGCCGGCGTGGCGGCTGCCGCGGAGCGCGCGCACCCTCGCGGACGCCGAGGCCTTCGTGCGGACAAGGCTCCGGGTCGAGTACGGCCTCGAGGTGGGGGAGGCCGTCGAGCTCGGAGGTGCCTACCGCCCCTCGCCAGGGCTGACGCCGGAGCTCGTGCAGCCGCTCGCCTTCGTGGTCACCGCGGTCGCCGCGGAGGCGCCGGCGGCCCCGGCCGCCGCGGCGCCCCCGGTCGCGCCGGCGCCCGTCCCGGATCGGCGGCTGTACTGGGTGCCGCTGACCGAGCTGGTCGCGGGGCGGGAGCACCTGCCCGACGGTCACCTCCGGGTCGTGGCCCTGCGCGCCGCCCACGCGCTCGGCGCCGCGATCTCGCCGCCGCGCCCGCGGTGACGCGGCGCCGGAGCAGGCCCCGCGCTGTCGTGTCGGTCCGATAGGCCACCTCGAACAACACGGCACAGATCGTCCAGCGGGCTCCTCCCCTGGTCGCCCCATCCGCCAGCGTCTCCACGAACATCGATGCTTCGCCGCCCGGCGCGCGCCGGGTGTCTCCCTCAGGATGCCTCCGGGGAACGGCCGGGAGCGATCTCGGATTGTCACGGGCGGACAAACGTCTGTCTGCCGCGCCGGTGCGCGAAACGGACCCTCTCCCGGCGTCACGGATGAGCACAGGACGCCCTCCGGGCGCAGAGGTGGATTGCGTTCGAGCTGCCTGATGCCCGGACGCAGCAATCGCGTGCGATCGGCGGCGGTCCCGAGACATCAGCTGCATTCGTCGCGTCGCGCCCCTCTCGCGCGCATTCAGCGCGCCTTCGCGCGATGCGGCCGGGTGCTGACGCATCGAAAGGCTGGCACGCCGCGCGCTTACAGCGTCGCACATCGCCGGCGAAAGGCCGCCCCCGCGGCGCACAGCGGGACGGAAACCCCATGGACCTTATGAGCAATTCCCTGAAGATCGCGATGGCTGGCCTCTTGCCCACGAGCCGCTCCGTCCGCGGCGAGGTGCTCGGGCAGGACGCCCGCGCCGACGGCGGGCGGGCCGGCTCGTTCGTCGCGCTGCGCGCGCGCCTGCTCGCGAGCCCCAGCCTGGCCGGCGCGCTCAGCTTCATGCAGGGCACCACCCGCCCGTGGGAGCCCCACGAGCTCGCGGCGTGGCTCCACGAGCATGTTGTCGCTCCCGGCTGGATGAAAGCCCCGCGCGCGCTGCGCGAGCCGGGGGCGGAGACCGTGGAGCTCTGCGAGCTCGACGAGCGGCACCGCGAGGTCGCGGTGCTCACCGGGTGCGCGCGCCGGCGCGTGGCGCTCGCGCTGCTCGATTTCGTGGCGCCGAACCCCGAGCGCGGGTTCCTCCGCGCGGCGCTGTACAGCGCGCGCGTGCGGTGGAGCGTCGTCGGCGACCGCTCGGGCTGGCTCCCGGCGCCGCGCGAGAGCGACCTCCTGAGCGACATCGTGCTCAGCCTGTTCGCCGCCGAGATCCTCTCGGACGCGGAGCTCTACCGGAGCCACATGACGGTGTGCGCGGGGTGCGGCCGTGTCGCGTTCGCGCAGGAGGCGCGGCCGCGCGGCGCGGGCTGCCCGCGCTGCGACGGCGAGGTCCGGTGGCAGTCGCGCTGACACCGAGGGATCCTGCGCCGCGCCGCCGACGCCGCGCCCTCCCGGCGCCGCGCACGATGAGATTGCCTGCTCGCCCCGCGTGCGTGATCCAGGCGTCTCGAGCGGTATCTTCTCTTCCGAAGACAGCGATTCCGGCAAAGAGGGTGTCGGGGTGAATCGGCGGTGAACGAGTGCTGTGCTTGACGACTCGCTAGCGCCGCTCCAGGCTCGGCGCCGAGCCATGAGCCACGCCCGCCCCACGAGCGCCGAGATGGATGAGCTTGCCCACGCAGCGCAGCGCGATGGGTTCTGTTTGATCAAGGGTCTCCTCCCGAAGCGCCTGCTGCTCTCGTGGCGTGAGGCCTTCGCGCCGCTGCTCGACGCGCACGTCGCGCGCGAGGGGCACCTCAAGAACCGGGGGCCGGGTCGCTACTATGTGACGCTCCCGTTCAAAGCCCCCTTCGCGGAGCCGCGCATCTACGAAGACGAGACGATCCTGGGCGTCGTCGAGCGCCTGGTCGGGGCCGACATGACCCTGGTCCAGCTCGCGGCCGATACCCCGCTCCTCGGGTCCGATTACCAGGATGTCCACCGCGACACGCCACCGCTCTTCCCCGAGACCGGGGAGGAGACGCCTGCGTTCCAGCTCGCCGTCAACTTCCCCCTGGTCGACGTCACCGCCGAGAACGGCCCCATCGAGATCGCCCGCGGCACGCACATGCTCTCCAGGGCCGAGGGGATGCGGCGCCTCGAGCAGGGCGAGGTCGCGCTCGAGCCGGTCTCCATGGAGCTCGGCGACGTCATGGTCCGCGACGTCCGCGGCCTCCACCGCGGCACCCCGAACCGCTCGCGCGAGCCGCGGCCCATGGTGGTCATCGGCTACAGCCGCCGCTGGCTCTTCCGCCCGGAGGTCTCGATCCGGGTGCCCCGCGAGCGCCTCGCCCACCTGTCGGAGCGCGCGAAGCGCATGCTCCGCTTCAACCCCATCGTCGAGTCGCTCGACGGGCCCGAGGAGACCGAGGTCTACCAGGCCTTCGCGTACTGACGCGCGCCGTCGCTCGCGAAGGCCGCTCCTCGGCGACGTCTCGCCGCTCGGAGGCGCCGCCATGCGGCGTCATCTCGGCTCGTAAAATATTGTAATTATTGAAGATACTGGGATCAGGCAAGCGTGACGTGCGCGACCGCCAGATCCCTCAGCCAGGTGCGCTGCCGCCGCACGAAGACGCGCGTGGAGCGCACGATGGCCGGCGCGAGCTCTGCGGCCGGCAGGCCCCCTTCCAGGTGCTCGCGCACCTGCCGGTAGCCCACCGAGCCCATCGCCCGCGCGCCGCCGTAGCCGCGCGAGACGAGCGAGCGGACCTCGTCCACCCAGCCCTGCTCCAGCCACCCGGCGACGCGGGCCTCGATGCGGCGGTCGAGCTCGGCGCGATCCCTGTGCACCGCGACAAGGCGCGCGGCGTGCCGGCGCTCCCGGAAGCCGTGCTCGGCGTGCCACGCGCTCTGCGTCCGGCCCGAGCGCTCGTAGATCTCCAGCGCCCGGCTCACGCGCACGAGATCGTTCGGCGCGAGGCGCGCCGCGCTCGCCGGATCCACCTCGGCGAGGCGCGCGTGGAGCGCGGCGCGCCCCTCGGCCTCGGCGACGGCGCGGTGGCGCGCGCGCACCTCGGGGTCGGCGGGCGGCGCGGGCGACAGGCCGAAGACAAGCGCCTTCACCCAGAGGAACGTGCCGCCGCAGACGATGGGCACCCGGCCCCGGTCGCGGATGTCGCCGAGCGCCGCCTCCGCGAGCTCCGCGAAGCGCTGGGCGTCGATCGCCTCCAGCGGATCGGCCGCGTCGATCAGGTGGTGCGGCGCGCGCGCCCGCTCGGCGGGCGTCGGCTTGCCGGAGCCGAGGTCGAACTCCCGGTAGATCTGCACGCTGTCGGCGCTCACCACCTCGCCGCCGAAGCGCTCCGCGAGCCGGATCGCGAGCTCGGTCTTGCCGCTCGCCGTCGGGCCGACCACGACGAGCAGCTCGCCCGGCGACGGCGGCGCGATCGTCTCCCACGACGGCGGCGCGGCGGCCGCGCTCGCCTCCGTGGCGAGCTCGTGCTCCGCCTCGATCACCGCCGCCCCACGCGGTGCTCCAGCTCCGGCCAGCCGACGCGCATCACGATGGGCCGGCCGTGCGGGCAGTGGCCGGCGAAGTCGACCTCGTCGAGCGCCGTGAGCAGCGCGCGCGCCTCGTCCGGCGCCACCGGGTCGCCCGCGCGCAACGAGCCGTGGCAGGCCATCGTCGCCAGCGCGAGGTCCACCGCGCCGGAGAAGGCGCGCTCGCCCGAGTGGCTCAGCTCGTCCACGAGATCGCGCACGAGGCGCTCGGGCGCCGCGCGGCGGAGCAGCGTCGGCACCGCGTGCACCGCGAGCTGCGCCGCGCCCGCCGGGCGGACGTCGAGCCCGAGCCGCACGATCGCCTCCTGCGCCTCCTCGATCAGCGACACCTCCGAGGGGGCCGCCGGGACGATCACCGGGAAGAGCAGCTTCTGCGTCGCGACGTCGCGCCCGTCGTACGCCGCCCGCAGCCGGTGGAACGTCACGCGCTCCGCCGCCGCGTGCTGATCGAGGAAGTAGATCCCGTCGGGCCCCTCGCACACGAAATAGGTGTTGCGCACCTGCGCGAGGAACCGCAGCGATTTCCAGGCGAGGGCGCGCTCGGCCGCGGCGAGCACGGGCCCGCTGCCGGTCGGGTACGGGACGGGCGGCGCGCCCGGCGCGGACGCCGGCTGCTCGCCCGGCGCGCCCGGCGCGGACGCCGGCTGCTCGCCCGCGCCGCCGCCCCGCCCGGCCAGCGCGACGTCGGCCCACGCCTCGAGCTGCACCGGCGCACCCGCGCCGGTCGGCGCGGCCTGGGGGCGCGCCGGCGGGACCCCGCCGAGATCGCCGCCGAGGCCCCACGGGTCGGCCGGCGGCTCCTGCCGCTCGCTCGGCGCGCCCGCCGCGATCGGCTCCGCGGCGGGGCTGCTCGACCAGACCCAGGCCTCCGCAGGCGGCGGGGCCGCGTCCTCGAAGAGCTTGCCCTTCCGGCCCTGGAAGCCGCCGGGGGGCGGCGCGGGCAGGCCGAACGCCGCGGCCACCTGCGCGGCGACGATCTTGTAGAGCGCGTCGGCGACCGCGCGGCCGTCGGCGAAGCGGACCTCGGCCTTCTGCGGGTGGACGTTCACGTCGACGAGCTCGGGCGGCAGATCGATGAACACCGCGCCGATGGGGTACCGGCCCGGCTCGAGCACGCTGCCGTAGGCGAGCGCGATCGAGCGCGCCAGCGATCGGTCGCGCACGTGCCGGCCGTTCACGAACATCCAGAGCCAGCCGGCGCCCGAGCGGGCGCGCTCCGGCCGCGACACGAACGCCTCGACCGTCAGCGGCCCCCGCTGCCCCGCGCACGTCGCGAGCTCCTCGCCCGCGAGGATCGTGCGCGCCCGCTCCGCGCGGCTCGAGGTGCGCAGCCACTCCCGCGCGACGCGCCCGTCGCGCGAGAGGATCAGCGTCACGCCGGGCTCGCCGAGCGCGACCGCCTGCGCGATCTCGGTCACGTGCGCCGACTCGGTCCCGACGGCGCGCAGGAACTTGCGCCGCGCGGGGACGTTGTAGAAGAGGTCGCGCACCTCGACCACGGTGCCGGCGGCGCACCCGCAGGGGACGACCTGCGCCGCGCCGCCGCCCTCGATGCGGATCTCGGTCCCCTCGGACTCGCCGTCGCGCCGCGTGCGGAGCGAGAAGCGGCTCACCGAGGCGATGCTCGGGAGCGCCTCGCCGCGGAAGCCGAAGCTCTGGATGCAGCGGAGGTCGTCGAGCCGGGCGATCTTGCTCGTCGCGTGGCGGACCACCGCGAGCGAGGCGTCCTCGCGGCTCATCCCGGACCCGTCGTCCGCGATGCGCACCAGGCCGACGCCGCCCCCCTCGATGTCGACGCGGATGCGGCGCGCGCCCGCGTCGAGCGCGTTCTCGACGAGCTCCTTCACCACGCTCGCCGGCCGCTCGACCACCTCGCCCGCCGCGATCTGGTTGGCGAGGTCGTCCGGCAGGACGGCGACCCTGCGCCCCTCGGGCGTCGCGGGGTTCGATCGAGGATCCGCGCCGGCGATCCTCTCCGCGGTGCTCATGGCTCGTCGCGGGGGTCGACCGTCCGGGCGACCGCCTGGAAGTACAGCTTTGTGCGCTCCCGCGTCATCGCCAGCGCGGCGGACCCGAGGATGGCCAGCTCGAAGACCACGAAGCGCACCCGCTCGGCGGTCCACCAGAGGCCCGGGTTCGTGAGGCCCGCGCGCTCCGGGATGTCCGGCGGCAGGAGCGCCCCCGCCTGCGCCACCATGTCGATCCAGGCGCCGCGGACGCCCCGGGTGAGCGCGTACTCGACCGCGGCGAAGGCCAGGTTGGCGAAGAGGACCTGGAGCACGAAGCCGCGCGTGCCGGGCCGCCCGCCGAGCGCCAGCCCGCTCGCGATGACCAGGAGCCCGCCGAGGAGCACCTTCCCGATGCTGAGCGGAAAGGAGACGTCCTGGTGCAGGCTCAGGGCGCGCGCCTGGGCGGCCTCCAGCACGAGGTACGTGAACTGGAAGGGCTCGCCGTGGTCGCGCGCTTGCTCGGCCACGGCCATGACGTCGGGGGCCATGCCGCCGCGCAGGTACATGGCCGTTTCGCATCCGGCCAGGAACCCGCGCACGCCGATGAGCCAGGTAAGCAGCATGGCGGCGACCAGGTACCAGGGGCGCAGCGAGCGCGGGCGCGGAGGTCGGTGCGAGTCCACGTGGAGGCTGCCGTGTAGCACGTTCTGCGATCTCGCGCGCTGTCTTCCTACCGTCTTCCTTCGGTCTTCCTTCCGTCTTCCTTCCGTGCCTTACCTGCGGATCGCGGAGCGGGTAGCCTCGGAGCACGAGGTGCCTGCGCGCCGGCGCAGGTGGCGCGGTGCGGCGGGGCTGTACTAGAACTTCGAGGACGAGGTCCTGGTGGCGAAGAGCAAGAGCGAGGCGCGAACGAAGCGAACGAAGGGGACCGGTGCGCCGCAGCCCGCGGGGACGGCGAAGGCGGGCCTCCTGCCCGGGTCGGAGGACGAAGGCGCGGGCCTCCGCGCTGACACGGCCGCGGCCCCCCGACCCGCCGCCAAGCGCCGCGCGCGCGCCTCGGCGAAGGGCGCCGGGAACGCGCGCGGCGAGGCGCAGCCCGCGGCCGGCGATGACGACGACACACGCGAGGACGACGACGACGACGGCGACGGCGACGGCGACTCCCCGCCCGAGAGCGGCGCCGCGCGGGCCGGCGACGCCGACGATGGCGACGTCGTCGAGGTCGTCGGCGAGGTCGTCGGCGAGGTCGTCGACGACGCGAACGTCGATCTGAACGACATCGAGCTCCCGCGCGTCGCGCGGGCCAGAGCCGGCGAGGGCCGCGGCGGGGACGCGGCGCTGTCTCGCACGGACCCGCTGCAGGCCTACCTGCGCGAGGTGCAGCGCCACCCGCTGCTCACGCCGGACGAGGAGAAGGAGCTGACGGTCAAGTACACGAAGACGCAGGACGTCGCGACCGCCGCGCGGCTCGTGACGGCGAACCTGCGGCTCGTGGTCAAGCTCGCGTACGAGTACCGGCGCGCCTACAAGAACATCATGGACCTCATCCAGGAGGGCAACATCGGCCTGATGCAGGCCGTGAAGCGCTACGACCCGTACCGCGGCGTCAAGCTCTCCTCGTACGCGGCCTGGTGGATCCGCGCGTACATCCTCCGGTTCATCCTCAACAACTGGCGCCTGGTGAAGCTCGGCACGACGCAGGCGCAGCGGAAGCTCTTCTTCAACCTCAACAAGGAGAAGGCGAGGCTCTCGGCGATGGGGATCGAGCCGACGGCGGCGGAGATCGCGAAGCGCCTGTCGGTCGAGGAGAAGGAGGTGGTCGACATGGACCGCCGCCTCTCGAGCGGCGAGGCGTCGCTCGACGCCCCGGTCGGCGATCTCGAGGGCCGGACGATCCCGCGCGTCGAGCTGCTCGTCTCGTCGGGGGCGAGCCCGGACATCGCGTTCGAGGCGAGGGAGATGGGCATGCTCGTCCACGATCGGCTCTCGAAGTTCCGCGAGACGCTGAAGGGCAAGGACGTGATCATCTTCGACAAGCGCATGGCCGCGGAGGACCCGCTCACGCTCCAGGAGCTCGGCAACGAGTTCGGCATCTCGCGCGAGCGCGTGCGCCAGCTCGAGGCGCGGCTCCAGTCGAAGCTGCGGACGTACCTGCAGGAGGAGCTCGGCGACGCCGTCGAAGCGGGCTAGGCCTTGTCGAGCGGCAGCGAGCAGGGCGGTGCGACGGGCCACGGGTGCCTCTACGTGGTCGCGACGCCGATCGGCAACCTCGGCGACGTCACGCTGCGCGCGGTCGAGACGCTGCGCGGGGCGGACCGGATCCTCGCGGAGGACACGCGGCGCGCCCGCGCGCTCCTCGGCCACCTCGGCGTCTCGGGCAAGCCGGTCGACCGGTTCGACGCGCACGCCTCCGAGGCGGACGCGGCGCGGGCGGCCGCGCGGCTCTCGGCGGGCGAGTCGATCGCGTTCATGACCGACGCCGGCACGCCGGTGGTGAGCGATCCGGGGACGGCGCTCGTGCGCGCGGCGAGGGAGGCCGGGGCGCGCGTCGTGGCGATCCCGGGACCGAGCGCGGTGATGGCGGCGGTGAGCGCGTCGGGGCTCGTGACCGGGGGCTTCCGCTTCGTCGGGTTCCTGCCCCGCGGCGGGCGCGAGCGGCGCGAGGCGCTGGCCCTCGTCACGTCGACGCCCGAGGCGGTGGTGCTGTTCGAGTCGCCGCGGCGCTTCCGCGAGACGCTCGCGGAGATGGCCGAGCGCATGCGCGGTCGTCGCGCGGTGGTCGCGCGCGAGCTGACGAAGGTGCACGAGGAGATCCTGGGCGGCACCGTGGAGGAGCTCGCGGCGATGGAGCGGGAGTGGCTCGGCGAGATCACGCTCGTGCTCGCGCCCGCCGAGCCGGCCGCGGCGGGCGCGCGCCCGAGCGACGAGGAGCTCGACGCGCGCATCGACCGGGAGCTCGCCCAGGGGAGGCGGGCGAAGCACATCGCCGAGGAGCTGTCGGTGGAGCTCGGGCTACCGCGGCGGGAGCTCTACACGCGGGTGGTGGCGCGGCGGGGAGAGCCGGGCGGGTAGAGCGAGGCGAGGGGCGCTGGCGCCGGAGCTCACCAGCAGAGAGCGAGCCACCCCGGCGCAGGATCCCGAGCTCGGCCGGGCTCAGCTCCTCGAAGCTCGCCAGGTCGCCCAGCCCGATGAGAACGCCCTCTCCCGAGTCACTCCAGCGCCTGACGAACCTGATCGCGCCGTCGCCGGTTCTCCTCGTCGTGGGGTAACAGGAGCGAGAAATCCTCGCGGTCGATCACGAGGAGTATCCCGTGATGCCGGAGGAAATCCCGGCCGAGCAACAGATCTTCGAAGCCTGGCATTTCTCGGAGGTCCGATCGCGAAGCCCCGCCGATCTGCCATGCAAGCTGGGGTGATGGTGGGAGCTCGAGCACGCAGCCGCCGATGCTTATCGAGACCTTCTCGCGGATCCAGCCCCTGGGATCAATGAGCGGCCGGCGGAGCTTGACGTCAGGGAACGCGGCCCGCCAGCACGTCTCGAGCCAGCGATAACTCAGCAGTGTGCAGTCCGCTCCAGAATCGATGAAGGCATCAGCTTCGAGCAGCTTGCCTCCGAGCCACCGCTCGAACTGGATCCTGACCGGGACTACAAGACCCAGGTCACGTTCCTGAGGCTGGCCGCTATGCTGCGTGAAGAACCGGGAGACGCCGAACGGCTGACGCTGGACGATCACCATGCTCAGACGCCGCGCAGCGAACGACCACGGACCACCGGATCGCGGTCAGGTAGCCGCACCCCAGGCTCAATAAAGACTGGTGGGCCGTCGGGAACATCCTCGAACGCCGACTCATAGCGGCGGATCGCCTCATCCCGATCGGCAGAATGAAAGAGGATTCGCGTCCCGATCATGACGACAAACTCGCCTGGAAACTTGCTCGCCTCCTCGTACTGGCGCCGGATCAAACGCTCTCGCTTTTGTGACGGCGAGTCATCGACATGAGCCGACGACCATTGTGTCGCCTCTGCGTCCTCTTCGGCCCTATCGTCAGGGTCGCTTTCCAGGTGCCATAGCGGTGGACTGATGAAGCTCGACAGGTTCGGCGCGGCCCTGGCCAGCAGATCCATGGAACGTGGCGAGAGGACAAGGATAGTGGACCCCTCGCGCGAGAGACGGCTCCTCAATAGATCGAGGCGCTCCCACTCGTCACCCGAGAACGCCTCCAGCCCGGAGACGACGAGCAGCGCGCCTCCGCCCGCGCGCAGGCGCCTCGCGAGCGCGGCCGCATCCGAGGGAGCGTCCAAGTGCTGCCCCCTGGAACGGTGAGCGATGCGCCGCGCCAGGGACAACGCGTCTCCCTCGGAGACGACGACCGCCCGGATCCCGCCGGGGCCGAGCTCCGCGTCGCTCCTGCGGCACAGCTCGTCAAGACGAATTGACGGGAGCCCGACAGCGCTCATGTCGCCCCCTGATGGAGGGCCATCTGCTCGAGGAGCGGCTCCAGCGTGGGCTGAACGACGAACCGCGAGCTGCCGTTCCGATACTCCAGCACACGGCGAGTCATGAGGAGCGCCATATCGTCGTCCGATGTCGGGACGAAGGTCCCCGTCTGCCGCACGCGCTGCAGGACCTCGATCTCGGCGGGCTTGAGCCCGAAAATGAGCTGACGCCCGAAGGCATCGGCGATCACGTCGATGTGCTCTTCCTCGACACGATCCGCGCCGCGCATATACGCCTCCTCTCCCGCCGAACGCGCCAGAGAAATGAGGTCGCGGAGCACGCCGCCGGAGCGCTCGGCGAGCTTTCGACACACGGGTTCGGAGAGCAACTCCGGCGGCGCTCGCCTTTGAAGGACGTCGACGAGGAAGGCGCGCCCTCGATCGTCCTGCTGAACATCGACCGCGTGCTGCGGGTAGAAGTGCTGAAAGTAATCGGTGACCGCGCGGTGCGGACCGAACATGGCTCGGAGCGGCCCCACGAGAACGAGACCGATGCCGGCCTTCTGGATGGCACGGACGTCCTGCTCGACCACGGACACGAACGCCGCCGGGTCCGGCAGCCGGTCGAGCGCGTCGAACAGGAGCACGATGTACGGGAAGCGCTCACGGAGGCCGCTGCGAACCTGAGCGAGCCGGCGGGCCTTGTCCTCCACAGACCGATCGAGCGGCTTCTCCGGCGAGGACAGGAGCGGCTGCTCTTCGATGACATCGTAGTAGCCGCGCTCCGGCTCATCGTCATCGTAATAAGGCTCATCGGGCTCGTCGTCGAAGGGGACCCATACACGACGCTCATGACCGTATGCCCAGCGCCGGAACTGCTCACCGGCGTCAAGCGCCGCCTTGTCGTCCCCGGGTTTCAGGTGTCGGCGGGCGGCGAGCCCGGCAGCGATGATCAGCGTCCCAGGGGGCATGCGCTGGAGATCATGGATGAGACTCAGATCGATGTACTCAGCGCGCGTGTCCGCGAGTTGACTCAAGCGGTCGCACGCGACGAGGAGCTGCGTGGTCTTACCCGAGCCGATGCCGCCGACAATCAGGTGCGACGAGGTGGGGTCGAGCTCCAGCCGCGCGGCGACCTCGTCGGCCGTGGACCGCCCTGGCCGCGGTACGTAGAGGCCGTCGCGGACCGCGCCGCGCGGATCCCCGGAAGGATTGAGCCGCGCCATGTAGTCACGGAACTTCTCGAGCCGGGTGGTCACCAAGGAGAGTATGGCAGGCCACTCCCGAGCACGTCCACCCCATGCGCGGTGCGCGCGCCCATGAAGGGCCCGGAGGCGGACGTGGCCGTCTGTACGCTACGCTGGCGCACGCCATGGGCGCACCACCCGCAGCAAGCACGCCCATGGACGATGCCCCTGGTATCACCTGGGAGAAGAGCTCGGGCGTGTCATTGAGCACGCTGTTTGATGGAAACGAGGGATCTCTTGATCCGGCTCTTCGTGGAGCTCGGGCTGCCGCGGCGGAGATCTACGCGCTGGCCGCGGCGCCGCGCGGTGGTAGGGCAGCCGCTGGCGGGTCACGTCAGCCGGCCCTGACCTCGCGCCTTCAGCGCCTCGACCACGTGCTTCACTTCCTGCGCCCGCTCGCGCGGCACGATCAGAAGCGCGTCGTCGGTCTCGACCACGACGAGCCCCTCGACGCCGACGAGCGCGATCACCCGGCGCGACGCCGGCCCGGCGCCCGGGCTCGCGCGCAGATCCACCACGTGGTTGCCGTGCGCGTCGACGAGCACCGACCCCGCGGGTGCGCTGTTGCCTCGCTCGTCCTTCTCGGCGAGCTCCCAGGCGCTCTGCCAGCTGCCCAGATCGCTCCAGCCGAAATCGCCGGGCACCACGGCGAGCCCGGCGACGTGCTCCATCACGCCGTGATCGATGCTGACGGCCGGCAGGCGCGGGAACACCTGCAGGACCGCCGCCGCCTCGGCCGCGGCGCCCAGCGCCGCGGCGCGGTCGATCTCGTCGAGCCCCTCGGCGAGCGCCGGCAGGTGGGCGCGGATCGCGGCCCGCATGTCGCCCGCGCGGAAGATGAACATCCCCGCGTTCCAGAGGAAGCGGCCGCTCGCCACGAACTCCGCGGCGCGCTCGCGGCTCGGCTTCTCGACGAAGCGCAGCACCCTGCGGGGCGCCGCGCTCCCCGCGCCGGCCGCCTCCTCCGCCTCGATGTAGCCGAAGCCCGTCTCCGGGTGGGTCGGGCGGATGCCGATCGTCGTGATCGCGCCGCCCTGGGCCGAGGCGACGGCGGCCTGCAGCACCTCGAGGAACCGCGGCACGTCGGCGATGTGGTGATCGCTCGGGAGCACGACCACGATCGCCTCGGGATCGTCGCGCGCGATGGTGGCCGCCGCCCAGCCGATGCACGGCGCCGTGTTGCGCGGCGCCGGCTCGACGAGCAGGCGCCGCTCGGGGACCTCCGGCAGCGCGACCTGCGTGGGCGCCACGAGGTGCTGGCCGGTCGCGATCCAGATGCGCTCCCAGCCGGCGCTCCCTTCGCCGGCGCACAGCGGGAGCACCCGGCGCGCCGTCGCGGTGATGAGCGGCTCGCCGCCGACGAGCGGCAGGAGCTGCTTCGGGTGCGCCGCGCGCGACGCCGGCCAGAAGCGCGTGCCCGCGCCGCCGGCGAGGATCAGGACATGGACGGGGGTCGCGGTCGAGCTCATGAGCGATCGCCGGAGGTCACGCGTCGAAGCTTACCGCAGGGTCGCGCCTCCCCTCCAGGGTCTGCCGGCTTGCCGCGCTTCATCTTTTCACCTACATACCACCCTGGATCTGGCGCTCTCTCGCCCGGGGCGAGGGAGGGCGAGCCGAGCGAGGTTCCGTTCGATGTTGATGGCATATGCCAGCGTTGCCGCGTTCTTCCTGGTGGCGATCGGCTTCCTCCTCGGCTCTCTGCTGTTCGGGAGGCTGCTGCGCCCCAACAACATGTACGCCGGGAAGGTCGAGACGTACGAGTGCGGGGAGGCGCCCGTCGGGCCCGCGTGGTTCAACTTCAACCCGCGTTTTTACATCATCGCGCTCGTCTACATCATCTTCGACGTCGAGATCGCCTTCATCTACCCGGTCGCGGCGGTGTTCAAGCGCTGGGTGGACCAGGGCAGCGGGCTCTTCGCGCTGATCGAGATCTTCCTCTTCGTGGCCATCCTGATGCTCGGCTTCGTCTATGTCTGGGCGAAGGGCGATCTCGACTGGATCCGCGCCATCAAGGGCGATCCGCGCGGCGCTCAGGACGTGAGCAGCCGGTCCCGGGCGCCGGCGGGGCAGGCGGCGGTCGCCGACGGAGGTGCGGAGTCATGACATCGGACCTGAACCTGATGGCCCCGCCCCGCGGGTGGGAGGCCAAGTACGAGAGCGACGGCGGCGGCGTCATCACGACGAGCGTCGACCAGACGGTGAACTGGCTGCTCAACTGGGGGCGGTCGAACAGCGTCTGGTACATGCTCTTCGGCCTGGCCTGCTGCGCCATCGAGCTCATGCAGACCGGCGGCCCCCGCGGCGACCTCGAGCGCTTCGGCGCGGCCCCGCGGCCGAGCCCCCGGTCGAGCGATCTCTTCATCATCGCGGGGACGCTGACGTACAAGATGGCGCTCCGGGTGAAGCGCCTCTATGACCAGATGGCGGAGCCCCGCTTCGTCATCTCCATGGGCAGCTGCGCGAACTGCGGCGGCCTCTTCCAGTACGCCTACTCGGTCTGCAAGGGCGTGGATCAGATCATCCCGGTCGACGTCTATGTGCCCGGTTGCCCCCCGCGCCCCGAGGCGCTCCTCGAAGGGCTCCTGAAGATCCAGGAGAAGATCAAGAGCGAGCGGGCCCTCGACCGCCGCGGCGCGACGGGCGGCTGAGCCCTCTTCTCTCGCTGTTCGTCCTGCGCTCCCGCACCCCATGACACCCGAAGAGATCTTCCAGGCGCTCCAGGCGAAGCTCGGCGAAGACGCGGTCTTCGACCTCCACCCCGTGTCCGCGAAGGATCGCGACGCCTGGTTCCAGGTCGCGCCGGAGAAGATCCTGACCGTGTGCCATCACCTGCGTGAGGCGCCGGAGCTCGATTTCGATTACCTGGAGTGCATCACCGGGGTCGACTATCCGGATCTCAAGAAGATCGTGGTCGTCTATCACATCTACTCTTACGCGAAGAAGCGCCGGATCGTCCTCAAGGCGTTCCTCGACCGGGAGAGCCCGGCGATGCCGACCTTGGTGGACGTGTGGTCGGCCGCGAACTGGCAGGAGCGCGAGTGCTTCGACCTGCTCGGCGTGCGCTTCGAGGGGCACCCGGATCTCCGGCGCCTGCTCCTGCCCGACGACTGGGAGGGGCACCCGCTCCGCAAGGACTGGCAGGAGAAGGCGGACTACCACGGCATCCCGACGCAGCGGCCGAACCCCGTCGAGCTCTTCAAGATCAAGCTGCCGAAGAAGGACGCGGAGGCGTCATGAGCCAGGTCATCTTCAGCGTGGACCGCGGGGGCGCGGGCAGCGAGCCGGAGGACGAGATGACCCTCAACATGGGGCCTCATCACCCGTCGACCCACGGGGTGCTCCGCTTCGTCATCTCGACGGACGGCGAGATCATCCGCAAGGCGGTGCCGGACGTCGGCTACCTGCACCGGAGCATCGAGAAGATCGGCGAGCGCTGCACCTACAGCGGCTTCATGCCGTACACGGACCGCGTCGACTACATCGCGGCGATGTTCGCCAACGAGGCCTGGGCGAGCGCCTGCGAGAAGCTGATGGGCATCGAGGTGCCGAAGCGGGCGCAGTACCTGCGCGTCATCTCCTGCGAGCTCAACCGGATCGGGAGCCACATGATCGCGCTCGGCGCGATGGCGATGGACGTCGGCGCGGTCACGCCCTTCCCGTGGGCGCTGCGCGAGCGCGAGTACATCAACGACTTCATCGAGGAGCTGTGCGGCGCGCGGCTCACGTTCAACTACCACCGTATCGGCGGCGTCTCGTTCGACCTGCCGGCGGGGTGGGCCGACAAGGTGAAGCGGTGGCTCGAGCGCTTCGAGCCGATCATGGTCGAGTTCGACCGGCTCATCAGCCTGAATGACATCTTCATCAAGCGGCTCGCCAACGTCGCCGTGGTCACGGCCGAGGAGGCGAAGGACTGGGGCCTCGTCGGCCCCAACCTGCGCGCGTCCGGCGTGAAGTGGGATCTCCGGAAGGAGGACGGCTATTCGGTCTATCCGGAGCTCGACTTCGACGTCCCTGTGGGCCGCGGGCGTTACGGCGCCGTGGGCGACTGCTGGGATCGGTTCTACGTCCGGGTCGAGGAGTGCCGCGAGTCGGCGAAGATCCTCCGGCAGGCGCTCGACAAGATCGACGAGCACCCGGAGGACGACCTCCTGGGCAAGCTGCCGAAGAAGATGAGGCCCGACGGGGAGGCCTACGCGCGGATCGAGAGCGCCCGCGGCGACATGGGCTGTTACGTGATCGGGCGGGGCGCGGAGGAGGCGTACCGGGCGCGGTTCCGGACGGGGAGCTTCACCGCGATGGCGATGATCGAGGCCAAGAGCCCCGGGCTATTCCTGGCCGACCTCGTGGCGCTCATCGCCAGCTTCGACGTCGTGGCGCCCGAGATCGACCGGTAGCCGGGGGAGGGAACGCCTCAGGGGCTCGCGCCGCCGGCCCCGCCCTCGCCCTCGCCCTCGGTCCCATCGTCGAGGAGCTCCGGACACTTCTCGTTGATGGCCGCGCACTCCGCAGGCAGCTCCCCGAGGTCTTCGAGGCCCGATGCACACGTGAGCGCCTTGAGGAGCTCGAGCCGGCCGTCCGTGCAGGCCGTGAACTCGCCGACTGTGGCGGTGCACCCCGCGAACTGCTCCGTGGGGCACTCCCCCGGTTCCGAGGGCTCCTCCGGCTCGTTCATGCACTCTGCCTTGGCGACCTCGCAGTCACCGCCGAGCGCGGCGAAGCCCAGGCCGACGAGCTCGCACATGTCCTCCTTCGAGACGTCGTCGGCCGACGCGGCGATCTCGTCGCACACCGCCTGCGACTCCTCGTCCGTCAAGGAGTCGAGCTGCTTGCCGTCGAGGTCGCCTCCGGTCTCGCCGCCGTTGCCGCCGGTGCCGTCCGTGCCGCCGTTGCCGCCGTTGCCGCCGGTGCCGCTGGTGCTGCTGGTGCCGCTGCTGCCGGGATTGCCGCTGTCGTCGTCATCGCCGCACGCCACCAGCGCGAGCCCGACCATCAACATTCCAAAAAGCTTCATCCGTGTCATCGAGCGCTCCATCATCGAGAAAGTTCACCTTGATGTCCGCGCGGCGCTCGAGGACGGCTCCGTCGAAGGAAGCGAGCGGGCTGCGCCGTCGATCGGGCAGGCCGCGCGGGGTGTGCACCTACTACGACCCCGATCCATTTTTCCTTCCCCATCAGAAACGTGTGCAGCGCCCTGCGGCGCGTGGACGGC
Source organism: Sorangium sp. So ce1014 (assembly GCF_051521505.1). Taxonomy (NCBI): domain Bacteria; kingdom Pseudomonadati; phylum Myxococcota; order Polyangiales; family Polyangiaceae; genus Sorangium; species Sorangium sp. So ce1014. The sequence goes on from NZ_CP150356.1 coordinate 12,146,839, forward strand.
CGCGCGCCGCCGAGGCGCTCTCCCGATCGCGCGTCCCTGTGTCGGTCACGTCGCGCGCCGGCGCCTCCGCGGACGTGAGGGAGCCCCCGGCGGCGCCGCCGGCTGCCCGCTGCGGCCCGCGTCCCACTGCGCGACAACGCGCTTCGGCGCCACGCGACGCCAGGCCCCCACGAGCAGCTCTTCCAGGAGCGTCCGGTCGACGCGACGGAGCTCCACCCGCGTCCAGCCCTGGTGTCCCCAAGGCGTCACCGAGAAGACGTCGGGCTGCGCCTGCACCAGGCTGTCCTGCTCCTCCAGGGACAGCTTCAGGACGGCGCCCTCCTGCTCCACCCAGTGGGTCGCGAAGATCTTCCCTCGCACGCGGAACGACGGTTTGCCGAAGTGGTCCTGCTCCTCGGCCTCGGGCAGCGACAGCGCGAGCTTTCGAAGGTCGTCGGAAGAGATCACGGCGGTGCGCCTCGGCGAGGGGATGGGTCGTGAAGGTCGTCGGAAGAGATCACGGCGGTGCGCCTCGGCGAGGGGATGGGTCGTTGTCGTGGAGGGCGCTCAGGCCCGCGCTGCCTCGAAGACCCGGAAGAAGCTCGGCGTCTCTCGCACGCTCGTCACGCCGAGCCCCGCTGCCTCGAGCAGCGCGCGGTACTCGGCCTCCGTGCGCTCGCGTCCACCCGTGTTCACGAGCATGTTGATATCACTGAACGTGAGGATCCAGTCGAGGGTCGCGTTCCCGCGCTGGGCGGGGGAGGCGGGGGCGGGCGCCTCCACGACGAGCAGGCGCGCGGCGCCGTCCATCGCCTCGCGGCACTTGCCCAGGATCTGCAGGCTCCGGGCGTCGTCCCAGTCGTGGATCACGCTCTTGAGCACGTAGACGTCGGCGGCCGGAGGCGCCGTGTCGAAGCAGCTCCCCGCCACGAAGGAGGCGCGGGCGGCGACGCCGCGCGACGCGAACAGCTGGAGCGCTCCTCCGCGCGCGTGCTCGAGATCGAAGACGACCCCGTCGGCGCCGGCATGGGCCTCCAGGATCGCGCAGAGCAGGGCGCCGTAGCCGCCGCCCACATCGACCACGCGGCGCGCGCCGCGGAGATCGACGGCTCCGACGATGCCGGGCGCGACCCCGCGGGTGAGCTCGACCATGGCCTGGTGGAAGATCGCGGCGGCGGCCGGGTCGCGCGCCATCTCGTCGAAGTGCTCGGTCCCGGACGACGCCGCGGCGTCTCCGGCGCCCCACGCCATCCGGCCGGTGCGGACGCAGTCGGTCAAGCGGCCCCAGGCCTGCCGGACGCCCGGTCCGCCCATGAGCCGAGACCACGCGCGCCGCGCGGTGGGGGAGCTCGTCTCGAGGCATCGCCCCACCTCGGTGAGCTCGAGCTGCTCTCCGCGCGCGGCGAGCAGCTCGAGCGTGACGAGCGCCCGGAGCAGGCGATCCGTGGCGTCGGGGTGCGTGCCGAGCCGCGCCGCGATCGCGCTGCTCGGAAGGGGCCCATCGGCGAGGACGTCCGCGACGCCGAGCTCCGCGGCCGCGTGGACGACCTGCGGCACCCAGAGGCCCATGATCATCTGATTCAGGCGGAACGCAGGGGGAAGATTCGTGGGAGGCCCGCTCGACATGGTGTTCGCTCCTTCGGGCCTACTCTGGGGGGCGCGACGCCGGGAGTATTGTAAAGATTTTACCTTTCCCGTACCGCGTTCGACCTTGTGGCGCCCGAGATTGGTCGATCGCCAGGCCCCGCGTCGCCTCGCGGCTCAGGTGCGGCGCTTCACTGCGCTGCCGGCCATCCTGGACGACCTGCTTGGCGCGCAGGCGCTGTCACCCGTGCGCGTAGCGGAAGCCCGGGAATCATCCGTGCACTTTCGAGGTAGCCGACAACGGATGTCCTGCCGACGGGCGGATGCTCGACAACAAGACGCCGGCGGGCAACTGGTACCGATGAGCGTCGGCCGGCGGATCGCCCCTCGCCGTACGGCCGCTGGATCGAGCGTCGAGGGCGGCGGCCCGGAGGCCGAGCCGCGCCGGCATGCGCGGTGTGGCGCGGGCGCCCGCCGTTCGGGTACTCTACGCGCCCATGAGAAAGCGGAGCGGGCGCCTTGCGCCGATGGACGACGTGTTCGCCGCGAGGAAGCGACAGGCGGTCCCCCATGAGTTCGTGCTCGAGGCGCTCGCGCCGCTCGGGCCCGTGACGCGCCCGATGTTCGGCTGCGTGGCCGTCTACGTGGGGGAGAAGATCGTCCTCATCCTGCGCGACAAGCCCGCGCCCTCGCTGGACAACGGCGTCTGGCTCGCCACGACCGAGGAGCACCACGCGGCCCTGCGCGTGGAGTTCCCGGGCCTGCGGAGCATCGAGGTGCTCGGGGAGGGGGTGACCGGCTGGCAGATGATCCCGGCGGACGCGGCCGATTTCGAGGAGGCCGCGCTGCTGGCCTGCGCGCTCATCCGGGCCGGCGATCCGCGGATCGGGAAGGTGCCCGGAGCGCGGCGGAAGCGGCCCGCCTTGCTACGGGCCGAGACGCCGGCGAAGGGGGCATCGAAGAAGCAGCCCGCCAAGAAGGCGGCGGGGGCGCTCCCCGCGAAGAAGGCGGCGACGAAGCTGCGCCCGAAAAAGGCGGCGACCCAGTCGCGCGTGAGGCCGGGCGCGCGCAGGTGAACGACTACGCAAGGAGCGCCGGCGCTCACGGGGCCCGCGCCACCATTCTTCCCCATCGAACAGCCGCGCTGCACGCGCTTGTCGACAGACAGGCAGGCTGACGGGTCACCGTGGCTGGCCCACCAGCAGGCCGAGGATGGGGAGGGACATCAGGATCGCGAAAGCAATCCCCATCGCCCAGCTGAGCCAGCGTCTCTGTGGATGGTTCACCCAGTGGACCAGGATCAACGACAGGGACAGCGACTGCAGGAGCACCTCCGGCAGACCCGCTGACCGGCTGGCTCCTCGCGAGCGCGCATCCGTGCGATCGCTCACGTTCCGTGAAAAAGCTGAGTCGTATCGACGAGCTACAGATCCGCGGACCAGGACGCGTTGTGGTCTCGGGCGAGCGCGCTCGCGGAGGACCAGGATGCGTTGTGGTCTCGGGCGAGCGCGCTCGCGGAGGACCAGGATGCGTTGTGGTCTCGGGCGAGCGCGCTGGTGGTGGCCTTCTTTGAAGAAGACTGGCCTCGTTTGACTCCGGCCCTCGCGTGACGGGCTAAGTTCGGCCGTAAGCAAGAGCTGCCCGCGGGTGTGCAACCACCCCGGGCAGCGTGGCCGAACCCCGATCACGCGAGGTCCGACAGTGCAGCTATACCTGATCCCACCCGACGGTGGGCAAGGCGGACGTGTGCTTACACGGCGCCGCCGTTCCATCCCGTGTCTCTCCCTCACCCCCACGCAGCGCAAGCGCCTCCGTGCCGCGCTGCGCAACCTGCGCGCCGCGTACGGCAGTTGGTCATGCCTCGCCGAGGTCATGGGCATGTCCATCACGAGCGTGGAAGCCATCGCGAACGGCCGCGACAGCGGCTCCCCTGCGACGGCCCAGCGCGCCGCCAAGGCGGCCGGCGTCACCGTTGAGCAGCTGCTCGGCGGGCTCGTCGCCGCTGACCGCTGCCCAAGCTGCGGGAGGAGCGGGTGAGGCGCCCGCGGAAGGGGGCGCAGAGCCCGCCTGCCGCACGACATCCCAGGAAGAAGCCGACGATGCAGGCGATCCTTACAGAGCGCGGCATCGTGCGCGCGACGCTCGCCGGCATCCCGAAGCGCGACCGCGCCGACGTGGAGCAGGCGGCGCTCATGGGCGCTTGGATGGCTGTAAAAAATGGGCGCTACCGACCGGACCCCCGGGTCGAACCGCGTGCGGCAATGCGCGCCTGGCTGCACGGAATCGCTTGGCGGCAGGCCGCGAAGTACTTCGCGAGCGCGTGGATTCGTCACACGGTCCTCCATGCGCAGCCGCTCGGGTTGCTCCGTGAGCCCGTCGGTCCGAGCCTTGAAGCGCAGCTCCAGGCTCGCGAGGTGCTGGCGGCACTTGCAGAGCTGCCGTCGTGGCAGGTCGAGGCGTTGCTCATCGTCGACGCGCCCGAGACGCTGGCGGAGTACGCCCGGCAGCACGGGCTCAACCCGCACACGGCGGCGAGCCGCTTGCGCATCGCCCGCGAGGCGCTCGCGCTCAAGCTCCGGAGGTGGCGCCGATGAGCAGCCCCGACTTCAAGAAGCGCGTCCTGGCCGCTGAGGACCTCTCCCTCATCGCCAGCGAGGTGCCCGCGCTGGCCGACCTTCGCGGCGTGCGCCCGTGGAACCGCGACAAGCTCTGTGCCGCCGTGCTCGATGCCCTCATCGAGGCGAGAACCAAGCCCGAGCGCGCAGCAGCACAGCAGGCACTCGGCGCCATCCAAGCGCTCGACGCCATCGATCGGCTCTTCGTGCGGCACGACAGGTAGCCCGCCGCTTCCCGCCATCACAGCGCCCTCCTCTCGCCACAGCCACACCCTGAACACCTGCTGCTGGACATAAGGAGAGTTACAGGCTCTCGCCGATTCCGCTACCAGAATATGTATGGCAGCCCGTTTGCAGCTACAGGCCAGGGTCATCCGCATCCTAGACCGCGTTGTGCGCGACGCTCCTATCGAAGACTCATATGTAGAGTTGAAGCGCCAATGGCCAGATGCCACAGAGGAGAAGCGGTATGACTTTACGCGCCAGATCGCTGCCCATGCCAACGCAGCCGGTGGCACGGACATACTATGGATAATCGGTGCCCACGACAAAAGCGCCAGCGTTGAAGGTGCTAAGAACGACGAACTGGCTGTCTGGCTCGACATATTCAAATCTCATTTTGAAGGGCTGGCACCCGACCTGCTCGAATCCGTGGTTGTTGAGTATGGCAACGTTTCAGTCGTAGCACTCCGCTTCGACACGTCCATGGCTCCGTACGTCCTGAAGGGGCTGAAGAGCAAAGAGATGCAGCGGCCGGCCAGAGAGGTGGCATGGCGGGAAGGAACGAGCGCGAGAACAGCCAGACGAGAGGACCTTATAAGGATGCTGGCGCCCATAGAGACCATGCCAATCATCGAGTTGATCTATTGCGCTCTTGACCAGGGTGGATATCACAACGATCCTCAAATTGGCCTACTGTTTGAGATGTACGTGTACACCAAAGCGGGGCAACGTGTGACGTTTCCGCTTCACAAGTGCGCTGTGGCTATTGGATCCGCTGACTCTGTGGCTGATATTCTATGGGTACCGATGAGAATAACGCGCATCGTGGCATCGCTTCATCGGGACGTGTCTGTCAGCTCTCGCATTGACTCGAAGACCGTAATTGAGAGCGCTTCCGAGACGATCGTTGTTGGCTCAGGCATGGTTACGCTGGGCGCCCACGTCGGCGCAAATCTGGGAAAATGGGGCGAGAATATCGAAGTGGAGGTGTCGATGTGGGCGCTCGAGGCCGAGCGATCCATTCGACTGCGCGAAACGCTAATCCGTAGCACAAATCCGCGAACAAAAGCGCATGAATGGGTCATGAAGCAACATGCGGGCAGTTCACCGGAATGAGTCAGCCGCTCGAGCCCAGCCTTCCTTAGTAGAAAGATCGAATGGTTCTGGCCGCTGTTTTTGCGCGGCGCCAGCGGCGCTCTCATCGAGAGCGACGCACACCTTGAACGCCATGACGCTGGCCTCCAGCAGCCGGACAGCCTGGTTGGCATCAGCAGGCGCCCCGCCTTCCAGGTAGCGCTCTGCAACCTGTGCAAACTTGCACGATGCGCTGAGTATCGCATCGCGCGCCAATTCTGTAACGTTCATGTACTGGCTCCTCTGTGTTCACTGCTACGACGGCGGTCACCACGGCGCTGCGCGGTGGCGCTGTCGGAGGAGCACGCGCCCTGCCAGCTATGACACCCGCTGTCCTAGCGCTCCCTCTTTCGCGCTCGCCGCAGCGGTTTTCCCGCTGAAAAGCCGTATAATCAGAGGACCTTAGACGAAAACGCCCCGCTCCCAGCGGCAAACTGAGAGCAGGGCGGCAGAAGCCGAGCGGTGCGACCCGTCCGACGTCGTGGCAGACCGGATTTTGGGACCTCCGCCGGGGAAAGGCAAGGGTCCCGTGGCGAACGTGCTCCCGGCGGAGAAGCGGCTTGCCGTGCTCGCGGCGCTTGTAGACGGCAACAGCGAGCGCGCGGTCAGTCGGATGACCGACGTCAGCCGAGCGGCGATCAGCCGCTTCGGGCTCGCGCTCGGCGCCGGTGCGCAGCGCCTGCATGACCGGCTCGTGCGCGGGCTCCGTTGCGAGCTGATTCAGGCCGATGAAATTTTTTCTTACGTCGGCAAGAAGCAAGCCCGCGTGACGGCTGCCGACGCGCCCGGTATCGGCGAGACGTACTCCTTCACGGCGCTGGACACGGCATCGCGCCTCGTCATCGCATGGCGCGTCGGCAAGCGCGACATGGACACGTGCAGCGCCTTCGTCGCCGATCTGCGATCGCGACTCCTGATGATGCCTCAGATCACCACGGACGGATTCGCGCCGTACATTGCCACTGTCGCGGCGAGCTTCGGGCTCAGCGTCGACTACATGCAGACTGTCAAAAACTACCGCACTGGCTCCTACCGCGGGCCTGACCACCGCTACGAGCCGCCGCGCGACCCGTTCATCACGAAGCACACCGTGTTCGGCGCGCCCGACCCGAAGAAGGCGTCGACGTCCTACGTGGAGCGGCTGAATGGCACCACGCGCCACCTGCTGGGCCGCATGCGTCGGCTCTCGTACGCCTTCAGCAAGAGCCCTGAGCACCACCGCGCCGCCGTTGCCCTGCACTACACCTACTTCAATCTGTGCTGGACCGTGCGCACGCTGCGCGTCACGCCCGCGATGGAGGCTGGGCTCACCGGGCACGTGTGGAGCATGGAGGAGCTCTTGGACGCCCTGCTGTCCGAGCCGGCCGGCGAGAAGCCGCAGGCGCAACCCCTGGAGCACCGGCAGCCGGACGCCCCCGCCAGGCCGTTGCCCGGCGGCCGTGGCTTCCTGCGGCTCGTCACCGCGCCGACGCCCGCACTCCGCCGTCCGCCCGTCCAGCCGGACCCGCCGCCCGTCGCACCGGTCACGCTCGCTCATGACGCACCTCCGGCCGGGTCGGCGCAGCTCGATCTTCTGTCGTGGCGGCCGAAGCCGAGGGCTCCAGAACAGCTCTCTCTCTTCCCCGAACCCCCGTCCCAATGAAGGCCACTTTTTCGAAAGTGGCAAACGAGGCCACCACCAGCGCGCTCGCGGAGGGACCAGGACGCGTTGTGGTCTCGGGCGAGCGCGCTCGCGGAGGGACCAGGACGCGTTGTGGTCTCGGGCGAGCGCGCTCGCGGAGGGACCAGGACGCGTTGTGGTCTCGGGCGAGCGCGCTCGCGGAGGGACCAGGACGCGTTGTGGTCGCGGGTGAGCGCGCTCGCGGAGGGACCAGGACGCGTTGTGGTCGCGGGCGAGGGGCCCCGCGAGCCCGGGCGCGTCAGCGTATCGCGTGGCTGCGGGTCATCCGGTTCGCGAACGTCGACAGGGTGAACGTGCCGATGCCGACGATCACCTCGAGCGCCTGTTCGGCGGTGAAGCCGGCGCGGAGGAAGGCGTCGAGCTCGGCGTCCGTCACGTGACCCCGCTCGCGCAGCGTCGCCTCGGTGAATGCGGCGAGCGCCTGGAGGTGAGCGTCGGGCACGGGCGTTCGCTCGAACAGCGCAGCGGCCACCGCCGGAGGAGCCCCCGCGCGGAGGAGCAGCTCGCGGTGCATCTTGCGGCAGAGATCGCAGCCGTTCTCGCCCGCGACCACCATCACCACGACCTCGCGCTCGATCGGCGAGAGGGTCGCCTCCTCGAAGAGGGCCAGGAGATCCTCGAAGGCGCGGACCAGGAGCGGCGAGGTCGCGAAGCGGGCCATGGGCAGCGGCACGAAGCCGAACTTGCGCGCAGTCCGCTCCAGCGCAGGGCGGACCGCCGCGGGCGCGGTGTCGAGCGTGTGGGCGGGGAAATGAGGGGAAGGAGCGGGCTGGTTCATGAGGGGGGGCGTCCCTGGGTTATTGGTTGTTCATGCAAGCAATTGGGTGCCGGAGAGGAGGGTCGAGGCCGGCGCCGCGCTCAGCCCTCGGGCTCGAGGTTCGCGAGGAGGCGCTGCAGCGTGCGCCGGGTCGTGAGGAGGTCGTCCTCCGAGATGCCGGCGCGCAGCGCGTCGACCATGGCCTTGGCCTCGCTCGACAGGGCCTTGCGCAGCTGGCGCCCGCGCGCCGTGAGGTAGACGAGCCGGGCGCGCCGGTCCGTCGGGTCCTGGCGGCGCGCGATGAGCCCGTCGCGATCCATGAGCGCCAGGATGCGGCTCATCGTGGGCACATCACGGAAGGTGCGCTCGGCGAGGTGCGTCTGCGTGACGCCCTCCTGCTCCCACAGGCGGACGAGCACCATCCATTGCTCGGGCGTGATCTCGACGCCATGGGCGCGGAAGCGCCGGTACATCGCGGCGCGGGACGCGAGGTACACGCGGGCCACCCAGTAGCCGAGCGCGTTGTCGAGGATGATCCCCCCGTCGGCCGTGAACTGGTCGCGCATGGTGGGCCAAGCGAACCACACGGCGAATTAGTTGTCAATGCAATCAATTGTCTCGCGCCCCGCGCTCAGGCGCGTCCGAGCGCGCGCTCGCCACGAGGACGCCGGCGGTCACGAGGGCGCGGGCCGCGAGCAGCCGGGGGCTCGCCTCGGCCTCGGGCGAGCTCCTCGCGGAGCTCCAGCGGATCAAGGCCACGGGCGACCGGGAGGCGCTGAAGGCGCTGGTGGAGAGCTGCGGCACCCGCATCAACCCGGCGTGGCGTGACGAGGTCCTGGCCCGGCTCAAGGCGCTGAACCTGCCGCGCGTCATCGCCACCGTCCCGCCGATGATCACGCCGGTCCGCGACGCGGGCGGCAAGATCGTTGACGCCACGGCAGAGCAGACCACGTCGCTCGATGCGTACATCGCGGCCATGGAGCGGGTATGGGCGGGCTGAGCCCGGGGCGCGCCCGGGGCCGGAGCCCGAGGCGGGTGATCGCGCCCCCGCTACGCCGTGGCGTCACGCGCTCGTGACAGCTGTAACCCCGCGCTGTCGCGTGTCGCGGGCGCGTGACACCCGGCTGAGGTGCCGCCCCGCGCGGCCCGCCCGCGCCCCCGCCCGGAAGCCCCGTTGCGCCGCCCGAGCGGGGCGCAGGGTCAGCCGGCGAGCGCCATGTGAGCACTACCCGCTCGCGGCGGGACGGGGCGGCATTCTGCCAGGCAAGCTCGAGCGGTTCGCCCAGGTGGCCGGGCACGAGGCGGCCTCGCCGTCCTCGTGCCTGCCTTCCTCGTCCGAGGTCTACTCCAGGGCGTTGGCGAACGCGTTCTTCAGCTCGGAGGCGATGTCCCCCGACGACATCTCGCCGGAGTTGACGATGCCCACGGCGTGGTAGCCCGACGGCAGGCGGATGACCGCGGAGCGGGCGTGGGTCGTCCTGAAGGCGTTCGGGACGCTCCCGCTGCGGTTCACCGGGTGCGAGCCGCCATGGTAGGGGCTCGCCTTCCAGCCGTAGAGGTCCTCGAGCTTCGCGCTCGCGATCTCGCTGGACCAGACGAGCCGATTGTTCCGCGTGGTCGAGGAGCCCGTGGGCGAATAGAGCGCGTCGTAGGTCGAGGGGCTGATGAACCCGCTGCTGTGCCCGAGGTACTGGAAGATCGAGGCGAACGCCTTCGACGAGTAGTACCAGCCGCCCTGCGCCTTGCAGTGCCCGGCGAGGAGCTTCGAGTTGTAGATGACGCCGGCGTACGGATCGGTCTTCGTTGTGTACGCCCCCGCGATCGTCCACCCGTTGACCAGGGTGCCGAGGGCGTCCGGATCCGGGTCGCAGGTGGCCGCGAGGTCGGGGTCGACCGGGTCGAAGATGTAGTAGCGGACGAACGTCTCGTACCACCAACCCATGGCCTGGATGATGTCGTTTCCCGTCGCGCTCCACCCGTTGTTCGCGACGGCGTCGTTGATCGCCGGCAGGTTGGCCGGGTTCCCGACGATCGGGACCAGGTACGTGAGCAGCTTGCTGTTGATGTTGTGGTAGCTCCGGACGCCGTAGTCGCTGTCCTCCACGGGGACCAGGAGCTGAACGAAGGGGTTCGCCGGATCCCCTCCTCGGATGCCGGATTTGTGCTGGAGGAGATCGCGGAACGTGATCTTCCGGTTCTCGACCGGGAGCGCGTTCTTCACCACCGCGGGCAGGTAGTGGCGGATCTCGTTGTCGAGGAAGCTGAGCACCTGCGGGGTGCTCTTCCCTTGCTCCTCCAGCACCTTCACGAGCAAGAGCCCGCCGACCATCTTTGTCGCGCTGCCCACGTTCGCGAGGACATCCCAGGTCATCGCATCGGAGTGGGTCGCCGCTCCTCCGGACACGCCGTAGCGGAACCCGGTCGTGCGGACGAGCGTCGTGGAATAGCCCTTCGTGCTTCCGAAGCGGCTCCGGATCTGATCCTCGTATTCATCGACGTTCAGCTGTGCACCTTGAGCCGGCGCGCTGAGCCCCGCCGTCGCGGCGACGAGCGACACGGCTCCGAGGGCCTGGAAGAAAGCGCGGGGCTTCGAGCGGTGTAACGATGCGAACATGGGCTTCTCCTTGCGTGACATGGGGGTTGGACCCGCCGAGCCTGGCCCGGGAGGTCGAATGAGACATCCTCGCGAGGCGCGGAGCGCCGAGCGGTCATGCGGTGGCAAAGCGCGTCGCGGTCACGGACAGGTGCTCGACGCGCGCCTTGGGCTGAGCGCAATGCACGCCGTGTGCCGGCGTGAGATGGCCGCTCCGACCGCGCCGTGGGTCAGGGACAGGCTCTCAGGGGCGAACGAGCGCCATCCGGATCGCACGCTCCACCGGAGAGGCGTCGTCGCGCCACGGGTCGAGCGGTTCCCTCGGCAGCAAGGGAGGTTGCGCGAGGAATCTAGGCCGGTCGCCACGCAGGAGGGGCTGTGCCGCGTGAACGAGGAACGGGTGGCACAGGTACACCGTGCCAGCCGGTCCAGTCGCGACGGCCTCGGGGCGGTGCGACGACTCGGCGAAGTCGGTGCTGGCGAGCTCGCCGAGGGTCAGCCCCTCCGCTCCGTGAGGTTCGAGCCTTCGGACGATGTCGAAGTGCGAACCAACGCGAAGACGCGTCGGTGCATCTTGGTCACCGACGTCGGAGAAGAGGAAGAGCATGAGGAGCGCACGCCCCTTCGACGCCACGTTGGCCCGCCACTTGAGGAAGTCCGGCTCGCCCTCCGTTCCGAAGCTCACATCGATGTGCCAGCCGCAGTCGCCCGGATCGTCTGGCGAGGGGAAGCGGATCGGGAATGTGCCGAGGCTGCCGCGAGGCATCCAGCGTCCAGGCCCCACGAGCGCGTCGTAGGCCGCGTGCAGCTTCGGTGTATTGGCCGCCTCACGGAAGAGGGGGTTCGGGATCTCGCCGACACGCACGACGGGGCGCGTCCAGGTGGAGGGCGCGTCCTCCGCACACCCGGTGGCGAGCCACAAGACTCGACGACATGCGTCGGCGAGCTCACGGGGGAAAGCTTCGTCGATCCGAACGAAGCCATCGTGGACGAACTGTTCGAGCTGCGCTGCGGACAGCGCGAAATCATGATGAGGCATATGAGATCTCCTGTTGTTCCAGCTCAAGGCACACGACTGCGCACGACGCGCGCGTCGCGGACGACCCATGAGCGCCGGGATGCGGCGCTCAGCCGAGCAGGAACACGGAGAACCTCATCATCGACAGAGTAGTAACGGACGGCTCGCAGTCCGTCAATCAAGGTCCGTCGTCTCGCCGATGTCGCCGAGGCCCAGCTCCCGGCGGTTCGGCAGCACGGGCATCGCGCCGGGCGTCGACGACTGCGGGGATGATGTGGAGGATGCCCGCGTTCTCGGCGATCGTCGGCCGTGGGCCGAGCTTCTGCGCCGCGCGTTTGCGCTCGCGAGGGGGCCCCGCGAGCCCGGGCGCGTCAGCGCATCATCACCACGACCTCGCGCTCCATCGGCGAGAGGGCGCGTGGGCGCGCTCGCGCCGTGACATGTCACGGCGGGCGGAACGGTCGGTGCTCGCGCGCAGGACGGATCCCGGAGGGTAACCCCTGCGCTCCGGGGCAGCGTTCCTCGATGTACAGACTCGCCAGGATCTGGCAACAAGGAAAGGCTCTGAACAAAGGCCGCTCCGCTCGTCCGCCTGGCTCCTTGCTGATACGCTCTCCTCGTGTTTCCCGCGCCTGTCCCGATTGACGTCTTCATCTCGTACGCAGCCGCGAACGAGAGGCAGAAGGACGTGCTCAGAAAACATCTGTCGGCCCTGAAGCGCGAAGGGAAAATCCGCACCTGGCATACCGGGCGCATCGGGGTCGGCAGCGATCGGGACGCCGAGCTCGCGGTCCGCCTCGACGCGGCTCACCTCATCGTCCTTCTCGTCAGCGTCGATTACCTCGCCGGCGACGCGCAGTGGCGAGAGATGGAACGGGCGCTGGGGCGCCACAACGCCGGGCGGGCGCGGCTCATCCCCATCCTCCTCGACGCGTGCGACTGGGAGGGCACGCCGTTCTCCGCTCTGGCGCCGCTGCCCGCGAACCGCGTCCCCGTGATGTCGTGGAAGCGCGAGAGCGAGGCGTGGACCGCCGTGACGCTCGCCATCCGGGCCGCCGTCGCAGACTTCACGCACAGGACCACTGCGCCCACCCTGATGGACACGGGCGAGCCGGCGCGGCCGGCGCACACGGCACGCACGGAGAGGACACTCGACACGTCCCCCGCCGCTGCCACCCTGCCCGCAGCCGGGGCCGGCAGGGCCCCGCCCGCACGACACCGAGGCAGAGCCAGGACCTCGACGGCAGCTCGCGCGCTGATGGCCATCGTCGTGCTGGGGCCGTTCGCGGCGGTCGCGCTCGTCATCGATCGATTCACGACGACAGGTCAGACGGCAGCCGCGGCGGCGGACGCGGGGCCGGCGGACGCGGGACCGGCGGCGCGGCCGCGGACCCCGCCGCCGAGGACCGTGACCGCCGGCGAGCCGGAGCCGCGGCCGCCGCGCGGACCCTAGCGGCGGTGTGACGACCCTCCCCAGCGCGAGCGCGCGCGCTGCAGGCGTGACCTGCGAGATGTCACGCTCACTCCGCAGAGCCTGCGGGCGCCGGCGAACTGGGCAGGGGGCGGGGGCGCGGAATGCGCTGGTGGCCGTGATGGACGCGCGAGGGGATCGCCTCTCGCCGATCCCCTTCGTCTCCAGCGCCGATGCCGGACACTTGACGCGGCCTGGGGGTAGTCGACAATGCGCCTATGGCGCGCACCGCTCCGGTCCCGAACATCCCCGCAATCCCTGGCATGAACCCCGGTGTGTGGATCATGGGCGGCGGGGGCGGAGGTGGGGGGGGCAATGGCCGCGGCGGGAGCGGCAGCGGCAATGGGCAAGGCGCCGGCGGTGGCAATGGAGGGAACGACGCGCAAGGGGGCGGCAAGGGCGCCGGATCGTGCGGTCCTGGCAGCGGGGCCGGCTGTCCCAACCCGTCCCACGGCGGCGGGGGCGGCACACACGCCGGCGACCCCATCGACCCGGTGACTGGCCGTGTCTACACGGTCCCTGCGGTCGATCTTGCGCTCCCAGGGCCGCTGCCGCTCGTGATCAAACGAACCTACAGCAGCACCGCGCGCGATCGCGACGTCGGCCTCGGCCGGGGCTGGGCGCACTCGCTCGCCTGGGAGATCGAGCCGCGGCGCCGCACGCTCCTGCTCTACAACCCCGAGGGGACGCACACCCGGGCGCCCCTCCTCGCCATGGGTGAGAGCGTCGTGCTGAGCCGCGGTGTGCTCACGCGCCACGACTCGGGCTACACGCTCGTCATCGAGACGGGCGACGTGCTCATCTTCTCGGGTACCCAGGCGAGAGGCGCGCGGTACGTCCTGTCGCGCATGGTCGACCCCAGCGGCAACAGCATCGACCTCGCCTACACCGACGGTCGCCTCTCGTCCATCATCGACAGCGTAAAGCGCACGGTTCGCGTGCGCAGGCACGCCGATGGTCGCATCGCCGCTTTCGAGGTGAAGAACAGCCCACACCAGGGCCAGTGGGTGGCGTTTCGTCGTTATCGATATGACTCGTCTGGTCACCTCGTGGCCGCGGAGGACGCCGCCGGGCGCTCCGTTTCTTACTCGTACGACGATGGGCGGCTCACGTCGCTCGTTTACCCGAGCGGCCTTCTCGTCCGCTACCGGTACGACGCGCAGCATCGCTGCGTGGAGACCTGGACAGAGGCTCCTGGGTACACGGACGCGCTCGACGAGAGGGCGCCGGCGTTTCTGGCCGACGGCGTGACGCGCGCGAAAGGCATGCTCCACTGCAAGGTGGAACACGGCGGCGACGGCTACGTCGAGCTCGTCACATCGCGTGACGTGAAGCGGTACTCCGGCAATGAGCACGGGAAGCTGGAGAAGGCCGTTTGGGGTCCCGGGGTGCACACCAACACGTTCGATGCCATCGGCAAGCTCACCTCGTACACGGATCCCACAGGAGCAAATTGGCGCTGGAATCGCGACGTGTTCGGGCGGGTCGTCCGCGAGATCGACCCGCTTGGCGCCGTGCAGGAGTACACCTACAACGAACGTGGACTGCTCACGTCGATCACCGATCCTGTCGGCACCGATTTTCATTTTGAATACAATAGTGGTGGAAAACTCTTGGCGATAGACGGCCCGGGCGGGAACGTCATCGTATACAAGCGGGACGGTCGTGGCTTACCTATCGAGGCCACGCTGCCGGACGGCGCCACCACCAGGATGGAGTACGACGCGCTCGGTAATCGCGTCGTCGTCACGGAGCCGGACGGCGGAAGGAGATTCATCGAATACGACTACCTCGGGCAGGTGCTGGGCTTCACGGACGAGCGTGGCGGCACCACCCGCTACGTGTACGGACCCTGCAAGGAGCTGCGCCTGATCCGGCTCCCCGACGGAGGGACGATTGCCTACGACTACGACGAGGATGGGCGGCTCGCCGCCGTGACCGATCCGATGGGTCGCCGGTGCGAGCTCGTCTGGTCGGGGATGGTCGTCCACAAAGTCCGCCGTCCCGACGGAGCTCGAGTGCGCTTCCGTTACGATCGCGAGGGCGATCTACTTCGGGTCATCCATGGCTCAGGTGAAGAGCACGTCCTCATCCGCAGCCCCGCGGGGCGGATCGTCGAGGAGCGGACCTTCGACGGTCGAACGATCCGATACAAACACGATCTGCTCGGTCGCATCGTTCAGACCGAGAGCGGCTCCGGCGAGATCACCGAGTTCAAATACGACCCCGTCGGGCGGCTCGTCGAGCGAGCCTACGCCGACGGCACGGCGGATCGGTTCGAGTACGACGCGGCGGGACGCCTGCTGTGGGCAGAGTCCTCCGCGTCGGAGACGGTGTTCAGGTATGATGGTCGAGGACGGCTGGCCGCAGAGCTGCACCGGGTGAACGGCCGCAGCTACGTCGTCGAGAGCGCCTACGATGCGGCCGGACATCGCACGCGCAGGAGCACCTCCTTAGGATACGTCGAGAGCATGGTTTACGATCCGATGGGCCAGCCGACGCGCGTCCTCCTGGGCGACACGGAAGCCGTGGAGATCGGCTGGGACAGGCGCGGCTTCGAGGTGCGGCGCGCGCTGCCTGGCGGTGGCCTCATCCAGAGCGCCTGCGATACGATCGGGCGCATTACGCACCAGCGGGTATTCCGCCCCGCGGGCCAGCCGCGCGTGGGCGAGCCTGCCTGGGCCGGTCCCAGGCCACCTGGGCTCACGGAAGAGCATTATCACGCGTACACGTCCGCGGGCGACCTTCAGGAGGAGTGGGGGCTCGTCGAGGGGCGCACGGGGTACACGTACGATCCGGTCTCGCAGGTCCTGTCCCGGGTGCCTCAGCGCGCGCGCGCCGAGCTCTTCGGCTACGACACGGCGGAGAACGTCCACGAGGCCGGCCCCCCGGCGCAGCCCCGGCGCTACGAGCTGGGCGGCAAGCTGATCCGCCGCGGGGACGTGGAGTATCTCTACGACGCTGACGCACGGCTGATAGAGAAGAGGCACACCGCAGAGCGCGGGCGCTCCCTGTGCCGTTACCGCTGGAACGCCAGGGGCCTCCTCGAGGCGGTCGAGCTCGACGACGGCGCTGCGATCGAGTTCGTGTATGACGCGTTCGCGCGGCGCGTGGAGAAGCGCATCAGACGCCGCGGCGAGGCGGCGCGCGCCACCCGGTTCGTATGGGACGGTGACACCGTGGTGCACGAGGTGCGGGAGGCTGCGGACACGCATGGCAACACGGTCGTCCATGAGCGTACGTACAGCTTCTTGCCGCGCAGCCACGCGCCGCTCGCGCACCGCGACGCGCAGGTGCTCGCGTCGGGCGAGCGCGCGGAGGGCGGCTGGGTTCACTATGTCAACGATCCGATCGGGCATCCTCGAGTTCTGGTGTCTGGGCAAGGCGAGGTCCTGGGCCGCATCCATCGCAGCGTCTGGGGGCAGCTCGACGCTGGAGAGCCCGGCCAGGCGACGACGCCCCTCCGCTTCCCGGGACAATACGCGGATGACGAGACCGGCGTCGTCTACAACCGCTACCGGTATTATGACGCCGAGATAGGCCGGTACATCAGCCCTGATCCGCTCGGGCTCGCAGGCGGGCTTCGCCCGTTCGGGTACGCGAGCAACCGGCCCCTCGCGATGATCGATCCCGACGGGCTCGCGCCGGTCCGTGCGAGCGTCCAGGGGCCGTACTCCAACGGGCCTTTCGGCTCGTCGACGGACGTGCGGTCAGGGCAGCGGCATTACGGCGGCGGAGAGCGCCTGCCCGGCCAGCTGCACCCTGCAGTCCAGGATGCGCTGGTGCCCGTATATAACGGTGTCTCGGCCAGAGGCCAAGCCGACGCGCTGCCGCACTACTGCGCGGAGCCCTGGGCAATGACCAACTACATCCGAAACTACGAGCACGCGAACGGCATCCCTCCGGATACGATGAACCCGCAGCACCCGAATTGGAACGAGTGCGTCGGTTCCATTCAGTCCATCACCGCTCAGCAGGGGCAGACGAGCAGGATCCCTTGCCCCAACTGTAGCCAGATGCTGACCAACCTGGGGGTGCAGAGCCACCAGGTGCCACCCGTGAACGGCCAAAACTTCAGCCCGCCGGACCGGGGCTGGGCGAGCCAGCACCAGGGGCCGGCCGTCCACCTCGGCTTTCGCTGACCGGAGGCGAGGCGGACCGCCATGTCAGATGCCATGATTGCCGTCTGGGAGACCTCGGGCTGGTCCGACTCGGAGGTCGGCGTCGCGGCCATCCACGTGCTCAGGGACGACTGGGCCTCTCAGGAACGGCTGCGGGAGCTCGCGCTCGCCGGGGAGCCTGTCGCGATCCGCGAGGCGGCGCTCCTCGCCGTGGCGCTCGCGCCGAGCAACCTGCCGGTGTTGCGCCAGGGCGTGACCGCGGCGCAGCATGAGGTGCGCGCCGCCTCGGTCGCCGGCCTGCGCGCGGATCCTCTGGCCCGACCGATCGCGGCGCACCTCCTGGCGAGTGACCCGTCGTGCGGTGTGCGCGCGGCGGCGGCGACGTTGCTCGCCGGCGATCCCAGGTACACGCCCGCTCTGCGCCGGGCATTCGAGGCGCCGCTGCCGAACCCCGGCGTGGATCCGGAGGCGCCTCGGCTCGAGGACGCGCTGGTGCGTGCGCTGGTCAGAGAGCCGGCGGTCGTCGAGCAGGTGA
Source organism: Sorangium sp. So ce1014 (assembly GCF_051521505.1). Taxonomy (NCBI): domain Bacteria; kingdom Pseudomonadati; phylum Myxococcota; order Polyangiales; family Polyangiaceae; genus Sorangium; species Sorangium sp. So ce1014. The sequence continues at coordinate 12,164,549 of NZ_CP150356.1, forward strand.
AGGGTCGGCTCGCTGCGCTGGCGAGTGATGTCCGCGATCTCGTGCTCGAGGACCTCTGGGCACGTCCGGAGCAGCGCCCCGATGTGCGCGCCCTGCTCGCGCACGAGGCCGCCCTGGTTCGCGCGTCGGCAGCGCGGGCGCTGCGTCGCGATCCGGAGGCGGCGAGCGCGCTGCTCGACCTGGCCCGTGATCCGTCGCCGCTCGTCCGGGCGGCAGCGGTGTCCGTGCTCGGCTCCGATGCGATGGCGAGGCAGGTGAGGGCAGGGCGGCTCGCGGACGCGAGCGAACACACGTCGGTGCGCGTGGCGATCGTGGAGACCCTGCGCGCCGGCGAGGAGGAGAGGGTCCGAGCGCTGCTGTCCGATCCGAGCCCGACGCTCCGCGGGGTGGCCGCGTCCGCTCTGCGGGACGACGCGGCGTCCGTCGCGGCGCGTCGGGCCCTGCTCGAGGACGCCGCGCCGTTCGTGCGGGCGCGCGCCGTGAGCAGCCTCGCGCGTCAGGATGCGCTGTTCGACAGCGTCATGCCCTGCCTTGGAGATCCGGATCCCCACGTCCGCCGGGCCGCCATCGAGGTCCTCGGTCGATACCCGCCGGCGCTCTCGCTGCTCCGGCAGCACATCGATGCGCCCTTCCCGGTTGGACCAGCCGCGATGCAGGCGCTGCGCGAGGATCCGGAGTCGGTCCCGCTGCTGCGCACGCGCCTCCGTCCGGCCCGGCGTGTGGAGCGGCGGCGCAGGCTGTGCGACCTGGCCCGGGATCCCTCCTCGGTCGCGGGGGTGCGCGCGCTGCTCGACGACCCCGATGTGCTTGTCCGGACCGATGCGGCCAGCGCGCTCGGCGACGCCCGGGATGAGGCGATCGTGCGCCGGCTCGACGATCCAAACCCGTGGTGGCGTGCGGTTGCGGTGAGGGCCGTCGCCGGGACGGCGGAAGCGCGGGAAGTGCTCCTGCGACGGCTCGGGGACGGCGACGGCGCCGTGCGCGCCGCGGCGGCGGAGGCGCTGGCCGGGGACGAGGCGGCGGCGCCGCGCATCCGGGAGCTCCTCGACGAGCCCACCGCCGCGGTTCGCGCCGCGGCGATCACGGCGCTCGCGCGAGACGCGGGCTCCGTGGAGCGGATCGCCGCCACGCTGGGCGAGCCCTCGGACATGGACGGGGATCCGGCGCAGCTGGCGGCGGCGCGGGCGATCGCCGGCCGGCCGGAGCTTGCGGGCCGGCTGCGCGCCCTCGTGGAGCGAGGCGACTACGCCGCCGAGGTGACCCGGATCGCGCTGGAGTCGCTGGCGCCCACGAACGCGCCCGTGGATACCCTCCTCGGGATGCTGGACGACGTCCAGGAGCTCGATGCGCTGAGGCTCCCGGCCGCGAGGCTCCTCTGGGCCCAGGGTCAGCACCGCGCCGCGGTCATCGCCCGGATTGACGATCCCAGCCCCGCGCTCCGCGCCGCGGCGCTGGAGCTCCTCGGCGACGACGCGAGCGCCGTCGATCTCGCCCGGGCGCGCCTGCGCGACAGCGACGCGCGCGTGCGCGCCGCCGCTGCTGCCGCCCTGCGCCGCCGCACGCCCACGGACCGGGGTGTCGCTCTCGTCGAGCTCGCCGAGGAGACGCGGGTCGCGACGGCGGGCAGACTTCACGAGGCTCCGGTCCTGTCGCGATCGGAGCTGCGTTTGGAGGTCGACCCACGAAAAGACGCTGTGATCGCGTGGCTCTGTGCGCGGCTTGCGAGCGACGAACGCGGCGGGGCTATCGCGGCCGGCGCGGAGGTGGCGCGCTCGGAGGTGCCGTGGGGGGCCAAGGACGTGTACCTGGTGCGGCTGCCGTTCGATCAGGAGGAGGCCCCGCTCGCGGCCGGCGTGTTTCCGATGCACAACCTGATCGAGATCTCTGCGGTTGCGCGCCAGCTCACGGCCGAGAGGTCGCCGTCGATCTGGCTCGTGTGTGCGGACGTCGCGTTCTCGGATCTGGCGCCGCCGGAGCTCGAACCGGGCACGGTTGCGTGGGGACCTACGTATTTCGGAGTGCGGATTTGCCGCTCGAACTAGCTCGTTCTGGCCGCATGAAGTGCGGTCAGGGCTGGGCGGCCGCTGGACGCGCGAAGGCCGCCGCGACGAGGGCTCAGGGGCTCATGCCGGTGAGGTCGATCAGCGCGGCGCGGGCCCGGGTCGGGGTCGTCCCGGTGAACTGCTTCACGTCGCGCGCGAGGTGCGCCTGGTCGTAGTAGCCGAACCGCTGCGCGAGCTCCGCCCAGGTCCCCGAGGCGCCCGCCTTGAGGTGCTGCACAAGCCGGTCGAAGCGCACGAGGCGGGCGAGGAGCTTGGGGGGGACGCCGACGTTCTCGCGGAACAGGTCGATCACGTGCTTCTGGCTGTAACCGAGCTCGCGCGCGAGCGCCCGCATGTCGACCGCGCCCCCGCACTCCTCGATCCGCCGCACCGCCCACGGCACCACGCCGAGCTCGTGCCGCGCCTCGTCGACGCGCTCGCCGAGCGCTCGCTCGATCAGGTCGAAGCGCGCGTCCCACGTGGGCAGCTCCTCGAGGCGCTCGGCCAGGCGGGCGTGCTTTCTGGGCAGGAGATCGCGGGCCGAGACAACGCGCCCGGTGAGCTCCGCCATCGGCACGCCGAAGAAGAGCCGCGCCCCGATGGGCGTGAGGTTCACCTGGAGCCCGCGCTGGAACCCGTCGTGCTCGGTCAGCGTGAAGGTGTCGTCGAGCCCGGCGACGAAGCCGCCCGGGTACAGGGCGTGGCGGCCCTCGCCCCCGGCGTCGAACACGCGAATCGACGGTCCGAACTCGATGATGACGACGACCTGCGGCACCGGGAACTCGACACGCCGCAGCGGCCCGGGCGCCTCCTCCGTGTAGCCGCTGTAGTCGCGGATGTAGGGGCGGAGCCGCGCCGCCGGGGACCGGGTCGCGAGCTCCCAGCGGCTCTCACCGGACGTGCCTCGCGTGACCCGCGCACGCTGAGCCAGCGCTAGCATCGAGGGGCAAGGCTACCCCCGGGCGCGGGCGCGATCCAGCCGCGCGCCTCAGTCGCAGGCTGGCGCCTCCTCCTGGTAGGCGATCCCGCTGTCGACCGGCACCTTGCCGCCCTGATCGTGGGGCACGATCACGTGGCACTCGCCCTCGGTCACGTTGCCCGACGCGTCGACCGCCCGGACGCCGAGGGTGTAGACGCGCGCGTCGCCGTTGCCCTTCCGCTCTGCGAGCAGGTCCACCGAGCCGCAGCCGAGGTTCATGATGTCCACGTCGGTGTTGCCGTCGCCCGTGTCGTTCCGCGGCTCGTCGCTCGCCGCGTAGGTGAACGTCACCTCGACGTCGTCGTCACAGGCGTCGTCCACAGCCACGCAGTCGTCCACCGAGACGGTGTGGAACGAGTGGTTCGGCGGCCAGAGCTCAGGGCGCCTGTCCGTGAGCACCGGCGCGATCGTGTCGACGACCACGAGCTCCGAGGCGCAGAGCGAGAGCGGCCCGCCCTCCGCCTCCGCGGTCACCGAGATCTCGTGCGCCCCGAGGGCGAACGGCCCCTCCGCCGAGACCGCCACCGTGACATCAACGCAGGTGCCCTCCGAGAGCTGCGCATAGATGGCCTCGACGTACGCGCCCCGGTGCGTCGCGCACTCGGCGACCCGCTCCTCGCCGCACACCCACTCCCCCTCCGGGATCGCGTCGCCCGGGTCGACGCACTCGGCGACGAGGGCCTGCGAGCCGCCGCCGACCGGCTCTTCATGATTGCACCCGAACGACAGACACGTGACGGAGACCACGCTGAACAGCCCGAGTAGACTGGCTCTCTTCATCATGTCGATACGGATAGCAATCCAGTCGCGTCTTCGCGAGAGAAAAGATGCCGAGTGGACACATGAGATGGAGATCGATTGTGACCCCTGGAGTGCATTTTCTTGAGCCGTATCTGGAAGCACCGAGAACCACACCACTTTCGGTCGCCGCCGAGGTGTGTTGTTCGCGGTTCCGCGCCCACGCGGGCGGATTGTCGGCGCGGGCGTGCGACGCCGCGCTGCAGCGCCGCGGCGGTCGGCGCCGGGAGGGGCGCGTCAGCGGACGGTCTTACAGCACCTGAAACCGAGGTGGTAATTCACGTGCCACGCGTTCTCCATCGGCTCCACGTGCCAGCGCGGGCTGTAGGAGCAGTGGTCGGGGTACGTCTCCCTGTCCTTCGGCCGGGGCGCGTCGTGCGCGCGGGCGACCTCGACGTAGAACCAGGCGCTCCCCTTGAGCTGGCTGTACTGCTTGCCGTCGTCCCGGTCGCGGCGGGTCATGATCTCGGCCACATTGCCGTGCTGATCGAAGACCCCGAACCGGGAGCGGCACGCCGGGTAAGCGCCCGCCGGCTCGGTGTCGGTCGCGCAGGTCTCGTAGGCGGAGCGCGCCGTGTCGGCGTCGCAGGGCGTGCCGTCGATCGCGCGGTGCCGCGCCTGCGTGTGGCAGACGGCGAGATCGAGCTCGTCGCCGTAGGCGTACGTCCTCGGCTGGCCGCCCTCCGGGTCGCCGCGGCACGCGAGGCTCCACTCGTCCTCGGTGCAGAGGCGCTTGCCCTGCAGGCTGCACACGGCCGCCGCCTGCGTCGGGCCCGCCCACACCATCGGCAGCTCGCACGGCTTGTTGGGGAACTCGAAGACGTCGACGCAGAACTCGGCCGGCCTCGGCTTCCCGCGCGCGTGCTTGAAGACGGGCACCATGTTCTCGTGGCCGCCGCAGCGCGCGCGCTGCTCCTCCGTCTGGAGGACCACGTCGCGGAGCCCCTCGAGACACTGCTCCTTCGAGCGCGTGTGCCGCGCGAGCGCCCTGTTGCCCTGGTTGACGCGCGACGGCCCGCCGCCGCCGAAGTTCTTCTCCAGGAAGAGCTCGGGGTTCTTGAACCTGCGCTCGCGCGCCGTGAGCTCCTTCAGCGAGAAGAGCCGCACCAGATCGTCGCGCTCCTCGTAGTGCGTCGCCATCGGATCCCCGGCCGGCGGCGCCGAGCCGCCGTCCGCCGGAGGCGCGCCGGCCGCGCCACCGGCCGGAGGCGCGCCGGCTGAACCCGAGGCCGCAGGGCCAGCGGAGGCCGCGGGGCCCGCCGCGGGCGCGGAGGGGCCCGCCGCAGGCGGCGCGGCGGCGTCGTCGCGGCCGCGATCGGCGTCGCCGCAGGAGCAGGCCGGCAGGGCCGCGGCGAGCGCGGCGAGCGCCGCGAGCGCGAGGCGCAAGGGACGGGAGCGCTGTGTCACGTGGGCGAGGTCAGAGGGTCGCAGCGACGATCTCGGAGAGGCTCGCCTCGTCCACGACGCCGGTCAGGTACGCCGCGACGTTCCCCTGCCGGTCGATCACCACGAGGCTCGGCAGCTTGTCCACCCCGTAACGGACCGACGCTTCCTTCGCGTCGTCGATGAGGATCGGATACGAGAGGCCCTTCTTGAGGGCGTATTCGCTGGCCACGTGGGGCGGGTCATCCACGTTGACGCCGAGCACCACGAGCCCCCTCTTCTCGTACCGGCGCGCGATCCGGTCGAGGATCGGCGCCTGGACCGCGCAGGGGCCGCACCAGGTGGCCCAGAAATCGAGGATCACCGGCTGGCCCTTGAGCTCGGCGAGCTGCATGCGCGCGCCGGGGTCGCCGTTGGCCGCGACCGGCAGCGTCACGTCGGGGGCCGCCGCGCCGACCATGCCCCCGACCCCTGGCGACAGCCGCGGCAGGATCGCAAGGCCGAAGAGCGCGCTCACGGCGATGAGCACCGCGACTGCAGGGTAGAGAATCTTACCGGAACTGGACTCGGGTTCGGCCATCGGGGGCCTGGCCTTCATAGCAAATCTTTGGGCCTACGCCCGAGCGCCTCTGGTACGGTCCGGCGCCTCGACCGGCCGGGCGCTTCGTCGCACGGCCCGGGGTCGGAGGCGCAGCGCGGCCCGCCGCGCGACGCCGCCGCCGCCGCCGGTGGGGTCGGGGGCGCAGCGCGGCTCGCCGCGCGCTGCCACCGCCGTTCGGGTCACGTCGTCGCCCGCGCGCTGGAGGAACCATGCTGGATCGTCCGAATCTTTCACGAGAAAATCCCACGGGACCGCGCGGACGGCGCCCACCGCCCGGGCTCCTTCCGGTCAAATGGGCGGCCAAGTGGCCCCCCGATGACAGCGATCTGCCCGGAGCCCCGCCGGCGCCCGGCGGCGGAGGCGGCGGCGGCTTCGCGGACGACGGCAACTTCAAGCGCGGCCGGTTCAGCCCGGTGTCGATCGTGGTCGGCCTCCTCCTCGCGCTCGGCGCCGCGGGCGCCATCTGGTTCGGCGTCAAGCAGGACAGCCAGAAGATGACGGCCGACGCCATCTCCAAGGAGAAGAAGAACATCTTCGTCCTGCCCAAGAAGGACCAGCTGCCCCTCTGGCGCACGTGGGCCGCCTCGAGCGCCGAGCTGTCGCTCCAGCAGGAGGCGCTCATGCAGCTCGCGTGGGCCGGCGACCCCGAGGGCGTCGCGCTCGCGACGAAGGCGCTCTCGCTCCCGGACCACCGCGTGAAGGGCGTCGCCGCGCAGGTGCTCGCCTACTACGGCTCGCCCAAGGCCGACAGCGCCAAGCCCGCGCTGCTCGAGGCGCTCAAGGTCGCCGACGAGAGCGACCGGCCCCAGATCGTCTGGTCCCTCGTCGAGCTCAAGGAGCCGGCCGCGTTCAAGGACGCGATGGACCAGTACCGCAAGGGGTTCCTCTCGAAGGTCGAGCGGCTCGGCGGCGGCATGGCCTTCGAGCCCGAGAAGCTCGCCGGCCTCGTGTCGCTCGAGGAGCTCGCGAAGCTCGCGACCGACGAGAGCCCGTCGGTGCGGCAGCTCGTCGCGACGGTCCTGTCGCGCAACGCCGAGTCCAAGTGGACGAGCGCGCTGATCTCGCTCGTGAAGGACAAGGACGTCGAGGTCGCGCGCGAGGCCGCCAACGGCCTCGGGCGGATCGGCGACGAGACGGCGCGCGCCCCGCTCCTCGAGGCGCTGTCGAACGCCGACAAGGACAGCCGCCAGCGCTTCCTCGAGGCGCTGCGTGACGGCATCGGCGGCGAGGGGCTCGTCCTCGCCCTCGAGAGCGTGAAGAAGGACCCCGAGGAGACGACCTGGTTCCAGACGAAGCAGATCATGGAGATGCTGCGCGAGCTCGCCGATCCGCGGTCGGCCGATCCGCTCGTGAAGTGGATCGAGGCCAAGAAGCCGCCGCTGCACTGGCAGGGCGAGGCGGGGACGCGGCTCGCCGAGGTCGGCGACATCCGCGGCGCCAAGTACATCGGCGAGCGGATGCTGGCCGACCCGCTCAAGCTCTACAAGCTCGAGAAGTTCTGGGAGGCGGACGAGGGCGGGCACCTGTCGCGCACCGACCTGCCGCGCGTCGTCGGCGCCCGCATGCTCGCCGACCTCGCCACGGTCCACGAAGACAAGAGCGCCGAGCTCAAGGCCTCGGCCGAGGCGTCGATCATCCTGTGGCTCAAGGATCGCCCGCAGCCGCACGCGAACGGCCTGCGCTTCCTCGCCACGATCCGCTCCGAGAAGATCCTGAAGGACATGCGCGACTGGGCCTTCCCGACGGATCCGCTCCCCAAGGAGGGGCAGCTGCCGCCGTTCCCGGCGGCGTTCGAGACCGCGCAGAGCGCGCTCCGCTACGTCGGGCGCATGAAGGACGAGCCCTCCTACCCGCGGCTGCTCGATCAGCTCAACCGGAAGAAGGACCCGAAGATGGACATCACCCAGGACGGGCTCCAGGGCGCGGGGCTCGCGATGCTGGGGATGGCGCTCCGCGCGGTCGCCTACGGCGCGTCGCAGGGGCTCGCCGAGTGGGGCGACCCGCGCGCGGTGGAGCCGCTGACGAAGCTCATCGAGGACGAGATGTGGCACGAGGAGGCCCGCCAGGCCGCGTGCGAGGCGCTCGCCTGGTGCGCCGACGACAAGGCGATGGTCGAGGTGGCGAAGAAGGCGAAGGACTTCGCGAGCAAGACGGAGCCGCGCAAGCAGCTCATCGGCGCCTGTTACGCGTCGGCGCTCGCGCTCCGCCCGGTGCCGAGCGCGGCGGGCGAGCTCGTCCCGCTGCTCGTGGCCGACGTCGATCCCGGGGTGCGCATGGCCATCGCGCGCGCCATCGGCATCGGCGGCTTCGACGAGGGGGTGCAGGGGCAGCTCTTCGAGAAGCTGAAGGACGTCGAGGTCCGGAACGCCGCGGCGCTCGCGCTCATCCTCGGCGGCACGAGCGACACCGCGGCGCGGACGGTCGCGATGTACGCCGACTTCGACAAGGGGGCGCTCGACGACCTCAAGGACCACTACTACCGCGCGTTCGGCTACTGGTCGGACGAGGACTTCAAGCGCGGCAACCTCTACCGGTACGTCGCGAACGCCGAGGCGATCACGCGGGTGAAGGTCGCCGACGCGCCGCAGGAGTGGGCGCGGCAGCGGCTGCAGGCCCAGTTCGACAACCTGAAGTACGACAACGGCCCGCACTCCGAGACCCGCGTCGTGCTGCGCTACCGGCTCTACCAGGCGGCCAAGAGCGGCGACGGCGGGCAGAAGAAGGGCGCGATCGAGACGCTCAAGTTCATGAAGGAGAAGGGCGTGCTCATGGCCCTGCGGCACGAGCAGGGCGAGACCGGCGCGCTCGCGAAGCGCGCGTTCCACGAGCTCATGAACCCGAAGGCCACCGTGGCCGAGGACCTGAGCGCGCTCGCCCCGGCCACAAAGGCCGGGGGCGCCGCCGTGCAGTAGCGGCGCGCGGCCGCGCCACGCTCGGCCGCGCGATCCGGGGGCAAGAGGCCCGGGAGCTCTCGCAGGGAGGTCGTCCTCCCCGGGGATCCCGGGCTTCCTGTTTTTGTTCGGGCTGCGCGGCCGAGGCGGTGTCCAGCGCGCATCGGGCTGGTGGAGCGCCGGGTGTCCGGCGCGTGTCGGGCTGGACAAAACGCACGTTTCGGAAGAGTGTTCGCGCCGAGGTGCATCGTGGCTACCTGGCGTGATGAGCTCATCGAAGCCGTGAAATCGAAGGCGGAGCGCGAGTCGGAAGAGCTCGCGCGGCACAAGAAGCGGGTCGCCGAGGCGCTCGCGGCCGCGGAGTCGGCCGTGTCGCAGGGGGCCGAGTCGCTGAAGTTCGCGCACGAAAAGCTGCAGGAGAAGGGGCAGCCCGTCGTGCTCTCGCAGGAGCCGGACAAGCACCGGATCGCGTTCGGTGAGTTCAGCCTGGCGCTGGAGCTCCTGCGCGACTCCGCGATCGTCCGGGTGACGTTCGGCGACGGCAAGCCGCGCGAGTTCGACTTCGCGAAGGACCGCCACATCGCGCCCGCCGACGTGGAGGAGTACATCGGCCGCCGCGCGCTCGAGCTGGTCCGCGCGGCGCAGAAGGCCGCGCCGTGGTGAGCGCCGAGCGCGCCGCGGCTCGGCCGGCTGGTCGCGCGCGCGCGGTGGGGCTCCGCCACGGCTTCGTCGCGGGCCTGCTCGCCGCGCTCGCGGCCTGCGCTCCGTCGGCCGCGCCGCCCCGCGGGGCGAGCGCGCCGCCGGCCTCGCCGCCGGCCGCCGCCGTGGCGCCCTCGGCGCCGGCCTCGATCGACCTCGATCCCGCCGCGGAGGCGCGGATCAAGGCGGACGTCGCGTACCTCGCGTCGCCCGAGCTCGCGGGGCGCGGCACCGGCGAGCCGGGGGCCGAGCTCGCGGCCGATTTCATCGCGCGCCGGTTCGCCGAGCTCAAGCTCTCGCCGCTGGGCGGGGAGGGGAGCGACGCGAAGGCGTACAGGCAGGTGTTCGACGCGCGGGTGGGCGCCGACGTGGCGCCGGCGGCGCTCGCGGTGCAGCGCGCGGGCCGGAAGCAGAGCGTGGAGGCCGGCAAGCTGGTCACGGCCGACGGGAGCGCGAGCGGCACGGTCGCGGGGGCCGCGGTGCTCGTGGGCCATGGCGTGACCGCGGCGGCGCTCTCCTGGGACGACTACGGCGGCCGCGACATCGAGGGGAAGATCGCGATCGTGCTCGACGGCGTGCCCACGCTGGGCGGCGGCGCGGAGGCGAAGGCGCAGGTGGGGCCCGCGAAGGCCGGCGCGGCGCACGCACCGACCGCGCAGGCCGGTGCGGCGCACGCGGATCCGCATCACGCGCCGCGGCCGGCGGACGCGCTCCGCGACTTCGGCAGCGTCCGCTACAAGCTCCGCACCGCCCGCGAGCACAAGGCCGCCGGCGTGATCCTTGTCGCGGCGGGCGACGAGCTCCCGCGGGTGCCGGATGACGCTGCGAGCATGGGCATCCCGGCCGTGATGATCACGCGCTCCGCGGCCCGGGCGCTCTTCCCGACGGCCGGGCTCGCGCCGCCGGCGAAGCCCGAGGCCGCGAAGCCCGCGGCCGCGAAGCAGGCCGCCGTGAAGGCCCCTGCGCCGAAGCCGCTCGACGGCATCACCGTCGAGATCACGACCCAGGTCACCCCGCGAACGGCGCCGGCGTCGAACGTGATCGGCCTGCTCAAGGCGCGGGACGGCTCCCCTCACGCCGGCGAGTACGTCGTCGTCGGGGCGCACTACGATCACCTCGGTCACGGGGGCAACGCGCACTCGCGCGCGCCCGGCGTGCACGCGGTGCACCCGGGCGCCGACGACAACGCCTCGGGGACCGCGATGCTCCTGGAGGTGGCGCGGCGGTTCGCCTCGCTCCCCGCGCGGCCGGACCGCAACCTGCTGTTCATCGCGTTCGGCGCCGAGGAGATCGGCACCATCGGCTCGCGCCACTTCGTCGATCACCCGCCGGCGCCGCTCGGGGGGATCAAGCCCGTCGTCGCCATGATCAACGCGGACATGGTGGGCCGGATGCAGAAGGACAAGCTCCTCGTCGACGGCCTCGGCACCTCGCCCGACTGGAAGCCGATCGTGGACGACGCCGCCCGCGGGCTCGGCCTCGCGCTCGAGTTCGGCGTCGAGGGGTTCGGCGCGAGCGATCACACGTCGTTCACCGCGTCGCGCGTCCCGGTCGCCTTCCTGTTCACGGGCGCCCACGAGGACTACCACCGGCCGAGCGACACGGCGGACAAGATCAACGTCGCGGGCGTCTCGCGCTGCGCGGTGCTCGCGGCGCGGATGGCGCTCGCCCTGTCGCAGCGCGACGCGCGGATGGCCTTCACCGATCCGCCCGCCGACCCTCACCGCAGCGGGCGCGGCGGCTTCCGGGCGTCGCTCGGCACGCTGCCGGACTACGTGTACCAGGGGCCCGGCGTGAAGCTCACGGGCGTGCGGCCCGACGCGCCGGCCTCCCGCGCCGGGATGCAGGCGGGGGACGTGATCGTGCGCATCGGCGCCCACGCGGTCACAAACATCCACGACTTCATGTTCGCGCTCGGCGATCTCGAGCCGGGCCGCGAGGTCGTGATCGAGGTGGATCGCGGCGGCACCCGCGTGCCGCTCAAGGTCATCCCCGCCCCCGGCCGATGAGCCGGCGCCCCCGTCGCGCCGCGCCGCCGGCTGCTCCTCGTCGACGGCGCAGGGCCGCGCGCCGGCCCTGCGCGGGGTGCCTCGCCTTGCTGTGCGGCCTCGCGGCCGCGCTCCTCGCCTGCGATCGCCGCGAGCCCGCCGCGACCGACGCCGCGGTCGCCGTGAGCACCGGCGCAGCGGCGGACGCCGAGCCCGCGCCACCTGACGGCGCTGCCGCGGAGCTGCCCGACGCCGCCACGGAGCTGCCCGACGCCGCGGCGGCCCCGGATGGCGCGACCGCGGAGCCGCCGCCCGACGGCGGCTCGTCGGACGCCGGGCTGCCCGGCAGCTCCGAGGGGTGCCCGGACGACATGGTCCTCGTCGACGGCGACTACTGCCCCCTTGTCGAGCAGATCTGCCTGGAGCACCACAAGGAGTTCGTGAAGGACCAGGCGAGGCGGTCGAATCCTTACGGCGAGACCGAGGGCTCGACAAGCGTCAGCGAGCGCTGCCTCGAGTACAAGCAGCCGACCGCGTGCCTCTCGAAGAAGCGCACGCCGATGCGCTACTGCGTCGACCGGTACGAGTGGCCCAACAAGAAGGGCGAGCTCCCCGCGCTGCTCGTCTCGTGGCGCGAGGCTGCCAAGGCGTGCGAGGGCGCCGGCAAGCGCCTCTGCACCGAGGACGAGTTCAACCTCGCCTGCGAGGGCGAGGAGATGCTCCCGTACACGTACGGGTTCACGCGCGACGCGACGAAGTGCAACATCGACCGGCCCTTCCGCCAGCGCGAGCTGACGCTCTACCGCTACGAGCGGTGCATGCGGCACCCCAAGTGCAAGGCGGAGCTCGAGCGGCTCGATCAGCGCGTCCCTGCCGGCTCGATGCCGGCGTGCGTGTCGCCGTTCGGCGCCCACGACCTCAACGGCAACATCAACGAGTGGGTCGTGCGGCCGGGCCGCAAGTCGCCGGACCGGAGCGGGCTGAAGGGCGGCTGGTGGGGCCCGATGCGCGGCCGCTGTCGCCCGACGGTGGGGTTCCACAAGGAAGAGGATTACGGGTACGAGCAGGGGTTTCGTTGCTGCAAGGATGCGGCTCCGCGGTGAGCGCGCGGTGGCGCCTTCATTTTGAGGGGGGCGTGGCCGCCGACCGGGGGTACGCTCGCCTCCAGCGGGCCCGCGGCGCGGCGCTCGCCGGCGAAGGGCCTGCGGTTGCTCCTCCGGGGGCAGGGGCTCAGATCTCAGCGGCGGGTCGACCCGGCCCGTTGCTCACGCGGGGGAAGCCCCGCATCTGCGGGAGACCTTGATGAAGCGATCCATGTGGTTCACCAGCGCGCGCTCGGCTGCGGCGGTCGTCCTTGCTCTCGGAGGCCTCGGGCTCCTGTCCTCCGCGTGCCGGGGCAGCGAGGCGGAGGATCCGTCGACCCAGCAGCAGAACGCCTACAACCAGCAGCCTGGGCAATACCAGCAGCCCGGGCAGTACCAGCAGCCTGGGCAGTACCAGCAGCCTGGGCAATATCAGCAGCCGGGGTACCAGCAGCCGGGGCAGTACCAGCAGCCGGGCGCGCCCGCCCCGACGACGACGGCGCAGCCGAGCCCGCTCGCGCTCCCGTGTACGAACGACATGGTCTGCGGCACACACAAGTGCAACACGGCCGCGGGCAAGTGCGCCTTCCCCTGCGCCGCGAACACCGACTGTGCGGCGGGCTTCTCGTGCATGGGCGCCGGCTCGGCGACGGCGATCTGCGTCCCCGGCGGGCAGTAAGCAGCGGCTGAGGCCGGCCGCGCGAGGTGCGCGGCGGCCTCGTACGAGCACGAGGGTCAGGGGCGGCTGTTCCGGGGCGGCGTCACTCCGCCCCGCCCTCGGATTCGGGCGGCTCGGCGCGGAAATGGCTCACGGCCTGAGCTCCCGCGGTCGCCTCCGGCGAGGCGGCCGGCCTGCGCTGGGCCGCGCCTGCGCACTTGTCGCTCTTCATGGCGAAGCTCCCGATGCTCGTCCAGAGCAGGTCGAACTGGCTCTGATCGAAGCTGGAGCGGGACTGCAAGAGGTCGTAGCCGCCGTAGTTCGGGTCGGTCCCGTCGCCGTCCTCCGGGCTGATGAATCGATAGTGGCCCATGACGTCGGCGTGATCGGCGTCGACAAGGAAGCTCTGCGACGCGTCCGGATAGACCATCGATACACAGTTGACGATCCCGTCGTTCATCGCCGGCGCGAGCGGCTCGAGCCGGGTCGGGTCATCGAGCCGGGGGACGGCGCAGGGCGGTCCGAGGGCCGTCACCACCTCCGGATTCGTGATGTTGGCCGTGATGCCGTAAAAGATGCCAAAGGCGCCCAGGAATGCCCCGCCGGGATCGAGCTTCGCCCGGGTGACGATCGACCGGAGCGCGACGCCCCTCCGCTTGTAGTACCTGCTCAGGTCCTCCTCGACCTCCGCCCCGAGCTGGCTGGCTCTCCCTGCCTGTCTCGCGCTCTCGATGCAGCCCACGAGATCGCGCGGCGAGGCGCCGACGCCGCTCGCGAGCTGGCCCGCCGCGAGCTGGCCTTGGCCTGCAGACGACAGCGGATCGAGATCCCCGAACACGTCGGCGTCCTCTGCGACGTGCAGCAGCCAGCGGAGCACGTTGTAGTACTCACCGCGCGCCTCGGCCCTGGCGAGGCCGTCGCACTCCGTGGCGTGGAAGCGACCGAGCGTGTCGAGGGCGGCGCGGAAGATGCCGTCCGAGTAGCCGAGCGTCCGCAGGAGCGTCTTCATGTGGCCGGCCACGGCGCTCGCGTCCCTCGGGCGAGCCGCGCGGAGCCACAGGTGGAGGAGCGAGGCCGCGCCCGTGACGAGCGGCCTCCTCCGGCGGAAATAGTGGGCGAGGTTCGTCCCGCGGTGCGGCGTCGAGAGGAACTGGATCGAGCAGATGCTCTCGAGGATGCTCTCCGCCGAGACGCCGTAGACCCGCTCGTGCCGCTCGCTCGCGGAGAGGAGCAGGAGCATGAGCGTCTTGATATCCCTGCCGCCTGTCGAGTGGCCCACGAGATGGAGGCTGTCCCGCTGGCCACGGCCGGCGTTCTCGTGGAACACCCCCTGCCTGAACCGATCCGCGAGCCAGCGGAGGAGCCCGTGCGCGCGGGTGTCCACGCTCGCCGTGGGCAGGTTCGGGAAGCAGTGCACCGAGAGCGGGCCCAGATAGGGCCCGGTGTCGGTCTTCCGGAGGACCTCGGTGACGCCGCAGTAATAGACGACCGAGCCCAGGATATCAAAGCCCGCGAAGCCGGGCACGAGCACGAGATGGCTTCTTGACTGACTCATGCCTTTCCCTCCCACATGGAATAGCCGGGAAGGTTAACGAAGCATCCTAGTTCGGGGCAAGCGGAATCGTGGCGCTCGTGAACGGCCCGAGGTCTCGGTCTTCGGTCTCTACGCCAGCACGATAGCCCTTGATGCCGTCCAAGTCGTATGAGCGCGCAGGCTTCTGGCGATCTGCGCCGAGGCGGGGAGGAGGCGGGGGCGCCGGGCAAGGCGCTGCGTAGTAGGGATACGCCGCCACGTGGAAGCTGCGCAGGTTGTAGAGCGGGATCCCCGGGAACTTGTGGTGCTCGTTGTGAAGCACCGGGTGGACACGAGCTACGATGAGCTCGGGCGGGTGCGGCAGATCAAGTATCCCGAGGTACCACCGGCGCTCAGGGGAACCACGCCGCGACCTCGACCACCTCACGCGCCGCGCCGGCGAGACCCTCGTCGCCCGCGAGGGCCGCGATGAGCGGCGCGAGCTTCACGAGGCTCACGCCGTCGCCCGCGAGCGCGGCGGAGCGGAAGTCGCCAGCGAGCGCGTCGAGCAGGAGGCCGAACGCCGCGGCGGCGCCCTCGGGCGGAAAATGGCGGGCCAGCGGGAGCAGCTCGATCAGGCGGTCCGGCTCGTCGGCGCCGAGGCGCAGGGCCAGGTGAAGGGCCCGGCGCGTGAGCTCGGACGCGTGCGCGGGATCGTGGCGCGCCAGGAAGCCGAGGGCGATCTGGTGGTGGGCGTCGCCGAGCGGCGCGATCCATGCGAGCAACGCGTCGCTCTCGCCCGCAGCGCCGAGCCACGGGCCCACGTCGAACAGCAGCCCGTAGCGATCGAGCGGCTCGGCCTTCCAGATGGCCGCGTCGATCCGCGCCCAGAGCGGCCCCGGCTCGGTGGCGAACGGGAGGCTACGGGCCAGCGCCCGTATGCGCGATGATTCCGACAGCGCCTCGATCAGGTCCTCGGCGGGATCGCCCTGCGCCCGCAGGCGCGGTATCAGCCCCTCGAGGAGCTCGGCGGCGCGCTCGCCGAACCCTGGTGCGAGCGCCGCGGCGCGGCGGGCCTCCGGGGCGTCGAGGAACGGCACGAGCCGCGCGAGCGCCCAGTGCTCGTTCAGGTCGTACGGCTCGATGTGCCGCTCCACCGCGGCGAACGCGTCGCGCACGCGGTCGGGATCGCCGAGGACCCCCGCGATCGCGGCGAGCACCCGCGCCCGCGCGGGCCCAGGCAGCGCCTCCGCGTCGGGCCAGAGCGCCTCGGCGACCGCGCGCGGGAAATGTTTGGAGAAGCAGTCGACATCGCCAGGATCTCCGGCGCCGTCGCGGAGGCTGGCGAGCGCCTCGCGCGCGACCGCGGCTCCTTCCTCCGGAGGCAATCCCCCCGTCGCGACGAGCATCTGGTGCGCTCGAGCCTCCGCGTTCTCGGCGGTCCGGAACGTGGCGAGCGCTTCTCGCGCGAACGTGTACCCCGCCTCGCCCCCGACGACTTCGGCGAGGCTCAGGAGGACATCCCCGCGGAACTCGACGTCCAGGATGCGCCGTGCGGCGTCCGCCGCCCACGCGAGCACCTCGGCGCGCGCCGGGCCGGCCGCCATCGCCGCGCCGAGCGCGGTGAGCGCCCTGGCCTGCCGCCGCTCATCCGCGATCGGCGTTTCCCGAGTCATGGGCTCGACGCCCACAGGAGCATCGTGGTCCTCGCGGTCCGCGCATGTGTTCATGCTCGCCTCGACGAGGGCCGCGCGCACCGCGAGGGTTGCAGCCTCGTGACCCGACGGAAGCGTCTCCACAGCGCGCCGGCGCACGCGCTCGAGGTCAGCGACGAAGCCGAGATAGCCCTCGGGTCGAGCCATCCAGCGGGCGAGGTGCTCCTCGGTGACCAGCGCGGCGAATGCCTGGAGCGGCGCGGTGGCCTGCTCGAGGTGCGCCCGCGTGTAGGCGCAGGGATAGCCGTCCGGCGGGAGCGACAGCAGGCGGCGGATCGACGCGTCCCGCGCGCCGCGGTCGAGGCGCTCCTCCACCGCGCGGCGGGCCGCGTTCGAGCGGAACGCATAGGTGCCATCGACGGCCGTGACGAGCGGCTCGATCCCGGCGAGGGCGCCGTCGATCGGGGCTCCGAGGGCGCTCGTGATCTCGTCCTCGTGAAGCCGCCCGTAGGCGACCGAGAGCAGGCTGAGGAGCCGGGCCGGCATCGCGCCGGTGGCAGCGAGGAGCGCCGCCGGATCGCCCGGCGCGGGCCAGGGCCGCGCCGGCAGTGGATGGAGCCGCGTGCGCGCCGGATCGAAGCCGAGGCGCGGGATCCACGCGCGGGCGGTGGCGTCGTCGCCCTCGACGGTGGCGAGCACTTTAACGCGGGGACCCACGGCGGAGAACAGCGCCGGCCAGGAGGCGAGCGGCTCCGCCTCCTCGACGTCGGTGATCGCGAGCAGCAGCGAGGGTTCGTCCTCGGTTGGCCCCACGCGCAGGTATTCCTCCGCAAGTTGCGTGCGCAACCTCCGCGGACGACCGCCTGCGTAATCGGCGACCAGCCGCGAGACCAGCAGCGCGAGGATGTCACGCTCGAGCCTGAGATCAGGCCCGATCGGCACGAGCTGCGCACCGCAGGCGACACCTTCGTGCTGTGCACGGACCAGGTGGGCGGCCACGACCGCGCGCCGGCTCGCGCGCGAGCCATGCAAGATCGCATAGGGCAGGTCCGGCTCGTCGAGCCACCGGCCGAGCGCGGCCAGCGCGGTTTGCTCGTCCGGGTCGAGCGTGGCGCGCGACGCCTCGTCCCAGGCGCAGCGGCAGGCGCGCTCGACAGGCTCGGGGGCGGGGATTCGGGGCCGGGGTGTCGTCATCGCACGTGGCTGGCTGCTCTGCGTGATGCTTCCAAATGAAGAGAGGTGTCCAGAGATATTCTGACGGGAGGGCGACTCGTAGAAGAAGGTGCGGTGTCGAATTCCTGCTGCGCGGGGGCGAGCTCGGATGGAGGATGGGTGAGAAGGTTGAGGGATGTTGCGAGGATAGCGGGGGTTGGCACTGAGCTGGCGAATGGCAAACACGCCGCTTCGCCAGGAACCGTGGTTCCGCGCTCCACCCGCTCGGCGCTCAGGGGAACCACGCGGCGACCCGCACCACCTCGTGCGCCGCGCCGGCCAGGCCGTCGTCGCCCGCGAGGGCGGCGATGAGCGGCGCGAGCTTCACGAGGGTCACGCCGTCGCCTGCGAGCGCGGCACCGCGGTATTCGTCGGCGACCGCGTCGAGCAGGATGCCGAGCGCCGCGGCGGCGCCCTCGGGCGGGAAATGGCGGGCCAGCGGGACCAGGTCGAGCAGGCGGCTCGGCTCGTCGGCGCCGAAGCGCAGGGCCAGTGGGAGGGCCTGACGCGTGAACTCGGGGGCGTGCGCGGGATCGTGGCGCGCCAGGATGCCGAGTGCGGTCAGGCGGCCACCGTCGCTGAGCAGCGCGACCTCGGCGAGGAGCGCGTCGCTGTGGCCCGTCGCCGCGAACCAGGGGCAGACGTCGAAGAGCATCCAGCCGCGCTCGCGCGGCTCGGCCTGCTGGATGGCCTCGTCGATCCGCGCCAGCAGCCGCGCCGGCTCCGCGGCGAACGGGAGGCTGCGGGCCAGCGCCCGCACGCGCGCCGCTTCCGGCAGCGTCTCGAGCAGGTCCTCGGCGGGATCGCCCAGCGCCCGGAGGCGCGGGATCAGGCTCTCGAGGAGCTCGGCGGCGCGCTCGCCGAATTGGGGTGCGAGCGCTGCGGCGCGGCGGGCCTCCGGGGCGTTGAGGAACGGCACGAGCTCCGCGAGAGTCCGTTGCATCAGCAGGTCGTACGGGTTGACGTGCTGCTCCACCGCGGCGAAGGCGGCGCGTACGCGCTCGGGATCGCCGAGGCCGCGCGCGAGCGCGGCGAGCGCTCGCGCCCGCGCGGGCCCAGGCAGCGCCTCCGCGTCGGGCCAGAGCGCCTCGGCGACCGCACGCGGGTAGCGGTCGGCGAACAGGTCGAGATCGCCAGGATCTCCGCCGCTGTCACGGAGGACGGCGAGCGCCTCGCGCACGACGGCGAGCCCTTCCTCCGGAGGCAACCACTTCGCCACGAAGAGCATCTGGCGCGCTCGCTCCTCCGCGTTCTCCGTGGTCCGATACGCGGCGAGCGCTTCCCGCGCGAACGCGTATCCCGCCTCGCCCCCGACGACGTCGGCGAGGCTCAGGAGGCCATCCCCGCGGAACTCGACCTCCGGGGTGCGCCGTGCAGCGTCCGTGGCCCACGCGAGCACCTCGGCGCGCGCTGGGCCAGCCGTCATCGCGGCGCTGAGCGCGGTGAGCGCCCTGGCCTGATCTCGCTCGTCGGCGATCCGCTTCTCCCGATCGATGAGCTCGACGCCGACGGGAGCATCGTGATCCTCGCGGCGGGCGCACCAGTTGATGCTTGCCTCGACAAGGGCCGCGCGCACGGCGAGGGCCGTTGCCTCACGACCCATTGGAAGCGGCTCGACGGCGCGGTGGCGCACGCGTTCGATGTCGGCGACGAAGCCGAGGTAGGCCTCGGGCCGAGCCATCCAGCGGGCGAGGTGCTCCTCGGTGACCAGCGCGGCGAATGCCTGGAGCGGCGCGGCGGCCTGTTCCAGGTGGGCGCGCGCGTAGGCGCAGGGATACTCGTCCGGCGGGAGCGACAGCAGGCGGCGGATCGATGCGTCCCGCGCGTCGCGGTCGAGGCGCTCCTCCACCTCGCGGCGCGCCGCGTTCGAGCGGAACGCGTAGGTGCCCTCGATGGCCGTGACGAGCGGCTCGATCCCGGCGAGGGCGCTCTCGATGGGGGCCCCGAGGGCAGTCGCGATCTCGTCCTCCCGAAGGCGGCCGTAGGCGACTGAGAGCAGGCCGAGTAGCTCGGCGGATGCTGCGCCCGTGGTCGCGAGGAGCTTCGTGGGATCGCCCGGCGCAGGCCAGGGCCGCACCGGTAGCGGGTGGATCCGCGTGCGCGCCGGATCGAAGCCGAGGCGCTGGAGCCACGCGTGGGCCGCGGCGTCGTCGCCCTCGACGGTGGCGAGCACCTTGACGCGGGGACCCACGGCGGCAAACAGCCCTGGCCAAGAGACGAGCGGCTCCGCCTCCTCCACGTCGGTGATCGCGAGCAGCAGCGAGGGGTCGTCATCGGTTGGCCCCACGCGCAGATGCTCTTTCGCGATACGCATGCGCAACCACCGAGGAGGACCGCCACCGCAACCGGCGAGCAGCCGCGAGGTGAGCAACGCGAGGATGTCACGCTCGAGCTTGAGATCAGGCCCGATCGGCACGAGGTGCGCGGCGTACGCCGTGCCTTCCTGCTGCGCACGGACGAGGTGGGCGGCCACGACCGCGCGCCGGCTCGGGTGCCGGCCGTGCAAGATTGCATAGGGTCGGTCTGGCTCCTCGATCCATCGGCCGAGCGCGGCCAGCGCGCCTTGCTCTCCGGGGTCGAGCTTGGCGCGCGACGCTTCGCGCCAGGCGCAGCGGCTGGCGCGCTCGATGGGCGCGGGGGCGGGGATTCGGGGCCGGGGTCTCGTCATCGCGTGCGTCAGGTGGTGAACGGGGGGGTTGTGGAGCGCGTCGTCCGGATGTTCCGTTGTCGAGAGTGTCTATCCTGGCTGCTCTGCGTGATGTTCCCATCCCACCGCCCCATCTTGTTCACCTTGGTCTCCTTCTCTTCATTCGGGCCGACCACGCCGCCCTTCGCGTCCTCTCCGATGTTCGCCGGGTGGAGGCCGAGCTCGCGGAAGATCTGCGCGCACATGGGGCAGGGCGCCATGCCCTCGCCGGTCTTGTTCGTAGTCTCGATCGTCGCGCCGTTCCTGAAGCGCTTCTGAAGCTCGGCGCGCACCTCCTCGTTGGTCATGTCAGGCTTCCCCTTCGCCGTTCGCTGGGCGTTTCCTTCGGCGCGGATCTGGCGCGCCAGCTTGTGCAGCGCGTCCACTTCCGAGCACGTTGTGTCCCCCGTCGGGGTTTTCTGCGGCTCGCGCGCCTTCTGCGCGTTCTTGACGGCCTCGGTGATCGCGTCGTCCTTGCCGAACCGCTCGCGCTGGGCCTCTGCCCCTGCCCCGCCGCGCTCTCCCTGGCTCTTGCCCTCGATATCGGCCGGCACCCCGCGGCGGTTCTTCGGATCGGTGAAATCCTTGCCTCCAGGGTTGTTCCCGGCCGCGTTCCGGACGGTCGAGAACGGCATCAGCCCGCTCGGGTCGACGAAGCGCGTCGGCGCATTGCCTGCGTAGTCGAAGCCGTTGAACCCGCCGTCGAGCCCCGCCGGGTCCGCGCTCAGGTACCGGCCGAGCGCCGGGTCGAAGTAGCGGTAGCGGTTGTAGACGAGCCTCGTCTCCTCGTCCTCGTACTGGCCCGGGAAGCGGAGCGGCGTCGTGGTCCGCCCGCCCTCCTTCACTTTCGCGCCGAACGCGGATCGGTCGAGCTCGCACACCACCTCGCCCGCCGGGCCGACCAGGCGCTCCGGGGCGCCCACGTCGTCGTTCAGGTAATGGAACCACGGGCTCTCCTCGCGCCGCCCGCCCGCCATGCGTGCGTCGCGGTGGGCCCACGGGGCGTACCGGGCCTCCTCGAAGCAGTACGTGCGCTCCTCCACGACGGGATCGCCCGACGCCTGCGCCACGCGCTTGATCTCGTGGACGAGCACGCCGCCGTCCCATACGAAGCGCACGCTCGACAGCTCGCGCCGCCGCCCGTCGGGCGCTCGCTCGAACGTGCGTTTCCCGATGCGCCGCGCGAACGGATCGTAGCTGAGCTCGATCACCTTCCCGTCGGGCCTCTCGACCGCGGCGAGCAGCCCGAGGGCGTTCCACGTGTACCGCGTCAGCCGGCCCTCCGCGTCTCGCGCGCTCGTGAGCCTGCCCGACTCGTCCCACGCATACGTGGTGCCGCCCTTCTGCACCAGGCGGTTCCCGGCGCCGTAAGCGCGCTGCTCGCCGTCCGGCTCGTGGAGATTGCCCGCGGCGTCGTAAGCAAAGCGCTGCCCCCGGCCCCG
Organism: Sorangium sp. So ce1014; assembly: GCF_051521505.1. Lineage (NCBI taxonomy): Bacteria > Pseudomonadati > Myxococcota > Polyangiales > Polyangiaceae > Sorangium > Sorangium sp. So ce1014. Next base: position 12,186,178 of record NZ_CP150356.1, read on the forward strand.
CTCGTCGCGGACACCCAGGATCTGCCCCGCGGCGTCGTGCTCGAACAGCCTCCGGCCGAGCGCGTCGTCCCACGACTCGGCGAGCTCCGAGCACGGCCCGTAGCGGAACGCCTGGTACACCGTCGTCCCCGGCGGGCGAGGGCCGACCCACTCGGGCCGGCCGGCGCCCGCGCTGGCTTGCCCGGGGTGGCCCACCCAGCGCTGAGCCATGCGGCCGAGCGCGTCGTAGACGACCTGGATGCGCCCGCCATCCGGCAGCGCGCGGGCGATCTCGCGCCCGAGCGCGTCGTGCGCGACGCCGACCGTGACACGCCCGTCCAGCACGACCTGCGTGGCCCGGCCGCAGGCGTCCCGCGCGAAGGCGACCGAGTGGCCGAGCGACGTCGTCCGCTGGGCGACGTTGCCCATGAGATCGTACGTGCGCCGCACGAAGAACGCGTCCCCCGACGCGATCTGCCGCTCCTCCACGACCCAGCCCACGGCGTTGCGCGTGAACGTGAGCTCCCCGGCGGGCGTGACGGCGGCGATGAGGTGGCCGCAATGGTCGTACTCGAACGATTCCGTGGCGCCGTCCGGCAGGGTGCGCTGGACCAGCTGTCCGGCCGCGTCATAGGTGAACTCCGTGAGCTCGCCCGCGCCGGTCTTCTCGTGGAGGAGCTGCCCGGCCATGTCGTGCCGATAGTACTTCTCCAGCCCAGCGAACGTCCGCTCGTACACCATGCGGCCCGCTGTGTCGTAGCGCATGAGGTACACGTCCCCCCGCGCGTTCTCGGCCCGCACGAGACGGCCCTCGCGATCGTAGCCGAGCCGGTTCACCTCGCCGTTCGGGCGGCGGATCGCGCAGACCTTGTGCAGGCCTCCGCGATCGAAGCGCGTCGATGTGCCGTCCGGGTGGTCGACGCGCACGACGTCCCCGTTGCGGTCGTGGGCATAGCGGGTCACGCCCCCGTCCGGGTGGCGCACGGCGATGCGATCGCCCCGATCGTTGTAGGCGTACGACGTGACGTGCCCGAGCGCGTCGCGCACCGACAGGCAGCGTCCCCAGGTATCGTAGACGTACCCGGTGACGGCGCCGATCCCGTCGACCTTCTGGACCACGTTGCCGTGGCCATCGTGGACGAAGCGCGTGCGCGCGCCGTTCGGCGCGACGGTCTCCGTGATGAGCCCGCGCGCCTCGATGCGGACCTCGAAGGTCGCGCCGATCGGATCGGTCCAATAGAGGACGCCCGCGGTGCGCGTCACCTCCGTGACGCCGCCGGCCGGGTCGGTGACGCGACGGATATGGCCGTCCGGCTCGCGCTCGATGACGGTGGTGCGGCCCAGCGGATCGCTCACGCGGAGCGTACGGCCGCGGGCGTCGCGGACCCAGGCCGTGGTGCGGCCCAGCGGGTCGGTGAACGAGCGGAGATTGCCGTTCTCGTCGTAGGTGCGGCCGTAGACGGCCCCGCCGGACACGGCCTTGTCGAGCTTGCCGAACTCGTTGGCGAAGTAGCGGTGCACGGTGATCGAGTCCGCCACCTCCGAGTACCCGTCGTCGCCATAGAGGAGCTTGCAGTGGTAGATCCCCCGGGCCTTCGTGCCATCGGCGAGCGTATCGGGCACGCCTTCGGCGAGGCCGAGGCGCCCCGGATCGGGGTGAGCTCCCCAGGTCTCGACGCAGCGGCCGCGCTCGTCGTACCGGAAATGGAAGGTGAGATCCTCTGGATCCGTGCGCGAGGTCAGCCGGTGATCTTCGTAGGTGTAGCGGGTGACGCAGCCCTCTGCGTCCGTATCGGCGACGAGGTCGCCGCGCTCGTCATAGGTGTAGCTCCGCAGGGTCACCCACCTCCCTTGCTCGGGCGCATTCTTGATCTCGAGCGCGGCGATGCGGCCGTCGGGCGTGCGCCGCACGCGCACGACGCGGCCGGCGGCGTCGGCGATCGACTCGATGCGTCCGTCGCGGTAGGCGAGCCACGTCGTGTTGCCATGGGCGTCGCGCACGGCGGAGAGGCGGTAGATCGAGCCGGCGTGCTCGGAGAACAGGTAGAACGTGCCGGCGGCGTCGTCGAGGACGAACCCGCTGGCGTCGCGGGTCAGGACCCAGCCGTCGGGGCCGAGGCCCGCGTCCCCTTCGGCGATGGCGTCGAACGAGAGCTCAGCCCCCGTGTCGGTCCACAGCACGGTGGTCCGACGCCGCACCTCGACGGCCCACGCGAACGAGTGCACCCAGCCGAAGCCGAGGCCGACGTCGCGCTCATGGGGGATCGAGCGTAACAGGGGGGACACAGCACCTGAAAGGCGCATCTTCCCGCCACAGCCGCACAGGAAAGCACATCGACCCGCGGGGCAGTCGCAAGGTCTATCGCGCTACCTATGACACCATTTACACTGTCGCAGAACTTGTGCCCGCGCGGCGAGTGCCAAGGCGACGCTCGCTTCGCCACTCGAACAGCGATCGGCTCCGGATCGCTCGGGCGCGAGGGCCCGAGCGCGAGGCTCAGGCGGTGACGCCCGGCTGGATGCCGTTCAGCGCCATCATCTTCTGCCGCTCGGCTTCCTTGTTGATGTCGCGGTACCGCTCGTCGAGCTTCGCGATATCGAGCCTCAGGATGCGGCCGTACAGCGCGAAGGCGATGCCGACGATCGACGGGTGGCAGGCGGACTTCACCCGCTCATCGTAGTGGGGATACGCCGCCACGTGGAAGCTGCGCAGGTTGTAGAACGGGATCCCCGGGAACTTGTGGTGCTCGTTGTGGTACGTGACGTTGTTCCAGAGGAAATTCGTGACGTGCGCCCGGGTCCCGTAGGTGCGAGAGCTGTACGCGTCCTCCCCCGGCAGCATCTCGTAGTGCTCGATCATCGAGGTCGCGCTGGCGAGGACCGCGCCGAAGACGAACGGCAGGACGTAGAAGAAGAAGAACACCTGCCACGGCATGACCCAGAAGAAGAAGGCCATGAGGCCGTAGAAGCCGAGGAGCTCCAGGTTCATCCTGACGCGCTGGAGCGACGACAGCCGCTTCACGTACCGCGCCATGCAGCCGAGGAAGTAGAGCGGGTAGGCGAACGTGTAGACCGCGAGGAGCAGGAGCTTCGCGAGGACGGGGTTCCGCGTGTAGTCCGTGACGACGAAGTTGTCGACGTCAGGGTACGTGTTCGCGATCTTGTGATGATGAAGGTGGTAGTTCGTGTAGAGCGTCACGCTCATCCCGGTCGGCGCCCAGCAGAGCAGGGCGATGAGGTACGAGACGGGCTTCGAGCGCGAGCAGCTGCCGTGGACGGCGTCGTGCGCGACCGCGCCGAGGCCACGGACGAGGTTGGCGATCACGAACGAGCACGCGATCCCGATCGGGATGGCGAGCGCGTGGCGCTGCGTCGCGTACAGCACCCACGTCAGCGCGGCCCAGATGCCGAAATGAAGCGGTATCTTGAGCAGGTAAATCGGGTTGCGCTTGTAGGCAGCCTGCAGCAGCTCCCGCGGTACCGTATCCATGCCGGCCATGCTGATCTCCGTGTTTCTCGCGCGTACGCGGCCCGGAACTTCGCAAAAAAAGGGCGAGGAAACAAGAGCACGCCCGCTTTTTACCCCGGGGCGCGAAGGCTCTTACGCAGGGGCACGAGGGCGCCGCCGACCGGGCTTCGCGCCCCGCTTGAGGGGCGCGTCCACTGCCGCTAAGACGCGGCGATGGCGACTCGCATCGAAAAGGACAGCTTCGGGCCGATCGAGGTGCAAGCCGACCGCTACTGGGGGGCGCAGACGCAGCGCTCGCTCGAGAACTTCCGGATCGGCGGCGAGCGCTTCCCGCGGGAGATGATCGCGGCGCTCGCGACGGTCAAGAAGGCGGCCGCGCTCGTCAACCGCGACCTCGGGCTCCTGCCGGCCGACAGGTGCGGGCTCATCGCCGCGGCGGCCGACGAGGTGATCGAGGGGAAGCTCGACGACCATTTCCCGCTCGTCGTCTGGCAGACGGGGAGCGGCACCCAGACCAACATGAACGTGAACGAGGTCATCGGGAACCGCGCGATCGAGCTGGGCGGCGGCGTGATGGGCTCGAAGTCGCCCGTCCACCCGAACGACGACGTGAACCGGTCGCAGAGCTCGAACGACGTGTTCCCGACGGCCATGCACGTCGTCGCCGCGCTCCAGATCGAGCGCCGCCTGCTCCCGGAGGTCCGGCGGCTCCGCGACACCCTGGCCCGGAAGAGCGCGGCGTTCGCCGAGATCGTCAAGATCGGCCGCACGCACCTGCAGGACGCGACCCCGCTCACGCTCGGACAGGAGTTCTCCGGCTACGTGGCGCAGCTCGACGCCGGCATCGCCGCGATCGAGCGGGCGCTCCCGCCGCTCCACGAGCTCGCGCTCGGGGGCACGGCGGTCGGGACGGGGCTCAACGCCCACCCGGAGTTCCCGGCGCGGGCGGCGGCCAAGATCGCCGAGCTCACCGGGGCGCCCTTCGTCACCGCGCCGAACAAGTTCCAGGCGCTCGCGTCGCACGACGCCCTCGTCGCGGCGCACGGCGCCCTGAAGACGCTCGCCTGCAGCCTGAACAAGATCGCGAACGACGTCCGCTGGCTCGCGAGCGGGCCGCGCTGCGGGATCGGCGAGATCACGATCCCCGAGAACGAGCCGGGCAGCTCGATCATGCCGGGCAAGGTGAACCCCACCCAGGCCGAGGCGATGACGATGCTGTGCGCGCAGGTGCTCGGCAACGACGTCGCGGTCGGCGTCGGCGGGGCGAGCGGCAACTTCGAGCTCAACGTGTACAAGCCGCTCATCATCCACAACGTGCTGCAGTCGATCCGGCTGCTCGCCGACGGCTGCGCGTCGTTCGACGAGCACTGCGCGCGCGGCATCGAGCCGAACCGCGAGCGGATCGCGCGCAACGTCCGCGAGAGCCTGATGCTCGTGACCGCGCTGAACCCGCACGTGGGCTACGACAACGCCGCGAAGATCGCCAAGAAGGCGCACGCGGAAGGGAGCACCCTCCGCGAGGCGGCGCTCGCGCTCGGGCTCCTGGACGGGGAGGCGTTCGACGCCATCGTGCGGCCGGAGAGGATGATCGGGCCCTCGGCGGGGGCGGGCGCGGCTGGGGCGAAGAAGGGGTAGCGCCGGGCTGCCCGGCCCCGGAGAGGGCGCTCGCAGCCCGGAGACCCGACCCAGGTTGGGAGACCCGACCCAGGTTGTAGAGCCCCCGCCTTCGACGCAATCCGTTGGCAGCGGAACGGCCGTGGCGGCATCAGCGGCCCCTCTGGAGAGCCCGGCCCACCGGCTGAGCTCGCGCTACCCCGGTTCCATCCGGTCGCTCAGCGCACCAGGCGTGTTGCCGCCGTGGGCGTCGGGACGTAGTAGCCGCGGGCGAACAACACGACGCGTCCTCCCGCGTCGAACACCAGATCGAGCGTTTCGCCCTGGCGCAGGACGTGAGGACGCCCGTCCGCGGCGCAGTACGCGGGGCCCGGCGTGATGCCGCAGCCGCGGGGATGGATCCGCGCGCCGCCTGCCTCGACGAACACCTCGTCGAGGAACGTCACCTCGGCCTTCTCCTCGGAGATCCGGATCGTGATCGGCCCGGCGCCGTGCTCCCCGAGATCGAGCGACTGCACCGTCGCCGCGCGCGCGCCGCGCACGTCACGGAGGATCTCGCCGATCCTGTGTGACCTGCCGGCGTCGCGCACGTCGACGTAGGGGCACGCCGCGAGCTCGTCGCATACCTGCACATGGCGCGTCGGCTTGCGGCCGCTCTCGGTCATCTTGGTTCCGGCGGCGTCGAGCCGAAACGTGACCTGCTCCCTCGCGACCTTCTTCGCCCCCGCGACGCGGTCGCACGCAGTCCACCCGTCCTCGATGTAGCGGGCGGTCCCGTCGCCGGGGAACTGCAGCTGGTTGATGCCATACGCGCCGATCACCTCATCGAGCACGGGCACGAGCGAACCTGTGTGCAGCACGTAGACGCGGTAGCGATCCGGCGGATCCTCGATGTCGGCCGTGGGCGCGGCGAACAAGACGCCCCGTCGCGTGGCGCCCAGATCGACGATCGCGAGCCGGGCCTGCTGCTTCCAGTACACCTCGGAGCTCGGCTCGATCTCGACATGGATCGACGCGGCGCCGGCCGACAGCACTCCCCCGGCGCGCAGCGTGATCTGCTCGTCGCCGGGCACGCCGTCGACGTCGCCCTCGGTGGAGAGCAACACGGCCCCCGGCTCCGGCTCCGGCGCCGCAGCGGCCGCGCCGTGCCCTGCGTCGGCTCCCTCGGCCGCCGACGACTCGGGTGTGTCCGGCGAGGGGGCGCCGGCCGGTGCAGCCTCGATCGTGTCGGCCGGCTTCGGCGGTTGCGCGATGACCGGCGACGGTGTCGGTTGGCACGCCGAGCCGCACGCGGTGGCCAGGAGCGGGATGACAAGCAGGATGGCAGAGCGATGGTGCATGGGAGAGCTGCGCCCGAGGCGCCGGGACAGGAGATTCAAATACTCGGGGAACGTCAAGCCCGACGTGGCTAATCCCCGAGCCGCTCCTTCAGGGGCCAGGAAACCTGAATAGCTTTTTAGCTTCTCGATGTCCTTCCTCAGATTGTTGTAGAAAGTTGGCAAGTACACCACGTCGTCGACGCTGGTTATGTCTGCCCGCCTAGCCAGACCTTTATGTGCCGGTTCTGCTTTGATCCCTCCCAGCAATCGCCGATGTCAACGGCTAATCTGGTCCTTTCGCCGATTAGACCCATTGTCATTGTCTCACTGTATTGCGCCTTTGCGTTGAAGTCTCTCCCGGACCCCTGGCGCGTGGAGCTGGGCGCCGAGCTCACGACCCTCGAGGAGACCCTGTTCGCCGCGCGGCGCGGGGGAGCCGTCGAGAGCCTCCAGGCTGAACTCTCTTCGATGCGGCGCCCGAGCAGGGAATGGACCACGGCAGTCGCGCCACGGCCCCGGGCAGGATCGCCTGAGCGCCGCGCTCGCTCTCGATCGCCGGAGACTCCGGCAGCACCACCGGCGCGAACGTGACGCGGAGCGAGCCCAGCACGAGCGTCGGGCCCGCCTCCTGGTCCTCCTCGGCTGGGCCCTCGACCCTCGCCGGCCAGAACGCCGGGCACGCCGGCCTCCAGCGCGGCGGCGGGGCGAGCCCGCCATCGGGAACGGGCGGCGATCGACGTCGATCGCCGCGGGTATCGGCAACGACGAGTGTCCGCGGATCCCGAGACGCCGGAAAGGGCAACACGCCCGGCGCGAGGCGGCGCGTTGACTCCCCGTCGATACCTGGATACACGGGCTGCGCCTGCCAGCGGCGCCGCTGCTGCTCTCGCAGCGATTCCCACCATCGCCGCCGGCCGCCACGGATGCCGATGACACCTTGCTCATTGAGTCGTCGCGGCGCGGATGCTCTGTGCGCCAGGGCGCTCTGCCGCGCGGGGGGCGCGGCAGAGCGCGGCGCGGCCGCCGCTGCGCTCCTGGCGGCGGCGCTCTTGTGTGCGCCGGCCGGCGCGCAACCCGCCCAGCCGCTGCCGGTCCAGCCTCCCGCCGCCGACCCGCTCCCGCTGCTCCCGCCCGCGGCGCCGACGGTCCCGGAGGACCCGGCGACGAACCCTGCTGCCGCCGCTCCAGGCGCGCCCGCCAGCGCCGCCACGCCGCCCGCCGCGGCCGCGCCGCCGGCCGCGACGTCACCGCCCGCAGCGTCGCCGCCCGGCGCCGCGCCCCCCGGCGCCGCGCTGCCGTCCTCCGGCGCCGCGCTCCCTCACGCCGGCGCCACGCTGCCGCCCGCCGCCGCGGCCGCGCCGGCGCCCGCCGGGTCGGACGCCGCATCCCCGGCTCGGGGCGCGGCGGCCGGCCCGCCCTTCCAGCTCAGCCTCGGCCGGCTCTTGCTCTCGCCCCTCGTGCTCGTGCAGGCGCAGGCCGTGCCGTACGTCGGCGAGCACGCCTTCCTGCAGGCGGGCGACGTCGCCGAGGGGCAGGGCTTCCGCGTGCGGCGCGCCCGGGTCGGCTTCGCGGGGACGCTCGCCGGGTACGTGCCGTTCGCTGTCGCGGGCGAGCTCGCCGCGGGCGAAGGCGCCGCTCCGCGGCTCTCCGAGGCGTGGATCGGCTACGCCCACTTCCCGTTCGCGCACCTCTATTTCGGCGCGCACGACGTGCCGTTCAGCCGCTCGGCGATGACGGGCGCCGGCGAGGGCGCGCTCATCGAGCGGCCCTTCGCCGTGCGCGCCATGGCGCCCTTCCGCCAGGTCGGCCTCCACGTCGAGGGGCACTTCCGGGACAGGACGTTCAGCTACTTCGCCGGCATGTTCAACGGCTTCCAGCGCTCGGATCAGTTCTTCACCGGCTACCTCGAGAACGCCGGGAGCTTCGGCAACCGCTTCGACCACATCGCCTACGTCGCGCGGCTCGCCACCGAGCCGCTCGGCCCCCTGCCGCGCTCGACGCAGGACCTCGCCGTCTCGCGCCCCCGCCTCGGCGCGGGCGCGAGCTACTTCTTCAGCGACGGCGGGACGCGCGACATCCACGGCATCGGCGCCGACGTCCTGGTCCACGCCGCGGGCGCGCACGCGCTCGCCGAGCTCCTCTGGAACCAGAGCGACCCCGAGCGCGCCCCGACGCAGCCGCTCGGCCAGCTCGGCCCGATCACGTCGCTCGGCCTCGTCGGCGAGGTGGGCTACTTCGTGAGGCGCATCAAGCTCGGCGTGAGCGCGCGGTTCGAGTGGCTCGATCCCAACCTCGATCTCTCCGACGAGACCGACAGCTGGGCCCTCACCGCCGGCGCGAGCTACCACTTCATCGACAACGTGCTCAAGGCGCAGGCCGACTTCACCCACCGGCAGGAGATCCACGGCGTCGCGCTCGACAACGACGCCGTGGCGCTGCAGCTCCAGCTCAACCTCTAGCGGCCACCATGCGAACCCGCCGCTCCGCCCCCGCCTTGCTCGCGCCGCTCGGCGCCGTCGGCCTCGTTGCCCTGGCCGGCCTGGCCGGCTGCGACGAGCCGAACCTGCTGCGCGCCAAGCCGATCGAGAACCGGTTCGAGCTGGTCGGCGGCCCTGTGGCGATGGCCGATGTCGGCGATTTCCTTCTGGAAAACGACCAGATCCGGGTCGCGATCCTGGGGCCGCGCCACTCGCCGGGGCCGGGCGTCTACGGCGGCTCGCTTGTCGACGCCGACCTGCGCCGCCCCGACCCGCGCTTCGCGAGCGCGTCGGGGCGCGATCGCTTCGCCGAGGCGTTCCCTGTCGCCAACCTGCTCGTGCCGGATCCGGGCGCCACCGAGGTCTTCGTGGCGCGCGACGGCTCCGACGGGCAGGAGGCGATCCTCCGGGTCGAGGGCGACGGCGGGTTCCTCTTCCACGCGCTCGGCGTGCTGAGGACCCAGGAGGACATCCTCGGCCTCCTGTTCGACGGCCTCAAGCCGGACCTGCGCTTCCGCACCGACTACATCCTTCGCCCGGGCGAGCGGTTCGTCACGATCCGCACGACGCTCCTGCTGCCAGACAGGGCGGTGGGGTGCCCGAGCGTCGGCTCCTGCGCGCTCGAGTGCGAGCACGGCCTCGCGGCGGGCGACGACGGCTGCCCCGCGTGCGCCTGCGGCGAGCCGCTCTCGCTCGACAACTACACCGGGCCCTCGGACATCTTCCGGGGCATCCTCGGCGACGACCGCACCAAGGGCCCCGAGCGGAAGGGCGGCATCGTCGCCGGCGATTTCGTCTTCTTCGGCAACCAGAACGACATCTTCGGCCCCGGCATCGGGTTCGACGAGGAGAAGGCGGTGTTCGACGCCCTCTTCTCCGGCCGCGACACGTTCCAGCGGCCGCTCAGCTTCGACTTCGTGGCCGCGGCGGGCGGCGACGTCAGCTACGGCTACTTCACGAAGGCGAGCCCGGGCGACCCGCCCTCCACGGTCAACGTCCCGGTCTTCACGAGCGCGGCCACCGCCTTCCTGAGCGCCGGCAAGAGCTGCCTCGCCGCGGGCGACGACGACGAGGCGTGCGACAGCAAGCGGTCGTTCACCTACGAGCGCTACTTCGCCGTGGGCGAGGGCGACATCGCGAGCGTCGCCGAGGTGGTCCACGCCGCCCGCGGCACGGAGACCGGCGCGCTCGAGGGCGTGGTCCGGTGGCGGTCGACCGGCGAGCCCGTGCCGAACGCGCGCGTCCACGTCTTCCGCGACCCCGATCCGGGCGCGCGCTTCGCGAGCGTCGACGAGGTGGTCGAGGCGAACCTCGCGCGCTCGGGCGACGTGGGGCTCCTCCTCTCCATCGACGCCGACCTCGGGCTCGATCCGGTGGAGGACGGCGATTTCCACGCGCGGCTCGTGCCCGGCGGCTACCTGCTCGTCGCGGAGAGCCCGGGGGGCACGGCGCTGTCCGCGCCGATCCGCGTCGCGCTCGGCGCCGGGGCCGCGGTCTCGGTCGCGGCGGACCTGCCGAGCCCTGCGCGCCTCGCGTACCGGGTCATCGACGAGGGCGGCCGGCTCGCCCCCGCCAAGCTGACGTTCGTCGCGCTCGACGCCGCGGGGCAGCCGCGCGAGGGCGACGGCCTGCGGCGGGTCTACCTCGGCCACGGCCGCCTCGGCAGCGGCGTCCGGCAGATCGAGCGCTCGGCGACGGGCGACGGCTCGGTCGAGCTCGAGCCTGGCCGCTACCGTGTCCTCGTCACGCGCGGGCCCGAGTTCGGCCGGTTCGAGGTCCCGGACCTCGAGGTGCGCGCCGGGGAGATGCGCCGGATCGAGGCGGTCGTGCCGCGCGAGGTCGACACGACGGGCTGGATGTCGATCGACATGCACCTGCACCAGCGCCCGAGCTTCGACAGCGGCATGCCGCTCGAGGAGCGGGTGACCTCCGCGGTCGTCGAGGGGCTGGAGATCGCGGTGGCGACCGATCACGACGTGCACACCGATCTCGAGCCTGCGGTGAAGCAGCTGGGGCTCGAGCCGTTCTTGAAGACGGCGATCGGCGCCGAGGTCTCGACGCTCGAGCTCGGGCATTTCATCGGCTTCCCGCTCGGTTACGACGAGCTCTCGGTGCCGGATCACGGCGTCTTCGACTGGGTCTGCCGCGCGGGCGGGGACGTGATGGACGGCATCCGCGGCACGGCGGCGGACGGGGAGGACGCGCTCATGATCGTCGCTCACCCGCGCGACGGGTTCATCGGGTACATCGACCAGCTCGGCGTCGACCCGTTCACGCTGGACCGGACGATCCCCACGCTCGAGGCGAGCAACCCGCTGTTCCAGGCGGGCAGCTGTGATTTCGACGCGATGGAGGTCTTCAACGCGAAGCGGTTCGATCTGCTCCGGACCCCCACGGTGCAGGAGGTGGTCGATTTCAACCGCTGCCTGTCCCGGATCGACGCCGCGGAGGACGAGGCGTCGCTCGGCGCGGCGTGCAGCGAGCTCCCTTCCGGCCTGCCGGCGTGCCGGCCTGGCGAGCGGTACGCTGTGTGCCAGCAGCGCGCCCGCTCAACGCTCGCCTGGGCGGTCACAAGGCGGATCCTGACGAGGACGCCCGAGGAGCAGGAGGCGATCTGGGGGTTCGACAGGACCGCGGCCGAGGGCGAGGCGCTCTGTCTTGTCGGCGAGGGGGGAGCGGTCCCGGAGGAGAACGCGGATCGGCCGTGCACCTTCCATGCGGGCCAGGTCGACGACCTGTTCCGCTACCTCGATCACGGCTTCTCCCCGACGCAGATCGCGAGCAGCGACAGCCACGGCGCCTCGCCGGAGCCGGGCTTCCCGCGCACCTACTTCCGCTCGCCGACCGACCAGCCTGCGGCGATCGAGCTCGGCGAGGTCACCGGGTCGCTGCGCGCGGGCAGCGCGTTCGCGACGTACGGTCCGTTCGTGCGCGCGGGCGTCGGCGGCGTGACGTTCGGCGGCGTGGCGCCGGTGCAGGGCGACACGGTGCCGCTCGACCTGCGAATCGAGACGGCGAGCTGGTTCGGCGTGGATCGCGTCGAGGTGTACGTGAGCGGCCGGCTGGTCCGGGTGCTCGAGCCGGACGCGGGCCCCTCGGCGATCGTGGACGTCGACGGGCGGATCGAGCTGCCGGCGCCGCCGTCGGACGGCTGGGTCGTGGTGGTGGCGATGGGGCTGCGCGACGAGAACCTCCTCACGCCGGTCGCGTTGCCTGTGTCGTTCGGCGAGCTCCAGCTGCCGCGGGTCGCGAGCCTTGCGTTCACGCAGGTCGAGGCGCTCTCCCGGTTCTTCACGGCCTCTCCGCCGGTCCCCGACTGGTACCCGGTGGCGCCCTATGCGGTGACGAACCCCATCTTCCTGGACCGCGACGGCAACGGCGTTTACGACGCCCCGCGCGGCCCGCCTCCGTTCTGCGCGAGGCCGTGCGACCCGGCGGTGATCGACCCGTCGCAGTGCCCGCAAGGGCAGGAGTGCCTTCAGGACGAGGCGGTGTGCGGGATCTTCGTGCTGGGGCGCTGCGAGGACAAGCAGGCGTCGCGGTAGCGCCCGGCGGGTGGGCGCGCGGCCGCGCCGACCTCCGGGGCGGCGGCGATGGATGGCGGAGCGCGCCGCGGGCTCAATGGGCCGCTCCGGCGCGGGACGGCGCGAGCGCGTGGGCGACGGCGCTCTGCAGCGTCGCGTGGGCGACGATGCCGCGAAGGTCGATCCCTCCCTGCACGAGCGCGCGGGCGACCTCCGGCTGCATGCCGGTCAAGATCGCGCGCGCGCCGAGCAGCCGCAGCGCCGACGCGGTGCGGATCAGCGTGTCGGCGACCCCGGCGTCGACGTGCTTCAGGCCCGTGATGTCGATGATCACGACCGACGGGTTGTGGCGCTGGACGCCGACGAGGGTCGCCTCCAGCACCTGCGCGGCGCGCACCGCGTCCATCGTCCCGATGAGCGGCATGACCAGGACACGATCGGTGATCGGGATGATGGGCGTCGCCATCTCCGAGAGGCGCAGGCGCTGCACCTCGATGATCTCCTCCTGGAGAGCCGCCCGGCCTTGCTCGGCGCGCTCGCGTTCGCCGAGCTCCTCGAGCAGCCGTTCATTGGTCCGGTTCAGCTCTTCTGCCTTCTGCGACAGGCGTTCGTTGACCGAGCAGAGCTCTTCGGTGCGTCGCTGCACCTCGCTCTCGAGCCGGTCGTTCATGGCGCGATGCCCCTCGGAGACCTCCTGCAGGCGACCGTAGAGCAGCGCGTTCTCGAGCGCCGCTGCGACCTGCGCGCCCAGGAGGCGGAGCAGCTCGGCCTGCTCCGCGGTGAAGGCGCCGCTGGCGAGCGCGTTCTCGACGTACAGCACGCCCGTGAGCCGGTTCTGGTGGATGAGCGGAAGGCCCATCACCGACTTCGGCCGGCGCGCGGAGAGGTAAGGATCCGCCGCGAAGCGAGGGCTCGCCGCGGCGTCGTCCAGGATGACGAGCTCTCGCGTGCGGGCCACGTAGTGGACGATGCTGACCGGCAGATCCGAGGACTCCTCGAGCGGACGCCGGAGCTCCACCTCGATCGATTCAGGGTCGATCGTGATGGCCGCCTCGATGACCAGCCCTCCCTCGCGCGCGAGCACCAGGAAGCCGCGCTGGCCGCCGGCGCTCGAGAGAACGGCGCGCATCACGCGCTCGAGCGCCCTCCCGAGCACGAGCTCGCTGGAGATCGCGTGCGTCGCCTGCAGCACCGCCGCGACATCGACGAGCTTGTTGAGGAGCGGGTGGCTCACCGACACGGTGCTCGATCGAGAGAGGGTCTGATCGCGCTCCGCCGCGGGCGCTCGATCGACGGGAAGCGCGTCGAGCCCGTGCTGCCGGATCAGCGCTGCGGCCTTTCGTTCAGCCCCCCACTGCCGGTAGGCGTGCATCGCCGCGTTCAGGTAGAGCGTGGCGATGCGCCGCCGGCCCTTGCGAGCGTAGTACAGCCCGGCCAGCTCCGACGCGAGCGCTTCGTACTGTATGAACTCGCTCTGACGGGCGGCGTCGATGGCGTCGTCGTAGAGCTCCGTCGCCTCCCCGTCGCGGCCGGAGGTGCGCGCCATCTCGCCGAGGACCAGGAGGTGCTTCGCGCGGAAGTTGTCAGGGCACTGGCTCGCCCAGAGCTCGAGCTTCTCGAGCGACGCGGAGAGCGCCTCGGCGTGCCGCTGCCGCTCGCCCTCGTCGTGCTCGCCGAGCGCGATCAGCGTGAGCGCGAAATAGAAGTGGTATGTCGCCTCGATCGGCATCGCCATGACGGCCCCGAGGACGGGACGCGCCGCCTCCGCCGCAGCGAGCGCCGCCTCGGGGCGGCCGTGGGAATAGAGCAGGATGAGCCGGATGATATGATAGAAGGCGATGCCGCACCCGAAGCTCGCCCGGGTGAGCGCGGCCAGGCACTCCTCCTCGGCGAAGCCCTCCTCGTTCAGCGAGGCGTCGGCCTCCGTGAGCCCCTTCAGGCTGCGCAGAAACTGCTGCTCCAGCCGGATGGTCTCGAGGACGGCGTGATTGCCTGTCTTGCGCGCGAACGACGCGAAGCGCTCGGCGACGCGGTGGACCTCCGCCAGCGGATCGCCCTTCTCGTAGACCTGCCAGACGGTCTCGAAGGCGAGGTAGCTCGCGTACACCAGGTCGCCGGCCTCGAGGCACGCGAGGAACGCCCTCTCCAGGATGGGCAGGTCGTCCCGGATAGGATGGACCCAGAAGTTGATGTGATCGCCGTGGAGGTGCAGCAGCGTCCCCCGCAGCGCGATGTCCCCGAGCTTCTCGTTCAGCCGGATCGACATCTCCGAGAAGCGGAATCCAGAGGGGATATCGCCGAACGCCGAGACCAGCATGAGCCCGTACACGCTGTAGGCGAAGCAGGACGCCTCGGTGTTGCCGTGCCGCAGCGACAGGTTCAGCATCTTCAGCGCGATGAGCGGGAACACGCCTGGCCGCCCGATGTACGCGCAGGGCGCGCAGTCGGCGAGCAGGTGGATGACCGCGCGGATGTGCTCATCGGCGAGCAGCGGCGCGTGCAGGACGTCCTCGATGCTCCTGCCCGCCATGCTCTCGGGGATCTGCGCGATCTCGGCGGAGACGGCGGCGCCGATCTCCTCGCTCGTCTCAGGGATCTCGACGTCGAACAGGCGCAGCGCCTCCTGTCCCACAGCGACGCCCTCGTCGTAGCGGCCCGCGACCTGATAGAGCTTCATCCGCAGGCTCTGGACCCGCGCCCGATCGAGGTTTGACCGCGCCACATCGAGCAGGCGCTGGAACAGCGCCTCGGCCTCGACGAAGCGGCCGCACAGGTACTCGCACTCGGCCGCCTCCAGCGTGAGCGCCCAGCGCAGCGCGTGGTCCCCCGAGGAGCCGTCGTCTCCGATCGCGCTCCGTCCGGCGCTGAAGTACTCCGCCGCGGCCCCGTAGGCGGTCGAGCCCTTGGCCTTCCTCCCGGCGCGCAGGTTCAGGCGCCCGAGCAGATCGCGCTCGCCGGGATCGGCGATGAGGCGGGCTCCGTAGTTCAGGTGGTTCACGATGTCGAAGAGCTGCTCTTCCTGTGGCTCCCCGCGTTGACTGGCCAGCATCAGGCGGCCGACGCGCAGGTGGGCGGCGCGCTTGTGCTCGTCCGCGATGAGCGCGTAGGCCGCCTGCTGGACGCGATCGTGCAAGAACTGGTAGGAGACGGCGAACGACGCCTCGCTCGCGGGCTCGTCGTGGGATTGCTCTCCCGGCTGCACGAGCCGGTAGTCTGCGTCGATGGGGAGCAGGAGCCCTTCCTGCATGGCCCCCCACAGGTCCTGCGCCGACTGCGCGGCAGGCTGCTCGGAGATCGTCGCGAGCGTGCGCAGATCGAACCTGTGCCCGATGCACGCGGCGAGCTGCAGGGCGCGCTGGGTGGGCGGCGAGAGCCTCTGCAGCTTGGCGATCATGAACTCGACGACGTTGTCCGTCACGGCCCGCGACTCGATGGCCGCGAGGTTCCATGCCCATTGGCCGGTCTCCGGCTCGCAGCGGAGGAGCCCGTCGTCGCTCAACATCCGCAGGAACTGCCCGATGAAGAACGGGTTGCCCTGCGTCTTCCCGTGGATGAGCTCGGAGAGCTGCGCGACGTCCTGCGCCGTGCGGCCCAGGGCGTCCGAGACGAGCGCCGTCACGTCCTCCGGCGCGAGCGGCGCGAGGGGGATGTCCGTCACCGCCGCGTTCGCGGCCCGGATGGCGTCGAGGGTGATGATGAGCGGGTGCGCCGGGCTCACCTCGTTGTCGCGGTACGCCCCGACGACCAGGAGATGGCCCGTGTCGGGGTCGGTGAGAAGGAGCCGCAGCAGCCTGAGCGACGCCGCATCCGCCCATTGCAGGTCGTCGAGGAGCAGGACCAGCGGGTGCGACGGGGCGGTGAACACGCCGAGAAAGCTCCGGAACACCATGTCGAAGCGGTTCTGCGACTCGGAGGGGCCGAGCGCCGCGACGGCGGGCACCTCGCCGAGGATGAGCGCGAGCTCGGGGATGAGATCGACCAGGACCCCGGCGTTCGCGCCGAGCGCCGCGCCGAGCTCTGCTCTCCAGCGGGACAGCACCTCGGTTCGCTCGGAGAGGAAGTGCTGCACGAGCCCCCTGAACGCCTGGACGACCGAGGCGCAGGGCACGCCGCGATTCAGCTGATCGAACTTCCCGTGGGCGAAGTGGCCCCCGACCCTGGCGATCGCCTTGTAGGTCTCGTGGACCAGCGCGCTCTTGCCGACGCCGGAGTAGCCGGAGACGAGCACGAGCTCCGCGGCGCCGGCTCGGGCCCGCTCGAAGGCGGAAAGGAGCCGGTCCCGCTCCACGTCCCGGCCGTAGATCTTCTGCGGAACGCGCAGATCGTAGCTGCGATCGCTCCGCCCGATGGGGAAGGGATGGACCCGACCCGTCTGCTCGAGGGAACGCAGGCACTCCGCGAGGTCCGCCTTGACGCCGTACGCACTCTGATAGCGGTCCTCGGGGGTCTTGGCGAGGAGCTTCATGACCACCTCGGACACCGGCTGGGGCACGTCCCCGCGACGCTCGTGCGGCGGGACGGGCGGCCGCGCGATGTGGCTGTAGATGACGTCGATCGGATCGGCGTCCGAGAACGGCAGCGCGCCGGTCAGCATTTCATACAAGGTGACACCGAACGAGTAGAGATCCGCGCGGTAGTCGATGCCCCTGTTCATGCGCCCGGTCTGCTCGGGCGATAGGTACGCGAGCGTCCCTTGCAGGGTAGAGACCGAGGTCGACTCCTGGAATTCCTGCTGGAGCCGCGACGCGGCGCCGAAGTCGATGAGCGTCGCGCCGCGGAGGTCTGAGCTGATGATGATGTTTCTTGGATTGATGTCCTTGTGCGTGATGTGGCAGCGGTGCACCGCGCCGATGGCGTCGGCGATGGCGACCGAGAGCGCCAGCGCCGTGCGCAGATCCAGCCGGCGATCGTGGAGGATTGCCCGCAGGGTCGTGCCCTCGACCGCCTCGGTGACGAGGGCGAGCCCGCCGCGCGTCCTCTCGAGCGCGCACACCCGCACCACGGCATCGAGGTCCAGGTCGCGCAGCAGATGGAACTCGTGCCGTAAAAGGGCGAGATCGCGGACGCTCGGGTGCTCGCCCTTCAGCGTCTTGATGACGACCGGCCGCTGATCCGCGGCGCGGCGGCCGCGGTAAACGAGGGTCTTGCTGCCTTCATGGATCAGCTGCTCGACGACATGTCCCGGCAAATCGATCGATGCTGTGCTCATGCGTACTTGTGCTCGCGCTCGTGATGGCCCTGTCCGCCGCTGGCGTTTGCTCAACTACAGACCGAGAGCATCAGTATAGAGGAGTCCTCTGCGGTTTTGCGCGAAGAATCCAAGTAATGGCGGCTTGGCGTGTGCTGCGTCACGCTCGTGCGGCATCAGGGCGGCTGCGCGACCGCGAGGAGCCCTCTCGGCTGCGACGCCAGATCGATCGTCGGGTCGACGAGATCGCGGTAGGGCCCTCCGTTCAGCGACGCGACGACCTTGGCCGTGACGATCGGCCGCACCCCGAAGTCCTCCCGCCAGCGGTCGGCGACGTGGCGCGCGAAGTCGACGATCATGTCGGGCCGCGCGCTCATCTCCCCGAGCTGGCGGTCGGTGAGCCACGCCTCGAGGTCGAGCGACTCGCGCGCGCCGGTCCTCGGATCCAGCACGCGGATGTCGAGCTCGCTCACGTCCTTGTCGCGCAGCTTCATCCGCCACGAGAAGCGGTGTCCGGCCTCGTTCCAGGCGACGTCGCCCGGATAGACCCAGTGACGGAGCGGCACCACGAGGTGGACAAGGAGATACCCGTGGAGCAGCGCGAGCGGCAGGACGCGCCGCCACCCCGCCGCGGGAGAGGGGAGCTCGGCGCCGCCGCCCGGGCGGTCCGCGCTCTTGAACAGGCAGGGCAGCCGTCGCCTAGGCCACGAGGGATCGGCGAACAGCGCGAGCGAGGCGATCATCGCGTAGGGGAAGATCCCGATCTTGAACAGGAGAGCATTGGAGAGGTTGAACGCCACGGCGAGCGCCGCACCGAGCGGGAAGGTACGTCGGGAGAAGAGCAGGAAGCCCATCGAGAGGTCGAGGAGCAGCGCTGCATAGGAGAGCGCGAGCCCCGCGGCCGGCGTGGCGAGGAGCGGTCCGACGAGGGGCGCGCCGCGGTGCTCGGCGAGCCACATCGTGAGCGGCTGTCCCCGGAGCCAGTCGCCGTTCAGCTTCGCGATGCCGCCGTAGAAGTAGACGATCGCGATCTGGGCCTTCAGGGCGAAGAGGTAGAGGCGCGGCACGGTCTCCGCCGGCGCTCTCTGCCCCTCGTCGGCCGGCGAGGCGCGCCGCGCGCGGAGGCGATCGAGCGAGAGGGCGCGGTGCGCGGGGGCGGCGGCGAGCAGCAGGCCGAGGAGGCAGAGGAGATAGAGGTGGTTGAGGTACTGTGCTTTGTCGAGGAGGAAGACATACGTGAGCGCGGCGCAGAGGAGCGCGGCGCTCACCCGGTAGAAGAGCCCGACGGCGCAGAGGAGCGCGAGCACGAAGAGGGCGGCGAAGTGCCAGTACATCCCTGTCCCGCCCCAGGGGCGGATGAAGGGGACGAAGCTGAAGAAGAAGCCGGGCTCGACGTAATAGCGGGCTATCCGATCGTGGAGGACGTACCGGACGACCTCCCACGCGATCAGGGCGCCATAGCCGATGCGGAAGACGGCGAGCGAGGCGGCGTCGACCTCGGCGGTGAGGTGGGCCGCCCAGCGGCGCGCGAGGTCACTTCCAGTGCCCGTGTGCGTGCCCGTGCTTGTGCTTGTGCTTGTGCTTGTGCTTGCCGTGCACGTGGATGTGGACCGGTCGTCCGTCGTCGTCGTCGTCATCGTGGATCACCACCACGCCTGGAGTCGTCCTGACCTTCACGGCCACGTTCCACGTCGTCGCCACGATCACGCTCACGGCCGGCGCGCTCGGGCCGACCACGACGTGCACGCCGGGGCGATAGCCGACGAGCACCACGTCGGCGTGCGTCGGGTGCGCCACGACGACGGTGAGCTTCACGGGGTTCACCCTGGCCGCGACCGTGCCGACGCAGTAGAGGCCGCCGGGGCCGGGGGTCAGCAGGACGACCTCGGAGCCTGACCCCACAAAGCCGAGCTTGATCTTGCGGTCACCGACGGGGATCGGCTTGAGGTTCGCGTCGAGGACATACACCCTCACCTGGCCGGAGGCCTTGTCCGCGACCACCTCGACGGTGTCGTCGCCGACCACCTGGATGATCCCGCCGTTCGGGCCTGTCTTGCCCGGCGGGATGGGCCGCCTTTCGGCCTTCCGCGCGCCCTCGACGAGGACCTTCGTGCCTCCCGCGGGCACGTGGAGCGTGCCATCCCACGGCTGTCCGGCGACGACGACGTTGTACTTCACCTCGGTGAGATCGGCCTCGAGCTTGGGCCCGGCCGCGATGAGGAGCCCTGTCTTCGCGTCGAGCGCGAGCGGGACCTGCGCGTCGCCGTTCGGCCCTTTCCAGGTGAGCGTGCCGCTCACCTCCTTGTCGATGGGCTTGCCGTCAGGCGCCCTCACGATCGCCCTCACGGTGCCGTCGGGCGCGATCTCCCATCCGACCGAGCCGCCGTCGTGCTCCTCGGTCAACGGCTCTTCGAGGGCCACCGGGACGGCCTCGATCGACTCCTCGGTCACGGTGGCCTCGGCGGTGCTCTTGCACCCTGCGGCGAGGGAGCTGCCGGCGATCAGGGCGGTCAGGGCGACTACGGAAAGGACGCTCTTGGCGTGCATCAAAGCCTCCAAACAGAGGAGGCTATCGCAAGGGCTCCGGTGTGTCTGCTCGAAATATCATGCTCGGGTCACGAGGAGTGAGCCTGTGACATGGGATGTGGTAGGTTGTCGGCCTGCAGGCGTCCGTCCAGATGCGTGGCTCATCGCTGCATGGACGAGGCTGTAGCGGCGGCCGGCTGCTTCCCTGGCGAGCGCGGTGTCGGGAGAGGCGCTCCGAACGGGAAGCGACCCGCCCGACGCTGCTGCGCCGGGGTCCTCCATGCTGTCGGGCCGAAGTGCCTCTGCTTGTCGGGGGCCGGCGCGGATCGCGGCGAGCAACATGGCCGGCATCAGCGACGATCAGCTCGCGGCGCGCGATGAACCGAGGCTCGCGCGCTGTACGGTCAGCGAGAGCCGCCGCGCGCTGTGTGGCGCCGCGCGCAACGGTTGGGCGCCGGCTCGACGTTCTGGTACAGAACGGCGTCATGCTGCGCGCCCTGGAACTCGTGGAAGTCGGCCCAGCCCCGGCGATGCGCCTGGAGCTCGGCCGGCGGCTCAATTTGATGACGGGGGATAACGGCCTGGGGAAGAGCTTCGTGCTGGACGTGATCTGGTGGGCCCTCTCGGGTAGCTGGGCACGGAGCCCCGCATGGCCGCTGAGCGGAGCAAAAGAACCCAAGATATCTTATAGAATGGATGACGGCACCGGCGACACCTCCTGGTTCCACTTCGAGTCCCAGGAGTGGAGTCCCGTCGGTACGCGTCCCCGCGCGCTCGTCCTTTATGCGAAGGCGGATGGCTCCTTCGCCTTGTGGGACCCAGCTCGCAACCTCGATCCGGAGGACTACACCCGGCCGCGCGGATCGAAGCAGACCTCTCTGTTCGCCGCCTCAGGCGCCACGCGACGCTCGCCAGCGTACCTCTTCGATCCTGATGAAGTCTTGGATGGCAAGCTGCATCACGGGAAGACCATCTGCAATGGTCTCATCCGCGACTGGGTGAGCTGGCAGGAGAAAAAGCCCGAGACGCAGGGCGGACGAGCATTCCAGCATCTTTGTGAGGCTCTCGAGCAGCTCTCCCCCAACCCGCAGGGCGGTGCCGAGACGATCCTCGCGGGCAAACCCGTCCGCCTCTTCGTGGACGACACACGCGAATTCCCCACCATCGACACCGGATACGGGGAGGTGCCGGTGATCCACGCCTCCGCTGGGATGCGACGCATCATCAGCCTCGCGTACCTGATCGTCTGGGCGTGGCACGAGCACGTGGAGGCGAGCCGCTTGCTGAAGCAGGAGCCCGTGAGCGAGCTCGTCTTTCTCGTGGACGAGGTCGAGAACCACCTTCACCCGGAGTGGCAGCGCCGCATCGCTCCGGCGCTCCTCCGGGTGCTCGAGGCCCTCGCGCCATCGATGCGCGTCCAGGCGCACATCACAACGCACGCGCCGATGGTCCTCGCCTCGCTCGAGCCCCACTTCGATCCCGAGCGGGACAAGCTCTTCGTGTTCGACCTCGAGGCGCGCACCGTCGCGCTACGAGAAGTGCCCTGGGCGCGCTTCGGTGATGCTTCCCGCTGGCTGACGTCGCCTGCGTTCAACCTCCATCGCGCACGCTCGATCGAAGCGGAGCAGGCGATCGACGATGCGAGCGCGCTCATGCGCGGAGAAGAGCCTCACCGTGCCAGGACGCGTGAGGAGGTCGATCGTGCGCTTCACGACACGCTCGCCGATCAGGATCCGTTCTGGCCCCGGTGGCTGGCCTTCATCGAGGAGCGTGGGACGTGATCCGGATCGAACGTCTTCCGGAGCCCACGAGCTTCGACCAAGAGGTGCGGGCGCCCGGCAACGCTTGGCTCGCGCAGCATCCTGGCGCGCAGCCGGAGGCCATGCCGGCTCTCTGGCGCCCGGTGATGCAGTACCTCGCCGACGGATTCAAGCGCCGCTGCGGCTACTCGGCGATGTGGACCAGCCGGGGCACGGTCGACCACTACCTGAGCCGTTCCACACACCCCGAGAAGTCGTACGAGTGGGACAATTATCGGTTCGCGTCCGGGGAGATGAACAGCAGGAAGGGGACGTGGGACGACCGCGTGCTCGACCCCTTCGAGATCGAGGACGGCTGGTTCGAGATCCTCCTGCCTTCACTCGAGCTCGTGATGGTCGAGGGGCGAATCCCCCTCGAACAGCGCGATCGTGCCCGCTTTACGCTGAAAAAGCTGCGTTTGCAGGACGATGACTCCATCCTCGAGCAACGCCAGTCGTGGTACGACGAATTTCTGAACGGCGAGGTGACGCTCTCGTGGCTCTCCAGGAAAGCTCCCCTGATCGGGAAGGCCGTTCAACGCCGCCTGGATGATCTCGATCCGGCAACGATCGCCGACGAGCAGACGCACTGGCGATGGTTCCTCGATGAGGATCTCACGCTGAAGGGCTTGCACCGCAGGGCTCCGCGCCTGGCTGAGGCTGTCGAGACGGCGCTCCGGCGGCCTGACCGGCGGCGTGCCGGAGGCTGAGCGCCCGAACCTTTCCCTCGGGGCCGCGCCAGGGTAGCGTTCTCCGCGAGCCCGTCCTGCCATGTCCCAGCGCGTCTATGTCGGCCTCATCGGCTACGGCCTCGCCGGCGCCGTCTTCCACGCCCCGCTGATCCGGTCCATCCCTGGGCTGCGCCTCGCCGCCATCGCGACCCGCCGGGAGGGCCAGGTCATGACCGACCACTCGGGCGTCGCCGTGCATCCGACGCCCGAGGTGCTGATCGCCGAGCCCGGGATCGACCTCGTGGTGATCGCCTCGCCCAACGAGACCCACGTCCCGCTCGCGCGCGCGGCGCTCGAGGCGGGCAAGCACGTGGTCGTCGACAAGCCGTTCACGATCACGAGCGCCGAGGCGGACGAGCTCATCGCGCTGGCCGCGCGCCGTGGCCGGCTCCTCTCGGTGTTCCAGAACCGCCGCTGGGACGCCGACTTCCTCACGGTGCGCCACTGCATCGAGCAGGGCCTGCTCGGCGAGGTGGCCTCGTACGAGGCGCACTTCGACCGCTTCCGCCCCGCCATCAAGCAAGGCTGGCGAGAGCAGGAGTCGCCGGGCTCGGGGATCCTGTACGACCTCGGCGCGCACCTGATCGATCAGGCCCTCGTGCTCTTCGGCCCGCCGCGCGCGGTCACCGCCGACCTCCTGGCGCAGCGGCCCGAGGCGCGCACCGTCGACTATTTCCACCTCACGCTCGAGTATGGCAAGCGCCGCGTCATCGTGCGCTCCTCGACGCTTGTGTGCGAGCCGGGCCCGCGCTTCGCGGTCCACGGCGACGGCGGGAGCTTCCTCAAGCATGGGATCGACGGCCAGGAGGAGGCCCTCAAGGCGGGCAAGCGCCCGGGCACGCCGGAGTGGGGCCGGGAGGACCCGCGCTGGTTCGGCACGCTTGTCACGGCGAGCGGCGAGCGCCGCACCATCGAGAGCCTGCCCGGCGCCTACGAGGCCTATTACGAGGGCATCGCGGCGGCGATCCTCGACGGCGCCCCGCCGCCGGTGCGCGCCGAGGAGGCGCGCGACGTGATCCGCATCATCGAGGCCGCGATGAAGAGCTCGGCCGAGCGGCGGACGATACAGCTCGGCGCGTGACCGGAGCGGCGCGCGCGCCGATCAAAGAAGGACAGGGGAGGCCCACGGCGAGGGGGCTCGTCGTGGGCCGGGCAGCTCGGAACAGCGGCCTCTGTGCGGGAAGGATCAGCGCGCCGCCGCGAGCGCCGCCTGCATCGCGACGCCCATCTCGGCCGGCGTGGCGGCCACCTTGGCCCCCGCCGCCTCGAGCGCCGCGATCTTCTCGGCCGCGGTGCCCTCGCCGCCCGCGATGATCGCGCCGGCGTGGCCCATGCGCTTGCCCGGAGGCGCCGCGCGGCCGGCGATGAACGCGGCCACCGGCTTCTTCATGTTCTGCTTGATCCAGGCCGCGGCGCGCTGCTCGGCCGTCCCGCCGATCTCGCCGATCAGCACGACCCCGTGCGTGTCGGGATCCTGGTTGAAGAGCTCGAGCACGTCGATGAAGTCCAGGCCGCCGACCGGATCGCCGCCGATGCCCACGCAGCTCGACTGGCCGATGCCGAGCGCGCTCAGCTGGCCGACCGCCTCGTAGGTCAGCGTCCCCGAGCGGGAGAGCACGCCGATGTGCCCCTTCTTGTGGATGTGGCCCGGCATGATCCCGATCTTGCACTCGCCGGGCGTGATCACGCCGGGACAGTTCGGCCCGACGAGGCGCGCCGGCTTCCCCTCGAGGAAGCGACGCACGCGCACCATGTCGAGCACCGGCACGCCGTCGGTGATGCAGATGACGAGCTTGCAGCCCGCGTCCACCGCCTCGGTGATCGCGTCCGCGGCGCCGACCGGCGGCACGAAGATGCACGACACGTCGGCGCCCTCGTTGCGCACGGCCTGCTCGACCGTGTCGAAGATCGGCACCTTGTCTTCGAAGCGCTGGCCGCCGCGACCGGGCGTCACGCCGGCGACGACCTTCGTCCCGTACTCGATGCAGGCGCGGGCGTGCTGCGACCCGTAGGCGCCCGTGATGCCCTGGAAGACGACCCGCGTGTCCTTGTTGACGAGGATGCTCATCGCTTGATTACTCTACCTTCAACGTGGACAGGAGCTCGGCAATCGCCGGTCGCTCGCTGCTCAACTGGGTTCGGGGCTCGGTGCTCGCGGGCGCCTAGGCGCCGCTCTGGGCCTTGCCGCCGCGCGTGGCGGCGACGATCTTCTGCGCGCCGTCGGCCATGGAGCTCGCCGACTGGATGGTCAGGCCGCTCTCGTCGAGCAGCTTGCGGCCGGCCTCGACGTTGGTCCCCTCGAGGCGGACCACGAGAGGCACCTTGAGCCCGAGCTCCTTCGCCGCGGCGATGACCCCGGCCGCCACGACGTCGCAGCGCATGATGCCGCCGAAGATGTTCACGAAGATGCCGCGGACCCGCTCGCTCCGGAGGATGATCTGGAACGCGGTCTTGACCTGCTCCTGCGTGGCGCCGCCGCCGACGTCGAGGAAGTTCGCCGGCTTGCCGCCGTAATGGAGGATGATATCCATCGTCGCCATCGCGAGCCCGGCGCCGTTCACGAGGCAGCCGATGTCGCCGTCGAGCGACACGTAGGAGAGGCCGGACCGCTTCGCCTGGAGCTCGACCGGATCCTCCTCGTCGACGTCGCGCATCGCGTTCCACTCGGGGTGGCGGAACTCGGCGTTGTCGTCGAAGGCCACCTTCGCGTCGAGCGCAAAGACGTCTCCCGCGCGGGTCACGACGAGCGGGTTGATCTCGAGCAGCGAGCAGTCCTCCGCGGTGAAGCACGTGTAGAGCGAGGCCACGAGCTTCAGGAACTGGCGCTGCGTCTCCTTCGCGGTGAGCCCGAGCGCGATCGCGAGCTGCCGCCCCTGGTACGGGGCGAGGCCGAGCACCGGATCGATGAAGAGCTTGACGATCTTCTCCGGCGTGCTGTGGGCCACCTCCTCGATGTCCATGCCGCCCTCGGTCGAGGCGATCACCGCGACGCGGCGGCGCTCGCGATCGACGAGCATCGCGAAGTAGAGCTCGCGCGCGATGTCGAGGCCCTGCTCGATGTAGAGCCGCCGGACCTTCTGCCCCTCGGGGCCCGTCTGCTTGGTGACGAGCTGCATGCCGAGGATCTTCTCGGCGAGAGCGGTCGCTTCGGCGCTGCCGCCCTTCGCGACCTTCACGCCGCCGCCCTTGCCGCGGCCGCCCGCGTGGATCTGCGCCTTCACGACGACGACCGGGTTGCCGGTCTGGGCGATCAGCCGATCGGCGATCGGCGCCACCTCGCTCGCCTGGAAAGCGGGCTCCCCATTCGGTACCGGCACCCCGTAGCGGGCGAAGAGCTGCTTGCCTTGATACTCGTGGATTTTCATGAGAGGGGCCGCCACCCTATCACAAGGGTCGGCCCCGCGAGACGCGAAAAGCAGGGTCGCCGGGCGTCCGCGTCAGTTACTACGTCGCGAGCTCGCTACGTTTCGAGTGTTTCGTGCCGACCCCCGCCCATCAATGGAAAAGTCCGGCGCCGCGCCCTGACGCGTCGAGCGTCACAACGCCGCTCCCGTCTCGTCACTTGGCGGCGTACGGGGGCGGCTCGGGCCGGCGGAGGGCCACGAGGGCGAACAGGCCGGGCAGGATGTCGTCCTCGACCCTGGAGACCTTGCCTTCGAGGCTGAGCTTGAGCTCGTCGAACGGCGTATAGGTGAGCCCGGCGCTCGCGGAGAGGCTCGGCTGGGGCGCGAACAGGAACGCAGAGAGCGCGCCCCCGGGCTCGTGGAGAGCCTGGACTCGAACGAGCGGATGGATTGCCACCGTCGGAAGGATATTGGCGATGATCTCGCCTCCCACCCAGGGCTTCAGCTCGAACGCTCCGGCCTCGTCCGCCGCGCCGACCAGCCCGACGCTGCCATCGATCGACACCGACAGCGCCTCGGCCGGATAGAGCTCCAGGGCGACGACCGCCGAGTAGAAATCGATCGTCGGATAGAACGCCACGCCCGACCAGGTCGACCAGAGCGCCTGCATCGTGGTCAGGCCGGCGCCGAACGTGGGCGCGTCGACGTCGAGATCGAAGCCGCCGAAGACGTTGACCTCGTATCCATCGCCGAGCACGAGCCCGGGCTCGACGCCGAGCATCCGGCCAGGGACCGTGCTGATCATCGTCGAGAAGGTCGGGAAGTAGTTGATCCAGCTGTCCCAGTCCTCGATGCCAATCGCGTGCGACACGATGCCGAGCCGGAGGTGGTAATCCTCCCGGCCGATCTGGAGCATCGCCCACTCGGGAGGGCCGATCTTGAGCTCCTGCGCCGGCAGGGACCACTCGGGGTAGACGAACGCCGGCAGGCCGAACGCCGGCAGGCCGAGCGGCGCCGAGGTGGCCTGCATGTCGAGATCGAGCCGGAAATACAGCGACTCGCTCGCGAGCCGGAGCCCGACCTCGGTCTGGGCGACGGCGTCGAAGCGGTGGATCCCCGGAGGGTCGCGGTGCACGCCGGCGACGATGCTGGTCCCCCCTCCCACCCACATGTCGATGTCGGCCGGGAGCGCGGCGAAGTGCATGAGCAGCTGGGCCTCCTCTCTCTCTGTCTCGGATGGGCGTCGATCTCGGGCCGCGGGCGGCGAGTCGCGCGCCCGCGGCGATCACCGCTGCGCGCCGGTCGTCGCGGCCCGCAGGCGCTCGATCAGCGGGCGCACGACGTCGCTCCGCAGCTTGTACGACGCGCGGTTCGCGATGAGAAGGGTGCTCACCTCGGTGACCGTCTCGAGCACCTCGAGGCGATTCTCGCGCAGCGTGGCGCCCGTCTCGACGATATCGACGATCAGGTGAGAGAGGCCGACGAGCGGCGCGAGCTCCACGGAGCCGTGGACGGGGATGATCTCCGCCACCACGCCCTTGCTCGCGAAGTGATCCCCGGCGATCCGCGGGTACTTCGTGGCGACGCGCGGCAGATCGGGGATGGGCGTGCCCTCCGGCCCGGCCACGACGAGGCGGCAGCGGCCGATCCCGAGATCGAGCGGCGTGTAGAGATCGTGACGGCGCTCGAGGAGCGTGTCGCGGCCGGAGACCCCGAGGTCGGCGGCCCCGTACTCGACGTAGGTCGGCACGTCGTCGGGCTTCAGGAACACGTACCGGATGGCGCCGTCCGCGGTCGGCCGGACCAGGCGGCGATCGTTCTCCTGGAGCGGCGTGCTGTCGAGCCCGGCGCGCTGCACGAGCGGGATCAGATCCTTCAGGATCCGCCCCTTGGGCACGGCGATGGTGAGCGGCTTCATCATCCGGCCCGCCCCTCGACCCGCACCGTGT
This sequence comes from Sorangium sp. So ce1014, assembly GCF_051521505.1. Lineage (NCBI taxonomy): Bacteria > Pseudomonadati > Myxococcota > Polyangiales > Polyangiaceae > Sorangium > Sorangium sp. So ce1014. The sequence continues at coordinate 12,214,097 of NZ_CP150356.1, forward strand.
CGGCGCCGAGCTGCGCGAGCTTGCGCTCCATGAACTCGTAGCCGCGATCCAGGTGGTAGACGCGCAGCACCTCGGTCTCGCCCTCGGTCGCCACGAGCCCGGCGATGACGAGCGAGGCGCTCGCGCGCAGATCCGTCGCCATCACGGTCGCGCCCGACAGCGGCGCGCCGCCGTGGACGTGCGCCGTGTGGCCGTCCACGTCGATGTGCGCCCCCATGCGCGAGAGCTCGGGCACGTGCATGAAGCGGTTCTCGAAGATGGTCTCGACGATGCGCGAGGTGCCCTGCGCGAGGCACATCAGGACCATGAACTGCGCCTGCATGTCGGTCGGGAAGCCCGGGTGCGGCGCGGTCGTGATGTCGACGGCGCGCAGCGGCCGGCCGTCGCGGCGGACGCGCACGCAGTCGCCCTCGCGGCCCACCTCGACGCCCGCCTGGCGGAGCTTGGCCGCGACCGCCTCGAGGTCCTCGAGCGGCGCGTTCTCGATCAGCACGTCGCCGCCGGCCGCGGCCGCCGCGACCATGTACGTGCCGGCCTCGATCCGATCCGAGATGATCGCGTGGTCGAACGGCTCGAGCTCGTCCGCGCCCTCGATGTGGATGACGTCCGTGCCGGCCCCGCTCACGCGCGCGCCCATCTTGTTGAGCACCCGGCCGAGCTCCTCGACCTCGGGCTCGCGGGCGCAGTTCACGAGCGTTGTGCGCCCCTTCGCGAGCGCGGCGGCCATCATCAGGTTCTCGGTGCCGGTCACCGTCGGCAGGTCGAACACGACCTCGGCGCCGCGCAGCCGCTTGCACTCGGCGACGATGTAGCCGCGCGACAGCCGGATCGTCGCGCCGAGCGCCTCGAGCCCCTTGAGGTGCTGGTCCACCGGGCGCGTGCCGATCTGACAGCCGCCGGGGAGCGACACCTTGGCGCGGCCGAAGCGCGCGAGCAGCGGTCCGAGGACCATCACGCTCGCGCGCATCTGCTTGACGAGCTCGTAGGGCGCCTCGGGCCGCACGTTGTCGCCGGCGCCCACCCTGACGAGCGGCGGCGCGACCTCGACGTCGCGGCCGAGGAACCGGAGCAGCGCGGAGGTCGTGTCGATGTCGCGCAGCGCGGGCACGTTGCGGAGCAGGCTCTCGCCGTCGGAGAGCAGCGTCGCGCAGAGGATCGGCAGCGCCGCGTTCTTCGCGCCGCTGATGCGGATCTTGCCGGAGAGCGGCTTGCCGCCCCGGATCCGGATTGAGTCCATGCCCCGCTATCGCACAACCCGCGGCGGAACGCGATGTTTCGGGGAGCCGCCCGCCGCTCGCGTCCGGCGCGGCGCGCGCCGGGCCGCGCCGGACGACGGGCGCCCCACTTTGCCCGGCGCTGGTCTAGTCTCCTCCGGCCATGCGACCGAGCGCCATCGCCCTGTCCTCGCTGCTCGCCGCCTCCGTGGCCTCGCCCGCCGCCGCCCAGCCGTCGGTGGACCTGCGCGGGTTCCGCGCCTCGATCGACCCCGGGGCCGGCGTCTACTCCGAGCCCGCCGCGACCCCGGACACGGGCGAGTGGAGCGCGAGCCTCTGGGGCTCGTACGCCTACCGCCCCATCGTGCTCCGCGATCCGGCCTCGGGCGAGGTCCGCTTCGACGTCATCCGCCACCAGGTCAGCGCCGACTTCGCGGCCGGCGTGGGCATCGCGCGGCGCCTCCTCGTGGGGCTCACGCTGCCGGTGGTCGTCCACCAGGCCGGCGACGCGCCCAGGTCCGACGCCACGCGGGTGCTCGGCGACACGTGGGTCCCGGCGCAGGCGCTCGGCGATCTCGGCCTCGTCGCCAAGCTCACGCTCGTGCAGCCCACCGGCGGCGATCTCGGCGGGCTCGGGCTCGCGCTGCACGAGCGCTTCACGCTGCCCACGGGCGACGAGGCGTCGTTCGTGGGCGAGGGGAGCGTCACGAACGAGCTCAGGCTCCTCGCCGAGTACCGCCTGATCGCGTTCGGCGCGCACCTCGCGGCCGGGCTCAAGCTCCGCGCCGCAGAGGCCCGCTTCGCGTGCCAGGCGACCCCGGCCTCTGCCGCGGGCAGAGATCCGTGCCCCACGGTGTTTGGCCACGAGCTCCCCTTCGGCCTGGGCCTCTCGTTCCGGCCGCAGATCCTGGGCATCGACCCGGAGGGGCGCGCCACGATCTTCCTCGAGGCGAGCGGGCACCTGCCGCTCTCGCCGATCGCGCCGTTCGAGAACCAGGAGACGGCCGCGCTGGAGCTCGGCCTCGCGGCGCGCTACGCGATCGGCGACGTCTCGTTCCTGGGCGGCGTCGGCACCGCGCTGGTCGGCGGGATCGGCACCACGCCGCTGCGCGCCGTCCTCTCGGTCGCGTGGACCCCGCGCGTCCACGACGCCGACGGCGACGGCGTCAACGACGAGGCCGATCAGTGCCGCGAGCTCGCCGAGGACCTCGATGGCTTCCAGGACGAGGACGGCTGCCCCGAGGGGGACAACGACGAGGACGGCGTCTTCGACGACGAGGACCGCTGCCCGACGCAGAAGGAAGACGAGGACGGCGTCGAGGACGAGGACGGATGCCCCGACCCGTGACGGCGGCGGGGACGGCGCCCCATCGCGCGGGGGACGCGCGCCCGGACGTCGAGGCCGGCGCGCTCGCGCGGCTCCTCGGCCGCGGCGAGTGACGACGCGCTCACGCGCCGATCCGGAGCAGGACCTTCCCGAACGAGGCGTTGCTGGCCATGTAAATGTGCGCCGCGGCTGCATCGTCGATCGAGAAGATCCGATCGACGACGGGCCGCACGGCGCGGCTCGCGAGCCACGGGGAGATGTTCCGCTCGAGCACCTGCGCCGCCGCGATCTTCTCCTCGAGCGGGCGCGAGCGGAGCACGGTGCCGATCAGCTCGACGCGCTTGCGCAGGAGCTCGCGCAGGTCGAGCTCCGCGGACGCGCCGGCCGTCAGCCCGACGAGCGCGATGCGGGCCTTCGCCGCGCACGCCCTGAGGTCCTCGCCGACATACGCGCCGCCGACGAGATCGAGCACCGCGTCGACCCCCGCGCCGCGCGTCGCCTTCAGCACCTCGTCCGCGAACTTCCCGCCCGACGCCGCGATCCCGGCGTGCAGCCCGAGCTCCCGGCAGCGGTCCAGCTTGTCCTGCGTGCGCGACGTCCCCACGACGAAGCACCCGAGCGCGCGCGCGATCTGGAGGCCGGCCGTCCCCACGCCGCTGCCGACCGCGTGCACGAGCACGCGCTCGCCGGGGGCGAGCCGGGCGCGCGTCACGAGCGCGTCGTAGGCGGTGACGAACGCCTCGGGGACCGCCGCCGCCTCCTCGTCGGAGAGCCCCTCCGGCGCCGGCGCGACCTCGCGCTCGTGGGCGACGATCCGCTCGGCGTAGGCGCCTCCCGCGACGAGGCCGAAGACGCGATCGCCCGGCGCGAAGCGGCGCGCGCCCTTGCCCGTGGCCTCGATCACGCCGGCGTACTCGAGCCCCGGCACGTCCGGCGGCACGCCCGGCGGCGCCGGGTACATGCCGAGCCGCTGCAGCAGATCGGCGCGGTTCACCCCGGCGAAGCGGACGGCGATGCGCACGTGCCCCTCGGGCACCTCGGGCGCGTCCACCTCGCGCACCTCGAGGACCTCGGGACCGCCCGGCTCACGAATGAAGACGGCTCGCATCTTCGGTGCTCCGCATGTACCGCTCAGTCTTCCATGGGCGGCGGGAGCACGCTCTTCCGGTAGAAGTACTCCACCTTCTCCGAGTCCGGATCGACCGGCTCGCCCGTCGGCTCGGCCGGCGCGCCGCCGCCCATGGCCGCGTCGATCTGCACCTGCTCGAGCGCGTCCATCATGGAGGCCGCGCTCGGGAAGCGCTCCTCGCGGTCGAGCGCGAGCGCGCGCATCGTCACGACGTCGAGCGAGTGAGGCACCTCCGGCCGCAGCATGCGCGGGCGGATCGGCTTGACGCGCTGGATCTCGGCGAGCAGCGCCGCCGGCGTCGGCGCCTTGAACGGCAGCTGCCCGGTGAGCATCACGTAGAGCAGCATGCCCACGGAGTAGAGATCCGCGCGCGCGTCGAGATCGCGGACCCCCTGCGCCTGCTCCGGCGCCATGAAGGCGGGCGTGCCGGCCACCGCGTGGCTCCCCGCGGCGCCGGTCGAGACGAGGAACGTCGCCGCCGACCCGGTGTTGAACGCCTCCGCGACGCCGAAATCGAGCACCTTCACGGTGAGCGGGCCGCGGTCGCCGCCGACGAGGCAGATGTTGTCCGGCTTGAGATCGCGGTGGAGGATGCCCTCGTTGTGCGTGACGACCAGCGCGCTCAGGACCTGGACGGCCACGTCCAGAACGACGGGAATGGGCATCGGGCGCTCGCGTCCGAGCCGCTCGGTGATTGTATCGCCTTCCAGCCGCTCCATCACGAGGTAGGGCGTCCCGTCCTCGAGCACGCCCAGATCGTACACCTCGACGATGTTCGGATGGCCGAAGCGGCCGGCCACAGCGGCCTCGTTGTGGAAGCGGGCGATCGCCGTCTTGCTCTGCGCGTACTGGCCGCGGAGCGTCTTGATCGCGACCCGGCGCCGCAGGCCGATGTGGATCGCGTCATAGACCATCCCCATCCCGCCCTTCGCGATGACGCCGAGGATGCGGTACCGGTCGTGCAGAAGCCGGCCGATGAGCGGGGCCTCCTTCGTCGGCCGGGGCTGATCGGGATCGGTATCTGGCGGCAGCGGGCCGTCCATCGGCCACCCCGACTCGCCCCTGCTCGTTGGCGGCACCCGCGTCGAGGAGGGCGGGGCGATGCTCGGCGTGAGCGCCGTGCCGTGCACCGGGCACCTCTGGGTGTCCGACGGGTGCGGCAACCCGCACGCCTGGCATCGGATAAAGTGCTGCGGCGGCATCGGGGACCCGGCCAGAGTACGGGTACATCCGCCCATGCAGCAAGCTCGTTCAGGGACCAGCGTCCGGGTCGGGGGCACACGCCCACAGCGTGTGGTCGGGTAGCCAACGAATGTCATCTTCAGCAGCTGGGTTGGATCGGCTCGCGGCTTACGGTAGGCTGAGCTCAAACGTGCCGCAGCCGGTCCGGAAGCCAAGCCGACGAGCGCGGGCGGTGCCGCAGCGAGGGCAGGTCCCAGAATTTGCACCTGAACGTAAACCAGGACGTAAGTCGCAAACAGGTCGCACGTTAGCCGAACGTCAGGCGGCGCGTGATGGGCGCGGGGTACGCTTTCCCCGAGTGCCAGCAGTGGGGGCCAGCGGGATGGGAAGGGGAAAGAGACACAGGCCATGAGCACGGCGGAGAAGCTTTCGGACGGTGCCTCGGCCAGCGGAGAGTCGGACCCGCTGCTGGGAAAGGTCTTGAATCAGAAGTTCAAGGTCCACTCCCTGCTCGCGACGGGCGGCATGGGCGTCATCTATCGCGGAGAGCAGATCGCCCTCGAGCGGCAGGTCGCGATCAAGGTCCTGACGCCAACGAACGCATCGAATCAAATCGACCCCAACTTTCATAAGCGCTTCTTCCTCGAGGCGAGCATCCTCGCCAGGCTCCAGCACCCGAACATCGTCACGGTCTTCGACTACGGCCGAGTCGAGAACATGGAGCCCGAGCGGTACTTCATGGCCATGGAGTTCCTCGAGGGCGAGACGCTCTTCCGGCGGCTGCGCAAGGCCGGCCGGCTGTCGGCGCCCGACGCGATGGGCGTCGCCCGGCAGATCGCGCGCGGGCTGCGCGAGGCGCACAAGCACGGGGTGGTGCACCGCGACCTGAAGCCGTCGAACGTCATGCTCGTCCCCGGCGAGGACACCGGGGAGCTCGTCAAGATCCTCGATTTCGGCCTCGTGAAGGTGCTCGCCGACGACTCGGAAGAGCTCACGCAGCAGGGCTCGTTCCTCGGCTCTCCGCGCTTCATGTCGCCCGAGCAGATCTCGCACGGCAAGGTCGATCTCCGGACGGACGTGTACTCGCTGGGCGTGATCGTCTATCAGATGCTCTGCGGGAAGGTCCCGTTCGAGGCGCAGAACTCGGTCCAGATCTTGATCGCCCACCTGCAGCAGCCCGTCCCGCGGATGCGCGAGCGCAACCCCGAGGCCGACGTGCCCGAGCCGCTCGAGGCGTTCGTGCTGCGCTGCCTGTCGAAGGAGCCGGACGGCCGCCCGGTCAACATGGAGGCCTTCATCCGCGGCCTCGGCGAGTGCGCGCAGGCGATGGGCCTGTCCCCGGCGTTCGGCTCGACGGGCCTCGTGACCATGGATTCCGGCGGGACCGGCAGGATGCCGACGCCGATGCCGCCCGTGCGCGTGATGACCGCGATCCCGGCGAGCCCGTCGCCGCCGTCGTCGTCCTCCGGCTCGGCCTCGCAGGTGGACGACGCGTCGCTCGGCGCCGCCTCGCGCCCGGCCGACGCGGCGCCGCAGGGCCGCAAGGGCATCGTGCTCGTGGCGGCGGGGGTCCTCGCCGTCGCGGGCATCGGGATCGCGATGTCGCAGATGCGCTCCGGCGAGCCGGCGCCGGTCGCGACGCAGCCGGAGAAGCCGCAGGTCGCGCCGCCGCCGCCGCCCGCCGACGTCGGGACGTTCGTGCTGATGGTCGAGTCCATGCCCTCGGGCGCCGAGGTCCTGGAGGACGGCAAGCTCCTCGGGAACACGCCGCTCCAGCTCTCGATCTCGAACAGCTCGGTGCGCGCCAACCCGCGCCGGCTGACCGTCCGGCAGGCGGAATACGAGCCGTACTCGATCGTCCAGGGCCCCTCGGATCAGTCCGTTCGCCTGGTCGCCACGCTCACGAAGCGCGCGGCCGCGCCGACGAGCACGCCGGCCGCGCCCACGCCGGCCGCGCCCACGCCGCCGCCCCAGGCGGCTCCCGTGTCGCGACCTTACACCGCGCGGCCGGCCCCGAGGCCCACGCCGTCTCCCGACGCGCCGCCCCCTCCTTCTCCCCGGCCGCTGGACATTCAAATCGAACGATGACCTTCCAGCGCCCCGCACGCCTCATCGCCGTCTACCCGTCTGTCCTCTCGGCGCGGCCGCTCCGGGCGGATGTCCGTGCCGACGTGGAGGCGCCTTGTTCCAGGCTCTCCGCCGAGGGGAACCCCCCGCGAGGCGCCGGTGTGCTGCGCTCTGCGGGGCGGGCGCATGCGCGCCAGCCCGCGCAGCGTCACGACCAGCCCGCGCAGCGTCACGACCAGCCCGCGCAGCGTCACGACCAGCCCGCGCAGCGTCGCGACCAACCCGCGCAGCGTCGCGACCAACCCGCGCAGAGCCGGGCCTGCATCGCGCGGGCTGGCGACGTCACCGCCGATCGAAGATCCCGGTATTCATCTGTTCCCGCCGGCAGTAGACTCCAGGCTCTGCGTCCCGCAGACGCGCTTCCCAGGCCGATTCCCAGCGGGATCCGTTGCTGAGGAGCAAGGAAATGAACCCGCTCGTCCCCGACTTCATCATCCAGCAAGACGCTCTCGGCAACACCGAGGGCAGCTTCACGGGGGCGGTGCTGATGATCGACATCCCCGGCTTCACCGAGCTCACGGAGAAGCTGATGCAGCACGGGCGCGCGGGCGCCGAGACGCTCGCGGGCACGCTCCGGTACTACTTCGACCCGCTCATCGCCGCGGTCCACCACGCCGGGGGCTTCATCACGAACTTCGCGGGCGACGCGTTCACGGCGCTGTTCCAGGACACGCCGGACCGCAAGGTCGCGGAGTACGTGCTCGGCGCGGCGCTCTCGATGCGCGATCTCTTCGCCGAGCACCCCGAGCGCGACACGCCCTTCGGCAGCTTCCCGTTCTCGTTCCGGATGGGGCTCGCGTGGGGCTCGGTCGAGTGGGGCATCGTCCGCATCTCCCCGGAGCGCGCTTACTACCACTTCCACGGGCAGGCGCTCGCCGCGTGCGTCGCGATCGAGCGGCAGGCGCAGAAGGGGGACATCCTCCTCGACCGCGCGCTCTGCGATCGCATCCCGCCCGCGAGCGCGAAGTACCACGGCGAGGGCGTCTACAAGCTCGGCGACGTGCCGGCGCCCAGGATGCCGCAGGTCCCGAGGCACCCGCCGCGCGGCGAGGGCACCTCCTTCGTGGCGAGGGGCGTCGCCGACATGCCCCCCGAGGGCGAGTTCCGCAACGTCACGAGCGTCTTCCTCTCATTCGAGCAGATCCCGAGCTTCGCGGAGCTCACGCGCCTCCTCCACGAGCTCTCGGAGCTCTACGGCGGCACCTTCACCGGCATCGACGCGGGCGATCTCGGCATCGCCGCGCTGATCCACTTCGGCGCCCCGATCACCCACGAGAACGACAACGATCGCGCGCTCGACTTCGCGCTCGAGCTGAAGAAGCGCGGCCTCCGGCAGATGCGCCTCCGCGCGGGGATCACGCGCGACGTCCGCTACGCCGGCTTCAACGGCGGCACCGAGCGCAACGAGTTCGCGTGCATCGGCCGCGCGACGAACCTCGCCGCGCGCCTCGTCGCGAAGGCCCCCTGGTCGGCGATCTGGGCCGACGAGCAGGTCTTCCGCGCCGGCGAGACGAGCTACCAGTGGACGACGGAGAACATCTTCCGGTTCAAGGGCTTCGACCTGCCCATCCTCGTCTACTCGCTGGAGCGCCGCCGCATCTCGGTCCAGAAGGAGTTCTACGACCTCGGCCTCATCGGCCGCGAGGCGGAGATCGAGCAGCTCGCGCGCTACGTCGGGCCGATCTTCGAGGGCAAGCCGGCCGGGATCACCTACATCGACGGCGAGCCGGGGCTCGGGAAGAGCTACCTCGTGCAGCGCTTCCGCCACCGGTGTGAGGAGCACCAGACCGACCGGCCCTTCCTGTGGATCGACGCGCGCTGCGATCAGACGCTCCAGAGCTCGCTGAACGCGTTCGAGTTCGCGCTGAAGGAGTACTTCTGGGAGTCCTCCGCGCTCGGCAAGGAAGAGAAGCTCACGAACTTCGACGACGCGTTCGAGTACCTCCTCGAGCGGCTGCCCGAGAGCCAGGCCGCGCTGAAGCGCGAGCTCGACCGCGCGCGCTCGGTGTTCGCCGCGCTCATCGGCATCCGCTGGGAGGACTCGCCGTACGAGCGCCTGCACCCGAAGCTCCGGTACACGAGCACGCTCTCGGCGCTGAGCTTCGTGTTCCTCGCCGAGGCGTCGCTCCAGCCGGTGATCCTGCACCTCGAGGACGCGCACTGGGCCGACGAGGACTCGCTCGAGGCGGTGCGCGTGATCGCGCGCGCGTGCCGGGGTCTGCCGATCGCGATCATCTGCACGACGCGGCGCAAGGACGACGGCACCCCGGTGCGCATCCCGCTCGATCCCGGGATCTCCGAGAAGGTGATCGAGCTGAAGCCGCTGCCGCGCGAGCAGCTCCTCGCGCTCGCGGTCCCGTTCTTCGGCGGCCCGATGCCGGACATGCTCGCGACGCTCCTCTGCGAGACGGCGGGCGGCAACCCGTTCTTCGCGCAGGAGATCCTCGCCTACTGGCTCGAGGACGGGCGCTACGGCTCGAGCTCGAGCTCCATCTCGATCTCGAACACGTTCATGCCGCCGAAGAACGTGAACAGCCTGCTCATCTCGCGGCTCGACCGGCTCGACGCGAAGGTGAAGCAGACGATCGTCGCCGCGGCCGTCCTCGGGCGCGAGTTCGACCTGCGCGTGCTCGCGCTGATGCTCCCCGACGCCTCGGTGCTCGAGGAGCACGTGCGCATCGGCGAGGCGCAGTGCATCTGGTCGCAGATGACGGAGCGGCGCTTCCAGTTCAGCAACGCGCTCCTCCGCAACGCGGCCTACGAGATGCAGTCGCGCGCGCGCCTGCAGGAGCTCCACCGGCTCGCCGCCGAGGCGATCGAGAGCCTGTACGGCGACGACCTCGAGGACCAGCTCGTGGCGCTCGGGCGCCACTGGCGCCGCGCGGGCAAGGTGGATCACGCGCGCCGCTACTTCCTCGCGGGCGCGCGCAAGGCGGCCGCGCGCTACGCCCACGAGGAGGCGACGCGCCTCTACCGCGTCTACTTCAAGCTCTCGCCGGAGCCGACGCCCGAGAGCGTCATCGTGCGCTACGAGTTCGCCCGCGACGTCCTCGAGGCGAGGGGGCGGTTCCAGGAGGCGCGGCAGGAGCACATCCGCGTGCTCACCGACGCGCAGAAGCTCGGCGATCGCGCGTCGGAGGCGCTCGGCTTCCTCGGCCTCGGCCGCACGCACTGGGCGATGCAGCAGCCCGACGACGCGCGCACGTACTGGGAAGAGGGGCTGCGCGCCGCGCGCGAGGCGGGCAATCTGCCGACCGAGGGGCTCACGCTCGCGAGCCTCGGGATGGCCTACGCCGTCCAGGGCCGATACGACGCCGCCCGCACGCTCTACGCGCGCGCGATCGCGGTCGAGCGGCAGGTCGGCAACCGGCGCGAGGAGGCGAGGCTCCTCGGCGAGTTCGCGAAGCTGCACCGGCTGAGCGGCCACCTCGGCGAGGCGGAGGCCCTGCAGGAGCAGGCCGCGGCGATCGAGCGTGAGCTGGGTGCCTCTTGAGCCGGCGCGGGGGGCCGCGGTGCCCCCCGCCCGCCACGCCGCCAGCATCGTCGTCGCGACCCTCGCTGCCGCATACCTGCCCGGCTGCAGAATCGCTATGCTCGGCTCGCCTGGGGAGCGGCGCTAGCGCCCCTCCGGCCTAGAGCGGCGCGGATTTCGCCACATCGTCCGAGAGGTCTCTCAAGAGCATGACACAGCAGGAAGCAGGGGACGTTGCGGAGCCGGTGCGCGAGGAGCAGCGCGGGTCGGCGAAGCGGCTCAAGCTGGTCCAGGCGGCCCTGGCCGCCGCGGTCTCGGGGACGCTGGTCGTCACCTTCGACATCTCGCTGGCCGCGCTCGTGTTCACGCACGACTTCGCGGACCGGCTGTCGAAGGGGATCGGGATCTTCCTTGTCAGCTCCGTGATCGTCGGGGTGATCGTCGCCCTCCTCAGCTCCTTCCGCCCCGTCATCGCCGCCCCGCAGGAGGACGCGGCCGTCATCTTCGCCTCGATGGCCTCGGCCATCGCGGCGGGCGTCCACAAGATCGACCCGAACGCCGACGCGTTCCCGACGGTGATCGTCGCGATCGCGCTCACGTCGGTCGTCGCCGGCGGCTTCTTCCTGCTGCTCGGCATACTCCGCCTCGGGGTGCTCGTCCGCTTCATCCCCTATCCCGTGGCCGGCGGCTTCCTCGCCGGCGCCGGCTGGCTGCTCGTCCAGGGGTCGCTCTCGGTCATGTCCGGCAAGCCGGCCACGCTGCCCATGCTCCCCGACCTGTTCTCGAGCTCGCTCGACAAGGTCCTCACCGGCCTCGTGTTCGGCGTGCTCCTCGTGGCGCTCCTCCGGCGCTACACGAACCTGCTGCTCCTGCCGATCCTGCTCGTCGGGTCGACCGGCGTCTTCTACCTGATCCTCTACATCTCGGACTCCAACGTGACGCAGGCCTTCGCGGACGGGTGGCTCCTCGGGCCGTTCCCGCGCGAGGCGCTCTGGCCTCCCGTGGAGGTCGCCGACCTCAAGCAGGTGAACTGGCCGGTCCTGTTCGACAGCGGCGGCAACATGGTGGCGGTGACGGTCATGGCGGCCATCACCGTGCTCCTGAGCGCGTCCGGCGTGGAGCTCGCCACCGAGCAGGAGATCGACCTCGATCGAGAGCTGCGGGCCACCGGGGTCGCGAACATCGTCGGGAGCATGTTCGGGTGCGTCGTCGGGTACATGTCGATGCCCGAGTCGTCGATGAACTTCAAGACCGGCGCGAACACCCGGCTCGCGGGCCTCTTCGCGGCGTCGATCAGCGCCCTCGTGCTGATCATCGGCGCCGACGCGATCAGCTATTACCCGCGCCCGGTGCTCGGGGGGCTCATCGCGTACCTCGGCTTCCACTTCCTGATCAACACGCTGTACGAGGGCTATTTCCGGCTGCGCCGGACCGAGTACCTCGTCGTGGTGCTCATCCTCCTCGTCGTCGCCGTCTGGGGCTTCCTCCTCGGCGTCGCCGTGGGGCTCGGGGTGTCGCTCATCCTGTTCGCGCTCAGCTACAGCCGCATCGAGGTTATCCGCAACGCCATCTCCGGCCTGCACCTCCGCAGCAACGTGGCCCGCAGCGACGGCGAGGAGATGACGCTGCTGGAGCGAGCCAAGCAGCTGTACATCCTCCAGCTCCAGGGTTATGTCTTCTTCGGGACGGCGTACAACCTCCTCGTCAGCGCTCAGCAGCGCATCCAGAGCACGGACGGGGAGATACGGTATCTGCTCCTCGACTTCCGGCACGTCAACGGGCTCGACTCCTCGGCCATCGCCAGCTTCCTCCGGCTCCGCCGGCTGGCGAAGGCGAACGGCGTGAGGCTCATCCTCACCGAGGTCCCGGCGGACATCAGGAACCACCTCGAGCGCGGCGAGGTCGTGATCGAGAACGACGACCAGTGCCGGATCTACCCGGATCTGGACCGCGGCCTGGAGGCGTGTGAGAACGAGATCATCCAGGAGGCGCCCCCGAGCATGCTGCCGCCGCCCATGCTCTTCTACGACCTCCAGGATGTCTTCAACGGCAGGCCGGAGATGCTCCGCTTTCTTAGCTACCTGGAGCGCGTCGAGGTCCCCGCGGGGTTCGACCTGTTCCGGCAAGGGGACATCTCCAAGGACCTCTACCTCATCGAGGGCGGTGAGCTGACGGCGTGGCTCGAGATCGACGGGAAGAAGGTGAAGCGGCTCCGCACCATGGGACCGGGTTCCGTGGTCGGGGAGTCAGGGCTTTACATGGGCGAGAAACGTTCTGCGACGGTGACCGCGAGCCGCCAGGTCACGCTCTACAGGCTGTCGGAGGAGGCGCTTCGGCGGCTCACCGCCGAGGCGCCCGAGCTGGCAGCCGCGTTCCACCACTTCGTGGTCACGTTGCTCGCGCGCCGAATCGTCCACTCGACTGGTCCTGTCAAATCATTGTTCAACTAGAGCGAAGAACGTCCAGTCACGCCGCGTTCCCGCGAGATGCCTTGAACAAGAAGGAGAAAGGACTGACTGATGCAATACAGACGTAGACCCCTGGTGCTGGTTTCGGTGCTGCTGGGGTGCCTTTCGCTCATGGCTTGCTCCAAGAAGGAGCCCCCGCCGGCGGGGCAGGACCCTGGAGCCGGCGCCAAACCAGCCGCGCCCGCCGAAGTAGGCGAGCTGAACCTGCTGATCTTCCCAGACTATATCGATGAGAAGATCGTCAAGGATTTCGAGGTTCTGACCAAGGCCCAGGTGCGGCTGACCCGATACGACTCCACCGAGGAGATGGAGAGCAAGCTGGCGTACGCGGGCGCGGAGAGCCAGTACGACGTCGTGATCATGGCCAGCCAGATCCTGCCCAGGATGGTGCGGCGCGGCCTGGTCAAGCCCCTGGAGCACGCGCAGATCCCGAACCTCAAGAACCTCGAGCCGCGGTTCTCCGGGGCCGGGTTCGACGACGGCAACAAGTACGGTGTGCCGTACCAGTGGGGCACCGTCGGCATCGTCTACAACAAGAAGAAGCTGCCCAACCTCGATCCGTCGTGGTCGGTGCTGCTCGATCCGAAGAAGGTGGCCGGTACGTTCGTGCTGCTCGACGAGCAGCGGGACATGCTCGGCTCGGTGCTCAAGTACAAGGGGTTCTCGAGCAACACCACGAACGCGAACGAGATCCGCGAGGCCGGGAGCGTCCTCAAGGACGTGAAGAAGCAGCCGAAGTGCCTCGGGTTCAAGGGCGGCGTGGGTGCGATGGAGGATGTCAGGGCGGGCTCCGTCGACATGGCGGTCGTCTGGAACGGGGACGCGCAGAAGGCCATCCAGGCGGACAAGGACCGCCTCGCCTTCGTGATCCCGAAGGAGGGCTCCGTCATCTGGGTCGACGTGATGACGATCGCGGCGAAGGCGCCTCACCCTGAGCTGGCCCACAAGTTCATCAATCACGTGCTCACGCCGGAGGGTGGCGCGCAGCTCTCGCTGTACACAAAGTACGCGTCGCCCAACGCCGCAGCGCAGGGCAAGCTGCCGCCGGAAGACCGCACGAACACGCTCATCTATCCGACGAAAGAGGTGTCGGATCGCCTCGAGCACCACCGCGACCTGGGCGAAGCGGCCAAGGTGTTTGACGAAGTCTGGACGGAAGTGAAGTCACAGTGACTTCGCCGTGCCGTCGTCACCGATGGAAGCGCGGTGCGCCACCGCGGGCTCAGGGAGGCACCTGCGCCCACGTGGACGGACACGCACCGTCTGTGAAGTCTCCTCTCTGACCCCCCGTGACCAGCGGCGTGTGGGATCGACCCCGGTCCCAGCGCCTCGTGTGAGGCGGAGCGCGACCTCGTGTGCGGCGCGCGGCGCAGGCCGCTGCTCGGCGCCTGCGTGCGGTGGGTGCGGTGCGCACCGCACGCAGGCGCCGAGCATGGATGCACAGTGGACACAATCGGATCGCGTGCCGCCAGATTGCCGCACTATGCCGCGGAACGATGATAGGCTGGGCGTTATACCTGGGAGAAGCCCCTGATGAGCAGCCCTCTCGACCTTCCGTTTGCCGTTCATCCTCGTATCGAGACAGAACGACTGGTACTGCGTGAGATCCAGGAGTCCGATGCGGAAGCTCTGTTCTCCGTCTGTTCGGACGCTGAGTGGCTGAGGCTATGGGGCGCTCCCGTTCACAGAGAGGTCGCCGATACACGGAAGATGATCGGCATGCTCAAGCGGGCGCACCAGGAGGGCTCGCAGCTCCGATGGGGCATCGCCATCCGGGGATCGGAGCACCTGATCGGCGCCGTAGGGTTCTATCGCTTCCTGATGCCGCACTATCGCGCCGAGATCACCTACGAGCAGGCGCGCACGTCGAGCGGTAAGGGGTACATGACGGAGGCGCTGCGCGCGGTCGTGCGGTTCGGGTTCGAGCAGCTCGACCTGCACACGATCGAGGCGGGCATCGACCCCGGTCACGGGCCCTCGCTCCGGGTCGCGGAGCGGCTCGGCTTCCAGCGAGAGGGGTACCTCCGGCAGAACTACTTCTTCCAGGGGAGTTTCTACGACACGATCCTGTGTACGCTGTTCAGCCCCAGGCCGGCGCAGCGGCCCTACAACAAGTAACGGGGCTCCTGGTGGCTCTGTAGGATCTCAGGTCCGCTCGATGTGCCCGGCCCCCGGCAGGGGGGTCGTCGCGCGGGGCGGGCGATGGGCCGAACTCGCCTGGGGCGTCCTGTCCCCGTCGTGCGATGCACGACGGAGACAGGACGCCATTTGGGCTCAAACCTCGGCCCATCGCCCACCCCGCGCGACAACCCCCTCGCTGGGGGTCTGCCGTTTGTCCATGGAATGACCGTCCTCGGCGCCGGCAGGCGTCGACGAGCGCGGGCGCCGCTTGACGGCGCGTGCGGCTCGCTTCCGCCTTCGGCGCTGGCAGGCGTCGACGAGCGTGGGGGCCGCTTGACGGTGCGCGCTGCTGGCTTCCGCCTTCGGCGCCGGCAGGCGTCGATGAGAGCGGGGGCCGCTCAACGATGCGGGCTGCTTGCTTCCGCCTGGCGGGGATGATCTCTCGGGGGGACAAAAAGACAGCGCCCCTCCGCTGGAAGGGGAGGGGCGCTTCGCGATGCAGGCTGCTGGCGAGACCAGCGCCCGCGGTTCTCAGAGGCTCATGTTGAGCGAGGCGAGGAACGTGCGGCCGTTCTGCGGGAACTTGGCGATGGTGTACTGCGCGGCGGTGGGCGCCGTGTAGCGCCAGTCGCCGACGTTGTAGACGCCGACGTTGTACCGGAGCCCGCCGACATCCACCTGCCCGGAGAGGACGATGTCCCAGATCACGGCCGGCTCGGTCTGGGTCTGCTCAGGCACGCCGTCCTCGAGCCGCCCCTCCTTCACGTTGCGGTCGTACCGGGGTGCCTCGATCGTCAAGCGCGATGCCAGGCCGAGCGCCTTGCCGAAGAGCGGGACCGCGCCGCGGAACGACGCCATGTGCTCCGGCGAGTTCGGGACCTGGCGCAGATTGTCCACGCCGCTGTCCTCCAGGTACTGCGCCTTCGCGTACGAGTACGAGGCCGAGGCCATCCACCCCTGGCGCCACTCGCGGCGAAGCTCGGCCTCGCCGCCGACCACCAAGATCGGAACGTTGGTGTTCTCGTAGCGCGTCTTGTCGTCTTCCGTCTGGCTCCCCTGCTGGAAGATGAGGTTGCTGAGGTGGTTCACGTACCCGGCGCCGAGCACCGAGACCGTGGACGAGAGCCGGTGCGTGAACTCGATCTCGCCCGACCAGACCGTCTCGGGCTCGAGGCCGGGCGAGGGCTTGTACAGCTCCACATAGTCGAGGGTTCCCGGTATCCCGGCGGCGTAGCCGTAGAACAGCTCCTGGATGGAGGGCGCGCGGAACGCGCGGCCGCCGGTGATCTTCAGGTTGCCTTGCTCGTACGGCTTGACGATGAGCGCGATCCTGGGGCTCGGGACGGGCGTCGCGTCGTCCAGCGTCGAGTAGTAGTCGAAGCGCGAACCCGCCGAGATGCGGAGTCGCTCCGACGGGGTGATGTCGACGAGCGCGTACGCCGCGAAGATGCGGTAAGGATGCTTGTCGACCCGGTCCAGCGCCACCGCGTCAGCCTCGGTCTTGGGCAAGGGCAGGTAGATGAAGGTGTCGCAAGTCCCGACGGCGGTGCAGGAGATCTCCTTGCCACGTTGCGCGGCCATGAAGTGCAGCTGCGCCTCGGCGCCCGCCGTGATCTTCAGCTGCGGGATCGGGCTGAACTCGACGCGTTGCTCCGCGAGCAGCCAGATATCGTCGAACTCCTCCTGGTCGGAGAGACTATGCAATCCCCCGCCAGGAACCGTGGCCGGCGCATAGAACCAGAGCTGGTCGCGGAAGGTGTACATGTTGATGCTCGCGCGCGTCAGCGTCGCGAGCTTGTCCCCGAAGCGGGGCGAGAGCGAGAGCTCGACGAACCCCCGGGTGTCCCGGTAGTAGGTGTCGTCGACGCCCAGCTGGGTCTTCGCGACGCCGTTGGGGAGCGTCTTGTCGCGGGAGTTCAGGTACCACTGCGCCGAGAACGACTTCAGCCAGAGCCGGCCCTGGACCGTCCCCACGGTGAACCTGTCGTTGCCCCGGGAGTGCCCGTCGAATACGTGGCGGTCCGGGTTGATCGGAACGGCGACTGGGTTCCCTTCTCCGTCGGTCGCTGTACCGTACTCGATCGGCTCGGAGGACGTGGGGTCTCCCACGTGGTCTGCGAAGTAGTAGTCCCGCCCGAGGCTGCGCGCGGCGCCGACCGACATCCAGACGCCGGAGTCGCGGCCGAGCGGCAGCTGGAACGACGCGCGCCCGCGGATCAGCGAGTTGTCCGCCGTGCCCACGCCGAAGCCGACGCTGGTCGCCGTCGGGCGGCCCTTGGTCACGATGTTGACGACGCCGGAGAACGCGCCCGTACCGTAGAGAACCGAGCCGGGACCTCGCACGATCTCGATCCGCTCCACGTCCTCGAGGTCCGTCCGGGCCAGGTAATCGAAGTACGACAGGTTGACCCAGCTGTCGTTCATCGAGTGACCGTTGAGCAGGGTCAGCATGCGGTTGCCGAAGTCGCCCGGCAGGTTGATCCCGCGGACGCCCGCGAAGGTGTACGCGCCGTCGTACGTCGTGTAGACGCCGCGCACGCCCCTCAGCGCCTCCGCGACGGTGGGATAACCCATCGCGCGCAGCTCCGACCCGGGGATGATGGTGACCGAGCCCGGCGCGTCCTCGACGGCCTCCGCCGAACGAGACGCCGCCTCGACCTCCTCGAGCTGGCGGAGCGAGATGTCGATGCGCGTCTGCTGGCTCGCCACGACGTTCGCGACCTGCTCCACAGGGCGGAACCCGCGCAGCGAGACGCGCACCCGGCGCTGGCCGCTCTGCACGTTGAGCACCGCCGGCGTGAAGCCCATCGGCTTGCCGTCGACCTCGACGAGCGCGTCGCGCTCGTCCGCGTTGACCACCAGGCTGCCGGTGAGCGGGTTGAGACGGTAGCGCGCGGTCACCGTGCTGGCGGCCCCGACGTTCACGTCCTGCTCCGACGGCTGATACCCCTCCTGCGAGAGGTACAGGCGGTGCCGGCCGGGCGGCAGCGTGAGATCGCACGGCGCGGTGCACGCCGCCGGACCGCTCGCGTCGTTGACGCGCACCGTCGTGCCCGCCGTCTCGCCGACCACGCGCACCGTGCCGACGATGCGCTTCAGCTTGATCGCGACGTTCGTCTGCTCGCCGACCTTCGCCTCGACGTTCTCGACCTCCGCCGGCTCGTATCCCTCGAGGTCGACGATGATCTTGTGCTTGCCGGGCTGGAAGCCGAGCAGGCGGGGCGTGTTGCCGCGCCCGCCGAGATCGCGGCGGTTGATGTACACCGTCGCTCCGGGCGGGTCCGACGTCACGTTGATGACAGAGACGTTTGGCCGGATGCGCGCGAGCGCCTCCTCGATCGCGGGCCTGCGCGCAGCGTTTGGCTCGAGATCGAGCGCCTGAACGTAGTAGCGGAACGCGTCCGGGTACTCCTGGAGCGCCTCGTACGTTCGAGCGATGTTGAAGATGACGTTGCGGTTTGGCACGAGACGGTTCGACACCAGGAAGTGCTCCAGGGCGCCCCGGTAATCGCGTGCTGAATAACGCTCCGTGGCGATCCTGAAGTGTAGATCGGCCTCATCGGCCAGATCGTCCGCCCAGGCAGGCCGACCGGAGAATGTGAGGAGTGAAACGAGTATGAGTAGGAGTGCGGAACGACGAAAGCTCATCTTTCGATCTCGATTCCCAGCGGTCGTAGTGTGGAGCGGAAGGCGCCGTCCGCCGGGTCCAGCAGTGACGCTGAGACACGGCGAGCTTGGGACGAATAGCCGCATTGCCGGGTCAGCTTACCGTAAGCCGTGGGCCGATCCAACCTGTTCGCACGAGCGGTCGATGCCTCCTCCTCCACGTGGACGTCGCTGTGTAGGCGCTTCTGCGCGGCGGGCCTGATAGCGTGAGCAAGACCCGGCGGCGCGGCGCGCACGGAGCGCGGCGCGCGTGGGGATCTCGTCGTGGATGTTCGCGCATCCGAGCGCCGGAAGGCAAGCGCCCGAGGTCGGGCTCGCTCGCGCGCCGCCCCATCGCCCAGGCCGGGTCGCAGCGCGCTGCACGCGCCGCCGCCACATGCATAAGCGTTCGTGATGAGGCGCCGCGCGGAGGCGCCGCCGCCCGGGGGAGCGGCGCGGGCCCCTCAGCGGCGGCGCGGCTCGATCACGAGCTCGGCCGTGGAGCGGAGGCGACAGCTCAATCGTGCCGCCAGCGGGTCATCCGCTCCAGCATCATGATGAACAGGATCACCCCGAACACGAGGAGCGTTGAGATCGCGAACAGGTCCGTCCGCATCCCTCGCACCTGAGAGTGATAGACGAAGAGCGGGAGCGTGACCGAGCGCGGGCCGGACGTGAAAAAGCTGATCACGAAGTCGTTGAGCGACATCGTGAACGCGAGCATCGCGCCCCCCACGATGGCCGGCCACAGGAGCGGGAGCGTGACCCTGCGGAAGTGGATCCAGGACGAGGCGTAGAGATCCGTCGCGGCCTCGCTCAGCGTCGGTCCGATGGAGATGAGGCGGCTGCGGACGATGAGCGTGACGAACGCGATCTCGAACGTCACGTGGCCGATGATCATCGTCGTCATGCCGAGGTCGAACCAGTCCACCACCCGGCGGAGCAGGTTGAACGCCATGACCAGCACCGCCGCGAACGTGATGTCCGGAGCGACCGCCGGGATGTCCACGATCGACTCGAGCAGGCGGCTCACGGAGCTCGTCCACGGAAAGCGCATCCCGAGCGCGAGCAGCGTCCCGAGGACCGTCGAGATGACCGTCGAGGCGCCGCCGAGCAGCAAGGTGTTCACGGCCACCTCGCGGATCTCCCTGGCGCGCCGGCTCGTCTCGGGATCGGCGAAGAGCTCGATGTACCAGCGCACCGAGAAGCCCGTCCAGACCAGGCCCCGCTCCGCGGCGTTGAACGAGTACATGGCGACCGCGAGCAGCGGCACGTAGAGGAGCCCGAAGCCGAGGAAGGCGGCGACGGTCGTCAGCGCGCGCCAGGGGCCGCGGCCGCTGCTCACAGGATCTCCACGGAGCGCCCATTTCGACGGTATAGCGAGACGCCGCCCAGGGTCAGGAGGATGAGCAGGAGGCTCAGCGCCGCGCCATAGGGGATGTTCCGGCCCGGGCCGAACTGGTGCTGGATCAGGTTGCCTATCAGCCAGTGCTTCGCGCCGCCGAGCATGTCGCTCACCACGAAGACGCTCATCGCAGGGACGAACGTCAGGATCACGGCGACGCTGAGGCCGGGCAGGGTCTGGGGCAAGATCGCGGCGAAGAAGACGCGGAGCCGCGAGGCGTAGAGGTCCTGCGCCGCCTCGACGAGCGACCAGTCGAGGCGGTCGATGCTCGTGTAGAGGGGGACCACCGCGAACGGGAGCGAGGCCGCGACGAGGCCGAGCGCGACCGCGGTCCAGCTGGGGTAGATGTCGCGGCCGGGGTCGATCCAGCCGAGCCAGGCGGCGAGCTTGGCGGGCATCAGCTGCGCCGACAGGAGGAGCTTCCAGCTGAACGTGCGGATGACGAGGTTCGTGCAGAGCGGGACGATGACGAGCGCCAGCCAGAAGAACCGCCGGCGCCGCGAGCCGCGAGCGATGAAGAAGCCCATCGGATACGCGAGCGTCACGGAGGCGCTCGTGGCGATCAGCGCGAGGACGATGCTCCGGATGAGGATGCGCGCGTTCTCGCCCGACGCGGAGCCGAAGATGCGCGCGAACGACTCGAGCGTCAGCTCCCAGATCAGGACGCCGTCCGCGTCGCGCTTCATGAACGACACGACGAAGAGCGCGAGGCTCGGCAAGAGGAGGAACACGGACAGCCAGGAGATGCCGCCCGCGATGAACAGGAAGCCCCGCGCGAGGAGCCTGCGCCGCGTCGTCAGCTGGCCATACCAGACCGTCGGCTCAGTCACTGAGCACCTCGAGCCGCTCGGCGGGCAGCGCGAGCCAGACGGACGAGCCGGGCTTGAGGCGCGAGCGGGGGCTGAGCTGCACGCGCAGCGGCCCGGGCTCGATGATGAGCTCCACGTGATCGCCGCGGTAGAAGCTCTCGCGCACGACGCCGCGCACGCCGTTCTCCGGCGGCTCGTTCTCGCACAGCTCGATCCACTCGGGGTGGATCGCGAGCGTGCCGAACTCCCACTGTGGCGTGGTCTGGACCCTCAGCGCGCCCACCGTCGTGAAGACGAGCGTGGCGCCGACGCGCTGCGCCGAGATGAGGTTGGCCGCGCCGAAGAACTCGGCGGCGAAGCGGCTCTGCGGCCGCTCGTACACCTCGGCCGTCACGCCCTGCTGCTCGATGCGGCCCTTGTTCATCAGCACGATCCGGTCCGAGACGGTCATCGCCTCGTCCTGATCGTGAGTGACGAGCACGAACGTCTTGCCGAGCGCGCGCTGGAGGCGGCGCAGGTCGAGCTGGACCTCGGCGCGCAGCTTCGCGTCGAGGGCCGACATCGGCTCGTCGAGCAGCAGCACCTCAGGCTCGTTGACGACCGCGCGCGCGAGCGCGACTCGCTGCTTCTGACCGCCCGAGATCTGGTGCGGATATCTCTCCGCGAGATCATCGAGCTTGAGCATCGAGAGGCTCGAGCGCACGCGATCGCGCACCTCCGGGTCAGGGATGCTGCGCGACCTCAGGCCGAACGCCACGTTCTCGAACACGGTGAGATGCGGGAACAGGGCATAGTTCTGGAACACCGTGTTCACCGGCCTGCGGTTCGCCGGCAGGTGGTCAACCGCCCTGCCCGCGAGGAGGATGCGCCCCCGATCGGAGCGATCGAGCCCCGCGATGATGCGGAGCAGCGTCGTCTTTCCGCAGCCGGATGGCCCGAGGAGCGTGACGAACTCGCCGGCCTCCGCCGTGAACGACACGTCGTTCAGTATCTGTGTCTTCCCGAAGCTCTTGCTGACATTCTCAACAACGAGGCTGCATCCCGGGTTCCGCGCGGCCTCGCTCTCGGTCGGGGGCCTCGTGATGCGCCGCGCCGACGACGAGAAGAAGTCTCTCAACCTCTGGATCACCCCAGCAAACCCTTTGCGCGTGGCGCTCTCGGAACCGCTTCCGATGCCTCGGAGCGTACTACGCAGACCATGATGCTCTCCCGTTGTCAACTGGGTGCGCGCCGGGTTGACCGGCTGAGCGGCGCGCGTCGGACCGGGTTCTTTTCGCTCGCAGGCCGGGTACGCTACCGCCCTTCCCTTGGGCATGCCAGCTTTCTGCCGATCCGGCTCGCGGCGTGACGCACGCGCCACGCAGGCCGCGCGCGCCGCCGACGCACGCCGCGCACCCCCCGCGCACCCCGCGCTTCCCCCGCGCGCTTCCCAGGCGCCTTCCACGCGGCTTCCGCGCGCCTGCCACGCGTCTTCCACGCGCTGCTTGCCACCGCTCGGCGCCGGTGATTTCTTGGTCCACGCATGGGCCTGAGGAGCGCGAGACCTGAGTTCGGAGGCACGCGTCGCTTCCAGGTCGTTCGCGTCGTCGGTGTCGGCGGGATGGGGGTTGTCTACGAGGCCTTCGACCGCGAGCGAAAGGGGCGCGTCGCCCTCAAGATCCTCCGGAATCTGAGCGCCGATGCGCGCCTCCGGTTCAAGAACGAGTTCCGTTCGCTGCAGGACATCCAGCACCAGAACCTGGTCAGCCTCGGCGAGCTCCACGAGGAAGAGGGGCAGCTCTTCTTCACGATGGAGCTCATCCGCGGCGTGGACTTCGTGGTGCACGTGCGGCTCCACGAGGAGGGCGACGCCGGACCGAGGGGCGAGCCCGCGAGCGGCGGGCGGCGCTCCACCCTGCCGTCGATCCCCCTCTGGCATTCGCAGGGCCCCGCGTCCGAGCCGCAGCCCCGGATCAAGCGCCCCTTCCACGAGGCCCGCCTCCGCTCGGCGCTGGCGCAGCTCGCCCAGGGGCTCGCGGCGGTGCACGCGGCCTACAAGGTCCACCGCGACATCAAGCCTTCCAACGTGCTCGTCACCGCCGAAGAGCGGGTGGTCGTCCTCGACTTCGGCTTCGTCGCCGACGCGAGCGGCCCGGGGCGCGAGCACGCCGTCGTCGGGACGCTCCACTACATGGCGCCCGAGCAGGCCGAGGGGAAGTCGGCCGGGCCCGAGGCGGATATCTACAGCCTGGGGGTGATGCTCTACCTCGCGCTGACGGGCGTTTATCCGTTCCAGACCGCGCCCAAGGCGACGATGGACATGATGCGGCGGGCCGAGCCGCCGCCGCCGAGCCGGCTCGTCGAGGACATGCCGCCCGACATCGACGAGCTCTGCGTGGACATGCTCCGCATCGACCCGGCCGCCCGCCCGACCGCGCGCGACGTGCTGCGGCGGCTGCGCGTGCAGGAGCTCATCGAGGAGCCGCCCGTCCTCTCGCAGCGCATCGGCTTCGTCGGCCGGCACAGCGAGCTCGCCGCGCTCGAGGGCGCGTTCGCCGAGGCGAGGATGGGGCGCGGGATAACGCGGTTCATCGAGGGCGAGTCGGGCGTCGGCAAGAGCGCGCTCCTGCGCACGTTCCTGGAGCGCATCGACAAGGAGGCGCTCGTCCTCGCCGGGCGCTGCTACGAGCGCGAGGCGGTCCCCTACAAGGCGGTGGACGAGCTCATCGACGCGCTGAGCCGGCACCTCGCGCGCCGCCCTCCCGAGGAGATGAGGGCGCTCCTGCCGCCCAACGCCGGCCTGCTCGGCACCGTGTTCCCTGTGCTCCGGACGGTCCCCGCCATCACCGAGGCGCGCGCGCGGCGCAAGGCGATCGACCCGCCCGAGATCCGCGCCCTCGTCTTCACCGCCCTGCGGGAGCTGCTCGGCCGGCTCGCGGCCGAGCGCCCGCTCGTGCTCGCGATCGACGACCTCCAGTGGGCCGACGCCGACAGCGTCGCGCTGCTCTCGGAGGTGATGCGCCCGTGGACCGAGGCCGACCTCAGCGCCGCGAGCCGGCCCGGCTCGTTCGCCGGCCTCGACGGCCCCGTGCCCGCGGGCGCGCCCGTCGATCCCTCGCGCCCGCGGGCGATGATGCTCGTCGCGGCGGTGCGGACCGCATCGGAGACGGCGCCGCCGGTCTCGCGGCAGCTCGGGGTGCCGGTCGACTCGCTCGGGCACATCATCCTCCATCGCCTGTCGCTCGCGGAGGCGCAGGAGCTCTGCGTGCTGCTGCTCCGGGGCGCGCCGCTCGGCCGGCCGCTCAGCATCGAGGCGATCGCGCAGGAGGCCGGCGGCCACCCGCTGTTCATCGACGCCCTCCTGCGCCACCGGCTGGCCCAGGACAACGACGGCAGCCCGGTGCGCCTCGACGACGTCCTCTGGGCGCGGATCAGCCGGCTGGATCCGCGGGCGCGCCAGCTGCTCGAGCTCGTCGTCTGCGCCGGCGTGCCGGTGCTGACGTCGGTGGCCGCGCACGCCATGGCGGCGGACTTCGTGGAGCTCACGCGGGTGCTCTCGGCCCTGCGCGCGGCGAACCTCGTGCGCACCGGCGGCTCGGGGCAGGACGAGTTCGCCGAGCCGTTCCACAACCGCATCCGGGAGACCGTGGCGAGCCGGCTCGACGAGCAGACGTCGCGCAGCTGGCACGGCCGGCTCGCGCTGGCGCTGGAGGCCTCGGGGCGCGCGGAGCTCGAGGCGCTGGCCGAGCACTGGCGCGCCGCCGGGGACGCCGAGCGCGCGGCCGGCTACGCGGTGCGCGCCGGCGAGCAGGCCGAGGCCGCGTTCGCGTTCGACCACGCGGCGCGCCTCTACCGCATGGCGATCGATCTGCACCTGCCCGGCGGGGCGGAGCGGCGGGTCGTGCTCGCCAAGCTCGGCGACGCGCTGAGCAGCGCCGGCCGCGGCGCCAAGGCCGCGGAGGCCTACATGGCCGCGAGCGACGGCGCCCCGGAGGCCGAGGCGGTCGATCTCGGGCGCCGGGCGGCCGAGAACCTGCTCCGCGCCGGCTACGTCGACGCCGGCATGGCGGGCCTGCGCTCGGTGCTCGGCGCGGTGGGCATGCAGGTGCCGAAGACGCCGGAGCTCGCGGTCGCGTCGCTGATGCTGCGGCGCGCGCAGGTGCGCCTGCGCGGGCTGAACTTCGTCGAGCGGCCGGCCGACGAGGTCTCGGCGGAAGATCTCATGCGCATCGACGTCTGCTGGTCGGCCGCGATGGGGCTCGCGATCGTCGATCCCACGCGCGGCGCCGACTTCCAGGCGCGCAACCTGCTGCTCTCGCTCAAGGCGGGGGAGCCTTACCGCGTGACGCGCGCCCTCGCCTTCGAGGCGACCTACCTCGCGATCGACGGCGGCCCCTCCGCGTCGCGCGTGACCGACCTGCTCTCGACGGCGAGCGCGATCGCGGCGCGCATCGGCCGGCCCCATGCGCTCGGCCTCGTCGGGTTCGTCGGCGGCGTCACGGCCACGCTGTTCGGCCGCTGGCACCAGGGCGTGGCCGATCTCGATCGGGCGGACGTCATCTTTCGCGAGCGCTGCACCGGCGTCACGTGGGAGCGGAGCTGGGCGCACACGTTCTCGGCCTGGGCGCTCTGGTACGGCGGCGAGACGCGCGAGTTCATGCGCCGGGTCCCCATGTACCTGCAGTCGGCCGACGAGCGCGGCGACCGCTACCTCGCCACGAGCCTGCGCTCCTCGCAGGGCAACGCCTACTGGCTCGTGAGCGACGACCCCGACTCCGCGCAGCGCCAGGCGCAGGACGCGATCCGGAGCTGGTCCAAGGCGGGTTTCCAGCTGCAGAGCTACTTCGACCTCGTCGCCCGCGCGCACATCGGCCTGTACCGGGGCGACGGCGAGGCCACGCACCGCCTCTTCGCCGAGCAGCAGTCGGGCATCGAGAGCTCGCTCGCCCTGCGCATCCAGGCCGTGCGCATCATCATCACCCACCTCAGGGCCTGCGCCGCGCTGGCCGCCGCCGCCGCCGTCACGCCGGCCGACGCGGAGCCGCTGTACGAGGAGGCGACGCGCGCCGCCCGCAAGATCGAGGCCGAGCACATGCCCTGGGCCGACCCGCTCGCCGCGGCGGTGCGCGCCGCGGTCGCCGCCGCCCGCGGCCAGGCGGAGGCGGCGGGTCATCAGCTCGCCGAGGCCGTCCGCGGCTTCGATGCTGCCGGCATGGCCCTCTACGCCGCGGCCGCGCGCCGCCGCCACGGCGAGCTGCTCAAGGGCGACGAGGGCCGCACCGCCGTCGCGACCGCGAACGGCTGGATGCACGACCAGGGCATCGTGAGCCCCGATCGCATCACCCGCATGCTCCTGCCCGGCTTCTCGACCTAGCCCCCGTCAGGGCTTCACGCGCAGGATGGCCGTGCCCCGCTGCTTTCCGTAGAGCTGCTTGATCTCGATCTTGTACTCGCCCGGCGACGACGCGCTGAACTCGACGGGCGAGGCGCTCTGCGGCTTGCCGGTGGGCAGGTCGCGCAGCACGCGCTCGATGATGATCTTCCCCGAGGGGGAGCGGATCTTGATGTTGAACGGGGGGGTCGCCTCGTCGTAGGCGCGGAACACGACGCGCACGGTGTCTCCAACCGAGACCGGGGTGGTCTGGCTGATGGTCTCGATGTCGCCTTCGTTCTCAACGGTATCGGACACGCGTCGCTCATCCCGTGAGGTACCTCACCGCGGGCCCTCGGCGCTCATTGTAGACGCGTCCGGCGGAGATTCGCGAATTTGGAGCGCGCCGCCGGCCGGCGCCCCCTGCCAGAGGAGGCCGCGCGACGGCCGCCTCCGCCGGAAGGATCACGTCCTCGACCATCGCAGGCGCGGCTGGCGCGCGGCCCGGGCCTCGTCGAGGCGGCCGACCACCGTGCCGTGCGGCGCCTGCTTCACGACGTCCGGCGTCTCCTGCGCCTCCTTGAGGATGCTGAGCATCGCGGCGGCGAACTCGTCGAGCGTCTCGCGGGTCTCCGTCTCCGTCGGCTCGATCATCAGGGCGCCGGGCACGACCAGCGGGAAGTAGACCGTGGGCGCGTGGAAGCCGTAGTCGAGCAGCCGCTTCGCGATGTCGAGCGTCTTGACCCCGGTCTCCTTCTCGATCTGGCTGTCCGAGAGCACCACCTCGTGCATGCACGGCTGCGGCACCGGCGCGCTGTAGTGGTCCTTCAGCTTGGCCCAGAGGTAGCGCGCGTTCAGCACGGCGAGGCTGCTCGCCGCCGTGAGCCCCTCGCCGCCCATCTCCCGGATGTACGCGTACGCCCGGATGAACATCCCGAAGTTGCCGGTGAAGGCCCGGAGCCGCCCGACGCTCTGGGGCCGGTCGCGGTCCCACGCGAACGCGTCGCCGCGCCGCACGAGCACGGGCGACGGCTGGAACGGCTCCAGGTGCTTCTTGAAGCAGACCGGCCCGGCGCCGGGGCCCCCGCCGCCGTGCGGGGTCGTGAACGTCTTGTGCAGGTTGATGTGGATGACGTCCATGCCGACGTCACCCGGCCGCGCGTGCCCCATGATGGCGTTCGTGTTCGCGCCGTCGCCGTAGACGAGCCCCCCCTTGTCGTGGATGAGCTTGATGATCTCGGGCAGGTGCGTCTCGTACGCCCCGAGGGTGTTCGGGTTCGTGATCATCATCCCGCAGACGTCGCCGTCCGACCCGTGGCGCTCGATCGCGGCGAGGACCTGCTCGGGGTGGGTGATGCCGTCGGCGGTCTTCTCGATCCGCACGGCCACGAGCCCGTTGAGCGCGCAGCTCGCCGGGTTCGTGCCGTGGGCGCTCTCCGGGATGAAGACCTTCCGCGGCGAGCGCCCCTTCGACTCGTGGAACGCCCGCATCATCATCAGCCCCGCGAGCTCGCCCTGCGCGCCCGCCGACGGCTGCAGCGAGCAGCCGTCCATCCCGCTGATCTCGCAGAGCGCCTCCTGCAGGCGCCACATCACCTCGAGCGACCCCTGGCTGAGCTCGTCGGGCGTCATCGGGTGCAGCTTCGCGAAGCCCGGGATGCGCGCGGCCCACTCGTTGACCTTCGGGTTGTACTTCATCGTGCACGACCCGAGCGGGTACATCTGCCCGTCGATGCAGAAGTTCCACTGCGAGAGCCGGACGAAGTGCCGGAACGCCTCCGGCTCGCTCACCTCGGGCAGGCCGGCCGCCTCCTGGCGCGCGAGCGCGCCGTAGTGAGCGCCGGGATCGACGTCGGGCACGTCGAGCGGCGGCAGCGACGCGCCGGTCCTGCCCGGCGTGCCGCGCTCGAAGATGGGGGGTTCGCGGAACTGAATGCCTCGCGGCTGCGGTTGGGTCATCGGGGGCTGTTATGTCAGAGGGCGGGGGGCTCGGCAGGTGCTTCGTCGGGGGGGGAGGCGGGCGGCTCGGGCGCCTCGGACTCCTGGTTCTGGCCGTCCCAGTCGCCGCCGCCGATGTCGGAGCTGCCGGTGCCCCCGATCGACTGCAGGTCCGGCAACATGTTGCGCTGCTTGACGGCTTCCCACGGCTCGCCGACCTCATCCTTGTTGCGGCCGATCTCGCCCACGATCTTGTCGTCGACGTTCTCGCCCTCCGGCCGCGTGTACTTGAAGTACCCCCGGCCTTCCTTTGTCGAGTTCGGCCCGATGGCGCCGATGACGTGCTCGGTCCAGGTGAACTTGATGAGATCGCCCGTCACCGTCCCGTGCAGCTCGCCCCACCGATCCTTGACCGGGCGCATCCAGCGGCCCTCCATGGAATCGTTGTCCTGGACGAGGTGCAGGTAACCGTAGAGCTCGCTGTAATAGACGCCCGTCCAGTCGCCGCCCTCGGGCATGTCCCCAGCTTGCACCTTGGCCGTCTTGGGCGGGGGGGTCGAGCTGCAGCCCAGCGCCGTCGTCCCCAGCAGCAGGGCACAGGCGGCGCCGGCAATCCAAAGCCGTCGCGATACGTTCATGGCGGCGGAGCCTAGCACAGCACCTACCCGCACCCATACCCCCGCCATGTGCCCCGCAGCAGCGGCAGAGGAACGAACGCGCGTCACGTGCGTCACGCGCGTCACGCGCGTTACGTGCGCAACGTGAACGACACGCAGCCTACCTGCCCCGCTGAAGGAGGAGCGTAACGCACCGTTCAGCGCATCCGCGACGGCGTCAATTTTCCGCTTCGCCTCTTCGTGGACCGCGAAGCGCTGGTAAGCTTCCGAGCATGATGAAGTCCTTTGTCTGCAACCGAGGTTTTGTAATTCCCGGTAGAATTGCTCTCTTGACCAGCCTCCTCGCCCTTGCGGCCTGCGAGGGACGGCTCGGCGACCTTGACGGCACCCTCCCCGACGACGACGACGACGGCGGCGGTAGCAACAGCAGCGGCTCCTCGGGCGGCCCTCGCCCGGTCCCCGGGGGCTCCAAGCCGTTGCCGACCGCCGCGTCGTGCGCTCCTGCGGCGAGCGGCGCTGCCGACGTCGCGGAGCCCCAGCTCCTCCTCCAGCTGTCCGACGACGACGAGAGCGCGTGGCTCGGGTCGCCGGCGGTCGCCGATCTGGACGGCGACGGCGAGAGCGAGATCCTGGTGACGCACAATGGCAACGTCGTCGCCTGGGGCCCCGACGGCGAGCAGAAGTGGCGGTTCGACGAGTCGCGGGAGCATGGCCGCATCTGGGCGAGCCCGATCGTCGCGGACTTCCGCGGCGACGCGCAGCTCGAGATCGTCTTCGCGGCGCGCACGAGGATCTACATGCTCGACGCGAGCGGCCAGGTGGTGGACGGCTGGCCCGTCACCTGGAACGACGAGATCCGCGCCCTCGCCGCCGGCGACGTCGACGGCGACGGCCAGCTCGACGTCGTGGCCGCGAGCACCGACAGGTCCCCCGACGTCCTGTCGGCCTTCCACGCGAGCGGGGCGCGGGTCGCCGGCTTCCCGCCGATCGAAAGCGGTACGATCGGGTGCGACGCGCGCCGCAGCGACGACGCCGAGTGCTGGATCGTGGGCGTCTACGACCAGAACCTGGCCATCGGCGATCTCGACGGGGACGGCGCGCAGGACATCGTCGCGCCGATGGACAACTCCTATGCCGGGTTCTACCGCGGCACGGGGGAGGCGTTCGACGCGAATCCCATGTTCGAGGGCCGCCCGAAGACGCCGGGCGTGCGGTACATGCACGACCTCGAGCTCGCGCAGCAGGGCTTCGGCGACAGCCGCGACCTGCAGGCCTATTTCAAGAACTCGGCCCCTGCGATCGCGGACGTCGACGGCGACGGCACGCCGGAGATCATCATGCTCGCGGCGGCCGAGGACGTCGACATGTCGGACCAGTCCCAGGGCGTCGGCCTCTGGGTGGTCCGCAACGACGCGAGCCGCATCGAGGGGTGGGAGAGCCCGTTCTATGCGCCGGACTACCTGTCCGGCGGCGAGGATCTCGGCGGCAACATCGTGGCCGCGACGCAGCAGGTGACGGTGGCCGACCTCGACGCGACGCACCCCGGCCCCGAGATGATCTTCGCGGGCCTGGATGGGCGGATTCACGCGGTCCACGCCGACAAGCAGGAGTACTGGGACGTCCAGTTCACGGACGACACGCAGGTGCTCACGGGCGGCGTCGTGGTCGGGGACCTGTCGGGCGACGGCATCCCGGAGGTCGTGTTCAACACCTACTCGACCGAGGAGAACCGGAGCCACCTCTTCGTCCTCAACGCGGGCGGCAAGGTCCTCCACAAGATCCCGCTGCCGCGGCTCGGCGCGATGCCCGTGCCGACGCTCGCCGACGTGAACGGCGACGGCACGATCGAGATCGTCGTGTCGCTCCGCGAGATCGGGTGGATCGGCAGCGAGCCGGAGCCGAACACGTACGTGTACACGGTGCCGCAGTCGGCGACGAACTGCCTGCTCTGGCCGACCGCGCGCGGCAACTACTACAGGAACGGCTGGGTCCGCGCCGCGGACTGACGCGCTCCGCGGGGCCTGCGCGGGCAGGCTCCGCGCTCGTGCGCTCGTGAGAGGGGCCGATCGCTCCGGCGGTCGGCCCTTCGCCGGTGGGCCGGTCCGGCCTCAGGCCGCGAGCGCCTCGCGGCAGGCGGAGACCGTCCGCTCGATGTCTTCCTCGGTGTGCGCGCCGCTCAGGAAGGCCGCCTCGTACTGCGACGGAGGCCAGTAGATGCCGCGCGCGAGCATGCCGGCGTGGAAGGCGCTGAAGCGCTTCGTGTCGGAGGTCGCGGCGTCGGCCCAGGAGCGGACCGGGCCCTTCGTGAAGAACAGCGTGATCATCGAGCCGACCCGCTGGACGCACGCGGTCACGCCGGCGCCCTCGGCGGCGGCCCTGAGGCCGCGCTCGAGGGACGCGCCGAGCTGCTCGAGCCGCTCGTAGAGGTCGGGCGTGAGGCGCTCGAGCGTCGCGAGCCCCGCGCTGACCGCGAGCGGGTTGCCGCTGAGCGTGCCGGCCTGGTACACGGGGCCGAGCGGCGAGACGACGCGCATCACGTCGGCGCGGCCGCCGTAGGCCGCGAGGGGCATGCCGCCGCCGACGATCTTGCCGAGCGTCGTCAGGTCCGGCCGGAGGCCGAAGCGCTCCTGCGCGCCGCCGCGGGCGACGCGGCAGCCGGTCATCACCTCGTCGAAGATCGAGAGCGCGCCGTGCTTGCGGCAGAGGTCGATCACGAGGGCGAGGAAGCCCGGCTCCGGCGGGACGCAGCCCATGTTGCCGACCACGGGCTCGAGGATGACCGCGGCGATCTCGCCGCCGCGCGCCGCGAAGGCGGCCTCGAGGGCGGCCGGGTCGTTGTAGGGCAGCGACAGCGTGGCGCGGGCGACGCTCTCGGGGACGCCGGCCGAGTCGGGCGCGCCGAAGGTGGCGAGCCCGCTGCCTGCCTTGACGAGCAGGTGGTCGGCGTGGCCGTGGTAACAGCCCTCGAACTTGATGATGGCGTCGCGGCGGGTGAAGCCGCGCGCGACGCGGATGGCGCTCATCGTGGCCTCGGTGCCGCTGGAGACGCAGCGCAGCATGTCGATGCTCGGGTAGAGCTCGCGGATCTTCTCGGCGAAGCGGACCTCGAGCTCGGTCGGGGCGCCGAACGAGAGGCCGCCGAGGGCGGCTTCGCGGACGGCCTCGACCACGGCGGGGTTCGCGTGGCCGAGGATGGCCGGCCCCCAGGAGCCGACGAAGTCGATGTACTCGGCGCCGTCGACGTCGAACAGCCGCGCTCCCTGCGCGCGGGCGATGAAGACGGGGTCGCCGCCGACGGCGCGGAAGGCCCGCACCGGGCTGTTCACGCCGCCGGGCAGGACGGCGGCGGCGCGGTCGAACAGGGCTTTGGAGGCGGGGGCTCGGCCCCCGCGGGCAGGCGGAGGAGCGCTTGTCGCGTTCGTCATCGTGCTCCGGCCATAGCAGGGGCAAGGCGGGGGAGCGACGCGGAACGAGGCTGCCGGCGCGGGGCGTCGTGGTCGCCGGACGCGGGCGTCGAGGTTTGCCGGACGCGGGGCGTCGAGGTTTGCCGGACGCGGGGCGTCGAGGTGGTGGGGCCCGAACGACGGACGGGGGTGGTGGCGAGCGGCCTTCGATCCACACGATCCTTTGCGGCGCGGTCGCGCTTGGCTATGGTGATCGTCTGGAGAGAGGGGGCCGCGCGCTGCGGCCCGGGCTGCTCCTGGGGACCGCGGGCGCGGATCCCCGAGCACAAGCGTCTGGTGAGCCATGCGGATCTCCGAGGACCCCGGTCCGGGGCAGCGTCTCGGGCGATATGAGCTTCTGCGCCTCATCGGCGAGGGCGGGATGGCGCAGGTCTGGGCCGCGCGCATGGAGGGCTCCCGCGGCTTCCACAAGGTCGTCGCGCTGAAGACGCTCATTCCGGCGCTCGCGCGTGATCCGCAGTTCCAGCGCATGTTCCTCGACGAGGCGAACCTCGCCTCGAAGATCCACCACCGCAACGTGGTCGAGATCCTGGATCTCGGCGACACGGACGGCGTGCTCTTCCTCGTGATGGAGTGGATCGACGGGCAGACGATGCAGCGGCTGCTCCGGCCGGGGCTGCGCCCGATGCCGATCTCCCCGGCGATGGCCGCGCGCATCGTGGCCGACGCGGCGCACGGGCTGCACGCGGCGCACGAGCTCCACGACGAGCGCGGGGTGCCGCTCGGCATCGTGCACCGTGACGTCTGCCCGCAGAACATCCTCATCGATCGCGACGGCACGGTGAAGGTGGCCGATTTCGGGATCGTGAAGGCGTTCGAGCGGCTGGGCGACACGACGCAGACCGGCGAGATCAAGGGCAAGGGCGAGTACATGTCGCCCGAGCAGGCGCAGGGGCACCCGGTCGATCGCAGCTCGGACATCTTCTCGCTCGGCGTGGTGCTCTTCGAGGCGGTGACGGGCGCGCTCCCGTTCCAGGTGCTGCACGATCTCGTGCTGCCGCAGACCGGGGTGCCGGAGCCGCCGCGGCCCACGCTGATCGCGCCGCATTGCCCGCGGGATCTGGAGGAGATCATCCTGAAGGCGCTCGCGCGCGACCCGCGGCAGCGCTTCCAGACGGCGGGCGAGATGGCGAGCGCGCTGGAGGACTTCCTGATGCGCAGGTCGGGCGTGATCACGACCGCGCAGGTGGCGGAGCTCCTGATGGCGCGCTGCGGGGACAAGCTGGAGGAGGAGCGGCAGATGATCGCGGCCGCGATCGTCCCGCAGCAGCGCCCCGGCTGGCGGCCGAAGCCCGGCGCGACGCTGAGCTCGGGGCCGCCCTCCTCGGGTCGTTCGCGGGGGTCGCGCACGCCGCCGCGGACGGGGCTCGGCGGGCTGATGCGCGCCGGCAGCGACGCGCTGCGCCCGGTGGCGCTGCCGTGGCTCGTGGCGTCGGTGTCCACGGGGGTCGCTGTCGCGTCGCTCATGTTCGTCGCGCTGAGCCGGCCGAGGGATCACCGGCCCCTCGTCGACCCGATCGCGGTGCAGACCCAGCCGAGCGTCGCGGTGGTGAAGCTGAACGGCGTGGTGCTCGGCGTGGGCAGCCAGATCATCGCCCGGCCACAGCCGGGGGTGTCGCTGCTCGTGGAGGCGCGGTCGAGCGACGGCGTCTCGCAGACCGTGGAGCTCACGTCGGAGTCCCCCGCGCGGATCCAGATCAACCTGGAGCTGAAGGGCGAGCCGGGCCCTGAGGCCGCGGCGCCGCCGGGCAGCGGGAGCGCGCCGGCGTCGAGGTAGCCGCATGGCGCCGCTCGAGGATCCGGGTGCGGAGCCGCTCGCCGCGCTCGAGGAGGCGGAGGGCGCCGCCGGCAGCGAGCGTGGGGCGGCCTCCGGGGCGCCGGGGTGCCGCGTCCGCTTCGCCCGCGGGGTGACCGAGCTGCCCGGCGATCAGGCTGTGGTGGTGCTCCACGAGGACGCGTTCCTGCGCTGGCGGCCCACGCCGGAGCGGCCGGAGGGCGCGCCCTCGCGGCTCGCCGAGGTGACCGTGGGCGCGGCCATCGCGGTCGAGCACGGCGGCATCTGGGACGAGGGGCTCGTCCTCGGCCGCGTTGTGCGCCCGGCGCGCGCAGGCGGCTTCCGGGTCGACGGCGACGTGGAGGGCTACCCGTCCGTCGCTGACGCCGAGCGGGCGCACGGCCCGCTCGAGGCGGGTGAGCCGCAGGAGCCGCCGGCGAGGGCCGCCGATCCGGCGTTCGAGCTGGGCGAGCCGATCGGGCGCGATGCGCGCGGGAGCGGCCGCCGAGCGAGGAGATAGTTGCTCAACCGAAATCGGTGAGCGCGTCGCCGCGCGCCTCGGTCCAGCTGTCGCGGCTGCGCAGCCGCTCGCGGTACGCGATCACCTTCGGCCAGCGCTCGGCGTCGTCGAGGTGCGATCCGCGGAGCATCGCGAGGGCGGCGCCCACGGCGCAGTCCGCGAGCGACATGGAGCTCTTGAGCAGGTACTTCTGTTCGTCGAGCTCTGCCTCGAGCAGGTCGAGCGAGCGCGTCGCCTCGTCGGCGGCCCGCTTCAGGACCGCCTCGACGGGGGCCGGGAAGCCGGTCCTCGGCGCGACGATGCTGGCCCACCAGACGACGCCGCAGTGCGGGGTCAGGTGCGCGCTGTCGAAGAACAGCCACTGGAGCGCCCTGGCCTCGGACGTCGGCACGTCGGGCCAGCGCGTCGTCCCGTGGGTGCGGCCGAGGTAGGCGATGATGGCGTTCGACTCCCGGAGCACGAGCGGGCCGTCCTCGAGGACAGGCACCTTCCGGTGCGGGTTCAGCCGGGCGAAGGCCTCGGCGCGCTGCTCGCCTCGAAACAGGTCGACCTCGACCGGCTCGTAGGTGAGCCCGAGCTCGGCGAGGGCGAGGCGCACCTTGAGCGCATTGGGCGACCGGAGAAACGTGTAGAGGCGCATGCCGGCGCAGTAGCGCATGCGGCCGGAGGGCGCGAGCGGGCGGGGTGGGGGCGAGGAGAGGAGCCCCGAGGGGAAGCGAGAGCGTCCGGCTGGATCAGGCGATGCCGAGGACGGGCGGCTCGACGGGCGCCGATTCGGGCTTCACGGGGCTGACAGCCTCCGGCTTCTTGTCGGGCCGCGGGGACGCCGGCGTGGAGCGTGTCGCCGTGTACAGGTTGGGGAAGCGGCCTTCGGGATCGTCGTAATAGAAGAGGAACCGACCGACACGGACGGCCTCGTCGTAATGGCGGAAGAGCAGTTTGGCGGCGCGTGCCTGGTAGCCTTTCCAGAGCGTCTGTTCGGGCGTCGCCGTGGCGCCGAGCAGCCGGAGGATCTGCTCGGCGAGGGCGCTCGCGTCCTGTTCATCCTCGTTGCGGAAGTTCCGCTTGTCGTCCTTTATCGCCTCGCGATGCTTGCGGTACATGTCGGCGGCGCCGGACAGGTCATTGGCGAGATCGAGGTGGCCGCTGCCCGCGCGCAGGTGCGCGAGCTGCGCGGTCGCTTCCGCGTCGCCGTCGAGGTGGTACTCGAGCGTCTTCAGCATGCGCGCGCGCGTCTCGTAGGCACGCTCGACGAGCGTGGCCGGCAGCGCCGCGCCGGAGTGCGTCGCCGAGGTAAGGAGGAACTTGTACCGGGCGAACCATGTCGCCCAGGCGACGCTCTCGAGCCCGTCGATCCGCTCGGCATCGAGCGTGCCCGCCGCGGCGATGGCCGCGATGCGCTGGCGCAGCTGCGGCGTGGAGAGCGTCTCGGCCACGCCGATGGCCTGCACGGCGGCTGCCTGGAGGTCGAGCCGCGGCGTGTCCAGCTCGGCGAGCGGTATCGCGTCGAGGTCGGGCTTCACGCGGTGGAAGGCCGCCTCCGCGGTATGGATCTGGGTGGGTTCAACGGCGGGTGTGCCTGATTTGTTCGGCTTTTTGGGTTTGGACATGAAGGCAATGACTAAGTCGCGCGGGAGCGAATGTCGCGAGAGAGCACGAAAACGGCGCGGTTCATGAATAGAGTCGTGCGGTTGCCTCCAGGCAGCGGGGAAGGCCTGGGACACGAGCGCTCAGCGGCGCGGGCGCGAGGGTGGAGCGGAGCACCAAGTGGACGGAACCGACGGCGCTCCGGTCGGTGCGTGGGGGTTGCCGGCGATGGACGACGCTCCGACGTTGCGGGAAGTGCGTGGGGCTTGGCCGGAGGTGGTGGAGGACGTTGCGGGAAGTGCGCGGGGCTTGGCCGGAGGTGGTGGAGGACGTTGCGGGAAGTGCGCGGGGCTTGGCCGGAGGTGGTGGAGGACGTTGCGAGAAGTGCGCGGGGCTTGGCCGGAGGTGGTGGAGGACGTTGCGAGAAGCGCGCGAGGCTTCGCCGGAGGTGGTGCAGGATGTTGCGGGAAGCGCGCGAGGCTTCGCCGGAGGTGGTGCAGGATGTTGCGGGCAGCGCGCGCGCTTCGCCGCAGTGGATACGGGGATGCGGGAGGTTGCACGTGCTGCGTTCAGCTTCGTCGGCGGCTGCGGGATGCGGAGACGAGGATAGGGCTGTGGCAGTGGTTCGGTCAGCCGATCAGCAGTCGGAGAAGGATCGCCTTCCGGCATCACGGCGTGGATTTTCCGCGAGCACCATCCATGCCAGCTACGGATGTGTACGTGCTCAACACTCGAACTCGGTTGTCGGGGGTGCGATCTCAAGCATCAACTTTTGTGTAAGAATCGTTGCAGGAGCGGTCGTTCTGATTGTGTGGATGTCGCAGGGGCATGGTAGATGACAAACGATCTCTTCTTGAAGTGCGGGCGGTTCTGGCTTCTCAGGCAACTGAGAGATGATGACGAGAGCTCGATCATCAGAGGAATGCGATTGAGCACGGCTGCTCTGCTTTATTGATGATGTTGACGCGCGGTTTGTCGCATGAGCACACAACCTGTTCTTCAAGGAGATATCGGTGTCCCAGGAGATCGCACCACGCGTCGATATCGCGTTCCGCCTCGCGGCGAATGTCGTCCCGCTCGACCACGGCTACGCCTTGTTCGGCGCGATCTGCCGGATCGCCGGCGACCTGCACGGCGCGAGGTGGCTCGCGGTGCACCCGCTTCCCGGCGTGCCACGGCCTGACGGCCTGCTCGCGGTGGACGCTCACCGCGGACTTCGCCTCCGGTTGGAGCCTGGCCAGATCGCTCGTGTCCTCTGCCTTGCCGGCAAGCGTATCGAGCTCGACGGACACTCCGCGCGCGTGGGCGTTTCCACCGTGCACGCCATCGAGCCCGCAGCGGAGCTGCGCGCCCGCATCGTCGTCATCAAGGGCTTCACCGACCCGGAGCCGTTCCGGGAAGCGCTGCGGCGGCAGCTCGACGCTCTGGAGATCGCCGCGCGCATCGAGCTCGGGCGACGACGCACGATCGCCGTCAACGGCTACACGGTCGTCGGGTTCGAGACGGCGCTGCATGAGCTGACCCCGGAGGGGTCGCTGCGAGCCCAGTACGCGGGCGTCGGAGGCAAGCAGCGGATGGGGTGCGGCGTGCTCGTGCCGACCGGGCGACGCGTTCGTCAGGCGCAGCCGCGGGCCGAGGCGTGATGCGCTCGCCGCTCCTCGCGAAGTCGTACGACCGCAAGGATTTCAAGCAAGGCCCGCCCGATTTCGCGCTCCTGACGCAGCACAGCCGTGACGTGGCCGCTGCGTGTCGGGCGCTGGCCGATGTGATCGGTCCGGCCGCCTTGGAGGCAGCAGCGCTTGACCCGATCGAGATCGAGCGCTTCGCCACGACGCTGCGGCTGTGCGGCTGGATGCAGGACGTCGGGAAGGCGAACAGCGACTTCCAGGCCATGGTCTACGACCAGCCGCAGATCGAGCAGCTCGTGCGGCACGAGACCGTCTCCGGGTTCCTCGTCTGGCTGGACCCGGCGATCCGTCGCTGGCTCGCGCCGATGGAGGAGGTCCTCATGGTCGCGACGTGGGGCACGCTCGGTCATCACCGCAAGTTCGACGAGCAGGCTGGAATGAACCAGGGCGCTGCGCTGACCGTGCACGCAGCCCACGAAGACTTC
This sequence comes from Sorangium sp. So ce1014, assembly GCF_051521505.1. Taxonomy (NCBI): domain Bacteria; kingdom Pseudomonadati; phylum Myxococcota; order Polyangiales; family Polyangiaceae; genus Sorangium; species Sorangium sp. So ce1014. The sequence continues at coordinate 12,252,359 of NZ_CP150356.1, forward strand.
GCGACGCTCCTCCGAGACATGGCGGCCGACCTCGGGCTGCCAGCACCGCCCAGGTTCGAGCGCGACTTCACGATCGGCCGCAGCACGCGGGACCGTGCGGACCGCGCCGCCGGGCCGATGCGGCAGCAGATGGTCGACAGCTTCCGCGACGCCGAGGCCGACTTCCACGACGAGCATCGGCGCCGCTTCGTTGCGCTGGTGAAGGGGCTCGGCATCGCCGCTGATGTGGCCGCGAGCGCGGTGGCACGGCGTCACGTCATGGCAGCGCGTTACTCCCTCCCGGAGTTCATCGTTCGCAGTTTGTCGACCAGGCTCACCCGCAGCGAGTTGACAGGACTCATCCATGGCTGGGCGTGGCGGACCTACGACGGCCATGCGCCGGTCGACCTCTCGCGGCTTCCACCTGGCTTCGGCTTCCGTCCGTTTCAGGAGCACGTGGCGGCGTCTCCTTCGCGCTTGACGCTGGCGGAGGCGGGGTGCGGCTCCGGAAAGAGCGTCGCTGCCTACCTCTGGGCACGCGAATGGTGCGCACGCCGCGAGATCGCCGGCGCGCCGGGCTTCCGCCTGTTCTTCTGCCTCCCGACCACGGGCACGACCACCGAGCACTTCAAGGACTACGCGCTCGAGGCGGATGTCCCGGCAGAGCTCGTCCATTCGCGGGCGTCCGTCGACCTGCACACCCTCGCGACGACCGCCGACCAAGAGGAAGACGAGGACGCGGGAGACGGCGACGCTCGGTCGGACCGCGCCGAGTCAGCGAAGAACGCGCTGAGAGCCGAGCGGGACCAGATCGAGGCGCTCGCGCTCTGGGACGTCCGCGTCGCGGTGACAACCGCCGACACCGTGCTCGGGCTGATGGCGAACGCACGCCGTGCGCTGTGCGCGCTACCGGCGATCGTGCAGTCGGCAATCGTCTTCGACGAGATCCACGCGTTCGACGATCACCTCTTCGGTCACCTGCTGGTGTTCCTGAAGAACTTTCCGGGCATCCCGGTGCTTCTGATGACCGCGTCGCTGCCGGAGGCGCGCCGGCGCGCGCTGGCCGAGGTTCGCCCCGACGTTCACGTCGTGCCCGGGCCGGCCGATCTGGAGACGCTTCCGCGATACCGCCTCGTCGAGGTCGAAAGCCCGGAGGCTTGCTGGCCAGAGATCGACGACTGCCTGCGCGGAGGCGGCAAGGTGCTCTGGGTACGGAACCGGGTCGAGTGGGCGAACGAGATCTACCGCAGGGCGCTGGAACGGTTCCCGGAGATGAGCGTCGACGTGTACCACTCGCGGTTGCGGTACATAGATCGCAGCCGCCGACACCGTCGCGTGATCGATCGCTTCAAGCGCGCGGGGACGCCGGCCTTCCTGGTCGCCACCCAGGTGGCAGAGATGTCGCTCGATCTCTCGGCGGACCTGCTCGTCACCGACGAGGCGTCCGTTCCCGCGCTGATCCAGCGCCTCGGGCGTCTCAACCGTCGCGCCACGCCGATGTCCCCGGGGAGCCCGAAGCGGGCGCTGATCGTGCCGGTCGCGGTGAAGGCGGCGTTGCCTTACAGCGCGGAGGAGATCGAGGCGAGCCGCAGCTGGAGGAGCGACCTCGTGAAGCTCGGGCGCGCGCTGCACCAGCGCGATCTCTCGGAGCGGTTTTCCACCGTGGCCTCCGCGCACTCGCTCGACTACAGCGCCGCCGAGGAAGCCGCCGTTTTTCTGGGCGTGCCGGAGCGCAGCGGCCTCTGGCGCACCCGGCCTGGTAGCACCCGCGGCGCCGGGTACACCGTCACGGTGCTGCTCGATCGCGATGTGGTCGCGCATCGGCGGGAGCATGGCGGCGATGTCCCGGCCGCCGAGTGGCTCCGCGAGCACGAGGTGTCGATCCCGATCAAGCAGGCGGTGCTCGGGTGGCCGCGCGTGGCCGGGCTGCACGTCGCGCCCGAGGATGCTGTCGCTTACGACTACGATGAATCCACCGGAGAAGGGACCGGCGCGCGATGGCGAGAGAGCTGATCTACCGGCTCACGAACCCGAACTACACCGTCTACCATCGCGCGGCGCTCGGTGGCCTCGCGGCGACGGTGGTCGCGTGGCGGGCGAAGCGGGGCAGCGCGCCCGCCGGGATCGAACACGACGTCCAGCGCGACCGTGTGAGGCTCGCATGGGGCGACGACCTCTCCGATCAGGAGGCGCTGCGGCGGATCCTCGACGCCTCGTTCCGGCTCACCAAGGACAAGCTGATCGATCTCGCCGGCCAAGCTGTCGCCAAGGACAACGTCGCGCTACGGCTCGCGATTCACAACGGCCTGTGCGCGACGTTCCTGCAGCACCCCAAGATGCGCCCGTCGGAGAAGGAGCCGAGGCGCGTCGAGATCAGGAGCGCGGACGACGAGGCTCGCGGGCTGTTCACGTACAAGGCGATCACCTCGTACGCCCATCAGAAGGCGCAGGGGACCGGGTTGCTCGAGCCGGCGAAGAAGGGCTCGCCGGCGGGGCGCCTCCCCGTGGTCGCGACGATCCCGCAGTCCATGGTCCCGGGCGCCATGACGGGGATGCAGCCGCTCGAGACCGGCCCGGAGGAGGCGATCCTGCTGCTCTACCTGATGGTGGGCAGCGCGGTGTTTCTCCTGCGTCCGAGGACGTACAAGGAAAAGATGCAGGCGTGCGTCGTCGTGCCGGACGTGCGCGATCTCGTCGCGTTCTCCAGGGCGCTGCGCGCCGTGGCGGGCGTCGATGTCGAGCGGCCGCGGTTGAGCGGGAGCTATCTCGGGCGTGTAGCCGGCGGCGCCGAGGAGGCAGCGCTGCGGCTGCTCGTCGATCTCACCGCGGACGACCTGCGTGACAACCCCGCCGTGGCCGGTCTCCAGGCGATCGCGATGGGGAAGGTCGCGTGGGACAAGAACCAGGTCAACCGGAGCGCCGCGGTTAGGATCGGGCTGAGCTGATGGCAGGATGCACTCCAGCGAATTCGTGTCAAGATATGTTCGTGGAATGTCAAGAAATCGGTGGAAGGTGTATCATAGGATTCCCCGGTTGCGATGTGCACGGCAGCAGCCCTTGCAGGACATGCCTTAGAGCCTGCCAGCTTGACCTGGAGTATCCGCCGGCGTGCAACTGTAGATCGTGCGGTTATCGATGATGATCTCCTTGCAGAGTGATGCCGTGTATGTCGCGATCGGTAGGATTGCACAGTCGGAGCTCAAGAAGATCGTGTCTCCCGTCGTCGTCGACGATGACAATCTTCTTCTTGGTCCGTCGAGCTCGGACCCGAGGCGTCATCGCGCCGCGCGCACTGGATACTGGGGAAGGCGGCCATCGGCAAAGCTCAGCAAGGAGCTCGCCCGCTCTGCAGACCTCCCTATCTGCGTGGCCATCCCGCCGACGATCAACGGGTTGCTGAGCTTGTGTAGAATCTGTGCCTCCGGAGCCGAGCGAAAGCGCCAGATAAAACTTATTGCTCTCAGGTCGGACATCGCCGTGCCATTCCCGCACGGTCAGGATCCGACGGAAGAAGCGTTTTTCGACGTCGCGGACGCTCTGCGACGGAATCCAACCGTGACCGAATGCTCGGAGCTCGAGGTCGCGCTCCTCGCCACAGTGTGGAAATTGTGGTGTGAGCGCTCCCCCGTCGCCCTGTCCAGGTTGTGCGCTGCGGGTGGCGCACTCCACCCGCAGCTGGCAAATCTTGGCTGCTATCACGCAGGGTATTTCCCCAGGCGGGTCGACAAAAAACTATTGCTATCACGCTTTGATGAGCTGCTCTTGAGGCAGCTGTCCGGTGAATGGATCACGTCGACCAGGGTCTTCGTCAATGGACAAGTTGACAGCCCTGGCCTGCGAGAATGGCTCTCGCACGTCGGAGACCTCTACGTGCCGAGGCGACTGCTCGAATGGAGCCGGCACGGCGGTGGGCGCCTTGTCGAGTACCAGGAACATCCGGAGAAGCCTTCCGAAATGAACAGATGGTCTTTTCGATGGCATGCCGGGGGCGAAGCGATCCTTGAATCGTTGCCGAGCCTGCGAGCAGCACCACCGGTGTCCATCGGTGGTTGTGTCGCGTACGACGCCGACCGTGCCTGGGTATGTCGCTTCGATGGTCGAGGTTCGCCTTATATCACCCGGCTCGCCAGGGCGGACGGTCCCGTCGGCGGTCTCGCGGCACGCTAGAGCACCTCGCCCGATCGCGGTGCCGGTACGTCGTTCTCGCCCTTCGCGCCTCGCTACCTCGGCGAGCTAGCCAGCGCCGCGCTCCGCCTTGTCCCGGATCGACCGCGAGCCCTTGCTCCACGCGCTCCGCCTTGTCCCGGATCGACCGCGAGCTCCTGCGCCACGCACTCCGCCCGCGCTGCGTCGGCGCCGGCGCGCAGCGTCCCCGAGCCCATCGATCCGGTCTCGCGCGCCCCTCTGCTACCCTCGCGCCATGGACCGCCACCGCTCGCTCCGCATGACCCTCCTCCTCGCCGCCGGCGCCGCCGGCTGTTCCAGCTCGAACAGCCGCGACATCGCGGTCGTCACGCTGGCCGAGCCCCAGGCCGCGGGCGGCGACGCGGGCGCCCCGGACGATCCGGCGGCGCCCGCGCCCCGGACGCCGCGCGCCGCGGGCTGGGTGCAGGAGCCGGACGGCACGGTGCACCGCGCGTCGCGGGTCCGCTGCGACGCGACCATCGCGCAGCGCGCGTGCAGCGGTACCGAGCGAACGCTTCAATGCAAGACGGACGCCGATTGCAGAGAGGGACCCCGCGGCAAGTGCGTGAGCGCCTTCGGGCAGATAGGGGCGTATTGCGGCTGCGAGTACGCCTGCGAGAGCGACGCCGAGTGCGGCGCATCCGAGGTGTGCGTCTGCAAGGGGACTGGCGCGCTCCGAGAGGAGCACTCGGTCTGCGCAAAGGCCCAATGCGCCGTCGACGCCGATTGCCCTGGCAGCACCTGCGGCCTGTCGGCCTACTTCAACGGGTGCTGGGAGCAGGTCACGCTCGCCTGCCGGACCAAGGACGACACCTGTCGGAGCGACGCCGACTGCGCGTCCGACACGATCCCGGGGGCCGCCTGCGTCGCCCCCGACATCGACGGAGAGAGCGTGCGCTGGCAGTGCGCAGGGATCTCCTGTGCCATCGGGCGCCCCCTCGTCGTCGACGGCCGGCCGCGCGCCGCGCGGGGCGCCGCGCGCGATGACTGGCGCGCGCCCGCGGAGCTCGACGTCGCGTCCCTCTCGCCCGAGGTGCGCGAGCGCGCCGCGGCGCACTATGCCGCCGTGGCCGCGCTCGAGCACGCGTCGATCGCGAGCTTCGCCCGCTTCTCCCTCCAGCTCCTCGCGCTCGGCGCGCCGGCCGCCCTCGTCGGCGAGGCGCACCGGGCCGCGCTCGACGAGGTGGAGCACGCGCGCCTCGCCTACGGCATCGCCTCGCGCCTCGCGGGCCGGGCGATCGGCCCGGGGCCGCTGCTCGAGGCGGCCACGGCGCCGCTCGGCGCCGGCGTCGCGGAGGTGGTGGAGGCGCTCGTCGAGGAGGGGTGCGTCGGCGAGACGCTGGGCGCGGCGGAGGGCCGGGAGCTCTCGCAGATCGCCGGGGATCCAGCGCTGGCGGCCGCGCTCGCGCGCATCGCCGCCGACGAGGAGCGGCACGCGGCCCTCGCGTGGAGGGCGCTCTCGTGGATGCTCGCGACGTTCGGCGAGCCGGCGCGCGCCGCGGCGGAGCGGGCGTTCTCCCGCGCCGTCGCGCGGTATGCGGCCGACCCGGCGCCGGGGCCTGCCGCGCACGAGGCGCTCGGCGTGCTCCCGGCGCGCGCGCTCGGGGCGCTGCGCCGCGAGGTGCTCGCCGAGGTCGTCGCGCCGTGCCGCGCGGCGCTCCCGGGGTTGTCGCGCGACAGCGCTCCTGTCGATCCGTCGAGACTTATCTAGTCCGGGGGGCCGGGGGGTAGTCGACCCCGGCCTACCCGACTAGCAGGCTCGGGACACGGGACGGGGGAGCGCGGACTCTGTGCGTTCCGGGAGTACCGGTGCGTAGAATGTCGGTGTCATAGGGGATGTCCTGAGTGGCCAAAGCGGGCTACTGAGGCAGATTCGTCACGGCCGTAGCAACTTGCCACAGTGTAAATGGGCACGATCGCGAGGTTCGGCGGGAAAACATGCTGGGACCTTGCGCACCGATCTTGCACAGGGGCCGGCACCTGAACCCACCTGAGGAGGTCCTTATCTATGGTCGCATCGCGCAACGTTCTTGTCTTGACGGTCGGTCTTGCTCTCGCTGTCGGTTGCTCCAGCCAGCCTGCGGCGACTGACCCGAGCGCGGTGAACGGAGCCGCTCCGCCGGCTCCGACCCCTGCTCCGATGGCGCCGCTGGAGACGCCGCCGGCCTCACAGCCGAGCACCGACGCGCAGGCGGGAGCGACGCAGCCGGGGATTACCACCAGCACGACGCCGAGCGCGCCCGTCGAGGCGCCGCTCACCGACGAGCAGATCGTCGCCGTGCTCGACGCCGCGAACAAGAAGGAGATCGACGAGGCTCAGCTCGCGCAGACCAAGGCCAAGCACAAGGACGTGAAGGCTTACGCCAGGGTCATCGCCCAGCACCACACCGAGGCCAAGGCGAAGCAGGCCAAGCTGATCAAGAAGCTCGGCCTCACGGCGGCGGACTCGGACAAGAGCAAGCAGCTCGCCGATGAGACGCAGCAGGCGGTCGACCAGCTCAAGGCGCTCCAGGGCGCCGATTTCGATCAGCAGTTCGTGGCGCTCATGGTCAAGGACCACCAGACCACGCTCGACCTGCTCGACAGGCGCGTCCTGCCGGACGCGAAGAACGCCGACCTGAAGGCGATGGTCGAGAAGGAGCTCCGGCCGACGGTCGAGAAGCACCTGAAGGACGCGGAGGCGCTCGCGCAGAAGCTCGCCCCGGCGGCGACCACCGCCGGCACGGGCGCGGAGTGAGCCCCGCTCGGATCAGGTGAGCGATAGCCAGACGGACTTGAGCTGCGTGAGCTCGTCCAGCACCGCGCGCCCGTTCTCCCGCCCGAAGCCGGATTGCTTCATTCCGCCATAAGGGCTCGCGGCGTCGAACCGGTTGTACGTGTTGATCCAGACCGTGCCCGCCTCGAGCCGCGCCGCCAGCGCGTGCGCCTTGCCCACGTCGCGCGTCCAGATGCCCGCCGCGAGGCCGTACTCGGTCGCGTTCGCGAGGCGCGCGGCCTCCTCCACGTCGTCGAAGGGGATCACCGCCAGCACGGGGCCGAAGATCTCCTCGCGGGCGACGGTCATCGACGGAGAGACCGCCGAGAACACCGTCGGCTCCACGAAGAACCCAGGACCCGCGCCGCGCCCGCCGATCTCGCGGCGCGCCCCCTCGGCCGCGCCGCGATCGATGTAGCCGAGCACCTTCGTGAAGTGCGCCTCGGAGACGAGAGGGCCCATCTGCGTCGACGGGTCGAGCGGATCGCCCGAGACCAGCCGGCGCGCGCCGCTCGTGACCGTCTCCAGCACGCGATCGTGCACCGCACGCTCCACGAGGAGCCGGCTCCCCGCCGTGCAGAGCTCGCCCTGGTTGTAGAAGACGGCCGTCACCGCCGCCTTCGCGGCGCTCTCCACGTCCGCGTCCGCAAAGACGATGTTCGGGCTCTTGCCGCCGAGCTCCAGCGACAGCTTCTTCAGCGTGCCCGCCGCCGCGCGCATGATCGTCCGGCCCGTGTCCGTGCCGCCCGTGAACGAGATCTTCGCCACGCCCGGGTGCTCGACGAGCGCCGCGCCCGCCTCCTCGCCATGGCCCGTGACCACGTTGACGACCCCCGGCGGCACCCCCGCCTCCGCGAGGATGCGGGCGAGCTCCAGCGTCGTCAGGCTCGCCTCCTCCGGCGGCTTGATGACCACCGTGTTGCCCACCGCGAGCGCCGGCGCCACCTTCCGCGCGGCGAGCAGCAGCGGGAAATTCCAGGGGATGATCGCGCCGATGACGCCGAGCGGCTCGCGCACGGTGTAGTTCAGGAACGGGCCCCGCACCGGGATCGTCTCGCCGCCGAGCTTCGTCGCCCACCCGGAGAAATAGAAGAACGTGTCCGCCGTGCGCGGCACGTCGATCGTCCGCGCCGCCGTGATCGGCTTGCCCGTGTCGACGGCCTCGAGGCGCGCGAGCTCCTCGCACCGCGCGAGGATCAACTCCCCCGCCTTCCACAGGATGCGCGCGCGCTCGTTCGGATCCATCGCCGCCCACCGCGGAAACGCCGCGCGCGCCGACGCCACGGCGGCGTCCACGTCCTCGCGCCGGCCGCGGGCGAGCCGCGCGAGCACCCCGCCGGTCGCGGGGTTGGCGGTCTCGAACGTCTCGCCGGAGAGCGCCTCCCTCTCGGCGTTGTCGATCCAGAGCTTCTTCACCGTCTCGCGCGTCTCGGGCATGCCCTCGTCGTAAACCCGCGCACCCGGGCGCGGCAAGCGGCGATGACACGCGCCCTGCCGTGCGGGATACTCGTCCTGCCCATGGACTTCTCCGACCGCCCCACGCTCCCGTCCGTCCCTCCGCGAAGAGTCGTCACCGAGCTGCCAGGGCCGAAGGCGCGCGCCTGGATGGCGCGCGGCGGCTTCGACATGCAGTCGCGCTACCGCGCGGTCGTGATGGACGACATCGCGAGCCGGGGGTGCTCGCTCGTCGACGTGGACGGCAACGTGTTCCTCGACCTGTTCGCGAACTTCGCGCTCGGGGCGCTTGGCTACAACCACCCCTCGCTCGTCGAGGCGGCGCACCGCGACGGCTTCATCCGCGCGGTCGCGAACCCGACGTCGACGCCGTTCGTGACGACGCCGGCCTGGTTCGAGTTCGTGGAGGCGCTCGAGCAGCGGTACGCCCCGCGCGGGATGGCGCGCGTCTTCTGCGTGGACGCGGGGGGCGAGGGCGTCGAGTCGGCGCTCAAGGCGGCGTTCATCCGGCACGGCGAGCGCCGGCGCGAGGCCGCCGGGCTGCCGAGGAACCCGCTGGAGCTCCCGGAGGAGCAGCAGAAGAGCATCCTGGACAACGCGGGGACCGACGCGGTTGTCGTGTCGTTCGCCGGCGCGTTCCACGGCCGCGGCCTCGGGCCGATGTCCGCGACGCACTCCAAGGTCATCCACAAGGCCGATCTGCCCGCGTTCCCGTGGCCCACGGCGCCGTTCCCCGCGAGCCGCTTCCCGCTCGCGCGCTTCGCCGACCAGAACGACCGCGCCGAGGCGGAGGCGCTCGCCGACCTCGAGCGGATCCTCGACGCGCACCAGGGCAGGGTGGCCGCCGTGATCGTCGAGCCCGTGCAGTCCGAGGGCGGCGACCGGCACGCGAGCCCGGTCTTCTTCCGCCGCGCGCAGGAGCTCGCCGGCAAGGCGGGCGCGGCGTTCATCCTGGACGAGGTGCAGACGGGCCTCGGGATCACGGGCACGCTCTGGGCGCACGAGCAGCTGGAGCTGCCGCGCCCGCCCGACCTCATGTGCTTCGGCAAGAAGATGCAGATGGGCGGGTTCTTCGCGACGTCGGCGTACGACGTCGCGCAGTTCGGGCGCATGTACCAGACGCGCAACGGCGACCGCGCGCGGGCCGCGATCGCGCTGGCGACGCTCCGCGCGATCGAGTCGGAGGATCTCCTCGCCAGCGTGCGCGCGGCGGGCCGCCACTTCCTCTCGCGGATCGAGGAGCTCTGCGAGCGCTACCCCGCGCTCGCGAGCGAGCCGCGCGGCCGCGGCTTCCTGCTCGCGTTCGACCTGCCGACGACCGCGGCGCGCGACGATTTCCTCGGGCGCGCGCTGCGCCGCGGGGTGTTCGCGAGCTACACGGGGACGCGCTCGGTGCGGCTCCGCCCGCACCTCATCACGACGATCGCGGACGTGGACGAGGCGGTCTCGGTGTTCGACGCCGTGCTGCGCGAGATGGCCGGGTGATCGTCGACCCGCGCGACGTGTGCCCGGGGGAGGGGCCGGAGAAGGTCGCGCGGGCGCTCGCGCGGTTCTCCGTGGACGAGGCGCGCGATGATGCGTCGTTCGACGAGGGGTACCGGGCGCTCGACGCGGTCTTCGGGCCGAAGGGCGAGCTCGAGCGCCGCGAGGTGCTCTCGGCGTGGTTCGCCGGGCAGAAGACGGATCCGGCGGCGCCGATCGTGGCGACGTACCACATGCTGCTCGCGCGCGGCGTGGACGGCGGCGACGGGCGCCTCGCCGGCGTGCGCGACTGCTACGTCACGCTCGACCGCGCGGCGCGGCGCTGCGTGGTGCTGCTCTCGCACGCCCTCGTCCTGCCGGCCTTCCGCCGCACCGGCCTCGCCGCCCTGCTGCGCGCGGCGCCGGTCGCGCTCGCGCGCCGCGCGATCGCCGCAGCCGGGCTCGGCGGGGCCGGCGGCGACGGCGTGGAGGTGATGCTCGCCGCCGAGATGGAGGCGGTCGACCCGGACGACCGCGACACGGTGGTGCGGCTCATCGCCTACGGTCGCGCGGGGTTCGCGATCATCCCGCCGGCGGTGCTCCCGTACGCGCAGCCCGACTTCCGCGACATCGCCGCGCTCGGCGTCACGCCGGTGCCGCTGCCGCTGCTCGCGGTGGTGCGCCAGGTCGGCGAGGAGGAGCGCGACGACATCCCGCGCGCCCGGGCCGAGTCGTTCCTGCGCCATTACCAGACCGCCCACGCCGCCGAGGTGAGCCCGGGCGAGCTCGCGCCGATCCGCGAGAACGCGCTCGCGCGCCTCGCGGCGTTCCCGGGCGAGCGCGTGCCCCTGATCCGGATCCCGCGGGGCCCGGCGGAGATCGCGGGGCTCGCGCCGGCGCTCCGGAGCGCGGTGATGCCGCTGTTCCCGCCGGCGTGGCGCGGCAAGGCGCCGCTCGATGACCCGGCGCGGGAGCTCGAGCGGCTCTCTGCGGCGTGGCCCCCGGGATAGCCGCGGTCGGGCATCCCCGGGCCCGCGCCCCGCCGTGCGCGCCGGGCCGCTCGGCGGAGGGCCCTCGCGAGGGCTCCGCCCGGGGCGCCCCGGAGGGCCGGCAGCGGCCGGGCGAGCGGCTCCACGCGGAGGCTCCTCGGCGGTCCGCCGCGGGCTACGATGGAGAGCGCCGGACACGCAGCCATGCCGTCGAGCACCACCCACGTTTCGATCCGCAGGATCACCGACGAGAGCGCCGCCGACGCCGAGGATCAGCTCGCCGTCGAGGCGCCCCTCGAGATCGTCGTTGTCGCGCGAGCCCGCGGGGCGCTCCCCTTGGCCCCGCAGGAGCGCGCCGCGCGCCGCCTCGGCATCACGATGCGCACGCCCGGCCACGATCGCGAGCTCGCGATCGGGCTGCTGTTCGCCGAGGGGGTCATCTCCCGCGCGGCCGACGTTGTCGCCGTCGACGAGGCCGCCGGCCCCTCGGGCGACCTCGTGCGCGTCACGCTCGCCGAGGACGTGACCGTCGACCTCGGGCGCACCGAGCGCGCCCTCGCGGTCGCGAACGCGAGCTGCGGCGTCTGCGGCAAGGCGTCGATCGACGTCGCGTCGTGCGCGCCGCCCTCGCCGCTCGCGCGGGGCGCTCCGCGGATCGCGCCGCGCGTCGTGCACGGGCTCGCCGCGCGTCTCCGCGAGGCGCAGCCGGTGTTCGGGCGGACCGGGGGGCTGCACGCGGCGGCCCTCTTCGACGCGGGCGGCGCGCTCGCCGACCTCCGCGAGGACGTGGGCCGCCACAACGCCGTCGACAAGCTGATCGGCGCCGCGCTGCTCGCCGGGCGGCTGCCCGACCCGGGCGCGGTGCTCATGGTCAGCGGGCGCGCGGGGTTCGAGCTCGTGCAGAAGGCGCTCCGGGCGTCGATCCCGGTGATGGTCGCGGTGGGCGCGCCGTCGAGCCTGGCCGCCGAGCTCGCGTCGGCGCACGGGATGACGCTCGTCGGCTTCGCGCGCGACGGGCGGTTCAACGTGTACGCGGGTCGGGAGCGCATCGCGGTCGCGCCGGAGGCGGCGTCGTGACGGCGCGCGACGTGCGCGATGTGCAGGCCGAGCCGCCGGTCGAGGCCGAGCCGCCCCGGATCGGCGAGCGCAGCGGGGCCGCCGGCGGGCTCGCGGCGGTCGGGGCGACGCTCCGGCACGCGATCGGCGAGATGGGGGTCGCGCGCGCCGTGCGCACGCTCCTGCGCGTGAACCAGGGCGAGGGCTTCGACTGCCCCGGCTGCGCGTGGCCCGAGCCGGAGGAGAAGCGCTCGGTCGCCGAGTTCTGCGAGAACGGCGCCAAGGCGGTCGCCGAGGAGGCGACGCTCCGGCGCGTCACGCCGGAGTTCTTCCGCGAGCACAGCGTCGAGGCGCTCTCGCGTCAGTCCGACCACTGGCTCGGCAAGCAGGGGCGGCTCGTCCACCCGATGCTGCTCGACGAGGGCGCGTCGCACTACCGCCCTGTGTCGTGGGACGAGGCGCTCGACCTCGTCGCCTCGTCGCTGCGCGCGCTGGCCTCGCCGGACGAGGCGCTCTTCTACACCTCGGGGCGCACGAGCAACGAGGCGGCGTTCCTCTACCAGCTCTTCGTGCGCGAGCTCGGGACGAACAACCTGCCCGACTGCTCGAACATGTGCCACGAGTCGAGCGGCGTCGGCCTGCGCGAGGCCATCGGGGTCGGCAAAGGTACCGTATCTCTTCATGATTTCGAGCTGGCCGACGCGATCTTCGTCGTCGGCCAGAACCCGGGGACGAACCACCCGCGCATGCTCTCGGCGCTGCGCGAGGCGCGGCTGCGCGGCTGCGAGATCGTGACCGTGAACCCGCTCCCCGAGGTCGGCAACGAGCGCTTCCAGCACCCGCAGCACCCGCTCGATCTCGTCGGCTCGGGGGTGCCGCTCTCGACGCTCTTCCTCCAGGTGCGCATCAACGGCGACGTCGCGCTCTTCACCGGGATCATCAAGGAGATGCTCGAGGAGGAGGAGCGGCGGCCGGGCGCCGTGCTCGATCGCGCGTTCATCGAGCGCCACACCCACGGCTTCGAGGCGTTCGCGGCCGCCGTGCGCGGGACGCCGTGGGACGACATCGTGGAGCAGAGCGGGGTCCCGCGCGCTCAGCTGCGGGCGGCGGCCGAGATCGCGATGCGGTCCGAGCGCACGATCGCGTGCTGGGCCATGGGCCTCACGCAGCACCAGAACGGCGTGGCCAACGTGCAGCAGGTCATGAGCTTCCTGCTCCTGCGCGGCAACATCGGGCGCCCCGGCGCGGGCGCGTGCCCGGTGCGCGGGCACAGCAACGTGCAGGGCGACCGGACGATGGGCATCTGGGAGCGCCCGCCCGCCGAGCTCCTCGACCGCATCGAGAAGAACTTCGGCTTCTCGCCGCCGCGCCGCCACGGCCTCGACACCGTCGCCGCGATCGCCGCGATGGCCGACGGGCGCGCCCGCGTCTTCTTCGCGCTGGGCGGCAACTTCCTCTCGGCGACGCCGGACACGGCGTTCACCGCCCGCGCCCTCGCCCGGTGCGACCTCACGGCGCACGTGTCGACAAAGCTGAACCGGGCGCACCTCGTGACGGGGCGGCGCGCGCTCATCCTGCCTTGTCTCGGGCGCACCGAGCGCGACGTGCAGGCGGGAGGGCCGCAGCTCGTGACGGTCGAGAACTCGATGGGCGTCGTCTCGAGCTCGCGCGGCAACCTCCCGCCCGCCTCGGAGAGGCTGCGGAGCGAGGTGGCGATCGTGGCGGGGCTCGCCCGCGCGACGCTTGGTGCGCGCTCGCGCGTGCCCTGGGAGGAGCTCACGGCCGATTACGATCGGATCCGCGATCTCATCGAGCGCACGATCGATGGATTCGACGATTTCAACGCGCGGATCCGGGATCCGCGCGGCTTCGCCCTGCCGAACGCCGCGGCGCGGCGCGAGTTCCGCACCGCCACGGGCAAGGCGAACTTCATCGCCCACGCGCTCCCGCGGCACGAGCTCGAGCCGGGCGAGCTCCTGATGATGACCATCCGCAGCCACGACCAGTACAACACGACCATCTACGGGCTCGACGATCGCTACCGCGGCGTCCGCGGCGGGCGCCGCGTCGTGTTCATGAACGCCGAGGACGCGGCCGAGCGCGGGCTCGCGCAGGGGGACCTCGTCGACGTCACGAGCCGCTTCTCCGACGGAGAGCGCGTGGCGCGCGCGTTCCGCGTCGTGCTCTACACGATCCCCCGCGGCAACGTCGCTGCCTATTTCCCCGAGGCCAACGTGCTCGTGCCGCTCGGCAGCATCGCCGAGAAGAGCCACACACCCGCGTCGAAATCGATCGTTGTGCGCGTCCAGCCCGCCGTCGTGAACGACGGATCCGCGTGACGCTCCGCCGCCCCCGTTGCACTGGAGTCCGACCATGAACGCACTGCCCAGCATCTCTCCGCCCGTCCCCGGCGAGCCCGAGCGCGCCTCGATGCGCACCGCCATTCCGGGGCCCGCGTCCGAGGCGCTCCGCGCTCGCCACCATCGCTATCAGGACGCGCGGCCGATCCACTTCTATCAGGACGCGCGGAAGAGCCTGGGCAACTACATGGTCGACGTGGACGGCAATGTCCTGCTCGACGTGTACGGGCACATCGCCGCCGTGCCCATCGGCTATAACCACCCGGATCTGCTCGCCGCCTGGCGCAATGGCCGCTTTGACTGGTGCGCCGGCTACCGCTCGTCGCTCGGGGTCGCGCCCGCGCCCGAGTGGGTCGACATCGTCGAGAAGGCGCTGATGCGCGTCGCGCCGAAGGGGCACTCGCACGTGTTCACCTTCACGACCGGCGCCGAGGCGGTGGAGAACGCGCTCAAGGCCGCGTTCATCCGGCTCGCCCGGCGCCGGCGCGGCGGCGCGCAGCCGAGCGACGGCGACCTCGCCGCCGCCATGCTCAACCGGCAGCCCGGCATCAACGCCTTCAAGGTGATCTCCTTCGAGGGCGGGTTCCACGGCCGCAGCATGGGCGCCCTCTCGGCGACGCGGAGCAAGCCGATCCACAAGCTCGATATCCCTGCGTTCGACTGGCCCGTCGTGCCGTTCCCTGCGAACCAGTTCCCCGAGGCGGCCCACGCCGAGCAGAACCGCGCCGCCGAGGCGCGCTCGCTCGAGGCGGTCAAGGCCGCGATCGACGCGCACCCGGACGAGATCGCCGCGGTCATCGTCGAGCCCATCCAGGGCGAGGGCGGCGATCGCCACGCGAGCCCCGCGTTCTTCCAGGCGCTCCGCCGCCTCACCTCGGAGCACGGCGTCGCGCTCATCCTCGACGAGGTGCAGACCTGCGGCGGCGGGACCGGCGCGCTGTGGGCGCACGAGGCCTGGGACCTGCCCGAGCCGCCGGACATGGTGACGTTCTCCAAGAAGATGCAGCTCGGCGGCTTCTACTGCCGCGAGGAGCTCGCGCCGATCGAGCCGCTGCGCATCTTCAACACCTGGCTCGGCGACCCGATCCGCGGCGCGCAGCTCGAGGTGATCCTCGAGGTCGTCGAGCGCGACAGGCTCCTCGAGAACACGCGGGTGACGGGCCAGCGCCTCGTCGCCGGGCTCGAGGACCTCTGCCTCCGCTACCCCGGGGTGCTCTCGGGCGCCCGGGGCAGCGGCACCTTCGCCGCCGTCGACTTCCCCCATGCCGCCCGCCGCGACGCGGCGCTCACCGCGCTCCGCAACCGCGGCCTCGAGGTGGGGGGCTCGGGCGACCGCACGCTCCGCTTCCGGCCGGCGCTTGTCTTCGCCCCGCGCCACGTCGCCGAGGCGCTCGACCTCCTCGAGTCGGTCTGCAAGTGACCGCCGCCTCCGCCTCCACCTCGCTTCCGATCCGGGTGTTCCACTCGGCGCGCTACTTCGCGGACATCGGCGAGCACGTCATGCCGATGCGCAAGTTCGCCCTCGTGCGCGAGGCGATCGAGCGGAGCGGCCTGCCCGCGCGCATCGAGGAGCCCGAGCCGGTCAGCGACGAGGACCTCCTCCGCGTGCATACGCCCGAGTACCTCCGGGCGATCGCGACCGGCGAGCCCCGGGCGCTGGCCGAGTCGCAGAAGTTCCCCTGGTCGCCGGCGCTCGCCGGGGCGGTGCGCTTCACGAACGGCGGCTGCATCGCCGCCGTCTCCGCGGCGCTCGAGGAGGGCATCGCGGGCAACCTCGCGAGCGGCTTCCACCACGCGCACGCCGCGCACGGCGAGGGCTTCTGCACCTTCAACGGCCTCGTCGTCGCGATGGAGCGCGCGCGCGCCGAGGGGCGCATCCGCCGCGCCCTGGTTGTCGACATGGACCTTCACTACGGCAACGGCACCGCGTCGCTGCTCGCGTCGCGCCCCTGGGCGTTCGCCCTCTCCATCTACGGCAACTGGTACAAGCAGAACCGGGCGTACAGGGACGTCGAGGGCGAGCGCGCTCCGGACACGGAGAACAGCTGGTCCGTCCCGGTGCCGGGCGGGAGCGGCGGCGCCGCGTACCTCGAGATCCTGGAGCGGCACCTCGGCCCCGCGATCGATCGCGCCGCGCCCGACCTGATCCTGTACCAGGCCGGCGCGGACCCGTTCCGCGAGGACCCGTACTCGCCGCTCGACCTGACGCACGATGACCTGCGCGCGCGCGACGAGTTCGTGTTCCGGACCGCGCTCGAGCGGCGTATCCCGATCGCGTGGGTCCTCGCGGGCGGCTACACGCCCGACGTGAGCCGGGTGGTCGAGGTGCACCTCGGCACGTTCGTCGCGGCGGTGCGGGCGAGGGAGGCGCGCCGGGAGGGGCCGTGATCCCGTAAGAAGGGGCCATTCGCTCGACGCGTCTCCGCGCGGCGCAGGTGAAGGCTCATCGCGCGGGTGCACACGGCGGCGCGGCGCGGCGCCTGCTCCGGCGCGGCGACCTTCGCGCCGGCCTTTGCTGGTAGACTCGCGCCATGGCCGATCTGAACGACCCCGTCCGCCTGGCCGAGCTGCACGGCGCCATGCTGCGCACGGACGCGGACGCCCTCCTCGACGCCTGCGTGGCGCGGGCCGCCAGGCTCGCGCGGGCGCCGATCGCGTTCGTGAGCCTCGTCATCCGCCATATCCAGCTCCTGCGCGCGCACCACGGGCTGCCCCTGGAGCTCGCCGTGAGCTGCGCGACCTCGCGGAGCAACTCGTTCTGCCAGCTCGTCGTGCGCGACGAGGTGCCGCTCATCGTCGAGGACGCGCTGCGCGACGAGCGCGTGCCGAAGGAGCTCGTCGAGAGCTACGGCATCCGCGCCTACGCCGGGGTGCCGGTGCGCGTGCGCGGCCACGCGATCGGCTCGCTCTGCGTGCTCGACGTCGTGCCCCGCCGCTTCGACCCGCGCGCCATCGACGGCCTCGAGCAGCTCGCCCTCGAGGTCGCCGGCCGGCTCGCCGATCTCGTCGAGCGCGACGCGCCGCTCGGCAGCGCCGACGTCCAGGAGCGCCTCGTCCGCATCGAGCAGGCCACGCGCGTCCTGGAGCGCGCGCTCCTGGCCCTCGCGCCGGTCATCGCCGCGGCCGAGAGCGCGGCGGGGCCGCGGCCGCCGGTCGACGCGATGCACGCGACCCCCTCGGCGCTCGTGACGCTTGCCAGCCTGCGCGCGGCCGTCGGGTGCTGGCGCGACATGGGCTCCGTCGCGGAGGAGCTCTGCGACGAGGCCGCGGCCGTCGCGAGCTCCGCCCCCGCGGCGTCCGGGCTCGTCGCGGCGGCCCGGGCGCTCGCGCGGGGCATGGCCGAGGTCGGCCCGCTCGTCCGCCTCGCCGAGGGGGTGCTCGAGGGGACGCTCGAGGAAACCGCCGCCGAGCGGGGGAGGTCGCTCGTGCTGCGCGGCGCGCTCGAGGCGCACGAGGCCGCCTGCGCGGCGGTGGGCGAGATCCGCGCGGGCGCCCTGCGCGCGCGGGCGGCGCCAGCCGGCAGCGCGGCGTGAGCGCCGGGCGCCGCGGCGGCGCGCGGTAGGTGATTTGCAGCGCGCACATAACGTACACTCGGAGCTCGAGCCATGTCGCGCCTCTCGCTCTCGTTCGCGTCAAAAGAGGAATCGCTCTCGGTGCGGCGCTTCGCGGTCCGGGAGCAGATGTCGTCGCTCTTCGAGGTGTCGATCCTGGCCGTCTCCGAGCTCGAGGACCTCGATCTCGACAGCATCGTGGGCAAGGCCGCTGCCTTCAAGGTCGAGTCGGCCGTCCTGCAGTCGGTCGTGCCCTCCCGGGTCTGGGCCGGCCTCTGCTCCCACATGGAGCAGGTGCAGGCCGAGCCGACGGGGCTCTCCACCTACCGGCTGCGCATCGTGCCTTTGCTGTTTCGGGCGACGCTCCGGCGCAACAACCGCATTTTTCAGCACATGACAGCGCCCGACATCGCGCTCCTCATGCTCAAGGAGTGGGATATCGAGCCGGAGGTGAAGCTGAGCGCGAAATATCCCGCCTATGAGTACCGAGTGCAGTACGGCGAGACTGATTTCGCGTTCATGTGCCGGTTGCTCGAGGAGGCGGGCATTGCCTTTCATTTCGCGCACCGCCCGGGCAGCGGCATGGGCGCCGAGCTGACTCGCCTCGTCCTGAGCGACGCCCCGCAGCGCAACGAGCCGCGCTCCGAGGCGCCGATCGCCTACGTCGAGAACCCGAACCGCTCCGCCGGGCGGGAGTACGTGAGCGAGGTGATGGTGAGTCACGAGGTGCGGCCGGGTCACGTCACCCTCCGCGACTTCGATTTCAGGATGAGGCCCGATTACCAGCTCTTCGCGGAGGCGAAGGAGGGCCTCGAGGACGAGCTCCGCTACGAGCACTACCACTACCTGCCCGGGGCGTTCGTGGTCGAGCCGGGCAAGGGCGGGGATACGCCGGTCGCCGACGACAGGGGCGTCGCGCGGGTCGACATGAAGGAGGCGGAGGGGCTCGCGACCCGGAGCCTCGAGAGCGAGCGGCGCGGACGGCGCTCGGTCCAGTACCGCACGAACGCCGTCGACCTGTGCCCCGGCGTCGTCCTGTCGATCGGCCAGCACCCCCGCAAGGAGCTCGGCCCGGGCCAGGCGCTGCTCGTCGTCGCCTCCACGTTCGAGGGCGCGCACGACGGCGAGTGGACAACCACCGGCGAGGCCGTGTTCGCGGAGCACCCCTACCGCCCCGCGCGGCGGACGCCGAAGCCGCGGGTCGTGGGCGTGCAGAGCGCGATCGTTGTCGGCCCGCCGGGCGAGGAGATCCATACCGACGAGTTCGGGCGCGTGCGCGTGCAGTTCCACTGGGACCGCGAGGGGCGGTTCAGCGACGCGAGCTCGTGCTGGATCCGCGTCAGCCAGAGCTGGGCGGGGAGCCGCTATGGATTCATGGCCATCCCCCGCGTCGGGCAGGAGGTCCTCGTCGACTTCTTCGACGGCGACCCCGACCGGCCGGTGATCGTGGGCCGCGTCCACAACAACACGACGCGCGTGCCGTACCCGCTGCCCGCCGAGAAGACCAAGAGCGGCTGGAAGAGCGACTCCTCGCCGGGCTCGGGCGGGTTCAACGAGCTCTCGTTCGACGATGCCGCGGGGCGCGAGCTCATCCACGTCCAGGCGCAGCGCGACTACTCCGAGGTGATCAAGCACGATCAGCGCTCGACCGTGCTCTCGAACCGCTCGGCCAGCGTGACCGGCAGCGACTCGGTGACCGTCGGGGGCAGCCAGAGCTCCAGCGTCATCAAGGATCAGAGCCACACGATCGGCGAGCAGCAGATCAACCACATCGGCGCGGGCCGCACGTCGATCATCCGCACCTCCGACGCGGTCGACGCCGGGGACAGCCAGAGCGTCACGGTCGGCGATGGCGTCGGATACACGATCAACAAGGACAAGACCGTCCAGATCACGAACGGCGTCGCGTCGATCCGGATCACGCCGGAAGGCATCTTCATCGACGCGAACGGCAACCTCGAGATCTCGGCGGGCGGGCTGCTCAAGCTGTCCGGCGCCGAGGTCCAGATCGACGGCGGGCCGAACGTGTTCATCAACAGCACGTCCGCGAAGGCGCCCTCGGTGGCGACGATCGGCAAGGCCAGGGCCCCGAGCGCGCCGGGCGGGCCGGGCAGCGGGGGCGCGACGAGCGTGCTCGCGGAGGTGATGCGCGGCGGCGGCGCCGTCGCCTCGCCGGGGGGCATCGCGGACGTCGAGGTGAGGAGCGCTCCGCTGGGGCTCGACCGCGCCATCGCCACGCCGCCGCTCAACCCGGCCGCGGCGCCGGCGTCGCTCCAGATCGGGCCCGGCGCGGGCGCGGCGATCCTGGAGGCGGTCCGCGCGCCCTCCTCGCCGCTCGCCGCGCTGGTGAAGATGGGGGCCGGCGCCGTGCAGCTCTTCCGGCTCGCGGAGGGGGAGAGCCTCGCCTCGCTGCCGTCGACGCTGGACGTGCTCGGTCCGGTGCTCACCCGGCCGATCCCCGCGCTCGGCGACCTGAGCGCGAGCGACATCGGGTCGCTCGTGAACGCGGGCAGCGCGGCCGGCATCCTCCACGTAGGCGGCGCGGGCGGGCAGGTGATGCAGCTCCTGGCGCTGCGGACCGCCGCGGCGCCGCGGTCGGTGAACGGCGCGGCGGTGAAGGCCGAGGCGCAGGCGACCGAGGCCTCGGGCGCGCCCCCCGAGCGGGCCTACGCGGGGGCGCTGTCGGCCCAGGGCGTGGCGCTTTACCGGGGCGATCTGAAGGGCGGCTTCGCCAAGGTGGAGCCGTGACGCCGGGGGCCCGTGGGATGCCGGAGGGCGAGCGCAGCTCCTCGCGGCGTGGAGGCGGAGACGATGCCGCGAGTTGAGAACACCGACGTGTCCTTCGACGTGCCGCGCGACTGGGAGGACCGCTCGGTGGTGGCCTTCTCGGTGCCGGCGAAGCCCGGGCAGGGGATGGCCGCGAACCTCGTGATGACGCGCGACACGCTCGCGGCGGGCGAGGACATCCGGCGGTACGGCGACCGGCAGCTCGTCGAGATCGCCA
Source organism: Sorangium sp. So ce1014 (assembly GCF_051521505.1). Classification (NCBI taxonomy): domain Bacteria; kingdom Pseudomonadati; phylum Myxococcota; order Polyangiales; family Polyangiaceae; genus Sorangium; species Sorangium sp. So ce1014. The sequence goes on from NZ_CP150356.1 coordinate 12,273,154, forward strand.
GGCGGCTCGACGGCTTCCAGCTGCACGCGCGGCAGGAGATCACGCTCGGTGGCCAGCCGGCGCTGGAGCTCCGGTTCGTGTGGCGGGGACAGAGCGGGCCGCTCGAGCAGCGGATCGTGTTCGTCGCCGGGCGCAAGCCGGCGGTCCTGAGCTTCACGGCGACCATGCCGAAGGGCGAGGCCGCGCGGCTCAACCCGGTCTTCGACCGCATCCTCGCGAGCGTGAAGCTCGACCAGGACTGAGGGGGCCGTGAGGCCGTGAGCGCCCTCGAAGCGGCCCGGATGGGCGACGAGATCGGCCACACGTCCGCGTGGGCCGGCCTCATCGCGGGGGCGTGCATCGGGCTCGCGATCGGCGGCGCGATCCTGTTCACCGCGGTCACCGGGGGCGCCGGGGCGATCCTCATCGGCGCGGCGATCGCCGGCGGCGTCGGGCTCGGCGCCGCCGGCGCGCTGGCCGGCGCCGAGATCGGCAAGATGTTCGAGGGGTCCCCGTGCGGGGCGATCGAGACGGGATCTCCCGACACGTTCATCGAGGCGAGGGCCGCCGCGCGCGCGGAGCTCGATGTCATCGAGCACGGCGACAAGAAGGTCGCGCAGGGCAGCTCCACGGTCCTCGTCAATGGCAAGCTCCTGGGGCGCAAGAGCGAGAGGGCCGAGTGCGGCGGCGTCATCCGAAAGGGGGCGTCGTTCACCTTCATCGGCGGCGACACGCTGACGCGCGTGCCGATCGAGGACGAGGTGCCGTCATGGCTCATCACGACGCTGCAATGGACGGCGCTCATCGGGGGCGGGGTGGCGCTCGTCCTGACGGGCGTGGGCGTCGGCCTGCTGGCGAGCGCGAGCGCCGGCGTGTTGGCGGGCGTGCGCGCCGGCATCACCGTCACGGCGCTGGGGCTCGGCGGCTCGCTCGGCGGCGGGTTCATCGGCAAGCACGTGGGCGGGGCGGTGGGCAGCCTCGGCGGCGAGCGCGCGGCGCGGATCGGCGAGATCGTCGGCGAGTTCGGCGGGAGCCTCTACGGCGGCGTCCGCGCCGTGAAGCTCGGTGAGCAGCTCGGAGCGCTCCGGCTGCCCGCCGCGACGCCGGCCACGCCGGGGAGGAGGGCGACGCCGAGCCCGCAGGAGGTGGCGAGGGCGCGCACCTGGACCAACGAGCGGATGGCCGAGGCGCCGCCCCCGGACCCCGCGGCGAACGCGAGGCTCGACGCGAGGATCGCGGAGAACCGCGCGGCGTACGAGCGGGTGCAGCGGGGCGAGCTGGAGCACCCGAACACGACCCCCGAGCGGCTCAAGATGGCCGTCGAGGGAGCTGGCGACGGCCAGCGCGTCCCGCTCACGTACAAGGATCGCGCGCAGTTCGACCGGCTGCAGGGGGAAATCAAGAACACCTTCGAGTCCGAGGGGATCACCGACGCGACCGTGCAGCAGCTCGGCTCGGCCACGGACGGGTTCAAGGGCAACCCGGAGAAGCCGTTCGGGTTCTGGTCGTCGAAATCGGACACGGATTTTGCGATTCACAGCGATCAGGCGCTGGTGCAAGCGCAGCAGGCGGGCGCGCCCTACAACACCAGGTACGGGATCTTCAAGAACGGCGAGGCGCCGAGCGCGCTGAACCCGGAGGGGAGGCCGGGGCTGGCGAACACGTCGCTCGGGAGCAAGCTGAACGCGCTCGCGGAGAGGTGGAACGTCGAGATCTATGGTGAGCCCAACCCGAGCAACGGCGGCTTCGACTTCAAGCTCAACGGGGCGCAGGAGCCGAACGGCAGCTTCCCGACGATCTACCGGGGTCCCGAGGCCTACGGCACGACGCCCCCCGCCCCGCGGGCGCCGGCGGGCAGCGCCGGGACGGCCGGCGCGGGCGGGACGAGCGTCGCGACCCCTCCAGGCGACGGCGACCCCTGAGCGGAGACGATCATGAGCAAGGCAGCCAGCACGACGCTCGCGTGGTCTTTCAAGAGCGATCTCTCGCAGGAGGAGATGCGCAGGCGGCTCGACGAGCGATGGCCGTCGGCGTGGGCGATCTCGGACAGCGATCGTCACGGCGACTACCTCGCCGGCAAGCTCACGCCGGAGGCGGCGGCGCGCATCTACGAGGACGGCCTCAGGTTCGTTGTGCACCTGCGCTTCTACTCGGCGGGCGGCGACGTGAAGATGCAGCTCCTGGAGGCGCAGCAGCGGCTCATCGTCGAGGTGCTCCCGCTCGTCGGCGCGCGCGACGTCGAGCCGACGGAGCCGCTCGACTGACGCTCCCCTCGGTCCGGATCAGTCCGGCGCGCGCCCGGGCCGCAGCTCGTCCGCGGTGAAGACCCTCCCGAGCGCGATCGCCTTGAGCGCGTAGCGGCTCGGCTCGAGCTGATCCTGCCTGAGGTGCGCCTCCGCGAGGATCCGCACCTTGAGGCTCGTCATCATGGGCAGCCGGTGCTCCAGGGCCTTGGGCAGGTACAGCGGCAGCGCGCGCTGCACGCCCCCCGCGAGCAGCGCGCGGATCCACACGTCGCCGAGCACCTTGCGGGTCTGGTACCGCCGCTGCTCGAGCAGGAGCCGCTCGGTGTACGCCTCGATCTGGCCGGCCGGCAGCGCGCGTTGCGACTGGGCGAGGTGCTCCTTGAGCTGCTGGGTCAGCCGGTCCACGACGCCGGTCGAGCTCTGGAGGTAAGGCGACTTCAAGAGCTCCCCGACCGAGTCGATGGCGTCCTTGAGCTGCTTGTCGAGGCCCGCGAGCGGCGTGACCACGGCGACCGTGGCCCTGAGCGCCTCGAGCTCGTCGAACGGGAACCGCGCCTCGCCGGTCACGAGCACGAGCGGCGGGGCGAACCGCTTCCGGTCGCCGAGCGACGCGAGGATCGCCTGGTGGACGGCGCCCGGATCGATCGGCGACCCGTCGGTGAGCACGCCGAGGACGTGGTGGCGGTCCCTCGCCGCGGCCGCGTCGTCGGCCGGCAGGTCGTGGCGGGGATCGAGCTCCTCGAAGTCGAGCTCGAGGATCAGCTCGCGCCATCGAGCGCGGACGCGCGGCAGCGCGTCGGGGTCGAACCAGAGCAGCTCGACGATCTCGTCGGGCTGCGCGGCCGCGGGCCGCGGCGACGGCGCGCTGGCCCTGGCGTCGCCGTCGCTCTCGGTCGAGCGAGGCAGCGGAGGGCGGACCGCGCTCTCGGCGGCCCCGATCCTTTGACCCACCGTCATCGGCGGCATCGGGTCTGCCGCCCAGAGCGCGGGCGCGAGGGCGCTCAGCGGCGCCTGCTCGGCGGGGGGCGCGGGCGGAGGCGGCGGGGCTTGCCGCACCACGGACGAGACCGAGAGCGCTGCGAGGCTGCTCAGGGCCTCGGGCGCGCGGAACGGGAGCCCGGCGCCCGAGGGGCGGCTCGAGTGGGGCACGCTGTCGGGCCCGCGTTCCTCCGTCTTCCAGGGCAGCACCGGCGCCTGCTCGGACTGGAGCCCGGGGATCTGCGTCTGGGTCGTGCTCATGCCGGCGCGCCGGGAGGTCGGGGGCATGGATCGCTCGGCCTCGCCCCACGAGAGCTGCGACGGCTCCAGGCTCACCACCACGCGCCCGTGCTCCTCCGGGTGCTCCAGCGCGATCTGCGCGCGCCAGGTCAGCGAGCAGCGCCCCCGCGCGGCGTCGATCCAGAGCGTGTCGCAGCGCATGGCGACCTGTCGGGGGCCGCCACGCCGGCCCTCGACGGTCGCCACGGGGCGGAGGCCGGGCAGGCTGGTCACGAGGCGCGGGTGCTCGGGGTGGAGGTTCTCGAGCACGAGGCGCTCGTCCTCGCGCAGCGACGAGAGCTGCTGATCCGCGGGGGCGATGTTGAAGTAGGCAGGGTCGAACCCGGCGGGCAGCGGCTTGCGGTTCCAGTCGCGATGGGGCCACCCGGCCGCGTGGCGGCCGAGCTTCTCGACGCGCGACGGCCACGTCGGGGCGATCGGGCCGAAGCCGATGGGCTCGATGGACTTGCCCGGCTCGGAGATGAACATCCCCGGAGGCTGGAGGTTGGGGACGGCGATCTGCCCGTAGGCGTTGCGCGAGGCGCCGCTCACCCCGACCGGGTTCCACGACCCCGGCCCCCCCGCGGCGCGCTCGTAGACCAGCGGCATCTGCGAGAACGGCGGGCCCTCGTGGAGCGTCCCGTCCTGGGAGAAGACCCGGTCGCACCACACCTCGATCGACTTGTCGACGTCGCCGATGATCATCCTGGTCATCAGCGAGCGAACCGGCGCCTTGCCCGGAGCGAACGCGCACCCGACGAGCACGACGTCGGCGCGCGGCTTCGCAGGCGCGAGATCGCTCGCGGACTGCGGGCTCCTCGACGGCGCCTCCTCGGACGTCGCGTCGCTCGGGTTCGGCGGGTCCTGCTCGGGGGCGAACAGCGACTCGCCGGGGCGGAGCAGGAACGTCCCTTTGCAGACGACGGTGAGCACCCAGGAGCCGGCCTGGGGTTGCCAGAGGATCGAGGCGACAGGGAGCGGACCAGCGGTGATGACGTTCATGGGGCAATCATCGGGGGAAGGAGTCTCCGGCGCGCTCGCGCGCCCGATCGATCACCGCGGCGCGGCGGTCGAGGGCGGCGCCGGCAGCTCGCGGGTGATCTCGCCCGCGTCGGGGCCCTCGGACGGGGGCGGCTCCGACCCCGGCGTGACCGGCGTGCCCTCCCAGGTCGCGCTCTTGTCCCGGTTCCCGTAGACGTACGGCGGACGGGCCTCCAGCTCCCGCGCGATGCGGGCGAGCTCCTCGTCGAGGTAGCGCGGGTTCGCGGCCAGCCGCTCGCGGACGCCGCTGTTCACCACATAACCGCGGATGTCGGGGCTCTCCGGGTAGTACTTCGTGAACACGTTGTACCGGAAGAGCGGCTTCAGCCGGTGCACGTCCCTGGGCCCGGTCGGCAGCGGCAGGAGCTCGACGAAGCTCTTCCGCTTCGCCCGCTCCTCCAGCCGGTCGAGGACGAGCTGGAGGCTGTTCTCGAGCAGGTGGGGCGCGCAGTGATCCGCGAAGTCGTCGTAGAGCAGCCGCATGAGCGCCCGCGCCTCGTCGATCGGCAGCTGCGCCTGCCGCTCGCGGCCCATGCGCCGGACGAGGACCATGAACGGAGAAGGCTGGTTGCCCGTCGCGCGGATCTCGTCGGGATCGCGGAAATCGGGCTGGCGGTAGGGGAAGTGGCGCGGGTTGATCGCGTCGAACCCGCCGCGGCCGTAGAACAGGATGCGCTGCCACGACAGGCGCTCTTCGGGCGTGAAGAACTCGACCTCGGCCGCGAGATCGAGGTTCATCCCGAAGTACTTGCCCGGGGCCGCGGGCGCGGGGAGCGTGATCTTCCCCATCGCGTGCAGGTCGGCCAGGTACTGCATGGCGAGCTCGACCGGGGCGATGCGCAGCCAGTACGACAGCACCGTACCGCGCGCCTCGGGGATCATGAAGATATGGGCGAGATAGATGACGCAGAGATCCGGCGCGTACGCCGGGTTGATGAGCACGGTGCCGTCGCGCACCCCGCGCACGTTCCCGTCCGAGTCTCGCGCCACGAGCAGGAAGTAGCGCATGTAGGTGCCCGACGGCTCGGGCGTGAACGGGTCGTCGCGCAGGAAGGCGTGGATCGCCTCCTTGCGCTCCATCTCTCCATGAGGGCCGAAGCAGTCCCAGAGGATCTGATACGCCGTGTCGAAGTCCGGGTCGGAAGGGTCTTCGATGGACCAGATCTGGTATTTCCGGGTTTCGCGCTCGATCATCTCCACCACGTCCTGGTGGAAGAGATCCTTCATGCAGAGCCGGACACGTCTCTTCAAGCAGGGCTCCCGGGGTCCATGGTGTCAGACGGAGCGTTCATCTGATAGGTAATCATCGTGACCCGGGCAGCTCTCGTCGACACGCGCACCCACATTGATTCCGCTCGCTCGGTGTGGAGCGAGGCGGGGCCGGTCTATGAGCCCGTCCCGCCGCTGCGCGGGGACGCGGTGGCCGATGTGGTCATCATCGGGGGAGGGTTCACCGGAGTCTCCACGGCATACCATCTAATCCGCAGATTTCCGAGCCTTCGCATCATGATCCTCGAGGCGCGTCACCTCGCGAACGGCGCGAGCGGGCGCAACGGGGGGATGATGCTGAACTGGATTAACGGGGTGAGCTACCGCGATCCGCACCTCACGCGCCGCGTCTACGAGACGACGCGCGCGGGGATCGACGGCATTGTCGGGATGATCCAGGAGCATGACCTCCCGGTGCGCCACCGGCGCGACGGCTGCCTGGAGGTGCTCACGGATGCCCGGCGGGCGGAGGCGGCGCATGCGCGGGTGGAGCAGCTCGCCGGGTGGGGCATTCCGCTACAGTACCTGGACGGCGCGACGCTCGCGACGCGGCTCGGCCTCCGCGGGGCGGCCGGGGCCGTGCTGGACGCGACCGAGGGGCAGCTCAACGGGGTTGACCTGCTGCGCAGCCTGCGCCCGCTCCTCCTCGCGTGGGGGGTCGCCCTCCACGAGGACACCCCGGTGCTCCGGATCCAGGAGGGACGCACGATCGAGCTGACCACGCCGGGCGGTGTCGTCCGGGCCTCGGCCATCGTGCTCGCGACAAACGGCTACACGCCGCGGCTCGGCTACTTCAAGACCGGAATTTTCCCGCTGCACTCGCACGTGATCGCGACCGAGCCGCTCGACCCTGGGGTGCGCGCCGCGCTCGGCTGGGGGCAGGTCGCCGGCTTCAGCGACGACCATGACCGCATCGCATACGCCAGCATGACCCCCGCCGGCGAGCTCGTGTTCGGCGGGGGCAGCAACGCGGCCTATGCCTATCTCTACGGGAACCAGACCTCCTACCCGGGCTCCCCCGGCTCGGCGGGGCCGGCGTTCGAGGCGATCCGGCGCCGGCTCGTCGGCTATTTCCCCGAGGCCGAGCGGGTGCGGATCGCGCACCGCTGGACGGGGACGCTCGGGATCACGATGAGCCGGATCTGCAGCATGGGCGTGCGCGGCGAGCACCGGAACGTGTACTACGCCCTCGGCTACAGCGGCCACGGCGTGACGCTCGGCAACCTCGCGGGCCGCGTGCTGTGCGACATCTACGCGGGCGACGACGCGCGGTGGCAGGACCTGCCTTTCTACATGTACCCGCTCGGGGGCGTCCCGCCCGAGCCGCTCCGCTGGCTCGGCTATCACGCGTACACGAAGCTGACGGGGCGCTCGCCGCGCAAGGCGGCGTGAGCGCGGCGCCGAGGTGAGCGCGGCGCCGAGGTGAGCGCGGCGCCGAGGCGAGCGCGGCGCCGAGGCGAGCGCGGAGCTCTTGCATGGCCGGAGCGCGGGGCGCTATTCGATGCGGGGCCATGTTCTGCGCGCGCTGCCACCGGGAGTACGACGCGGGCCATCGGTTCTGCCCCTACGACGGCGCGGAGCTCGCCGAGGCGCGGCGCGTCGACCTGTTCCGGTTCAAGCCGACCCGGCTGCGGGGGACCGTCCTTGGGGAGCGCTACGAGGTGCGCGGCTACCTCGGCAAGGGCGCGATGGCGCGCGTCTATCTCGCGATCGAGCTCGAGACGGGGCAGCCGGTCGCGATCAAGGTCCTGGAGTCGTTCGCGTCCCGGGCGGAGCGGACGCGCGAGCGGTTCGTGCGCGAGGCGCAGAGCGCCGCGATGATCGGGCACCCGAACATCGTCAGGGTGCTCGACGCCGGCACGCGCTCCTCCGACGACGCGCCGTACATCGTCATGGAGTACCTCTTCGGCGAGTCGCTCGGCGACTGGCTCCGGCGCGAGCGCCGCATGGAGGCGGACCTCGCCCTCCCGGTGCTCGCCCAGGCCGCGTCCGGGCTCGCCGCCGCGCACCGGGCCGGGATCATTCACCGCGACGTGAAGCCCGACAACCTCTACCTCGTGGGCGCGCAGGGGGACCCGTACGCGGTCAAGGTGCTCGATTTCGGCCTGGCGAAGATGCAGGCCGCAGACCACATCACGGCGACCGGCACCGCGGTGGGCACGCTCGAGTACATGGCGCCCGAGCAGGTCGTGAGCGACAGGCCCGACGCCCGCACCGACGTCTACGGGCTCGGCGTCGTCATGTTCCGGACCTTCACCGGGGAGCTCCCGTTCCCGCGCTCGGATCAGTCCGAGCTCCTCGCCCGGCAGCTCGTGACCCCGCCGCCCCGCCCCTCGGAGCGGCGCCCGAGCATCGATCCGCTGCTCGAGTCGGTGATCCTGAAGGCGATCCGCAAGCGCCCGGAGAACCGCTATCCCTCGATGGAGGCGTTCGTCGAGGACCTCGAGCGGCTGGCCGGCGACCGCGACGGGCCGCTCTCGGCGGAGGAGCCGCTCCACGAGCCGGACGACGTCTACGTCCCGCAGGGATCGTTTGCCAGGAACGCGGCGATCTACTTCTATAGGCGGCTCGGCATGGAAGCCCCACGCTTCGACTGAACCCGACACCACCTCCCGCGGGCGCTTCCCGCCACCCAGGAGATCCGTATCGCCATGGCCTACTCTGCTGCATTCCGATGTCTGACCGGCTGCCCCGGCAGCTACCCGCTGACGCAGCCCCTCTACCGCTGCCCGACCTGCGGCGGCCTCCTCGACGTCGCCCACGACATCGAGGCGCTCCGCGATCGGAGCCCCGCCACGTGGATGAAGCTCTTCGACGAGCGCTACAAGCGCACGGTGTGGCCCTACGGATCCGGGGTCTGGGGCAAGCGGGAGTGGGTCTCTCCCCAGGTCCCGGACGATGCCATCGTGTCGATGGACGAGGGCGGCACCAACCTGTTCTGGGCAGATCGCTACGGCCGCTCGCTCGGGCTCGATGAGGTCTGGGTGAAGCTCTGCGGCAACAGCCATACGGGGTCGTTCAAGGACCTCGGGATGACGGTGCTCGTCTCGGTGGTGAACAAGGCGATCCGCGAGGGCCTCGAGGTGCGCGCGATCGCGTGCGCGTCGACCGGGGACACGTCGGCCTCGCTCGCGGCGTACGGCGCGGCGGCCGGCCTGCCGGTGGTCGTGCTCCTGCCGCGGGGCAAGGTGTCGACGGCGCAGCTGGTCCAGCCGATCGCGTCGGGGGCGCTGGTCCTCTCGCTGGACACCGACTTCGACGGCTGCATGGCCATCGTGCAGCGGCTCTCGGCCGACGGCGTGGTCTACCTGGCGAACTCGATGAACGCCCTGCGCCTCGAGGGCCAGAAGACCGTGGCGTTCGAGATCGTGCAGCAGTTCGACTGGACGCTGCCCGACTGGGTCGTCCTGCCGAGCGGCAACCTGGGCAACGCCTACGCCCTCTACGCCGGCTTCAAGATGCTGAAGGATCTCGGCCTGACGACGCGCTTCCCCCGGCTGTGCGTGGCGCAGTCGGCGCGCGCCAACCCGCTCTACCGGGCGTGGGCCGAGGGGCGGAGCGAGGTCGAGCCGATGAAGGCGGGCGAGACGCTGGCGAGCGCGATCCAGATCGGCAACCCGGTGAGCGCGCCGAGGGCGATGCTGGCCCTCCAGGCGATGAACGGGGTCGCGGAGGAGGTGACCGAGGACGAGCTCTGCGACGCGGCGGCGCGCGCCGATCGCACCGGGATGTACACGTGCCCGCACACGGCGGTCGCCCTCGCCGCCCTGGAGAAGCTCGTGAAGAAGGGCCTCGTGGAGAAGCGCCAGCGGGTCGTCGTGGTCTCGACCGCGAACGGCCTCAAGTTCACGGAGTTCAAGGTGAAATACCACGAGCGCGCGCTCGCGGACGTGACGAGCCGGCACGCCAACCCGCCGGTCGAGCTGCCGCCCGACTACGACCGCGTCCTCGCCGCCCTCGACAGACACGCGGCCAAGCGCTGAGCAGAGCAGGCCTGCCGATGCGCTGAGCGGTCGCGACGTGGAGAGAGCTCACATGAAGGCGGGAAGATCCTGGGTCTCGTCTTCCCGCCTTCATGTTCAAATTTGATCACGACCCGCGCTTCGCTCCGCGGCGTTGTGAGCGGCCGGCGCCGGCTCTGCGCGCCGCCCCGCCGCTACCTGCGCCGCCTCGCGCGGCGCCGCCCGGGCCTCCGGCGGGCGCCGGCGGAGGCCATCGCCGAGGCGATGCCGTCCTGCAGGGTGGTGTGCGTGACGATCCCGCTCATGTCGACGCCGAGCGCGACGAGGGTCCTGGCCACCTCGGGGCTCAGGCCCGTGATGATCACCTCCGAGCCGAGCAGGCGCACCGCGCTGGCGGCGCGCAGGAGCTCGTCGGCGCACTGGCCGTCGATCCGCGGCACCCCGGTGATGTCGAGGATCGCGACGTGCGCGCGGCGGGCCGCGACGCCGCGGACCAGCGTCTCCTGCACGCGGCGCGCCCGCTGCGCGTCGAGGGCGCCGACGAGCGGCATCACGACGACATCGTCGTGGATGGGGATGAGCGGGGTCGACAGCGCCGCAAGGATCTCGTTCTGCGCCCGGAGGGCCTCCTCCCGGGCGCGCCGCGCCTCGGTCTCCGCCTCGGCGCGCTTGCGCTCGGTGATGTCCCGCACGATCACGACCGCCTCGGCCTGCTCGCTGCCGGCGATCCGGACCTCGTAGTCGCGCGTGCCCTCTCGGAGCTGCTCCTGGTACTCGAAGACGTGCGTCGCGTCGTCGGCCAGCGCCCGCGCGACGAGCTCGGTGATCTGCTCTGCCACGCGCGCAGGGAACACGTCGGCGACGTGCCGGTGCACGAAATCCTCGGCGCGGAGCGACGGCCTCGACTCCCTCGACGCCTTGAAGTCCAGGCAGATGCCGTCGCTGCTGATCCGGAGGATCGTGTCGGGGATGGCGTAGAGCAGCGCGCGGTTGTTCGCCTCGCTCCGGCGCAGGGCCGCCTCGACGCGCTTGCTGCCGATGAAGTGGCCGGCCTTGGCGGCGATGGCGAGCAGCACGTCGAGCAGCCCCGGGTCGGGCTCGCGCGGCTCGGCATCCATGAGCTCCAGCACGGCCGCGACCTGCGCGTCGGCGCGGACCGCGATGGGGAGCTCGACCGCGAAGCGGAGGCCGGCGCCCCGCGCCGCCCGCGCGCGCGGGTCGTCCTCGACCGCGTCGAGGTCGCAGAACCAGCTCGGCTCCCCCTGGGCGAGCGCGCGGCCGGGCAGCCCCGCGTCGCGGGCGAACCGCGTACCCCGGGTCGCCGCCTCGAGCGCGGCCGAGTCGTCGGGCGCGGCGCTCCAGGTGTGCTCGCAGCGCAGCCCGTCGCTCTCGTCGTCGCCGAGCCACAGGGCGCCGAACCGGAAGCCGAGCGTCTCCCCGAGCGCGCTGAGGAGCGCGAGGACGCCCGACGACAGCGTCGTCGACTCGACGAGGATCTTGGTCACCGTGTACTGCGCCGACACCTTGTGGTTGGCCCCGGACAGGGCGCGGCGCTGGTTCCACTTCTCGGTGAGCGCAAAGGCCATCTGGCGGACCTCGTTCGGGTCGAACGGCTTTGCGAGGATGAGGAGGTTGTCGGTGTTCCCGAACCGGGTGGAGATCTCCTCCCAGGAGTAATCCGAGTACGCCGAGCAGAGGACCGCCTGGATCGCGCCGTCTTCCTGCCAGATGCGCGAGAGCGTCTCGATGCCGTCCCACCCCGGCGGCATGCGCACGTCCACGAAGGCGAGGGCGTACGGCGCGCCGCGCTGCTGCGCCTCACGGACCTTCTCCAGCCCCTCCGCGCCCTGGGTCGCGGTCGTGAGCTCGAACCTCACCGGCCTCCGGCCGGGCGCTTCGCGGAAGAGCGCCGACTCGAGGCTATCGAAGGTCGATCGCTCCGCGTCGGACCGGAGGATCCTGCGGAAATCCCCGTGGATGGCCTCGTTGTCGTCGATCAGCAGAATGCGCCGGTTCTGCTGCCAGCTGGGGTCCCGCATGGCCTTGTCCTTGGAGCGTGAGGTCGAGGTCCTATTCGACCGGAGGCGCGCCCTCGCCTTCCGCGGGCGGAGGGGGCGTCGGCCGCGACCGCGCCTCGCCCGTGGGCGATTCATCCTCGGTGGACGGCGGCGGCGGCGGCGGCGGCGGCTGCATCAGCGGAGGAGGGCTCGCCTCCTCCTCGCTGTCCCGCGCGGGGGCCTCCGAGGCGCCGAGGGGGAGGTTCACGCCCCCGGGCTTCCTGGCGGTCGCGGCCGCGCCCGAGCCCGGAGAGTCGCCGGTCTTGCCGCGGCCCCGCGCGGCGGGCGAGTCCCCCGCGTGCGGATCGAACCGCGGCCGCTTCAGCGCGCCGTGGACGTGCCAGCCGTAGAAGCCGTCGGCGCGCTTCGACCGCTTCATCTTGGGCTGCTGCATCTCGATCAGCCCGGGCACGCTCGACCCCGGCGCGCCGAGCAGCGACTTGGTGACGTCGTTCTTCGATCGGTAGGCGTCGGCGAACTTGAAGCGGACGTAGAGGTCCGCCGTGGAGTTGTTCCACGGCTCGCGCATGTTGACCTTGCCGTCGCCGTCGAGCTCGAGGTCCTGGCCGTTCGCGCTCATCTTCGTGATCTTGAGGACGCCGTCCTTCGCCTCCGCCGACAGGAGGAGCTCGCCGAGCTTCGCCTCCGGGAGCGCGATGAGCCCCTGGATCTTCGTCTTGCCGTCGCCGACCGAGACCTCCTTGGCCGAGACCTCGAGCGCGCCGTTCGCCTTGTTGAACTTGCCTTCAGGCGCGCTGAGATCGAGGTTCGCGCTCAGCGTGCCGGCGATCGGCAGGCCGAGGATGTCCCCGAGCGGCTCCACCTGGGCGAGCTCCACGTCCGAGACCTCGACGTGCACGTCGCCGTCCGACTTGCCCATCGGGACCACGCCCTCGACCTCCCCGCCGAACACGCTCGCCCAGAACGAGATCCGCATCCGCCCGATCAGGAAGGGCAGGATCTTCACCCGGGCGTGCGCCTCCTCGATCTCGATGACGCTCGGCTTCGGCGCGCTGTCCTTGGCGGCGTCGCCCGAGGTGAAGGCGGCGGCGCCGCTCGGCCTGCTGCTCGATCCGAGCTCGTTCGGCGGCAGGATGAGCCGCACCCCCTTCATCTCCACGCCCGTGAACCAGTACGAGTCGAGCTCGTCGATCTCGAGGCGCTGCGCCGGGCCGGAGCCCCGCTTCTGCTGCGTGCGATCGAACTCGGCGATCAGCCGATCCTTGAGCCGGTCGTAGGGGAACGTGAGGTAGCCGAAGAGGCCCAGACAGAAGAGGTAAAAGAGCGGGTAGGCCGCCCACTTCGCGATCTTGACGAGGCGCTCCTTCATGGCTCTTGCTCCTCCTCGTCGGCGGCGGCCGTGGGCGCGGCCGGCGCAGGGCTCGCCGGCTGGGGGTCACCCTTCCGGTCGAACGCGGACACGCCGAGCTCCACCTCGTACGAGTCCGGCTCGCCGGCGCGCGGCTTGATGTTGAGCTTCGTCACCGCGACCGGGTGGCCCGAGCTCTCGATGCGCTCGAGCATCTTGGCGAGCCCGAGCATCCCGATCCGGTGCATCTTCACCACCGTGACCCGCTCGGTGTACTTCTTGCCGTGCGGGACGTCGGGGCGATCCTGCGACTCGGCCGCGGTGAGCCCCTGCTGCTTCGCCGCCTCCTCGATGAAGCCGGCGAGGGGCGGCGCAGGCCGCGCGTAGCGCGCGATCAGCGCGTCCTTCTGCGCCTTTCGCTCGCTGACCTTCCCCGAGGCCTCGTAGATCGACTGCAGCAGATCGCGAACCTCGTGGTTCTCGGTGCGCTTGCCGGAGGCGATGCTCGCGAGCCCGATGGGCACGAGCAGGAGCACGATCACCCCCAGGAATCCGAGGAGGAGGGTGAGGAGCCGGCGCTCGCGCGGCTCCAGCTTGTCGAGTCGCTCGCGGAGCGTCATCGCGATCCCTCCGGCTTGTCCGGCGCGCCGGCCGAGGCGCTGTCCGCTCCATCCGCGGCGCCGGTCTTCTTCTTCTTCTTGTCCTCGCACTTGAGATCCAGCTCGAGGACGTACTTGTGCTTGCCCTCCGTGAACTGGCTCGTCCGCCCGATCTTCACGTCGCGGAAGCAGCGGTGTTCCTTCAGGTGATCCGCGATGATCTGCGCGTCCGACACCGACGGGACGACGCCCTGGAGGGTCACGTGGCCGCGGTTCACGTCGAGCTCGAGCACGTCGTGCGTGATCTCCTTCGGCACGGCCTTCGAGAGCTGCACCATGACGTCGAAGGCGTCGACGCGGGGCATCGGGTCCTCGTCGGCCGCGGCGGGGCCCTGGTCGAGCAGCTCGCGCGCCTTCTGCGGGTCGCTCGTCTCCTCGCCGAGCACGTCGCGCGAGGCGGTCGCGAGCGACGCGAGCAGGAGCTCGCGCTCCGCGTCGAGGGTGCGCAGCTCCGCGACGATGGAGAACCCGAAGCTCAGCGCGATGACGGTGCCGAGGCCGGCGAGGATCGGGATCTTCTCGCGCAGGAAGGGGTAGCTGCGCTCGGCCTCGAGCGCGCCCCGCCTCAGGTTGAACCCCTTGGTCTTCGGCGTCAGCCCGAGGGCCAGCCCGAGCGCCTTGGCGAAGCGGGGCAGCGCCGCGGCCTGCTCGGGCGTGATCCCTTCGAGCCGCGGGGTCGGCAGCGGCAGGATGGTGAGGCCGAGCTGGGTCGACAGGAACATCTCCGCGCCCTGGGCGGTCGCGCCGCCGCCGACGAGGTACAGCCCGGCGAGCGGCTCGCCGCCGAGGTTGCGCCACGCCGCGAACGTCTGGCGGAGCTCGCGCGCGAGCGCCGGCGCCGAGCCGGGGAGCCCGGCCGTCCCCCGCGACAGCGTGCGGGCGAAGACCGGCTCGCCGCCGGAGAGGATCACGATCTCGGAGGTGAGGTGGTCGAGGTCGAGCAGCGCGATCGGCACGCTCGCGCCGGCGGGCGACGGCGAGGCGAGCTCCGGCATCACGGCCTCGAGGTTGGCGAGCGCCACCGCGCCGAGCGCGACGCGCTCCGGCTCGAAGCCGAGCGCCTCCTTCACGACGGCGATGCGCTCGCGCACGTCGTCCGTGCGCGCGACCGCGGCGAAGACCGGCAGCGTCTCGGCGCTGGGGGGCCGCTTCAGCAGGCGGTAGTCGAAGACCGCGTCCTCCATCTCGAACGGCACCGTGGCCTCGAGCTCGAAGCCGAGGACGTTCTCGACCTCTTTGTGCGCGGCCGCGGGCAGATCGAGGCGGCGGTAGAACGACCGCTCCCCGGAGAGCGCGATCGACGCGCCGTCGGGGCGGTGGAGCCCGACGGCGGCGCGGATCGCCTCGGCCTCGGAGACCGCGTCCGTGATGGCCGCCTCGCCGAGGGCCTCGACGAAGACCCTCCTGTACGAGGTGCGGATGAGCGCCGCCCGCACCACGGATTTTCCAGCATCTATCCCGAGCAGCCTGTGCATTTCCGCGCTTCTTCCCGGAGGGGTGTCCTATTCGATCCGATAGTAGATGATCGTCCCGGCGGGGTTCGATCGTACCTGCGTTTCGTACGTCTCCGGCGTCGCGGGGGCGCCGGTCTGATTCGCGTTGGGCTGATTGGGGTCGGGCCCAGGGGAGCCCGACCCGTCCTGCCTTGTATCGGTGATCTTCGTTGCCCCCGTGAGATCGAGCACAGCATGTACGCGTACGCGCGTCTCCCGCTTGTTCCCCGGGACGATGCCATCGGCATAGATGCTCAGGAAGCTGCTCCTGTTGCCGAGGGACTTCGTGGCGTTCGGCTTGAACTTGACCGCTTCGACGCCCATCGCCTTGAGCTGCTGCCCGAGCATCGCACCGAGCGAATTGCCGGTCTTCTGGGTCATGGCGTCGACGAAATCTTTCGGGGTGGGGAAGAGGATCCCGCCCGTCATGCTCTGCACGAGCGACGCCACGGTCAGGAACGCCGTCTGCTGGTTCACGTCGGTGCAGAGCGGCGTCGCCGCGATGTCCACGAACTGGTCGCTGCAGGTGAGCGTGAGGAGAAGCTGCGCGTTCGCCGACGTCACGTTCACCTTCTGCTTCCGGCTGCCCCAGACGGTCAGGACCCGCTTGTCCGGGTTGTTCGGATCCGGGTCGACGAACGTCGCCCAGAAGTCGTCGCTCATGCCCCGGATCAGGCGCAGCTCCTCGAACGAGTCGAAGGGGGCGTTCTTGCGCTGATAGGGGAGGCCGACCGTCTGGTAGAAGCTGTCCTCGGCGCCGGTGGAGCTCGGGGCGTTCGTCGACGAGTCGCAGGCGAACGTCTGGTCGCCGGGGTCGGCCCAGTCGATGAGCGCGCTGCAGATGGTCGTGCGATCCGAGAACTGGCCGTCGCCGTCGCGCTCCTCGAAGAGCGCATTGTACTGGGCGGGGCTCATCAGGCTGACCAGCTGTGCCCCGATGGCGATCTGATCCGCGATGCCACCCACGTCGTCGGCGGCGCGGTTGATGTTGATCTTCGAGTCCTCGTCGACGATCTTGAGCTCGAAGCGGCCGCCGCCGGTGAGCCCGAGGTTCTTGCCCGTCGCCGCGCTGGCCTGGCCGGTGGCCTCGGCGGGCGGCGCCGCGCCCGGCTCGACGAGCTGCGCGTTGAACGGGCCGAGGAACATGTCGGTGAACTTCCAGACCGGCACCTGGAAATTGCCCTTGAGCCCGATCATGGCGAGCATCGGCCCGAGCGTCGAGCTGACGCTCGGCTCGGAGGCGATGAGCATCCGCGACAGGTTCACGGCGCTCCGCGCGTAGTACTCGGCCCGGAGCGCGTCGCGATCGGCGAGCGCCGCCGAGAGCTCGGTGGAGGTCTCTTCCTGGAGCTCGGTCAGGAACACGGTGAGCACCGTGATCGCGCCGAGCACCATGACGAGCGCCACGCCCCGCCGGTCGCGCCGCCTCCGGAGGCGGCGGAGGCGGCCGCGTCCGCCCGGCAGGGTGGGGGCGGCGCGCTCCTCGGCGTGGGGGCTCCTCGGGTGGCTCATGGCTCAGTTGGCCCCGAAGGCGATGGGGACCTGCATCGGGATGGGCACCTTCGTCTCGAACTGGATGGGCTTGCCGCCCGGCCCGCCGTTCAGGACCAGCGTCACCCACACCTGCGACGGGAGCCGCTCGAACTGCGCCGCCGGCTGGGTCGAGTCCCACGAGTCGACCCACTCCCCGGTGACGGGATCGAGGTACTGGACATTGAAGCTCTCGATGTCCTCGGCGAGCACGTTGACGACGCCTCCCCTCGTCGGCTCGAGGTCGATGACCTTCGCCTCCCTCCGCACGAGATCGAGCTTGTCGCGATCGGGGTCGCGCGAGCCGAAATAGCCCACCTCGCACTGGTCCGACTCGTGCGTGTTCCTGACGAGCCTCCGGTGCGCGAACGCGGTGAAATCGACGCGGTCGGCGGGCGACGAGTCCTGCCCGGCGAAGGCCGTGAGCCGCACCGCGATGTTCTTGTCGGCCGGCTGGTGCCGGGACAGGAACGCCGCCTGGAGCTCGCGCGAGATGCGGGCGATCGCGCCGCGGCCCTGGTGGTAGCGGTCGCTGATGCGCGAGATGCCCGCGCGCGACCGGCTCATGCCGTCGAACGCGCCGTAGATGAGCGTCCCGATGAGCGCCAGGATGGAGATCGAGACGAGGACCTCGAGGAGGGTCACCCCGCCCGATCGGCCGCGGCGCCTGCGGAGAGAGCTCGCCCTTCGCGCCGTCATGGTCAGCCCCCTCCTCCCTGGCCCGCGCCGCCCGCGCCTGTCTCATCGGGCTGGCCCATCTGGGGCACCGTGACCCACTGCACGAGCTCGAGCGCGTGCTCCTGCGACCCTTGCTGCCAGGTCAGCTTGACCGTCACCCGCCGCGCGCTCGCCTCGAAGATCGGCTGGAGCGTCGGCGCGAGCATGTCCACGAACGGCTGCAGGAGCCCCGCGATCCCGCCGGCGGACTCGCCGCTCCCTTCGCCGCCCGGCGCGCCGACGAGCGACTGCGCGAGATCGTCGAGGCTGCCGCTCGGGGCGGCGGAGCCGCTCGACTCGGCCGGCTTGGTGAGCTCGCCGAGCCCCTCGAGGTTCGTATCGAGATCCAGCTCGCCGTAGTTGGGCTCGGGCATCTCCGGCTTGTCGATGCGCCAGGAGCACTTGATGAAGGTCGACTCGTCGCCCTCGCAGCACGGCCCGTTGTCGGCCTCGTCGAGCGCCGGCAGGCCGTCCTTGGCGAGCCGCTCCTCGATCTCGGTCATCTTGCAGCGCGCGAGCCCGTTCGCGAGGCTGATGTTCCGCGCGTGCGCCGCCGCCGAGAAGGCGCCGGCCTGGGCGGAGAGGATCGCGGTGAGCCCGAGGCCGAGGATGGCCACCGCCACCATGATCTCGAGCAGGGTGAAGCCGCGGGCGCGCATCAGAACCCCGTGTCCTCGCGCTCCGACTCCTCGGCGTCGTCGCGCGGCCTCGGCATGCTCACCTTGCCTCGCCTGATCTCGGTCTTGCCGGTGAGCGGCGAGACGAGCAGCGTCATCACGGCGTCCTCGGTCTCCTGGCCGCCGAGCGAGAGCTGGACGGCCGCGTGCTCGGTCTGGCCGCCAGGCCAGAAGTACAGGTAGGCGCGCCCCTCCGTCACGGGCTCGTCCTGGTGCCCTGTCTCCACCTGGAGGAAGCGGACGCCGCTCGACAGCTCCTTGCCTGGCTTGTCGCTCGTGGGGTCGAAGCCGAACGCCTTCGTCGGCTCGAACGACGGCCGCGGCGCGCGGGGCCCCTTCAGGATCGCCTCGGCCTCGGCCACCGCCGCCCGCTCGGCCTCCGTGGCCGCGGCGGCGCCGCCGGTCCGGTCGTTCCTCTCGACGAGGAGCTCGCCCGTGGACTCCTCGAGCACGATCATCCGCTCCTCGAAATCGAAGACCAGGCGCATCGGCTTCGACTTCGCGTTCGCGTGGGCGTAGGCGACCCGGACGGCGCCCGCGAGCAGCGCCGCGCTCCGCTTCAGCCGGGCGCTCGTGACCGCGCCCATGCCGAGGATCACCGAGCCGCTGATGAGCGCGATCACCGTGACGGAGATCAGCACCTCGACAAGCGTGACTCCCCTCGTGCGCAGGCGGCGTGTCATGAGCGCTCCCTCCGCGTCGGCGTCACATCTCCGCGATCTTGCTGATCTCGGACTGTCTCATGTTGTCCCGGATGTCGTCCGGGGTGCTCTCTTTCTTGTCCTTGCCAATCGAGTAGACGCGGATATCGCCCTCTTCGCACTTGATCCGGTACGGCTGCCCCCAGGGGTCGTCCGTCTTGTTGGCGTCGATCTGCTTCGCGCTCACGAGCGCTTGCATGGTCGGGCAGCCCTCGCCGCCCGCGCCGAGGTTCTGGTACTGATCCGCCGCCGTCTTGATGACCGACGTGCCGGTGTAGGCGCTCCTGACCTTCGCGGCCTCGAGCTTCGGCCACAGCACGAGCGTGGCGCCGCCGGCGATGATCGCCATGATCGTCACCACGATCAGCACCTCGACCAGGGTCACGCCCCGCGAGAGCCTCCGGCCCAACCTTCGAATCCTCATTGCCCTGTTCGTCTCCATGTCCCTCACTCCACCCTGTCAAGGCCGCCGATTTCGCCGTCCGGACCGTCGCTCATCAGATCGTATCCCTCCGCGTCCGTCCTGCCAGGGCAGGTGAGCCGGAGCGGCCTCCCCCAGGCGTCGACCAGATCGATCGCGAGGTATCCCTCGCGCTTCAGCTCTTCCAGCGAAGCCGGGCACCGCCGCTCGTGGTCGGCGCGGTACAGCGTGATCGCCCCGTGGACGACAGACAACGTGGCGCGCGTCGAGCGAATTCCCACGAGCCGCCGCTCGCGCGCGCCGAGGAGCAGGAGCAGGAGCACCATCCCCAGGCCGGCGGCGAACGGCCGCGCGCGCGCCACGCCGCTCCGCCGGAAGAGCCCGCCGCCGCGCTCCCACGGGAAGAAAATCGTGCTCTCTCGGTGTCTCCGGCGCCCCATGAAGCCCTCTACCCGACGAAGTTCGACATCTGCATGAGCGGCATGAGGATGGATATCGCGATGAACGCGACCGTGCCGCCCATGATGACGATCATGAGCGGCTCGAGCAGGCTCGTGAGCACCTGGACGCGGGTCTCGACCTCGGAGTCGTAGGCGTTGGCGACGTTCTCCAGCATCGCCTCGAGCTGCCCGCTCCTCTCGCCGATGGCGATCATGTGGATGACGATCGGCGGGAAGCGGCCGCTGCGCTTCAGCGGATCGGCGATGCTCTGGCCCTCGCGGATCGAGCTGATCGCGTCGGCGATGACCTTCTCCAGGGCGGCGTTGCCGAGCACGCTCCGAACGATGTCCATCGCGCTGAGGAGCGCGACGCCCGACGAGAGCAGGGTCGCGAGGGTCCGCGCGAAGCGCGCGATGGACAGCATCTGGATGAGCTTGCCGAAGATGGGCGCGCTGAGCACGAACGTGTCCCACTTGAGGCGCCCCTTCGGCGTGCGCAGCCAGCGGCGGAACCCGTACACCGCGGAGACCATCACGATCAGCACGAGCCACCAGTAGCTCGAGGCGAACGCCGACGTGCCGATGAGCGCCGAGGTGTACCAGGGCAGCGTCTGGTCCATCGACGCGAAGATGTCCTTCACGTTCGGCACGACCGCGATCATGAGGACCGAGATGAGCCCCATGCCGATGATCGCCATGAGCGCCGGGTAGGCGAGGGCCGCGGTCACCTTGCCCACGAGCTTCGCCTGGTTCTCCATGAAGACCGTGAGGCGGAGCAGCACGCCCTCGAGCGTGCCGGACGCCTCGCCGGCGCGCACCATGCTGACGTAGAGCGGCGGGAAGACCGTGGGGTGCCCCTCCAGCGCCTTCGCGAAGCTCGTGCCCTCGCGCACCTGCTCGCGCACCTGCGTGAGGGCCCGCTTCAGGGACTCCTTCTCGACCTGCTCGATGAGCGCGTTGAGCGACTCGAAGAGGGGGATGCCGGCGCCGATGAGCGTCGCGAGCTGGCGGGTCATCATGGCGACCTCGGACGTCGAGGGGCGGCCCGCGAAGGCGAAGAGCTTGAGATCGCGCTTCGCCTTCGCCTTCGCGGCCCGCTCCTCGGTCGCGCCGGTGAGCATGATGCCGTCCTTGCGCAGGGCGACCCGGAGGGCCTTCGCGTTCTCCGCGTCACGGACCCCTTTGACCGGCTTGCCGGTGCCGACGAGGATGCCTTTGTATTCGAATACCGCCACGGCCTTCCCTACTCGTCGACGATGACGTCTTCCTGCGTCGCCGCGAGGACCTCCTCGACGGTGGTGATGCCCTTGAGCACCTTGCGCGCCCCGTCGTCGCGGAGCGTATCCATGCCCTGGGAGATGGCGACCCGCTTGATGCTCTGCGCGTCTGCGCTCTTCAGGATGAGCGGACCCACGGCGTCGTCGATGACCATCAGCTCGTAGATGCCCCGCCGGCCGACGAAGCCCTTCTGGTTGCAGGCGTCGCAGCCCCCGGGTTTGTAGAACACGGCCCGGTCGAGGTCCTGCCCGATGTAGTCATATTTCTGCCCGTGCACGCTGTAGCGGTTCGAGACCTTGCGCCGCACCTTCCAGGCGATCCGGTCCTGGTCGAGGCCGAGCTGCTGGAGCTCGTAGTCCGAGGGGTGGTAGGCGACCTTGCACGCCGGGCAGAGCAGGCGCACGAGGCGCTGGGCGAGGATGCCGATCACGCTGCTCCGCACGAGGAACGGCTCGATCTCCATCTCGACCAGGCGCGTCACGGCGCCGGCCGCGTCGTTCGTGTGGATGGTCGAGAGCACGAGGTGGCCGGTCAGCGACGCGTGGATGGCGATCTCGGCGGTCTCCTTGTCGCGGATCTCGCCGACCATGATCACGTCCGGATCCTGGCGGAGGAACGCGCGGAGCGCCGAGGCGAAGGTGAGCCCGATGCCGGGGTGGACGTGGATCTGGTGGATGCCGCCGATCTCGTACTCGACCGGGTCCTCCGCGGTGAGGATGTTCCGGCTCGGCTCGTTGATCCGGTTGAGGCAGGCGTAGAGCGTCGTCGTCTTGCCGCTGCCGGTCGGGCCGGTGACGAGGATGATGCCGTCCGGCCGCTGGATGAGCCCGTCCATGATGGCGTACTCGCGCGGCGCGAAGCCGAGGTCGTCGAGCCCGAGCAGGACCGACGCCTTGTGCAGGATGCGCATCACGATCCGCTCGAAGCCGCGGCTCGTCGGCACCGTCGAGACGCGGATGTCGACGCTGTTGCCCGCGATCTTCAGGGTGATGCGGCCGTCCTGGGGCAGCCGCTTCTCGGCGATGTTGAGCGACGCCATGATCTTCACGCGGGCGATGATCGGCGCCATGAACTGCTTCGAGGCGCGCTTCGCGATGTAGAGCTCGCCGTCGATCCGGTAGCGGACGACGACGTCGCGCTCCTCGGGCTCGATGTGGATGTCGCTCGCCCGCTCGCGGACCGCCTGCGCGAAGAGGCCGTTGACCCAGGCGATGATCGGGGCGTCGTCGTCCGAGTCGATGATGTCGACGAGGTTGTCCTCCTCGAGCGCCGTGTCGCCCTCGAGCTTCGCGCCGCCGTCCTCCTTGCGCTCCCAGATGCGGTTGATCGCGTTCAGCACCGCGTCGCTCGTGGCGACCGCGATCTCGACCGGCTTGCCGAACAGCGCCCGCACGTCGTCGATCGCGGTCGTGTCGAGGGGGTCGGCGACCGCGCAGTAGACGACCCCGTCCTGCTCGGCGAGCGGCAGGATCTTGTGCTGCTTGGCGTAGGTGATCGGCACCCGGCTCGCGAGCTCGAGCGACACCGCGTCGATGTCGATGCGCGGGAGGAGGCCGACCTCGCACTCCTCGGCGAGCGCCTTCGCGATGCTCGCCTCGTCGGCGATGTTGGAGGAGACGATGAGGTCCGCGAGCAGCTGTCCGCGCTCGCGGACGGTGTCGTAGAGCGGCGCGAGCCGCTCCGCGGGGACGACGCCCCGCCGGACCAGGATCTCGCCGAGGTACTGCTGCTGCTGCATGCTCATTCGACGCGCTCCATCTGCCGTCCGCCGATCGGTCGCCGCGGGCGCGCCGGCGGCGCCGCCCCGTTCGGCGGCGGGGGCGGGGGCACGTCGCCCTCCATGTCGACCATACCAGGCGCCATCGGCCCGCCGGCCTTGCCTCCGAACGTCGGCAGCCCGACCGGCTCCACCGGCGCGTGCTCCTGCGGCCCCCTCGGCCGCGCCTCCTCCTCGAGGCGCGCCCGCTCCTCCTCGGTCAGGATCGACTGACGGATATCCTCGACGAGCCCGTTCGCCCGGCTGAAGTCGCGCGGCGGCTCCCAGGCGGCGCTGTCGCTGAAGACGAAGTAGCGATCGATGAACTCCTGTCGCTCCTGCATCTTGCGCTCGAAGATGGCCCGGAGGTCCTCCTGATCGCGGATGACGTAGGGCGTCAGCACGAGGAGGAGGTTCGCCTTGGTCATGGTCTTGACCCGCTGCCGGAACAGGAATCCGAGCACCGGGATGTCGCCCAGCACCGGGATCTTGGTCTCCTGGCTGGTCTGGGCGTCGCGCACCAGGCCGCCGATCACCACGGTCTGCTGATCCCTGACGACGAGGGTCGTGCTCGCGGTGCGCTTGTTGATGGGGATCGCGCCGAGCGCGCCCAGGGGGGCGCCGGCGTCCGAGATCTCCTCCGTGAGCTCCAGCCGCACCTGGTCCGAGTCGTTGACGTGGGGGATGACCTTGATCTTCGTGCCGACGTCCTGGCGCGCGGCCGTGCCGCCGAGCCCGCCGAGGCCGCCGAGCAGGCCGCCGAGGCCGCCGAGCCCCGCCGCCCCGCCCGCGCCGCCCGCGAGGTTCGCGAGCTGGCCGAGCCCGCCGCCGCCCACGTTGGTCTGCAGCGGGATGTTCTGGCCGATCGAGATCTCGGCCGGCACGTTGTCGGTCGCGAGGATGTGCGGCGTCGCGAGGATGTTGGAGTCGCCGTCCTGGGCCAGCGCGTGGAGGACGACGCCGAACGCCGGGATCGAGATGCCCGTCCCGAGGATGTTGCTCGTGCCCTGGATCTCGGGGCCCCGGACGCCCAGCGCGAGCGCGCCGAGCTGCGTCGGCAGGCCGCCGACCGACGGGACGATGTTGTTGCCGCCGTAGACCACGCTGTCGTCCTCGGCCTGGCCGGTGAAGGGCGCGCCGGCGTGGTAGCCGATGCCGAAGTCGAGCGAGCGCTTGACGTCCACGTCCATGATCACGGCCTCGATGAACACCTGCCGTCGCGGCTCGTCGAGCTGGTCGATCACGGTGCGCAGCTGGGCGTAATCGTGGGGCGACGAGGTGATGAGGAGCTTGTTGCTCGCCTCGTCGCAGGTGACCTTGACCTGGCCCTCGAAGATGTCGTCGGTCGAGCCGGGCACCGCAGGCGCGTTGCGCGCGGCCGCCCTGCCGCCCACGGCGGCGCCGCCGCCGCCGCCCCCGCTGCCGCCGAGGACCTGGTTCAGCGTCGCCGACAGCTCCTTGCAGCCGGCGTGCTGGAGCGAGAGCACGTGGACCTGCCCCTCCCCCGACTGCGGCACGTCGAGCCGCTTCAGGATGCCGAGGACGCGCAGGTAGTCCGGCTCGGAGGCGGTGATGATGAGCGAGTTGGTCCTGTCGTCCGCGATGATGCGCGCGCCGGTGCCGCCGGCGCCGGGGGGGGCGCCCCTGCCGGCCCTGCCGCCGCCACCGCCGCCGGCCCTCGGGTCCACGATCTCGTTCAGCTTCGTCGCGACCTCCGCGGCGGAGCCATAGTGAACCGGCTGCACCCACAGCTGGTCGCCGGCGCCGCCGACGTCGATCTCCTCGACGATCCGGAGCATGCGCTGGATGTTCGACCCGGTGTCCGTGATGATGAGCAGGTTGCCGGGCGGGTAGACGGTGACGTCGCCGTCCTTCGATTTGAACTTGGTCAGGACGCCGCCCGCGTCGTTGGCGTCGATATGGGACAGCCGGTACAGGCGGGTGACGAACCGGTCCTCCGCGGGCACGGGCGCGGCGGTGCCGAACACGGGGGTCGTCTCCGAGACCGCGCCGGGCGTCTCCACGATCTTGAGGAAGCGGCCGTGGGGGATGACGGTGAGGTCGTTCGAGGCGAGGATCGACAGGAACGCGCTGTACGCCTCGGCGACGGTCACCTTCTCCGGCGCGTACACCGTGGCCTTGATCTGCCGGAGCTTGCCGCCGTAGATGAACCTGCGCCCGGTGATGTTGCTGATCGCCTTCACCAGCTCGGGCAGGTCGGCCTCGTCGAGGTTGAAGCTGACCTTGTAGCCGCCGGGCTTCGGCTTGAACTCGATCTCCTGGACCCCCTGCTTGACCCCGGCGAGCGGGTCGTCCCCCGGTTCTCCCGCGGCGCCCGCCGCCCCCGGCGCGCCTGCAGCGGGAGCGCCCGCGCCCGGCGCTGTCGAGGGGGCCCCGGGGCGGCCGGGCGCCGGCGCGCCCTGGCCAGGGGTCCGCAGCACGGGAGTGCTGCGATTCGCGGGCTGCGCTGCGGCCGGCGGGGCCGCCGCGGCGAGCACGAGCGCCGCCACCGGCGCGGCGAGGAGCCTCCTCTGGAGGCAGCAGGATCGCTCGAGGGTCGTCATCACCATCAGTCGGCTCGATATTCTCTGCGTGAGGTTGGGTTGGGGGGGGCGGCGCCGCTCAGTCGGCGTTCGGCGCGCTTTCGCGCTCGGCCGGCGAGGGGGGCCGCGGCCGCTTCGAGCGGGATGTCCTGCCCAGGGCGCTCTTGTTCGTCCCGGTGGTGGCCTCGCCCTCGGCTTCTTCCGCCGCGTCCGACGCGGATCCTTCGGCGCCGTGGGGCGGCAGGACGGCCTTGGCGACCGACACGAGGACCAGGCTCATGACCCCGACGAACGTGAGTGAGCCGAGGACGAACGTGCCGATAACGACCAGCGTTCGCCGGAGCAGGCTCCCCTCGTTCAATCTACCTATCCATCGCGCCATGCCACTACCCTGCTTTCGTCCCTGGAATTCAGTCCGCAGCGCTCATTTAATGTTGAAGTCGATGTTCATCGGCTTGCCCTTGCGGTTGACGCTCACCGTGAGCCGGTCCGCCGTCCGGAGCCGCGCATAGGCCTCGAGGGCCTTCTGCGGATCGCTCATCTCAAACCCGTTGATGCTGGACAGCCGATCTCCGTTCTCCAGCCCGAGCGTCCCGAGCAGCGAGTCCGGTCGAATCCCGAAGAGACGGATGCCGACCACCTTGTCACCCTCCTTTTCGGGGACGATGCGCGCAGAGCGCATCAGCTCGCCCTGGTTCTCGAGGATCTGGTCGACGGCGCTGCGCTCCACGTTGAACTCCGTCTCGCTCACCCGCTGGATCTTCGAGGCGATCTCGGGCGGGACCTTCTTGCCGCCGCGGGCGGTCGCCTTCGACGTCGTGGCCGTCGGCGCGGGCGCGGGCGTCGGCGCCGCGGCGGTGCGCGCGCCGGCGTTCTTGCCGCCCACGATGGACTGGCACCGCGAGCTGCCGGAGGTCAGCCAGACCCGGTCCCACCCCACGTAGTAAACGGTCTGCCCGCTGATCTCATCCCCCTGCCGCCGCAAGATCGCCTTGCCGTCCGAGCCGGCCATGGCCGCGAACGACCACTCGGGATCGTCGGCCTGCGTGATGAGCAGGACGCGGGCGCCGTCGCACGACGGGTCCGCGTACGGGTCCTTGTTGCTCATCTCCTGCTCGATGGTCGGGAGCTCGACCGGCTTGCCATCGAGCGGCCCGGTCACCGAGTCGAACGGGTTGCGCGAGAGGATCGGCCCGGCGTGCGTCGCGTGGTCCGTGTTCGCGGTCGACCCGAACGTCGGCGACCGCGGCGGCGGGCTGACCGGCGCCGGCGGCGCGTCGACCGCGACGCTCGAGGCCACGAGCTGACCCATGCCAGACGCCTGGAAATAGGCGGCAAGCGCGATCAGCGCGCCCAAGAGCCAGGGAAAATACCGCTTCAGGATCGCGTCGATGCCCATGCGCCCATGCTCCTCTAAGCGGGTTCCATGCCAGGGGTCAATCGCTGGCAGTTCCCCCGGCTTTTCACGAAAATTCGGGGACTGCCCCGCCAAGGTGACGCACCCGAGGCGCCCGGGATAGCCCCCTCTGCCAAAGTGACAAATGGATTTTCACGGGGGGTGCCGGCGCGCCGGAGCGCGCCCGGTCCGCCGGACGGCGCGCGCGGGGTCACTCCAGCTCGCCGAGCTTTCGGTAGATCGTGCGGGTGGAGATGCCGAGCAACTGCGCGGCCACGGACTTGTCCCCGCGGGCGTGCCGGAGCGTCTCGCGGATGAGCCTGCGCTCGACCTCGTCGAGGGGCGTGCCGACCGAGAACGTGAGCGAGCTCGGCTCGGCGGGGGCGGCCTCGCGGATGAAGTCGGGCAGGTCGTCGACCGAGAGCTGGTCGGCGCGGCAGAGCACCACGGCGCGCTCCATCACGTTCTCGAGCTCGCGGACGTTGCCCGGCCACGTGTAGTCGGTCAGGCGCGCGAGCACGTCGCGCGGCGCCTCCAGGCGGGGGCGGTTGTTCTTCGAGCAGTAGACGCCGAGGAAGTGGTCGACGAGGAGCGGGATGTCCTCGCGCCGGGTCCGGAGCGGGGGCGCCGTGATCGCGATCACGTTGAGCCGGTAGAACAGGTCCTCGCGGAAGCGGCCCGCGGCGACCTCGGCGCGGAGGTCCTTGTTTGTGGCCGCGACGACGCGCACGTCGGCGCGGACCGTGTCGCCGCCGACGGGCTCGTACTCGCCCTCCTGCAGCACGCGGAGGAGCTTCACCTGCACCGCCGGCGAGAGCTCGCCGATCTCGTCGAGGAACAGCGTGCCGCCGGCCGCCTTGGCGAAGCGGCCGTCGCGCTTCGCGAGGGCGCCGGTGAACGCGCCGCGCTCGTGGCCGAAGAGCTCGGCCTCGAGGATGGTCTCCGGGATGGCGGCGCAGTTGACCGCGACGAACGGCCCCCGCGACCGCGCGCTGCGCTCGTGGATGAAGCGCGCGAGCAGCTCCTTGCCGGTGCCGCTCTCGCCGAGCACGAGCACCGTGGCGCTCGAGGGCGCCGCCTGGGTCGCGATGTCGAGCACGCGGCGGAGCGTCGGGCTCGAGCCGACGATCTCGCGCTTCATGAGCAGCTTGATCTCCTGCCGCAGCGAGCGGTTCTCGGCGACGAGCGACTGGCGCTCGGCGGCCTTGCGGACGCTCTTGATGATCGTCATCCGCTTGAGCGGCTTCTCCACGAAGTCGTAAGCGCCCTCGCGCATGGCCTGGACCGCGGTCTCGACGGTGCCGTACGCGGTCATCATCACGACCTCGGTGTCGGGCGCGAGCTGCTTCAGCGCGCGGAGCAGCTCGAGCCCGCTGACCCCCGGCATCATGAGGTCGGTGAGGACGACCTCGACGCGGCGGCTGCGCACGATCTCGAGCGCCGCCTTCGCGCTGTCCGCCGTGATGACGCGCATGCCGTCGCGCTGGAAGATCTTCTCGATCGAGGCGACGTTCGACGGCTCGTCGTCGACCACGAGGACCGTCGGCGCGCCGGGCGGCGGCGCGGCGCCGGCGGGCGGAGGCGCGCTCGGGGGGGCTCCGATTTGTGCCAGATCGTCAGCCATGCGTCACCATGTCACAGGCGGCGCCGGCGTGTCCAGATGAGCACGGGTCTGACAACGTCCGAGCCGGCGGCTGACAAACTGACACGGCGACCTCGTCGCCGCGGCGCCCGGCAGAGATCGCAGGGTTCTCAGCGGATGAGCTTCGACAGGTGCTTGAAGTCGTCCGTTCCGGCGACCCTGAGCCAGTCGAAGACGACGGTCTCGGCGGTGGTGATGGTGGCGCCTGCGGCGCGGCAGAGGTCGAGGCCGGCGAGCCGGTGGTCGTCGCGGCGCGAGGCGACGCCGTCGAGCGGCACGTGGACCGCGACGCCGCGCGCGGCGAGCTCGCGCACGGTCTGGAAGACGCAGACGTGCGCCTCCATGCCGACGACGATGGCGGCGCGGGGCGCGCGCTCGTTGAAGGCGCGCTCGAAATCGAGCGCGTCGCAGGCGGAGAACTCCATCTTGTGGATGACCGGCGCGCCCGCCTGGGCGAGCTTCTCGGCGATGGGCGCGACCGTGCGCCCGAGCCCGGCGGGGTACTGCTCGGTCGCGATGACCGCCGCGCCGAGCCGCCGCGCCGCCTCGATCAGCACCGACGCGGCGCGGGTCAGGGCGTCCATCTGGGGCGCCGGCATCGCGGCCGCGAGCTTCTCCTGGACGTCGATGAGGATGACCGCGCTGGTGGAGGGCTCGATCCTTCGCATGGCTACCTCGTGGTCCGGAAGCTCCTCAAGAACCGGAGCAGGTCGCTCCGCAGGTCGAAGCGGAGGAGCGCCTCGCCGATGACGGCGCCCCCGTCGCCGACGAGGACGCCGGGCAGGAGGGTCATCGACTCGAGGAGATCGCCCGGGCGCACGGTCTTCCGGCCGGCGAACGCGCAGCGGCGGCCGTCGTTCGCGGTGAACTCGAAGGAGTAGGGCAGGGTGCCGGTGCGCGCGAGATCGAGGCCGAGCCGCCCGGACAGGTAGCGGTGATCGGCGAACCCCTCGGCGTCGATCTCGCCCTCGATCTCGACCTCGGGCCTGCGCAGGAAGGCGAGGAGGCCGCGCGAGCGCGCGCGGATGGTGAACGACATGGGCCGCTCGTCGGCGGGGGACTCGACGAGGTGGAAGCTCCCGGCCATGGTCTCGCAGAACTCGAAGCCGCGCATCACGCCTCCGCCCATCACGCCTCCGGGGGCGCGCCGCGGGGCGGCGCCGGCAGCGGCGGGCCGGCCGTGGCCTCCGTGAAGTCCTCGGGCGGGAGCACGAGCCGCTCGACGCGGCGGCCCGCGGCGAGGGCGTCGACGATCTCCGGGATGTCCGCGGGGGTCACGCGCCCGTAGAAGTAGCCGTCCGGCTCGACGGCGATGACGGGGCCGACCCAGCAGACGTCGAGGCAGCTGGCGGAGCAGGCGCGCACCTCGAGCTTCGCGAGGCCGCGCTCGGCGAGGGCGGCCTTGAGCTGCGCGTGGATGCCCTCGGCGCCGCGCTGGGCGCAGGAGCCCTTGGGGACCCCGTCCGGGCGGCGGTTGACGCAGACGAAGAGGTAGCGTTTTCGCTGGGGCACGGGGCGAATCCTCGTGCGTGGCGGGCGCCAGGTCAAGCTGGGGCGGGTGAAGGGATGGGGCGGGGGAGGGGAGCGAGCTGCGAAGCTGCGCTGGAGAGTTGCGAGGAGCACGACGAGGCGCCCGGAAGGCCATGCTCCGGCGGCAACGAGGCTGGGGAGCGCGCCGGAAGGCGGTGATGCGGCTGCGGGGGCGGTTCGGAGGGCTCCGGACGGGACGCGCTCGCGACGGAGGGCGATGGGAGCGGTTCGGAGCGCGGTGTGCCGCGGGAACATCGCGTTTCTGGGCGGCGGTGCGACGATTTTGCGGAGCGTGTGCAGCGCGCACGACAGCGAGCGGCGCGTGGCGAACGGCGCGTGTGCGTCGCGACCGGTGCGTGATCGGTAGGTCAGATGTCTGCGGACGTCGTGGGCTCCGCGGGCGCCTCGGGCGGCGCCGTTTCCTCGGGTTCCCCTTCCTCCTCGACCGCGGTCCGGCCGGGCCGCCGGCCGGACGGGCGCACCTTGGCGGCGAGGTCCTCGAGGCCCGCGAAGGTGCAGCTCGTGGCGAGCCACGCGGCGCCCTGCCCAAAGCTCCGGTCGCTCTTGCGCATGGCGAGCTGCTTCGCGCGTAGCGTCGCCTCCTTCTCGCGCTCCTCGGTCGCGGCCTTCGCGAGCGCCTTCCTGAGCGCCGGCAGCTCGGCGTCGATCTCGCCGGCGAGCGCGGCGCGGTCGACCTTCATCGACGCCCGCCTCGGCTTCGGGAGCTTGATGTCCGCATCGCGCAGCGCCTTCACGACGCGCTCACCGATCGTGACGAGCACCGAGGGATCCTCCGGGACTGCGCCGTCGAGCCGGAGCTTGCGCAGCCCCGCCGGACCGAAGGCCGCGTCGATGGCCGCGCGCCCGTCGACGAGCGCCGAGCGCAGCCGCGCCGCGGCCTCGTCGCGCGCCTCGCGCGGCGCGGCGTCGTCTGCGAGCTCGTGCTCGTGCGCATCGTCGGCCGCCACGAGCGCCGCCGTGTCCGCGGCGATCCGGCGCGCCATGAGCCGCACGAGGAGCGCGACGTCGGGCATGGCTTCGCCGGATTTCAGGTGCGGCGCGAGCTCGGCCGAGAAGCCTTTTGCGATCTCGTCGGCGTGCGTCGCGGCAGAGGCAGCCACCGCGCGGCTGGACTTCTCTCTATCGGTCACCAGTTTCGAAGCCATCCATTCCTCCTTCATTCGGGGAAGCGCGGCCCAAGAGGGCCGCAGTGTGTCCGGCCAGGATCGTCCGTGTGGCGTTGCCGCGCAAGACGCGGTGCGCGCGGTATTCGTGCGCTGGCGCGAGCCTGGGGAGGGGAGCTGGTCGGCGGCGACAGGGCTGCTGGTCTCGACATGCTCGTGATTCCGCGGCGCGAGGTATGGCGCGCACGAGCTTGACGCCGGAGGTCATACGAGTGCAGCCAGGTTGCGAGGTGCGGCATGGATCTGATCTCGGAGTGTGCCCTCGGCGTGGCGAAGGTCGGGTGGCAGCCGCGGCATGGCAGCTTCGCGTTCACGGTGGTGTGTAAGACGACGTTCGAGCTGCGGCCCGAGATTTCGCCGCTCGCTGCGACGCAGGTGCCTGTCGTCGAGGCCGACGTGTACACGGGCGAGGGCGACGGTCTGGCGCTCGCATCGGAGCTGGTGCCGTTCAAGAAGCGCCCCGAGGTGCTCGTCGCCGGGCGTGCGTACGCGCCGGAGGGACGACCCGTGCCGTCGCTCGTGGCGCGGCTCGTGGCCGGCGAGATCGACAAGTCGATTCAGGTGGTGGGCGATCGGTATTTCGGCCGCGATGGATTGCTCGGCGATCCAGCACCCTTCACGACCATGCCGCTGGTGTGGGAGCGCGCAGCCGGCGGCTCGGGTACAAGCAATCCAGCCGGCAGGCCGCTCGGTAGCGCGGCGCGGGCTGACCTCTCCGGCCGAGTGCCGGCGCCCAATCTGTTGCCTGTCGGGCTTCGGCTCACGTCGCGCAGCGACATCGTCCCGCCGGTGGGCTTCGGTCCGATCGCGCCGAAGTGGCCCTCGCGCGTGGCGTGCCTTCAGCGGCACGCTGCCTGGTGGGAACCGAGCCGGTGGTACGAGAGGCCGCTCCCCGACGACCTCGATCTGGCGTACTTCAACGCCGCGCCGCCCGATCAGCAACGCGCGCAGCCGTTCGGTGAGGAGGTGATCTACCTCGAAAATTTGCACCCGCGCTTTGCGCGCCTGTCGACGCGGCTCGCGCCCGTTGCGCCCGCCGTGATGGTCGATCATGGTTCCGGCCCACAGCGGCTCCAGCTGCGCTGCGACACGCTGGTCATCGACTCGGATCGCGGGCTCGCGATGCTCGTGTGGCGTGCGCACGTGCTGCTCGATCGACCAGACCGCCCTGGTCGCGTGGTCGTGAGCGGACCGGGTACACCGGATGCGGCGCCCTCCGCGCGGGCACACGACGAGCGCGGCGTGGAGGGCACGCTCGAGCCGAATGCCGT
The DNA here is from genome assembly GCF_051521505.1 of Sorangium sp. So ce1014. NCBI lineage: Bacteria > Pseudomonadati > Myxococcota > Polyangiales > Polyangiaceae > Sorangium > Sorangium sp. So ce1014. The sequence goes on from NZ_CP150356.1 coordinate 12,305,512, forward strand.
CCTGCTCTCGTCCCTCGCGCTGCCGTTCTCTGGCGGCGCAGCGCGGGGCTCGAGCTCCGTCCCGACGCTGGCGACGGCCGGCAAGGCCGCGCCCGCATCGGCAGCGATCACGGCTGACCACCGCGCACCGCCGAGCGTGCGCGCGAGCACGCCGGCGCTCCCCGAGAATCCTCTCGAGAAGACCGAGGCGCTCGGGCTAACGGTATCGTCGGTGATGCTGCCGTTCGCCTCCACGCAGGGGCAGGGCGTGCCCGAGCGCGGCATCCCACCTCGGTCAAGCACTGTGGGACTGCCGTTCGTGCCGGCGTCGGCGCGCGGCGATGGGGAGGGGGCGCCTCCATCGCGCCGCCCGGATCCGCAGGGGGGCACACCGGCGCCGGTGAGCAGTGTGCGCTGGGGGGCGAGCTCGAACTCACCTGCTGCCGTGCCGCCGAGTCAGCCTGCGTCGGTGCCGCCGTGGACCATGTCCCCGGAGCCGCCTCGCCAGTACGCGCCGCCGCCGCTGTCCGCACCAACCGCGGAGCCGATGCCCCCGTCTGTGCAGTCGCCGCCTGCGAGCGCGACGTCGCAGGCTCGGTACGTGGCCGCTGCGGCGGTGGACGGAGCCGGGCGCGCGGAGCGCTGGCCCGCGCCGGCGTCATCACCGGTGCGCGAGCCACCCGCGCCGCCGCCGGTGCTCGGCGCGATCGAGGCGTCCGCCGTGGCGCCTGCTGCGAAGTCCACCGGAGGTACAGCGGCCGCAACAGCCGGCGGGCAGGACGAACCGGGGGCGGTTGACGAGCCCGTTCCGGAGGTCGCCTTCGAGGCGTACCCGCCCCAGCGGTGCGGTGCGATCGCAGCACGCCTGGCATGCGACGAGGGCTCGACCGGCGACATTTTGCGCGTCGAGGAGCTCGACGAGGTGAGATGGCAGCGCGTTCACGCGCACTGGCTCGACCGGATCCGCGACGAAGCTGCGCGCAATAGGAAGAGGCTGCTCTCGGACTACGATGGCGCCTACGTCGCCGCGCTGGAAGCGAAGCGCGGCCCCATTGCAGTGAGCGATTACGCGCGTCTCGCCGAGGCGGCCGAGCGCGGCGCACTCGCTGGAGCGCTCGTCGAGCGCGGTCTTCCGGAGGGCGCGTGGTTGCACATCCACCGCGTATGGATCGAGCGCATGGTGAAGGACGTGCGGCTTAGCAAGCAGGCGCGGAGCGAGATCGATGCTCTGCGTGCGGCGAGCTGAGCCTTGCGTTAGTTGATCTCGACCGACCCGCCCTGGATCCGATTCACGCCGGACGAACGCGAGAGCACGTACGCGCCGCGGATGACGATCTTACCGGCGCGAGTTAGCGTGATGCTCGATTCACCGCAGCGCAGGACGAGTTCTTCCTCAGCTTTAATCTCGATCCGCTGCCCGTCGGCCGTCGCCTCGGCCTGCCCAGCCGCGAGCGGCGAGACCATCTTGCCCACCACGACCGGGCGCTGCGGGTCGCTCTCCTCAAACATCAGCGCCACCTCGCGCCCCAGGTCCTCCTCGCCGATCCTCGTCATGGCGCGCGCACCCAACCCGTGCTCGGGCGCGCCCGGGAACGTCACAGCTACGACCCCGGAGGTTTCAACGCCTACAACACGGCCCACCACAACTCCGTCGATGCGGCTGGCGAGCGGCGGCAACGACCGAGCGGTGTTCTGGGCGAGGATCTGCTCCACGAGCGATGGAGATGCCTCATGCTCTCCGGGCAAGGAGTCACGCTCGTCCGCCGTCTCTGCGAGCTCCGCCAGCGCCTGCCGGCCGTCGCCTGCTCGTTCCCCTTGGCTCATATGCACTCAATCTCCACAGTGTCGTTGTACAGGTGGCAAACGCCGGGGTCGAGCCCCTCATTTGGCCGCGGCGGTCATCGCGCCGCTGTGGAAGATGACGCTCCATCGACCGTCCTCGCAGAACGCTGCGCCGCCGTGGCCGGCCACGAGGAGCACCCCATCCCGTGCGGAGAGGTTCCCCGAGCAGATCTTCACCTCGGGGCCGACGGGGGCCTCGCGGAGCTTGTCACCCTCAATGACCCAGAGACCATAATCGCTGGTGCAAAAGACGCGGCCTTGGTACGGGACCATGTCCCGGAACGGGATCGTCATGTTGCCGTGATGGATCTGCCGCCACGAGTCGCCGCGACCCTTGAAGACATGGCCGTGGAGCGCGCCCACATAGACGCTTCCATCGGCCGCGCAGCACAGCGACGTGAGCAGCTGGTTGCTGGGGAACGCACACCGGCGAAAGGTCGTGCCATCGAAATGGAAGACGTCACCGGCGCCGCCCACTGCGTAGATGTCGCCCTCGTCGAAGCCGTCGATGTCGTCGAAGCCTTCAGGCGTACGCCCTTTCGGCTCGGGGATCCGATCGGAGTAGGCGAGCCACCGGTGATCGCCCTCTCGGCGGCCGAGCGTCCGGTTGTTCCCGGCGACGTACAGGTGCTCGCCGATCGTCTTGAGCTTCAGGATGGCCCCGCGCCTTGGGCCGCCCTCGTCGACGAGGGAGATTTTTTCCATGTGGGAGTCGCCGGAGCCGGTGGCGTAGACTCCTCCGCTCACGCCGGCCGCGATTACCTGCGGCTTCGGAGGGGCGGGGCTGAAGCCGATCAGGATCCCGTTAAACCCCCTCAGCTTGGCTGCGCTCCATCGCCGCCCCTCCGGCTTGCTCCGGATAAATGGGATCAGGCGCTTCTCGAGCTCCTCGTCCTCCGGCGGCTCGCCGCCATCCCAGTCGGGCCACTCCGTGTAGTCCTCCTGCGCGACGAAACAGAAGACGTCCCTGCTCCGGACCGTGCATCCGAGTACGTTGAAGCCGAGGAGATGTTTCTTGAACTCATCGATCGAGATCATTCGGACACCTAGATATTATTGTCATTCCCGTCGTCCGATGTGTCCAGCGAGCGGCCGCCGCCGTACGACGGCTTTAGGTTCTTCTCATTGCCTTTGTTGCAGTTCGTGTAATAGGCGTCGAGCCGGGCTTCCAGGCATTTGCGGCTGCAATGGGGGGCCACGAACATGATCGCGTCGAGCGCAGCGTCCTTCGCGTCACTATATGACATGCGGTCCGGGTTGGCCCCAGGGACCCCCGCCTTCTTCGCGAGCTCCTGCTTTGCCTGGTATTTCTCGATCTTGCTCCGTAGCTGCGAGTGCGCGACCCCGTGGCTGCCATGATAGGCAGTCGTGCCCTCCAAGCAGATGGTTGGGGCATTCCCGTGATCGTACCCACCCGCGCATGCGGTCGCGAAGGCCGGGTCCCTCGTCCCGTTCGAGCGCCGCCCGAACATCGACCCCGGCATCACATGGTGCCCCGTCTGCCCGGGGCAGCAGCCCGCGCCGGAGCGCGCGGCCTCCGAGGCCGGGATTGTCTTGTCGTAGGGGACCAGCATGCACTTGCGGGCCCGGGTGCACGCATCGGCGGCAGCCAGGGCCGTCATTGCGTCCGCCATGAACTGGGTCGGGTTTTCCTTCCACTGCTTCAGCTTGTCCTTGAGCATCTTCTCGATGAACTCGACCGCCTTGAGGTCCGCCAGAATCTCGAGGCCCTCAGGCCCGATCGCCTCGGCAATCTCGGTGGCCGTGCTGATCACATCCGCGATGGTCCAAGCGGTCAATCCGGCCGAGACGACGAGCCCGACGCCGGTTGCGCCAGCGGCCAGCGCGCCACCTTCCTTCAGCACGGACCGGAGCGCGAGCCCGCCGGCCTTCTTCAGGAGGAACCACGGGCTCAGCTGCGCCTTCGCGAGCTCCATGAGCTCGCCGAACGCCGACTGCGCCAGCGACCACATGTCCTGGTTCAGGAACTTCTCGATCTCCGCCTTGGCCTTCTTGAACTCCTCGACCTTGTTCGAGGGTTTGATCCAGAGTCCGTCGCAGTAGTCGTCCACCCACGCGTTGGCGGCGGTCCTCTTGTAAAGATACGCCTTCCGCGCCATCTCGTCCGGCACCGAGGCGACTTTACCGAGCCTCTGTACGAGCCCCTTGCGTTTCGGCTTCTTGGACTGGTCCTTCGGCGTGCAGTTCTTCTCGACCTGTTTGCGGTCCTGCTCGCAGGAAGGGGCTTTGTCCCAGACGCTGCGATATTTCTGCACCATCGCGTTAGGTTGGTTCACGTGATTGTGCGTCACCGTGTCCATGTGGCGGGCGACACCGAGGCCCTCAACCTTCACGTCCATTGACCACGATCGGAAGTACGCCTTGCCCTTGATGGTGCCGGTGATGACACCCTTCTTGAGGCCAGGGGTCGCCGGCTCGTCGCCGTAGCTGGTAGAGAAATAGCTCTTGTCCTCGAGCGCTGCGCCGGTGCCTTTGATGAACACCGTACGCGAGAGGTTGTCGAGATCGCGGGCGAAGACCGAGTTGGGATAGGGGACGGGCAGGCCGGGCAGCGGCGCGCCGGGGGAGAAGCACACGTCCGGCTGGCACGCGAGCGAGGCGCCGTCGGCGCTCTTCGATGCGATCTCGTTGCCGTTGGCAAAGACGAAATGAGGCATGCCCGTCTACTCCTAACCTGTCCGGCTTGTGCTCACGAGGCCACCGCGACCAGCGCCGCGCGCGCGCTGCCGCTGCCTGAGAGATGCACGAGGGAGACCGGGCCGGGGGCCCAGCGCTTGCGCGCGGCGTCTAGCGCGAGGGCCAGCATGAGCGGTCCGGCGGCCGCGCCGATCTCGCCGATGCTCGACGCGACGAGGATCTGGACGTGCCCCGGCGGGCTCGGCGCGCGCAGCACGCGCCCCCAGGCATAGGCGGCCTCGTCGAAGAAGAACGACTCGCCGGAGCAGTCGCTTAGTCGATAATCGACCCCGTCCGCGGCGACGTCCGCGTGCCTCAGTGCCTGGCGCATCGCCTGAGCGAGGCCGCGCCCCACGTTGGGCCGGCCGTCGATCCACCTATCGGGCTCCTCCGCCGTCCCCAGCCCTGCCACGGTGAGCAGCGGTGATCGCCCCTTCTCCTCGCCCGGCCCCGTGCGCGTCACGAGCACGCACGCCGCGCCCTCGCCGGGGATGAATCCGTCCGAATTGTCGCTCGTGCGCAGCCGCTCGCCCGCCAGCGCGTCGTTGACCTCCTCGGCGTCGAGCAAGCTATCCGTGCTGGCGACGAGGACCGAGCGCACGGCCCGGCTCGCAAGGAGCTCGTGGGCGCGGGCTAAGGCATCGACCAGACCAGGACGGCCTGTGGCGCTGATGCGGCTCTCGGTGTGGAGCGTGCGGCCAAGCGCCTCCTCGCAGGCTACCAGCCGCCGCTGTAAGGCGTCCTCCGAGACGCCAGGGCGGGTGTTTTCGGGGCCGAGCATCAGTAAGGGGGTCCGCGCGAGATCGACGGTGTCGGCGCCGCGCAGGCACTCGGTGGCTGCGAGGAGGAACATGCGCACGAGCTTGTCCTCACCTCCGAGGAGCAGGCCGCCAGCGCCCCCGGGCAGCCCGAGCCGGTCGGACGGGACAGGGGCGCCGAAGACGGGGTGTTCCGCATCATCGACGAAATGGGTCTCCTTGAAGCGGCTGAGGGACGCGCGAATGGCGGCGCTGGCGGCGGGGGCGCTCAGGCCCACACTGCACACGACGCCGGCCGAGATGACGAAGAGAGGCGTCCGTGAGGGCATGTCAGGCGAGGACCTCCGTGACGGGCGCAAGGTCCTCGTCCCTAGTCTCGATCCCGCCGCACCCGCAGTCGCCGCTCCCGAACACGCGGCTCTTCCACCAACGCTTGCAGATGCTGCCCGCAGCGACGACGAGGACCTCGCGCACGCTGCGTTGCAAGGGCATACGGGCCCGCCAGACGAGATCAAACGTGCCCACGTCGGCGTCGATGGCGAGCGTGTCGACCTTCGGGGAGAGCAGGGCCTGTGTGCGGCGCCTGGAGAGCGCGATCATCGGGAGCGTGAGATCGGGCAGGCAAAAGCGCGTCAGACCGCCACCGGCAAACAGGTTGAGCATCGTCACCTCCTCCCCTCCCCGGGGATACGGCATCTGCTGATCCGCTGGCGCGCACTGGTAGAACCGCTCGTCAAAGTCGGGCGGCAAGAGGGGGTATATCTCGTCCTGCCAGCGCTGATCGTAGGTACCAGCGAACGTAAGGCGCGGCGCCCAGTTGCGCGCGACGGGGCCGAGCGAGACGGGCGCATATAGCGTCTTAGGGTCTTGGATGGGGCTATCAGGAGACTCCAGGTTGGGGACCGCGCGGCCCTCGATCTGCCCGAGGAGCTTGCCGCGAGCGTAGCCGCAGCCGACGAGGTTAGCGGGGTGCGCGAGGAAGTCTCCCGGATCATCAGAGCCGATCGCCGCGCCGTCGAACAGCCCGCCGAACGCGCGGCCGTAGGATAGCGGCATCCCGACGAACGGCTCGGGCATGCTGGGCTTGTACCCGCCGAGCACCCTAATCCAGCGCCGATCGCCCACCACGCGCACGATCTTCTTGATGGGGCCGACCATGACGCCGACGTCCAGTTCCGTTACCGGCTTGCCATGCGGCGCGTGAGCGGAACCCTTGATGATGACGTCACACGCCGGCTTGATAGGAGCAAAATCGGCTTCGAATAGAGGCGCCGATAGACCCTCTTCTCCCTCGAAGACATCTTTGGTCAAAAGACCTCGTTGCGTTTTGTCGAGCTCCGGAACGTTGTTGGGCGCAGGTATGCGGTAGGTTCCCTTGGCTATGACCACCAGCCAGGGTTGCCCGTGTTTGTCGAGTGCCTGGATCGCGTCGAGAGCGAGCTTGGTACCGTTGATCAGTTCCATGGACTAACCATCCGTACACAGGAACTCTCCCCGATGGCACGTGGCCTCGTCGAGGAGCGCCTTCTGCGTCATTCCCGGTGCGAGCACGGGAAACAGCCGCGTATCCAGCGAGCCGAGAGAGAGTTCGAGCGCCGCAGATGCCCGCCATGGTTGCAGGCCCGCGTAGAGGCACTCTCGGAGCCAAGCGGGCGAGAGAGGATGCCCTCCCAAATACCGCACCCCCTCGCGAAGGTGGCGTCGGGCGATCGCCCAGTGCGCCTCCAACTCGCCGCCCACGGGGGCCGGCAGCTCGTGGCCGGCGTCGCTGAGGTGATATTCCAACTCGGGCTCGTACGGATGCCGGGAGGGCTCTCGCTGAAAGAGCGGAGCATCAGCCTTCACGCCCGTGATTGTCAAGTAGACAGACGACCCATGCCGCGCGAGCGCCGGGCATCTAGCGACAATCTCGAGCACCCACGGGATGCACGAAGGATCTCCCCGGGCCGCGGCACTAGCGAGCGCCGCTGGAAGCGTATGCTCGGAGGCGGACAGCGCCGAGATCTTCGCCATAGCGTTGCGCGGCTCGTCGATCCGCGCCGCAAGATCCGCTGCCGGGAGGCGGAAGTCGCCATGCGCGGTCTCGGCAGCAGCCCACAGGACACTCACGCTGCCGTGATCACCGAGCAGCGCTGCGGCCCATGCGGCCCAGGGGCTCCCGCAATCGTTCGGGTCGCGGGCCGCGAGGCGCAGCGCGGTCAGCAGATCTCTGCGCCCCAGGTGTCCGGCTGCCCTGTACGCGGAAGCGCGGAGTTCCGGGTCGCTGGCGCCTAGCGCGCGCCCGAGCGGAGCGCCGGGATCTTCTCGCCTCGCTGCGGAGGCGTCGATGCCAAGACGATGCAGCACCGGTGGACAGTCATTCGAGAGGAGCTCGGAGATCACGCGCTTCGCAGTGCGTCCTTCAAGCCACTCGAGTGCGGAGATCAGGGCGCGTTCGTGGCGCGGCCTGTGCTGTGCGAATGCGATGAGCTTTGCGAGGGCGAGGTTGTCCTGGATTTCGGCGGCGACATAGGATGCTGTGAAGAGCTCGCCGTCTGGCCCCTCCGTGTCTCGGGTCGCGCGTTCGAATGCGGCGATCGCGATCTGGAGCCCCTCGACCCCTGCGAGCACGAGCCCATCCAGGTTGGCGGTGAGACGTGCGTCGAGCTCGTTCAGGCTCCGCAGATTGAAGAGGGTCGATCGGGCCGCTCGCTCTCGCCGGTGCCAGAGAAAAGCTGCCTCGTCGGCGTGCCGCTCTACAATGTCGCTCAGGATTCTTCTCACGTGGCCCTGCTCAGTTCATGTGGATCTTGGGGGCTTTCACGTTGACATTGGCCGCACTTTCCACGTTCACGTCGCCCGTGGCATTCACGTTCACGACGCCCATTGCGGTAACGCTGATGTCCTTGCCTGAGACGGAGATCATGCCCTCCTTGTCCATGATGATGGTGCTGGCCCCACAGGTGATAGTTATCTTGTCGCCGACAGTGACCGTCTTGCTCACCCCGACGTTCTCCGTCTGCACGAGGGCGACGTTTGTCGCCATCGCCCCGCCCACCGTGATCGCGTAGGCCCCGCCCACAGTCAGCGTCTTTGCCGCACCGACTGTCTCGGCCGATGCGAGCGCCACCGTCTCCGTCTTCGCCATGCCGACGCTCACGCTCATGTTCGCGCCGATCGCCTCGGTGTGGTTCGCCCCCACCTGCACCGAACGGTTGGCGCCGATCTGCTCGTTTTGGTTGACCCCCACGAACAGCGACTCGTTCACCCCGACCGATTTCGTGCGGCTGTTGCCGATCGTGACGCTCTCATTGTTCCCAACCAGCCGGGTACGATCGTTGCCGATGCTCACGGTCTCGTCGTGCCCGACGCTCCGCGTCCGATCGTTCCCTACCGTGAGCGCGTCATCGTGCCCGACCTGCTTCGTGCGATCGTGCCCGATTTTCACTGACTCGTCGTTCTTCACGAGCTTGTCGAGGTTCTTCTCCGCCTGCATGCGGATGAGCTCCTGGCCCTTCCTGTCCTCGAACATGATCTCGTTGTAGTTGTCCGCGCCACCGCCCGGCGAGGAACGGCTCTGCCAGCCGCTCTGGGTCTTGTTGTCGGGCAGCTTGTACGGCGTCTTCTGGACGTTCGTGTAGACACGGCCGACGATGATGGGCCGGTCGGGATCGCCGCCGAGGAAGTCGACGATCACTTCCTGGCCGACGCGCGGGAGGTTCGTGCCGCCGAAGCCCGCGCCGGACCACGGCTGGCTCACGTGGATCCAGCACGAGGAGCGCTCGTTCATCTTCGACTCGCGGTCCCAGTGGAAGTGGACCCGCACCCGGCCGAACTCGTCGGTGTGGATCTCCTCGCCGGGCGGGCCGACCACCGTCGCGCTCTCCACGCCGCTCGTCTTCGGCTTCGGGGTGACGAGCGGCGGCCTGTAGGCGAGGCCCGCGCTTACCGCCTCGCAGGTGCAGGACCACTCGCCGCTGCGCTCGCCGCTCAGCGTGGCGCTCGTCACGAGGAACGCGCTGCCCGGGGACAGCTCGCTCTTCGGGTGATCGAGGAAGGAGACGACGGTGCCCGGCGCGAGATCGATCGTGTTCGTATCGAAGGCGACGGTCCTCGCATCGACGCGCTTCGCAGCGAGCCTGCGCTGCGCCAGGGCGACCGCCTCTCTCTCGTCGGTCCGGTAGCGCCCTCGGTCGTCGGCCACGGGCGTGGGCTGTCCCTTGTCGCTCTCGTAGAGGAAGGCCCCCGGAACGTAGTGGTACCGCTCGAGATGCCCTTCGAGCGGCTCCTGCGTCTGGGCCGAGCTGCGGAGCACGTACTCTGGCATCCGGCGATAGTCGTGATCGCGCATGGTGTACTTGCCGGGTCGGATCCGGCGGCTGACGCGCACATTTGTCACGTGCTCCCGGTTGGCGTCGGTCGGGTTGTCGCGGAACGTGATCGCAGGGGCCCGCGAGGCGTTCGTCTGCGGAGCGTCGTCCAGGACCAGCCTGGTCTCGCCGTCGTCCGTCTGGAAGTAGAAGCTGATGCCCGCGTCCTCAAGCATCCGGCAGAGGAACGTGAAGTCGCTCTCGCCGTACTGGACGCGGTACTTGCGCTTCTTGTACGTGCCGGAGATGCGCTCCGACGTCGGGATGTTCCACTCGGCGAGGAGCACGCGCGCAATGTCGAGCTCCGACTGGAGCTGGAACATGCGGTGGTTCCGCCGCTGGGTCAAAAGCCACAGCACCGGCACCATGACGAGCTTGTAGGTGGACACGCCGAGCTCCTCGGCTGCCACCTGCTCGATGTGGCTGCAGATGCCCGTCCATGTGCGCACGCCGCGCTCGGCGGTGCCCTGGCGCAGCGTGAAGGTCATGGGCTGGCCGACGACGGCATCGAAATCGATGTCCGCGTTCTCGCTGACAACGACGAGCGAGAGCTCGAACAGCGCGCTCATTCGCTCCGAGATGTGAAAGTGCCGGACGTCCAGTCGATCCCCGGAAGCGACCGTGACCTCGGTGTGGCGGAGCACGTCGAGCGGATCAGACGTAGCCATGCACACATGATCCAGGAGGCCGCGCCGCGGCGCTAGCGGAATCGTGCGGGCGGCGCGCCGGTCCGTAGTGTCGCGCTCCCAGGCCCATCCGCATACCCCTGCCGGCTTGCGTGCATCGGATGGCGAAGCGCTCCGCGGAGAACCAGGCTGTGCTGCCGCCGCCCGGGGTTACTATCCTCCTCTCTGGGCGGCACACGGATTCCTTCCAGCTTGGGCGGAGGGTCAGCCGTGCGTGGAGGTTGGCGCCGGACGAGGGGCGCCTCCACCCCACGAGCGAGGTTCAGATCATCGGGCCGGCGCTCGCTCGCGCCGACGCCGTCGTGCCCGGTCGCGACCGTCCGCTCCGGCGCGCCGAGAGCACCAGGACGACCAGTGCCCAGAGCCAGCGCTCGCTCCGGCCGGTCTGGTTGGACAGGCTGCACGAGGAGAGCTCCTCTCGCCTGCTCGGCGCTGGAACGCACTCTCCGGCGTGGTTGCAGACGAAGCCGTCAATGCAGTCCGTGTAGTCGTTGCACGGGTTGGCGCAGGCATGCGCGCCCGCCTTGCACCGGTAGACGCCGCAGCCCTTCTCCTCCCCCCGAGGCGTGACCAGCGTGAGGTTGTCGCCGTCGCACGTGTCTTCTGAGATCGCGAGGCACTTGCCGCCGACGCAGACGGCGTCCGTTGTGCAGTGCTCCTCGCGCAATGTGCAGCTGTCCCCGCACACCGTGTCCGCGCACCTGTACGCGCCGCACGGGCTCTCCTTCGCTTGCACGCAGGCGTGCGCCTCCGTGCACTCGTAGCTCACCGCGATCCCGTCCTGGCATGCGGGCTCCCTGCAGGGCGCCCCTACTGGTTCATAATAGCACCGGTCGTTGTAGGTTCCGTCGCATACGCCCTGGCACTCCAGCTCTCCGCCGCAGGGCTCACGGCCAGGCCGCGGCGCTTCGGGCGATGTCTTCGTGCCGATGGTCGTGCAGAAGCCGGCGAGGCCAGGGACATCGCAGGCCTCGCACTGGCCGCACTCGGAGTTGCAGCAGTAGCCGTCGACGCAGAGATTGCTGACGCACTCCTCCGCGTTCTTACACGGCGCGCCGAGCGGCTGCTTGCAGACGCAGGTGCCCGGGGCATCGCCCGCGCCGCCCTCCCCACCGACCCCGCCGACGCCCCCTGCGCCGGCCGCACCGCCTGCACCCCCAGCGCCGCTCGAGCTGAGGCCGCTGCCCGCGCCGCCGGCGGCTCCGCCCGTGCCGGCGGCTCCGGTTTCTTCCGAGCCGGCCTCGCCACCCGAACCACTCGCACCGGATATGCCGCCCGAGCCGCCCGAGCCGGCTGTGCTGCTCGTCCCTCCGGAGCTGGTCGCGCCGCCCGTTCCTCCGGAACCGGCTGCGCCGCCCGAGCCGCCTGCGCCGCTCGTTTCCGCTGAGCCGCCGGCGCCAGCCGCGTCCACCTCGGCGTTGAGCGGACACCCGTTGGGAACCGAGACGATCCCGGGCTCATGGCTGCACCAGCCGTCACCGGGGGCGCACTCGGCGCTCGTCCGGCATGCGGTGCTGCACTCCTTGCCAGCGGCATCACACACGAACGGCGCGCAGCTCGTCGAGCGGACGGGCACGGAATTGCCGTCGCCGTCGCATTCGCTCGTCGTCTTCACCCCGTCGACGCAAGTCACGGTCGTCGGCGTTCCGCGCCTGGCGTTGCCGCACCGCCCGCTGTTCGCCTCGGCGCTGTCGGTCTTGACGGCGGCGCTGCACGCCTCGCACTCGGCGGTGCACGCCCGGTCGCAGCACACCCCGTCGACGCAGTAGCCGGACTCGCACTCGACCCCCCGCGTACAGGGCGCGCCGAGCTCATGGAGCAGGCGGAAGGCCGAGGCCTTCGCGGCGGCGCCGCCGCCGGCGACCAGAAGGCTGCCTCCCGCGTTCGACGAACCGCCGGCGTTCACCAGGGTCGCCGTGTGGTTCGTGGTCGGGATCGGCATGTCGGGGAGCGCCGTGAAGTCGATCGTTTCCAGGCTGAAGACGTCGGCGAGCGCGAGCTCCGCGTCGGGCGCGCTGCTCCCCGCGAGCGCCCCGAGCCCGCCGGTGACGACGACGCCGCCGGAAGGCATGAGCGTCGCGGCGTGGTGGGCGCGCCGCGCTCTCATGGCGATCCGCTGCCTCCTGAAGCCGCGCTCGCGCGCCCCGTCGATCTCGGTGCCCCGGTCGATGAAGCGCTCGGCGCTGTCCCACGCGAGCGGCTCGGACGCCGCGTTCACGCCGCCGACCAGCAGGACCTCGCCGCTCGCGAGCCGCGTCGCGGTGTGGAACGCGCGCGGCAGCAGCATCGACGAGAACAGCCCCGCGTCCGGTCGATCCTCGAGGCGCTCGAATGCCTCCTCGGTCGCGTTGAAGATCTCCCCCGAGGATTGCGCGAAGCCGGCGACCAGACCTCCCGCGAGCAGCACGTCGCCCTGCGGCGCATCGTCCGCGGCGAGCAGCGCGGCGGCGTGACCGGCGCGCGCGGCGCCCAGGGGCAGGGGCACGGTCGTGGTGATCCTGGGCACGTCGTTCGCGTAGACGAGTGCGTTGGGCAGCGACTGCCCGGTGCCGTCGGTTCCGCCTGCGATGAGCACCTTGCCTTCCGCGAAGCGCGTCGCGGTGTGCCACAGCCGAGGCACCCGATCGGACTCGGGACCGGCTCCGACCACCGAGAACCGGCCACTCGTCGCATCGTAACGCTCCAGCGGGTCGACCACCGTGAAGGGCGGCCCGTCCTGGTCGACGCTGCCGCCGGCGATGAGCACGGCGCCGCCCGTGGTGCTGCCCAGGTGCGTGGCCGTGTGATTGCCGCGCGCGTGGCTCATGGATGCGGTCGTGGCGAAGGTGCGGCTGAGCGGCTCGTAGAGCTCCGCCGTGCTCAGCGCCGCGTGGTCCTCGCCGAACCCGCCGGTGATGAGCACCGGACTAGCAGATGTCCCGGGATCGAGCAGCGTCGCCGCGTGGTGGGTCCGCGCCTCGCGTAGGGACTGCGTCAGTTCCCACCGTGGATCCACGAGCGCCGGGTACGCGATCGAGGCGCGTGGCCACGTCACCGTCACCGTGCAAGCGCGCGCCCCCGGGGCCACGAGCGGTCGTCCCCACGGCGGCCGAGGGTCCGAGTCGAACGCGCAGCCGCTGACGCTGAGATCCGCATCGTGCCGCGCGCCGCGTGCGTCGATGACGTAAGGTGCGGTGACCCGGAGGCGCGGCGCGCCGCCCTCGTCGAGGAACTCGAGGGTACGCGCCACGAGGCGCAGCGCCGCAGCGCCTCCGAGATCGACGAGGTAACGGAGCTCCGGCCGGAGAGGCTCGTGCTCGAAGGCGACGAAGTCCTCCGTGCCCGCGCGGCCGACGACATGCACGACGTCGACGCGCTCGCCGGAGAGGGTGGTGGGGTAGACGGCGATTCCATCCGCGATCGCGATCGCCGTGTCCGACGCGCCGTCGAGGGCGAAGGCGATCGATAGGCCGGATGCTCTGTCGCGTAGCCGGACCGGCCCCGACGCGCGGTACGGCAGTTCGACGGCGGCGGTCGCCCGTGTCGCGCCGGTGCTCGGGGGCGCGAAGCGCATGCGGAGGGTTCCGTCGGTCGCGCGCTCCAGGCGCGCCGCCGGAGAGGCGCCGGGGAACGCCGTGGAGAACCGCGCACGGAGCGCGGCCAGACGGTCGTGGCCGTCACCCACGTCGACGTGGGTCGCGTCGATGCTGCTCCGCGACGGTGCGGGAGGCACCGTGGAGTCTGAACAGCCCCAGGAGAGAGCCGCCGCGACGAGGGCGACAGCGATGCGGTGCCTGCTCGCGAAGCGCAGAGACATCGATGGCTTCAGGATCATGATCTCCGCCCGCATGCCGGGAGTGATCCCCCCGACGGCCGCCACTGTAACAGAACTCGGTGGCGCCGGGCTGCACGGATCCTCCTCGGAACCTGAACGGCCGCGATCGCTGCCGCGGGTGGCGTCCGTTTCGCTCACGGCGGACGCGAGCAGCGCTCAAGAGCCGTGGACGGACCGGCGCGTTCCGACACCGGTAACGTAGGAAGAGGAGCATCTTGCGAAGCGCGCGTCGGGCAGGATACCCTGCCGAGGCGAGAAGGTTTCCTGGAGCGCGCTCGGAGCCCGACAACAGGCTTCCGACTCATTATGTACAGCGGGCAAACGATAGCGCCGTCAGCGACTCTCCGATTTTCATTTGCGGCAGCAGAAACATTCACGTCATGAGCCGGTGGAACCGCGCGATAGCGCCCGCCGGGACTCGTAAAGGAATGAGAGAGCGGCATGTTCAAACCGGGTTTCATGATGCCCGTCCTCTGCGTGGCGGCTTTGGCATCGATGTCGTGCAGCGGCGATCCCCCGAGCAGCGCATCGGGCTCGGGAGGGAGTGGAGGCGCGGGCACCGGGAGCGGGGCCGCTGAGGCAGGAGGGTCGACATCGACGAGCGCGGCGACATCGGCAGGCGAGGCGACGTCGACCAGTGGGGGCACCGGCAGCGCGGGAGGCGGCTCATGCATCGGCAATGGGGGAATCACGGCTCAGCCGACCTGCCGCAAGACATGTGAAACCGATGCGGACTGCTGCCCAGACCCGCCAGGGAGTTGCCCTGGCGATCGGTATCCGTACAACTATCGTTGTGACACGCTGGGAGTTTGTCGATATCCCGAGTGTTGCGGCGACGCTGATTGCCCCGATAGCTACCGGTGCGTCCCGGTGAACGGTGGAATTAGTGCGTGCGTGGAGCCGTGTTCGGCATCAAGCCCGAACTGCTCGGGTAGGGCGGAGTGTACCGGAGTCGATGGGCGTGGAAATATGTATTGTCGTGCTGAATCGCCCTCCTGCGAAACATTGGGTTGCGGTGCCCTCGGCGAATGCGTTGATCAGGTGTGCGTATGTGATGATGGCGTTGGGTGCCCCAATGGCTACTTTTGTACTAGGTGAATTGGTTGGCGAGCACAGTGGTGAGTGGTTTTAAGGGGGCTGTGATGGTGATGGCGCGCGGTGCTCGGGTAGACTCACGTGCTTCGACTTCGGAGTGGATTGGGCGCTCGATTTTGCAGGCGTTCCGATTCGGCGTTGGGGTTGTGGTTTTGTGTTTGCTGGGTCTTGTCGTAGGGCTTCGGTCCGCAAGAGCAGCGTGTAACCCGGAAAATCCAAATGAGGATTCGGATGGGGACATGATCCCTGACTGCGTGGATAACTGCAGTCTCCCTAATCCGGGGCAGGGTGATTATGATGAGGATGGTTATGGAGATGTTTGTGACAATTGTGCCCGTGTGGCTAATGTTGATCAGGTAAACACAGATGGTGATTCTGTGGAAGATGGTGATGGGTTTCAGGCAAGTGGTGATGCTTGTGATGTAGATGATGATAATGATTCGGTGCCGGATGTGGAAGATAACTGTCGGTTGGTTCGTAACGAAAGACAGGAGGATGATGATGATGATGATGTAGGGAACGCCTGTGATAATTGTCCCTATATTTCGAATGGTCCATCTGTTGAGGAAGGTGGCCAGGGTGACAACGATCGTGACGGCGCCGGAGATGTGTGTGATGATGACGATGATGATGATCGTGTTAAGGATAGGAGTGACAATTGCCCGCTTGTTGCTAATGATCAGGAAAATATGGATGGGGATGAGCAGGGTGATGCTTGTGATGATGATCTGGATGGTGACGGAGATCGAAACGTTGACGATAATTGCGTGGAGAGTCCGAATCCCGATCAGACGGATCTTGATGACGATGGGTTGGGTGACGAGTGTGACGAAGATCGGGATGGTGACGGTGAGTTAGATATTGACGATAATTGCGTGGAGAGTCCGAATCCCGATCAGACGGATCTTGATGACGATGGGTTGGGTGACGAGTGTGACGAAGATCGGGATGGTGACGGTGAGTTAGATGTTGACGATAATTGCGTGGAGAGTCCGAATTCCGATCAGGCGGATCTTGATGACGATGGGTTGGGTGACGAGTGTGACACGGACATGGATGGCGATGATGTAGTGGATCTTTTTGATAACTGTGTTGGGTATCCGAATACCGATCAGGCAAACGCTGATGGCGATTTGCTCGGAGATCCTTGCGACGATGACGCGGATGGTGACGGCATTCCCAGCGCCGACGAAAAGGATATGGGCATGGTCGTGCTCGAGGAGGACTCCGACCGTGACACCATCTCGGACGGCATCGAAGCTGGGATCTACACGACGGGCATGATGCCGGAATTCCCGGACACGGACGGTGACGGGGACATCGATGCGCTCGATCTGGACAGCGACGGCGACGGCCTCTCGGATATGAACGAGGCGGGAGACTCCGACCTTCACACGCCTCCGTTCGACGCGAACGACGACGGTGTCCTCGACTTCCTCGATCCGGATTCAGACGACGACGGCATCCTGGACGGCCGTGATAACTGCCGCTTCGATGAGAACCCGAGCCAGAAGGACAGCAAACCGGGCGACGCGTGGGGCGACGCGTGCGATCCCGATCAGGACTACGACGGCGACGGCGTACCCAACGAACCCGACAATTGCGCCCTCGGCGCGAACGCCGAGCAGCAGAACGGCGACGGCGACCAGTTCGGCGATATCTGCGACGACGATCTGGACAACGATGGTGTCCTCGATCCCGCGGACAACTGTACCTACGCGGTGAACCCCGACCAGGCCGACACCGACGGAGACGGCGTGGGCGACGCATGCAACGACGACTGGGACAGCGACGGCATCCTGAATGACGTCCCCGACAACTGCCCTACGGTCCCAAACCCCGACCAGGCCAATCTCGACCACGACGAGCTCGGCGACGCCTGCGACCCGGATCGGGACGGCGACGGCGTCCTCGACGAGGTCGACAACTGCGAGGGCCTCGCCAACGCCGAGCAGACGGACTCCGACGGCGATGCGCTCGGCGACGCCTGCGACAATTGCCGAGAAGCCGATAACCCCTTGCAAGAAGACGAGGACGACGACGACGTCGGCGACGCCTGCGACAACTGCGCCGCGGCACGCAACCCCGGCCAGGAGGACTCGGACGGCGACGGCATGGGCGACGCCTGCGATCCGTCGGATCCGGGCGCCGGCGGCGCCGGCGGTGCCGGCGCTGCCGGCGGAGATTCCTCGGCCGCCTCCGCTGGCGGCTCGCCCCCTCGGCTGCACCTCGATCTCGGCGGCGGCGGCTTCTCGTGCCGCTTCGCCGCGCCCGACCGCCTCTCCTCGCAGCCGCTCGCCGCGGTCGCCGCGGTCGCCGCGGCCTCGCTCCTCGCAGCTCGCCGCCGCCCCCGGCGCAGCCCCCGCGCTCCCTCCCGGTGATCGCCGTGAACTCCATGCCCCTCACGCCCCCCGCGCGCATGCCCTCCGCTCCCTTCCCGCGCCGTCCTCACCGCCGCCGGCGCGTCCGCCACCTCGGCTCCTGCGCGTGCGCCCTCGCCGCCCTCACCGCGCTCGCCGTGCCGCGCGTCGGGGCCGCGCAGACCCCCGCGCCCCCGCGCGTGGCCGGCAATCTCGCCCTCCAGCAGCTCGAGCCCTCTCCCGCAGGCGACGCGCTCTTCGGCGTGCCGTCGCCGTCGGCCAGCGGGCACCTCGTTCCGCGCGCACTGCTGATGTTCGATTACGCGCGCAACCCGCTCCAGCTCTTCGCCCCGGATTCCGCGGCGGTCGTCTCCTCGCAGGGCTTTCTGCGCCTCGACGCGTCGCTCGCGCTCTGGGATCGTGTCCTCATCTCGCTCGACATGCCGCTCGCCGTCGTGCAGGCGGGCGAGGACCCGGACAGTGCCGAGGTCTCGTTCCATCCCCCGTCCTCCGCCGCGCTCGGCGACCTCCGGCTCGGCGCCCGCTGGCGGTGGCTCGGCGCGGAGCGCGCGCCGTTTCAGGCCGCGCTCGGCGCCTACGTCTTCCTGCCGACCGGCTCCCCCGACGCCTACGCTGGCGAAGGCGCGGTCCGCGTCGCACCCCACCTCATCGTCGGCGGCGAGGTGACGGCGCCCGTGGACCTCGTGTGGACCATGATGGCGGGTGCGGTGCTGCGCGGCTCGGAGAACCCGAACACGTTCACCTTCGGCGGCGGCGTCGCGGTCGCGCTCGCGGACGGCCTGCTCCGGATCGGGCCAGAGCTCTACGGCGCGATCCCGTTCAACGGGGAGCCCATGCTCTCCGTCCCGGAAGCCAACATCTCCGTCCGGTCGGGCGGCGTGAACGCCGAGGCCCTGCTCGGCGCGCGCGTGCGGCTCCCCGGCGGCGTGGAGCTCGGCGCCGCCGGCGGGCCAGGGCTCACCGAGGCGATCGGCACGCCCACGTTCCGCGTCCTCGCGCTCGCCGCGTGGTCACCCGTCTCCGCGGGGGAGCCCGTGTCCGCGTCCGCGCAGCACGCCCCGCGCGATCGCGACGGCGACGGCATCGCCGACGTCGCCGACGCGTGCCCCGACGCGCGCGGCGTCGCGAGCGACGATCGCGGGCGGCACGGCTGCCCGAAGGCCGATCGAGACGGCGACGGCGTCCTCGACGTCGCCGACGCCTGCCCCGCCGCCGCCGGCTCGTCGAGCCTCGATCCTACGAAGAACGGCTGCCCTCCGGATCGAGACGGCGATGGCATCGCCGACGCCGCCGACGCGTGCCCCGACATCGTCGGCGCGGCCAGCGAGCAACGCGGCAGCAACGGCTGTCCTCCGGATCGAGACGGCGACGGGGTCCTCGATCGCGTGGACGCCTGCCCCGCCCTTGCGGGCGAGAGCAGCCCGGACCGGGCGCGCAACGGCTGCCCGGAGGACGTCGACGGGGATGGCATCAAGCCGCCGGAGGACGCGTGCCCCCGCGACAGGGGAGAGCGCGATCCCGATCCGCAGCAGAACGGCTGCCCGAGGGGCGTCCGCATCTACGGCAAGGAGATCGCGCTCCTCCGGCCCATCCGCTTCGTCATGTACGGCCGCGAAAGGCACGAGACGGCCGAGCCGGTGCCCGACGAGGTGCTCACCGCGGTGCGCGACCTGCTCGAGCAGCGACCGGAGATCAAGCGCGTCGAGGTCCGAGGCCACGCCGATCAGGAAGGCGATCCCGAGTTCAACATGCGCATCGCCCAGGAGCGCGCCGAGTCCGTTCGCCTGTGGCTCATCGAGGCCGGTGTCCCCAAGGAGAAGCTCGTCGCGAAGAGCTACGGCGACAGCGATCCCATCGCGTCGAACCGCACCCAGGAGGGGCGTGAGAAGAACAGGCGCGTGCAGCTCTTCATCCTCGAGGAGTCGCCGTGACGCAGGCGCGCGGGTGCGACGCGACCGGCGCGCGCCACACCCTGCTGCGCCGAGATCTCAGAACGCGTAACGCGCGCCGATGCTCGGGGCGATCAGGAACACAGGGCTTCCCGTGAGCGCGTCGGCCGGGTAGGTGCCGAGTCCGGCCTTGCGCCCTCCGTCGAGTTGATGATGGCTCAAGCCGATCTCTTTCCGGTCGTCGAAGCGCGGCTGCGACAAGGCGAAGAGCAGGAGCACCTGCGCGCCCGCGCTGAGCTCGAACCGCTCGCCGAGCCGCACGCCGACACGCGCCTCCGGCGAGAGATAGAAGTAGCTCGCCGTGGCGGTGTGCTCCGCCGGATGGACCTCGACCACGGCACCGTCGGTCGTCGCCTCCTTGAGCTCCGCGAGCTCGCGCCGAGCTCGCACGGACCCGAGCACCGCGCCCAGGCCGAAGCGACCCAGGATCGGGAAGCGATCTCCCCTGCGATAGCTCACCGCCCCGCCCGCGACGAGCCCGTGGAGCCGGAGCCGATCGACCGCCTCGCCCTGCGCCGGGCCGAACGACGCCGCCGAGGTGTCGCGGCTCAGCGGTGTGATGGCCCCCGCAGGGTTGGTCGCTTTCTGGAACGCGACGAGATACCCGAGCGTCACGCCGAACCCCATCCTCCAGCCGAGCTCGTAACCCGCGTGGAACAGCCCGAGCCCACCGATGCCGACGGAGCGTGAGCACGTGTCGCCGCACGCGCCGGCCACATCGCCGCCGAGGGACCACGTCAGCGGGAGGCCCACGGACACATCGAACGTGAGCTTCGACGGCTCCTGCCAGCGCGCCGCGTCCTCGTCGCGCTCGAGCACGATCGGAAGCTCCGCCCGCTGCCCGCGCGCGAGGGGCAGCTGCCGCGTCACGGGCTTGAACCCATCTTCCCGCACCTCAACGCGATGCGCGCCAGCCCTGAGCGCGCCTTCCCACGAACCTCCGCCCACCGAGACCCCGTCGATGAACACCGTCGCCCCGGCCGGAGTCGGATCGACGCTCAGCATGGCCTCGAGCTCCTCGGCGCGTAGCGAGAGGCTCGTCAGCTGTCTCGCCTCGACCCGCGCGGCGGCTGGCCCTGTCCCTAGGCTCTTCTCCCCGCGCAGAACGACCGAGTGATGGCCCACCGACAACAATCCCTCCCACGGCGTTTGCCCTACGATCTCGCCATCTACGAGCACGTCGAGCTTGAGGCCGGAGCGCTCCGTGACCTTCAGGCGGCCCGACTCCGCGAGGACGACGAGCTTCACCGGGACCGGTTCGGTGCGCCCGCCAGCCACCTCCACGCGCGTCTCAAACGGTGCATACCCCTCCTTGAGGATGCGCACCGTGTGGATCCCCGCGCCGACTCGGATGGGGTTGACCGGCGGATAGTCGCCCCGGTCGACGCCGTCGACCACGATCGCCGCGCCGGGCTTCGCCCCGATGATGTCCAGCGTTCCGACGAGCGCGCGCAACTCATCGACGGACGCCTGCGCTGCGGCCATGTCGTCCGGCGGCAGGTTGGAGAACTCGCGCAGGAACGCCTCGTACATCTCGAGCGATTCGTCATAGCG
This sequence comes from Sorangium sp. So ce1014, assembly GCF_051521505.1. Classification (NCBI taxonomy): domain Bacteria; kingdom Pseudomonadati; phylum Myxococcota; order Polyangiales; family Polyangiaceae; genus Sorangium; species Sorangium sp. So ce1014. The sequence goes on from NZ_CP150356.1 coordinate 12,326,616, forward strand.
CTGGAGTCGCTGCAGGCACCGGGCTGCGAGGAACGTCGCGTTCCTCGTCGGGTACAGCTTGCGCGAGATCTTGAACTCCGCGGCCGCTGCTGCCCACGCCTGCTGCTCCTCCAGCGCGAGCCCCTTCTCGAAGTGCCAGCGCGCCTGCTCCTTCTGCTCTTCGGACGGCGCAGTTTCCTCCGGCTCCTCGCCGTGCTCTCGAGGCGCGCTCGTGCCGGGAGCACCGGCCGACTCCTGCGCGCGCGCTGAATGCGCCGCGACGAGCGCGGCCCAGAGCATTGCAGCAACCGCACCTCGCATGGGAACTCGCGCCATCCTGATCCTCGTCTCCGGGAGCGGCGTGCCACGCCAGGCTCGCCTATTCGAACTTGCGCCGCTCCGACCGCGGTGTCTGCGCCGTTCCGCTGCCGGCCTGGGGAGTTCCTCCGACCGGCGAGAAGGGCATGACGACGGTTTCCGGCATCGGGCCCTCCGCCGTTACCACCACGCTCTTCTCCGTCGAGTAACGGGGCGCGATGAAGACGCGCACGCGGCGAATGCTGCCAAGCTCGCCGCTGAGCTCGACGATGCCGTTCTTCGATGGCACCAGCTTGCCGTCCACCTCCACGGAGGCATGCGCCGGCACGATCCTGAGCTGGACCGTCCGCGTTGGCGGCTCTGCCGGGATCGCAGGGGCTTTCGGTTCCGGCACAGGCGCGGGGCTTGGCGATGGCGCAGGAAGCGCAGCCTTGATCGTATCGGCGACCCAAGCCTGTGCCCGCATGGCGCCGGCGAGATCGAGCGAGCGACGAACCGCCAGGTAGCCGCCTGCGACGACGCCTGCCGTGACGAGGGCCGCGGCCCCGACGGCCAGCAGCGTCCTGGCTGGCGAGGTGCGCGGCGGCGTGGCCTGGGACCGTGCCATCGCGCCGGTCGTCTGTCCGGGATGCGGAGAGGCCTGGGGCGCCTGCTGGTCCTGCGGTAGGAACGTCGGTACCGGTACCTCCGGCAAGGACGGCGATGACGACACCATGAGCCGCGGCGCGACGCGCGTCCGCAGCGCCTCCGGTACGGGCACGAGCATGCTCTCCGTGAGCGTCCACCCTTGCGGCAAGAGTGGCGTGATCGCATCGAGCATCTCCGTTGCGCTTTGGAACCGCTCGCTCGGCTTGCGCTGGAGTGCGCGATCCACGATGGCCGCCACCTCGGGCGGCACCCAGGGCGCGCGCTCTTGCACCGGCGCCAGCCGGCCGTAGTTGATCTCGACGACGAGCTGCCCCATCGCCGTGATGTGATCGAACGGCGTGCGGCCGGAGAGCGCCTGGTAGAGCGAGATCCCGAGCGACCAGAGATCGGATCGGTGATCGATGTGCTTGCTGCCGAGCGCCTGCTCCGGCGACATGTACAGCGGCGAGCCGAGCAGGCTGCCCGTCTTGGTGAGCCCTGCCGTCTCGGTCTCTTGCGCCTGATCCATCACCACCTTGGCGATGCCGAAGTCGAGGATCTTGACGATGATCTCGCCGGCGTCGCGCCTCGCCAGGAAGAGGTTCGCGGGCTTGATGTCACGGTGGACGACGCCTGCATCATGCGCCTTCCGCAAACCGAGGCACGCCTGCGCTATGAGACGGAGGGCGACCTCCGGAGCGATGGGGCCCGTCTTCTTGACGAAGCCCAGGAAGTCCTCGCCGGAAAGCAGCTCCATTACCAGGTAGGGAAGGTTCCTGTCGCGATCGACGCCGCTGTCCAGGACCTGGGTGATGTGCTGCGTGTCGATCCTCCCGGCGGCACGTGCCTCGCGCCAGAAGCGGTCGATGATGTCTTGGCGGTTGCCGAGCTCGCCCGTGATGACCTTCAGTGCGACGCGGCGCCCGGTCCCGGTGTGCTCGGCCTGGTACACCGCCCCCATCGCGCCGGCGCCCAGCTGACGGAGGATCCGATACTTCCCCTCGATGAGCGTGCCGATCATGTAGCCAGCAACGTTACGTACTTTCCATACTGGTCGCAACGGATCGGAGTGCGCAGCTGGATGTAGCCGGTTCTGTTGTGTTCATCCTGAACGTTCGCGAGAAAGTGCACCGACGCGCGGATGAAGCGAGCTCACGTCGATCCGTCGCCATAGCGGCGGCCTCGGCTCCTATCCCGCCGCCACCGACATCGGCGCGCACTGTGTCGTCGTCCTCGCGTGGTGCGGTCGGCTCGGGAGGCGGTCAGCCGCCGGCAAGAAGCTCGACGGGCGGCTCGGAGAGGCGCCGTGCGGCGGCGTGCGACCTTTTGAAGGCGTCGGAGAGGCTGTTCCGGTGGAACACGCCGAACCGAGCCGTTCGGAACGCGAGATGCCGCGGGATCATCGCAATTCCCGGCCCTCAGGCCCCGGCTTCCGCGGCGCTGCGCGCGCGGTGCCGGCGCAGCGCGAGGTTCACGATCCCGATCGGCGCCACGACGAGCACGGTCGCGAACCCGAGGACGCCGACCACGATCCCCGCGAGGCTTGCGAGCACCAGCCAGAGCACGTCGATCGCCGCCGGGCTGGCTGATGGCCCGTCCACGCGCATCTCCCTGCGCAGCTCCCCGACCTCTCGGTCGAGCAGCTCCTCGAAGGGACGGCCATACAGGCTCTCGCTGCGGCGGCCGCGGAAGAACGCGCGGACCGTCCGGCGCGGGGCCGAGAGCAGCCCCGCGAAGAGGCCGCCCAGGTTGAGCTGCCAGGCCGCCACGAAGCCCTTGCAGCCGGCGCCGAGCTCCCAGGCCGAGATCTCGAACTCGCCGATCGCGTTCGTGTCGTAGCCCGTCAGCACGTGGTGCAGGTCGTGGTAACGCACGGCGCGCACGCGCGCCCGGGTGTTCGGGAACGGGACGGGGAGCGGTCCGAGCTTGAAGTCGACCCACGCGTCGCCGTACCCGCCGTCCGCGCCGAAGCGGTTCACGTCGAAGTAGAGCGCCCGCGCCTCCCGCATCGTGAGGCCTTCGTCGTAATGCACCAGAGCCATGGCACCACCCTCGTTCGATGACTTCAGTCAATGACCATAGTCATTTTTTTGCGCTCGTTCTGTCAAGGAGATCGCCGCTTGACGGGGAGGCATCCGCGGCAACAGAGTGCCCTGTCGATGAGCAAGGTCATTCCAGGCGCGACGAAACGCCGGAAGCGAGCCGCGGCGCCGCGAGCTCCGGTCGCCCTGGCGCCGTCCGCGCCGGCGTCCGAGCGCGGCGGTCGCGCCCAGCAGAAGCTCGACACCCGCCGCCGGATCCGGGACGCCGCGTGGACGCTCTTCACCGAGCTCGGTTACGACGGCACGACGACCAAGGCGGTGGCGGAGCGCGCCGAGGTCGCGGCGGGGACGGTGTTCGTGCACGCGCGCGACAAGGCCGACCTGCTCATGATGGTGATGCACGACCGGCTCGCGGCCGCGGTCGACGCGGCGTTCGAGACGCTGCCGCGGAGAGAGCCCCTGCTGCCCCAGCTGCTCCACGTGTTCCAGCAGCTGTTCGCGATGTACGGCGAGCAGCCGGTCGTGTCGCAGGCGTTCGTGAAGGCCTTCCCCGGCGCGTCAGGCCCGAACGGAGAGCGGCTGAACGCCCTCACGTTCGCGTTCCTGCACCGCATCGCGGGGCTCGTGCGCGACGCCCAGGCGCGCGGCGAGGTGGGCTGCGACATCGACCCGCTCGCCGCGGCGCACAACGTGTTCGCCCTCTACTTCGCGGCGCTCCTGTCCTGGCTCAGCGGCTTCGTGACGCTCGGCGCAGCGCTGGACCCGGTGCTGAAGAACGCCCTCGCCCTCCAGCACCGAGGGCTCCGGGCATGAGGCACGGGCCGGTCGCGCCGCCTCGGCCCGCGCCCTCGCAGCGTCAGCGAGCGTCCCGCTCCGGCAGGCCGGCGCGGAGCGCGGCGAGCACCTCGGCGTGGGCGCGCGGATCGCCGGCGGCCACCACATCGCCGGCGCTCGCGGCGTCGAGCGGGCGCCCCTCCCAGTCGGTCATGATCCCGCCGGCGCCGGTGATCACGGGGACGAGCGCCGCGAAGTCGTGGAGCTTGAGGCCGTGCTCGACGACCACGTCGATGCTGCCGCTCGCCACGAGGCCGTACTGGTAGCAGTCGCCGCCGTAGCTCAGGAGCTTCGCCCGGGCCGCGACCGCCCCGAAGGCGCGCGCCGCCGCGGGCGGGAAGTACTGCGGGCCCGTGGTGGAGAGGCGCGCCAGGGAGAGCCCTGCGCAGGCGCGGACGCGCGCCGGGCTGCCGTTCCAGAGCGTCGGCCGGCCCAGGGCGCCGAGCCAGCGATCGCCGAGCACGGGCTGGTCGATGACGCCGAGCACCGGCCTCCCCCGGTGCAGCAGGGCGATGAGCGTGCCGAAGAGCGGCTTGCCCGTGAGGAACGCCTTCGTCCCGTCGATGGGATCGAGCACCCACACGAGCTCCGCCCCGTCGTTCTCGCGGCCAAACTCCTCTCCCACGATCCCGTGGCCCGGCGCGCGCGCCGCGAGCAGCTCCCGTATCGCCGCCTCGGCCTCGCGATCCGCGACCGTGACCGGGCTCGCGTCCGCCTTGTCGTCGGCCTCGATGCCCTTGCGGAAATACCGCCGGATCACGGCGCCGCTCGCGTCCGCCAGACGCTCGGCCAGATCGACAAGTTCCTGGGAAGGCGTCATCGTCCCCGTCCTCCTCGAGGTCCCCGCGGAGCGAACCCCAGGGCCCGATCCAGTACGCGCTGCGCGCGCGCACCGCAACGGGCGCGGCGCGAGGCTCAGGCCCGGTGCGCCGTCACGCCCACCTCACCCGGGCGGCTCGAACCCCGCGGCGGGGACGCCCTCCAGGACATCGGCGTCCGCGCCCGGCGGCGACGCGTTGGCGCCGCGTCAGCGCCGCTTCCGCGGATCGCCCCGGAGGATGGGGTACGCCATCAGGAGGCTCAGCCACACCACCAGGAACTTCGGATCGGCCAGCGTCTCGAACGGGATCTCGAAGCGCTCGCCCGCGGGCTCCACCTTGCGCTGCTGCGCCTGCGCCGCCGCGGGGCCCACGACCGCGGGCAACCGCCTCCTGCCGCCCTCAATGCTCGCGCCGCCGGCGGCGGGCAGGTTCGGCAGCAGCGCGCCCTCGGCCGCCAGCGCCTGCTCCTCGGGCGTCCGCCGCGTCACGAGATCCGGATCGATGATCACCGCCGCCGGCTCGAGCCCCTCGGGACGCTCGGCGCCGGGCTCCTCGGGACGCTCGGCGCCGGACTCCTCGGGACGCTCGACGCCGGAAGGCTCCGCGGTCGCGATCCGCGCGTCCCCCTCCGGCTCCTCGGGGCGGTCCAGCGGGACGTAGCGCGGCGCGATCTCGCCCCGCTTCCGGTCGCGGAGCTCGACCGTCACCCGGGTCGGGATGTACAGGCGCCGCACCTCCTCGACCGTGACCACGGTGTCCTCGGCCGACCCCCCGGCGAGCTCGGGCACCTTCGCGCGCGCGGCGTCGATCGCCGCCTGCTCCGCGTCCATCGCGGCCTTGCAGCTCGGGAGGGACGGGTCGAAGTCGAGGCCGACGGCGCTGCTGCCCCCCTTCCTCTGCTCGGGGCTCGCCGTGCACTCCTGGAGCACGCGCTCCGCGACGGCGTCGTCCTCCCGGTGCAGGAGCCCGAGCGCGATCTCCTTGCGATCGTCGATGCTGTTCGCGACCTCCGGCCGGCCGACGAAGCGGTAGCGCACGCGGAGCGCGATGTTGCGCTGCCCCGACGCCGTATCGACGACGGTCACGGCCTCCTTGACGAGGTTGTCCGTTGTCGCGCCCTGGACCTCGCGCCGGCTCACCATCACCCGGGACCGCCGCAGCCCCGTGAACACCGAGCGCGTCTGCGCCCGCACGCGCTCGAGGATCTTGAAATCGCTCGTCTCGGCCGGGACGTAAACGTAGCCGTCGAACTCCATCCGAGCGGGCGGGCGCTTCACGTTCTCGTTGCCCGCCGTCTTGCCCCGATCGCCGCACCCCGCGAGCGCCACTACCCCGACGATCGGGATAACGCGGACCACTGCACGGAGAAATGCTACCACAACGGATCTCCCCGACGGCGAGGGTACAATCTCGGTGAATCTAGCGCCGCCGCCCTTCTGACGAAACCCTTACCCTCCGGAAAAACCGAGCGAGGATGCGGGGATTGCGGTGCAGCGACCTGAACGTCAGGGCCCGGCGCGCAGCGCCCGACCTCGGGGCAGGTCTCGACCTGTGACCCCGTGAGCCCCCACCTCGGCAGCGAGCGCCATCGCTGGTGAGCCCCGCTGCGTGAGCCGCCTCGCGAGCGCGCGCCGTGGAGAGGGGGAGCGCCGAGCAAGGTGACGCCCCGCGGCGGGGTCCGCAGGTCGCTCCGCAGCGCGCCAGGGGATTGCCCTTTCGAAAATCGGATCCATTTGGTCGCCGAGATGAACACGGAAAGCCAGAACCCCGAAACCAGCGGTGCCACGCCCTCTGCCGAGCCCACGGGCGCGGCTCCGAGCCCCCAGCCGCCCGCGTCGACCGCGTCCGAGGAGGCCCCGGCGGCCGGCGCGGTCGAGCTCCCCTTCCAGGCCGAGGTGCAGCAGATCCTCGCGCTGGTCATCAACTCGCTCTACGCGAACCAGGAGGTCTTCCTGCGCGAGCTCATCTCGAACGCGTCGGACGCCCTCGACAAGGGCCGCTTCCTGGCCCTCACGCGCGAAGGCGTCGCCGAGCAGGCCGGCGAGCCCGCGATCCTCATCACGCTCGACGACGACGCCCGGACCCTCACCATCGAGGACAACGGCATCGGGATGACCCGCGACGAGGTGGTGGAGAACCTCGGCACCATCGCCCGCTCGGGGTCGCTGGAGTTCCTGAAAGCCAACGCCGAGACCGCGAAGCAGAAGAAGGACGGCGGCAAGCTCCAGCTCATCGGCCAGTTCGGCGTCGGCTTCTACGCCGCGTTCATGGTCGCCTCGCGCGTCGACGTGCAGACCCGCTCGATGCTGCCGGGCGCCGAGCCCGTCCTGTGGCGCTCGTCCGGCGCGGGCTCCTTCACGGTGGCCCCCGGCGACCGCGAGCACCCCGGCACGAAGATCGTCCTCCACCTCAAGGAGGACGCGCGCGAGTACACGAAGACCTGGCGGGTCAAGGAGATCATCCGCAAGTACTCCGACTTCGTTCATTTCCCCATCAAGGTGAACGACGAGGTCGCGAACCGCTCGGCCGCCCTCTGGACGCTGCCCAAGTCGCAGATCACCGAGGAGCAGCACGCGGAGTTCTTCCGGCACGTGACCGGCGGCCACGAGGGCGACAAGCCGCTGCTCACGGTGCACCTGTCGATCGACGCGCCCGTGCAGTTCCACGCCCTGCTCTACGTGCCCGAGAAGGCGGCGGCGGACATGTTCCACAAGGACCGCAGGGCGATGCGCCTCTACGCGAAGCGGGTCCTCATCGTCGAGGAGTGCGACAAGCTCACGCCGATGTACCTGCGCTTCGTGCGCGGCGTCGTCGACTCCGAGGACCTCTCGCTGAACGTCTCGCGCGAGATGCTCCAGGAGAACCGCACGCTCTCCCAGATCGAGCAGCAGATCGTCAAGCAGGTGCTCAAGTCGCTGAAGGACCTCTCCGAGTCGGATCCCGAGCGCTACGCGACCTTCTGGAAGGAGTTCGGCCGGGTCGTCAAGGAAGGGGCCACCAGCGACTGGAAGAACAAGGACGCGATCGCCGAGCTCTGCAGGTTCGAGTCGATGAACACGGAGGACGGCAAGTTCATCTCGCTCCGCGACTACGTGGAGAAGATGCCGGAGGGGCAGAAGGAGATCTACTACGTGACGGGGCTCGGCCGCCGCGCGGTGGAGCAGAGCCCGCACCTCGAGGCGTTCCGGAAGCGCGGCTACGACGTGCTCTTCCTCGTGGATCCGGTCGACGAGTGGCTGGTGAAGGCGCTGAACGAGTTCGACAAGCGCCGCCTCAAGAGCGTGACGCACGGCGACGTCGACCTCGGCGGCGAGCCGGAGAAGAAGGACCAGCCGGAGGAGCCCGTGGACGCGGCCGTGGCGGCGGTCAAGGCGGCGCTGGGCGACCGGGTGAAGGACGTGCGCATCTCGCGGCGCCTGACCGACAGCGCGAGCTGCCTCGTCGCCGCCGAGGGCGACCCAGGGGCGAACCTCGAGCGGATCATGAAGCTCATCGACCAGAGCACCGAGGAATCCAAGCGGATCCTGGAGCTCAACCCGGGCCACCCGGTGGTGAAGAACCTCAACATCCTGGCAGGGCGCGAGCCCGGCTCGGAGCGGGTGCAGCAGTGGTCCGAGCTCCTCCTCGACCAGGCCCTCCTCGTCGAGGGCGTGGTGCAGGAGCCGGCGAAGCTCGTCCGGCGCATCCAGGACCTCCTCGCTCAGGTGAGCACGGCGGCGGTCAGCAGCCAGCCATGAAGCGGCGGGCGAGCTGAAGAGGAAGCCGCCGAGACGCCAAGAACGCCAAGCACGCCAAGGGGAGAAGTTCTCTTGGCGTTCTTGCTTCCGGGCGCCGGCGTCCTCTCGGTTTCTTGGCCCGGATCGGGCGCCCGGGGTACGCGCGGGTGGCATCGGACGAGGTCGCCAGGATGTCCCGCTTCGCAACTCCCTCGCTCAGCCGTCGGACCTTTCTCCATGCGCTCGGCGCGGCGGCAGGCGCGGTGGCCGCGCCGGGGCTCTTCGGGCCGGCGCCGGCGCTCGCCAGGGGGGCCTCGAAGGTGAAGCGCGTCGAGGCCTCGGACCTCGGCGTGACGCTGAAGCTCGAGCTGTCGCACGCGCCGTTTCCCTGCGACGGGGCCCCGTACAGGGACGCGACGGTGCTGGTCTTCGTGCCGGCCCACTACCGCGCGCCGGAGAGCGGTGAGCTCGACCTCGTGATGCACTTCCACGGTCACGTCACGACCGCGGAGCGGGCCATCGCGGCGCACAAGCTCCGCGAGCAGCTCCACGAGAGCAAGCAGAACGCGGTGCTCGTCGTGCCACAGGGCGCGGTGAACGCCGCCGAGTCGCCCCCGGGCCAGCTGGGGCAGCCGGGCGGCCTCCGGCGGCTGTGCGGCGAGCTCGCGGCGGTGCTCGCGGGCCCGTCCGCGCGGCGGGCGCTCGGCGACTGCGCCGTCCCGCGGCAGGCGAAGCTCGGGATGCTCTGCCTGTCGGCGCACTCGGGCGGGTACCGCGTCGCGGCCGCGTGCCTCCGCCACGGCGGCTGCGAGGTGAACGAGGTGTACCTGTTCGACGCGCTGTACGGGGAAGTCGACGCGTTCCGCGACTGGGTGCTCGCCCGGAAGGACAGGTCGGGGCGGGACAGGCACAAGCTCATCAGCCACTTCGTCGCGGGCGACGTGCGGCGGCTCAACCTCGAGCTCGAGCGCGCGCTCGAGGCCCGGGGCGTCGCCTGCCTGCACGAGCGCCGCCCGGGCGAGCTCTCGCGCAAGCAGCTCCTGAACGGCCGCGCGATCTTCATCGAGACCGCGCTCGCGCACAGCGCGGTGACGTTCCAGCAGAACGCGTTCCGCGATTGCCTGTTCGCGTCAGGCCTCCGCCGCCAGCTCCGATCCAGCTGGTTCAAGAAGAAGAACGAGCCGCGCCAGATCGACGTGCGCCCCCCGTCCTGAGGCGCCGCGCCGCGCCGGCGCCCGACGGCGGGCGTCAGCGCCGGGCGCGGCGGCGTCAGTGCCGGAGCGAGACGTCGGCCAGCGCGAGGCGCGCGTCGTTGATGTACGCGCTGTCCGGGAAGCGGCGAATGAACGACCGCAGCGTCGTCTTCGCGTCGTTCCAGGCCTGGATGTCGAGGAGGCACTCGGCGAGGAGGAAGGTCGCGTCATCCATGACCTCGCGGTCGGGCGACGCCTCGGAGAGCGTCATGAGCAGCGGGATCGCGTCGCGCTGCCGGTTCAGCCGGCGGTAGGCGCGCGCCAGGTTGAGGCGGGCCGACGGGGTGTGCGCCGCGGTCTCCTTCTGGCGGATCGCGTCCTCGAAGGCGACCGCGGCCTCGTGCCAGCGGCCCGTCCGCATGTGATCGAGGCCCGTCTGGTACGATTTGATCGAGAGCTCCGCGCGCGCCTTGTCGACCGAGTCCGTGAAGAAGGCGAGCTCGGCCCGGGTGAGCGGCGCCTTGCGCAGCGCCTCGAACCCCTCGAGCACCTCCTGCCGCCGCTCGGCACGGATGAGCTCGTAGAAGGCCGCGGCGTCGCTCTCGGCCTTGGCGCGCGCGTCGCTCCGCTGCTGCATCTCCTTGAGATCCGCCTCGTGCTTCGCGATGCGGTCCCGGGCGCCCTTCGTCTCGGCCTGGACGGCGTCGACGCGCGCGTCCCAGGCGAGCTTGACCACGCCGATCACCACGATCACGAAGAGCAGGTTCGCGCTCGCGCTGTTCCAGAAGGCGCGCCGCTCGTACACCATCTGGCGCTTGGAGATGCTCTTCAGGTCCGCCGCGAGGGCGTTCGTGAGGTTGTTCGTCTTGATGATGAGCCCACGGGATTCCACGATCTCACGCTTGATCTCCCGGAGCTCGTCGTCGAAGTCGTGCATTTTCAGGTCCTGAAACCGTGCGCTGTGCAGGGGGCCGCGCTCGTGCTAAGGGGGCCGCGACGCGGACCCCTCAGCCGCGCCCCGGAGGCCGCGAAGGCGGACTCCCGGGCCGCGCCAGGGGGCCGATGACGCGGATCCCCGGCCTCGCCGACAGGCCGCCCTTACGCTACCAGGAAGCTCTGCCCATGGACACAAGCGACATCCGAAAAGGCCTCAAGATGATGGTCGACGGCCAGCCCTACTCGGTCATCGACTTCCAGTTCGTCAAGCCGGGAAAGGGGCAGGCGTTCACCCGCGTCAAGATCCGGAACATGGCGACGGGCGCGGTGCTCGAGCGCACGTACAAATCGGGCGAGAAGCTGGAGCCGGCGGACGTGGAGGAGCGCAGCCTCCAGTACATCTATCCCGAGGGCACCGACTTCGTGTTCATGGACGCGGCGACCGGCGAGCAGCTCACGGTCCCCGGCGAGAAGATCGGCGACGATTCGAAGTGGCTGAGCGACGGGATGTCAATCGATGTGACCCTGTTCAACGGGCAGCCGATCGGCGTCAGCATGCCCCCGCACGTGGTGCTCCAGATCGTGAACAGCGAGCCGGGCGTGAAGGGCGACACGGCGAGCGGCGCCACGAAGCCCGCCACGGTGTCGACCGGCGCGACCGTGAACGTCCCGCTCTTCGTGAAGGAGGGCGAGTGGATCAAGATCGACACGGCCGACGGCAAGTACCTGGAGCGCGTCAACAAGGGCTGACCCTCGGCTGACCCCCGGGGCCACGGCCGCGGGGGTCACTTCGCCTCGAAGATCACCGCGGCCGCGCCGGCGACGCACGCGACGCGGGCGCCTCCGTTGGCCGGCGCGCACGCGGTCGCCTGCGCGAGGTCGCCGCCCGACCAGAGGCGCGCGGCGCCGCCGGCCGTCGCCACGAGGAGCCCGCCGGCGGCGGGGACCGCGAGCGTCGTGCCGTCCGGCGACCGCGCCGCGCCCTGCGGGGCGGGCGTGGTGAGCGGGAACGAGAGCGCGGACGAGGCCGGCGCCGCCGCGCGCAGGTCGATCGAGACGAGCGCGGCGCCGAGGGCGATGTCGAAGCCGCCCTCGGACGCGGCGAGCGGGGAGTACGGCAGCCGCTCGGTCCCGGCGCAGCGCTCGGGCGAGGCCGCGCCCGCCCGGGCGCGGGGCCCCTGGCCGCGGAGCAGCGGGAGGGGGACCTCCATCTCGCCGACGGCGTCGGGCGAGCTGCGGAAGAGCGCGAGCAGCGTGGGCGCGTCGCAGCGCCGCTCGACGGCGACGAGCTCCGCGGGCCCGGCGCGGACGGCGGTGGGCCAGGGGGGGATGTCCGTCGCGGACTCGGTGGACGCCGCGGGGTCGACGCGGACGACGCCCTGCGCGGTCCGGACGAGCAGGGCGCCGCTCGCCTCGAACGCGAGCGGGCCGAAGGCGCCGGGCCGGGTCGGCTGCGGGGCGGCGGCGGTGCGGTACACGGCGCTCGGGGTCACCGGCGGCGCGAGCTTCGCGAGGAGCTTGCCTTCCTCCTTGGTGCGGGGCTCGGCGCCGCCGCGGTCGAGCGCCGCGACGGCCGCGAGCGGCGCGCCTCGCGTCGACGCCGCGACCGCCTCGGCGTGGTCGATCGCCGCCGCGAGCCCCGGCTCACCGCAGCGCACCGGGCCGGCGCCCGTCCAGACGCGGGCCTCGCCGGCGCGCGCGGCGTCGCGGCCGGCGATGGCGCCGCCGCCGCCCGCGGCGTCCGCGCAGAGGAGCGCGTGGAGCCGGCGCAGCCGCTGGGCGGAGGCGGCCACGGCCGGCGCGGTGGACTTGCCGCGCGCGTCGCGGAGCAGGGAGGCGGCGAGGGCGCGCAGCGTCTCGCCGGGCTGCGCCGCGTCGCGCGACAGGCCGGCGGGGCGATCGAGGAAGACGAGCGGGGCGCGGAGCTCGGAGGCGGCGCCCGCCGGGGCGGGGAACGGGCGCAGCGCGCCTTCGATTCCGACGGAGACGACGAGGTCGTCGCGGCCGTCCGCGTCGTGGTCGACGACCTCGAGGGCGGCGGAGAGCGCTTCCGCCGGCGGCGGCGCGCGGAGGCGGAGCTCCAGGGCGAGCTCCGGCGGCGCGCCCGTGCCCGCGGCGGACCCGGGCAGGCGGATCACGGCGATCCAGCGCGTGGCGCCCGCGCCGGCGGCGCGCTGCGGATCGGCGCACTGCGGCGCGAAATCGAGGGCGAGCGTCGAGGGGCCGATCTGGCTGAGGCCGACGCGCGGGGTGCACCCCTGCGCGGCGAGATCGCCTGGGAGCGCGGTGAGCGTGCGCAGCGCCTGGGGCCGCGCGGCGGGCGCGACAAGGAGCTCGCCGCGCAGGCCGTCGGGCGCCCGCGTCCAGGCGACGAGATCGCGCGCGCCGTCCCCGTCGAGGTCGAGGAGGAGGCCGGTCTCGAAGGTGCGCCCGGTCGGCGCGGCGACAACGGCGCCGCCGTCGAGGGGCCACCGCTTGCCGCCCTCGGGCGCCGGGACGCTCGGCACGGCCGCGAACCGGGGCGGGGCGGCGGCGTCGGGCGCGCCGGCGTCGGGCGCGCCGGCGTTGGCATCGAGGTCCGGGGCGCCGGGGCGGACGCCGCTCAGCGGGGGCGGGGAGCCGGAGGGCGCCGCCGAGCCGAGCGTGTAGGGCGTGTAGGGCTTGGAGCTCGGGCAGCCGTCGCAGCCGGTGGCGGCGAGGAGCGGGAGCAGGGCGCGGAGGAGCTTCGAGCAGGATCGATCGGGCATCGCGGGCGGACCCGCCGGAGCAGCGGCGGGCGGCGCAGGCGTAGCACGGGCGGCGCGCGGGCGTCGTGGCGCCGGCGCGCCCCGGGGCGGATGGCGCCGGCGCGCGTTTCGGAGTAGCTTGATCGAGGGCAGATGCGCGGGCCGAAACCTCCCAGGGCCATCGAAGGCGAAGACTATTACCTCGAGGGAGGCCGGGTGGTGTTCACGGAGGCGTATCACCTGAAGCGGGGATACTGCTGTAACTCGAAATGCCGTCATTGCCCTTATCGTGAGAGCGCGCCGACGGAATCGATAACCGTCATGGCACCTCGCCTGAAGCGTCTCTGAAGCAGAGGCCGCGCCCGCGGCGGAGCGCGGCGTTCCGCCGTCAACGCATGAGGCGATATGGCGGTCTCTGTTGCGCGGCTCGCACGTGCCGCCGGTCCGCGGCGATCTCTGCGCCACACGTCGGCGTGCTGTCGATGACGGTGGAGGCTCGCGCTCGCGAGGGAATGCCGGTTGATCCGGATTGTGCGAAGCGTCTAGGATTTCGCATCCCACGCTCGCGCAGGAGTTCCTATGTGTCGCAGTCTTCGCCCTCTGCTCTACTGCCTCTTGCTCTCGGTGCCTGTCGGCTGCGACGCCGCGCCGGACGACAAAACGCCGCCGCCGGCGGTCGACCCGGAGCTGACGAACGAGGACACGGATGACGATGGCATCAGCGACGCGCAGGAGGGGCGCGACGAGGCGGTCGACACGGACGACGACGGCGTGCCGGATTTCGAGGACACCGACTCGGACGACGACGGCGTGTCCGATGAGGTCGAGGGCGCCCTCCGCCTGGGGCAAACCGGGCCGCCTGACAGCGACAGCGATGGCGTGCCCGATTTTCGCGACGAGGACTCCGACAACAACGGTCGCCCCGACGGAGAGGACGGCGAGGACGACCTCGACGGCGACGGCAGGGCCGATTACGCGGACCTCGACGATGACGGTGACAGCCTCTTCGACAAGGACGAGCTGGGAGCGGACCCGCTCGACCCGGTGAATACCGACGGCGACAGGTGGCCTGACTTCCGCGACACCGACTCCGATAAGGACGGCATCCTGGATCGGTTCGAGCGACATCTCGACGCCGACCGCGATGGGATCCCGGCGTTCCGGGATCTCGACTCGGACGATGACTGCCGGCCCGATTCGGTCGAGCGGGGCGAGGGCGAGCGCGAACATCCGCCCATCGACAGCGACAACGACGGCGGGGGCGATTTCTTCGATCTGGACAGCGACAACGACGGCCTCCTCGACCAGCTCGAGGACGTCAACTGCGACGGCGTGCTCGACCCGGGCGAGTCCAGCATCGCGAGCGAGGACACGGACGAGGACGGCGTGAGCGACCTCATCGAGCACTCCGCCGGCACGAACCCGAACGACGACCTGGATAACCCGCAGGCCAACGGGGACTTCGTGTTCGTCGTGCCCTATCGGGCCGATCCGGATCCGGCGCAGGACACGCTCGATTTCTCGACCAACATCTCGCAGGCCGACGTGGTGTTCGCGATGGATACCACCGACTCGATGGACGATGTGATCGCGAGCTTGAGGGAGAGGCTCCAGGAGATCATCGAGCAGCTCGCCGAGGAGATCCCGAGCATCGGCCTCGGGGTGACTCACTACAGGGACTTTCCGAGCCGTCCGTACGGGGAGTTCACCGATCGGCCGTTCTATCTGCAGCACCGGGTGATGAGCGTCCTCACGCCGGAAGGGCGGGAATCGGTGCAGTCCGCGGTGAACTCCCTCTCGGCCGCGGGTGGCGGCGATATTCCGGAGAGCGGCTGGGAGGCTCTCTATCAGATCGCCACCGGGGTGGGCACGAACGCGGGAGGCTCCAGCGTGCCTGCGTTCAACCCGATGACCGCGCCGCCGAGCGCGATCCCGGCAGGCGAGTCGGTCGGAATCCTCGGCGGTGTGGGCTTCCGCGCCGGTTCGCTGCCCATCGTGGTGATGATCTCCGACGCGCCGAGCCACAACGGGAGGATGGTGGAGTACAACTACTCGACGCACTCGTCACCGGACTACACGCAGGCGCTGAACGCGGTGACCGGCCTGGGCGGCCGCCTCATCGGCATGGTGACGACCTCCGACGAGAGCGAGGCGACGGCCGAGTTCACGGCCGGCGCGCTGGCGACGGGCTCGGTGGTTCCGCCGACGGCGTGGGGGCCTGAGGGCAACCGCCCGGCGGGGTGCGCGGTCGACCAGTGCTGCACCGGCGCGGACGGGAGGGGCGTGGCGGCCGCCCACGGCAAGTGCCCGCTCGTGTTCCAGGTCGCCAGCAGCGGCGCCGGCCTGAGCCTGGCTGTCGTGCAGGCGATCAAGGTGCTCACGACCTACATCACGCTCGACATCTCGGCGGCGGAGCAGGACGACGAGACCGACTCGGTCGACGCCGTGAGCGCGTTCGTCGACAGGATCATCGCGAACAACATGGCTCCGGAGCCCTGCACCTCCGACCTCAGGGTCGTGGACAGGAACCTCGACCGCGTCGCGGACACCTTCGCCAACGTGTTCCCGGGGCCGACGGTCTGCTTCGACGTGATCCCGAAGGTCAACGTCTCGGTGCCCCCGACGACGAAGCCGCAGGTGTTCACGGCGAACATCGTCGTCACCGGCGACGGCGTGACCACGCTGAGCACCCGCAAGGTCTTCTTCCTCGTTCCGCCGGAGATCCCGGAGCCCCCCATCCAGTGACGAGCGGCCGGCGCTCGCCGGCACGCGCCCGGAGCCGCCGAGCGGTCGCCCTGGCGGCGCTCTCGAGGCCGTTCGTGGCCCGCTTCTGGTACATCACGGTCATGGTCGAAGGCTCGGTCAGCGGGGGGGGCCGGGCGCCCGGGGAGACCCGCGGCGCGGCGCTCTGGGAGCTCGCGCGGCTCTTCTTCCGGCTGGGCGCCACGGCCTTCGGCGGCCCCGCGGCCCATGTCGCGATGATGGAGGACGAGGTGGTCCGCCGGCGCGGCTGGATGACGCGCGAGGACTTCCTCGATCTCTACGGTGTGACGAACCTGATCCCGGGACCCAGCTCGACCGAGCTCGCGATCCACATCGGGCACCGCCGTGCCGGCTGGGCGGGGCTGCTCGTGGCCGGCGCGTGCTTCATTGTCCCGGCGGCGCTCATCACGCTCGGGTTCGCGTGGGGCTATGTCCGGTTCGGCGCCGTGCCGGAGATGTCGGCGCTCCTCTACGGGGTGAAGCCGGTGATCATCGCGGTGGTGGTCCAGGCGCTCTGGGGTCTCGGCCGCGCCGGCTTGCGCTCGAAGCGCTCGATGGGCCTCGCGGCGCTCTGCGCGGGCGCGAACCTGCTCGGCGTCCACGAGCTCGCGGTCCTGGCCGGCGCCGGCGCGCTCGCGGTGGCGCACCGGCTCGCGGCCGGGCGTCCTGCGGGCCCGTCTCCCGGCGTGGCGGCCTTTGCGGTCCCGCTCGTCGGGGGCGCCGCGACGGCCGCGGCCGCGGCCGTCCCGTTCGGGCTCCTGCCCCTGTTCCTGTTCTTTCTCAAGGTGGGCTCGGTCCTCTTCGGGAGCGGCTACGTGCTCCTCGCGTTCCTCCGCGCGGACCTCGTCGAGCGATACGGGTGGATGACCGAGGCGCAGCTGCTCGACGCGGTGGCGGTCGGCCAGGTGACGCCCGGTCCCGTCTTCACGACGGCGACGTTCATCGGATATCTCCTTGGCCGCGTCCCGGGCGCTCTGGTCGCCACGGTGGGCATCTTCCTTCCGGCGTTCTTCTTCGTCGCGCTGAGCGGCCCGCTGATCCCCCGCCTCCGCCGTTCGGCCGTGGCCTCGGCCTTCCTTGACGGCGTGAACGCGGCGTCGCTCGCGCTGATGGCGGTCGTCTCCTACCGCCTCGCCCGCGCGGCGGTGGTCGACTGGCTCACCGGCGCCCTGGCCCTCGTCGCGGCGCTCCTCCTCGTTCGTTACCGCGTGAGCTCGCTCTGGCTCATCCTGGCCGGCGCGGCGCTCGGCGTCCTCTCCGTTCATCTCTAGAACGCCGATCGCATTGAAATTCCGCTAAAATCGACTCATGGGAAGAGGGGCGCAAGGGGCGCAAGGGGGGAGAAGAATATCATTCTATCTCTGTTCCCTTGCGCCTCTCGCCCGCGATCCTCTATCTGGCCGGCGATCGTACGGAGACGGGCTCCTCCGCGGCCACCAGCGTCGACCCGGCCCCGAGGTAGAACGCGTTGCCTCGCCAGGCGACCCGCCGGCTCGAGCAGGCGTTCAGCCAGCAGAAGAACCAGCACAGCGTCCGCAGCGGCTCCGCCGCCACAAGCGTCAGGTTGAAGCGCGCCGGCCGCAGCGCCCTCAGGGCCAGGAAACTCCCCAGGCTCTGCAGCGCCCAGGCGAACAGCCAGATTTCCAGGGCGAAGCGCGTCGGGCTGAGGAGCAATGTCAGCCAGGCGATGAGCAGCGGCGAGCTGAACGGCTCCGCCGCGAAGCAGCGAGGAACGAGCGCGCGCCGCATCTTCGCCCAGCGGGTGTGCCGATCCAGCGTGCGCATGAGCGAGCCGCTCGTATTGCGGTTCTCGACCGGATCCAGGCAGAGGTCGACAACGAACCCGCGCGCGCTGAAGCGCTGCCCGAGCACGTCGTCCTCCGCCAGCACGCTGGCCACGCTCTCGAACCCGCCCACCCGCTCGAGATCGATCCGCCGCATCGCCATCGACTTGCCCACGCTGATCGACCGCCCCGCGAGCTCGGCGGCGGCGACGACTCCGGGCGCGATGAACGCCCCGAGCTGCGCGTTCTCGACCACCGCGCCGAGCGTGCGCTCCCCCGTGCCCACGACCAGGCTCGAGACGAGCCCCACGCCGGGCCGCATCAAGCTCGACAGCAGCGCATGGAGGTAGTCCGGGCGGACACGCACGTTCGCGTCCGAGATGACGAGGACGCTGCCCTCGGCCCTGCGCGCGAGCTCGAGGAGCTGCGCCACCTTCGGGTTCAACGCCTCGCTCGGATCCGTCAGGCAGAGCCGCGCCCTCACCTCGGGGTGCGCCGCGATGAAGGCCTGGATCACCGGCACCGCCGGGTCTTCACGGGAGGCGACGCCGAAGACGAGCTCGTAACAGGGGTAATCGAGGTGAGCGAAGGACTCGAGGTTGCCGGCGAGCTCGTCATCGACGCCGGCGACAGGCTTGAGGACGCTGACGACCGGGGTCGCCGCGAGCGGCCGCGGCGCGCCGCGCGGCGCCTCGAGCCGACGCCGGCCGATCCTCCAGAGGAAGGAGGCCTGAAGCGTCGCGTAGAGGGTGGATGACAGCGCCGTCGGCGCGACCGTCGCCAGAGCTCCCCAATCCATGGATGGCGATGCTGACCGAGGCGCGTGGCGCCTCGATGGCCGGACCGCAAATCCAGCGCTGCCTTTTCGCGACCGGGGCGTGACAGGACCTCACCGCGCCCCCTGCCGCCTGGGAGCGACTCCCCACGACACGCCGCGGATCCCCCGGCGACGTCGCCCTTCACCGGAGGGACCGTCGCCGACCCACGCGCGCCGGGCCGTGGCGAGCGGGGCCGTGCGGCCGGGCAGCGTCAGCCCATGCGGCCGATCAGCTCTCGCGTGATGTTCTTTTGATGGGACTCGAGCGTACCGCCGCCGATCTCGAGCAGCTTCGCGTCGCGGAAGAACCGCTCCACCTTGTACTCGGTGCAGTAGCCCCAGCCGCCGAGCACCTGCATGGCGTTGTCGGCCACCTCCTTGCCCACCGGCGCCGCGAAGAGCTTCGCCGCGTCCGTCCCGAGGCGGTTTCTCCGGTCGGGGCTGACGCCGCGGGCCACCGAGTAGATGAGGGCGCGCGCCGCCTCGGTCTTGGCGTAGCTCTCCGCGATGTAGCGCTGGATCTGCCCGTGCTCGGCGATGGGCTTGCCAAAGCTCCTCCGCTCTCCTGCGTACTGGATCATGATGTCCATGCAGCGATCCGCGATTCCGAGGCTCATGGCGGCCAGGGTGAGGCGCTCCAGCTCCAGGTTCCTCATCATGTTGCGGATCCCGCCCCCCTCCTGGCCCAGGACGTTCCGGGCGGGCACCACGCAGTCATCGAAGATGAGCTCGCTCATCGTGCTGGCGCGCATTCCCATCTTCGGCGTCTTCTCGTCCGTCGAGAACCCGGGGAACTCGCGCTCCACCACGAAGGTCGTGACCCTGCCCTCGATGGTCGCATAGACCAGGAAGATCCGGGCTTCGGGGGCGTTCGTGATGAGCGCCTTGCGCCCTTTCAGGATGAACCGATCCCCGTCGCGCCGGGCGAACGTCTTCATGCCGAGCACGTCTGTCCCGCTCGTGGGCTCGGTCATGCCCATCGCGCCGATCCACTCGCCGGAGAGCACCTTCGGCAGGTACCGCGCGCGCTGCTCGTCGTTGCCGGCGTGGAAGAAGTTGTTCACGAACAGCATCGCGTGGGCGAGATACGCGAGCGTGAACCCGGGGTCGCTCTTTGCGAGCTCGTGGTGGACGATCACGGCGGCGACCGCGTCCATGCCCGCGCCCCCGTACTCCGAGGGCACCGTCACGCCGAGCAGGCCGAGCTCGCCCAGCCGCTGCATCAGGGGGATGTTGAGGGTCGCGCTCCGGTCGTGCTCGTCGGCCTGCGGCTCGACGACCTCACGGGCGAAATCCCGCACCATTTGCCGCAGCATCCGGTGCTCTTCCGTCGGGTTTTCCAGATCGCTTTCCATGGTGGAGGAGGACGCGCTCATCGCCGCCCAACGTAGCACGTGGAAGCGCGCACCCGCGACGGCGTGGCACGCGATTCGCTTCATCCCTGGACGAACCCTCTCGAAAGGGGCCGAATGAAACACTGGACCGATATGGTGCTCTGGGGCGTGGCCCTAGTGTCGCTGATGATCTGGCTGCTCGCCGTGCTCGCCGTGCGGCCCATGAACGACTGGATCCACGTGCTCCTGGTGATCTCCGCCGCGTTCGCCGTGACCGGGTTGCTCCGGCAGATGCCCGCGCGGCCGCGGCGCTGAGCCGGCGGGCGCCGCGGGCGCCGGCGGCGGCGACTCCCTCTCTGTCGCCGCCGGCGCGGGCCCGTCCTGGCAGCAGCGGACGCCGGTCGAGTAATCGAGGTAGCTCCTCGGGTGGGCCGTGATGAGCGCCTCGCAGCCGGACCGGGTCGAGCGCGCGTAGAAGCCGCCGGCGAACGCGCCGCCCGGCTCGTCCACCCACTCATCGAGGTTGCCCACGAGATCGTAGACCGCGTCGCTGCCCCAGCGGCTCCTGCACCGGGGGCTCCCGCCCGTCTCGCGCAGCAGGGGCTCTCGGGCGCTGCGCACGCGGTTCAGCCGGGGGTCCAGGTGGCCGATCGACGCGTTGCCATGGAGCAGGGAGGCGGGGTGCGCTGGCCGGAAGACATTGCACGCGCCCTCCTCGAACGTGTCGCCGTACGGGTACAGGGTGTCGTCCTCGCCGCGGCACGCCGTGACGAACTCCTCGACCGAGCAGAGCCGCTTGCCCGCGGCGGCGCAGGAGCTCTCGGCGACGAGGCCGGTCGCGTAGCCGCTCGGCCGCGCCCCGGACCGGGAGCGGGCCAGGGCGGCGATCGTCCGGCCGCGCTGCCAGCCGGGGAGCAGGGGCAGCGGGAAGGCGCGGGCGTGGACGTCGCCGATCCGCCGCCGGCCGGTCGACCACTCGGCGAGCGTGAGCTCGAGGAGGTTCGGGGTCGACGGGTAGTCGGGCGAGAGCGCCTGTCCCGTGGCGCCGTCGACGAGCATCGCCTCGAAGCGATCGATGCAGAAGCGGCCGCCCTCGATGGCGACCATGTCCGCGGGGCACGCGGGCGCGGCCGGCAGCGCGGGGGCGGGCGCCTCTGTCGGCTCTCCCGCGGCCGGGCGCACCGCCGCGACCGCGCTCTCGGGCAGCGCGGGGCGCGCGACGCCCGCCTCGGCCTGCGCGTCGAGGCCGTTCACCGCGCTCCCGAACCACCGCAGGCTGCCGTCGGCGGCCCAGACGACGTCGCCCACCACGCAGGCGCCGGGGGCGGCGAGCTCCGGCACGGTCACGAAGGCGCCCGGCGAAGGCGCCGGGACCGCGCGCCGCGCCGGCTGCCCGTCGACGCAGAGCGCGCCGGTGTCGTCCTCCGGCCACGGCTGCGACGCGAGCTCCGCGCCGTCGTCGTCCAGCCAGACCACGTGGCGCCGGGCCGCGTCGCTGAGCAGCGCGCCCCCCTCGGGCAGGGCGACGAGCCGCACCGCGAGGTCGCCCTCGGCGAGCGGCAGCGACGTCTCGCGCGCCGCGCCGGGCCGGCCGAGCGCGTCGATCGAGAGCGCCACGACCCTGCGCGGATCCGCGGCGCTCACGCCGGCGACGAGGGCCCCGCCGCCCCGGCGCTCGCACGCGTCGAACCCCGCGCGCACCGGCGACGCGATCGCGACGGTGGGCGCCGCGGGGCCTGCGGCGGCGGCGTGGGGCGCCGCGGGGCCTGCGGCGGCGGCGTGGGGCGCCGCCGGCGCGAGCGCGCCCGGCCCGGCGAGCGCGCCCGAGGCGTCGATGCCGGTGATCTGGAGCCGATCGCCGAGCACCTCGAGAAAGAGCCCCCGCTCGCGCCCGCCGACGAGCGCCGTGCCGCCCTCGTGGGCGCGCCCCCGCAGCGCGGGCACCACGAAGGGCTCGGGCACGAGCCGCACGACGTCGGTCCTCGCGAGCCACCAGGACGCTCCGATGCGCGCGGCGCGCCGCCTGTCGGCGGGGCGCTCCGGCTCGCCGACCGGCGTGCCCGGCGCGCCCCCCGGCGGCGCGGCGCCGATCCCGTCCGGCGCCGTCGCCGCCGAGATCGGCCCGCGCGGGTCGAGCCGGTGGAGCTGCCCCGCGGCGAAGGCGAGCCCCTCGCCGTCGGTCGCGAGCGCGCCCCACGCGATGC
Organism: Sorangium sp. So ce1014; assembly: GCF_051521505.1. Taxonomy (NCBI): domain Bacteria; kingdom Pseudomonadati; phylum Myxococcota; order Polyangiales; family Polyangiaceae; genus Sorangium; species Sorangium sp. So ce1014. The sequence goes on from NZ_CP150356.1 coordinate 12,348,710, forward strand.
GCGCGCGCCGCGCCGGGAACGGGTCCGGCTCGCGGCGCGGCTGCCCGTCGGCGCGCGACGCCGAGAAGAGCTCGCCGGAGGTCGTCTGGAAGTAGGCGCGATCTCCCGCCCACGCGGCGAGCCCCGGGTCGTACGCCGGCTGCCCTGTGGCGCGCCGGGCGCCGCTCGCGGCGATGCGCGCGAGCGCGTCGATCTCGGCCGGCGCGAGCGGGGTCGCGTCGGCGAGGCGCGCCGGATCCACGGCGCAGACCGCCCTGGGCGCGGCGCCGGCGGGGAGCCGCTGGAGCGAGGGCGCGACGCGCGTCGCCTGGCAGGCCCCGTTGCGGCCGGTGACGTCGACGACCACGGCGCCCGCGCTTGCCGTCACGAGGCGCGGATCCAGGTGGCCGCGCAGCGTGCCGTAGTCGAGATCCCCCTCGGCCACGACGGCGCGCCGGCTCGGGTCGAGCTTGCCGTCCTCTCCGAGCGACGCGAAGGCGATCTGCGCGCTCCCGAGCCATGACGTGCTCGTCTTCTTCGCGCTCGCCGCGTAGTAGAGCAGATCGAGCGCGCCCGGCCTCCCGCCGGCGTCGATGAGCCCCATGCCGTCGAGCGGCGGCCGGAACCGGAGCCCGGTGGGCGACGACGTGGCCGCGATCCCGCCGGCCGGCGAGATCCAGCGGACCCGCACCTCGACCTCGGGCAGCGGGTCCGGCCGCTTCGGCCGGGGCGCCGCGCGGGGGTCCTTCCTGGGCCGGCCTTCGCGCCCTCGATCCGCGCCGCGCTTCTTCTTCGCGACCGCCGCGCCGCGCGCGCCGGTCGTCTTTTCGGGTCGGCTCGCCGCGGGCGTCTTGCGGGCCGGCGCCTTGCGGGCGGTCTTCGCCGGGGCGGGGCGCTGGCGCGCCGCGCGCTGCGCCTTCGCGGTGCCCCTGTCGCGCTTCGCGGGATCGGCGATCTCGAGCTCGATCAGCGCGACGCGCTCGCCCACGGCCGCCGCCGCGTGCGCGCGGGCTCTCGCGCACGAGCGGGACGCGGCCGAGGTCTCGCCGGGGAGGAACGCCGTCGCGCAGATCTCGCCGTCCTTCGAGGTGAGCAGCGTGGTGCTCCCGCCGGGCGAGGAGAGGGCGCCGGCGAGGTCCTCGTCGACGAGCGGGAGCGGCGGCCCGAGCTCGCCGGTCGCGGCGTCGAGGCGCCGGACCCAGCCGGACCGGTCCGACGACGCCTTCGAGAGGAACAGCACCGAGCGGCCGTCGAGCGACGGCTCGATGAGGAACGGGAGGGGCTCGACCTCGGGTGCGCCGACCGGCGTGCGGCCCGGGGGAGCCGAGCTCGCGAGGGCGGTCGCGGGAGCGCCGGTCGCGGGCGCGCTTTCCGGGGCCGGGGCCGGGCTGCTGCCGGGCGCGTGCACCGCGGCGCCGGTCTGTGCGGTCGAGTCCCGCAGAACGCCGCCGGAGCACGCCCCCGCGCCGCAGGCGAGCGGCACGAGCAGGGCAGGGATCACGGATCGGAGGGAGAGGGGGGATCGGGGACGTCGCATCCTTCGCACGCTCGGCCTCTCTCGCGGCTCGGCCGCTCGGGGCGGCGGCCGAGCCTAGAGGCGAGCAGGCAGAAACCCGAGGAAAATCATAACGGGAGGCGTGGAATCGGGGAGGAACGACGACGATCTCGCTGTCTCGAGGCTGCGGCGGCGCGTGGGGGACGCCGGCCGGCGTGCGGCGGGGCGTGGGGGGACGCCGGCCGGCGTGCGGCGGGGCGTGGGGGGACGCCGGCCGGCGTGCGGCGGGGCGTGGGGGGACGCCGGCCGGCGTGCGGCGGGGCGTGGGGGGACGCCGGCCGGCGTGCGGCGGCGGGTAGTGGGGTCATTTGAACATGAAGGCGGGAAGACGGGAAGAAAATCATCAATGATCTTCCCGCCTTCATGCGACATCTCTCTGGGCAAATGCCCCCACCACCCGGCGGCGCGTGGAAAGCGTGCTGCCGCCTTGCCGGGTCATTGCGAGCTTGGTAGTCGGATCTTATGGGAAAAGCCGCATTTCTCGCCCGCCGGCTCACGCCGAGCGGGTGCATCATTGCAGGTACCAAGCTCGCCGCTCACCGGGAGGCCTTGAAATCGAAGAAGATCAAGCTCGCTGCCAAGGTCGACGCAGCGGTCCAGTTCGTCATTGTGTCCACCGAGGCCCTCGAGGCGCTCGGGAGCATCGACGCCACGATGGTGGAGATCGATCGCGGCACCGACCGGTGCATCGGAGGGTTCAGCAGCCAGCTCGCCAGCATCGAGCGCGTGTTCGATCACGACGCCATCCTGCCGCTGACGGATGACGAGGCGGCGCGCCGTCGCGACGCGCTGCTGGTGCGCTCGGAGGTGCTGTCGTCGGGCACCGACTTCATCCGTCTCGTCTACTCCCAGCAGTGGGTGCGCATGAGCGCGATGATCAAGGCGCTCGACGGCAAGGACGTGAAGGCGGCGGTCGAGCGCCTCGGCCTCTCGGCCGAGGTAGGCCGCCTGCAGCGCTGGACGGAGCTGTACGGCAAGAAGCTCGGCGTCACCGAGGCGAAGGCCGCGGATCCGGCCGTCAAGGCGATCGAGGTGTGGCACGAGGCCTACGGCACGCTCCTGGTCCGGGTCCATGCCGAGTACGACGACGACAAGGACGAGACACACGCGCTCCTCCGCGACCGGCTGCTCTCGCCGTACGAGGACGCGGCGGAAGAAGAGCGGCGCGCCGAACAGCGCGCCCGCGCCGCCAGCGCCAGGAAGAGGGCCGAGGCCGAGCCTGAGCCGATCGGATAGCGCTGCTCCTCGCATGCCCGCCGGCAGGCGACCGGGCCTCCCCTTCATCGCGCGAGGACGACGCCGTTCGCCGGTCACCTCGCGACACCGCCGCAGTCCCAATCCCAGGTGACATCTCTCTCAGGTTCGGGGGAAATGTCGGCGGTCAACCTCGTGCATTCTTTTTCGGCTCCGGCGCACGATTTCTCAACAATCCGGGGGACCTTCCCGGAAATAGTATGGATGGCGACGGATGACGACGGATGACGGAGGAGGGAGCTCCGCTCATGTCCGGCCCGCTCCTCCTCCGCCACCGGATCCGGAGGATGAAACGCGCCGCGCTGTCGCTCGCCGCATCGCTCTTCCTGGCGGCGCCCGTGGCGCTCGCGCAGGTCGCGCCGCGCGGCGCGCGCCTGTCCTACACGCGGGGGCCTGGCACCGCGGGGTGCCCCGAGGAGCCGAGCCTCCGGCAGATCGTCGCGAGCCAGCCCGTTCGACAACGAAGAAGCGATCGAAGAAGAAGAAGGAGCGCGCCGCGCCGACCATTCTGGCGGAGACGAGCGGTGTGCCGAGCGCCGCGCGCTCCGAGGTGCCACCCCAAGGGCCGCGCGCCGCCGCGACGAGCCTCGGCGACGGCGTGGTGCGGCCCGTGTTCGCCCGTATCGACTGGGCGTCGCTTCTGAAACGCGTCTATTTGGAAGATGTGCTCGCGTGTCCATGCGGCGGGCGCCGGTGTGTGATCGGCGACATCACGCAGCCCGAGGTCATCACCGCCATGCTCACGGCCCTCAAGCTGCCCACCGAGGCGCCTCCCATCGCGCGGGCGCGCGACCCAGCGGAGCTCGAGGCGGCGTAGGGCGCGAGCGGGCGCAGGAGCACGGTGCGACGGGATGCCACGCGAGGGCCAACGTGTGCCCGCGTGGTCCGGTTCGTGCGCGAGGGGGCGGGGAGCGCCGCCGGGGCGGTCCCTCGACGCGGGTGCGGAGGTCGCCGGTGGGCGGGTGGCGGCGCGGGATGGACCTTGCTCGTCCTAGACGCTCGGCGGGAACGCCGCGCCGGCCAGGTGATCCAGGAGCGCGGGAGGGGGGGCAGTTTTACTGTCGTAAGGGGGTCAGAAGTTACTGTCGCTTGACAGGGCGTGTGGGTTCCAGCCAGGAACGCCACGTCGGCCATCAGGGACAGACCGCCGTAGAGTTCATTGTGTTGCAGCCAATGGCGAGGCCTCCAGTCACCTCCGCTCCGGATCCGTTGTTGCGATTGAAGAAGTTCAGCGCATAGGACGCGTTGCTGTCGCCCGAATTAGATACAAGGCCCTCAAAACCGTTGCTTATTACCCGATTCTGGAGCACGAGGCCTGAGCTTATGTCAAGGCCGTACTGGCCGTTTCCCCGAATGGTCGAGCGCGAGACCTCGACATCCCCGCCACCCGAGGTGCCCCTCACCCCGCTCAAGAGGTTGCGGACGATCGTGCTCCGCTCGATAGAGGCGTTGGTTGATAGCACCACCCCGTGGCCCCCGTTCTGCGCGACGATGAGATCGTAGAGGCGCGCGTCAGCGCCGGTCGAGACGCCGTGGCTGCCGAAGCCCTCGATTCGGCCTCCGTAGGCCCGGCCCCTGCTTCCAAGATTCAGCCCGACGCCAGTCAGCGTGCCCGAGCAGCTGGTCACGGGTTCGCCGGTGCAGACAACCGGCCCACGGATCGCGAAACCGTTCAGGTCGAGGGATGAACCAGCGATCAACGTGACGCCGGTCTGTCCGGAGGGCACGACGAGGTCCGAGCTCAGAACATAGCTGCCCGGGGTTGTGAGTGTCACGGGAAACCCGGGCGCGTCGCCGGCGCCGCATCCGACCGCCGCACAAGCCGCGTCGATCGGGATCGCGCCATCATCGGCCAGGGCCGAGCTGGGCAAGAAAATTGCACTCGCAACGACCAGCGAAACCATCTTCATCGTTTTCACGTCTTGTCTCCTGCTGTAAGGCGGCCAGCAGTGGAGCACTAGTACGCCACAAAACAAATCGTGGAGCAGTATTTCGACGCTCGAGACATGCATCCTGCCGCGGTTGCATGGCCGCCCCTATGCGGAGCGCAGGATTAAGCCGAGCGGTGTGCCGAGCGCCGCGCGCTCCGAGGCGCCACCCGAAGGGCCGCGAGCCGCCGCGACGAGCCTCGGCGACGGCGTGGTGCGGCCCGTGTTCGCCCGTATCGACTGGGCGTCGCTTCTGAAACGCGTCTACTTGGAAGATGTGCTCGCGTGTCCATGCGGCGGGCGCCGGCGTGTGATCGGCGACATCACGCAGCCCGAGGTCATCACCGCCATCCTCATGGCCCTCAAGCTGCCCACCGAGGCGCCTCCCATCGCGCGGGCGCGCGACCCAGCGGAGCTCGAGGCGGCGTAGGGCGCGAGCGGGCGCAGGAGCACGGTGCGACGGGATGCCACGCGAGGGCCAACGTGTGCCCGCGTGGTCCGGTTCGTGCGCGAGGGGGCGGGGAGCGCCGCCGGGGCGGTCCCTCGACGCGGGTGCGGAGGTCGCCGGCGGGCGGGTGGCGGCGCGGGATGGGCCTTGCTCGTCCTAGCCGCTCCTGCCGCTGACGGATGACGAGGCGGCGCGCCGTCGCGATGCGCTGCTGGTGCGCTCGGAGGTGCTGTCGTCGGGCACCGACTTCATCCGTCTCGTCTACTCCCAGCAGTGGGTGCGCATGAGCGCGATGATCAAGGCGCTCGACGGCAAGGACGTGAAGGCGGCGGTCGAGCGCCTCGGCCTCTCGGCGGAGGTAGGCCGCCTGCAGCGCTGGACGGAGCTGTACGGCAAGAAGCTCGGCGTCACCGAGGCGAAGGCCGCGGATCCGGCCGTCAAGGCGGTCGAGGCGTGGCACGAGGCCTACGGCACGCTCCTGGTCCGGGTCCATGCCGAGTACGACGACGACAAGGACGAGACGCACGCGCTCCTGCGCGACCGGCTGCTCTCGCCGTACGAGGACGCGGCGGAAGAAGAGCGGCGCGCCGAACAGCGGGCCCGCGCCGCCAGCGCCAGGAAGAGGGCCGAGGCCGAGCCCGAGCCTGAGCCGATCGGATAGCGCTGCTCCTCGCATGCCCGCCGACAGGCGACCGGGCCTCCCATTCATCGCGCGAGGACGACGCCGTTCGCCGGTCACCTCGCGACACCGCCGCAGTCCCAATCCCAGGTGACATATCTCTCAGGTTGGGGGGAGATGTCGGCGGTCAACCTCCTGCATTCTTTTTCGGCTCCGGCGCACGATTTCTCAACAATCCGGGGGACCTTCCCGGAAATAGTATGGATGGCGACGGATGACGACGGATGACGGAGGAGGGAGTTCCGCTCATGTCCGGCCCGCTCCTCCTCCGCCGCCGGATCCGGAGGACGAAACGCGCCGCGCTGCCGCTCGCCGCATCGCTCTTCCTGGCGGCGCCCGTGGCGCTCGCGCAGGTCGCGCCGCGCGGCGCGCGCCTGTCCTACACGCGGGGGCCTGGCACCGAGGGGTGCCCCGAGGAGCCGAGCCTCCGGGGGATCGTCGCGAGCCAGCTCGGCGGGGTCGACCCGTTCGTGCCCGACGGCGCGTGGCACGTCGAGGTGGTCATCCAGCGCAAGGGGCCGGCGTTCCAGGGAGAGATCGCGCTTCATGACCGCGATGGCCGGGAGCTCGGCCGCCAGGAGCTCTCGAGCCCGATCTGTGGCGTGCTCGTGGAGGACATCGGCCTCTCCCTCAGCGTCGTCATGCGCCCGTTGCTGCCACCACGGCCTGCACCGGGGAGCGCTTCCACCTCGCCGCCCTCAGGGCCGCAGCCCCCGTCGGCGCCGGGGGACGCCGCTCCACCCGTCTCGCCGGACCCGCCGCCCAGGGCGCCGGCCTCGAAGCCGCCCCACCCGGTCGCTGCGCCGGCCCGACCCGTTCCGCGCCCGAGGCCGCCGCCGGATCGCCCGCGGCTGCAGCTGGGCGCCGGGGTGCTGCTCGGCGCCGGCGTGGCGCCGTCGGTGGCGGTCGGGTTCTCGGGGTTCGCCGGCGCTCGCTGGGAGAGGTTCTCGCTCTCGCTGGAGGCCCGCGGGGATCTTCCGATCGACGGCGAGCCCTACCGCGGCTGGACCATCTCGGCGCTGAGCGGCTCGCTCGTTCCCTGCGGTCACGCGGACTGGTTCTTCGGCTGCGCCGTCGCCACGGCAGGCGGGGTGTGGCACGCCCGGGAGAGCACCGGCAGGGAGCGCGCGCTGCCCTACGCAGCGCTCGGGCTTCGTGCGGGGCTTGAGGTGCCGCTTTCGGCCCGCCTCGCAGCGCAGCTCACGGGCGACCTCTCGATCAACACAGTCCGGCCGTCCTATCGTTTGCTCCATGGAGCAGGGTGGAAGGCGGCGCCCGTCTCGGAGGCATTGGCGCTCCGTCTGGTCGCTTTCTTCTGAACCTCCGTGCGATTTCGCGAAGCATCGGACGCGCCCGAGGGAGCTATTCCCATGAGGCGGTTGCGAGCGCGTGCAGCACACGGGGGTCGCGGGCGCGCCCCTCACGGCCTGCCACCCCCACTGGCGAGGCCGCTGCTGCGCCCGGAACGAGCCGCTGGCTCAGGCCGGTATAGAACTGCGGTGACAGCAGAACGTCGCCGCCGCGGTCGGCGCGATGCTGCCGACCGGTTCGCCGCCGAACGGTTCGCATTGTCCGGGATCGAGGTTCACGACGCTCACCGACTTGCTTCCGAGCGCCGTGCCTGGCGTGATGGTACCGCAGAACGGTGCGTCGCCAGTGCCCACCACACCCGCCACGACGAGCTGCGAGCACCCTTCGTCTCTGAACGCGGAGGCCAGGACGCTGCAGGTCGCTCCGGTGGGCTCGGTGCAGCCGCAAGGCGCGCAGGCGCGTGTGTCCTTGACGCCGGCGAAGAAGACGTGCCGGTCCGGGTACATGGCGGGGCAGTCCTGCTCTCCCTCGTGGTGGATGCACGTGAGAAACCCCTCCGGCGGCGCGGCGTCGCCGATCGGCGGTGCCGGCGTGCAGGTCATGCCCGGATCCGCGCACGGGGGGGACGCGTTTCCGGTACACGCCCGGGCGACGAGCGTGAAGCTCCCAGCGTTGGCGGGCTCGTCGGGGTTCTCCGGCGCCTCCGCGACCCTCGGTGCGCAACCTGCGGAAACGACGCGAGGCGCCTGGATCGCGAGCGACTGCACGCACGGGGTGCCATCGCAGCTCCGCCCGGCCTCGACGGCGTTCGCCGAGGTGCAGGTCCCGTCCCAGCCATCCGGGGCAGCGAACGAGATCGCCGGAGCCTCGGGGCCGCCGCAAGGGAAGCTGGCGTAGGCATTCCATTCCGCGGGCACCTCGCACGTCGCCTCCGGCGGATCGCACGCGCACGCGGGGCACTGGTGCGGGGCCGGATCCGCGAAATCCGCGTAGCCCTCGTAGCCGACGATCGGCGCGGTCGCAGGGCAACTCGGCACGCCGTCGGGGGAGCCGATCCAGAGCAGCGCCGGCTCGGACCACCCGAGCGGCTCCTTCGGTACGCACTGCCCTGCGCAGACCTCTGCCGCCGGGATCAGGTCGCCGAAATCGGGCGCGATGGCGACGTCCTTGTCGTCCTCGGCCGCGCAGTCATCGCCGCCACCGCCGCCATCGCCGCACCCGCCAGCTCCGCCGGCGTCGGGGGGCTCGAGCACCTCACAAGGCGTTCCCTTGGGTCCCTGGTCCTCATCATACGGGCACACGTACGAGGTCGGCGTCCCGCATCCACCGGACGCGACCCCGATCCCGAGCCCGAGCGTGCTCGCACAGCAAACCGCCACGATCCCACGCCGCCAACGTCGCGCCCGCGTTGCCATCGCCTCTCCTCATGAACTGCGGCGCTGTCGAGGGCGCGCCGAGGTAAGTGCGGCCACGTTACCAGGGAACCTCAGGGCGCCGCCAGACCAAACCCGGGGCAGACCACCTCCGATTCGATCGCATTACCAAGAGCGAGATATCTTTCTCATCTTTCGCCAGGCGACCGCCCGCGTTGCCCCTCATGAGGGAGCCGAGCTGTCCGCGTCGTGCGCCCGTCCTCCAGGCTGCCGCCGGAACGAGCGCTCTGGCGTCCGACGGGACGCGCACAGGCCGATTTTGCAGCGAGAAGCGGGGCCGTTCCGGAAACCGCTCCGATGAAGACCCCGTTGCCGAACCCGCCCCGGCGGGAGGGCCGCCGCCTATCCTCCGATACGCCCGGATCCCGGACGCGCCGCCGCGCACGCAGCGCGCCGCTCGACGTCTTCCACGTCGCTCCGATCTGGATCACTCGCTTCGTCCGCCACCCCGCAAGCTGGCGCTCCCAGGAGGGCAGCCACGGCCGGGGCGATCCTGCTGCGCGGAGCCACCTCCGGCGCAACGGTGAGCGTTGCGCGGGAGTTACAGCGCGAACGTCATGCCAGGGTGTCTGCCCCGCCTGCCCCGCACGAGGGGCGAGCGGACCGAGCGAGGTGCGGCGCCAGGAGTCCGCCTGGCCGTGCGCCCCCATCAGCAGACGAGGGGAGCCAGGCGCGGTCTGGTGCGCGGTGACCTTCTCTTATCGCGCTCCAGACCGTCCTCGGACGAGGTGACGCCGCCGCACCTTTCCGCATCGTGAGACTGAACTAGACTCCGGGCATGCCTCACCCGGATCAGCCCCTCACCAACGACGACGACGAAGAGCCTCTGCTCAGCGAAGAGGACGAGGATCTGCTCGATTGGGCAACCATGACCACGGTCTACGCCGCCGGCTACATCCGCATCCTCGCCGACGCGATCGAGCGCGGCGACGCCGAGCTCCAGGTGGATCCCGTGGCGTGGGAAAACACCCTGACCGCCGCCGAGGGGGCGATGGTGGAGCAGATGCGCGGTCGCCTGCACGGGCCTACGGCCATCACCGCGGAAGACATCGAGCGGATGCGGCGACTCCGCGAACTGGGTTCCGCTGCGCTCTCGGGCGGTGAGCGGTCGCCCGAGCTCGGCCCGCTCGCTCTTCGATCCATGGGGTCTCTGTTCGGACCGGACTGGCAGCGCGCGGCGCAGAAAGCCGCGTTCTGCGCGCGCGCTCTCAATCAGGAGTTCCACCCTCGTAGCTGCACCTAACGGGAGCTCCGGCGATGAACACACAGATGTCTCGGTTTTTGTGCGACCGACGCAAGCAGCGGGCCCACGTCCGTGGAGTGGGACGGTGCCATGCGGAAGGGAGCATCGAGTGTCCACTCTGGGTTTGAAGGACGAGGAGAGTCCGCAGTAGTCGACATCGGCCGGGGGGTGTGCGTTGGCGAAGAGCTCGCCGCGCAGAACGGAGGCCGGCTCCGGCGCCCCAAGATGACGCGGGCCCGTCGATTGTTCAGCGAGAAGCAGGGCAGTCCCGGAAACCGCTCCGATGAAGACCCCATTGCCGATCCCTCCCCGGCGGGAGGGCCGCCGCTTGTCCTCCGATGCGCCGGGATCCCGGACGCGCCGCCGCGCACGCAGCGCGCCGAACGAGGCGCTCCATCCGGTGGTCTCGCCGTCGATCGAGGCCCTCTGGGCCGAGCGACCGTTCGTCGCCCTCCTGCTCCGCTCCCTCCGCGTTCCCGCCCGCGACCGAGCGGATCTCCTCCAGACGGTGCTCCTCGGCGCCTGGGAAGCCATCCGAGTATGCAGGTACCGCCCGGACCCGCTGCGGCACCCGCGCCACGCGGTGCGCGCCTGGCTGCACGGCATCGTTTGGCGCCAGGTGTCCCATTACCGCGAGAGCGCCTACGTCCGCCGCGCGATCCTGTGCGGCGCGCCCCTCGCGCTCGACGGCCAGGCGCATGTCGAGATCGAGGGCGAGCTCCTCGCCCGCGCCGCGCTCCGCGAGGTCGCCGCGCTCTCCGTGGGCCATCGCGAGGTCCTCCTCGCGGCGGCCGGGCGCCTCAGCCTCGTGGCCTGGGCACGAGCGGGCGGCATGAACCCCCATTCAGCCGCCAGCCGGCTGCGTTGTGCCAGGAGGGCGCTGGCCGAGAGGCTCGCCTCGCCGAGGCTGCCGTTCAGTGAGGGCGCCGTTCTGTGACACTGCCGCCGGGGTGAGGCCTCCGCTCGGTACCCGCTCGGCCGGTCGTGTCGCGCCGGTGTACGATTTCGCAACGATCCGGGCGGTCTCGCCGGACTACCTATCCATGAAAGAGCCCCGAACACGCCCAGCGCCCTCGCCTGCGTCCGACCCGGCGCCTGCGCCTGCACCCGCCCCGGAGGCGGCGCCTGCGCCCGCCGCGGAGATGACGCCCGCGCCCGACCCAGAGCCCGCTGCTGCACCCGATCGGGATCCTGCGCCGGCCATCGGGGCGTCCCCGCGGCCCTCGTTCGAGGAGGTCTACCAGACCTTGTTCCCGTACGTCCTCGTGGTGCTCTGGCGGCTCGGCGTTGCGTCTCGGGATCTTCACGATGTCGCTCACGAGGTGTTTCTCGTCGTTCACCGGCGCCTCAAGGACCACGATCCTCGCCTGTCGCTCAAATCGTGGGTCGCGGGCATCAGCGCGCATGTCGCCCTTCGCCACCGGCAGCTCGCCCGGAACCAGCGGGAGCTGCTCGCGCTCGACGATGCCGAGCCCATCGAGCTCGCGGACCCCGGGCTCGACGCGGAGCGCCGGGTCGCACAGGCCGAGACGCAGCGTATCGTCCGCGAGCTCATCCAGCGCATCGAGAGCGAACGACGAGCGGTGTTCGTGCTCTACGACCTCGAGGGGAGCGACATGCGCGATATCGCGCAGGCCCTCCAGATCCCCGTGAACACCGCGTGGGATCGGCTGAGACGCGCCCGCAACGAGTTCACGGCCGCGGTCAAACGGCTCTCCGCGCGGGACCCGGACGCGCTCGGTCTTCGTGGCCTGCGCTTCGCCCTGGCGCCGTTCGCGCTGGCCGACAGACCCATGCTGCTCGATGCAGGCGGGATCCGGGCTGACCTTTCGCAGGAGCTCGCCGGACCGCTGTGGGCGCGGCTCCACCGGTCGCTCGCCTCGACCGGAGGGCTGGGCCGCGGCACGGACGGCCTCTCCGGGAGCCCGGCAGCACAGCCCCATGCAGCTGCCTTCTCGCCCGACCGGCGCCGTCCCGGGAACGCGGTGGAGGCCGCCGGCGCCACCGGGGAGAAGTGCACGCCGCCGGTCATCTCGATCGCGCGATCCAGGCTCATCAAGGCAGGTGCGTCTCTGTTCCTCGGGGGAGCCGGGGTGGGCGCCGGCGTGCTCTATGCCGCGCTCCCGCCTGCTGCGGCGCCGGTGGTGTTCGTCCGCGCCGAGGTCGAAGGCGCCGCTCCCGAGCGAGCCGAGCGCGCCGCAATCGGGCGCGGCGAGCGCGCCGCGGGCGGGCTCGCCACGGCCGACGCCGTCGTGAACGCTGGACCCCCGGCGGCCGTGGACGTGGCGGTCGGGGCGCCGTCACGCGCCCCCTCCCGCAAGGCGGCTCCGCCCGGCGAGCACGACACGACCGAGGAGAGCGCCTTGCTCAGCAGCGCCGGCCTCGCGCTCAGCGAAGGAAAGGCGACCGAGGCGCTCGACGTGCTGGCCCTGCATGAGCGGAACTATCCGCGCAGCCCGAGAGCCCAGCAGCGCGAGGCGCTGGCCATCCAGGCCCTCGTCCAGGCCGGGCGGCGCGCCGACGCCGGCGCGCGAGCCGAGCGGTTCCGCGCGGCGTTCCCTGACGCCATGTTTCTCCCCGCCATCGAGGCGGCCATGAACGGCCCATGAGGGCCCAGGCTCGCTGCCTCGGGCGAAGGCGGACGTTGGCCCGCCTTTGACGGAAGAGGGCGGCGAGGATCTCTTCCTGGAGCGGGCTAAGCTGGCCTTTTCTCAAGCAATCCCTCCATGCAGCCCGACCGGGCAGCTCCAGCCCGCCCGACCGGCCGCGCTTGAGGCCGCCGCGGCAGCTCATGCTCCGGCAGCGCTCGCCGGTGTCGTCCTCGTCCGCGTGGTGGCCTCGCTGCGCGGCAGGGCGTGCAGCGCGGTGCCGGTACCCGCCGGCAGGATGCGCGCCTCGAGATCCCGCCAGCCGGCACGGCACCTGCAGCGCAGCAGCGCTGAGCGACTCGCGCGAGCAGGATTGCCGAGCCGGCGTTCGCCGCCCGATCCAGGCCGGCCGGGAAAACCCCAGGAGCCCGTCCGATCGGATCGGGCGCCGGCCCGCGCAGCCCGCTCAACCCGGGTCGATGTCGCGCGGGGCGGGGAACCGACCTGCGCCAGAGCCCACCAGGAGGCCTCCATGAACGCGTCGATTCACCGCATGCACGTAACTCTGGGCGCCGTCGCGCTCCTCGCGCTCGCCTCCGGGTGCGGCGGCGAGCGGCGGCCGGCCCAGCCGATCGGCAGGACGCCAACGTTCGAGTCCGAGGCGCCCTACGCCGCCGAGCCGCAGCCGTACTCCGCCGATCAGCGTCCGCCGGGCGCCGCGCCGGAGCGCGCGCCGGAGCCCCGCCGGGACGAGCTCGGTCGGCGCCCCACCGAGCCCACCGAGGAGGACCGGACGCACCACGGGGCCGCGGGCGGCCTGGACGAGCACGAGGTCTGCGAGGAGATCTCGGCGTCGACGAGCGTCACCGCGGAGGATATCCCGGGCGGCGTGCAGATCGTGATGACGCCGAGCCCCGGCGCCAGCGCGACGTCGCTCGACATGCTCGCTCGCCGGCTCGACGCGCACCTCGGCGCGCTCCGCCAGGCGGGGCAGCAACCGTCGGAGGACCTCGTGACGCGCTGCCGCCTGTTCGACATGGCCCGCATGGGCGCGCGCGGCAGGGTCGTCGAGGCGGCGGACGGGCTCCGCGTGCTCTTCACGACCGACGACGCCGCGAGCGTCTCGACCCTCCGCGAGCAGGCGCGCCAGTTCGTCGAGTCCGCTCGCGAGGGACAAGTCCGGTAGGGCTGTCGACCGCCGCGGGGGCGCCGCCGGCCGGGCTCGGGCCGTGCAGGTGGCGCTCGACCGGTCGTGGGGCGCGGGCTAGCCTGTGGGGGCGCGGGCTAGCCTGTGCCTGAAGGGTCCCCACGATGAGCAAGAAGCTGGATGAAGAGTTGGCTCAGGCGCTGTCTCTGGTGGAGCAGCAGGACACGCCCGCGGTGGTGAAGCCCGCCGCGGCGAGCCCGCCGAACAAGCCGCGCGCGTCGCGCAGCCTCGGCCTGCTCGCGACGCTGCTCGTCATGGTGGGCGCGCTCGTCTCCCTGTTCCTCGTCGGCTTCAAGGAAGCGGCCGTCTACGCGACGCCGGTCGATCAGCTGCTCGCCTCGAAGGAAAAGCTCGCCGGCCGCAAGGTCCGCGTCGAGGGCGAGCTCGTGCCCGGCACGCTGGCCAAGCGCGACACCCCCTGCGAGTACCGCTTCCAGATCCACGGCACGCAGGCGCCGCTGCCGGTGCGCTACGCCCAGTGCGTCATTCCCGACACCTTCCGCGATGTTCCGAGCGGCGGCGTCCAGGTGACCGTCGAGGGCACGCTCCAGCAGGACGGCAACTTCGAGGCGAGCCTCGTGATGGCGAAGTGCACCTCGAAGTACGATCCCAACTCGCACGAGATGAAGGGCGGCGCCGCGGCCGTCGAGGGGCCGCTCTCGCTCAAGTGAGCGGACGCGCCCGTCCGCTGCCCCTGCGCCCGCGCGCGGCGCAGCCCTGGCAGACCCGGTAGCGCTCGCCTTCACCCGCGCATCCTCCACACTGCGACGATGATCCCCCGTGACCGCCGGTTGCTGAGCCCCGTCGGCGACGGACGCAGCTCGCCTGTTCCGGGCGAGCCGCCCTCCGGCCGCGGCGCCGCCAGCGCCCGCGCGTCGAATCCCATCGGCCCCATCCTGACGGCGCAGCACACGCTCGCCCTGCTGCCCGACATGGAGGCGGTGCTGGGGTCGATCTTCCGCGACGTCGAGCGCGCAGAGCGGCGCGTCGACATCGAGACGTACATCTACCGCGACGATCTGCTCGGGAGCTCGTTCGGGGACATCATGGGGCGGGCCGCGGCGCGCGGCGTGCGCACGCGGCTCCTCTACGATCCGCTCGGCTCCCACGAGACCGACGCCCCGTTCTTCGACGAGCTCCGGCGCCGCGACATCGAGGTCCGCGCTTACCGCCCGATGGCGTCCGGGCTCGCCCGCGGCGGGCTCCTGCCGCGCGACCACTCGCGCGTCATCGTGATCGACGACAACGCCTACACCGGCGGCGCCGCGTGGGGAGACGAGTGGCTGCCCACGCGGCGCGGAGGCAAGGGGTGGCACGACGTCTGTATGCGTCTCGAGGGCCCCTGCGTCGACGATTTCGCCTTCCTCTTCGAGCAGCGCTGGCGCGAGGCCGACGGCGGCTCCGAGGGGCTGCGCGACTTCGCGACGGGGCGCAAGTACGCGGATCTCGAGCTCGTCGCGGACACGCCGGACGACAACGCCCGGGTCTATTCCCGCTACCGCGAGGCGATCCGGCGCTCGAGGGAGCGCGTCTGGATCGAGAACGCCTATTTCTTCCCGCCCGCCGGGATGCTCAAGGATCTCGTCGACGCCGCCTCGCGCGGCGTCGACGTCCAGATCCTCCTCCCCGGCGAGACCGACCTGCCGATCATCCAGCGCGCCGCGCGCGCCGAGCACGCCGCGTGGCTCGATCGCGGCTTCAAGCTCTTCGAGTACCAGCGGGACGTCATGCACTCGAAGTTCGCGCTGGTCGACGACGACTGGTGCACGATAGGCACGTTCAACGCGAACCCGAGCAGCCTGAGCGCCGTCAACGAGGTGAATCTCTTCGTGTTCGATCCGGCGTTCGTCGCGCAGGTGGCGGACCTGTTCTCGAGGGACAGGGCGGACTCGCGGCCGGTGACCCGGGGCTCGCTCGCGGCGCGGTCGCTCCAGGGCAAGGCCGCTGACTGGCTCGCTCACGGGGCCTTGAGCCTGCTCGACAAGCTGGTCAAGACATCCCCGGATTGACGCCCGAGGAGGAGGCATTTGAGCCAGGATCACGACCTCGTCATTCTGACCCAGAACATCTGGGGGGGAGCCGCCCTCTGGGAGCGGCGCCGGACGATGCTGGCCCGGCTCATCAGCGATCTGCGCCCCGGCCTCATCGGGCTCCAGGAGGTGCACGCGCCGGGCGCGAGCGGCGAGCTCGGCCAGGCCGGCGAGCTCGCGCGGCTCGCCGGCGGATACAGGGCCTGGTTCGCGCCCGGCCGGGTCGCCGCGGGCGGCGAGTGCGAGGGGGTCGCGCTGCTCTGCAGGGAGGACATCGAGGTGCTCGATCACTCCCTGGAGGCGCTCACGCTCGATCGCGAGGACCCGTTCGAGCGCGACAGCCAGCGCGTGGTCCTACGCGCCGCGATCCGGCACGCGGGCGCGGTGATCGACGTGCTCGTCACCCACCTCTCGCTGTCGAAGCGCGCGCGGGCGCGCACCGTGCGCGAGCTCGTCCGCTTCGCCGCGCGCGAGCGCGAGAAGTCGGGGAGCCTCGGCGCCGTGCTGATGGGCGACTTCAACGCGCTCCCGAGCGAGGAGGCGGTCTGTTATCTCCAGGCGAGCGCCGGAGACGGCTGCTGGCTCGACGCCTGGACGCAGGCGCACCCCGGCAAGGCCGGCGGCACCTGGCCGGCGGGCCTGCCGCTGCGCCGCATCGATTATGTCTTCGTTCAACCGGGGGAGGGGTGGACGATCACGCGCTGCGAGCGGGCGCCGTTCTCCGGCTCGGATCACCACGGCGTTGTCGCGTGGCTGCGGCTCGGCGCCTGACGGGCGGAGCGCCGCTCGCCCGGATCCCCGGCAGATCTCGATGGATGAGGCCGGCGTACCGCCCCCGGCGGCGCGCCTGCGGCTTCACGACGCAGAACGAGGTTCGGGGGGCCTTCGTATCGGTGAGTCGGGGGTTGCCAGTGTCGTCTTGTGAGCACACCCAGGATTCGCTCACGCGGCGAGCGTGAGCGACAGCGCGCCTCTGCGGCGCGTCACGACGCGCGTGTTGAACCCGCCGCGGCAGACCGAGTAGGCTGGCGGCACATGAGCAGACTGCTGATCTTGGGGGCGACCGGGGGCACGGGCGCCGCGCTGGTCCGTCAGGCCCTGGAGGCTGGCCACGAGGTCTCCGCCTTCGCGCGCACGCCGGCCACCCTCCCTGTCCCGCACCACGAGCGGCTGCGCGCGCTCCGGGGCGACATCATGGATGCCGAGCAGGTGTCGCGCGCCGTGCCCGGCCACGACGCCGTCCTCTCCGCCCTCGGGGCGCGAGGCATGGGTCCGACGCGCGTCTACTCCGAGGGCATCTCCAATGTCCTCGGCGCGATGAAGGAGCACGGCGTCCGCCGCCTGATCGCCGTCACCTCGGCGGGCATCGACGAGGAGCAGCAGAGCGCGCTCTGGTTCCGCCTCCTGGTCAAGCCGCTGCGCCGCAACCGGCATTCCGACATGATGCGCATGGAAGAGGCCGTCCGCCGGAGCGATGTGACCTGGACCGTCGTGCGCCCCTCCAAGCTCACGGATGGACGGCTCACCAAGGAGTACCGCGCCAGCGTCGACCACCTGCCGCTCGGCGGCTACTTCTTTGGTGGCCCCACGATCTCGCGCGAGGACGTGGCGCATTTCATGCTCTCCCAGATCGACAGCGACGAGTACCTGCGCAAGAGGGTCGTCGTGACGTACTGAGGCACGGCGCGCGCTGTCCCTTGACGCAACGGCGGGGCTTCGGTCTGCTGCCGGCCGCGGCGCATCGGAGCGCGTGTAACGCTCCTACCGTGATAGCCGCGATTGCCATGATCGCGCCGAGCCGAGGCCTCAGACTTCATGATTTTCGATCGCAGGACCGCGCTCCCGTTGCTCCTTGGTCTGGCGGCTCCGGCCCTGAGCGGGTGCGAGCTGCTCGTCGCCGCGGACCGCAGCAAGATTGATGCGCCCCCCGCCGGCGGCGGCGGCGCCGGCGGCGAAGACGGCGCTGGCGGCGGAGGCGGCGAGGGCGGCGAAGGCGGCAGCGGCGGCGATGGGGGCAGCGGCGGCGCGCCCGGCGCGGTGTGTGGCGACGGGGCCGTCGGCGCGCCCGCCGAGGGGTGCGACGACGGGAATCGGACGGCCGGCGACGGGTGCGACCCGGGCTGCGCGATCGAGCCCGGATTCGCATGCGCCGGGGCGCCGAGCACGTGCACCGCCGGGTGCGGCAACGGCGCGCTGGGCGGCGCGGAGACCTGCGACGACGGCGGCAGCGAGGACGGCGATTGCTGCTCGCGCGCATGTCAGGTGGAGCCCGGGTGCGAGGTCGAGCCGAACGACGGCTTCACGTCGGCCAATGACGCCTTCTCGATCGCGCCCGACGGCCGGATCCGCGCGTTCATCGATCCCGAAGGCGATGTGGACGTGTTCTCTGTGACCGTCCCCGACGGGTCGGTCGGGCGCATCAGGGCAGAGACGCTCGACGGCCCGCTGGGCACGACGTGCAGATCGCTCGGCGTCGATACCTACGTGACGATCGTCGACGCGAGCCTGGCGACCCTCGCGGACCACGACGATATCGCCGGCGACAACTACTGTTCGTCTCTTGTGCTGGAGAAGCTGAGCCCTGGTGAGTACCTCGTCAGCGTGCAGATCTCCCCTGCAGCGGCGCCCGCGACGTTCGACTACACGCTCTCGCTCACGCTGGACACCTCGGTGTGCGGCGACGGCGCGCTGGAGGGCCCGGAGCTCTGCGACGACGGGAACACGACCGGCGGCGACGGGTGCAGCGCGGCGTGCGAGCTGGACACCCCGCTGTCCGAGGTCGAGCCGAACAACATCGCCGCGGAGGCCGACGAGCGCGCCGCGCTCCGGCCGAACGCGCTCGTCTCCGGGGCGATCGAGCCGCTCGGCGACGTCGACGTCTTCGCCCTCGAGGTGCCGAATCGCGCGGAGATCCTGCTCGCCACGTTCAGCCCCGGGACCCTGAGCGCGTGCGTCCAGGGGGTCGACACCTTCCTCCAGCTGCTCGACGTGGACGGCGCGACGGTGCTGGCGAGCGACGACGACAGCGGCCCCGAGGCCTGCTCGCTCATCGACGCGAGCGTCGCCCCCTGGGCGACCCAGCTCCAGGCGGGCACGTATTACGTGACCGTCGAGGAGTTCACCAGCGACGCCACGATCCCCGGTTACAACCTCCTTGTCGTGTTCACCGCGCTCTGCGGCGATGGCGTGGTCGAGGGGGCCGAGGCGTGCGACGGCGGCGAGGGGTGTTCCCCGGAGTGCGCGCGGATCCAGGTGTGCGGCGATGGATCCGTCGACGGCGCCGAGACGTGCGACGACGGCGACACCGAGAGCGGAGACGGCTGCAGCGCCGCGTGCGAGCTCGAGGGGACGCTCCCGGAGGTCGAGCCGAACGACGCGCTGGAGCAGGCGACCCCGGGGCAGGCGACCGCGATGGGCGCGCTGTTCACCGCGTCGATCTATCCGACGGGCGAGGTCGACTATTTTGCCATCGACGTCCCCGGCGTCGCCGACCTCGAGGTGGAGACGTTCGACGCGTCCGGACCGACCTCCTGCCGCGACATCGATACGGTGATGCAGCTCCTTTCGCCGGATGGCGACGTGATGGCCGAGGACGACGACGGCGGCGAGGACACCTGCTCGCGCATCCAGGCCGCCATCGCCTTGCCGGGCACCTATTATGTGCGCGTCGAGGAGTTCGCTGGGGGCTACATCGCCGGATATACCCTGCGCGCTCGGACGACGACCGTCTGCGGCGACGGCCTCGTCGAGGGCCTGGAGGAGTGCGACGGCGGCGCCGCGTGCGGGCCGGCGTGCCAGCGCATCCCTGTGTGCGGCGACGGCTTCATCGACGCTCCCGAGGTCTGCGACGACGGCAACACCGGAGGCGGGGACGGCTGTGACGCCGCGTGCCGGCTCGAGGGGGCGACGGACGAGATCGAGCCCAACTCGACCCTCGCCGAGGCCGACGCGAACGGCGCTGTGGCGCCGGGAGCGCTCGTGTCCGGCGCGATCGAGCCGGAGAGCGATGTCGATCTCTTCGCCTTGCGGCTCACGACCGTCTCCGACCTCCGGGTCGAGACCTTCGACTCGAGCGGCCCCGCGCGCTGCGCCGACAGCGTCGACACCGCCCTCTCGCTCCTCGCGGCGGACGGCGTGACCGTGCTCGCGTCCGACGACGATGGCGGTATCGGCGCCTGCTCGCTCATCGACTCGACGAGCCCGGGCGGCGCCGCGGCGCGCGGCCTGGAGCCGGGGACGTACTATGTCCGCGTCCGCGGCTTCCCCGAGCTGCCGGCGGCTCGCTACACGCTGCGCGTCTCGCTCGACGCCTCGTGCGGCAACGGCGTGCGCGAGGGCGCGGAGGAGTGCGACGGCGGCGCGCTCTGCGGTCCGCGCTGCGAGCGGGTCGCGGTCTGCGGCGACGGTCTCCGCGACGCGCCGGAGGGGTGCGACGACGGCAATGCCGCGGGCGGCGACGGGTGCAGCGCCGCCTGCCAGCTCGAGGCGGTGACGGCGGAGATCGAGCCGAACGACACCCCCGCCGAGGCGGGGGCGAGCGGGCTCGTGATCGCGGGCGACGCGCTCGTCGCGGCGAGCCTCGCCGCGGGCGGCGACAGGGACGTATTCCACCTGAGCTTGTCAGCC
Organism: Sorangium sp. So ce1014; assembly: GCF_051521505.1. Taxonomy (NCBI): domain Bacteria; kingdom Pseudomonadati; phylum Myxococcota; order Polyangiales; family Polyangiaceae; genus Sorangium; species Sorangium sp. So ce1014. The sequence continues at coordinate 12,368,991 of NZ_CP150356.1, forward strand.
GCCTCGGTCGTGCGCCTCGAGGTCCTCGACGGCACCGCCGCGGGCTGCGAGGGCGGTATTCTCACGACGCTCCGCGTGCTCGACGTGGAGGGGGCTCCGGTCGCGACCGACGAGGGGCTCTCTGACGCCGAGTATGCGGGCGGCATCGGCGGCTGCTCGGCGCTCGTCGTGGGGCTGCCTGCCGGCGAATACGACGTCGAGGCGGCGGCGCGCGACGGCGGCGCGGCGATCCCGCTCTATCTCCTCCAGGCGAAGATCCTCGCGCCCGCGGGCGTCGAGGAGGAGCCGAACGGCACCACCGCCGACGCGAACGGGCCAGTCGGCTCCGATGTGTTCATCGCTGGCACGCGGGAGCGCGACGACTTCGACGTCTACGCCGTGGACCTCCCCGAGGGCCGGTCGATCCGCGCGGAGATCGTCGAGGGCGGCGCGGAGACGTGCGAGTCGCTCGAGATGGACAGCCGGCTCTCGCTGCTCGACGCGGAGGGCTCGCTCATCGCGGACGACGACGACGGCGGCCGGGGGAGCTGCTCGATCCTCGACGGCACCGGGGACGCCCCGCGCCACCCCGGGGCGCACGCGCTCCCGGCGGGAACGTACTTCCTCCGCGTCCGCGCCGCGTCGGGCGCCTCGGGCTCCGCGGCCCTCTTCGATTACCGGCTGGCCGTCACGCTCCGCTGACGGGCGGCGCCGCCGGGGGTCCGGGGCCTTCGCGCCCCACGTCCAGCCGGCACGCCGCGCGCCCGCTCCGGGCGCCGCCGGGAGGCCGGGACGAACCCGGCGCGCCGCGACGAATCGAGTTCTCGATATGCCATCATCGCGGGACTGCCGCGCTCCGTCGCGCCGCCCTGCGGTGTGGCTCCGCGGTGCTCATCGGCGTCCCATGGGGGGGCAGGACCCACAAGGCGCCTCGTGAATCGAGCGCGAGGGCCCCGCGCGGATTCCCCGTGTTCCTTCCTCTCGCGTCCGGCGCGCGCCTGCGCCGGCGATCTTGTGGCCACGCACGGCCTGCACCGCTCTTCGCAGGGCCGCCGCACAGCGCCTTTCGCGGCGTAGGTGCGTGATATTTCAGCTGGATGTGGGAGCATCATGGGGTGCGTTCAAGGCAGAGGGCATGAGAGCATAATCGAGGAGTGTCGTTATTCTCTCTGGTTCTATCTCCGTCGTGTTTTCGACGGGAAAGATGCCAGTCAAAAGTGCTTGCGTGAATCCGTGGGGAGAATAGTCTCCTGTTGTTCGCGGCATGACCTCGGGGCGGGTTCCTCCGGGGGCGTGGCCATGACGGGCCGACGACAACGCGCGTCGCACCCGTCGGGCACCGCTCTCCTGGCGCAGGCCCCGGGGCATGGATCCCTTGGCTGACGATCTGGATAGGTATCTGCATCAAACTTCACCACAGATTCGATTCCTCGGAGGTATTTCTCATGAAGAAGATTGCTCGTTGGGCGCTCGCTTTCGCTACGGTCATGTCGGTTTCGGGCAGCGCCATGGCCATGCATCCGGTGTATAAGGTGTTCGTCGCCAGAGGCGGCGTAGAGAAGCCTGCCGGTCACTGGGTGAACATGTTTCTCGAGGAGGATAGTGGGTACGATCTCGGCTGCGTCTACAAGACGAGGTGGGCCAACAGCTTGCCGGGCGTCTATAGCACGTCTACTACCCTGAGCGTCATCGAGCACATGTCGTCGTCGCAGTTCTTGAACTGCAATGAGTACGGCGCCGATCTTCAATCGGTCTCGATGATCTCGCTTATTGACGGCAATGGCTTCGACGCGAACGGGCAGCTGAAGAAACTCTTCCATCTTGTCGTGGCGCTGGACGAGTACGGCACGGGCAAGGGGCTCTGCAAGTTCACCCCGTTCGGTTTCGCCCAGCAGCTCTCGCTCAAAGCGATCTAGCGCGGGTCGAGTAGCAGCGCCGTAGCGGTTCCAGGGCCGGCGCCACGCCGGACGAGGGAGCGGCGCTCAGCGCGCGACCGATCGGCGAGCGACTTCCTGCAGAAAGCTCACACGACAGGCCCCGGGCAGGACAGGAGGCGCTCTCCGGTCGCGTCGCGCGGAGGAGGAGGGGCGTCGGCAACCGTCGGCGCCCCTCTTTCTTTCTCTCTCTCTCTGTCGAGCTTCCGGCCGAGAGCTTTGGCCAGGTCAACTCATCTGGAGGAACAATGATGAAACTCGATACCTCGCAACGGAGACCCTCGCGCCGGCCACTATGGGTGGCTATCGGGCTGCTCTCGGCGGCCCTCGCTGGCGTCGCCCTCTTTCTCCTCCTGCGGACGAGCGGCGGAGAGGTCACCGGCGCGAGGGCGCCGGCCGCCGGCGCGGAGAAGCACGTCCGCTACCGCAACAGGACGCTCGTTCGCCGCTCCCCCGAGGCCCGGCCCGAGGCGCGACCCACGATCAGCGGTCAGGTGTACGGAACAGACGGCAGCGCCGTCGCGGGCGCGACGGTCGTCGCGATGGCCTTCGAGATCGCCGGCAACGTGCTCTCGACCGCGGCCTCCGCGAAGAGCGATGACAGCGGCCGGTTCGAGCTCACGCTCCCGGAGGGGATGTATCAGCTGAGCGCCAGCGTCGAGGGGTACGGGACCTCGGCGACCACGGCGCACACCGGCCAGACTGTGGGCCTGGTGCTCCCGAAGAGCGGCGCCATCGAGGGGCGCGTGCTCGACGAGCGGGGGGAGCCCGTGCAGCGGTTCGCCATCGACGTGCTCTCGGCCGCGACGGAGGAAGACCCCGCGTCGCCGCCCCTGTTCTCCCGCATGTTCGAGAGCCCGGACGGCTCCTTCCGCATCGCTCAGCTGCCGTCATGGCAGATCTTCGTGAGGGCAGCGGCGGCGGACCACGCGCCGACGTTCTCCTCTCCCGTCACGGTGCGGTCCGGCGACGTCGAGAAGATGGAGCTGACCCTCTCCAAGGGATGTACCCTGACCGGGCGCGCGGTGGACCCGTCCGGCGCCCCCCAGCCAGGGGTGTTCGTCGACGCGGAGTCGCTGATCGCCGCTGGCGAGATGAGCAATATCGCCTTGGAGGCCGCCGCCCAGGCGCAGACGGAGGACGACGGCTCGTTCGTCCTGTCCAACGTGCCGAAGGGCAAGATCGCCGTCCGCGGCTACGACGGCGCGAACGCCGTGAGCACGCTCAACGTCGATGCCGCGGACTGCGACGGACTCGCGCCGCTGAACCTCGTGATGTCGCCCGGCGGCAGCCTCTCCGGCGTGGTGCGCGGCGCCGACGGAGAGCCGCGCGCCGGCGTCTGGCTCTCGCTGTTGCACCGGGCGATCGGCTTCGTGAGCACGGTGAGCGACGCGGAGGGGCGCTTCCATTTCGACCAGATCCCGGCGGGCGCGATCCGCCTGCTGGCGCAGCTCGACGGGCGGTCGAAGCTCATCAATTTCTCCATCTCTGAGGGGAAAGAGATGAAGCAGGACATCACCCTGCCGCCCGAGGGCACGGGCGAGCTCCGCGGCCGCGTCACGGCGGGCGGCAAGCCGCTCCAGGGGGTCCGCGTCGAGCTGGCCACGCTGCTCGTCTCGGACGAGACCATCGCCATGTACTACCCGGTCACCGCGGAGGACGGCTCGTTCCGCGTGTCCGCGCTGCCGCCCGGGGCCTACATGGTCAGCGTCGGGTCGACCATCACCGGGGGCGCGGTGCGGGTGAAGCCGGGCGAGGTCGCGACGATGGATCTGAACGTGGTCGATCCGCCGAGCGAGAAAGCCCAGGAGACCGCGAACGCGCGGCCCAAGTGACGCGAAGCCGGCGAGCTCGCGGCCGTCCCGAGGCGAAGCCCTCCGGACGGCCGGCTCGCGTTCCGGCCGACGAGCTCTTCATCCCCGCATCCTGTTTCTCCTTGGTAGGGGCACGGCGCTCGTGGTGCCGTGTACGCCACCATGTGTCCCACCGAGAGAAAAGTCGGGAAGGACTGTAAGTATTGCGCCCGCAGCGAAATGCAGTGGTAAGAAAATGGTCCTTACAATCGTTCAACGCTGAGATCGTGGCGTTTCAGAATCGAAACATGGAGGGGATGTCCACGACGCATTGCCGCAATTCTGGCGGGTTCTAAGGATCCTCCGGATGGCATGGTCAGTGCTTCATGGGAGACCAGCTCCGCCGCGCGGCCTCCGCCCCCCCTGAGGCCCCGGCGGCGCTGTACTTTTGTCTGTCGCTTTCCCGGCTGTCGCGTCCTGCCACGCCTGAGCCCCCACGCTCGCTTGGCCCGGCGCGGCCGGGGGCCGGCGGGTGGACCGGCCGGCGCAGGCGCCGGACGCGGATCGAGAGCGCGGCTCGCCGTCGCGTTGTATCGTCCGCCGCCCCATGGCGACGAAGCTCTCCTCTCCGCCGAACCAGAAGTTCGAGTGCCGCGACTGCCCAGCTCGGTGCTGCCGGCTGCCGTGGAACATCCGTTTCAGCAGCGACGAAGCCACGCGCTACCTCGCCGAGCCCTGGGTGCGGGAGCGCGCCGGGGACGAGGGGGCCCTCGTCATCTCGCGCGGCGTCCTGCCCATGCGGGAGAAGGACCACCGGCTCCAGTGCGTCTTCCTCGACGACGACATGCTCTGCAGCATGCAGAAGCGGTTTGGCCACGAGTACATCCCGAAATCGTGCCAGGCGTTCCCCTTCGGGTTCGTCCGCGATGAGAAGGACGTCGTCGTCGCGCAGCTCTCCCAGCTCTGCCCGTCGATCCGCGACAACTACGGCAAGCCCGTCGACCGCCAGCTCAAGGCCAAGCTCCAGCAGCGCGGCGACGCCGAGCGGATGTCGAAGGCGCTGGCGACGCTGAGCGGGGTCATCCTCCCCCAGCCGCAGTACCTGCGCGCCGTGAAGCACTGGGAAGACCAGCTCGCGACCGACGCCTCGCCGGCGTCGACGCTGGCGCGGCTCTACGACTGGACAGCCGCCTTCGAGCGTGCCCTCCCCCAGGGCGGAGGCCGCGCCGCGGACGCGTCGGTCGACGCCGCCCTCGCGCACGCGAGCGCCGAGGCGCCCGCGCCGCTCGAGCCGCGCAAGAGGCCCTCTTTCTACGCCCGGGTGCTGTTCGGCTATCTCCTCGGCAACCTCTGCTATCCGTCGCGGGTCCGGGAGGCCCACCGCGTCGAGAAGGCCTCGTGGACGGAGCTCCAGGCGCTGCGCAGCTTCGGGAACAAGGTCGCCTGGATGCTCGGGCGAGGCACCGTCGACCTGCTGTTCATCCCCAGGCCGTTCAAGCTGCAGCGGGTGAGGACGGTCGATCGCTTCCTCGCCGGCGACGAGGGGACCGTCGTCAAGGACTACCTGCGCGTCGTGCTCCAGCGCCGCCACATCTTCTCGGCGCCCCGGCACCTCCTGGCCGCCGTGCTCGACCTGTCGCTCGCCACCGTCGTGATCTCCCGCTTCGCCCGCTGCCGCGCTGCGGCGGACGGCCGGGTCAAGGTCTCCCTGGAGGACGTCCGGGAGGGCATCAGCGTCGCCGAGCTCACTCTCCTGAGCCACGCCGCCCTCTCGGAGCAAGGCAAGCTCATGAAGAACCTGCGCTGGCTCCTCCTCACGAAGCGCGAGAGCTTCCGGGCCCTCCTGGCGACCGAGGCCTAGTCCCGTGCGTCAGAGATCCCACCAGGGCTAGCTCAGCGCGTCAGGTGTTCGCGGGGCTCGCTTACCGGCCGAGCATGACTATCCTTCCGCGCCCACCGGGCCGCCAGGCCCATGGAGGCACGCGCATGATCGTCATGAAGTTCGGCGGCAGCTCGGTCGAGAGCCGCGCGCAGATCGAGAAGGTCCTTCACATCGTCAGAGCCCGTCTGGACCGCCGCCCCGTCGTCGTGAGCTCCGCCCACAAGGGCATGACCGACGCGCTGATCAACGCGGCCAGGCTCGCCGCCACCGGGCGGTTCGACCCCTCCGTCCCGGTGAGCAAGCAGCGCGCGGTCGCCGAGTCGCTCGGCTGCGCGCCCGACCTCCTCGCGCCCTTCTACGAGGAGATCGCGGACCTCTTGCGCGGCATCAGCCTCGTCAAGGAGCTCAGCCCGAGGAGCCTCGACTACATCGCGAGCTTCGGAGAGCGCCTGGCCGTCCGCTGCATCGCGGACTTCTTCGCCCGGAGCGGCGTGCCGGCCCGCGCCTACGACGTCTGGGACCTCGGCTTCATCACCGACGCGAGCTTCGGCCGCGCGCGCCCGCTGCCCGGCTTCGACGCCCGGGTGAAGGCCATGTTCGCCGAGCGCGTCCCCGAGGGCGTCGTCCCGATCGTCACCGGCTTCGTCGGCCGCAACGAGGCCGGCGAGATCACGACCGTGGGCCGCAACGGGAGCGACCTCACGGCCACGCTGCTCGCCGCGGGCCTCGGCGCCGAGGAGGCGCAGATCTGGAGCGACACCGACGGCGTGATGACCGCCGATCCGAGCGTCGTGAAGACGGCCCGGAACATCCCCACGATGCGCTTCGACGAGGCCGCGGAGCTCGCGTTCTTCGGCTCCCGCGTCCTGCACCCCTCCACGCTCCTGCCCGCCATGGAGAAGGGCATCCCGGTGCGGGTGCTCAACACGAACCGGCCGGATCACCCCGGCACGGTCATCGACTTCAACACCGACGCCGCGTCCCCGCCCGTGACAAGCATCGCGTACCGCGAGCGGCAGGTCGTGCTCAAGATCAGCTCGACCCGGATGTTCGGCGAGGTCGGCTTCCTCGCGCAGGTCCTCGCCGTGCTGGCCCGGCACGAGGTCGTGATCGACGTGATCACCACGTCCGAGGTGTCGGTCTCGATGACCACCGACGACCTCGGGAAGCTCAGCCGCGCGCTGCCCGAGCTCGAGCGGTTCGGCGGCTGCGAGGTCCTGCCCAACCGGACGACGCTCGTGATCGTCGGCCAGGGCCTGCCCAACCGGAAGGGCGTCGCCGCGCAGGTGCTCGACGCGATGGCCGAGGCCGGCGTCAACGTCGAGATGCTGAGCTACGCGATGGGCAGCATCAACCTGTCGATGGTCATCGAGGACGCGAGCGTCGCGGCCGCGGTCGCGGTGCTGCACCGCTCTCTCTTCGAGAGGGCGCGGTAACGCCCCTTCCCCTTCGATTCAAGGAAAAGGCGCGGCGGCGCTCCTCGAAGAGGGCGAGGTCGCGCCGCGGCGCAGCGATGGCTCGATGCGGCCGGCCGCCGCCCGGGTGACGGGACGTTGACAGGCGTGACGCGACGCGGGCGCCGCAGTAGGCGTAGCCCTCGGCCGGACCCGGCGTCCGGCCCCGGGAGACCATGACAGCGGCACACCTCGACGGCGGCGCGGCGGCGGCATCCTCATCACCATCCATCCCGCGCGAGAGCACGACCGACATCCTGCGGAGGATCGAGGCTGCGCACGGAGCCGTCGGCCCGGGCGCCCTCGCGTTCGACGCGGACGGCACCCTCTGGGAGGGGGACGTGGGCGTCGACGTCTTCGAGGCGTTCCTCGCCGGGCGCTGCGCGCGGCCCGAGGCCGAGGCGGCGCTGCGCCGCGAGGCCGAGGCGTTCGGCGTCGCCGCGGAGGGCGGCGCGCACGAGATCGCCGGCGCGCTCTACGCGGCGTTCACCGCCGAGCGCTACCCGGAGGACCGGGCCTTCGCGATGATGGCCTGGGCCTTCGCGGGGTGGCGCGAGGACGAGCTCGCCGCGCTTGTCGACCGCGTGCTCGAGGAGAAGGGCCACGCAGGGCGGATCCGGCCGGCGCTCCTGCCGATCCTCGACTGGGCGCGGTCGCGCGGCGTCCCGGTGTACGTCGTGTCCGCCTCCCCGCGCGCCGTGATCGAGCGCGCCGTCCGGCGGCTCGGCATCGCGCCCGAGCGGATCGCCGCCATGACCCCGGCCGTCCGCGAGGGCCGGCTCGCCCCCGAGCTCGGCGCGGTCGCGACCTACGGCGACGGGAAGATCCGCGCCCTCGAGCGCATGTTCCCCGAGCTCGCGGTGCTTGCGGCCTTCGGCGACAGCGCGTACGACGCCGCCCTGCTGAGGACCGCGCGGGTGCCCGTCGCGGTCTCCCCGAGCCCCAAGCTGCTCGCGGTCGCGGACACGATCCCCGGGCTCGTCCTGCTCGCCACCTGAGCTGCCGCCATGGCCACCCTCTCGCTCCGCGGCCTGACCCGCCGCTTCCCCAACGCCGAGCGCCCCGCCCTCGCCGGCCTGGATCTCGAGGTCGAGGACGGCGAGCTGCTCGTCCTCGTCGGCCCCTCCGGCTGCGGCAAATCCACGGCGCTCCGGCTGATCGCGGGCCTCGACAGCCCCGACGGCGGCGCGATCTCGATCGGCGGGCGCGACGTCAGCCGCGTCGCGCCGGAGGACCGCGACGTGGCCATGGTCTTCCAGGGATACGCCCTGTACCCGCACATGACCGCGCGCGACATCCTGGGCTTCCCGCTCAGGATGCGCGGGGTCGCGCGGGCGGAGCGGGCGCGCCGCGTCGAGGAGGCGGCGGCGCTGCTCGGCATCGGCCACCTGCTCGACCGGCGCCCCGGCGAGCTCTCGGGCGGCGAGCGCCAGCGCGTGGCCATGGGCCGCGCGATCGTGCGCGCCCCCGCGGCGTTCCTCTTCGACGAGCCGCTCTCGAACCTGGACGCCGCGCTGCGGGCCGAGCTCCGGGTCGAGCTCGCGGCGCTCGTGCGCCGCCTCGGCACGACGTCGGTCTACGTGACCCACGACCAGATCGAGGCGATGACCCTGGGCGATCGCATCGCCGTGCTGCGCGCCGGCGAGCTCCAGCAGGTCGGCCCGCCGCGCGCCATCTACGAGGCGCCGGCGAACACCTTCGTGGCCGGGTTCCTGGGCACGCCGGCGATCAACCTGATCCCGCTCGAGCGCGCCGGCGATCGGTACGAGGGCGCGGCGCTCTCGCTGCCCGCCCCGCCGGGGATGGCGCTGCCCGACCGGGCCATCGCGGGCGTGCGGCCCGAGCACCTGCGCGTCGCGCCGGGGCCGGGAGACGCGGGGGCGTGGGGCGACGCCGGGGCCGCGGCGCGGGGCGAGGTGGAGGTCGAGGCGCGCGTCGTGATCGCCGAGCCGCTCGGCGCCGAGACGTACCTGTACCTCGACGCCGGCGGGACGCGGCTGCGCGCGCGGGCGCACGGCTTCGCGACGCCCGCGCCCGGCGAGGCGGTGCGCGCGCGGCTCGATCCGCGCGCCGTGCTCTGGTTCGACGCGGGCTCCGGCGCGCGGATCGCCCCGCCGCGGGCCGCGTCATGAGCGGACGAGGCCGCGCCGTGCGCGGGGAGGCCGCCTCGTGAGCGGGCGCGCGCGCGGCGCGGCGCGGTCCGGGGCGAGCGCCTCCTGCTCGCGGCGCGACGCGCTCCGGGCGCTCGCCGCGTCGATCGCCGCGGCCGCGTCCGGCGCGACCGGCTGCGCGCGGCGCGCGCCGGACGGGCGCATCGAGGCCTCGCTGTGGTTCGCCTACGGCGGCAAGAACCGCGAGGTGCTGCTGTCGCTCATCGACAAGTTCCACCGCGAGCAGGGCCGCTACCGCATCGACGCGGTGTACCAGGGCGACTACTTCGAGGCGCTCGCCAAGCTGCGGACCGCGCTCGCGGCGCGCGCGGCGCCCGCGCTGACGCACGTCGTCGGCGAGGTGGTGCCTTACCTGGCCGAGGCGGGCGTGCTCGAGCCGCTCGATCGGTTCCTCGGCGCGCCCGGCGCCGGGCACGCCGACCTCGACGTTGTCGAGGCGCTCGGCCAGGCGGGGACGTTCGTCGGCGGGGGCGAGCGCCCGCTCGTGTGCCTGCCGTTCAACCGGTCGACGCCGATCGCCTATTACAACCGCGATGTGTTCCGCGAGCTCGGGCTGTCGCCGCCGTCGACCTGGGACGAGCTCCGCGCGGCGGCGGCGCGGCTCGTCGTGCGCGACGGTGTCGGAACGCGGCGGTGGGGGTTCGAGTGCCCGATCGACTGGTGGTTCTGGGCGGCGCTCGTGGGGCAGGCGGGCGGCGAGCTCCTCGGCCCGGACGGCGCGCCGGCGTTCGGCGGCGAGGCGGGCGTGCGCGCGCTCCGGTTCTGGCAGACGCTCGTGCACGAGGACCGCACGATGAAGCCGCCGCCGGGGCGCGACTACAACGCGTGGCAGGTGACGAACACCGACTTCCTCTCGGGCCGGGTCGCGATGATCTGGACCTCGACCGCGTTCCTCCGGTACCTGGAGGAGAACGCGGGCCAGGCGGGCGCGGGGAAATTCGAGGTCGGCGCGGCCCCGCTGCCGCGCGACGTGCGCTCCTCGGTGCCCACGGGCGGGACGATGTTCGTGATGCCGCGGGGCGCGGCGCCGGCGGCGCAGGAGGCGGCGTTCGCGTTCCTGCGCTGGATGATGCAGCCGTCGCAGGCGAACGCGTGGGCGACGCGGACGGGCTACATGCCCGTCTCGCGGCGCGGCCTCGAGGAGCTCACGCGGGGCGGCTACTACGCCGCGCACCCGAACGACCGCGTCGCCGTGGACCAGCTCGCGCACGCGGCGCCCTGGCCCTGGTCTCCGGACCTGTTCCGCGTCCAGCGCGAGGCGGTGCAGCCTCGGCTCGAAGAGGCGGTGCTCGCCCAGCGCGACGCCGCCGAGACCCTCTCCGAGGCCGTCCGCGTGGCGCGCGAGCGATGAAGCCCAGGCACCCCTTCTCGCCTTATCTGCTCCTCCTGCCGACCGCGGCCTTCCTGGCCGTGTTCTTCCTGGTCCCGCTCCTGCTCGCGGCCAGGAACAGCTTCTACGCGTGGGACCTGCTCACGCCGCCGCGTTACGTCGGGCTGCGGAACTACGAGGTCCTCGCCGGGAGCGGCGAGCTCATGGGCACGCTCCTCCGCACGCTCGGCTACAGCGCCGTCGTTGTGACGCTCTCCGGCTCGCTCGGGCTCGCGCTGGCGGTGGCGCTCGATCGGCCGGGGCCTGTCTATGCCTTCGTGCGGGGCGCGGTGTTCAGCGCCTATGTCGTGTCGTGGGTCGCGGTGGCGCTCCTCTGGATGTGGATCCTCGACGCCGACGGGGTCTTCTCGGCGGCGCTCCGCGGGCTCGGCCTCCCGACGATGAGCTGGCTCGGCGACCCCCGGTCGGCGCTGCTCGCGCTGGCCGCGGTGAGCGTCTGGAAGATCACCGGGTATGCGATGGTCATCTTCCTGGCGGGCCTCCAGGACATCCCCCGCGCGCTGCACGAGGCGGCGGCGCTCGACGGCGCCGGCCCGTGGCGGCGGTTCCGCCATGTGACGTGGCCGCTGCTCCGCCCGAGCGCCGCCTTCGTGGCGACGACGAGCCTCATCCTCTCCTTCCAGGCGTTCGATGTGATCCGCGTGATGACGCAGGGGGGACCGGTCCGGTCGACGACCCTCTTCGTTTACGCCATCTACGAGCATGTCTTCGTGAACCTGCGGGTCGGCCGGGCGAGCGCGATGATCGTGATCTTCTTCGGGTTTTTGCTCCTCCTGACGGTCCTGCAGCTCTGGGCGCTCCGCGCGGGCGCGCCGCGCGAGGGGAGGCGGCCGTCATGACGGCGCTGCGCAGCGGCGGCGCGGCCGCGGGGCGCTCCGGTGCGCGCCGGCTCATCTCGGACGTCGTGCTCCTCGTGGTGGCCGTCGTGTGGCTCGGGCCGTACGCGTGGATGACGATCACCTCGCTGAAGACGCTGCCCGAGATCACCCGTGCTCCGGCGTACCCGCTGCCGCAGGCGATCCAGCTCGGCGCGTACCGCGAGGTGCTCCAGGCGGTGCCGGTGATGCGGTATTTCGTCAACACCGTTTTCATGGCGACGGCCATCGCGCTCCTGCAGATCGCGCTGGCGCTCCCGGCCGGCTATGCCCTCGCGAAGCTCCGGTTCGTCGGGCGGAACGCCGCGTTCGTCCTTGTGCTCTCGTGTCTGCTCATCCCGGCGCAGGTGACGTTCGTCCCCGTGTTCACGATGCTCGGCGCGGCCGGCCTCGTGAACACGTTCGCGGCGCTGATCCTCCCCTTCGGGGTCAGCGCGCTCGGGACGTTCCTTGTGCGCCAGGCGCTGCTCTCGGTCCCTGACGAGATCATCGAGGCGGCCAGGATGGATGGGGCGGGCGAGCTCAGGATCATCTATCTGATCCTCGGCCCGATGCTCCGGCCGACGCTCTCGGCGCTGTTCCTGTTCAGCTTCGTCTTTCACTACAACGATTACTTCTGGCCGCTCGTCATGACGACCGACGATCAGGTGCGCACGCTGCCGCTCGCGATTGCCCTGCTGCGGGAGCAGGGGACGGGGGTCCGCTGGCACCTCGTGATGGCCGGCAACGTCCTCCTGAGCCTGCCGGTGCTCCTCGTGTTCGCGGCGGCGCAACGGCAGCTCCTGCGCGCGGTGACGGCGCGGGTCTGAGCGGGTCTGGAGCGGATCAGGCGCCCGAGCACGGCCTGTGTCGGAGGCCGCCGAGCCGCCGGTGATAGCGCGGTTTGCCCGGCCGGCGTGTGCATCGACCGTGTGCATCGACGTGGCAGTGAGCGGCCGGGCGTGGCCGAGCCCGTTATCGGAGCTCGCGTGGTCGCCCTGCGCCTCGCCGGGCCGGCGATCGGCTCGAAGCGCGGCGCGCGGCGGGGTCGGATCGAGGGGAATCGCTGCGCTGTTTGTTCCCGTCCGGACGCCCTCGTTTCTGGCCCGGTCGTCGCACCGGCTCGCAGCGGCAAGCGCAGCGCCGGCCGGGCGCCGCGGAAGGAGATCCACGATGACGACGACCGAACCAATGATGAAGAAGGAAGAGGGCAAGGTCACGACGAAGATCGAGGAGAGGACCGGCAGGGTCCCGTCCGGCGCTTACCTCGGGCTGGCGATCGGCTCGATGCTGGTCTCGGCCGGCTTCATGCTGGCCGGCAAGAAGCAGATTGCGAACTTCGTCGGCCAGTGGGTGCCGTCCCTGCTCGTGATCGGCCTGTACAACAAGCTGGTCAAGATCGAGCACGAGATGGGATTCGGCACCTACCGCTGACAGCGACCTGCTGCTGACGGCGAAGGGCGCGATCTCACGCCGCGCGCGTGACGACACGGTACGGACTGCCGGCGGGGCGGAACGGCTGCCCGGCGACGCGGAACGGCTGCCCAATGGAGTGATCGAAGCATCCCATCCCAGAAAAGCCGCATCTACGTCGATCCCAGGTGCCCGGAGGGTGCTTGACATGCGCTGCGGCATCATGCGCTCCTATCCGCGAGGGAGGTCGCCATGGCGCCGATTCTGCGACGTGCTGTGCGGGGGTCGAGCCCGCCCTGGATGCGGAGGGTCTGTCGGGCGTGGATCCCGCTCGCGATGTTCGTGATCTGCGTGCTCGCGCAGGCGGGCTGTACGTGCATGCCGGAGCGCCCGCCGGTTCATCCTCACAGCACCATCGCCTGCCGGACGCGCGACCCGAGCGATCCCGTGAGCGCCGGACGCGCACCGGGGGTCAAGACCGTCGCTGCCGGCGCCATGGCGGGGACGTTCTCGGTCACGAGCACGGGAGAGGCGACGTACGTCATGCCGCTCGTCTCGGTCCCGGGACGCGCGGGCGTGGAGCCGCGGCTCGCCCTCCAATTCGATAGCGGCGGCGGCGAAGGCGCCCTCGGGGCGGGGTTCTCGATCGCCGGGCTGTCGGCGATCACGCGGTGTCCGAAGAGCCTGGCCCAGGACGGGGAGATCCGCGGCGTCCGGTACGACGGGGACGACGCGCTCTGCCTCGACAGCAAGCGGCTTGTCGCGGTGGGGCGAGCGCCCGGGACCATCGAGTACAGGACGCTGCCCGACACGAGGGTCAAGGTGGTCGGCCACCATGCCGAGGAAGGGCAGGCGCCCGCGGAGGCGCTCTTTTTCGAGGCGATGATGCCGTCCGGGCTTGTCATCGAGTACGGCAGCGGCGACAGCGGCAAGCCGCTCGCGCTGGGTGGCGCCCCGCGCGCGTGGCTCGCCACCAAGGCGCGCGACGGGCGCGGCAACGCCATGACGTACGACTACTGTCTCGCCAATGCCGAGGGGGGCTTCACGGCGGAGTACGCGCTCGATGAGATCCGATACACGAGCTTCGAGGGAGAGCCGGAGCTCGATCCCTCGCGGGCAGTGCAGTTTGTGTATGCGACGAAGGAGCCGGCCGAGGTCCGAGGTCATTACGCCGGCGGCATGGCGCTCCAGAGCGCGCTGCGCCTCGACGAGATCCAGATGCTCGGGCCGGACAACACGCTTGTGCGGCGCTACGGGTTCACGTACGAGGTGAGCGAGACGACGCGGCGGACGCGCTTGACCGAAGTCGAGGAGTGCGCGGGCGACGGCGTGTGCAAGCCCCCCACGCGATTTCAGTACAGCCGCGGCGAGGCGGGGTTCCAGCGGATCGCGACGAGCGTCGCCAGGCCGACCTCCAGAAAGGCGAGCCCGATGCTCCTCGACATCGACGGCGACGGGCTCGACGACCTCGTGCTCCCGGACACGGTCGCGGGGCTGAGCACGCCCCGCAATCCGATCACCGGCTGGCTCGTCGCGCGCAATCGAGGGCCGGGCGCGGCCGTGCCGTACCCGGAGCCGGCGACCCTGGCGCTCTTCGAGGACTGGCCCGTTGTCGACCCGTCGTTCGAGGCCGCCGATCCGGCTTTCCTTCAGCCCGAGCTCGGGACGAGCATCGATTACAACCAGGATGGCAGGACAGATATCCTGCTGCACGACGTTCACGACGCCACCGACACCTGGCATGTGCTCCTGGCCCGGCCGGACCGCACCTTCGAGGTCCACGATACCGGCATCCGCCGGCCGTTCCCGCTCGGCGTCCGTCCCACGCCGCCGGGATTGAGCCTGCCCGGGGGCGCGATGCACCTCGCCGACGTGGACGGCGACGGCGTGCCCGATCTGATCCAGTGTGACGATCACAGCCGCGAGCTGACCCTGAACCCGCTCGACGCGACGTGGCTCGTCCACCGCTGGAAGCCCGAGCGCGACGGGACGCCGGCGGGGTTCGACCGCGCGGGGGAGTCGCTCGAGCCGCTCAACGGGTTTCCCTGCGAGATGGAGATCCAGACGCTCGACCTCAACGCGGACAGCAAGGTCGATCTGGTCGTGGCGACCGTGCTGACGTTCAGCGATGGCGCGATGTTCCCCGCGTCGACGTGGGCCGCGCTCACCCGCCGGCACGACGGCAGCTGGGAAGTGTTCGACACGAAGCTCCCTCAGATCGGGGGGCGCGTCGTATTTCTCGACGTGAACGGGGACGGCTTGCCCGACGCCGTGCAATCCGGCTTCAGCTACCGCGGGCTCCGCACGTACCTCAACACGGGGGCGACGTTCGCCACGCCGGGGGTCGAGAGCCTCGGCCAGGTGGGCTTCATCGTGAGCCTTGACCCGGAGGACCTCGACGACAGCCTCGCCCTTGACCCGGCGGAGCTCGGCGCACAGGACACGTTCTTCAAGCTCGCGACACCCCTGGACTACAACAACGATGGAATGCAGGATTTGCTGATGCCGGTGCCACCGGGCATGCTGCCGGGCTCATCCCTCGCGCTGCCGTCGTGGGCCGTCCTGCAGGCCACGGGCGCGCGCGACGGGCCGACGTTCGCGCTCGTCGACCCGAAGATCCCGTTCGAGGCGGCGGTCGGGGCGGCCGTCACGCTCGCCGAGCCGCACGGGCCGAGGGTCGGGGATATCAACGGCGACGGGGCCCAGGATGTGGTGCTGCCGATCGACGGCGGATTCACGATCTTCCAGAACCTCGCGGCCGATCAGGATCTCCTCGTCGCCGTGTCCGACGGGATGAACGCGCACGAGCCGGGCGAGCCGGGCTTCGTGCCGAACGTGAGCGTCGCGTACGGCCATCTCACCGACGCCTCGATCACGAACGACACCGCCGCGGGAGATCCGGAGCGGGAGGGCATGCTCTACGTCTCTCGCGACGACGCGGCGAACGACTGCGATTACCCGCGCCGCTGCGCGGTGGGGCCTCGGCGGGTCGTCAGCGGCTACGCCGTCAACAACGGCGCGGACCGGCCGCGGCGCTTCGAGGTGCGCTACCGCGATGGGCGCTACCACCGCCTCGGGCGGGGGTTTCTGGGGTTCGGGGAGCGAATCGTCGTCGATCTCGACACCCGCGCCGGGACGGCCGAGCGGTACGACAACGTCACGTTCGATGAGGAGCTCGAGGTCTTCCCGTTCACGGGGCAGGTGAAGCAGCAGCGGCGCTGGGCTCCGGGGCTGCCGGGCCAACCCAGGCCGGACCGGATCGAGCTCTCGTTCCTCGACGTGAAGCGGACGCTCGTTCCGACGAACGAGGGCGCGAGCTATTTCACGCTCCCGACCGAGCGCCGGACCCGGCGAGCGCAAGGGGTGGTTCCGCCGGAGAACGGCGAGGCGCCCACCGTGGAGGCGTACGTCGAGCAGGTCGCGTCGGGCGACGGGGACGGGGCGACGATCCTGCGCGACACGCTGGCGGAGGTGACGGACTTCGACGCGTTCGGCAACGTGATCACCGAGGAGGTGTCGACCCGCGATGTCGACCTGACGCTCGACATCACGCGCACCTACAAAAACGACACAGAGCGCTGGGTGCTCGGCCAGCTGGCGACGGAGCAGGCGTGCAGCGCGGCCGCGGGGCGCTCGCAGTGTCGCCTGCTCACGCGAACGACGACGGATTATGGCGAGATTGACACCGAGTCCACGGACAGCGACGAAGGCATCCCGGATACGAAGCTCGATGTCGTGTACACGCGGGACGACTTCGGGAACGTCACGGGGGTGACGGCGGACGACGCGTTCGGCCACCACCGGGCGTGGAGCACGACGTACGACCCCGAGGGGATCTTCCCCGAGACGCACGTCAACGCGGCCGGCCACACCACGCGCGTGGAGCTCGATGAGGGGCTCGGCGTGCTCGTCGAGCGGGTCGATCCGAACGGGCTCGTGACCGAGTGGAGATACGACGGCTTCGGCCGCCTCGGGCTCGAGATTCGGCCCGATGGGACGCAGACGACGATCGAGCTGTCGCGCACAAAGGACGGCGGCCCGGACCAGGACGGTTGGCGCGTGACGCAGCGGACCACGACGACCGGCGGCGCCGACGATGCGGTCGAATACGACAGCCTGGGCCGTCCGATCCGGTGGTTGTGGCACGGACCTTCCGTGGAGGGCGCCAGGGACGAGCTTCCGCGCTTGATGCAAGAGATCGCGTACGACGCACTCGGCGAGCACATCGCGCGGCGCTCGGTGCCGGCTCGCGAGGGCACGCCCGAAGACGAGATCCTGCACGACGTCTACGAGCACGACGCGGTGGGCCGCGAGGTGCAGCACACGACGCCGTGGAACGCGGTCGTGGAGACCGACCACGACGCCTTGCGCGTCGAGGTCACCGATGCGCTCGGTCACGTGACCGCGGTCGAGAAGGACCCGCTGGGACGGCCGGTGGCCGTCACCGACGCGGCGCTGGGCGTCACGCGTTATGGCTACGGCCCGTTCGGGGTGCTGACGACGGTCACCGCTCCGGGCGGCGCGGTTACGACCACGACCCACGACGCATTCGGCCGCGTCCGGCGGCGCGAGGATCCGGATCGGGGCACGACGGTGTCCACGAACGATGGCTTCGGGGAGCTCGTCACCTCGACCGACGCGCTCGGGCGAGTCACGACGTTCGAGTACGATCCTCTCGGGCGCGCCCGATCGCGCCTGGACGAGCACGGCGCGGAGCGGCGGACGACCACGTGGATCTGGGATACGGCGGCGAACGGCATCGGCAAGCTCGAGGCGCTCGCGAGCCCCGATGGACAGAAGACGTACACCTACAACGCGGAGAGCAAGCTCGAGACGGTGACGCTCCGCATCGAGGGGGAGCGCGCGGCCCTGGAGAGCAGGCTCGACTATGACGACCTGGGTCGCGTCGCGACGATCACCTACCCCGCCCCGGCCGGCGCGGCGCCGTTCGTCGTGGCTCACGACCACGACGCCCACGGCCACGTGCTCGCCGTGCGCGACGCCGCGACGCGCTCTGCCTACTGGCGCCTGACCGATGTGGACGACGCGGGACGCTTCCGCGAGGAGGCGTTCGGCAACGGCACCATCACGGAGCGGAGCTACTTCGTCGACAAGCAACGCCTGGAGAGCCTCGTCACCCGGCGCGGCACGGCCGAGGTGCAAGACCTGTCGTATGACTACGACGCGCGGCGGAGCCTCACGCTCCGGACCGATGCGCTGCAGCCACAGCATCGGACCGAGCGCTTCCGCCATGACGCGCTGGAGCGGCTGACGTGCGCGTACTTCAGCGCCACCGACAGCGCGTCGGTGCCGTGCGCGCTCCGCTACGAGGTCGCGCCCGACGGCAATCTCACCTTCAAGTCGGATGTCGGCACGCTCGCCTACGACGACCCGCTGCACCCGCACGCCGTCACCGGCGCGGGCACGGACCGCTTCAGCTACGACGCCGTCGGCCACCAGATCGCGCGCCCGGGCGGCGTGACGGTGCGTTACACGCCGTTCGACCTGCCGGAGACCATCGCGCAGGGCGCGAGCACCGTCTCGTTCGCCTACGACGGCGACCAGCAGCGGATCCGCAAGACCACGCCGGACAAGGAGACGCTGTACTTCGGCGATCTGTACGAGCGGGTCACCGACGCGGCGGCGGGAAGCGCCGAGCATCGGTACCACGTCCACTCGCCGGAGCGGCTGGTGGCGATCGTGACCCGAGGGGGCGCCGCGGCCGGCACGCGCTACGTCCATGTCGACCACCTCGGCTCGGTCGATGCGCTCACCGACGAAGACGGCGACGTGGTCGAGCGGCGGAGCTACGATCCGTTCGGCCAGCGGAGAGACCCGGTGTGGGGACAGCCCGTGCCGGCGTCGTTCTCCAGCGAGACGACGCGGGGGTTCACAGGGCACGAGGGCGACGAGGAGCTCGGCCTCGTCAACATGAAGGGGAGGATGTTTGACCCGAGGATCGGTCGGTTCTTGACGACCGATCCGATCGTGCAGGCGCCGCTCTCGGGCCAGAGCTGGAACCCGTACAGCTACGTGCGCAACAGCGCGCTCAACTACGTGGATCCGAGCGGGTTTCAGGAGGAGCCCCAGGCCGCCGGGGGATTGCCAATTTCAGCGGTCCACGGGAGCGACGGAGTCGTCACCCCTTGTGTGCGAGGGTGTTCGGTAACGATCCAAGGAGTTCGGCCTGCGAGACCCAATCGCGAGTCCGTGACGGTCATCGCCGCGAGCCCCAGTCGCGAGCCCTTGGAGGTCGGCGCCACGACGGCGCCTGTCGACGTGGGCACGACCGGCACCTCGTCCGGGTACGTGCCGCAGCCGGTGACCGTCTCGCCGGAGCACGCCGGCGCCGGCGGCCCGGGCACCATCGTGGGCCAGACCTTGCTGGGCGCCGCGGAGGGCACGGGCGACCTCGGCTTCGGCATCGCGCGGTCGCTGGTGCTCAATGCGCTGACGTTCGGGATCTACGGCGGATACGAGCTAGGCGGCGCGCTCTGGCAGGGCTACGACCAGGACGGGCTCCTCGGCGCGCTGAACGCCGTGAACCCGCTCTTCCACATCGGGCAGGGCGCCGCGGACACCGCGCTCGCGATCGACCGAGGCGACTACCGGGAAGCGGGCGCGGCGGGGACGAGGTCGGTGATCCTCGCGGCGGCCACCGTCTTCGGCGCGGGAAGAGGGTTGGGGGCGGCGGCGGAGGGGTCGGCGGTGGCGGCGGGGGCCGGAAGGGGGGTACCGCAGCTCGGAGGCTCGTACTCATCGGTGCGAGCAGCAGCTACTGGTGGGGGCCTGCGCGGCGAGGTACATCACATGCCGTCGTGGGCGGCGACCCGCGACGCGCGAATGGCTGGTACTACACGTGGGAATTCGCCGACAATATGGATGGATACGGTCGACCATGCAATGACTGCTAGTCATGGCAGCGGTGGGGCTGCTGCTGCTGCGTACCGTACGCAGCAGCAGGCGCTGATCGCACAGGGACGGTATCTCGACGCGATGATGATGGACGTCCACAACATCCGGTCGCTATTCGGGATGAAATACGAAGGCGCAATCCAGCAGATGGGAGAGGCATTCTGGAGGGCGAACCAGTGAGCCGAAGAACCATGATTGTTTACCCACACGAAGGCGTCGATCGAATCCGCTTCGGGATGCCTCGCGCGGATGTTGAGCGCACCTTATCGATCGCGCCCAAGCGCTTCAAAAGGAACGCGTACGGCTTGGAAGAAGACTACTTCGAGAGCCTAGGACTGTTCGTGTCGTATGATGAGCGCGGATCGTGCGATGCGGTCAGTGTCGCGCGAGGCTGCGGCACTGACTTGGATTATGATGGTTATCGACTGTTTGCTCATCCGGCACGGGACGTGCGCATGTGGGCTCTGCTACGAGACCCGCAGCTTGATCCCAAAGACGGCTTCAACTCAAAGGCGCTAGGCCTCGGAATGTGGGCCGACTGGATTGATGAACCCGAGTTAGAGCCGGACGAGCTTCTGGATCCTGCAGCGTCGTTCATTGTTTTTTGTCCCGGCTATTATGAGCAGGCATGGACGCGGATGGCGGATTCGGGCCTGGTTGCGCCCGGCAGTTGCAATGGACCTATACCAGCCGATCGTTAGGTGTCGCAATAGGCAGGTTCGCGCCGAGCGGTGGGTGCTCGGCCAGCTGGCGACGGAGCAGGCGTGCAGCGCGGCCGCGGGGCGCTCGCAGTGTCGCCTGCTCACGCGCACGACGACGGACTATGGCGAGATTGACACCGAGTCGACGGACAGCGACGAAGGCATCCCGGATACGAAGCTCGATGTCGTCTACACGCGGGACGACTTCGGCAAGGACGGCGGCCCGGACCAGGACGGTTGGCGCGTGACGCAGCGGACCACGACGCCCGGCGGTGCCGACGATACGGTCGAATACGACAGCCTGGGCCGCCCGAGCCGGTGGTTCTGGTACGGGTCTTTTGTGGAGGGCGCCAGGGACGAGCTTCCGCGCTTGATGCAAGAGATCGCGTACGACGCACTCGGCGAGCACATCGCGCGGCGCTCGGTGCCGGCTCGCGAGGGGACGCCCGAAGGCGAACTCCTGCACGACGCCTACGAGCACGACGCGTTGGGCCGCGAGGTGCGGCACACGACGCCGTGGAACGCGGTCGTGGAGACCGACCACGACGCCTTGCGCGTCGAGGTCACCGACGCGCTCGGTCACGTGACCGCGGTCGAGAAGGACCCGCTGGGACGGCCGGTGGCCGTCACCGACGCGGCGCTGGGCGTCACGCGTTATGGGTACGGCCCGTTCGGCGCGCTGCACGCCGTCACCGATCCGGGCGGCGCGGTTACGACCACGACCCATGACGCATTCGGCCGCGTCCGGCGGCGCGAGGATCCCGATCGGGGCACGACGGTGTCCACGAACGATGGCTTCGGGGAGCTCGTCACCTCGACCGACGCGCTCGGGCGAGTCACGACGTTCGAGTACGATCCTCTCGGGCGCGCCCGAGCGCGCCTGGACGAGCACGGCACCGAGCAGCGGACGACAACGTGGACGTGGGATACGGCGGCGAACGGCATCGGCAAGCTCGAGGCGCTCGCGAGCCCCGATGGACAGAAGACGTACACCTACAACGCGGAGAGCAATCTCGAGACGGTGACGCTCCGCATCGACGGAGAGAGCGCGGCCCTGGAGAGCAGGCTCGACTACGACGAGCTCGGCCGCGTCGAGACCATCACGTACCCCACGCCGGCCGGCGCGGCACCGTTCGTCGTGGCCCACGACCACGACGCCCACGGCCACGTGCTCGCGGTGCGCGACGCCGCGACGCGCTCTGCCTACTGGCGCCTGACCGACGTCGACAGCGCAGGCCGCTACCGAGAGGAGGCGTTCGGCAACGGCACCGTCACGGAGCGGAGCTACTTCGCCGACAAGCAACGCCTGGAGAGCCTCGTCACCCGGCGCGGCACGGCCGAGGTGCAAGACCTGTCGTACGACTATGACGCGCGGCGGAGCCTCACGCTCCGGACCGACGCGCTCCAGCCGACGCACCGGACCGAGCGCTTCCGCCATGACGCGCTGGAGCGGCTGACGTGCGCGTACTTCAGCGCCACCGACAGCGCGTCGGTGCCGTGCGCGCTCCGCTACGAGATCGCGCCCGACGGCAATCTCACCTTCAAGTCGGATGTCGGCACGCTCGCCTACGACGACCCGCTGCACCCGCACGCCGTCACCGGCGCGGGCACGGACCGCTTCAGCTACGACGCCGTCGGCCACCAGATCGCGCGCCCGGGCGGCGTGACGGTGCGTTACACGCCGTTCGACCTGCCGGAGACCATCACGCAGGGCGCGAGCACCGTCTCGTTCGCCTACGACGGCGACCAGCAGCGAATCCGCAAGACCACGCCGGACAAGGAGACGCTGTACTTCGGCGATCTGTACGAGCGGGTCACCGAAGCGGCGGCGGGAAGCGCCGAGCATCGGTACCACGTCCACTCGCCGGAGCGGCTGGTGGCGATCGTGACCCGAGGGGGCGCCGCGGCCGGCACGCGCTACGTCCATGTCGACCACCTCGGCTCGGTCGATGCGCTCACCGACGAAGACGGCGACGTGGTCGAGCGGCGGAGCTACGATCCGTTCGGCCAGCGGAGAGACCCGGTGTGGGGGGAGCCCGTGCCGGCGTCGTTCTCCAGCGAGACGACGCGGGGGTTCACAGGGCACGAGGGCGACGAGGAGCTCGGCCTCGTCAACATGAAGGGGAGGATGTTTGACCCGAGGATCGGTCGGTTCTTGTCGACCGATCCGATCGTGCGGGCACCGCTCGCCGGTCAGAGCTGGAACCCGTACAGCTACGTGAGCTATCGCCCGCTGAGCTACGTGGATCCGAGCGGGTACCAGGAAGAGCCGCAGGCGACTGTGGGGTCGCAAGCCCCAGGGGTGCTCGGGGATGACGGAGCCACTCCATCCCGGTATCGAGGCCAGGTCAGTGTCGTAGGTCCTCCGCCCCCGTGGCGCTCGCGCGAGCCTGCGAAGGCCCCGGAGGCCGCGGAGGTCGGCGCCACGACGGCGCCTGTCGATGTGGGCACGACCGGCACCTCGTCCGGGTACGCGCCGCAGCCGGTGACCGTCTCGCCGGAGCACGCGGGCGCCGGTCCGGATGACGACGGGTCACATCACGGATGACGGCGGCCTCCGGCCGGATGACGACGGGTCACACCACGGATGACGGCGGCCTCCGGCCGGATGACGACGGGTCGCACCACGGATGACGGCGGTCTCCTGCCGGATGCCGACGGGTCACACCACGGATGACGGCGGCCTCCGGCCGGATGCCGACGGGTCACACCATGGATGCCGACGGTTCCCGGCCGGATGACGACGGCCCGAGCCCGTACGACGATGGCTCCAGCCCGTAGCACGACGACTCCCGGCCGGATGACGGCGAGCTCCGCCTCGGATGACGGCGAGCTCCGCCTCGGATGACGATGGCTCCTCGCGGCGTGACGACGGCCTCCGCCTCGATGCCGGCGGCGCGGCGCCGCGCGACACGCGCCGCGCCGTCGTCGCCAAGAGACAGGCTCCCGCAGGCGCTGGCCGGCTCGACGACCAAAACTTGCGATCCCCTCGACGTCCCTTTCCGCACGCGTCTAGCCTTTGGTCATGGCCAAACCTACCTCTCCTCCCGAAGAGACAGACGACAACGATCCGACGCTCGAAGCCCTGGCCGCGAAGCTGGGCAAGCCGGAGCCAGGGCTCCTCGAGGCCTTGCTCGACGGCACGACCGAGGCCCGGCTCGTCGAGCGGGGCCGACAGATCGCCTCCTCGCGCGTATTGACCGATATGCGCCGCCTCTATGCGACGGCGCACGCGTGCTGGTCAGGCGCCTCGAATGACAAGCGGGAGAAGCTGCGCGGCTTCTCGCCGGAGCTGCTCGCGCTCGCCGTCGAGCAGGCGCTCGCGCTGGAGCGCCTGCTCGACGCGCACGAGAGCGCCGGGCAGAAGAAGGACGCCTCGCGCGCCACAAGGGACGCGGCGCTGCGCGAGCGGCTCTCGCGCGCCCTGCTCCTGCGCGATCAGGCCTACGAGGTCCTGCGCGGCGTCGCCGGCTCGAGCAAGGAGGCGCGCGAGGAGCTCTCGCAGGCGGTCGGCACGGCAGAAGACCCCGCCGCGCTCGCGCGCGGGCTCGCCCAACTCGCCGCGCTCGGCAAGCGCTACCTCGCGCAGAAGAAGGGCCCGCTCGCCGTGCGCGCCAGGCTGATGCGGCTCGACCAGGACTACGTCGAGCGTCTCGACGAGGCGGCCGAGGAGCTGACCCAGGTGGCGAAGACCGCCGCCGCGCGCCCCGCAGGACAGAAGGTCACGAGCGGCGATCTCGACCGGACCGACGGTATCAACCTGATCCTGCTCGAGCAGATCGTGCGGGTGTTCGAGCGCGCCAACGAGCAGGATCCGACCATTCCGCGGCTCGTGCCCATCGCGACCCGGAGGCTGTTCAGCCGCAAGATCCGGAAGAAGACCGCCGAGACGGCCGGCGGCGCCGCCGCCGGGGGCGGCACGGCTGGGGGCGGCACGCCGCCGGACGAGGAGGATCCGCTCGAAGGCGACGACACCCCGGTCTGAACCGAGATCGCCCTCCGCCGGGAGCGCGCGCCGCTGCTCCCGGCACCGCCGAGTCGCACTCGGATCGCCCGCCGCCCGCCACGCCGCGCGCGCCCTCGTTCACACCACCCCCGAGAACACCCCTCCCGCTCCGGCCTCCGGCCTCCCGCTCCGACCTCCCGCGCCGGCCTCCGGCCCCTGCGCGCCGCGCGCCACGCTCGGCGCTTTCCGCCGTCGAAATCTCGACATCTCCCTGGAATCCTTCTTGCTGAGCTCGCGCGCGCGACGAACGGAGGAACCCATGCGTCAGCCACTATCTCGTTCTCTTGTCCTGGTAGGGCTCGTGTCCACGAGCGCTTTCTCGTCATTCCTCGGGGCCTGCGGGTCGGAGGGCCCCGCACCGATGCCCAACTTCGGTATCGAGGGCTCTGATCCGCGGATCACGGTGACGGAGGTGCCGCCGCCGGCCATCAGCGGCGGGACGCTGCTCATCGCCCGCGACGGTCGCACGGCGGTGGCGGCGGACGCCGACCGCGACCGCGTCTGGATCGTCGATCTCGACGGCGACGAGGTGGCGGCGGTCGCGCTGGAGCGCGGCGACGAGCCGGGGCGGCTCGTCGAGGACGCGAGCGGCCGGGTCCACGTGGCGCTCCGGCGCGCCGGGGCCGTGGCGACCCTCGATATCGAGACGCGGTCGGTCGTCGCGCGCAGGGAGGTCTGCCGCGCGCCCCGCGGGGTCGCCTTCGACGCCTCCCTCGACGCCGTCCACGTCGCCTGCGCCGGCGGCGAGCTCGTGACGCTCCCGGCCTCCGGCGGCCCCGCCGTCCGGAAGCTCCGCCCCGCCGCCGACCTGCGCGACGTCGTGGTCGACGGCGACCGGCTCCTCGTCAGCCGCTTCAAGTCCGCAGAGACGCTGGTCGTGGGCCCGGACGGCGAGGTGCTCTCGCGCCGCGCGCTCCCCGCCTTCCGCTCGACCGGGATCCGCTCCTCGGACTACGCGCCTTCCGTGGCCTGGCGCATGACGCCGCGCCCAGGCGGCGGCGCGATGATGGTCCACCAGCGCGCGATGTCGTCACAGGTCACCCTCGCGCCGGGCGGTTATTACCAGGCGGCCGACTGCGATGGGAACATCGTGCACGGCACGATCAGCAGGATCGACCCGGCGGACGCTCCCGACTCACCGACCACCGCGCCGCCTGCGGCCGCGATCCCGGGCGTCTCGCTGCCGGTCGATATCGCGGTCGCGCCCGACGGCGCGCGCCTCGCCATCGTGGGGGCCGGCAACAACGTGGTCGTGACCACGACGGTCGGCGACATGACGAACAGCGCCGCGACAACCAACTGCAATCCCGAGGTCACCTCGCAGCCGCTGAGCGGGCAGCCGGTCGCCGTGGCGTTCGACGGCCGGGGCGCGGTCGTCGTGCAGCTGCGCGAGCCGGCCGCCCTGGAGGTGCTCGGCGGGCGCACCATCGCGCTGCCGGGCGAGAGCGTGAGAGACACAGGCCACGAGATGTTCCATCGCCCGCCGAACGGCTCCAGCGCCGTCGCGTGCGCGTCGTGCCACCCCGAGGGACACGAGGACGGGCAGACGTGGAACTTCGATCCCGTGGGCCTGCGGCGGACGCAGGCCATGGGCGGCGGCATCCTGCAGACGGCGCCCCTCCACTGGAGCGGCGATATGCAGGACCTCGCGGGCCTGATGGGCGAGGTGTTCGTCTCCCGCATGGGCGGCCCGAAGCCCGGCGCCCGGCGGCTCGACCTGATGGCCCGTTACATCGACAGCCTGCCCGCCTTCCCGGCGTCGCCGCCCGAGGACGAGGCCGCCGTGTCGCGCGGCGCGGCGCTCTTCCATGACAAGAAGGTGGCCTGCGCCGACTGCCACAGCGGCCCGATGCTCACCAACAACCGGAACGAGGATGTCGGGACCGGCGAGCTCCTCCAGGTGCCCTCGCTCATCGGCATCTCCGGGCGCGCCCCGTTCATGCACGACGGCTGCGCCGCGACGCTCCGCGATCGCTTCGATCCCGCGTGCGGAGGCGACGATCACGGCGACGTCTCCGGTCTGACCTCCGTGCAGGTCGACGATCTCGTCGCCTATCTCGAGTCCCTCTGAGCGCTGGCCCCGCCGCGCTCCCCGCGCGACCCGATTGAGGCGTTCCTCATCACCCGGGGCCGATTGCCACGATCGCGCCCCGTGATCTTCCGACCAGCGCGACGCCAGCGCCGCAACCGACGGGAAATCCGGACGCGCGTCAGGGAACGTCGCGGCGCCCCCGGACGGCACAGCGGTTGCTCCGACCTCGGGGCAGACACCGCGGTTCGATGGATCCGAGCCACAGGCACGGTCTTGTCTTCTCTGCTCACGACAGGGCGAGCCGGGGCTTCCGGCGGAGAAGCGGGACCGCGCGGAGGCGCGAGCTCGCAAGGAGGAGACCATGCCGAGAGGCGACAAATCCAGCTACACAGGCAAGCAGAAGCGACAGGCCGAGCACATCGAGGAGGGATACGAGAAGCGCGGCGTGCCGGAAGAGGAGGCCGAGCGGCGGGCCTGGGCGACCGTCAACAAGATGACCGGCGGAGGGAAGAAGTCGGGCTCGGGGGTGGGCAAACCGGTGAACAAGGAGCCGGCGAAGGAGGGAGGCCGCAAGGGCGGCGCCGCGTCCAAGGCGCGGCCGGCCTCCGCGAGGAGCGCGGCGGCGAAGAAGGCGGCCGCGACCCGCAAGCGGAACGCCGCGGCGAGCGCCGGGCGGGGGACGGCCGCGAAGAGGGCGCCGAGGCGCGCGAGCGGGACAGGCACGCGGCGCGCCGCGAGCGGATCCTGACCTCGGCGTGAGGAGGGGAGAGGGGACGAACATGCAGGAACTTCAGGGCAGCGGGGCATCGGACGGCGAGGGCCGCGGGGTAGGGGACGAGTCCGGACCGCAGGAGGAGAGCCCGAGGGGGCGCACCTTCCTCGCAAACCTCGTCCGCGAGCTGTTCCAGACGGAGCGCTCGGCGAAGGCGCATCCGCTCGTCGAGGCGGAGCGTCTCGGCGATGTGCCGCCGGCGCACGCTCTGCGGGCGGTCTCGGCCCACGCGGAGGCCGTGCTGTCGGAGCTCCCCTCGCTCCTCGGCGAGCGCGGGCTGCCCGTCAGCGTGGGCGGGAGCGCGGTGGGCCAGGCCTTCTCGGTGCTGCGCGATCACATCGCCGATCAGCTGCTGAGCGCCGAGAGGTCCTACCGCGGCACGCTCCTCGGGATGCGCCACGGCGTCGACCTCGTCGAGCTGATCCAGTACGTCGCCGCGGCGGAGGGCGACACGCTCCTCGCGGCGTGGTGCGCGCGGTGGCTCTCGACGCGCCGGCCCCTCGTCGAGGCGGCCGCGAGCGAGCTCGCGTGGTTCGCGGCGCGCCCGGCGCGCGCCACCCGGGCGGCGAAGGACTGCGCCGTCGCCCACCTGCTCCAGGGCCTCGTCCACGGCGCCGAGCTCGCGGCGCAGCAGCTCCGCCGCCTCGCCGCGCTCGCGAGGTGATCCCTTCCGGCCGCGCGAGCGCTACGTTCGGGCGCGGACAGCCTGTGCCCACGAGGTCCATCGAGAACATGCCTTCGCAACAGACAAGGGGCGAGCCCGCCGAGCCGGCCTCGCCTTTGCTGGAGCCCGCGGCGGCAGAGCCCGCGCCGGTCCGGCGCACCGGGCCGGAGGCCGCTCCGCTCGACCAGGAGCGCGATGCGCTGCGCGGGTCTCTTGCCGACTGCGCGCTGATCGACGCCTTCTTCCAGGCGACGACCGCCGGGCTCGGGGTGATCGACCGCGACCTCCGCGTCGTGCGGCTCAACCAGGCGCTGGCCGACATCAACGGGATCCCCCTCGAGGCGCACCTCGGCAGGACCCTGCCCGAGCTGCTCCCGGAGATGGGGGACGCGATCGTCGCCCCGCTCCGGCGCGCCCTGGAGACGGGGGAGGCGTTCACCGCCGAGGTGACGGGGAAGACGCGGGCGTCGGATCAGCCGCGCTCCTGGCTGGTCAACTACGCCCCTGTGCGAGCGAGGGACGGGCATGTCATCGGCGTCGGGACCGTCGTCCTCGACATCACCGAGCGCAAGCGGACCGAGGACCGGCTCCAGGAAGAGGGGGAGACGCTCGAGCTGCTCAATCGGGCGGGCAAGCAGCTCGCCGCCGAGCTGGATCTGGAGAAGCTCGTGCAGGCGGTGACCGACGCGGCCACCCGGCTGAGCGGCGCCCAGTTCGGCGCGTTCTTCTACAATGTCACGAGCGCCGAGGGGAAGAGCTACACGCTCTACACGATCTCCGGCGTGCCCCGGGAGCACTTCTCCGGGTTCCCGATGCCGCGGAACACGGACGTGTTCGCGCCGACCTTCATCGGAGAGGGCGTGGTGCGCCTCGACGATGTCACGCAGGATCCGCGCTACGGGAACAACCCTCCTTACAACGGCATGCCGAGAGGCCACTTGCCGGTCGTCAGCTACCTGGCCGTGCCGGTGGTCTCCCGTTCCGGGAGCGTCATCGGGGGGCTGTTCTTCGGGCACTCGGCGCGGGGCGTCTTCACCGAGCGGGCGGAGCGGCTGGTGGTCGGCCTCGCGGCTCAGGCCGGCATCGCGATGGACAACGCGCACCTGTTCCGGCGGGCGCAGGAGCTCATCCAGGCGCTGGAGCGGAGCAACAAGGAGCTCGACCGCTTCGCCTACGTGGCGAGCCACGATCTGAAGGCGCCCCTCCGCGCCATCGCGAACCTCTCGCAGTGGATCGAGGACGATCTCGTGGACAAGGCGTCGCCCGAGACGCGCCAGCACATGGAGCTGCTGCGCTCGCGCGTGGTCCGGCTCGAGGCGCTCATCGACGGGATCCTGCGCTACTCGCGCGCCGGACGCCTGCGCGACAGGCCCGAGAGCGTGGACGTCCGGAAGCTCCTCGACGACGTCCTCGCGCTGCTCACGGTCCCCGAGGGCGCGTCGATCGAGATCGCGGCGGGCATGCCGGCGCTCCTCGCGGAGCGGGTTCCCCTCGAGCAGGTCTTCCTGAACCTGATCGGCAACGCCCTGAAGTATGCCGATCGCCCCGACGCGCGCGTCGAGGTGCGGGGGCGGGATCTGGGCGAGCTCTGGGAGTTCTCGGTGAAGGACAACGGGCCGGGGATCGCCCCGCAGTACCACCAGAAGGTCTGGGAGATCTTCCAGACCCTGAATCCGCGCGACAACATCGAGGGGACGGGGATCGGGCTCTCGATCGTCCAGAAGATCGTGCTCAGCAAGGGCGGCCGAGCGTGGGTCGAATCGGAGAAGGGCGCCGGAGCCACGTTCTTCTTCACCTGGCCGCGGAGCGAGCCGGACGCCGGGAGCGGCGTGCGCTGAGGAGGCCCGGCCGCAGCGCCGTGCGACCCGGCGACCCGCGGCAGCCAGCGGCAGCCAGCGGCAGCCAGTGTGGCGATCTGCCACGCTCCGCGCCGCGTGAGGCGGCCTGGAGCGGCGCAGCCGGCCGGCGGCCGCATTCGCCGGCGCGATGAGCGGGGCGATGGGCGGGCAGGTCGGGCGCGCGGATTGCTTCGCAGCGGTGAACGTTGCGCGCGATCCGCTTCATCGAGGATCGGTGAGCGCGAGCGCTGGCCCTCTTGCTGGAAATGCGGTGGTGATGCCTCGATCCGTGGCTGTCCTGTTGAACTGCTCTTCCCGGTCGAACCGCGCGGCGGAGCAGCGCGTGCGGCTCGGGGAGCTCCTGAAAGAGAGCGGCTTGGACGCCGAGATGCTGTACGCCGAGAAGGGCCAGCACATGGGGGAGCTCGCCCGCCGCGCGGCGCGGGGGCCTCACGACCTCGTCGTGGCGGGCGGCGGCGATGGCACGATGAACACGGTCGCCGCCGCGATCGCCGACACCGACAAGACGATGGGGGTCTTGCCGCTCGGGACGGTGAACCATTTCGCCAAGTACCTCGGCGTTCCGCTGACCCTCGAGGGCGCCGTGCGCACGCTTGTCGAGGGGCGGCGCGTCCGGGTCGACCTGGGCGAGGTCAACGGCCGTGTCTTCGTGAACAACTCGACGCTGGGCATCTACCCGAGCATCGTGCGCGACCGCGAGGCGCTCCGGAAGCGGAGCGGGCTGAACAAGTGGCTCGCCCTGGCGCTGGCGACCGTCTCGGGGATCCGGCGGCACGAGGGCGTCCGTCTCCGGCTCCTCCTGGACGGGCAAGAGCTCCAGCTGGACACGCCGTTCGTGTTCGTGGCCAACAACGACTTCAAGCTCGGCGACGTCGATCTCGCCCGCCAGCGCCCGCCGGGCTCGGGCGAGCTCGGCGTGTGCGTCGCGCACGCGGACAGCCGCCTCTCCAGGGTCAAGCTCATCGCCAGCGCCCTCGCCGGGCGCATCCAGAAGGCGAGCGATTTCAGCATCTTGCGCACGACGGAGCTCCGGGTGGAGGCGCCGCATCGGCGTCGCCTCCACGTGGCCGCGGACGGCGAGATCCTCAAGATGACGCCGCCGCTGTGCTATCGCACGCGGCCTGAAGCGCTCAGCGTCATCGTGCCCCTGTCCTCCGACGTCAGCGCGGGCTCACGACGGCAGGAGGGCGCATCGGATCCTGTCGCCGCGCTGGGGGGGTGATTCATCATGCGCACGCTCGTGCACCTGTCGGATCTGCACTTCGGCCGAGTCAACAAGGACATCCTCCGCCCGCTGATCCAGAGGATAGGGGGGCTCGAGCCGCACGTGGTCGTGATCTCGGGCGATCTGACCCAGCGGGCGCGCAGCGCCGAGTTCGCCGAGGCGCGCGCCTTCCTCGACGCGCTGCCCTCGCCGCAGATCGTGGTGCCTGGCAACCATGATGTCCCGCTCTACAACCTGTTCGACAGGTTTTTTCGCCCGCTGAACAGGTACCGGAGCCACATCACGGACGACCTCTCGCCGTTCCATCTCGACGCCGAGATCGCCGTCCTGGGCATCAACACCGCGCGGTCGCTGACGATCAAGGACGGGCGCATCAACGAACATCAGATCCAGGGGATCAAGGCGAGGATGTGCGATCTCGGCCCCGAGATCACGAAGATCGTGGTCACGCATCATCCGTTCGATCTGCCCGAGAGCTCGCCGCATACGATCGTCGGGCGCGCGCGGCAGGCGATGGCGGCGATCGCGGGCTGCGGCGTCGACGTCATCCTGTCCGGTCATCTGCACCTGAGCCATACGGGGCACTCGGCGGAGCGGTTCGAGGCCGGCGGCCACTCATCGCTCATCATCCAGGCCGGCACGGCGACCTCGACGCGCGGGCGCGGGGAGCAGAACGCGTTCAACGTGATCCGGATAAGCGGGCACAAGATCGATATCGAGCGGAATTTCTGGGAGCCGGAGAGCAGCGTCTTCAGGATCGGGGGCGCCGAGCATTTCGAGGAGACGGCGCGAGGGTGGGTGCGGGCGGCGTAGGCCTGGCGCGCTGGGCGGTGCTGTCATTGGCCCAGAGCGGTTTCACATGAAGGCAGGAAGTCGGGAAGATCCTTGGTAGTTTCTTCCCCGCCTTCCGGCCTTCATGTTCGGATGACAGCACCACCGTGTGCTGTCGGATGGGTCGAGTGAACGGTAGGCGCCCGGCACCTACCGCGCCGTGGCGCCTCGGTTCCCTTCACCCGATCACGCGAGCTTCCCGAGCTCCCGGAACCGCCCGCGCAGGTCGTTGTAGAGCCCCCGGTACACCGCGTGGATCTCCCGGTAGCGCGCCGCGCGCGCCGGATCCGGCGCGACGCGCGAGACGACATGGACGAACGCGTCCGCCGCCTCCTCGACCGACGAGAACAGCCCCGCGCCCGCCGCGCCGAGGAGCGCCGCGCCGTAGGCCGGCCCCTCGGTCGACGTGGTGATCGCCACCGGCGCCTCGAAGACGTCGGCCATCAGCTGGCGCCAGAACGCGCTGCGCGCCCCGCCGCCGGTCAGCCGGATCTCGTCGATCGTGACCGCCGCCGCGCCGTTCGCCTGCCCGACGCCGCGCATCAGATCCAGCGAGTCCGCGAGCCCGAACGTGATGCCCTCCAGCACCGCGCGCGAGACGTCGGCCTTCGTCGTCCGGGCGCTCAGCCCCACGAACGCGCCGCGCGCCGCCGCGTCGTTGTGCGGCGTGCGCTCGCCCATCAGGTACGGCAGGAAGACGACGCCGCCCGCGCCGGGGCGCGCCGTCGACGCCGTGTCGGCGATGATCTCGTACGGATCGACCTTGCGGAGCTCGGCCGCCAGGCGCTCGCCGTCGCCGAGGACGTCGCGGTACCAGCGGAGCGCGCCGCCGGCGGCGAGCATCACCCCCATCAGGTAAAACCGGCCCGGGACCGCGTGGCAGAAGCTGTGGAGCCGCATCTCGGGCTCCACGATCCAGGAGTCGGTGTGCGCGAGGATCACGCCGCTCGTGCCGACCGACGCCATCGCCCGGCCGCTGCGCACGATGCCGAGCCCCACCGCGCCCGCCGCGTTGTCCGCGGCGCCCCGCACGACGAGCGTGCCCGCCGGCAGCCCCGTCGCGGTCGCGACCTCGGACGTGAGCTGGCCGAGCGGCGCGGTCGAGGGCGCAGACCGCGGGAACACCCCGCGCGGGACCCCGACCGCCTCGAGGAGCTCGGCGCTGAAGGAGCGATCCCCCGGCGAGAACGCCAGCGTGCCGCTCGCGTCGCTGTCGTCCGTCCCGAGCTCGCCCGTCAGCCGCAAACCCACGAAATCCTTCGGCATCAGCACCGCGCGCACGCGGGCGAACGCCTCGGGCTCGTGCTCCCGCAGCCAGAGCAGCTTCGGCAGCGTGAACCCCTCGAGCGCGCGGTTGCCGACGAGGCGCGCGAGCCCCGCGTCGCCGACCTTCGGGTTGGCGCGGATCGCCTCGCACTCGGCCGTCGTGCGCGTGTCGCACCACAGGATCGCCGGCCGGATGACGGCCTGCTGCTCGTCCAGCAAGACCGCCGAGTGCATCTGCCCCGTCAGCCCGATCGCGCGCACCTCGTCCCGGCGCGGGCCGAGGGCGCGGGCGAGCTCGCCGAGGGCGCTCAGCGCCGCCGCGGCGAAGTCCTCGGGATCCTGCTCGGCCCACCCGGCGTGCGGCGTGGAGAGCGGGTATTCGCGGTGCGCCGACGCGACCGCCGCGCCGCGCTCCGTTTCGACTGCGATGGCCTTGAGGCCGCTGGTCCCGACGTCGATTCCGATCACGATGGCCATGAAGAGCGTCCTTTTTCGTAAAGTGAAAGTGAGCGGCTAGAACACGATCTGGAGCTTCATGGGCGCGGTGCCCTTCTTCATCATCTCCAGCCCGCGCTGGAGCTCCTCGACGGGCATCGCCTCGGAGAGGAGCCGCTTCACGTCGACGGCCCCGCGCTCCATCAGCTTGAATGC
Organism: Sorangium sp. So ce1014; assembly: GCF_051521505.1. Classification (NCBI taxonomy): domain Bacteria; kingdom Pseudomonadati; phylum Myxococcota; order Polyangiales; family Polyangiaceae; genus Sorangium; species Sorangium sp. So ce1014. The sequence goes on from NZ_CP150356.1 coordinate 12,402,783, forward strand.
CCGGTCGTACGTCCTCCTGATCGCGAAGCTGCCGATGATCTCGAGATCGCGCCGGTACACCTCGAACGGCGAGATCTCGACCTTGTCGTGCGGCCCACACACGCCGAACACGAGGTACCGGCCGCCATTCTTGACGTACTGGAGCGAGTCGCCGAGGACCCGCGCGATGCCGGTCGCGTCGATCACGACGTCGAAGCCGTAGGGCGCGATCTTCTTGAGCTTCGCCGCGAGCGCGTTGTCGGCGAGGACCACCTCGGTCGCGCCGTGCTGGCGCGCCAGATCGAGCTTCGACTCGACGACGTCGACCACGGTGACCGCGGCCGCGCCGTTCGCGCGGCTCGCCTGGAGGTGGAGCTGGCCGATCGGGCCGGCGCCGAGGACCAGGACCTCCGAGCCGATCTCGATGCGCGCGCGATCCTGGCCGAAGACGACGCACGCGAGCGGCTCGCAGAACGCCGCCTCGGCGAACGAGACGCGCTCGAAGCGATAACAGTTCTTCGCGGGCACCCGGACGAGCTCGGCGAAGCCGCCGTCGCGGGTCACGCCCACGGCGTTCCACTTCAGGCAGTGGTTCTGCCGGTTGATCATGCAGAAATGGCACTCCTCGCAGGTCACCGTCGGGTCGACCATCACCCGATCGCCGGGCCGGAGGCCCTCGACCTCGTCGCCCACGGCGGCCACCTCGCCGGCGAGCTCGTGCCCCGGGATCAGCGGGAACGTCGGGAAGAAATCGCCCTCCCAGATGTGCACGTCGGTCCCGCAGATGCCGCACGCCTTCGCCCGGACGAGGACGTCGCGCGGGCCGATCTGCGGCGGCGCCACGTCGTTGCGTACGGCGATCTTCTTCACGGCTTCGAGCACGGCTGCCTTCATGCGAGACCCTCCTCGGGCCGCCGCGGAGGCAGCGCGCGGCTGCTCGCTGCGAGGCCCTCTCGTGGCCGTCGCATAGGCGCGCCGCGGCCGCGCGTCGAGATCCGTCGAGCGCCACCCCGCGCGCCGTCGCGCAGGGCAGGCTGACGCGGGATGTCAGGACTTCGCGGACTGCTTGGGCGGGGAGATCGTGCGCCAGAGGAACGCGTAGACGTCCATCAGATCGCGCGGGGCGAGGCTGCGCTCGCGCAGGCGCCGCTCGAGGTCGCGCGCGAGCGACTGCATCCGGGCATAGCCCTCGGCGGTCGGCACGCGATCGTAGGCGAGGTTGAAGCCGAGCACGACGGCCTGCTTCTCGAAGAAGGAGGGCTTCACGAAGACGTGCTCGCCCGGGTAAACGAGCGCGCTCAGGATCGTCGTGAGCGGCCACGTGGCGACCTTGGCCGCCGCGAGCACGCCGGCGAACCGGTCGAAGCGCACGGGGTAGTCGTCCGCGCCATAGAGGAGATCGACGACCGCCTCGGCATAGGCGCGGTGGTGCTCGGCCGGCATCTTGTTGAAGGGGATGAGGTCGCCGAGCGGGTGCAGGAGGCCGGTCGCCGCCTTGTGGACCTTGGTGATCCGCTCCATGAAATCGGTGAGGTTGCCCGCCGCGAGGAGCGCCTCGAGCTCGCCCTTGCTGAGGAGCGCGCGCGCGGTCTCGATGGCGCCCTGCTTGAAGGCCTTGCTCTTCTTCTTCCCGCCCTCGGGCGCGTGGGCCCCGACGGCGCCGCGCTCCTCGGCGACGAAGTGCGGGCCCCCGAACCCGCCCTCGAACTGCGTCTCGAAGCTCGTGACCTGCTCGTCGAAGCTCGTGAGCGGCGGCGCGACAACGCGCGCGCGCTGCTTCCTGGCGGCGGACGACGGCCGATCGCGGAGACCGCGGATCCTGGCCTCGAGCGCGTTCGCTTCGTCGTCGCCGAGCTGCACCGGCTCGAGCTTCGACCAGAAAGCCTTGGCGATGGAGTGATTGTGGCCGTCTTCGAAATCGTAGAAGCGCTTCTCGTCGCGCTCCTCGACGAGGTATCCGAGTCCCCACTGGGGACACCCCGGGTGCTTGACGATGATCGGGGCTGAAGGTTCCGTTGAACGAGAGGTCGCCATAGGCGGCGCAGCCTACTCTATCTTGGGACGACCGCACCCCGCTCCGGAGCCGCTTCTGGACTCGTGTTCAGGTAAAGCGCTCCGGCGGCGCGCAATCGGGCCCATCCGCGCCGGCCCCGGCCGCGGGGCGAGGCGCTAGTTGACGTCGCGCGCCGCCGAGGCGAGCGCGAGCTGCTGGAGCGCGAGCGCCTCGGTCACCCGGCGCACCCGCGCGACGACGTCGAGGGTCTCCAGCACCGCCTGCCGCTCCCGGGCGTCGAGGATCAGGTGGTGGGCGCAGAGGTCCGCGATGAGCGAGGTGGCCGCGTCGCGCGGGAGCCGGAACTCGAAATTGCGATCCCGCTCGCGGACGAGCGAGGAGAACGAGGCCGCGGTGGAGATGAGCGCGGCGTGATCCGGGGCCGGGACCTCCCCGGGCTCGTCCTCGAGGACGGTCGCCGCGGCCGTGCGGTACGGCGGCACGAACGGGCGCTCCGCCAGGCGGACGCGGGCGCGGCCTCGCAGCACGATGTTGTAGCGGCCCCCCGGCAGCTCGGCGTGATCGACGATCTCGCCCGCGCCGGCCACCCCCGCGATCGCCGGGTGGCCGTGCGCGTCGACCGCGCGGGTGTCCGTGATGAGGACGACCGAGAGGATGCGGTGCGTCTCGAGCGCGTCGCGGACGAGCGCCCGATAGCGCGGCTCGAAAATGTGGAGCGGCAGGAGGGCGCCGGGGAAGAGCACCGTCTGCGGCAGCGGGAACAGCGGGAGATCGAGCAAGGCCGCGTTGAGGTCGCCCGGTCGCGGAGGCGTCGTTTCCACGAGTCGTAGGCTAGCACGCCGGGAGGAGCGGGTGTGGCGGCCCCACGTACATCGGCCTCGGCGGGCAGGCCGGGCCGCGTGCGCGGTCGGCCGGGGATCGACGACGCCGGGGCGCGCCAGCCGAGCCTCCTCGGCCGCGCCCCGTCAGCCGAACATCTCGAGCGCCGAGCCGGTCACGGCGTCGGGGGCGTCGAGCGCGGCGTACACGATGAGCTGCGCCACGTCGTCGGCGCTCATCTGCGGGGGGAAGCCGCTCCCGGCGAGCATGTCGGTGTCGACCGAGCCGGGGAGCACGGCGATGGACTGGAGCCCCGTCCCGCGCAGCTCCTCGGCCAGGCTCTTCGAGAGGCCGACGAGGCCCCACTTGGAGGCGGCGTACGAGGCGTTGCCCGGGGACGCGAGGGTCGAGGAGATGCTGCCGACGTGGACGAGCCGGCCGCGGCCCTGCGCCAGCATGGCCGGGAGGAAGGCGCGCGCGATGAGGAAGGGGCCGCGCAGGTTGACGGCGATCACCTCGTCCCAGGCGGCGGGCGCGGTCTCGTGGACCCGCGTCCCGCGGCGCACGACGCCCGCGTTGTTCACGACGACGCGGGGCGCGCCGAGCCACGCCACGACCTCGGCGGAGGCGCGCGCCACCTGCTCCTCGGAGGCGACGTCGCAGGGGACCGGCAGCGCGGCGACGTCGAGCCGGCGGACCTGGTCGGTGACCGCGTCGAGGCGCGGGCTCGGGCGGCCGAGCAGCGCGATGGACAGGCCGCGGCGCGCGAGCGCGAGCGCCGTCGCGCGGCCGATGCCGCGGCTCGGCCCCGTGACGACCGCGACGCCGCTCACGCCCGCCCCCCGGAGAGCGCGGCGGCGAAGGCGAGATCGCGCTCCGGGCCCGGATCGGCGAACGCGCCGGCGACCGCGACGGTCTCGATGACGGCGCCCGCCTTGCGCTCGCCGCGGGCGATGAGGCAGGTGTGGGTCAGCGTGAGCTTGCACAGCGCGCCGCGCGCGCCGAGCTCGCTGACGAGCAGCTCGACGAGCTGCCCGCCGATGCGCTCCTGCAGGGTCAGCCGTCGCGCGAGCGCGTCGAGCACGTGCGCGATCGTGCCGATGCCGGCGACCCGCGCGCCCGGCAGGTAGGCGACGATCCCGGTGCCGTGCCCCGGCAGCAGGTGGTGGGGGCACATCGTGGTCACCGAGAGCTCGCGCGCGACGACGAGGCCGCGCTCGAAGGGGCCCGTCTCCATGGCGCCCTCGCGGAGCACCGCGGCCGCGTCGATGGCCTCGCCCTCGATCAGATCGTCGGCCCATGCGTCGGCGACGCGCTCGCCCGTGCCCGCGAGCTCCCCCTCGAGGTCGCGCCCGAGGGCGCGGAGGAACTCCTCGATCGCCCGGGCTGCTCTCTGCCGATCGATCACCGGGGCCCCGTCATCAGTTGAGCAGCTGCCGGCGCGTGGCGGCGGTGATCGGCCTGCGCCCGGCGTAGCCGGCCTCGAGCCCGTGGTAGTGGTCGACCGCCGGCTCGCCGTAGCGCCAGCAGAGCCAGACGAGGGCGCCGTCGAGGCGGCCATAGAAGTCGCAGAGCCCGATCCGCTGGTCCTTCACGACGACCCCGAGCTCCTCGACCTCCTGCCACCCGGACTCGTACGCCGCGATCTTCTCCGAGAGCTCGCGCTCGCGCGCCCGCGCCTGCTCGCTGCCGCTGCGCGCCAGCTCGATGAGCTGGTCGGGCGTCACCGCCGGGCTCTCCACGGCGTGCACGAGCTCCTGCCAGCTGCGCTCGATATCGCTCGCCAGGGCGAGCTGCCGGCGGATCAGCGACGCGAGCTCCGGGACGAGCGCGTTCGCCTCTTCGATCGTCCAGATGCGGGGAGTGTTCACGGGACCTCACCTGAAAGGCGGCGCGACAACCCGGTCATGCAGGGCCGGTAAGCGGAGGAGAGTGCGGTGTCAAGGGCTTGTCCGGAAGGATGCGCCGCGCGGGCGGGTCCACGCGGCCGCGGCCGCTGCCGGGCCCGCGCGTCGCGGACGCGCGGCCACGTCGCCTGCGATGACCCACGCGCCGGCGCGTCGCGGAGGTCGCGAAGAACGACAGCCAGGGTGGCCGCGTTCCGCTCCGCGGTGTCCGCCCCTTCACCCGGCAATGTGTTGCAACCGGCGTTCCTCGAGCGATAAGCTCGCGCAGCGATCCTGCAAGATTGCGAGGCCGCCGCATGCGACTCCGGACGATGTCGGGCATCAAGCTGTCGAATCTGCTCCTCTGCGGCTGGAGCGGGCTCGTGCTCATTTACCTGTATCTCCCGATCCTGCTCCTCGTCGTCTACTCGTTCAACGACTCGCGGATGAGCGTGGTGTGGGAGGGGTTCACCTTCAAGTGGTATGGGCAGCTCTTTGACGAGCTCGTCGCGCACCTCGGGGACGAGCGCCGGTCGCCGCTCATCGAGTCGCTGAGCAACAGCGTGATCATCGCGGCGATCACCACGGCGTTCTCGGTCGTCCTCGGCACGGCGGGCGCCTTCCTGCTCTACCGGTACAGGTTCCCTGCGCTCCGGTCGATCACCGCGCTGATCTTCATCCCCATGATCATCCCGGAGATCATCATGGGGATCAGCCTGCTCATCTTCTTCAAGACGGTGGAGCTCGAGCTCGGCTTCACGACGGTCATCATCTCGCACGTCACCTTCTGTTTCCCGTTCGTGCTCATCGCCGTCCAGGCGCGGCTCGCGGGGCTCGACCCGTCCCTCGAGGAGGCCGCCCTGGACCTCGGGGCGACGCCGCTCAAGGCGTTCTTCCTGATCATGGTGCCTTACCTTCTGCCCGCGATCATCTCCGGTGCGCTGATGTCGTTCACGCTGTCGATGGACGAGCTCATCGTCACGTATTTCACGCGCGGGCCCAAGTCCGAGACCTTGCCGATCAAGGTGTTCGGCATGGCGAAGGTCGGTTTGAACCCGATGCTGAACACGATCTCGACCGTGTTCATCGTCGCGACCGCGATGCTCGTCGTGTTCGCCGAGTCGCTGAAGGGCACCGCGAGGCGGCTCCCCGACGAGAGCTGAAGGGGACCGACGCGCGGCGCGAGCGCCTGCGCCGGCGCAGGCAAGACAAGGAATAGGCCAATGAAACGCATCTCAGCGCTCCTCATCCTGATGTTCCTCCCCCTCGTGGCCCTGCTCGGCTGCGGGAAGAAGGAGGGCCCGGCGCCCCAGTCGACCGGCTCGGGCAGCGCGCCCGAGCCGAAGGCCGGCGGCGAGCTCAACCTCTTCGGGTGGTCCGAGTACATCCCGCAGGAGATCCTGGACGGCTTCACGAAGGAGACGGGGATCAAGGTCAACTACGAGACCTACGCCTCGAACGAGGAGATGCTGTCGAAGCTCCTCGCGGGGAGCACCCGGTACGACCTCATCCAGCCTTCGGAGTACGCGATCGAGGCGCTCGTCAAGCAGAAGAAGCTACAGCCGCTCGATCAGGCGCGCATCCCGAACCTGAAGAACATCGCGCCCGCGTTCAGGAACCAGCCGCACGATCCGGAGCTCAAGTACACGGTCCCGTGGATGGGCACGACGGTCGGCATCGTCGTCAACACCGAGAAGGTGAAGGAGCCCGTGAAGGGCTACAAGGACGTGTTCCAGCCGAAGTACAAGGGGCGCATCGTGGCCCTGAACGACGCCCGCGAGATCGTGTCCTGGGTGATGGTGACGATGGGGATGAACGCCAACGACGTGACGCCGGAGAACCTCGCGAAGATCAAGCCGACCCTGGCGGAGTGGATCAAGCTCGTGAAGGTGTTCGACTCCGACAGCCCGAAGACGGCGCTGCTCAACGGCGACGTCGACATCGGCGTCCTCTGGAGCGGCGAGGCGGCCCTGCTCTACCAGGAGAACAAGAACAAGTTCCAGTTCATCCTGCCGACCGAGGGGGCGCACAAGGCGATCGACAGCCTGGCGATCCCCGAGAACGCCGAGAACAAGATCGGCGCGGAGATGTTCATGAACTACATCCTCCGTCCGGAGGTCAGCAAGCTCATCTCGGACAAGTTCCCCTACACGAACCCGAACACGGAGGCGCGCAAGCTGCTCACGCCCGAGCAGCTCGCCAACCCGGCGAGCTACCCGCCCCTCGCGGGGATGGAGACCTTCCACGACATCGGGAAGGCGGCGGCGGACGTGGACAAGCTGGTGACGGACCTCAAGGCATCGCAGTGAGCGGCGGGGCGTCATGAACACGGCCACCGGGCAGGTCATCGAGCTCCAGGGCCCGCGGCGCAGGCCGGGGGTCCGCGGGTGGCTGCTGCTCGCCCCGCTGTTGCTCTGGCTGTTCGCCTTCGTCGTGGCGCCCACCGCGATCATGCTCGTCTACAGCTTCTGCGAGCGGGACGAGCTCGGGCAGGTGGTCTTCGAGCTCTCGCTGTCGAGCTACGCGCGGGTCTTCGACGCGACCTACCTCAAGATCCTGCTGAGCTCGATGAAGTATGCCGCCATCACGACGGTGATCTGCCTCGTGGCGGGCTATCCGGTGGCGTACTTCATCGGGCGGGCCCGGGAGGGCGTCCGGAACAGGCTGCTCATGCTGGTGATGGTGCCGTTCTGGACCAGCTTCCTCATCCGGACGTATGCGTGGATGTCGATCCTCAAGTCGGAGGGGCTCCTCAACGGGCTCTTGCTCTACCTGCAGATCATCTCGGCGCCGCTCGACATCATGTACACGCCGACGGCGGTGGTCATCGGGCTCGTCTATTCTTATTTGCCGTTCATGATCCTGCCGATCTACGGGAGCGTCGAGAAGCTCGACAACGCGCTCATCGAGGCGGCGTTCGATCTGGGCGCGGGGCCCGTGTCCGCCTTCTCGCACGTCATCGTCCCGCTCACGCGCCCGGGGATCCTCGCGGGCGTCCTGCTCGTGTTCATCCCGGCGCTCGGGATGTTCGCGATCACGGATCTCATGGGTGGGTCGCGCGTGCCGATGATCGGCAATGTCATCCAGAACCAGTTCGGGCAGGCGCGCGACTGGCCGTTCGGCGCCGCGCTCGGGATGACGCTGCTGCTCCTGTTCTCGCTGTTCTTCCTGCTTGGCCTGCGCAAGGAGCAGGAAGGGTGATGATTTCATTGCGGGTCTTCGGTGAGCCTCGTTCGGTCGTCGGCGCCGCCGAGTCGTCCTGCTCATTCCTCGAGGTAAATTGATGGACGTGATGGTCGAGCTCCGCGCGGTCACCAAGCGATTCGGCAGCTTCCACGCCGTGAGCGAGGTCGATCTCCAGATCAAGGCGGGCGAGTTCATCACCCTCCTCGGCCCCTCGGGGTGCGGGAAGACGACGCTGCTCCGGATGATCTCGGGCTTCGAGACGCCGACGAGCGGCGCCGTCCTGCTCGACGGAAAGGACGTCACGCACGAGCCGCCCTACCGGCGGGACGTCAACCAGGTGTTCCAGAGCTACGCGCTGTTTCCTCACATGACCGTGCAGGAGAACATCAGCTTCGGCTTGCGGATGAAGAAGGTCCCGAAGCAAGAGCTGGCCGAGCGGGTCCGCGCCGCGGTCGCGATGGTGTCGCTCGGGGGCATGGAGCAGCGCAAGCCGTCGCAGCTCTCCGGCGGGCAGCGGCAGCGGGTCGCGCTCGCGCGGGCCATCGTCTGCCGCCCGAAGGTGCTGCTCCTCGACGAGCCCCTCTCCGCGCTCGACGCGAAGCTCCGGCACGCCATGCAGGTGGAGCTCAAGCAGCTCCAGAAGAAGCTCGGGATCACGTTCGTGTTCGTGACCCACGACCAGGAAGAGGCGCTCACCATGAGCGACCGCATCGCCGTGATCAACAAGGGGCGGATCGAGCAGCTCGGCGACGCGTCGCAGATCTACCATCGCCCGAAGACCACGTTCGTCGCGAGCTTCATCGGTCAGGCCAACATCCTCCGGGCGACCGTCCTCTCGCGGAGCGGCGAGCGCGCGCGGGTCCGGCTCGACGGAGACATCGAGCTCCTCGTCAACGCCGAGCACCTCGCGGGCGGGGCCGAGAGCGCGCTCATCTCCATCCGGCCCGAGAAGATCGCGCTCCGCAAGGAGCGGCACGGCGACCTGGAGAACTGCTTCGAGGCGCACGTCGAGGACGAGCTGTTCAAGGGCGCCACCGACCAGCTGCGCCTCCGGACCGACTCCGGGCTCGCGCTCACGGCCGTGGTGGCCAACGAGAGCTCCGTCCAGGCCGCGCTGCACGCCGGCGACAGGGTGTTCTGCCACCTCCACCCCGACGACATCGTCATCGTCCACGAGGAGTGACCCGCCGCGGGCCGGCGCTCGCGCGAGCGCGCCGTACGCGCGGCCGCGCGCTCGGGAGGTACGCCGGCGGCCCGCCGTGCCACGCCGGCCATTGCGCGCGCCGCCGCCGGCGGGGAGCCGGTGTGGCGCCGGGGCGCCGTGAACCGCGGTTCTCATCCGGACGCGACAGCGTGGAAGTCGGGCTCGAATGCCGCGTACGATGAAGGGCATGCTGCTTGCCAATCGGCCTCGCATGCCCCGACGGTCGCTTGCGCTTGTGGTTCCTGCGGTCCTCTTCTCGTTCCCCGGCGACGTCCTCGCCGCGGGGGCATGGCTGCCCGGCGCCGGACAGGCGTCCGTCGAGCAGCGCGTCGCCGTCGCGGCGGGGCCGGAGCGCACGACGCTCTGGACGAGCCTGCGGTTCGACGGGGCGCGCGGGCCCGTGGCGGTCGTCGTGCCGGTGCCGCCGCTCGCGGCGCTCGATGTGAGCTCGGACGCGTGGTTCGAGGCGCTCGAGGCGGCCACCGCGCCGCGCGTGCTCCCGCCCGAGGGCGTCGCCCCGCACTGCCCCGGGGAGGAGGGCGCGCCGGGCCCGTTCCATACGGTCGGGCAGCTCGCGCACGAGGCGACGCTCGAGCCGCTCGAGGTGACGGTGCTCGAGGATGCGGTCGCGGTCGCGCGCTGGGCGGAGTCGGCGGGGCTCGCGCTCTCCTCCGAGACGGCCGCGCAGCTCGGCGAGCTGCAGGGGATGCGCTTCGCGGCGGCCCGGTTCGATGCGCCCGGCGGGCCGGCGATCACGCGGACGCTGCGCATCGCCATGAGCGGCGGCGAGCCGCGCCTGCCGCTGTCGCTGGCCAGGGCGGGCGAGGGCGACGTGCGCGTGACCGCGTGGCTCCTCGGCGACGGCCGGGGCGCGCTGACGGGCGCGGCGCCGGTGACGCTCCCGCCGGCCTCGCTGAGCTGGGACGCGGGCGCGCAACGCAGCGATTACGAGGCGCTGCGCGCCGAGGCCCTCGGCCAGGCGGGGCTCCACGGCGCGCTCGTCGAGGGCGCGGGCCACGGGGCGCTGAGCCGCCGTATCGCCATCGGCAGCGACAGCGTGGACAGCGTGATCGCGGCCTATTTCGCGCGCGCGAGCGCGTACGGCGACGCCGGCGACGGCCCGGGAGCGTGCGCCGCGGTGGCCGCGGCCGCGCTGGAGTCGAGCCTCGCGGTCGCCGCGAGCTGCCCGCGCGCCGCGCTCGGGGTGGTCGACGGGTCGCTCGACTGCGCGGAGTCGCCCCGGAGGGACGAGACGGATCCCGATCTCCTGCGCTGCGGCCCGGTCGCCGACGATCTCGCGGTCGGGCTCTCCGGGCTCGCGCCGTCGTCGGTGTGGCTCACCCGCGTCTCGCTCCGGCTCGCTGCCGGGCAGGCCGGCGCGGACTGGCCGCTGACGTTCGGGGCCGGTGCGTCCGTCTCGCCGATCGTGAAGGCCGGCGCCATCCGCCTGGACGCGTGCTCCAGCGAGATCGGCGCGGGCGGCGCGAGCGGCGCGAGCGGCGCGAGCGGCTCGTCGGGCGTGGGCGGACCCGGGGGCCTGGGCGGCGGGCCGAGCACCGGCGAATCGAGCACGACCGGCGGCTCATCGGGTGGGGGTATCGTCGACGACTATTATTACGACGACGAGCCGGTCGCCGACATGGGCTGCGGCTGCGCCGGCACCGCCGATACGGTCGTCGTGGACGACACCGAGCCGCAGGGCGAAGACGACTATTACGACGAGGAGTACGAGGACGACGGCTGCAGCGGCGACACGAGCGAGCCTGCGCCCGAGGACGAGTACTACGCGGAGGACGACGGCTGCAGCGGCGACACGAGCGAGTCCGAGGACGAGTATTACGCGGAGGACGACGGCTGCAGCGGCGACACGAGCGAGTCCGAGGACGAGTATTACGCGGAAGACGACGGCTGCAGCGGCGACACGAGCGAGTCCGAGGACGAGTATTACGCGGAGGATGACGGCTGCAGCGGGGGCTCCGATGACTCCGCCGAGTCGGAGGACTGCTCGATCGCGGGCGAGCGGCAGCCGAGCGCCCGGAAGAAGCGGGGGCCGAAGCTGTCGGTCATGGCGCTCGGGGTGTTCGCGCTGATCGCGCCGCTCCGGCGCGCGAGCCGGCCCCGGAGGAGCAGCCGGCGGTAAGCTGACGGTAAGCCGGCGGTAAGCTGACGGTAAGGCGCGGGCGGGCGGCGCCGCGGCGGGAGCGGGCGGTGCCGGAGGGGGGCTTCTCGTGGCATACTCCCGCGGGAGGCCATGACGTGAACGCACCCGCCCGCAAGCTCTCCTTCCCCTACGCCGAGTACCTCGAGCAGGAGCGGGCGAGCCCGACAAAGCACGAGTTTCTCGGGGGCGAGATCTTCGCCATGGCCGGCGGCACGCCGGAGCACGCGCGGCTCGCGGCCCGGGTGACGGTGGCGCTCGGCGCGCAGCTCCACCGCCGCCCCTGCGAGGTGTTCTCGTCCGACCTCCGCGTGCGCGTGCTCGCGACGGGGCTCGCGACCTACCCGGACGTGAGCGTCGTCTGCGGCCAGCTGGTGCGCGATCCGGAGGACAAGGACGCGGCGGTCAACCCGCTGGTGCTCGTCGAGGTGCTGTCGGACTCCTCGGAGGCGTACGATCGGGGAGAGAAGTTCGCGCACTACCGCCGCATCCCGTCGCTGAAGGAGTACGTGCTCGTCTCGCAGGCGCACCGGAGGATCGAGGTCTTCCGGCGCAACGAGGACGACTCGTGGACGCTCTACGAGGCCGGGCCGGGCGAGCGCGCGAGGCTCGCGTCGATCGACGGCGCGCTCGACGTCGACGAGGTCTACCGCGGCGCGCTCGAGACCTCCGCCGCGGGCTGAGGGGCCGTCGGTTCACGGAGCCCTGATGCGCGACGTCCGGATGCGAGGATTTCGCGAGCAGACGGCGGTCGCGCGGGCGATCGAGCTGCTGGAGCAGCGGATCCGGCGGCTCGGCGACGAGCCGGTGCCGATCGCCCGGTCGGCGGGGCGGGTCGCGGCCGAGCGCGTGCTGGCCCGGGTGAGCGTGCCGCACTTCGCCCGGGCGGCCATGGACGGCTACGCGCTCGCCGGCGAGGCGACCTCCGGCGCGGCCGCCGGCGCGCCGGTCGAGCTCGCGCTCGTGGGCGCCTCGTTCCCCGGGCGCCCTCACGCGGGGGCGATCCGCCGGGGCGAGGCGGTGCGGATCACGACCGGCGCGCCGGTGCCCGAGGGGGCCGACGCGGTGCTGATGGCGGAGCACGCGGAGGAGGCGGCGGGCCGGGACGGGGCGGCGGTCGTGCGGGTGCGCGCGCCCGTGCCGGCCGGCAAGCACGTCGCGTCGATCGGCGAGGACGTGCTGGAGGGCGCGGAGGTCGTGCCGGCCGGGCGCCGGCTGCGCCCGCAGGACGTCGGCGTGCTCGCCTCGACCGGGGTCGCCGAGGTGCGCGTGGTGCGGAGGCCGTCGGTGCAGATCCTGATCACGGGCGACGAGCTCCTGCCGCCGGGGAGCATGCCGAGCGGGGCGTGCATCGTCGACACGAACAGCCTTGTGCTCACGGCGCTCGCGCGCCGCGACGGCGTCGAGGACGTCGCCGTCGCGTACGTCCCCGACCGGCGCGAGGCCGTCCGGAGCGCCCTCGCGGCGGCCGGCGGGGAGGTGGTGCTTGTCTCGGGCGGGTCGTCGGTCGGCTCGGAGGACCACGCCCCGCTCGTGCTCGCGGAGCTGGGTGAGGTGGCGGTCCACGGCGTCGCGATGCGCCCGGCGAAGCCCGCCGGGTTCGGGTTTCTGGAGGGCGAGCGCCCGGTGTTCCTGCTGCCGGGAAACCCGGTGTCGTGCCTCTGCGCCTACGAGTTCTTCGCCGGGCCCTCGATCCGCGCCCTGGGCGGCCTGTCGCGCGCGTGGCCGCACCGGCGGACGCGGTGCGTGGTGGCGAGCGAGATCGCCTCGCAGCCGGGGCGCGTCGATTACGTGAGGGTGCGTGTCGAGGGGGACCGGGTGTTTCCGATGGCGACGAGCGGCGCGTCCATCCTGTCGTCGACGACGCGCGCGGACGGCGTGGTCATCGTGCGAGCCGAGGATGCGGCGGTTGGAGAGGGCGCCGAGGTCGAGGTGCTGCTCTACGACGCGTGAGGCGAGGCGGGCGAGGGTCGGTCGAGGCCGGAGCCCTGGACTCGGCGAGGGGGCGGCCGACGAACAACGTGCCACTCAGCATCAGGATCTTCATGGTCCGTCCGTGTGCACCGCGAACGCAGGCTGGCGAGGCGAAGCGTCGCTGACCGGCTCGGCCGGCGCCCGTGGCGCTTGGTGCCGCCGCTGAACGGCAGTACCCTCGGGCAAGACACATGACCCTCCGCCTTCCTTTCTCCGTTCTGCTTATCCTCGTATCGGCCGGCTGCCTGGCGAGCTGCAGCGACGGCGAGCGCGACACGACCCCCGAAGGCTCCACCTCAGGCGGGGGCGCCGGCGGAGGCGGCGCGAACGCCGGCGGCGCGACAGGAGCGACGATCCCCGCAGTCACCGGCGCGGGCGGCGACACGGCCGCGAGCGGCACGACCACGAGCGCCACGACCTCCGGCGGCGGCGGCGGCGCGGAGGCCGTCGCGCCCGGGATCGTCAAGCTCGCCGAGGGGAAGCTCGCGGAGTCGGGGCTCACCGTGGTGTCTTATGGTGGTTACCTCAACGGCGAATCCTTCCAGCAGGACGCGATCGTGTCGTTCGGCGGCTATCAGTACACGGCCTTCTGGAACACGAGCCGCAATGTCGTCCTCGCGCGCCGGCAGCTGCCGGCCAGCCCAGGAGGGGACGGCGGGGCATGGCAGAAGTTCGACTTCAAGGACCACCGGCTCAGCGCCGACGACGCCCACAACACGATCTCTCTCGGGATCGCGCCGGGGGACGGCACGCTTCACCTCGCCTTCGATCACCACGGCAGCACGCTGCACTACCGCCGCTCGATCGCCGGCCTGCTGACCGACCCGGAGGGCACAGCCTGGGCCGCCGCGAGCTTCAGCGCCGTCTCGAGCGCGCTTGTCGGAACGACCCCCGTGCACCTCGTGACGTACCCGCGGTTCGTCACCGAGCCCGGCGGCAACAAGCTGCTCCTGAGCGCGCGGATCGGCGAGAGCGGGAGCGGCGACGAGCACCTGTGGGAGTACGACACGACGACGCACGCCTGGAGCGCGCTCGGCGAGTACATCGAGGGGACGGACGCCAGCATCAACGCCTACCTGCACGGCCTCGCGTACACGCGCGGCGGCTCGCGCCTGCACGCGGCCTGGTGCTGGCGCGACACGCCCAACGCGACAACGAACCACGGCCTCCTGTACATCTACAGCGATGATCACGGGCGCACCTGGCACAACAACGCGGGTGACAAGGTCGCGACCACCGGCGCCTCCTTCGTCGCCCGGAGCACGGCGGGCCTCTCCGTGGGGACCATCGGCCAGAACCGAGGGCTCATCAACCAGGAGCACATGGCGGTCGACGCGAGCGGCCGGGTCCACGTGCTGCTCTCGCACCTCCCCGACGCCGAGGCCGACAACGCGAACTTCACGAATGCCCGGGCGCGCAGCGAGTTCTTCCACTACGTCCGGGGACCCGAGGGGACCTGGGCGCGACACGGCCTCGGCCTGCGCGTCATCGAGAACTTCCGGGGCAAGCTCGCGATCTCCTCCACCGAGAACGTCTACGCGATCCTCCCCGATCTGCGCATCGCCGGCGCCTCGCCGAGCGACGGCTATGCGACCTGGACGCTCCTCGACGCCTCCGACTCGGGCCGCTTCTTCTCCGATCCCCTGATCGACACCGCCCGGCTCGAGACCTCGGACGAGCTCACCGTGTACTATCCGGAGCGGGGCTCGGTGAACATCTGGGGCCTGGAGTACGCCCTCCGGTGAGCCGCGCGAGGAACGCTCCTCCGCCCTGAGCGCGCGCCCGCCCGGGCCGGACTCCCGCCGGCACGCCGCGATCCACCCCTGAGCGGGCACGCTCGGTGCTCGTCCTCACGCGCGGTGTTGCCGGTGGCGAGGGCGTGCACTGCCGCGACCGCCGCGGCGGCAAGGGACACGCGCGCTGCGAGCCCCGGCGCGCTCCCGCCAGGAGGAGCGTTACCAATGAGCCCCGACGCGTTCGTCAAGCGCGGATTCGTATTCATCCTGGGAGGGATGGTCGCGGTCTCCGCGTATTATCAAGCCTCCGGGGTATCTCACCTCATCGCCCACCAGATCGCGCGGGACGGCGCCCCTCCCGCTCCCCGGGCGACAGCGCTCGTCGAGGAGCCGCTCTCCGAGGACCCCTCGCCGAGCGCGGCGCCGATCCTGGAGCGCAATCCGTTCGACTCGATCACAGGGCCGCTCGTGCCCCGGCCGAGCGAGGCGCTCGCCGGGCAGGCGGCGCTCTCCAGCCTCGACCCCTACCTCGCGCCTCCTTGCGACACAGGCCGCGTCGTGCTGATCGCGGTGTCCGAGGACCCGGAATGGTCGTTCGCGGCCGTCGAGGCGGAAGGCGGACGCACGGCGCTCGGGCGGCGCGGCGGGCAGATCGCCGGCAGAAAGGTCGAGCACATCGCCTGGGACCGGGTGTGGATGACGTCGGGGGGCGCGCGCTGCCAGATGCAGCTCGGCAAGAAGGGCGACAATGACGGCAAGAAGGCGCCCGAGTCGCAGCCCAGGGCGCCGGAGCCGCCCCGCGAGCGCCCGTCCCGCGCGTCCGGCAGGAGCGACGTCCCGCCCGAGATCGCCTCGCGCATGAAGCGCGTGAGCGAGACGGAGTTCGACATCGATCGATCGGCCGCCGCGAAGATCTTCGAGAATCCTGAGATCGTGACGAACACCTCGGCGGCGATCCCGGAGATGCGGGACAACCAGGTGGTCGGGCTGAAGATGCATATCAAGCCCGGCTCGGTGCTCGAGTCATTCGGGCTGCAGAGCGGCGATCTCGTGAAGTCGATCAACAGCATCGACCTGACCGACCCGCAGAAGGCCATGATGGCCTACACGCGCATGCAGTCCGACAAGAGCCTGTCCGTCGTCGTCGAGCGCGACGGCCGCCCGGTGAGGCTCAAGGTCAACATCCGCTGACGCGAGGTGGCGGCCAGGTCCCCGGCGACAGCGTCGCGGTCGTGCCGACCGCGATGGCGCGATGGCGCGATCGCGCCGTCGCGGCGGGAGGCTAGGCGCGTCGGGGCAAGCCTGCTCTACTGGGCGCCACGAGACGCGCCTTGCCGGCAACATCCTTTTCATCGAGACGATCGCTCGCGACGCCATCACCCCTCTTCGCAGCCGCGCTGCTCCTCGGCGGCTGCGGGGCGGAGCCGGAGGACACCTCGGCCGCGGCGCTGCGCCTGCGCTTCCCGGCGCACGCGGACGCCGTGCTGTCGGCGCGCGAGGCGTTCGCGCCGGCGGCGGGCGGGTTCCGGCTGGCGGCGACCGAGCCGGGCGGGGCCTGGGTCCGGGCTGCGCGGCCGGAGGTGGAGCTGCCCCGCGACGGGAGCGGCGTGATCCGGTTCCGCCTCGCGGGCGGCGGGGAGATCCGGGTGAGGGAGCTCGGCGCCGCGGGCGAGGGCGCGGTGGCCGAGCGCGCGGTGAGCTACCGGCGCGCGGGCGGGACGTCGTTCTGGACGGCGACCGAGGGGGGCGTGGAAGAGTGGCTGCTGCTCGAGGCGGGCGTCGCGCAGGGCGGCGAGGTGGTGGCGGCGTGGGAGGTGGAGGGGGCGCTGCTGCGCGAGCGCGGCGCGGCGGTGGAGCTCGTGGACGAGGAGAGCGGGGCGCCTGTGCTGCGCGTGACGGCGCCGCGCGCCCATGCGGCCTCGGGGCGGGCTGTCGCGCCGGCGCTCCGGGTGCGCGGCGCGCGCATCGAGCTGTCGGTCGACGTGGGCGACGCGGGCGGCGAGGCGGTGCTCGTGGATCCCGCGTGGGAGCCGGCGGGCCGAATGAACGTTGCACCCAGGAATTGGCACACCGCGACGCGGCTGCTGAACGGCAAGGTCCTGCTGGCGGGAGGTCACGACTGGGGCGCCGCTTTCGCCAGCGCGGAGCTGTATGACCCGACAGACGACACCTGGAGCCTCGTGAGCCCGATGCCCGTAGGGCGCTTCTTTCACACCGCGACGCTGTTGCAGGACGGCGAGGTCCTCGTGGTCGGGGGTCGGGACGAGTACGGCATCCTCTCCACGGTCGAGGGAGTCGAGAGGGGGCCGGTCGACACCGTGCTCTACGACCCCATGACCGACGCGTGGACGTCCAGAGCATCCATGACCACGTCACGGATGTATCACACCGCGACGCTGCTGCGGGACGGCAAGGTCCTCGTGGCGGGCGGAGGGACGATATCCAGCACTCTTTCCGGCGCGGAGCTGTACGACCCGGAGACCGACACCTGGACCCCCGCGGCATCGATGAGCACCGCTCGCAGTGACCATGCTGCGGCGCTCTTGCTGTCGAGCGGTAAGGTCCTCGTGGCAGGAGGGTCGCCCGGGAGAGACGCTTCTCTCCGCAACGCGGAGCTGTACGACCCGGTGACCGACACCTGGACGCTCACGGGTTCGATGACCGGAGGCGGCGGACGCCCCGTGACCATGGCGCAGCTGCACAACGGCGAGATCCTCGTGGTGAGCTCTGGGGGAGCGCAGCGGTACGATCCGGCAGCTGGCACCTGGTCCCCCACGCGCCGGATGAACGGGAGTCACGGCCTGTTCAGCGCGACGATGTTGTATAATGGCAAGGTCCTGGTTGTGGGGGAGCCCTTCAACGTGGGCGACGGGTCCGTGGGGAACGCGGAGCTGTACGACCCGGAGACCGACACCTGGACCCCCACGGCACCCACGAACGCCACGTACAGGGATCACTCCGCGACACGGTTGCTGAACGGCGACGTGCTGCTGGTCGGCGCTTCGGTGTATCCGGAGCGGTACCCGATCCTCGGCACCGAGTGCGCGTCGGACGCCGATTGCGGGCTCTCCGCCTGCGTCGACGGCGTCTGCTGCGAATCGCGGTGCTCCGAGCCCTGCCACACGTGCGCCCTGCGCTCATCACTCGGCCGCTGCGTCCTGCAGCCGAAGGGCCGGGATGCTCGCGGTGAATGTGCGCTCGAGGGCTGTGATGGATCGTGCGACGGGCTCGGCGCCTGCTCCGCCGTGCCCAAGGGCGACGTGTGCGCTCTGGCGCAGTGCAGCGACGAGACGCACAGCATGAGGCCTGTCCTCTGCCTCGCCGATGGGGCCAGCTGCGCGGGCCTGAGCAGCGAGGCCAGGGAGGTCGTGGCCTGCGCGCCCTACCATTGCGATCAGGCCGGCGGCACCTGCAAGGTCACGTGCAGCTCGCTGCAGGACTGCGTGCCAGGCCATGCATGCGACTTTTCCGGCCATTGCGTGCGTCCGTCGCCGCCCGCTGCGAACGCGGGTTGCAGCGCCGGGCCAGCCGTCGCGGCGGCGGGCGCCGTACGGGGCGGCCTCGGCGCGGTGGTCCTCGCGCTCCTCGCCGTCGCGCAGCGGAGAGCCTCGGGGTCCCGGGGGAGACCGACGCCACGGGGGGAGGACTCCTGATGTCCCCGCGCGGCCTACTCAGGTGCGTCCTGCGGCGCTTGACCCTGCTGCTCTGGGTCTCCGCATCCCTCTCCGGCTGCAGCGCCGAGCCGGCGCCGCCTGCGTCCGGCGCCGCCCTGCACCGCCAGTTCCCGGACCAGGCAGCCGCCGTGCTCGAGGCACGCGCGGCGTTCGTCGGCGGCGAGGAGGGGTTTCATCTGGGCCCGGCAGAGGTGAGCGGGAGACCGTCGCGGCCTCACGTGGTGCTGCCCCGGGAGGGCAGCGAGCCCATCCGGTTCCGTATGCCGGAAGGGGTCGAGGTGCGGGTGCGAGAGCTCGGCGCCTCGGGGGAGGGCACCCCGGTGGGGCAGGCCGTGGCCTACCGGCGGAGCGGGGGGACGTCGTTCTGGTCCGCGACCGATCACGGCGTGGAGGAGTGGCTGCTGCTCGACGAAGGCATCGCGCGCGGCGAGGTGGTCGCGGCGTGGCAGGTGGAGGGCGTGACGCTGCGCACGCGCGGCGATGCGGTGGAGCTCGTCGAGGCGGGAAGGGGGGCTGCCGTGCTGCGCGTCTCTGCGCCGCGGGCCTATGCGGCCTCGGGGCGGCCTGTCGCCATGGCGCTCAGGGCGCGGGGCTCGCGCATCGAGCTCTCGGTGGACGCGGGCGGCGAGGCGGTGCTCGTCGACCCGGAGTGGGTGCTGACCGCCGGCGCGATGAACGTTGCGCGGAGCGATCATACTGCGACGCTGTTGCCGAACGGCCTCGTCCTCGTGGCGGGCGGCTGGGACATCCGCCTCGGTGAAGAGACGACCCTCACGTTCGACAGCGCGGAGCTGTACGACCCGGCGGCCGACACCTGGAGCTTCACGGGGAGCATGAAGCACGCGCGCGGCGGGCACACGGCGACGCTGCTGGCGAGCGGCGAGGTCCTCGTGGCCGGCGGCGAGCAGGCTGGTTTCCAGGATCGTGGCCTCGTTCTCGAGAGCGCGGAGCTGTATGACCCGAAGACCGGCGCATGGACAGACGCGACGCCAATGCATCGCGCGCGCGTCGCGCACACGGCGACGCTGCTCTCGAGCGGCAAGGTCCTCGGGGTGGGGGGCGACCAGGGCGACATCGATCCCGAGAGCGCGGAGCTGTACGACCCCGAGACCGACCGGTGGGAGCTCACGGCTCCGATGAACTACGCGCACGTTGAGCACGGGGCGACGCTGCTCTCGAGCGGCAAGGTCCTCGTGGCAGGCGGATATTACGTTTCCAACGCGTTCGCCGCCGCGGAGCTGTACGACCCCGCGGCCGACCTGTGGGAGGTCACGGCTTCGATGGACCAGGCGCGCGCCAATTTCACGATGACGTTGCTGCCGAATGGCGAGGTCCTGGTGGCGGGCGGCCGCCAGGGTGCTTCCACCGAGTTCGCGAGCGCGGAGCGATACGATCCGGAGACCGGCCGCTGGACGCCCACGAGGACGATGAACCGCGCGCGGCAGGGCCACACCGCGACGCTGCTACCAGCCGGCATGGTCCTCGTGGCGGGCGGTTACGGCGAGCGCATCTTCAATAGAAGCGCGGAGCGGTACGACCCGGCGATCGACACGTGGTCATTCACGAGCTCAATGAGCTACGCGCGCAGCGGGCATACCGCCACGCGGTTGTCGAACGGCGAGGTGCTGGTGGCAGGGGGAGCGCACACTGAGGCCGCGCTCGCCAAGGCCGAGCGGTTCGGCTTGGCTCGGGGGGAGCCATGCACCGCTGGGTCCGCTTGTTTATCCCCCGACGTCTGCGTCGACGGGATCTGCTGCGATGCGCCCTGTCCCTGCGGTACCTGCAGCGCCCAGGGAGCTGAGGGGTACTGCAGCGAGGCAGGCACCCCGGCGAAGGTCGGCACGATCTGCGCGCCGGCCGCATGCGTGGACGCGACCAGCGGCGTCGAGCCGGCGCGGTGCACCCTGGCGTCGTCCGCGTGCCCCGAGGCGGAGAAGTTCGAGTGCATCGCTTATCGCTGCGATTCCGGGCGCGGCGCCTGCCGGCAGAGCTGCGCCTCGCTCGACGACTGCGTGCCGGGCTTCGTCTGCAACCTGCGAGGCCACTGCGTCTCGCCCCCACCCGCGCCGGGCGCCGCGGCCGGCTGCAGCGCCGGGCCGGGCAGGGTCGCCCCCGTCGCGGGGTGCGCCACAGGTGTGCTGTTCCTCGCGCTCGTCGCCGCGCGCCGGCGGCGTCGCCGCGCCGCCGGCGCGTTCTTCACCCTCTTCGCTCTCGCCGCCGTCTTCGGCGCGGAGGCCACCGCGCTCGCTCAGCCGGCCGCGCCTCCGACCTCCTCCGCGGCGCCTCCCGCGGCGCCTCCCGCGGCGCCTCCCGCGGCGCCTCCCGCGGCGCCGTCCGCAGCCGCGCCTCCCGCGGCGCCGTCCGCAGCCGCGCCTCCCGCGGCGCCGTCCGCCGCCGCGCCTCTCGCGGCGCCGTCCGCCGCCGCGCCGCTCCCGGACGCCGCGGATGCCCCGCCCGTCGACGATCCCATCGCCGAGGCGCGCGCCCACTTCGAGCGTGGCCACGAGCGGTACCGCCAGGGGGCCTGGGAGGCGGCGCTCGCCGAGTTCCTCGCGTCGCGGCAGCTCTATCCGACCTGGAGCGCCACCTCGAGCGCGGCGCTGTGCCTCCAGCAGCTCCGCCGCTACGACGAGGCGCTCGCGCTCTTCGAGATCCTGCTCCGCGACTTCTCGCAGCGGCTGCCGGTGGACACCAGGAACGCCGCGCAGCAGGCCGTCGTGCGGCTGCGCGGGCTGGTCGGCACCGTCGACGTCGCGGACGCCGAGATCGGCGCCTCGATCCTTGTCGACGGCCAGCACCGCGGCGACTATCCGCTGCCCGCCCCGCTGCGCGTCGGCGCGGGCAGCCACGTGGTCCGCGTCTACAAGGAGGGCTTCGAGCCGTTCGAGACCCGCGTCGACGTCGCCGGAGGGCAGGTGGTCCGCATCCTGTCGCGCCTCCAGAAGCTCGTGGAGTCGGGGCGCCTGCGCGTCACGGAGCAGAGGGGCGAGGCGCTCGACGTGCTCGTCGACGGCTACACCGTCGGCAAGACGCCGTGGGAGGGGCCGCTCTCGCCCGGCCGGCACACGGTGGAGCTGCGCGGCGCGGGGGATCTCGGGACCATGCCCGCCTCCGTGCTCATCCGGCTGAAGCAGACGACGCCCCTCGCCCTGCGCGCCGAGGAGCTGAGCGCGACGCTCCGGATCGAGCCCACGCCGGTGTGCGCGAGCGTCACCGTCGACGGCGTGCCGCTCGGCAGCGGCATCTGGGAGGGGCGCCTGAGCCCCGGCCGGCACCGGATCGAGGTCGCCGCGGGCGGCTTCGTCACCGCGCGGCGCGAGGCGATCCTCGCCCGCGACGCGCGCGTGGTCGTCCCCGTCGTGCTCGAGCGCGTGGCGCTCGGGCGCCCGCCGGGGCGGTTCCTCGTCGAGCTCGACGCGGCCCCGGCGTTCCTGCCGACGTTCGGTGGCGGCGCCGCGGGCCAGTGCAGGGGGTCCTGCTCGCTGGGCGTCGGCGCAGGCGGACTCGGCGCGGTCCACGCGGGCTACGAGCTCCGGTCCGGCTTCGGCTTCGGCGTGACGAGCGGCTATCTCCAGGTGCACCAGACCGTGACCGCCCGGCGCACGGCGCTGGAGATCCAGGATCGCCTGCCGGAGAGCTCCGGCGAGGCCGACGATGCCCTCGCGCTCCGCGGTTTTCTGGCGGGCGGCTGGGCCGGCCTGTCGCTCGGCGACCGCCACCGCTTCTCGGCGCGGCTCGGCGCCGGTGCCCTGCTCGGCACGGTGCGCGACGAGCGCAGCGGCACGTTCACCTCCAGCAGCAGCGTGGAATTCCATATCGATTCGGTCGAGGCGCAGGCCCCCGCGAGGTTCTTCGTGATGTCGCCTGAGCTGCGCGGCGGCCTGCGCCTCGGCGATCACCTCGAGGTGACGGCCGGCCTCGCGGCGGCGGTCCTGGTCCGGCTGAAGGAGCCCGTGTGGACCAACCCCCCGGAGGGCGTCTACGGCAGGATCGACGACGAGCGCGGGTTCTTCGCCAGGTTCGAAGAGGAGCCGCTCGCCGGCGAGGTGATGGTCGTCATCGCGCCCAAGATCGGCGTGCGTTACACGTTCTGACACGCTGCGCGCGGCCGGCCGGCACCCGGTCAGACCCCGGCGCGTGAGAATGCAAAGATCCAACGGTGGAGCGCGGGTGCTCCGGATTCGCGGGTCGAGGTAGCATCTGGATTGAGACCCCGACTACATCTTCTAGAGGAAACCTTTCTTGTGGACGGCAAGACCTTGAGCGGCAGGTACACCCTGGTCCGGCTCCTCGGCCGAGGAGGGATGGGGGCTGTCTACGAGGCCAACGACGCGGAGCAGGGTCGCCGCGTCGCCGTGAAGATCATGAACACGGACATCGTCCGCAGCCGGTCTGCGCTGGAGCGGTTCGAGCGCGAGGCGAGGGCCGCGGGCGCCATCCAGACCGAGCACATCGTCCGCGTGCTCGACACGGGCGCGGATCCGGAGACGGGCTCGCCGTTCCTGGTGATGGAGCTCCTCCGCGGCGAGGATCTCGCGCAGCTCGTCTCGCGCCTCGGCCCGCTGCCCCCGCGGCTCGCGCTCCGGATCGTGGCGCAGGCCTGCGTCGGCCTGCAGAAGGCGCACGACGCCGGCGTCGTGCACCGCGACATCAAGCCCGCCAACCTGTTCCTCGCGCGGCGCGAGGAGGGCGCCGGGCTCATCGTGAAGCTGCTCGACTTCGGCATCGCCAAGATCAAGCTGGCCCACGAGCCGCGCCGGGATACGACGGGGCTCACCCGGTCCGGGAGCATGATCGGGACGCCCCGCTACATGTCCCCGGAGCAGGCGCGGGGCATCAAGGACATCGATCACCGGACCGACATCTGGGCGCTCGGGATCGTGCTCTATCACTCGCTCGCGGGGCGCACGCCGACCGAGGACATCGAGGCCTTCGGCGATCTCATCGCCACCCTGGTCGCCGAGTTGCCGGCGCCCGTCCAGGCGTTCGCGCCGTGGGTCACGCCCGAGATCGCCGCGATCGTCGACGGCGCGCTCCAGTACCAGCCCGTCGCCCGGTATCCGTGCGCGTCGGTGATGCTCGACGCGATCAGGCCGCTCCTCGGGGACGACCCGCTCTCGCTCGACGAGGGCATGCTGGTCCCGCTCTCGCCGTCGGAGCGCCGGACGGTCGCGCCGAGGCTCAGGCTCCGGGCGGGCCCGCGCGTGCACCGGCGGGGCAGCCCTGCGGTCGCGGCGCCGAGGAGCCCCGCGGAGCGCTGGAGAGACCCGTCGAGCGACGGCGCGACGGCGCCTGCGCTCGAGACGGACGAGGCGCCGCGGGTGAGCCAGGGGGCGCCTGCGCCGCGGCGTCGCTGGATCAAGGCGCACGTCGCGGTCGCCGCGCTGCTCGTGGCGGGCTTCGGCTGGGTCGTGACGCACCGTGAGGGCGCCCGGGCGAGCGCGGCCATGACCGGCATGCACCTCGTCTCCCGCGAGGTCACGACGGCGCTCTCCGCCGTCCAGCGCGCGGCGCCCTCGGCGGCCCTGCGCGCGCCCGTCCAGCACCGGGTCGAGCTGGCGATCGTCCCCGCGGACGCCTCGGTGGAGGTCGACGGGGTGCCCGCGCCCCTGAAGGACGGCACGGTCGAGCTCGCGGGCGCGCTCGGGAGCCTCCACAAGGTGCGTGTCTTCAAGGGCAGATCCGAGATCGAGCGCGACGTTTCCATCACCGAGGCGGGCTCGCTCCCCCCGAAGCTGGAGCTGCCGTCTCCCCGGAAGCGCGCTCCGGCGAGGAGACTCCGGCCCGCGGCGACGGTGAGGTCGGCCCCTGCCGCCGCACCCGCCCGCGCGCCGAGCGTTGCGCCGACCGGCGCGCCGAGCGCCGCATCCGCCGCCGCGATCGCGCACGATCCGCTCATGCCCCCGCGCTTCATCGAGTAGCGGGCGAGCTACGCGGATATCCTCGGCGGCATCACGGCGGCGCCGGCGCCGTCCCGGGAGCGGAGCGACAGAACGGAAGGGGCGCTGGCCCGTCTGACCGAGCACCCGCTCGGTCCGCGGGGAGGGAGAAGATCATGGGCGAGCTCGGAATGGCGTGGGCGAAGCGTGCGCTCCTCGGCGGCGCGTTGCTGCTGGGGCTCTCGGCGGGAGGGAGCGCGTGTAGCCCCAGGGGGTCGTCCGAAGCACCGGCGCCCTCCGGGCCGTCTCCGGCGACGGCGTCGCTGGAGACCTCGGAGGCGCAGCGCGGGGAGCCGGCGGCGAGGGACAAGCTCGAGGCGGCGCGGGCGCCCGCCGCGCCCGGGGACGTCGAGAGGCTCCGGAAGGGGGTCGCTGGCACCGGCGGCCTGCCGCCGCCCGCCGCCGCCCCCACCGCCGCGGCGGGAGGGAGCGAGGGCGCGGCGGGGGGCGCGGCCCGCGAGGCTGCCCTCGACCCGAACGGCCGCTTCGCCACCACGTACCGCCCCGGCGGCGGACACCTCGCGGCGTTCGAGTCGGCCGTCGCGCGCGGCATCATCCCGGCCGGCGAGCGCGAGCTCGTGAGCGACGTCGGCGCCCGGTACGCGCCCGCGATCGACGTCCCGAAGGGCGTGACGCTCGCCCTGCGCACCGACCTCGAGCGCGCGAAGGTCCCGCCGGGCGGCGGCCCGGTGCACGTGCGCGTCGCGCTCCGCTCCACGGCGCAGGCGCCCGCGGCGCGGCCGCACCTGTCGGTGCACCTCGTGCTCGACGTGAGCGGCTCCATGAAGGGCGAGCCGATGGCGCGGGCGCGCGACGCGGCGCAGGCGCTCGTCGACAAGCTCGACGCGAACGACGACTTCTCGCTGGTCACCTTCTCGAGCGACGCCGCGGTGACAATCCCCGACGGGCCCGTCGGGGCCCGGCGCACGGCGATCAAGGCCACGATCGCCGGCATCACCGAGGGCGGCGGGACCAACATCGGCCGCGGCCTGGAGCTCGGCTACGCGCAGGCCGCCCGGCCGGGCATCTCCGACGGCGCCGTGAAGGTCGTGCTGCTGCTCTCCGACGGGCGCGCGAACGCCGGGATCACGAGCTCGGAGCGGCTGTCCAGGCTCGCGCTCGACGCCTTCCAGGGCGGCGTCCAGACGAGCACCTTCGGGCTCGGCGCCGACTACGACGGCGCGCTCATGAGCGGCATCGCGAGCGACGGGGCCGGCGGGTACTACTACCTGCGCGACCCGGATCAGATCGCCCCGGCGCTCGCGACCGAGCTCGACAAGCGGCTCGATCCGGTCGCGACCGCGGTCGAGCTCCGGGTGCGGCTGAAGCCGGACGTGAAGCTGCTCCAGGTCTACGGGTCGCGCCGGCTGAGCGACGCCGAGGCGGCGCGCGTGCGGGCGATCGAGGTGGCCGCGGACGCGCAGGCGCAGAGGCGGGATCGCATCTCGAAGGATCGCGAGGACGACGCCGAGGGCGGGATGCGGTTCTTCATCCCGGCGTTCTCGCGCGACGACGGCCACGCGCTGCTCCTCAAGCTCGGCTTGCCCGCCGGCGCGGATGCGCGGACCCTTGCGTCGATCGAGCTCAAGTACAAGGATCGGGTCGCGAAGAAGAACGTCGTCGACGAGGCGCCGCTCCGGGTCGCGGTTGCGACCGGCGACGCCGACAGCGCCGCGAGCGTCGATCCGTCGGTCGCCCGGACGATCCAGGGCTTCGCCGCCGGCGAGACCCTGTCCGAGGCTGCCCGGCAGATCGCGCTCGGCGATCGCACCCGCGCCGCCGCGCTGCTCTCCGAGCGGGAGGGCATCCTGCGCGCCGCGGCCGGCGCGCTCGGCGAGCCGCTGTTCCTGAAGGACGCCGACCGCCTCGCGCGCCTCCGCAGCCACACGGGCGCCGCGGGCGGCCTGGGCGAGCCGCTGGTGCTCGCGATGCTCCTCGAGACCGCCTCGCGGGCGCACCTCCGCTGAGGGCTGGGCGCATGGCCACGATGTCTCGAGCGCGGCGAGCCACCGGCACCTTGGAGGTGCGGACATGACGCAGACCTTCCCTCTCCGGCGCGACCGCGCGGCGCAGCACGTCGACGTGGCGCCGGGCGGCGAGATCGTCCTTCGCGGCAAGCTCGTTTGCTCGACGGACGCCTCGGTCATCGACGCGGCGACGACGACCTGGCCCGCGGGGGCGCCCGGCGGCGCCTCGGTCGACAGCGGCGGGCTTGTCGACTTCGCGCAGGGCGGCTTTCACGTGACGAGCCGCGACCCTGTGAGCCACGAGGTCCACGCCATCGCGACCGGCGATCCGGCGCCCGCGTGCGCGCTCGCGGGCGTGGAGGCGCCGTGCCTGCCGCTGCGGCTGCTGCCGCTCGCGCGCACGCGGCTCCAGACGGCGCAGGAGCTGAGCGGCTGTCTCCACGGGGGCATCACCGTCGAGGTGCCGGACGCGCTGGTCCCGCCCGTCCCGCCCGCGGTCGCGCCTTACGTGCAGGGCGCCGCCGTGCTCCTCGGGCTCGGCGTGCTCGCCTCGGTGGGGTGGGCGGTGCATCGCCGGCGCGCCCGCTCGCCGTTCGGCCAGCTGATCGAGCTCGCGAACCGCACGCGGGCCAAGCTGAAGGCTGCGGACCCGGTCGTGGCCGCGCCGCTCGTGCCGGCTGTGGAGGCCGCGCTGGGCGCGCTGAAGCGGCGGCGTGTGGACGCCGCCTCGACCGAGGGCAAGCGGGTCGCGGAGGTGCTGCGGCGGGTGGAGCTGCGCCTCGACGCGTCGGCCGTGGAGGCGCGCGCCGACAGGGAGCAGCAGGCGGCGGACGAGCTCGTCCGCGAGATCGAGAGCGCGCTCGAGGCGGTCGACGAGGTGAACGGCGCGCGGCGCGGGGGTGCCTGAGGAGGAAGGCAGACATGCCGGCGCCCCCGCCCCGGGGCGGGCGGCATGCCGTGAGCTCATCCGGGTCACTTCCCACCTCGGACTCCTTCGTGGCCTTGACGATCACCATGACTTTCATAGCGCGCTTCTCCTGGGTGTACGGCTACTTCGTCAGGACGACATGGGTGGCGTGGTCCGTGGAGGCGTGCTCCGTGCACTTGTAGCCGAGGCTCACCGCATCGATGCCGGCGAGGAGGTGCTCGCCCCTGCCCAGGAGCACGGGGGAGATCACGAGGTGGATCTCGTCGATCAGCCCGGCGGTGAGGTACTGGCGAACGGTGGCAACTCCCCCGCCGAGCCGGACGTCCTTGCCCTGAGCCGCCTCCTTTGCGCGGTTCAGCGCTGCATGGATGTCATCGGTGACGAAGTGGAACGTCGTTCCGCCCTCCATCGTGATGGGCGCACGAGCATGGTGCGTGAGCACGAAGACGGGTACGTGGTAGGGCGGGTTCTTGCCCCACCATCCCTTCCAACCGTCGTCGGACCAGGGGCCCCGCGTCGGCCCGAACATGTTGCGGCCCATGATCCAGGCGCCGATGTTCTCGAAGCCGCGTGCGGCGAAGTCGTCGTCGACGCCTCCTCGGCCGACCTTGTCACCGATCAGCGATCCAGCAAAGTCGGCGCTCATTTTCTGGAACGTCTTCGTGCCGAGGACCCACTGGTGCAGCGCCATCCCTCCGACGCCCATCGGATTGGCCAGATCTTGGTCGGGACCGGCGCCGTAACCATCGACAGCGATTCCAAATGCGTTTACCCGAACCTTTGACATGGGCGTAGCTCCTCTTGCGCAGGCATCGCCTGCGACCGTTGTGACGACCGTCTCCTGGTGAAGCGACGAACGAGCCGGGGCTGGATCGACACGCCGAAGAGATTTTTCTTCGCGGGTCGGTCGTCGCACAAAAATGCTGTGTATTCAAATAGTTGGGTGGTCGCGCGTAGGGCGGACCCGTGATCGGCGGGTGGGTGTGCAATCCGGCCGATCCGTGGATCGCCGTCTGTGACGAGCTGATCGTCGAGCTGCGGGCCGGCGGCTGAACCCGGGTGACACTGGCGTCCTCCGCAGTGACGCGCACGGGCTGATAGCCGCGCAGACACAACAGATCTGCCCATCGAAGGGCCGCCTTCACGCCGGTGGCGGGCCGGTGGAAAGATGCAATCTCGCCGACGTATGCATCCATTGAGGAAGACGCATCGATCCAGTGCCTGCGGGGTGCCTGCGGAGAGGCCGCCCGCGTGCCGCCGCTCCTGGTCCTCACCTACGTGGGGGTCGTGAGCCTCGGCCTGCCCGACGCGGTGCTCGGCGTCGCGTGGCCCTTGCTGCGCACCGCGTTCGCGCTCCCGCAGAGCGCGCTCGGCGCGCTCCTGGTCGGGACGGGCAGTTCGGCGTCCATCGAGGCATGGCGCGGCGGTACGGTCGTGCACGCCGCGGGCGCCGAGCGCATGGCAGGGCGCCATGCAATACCGACCCGCAGGTAGTCGACGGTCAAGAGCGGCAGGAAGGTGCGCTCCTTCGAGCTGCCCGCCGCGCAGGTCGTGGCCCTGTGGTCGCAGCGCCACGACGACGACCCGGCGCAGCGCTGGTTCCGGGACCTCTTCTTCTCGGGCCGTGCCCTCTCGCCGCACCTGCGGGCCCTGGTCCGCCGGGGCGCGGGGTAATCAATAGTCAGCATCCGTGGGCCGAATCAGCCTGTGCTTGTTGAGCAGCTCACCGATGGTGCGCTACCCAGGCTCCCGGTATGAACCGTTACCCAGGCCACCGGTTCGTACCCCCTCGGCTCACCCGCAGATGATCGAGCCGGCGCCCCGCTTCGCGCCGCGTCACGCAAAGTTGGCCCCGCGTAACGCCGCGTAGGACCCTAATCGAAGCGTATGCCGCCCAGAAAGCCCAACGACCCCGTGATGACGGAGCCGCCTCATCCGGCGGTGGCGGCTCAGCCGAAGAGGCCGTTCGGGGGAGTGGC
Source organism: Sorangium sp. So ce1014 (assembly GCF_051521505.1). Lineage (NCBI taxonomy): Bacteria > Pseudomonadati > Myxococcota > Polyangiales > Polyangiaceae > Sorangium > Sorangium sp. So ce1014. The sequence goes on from NZ_CP150356.1 coordinate 12,432,226, forward strand.
GGAGAGACCGCCGCACCCGGCCACGGTGGCTCAGCAGAAGTCGGGGGCACGAGAGCGGCCGCCGCACCCGGCCACGGTGGCTCAGCAGAAGACGGGGCCAGGAGCTCGGCCGCCGCACCCGGCCACGGTGGCGCGAGGCGGGGCGGTGCAGCGGGCTACGGCGATGTCGTCGCGTCCGCCGCACCCGGCCACGGTCGCGCTCGGCAGAGCGGTACAGCCGGCGATGGGCGCGTCAGCGGTGCAGTCGAAGGCGAGCCGCGGGGCGAGCCCGGTCGCTCGTGGGGTCGGCGGTAAGGATGCGCCCAATGAGGCTCCCGCGACGTCCGCGGCCCAGCCTCGCTATATGCAGATCGGGGCGCTGGCCGGCGCTTACGTGGGCCAGGTTCCGGGTGCGCTGCTCGGGGGTGCGTTGGGAGGGTTGGTGGATGCATACCAGGCGTACAACCGGAGAGCTCCCCAGATCCAAGAGAGGTTTCCGTTGCAGAGGGTGCCGGGGAACCGTACGGACTGGATGCCATTCGCCGAAGGCCCACAGGCGCGGACGCAGCGGCTCATGCGGGAGGTCACCGCGCGAAATAGCGAGACGATCCGGCGGTTGTTCCAGCATCACCGCGTGCAGATCAACCATCAGGACGTGGTGGCGGCCGTCGACCGGGCGGCGCGGAGGACCCGCAACAAGCTGTGCACCGACTTTGCCAGGAACCTCAGGGCGGAGCTCTATGGCCCTGACACCCGCATTCCTCTCGAAGTCAGGGATACCGATACCATCGCGGTCACGGATCCAGACGACCTGATTCTCCAGGTCACGGCGCGCCGGTTCGAGCCTGGGACGGTGTTGCTCTTCGCCAACAGCGCCAATGTCCACACGACGACCATCGTGGGGGAGATCGGCGGCCGCACCATCCTCGTGGAGCAGCACCCGGCCAACCCTCAGGTGATTTTCAAGACCCTGGCCATGGCCATGGATGAATGGCGGCTTGGGAGAGCCCTCAATCCAGCGATGGCCGCGACGGTCGATGAGGTATTCTCCCAACCGCTCGGCATCGTTCGTCCACCATGAGCGACGACGCCGATGCCCGTGAGGGCGGTTGCGTGAAGAAGGCCACGGCCGCCACCAGGGAGGCCGCCCTGAAGCTCATGGGGCGCGCGGGGCTCCAGGCCGACGACGTGGCGCGGCGCGCCACCCCGCTCAAGCGCCGCGCCACCCCCGAGGAGGTCTCGCGGCTCATCGTCTTCCTCGCCAGCGACCAGAACGACTTCATCACGGGCGCGGTCTACGGCGTCGACGGCGGCCAGCCGCCCTGGGGCGACATCTGGACCCTCCCCGAGCCGGAGGGCGCGCCGGGCGCTCCGCCGGGCGCGAAGGGCTGAGAGGACGCGGCAGGGCATCATGAGCGCGCTCGGCGGCATCCCCGTCGGGCGTCCCGCGTGGCCCCAGGCTCGCGCCGCTGGACGGCCCCGCCGCTGCTGGCTCGCGCCGATCTTGTGGAGGAACGCGTAATATTCGTCGACCTTGTTTCCCGGGACCACGTCGACGCCGGTGTTCACCCGGCTCGGGTCGTCCGCCGGCCATGCCCACGACGGGCGGATCCGCCTGCTCGAACTCCTCTCGGAGACGCGGCTCGTCGATCTCGCGCGGCGCGAGGCGCGCCCCGCGTCCCTGCGCGTCTCGACGGGCACGAACCTCGTCGCCTTCCGGAACGGCAGCGGGCGCGTCTTGCCCTGGCCGCACCGGGACGGCAGCTACGCTTGCGGCGCACGACGGTGCTCTTGCAGCAGGGCGGCCCACGGTTGGGTGAGCGACCCGGAACGTCGGTGGGCTCGCCGTGCGGCGCAGCGGTGGACGAGAACCGGTACAGCTCTCGCAGGGCGGCCGAGCATGAGAGAGAAGTCGCCGGGAGGATCTCGGCTGGAGCACTGATCAGCTTGAAACGTCCGGGAATGAAGAGACTTGAACCACAGAGACACGGAGGACATAGAGGAACAAAAATGAAAAAATCTGTGCCCTCTGTGGTTCATTTTTCTCGGCGATTTCAACCTGTTCGGTGTCCTAGCCATCACGTGTGAACGCAACGCCGTCTGCCGTGGCGCCGATCCTCTATCCGCAAGGGCCAGCGCGGAAGCTGCCGCGGCGCTCTGCGGCAGCGATCGCCGCTGGCGTGCAGAGGAACGGCGTTGCGCCGATGTTCTCCTGGTCAGGACATAATCCGTTTGATGCGTTCCTGTAGCGGCCTGTAAAGGAGCAACCCATGGCAGTCGCGCAGCAGCATGCGGGTCAGCAGAGCCTGCTCACCGATGATTTTCTCTACTTCGTCCTGAGGCTCCGAAAGTCCCGTGTCCGCCAGGTGGCGGACCGCGTGCGGCGCATGTATCCGGACGAGTCACCCGAGCAGCAGGCGCGCCACCTGGTCGGATCGACCGCGGCGATCGCGTTCGCCGCGGGCGGCATCGTCCATACGCCCGCCATCATCCCCGGGTTCGGCGTCATGTACGAGGGCCTGGGGTTCGTCGCCGGCACATCCATCCTCACCAGGATGCACCTTTACCTGATCCTCGAGATAGCGCTGCTCTTCGGGAAGGACATCGACGAATCCGACCGCGTGAAGGAGATCGCGGCCGTGGTGGCGACTTGCGCCGCCAGCGCCGCCGCTCCGATGGCTGTCCTCGCGGCGACGATGAACCCGGCCTTCGCCGTGGCGACAGGGGCGCTCGCCGCGACCGCCGCGACCCGGGCGATCGGGGAATCGGCGATCCGCCGCTACAAGCGCTCGACGGCGCCCGAGGCGGCGGCGGTCCCCGCGCCCGCGGTCGGCGGGCGTCAAGACGGCTGATTCGGTTCATGACAGCGTACGGCGAAGTTCTCCGTGAGCACGCCGTGACCCGTGAAACTCTTGGGATTATAGGAGGGGATGCATCAGGCTGTACCCTGCTGGTGTGTCTTGCAGGTTGGCCCGGAGATCCGCATCAGCGCATTGCGCCAGAGCTCTGGAGCTAATCGCGATCGGTCGGCGCGCCGCCCGGGAAGTAGTGGCGATAGGGGCGGCCGCCCTCGACAGCGCGATCGACGGACGGGCGCTCGCGCAGGCGGCGGTAGTAGGCGCGGAGGTTGGGGCGGTCGTCGAAGGGGTGGACCCAGTCGGCGTAGAACAGCGACGGGGCGGCGGCGCAGTCGGCGAGGGTAAAGGCGTCGCCTGTCGCCCAGGTGCGGCCGGCGAGCTGGCCGTCGAGCCAGGCGTAGACCTTGTCCAGGGCGGCGCGGGCCTGAACTTCCCCGTACTCATCGCGCGGGTTGGACTGCATCTCGCGGATGCGGTTGTTCACGATCACCTGCATCGTATTCATGACGTAGTTGTCGAAGACGCGGTCGAACATCCGCACCTGGAGTGCGGCGGCCGGATCGGGCGGGATCAGGCGGGCAGGATCCGGATGCGTCTGGTCGAGCCACTCGACCACGATGGTCGCCTCCCACAGGGTGAGGTCGCCGACCGTGAGCACGGGGAACTTGCCGAGCGGCCAGCGCGCCGCCAGCTCGGCGCCGGCCTGCGGGTTGGAAGGCTCCAGCAGGCGCAGCTCGAAAGGGACGTCCTTTTCATGGAAGGCGATGAAGGCCTTCTGGGAGTAGGACGAGAAGGGGTGGGCGTAGAGGATCGGTGTCGTCATGGTGGCCTTATTGCTTCGCGTGTCTGCGAGCGGTTCGTGTCTGCAAGCGGTCATGGTCCGGCGAGACCGTCGAGCGTTCCATCGGAGCGCCCGAGATTTTCACGAAATCAGCCTGATCGATGTTCTAGCCGGGCCTCTGCGCGCCCCTCGCCAGCTCCTCGCCGAGCGCGTCCAGCATCTGGAGCCAGCTCGGGTGCGCGCCGGTCCGGCGAGCGAGCGCCTCGCTCACGTTCTGCTCGAGCCTCACCAGCGTCCGCCCGTTTCGCTCGATGAAGGTGATCGACACGAGCGTCTCCTCGGGCCAGTCCCGCTCGTGCCCCTGGCTCTCGGAGGAGACGGGATTCCCGTTCGCGTCAGCGATCCGCAGGGTGAACGCGAGCCGCTCCGGCCGCACGACCTCGCGGTAGACACCGACGGTCCAGCAATCGCCGAACTGCGGGTTGTGGATGCACGAGTGGAAGCCTCCTCCCGGTCGGATGTCGATCCGCGCGAAGCGGATGGTGCACCCCCGCGGCGCGAACCAGCGCGCCAGCAGGTCGGGGTTCGTCCACGCATCGAACACCAGGTCGCGCGGAAAATCGAACGTGCGCTCGATGAGGACCGTGGGCTCATGAGGGGTTTGAGAAAATTGCATCGTGACGTGATCACCTTTTCTTTGGCGGATGCAGCTCGTGCAGGAGGTCGTCCAGGCGGCCGAACGCCTCCTCCCAGTGCTGCCGGTACTGCTCGACCCAGGTCGCCACCTCCTGCATCGGCGCGGGATTGAGCTGGCAAACGTGCTGCCGTCCGTCGCGCCGCTTCTCGATCAGACCCGCTCGTTCCAGGGTTGCCAGGTGCTTGGAGATGGCCTGTTGCGAGATCTGAAACGGCTGCGCCAGCTCGTGCACCGACGCGGGCCCCGTCTTGAGCCGCACGAGGATCGCGCGCCGGGTGGCGTCGCTCAGGGCGGCCAGGGTCGTGCTCAACGAATCCACAACCATATGGTTGTGGATCGGCTCCCGGAAGTCAAGCGAAGGTCGAACACCTCGTGACGCACGAGCGGCGCGGGCGCGAGGTCCTGTACGCGCTCGAGCCGCGGCGGATCGAGGAAGCCCGAGTGTTCCTCGACGGCATCTCCGCAGGCCGGGATCGCGCGCTCGAGCGGCTGCGCCCGATGGTCGAGGAGCCGTCACCTCCGCCGAGGAACGGGAAGTGCGATAGGGGAGCGGCTTATCGGCGAGGTCCTGACCGAAGCTCCGCGGCGCCGCCGCCGCCCGCGGCACCGCCGCCGCCCGCGGCGCCGCCGCTGCCCGTGGTTCCATCACTGCCCGTGGAGCCGGTTGGCGGCAAAGGAACCATGCACGTATGCCAGGCGACGATCTGGCCCGGATCACAGGGGTCCGTATCCCAGCATCCCACGAGCATCGCCGCGCAGACGGCGCCGAGCACGACGACGAGGGCCCGAGAGCGGGTGGGCGGCGTGAGGCGAGACAGGTAGATATCCATGATTCGTTCCTCTCTCCGCAGGCTCACGGCGGTATGACCTGGCCGTCGCGGATGCGCGCGATCACCTTGACGGAGGCGTTGACGTCGCTGGCGGCCACGTACCCGACGCCGCCCTCTTCCTCGGCCACCGCGCGGAGGACGGCGCCCGGACTCGACACCTTGCGCGGCGGCCGCTCGCCGCCGCGGATCTTGCGGTCGATCCAGTATCGGGCGACGCCATCGGGAGCGAGGCCCAGCACCGCCCTGTCGAAGCGCTGCCGCAGCGAGGAGTCGTCGGGGAGGTTCAACGGCATCACCGACCGGCCGTACCACTCCGTGCGCGTCGTCTGGAAGATCGGGCGGAGCGTGTCGCGCCCCGCCGCTCGCGCAGGGTTGGCCTGGTTGGCGACCACGGCGATCTCTTCCTCGACAGCGAGGGACGAGGCGGGCGGGCTCATGATGAGCAGGGCCAGGAGGAGCAGAAGGGATGAACGCTTCATCGTTGCGTCGAGCCTCTCTCAGAAGGCCAAGATCAGACGTGCCATCATGGACGTGGTGTCAACCCCCGGCGCCTCGGTCTCCTCGCGCAAGGAGGTGAAGAACACCTGCCTCACCTGGGTTCGAAGCGTGACGTCCGGGGTGATGTAGAAGTTCAGGCCGCCGCCAATCTGCAGCAAGGTATCGGTCCCGAAGAACGGCCCGTACAGCGTGGCGCCCAGGATGAACGGTTCCATGTTCAAAAAATTCATCCGGTGCGCCGCCAGGAGATAAGCCGAGGTCCGCCAGGCGTCCACGTCGTACATTCCGGGTGCTATCTCCCGCCGGGCACCCTGATCGTAGATCACGCGGACGACCATCGCCTCCGCCCGGAGGCGCGTCTTCCCGACGTCGAGCGACACATCTCCCCCCGCGATGTACTCCCGGAAAGCCCACGTCGCGCGGACGTCCGGCTCGGGCGAGTCGGGCTTTGTGTCGGCGACCCAGTCCCGCGCCCTGTCCGTCAGGAACGAGGCCCCGAGCTTCAGCGTCAGCTTGCCGGGGTCCTCGTAGCTGGCGTGCAGGCGGCCGCCGAAGCCGCGGTTGTCGTCGAAGGCGAACGGTGCGCTCTCGTTGCGCCCGTTGCTCACGTAGGCGTCATATCCGAGCTCCCACGGGCCCGCGAACACGCTGCCGTAGGCCATGACGCCGGTCTGTCGCGTGGGGAAGAGGCTTGATACGATGAAATAGGGGTTGTCGACGGTGATGAGCACCGGGCTGCCGTGATCGACGTTGTAGATGCCGATCGGGGTGAAGAACTGCCCGGCGCGCAGCTTGAAGAGGTTGAAGCGCGTCCAGTCGATGTGGGCGCGCTCGATCGAGACGAGCCCGCCATAGACCATGGATGTGTCGAGCTTTGTCGTGTCGATGCTCCCGTACGGCTGCGTGCCCACCCGGCGCGTCACGCCGGGCGGCGGCGTCACCGCGACCGGCGTGCCGGCGGGCGCGGTCGTGAACCGCAGCTCCCCGAGGAAGTTGAAGTGGTCGTGGGGCTGCGCGTCGAGATAGAGGTTCAAGTTCCCGACGACGAAGTTCAAGGCGTTCGCCTGCGGGATACTGGACGTGATGAGCGTCTCCTTGATCCAGGTGCGCTGAACGCCGACGTCGATGAACCCGTAGATCCGGAGAAGGTCCCTGCTGGCGTCTTCCTGCGGTGACACCTGCGCTTCCTCGACCGTCGAGAGGCGCTTCGCGAGCTCTGCCGCTCGCTTGCTCGCCTCCGTCGCTCGCTCGTTCGCCTCCGCCGCCAGCCTCTCCGCCGCGGCGAGCCGCTCGAGGAGGGTCGCCTCTCCGCTCGTCGCGGGCTCCGCGGTTGCCGCTCCCGTCGTGGCGGCCGCCGCTCCGGTCGCGGCGGGCGATGCTGCGGTTGCCCCGGTCGCGGCGGGCGATGCTGCGGTCCCCGGGGCGGCGCCGGCGGCAGGGCTCTGCGCGTGCGCGAGAGATGCTGTGACGAGCACGCCTCCGAAGGCAGCACTCGAGACGCGCGCCAGGCGCGACGCGTGCGCTCGGCGCCGAGATTTACCACCCATCAACATGGTCTTCTCCCTGTCCGCAGACCCCTGTGCGGAAGGCCGACGTCGCACGTCGCTCCCCTGCGGATTCGCGAGTGCCACGTTTACCATACACAGCTACGGTGACAGACGAAAATTCAGCGCGCTCCGCCGTGATCCAGCGCACAATGCGCTTGAGCCGCATCTGAAACGCCGCAGCAGCAACACCTTGAATCAGGAGGTCACACATGGTGCGCGGGGTGCTGATCAACGGGGCTACCGGGGCGATCGGATCCGCGCCGCTGCAGATGTCCGTGCACCTGGGCGCCACCGTGACGGCGGTGGGGAACACAAAGAACCTGGAGCTTTTGAGGTCGCTGGGGGCCGACAGGGTCATCCACCATGAGCAAGCGGACTTTACCCGCGATGACCAGGGCTATGACTACGTGTTCGACACGGTCGGAACGAGCACGTTCGGCGCCTGTAAGCGCCTGTTGACGCCGATGGGCGTGTACATCTCCTCGGAGCCCGGGCCTGGCTCGCAGAATCCATTCCTGGCAGTCCTCACGCCCGCTCTCCTGTGCTCCCCCATGTCTCCATGGAGCCTTATTGCTCGACGAATCGCGACGACGGGGAGGGATAGCGGCAGGCGGGTGGCGAGGAAGGCTGACATGACCACCAATCTCCTCTTTCCCTTGCGTCCATCGCGCCCTTTCGGTCCGCTTCTCTTTCCAGGCTGCCCAGCGCCAGGGCGCCGGTGGCCGCAGCGGCGGCCGGCACCCGCCGACCTCAAGGGGGCCGGCGCCACGCCCGCAGACGGCGGGGGCCATCGACGCCGCCCAGGCTCGCGTGTGCTGGCGTCGCCGGCCCTTCTGGTGCAGGATCCGACCATGGGCAAGCCTGCGCTCGACCTCTCCAAGCTCACCGCCGACGAGAAGCTCGACCTGATCGATGACCTCTGGCGAAGCCTCTCTTCGGACGATCTTCCCCTGAGCTCCGAGCTTCGCGCTGAGCTCGATCGCCGCCTGGATCGCCTCGAGCTCGAAGGCCCCATCGGTGCCTCCTGGGAGGACGTCCGTGCCGAGATGACCACCGGCGAGTCGTGAGCCGCGTTGTCTTCCTCGCCGAAGCTCGCACCGAAGCCATCGAGACCTTCCGCTGGTACGAGGAGCAGCGGTCTGGGCTCGGCGCCGTCTTCCGACGAGAGCTGGATGATGCTATCAAGCGCCTTCGGAGCGCACCGCTCGCGTACCCGCCGCTGTATCGAGACATCCGACGGGCGCTCGTTGAGCGCTTCCCATACGCGGTCTTCTACCGGATTCTGCCCAACGCCATTGTCGTCGTTGGAGTGATTCACGGCCGCCGACATCCTCGCGAGTGGAAGCGCCGGGCGTGAGCGGATCCCGGAATGGCAGCCATTTGCCCAGCAGGGCACTGCATCGGACGGCCTCCGGCCGCGTGTGACTGCGACGTCCTCGCAGCGTCCGAGCGCGCGAGATTCGAGCGGCCACCGCTTTCGGAGGAGGAGCCCGGCGCGTGATAACGCCCAACAACCGGCGCCGACCGACGGTGCCGCGCGATTCGCGCGCGTGCCCGCGGCAGGGCCGCAAAGCATCGCTCAGCGGATCGGGCCGGCGACCCTCGACGGCGAGGCGGGGGCCGCCTCAGCGGCCGGCTCGAGCGGGGCGCAGCCGTCGGCGGCGAAGGGGCCAATCGCCGGCTCGCCCTTGACGAACGCCGAGACGCGGCGCATCCGCTCGGCGAACGCCGCCTCGGTCTCGGCGCGCCGCGGGTCGGCGGCGAGCGGGACGGTCCCGAGGCCCTCGCTGCGCACCGGGCAGATCTCGGCGAGGGGCGGGGCGCCCCGCCGCAGGCGCAGGCGCGCGAGCATCGCGAGCTCGGGCGCGGGGCCGGTCCTCTTCACCTTCATGATGAAGTTGCCGAGGCTGTAGAAGATGGGCCGGCCGCGGCGGAGCTCGATGCCCTGGAGCACGTGCGGGTGATGGCCGACGAAGGCGTCGGCGCCCGCGTCGATGGCGGCGCCGGCGAGCGCGCGCGCCTGGGGCAGCGGCGTGTCCAGGTACTCGGTGCCGCCGTGGTAGCTCACGATGACCGCGTCCACCCCGGGCTGCTTGCGCGCGGCGCGCACCGCGGCGGCGAGCCCGTCCCGCTCCGCGGCCGCGACGAACTCCCGCCCCGGGTGCTGCCAGAGCGAGCCCTGGTTCCAGATGCCCGTCACGGCGAGCAGCGCCACGCGGAAGCCGCGGCGCTCGATGATGGCCGGCGCGTACGCCTGGAGCCGCGTCCGGCCGGCGCCCACGTAGGCGACGCCCACGCGCTCCAGGTGGCCGAGCGTCTCGAGGAACGCGCTCTTGCCGTAGTCCCACATGTGGTTGTTCGCGAGCGACACAACGCTGATGCCGGCGCGCGCGAGCACGTCCGCGCCGGCCGGCGGGCCCGTGAACACGAGCGGCTGGAGCCGGTGCTGGGTCTCCCCGCCCTGGTCGCTGAGCTGGTTCTCGAGGTTGACGAAGCGCACGTCGGCGGAGGCGAGCAGCGCCGCGACCGGGGCGAACGGGTCGTGCGCCGGGTTGCGGAGCAGCTCCTGGCCGAGCGCCTTGCCGAGGCAGACATCGCCGCCCGCGAGGAGCGTGATCGCGTCGGCCGGCGCGGGCGGCGCGGGCGGCGCGGCGGGCGATGCGGTGGCGGCGGCGGGCGTGTCGCGGGGCGCCGCGGAGGCGTCGCGGCGCGCAGCCGGCGCGACGGCGGGCGGTGGGGCGAGCCCGGCGCCGACGTTCGCGGGCTGCTCGCAGCCGATCTGCGCGGCCGCGGCGCACATCGCGAGGAAGAAAGGGGCGGGGCGCATCTCGAGCGGCTTCTCGGCGCGCATTATCCACCGGGGCACCGCCGCATCCAAGAATCCCGATCGGGCAGACCTGTCCGATCCCCCAGCGGCGTTGACCTCCGCACCCGAGCGCCGCCTGTCGCTCGACGTGAATGCCTTGAACGCCAGGAGGCTCGACGTGAATGCCTTGAAGACCAGGAGGACCGAGGCGGCGCGGCCGCGCGCGGGGCGCGGCGCGGCCGGGAGAGCTGCCCGAGGCGCTAGAAGAGCTTCTTCGCGAGCCCGAGCGCGCCCTGCTTCCAGGGGACGCGGTGCGTGATCCCCGACTGGGACGCGAAGCTGTCACGGTGGCTGCTGTACCACTCGAGGTTCCGGAGCAACGCGTCCTTGTTGGAGTACTTCGGCGTGAAGCCGAGCTTCTCCTCCGCCTTGTCGATCGACACGAACGAATCCTTCGAGGCGGTCTCGTAAACCCACTTGTACAGGGGAGACACCTTGAGCGCCTCCAGCGCCCGGAGGGACAGGATCGCGGGCGCGGCGGGCAGCGGGATGATCCGCTTCCCGAAGCCTGCTCGATCGAGCACGGCCTGGTAGTCCTCCTTCATCGTGGTGAACTCCTTCGCGCCGATGTTGAACGTGTCGTTCACCGCGGACGCGTCGAGCGTCAGGCAGCGGTAGATCGCCTCGCAGAGATCCTCGACGTCGAGGAGCTGATAGCGGTTGTTGCCGTCGCCGATCATCGGGAAGTTGTGCCCGTCGAGCGCCCAGTCGTAGAGCAGCGCAAAGACGCCGAGCCGCTCTGGCCCGATGAACGACTTCGGTCGAAGGATGGAGGTCACGAGCCCCCGGGCGCGCGCCTCGAGGCACACCATCTCCGCCTGGATCTTCGCCTGCCCGTACGGCCCCACGCCCACGAGGCGATCGGTCTCGGCGAGGGGGTGATGATCGGGGATGCCATAGACCGCCGTCGAGGAGATATGGACCGCGCGCTTCACGCCGAGCCGGAGGGCCGTATCCATGACCGTCCGGGTCCCCTCCACGTCCGTCGTGTGGATCTCGTCGGGCGTGTAGAGCGGCAGGGCCGCGGCCGTGTGGACGACGAGGTCGGCGCCCGTCATCGCCGCTTCCACCGCGCGACCGTCGCGGATATCCCCCTGCGCGGCGACCACCCGGTCCTTCTCCGGATAGTCGAAGGGGAGGACGTCGAACGACACGACCCCGAACCCGCGATCGAGCAGGTAGCGTACGAGGTTGATCCCCAAGAAGCCCGAACCGCCCGTGATGAAGACCTTCTGCTGTGCCATCGAGGACTGTAACTCCCTTCAATGCGTGTGTTTCACGAGGCTCCGGCGCGTCCGGCGCTCCGGATCATGACCGTTGACGAGCGCGCGGCGCCGGCGCCGTGATCGCCGGCGCCGCGCTCGCCGTGTGCATGGGTCTGCGTCGCGCTACAACCCGAGCACGTAGGCGAAGATGAGCGGCGCCACGATGGTGGCGTCGCTCTCGATGATGTGCTTGGGGGTGTCGATGCCGAGCTTTCCCCAGGTGATCTTCTCGTTGGGAACGGCGCCGCTGTACGAGCCGTAGGACGTCGTCGAGTCGCTGATCTGGCAGAAATAGGACCAGAAGGGGACGTCTTTCCAGCCGAGATCCTGGTACATCATGGGCACGACGCAGATGGGGAAGTCGCCCGCGATGCCGCCCCCGATCTGGAAGAAGCCGACGCCCTTGCCGCCGGAGCTCGCGCGGTACCAGGCGGCGAGCGAGGTCATGTACTCGATGCCGCTCTTCATCGTCGTCGCCTTGAGCTCTCCCTTCACGACGTAGCTGGCGAAGATGTTGCCCATCGTCGAGTCTTCCCAGCCGGGCACCACGATCGGGAGGTTACGCTCGGCGGCCGCGATCATCCAGGAGTCCTTGGGATCGATCTCGTAGTCGCCCGCCATCACGCCGCTCTGGAGCAGCTTGTACATGAACTCGTGGGGAAAGAAGCGCTCGCCCCGGGCGTCGGCGTCCTTCCAGAGCTCGACCACCCTGTGCTGGATCTTCCGGAAAGCCTCTTCCTCGGGGATGCAGGTGTCCGTGACGCGGTTGAGCCCGCTCTCGAGGAGCTCCCACTCCTGCGCCGGCGTGAGGTCGCGCCAGCCGGGGATCCGCTTGTAATGCTTGTGCGCCACGAGGTTCATGATGTCCTCCTCGAGGTTGGCGCCGGTGCACGAGATGATGTCCACCTTCCCCTGGCGGATCATCTCGGCGAGGGAGACCCCCAGCTCGGCGGTGCTCATCGCGCCTGCGAGCGACACGAGCATCTTGCCCCCGTCCGCGAGGTGGCGCTCGTATCCGGCCGCGGCGTCGACCAGCGCGGCGGCGTTGAAGTGCCGATAGTGGTGTCGAATGAACTCGGATACGGGGCCCCTGGTCTGGCTCATGGCTTCATTACTCTGTAGGTTCGGAGGGATCGCCTGAACAGGCGAGCTGCCCCATAGCACGCACGTCGATCTGTGGCACGACCTGTCTGTGTCGTGACACAGGACATCCGGTGGCGAGGACGAGCCGGGCGAGCCGGCGGCGGTGGCCGGCGCGGGGGCGCGGGTCCATGCTCCGGGGCGGGTGGATCCATGACACAGGAGCAGACCGTGACAGCGCCCGCGGAGGATGGCGAGCGGGCGGGCCGCGTCGCCGGGCTCGCGGGCGTGGTGCTGTGCGGCGGGCAGAGCCGCCGGATGGGGCGCCCCAAGGCGTGGCTGCCGTTCGGGGGCGAGGCGCTCCTCCAGCGGGTCGTGCGGCGCCTCGGCGAGGCGGCCTGGCCGATCGCGGTTGTCGCGGCGCCGGGGCAGGCGCTGCCGCCGCTGCCGGACGGGGTGCTGCTCGTGCGCGATCCGGTGGAGGGCCGCGGGCCGATGCAGGGCATCGCGGTCGGGCTCGAGGCGGTCGCGCCGCTGGCCGAGCGGGCGGTCGTCACCTCGACCGACGCCCCCTTCCTGCACCCCGCGCTCGTGCGGCGCCTCGCGGAGCTCCAGGCGGGCGGCCCTGCCATCGCCGTGCCGCGGGCGGACGGCCGCCATCACCCGCTCTGCGCGGTGTACGCCTGCTCGGTGCGCGGCGAGGCGGAGGCCCTGCTCGCCGAGGGCCAGCTGCGGCTGACCACCCTGCTCGAGCGGGCGCGCACGCGGGTCGCGGGGCCGGAGCTGCTGCTCGAGGATCCGGGGCTCCGCGCCGCCGATCCAAACCTGCGATCGCTGCGCAACGTCAACACGCCCGAGGACTACGCGGCGGCGCTGCGCGAGCTCTACGGCGCGCCGCCGGGCTGATCCCTCGCGATCAGGATCCGCTGCTCGCCGTGTCGGGGCAGGACCACCTGATCCGGCCCGAGCCCGCGCGCCGCCATGACGCGCCGGAGCTCGCGCGGCGCCTCGCCGAGCGTGTCGGTGCTGTTGATGAAGGTGTCGAAATGGATGGCCATCATCCGCCGCGCCCCGAGATCGAGGTACGCCTGGACCGCCTCCGCCGGATCGACATGCTTTGTCTCCATGAACTCGCGCGGCCCGACCGGCGCGATCGGCATGAGGGCCAGATCGATCGTGGGGAATCGCGCGCGCGTCTTCACGAAGAGATCGCGATCATAGGCGGTATCGCCGCCGAAGTAGACGGTGATCCCGTGGTACTCGACGACATAGCCCGTGAAGCTCTCCGTCATCCAGTCCCGGTCCAGCCCGTAGCGATAACCGGAGTGCCGCACCGGGACCGCCGTGACCTTCAGATCGCCTTGCCGCCACGTCGTCCAGGTCGGGACCTCGACCGAATCGAAGCGGTAATTGGGCACGTAGACGAGCCCGCCCCGGGGCACGAGCAGCGTCCGGACCTTCGGCTCGATCAGGGACAGCGAGCCGAGCGAGAGGTGGTCGAAGTGCATGTGCGAGATGAGGACGGCGTCGATGGGCGGCAGGTCCTCCGGGTCGAGCCCCGGCTCGACGAGCCGCTTCACGATGAGCCCCACGGTGTCTGTGAAGACGGGGTCCGTCAGGATGAGCTTGTCGTCGATCTGCACGAGCGCGGTCGCGTGCCCGACCCAGAGGACCGCGAGCCGCGCCTCGGGCCGGTAAGGCGCGCGCACCTTGCCCGGCACGGCCCGCGGGCTCGCGAACAGCCTCGCCACGTTGCCCTCGAGGATGCGCGCGGGCACGCTGCACGAAAGGCCCGCGAGCGCGAGGAGCGCCGCGGCGAGCAGTCGAGCAGGCGGCGAGGAGGGGCGCGGGGCCATGCGCGGCGTCAGAAATATCGAATGCTGAGCGTGAACATCGTCGATCGCAAGGCGGCTGTCGGCGTATGGGTCACCTGGACGCCCAGGGCGCCGAAGAGGGTATAGACCCCCGCCTCGTACGAGGCGCCCAGCCGCTCGCGCGCGTAGACCGCCGAGCCGCCGAGCGAGCAGGACATGTAGTCTCCCCGGTGGAGGAGCGGAAAATAGGCGCGGACACCGCCCCGGAGCATCCAGCGCTCGCCGAGCGCGCCCGGACGGGCGATGTACTCGGGAGAGCCGAAGAGCTCGATCGAGCCGGCGTGGCGCGTGAGCGGCTCCACGACGAACGCGCGCCACGGCGAGAGCTTGCGGTTGATCCCGAACGAGTAGAGCAGCGGCGTCACCTGCCAGCGGATCCCGAGGTGCGCCTCGCCCGGTCCGATCCACAGCCCGGGGCTCGGTACGAGCTGGACGAAGAGCCAGGCCGCCGTGAGGCGGATGCCGGGCTCGGTGGCGGCGGCGGTCGCGGCGGCCTGACGCGGCCCTTCAGGCGCCGCGTGCGCGAGCGGCCAGCCGAGGACGGCGGCGCAGGCGGCCAGCGCGGGGGCGCGGCGTCGGGCGATGCGGCGCGCTCGGGGCATGTCGCGGCTTACGGCGCTTCGCCGAACACCCGGCCGAGCTGCTTGTACAGGAATCGCGCCGCGTGCTCTCCATAGGGCGTCTGCGGGGCGTACACGTCGGGCGAGGCGATCGGCGCGTTCGCCGCCAGCGCGCCCGGCCGGCCGAGCCGGCCGAGATCCTCGCAGAGCGCCTCCATCGAGGGATACCGGTTCTCCGGCCGCTTGCGCAGGCATTTCATGATCACCGCCTCGAGCGCGCTCGCCACCGGGCCCCCACCCAGGTTGGGCGGCGGGGGCGGCGTCGTGAGCTGATGGGCCAGCACCATGGCATCTTCCATGGCCGGCGCAGGCGCCAGCGCCGGGGACGAGCTCCGCGTGACGCTGAAGGGGAGCCGGCCGGAGAACATCCGGTACATGAGCATTCCGAAGCCGTAGACGTCCGTGCGCGCGTCGGGCGGATCGCTGACGGTCTGTTCCGGCGCCATGTACTCCAGGGTGCCGACCGTCACCCCGGCCTGGGTGAGCCCCGAGTGCTCGTACAGCTTGGCAAACCCGAAGTCGACGACCTTGGCCGTCCAGGTGTCCCCCTTCTCGCCCACGAGGAACACGTTGGCAGGCTTCACGTCGCGGTGGACGATCCCCGCGCGGTGGGCCGCGCCGAGCCCGGCGGCGGCCTGCAGGAGGATGGGGACGCCGGCCTCCGGAGACAGCCGCTTCTCGCGCACGAGCAGCGAGCTCAGCGACTCTCCGAAGAGGAACTCCATCACGAGGTACGGCGACTCTTCATGAAGACCGACGTCGAGGACCGCGACGATGTTCGGGTGCTCGACCGTGGCCGCGGCCTTGGCCTCGAGGAGGAACCGCGCCTTCAGCTTGGGCACGCGGCGGAGCCTCGGCTCCAGCAGCTTCAGCGCGACGGGCGCGCCGCCGCTCTGCGTGTCCTCCGCCAGGAACACCTGCGCCATGGCGCCGCTGCCGATCAGGCCCCGCACCCGGTACCGCTCGGCGACGACGGAGCCCACGTGCTCGGTGGGCCTCGACCGGATCCGCCGGATGTCGAGGCTCTGGACCAGCTTCTCCCCGTCATGCGGGCAGAAGCGGTGGTTTTCCGCGTACCGCCGGTGGCAACGAGGGCACAGCATGGAGGTCCCGTTCCGGGCATAGCCCCTCCACCGCCCTCTTTGCAAGGCCCCACCTCCCGCGCCGCGGGGCAACGGGGGCTACAGCGCGCTCACGGCGCGCGCGGCGTCTCCGACGCGAGCTTCGCCGCGGGCTGCTCGTTGATCCGGACCGTCTCGACGAGGCTGAAGTCGTCCAGGTTGTGCGTGGCGCCCGAGACGCGCCAGCCCCGGCACCGCCGGGGCAGCCCGTCGAGCTGGTCGATGAACGAGCTCGCCCACGCCTCGATGTCGCCCGGGCGCTCGTCGGGCGACAGGGCGAGCGCCGTGGTGAACGCGTCGTCGACCGCCGGCGGCGTCCCCGGGAGGAGCGAGGAGACAGGCGGCGGGACAGCGCGCGAGAGGCTCGACAGGACGGTGGCGTGCTCGTCTCCGGCCACGACGCGCCGCCCGGTGAGCGCCTGATAGGCGACCGCCGCGAAGGAGTAGATATCGCAGCGCGCGTCCACCGGCTTGCCGCTCGCCTGCTCGGGGGCCATGTACAGCGGCGTCCCCAGGAACAGGCCCACGGACGTCACGCCGACGTCGGCCGACATCTCCTTGGCGATGCCGAAATCGAGGATCTTGACGCGGAAACCGCCCGGGGACGTCGACGGGACCAGGTGGATGTTCTCCGGCTTCACGTCGCGATGCACGAGCCCCGCCGCGTGCGCGGCCCCGAGCGCCGACGCCCCCTCGCGCAGCAGCAGCGCGACCTGGGGCGGCGTCCCGGGCCCGTTGTGCTGCATGGCGTGCGCCAGATTGCAGCCGTCCAGCCACTCCATCACGATATAGAGCGAGCCGTCCTCGATCTCGCCCGAGTCGTACACCTCGACGACCGACGGGTGCTGGATGCGCGCGACGAGGCGCGCCTCGCGCTCGAAGCGCGCGCGCACATCGTCGTTGTGGAAGAGCTCTGTCCGGATGGCCTTGACGGCGACCTTGCGCCCGAGCCGCTCGTCCTGGGCCTGGAACACCCGGCCCATGCCGCCCTCCGCGACGACCCGGGTCAGGCGATATCGCCCCGCGATGCGGTAAGGGAACGGCCGCGGCATGGTCAGCGGGGCGCCGTCGTCGCTGCACTGCTGCGTGTTTTGGTCGTAGCAGCGGTGGCAGCGCGGGCAGATGTGCAGGACGTCGATCCCGCGATCCACCATGTCCTCGAGGGTCGCTCTCCGGCGCTCCGCCGCGCCGGCGAGCTCCTTGCGCAGGCGCGACAGCTCGAGCGCGCTGCCGAGGTGGTGAGCGAACGAGTCGACGAGCCGCTTCGTCGTGTCGCTCCACACAAGGCGGCTCCCGACGACGACCAGGGCGCCGTGGATGTCGCCCGACAGGCCGACGACGGGGACCACGACATCCGACGACCGCAGGAACGACTGCCTGGTGAGCGCGGCGCTGCGGACCGACTCGGTCGACGGGGCCTCGGTGGTCGTCTCGGTGAGGCTGACCATCCGCTGCTCCTCGGCCTTCCACACCGCGACCTCGAGCGCCCCGATGGCCTCGGCGACCTGCGTCGCCGCGGCGGAGGACCACGTCGCCACGTCGTCGAGCGCCTGCGCCGAGGAGGCGGCGAGCTCCGCGAGCTTCTCCTGCTCCTCCGCGAGCTGGCGCGCGAAGTACTGCACCGCGGCGTAGGCGATGGCCGACACCGTGAGGATGTTCATCGCGAAGAAGCAGGCGATGAGGGCCGGGGGCGTCGCCGGCGCGTGCGCCGAGAGCAGGGGATCGACGGCGCCGGCGATCACCACGAGGAGCGCGTAGGCGGTGAACCAGGGGATGGACGCCCGCGACCCGTGAAACAGCAGGAAGGTCAGCGGCGCGAGGAGCGCCCACAGGACGACGCCGCTCGAGGCGACGAACCCTCCCCGGCTCGCGTGCATGAGGAACGGCAGCGCGAAGATGAGCAGCGCCTGGCGGAAGCGGAACCCGGAGAACGCCTTGGTCCGGCCGAAGTGGACGAGGCTCAGGACAGTGCAAATCACGTAGCCGAGCGGGATCGCCGCCGAGCGAACATCCCCGCTCGCCGCGTAGGCGACCACCCAGACGGGACACGCGCCCGCCTTGAGCACGGCCGTGAGCGTGAGAATCCGTTTGTGCTGGCGCAGCCCCGGATCGTCCCCCGGCTTCAGCCCGATCCGAGCGATGGCCTGCGATAACCTCATTCCCGTCGAGTGTACGACGATGACCAGGCGGCCTCAAGCATCGCGCGCTCGTGTCAATCAGGTGAATCGAGTGAATCGGGGCAATCGTGTCAACGGACGCGCCCTCGTCAGGCGCCGCCGGGGTCGAGCTCGGTGAGCCGGCCCACGAGCGGGTCGTCGGCGCCGAGCTGCTCGAAGCTGACCGGATCGCTCTTCTCGAGGGCTGCCAGGAGCTGGCCCAGCCCGCGCCGCGATCCGTAGTAGTTCGACATCTCGTGATCCTCGTCGGTGATGCAGGCGCGCACCGCGCTGCGCGAGACCTGCGGGAGCCGCAGCGCCTTGAGCGCCATCGACCACAGGCCGTCGATGAAGTTCTGATCCGCGGGGAACTCCAGGAGACCGGCCATCGTGAGGAGCATGGCGCAGCGCTGGCCCCGCGGCGTCGACAGCGCCTCTCCGCCGGAGAGATGGCCGAGATCGAAGGCGCGGCGCATGGCGTCGGCCGCGCAGAGCAGGCGTTTCAGCTCCTGGGCCGCGTGGCTCAGGTGGCTGTGGAACATGACCTCGACCGAGAGGCCGCCGAGCGCGCCCTCGGCCTCCTGATAGCGGGTGACGGCCGGGAGCCGCCCGAGGTCCTGCTGCGCGGCCTTGCCGGTGGGCACGTCGTGCGGCGGCTCGCGGTGGCTGTAGAAGCCCCCCGACTGGAAGGCATAGTAGAGCTCGCTCTGGCCCGCGAGCCCGGCCCAGATGTCCGAGTACTGCGCGACGCGATTGAGGCTGCCCGCCGCCCAGTTGAGGCCCGCCGCGGCGTCGCCGCTGATCTGCGACGCGCTCACCCCCGGGTCGCGCGGCGTCATCGAGCCCTCGATGTCCTCGGCGATCTCGGTGAGCTGGAAGTCGAGGAAGCCGTCGTAGTAATCGGCGCGCCCGTCGCGGTTCACGTCGGAGTAGCGGGCGACGACGAGCGGGTGCGAAGGCCCGACGAACTGCGAGAACCCGGAGACCTGCGCCTGGGGGTGGCGCCACTGCGCCTTCCGGACGCGGGCGTCCAGCTCGGTGTGCGACGCGCGCTCGCTCATCCCGCGCAGCGCGGCGACGAAGCAATCGATCCCCTCGGAGGAGCTGACCACGCCGTCCGACCCGACATGGAAATACGTCGAATCCCACGAAGAGTAGATGTCCGCGTCGGGGAACATCTGGGAGATGGCAAAGCGCGTGGTGAGCCCCGCGCATTGCGAGTTCATCATCAGCTTGTAGCCCTCCTGCCGCACCTTCACCGCGGCCGCGCGGAGGTCGAAGGCGCCGAGCTGGGCGTGCCGGTTGATGAGCAATCCGATGAAGAACGTCATCCCCATCTCGAGGTTCTCGTCGCGCGGCGTGGCCGTGCGGGCAAAGACGCGGATGGGCTCGCCGGCGGGCGTCTTGAAGGGGGCCTCGAAGGCGCGGTAAGGGCTCGATCCGCTCGGCGACGGGGGCGTCTCGGGCGGGAGCGCGACCTGCTTGAAGCCGTGGGTCGACTCGAGGATGCGGCACTCGCCCTCGTGGAACTCCGAGGCGCTGCACACGGCGAAGCTCCACGGCCCCGTGAGCTCGTCATAGGGCGGCGCCTCGCGGAGCAGCCCGCGGACGAGCCCCCGCGCGCGCTCCTGCTGGGCCGCCGTGAGCGCCGGGGCGCGCAGCTGGAGCAGGTGGATCGCGTGGGCGCGCAGCGCCGGCCGGGCCGCCTCGTCGCCCGCCTCCTCGTCGATGAGCGCGAAGATCAGCTCGGCGGCGCGCTCGGCGACCGACGAGAAGCCGCGGTCGTCCAGCGACGTCGCGATGAGGTGCGACAGGACGGTCACCGCCGCCGAGCGGAGGGTCGCGGCCCCCACCGGGTCGCGCTTCGCCTCCTCGCCGCCCACGACCGCGAGCTCGAGCGCCGCGCGCGCCTGATCCAGGAGCGCCATGCCCCGGCCCGCCGAGAGCCGCTCCTTGCGCACCGGCTCCTCCGGATGGAACGCGCTCGGCGGGAAGAGCTGCGTGAAGGTGCTCGTCCGCCTCGAGGAGATCCACCGCGCGGCGGTGACGAGGGTGTCCCGGGCGGCGGACCCGTCGGGGCCGTGGGTCGGGCTCGCGCTGAACACCCCGACGGGCAGCAGCCAGAGCGGCGCGGCGCCCTCGCGCCCGGCGGTCAGATCGATCGGGGCCGCATGCGACGCCACGCCCGGATCCGGGACGACCTCGACGGAGGAGACGGCCACGGCCTCTAGCCGCCGGCGCACCGGCGAGCGCCCGGCAAACGCGATGAGCACCGCCTTGCCCTCGCGCTCCCGGAGCGCCGCGAGGCTCTCGGCGGGCACCGGCGCCTGCAGCGAGATGGCATAGTCGCTGTCGCTCACCGCCGCTGCGAGCAGGTGAATGCCCGGCGTGGACTTGCGCTCTTCGAAAGCGGAGGACGCGGCCGGCCCTACGGCATCCACCGTGCCAGGCAGGTCGACGATCCCGTGGGGGGAACGGATCCGGACGATGACTTCGGTAGGCATGCCTCTCTCCTGAGCAGGTGAGAGAACGTCACCCTGTCCAGGAGCCGGCGCAACAGGAATCCGACTCTGCCCGAACGCCGTCTCAGCCCGTCACGACAGCGGTCAGGGAGAGCCTTATGTTTGATCTTCAGGCTTCGGGGCTTCGGGCTTCGGGGCTTCGGGGTTTTCCCTTAAGGCATCTCCGGTTGATCCGGAGTTGGCTTGCGCACCTCGTTGCTCGGCGGCGCGTCGGTGTCGTTCGGCGCGCTGGCCGCCGGCGGGACGAGGAAGAGGCGCGGCGCCTCCTGTGACCCGGAGGTCGAACAGCGAAGCAGCGACAGGCCTGCTCCGGCGGCGAGGAGCACGCCGGCGGCGATGAGCTTGAGCCCCGCGCCCATCGCGCCGCGCTCCCTCGCCGGCGAGGCGGCCGCTCCCTCGTCCACGAGCGCGGCGGCATCGCCGGACGCCGCCGGCGGCGGGCGATCGAAGCGCGCCGCGTCGCCTCGCGGCGCCTCGAGGGCGACCGCGCCGGCGCGGCGCGCGGACAGCGGAGAGCTCGACGGGGGCGCTGGCAGGAGGCTGCCCGCGCGCAGCGTCGCGGTCGAGGCCTCCCCGTCCAGATCGGCGGCGCTGGCCGAGACAGGTCCGCTGATGCGGGCCTCGGGCGCGTGCGCGTCGCCCTCCGGCTCTCGCGGCGCCGCGGGGGGCCCGAACGGGCGGAGCGCGGCGGCCGCGTGGCGCGCGAGGAGCGCGCCGACCTCGCGGAGATCCGCGGGGCGCTGCGCGCGGTCCGGGCTGAGCATGCGATCGATCATCGCCGCGACGTCGGCGGACAGCCCGGGCGCGATCTCCCCGATCGGCCGGATGGTCCCGGTGAGGATCCGCTTCAGCACCTTGCCCATGTTCTCGGCCTCGGTGGGCCGGACCGAGGTGAGGCACTCGTAGAGGATGACGCCGAGCGACCAGATGTCGGCGCGGTGATCGACGTCGTGCTCGCCGAGGATCTGCTCGGGCGACATGTAATATGGGGTCCCGAGCATCTCGCCGGTGCTTGTGCGCCCCGAGGTCCAGCCGGTCTCGCCGTGCGCTGCGGTGAGCTTGGCGATGCCGAAATCGAGCACCCTGACCCGGGCGCTCGCGTCGTCATGCCGCTCGTCCGGGACACCGGGCACCGGCGCGGCGCTGCAGTGCTCCCCGGCGGCGCGGGGGTCGGGCCCGGGCGCGCCCTGCGACGCGGCCACGTCGGGCGCGAGCAGGAAGATGTTGTCGGGCTTGAGATCGCGGTGGACGATGCCCAGAGCGTGCGCGGTGCCGACCGCCGAGATGACCGGCAAGAGGATGCGCGACAGCTCGGGGAGGGGGATCTGCGCTTCTCGCACGAGCTTGTCGCGGAGCGACTCCCCCTCGAGCAGATCCATGACAAGGAACGGGGTCCCGTCGTCGAGCTCCAGCACGTCGTGGATGGACGGCACGTTCGGGTGATCGACCGCGGCCGCCGCGCGCGCTTCCCGGAGGAGGCGCCGGCGGATCGAGGCGTCCTCCGTCGCGCCGGGGCGCAACAGCTTCAACGCCACACGCTCGCCGCTCGCGAGGTGGGTGGCGGCCCAGATGACCCCCATGCCTCCCTCGGCCAGCTGGCGATCGACCCGGTAGCGACTCGCCACCAGGGCGCCCGGGACCAGGTGATTGGTCACGCGCAGACAGGATACCACGCGCCGTCCGCGCGGCCGGCGCCACGCGCCGGACACGCCATAACGCCGCTCAGGTCGGACAAATATGCGAGAGACGCAGCGCGCCGAGCCCGGGAGACGCGATGTGTGTGTGCGCTGCTGTCGTTGGAGATGAGCTGGTGAGTACGTCTACACGGCTGGCCACACCGAGCCTGCGCGGCGGCGCTCGGCGTAGGCGTCGGCCGAGAGCGCGTAGCGCAGGAGCTCGTTCGACACCGGGTGCTGCAGGAGCAGGCGCGGCTCCTCGGTCGAGCGGGCGATGTCGCGATCGTACCGGCGGAGGTAGTCGATCGCGGCGAGCGCGTCGCCGCAGAGCAGATAGCCGATGCGGTACTCGCTCCGGCGCAGGCCGATGACGAACGCGCGCGCGTCGTAGGACACGGCGACGGTCGACGCGACCTCCTCGAGCATCTTGCGCTGCCGGCGGCCGATCGCCCGCTGCACGCCGGGGAGCATCTGCTGGGTGGCGTGCTCGCGCGCGGGCGAGACGGCGCCCGTGCCGAAGCCTGGATCGATCGTGCGGATCGCCGCGAGCAGCAGGCCGTCGGTGGCCTCGGCCGGGATCTCGTCGAGGAACGTGAAGCCGACCGCGACGCGCGCGAAGAGGCGCGCGAGCGCGAAGGTCTGCTCGAGCTCCGGGAGCTCGGTGAACGAGGTCGGCGCGACGAGGGCAGGGGGATCGCCCGGGAAGACGCGGGCGGCGCCCTGCCACGAGGGGACGAGGTAGAGCTCGAACGCCTCGATGCCGAGCGCCCGGCCGACCCGCTCGGCGAGCTGCCGCGTCGGGTGGTTGTCGCGCGGGCCGATCCGCTCGCGCGAGCTGACGCCGAGGTTGCTCAGCTCGAAGCGGATCGCCTTGGCGGCGATCGGCGCGATCGCGAGCGCCACGTCGATCCACGAGCTCCGGGCCTCCGGGAGGAGCAGCCGGCCGATCTCGGGGCCGGCGAAGGCCCCGGCGTACGGCGCCTCCGACGGGACGCGCCGGCCCCTGAGCCGGAGCATGCGATCGGGCGTCACCTCGCCGAGGCAGGCGCGGACCTCCTCCACGGTGACCCGCTCCTCGGCGCGCCCGTCCTTGGCGAGCGCCGCCTCGAGCGCGGCGAGCGCGGGGCCCATGTCCGGCAGCCGCGTGATGACCTCCGGGTCGGCCGTGAGGACGTCCCGCAGCACCTGGACCGCCTCCGCGTTGCGCCCCGCGGCCTCGAGGCCGCGGCCGAGGGCGGTGCGCGACTCCGGCGGGGCGCCCGGGAGGGCGACGGCCTGCTGGAGGCGCGCGAGCCCGTCGCGCGGCCGGACGAGCAGCGTCGACTCGAGCAGGCCGAGCGTCGTCAGCCAGCGCGGATCGAGCGGCACGCGGCGGGTCCCGGCGAGCTCGAGCAGCTGCGCGAGCGCCTTGGCGTAAGCCGCCGCCCCCTCGCTCGTCTCGACGCGGTAGAGGCGGGCGAGCGCCGTCCACCCGCGCGTGTCGCCGCTCGGCGCGCTCACGATCGCGTCGCAGAGCGTGCGGACCATCCCCGCCGTGTCGCCGGCGTCGCGGTGGGCGTCGGCGAGGCGGAGGTCGGCCTCGACGCGCGCGCCCGCGTCGGGCGAGAGCTCGACGAGGCGCCCGAGCGCGCGCAGCGCGAGCGCGTGGTCGCCGCGCGTGACGCCGAGCTTGTGCAGCCGCTCCAGCGCGGGCCGGTTCTGCGCGTCGAGCGACAGGACCGCCTGGAGCGCGTCCTGGGCGAGCGCCGGGTTCGCGAGCGGCCCCTCGTACAGATCGGCGATCAGGAACTGCGCCGCGATCTTTGTCTCGGCGTCGGTCGCCGCGGCCACGGCGCGCTTCAGGGCGTCGCGGGCCTCCAGCCAGACGCGCTGCGCGGTGAGCAGCCGGGCGAGGAGGAGCAGCGCCGCCGCGTCGTTCGGGATCGTCGCGATGACGCGCCGGACGGCCGCGATGCCCACGCCGGGGTCGATCGCGCCCGGGCGGCCGTGGTGCTGCAGCACCGACCGGGCGATCTCGTTGCCGAGCAGCGAGATCGCCTCGCGGCTCGCGGCCTTGCCGAGCGCCTCGCCGAGGCGGTCGGCGAGCCGGTGGGGGTCGCCCGCGAGCCGCTGGGCGAGCGCGCGCGCCGCGGCGACGCAGCCCGGATCCGCGCGCAGCGCGCTCTCGTACAGCTCGAGCGCGCGCGCGGCGCCCTCGGGGGACGCGTCGTCGGCGGTGAGCTCCGCCGCGCGCACGAGGTGCATCGCGCGCGCGGGCTCCCCGAGGACGAGGTCGGCGAGCGCGAGCTGGGCGGTGACCACGCCCGCGCGGTCGCCGAGGCGCTGCGCGAGCCGGTCGAGCCCGCGGGCCGCGAGGAGGCTCTCCGGCCACAGCGAGAGGGCGCTGCGGAAGCCGGCGAGGGCGGCGTGGGCGGCGGCGGGGTCCGCGTCGGCCTGCGCCTCCGCGAGGAGCGCCTCCTCGATGCTGTAGAGGGCGCGCGCGATGGGATCGCTCGTCAGCTCCCGGCTGTCGCGGAGGGCGCTGGCGAAGAGGACCTGCACCCGCGCTCCGGCTGGATCGGAGGGGCCGTCCTTGCCGGCGATGCGCAGGATCGCCAGGTGCGCGGCCGCGTCCCGCGGCGCCTCCTTGACGATGCGCGCGAGCGCCTCGAGCGCGGCGCCCGGCCCGAGCTGCTCCTCGAGCGACGCGAGCTCCCAGAGGGCGCCGCCGCGCGCGATCGTGGAGGTGAGCACGTCGGCCTCGGCGCGGAGGACCGTCGCGAGCGACGTCGGCGCCTCGAGGAGCCGGTAGAGCTGCTCCAGCATGCGGAGCGCGGGGACGTGGTTCGGCACCACGGCGACGAGCCCCTCCAGGATCTCGACGGCCTGGCGCGGGCTGTTCTCGGCGAGGACCAGCGCGAGGGAGATCCGGAGCGCGTGATCGACGAGCGCCGGCGGCTTGCGCTCGAGCCAGCGCGCGTAGAGCCCCGCGAGCTCGCTCGCGATCATGGAGTGGGACATCCCCGGCAGGCTGGACGCCGCGCGCGCGCCGAACGCCGGCCGCTGCGCCGCGGGCGCGCCGAGGCCCACGCCGAAGCCGGCGCCGCCGGCGCGGACGTAGATGCGCTCCATGGCGTCGAGGATCGCCGGGTCGGGCTGGCTGCTGGCGAGCGCGGCGTCGGCGCGGGCGAGGAGGCGCAGCGCGTCCTGATCGCGGCCGAGCGCGAGCTCCTGCACCTCGGCCGCCTGGAAGAGCAGCCGGGCGTGGTCGTCGGGCCGCTGCGTCTCGTCGGCGAGCGAGCTCAGCACCTCGACGAGCTTCTCGTAGTTGCCTGTCTCGCGGAGCAGCCGCGCGATCTCGATCCGGGGCAGCGGGTGGGAGGGCCGCTTCCGCGCCGCCTCCCGGTACGACTCGACGGCGCTGTGCGGCCGCTTGAGGCGCCGCTCGTCGAGCGACGCCACCTCGAGCCACAGGCTGAACGCCGCGTCGGTCGCGGGATCGCGCTGGATGAGCTTGAGCAGCGCGCGGCGCGCCTCCTCGTACCGGCCGGCGCGCTCGTCGAGGCGGACGCGCGCGCGAAGGGCGTCGGGATCCGACGGATCGATCGCGAGGGCGCGGTCGACGAGGGCCGAGGCCCGGTCGCGATCGCCGAGCCGGAGCTCGGTCACGTCGGCGGCGCGCAGGAGGAGCCTGCGCTGCTGGCCCGGGCTCTCCGTGAGATCGGCCTCGGCGCAGAGCGCGCGCGCGAGCCGCTGCGCGTCGCCTGCCCGCGCGGCGTTGCGCTGCAGCGCGAGGATCGCGGCGCGCCGCTCCGGGTCGATCTCGAGGATCTTCTCGATCTCCTCCACGGCGCGGGCGGGCTGGGCGAGCTCGTCCTCCCAGATGGAGACGAGCTTCTCGAGCAGCCCGATCTTGCGCGCGGGGTCCTCCGTCGCGCCGGCGGCCTGCGTGTAGAGGTCGAGCCGCGCCTGCACGCCGCGAGGATCCTCCTCGACGGCCAGGGGGGCCGGCGCGAGCAGGGCCGAGAGCGCGTCGAAGACGGAGCTGTTGCCCGGGTCGATCGCCCACGCGGCGCGCAGGATGGCGAGCGCCTCGTCGCGCCGCTTCAGGTGGTGCTCGGAGATGTCGGCGGCGCGCAGGAGCGCCGCGACGCGGACGTGCGTGGGCCGGTCCGCGTTGGCGACGGCGGTCCACACCTCCACGCGCTCGGCGTGGTGGCCGAGGCGCTGGAGGGCCCGGTCGAGCCGCTCCCGCGTCGAGCTGTCCTCGGGATCGAGCGCGAGCGCGCGCGTCGCGTGGAGCGCGGCCTGCTCCGCGTCGCCGAGGGTGTCGTAGAGCTCCGCGAGGCGGACGTGCTCGTGGACGATCGCCTCGTTGTCGGTGAGGAGCGCGAGCTCCTTCTGCCGCACGCTGGCGGCGAGCTCGAGCGCGCCGCTCGCCTCGAGCAGGCGGATCAGCTCGCCGACCACGCGCCGCGCCGTCGGCGAGCCGGCCGGGGCGCGCGCGGAGGCGCGCATCAGCAGGGGCACCGCGTCGGCCGGGGAGCGGATCTTGTCGATGAGCAGCCGCGCCGCCGTGTAGAGCAGCCGCGACGCGCGCTCGTCGTCGCGCTCGTGCTCGGCCTCCAGGGAGAGCGCGCCGACGAGGCCGACGATGCCGTCGTGGTGCACGAGGTGACGGCGGAGCGCCTCCCGCACGGGGCCGGGCCCTGGATCGAACGCGATCGCGCCCTCGAGGGACGCGAGGGCGAGCTCCGGCTTGTGGAGCTTCCGATCGAGCACGGCGGCGCGCTCGACGTGGACCCAGGCGGTGAGCTGGCTGTCGCCGTCCGGGCGTCCGCGCCCGGGGGCGTAGGCGTCGGAGAGGCGATCGAGGTGCACCGCGAGGTCCTTGGCGGCCTGCTCGGTGCCGCGCGCGCTCTCGCGACGGAGGGCGATCTCCAGCCCGCGCAGCGACGCGGCGTGGAGCGGGACGAGCCGCAGCGCCTCGGTGAAGGCGTCGCAGCTCTCCGGTGTCCGTCCGAGCGCCTGGAGCAGGCGCGCCCGCTCGGCGAGGAGGTCGGCCCGGAGGGCGTCGGTCTCGGCGACGCGGAGCTTGTCCTCGACGACCTCGAGCGCGACGGCGAGCTCGGTGCGCGCGTCGAGCAGGCGATGGACCCGCGAGAGCGCGGGCTCGAGCTTGCGGGACAGCTGCCGCGCCTGCTCGTAGGACCGGCGCGCGGCGGTGGGGTCTCTGAGCACGCGCTCTTCGTGGATGCCGAGCTCCACGAGGGCGCGCGCCGCGCCGACCGGATCGCTGCTCTTGCGCCGCTCGGCGCGCTGCTGGAGCTCCGTGACGAGGTCCGGCGTGCTCTGCGGGGGCGGCTCGGGCGCGCTCGCGGCCGAGCGCGGGTTCGCCGGGAGCGGCGCGCTCGCGGCCGAGCGCGGGTTCGCGGGGAGCGGCGCGCTCGCCACCGAGCGCGCCGTCGCCGGAGACGGCTGAACGGGCGGGACGGCGGGCGTGAGCGTGGCGGGCGTGAGCGTGGCGGGCGGCGCGGGCGGCGCAAGCGGGGCGGGCGGCGCGGGTGGCGCAAGCGCGGCGGGCGGCGCCGGCGCGGGCGCGGCGGGCGGCGCGGCGGGAGGCTCTGGCGCCGCGATCGGCTCGATCGACTCGACCGAGATGGGCGTGGGCGACGAGCTCGGGTCGACCGAGATGGGCATCGGCGTCGCGGTCGGGTCGACCGAGATGGGCATCGGCGTCGCGGTCGGGTCGAAGGCGACGGTCGCCGGCGATGCCTGGGTGGGTACGCCCGGCTGGGAGCTCGGCGCCGGCCTGCCCCCGGGGTGCGTTGCGGCGCGGTTCGGGTTCGGCGGGCGCTGGGCCGGGCCTCGAGGCGAGCGGACCGGCGGCGGCGGCAGCTCTTCGCGGGACGCGGACGCCGGAGCGCCGGCCTGGCTGGAGCCGGGCCCCGACGCTTGCGCCCTGGGCGCGCCGCTCGGCAGCGGAGGCGGGGGCCTCGACGGCGGCGCCAGCGGCGGCGGCATCGAGCCGCTGGCGACGCTGCCGTCCTTGCGGCGGATCAGCGGCGGCGGCCTGCTCGGTCCTGCCGGCGCCACGCTCGGGACCGGCGTCCGATTCGGCCCCGGCGGCGGCGCGCTCGGCGGCGGCGGCGGGTTCGGTGGCGGCAGCGCGCTCGCACCTGCCGGCGGGTTCGGTGGCGGCAGCGGGCTCGCGTCCTCCGGCGCGCTCGGCGACGGCAGCGGGGTCGCGGTCGCCGTCACATTCGGCAGCGGGGTCGCGGTCGCCGTCGCACTCGGCAGCGGGGTCGCGGTCGCCGTCGCACTCGGCAGCGGGGTCGCGGTCGCCGTCACATTCGGCAGCGGGGTCGCGGTCGCCGTCGCACTCGGCAGCGGGGTCGCGGTCGCCGCCGCGCTCGGCAGCGGGGTCGCGGTCGCCGCCGTCGCGTTCGGCAGCGGGGTCGCGGTCGCCGTCGCGCTCGGCAGCGGCGTCGCGGTCGCCGCCGTCGCGTTCGGCATCGGCGTCGCGGTCGCCGCCGCCGCGCTCGGCAGCGGCGTCGCGGTCGCCGGCGCGTGCGCGGCCGGCGGCGGTTCGCCTTCCGGCGGCGCGTTCGCGTTCGGCAGCGCGCCGAGCTTCGGCGTGCCTGTGCCGACGAGCAGCGTCTTCGCGCCCGGATGCGGTTGCGCGCTTGCGCGCGTCATTTGAGCGTTGCCGGCGTTGGCTTCCCAGCCAGCTTCGTCCGGCGTTCCGGGCAAGCTAGGGAAACCAGGCCGGCGCGACGCTCCGTCTTGCGGATCATCACCGTGGGCCACCGCAGCGGATGCTACACATCCGCGCGCTCTCAATCCACAGTCCAGGTGCCCGCGCGAGCGACGCCGCGCTTGCCGATCCGGTGCGGGTCTACTTGTTGGGTGGCGCTGTCATCGTGCAGCGCAGCACGCCGAGCTTCATCGCCTTTCCGGCCGGGTGCGCCACGAGCAGCGCCTCTGCGGAGGCCGCGATGGGCTCGCCGCGCCCGAGCGCCGGCTCTGCGTGCAGCCCGTCTGCGAGCTCGCCCCTCGCGGTGAGCGCCGCGAGCTGCGTCGGCCCGGAAGCGTTCGCGATCGAGAGCCATGCCGCGGCGCCCTCGCGCGCGCCGCCGGGGCCTGTCCCTCGAGCGCTGGGGAGGAGCGCCGGGACCCCGGCGCCCACGCCCAGCGCCGCCTCGGGCGGGGCGTCCTGCTCGCCCGCGCCGCCGACGAGCACGCGCGGCTCGCTCGCGCCGCCGAGCCGCACAAGCACGGCGCTGATGCGCCCTCCGATCGAGCCGCTCGGGGTGTCGTCGTCGCGGAAGGCCAGGAGGAGGCCGTCGTCGTCGCTGAGCGTCAGGTCGTAGGCGAGCACGTGCCCGTCCCTGGGCGTGACCGCGCGCGGCGTGGAGGTGAGCGCGCCGGTCTCGTCGAGCGGGACCACCTCGAGCCACTGGTGGGTGATCGTCTCGCCAGCCGCGGCGGTGTCCTCGTTGCCGTCGCTCGGCTCGGTCGCGGCCTTTCGCGCCGGCTCCTCGGCGCGCGCGATGTACGCGAGCCAGTAGCCGCCCGGCCGGCCGATCACGCGCGGCATCTCCGCGTCGGTGCTCGGCTGGGAGACGGGGCGGGCCGAGGTGACGGAGCGCAGCGTGCCCACGTCGGCGGACGCGAGCATGATCCGCGACCGCTTGCCGTCGCGGGTCACGTCGTCCCAGACGATGACCGCGCGCTCGCCGGACGCGGCGATGTCGAGCGCGAGCGACTCGTCCCGCCCCTCGGCGAGCTCGGCCCCCCAGGTGACGTGCTCCCCTTCGACCCTGGCGACCTTGATGGCGCGCCCGCCGGCGTTCGGCTCGAGCATCGCGGCGAGGATCGCGCCGCCTGCGCCGGCGACGACAGGCGGATCCATGTCGCCCCGCGATCGCGCGAGCCGGATGAGCTTTCCCTGCGCGCCGTCGGCCGAGAGCGTGGCCACCATCGCGACGGTCCCGCCCTCCGCCTCCCGCTGGGCGCCCACGGCGAACCCGCCGGCGAACGCCGCTCCGCGGCCGACCTCGACGGCGAACGGCGCGAGGTCCTCGGCGCTGTCCGCCGCGCCGCCGCCCGCGCCGTCGGGCCCGCGCGCGGGCGGCGGCGCGTCGCCGATGACGAACGGCGCCGCGCTCGCGGCCGCGCAGCGCGGCGCCTTCGCCGCGCTCGCGGCGGGATCGCCCGGATCGCTCGCCCCGGGGATCGCGCTCGGCGCGGCGGCGGCGTCGCTCGCGGCGCGATCCGGTGTCGAGCAGGCGCGCCACACCACGAGGCCTCCGACGGCGAGCGCGATGGCGAGGGCTCCCTTCCAGGCGACGCCCTCGGGTTCGTCCTCCGCCTTTGGGCGTCGATCCGCCGTCGGCGTGGGCGGGCGTCGATCCGACGTGGGCGGGCGGCGATCCGCGCTCGTGTTCCCCGGGGGGGCGCGGTGGTTGGGCTCCATGGGCGGTGGGTGTTAGCGCTGATCGCGGCGTGCGGGCAGGGGGTGGCGCGTCTGCTCGACGCCGGAGCGCGCCGGTCCGGCCCGGCCTCTGCTGTCGATCCGGAGCGCGCGGGCGCGGCGGGCGGGGCCGCATCCACGAGAACTTTCCCTCCGGCGCCGGCGAGGGTATCGCCGGCGAGAGCGACGCCGGGGCGTCGCCGCGGGCCTCCAGCGCGGGCGGGCGCGGCGGGGGCCGAAGGCGCGTCGGATCTTCGTCATGCCCAGCCGTGCTCTTTTCACCCCCTTCCTCCTCGGGCTCGTCGCGCTCTGCTGCGCGGCCTGCGTCGGCGCGTCGCCCACGCCGCTCGCCCCTGCGCTCCGCGGCTCGATCGGCGTCCCGCACCACGGCGTCATCACCGATGCCGTCGAGCTGCCGAGGCAGGGCGAGGGCTACCGCCTGCTCCGCAGCAACGGCGTCCGGTGGGGGACGGCGGGGCTTGTCGCCGCCGTCCAGCGCGCCGCCGCGGAGGTGGCGCGCGCGCGGCCTGGCGGCGAGCCGCTCTTCGTCGGCGATCTCTCCGCGCGCCACGGCGGCGCCACCCGGGGGCACCGGTCCCACCGCACCGGGCGTGACGCGGATCTCCTGCTGTACGCGCTCACCCCGGACGGCCGCTCGGTGCGCTCGCCCGGCTTCGTCGAGTTCGGGCCGGACGGGCTCGCGCGGCTCGGCGACTCGTCCGGCGCAGACGGGTACGTCCGTCTCGACGTCGAGCGGGAGTGGCTGCTCGTGAAGTCGCTCGTCCGCTCGCCCGACGCGCACGTCCAGTGGCTCTTCCTGGCCCGCTGGATCGAGGCGCTGATCATCGAGTACGCCCGCGCGCTCGGCGAGGACCCGGAGCTCATCTGGTACGCCGAGAGCGTGCTGCTCCAGCCGGGCGACAGCACGGCGCACGCTGATCACATCCACCTCCGCGTCGCGTGCGCGCCGGACGATTTCCTGTCCGGCTGCCTCGGCGGCGGCCCTTACTGGCCGTGGCTCCCTGCGGTCCCGCAGCTCGTCGCGCCGTCGGACGACGACCTCGCCGCCGCGCTCCTCGACGACCTCCTGCCCGGAGGCGCCGCTGCGGGCTCCCGCGTGGCGGCTCCCGACAGCGCGCTGTGAGCCACCTCTTCGCGCTTGGCGACGCCGCCGACGTCTGCGCCGCGCTCCCCTCCGAGGTGCGGTTCGATCTCGTCTACCTCGACCCTCCCTTCGGCGTCGGGACGACGATGACCGCGCGGGCGGCGCGCGGCCAGGCGCGCGGGCGGCGCAGGCCGGAGAGCGGCCCCGACGCGTACGACGATCGCGCGAGCGCCGACGCCCTCGTCGCGATGCTCGCCCCGCGCCTCGAGGCCATCCGCGATCGCATGGCCGAGGGCGCGACGCTGTATTTGCACCTCGATCACCGCGCGGTGCACGACGCGAAGGTCGCGTGCGATCGCCTCTTCGGCCGCGGCGCGTTCCTCGGCGAGATCATCTGGGCTCCGGGCAACGGCGGCCGCGGCGCGCGCGGGTTCTCCGTCACGCACCAGACGATCCTCCTCTATGCCCGCGCCGCGAGCGAGCGCGGCCAGGTCGTCTACAACGCCGCGGATCCGACGCTCCGCGAGCCCTTCGCCGAGACGAGCCTCGCGATGCATTTCAAGCACCGCGACGACGACGGCCGCCTCTATCGCGAGCGCGTCCTCGGCGGCAAGGCGTACCGGTACTACGCCGACGAGGGCCGCCGGCTCGGGAGCGTGTGGACCGACATCCCCGGGATGGTCGCCAACACCCCGCTGCGCCGCGAGGCCACCGGCTACCCCACGCAGAAGCCGGTGCGGCTGCTGGAACGCATCGTCCGCGCGTCGTCCGCGCCCGGCGCGACCGTCGCGGATCTCATGTGCGGCAGCGGCACCACGCTCGTCGCCGCGGCGCGGCTCGGCCGTCGCTTCGTGGGCGGCGACAGGAGCCCGCTCGCCTTCGCGACGGCGCGCGAGCGGCTCGACCGCGAGGGGGTCGCGTATGCGGTCCACGAGCTCCCGGCGGCGCCGGGCGACGGCGGCGCCGTGCCCTAGCGGCCGAATGGCGTGAGGCGACCCGGTGAGCGCAGCTCGGCGTGCTGGACCAGGCGCCTTCACGAGCCTGGCGCGTCGCGTGCTCCCGGTGTGCGGTTTACGGCCTCGACGGCATGAGGCTCCGCAGCGTCGGCCTGGTTGACCGCGCGTGGAAGCCGCTTTCCCAGGTCGCGTGTCAACGAATGATCGGATCCGAGCTGAACGCGCAGCGTCTCGTAGGCTCGACGGCGCAGCGCGAGGCCGCGTTCCGTTTCGCCCAGGGCCAGGAGCACGGAGCTCAGGTTCCCCTCCATGACGGCCACCTCGGGGTGCCCGGCGGTCCCGTGAATGCGCTCGAGCATCGGGAGCGCGCGCTCGATCGCCTCGCGCGCTCCACCGAGGTTGCCCTGGGACAGGAGCACCATGGAAAGCGTCTCGAGCGAGGCGCTGATGTCCTCGGGAGCGTTCGCCCCATCGACCTTCATCCTGATCTGCAGCTCTTGCTCCAGCAGCTGACGCGCGCCCGCCAGCTCGCCTTGCGCGAAGAGGACCCGGGCGAGCTGGTGAAGCGAATCGGCGACACCGCGGTGCTCCCCCGTCCCGTAGACCCGCAGCTGGATGTGCAGCGCCCGCTCCAGGAGCTCGCGCGCCCCACGAGGATCCGATTGCGCGAGGAGGACGCGGGCGAGATCGCGCAGGGAGGCTGCGACGCGCGGATGCTCGTCTCCGTAAGCCTTCGTCTCGACGCGGAGCGCCTGCTCCAGGAGCTCGCGTGCGCGCGGCACTTCCCCTTGAGCGAAGAGGACGCGGGCGAGGTCGCGCAGGGAGGCTGCGACGCGTGGATGCTCCTCGGTCCCGTGCATCCTCATAAGGAGAGATGAGGCCTCCTCCAGCCTCGTGCGCGCGCCGGTCAGATCGCCTGCGGCGACGCGCAGCTGAGCCAGCCGGCGAAGCATGCCCGCGTCTCCAGGGGAGGGCTCGACGTCGTGATCGTCCAAGAGTGTCAGCGCCTCTTCGATCTGCTGGCGGGCTCCCAGGAGATCAGTCGACTGAATCACACCGACCAACTCGTCGATCAGCGTTACGTGCTCCTCCTGCTCGCCCTCGCCGAAAACGGCGCGCAGGATCTCCCGGGCCCTGCCCAGCTGCCCTCCTTCAGCCAGCGCGACACCCAGCGTGCGAGCGGCATCGACGCTGCCGCGGTCCTCCGCCAGCGCGCGCTGCGCCCAGTGGACGGCCACGATCGGATCCCCCGACGCGATGGCGCCGCGAGCAGCGTCGAGCCAGCGGCGCTCGGAGACGAGCTCCTCGCACTGGAAATGGAGATCCCGCCGAGGCACGAAGTTCGTGCGCAGCAGGGACGTCCCCGGTCCGCTCGCCGGCGAGACGCCATGCGCGCTGCAGAGCGGCCATAGCCGCTGCACGGGATCACCTGCTGCGCGCGTGACGTCATCGAATCGCGCCTGCGGGAGGCCGGCCTCGAGCAGGCTGACGGCCGTCGTGACCGCGCTGCGCTCGAAATCGAGGAGCGCCGCGAGCCGTCCAGCGCTCTCGGCTCCCGCGGCCTCTAGCTCCTTTATCGCCTGCGCGAGCGGCATCCGACGTGAGTCCATCTCCAGCAGGCCCGTCGTGCCGGCGCCGAGCGTCACGGCGCGACCGCGCGCCACGACCCGCGCGGTCACGAGCGGCTCTCTCCGCCCGGCCTCCACGAGCGCCCAGCGCAGGCGGCGCAGCTCGAAGAAGCTGTCGACCTCGCAGGCTTCGATCCAGGCGTCGTCCGCCGCCCGGATCGCCTCGACCAGCGCCGCATACGGCGCCGTCGCGGACACGCGCACCCGCGTGCTCGCTGGCAGCGCCGCCGCGAACGCCCCGTCGAGATCTCTTTCTCCCCCTCCCCAGAACATCCCCCAGCCCCACTCGTTCGCCGCTCGGATCGACCAGACCGCCGGCGGCCAGGGCCCTTCCGGGCACTCCAGCCGGTGCGAGATCCAGTGGAAGAAATCCGGCGCCTTCCTCGCCAGCGCCGCCGAGGTCGCCGCGTCGCTGAACAGGATCACCCGCAGCGCCCGCTCCGCCAGGATCGGCCGCTCCAGGTTCAGCCATCCCGCCTGCGCCGCGTCCGGCACGAGCACGACCGCCGCCCCCTTGGGCGCGCGGGCGAGCTGCGTCGCGTCCGTGTGCACCAGGAGCCCCGGCTCGTGCGCCACGAGGGCCCGCACGAGCGACCCGAGCCGCTCGGCCCGCGCCCCATCGACGAGGACGAGGACGCCCGCCTCGCCCAGCCGCAAGATCAGGCGGAGCCGCTCGTGGAGCGCGCGATCGGCCGGAGCAGGTGCATCGTCAGGAGCGGGTGGGGGTAATACCATTCGGACTCGTTCGGGTAAGGCAGGAGGTGGCCGTACGTGAGGAGCTCCCGCGCCCTTTCGTCGGAGGGGATGCGGTGCCGCGAGTTCGCCATCACCGCCTCGAGCACCTCGATATGGCCTTCATCGAGGCCGGTCTCGAGCAGCCGGCGCATGCTGTCGAGCACCGCGTCGACGAGCGCCGGCGTCGCGTGCGGCGCGTCCTCGAGCCAGGCCTGCTCGGCGAGCGCCCGGACCAGCTTCACGAAATCGCGCGCCCTGCCGCCGGAGTAATAGGCGAGCCGCTCCAGCTCCGGCCGAGCAACGAGATCCGGCGCGCCCAGGTCGGCGGTGCGCCGCGCGTAGAGCTCGCAGAAGAAATCGAGCCCGGGCCCGCGCTGCGTCGGATCGCGGTGATCCATGACCGGCTCGTTGACGAGCGGCAGGATCAGGTTGAAGCGCGGGATCGCGCTCGCCACGGGGCTCGACCGCAGCGCGAACGGGCCGCTCACGACCACGCGGCACTCGAGCTGCGCGATCATCTCCGACTCGATGAACAGCGCCTCCGCCCGATCGAGCTCGACGATCCGGTCCAGCCCATCGATGAGCAGCAGGATCCGCATCGCCTTCGATTGCACGTGCCCGATGAGGACGTTCACGGCCTGGAGCAGCGTCTGCATCTCGGCGTCCTGGTCGCGCCTCCGCCGTGCAGCCTGGCCGATGGGCAGGTTCCACTTGAGCGCGCCGGACGCGGCTTCGAGCACCTTGAGCCCGACCGCTCCTGCCGCCGCGGCGGGCGCGCCGAGCAGCGGCAGGCCTGCCGAGGCCAGCACCACCATCGCCTTCGCCAGCGCGCCCGCGTCCACGGCGGCCTGCGCTCCGGGCGTCTCGGTGGCGCGCGCGACCTTCTCCCATGCGGCCGAGAGATCGGTGACGTGCGAGGGGGGGATGGGGTAGGGGAGGAGCTCGCTGGCCGCCCGGACGAGCGCCAGGCCTGCGAGGAACACGACCTCCCAGGCGCCCACGTTGCGCAGGGCCTGCTCGTCGCCGACGACCTCGGCGAAATGGCGGTGCAGGTCGAGCACGATGACGAAGTCCTGGCCGCTGCGCGCCTCGGCGATGCGGAGGAGCTCGGTCGACTTCCCGGTGCCGGTCGTGCCGGTGACGAGCGCCCGCGTGTCTCCGAACGGCATGGCCACACGCTGGACGATCCGGCTCGCGGGGCTCCGCACCCGCTCGGCCCGCCACGCCGGCTTGTCCGCCGGACGGAACGGGTCGAATCGCTTGTAGACGGTCTCCCAGATGGCCCGGCGCGACACGGCTCGACCTTAGCAGAGCCAGCACCGGAGCACCGGCGCCGCCTCCGCGCGGCGGGCGACGGAGCCAGGCCGCACGGCTCTCGCACGAGGGGCGCGGTGTGCGGCGCCGCGTTCCCCCTCGGGGCGACCTCCTTCTGCTGCGCCCGGCAACTCCGCTCGGATCGCGCGCCGCCGCGGCATCCCGCCGTTGAAAAGCCGTCCCGGGAGGCGCAGACGCCGGTTTCAAGGCTTGGAAGGGCCCGCTCGGTCACCGAGTGGCGCATTGCAACGCTTGAGATGGCTCACTCTGGCGCCCAGACGTCCACTTCAACGCTTGAGATGGCTCACTCTGGCGCCGAGTCATCGTTCTCAACGCGTGAGAGGGTCCCCTTGGCGTCCGAGAAGGCCGTTTCAACGCTTGCATCAAGCGTTGCAACGATCGGCACCTTCTCCTCGACGCGCGCAACGTGGCGCTGAGCCCGCGACCCCCATCCCACCGGAGTCGTCGCGGCGACGCCTCGAGCGCCGCGCGGGCCGGATCTCCACCGAGCGCGGTCCCTTGTCAGACGAGATCGTCGATCGGTCCCGCGCCCACGCGGACGACCTGCACATCGCCCTGGCTCAGGTCGACCACGGTCGTCGGCACCAGCCCGCCGGTCCCCGCGTCGAGGACGAGCGCGAGCCCCGGGAACCGGTCGTCGATCTCGCCGGGATCGATGATCGGATCCTCGCCCGGGGGCGCGGCGGTGGTGCTGATGAGCGGCCGCCCGAGCGCGCGGACGAGCGCGAGCGCGACAGGGTGGTTCGGCACCCGGATGCCGACCGTCTTCTGCTTGAGGTGCACGTACTTCGGCACCTCGCGCGTGGCGGGGAGGATGAACGTGTACGGCCCGGGCAGGAAGCGCTTGAGGATGCGGTACGCCTGGTTCTCGACGATCGCGTAGCGCGCGATGTCGCTCAGATCGGGGCAGATGAACGCCAGGTTCTTGTTCTGGCGCATCCCCTTGATCTGGTAAACGCGCTCGATCGCCTGCTTGTTCATCAGGTCGCACCCGAACCCGTAGACGGTGTCGGTCGGGTAACCGATGACCTCCCCCTTCTGGATGAGGTCGATCGCTCGCGCGATCTTGCGCGGTTCCGGATGATCGGCGTTGATGGGCTGAAGCACGGGACCGACACCATGGGGCCGCCGGACCGGCTCGGCCAGTGCTGGCCGCGCGAGGAGCGGCCGGCGCTGGATAGCCGAGGAGCGGGAGCTGGGGTGAAAAGGGGCGGGGGCGAGACCCCGAGAGACGAGCTGATTGCGCGCTGGGCGGCTGGGCAAGGCGCGCGCGCGGAGGCCGTCAGGGGCCCTGACAGGGCCGCCGACGTGCGGCGCTACTCCTTGAGCGCCTCGCTGCCGCCGATGATCTCCATGAGCTCCTTGGTGATCGCCGCCTGCCGCGCCTTGTTGTACTCGAGCGTCAGGCTGTCGATCATCTCCTTGGCGTTCTTGTTCGCGGCATCCATCGCCGTGAGCTTGGCGCCGAGCTCGCTGGCCATCGACTCGTAGAGCGCGCGCAGGATCGAGATGTCCAGGTACATCGGGACGAGCCGCTCCAGGAGCGCGCCCTTGTCCGGCTCGTAGAGGAACTCCGACGTCGCGCCGGAGGGCGAGGCGTGGCCGCCCTCGCCTCCCTGCTCCTGCGTCTGTTCCTGCGCCGGCCCGCCGGCGGGCAGGAGCCGTTCGACGACGACGGTCTGCGTGATGGCGCTCTTGAACTCGTTGTAGACGAGGTAGATCGCGTCGATCTCGTTCTTGTTGAACGGGGTGAGGAGCTTCGCGCCGACGGCCTGGGCCGTCTCCAGGCTGAGCTTGTCCCAGACGCCGGGCAGGTACTCGAGAATGGGCGCGCTGCGGCGGTTGAAGTAGTCGCGCCCCTTGCGGCCGATGATCGCGAGCTGGACCTCCTGACCGGCCTCGGTCCGGCTCTTCCACTCGCGCTCGGCGCGCTTGTTGATGTTCGTGTTGAAGGCGCCGCAGAGGCCGCGGTCGCTCGTGAGCACGAGGAGCAGCACGCGCCGCTCCGGGCGGGCCACGAGCAGCGGATGCGGCGCCCCGTCGCTCCCCGTGAGCGCGCTCGCCTCGCCCTCCGCCCCGGTCCCCGCCGCCGCATCCGCCGCGACAGCCGCCGCGGCAGCCGTGACGGCGTCGCGCGTGATCTCCCAGAGCACCTCCTGCACCTTCACGGCGTAGGGCCGGAGCTCGGTGATGCGCAGCTGCGCCTTGTTGAGCTTGGCGCCCGCGACCATCTTCATGGCGCGGGTGATCTTCTGCGTCGACTTGACGCTCGAGATCCGCTTGCGAATGGACTTGAGGCTGGGCACGGTTGCCTACTTTTCCTGGGCCTTCGAGGCGCTCTTCCCGCTCTTCGACTTCGCCTTGGGCGCCGGCGGCTCGTCCTCGTCGCTCGCCTCGTCCGCGGCCTCGGCGGCGCCAGAGGCCTTCGCGCCGCTCGCGTCCATCACGAACCGCTTCTTGTAGGCCTCGATGGCCTTCGTCATCCGGGACTTGAGGTCGTCGTCGAGGGCCTTCTTCTCCCGGATGTCCGTGAAGATCTGGGCGTGCTTGCTATCGATGAACTTGTAGAGCTCGTCCTCGAAGCGCGAGAGCGAGCTCACCGGCAGGTCGTCGAGCAGGCCCTGCGTGCCGGCGTAGATGATGAGGATCTGCTTCTCGACGGCGAGCGGCACGTACTGACCCTGCTTCAGGATCTCGGTGAGGCGCGCGCCGCGCTCGAGCTGCGCGCGCGTCTTCGCGTCGAGATCGGAGGCGAACTGGGAGAACGCCGCCATGGCGCGGTACTGCGCGAGGTCGAGCCGGAGCGTCCCGGCGATCGACTTCATCGCCTTGATCTGCGCGTTGCCGCCGACCCGGCTGACCGAGATGCCGACGTTGATGGCCGGGCGGACGCCGGAGTAGAAGAGGTCGGCCTCGAGGAAGATCTGCCCGTCCGTGATGCTGATGACGTTGGTCGGGATGTACGCCGACACGTCGCCGGCCTGCGTCTCGATGATCGGCAGCGCCGTGAGCGAGCCGCCCGACTTCGGATCGCGGACGATCTCGTAGTCGCTCGCCTTCGCCTTGTCCGAGAGCTGCTGCTCGAGCTTCTTGATCTCGTCCTTCTTCTCTTCCTTGCGCGAGAGCTCGAGCTTCTCGAAGACGGCCGCGTCGACCGTCTTCCAGAGCGAGTCCTTCGCCAGGTGCATCCCGTGCGCGCCGACGTGCGCCTTGCCGTCGACGCCGCGGTACGCCGGGTCGCCGCCCTCGATCTTCGTGCCCTTCGCCACGACGTAGAAGATGTCGGCCATCTTCGCCGCGCGCTCGAGGAGCCGGGAGTGGAGGTAGAAGACGTCGCCCGGGTACGCCTCGCGGCCCGGCGGGCGGCGGAGCAGCAGCGAGAGCTGGCGGTACGCGACCGCCTGCTTCGACAGGTCGTCGTAGATGCACAGCGCGTGGCGCCCGCTGTCGCGGAAGTACTCGCCGATGGTCACGCCGGTGTACGGCGCGATGAACTGGAGCGGCGCGGTCTCGCTCGCCGTCGCGGCGACGATGATCGTGTACTCCAGCGCGCCGTGCGCATCGAGCCGGTCCACGACCTGGCGCACCGTCGACAGCTTCTGGCCGATCGCGACGTAGACGCAGACGACGCCCTTGCCCTTCTGGTTGAGGATCGCGTCGACGGCGACGGCGGTCTTGCCCACCTGCCGGTCGCCGATGATGAGCTCGCGCTGGCCGCGGCCGACAGGGATCATCGCGTCGATCGCCTTGATGCCGGTCTGCATCGGCTCGGTGACCGGCTGGCGCTGGATGATGCCGGGCGCCTTCACCTCGACGCGGCGGCGCTCCTTCGTGTCGAGCGGCCCCTTGCCGTCGATCGGCATGCCGAGCGCGTTGACGACGCGCCCGAGGGTCGCCTCGCCGACGGGCACCTCCATGATGCGCCCGGTGCGCCTCACGGAGTCGCCCTCCTTGATCATGCTCGTGTCGCCGAAGAGGGCGGCGCCCACGTTGTCCTGCTCGAGGTTCAGCACGAGCCCCATCAGGCTGCCCCCGTCCGAGCCGGTGAACTCGATGAGCTCGCCGGCCATCGCGCGGCTCAGGCCATGCACGCGGGCGATGCCGTCGCCCACCGTGAGCACGGTGCCCGTCTCGGTGACCTGAGCGGCCTTGTCGATGTTCTGGATTTGCTTCTTGATGATCTGAGAGATCTCTTCGGCGCGGAGCTGCATGCGGAGTCCTCTTTCCGGAGACGCTTGGGCTTCGGAATCAACGTCGGTCAAGGCAAGGGGGCGGCGAACGCCGAGCCCCGACCTCGTGTGAAACAGGGGCGCGCGCTCGCGTCCCCCTCAGGTTCGGAGCAGGTTGTCACGGAAGGTCGACAGCCGGGTCCGGAGGCTGCCGTCGATCACCTGATCGTCGATCTGGGTGACCACGCCCGCGATGAGCGAGGGATCCTGCTTGTGGATGATCGAGATCTTCCTGCCGGTGGCCCTCTCGAGCTCGGCCCGGAGGCGGTCGAGGTAGCCGTCGCTCAGCGGGCCCGCGCTCGTGACGACGGCCCGGCCGAGGTTCTGCTCTCGATCGACGAGGAGCGCGAGCTGCCGGGCGATCTCGGGCAGCGCCGCGAGCCGCCGGCGACGCGCGAGCAGGAGCAGGGTGTTCTTCGTCACGTCCGCGAGGCCGGCGCGGGCGCCGACCTCGCGGAGCACCTCCTCGCGCTGGGCCTCCGGGATGAGCGGGTTGTCGAGGACCAGGCGGAGCTCCTCGCTCGCCGCGTACGTCGCGCTGGCGTCCCCGAGCTCCCGGGCGAGGGCCGCCAGGGTGCCGGTTTCCTTGCCGATCTCGAAGATCGCGCGCCCGTAGCGTCGGGCGACGGCCTCGTAGCTCATATCGCTGCTCCGGTGGTCTGGGCCCCGCGGGTCGCGCCGGCGGAGACGGCCGCGGGGATGGCCTTCAGGTACTCTTCGTTGGCCCGATCGAGGTCCTCGGCGCCGACGCGCTGCCGGAGCAGCGCCTCGGCGGCGGCGACGGCGCTCTGCACCGCCTCCTGGAGGAGCATGGCGTGCGCCGACTTGAGCTCTTGCTCGATGCGGAACTCGGCGTCGCGCCGCATCCGGACGCGGCGCTGCTCCGCCTCGGCGAGCACGTGGGCCTTCTCGAGCTCGGCCTGCGCCGCGTGCTCGGCCTTGAGCTCCGCGAGCGTCTCCTCGAGGCGCGTGAGCTTGTCCTCGTAGTCATCGAGCCGCTTCTCGGCCTCCTGCTTGAGGCGCGACGCGGTGTCGAGCTCCTGCATGATCGTCTGCTTGCGCTTCTTCAGCGCCTCGGCGATCGGCTTCCTCCCGAAGCGGACAAGGATGAGCCCGAGCAGGCCGACGTTCAGGACCGAGGCGAGGAACGGCGGCGGCTGGTTCTTCGGGTCGCAGGGGTTCTTCTCGTTGTTGTAGCGCCAGAGCAGCGAGTGGATGCCGCCCTTGGCGGCCGCCTCGTTGTTCACGCCGATGAGCCCCTGCCACCAGTTGACGTGCGGCGGCGGATCCGTCGGGCCGTGCCCGGGGCAGTGCTCCTCCCCGTGAGACGCGTGCTCCGCGGGCGCCGGCGGCGGCGCCGGGCGCGCGCGCTGCATGCCGCCCTGCGGCGGCCGGAGCCCGTGGCCGGGCGGGAGCGGGCGGCCGCCCGGGCCGAGCGGCCGGCCGGGCTGCGCATCCCGCGGGCGGGGCAGCACCTGCGGCGAGCCCGGCTGGGCTGCCCCGGGCTGGGCCGGCTGGGCCCCGACGGGCGGGTGCCCGGGAGGCATCGCCGGCTGCGCGGCCGGCTCCTGCGCGAGGGCCGTGCCCGCGGCGAGCGCCGCGGCCAGGCCGAGGGCGAGCGATGAGCGGCGGAGCGGCTTCTTCACTGGCGCACCTCGCGACCGAGCATGCTGGCGGCGATCTCCGCCGCGAGCGCGGGCTGGGCGGCGGCGAGCTCGCCGCGCATGCGGGCGACCTCGGCCGCGATCTTCGCCTTGCCGTCCTCGAGGATGCGCGCGGTCTCGACGCGGGCCTCGGTCATGATCTGCGCCTCGATCTTCGCGGTCTCGGCGCGGAGCCGCTCGCGCTCGACCCCCGCCTCGCGCCGGACCTTCTCGATCTCGGTCTCGTAGCGGGTGAGCAGCTCGCCCGCGCGCTCGTCCATCTCGCGCGCTTCCCGCTTGGCGCCGTCGGTGCGCCGCTCGCGCTCCTCGAAGACGCGGAGCAGCGGATCGAACAGCAGCGGCTTGAGCACGACGATGAACGTCGAGAACAGGACGACCTGCGCAAGGAACGTCAGATCGAAGTCGACGGCGATGGCGCCGGACGCGAGGAGAGGGTGCATTGCGTTCGGGTTCACGGGTGCTTGTTCGGCGACGAGGGCGGCGCAGCGGGAGCTGCGCGCCGCGCGCCCCCCGGGAGGGGCGGTTTCGCGAGCCGGCACCTAGCACGTGTCAGTCAAAGCTGGAAGGGCTCTCGGCAGGGCGGAGGGGCCCGCCTCGTCGAGGCGCGATGCGCCCGCGAACTCCGGCGTTCGCCGCGCGCCGCGCTCGCTCGTCGGCGCGAGCACGCGCCTCGCCGCGCGCGGTTCGTCGGGCGTGGGAGGAGACGCCAGGCTAGAGGTGCGCGAGCGACCGCAAGAGCTCGCCGAGGCCCGCCTCGAGATCGGCCTCGCCGGCGCGCCGCGACGCCGGCGAGCGCGCCGCGCTGTCCTCGTCGCGGAGGGCCTCGGCGGCGCGCGGATTGCGGAACCAGTCCTCGTCGAAGCGCTCGATCAGGTCGCGCCGATCGCGCGCGGCCAGGAGCGCCCCGGCGAGGCGGGTGGCCGCGCCGGGATCGAGCGCCGGGACGACGCCGGCGAGCGCTCCCGGGATCGGCGCGCCGAGCGCGCGCGCGGTCGCCTCCTCGAAGCGATCCCTGCGGTCGCGCGCGGCCCGGAGCAGCACGTGCCCGTCTCCGTCCTGGCCCGAGCGGAGCACGAGCGCCACGGTCGCGGCGTCGAGGCGGAGCGAGAGGAGGAGGCTGCGGGCGGTCGCGCGCGCCTGATCGAGCGCGCGGCCCTGGCCGAGCCCGAGCGCGCGGGCGCAGAAGATGGGATCGGCGACGAGGCCGCCGAACAGCGCGGCGCGCCGCGCGCGCCGTAGATCGAACGGCGCGTGGGCGAGCGCGAACGGTCCGCGCCCCGAGGCGACCGCGAGCGCCGCGCCGAAGCGGGCGAGCGCGCGCGCGAACGAGGCCGCGCCGAGCGGGCGCGGCAGCGATCCGAGATCGATCGCGAGGCCTTCGGTGAGCTTCGTCGGGCGGAACAGCTCCTCGATCCACCGGGAGCTGAGCCGCGCGGGCCATCCCGACGCGGCGTCCCGGCCCACGGCGCGTCCGAGCGCGCCGTACCAG
The DNA here is from genome assembly GCF_051521505.1 of Sorangium sp. So ce1014. NCBI lineage: Bacteria > Pseudomonadati > Myxococcota > Polyangiales > Polyangiaceae > Sorangium > Sorangium sp. So ce1014. The sequence goes on from NZ_CP150356.1 coordinate 12,476,192, forward strand.
GTCGGCTCGGGCTGCAGCATCGGCTCGGTCCGGTGCAGCAGCGCCTCGGCGGCGCCGAGCGCGGCGCCCGGAGGATCGCAGGGGATCTCGATGGCGCGGAGGCCGTCCTCCGCGAGCAGCCGCGCCGCCTCGTGCCGCCGCTCGACGAGGACGCGGGCGGCGTCGGCGACCGCTCCGGATCCGCGGGCGAGCACCTCGGCGAAGGTCTGCCGGCCTGCGTCGGTCGGGTCGGCGAGCAGCCGGAGCCGCGCCTCGTGGGGCGACACGCGCGCCGGCTCGGGCAGGTCGATCGTGAGCGACGCCGCGTGCCATGCGGCGGCGAGCCGGACGCGATCGGCCCAGACGACCCGCTCCAGGGTCAGCAGGCAGACCCAGTCCGCGAGCGGGGCGGCGAGGCCGAGCGGGTCCGGCGCGGCGGGCGACGCCGGGCTCGCGAGCCCGAGCTCCGCGCCGAGGCCGGGGGTCTTGCCGGTGAGCTCGAGGTAGGTCGTCCGCGCGCTGACGCGACGGAACGGGTCGAGCGGGTTCTCGAGCCGGGCCCTCGCCTCGGCGGCGCTCGGGCTGTCCTTGTCGGCGGCGGGCGGGGCCGGGCCGCGCCGGGTGAGGTCGTCGAGCGCCGCGCGCCACGCGCGCGCCGCCCGAGCGACGTCCTGATCGAGGCGGATCAGATCGATGTCCATGGTCACCTACCCGTGCACCGCGGGTGCCGTCCCGAGCCGCCCGGCGATCTCGCCCTCGGCGCGCGCGAGCTCGGCCAGCCGGCCCCGCGTCGCGCCCTCGTCGCCGGCGATCTCGACGGCGAGGTCGACGAGGGTCCGGTAGTGCCGGGCCTCCGACGCGAAGAGCTCCTCGTAGAGCGGCGCGAGCTCGTGCGCGCGCGCCGCGAGCCCGTCGGCGAGCAGCCGGAAGCGCTCGCAGGAGCGGGCCTCGATGAGGGCGCCGACGAGCAGCCGATCGATGAGCGCGGCCTTCGCGTTGCGCGCGCAGGTGCTGGAGGCCGCCTTGCGCAGCTCGCTCGCGTAGACGTCGGTCTCCGGCTTGCCGAGCGCGAGGCCGCGCTGCTCGATCACGTCGAGCAGCGCGCGGAAGTGCCGGAGCTCCTCCTCGGCGAGATCGACGAGCGCCCGCGCGAGGCGCGGGATCGACGGCCAGCGCGCGGCGAGGGACAGGGCGTTGGACGCCGCCTTCATCTCGCAGTGGGCGTGGTCGGTCAGGAGCGCCGGCAGGTCGGCGAGCGCCACGTCAGCCCAGCGTGGATCGGTCGGTAGGGTCAGGCACAGCACGTGGGGCCGACCTAGAGCAGGCGCGGCGCGGCGAGAAGGGGGAGGCGGGCCTCGACGGGGGCGCGGCGGCCTGCGGTCGGGCCGCGCGACGCGCTCGCGCCCGCCGCCGCGCGCCGGAGGCGCCGTCAGGACGAGGGGACTAGAAGCCGTCGGACGTCGCTCGGGTCAGCCCGCTCGATTCGAGGTGGTACGAGAGCCCGACGACGAACGTGGTGGGCCCGCCGCCGGCGAGCGCCCGCCGCACGGTGCCCTCGACGGCGAACTGTGGGCCCACGTAGGCGGCGCCGAGCGACAGCGCGTGCTGGTCGGCGCCCTGGTCGAAGCGGTAGCCGGCGCGGAGCGGGAAGCGATCGGCGACGAGGTACTCGCCGCCCGCCATGAGGCGGTAGGTTGTGTCGCGGTAGGAGTTGAGGTCGGCGAGCCCGTCGACCTCGATCGAGAGGTCTTCGGTGCCGAACCCGATGCCGCCGCCGACCGTCGTGGGGAGCAGCCCGTGGTCCGGGTAGGTGAGGTTCTGCCCGACGGCGGCGATGTAGAGGTTGTCGGTCGCCTTGACGGTGAGGGCGGCGTCGAACGTGAACTCGTCGACGAAGGAGTGCCGGCCGACGACCTTTCCGTCTTCCCGTTCGCGCAGCCCGCGCGAGACGTAGCTGTCGCCGAGGCCCCCCTCGCGCAGCGTCCCGTCCTGCGTGATCTTGGCGTAGCGGCCGGTGACCCCGACGAAGAGGCGCTCGCTGATGGGGTAGGCGAGGGCCGCGCGCGCGTCGAGGAACGACCGGTCGATCCCGTCGCCGTCGACGAAGCCGCCCACGAAGGAGATCGCCCCCGCGAGCTTGCCTGTGACCGAGTCGACGACGACGCCGCCGTAGGTGTGCCGGCCGGCCTCCGGGCTGCCCTGGAAGAGCGCCTGGAGGTGGTAGACGCGGGTCTCCACCATGGCGGACGGGTTCAGGAAAACGGCCGAGGTCCCGTTCCCGAGGGCGCGCAGCGCGCCGCCGAGGGCCGCCGCGCGGGGCGTCTCGTTCTCGCCGTAGGCGTAGGCGAGCTGGGGCGGCAGCTCCTCGGCCGCCGCCGGCCCCGCGGCCGCGGCCAGCGCGAGCGCGCCGGCTGCCGAGAGGGCCTTGGCCCGCGCGGCGCTCGCCGACCGGCACGACGGCCGCTCCGGCCGATGAGCGAGGAGTGCCCCCCTTGTCAACCGGATCCCCGACGCCATCGCTTCGCCATACCCCAGACCGGGGCCCTGGGGGCAAATTCTCGGCCCCCGAAAATGGCTTCCGGCCGGTCGCTCTGTGCTGGACGGCCTCCGCATTCCTAAAAAAGCAGGAAAATCCGCCCCTTTTAGTCTCTTGACGACGAGATGAGCGGGTTTTGCTCTGCCATCGTGAGCGCGTCGTGAAAATCACCGACCCGTGTCGGGAGTTTTGGCGCCTTGTGTCCGAGGGCCAGAGCGCAACGGACGCGAACCCGTTTTCGCAGTGCGCCACGGACTGAATTTACACCAGTTATATTCGATACTTGAATCAAGTTTCGCAGTTGGGGATAGACGCCCGGACTCACCCGGTGCTACCTCGGATTCGTCCTCGGGGCGGTCCTGTGCCGCACCGGGTCCTCCAAAGGGTGGCCTCGAAAGGGGCGCTGCGGGCTACCGAGCTCTGTGAGGCGGTATGGGGGACGGCTGTGCCGATCTGTCTTCCAATGCAATGGACCTCGACGCGACGGTTGCACCCCCACCTCGATCGGCGTGCTCGGCTGAGACTGAGCCCGGCGCCGGTGCAGTGGGGCCGTACCATCGACCCGCATTCTGTGGAGGCATGCGGACGATTTCCCGAGGGCGAAGCGGCCGTGGGCGGACTGTTGAAAAGTCGACACGCCCTTCGATTACATTCAGAATAACATAGAGATCTCCAGGAGTTAGAGGCGAGTCCTCGCTGTGAGACCTGTGGATAAGTTGGGGGCGACGGTTCTTCGGTCGCCCCCGAAACCTATTTTCGTGGAGCGGACTTCAGAGCAGCG